>NZ_CP096421.1:4800000-6864693 GCF_054161485.1 Pseudomonas sp. R3-41
TCACGCGTTTCCAGCAGAACGAGCTGATTGCCGCCGAAGGCAAGGAAATTCACATTCTCGA
The DNA here is from genome assembly GCF_054161485.1 of Pseudomonas sp. R3-41. Taxonomy (NCBI): domain Bacteria; kingdom Pseudomonadati; phylum Pseudomonadota; class Gammaproteobacteria; order Pseudomonadales; family Pseudomonadaceae; genus Pseudomonas; species Pseudomonas sp. R3-41. Next base: position 4,800,062 of record NZ_CP096421.1, read on the forward strand.
CCCGATCCAGCTCTGCGCCCTGGCTGGCGGCTCGATCGACGGCTGATGAACCTGCGCGGCTGAGGGATTGGCCTCGCCGCGCTATACTGCCGCGTTTGCAGCCCTGCCAGGACACCTCGACGATGGTCTTTGACTCCTTCGACATCAAATCCCTGATCCGCCCCGTGATCGACTTCCCCAAGCCCGGCGTGATCTTTCGCGACATTACTCCACTGTTCCAATCCCCGACCGCCCTGCGCCTGGTCATGGACAGCTTTGCCCACCGCTATGTCGAGGCAGAGTTCACTCACATTGGCGCAATGGATGCTCGCGGCTTCCTGATCGGCTCGATCCTGGCCTATCAGTTGAACAAGCCGCTGGTGTTGTTCCGCAAGCAAGGCAAGCTGCCGGCCGACGTGCTGGCCGAGGGTTACCAGACCGAATACGGTGAAGCCTTCCTTGAAGTGCACGCCGACAGCCTGTGCGAAGGTGATTCGGTGGTGATGTTCGATGACCTGATCGCCACCGGTGGCACGCTGATCGCCGCCGCCAACCTGATTCGCCGCATGGGCGCCAAAGTCCACGAAGCCGCGGCGATCATCGACCTGCCGGAACTGCTCGGCTCCCAGCGTCTGGAAGACATGGGAATTCCAACGTTCTGCCTGACGCAGTTTTCGCTTAGCGAGAAATAACCTTCGAGCAACAGTTACCTGTGGGAGCGGGCTTGCTCGCGAAAGCGGAGTGTCAGTCAATATAATCGCTTGCTGATCCACCGCTTTCGCGAGCAAGCCCGCTCCCACATTAGCTTTGGGGTGGCTGTTACAAGGCGATCGGCTTACGCCCCGCAAACGAATGCGCCAGCGTCCCGCCGTCCACCAATTCCAGCTCCCCACCCAGCGGCACGCCGTGGGCGATGCGGGAGGCGACCAAGCCTTTGTTGCTCAGCAATTGGGCGATGTAATGGGCGGTGGCTTCGCCTTCGACCGTCGGGTTCGTGGCGAGGATGACTTCCGTGAACGTGCCCGCCTCTTCGATCCGTGCGATCAACTGTGGGATGCCAATGGCTTCAGGCCCCAAGCCATCGAGTGGGGACAAATGGCCCTTGAGCACGAAATAACGGCCACGGAAACCGGTCTGCTCCACCGCATACACATCCATCGGCCCTTCCACGACGCAGAGCAGGCTGTCGTCCCGACGCGGATCGGCACATTGCGGGCAGAGGTCGTCTTCGGTGAGGGTGCGGCATAAACGGCAATGCCCTACGCCCTCCATGGCCTGGCTCAAGGCCTGGGCCAGGCGTGAACCGCCGCTGCGATCACGCTCGAGCAATTGCAACGCCATGCGCTGGGCAGTTTTCTGACCTACACCCGGCAACGTTCGCAGGGCATCGATCAGTTGGCGAATCAAAGGGCTGAAGCTCATGGAGGAAATGTCCGACATAACAACGAGACGCGGTTTATACCCGCGCCTCCGATTAGCGTCAAATACTCAATCCTGCGCGACCCGCACCACCAACTTGCCGAAGTTGCGCCCTTCCAACAGGCCGATAAACGCCTGTGGCGCATTTTCCAGGCCGTCGACCACGTCCTCGCGGAACTTGACCTTGCCATCGCGCACCCAAGGCGCCATGGCACTGACGAACTCCGGCTGACGGTCACCGTAGTCGTCAAACACAATAAACCCCTGGATCCGCACGCGCTTGGTCAGCAAGGTGCGCTGCAGTTGCGGCAAGCGATCCGGACCGTTCGGCGCCTGATTGTCGTTGTAGGACGCGATCAGGCCACAGAGCGGGATTCGTGCCTTGGCGTTGAGCAACGGCACGACGGCATCAAAGACCTTGCCGCCGACGTTTTCGTAATAAATGTCGATGCCCTTGTCACAGGCCCGCGCCAATTCCTCGGCAAAATTGGCGCTCTTGTGATCGACACAGGCATCAAAGCCCAGCTCGTCGACCACGTACTTGCATTTCTCGCTGCCGCCCGCGACGCCGACCACCCGCAGGCCCTTGATTTTTGCGACCTGGCCGACCACCGAGCCCACGGCACCCGAGGCTGCCGCGACCACCAGGGTTTCCCCGGCCTTGGGCTGGCCAATGTCCATCAGCCCCATGTAGGCGGTCAGGCCCGGCATGCCCAACACCCCCAGGGCCATCGACGGACTGGGTAGCCCGGAAGGAATGGGCATCACGTTGCGCCCGTCACTGATGCTGTGGGTTTGCCAACCCGTAGCGCCAACCACCAAATCGCCCTCATGGAATTTCGGGTGCGTCGAACATTCCACGCGGCTGACAGCGCCGCCGGTCATCACCTCATCGATTTCCACCGGAGCGGCGTAGGAAGGCGCGTCACTCATGCGCCCGCGCATGTAGGGATCCAAGGACAGGAACAACGTCTTGAGCAGGATCTGTCCCTCTGCCAGATCCGGCAGTGTCACATGTTCAAGACGAAAGTTTTCAGGAGTGGGCGCACCTTGGGGACGGGAGGCCAGGACGATGCGCTGGTTGGAAATCGATGACATGGAGGCGTCTCCTTGTTCGTTGGGCGGACACGTATAGGAAGCAGACCATTACCGAGGGGGCGGCGTTCGATGTTTATTCCGGGATAGCGCGGTGCAGCCTTCGCGAGCAGGCTCGCTCCCACATAGAACCTGCGGCGAATATCACAATCGAAGCCCCTTCAATCCAGTGTGGGAGCGAGCCTGCTCCGGGCGGCGTTCCGACGAAAGCGGTCGAACAACTACCCGAGGCTCCGACAGAAACAAAAATGCCAGGCGCGATGCCTGGCATTGTGTGTAGCCCATCCCGACCGGGATGGCGAATCAGAACGGCAGTTTCATGCCCGGCGGCAATTGCATGCCTGCCGTCATGCCGGACATCTTGTCCTGGCTGTTGGCTTCGATCTTGCGCACCGCGTCATTGACGGCGGCGGCGAACAGGGCTTCGAGCATTTCCTTGTCGTCTTCGCTCAGGCCTTCGACCACGCTTGGGTCGATGCTGACGCGCTTGATGTCATGGCGACCGGTCATGACCACGGTCACCATGTCGCCGCCGGACTTGCCGGTGACTTCGGCGTTGGCCAGTTCTTCCTGCATCTTGGCCATCTTTTCCTGCATCTGCTGCGCCTGCTTCATCAGGCCGGCCATGCCACCTTTCATCATGGGAATCACCTCGAAAGTACTTGGATAAACAACGCGCCCGGCCCGTTCGGCCCGGCGCCTTCAGTTATGAGCCCTGGGTGACCGGGGCCTCGACAGGTTCGATAGTATCGTGACGGACCACGGCGCCGAACTGTTGCATCATCTGTTGGATGAATGGATCGCCGTGGATCGACTCCTCGGCTTCGCGCTGACGGTCGGCACGGCGGCGGGACGCGGCCTGGGCCGGGGTCTCCTGCTCAGGCTTGATCAGCTCGATGGTCAACGTCAGGTTACGCTGGTGGTACTGGTTCAGCGCATCGTTGAGGCGACGCTGCTGGGTCGCGTTGAACAGTGCACTGTGTGCCGGATCCAGGTGCAGCAGCCAGTGGTCGCCTTCCACGGCCATCAGCGTGCAGTTGGCGGCGATGCTGCCGGTCATGCCGCTGATCGGCAATTTAGGGAACAGTTCCAGCCATTGCAGGGCCAGGCCGGTGGCCGGCATCGCCGCCGGCTCGGGCTCGGGCTCCGGGGCCGGTTCAGCGGCGTGCTCGCTGGCCAGATCGTCCAGGTAGCTGTAGGCCGAATCCATGTCCGGCTCGATATAATCCTCGTCCAGCGGCGGCTCGTCGTCCAGGTCGATGCCCGGCGTGGCGACATCGACATCGGCCACCGTTGGCTCGGGCACCGGCGCGGCCACCCACTCTGGCGCATCGGGCACCACGCTGTCGGGCGTTGGCAGCGGCATTGGCGGCAACTCAGGCTGCTCGGCAACGGTTTCCAATACGGGCTCGACGACCGGCTGCTGGACAACTTCCGGCTCGACCGGGTCGTTCCACGGCAGGTCGATGACTTCTTCAACAACGGGCTCGGACTGCGCCTCGACGACCGGTTCGGGTTCCGGCTCAGGCGTCGCGACAACAGGCGTCGGCGTCGGCATGGGCTGGGCGACAGGCACCACCGCGGCCGGAGCCGAAGCCACTGCCGGCGCAACGACGGGCGCGGCAGCCACTGGCTTGGCGGAATCAGCTGTGGCTTGGCTGATCCCCACTGGCTTTAGCGCTTGCCTCGGCGCATCCGCCGTGTCGGCTGGCCGGAACGCCAGCATTCGCAACAGGACCATTTCGAAGCCGCCGCGCGGATCCGGCGCCAAGGGCAGATCGCGTCGGCCGATCAGGCCCATCTGGTAATAGAACTGCACATCTTCGGCCGGCAGCGCCTGGGCCAGGGCCAGTACGCGGTCACGGTCGCCGTGGCCGTTGTCGACGCCTTCAGGCAGGGCCTGGGCGATGGCGACACGGTGCAGCACGTTGAGGATTTCCGAGAGCACGCCATTCCAGTCCGGGCCCTGCTCGGCCAAGTGACGCACCGCCTCGAGCAGCGCCTTCGCATCGCCTTCGATCAGCGCATGCAAGACGTCATAGACCTGGCCATGATCGAGAGTGCCGAGCATGGCCCGGACATCGGCGGCCATGACCTTGCCTTCACCGAACGCGATGGCCTGGTCGGTCAGGCTCATGGCGTCACGCATCGAACCATCGGCGGCGCGGCCCAACAGCCACAGCGCATCGTCTTCGAACGGGACGTTCTCGACACCCAATACGTGGGTCAGGTGCTCGACCACCCGTTCCGGCGTCATGTTCTTCAGGGAGAACTGCAAGCACCGCGACAGAATCGTTGCAGGAAGTTTCTGCGGATCGGTGGTCGCCAGGATGAACTTGACGTAGGGCGGCGGCTCTTCAAGGGTCTTGAGCAGCGCATTGAAGGAATGGCTGGAGAGCATGTGCACTTCGTCGATCAGGTAGACCTTGAAGCGCCCACGGCTCGGCGCGTACTGCACGTTGTCGAGCAGTTCGCGGGTGTCCTCGACCTTGGTGCGGCTGGCGGCGTCGATCTCGATCAGGTCGACGAAGCGGCCCTCATCGATTTCCCGGCAGACCGAACACTCGCCACAAGGCGTCGAGGTGATGCCGGTTTCACAGTTCAGGCACTTGGCGATGATCCGCGCGATGGTGGTCTTGCCCACGCCCCGGGTCCCGGTAAACAGGTAGGCATGGTGCAGCCGCTGGCTGTCCAAGGCATTGATCAGAGCCTTGAGCACATGGGTCTGGCCGACCATTTCGCGGAACGAGCGCGGACGCCATTTACGTGCAAGAACCTGATAACTCATCGAAAACCGTCGCAACGAAGGAACATAAGCGGCTAATGCTAGCGGAGCAGGGGCGAAATTGCATCCGGTGTGCTCGTCTAATCTGACTAAGCTTGGGTTGTCGACGCGGTTTTACACAGTCAGGGAGAGTTTATGCGATCAGCCATGGGGGCTTTGCTGTTGCTGGGTACCGGTTGCTTAGCCGAAGAAGCCCCCTTGCGTTTCGCCATTACCGACGGCTGGGCAATGCCCATGGTACAGATCGAACGAGGCCGCCCGATCCAGGGCATCCTTCCCGATATCATGACCAGCCTGGCGACCCAAGTGGGAAGGCCGGCGCAATTCCACGTCCTGTCCCGCGCCCGGCTCGACGCTGCCATGAAACACGGCGAAATCGATATACGTTGCTATGTCAGCCCTGACTGGGTGAAGGACAATGGCGATTATCTGTGGAGCATCCCGTTGTTTTTCCAGCGCGACCTGCTCGTCGCCCCGACCAGCGCACCGGCGACGGTCACGCCAGCAACGCTTTCGCACCAAGCCATCGGCACCGTGCTCGGCTATAGCTACCCGACCCTGCAACCCTTGTTCGACACCGGTCAACTGCACCGCGACGATGCCCGTAGCCAGGAACAAGTGCTGGCGAAACTGCTGGCCGGGCGTTATCGCTATGGGGTCACCAACCAATGGGCGCTGGACTGGTTCAATCAACGGCATGCCGCTGATCGCCAGCTCCATGAGGTGACTGTCCTGCAGGAACAGCAGTTGAGCTGTTACGTGCGCAACGATCCGGACATTCCCGCACAACGCATTCTGAGGACATTGCTGAACATGAAAACGTCCGGGGAAATCGACGCGATCATCCAGCTTTACACCGGCCGCAGTGAAACATCGCGGGGCAGGAGCGAGGTGCCTTCGCCCTGATCGCCGGGCCGCTGTTGCCATTGGGACGGCGGAATGAACCCCTGAACCCAGTCGGGTATCTGTTCGGGCGGCATGGGCCGGGCGATGAAATAACCTTGTGCCACCTCGCAGCCCAGGCTCAGCAGCAGTTGGCCGTGCTCCAGGCTGTCCAGCCCCTCGGCGACCACCTCGCGACCAAAGGCCCGGGCCAGGCCGATCACCGCTTCAGTCAGCGCCAGGTCGTCGCGGTCATCAAGGATGTCGCGGACAAAGGTCTTGTCGATCTTGATGGTTTGCGTGCGCAGGTGCTTGAGGTCGTTGAGCGAGCAGTAGCCCGTGCCAAAACCACCCAGGGAAAAACCCACGCCCAGCGCCTGGCATGCCTGGAGGCAGGCGCTGACGTGGGCCAGGTTCTCCACGGCGACGGACTCGACAATCTGCAGGTCCAACAGCCGTGGCGGCACCGCCGGATGCCGCTCCAACACCTGCCGCAGCCGCTCGACAAAATCCGCCCGCTGGAAATGCCGTGCCGAGATATTGATGCTCACCGGCCAGCCTTGTCCCATTTGCTGCCATTGCTGCAGCTGGGTCAAGACCTGTTCCATGACCCACTCGCCGATCTCGACGATCAGGTCAGTCTCCTCCACCAAGGGCAGGAACTCCCGAGGCGGCACCAGGCCACGTTGCGGATGCTTCCAGCGCAGCAACGCCTCCAGGCCGACCACGGTGCCATGGCGCATGTTGACCTTGGGTTGGAAATGCAGCCGCAGCTCGTTATCGGCCAGTGCCTGGCGGACCCGTTCGACGGTCTGGTAAGTGGCCCGTACCTCCTTGTCCCGGGACACATCGAACAAGTGGAAACGATTGCGCCCGCTTTGCTTGACCACATACATCGCCTGGTCGGCGTGACGGAGCAGGGTCTCGGCGTCTTCGTTGTCCCACGGGAACAGCGTGACGCCAATACTGGCGAAGACCTTGATGTCCTTGCCATCAATGCCATACGGCATGGAGACGGCGATCAACACCCGGTTCAACGCGGCATGCAGCTCTTCCATGCCACGCACATGGCGCAGCACCAGCACGAACTCGTCCCCGCCCAGCCGCGCCACCACGTCCTCGCCACGCACGATGCTGCGCAGGCGCCTGGCAACCTCCACCAGCAGCCGATCACCGCTGGCATGACCATAGCCGTCGTTGACGGCCTTGAAACCATCGAGATCGAGCATGCACACCGCCAGGGGCAGGTTCTCCGTGCGGGAAAATTCCAGCGCCTGGTCCAGCAGGTCCGACAGATAAGTACGATTGGGCAGCCCGGTCAGCACATCGTGACCGACCCGCCATTGCAGCGAATGCAGCAAGCGACGCTTTTCACTGACGTCGAAGCGAATCGCCAGGTAGCGCTCGATTTGCCCGGTCTCATCGTCGATCACTGGCACCAGAGTGGTGTCGACCCAATGCAGCGTACCGTCCTTGGCCCGGTTGCAGATTTCCCCTTTCCAGACCTGCCCCAAGGCAATGGTGCGCCACATGGCGCTGAAGAACTCGCCGGGGTGCTGAGCGGAATTGAGCAGGCGATGGTTCGCGCCCAGCAACTCATCGCGCCGGTAACCAAAAAGGCTGCAAAATTGATCGTTGACGTAAGTGATGCGCCCGCTCAGATCGGTCTCGGAAAAAATCGCGGCGGCGTCAACGGCCCTGCGGTACTTCTTATCCATCGAAGCAGTCATCCATGAGTCAGGCTCATTTGTCGCGCGCGGTTGCACCGCCTTCAAGACAGGCGAAAATCAACTAGGCTCAAACACTTTGAGGGAAGCTGGAGCGCGGGCCCTGGCGGTGCCCAGGGAGGGCGCAGCCCTTGCCTTGTATCGTGGCAAGAAACACAAGGCCCGGTCTTTGCACACCCCTCGGCTTCGCAAAGCGGGTCACCAAATACCCGTGCCAAAGGCCGATTCTACGAAACACATCACACTTTGCAAAGCAAGGTGATGGATCACGCGGTTGCCTAATGCGAAAATCTATCGTTAAGTTCTTGATTCTAAATGGGAATTAAGCGATGCAAATTTCAAGTTTGGGTCCAGCCATCAGACGCTACCGCAAAGTAGCGGGGCTTACTCAGGCTGAACTTGGCGAAAAAACCGGTTTTGACCCTAAAACCATCAGCCGCTTCGAAACCGGCACCTACACCCCCAGCGTCGAAGCCTTGTTCCTGCTTGCCAATGTGCTGGATGTGCAACTGAAGGCTTTTTTTGCCGACATGACCGATGAGGACGAACAGCGGGCTTACCTGTTCGGTGTCATACACAAAGCCACCCCGAAGGATCTTGGGAAGCTGATTGCGGCGGTCGACCAGGCCTTGTCCAAGCCTTGACGCAATGGAAGAGAAGCCTGGCCTGTCGATGCAAGACAGGCCAGGCTTCTCTTTGCGCGCTTGCCCAATTCCGAGCGTGACACAAGACATAATGTCACGTTGACATCCCTAGCCACGAAACCGGACTATCAACACGCTGATTCCTGCGTCCCTATGACGCCTACCGACTCGTCGACATAATAAAATCCCCGGGGACACTGTGCATAAACTTTCGATCATTCTTGTCTCGATACTCGCCACCGGCTGTACCGCCAAATACGCTCAACAAGACGTATTCCCCAACCCGGGAAAACTTGATCGGCAAATGCCCGTCACCATCGCCACACCAGTCGATGGCCGCTACGAAACGACACCCTACGCCGCGTCTGGCGATATGACAGCTGCCGCGGTCAAGACGGCATTCTCTTATTACACCAACCGTGTGACGGTAATGGGCTCGTGCCGTGAACTGAGCTGCCTGAGACAGAACAACCCTTCGGGCTACTACGTCATCCCGGAAATCCTGCATTGGGAAGAACGTGCTACGGAATGGTCGGGCCTCCCCGACAAAATTGAAGTGAAGCTCGCTATATATGGCCCGACTGGCGCACAGCCGCTGGGGTCAGCGATCTTGTCCGGTAAAAGCAAATGGGCGACTTTCGGCGGGGATCATCCACAGGATCTTTTGCAAGAGCCGATTGCTGAGTATGTGAAGGCTCAGTACTGACTGGAGGGTCCGGTCCCGTCGATGCGCAGGACCGGCCTCCGCCCATCCGGCAGAGTCTGGACAGCAGAAAGCACCGATCAGTATCGATCAGTGAAGCAAAAAGAAATTTTGAATTTGGCAAACCTTGCGAATGAAGGCTTGGGCGTTATGGAGGCAACCCCACCAGCCACACCCCGGCACACAATGTTCCCGCTGTGGCTGCTTCCTTCCGGATCTGACCAGGTTCACGGGTAATCGTTGCGGGGGGACCGATGGGGTCACCATAACGACGCCCGCCTGACGGCGAGCCGCGCCATTGTACCTATCTGGCAAGAAGTTACAACCGTTCGTGTCGGATTAAAAACTGAAGGCGTTCAAGCACTTGCCGTGGGAGCAAAGCTTGCTCGCGATGACGTGGGCACATCGGGCATTGATACAAGCTGACCGGCCGCTATCGCGAGCAGGCTCGCTCCCACAGGGGTTCTGTGCCTGGACGCAGGAGCCTGTGGACCCTCTGGAGCCAGTGTGGGGTCTGGGCTTGCCTGCACTGAAACCTACAACAGCACCTCATCCGCCCGACCGCCCTCCTCCTGGATCACCAGATGAATGAAGTGCAGCTTGGTAATGACGGCAGCCGGTACGACGAACGGATAGAAGTCCGGCTGGCCCATGCTGCGGGACAATTCGTTGAGCATGCCGGCCAGTTCGATCCAGGCGTTGACGAACGAGAGAAAGGCCGCGCCGCCTGCGTGTTCGGCGTCGTACAAGGTCTCGGGCGGGAACGGCTGGTAGTCGAAATCCATCTCCCGAGCACTCATGCCAAAGCCCAGGGCAGTGTCGACCGCGTCCATCATGTGCAGGTAATGGGCCCAGGTTTCCGCCCAGTCTTCCCATGGGTGCATGGTGGCGTAGGCACTCACGTAGCGGGTTTGCCAATCCAGCGGCGCGCCTTGCTGGTAATGCCGCTCCAGGGCGCCGGCATAGCTGACGCGCTCGTCGCCGAACAGTTCGCGAAAAGCCCCGAGCCAGTGGCTGTTGGCAATCAGCCGGTCCCAGTAGTAGTGCCCCACCTCATGGCGAAAATGCCCGAGCAAGGTGCGATACGGTTCGTGCATTTGCTGGCGCACATGCTCGCGATGGGCATCGTCCGCCTCCTTGATGTCGAGGGTGATCAATCCGCTGGCGTGACCCGTGGTCGGCGGCGTGCCATCTGGGTCGACGCCGATGAAATCGAACGCCAAGCCGATGTCTTCATTGACGGTTTTCGGGATGACCGGCAAGCCGAACGTGATCAGTTGCGCGACCAGTCGACGCTTGGCGGTCTCGACCTTGCGCCAACGTTCAGGATTTTCCGGAATCGACAGGTCGGGAATGGTGCGATTCAGGCTACAGGCGATGCACAGGGTATCGCGGCCATTGTCCGGCAGCAGCCAATTGCAGGCCGCCGGGGTGTCGAGGTTGGCGCAACGGCGAAACAGCCCGGCGTGCGGATCGGCATCCAGCGTCCAGGTGTCGGGTTGCTCAGCGGGTTGCAGGGAGGACAGGCGGCTCCGCTCAGGTTGATAACCCAGCGCCGCCAGACAGGCCAGGCACTGGCTGTTGCGAAAGAACAATGACTGGCCGCAGCGGCACGGCCAGACCTTGCTGTTACGTGACCGATCACCCAGGAACGGCGCGGCAATGCGTGAACTCAGCTGTTCGAAGAAGCGGTACATGGCGATCTCTCCCTGGAGCCTGCAAGACTAGATCACCTTACGCTCATGATCGTTCCAAAACGCTGGGTCATGACGCCGGTAAATCGTGGCGAGGGAGCTTGCTCCCGCTCGGCGGCGCAGCCGTCGCAAAACCAGCTAATGCGGTCCACCAGGAGCATTGCGTCGCCCCGATTGGGGCGGCTGCGCCACCCGGCGGGAGCAAGCTCCCTCGCCACAAAAGCCGATCACCCTCAGACCGTGATGCCATGGCCCGCCAGGAAGTCGACAAAAGCTTGTTCGTCGAGCACCTTCACCCCCAGCTCGTTGGCCTTGGTCAACTTCGAACCAGCACCCGGCCCGGCCACCACGCAGTGGGTTTTCGCCGACACGGACCCGGCGACCTTCGCTCCCAGGCTCTCCAACTTATCCTTGGCGACGTCACGGCTCATCAGTTCCAGCGAACCGGTCAGCACCCAGGTGTGACCCGCCTCGGGCAAGCCTTCGACGACCTTCTTCTCGCTCTGCCAGTGCATGCCAAAGTCGCGTAACTGCTGCTCCGCCGCTTCGGCCTGCTGACGGTTGGCGGCGATGGCAAAGAACTCGCGCACGGCATTGGCCTGTTTTTCCGGCAGGGCCTGGCGCATGTCCAGCCAGTCGGCGTTCATGACCGCTTCGAGCGAACCGAACTTGTCCGCCAGCTTCTGTGCCCCGCCCGGCCCCACCGAGGGAATGTGCAACTTGTCGAGAAAGCCGCCCAGGGTGGTGCTGGCGGAGAACTCGGCGCCCAACTCGCCCTGGTCCTGGATCTCCAGGCCATGGCGCAACAGGTCCTTGATCACCTGGCGGTTGTGCGGGTCTTCGAAGAAGCTGTGGATCTCGTGGGCGACTTCCAGGCCGACATCAGGCAAGTACGTGAGCACTTGGGGCAACGCCGCCTGCACGCGCTCCAGCGAACCGAGGGAGCGGGCCAGGACCTTGGCGGTCTCCTCGCCCACGTCCGGGATGCCCAGGGCATAGATGAAACGCGCCAGGCTCGGCTGCTTGCTGTCGACGATGGCGGCCAGCAAGTTCTTGCTCGACAGTTCGGCGAAGCCTTCCAGGTCGACCACCTGCTCGAAGGTCAGCGCATACAGATCGGCAGGCGAACCCACCAGGCCCTCATCCACCAGTTGCTCGACGCTCTTCTCGCCCAAGCCTTCGATGTCCATGGCCCGACGCGAGACGAAATGGATGATCGCCTGCTTGAGCTGCGCGCCACAGGCCAGGCGACCGACGCAGCGGTACACCGCGCCTTCGCTGACGGTTTCGCGGCCCTTGCTGCGCTTGATCAGTTGCGTGCGCTCGACGTGGGAGCCGCAGACCGGGCATTGCTGGGGCACTTCCACCGGGCGGGCGTTTTCCGGACGGCGCTCGGTGACGACCTGCACCACCTGCGGGATCACGTCCCCGGCACGGCGGATGATCACCGTATCGCCGATCATCACGCCCAGGCGCGCCACTTCGTCCATGTTGTGCAACGTCGCGTTGGCCACGGTTACGCCGGCGACTTTCACCGGCTTGAGACGGGCCACCGGAGTCACCGCGCCGGTGCGGCCGACCTGGAACTCGACGTCCAGCAACTCGGTGAGTTCTTCGGTGGCGGGAAACTTGTGGGCAATGGCCCAGCGCGGTTCCCGGGCACGGAAACCAAGCTCGCGCTGGGAAGCGATGCTGTTGACCTTGAACACGACACCGTCGATCTCATAGGGCAACGCGTTGCGGCGCTCGCCGATGTCACGGTAGTAATCCAGGCATTCGTCGACGCCGTGGGCCAGCTTCAACTCACGGCTGATGGGCATGCCCCAGGCCTTGAGTTGCTTGAGGTTGCCAATATGAGTGTCGGCGATGTCCGCCGTCACCTGGCCGATGCCATAGCAACAGAACTCCAGGGGACGGTTGGCCGTGATCCTCGAATCGAGCTGACGCAAGCTACCGGCCGCCGCGTTGCGCGGATTGGCAAACGTCTTGCCGCCCGCCTCCAGTTGCGTGGCGTTCAGGCGCTCGAAGCCGGCCTTGGACATGTACACCTCGCCGCGCACTTCCAGCAGCGGCGGCCAGCCAGTGCCCTGCAACTTGAGGGGAATGTTGCGCACGGTGCGTACGTTGACGCTGATGTCCTCGCCCGTGGTGCCGTCACCGCGCGTGGCGCCGCGCACCAGCATGCCGTCCTGGTACAACAGGCTGACCGCCAGGCCATCGAGCTTCGGTTCGCAGCTGTACTCCACTGCCGCGCCACCGCCCAGCAAATCGCCCATGGGCAGGTCGAGGCCTTCCGTCACCCGGCGGTCGAATTCGCGCAGGGTAGTTTCGTCGAAGGCATTGCCCAGGCTGAGCATCGGGATCTCGTGACGCACCTGGCTGAACGCCGACAGCGCCATGCTGCCGACCCGCTGGGTCGGGGAGTCGCTGGTGACAAGTGAAGGGTGCTGCTCTTCCAAGGCTTTGAGCTCGTGGAACAGGCGGTCGTACTCGGCGTCCGGGATGCTGGGTTCGTCGAGGACGTGGTAGCGGTAGTTGTGCTGGTCCAGCTCGGTGCGCAGCTCTAGGATGCGGGTTTCGACGGAGTTCATGGGTGTTCTCTCATAAAGCAAAAGAGCAGCCTGGGCTGCTCATTCTTTTTAAATCTTTTGGGGGGCTTCGCCCCCAGCGGGAGCAAGCTCCCTCGCCACAAAAGCTCTCCTGCCATAAAAAGCTCTCTGGTCAGGGAGAGCCTGTGTCATTGATCAGCGCTTCTGGGTCAGCGCCCGGCGCTCGAATTCGACGATGCGCTGGCGGTAGTGCTCGATGGTCTGGGCGGTCAGCACGCTGCGCTGGTCATCCTTCAGTTCGCCGTTGAGCTCCTGGGACAGCTTGCGAGCGGCGGCCACCATCACGTCGAATGCTTGCTTGGGATGACGCGGGCCCGGCAGGCCAAGGAAGAAGCTCACCGCCGGCGTGCTGAAATGATCGATGTCGTCGAGGTCGAACACGCCAGGCTTGACCGCGTTGGCCATGGAGAACAGCACCTCGCCGTTACCGGCCATGCTTTCGTGACGGTGGAAAATGTCCATTTCGCCAAAACGCAGGCCGCTTTCGAGGATGTTCTGTAGCAACGCCGGGCCCTTGAAGCCGGCCGGGTCGCGGCAGATCACGCTGATCACCAGCACTTCTTCAGCCTGGGCCTGGTCTTTGTCGGCGCTCGGGGCCTTGTTTTCGTCCGGGAAGTCGCCGTCGCGACTGCTGAAGCTCGGCCCGCCATCCAGGTCGAGGTTCAGGTTCAAATCACCTTGGGACGGCTCGCTGTTGCGCTTGCCACGCTTGGAACCCGACTCCCGTGGCTCTCGGGCAGGCGCGCTCATCGACGGCAAGTCATGCTCGTCCAACTGCGGCTCCTTGTGGGCGTCCAGCACCCGCGGCGGCCCCAGCAGCTCGGCGCTATCATCCTCATCGGGCAGGTTCGACAGGCTGCGATCCAGGCGAAACTTCAGTTTCCCCTTGCCGCCGCGCATGCGACGCCAGCCGTCGAAAAGAATACCGGCAATGACAATGATGCCGATGACGATCAGCCACTCGCGCAGACCGATTTCCATGTAATCCCGTGCCTCTATAAAAATGCTGAAAAATAAGGGGCTTAGCTATTTGCAAACCGCTTTAAAACGTGGCGCCAACTCTATGTTCTGAATGGCGTTTTGCCCACGCATACGAAAAATTGACATTAAACTAGCACGACCAAAGATAACTTTACACCGTCTGTCGCATAGGCTTGTGCCCAATCTGTGAATTGAACATCAGCCCCAAGGGTAAAAAATACCTACAGCGTTCGAAGTTGAAGCCCTACAAGCCGTTGTTCAGGCATCCACCATGGCCATGGCCTCCTCCACATCCACCGCCACCAGTCGCGAACAGCCCGGCTCGTGCATCGTCACCCCCATCAACTGATCGGCCATTTCCATGGCGATCTTGTTGTGGGTGATGTAGATGAACTGCACCGTTTCAGACATTTCTTTCACCAGCCGTGCGTAACGGCCTACGTTGGCGTCGTCCAGCGGCGCGTCGACCTCGTCGAGCATGCAGAACGGCGCCGGGTTCAATTTGAAGATGGCAAAGACCAGGGCCAGCGCGGTCAGCGCCTTTTCGCCACCGGAGAGCAAATGGATGGTGCTGTTCTTCTTGCCAGGAGGACGCGCCATGATTGTCACCCCTGTATCGAGTAAATCTTCGCCCGTCAGTTCCAAGTAGGCGCTGCCGCCACCGAAAACTTTTGGAAAAAGGGCCTGCAAACCGCCGTTGATCTGATCAAAGGTATCCTTGAAGCGGTTGCGGGTTTCCTTGTCGATCTTGCGGATGACGTTTTCCAGGGTCTCCAGCGCTTCCACCAGGTCGTCGTTCTGGGCGTCCAGGTAGCGCTTGCGTTCGGACTGCTGCTGGTACTCGTCGATGGCCGCCAAGTTGATGGCCCCCAGGCGCTGGATGCGCTGGGCAATGCGCTCCAATTCTTCCTCGGCGTCCTTCTCGTTCGCCCCGGCCACCAGGGTAGCGAGCACGCCGTCGAGGTCGTAGCCGTCTTCCAGCAACTGGTCCTGCAAGGCCTTGCGCCGCACCGTCAAGGCTTGCCACTCCATGCGCTGCTGTTCCATCTGGCCACGGATCAGTTGCGATTGCTGCTCGGCCTGGCCGCGGCGCTTTTCGGCGTCGCGCAGTTCACGGTCGGCATCCTCCAAGGCGATTTGCGCGGTCTTGAGTTCTTCGTCGACACTCATGCGCTTGTCGAGCAACTCTTCAAGCTTGAGGCGCAGCTCTTCCAGCGGCGCTTCGCCCTCCTCCAGATTGAGGCTCAACTGCTCGCGTTTTTCGGTCAGGCGCTCGGACTGCATTTCCAGCCGTTCCAAGGCCTGGCGCGTGGAATCGTGCTGGGCCCTGAGCGAGCCCAGGCGCACCGCCAGTTGATGGGCGTGGTCCTTGTGCTGGCGTGCTTCCTGGCGCACCCGGTCCAGGCGTTCGCGCAAGCTGTCGCGCTGGGCCAGCAACAGTTCGCGCTGCTCGGTGTCCAGCGCCATGGCATCAAGGGCTTCTTGCAGTTGCAAGCGCGCTTCGCCGATCTGCTCGTGCTCTAGCGCTCGTTGCTCGCCCAGTTCGGCGATTTCTTCTTCCAAGCGGGTGCGGCGCAGCGCCAGTTGCTCGACCTTGGCCTTGCCAGCCGACAACTGCGCCTTGAGCTCGCCTTGCTGGCGCGCTTCATCCTGCAACAGCCGCCGCAGGTGTTCGCGGCCGTTTTCCTGTTGACGCTGTTGCGCCCGCAGGTTTTGCAATTCGGTTTCCAGGGCTTCGACGCTGGCTTCGCGCTCTTCGCGCTCGGCGCCCAGGCGCTGGATTTCCTGGCCGCGGGCGAGCATGCCGCTCTCGGCTTCGCTGGCCCGGCGCACCCGCAGGAAATGCCGGCCAACCCAATACCCGTCACGACTGATCAAGCTTTCGCCGGCTGCCAATTGCCCGCGCAAAGCCAAGGCCTGCTCAAGGCTGTCCACTGGCTTGACCTGCCCGAGCCAGGGCGACAGGTCGACCTGGGCCTCGACCTTATCGAGCAAGCTGCCGGGAATTCGCACGCCATCGCCGGCCGGGCTGAGTAGGCGCAGATCGCCTTGAGTGAAGCCCGACAGGTCGAAGCCAGCAAAGTCATCCACCAGCACCGCTTGCAGGTCGGCGCCGAGCACGGTTTCCACCGCCAGTTCCCAGCCACCATCGACCTTCAGGCCCTCGGCCAGGCGCGGACGCTCGGCCAGGTGCTGGTCGCGCAGCCATTCGGCGGTGCCAGTGCCCGGGTCCAGCGCCGCTTGCTGCAAGGCCTCCAGCGAGGCCAGGCGCCCATTGAGCCGCTGCAATTCGCCCTGGGCCTGTTGCTGGTTCTGCAAGGCCAGTTGCAAAGCCTGGCGCAGTTGTTCAAGGCGCTCGACTTGGGCATCTTCGCTGGCCTGCAAGTCTTCGAGGGTGGCCTCGCTGGTCGCCAGTTGCTCGCTCAGCTCCAGAATCGCGGCGTCTTCCGGATCCGCGGCGAGCAAGGCGCGCTCTTCGGACAGGCGGCGCTGACGTTCAGCCAGGCGCTCCATGCTGGTTTCCAACTGCTGGATGCGCGACTGCTGGACTTCTGCCTGGCGCCGCGGCTCGGCCGACGTCAGGTTGAAACTGTCCCACTGCTCTTGCCAGCCATGCATGGTCAGCTCGGCTTCTTCCAGGGCTGCGGCAGCCTCTTCGGCGGCGGCGCTGGTGATTTCCTGCTCCGGCGTCAGCCTGTCCAGCTCTTCGCCGAGGGTCAACAGCAACGTGCGGTCATGACCCAGGTGCGATTCGGTTTCCAGGCGCGCCCGCTCGGCTTCCTTCAAGTCGTCCTGCAACTGCCGCAGCCGTTGCTGACCATGCTGGATGCTCTGCTCGACCCGGGCGATGTCGCCCCCCACGGAATAGAAGCGCCCTTGCACCAGATTGAAGCGCTCGGACAGGTCATGGTGGCCGTCGCGCAGGCGCTCGATGGCCGCGTCAGCGTTGCGCTGCTCGGCCACCAGGGCTTCGAAGCTGACTTCCTGGTTGCCGATGATTGCTTCGCGCTGGCCGACCTGCTCGTTCAGCGCCTGCCAGCGCAAGGCCGACAGCTGGGCCTTGAGCTGGCGCTCCTCGCCCTTGTACTCCTGGTACTTCTTCGCGGCCTCGGCCTGACGGTGCAGACGTTCGAGCTGGCGTTCGAGCTCTTCGCGCAGGTCGGTCAGGCGCGCCAGGTTTTCGTGGGTGCGACGAATGCGGTTTTCGGTCTCGCGCCGGCGCTCCTTGTATTTGGAAATGCCGGCGGCCTCTTCGATGAAGTTGCGCAGGTCTTCGGGCTTGGCCTCGATCAACTTGGAGATCATGCCTTGCTCGATGATCGAGTAGCTGCGCGGGCCCAGGCCGGTGCCGAGGAAAATATCGGTGATGTCCCGGCGACGGCACTTGGCGCCGTTGAGGAAATAGCTGTTCTGGCTGTCGCGGGTCACTTTGCGACGAATGGAAATTTCCGCATAGGCCGCGTACTCGCCCACCAGGGTGCCGTCGGAGTTATCGAACACCAGCTCGATGCTGGCCTGGCTCACCGGCTTGCGACTGGTGGAGCCGTTGAAGATGACGTCGGTCATCGACTCGCCGCGCAGGTTCTTGGCCGAGCTTTCGCCCATCACCCAGCGCACGGCGTCGATGATGTTCGACTTGCCGCAACCATTGGGCCCGACCACCGCCGCCATGTTACTGGGGAAGTTCACCGTGGTCGGGTCGACGAAGGATTTGAACCCCGCCAACTTGATGCACTTGAGCCGCACGTCAGGCCGCCGTCAGGGCAGAAACCACCAGGTCGCAACTGCGCTGGGCGTAGGCCGTGAGCACGATGCGGATCTGCGGCAAATCACGGGCCAGCACAGCGGCGAGCAGGCGCTGGAACAGGTCGAGGAATTCGCTCATTTCCGCCTTGCGCTGGTCCAGGGCCAGGAAATAGGCACGGCTCATGGCCGGTTGCAGGTTCTCGACGGTTTCCTGCAGATACGGATTGTTGGCAAAGGGATAGGCGGCGCGCATCACGCTGAAGCTTTCATCGACGAAGGTGCGGATGTCCTGGCGCGCGTAGGCGTCGTTGAGACGCTGCTGGATCGCGACGAACGGCGCCATGTCGGCCTGTTCTTTCCAGCCATGGGCCACGGCGTTGCCCAGCAAGATGTACAGCTCGCTCATCAGGGTGCAGAGGCTGCGCACCTTGTGCTCGGTGAGTTCGGTGACGTGGGCGCCACGGCGCGGCAGGATCGCGATCAAATGGCGTCGTTCCAGGATCAGCAAGGCCTCGCGGACCGAGCCGCGGCTGACGTTGAGCGCCAGCGTGACCTTCTGCTCCTGGATGCGCTCTCCCGGTTTCATTTCGCCGCGAATGATGCGTTCGGCGAGGTGATGGGCGATTTGCTCGGCGAGGCTGTCCGGGGCCTTGAACGTCATGGTTGTCCTTCAAACTCTTCGATCTGCACAAGCGGCGCAGTGTAGCGCACTCGGTACGTCATGGCGCAGGGCCTGCAGCGGGTTTTTGGCACGATATAAGCAAAAAAATCCGGACTCTCATCCTGGAACAGAATCTGTGGAAGAACCTGTGGGAGCCGAGCTTGCTCGCGATAGCGGTCTGTCAGCTTGCATCCATACTGAATGTACCGCCGTCATCGCGAGCAAGCTCGGCTCCCACAGGGTTCCACCGTGTCCATAAAGCGTTGTTTATCGACCAGATGGATTTTCTTGACCCTTAAGTCAGAAAATCGTTGACCGAAAAGTCAGACCTGATAAATTCAGGCCCACGTCGAAACAACAATAATGAGTCTGCGAGGCCTTCCGTGATCCAGTTTTTACTCAACCAGGAACTCCGTAGCGAGCACGCCCTGGACCCGAACCTGACCGTGCTCAACTATTTGCGCGAACACGTTGGTAAACCCGGCACCAAAGAAGGCTGCGCCAGCGGCGACTGTGGCGCGTGTACCGTGGTGGTCGGCGAATTGGAAACGGACGCCAATGGCCGCGAACGCATTCGCTACCGCAGCCTCAACGCGTGCCTGACCTTCGTCTCTTCCCTGCACGGCAAGCAACTGATCAGCGTCGAGGACCTCAAGCACCAGGGCCAATTGCACAGCGTTCAGCAAGCGATGGTCGATTGCCACGGTTCGCAATGCGGTTTCTGCACACCGGGCTTCGTCATGTCGCTGTTCGCCCTGCAGAAGAACAGCGAGCAAGCCGACGCCCACCAGGCCCACGAAGCCTTGGCCGGCAACCTGTGCCGTTGCACCGGCTACCGGCCGATCCTGGTCGCCGCCGAGCAGGCCTGCTGCAGCAAGCAGCCGGACCAGTTCGACGCCCGCGAGGCCAAAACCATCGCCCGCCTCAAAGCCATCGCCCCCACCGAGACCGGTGAACTCAACAGCGGCGACAAACGCTGCCTGGTGCCGCTGACCGTCGCCGACCTGGCCGATCTCTACGACGCCTATCCCCAGGCGCGCCTACTGGCCGGCGGTACGGACCTGGCCCTGGAAGTCACGCAATTTCATCGCACCCTGCCGGTGATGATCTACGTGGGCAACGTCGCCGAACTCAAGCGTATCGAACGCTTCGACGACCGCCTGGAGATCGGCGCCGCCACCGCCCTCTCCGATTGCTACGAGGCCCTGAAAGCCGAATACCCGGACTTCGGCGAACTGTTGCAACGCTTCGCCTCGCTGCAGATCCGCAACCAGGGCACCTTGGGCGGCAACATCGGCAACGCCTCGCCTATTGGTGACTCGCCGCCCCTGTTGATCGCCCTCGGCGCGCAGATCGTGCTGTGCAAGGGCCAGGTCCGCCGCACCCTGGCCCTGGAAGACTACTTCATCGATTACCGGGTTACCGCCCGCCAGGAAAGCGAATTCATCGAAAAAATCATCGTGCCGCTGGCCAATGCCGAACAGGCGTTCCGTGCCTACAAGGTGTCCAAGCGCCTGGACGATGATATTTCCGCCGTGTGCGCGGCGTTCAACCTGCGCATCGACAACGGTGTGGTCCGCGATGCCCGCGTGGCCTTCGGCGGCATGGCCGCCACACCGAAACGCGCCAAGCATTGTGAAGCCGCCTTGATCGGCGCGCCGTGGACCAATAGCACCATCGAACGCGCCTGCGCCGTCCTGGCCGAGGACTTCACGCCGCTGTCGGACTTCCGCGCCAGCAAGGAATACCGCCTGCTCAGCGCCCGCAACCTGTTGCGCAAATACTTCATCGAGCTGCAAACACCGCACATCGAAACTCGGGTGACCGCTTATGTCTAACCATCACGCCGTAGAGAAGACCCAAGCCGAACTGGCGGAGTTGTTCGCCCGCGACCTCACCACTGGCGTGGGCCGTAGCGTCAAGCACGACAGCGCCGCCAAGCACGTGTCCGGCGAGGCGCAGTACATCGATGATCGCCTCGAATTCCCCAACCAGTTGCACGTCTATGCCCGGCTGTCGGACCGCGCCCACGCCCGGATCATCCGCATCGATACCGCGCCGTGCTACGCCTTTGAGGGCGTGCGCATCGCCATCACCCACGCAGACATTCCAGGCCTGAAGGACATTGGCCCGCTGCTGCCCGGCGATCCGCTGCTGGCCATTGATGACGTGCAGTTCGTCGGCCAACCGGTGCTGGCTGTTGCCGCCAAGAATCTTGAGACCGCACGTAAGGCAGCGATGGCCGCCATCATCGAATACGAAGACCTGGAGCCGGTGCTGGACGTGGTCGAGGCCCTGCGCAAGCGGCACTTCGTGCTGGACAGCCACACCCACCAGCGCGGCGATTCGGCCACCGCGCTGGCGAGCGCCGAGCATCGTATCCAGGGCTCGCTGCACATCGGCGGCCAGGAACATTTTTACCTGGAAACCCAGATTTCCTCGGTGATGCCCACCGAAGACGGCGGCATGATCGTCTACTGCTCGACCCAGAACCCCACCGAAGTGCAGAAACTGGTGGCCGAAGTACTCGGCGTGTCGATGAACAAAGTCGTGGTGGACATGCGTCGCATGGGCGGCGGCTTTGGCGGCAAGGAAACCCAGGCCGCCAGCCCGGCGTGCCTGTGCGCCGTCATCGCGCACCTCACCGGGCAACCGACCAAGATGCGCCTGCCCCGGGTCGAAGACATGCTGATGACCGGCAAGCGCCACCCCTTCTACATCGAATACGACGTCGGCTTCGACAGCCGCGGGCGCTTGCACGGCATCGCCCTGGAACTGGCCGGCAACTGCGGCTGCTCGCCGGACCTGTCGGCCTCCATCGTCGACCGGGCGATGTTCCACGCCGACAACGCCTACTACTTGGGCGATGCGACCATCAACGGCCACCGCTGCAAGACCAACACCGCGTCGAACACCGCCTACCGGGGGTTCGGCGGGCCGCAGGGCATGGTCGCCATCGAAGAAGTGATGGACGCCATCGCCCGGCACCTGGGGCTCGATCCGCTGGCGGTGCGCAAGGCCAACTACTACGGCAAGACAGAACGCAACGTCACCCACTACTACCAGACCGTCGAGCACAACATGCTCGAGGAAATGACCGCCGAGCTTGAAGAAAGCAGCCAGTACGCCGAACGCCGTGAAGCGATCCGTCGCTACAACGCCAATAGCCCGATCCTGAAAAAGGGCCTGGCGCTGACCCCGGTGAAATTCGGCATTTCGTTCACCGCCAGTTTCCTCAACCAGGCCGGCGCCTTGATCCACGTCTACACCGACGGCAGCATCCATCTCAACCACGGCGGCACCGAAATGGGCCAAGGCCTGAATACCAAGGTCGCCCAGGTGGTGGCCGAGGTGTTCCAGGTGGAAATGGACCGCGTGCAGATCACCGCGACCAACACCGACAAGGTGCCGAACACCTCGCCCACCGCCGCCTCCAGCGGTGCCGACCTGAACGGCAAGGCGGCGCAGAATGCCGCCGAAATCATCAAGCGGCGCCTGGTGGAATTTGCCGCGCGGAACTACAAGGTCAGTGAAGAGGATGTGGAATTCCACAACGGCCATGTGCGGGTGCGCGATCACATCCTGACGTTCGAAGCGTTGGTACAGCAGGCGTATTTCGCCCAGGTCTCGCTGTCCAGCACCGGCTTCTACAAGACCCCGAAAATCTACTACGACCGCAGCCAGGCCCGTGGCCGGCCGTTCTACTACTACGCCTATGGCGCGGCGTGTGCCGAGGTGATCGTCGACACCCTCACCGGCGAGTACAAGATGCTGCGCACCGACATCCTCCACGATGTCGGCGCCTCGCTGAACCCGGCCATCGACATCGGCCAGGTCGAAGGCGGTTTCATCCAGGGCATGGGCTGGCTGACCATGGAAGAGCTGGTGTGGAATGACAAGGGCAAGCTGATGACCAATGGCCCGGCCAGCTACAAGATCCCCGCCGTGGCCGACATGCCGCTAGACCTGCGGGTCAAGCTGGTGGAAAACCGCAAGAACCCTGAAGACACGGTGTTCCATTCCAAGGCCGTGGGCGAGCCGCCGTTCATGCTCGGCATCGCCGCGTGGTGCGCCATCAAGGACGCCGTGGCGAGCCTGGGGGATTACCGGCAGCAACCGAACATCGACGCCCCGGCGACGCCGGAGCGGGTGTTGTGGGGGTGTGAGCAGATGCGGGGGTTGAAGGCGGCCAAGGCTGAGGAAGCTGAACCCGAGTTGGCTTCGCTTTAGACCGCGGCGCCGCCTTCGCGAGCAAGCCCGCTCCCACAGGGAACCGCGTTCCAATGTGGGAGCGAGCCTGCTCGCGAAGGCGGTTGAACAGATAACAGAGATGTCGAGGTGAATATGTACAACTGGATCAGCGCCCTCGCCGACCTGCAAACCCGCGGCGAACCCTGCGTGCTGGTGACGATCATCGAAGAACTCGGCTCCACCCCGCGCAACGCCGGTTCGAAGATGGTCATCAGCGCCAGCCAGACGTTCGACACCATCGGTGGCGGACACCTGGAATACAAGGCCATGGAGATCGCCCGGCAAATGCTCGCCAGCGGCCAGCAGAACACCCACCTGGAGCGCTTCAGCCTCGGCGCGAGCCTGGGCCAGTGCTGCGGTGGCGTCACCGTGTTGCTGTTCGAACCCATGGGCCAGGTCCAGGCGCAGATCGCCGTGTTCGGCGCCGGCCATGTCGGCCGAGCCCTGGTGCCGCTGCTGGCGAGCCTGCCCTGCAAGGTGCGCTGGATCGACTCGCGAGAAGCGGAGTTCCCCGAACACTTGCCCCATGGCGTGCGCAAGATCGTGGCCGAAGAGCCATTGGATGAAGTCGATGAGTTGCCCGCCGGCAGCTACTGCATCGTCATGACCCACAACCATCAGCTCGACCTGGAGCTGAGCGCCGCGATCCTCAAGCGCAACGACTTTGCCTACTTCGGCCTGATCGGTTCGAAGACCAAGCGGGTCAAGTTCGAGCATCGCCTGCGTGATCGTGGTTTTGATAGCAGCACCTTGCAACGCATGCGTTGCCCGATGGGTATCGGCGAAGTCAAAGGCAAGTTGCCTGTGGAAATCGCCATCTCCATCGCCGGCGAAATCATCGCCACCTATAACGCCGATTTCGGCCAGCACACCGTGCGCGCCGAACCGATTGCCAAGTTGCTGCCAGCTTCGCGCCGCAGCCAGCGTTAATCCCTTTATCGAGACAGACCATGCCCCTGACACGCAAAGCCTACCGCGCCGCCCTGCTCCACAGCCTCGCCGACCCGGCCGAAGTGGGTATCGAAGCGTCCTATGAATATTTCGAAGACGGCCTGCTGGTGGTGGAGAACGGCCAGATCAGCGCCATCGGCCACGCCCATGACCTGTTGCCGACCCTGGCGGCGGACATCGACATCGCCCATTACCCGGACGCACTGATCACGCCAGGTTTGATCGACACCCACATCCATCTGCCGCAAACCGGCATGGTCGGCGCCTATGGCGAGCAATTGCTGGATTGGCTCAACACCTACACCTTCCCCTGCGAAAGCCAGTTCGCCGACAAGGCCCACGCCGATGCGGTGGCGGATATTTTCGTCAAGGAGCTGCTGCGCAACGGCACCACCACCGCCCTGGTGTTCGGCAGCGTACATCCGGAGTCGGTGAACGCGTTTTTCGAAGTGGCCCAGAAGCTCGATCTGCGCATGATCGCCGGCAAGGTGATGATGGACCGCAACGCCCCGGACTACCTGGTCGACACCGCCGAATCCAGCTACACCGAGAGCAAGGCGCTGATCGAGCGCTGGCACGGCAAGGGCCGGTTGCACTACGCCGTGACCCCGCGCTTTGCTCCCACCAGCACCCCGGAACAACTGACCCTGGCCGGTCAATTGCTGGGGGAATACCCCGGCTTGTACATGCAGACCCACATCAGCGAGAACCTGCAGGAAGTGCAGTGGGTCAAGGAGCTGTTCCCGGAGCGCAAGGGCTACCTGGACGTCTACGATCACTACCAACTACTTGGCGAGCGTTCGGTGTTCGCCCATGGCGTGCATTTATGCGATGACGAATGTGCGCGGCTGGCCGAGGCCGGGTCGGCCATCGCATTCTGCCCGACCTCGAACTTTTTCCTCGGCAGCGGCCTGTTCAACCTGCCTATGGCCGAGAAGCACAAGGTGAACGTCGGGTTGGGCACGGACGTAGGTGGCGGCACCAGTTTTTCGCTGCTCCACACCCTGAACGAAGCCTACAAGGTGATGCAGCTGCAGGGCGCGCGGCTGAGCCCGTTCAAATCGCTGTACCTGGCCACCCTCGGCGGCGCCCGGGCCCTGCGCCTGGAGGACAAGATCGGGACGTTGCAACAGGGGACGGACGCGGACTTTCTGGTGCTGGATTACAACGCCACGCCGCTGCTGAGCTATCGCCTCAAGCAGGCCAAGGACATTGCCGAACGGTTGTTCGTGTTGATGACGCTGGGGGATGACCGGACGGTGGCGCGGACTTATGCGGCTGGCAGGTTGGTGCATCAGCGCTAGATTTCATTCGCCTGTCACACCGCTTTCGCGAGCAAGCCCGCTCCCACATTTGATCCGCGTATGTCATGACAACACGGTCGAATGTGGGAGCGGGCTTGCTCGCGAAGGGCGCGACTCGGTATGACTGATTCGACCCTCAGAGCTTAGCGGTCGACCGCCCCGGCTTCTTGCTCTGCAACAGATGCGAGAACACCGCGTGCAAGTCATCCGACGCACTTTCCTCGTCGAGGTTGAGCTTGCTGTCGATGTGGTCCATGTGATGCATCATCAGGTCCACGGCCAGCGTGGCATCGCGGGCCTCGATGGCGTCGATCAACTGGGTGTGTTCGTCGTAGGAGCAATGGGAACGGTTGCCACTTTCGTACTGGGCGATGATCAACGACGTCTGGGACACGAGACTGCGCTGGAAACTGATCAGCGGGGCGTTCTTCGCCGCTTCGGCCAGCTTGAGGTGGAACTCGCCCGACAAACGGATGCCGGCGCCACGGTCGCCCCGGGAAAAACTGTCGCGCTCGTCGCTGACCATCTGCCGCAGCTCAGCCAGCTGTTCGGCGGTAGCGTGCTGCACCGCCAGCTCGGTGATTGCCCTTTCCACCAGGCGCCGGGCCATGAACACCTGGCGGGCCTCTTCGACACTCGGGCTCGCCACCACGGCACCGCGATTGGGCCGCAACAACACCACGCCTTCGTGGGCCAGGCGGGACAAGGCCCGGCGGATGATCGTGCGGCTGACTCCGAAAATCTCCCCCAACGCCTCTTCGCTCAATTTGGTCCCGGGCGCCAGGCGTTGTTCGAGGATGGCCTCGAAGATGTGCGCATAGACAATATCGTCCTGGGTTCCGCTGCGGCCGGTCTTACCAGCTCGCGGTTGTTTCTTGAGGGGCTGCAACTGTTCGTTCATGGGCACTCGAGTCGGGAGAACTGCGGCGAATTGACCGTGACTGTAATACGGCACAGCGGGTCGCTGGCAAGTATCGCGTAAAAAACAGCTCGATTGTACACAACCTCTGATGGCAACACGACTGTACGGCTGTTTGCGGGCATGGCTGTATTGCAATCGATGATGGGGTTGAGTTTAGGCTTTAAACCGCAAATCTGTGGGGCTATCAAGCCCAGACAATCTACAACAAGGACCACCGCCCACCATGACCGAAGTCACGACCACGCCACTTCGTCCATTGGCCGACACCTCGCCTTCGGCCATCGTCGCCGGGTTCATCGCGATGATGACCGGCTACACCAGTTCCCTGGTGCTGATGTTCCAGGCCGGACAGGCGGCGGGACTGACCAGCGGGCAGATTTCCTCGTGGATCTGGGCGATCTCCATCGGCATGGCGGTGTGCTCCATCGGGCTGTCGCTGCGCTATCGCACGCCGATCACCATCGCCTGGTCGACACCCGGCGCCGCGCTGCTGATCACCAGCCTGGGCGGCGTGAGTTATGGCGAGGCCATCGGCGCCTATATAACCTGCGCGGTGCTGGTGACGATCTGTGGCCTGACCGGCAGTTTCGAGCGCCTGGTCAAGCGCATTCCGGCCTCGCTGGCGGCGGCGTTGCTGGCGGGGATTCTGTTCAAGATCGGCAGCGAGATCTTCGTCGCCACCCAGCATCGCACCGGCCTGGTGCTGGGGATGTTTTTCACCTACCTGATCGTCAAGCGCCTGTCGCCGCGCTACGCGGTGCTCGCGGCACTGCTGATCGGCACAGCGCTTTCCGGCCTGCTGGGGCTGCTGGACTTCAGCGGCTTTGCCCTGGAAGTCGCGACGCCGGTCTGGACCACGCCGCACTTTTCCTTGGCAGCCACCATCAGCATCGGCATTCCGCTGTTCGTGGTGGCGATGACCTCGCAGAACATGCCCGGCATCGCCGTGTTGCGGGCCGACGGCTACAACGTGCCGGCTTCGCCGCTGATCACCAGCACCGGCATCGCCTCGCTGCTGCTGGCACCGTTCGGCTCCCATGGCATCAACCTGGCGGCCATCAGCGCAGCCATCTGCACCGGGCCCCACGCCCACGAAGATCGCAACAAGCGCTACACGGCGGCGGTCTGGTGCGGGATTTTCTACGGGATTGCCGGGGTGTTCGGCGCGACGCTGGCGGCGTTGTTCGCGGCGCTGCCCAAGGAATTGGTGTTGTCCATCGCGGCCCTGGCGCTGTTCGGCTCGATCATCAATGGCTTGAGCATCGCCATGAGCGAAGTGAAGGAGCGGGAAGCGGCGCTGATCACTTTCATGGTCACGGCGTCGGGGCTGACGCTGTTCTCCATCGGTTCGGCGTTCTGGGGGATCGTGGCGGGGGTGTTGACGTTGCTGATCCTGAACTGGCGTAGCGCCTGAGAGCTTAAAAGCTTCGCGAGCAAGCCCGCTCCCACAGAGGCGATGTGAGCGACACATATCCACTGTGGGAGCGGGCTTGCTCGCGAAGGCTGCCTGGCAAGCAACACATAAATGGCAGGCACAAAAAAACCGGCACCCAAAAGGGCTGCCGGTTTCTGACCATCAAGCGACCGGATTGATCGGCTTTTCTGGATACCAGACGTCAATCAGTGGGCTGACTTCAACGCTGGTCAGCTCAGGACGGGCCTTGAGCCAGGCTTCAACGGCAGCGCGCTGCTCTTCGGTGACCGAGCCACGCTTCTGCAGGCAAACCAGACCGTAGTCGTCACCGCCGACGTAGCCCAGGCCATTGGCTTCCATGGCTTCTTTCAGGAAAGCGTCGAGGAAAGCGTCAATAGCCTCATCGGCCAGATCTTCTTTGAAATCCAGGTTCAGTTCGAAACCCAGCTCTTGAAATTCATCCACGCACAGCTTTTTGCGCAGACGCTGGGAACGGTTAGTCGCCATTGGAACAATCCTCATAAGTAATAACGGCCGGCACTTTACCAGTTTGGTGCGTCGATTGCCCGACTCATCGGGCAAGTCCGTTAACCGTTGGTAAAAAAATACCGCTTCGCTGGGCTTGGGCACGGCACATGCCGTTGCGCCTTGGGGCATAATGCCGACACTTTCATGACCGTTGAGGACGTTCATTTTCATGTCCTCGTATTTTCCCCCTCGCCCGTAGGGTTTTATTTCAAATGATCAAATCTTTGCGTCCATTGCTTCTGGCCAGCCTTCTTCTTCCCCTGGCCCTCCCTGTCACCGCCCACGCTGCCACGATCAACACCGCCCTATCGCCCAACGTACAAAAGGCCCTCAAGGCCAGCAAACTGCAGAACGACGCCCTGTCCCTGGTGCTGGTGCCGCTCAACGGCCCCGGCACGCCAACCCTGTACAACGCCGATGTTTCGGTCAATCCGGCGTCCACCATGAAACTGGTGACCACCTATGCGGCCCTGGAGATGCTCGGCCCCAATCATCAGTGGAAAACCGAGTTCTATACCGACGGCACCCTGAGCGGCGGGATCCTCAACGGCAACTTGTACCTCAAGGGTGGCGGCGATCCCAAGCTGAACATGGAAAAACTCTGGCTGTTGATGCGCGATCTGCGGGCCAACGGCGTCCAGCAGGTCACCGGCGACCTGGTGCTGGACCGCAGTTTCTTCATCCAGCCGCAACTGCCCGAGTTCAACGACGACGGCAACGACGAAAACAAACCCTTCCTGGTCAAGCCCGACTCGCTGCTGGTCAACCTCAAGGCCCTGCGCTTCGTCGCTCGCAATGATGGCGGCCGGGTGCTGGTGTCGGTTGAGCCACCGATTGCCAGCATTCGCATCGAAAACGTGGTCAAGGCCATCAACGGCAAGCAATGTGCCGGCGGTGTTCGCTACAACCCCGTCGCCCAGGCCGATGGCAGCATGACCGTCACTGTCAGCGGCCAACTCGGTGAAGGTTGCAGCTCCCAGACCTACCTGTCACTGCTCGACCACGCCACCTACACCGCTGGCGCGGTGCGGGCCATCTGGAAGGAATTGGGCGGCAGCATCCAGGGCCAGGACCGCCTGGCCACGACCCCGAGCAACGCCAAGGTATTGGCCCGGGCGTTCTCCCCGGACCTGGCGGAGATCATCCGCGACATCAATAAATACAGTAACAACACCATGGCCCAACAACTGTTCCTGAGCCTGGGCGCACAATTTCGCAACGAAGCCGACGGTGACGACGCGAAGGCTGCGCAACGGGTGGTACGCCAGTGGCTGGCGAAGAAAGGCATCACCGCACCGCACCTGGTGATGGAGAACGGCTCCGGCCTGTCCCGCGCCGAACGGGTCAGCGCGCGGGAAATGGCTGCGATGTTGCAAGCCGCCTGGCGCAGCCCGTATTCGGCGGAGTTCATCAGTTCGATGCCGATTGCCGGCACCGACGGCACCATGCGCAAACGCCTGAAGACCACCGCCATGGCCGGCGAAGCCCACGTCAAGACCGGGACCCTGAACACCGTCCGCGCCATCGCTGGCTACAGCCGCGACATCAACGGCAACACTTGGGCAGTGGTGGCGATCCTCAACGATCCAAAGCCATGGGGCGCTTCGTCGGTGCTGGACCAGGTGCTGCTGGACCTGTACCGCCAGCCGAAACTGCCACAGACGGCTTCGGTGCTCTGACCCAGCACATACCCAATGTGGGAGCGAGCCTGCTCGCGAATGCGGTATGTCATTCAACATCGATGCTGCTGACCGACCGAATCGCGAGCAAGCTCGCTCCCACAGTGAATCGGGCCATACACAAATCTTGTGCCCACTGAAGATCAACTGTGGGAGCGGGCTTGCTCGCGAAGGCGGTACAACATTCAACCATTGTGTTGACTGACACGCCGCATTCGCGAGCAAGCCCGCTCCCACACTTTGACCTCAATATCCACTGGCTATCCCAGCTGCGTCTCGACCCGATCCCGCCCGGCCTGCTTGGCCGCATAGACGCCTGAGTCGGCCCTGAGCAGTAACGCATCGGCGCCCTCCCCGGCGCGCCAGGTGGCGATGCCGAAGCTGGCGGTAACCACCCCGACATCGTCGATGGGCGCAGCCCGCAAGCCTTCCCACAGCCCCAGCGCCAGGGAATAAGCGCTGTCACTGTCGGTGTCCGGGCACAGCACCACGAACTCCTCCCCACCCAACCGGCAGAACACATCGGTACGGCGCAACCGTTGGATGATGCGCTGGCAGAACGCCTGCAACACCCGGTCGCCCACCGCATGGCCGTGCTGGTCGTTGATGCGCTTGAAGTGATCGATGTCGAGCATGATGACCGCCAGCCCACCGGAACCGCGCTCGACCCGGGCCATTTCCGAGGTCAAGCGTTCCTGAAAATAACGGCGGTTGCGAATGCCGGTCAGGGCGTCGGTCACGGACAAGGCCCGCAGCTCTTCTTCCACACGCTTGAGGTCGGAAATATCCGAGATATAGCCATGCCACAACACCCCGCCGCCAGGCAGTTCCTCGGGGGTGGCCTCGCCGCGCACCCAGCGCAGCCCACGCAAGGGTAATTGCACCCGGTACTCTTCCCGCCATGGGCTCAAGGTATTGGCCGAAGCACGGATCGAAGCGCGGACGCGCGTACTGTCCAACGGATGAATACGCGAGAAAATCGCCTCGGCGTTCTGCACCAGTACATCGGGTTCCAATTCATAGATGTCGCGGATGCCGTCGCTGGCATAGATCACACTGAAGCGACCATTAAAATCCATCCTGAATTGGTAGATTCCCCCGGGGACATGGGCGCTGAGCTTTTTGAGCAGCAGGTCCCGGGCGGCCAGGGCTTCGTGGACGCGCTTGCGCTCGGTGATGTCGATGCAGATCGCCAGGTGCCCGACCCACAGCCCCTGCTCATCGAGCATCGGCGTGGCCAGCATGTTCACGGTCAGGTGACTGCCATCGCGGCGCACCAGGGTCCATTCCCGCGCCTGCTGCCCACCCTGCTCGCCGCCCTCGAGCAGCATCGCATGGCAGGTAGGAATGGGTTTACCAAAGCGCGCGCCAAGCTGAGCGGCCCGGGCCTGGAGTTCGCGCGGCACATGCAGGCTCTCCAGGGTCATGCTTTGCAGCACCTCGCAGCTCGGGTAGCCGAGCATCTGCTCGGCGCCGGCGTTGAAAGTGGTGATGACGCCGCGCAGGTCGGTGGCAATGATCGCCACCTGGGTCGCGGCATCCAGCACACCGCGCAACTGGCCGTGGGTACCGCGCAACTCCTGCTCCCGGGCACGCAGTTCGCCGGTGCGTTGTTCCACCAGTGCCAAGGCTCGCTGCCGCTGGCTGACCAGCACATAGAGCAATGCACTGAGCAGCAGGCTGAGCAAACCACCGAGTATCACTATGCTCGTGACCGAAGAATGATTGGTCGACAGGAACACCCGGCTGGGCCGCAACTCCACCCGGTAGTCGCGATCGGCCAGGCGTAGCAGGCGCGTCGCCGACAACTCGCTCTGGCCCGGCGGGTTTGGGGATTCGAACAGCGCCTCCCCCCCGTTTTCGCTAGACAGGTCCACGACACGCATCGACAGATTGTCGTGACCGGGCGCCGGCAGTCCGTCGCCCGCCAACTGACGCATGCTGATGGCCGCCATCACGTACCCGAACGGTTCCCTGGCCGATTCCCGTATAACCGGCGCGACCAGCAGTACCCCGCGGGTGAACATCGGGTCGGCCCCCATAAAATCCAGGGGTTGCGAGGCCGCGACCCCGCCACGCTGACGCGATCGCTCGACGGTGGCACGGCGCAAGGGTTCGGAAAGCAGATCCAGGCCCAGTGGGGGCCCGTAGGCGCTCCGACTATGAATGTAGAGCACCGGAACGTACTCGTCCCGTTCGGCGGCCAGTTGCAGGCCACCGTGGCCGTCCGGCTCGCGAATCATGAATTGAGCCCCACCGTCGGCCTGCGCCTGCCGTTCGAACGCTTGCCGCTCGTCCCGAAGGACCCTGGGCGCCCAGGCGAAGGCCCGGGTACGACGCATCAGCGAGTCGGCGTAGCCATGGAACTCATTGCTGGCTACCGCTTCGGAGTTGGCAAAAAAACGCCCGAGGCTGTCGAGAAACTGCTCCTGGTCCTGGAACTGTTCCTCGATGCGGCTGAAGCGCTCCTCGACTTGCAGCTCGAAGCGCTCGCGCAATTGCCGATTGAACAGGTCCATCATCGCCCAGCTCAGCACGCCGGTCAGGCAGGTACCGGCCAGCAGCACCAGCGAAGCCACCAGCCAGGCCGAAACGTCTTCACTGATAAAGCCCAGGATTCTGGGGCGCACCTGATGCAATGCCATAGACACAACTCGCAAAGGTACCAGGCATAGGCACAGCCCTGGACACAGCCTAAGTTATAGCTATTCGCCATCACTTTGGCCAGTCCCTAAATGAGGCTAGAAGCCTTGAACTACAAGGCTCCGTGGATCCAATCGATCGCCTTCAACGCGCCATGATCTTCCAAGCGCGGTGGATCTTGCCGTTGCGGGCGAAATCCGGATCGATGGTCTTGGCAGTGATCTCTTCCACTGCATAGCGCTCGCCGAGGTTGTCCTCGAGCTGGAACTTGCGGAAATTGTTGGAGAAGTACAGCACACCGCCCGGCGCCAGGCGCGCCATGGCCAGGTCCAGCAACTGGACGTGGTCGCGCTGCACATCGAACACACCTTCCATGCGCTTGGAGTTGGAGAAGGTCGGCGGGTCGATGAAGATCAGGTCGTACTCGTCACGACTGGCTTCCAGCCAGGCCATCACGTCGCCCTGCTCCAGGCGGTTCTTGTCGGAAAAACCATTGAGCGACAGGTTGCGTCGCGCCCAGTCCAGGTAGGTTTTCGACAAGTCGACACTGGTGGTGCTGCGGGCACCGCCCTTGGCAGCGTGGACGCTGGCGGTCGCGGTGTAGCAGAACAGGTTGAGGAAACGCTTGCCGGCTGCTTCCTTCTGGATCCGCAGGCGCATCGGCCGATGGTCGAGAAACAGCCCGGTGTCCAGGTAGTCCGTGAGGTTGACCAGCAGCTTCACGCCGCCTTCGTTGACCTCGGTGAACTTGCCTTGGGCGCTCTGGCGCTCGTACTGCTTGGTGCCGCTCTGACGCTCGCGGCGCTTGATCACCACGCGGCTCTTGTCGACGTTCAGTGCCTGGGGAATGGCCGCCAAGGCATCGAACAACCGGGCCGAGGCCTTTTCCGGGTCGATGGACTTC
The DNA here is from genome assembly GCF_054161485.1 of Pseudomonas sp. R3-41. NCBI lineage: Bacteria > Pseudomonadati > Pseudomonadota > Gammaproteobacteria > Pseudomonadales > Pseudomonadaceae > Pseudomonas > Pseudomonas sp. R3-41. The sequence goes on from NZ_CP096421.1 coordinate 4,833,584, forward strand.
GGCGCGACGTATTCCTGGACGTGTACCCAGTCATGGTAGAGGTCGATGGCCATGGCGTATTCCGGCATGTCGGCGTCGTAGACCCGGTAACAGTCCACGCCTTCACGCTTGGCCCACTTACTCAGCGTCTTGAGGTTCTTTTGCAGGCGATTGGCGAACATCTGCCCGCCTTCGCTCAACCGCGCCTGCTCGACCACAGGGGCTGGCGCCGGCGCCGGCTTGATCGGGTTGCCGTTCTTGTTGTACTGGCGCTCTTGTGGCACTTCCGGGGTTTGATCGTAGGCGGCCTGCTCACGCTCGGCCTGGCGCTGTTCCGGAGTGCGACGCTCGCCGGTGACGAACTGGTCCGGCAGCACCTTGATCAGCAGCAACTTGCACGGCAAGGCACCGTTCCAGAACGAATACTGCTTGTGGCTGCGAATGCCCATGCGCTTGCCCAGGTCCGGCGCGCCGGTGAACACCGCCGCCTCCCAGTTCAGGCACGCCTGGCGCAGGCGCTCGCCGAGGTTCTGGTAGAGGTAGAGCAGGCTGGCTTCGTCACCCAGGCGCTCGCCGTACGGCGGGTTGCAGATCACCAGGCCCTTCTGGTTCTGGTCCGGGCGCGGCTCGAAGGTGGCGACTTCGCCTTGATAGATCTTGATCCACTCGCTCAGGCCCGCACGCTCGACGTTATTGCGGCCCGGCTGGATCAGCCGAGGGTCGGCCTCGTAGCCACGAATCCACAACGGTGGCTTGGCCAGTCCGGCGGCGGCGCGCTCGGAGGCTTCTTCGTGGAGTTTCTTCCACAACGCCGGCACGTGGCCGAGCCAGGCGGTGAAGCCCCACTGCTGGCGGCGCAGGTTCGGTGCCATGTCGGCGGCGATCATGCCGGCTTCCACCAGGAACGTGCCGACACCGCACATCGGGTCGGCCAGCGCCCCGCCTTCAGCGGCAATGCGCGGCCAACCGGCGCGGATCAGGATCGCGGCGGCGAGGTTTTCCTTCAGCGGCGCGGCGCCTTGCTGCAGGCGATAACCGCGCTGGTGCAGGCTGTGGCCGGAAAGGTCGAGGGAAAGGATCGCTTCGCCGCGGTCCAGGCGCAGGTGAATGCGCAGGTCCGGGTTGAGCTTGTCGATGGACGGCCGCTCGCCCGATGGCGTGCGCAGCTTGTCGACGATGGCGTCCTTGACCTTCAAGGCACCGAAGTGAGTATTGTCGATACCCGAGCCATGGCCGCTGAACTCAACCGCCAGGGTGCCATCGGCCAGCATGTGGTCTTGCCAGTCGACGTCCAGCACGCCGTGGTACAGGTCTTCGGCGTCCTTCATCGGGAAGCGCTTGAGCACCAGCAACACGCGGTTGGCCAGGCGCGACCACAGGCACAGGCGATAGGCCGTTTCCATGTCGGCCATGCCGCGCACGGCCGAAGTGTGCTCGCGCGCCTCTTCAAGGCCAAGCCCGACGGCTTCCTCGATCAGCAGGCCTTCAAGGCCCTTGGGGCAAGTGAGGAAGAGTTCGAAACGATCGGACATGGGATTTCCAGAGCCTTTGGCTAAGTGGACCGGGCAACGCATTGCCGGGCCGGGTTCAATCAGGTGCTTTTCTCAAGAGCACCCGTGTGGCACGAAAGTGTGCCGTGCCGCCCTCGCCGCTCAGGTTAAAAGAGCTTAGATGCGAAGGCAGATAAAAAATTCTGTGCAACAAATTGTGAAAATTCGACCCTTTCGTCGAATAGTACCCGAGTGCAACGGGTGGACATTCTCATTCAAGGAAAGCCAGTCCCCTTTGGCGCAGGGCCGATCATACAGGGGTCTTGCTCAAAAGCGGTCAACGAACATCAAGTTACTTATCGCCCTAACATCTTTATTGTTACGTGCTTATGACAAAACGATCATTCCATCCCTGTGACGCTTTGGTTAGAACTCAACACAGGTTGACGTCGCAACGGCGTCAACACCTCGGCTCGTCACGCCGGCAACGAGCCACCAACGGCAGAATGATTCTGCCCCGGCCTCGATAGAGGTCGACGCTAAGCAACAGTCAACAAGTGAGGGCAACACCCTATGAGAAGACTTAAGCGTGATCCGTTGGAAAGAGCATTTTTGCGTGGTTACCAATATGGCGTTGGTGGTAAATCCCGTGAGCTTTGCCCCTTTACTCTACCGTCGGTACGTCAAGCCTGGATCAATGGCTGGCGAGAAGGACGCGGCGACAACTGGGACGGTATGACCGGCACTGCGGGTATCCACAGACTCAACGAACTTCACGCCGTCGGCTGACACAGGGCTTATTACTCAAGAACTCGACAATTTGACATCCCAATCGATTTAACCACGCACGTCCCATCCGGGCGGCGGGCTACGGCCCAGGGGGCTCCTTCGAGGAGCCCTTTTTAATGCCTGGGTTTCATGAACGCTGTGAGTGCCTGAGCTTCATGGACACTTACGAATGCCTGAGCTGTGAACATTATTGTGGCGAGGGAGCTTGCTCCCGCTGGGCTGCGCCCTGTAGGAGCTGACGAGTGCAACGAGGCTGCGATCTTGCTCCAGACAGTTGAGTCGAGAGCGAACGACCAAGATCAAAAGATCGCAGGCTACGCCAGCTCCTACAGAGTCCAGCGGGAGCAAGCTCCCTCGCCACAATGGATCAGCGCCGAACTTTAACCTTCGCTTCAACCCAACGCAGCAATCGCATCCACCGACTCACGAATCAACGCCGGCCCCTTGTAGATGAAGCCCGAGTAAACCTGCACCAGGCTCGCCCCGGCGGTGATCTTCTCGGCGGCGTGCCGGCCCTCGGTGATCCCCCCCGCCGCAATGATCGGCAAGCGCCCCGCCAATTCAGCGGCCAGCACCTTCACCGTGTGGGTGCTCTTGTCACGCACTGGCGCGCCCGACAAGCCACCCGCCTCGTCACCGTGCTCCAGCCCTTCGACGCCTTCGCGCCCCAGGGTCGTGTTGGTGGCGATCACTGCGTCCATGCCCGTCTCGATCAGGGCCTGGGCTACCTGGGCGGTCTCTTCGTCGGTCATGTCCGGGGCGATCTTGATCGCCAGGGGCACGTGCCGGCCGTGGGTCAACGCCAGTTCCGCGCGACGCTGGGCCAGGTCGGCCAGCAGTTGCTTGAGGGAATCACCGAATTGCAGGCTGCGCAGCCCCGGGGTGTTGGGAGAGCTGACGTTGACGGTCACGTAGCTGGCGTGGGCGTAGACCTTGTCCAGGCAGATCAGGTAGTCGTCGACGGCACGCTCCACCGGCGTGTCGAAATTCTTGCCGATGTTGATGCCCAGCACACCCTGGTACTTGGCCGCGGCCACACGGGCCAGCAGGTGATCGACGCCGAGGTTGTTGAAGCCCATGCGGTTGATGATCGCCTCGGCTTGCGGCAGGCGGAACAACCGTGGCTTGGGGTTGCCCGGCTGTGGTCGCGGCGTGACGGTGCCGATTTCGACGAAACCGAAACCCAACTGCGCAAAGCCGTCGATGGCCGCGCCATTCTTGTCCAGGCCCGCCGCCAACCCCACCGGGTTGGGGAATTCCAGGCCCATGACCGTCACCGGCACGTTCGCCGGCGCCTTGCACAGCAAACCGTTGAGGCCCAAACGCCCGCCCGCGCCGATCAGGTCCAGGGACAGATCGTGGGAGGTTTCCGGGGAAAGTTTGAACAACAGCTGACGGGCCAGGGTGTACATGGGTGGGTTTGACTCTGGGCGATAAAAAGTGACGGGATTATACCGAGCAGGAGCGCCAGCGGCGAGAAACGCGTTGATTCCGAGGGCCATCTTTGCGTCGACGCGCCGCGGCCCTTGCCTCGGAGCGTTATTTGATAGTTGAAAGCGCAAAAAGCCTGCAAAAGATCGATGTAGCTGCAATGGCAGCCCCCCGGTAGCCCTCTGTCACACAGGATAAGAATAATGCCCGTCTCATCTTTAGGTGCACCTATAACTCAATACACTCCAGATGAATCTGCTCGCACCGGCAAACCAGACACGGTCATTGATATCGAAAGGGGCTCAACCGACACCATTGTCGAGATGCTCTACGAAGGTATCCCTGCCGAGCAGAGAAGCCAACTCTCACCGCAAGACACAGCAACCGCACTGAAGAATCTCGAGGAGGAACTCAATGAAATCATTACAGAGCTGAAAGATAGCGCCGACATGCGCGTTCATGCATTCATTGAAGGCATCGAATCGAAGATAAACGGCGATGCCGATGGCACGCATTGCAACAATGATGATTCGGTGAGCATTGACATGAGTATGGTCGCGTGCTCAACCCATTTGCCACGTTCCAACGCATCCATACAACGCGCCCAAACCATCCTTGATCAGCTCAGTCATTTCCTAGGCAAACTGACCCGCAACGAATTCGAAGGCGATCTCGGGCGCTGGGCCAGCAACCTGACTATTTCCGGGCTACGCACCGGCTTGGTTACCGGCGCCCTCACGGTGATTAGGCAACTGGTCGGGTTCGCCCTGGAAAAAACGTTCCAATCCAACGCCACTTCGCCACTGACACGCAGTGTTATCGGTGCGATTGTCCAGAGTGTCGGGCCGCTGCTGAACATCCTCGGCGCGATCAGGGACGAATACAATGGAACCGCAACCCTCGAAACGCGCGTGGCGAGGGTCCTCACCCTCACAATATCGGCCTTGGCTCTGGCCGCTGCCATCGCCGTGCCCTCCGCACTGCCGGCATTGGCGTCCTCCGGCTCGCAAATGTTGTTCTACACATTTGCCCAGGATCTGGTGAGCCTGTTCTGTCCCACGGGTGACAATACAAAACCCAACCCCGGTGGCACGGCAGCCGCAGGCGCACTGAATGCCACGCTACAGTTCCTGTCCTTCACCGCGATGAACTACACCGCTCCACACTCCGGTGCCGGGTATGCCATGGCCCAGGGGAGCAAACCTCCATCGTCAGAAACGGAAGGTTTGGCCTTTCAATTGTCGGCCTGGGTGGAACAACAGGCCAATAGGCCGCATGATCCGAATCTGTCGGTGGAGGCCCGGGCCGAGCAAATTGCCGAATCCCTGGCCCCGGTACTGGGACACGATTTATTGCGGGGCGTCTACAACGCCGGGGCCGACGTCGCCGGGCAACTGCTCATGGGCGAAGTAATGCACGCCTTCCAAAAAAATCCCTCTGAAAAGCGCTTTCGGATTAACCCCATTTCTGTACGAATGCCTACTGCCGAACAGGCGGCCAATCAACTCCTGTCCACCAATGCGATACGAACCTCCGTGGGCCAGATAATCATGGCCGTCGTCGTCTCCGCATCCCGCTACTTCTCAACCTTGCCCATTTCAAAAGAAATGGTCGACCATATCGCCAACACACTGGTCGCCGCCGTCGTGTTCGCGGTACGTCCCGGCACCGCTTACATCAATGAACGCACCACTCCCCCAGCAAACGCTTGATTCATTGGATTGCCTGGAATACGTCGTGGCGAGGGAGCTTGCTCCCGCTGGGCTGCGCAGCGGCCCCAAGAAAGGGCCGCTTCGCGCCCCAGCGGGAGCAAGCTCCCTCGCCACGAAATCACTGCCTGCCCTCTCTTCCTTTAACAGGTAGGCATCGCCCATTTTGCCGCCTTCACCACTCACTCTTCTCCCAAGCCTCATCCCCCATCGGCTGGAACACATCCCGCATAAAACCCTTCACGAAAACATCCATCGCAAACGCCAACCCATTGGCACCGCTGATCTCCTTGTAGATCTGTGACTTGTCCAATCCCTCGTCCTTCAATCGCACCAAGACCTGCAATGTGATCGCCATCAACGCCTGGGCGGTGGGGTACGCTGCCGTTGTGCCATCCGGCCCTCGCAACGTACGGAGGAACTCATGAATCGCCTTTTCCCCCTGCCCTTCCATCGCCAGCAGCAATTGATACAAATGCTCGAACTCAGGGTTGGGACGCTTGCTGTCAGGTGTTTGCTCGCTGGCCGCCAACAGCCGTGATTCCAATGTCTGGACCGGAGCATTCGCGTCGTGATCGAGCAGGCCGGAAACCATCATGGATTCAATCTTCATGGCGCACCTCGGCAGGGTCGGTTGGCGAAGACTCGATGAAGCTCGCGCACACATCCGCCAGCGCCTGTCTCGAGGCCTGGTCCAGGGATCGAACCGTCGCCGGCAAATTGGCGATGCTCGCCAATAACCGGGACTCCAGCCGTTCCCGGGTCGTTTCAGCATCGAATTCCAACAGTTGATCCGCTAGCCGCAGCACATAGCGATCCTGCGGGTGGTATTCAACAATCAGTTCACCGGCCCGTTGCCTGCCCAGGCTTTCACGCAGCGCTTGGCTGCGCGGGCGACAATGCAGCGGCAACAACAGATGCAGCACCGCGCCCGAGTCGCCCGCCTGTCCGGCCAGCCAGCGCTCGAGCATTTCATCCAGCCACTCGGGGCGACTCAAGGCTTGCCCGAGCAGATCACTGGCGGCCCGGGCCAGATCGTTGCGCAATTGCAGCCCGAAGGTTTGCGTCCTCAGCAAAGCGTCGGCCAGATGCTCGCTCGCCCGCAGGATGCCCTCGGCATAACCCTGTCGAAACGCCTGCGCATGCACGGCCTCGGCGTCGCGGAGGGCCTGTTCGACGCACTCACGGGCGCGGCGCTGGGCTTCGAGCTGCAAGGCATGACGGCGACGGGCGGCGGCTACGTCTTCGCGAGCCAGATGCACGTCTTCGTCCAAGGGCAAATCAGTCAGGGTTCGGATGGAGTCGAGCATGCTGCACCGCCAAGAAGAAAAGGGTTGGGGCCGGTTGAGGAATGGGCCATTGCTGGTGCAAACGAACCACCGGCTCGGAAAACTGCAAATCGAGGCGTTCGAGCAAAAGATGAGAGACCTGGTCGCGCCAACCCCACAACGCGTTGAGACCGGCCGCTTCGACCTGTGCCATCGAAACTGGCGCACGCTCGATCGGCAGGCCGCCTCGCGGGCCCAGGTCGAAGCTGGCAAACCTTCGGACCGACCCGGGCAAACCCAGCAGCACTGCGCCTCGCGCCAGCTCGGGCATCAAGCGATAAACCCCCATCAACCGGGCGATATAGGGCAATTGCCGCCAATAACGAACCCATTGCTTCGTCACACCGGTCAACGGCACGGAAGGCCACGGCCCTTGCAGTCCCAACCCTTCGAGCAGGATGCGATTGAGCACGGTACGGGCTTCGATTCCGTCGAATTCCGCAGATACGACCGTGCGCTGGGGGTGCAGATACCCCAAAGGTTCGGCGAGGATTTGCTCCAGGCACTCAAGCTCCGACATCACGCCGTCCTGCGCTTGACTGGCGATAGACCCAAGCGCCACCACCGGCCAACAGCACCGCACTGGTCGCCGCCAACCACCACGGCCACGGCGAGCGCCCCGACGTGGCGACTACCGACGGCGCCACATGCTGGATCGGGGAACGTTTGGACAGCACCACCGAAACGTTCTCGTACTCCACCGCCGCAAAACTGTTCTTGAGAAAACGCTTGATATCGGTGATCAGCAATTGCGGTTCGACATCGGGCTCATGCAGCACCACCGCCGCAAGATGGATAGGCGGCGACTTGCGCCCGCCCTCGCCGGCATCCAGGTCGTAACTGACATGGACCCGCGCCGATACCACGCCTTCGAGCACACTCAGCGACTGTTCGATGCGCTGCTCCAGCGCTGAATACAAGCGGGCCTTTTCAGCACGGGGCGAGGCCACCAGGGAATCGGATGGAAACATCTCGGCCACTTGCAGGCGTGGCCGGGAGGGCAATGAATAGAGATTGAGCAGATCGACGGCAGCGGAAAAATCGTGGGCGTCGATTTTCACCGCATAGCCGGTTTTGCCAGTGTCGACTTTCACCGCCGCGATGTTGTTGCGTTGCAGCACCGACAGCACTTCATTGGCCTGTTGCTGATCCAACCCTTCCAGCAGGTTCGGCTGGCGACACCCCGCCAGCGCCAGGCACAACAGCAGCAACAACACGCCCGGCTTCATGATGCGCGCAACAGGGTTTCTGCGGTGCCTACGGCTTTGCGCACCAGCACGTTGAGCAAGTTGATATCCACGTTGTATTGCCCTGTCAGCTCCTGCAACTGGGTCAAGACTTCAGGGTTGGTGACATCCGGGCGCTGCAGCAACCGATTGATCGCTGAAACGTCCTGTGCGCTGTCTACGGCGGAACCGGCAAACGCTTCGATCATTCGCGACTCAAGTGAAACGATCGGGCTTTGCTGCGGGCCACGCAACTCAACGAGGGCGGACCGCGCGATAAGGGAAGGGTCGAGGCTCTGGAAGGGCATACGGTGTACTCATGAAAGGGCCACCGTCTTGCGATGGCCCGTCGAAGGGAAAACGTCAGCGAGCGGCCTGGATGATCGCCATGTCGATATCCTTGAAACCCTTGATCGTGTTGGTCTGGGCGTTGCGGAATACCGTGTAGGAGGAGAACGCGGTCTGGTAGGCCGCTAGCAGTCCGGGGTTAGAGGCATCGTTGTGCAGCTTTTCAAGCGCTTCGTCCAACGCCTCTTTGAGCTTCTTCGCCCCTTGCTCGAACGCGTTGGCTTGCTCGCCGAGAAAGTCGTCGGGAAATATGATGGGTAAACCGATATCAGCCATTGCTCACCTACTGTGTCTGTTTGGAAAAAAGCCAGGACGAAGGGCTCGTCTTGACGTAGCCCTGCGGGCCGGTTTGAAACGACTTGCCTTTGAGCACGTCGTCCCTGAGCTCGACAGTGAAATGCACGTAGCGATCACCCCACTGCCGGTAAAAATCGTCGACGTACTGGCGTGCGGCGGCCAGCTCGGCGTCCTGCAGGTTGCCCTCGATGGTGTACGAGACAGCATCCGTGTGTTCGACCCGGCTGAAGGTCAGTGCGAGACGTTGCAAGCCGCCCTGAGCCCGATCGGCGAGTAGCGCGTCGTCCTGCATCTGCACCACCACGTCGCGGGCATAAGGTGCCGCCGCGAGCAGCACATCGAGCAGCTTGGCCTGCTGGTCGGGCGTGAGCAGGTTGCGTTGCGCGCTGAGCAGCAGGCGCGGCTGCGACGGTTCCTTGAGATCGAGAAAATGCCAAGCCAATTGCGGATCGTGATCAACCAGTACTTGCTCCAGCCGACGCCGCTCCTGATCCGGCAATAGGACCTTGCCGTGCAGGCTGGCGTGGCGCGCCAGCACCTGTCGGCTCCAACCGGCACCGCGCTCCGAAGACACGAAGACATAAACCCCATCGTCACGACCGCGCAGCACCTGGACCGGCGCACTGGCGCCAGCGATCAGGGCTCGAATATCGGTTTCAGGCGTCGGTCCCGGTATCGAGCCGATACTGACGGCCACGACCAACGCAACCAGCGCCAGGGCACCGCCGCCCCATCGGGTCCAACGGGCATCAGGCCAGCGAATGGCAGCGCCACCAGCGCGTGGGCTGTCCTGTGGCTGAGCGAGGCATTCAGGCGCCCAGGGTTGATCCCCAGGGCGCAGGGCCACTTGCAACCCGCCAAGCTGCACCCTGGCCTGGAACGCATAGTGGCGCATTTCGACCGAGTCACCGAGCAAACGCACCGGCACACCGTCCGACCTGGCTTGGTCGGCCAGCACCTCGAAGTTGCAGCCACCTTTCTCCAGGGGAATAAAAATGGCATCCGCCGGAACGCTGGCGGCACCTGCGCCATCCCCCCACATCGCCACGGCCCCAACGACGAACAGGGTCGTGCCCTCGCCAAGCGGAAACTCGCAGCCCTGCAACGGACCGTTGAGGATCCGCAGGACGCAGGGCTGTAATGGGGGGGCCGTCGGGACTGTCACCGTCCAAACTCCAGGAAGGTCGAATGAGCAGGTAGGTTAGAGGGGGCGGTCGCGGGATTCCTGATCCAATTCTGTCGATTGCATACTGCAAAGGATCAGAATCCTGCACGGGGCCCGTCCGTGACGCCGTCAGTCCCCGGCCTGGGTGATCACTTGGTAACGTTGCCAGACTTTGCGCGCATAACGCAGCCGCGCCGCTTGGCGATCCGGGGCATTGCCGGCGTTGTAGGCGCCGACCGCCGTCCAGTTGTAACCGTAACGGGCGATAAACCCGGCCAGCACCGAGGCACCGACCTCTACCGACAGGCAAGGCTCATCCAGCAGGCGTTGCTCGGTGATGCCTTGGGCGCTCAAGCGCGATAGATGAATGCTGTTGATTTGCATCAGCCCGATATCGCGAGTGCCATTGCGGTTGTGGTTGATGGCGTCCGAGCGCAGGCCCGATTCGACTTCAGCAATCGCTTGGAGCAGTTCGGGCTCGATGGCGTGCAACTGCCCCGCCCTGCTCCAACACCAGGCCTGTGCCTGGGGCGTGCCAAGGCCCAGGCCAAGGCACACCGGCAGGCACAGCCAGGTTTTCCGGCGCCGCTTCATGCCAGGCGCCTCTCGCCGATCCAGGTCGGCTGCTCATGAATGCGCACCCGCAAGATCTGCGCCCGGACACAACCCGGGTCATGTTCCAGGCACTGGTCGATCATCTGCGCCGCCTGCTCGTTGCGTCGCCAGAACCAGTGATGCCAGGCATGAAAGTACAGCACGTCAACCTGGTCGGCCGACAGCTGGCAGCGCCGGAACAACACCTGGGCCGCCTGCTCGCAGCCGCGCAAACTGGTGAGCAACGCCAGGCGCGTCAGTGCGGGGATGCTGCCGGGGTCCAGCGTCAACGCACTGGAAACCGCCGCATGCGCCTCTTCGATGGCACGCTCCGGGTCACCCAGGCCCATCATCGCCCGCCCCAGCCACACATCCGCCAAGCCACACCAGGGCGGTGCGTATCCGGCGTCGAGTTTCAAACACTGCCTGAACAATACAAGGGCATCGCACAGGCTTTGCACCGTGTGCTGCTGCACGCTGCACAACCCATTGAGATACGCCACCGCCGCCGAATAGGACCCGCAGCGATCACCGACCGGACGCAACCCGGGTACACGCTGGGCAACCAGGCTTGTCAACACGCCCAGCGCTTCCCCAAGATCACAGGCATCCAGCGTCTGCCCATGCAGCAGAGATTGATCGCAGCCACGAATCAACTCGACCGACCAGTGTTGCAACCCGCCCGCGCCAATAAAACGCCCGTTCAAGCAATAATCCGCCGACAACCGCCCGGCCAACGACCGCACATCATCCGCGGCCCCGCAGGCCGTGATTACCCCAGAGGGAATGACATGCAACGCCTCGCCGAACGCCGTGGTCAGCTGGCGAATCATCAGGTCTTGCAGATCCAGCGCGGCGATTTCGTCCAGATTGCGCAAAGGCAACACCGCCAACGACGGCGCCACCGCCCTCGCCTGGCTCGCCACGTCGAGCTCGACCACGGAACCGGTGAACCGATAGCCCTGGCCATACACTGTGGCGATGTAATCCTTGTTCTCCTTGAACAACTTGCGCAAGGCATAGATACATCGGGTCAACGACTCCTCCGCCGCATCCATCCGCGGCCAGACCTGGTCCAGCAAATAATCCTTACTCACGACCGTGCCCGCCGATTTCAACAACAGGCGCAGCACGTGCAATTCTTTGGGTGGAACATGAACTCCTTGTCCATCTCGCATCAGCGTTCCGTCGCTTTGCAACAGCCAGTGGTCAAAAACGAATGACTTGGCCGGGGTTTGATCAGTTGCACTGTCCATACGTTGAGACTTCTCTATAGAAAGTTACTGAAGCGCGATTGAGCCTGTGGTAGACACAGGCTCGGGATGGCGAGCTGCGTGACTATAGGAAGATGCGTGGGGAGATTCCGTAGGACAGAATCCATACATCATCAAGGAAAACACCTTTACGACTGTAGGAAATTACGCCCGAGCTAGCCAAGATGAACTGAGCAATGGGACCCAAAACAACCAATATGTCTCAAAAACTCGAGACACCAGTAGCTGTTGGCGTAGCTGATAACCACAGTTCAAACTAACAAGCCAGCCTAGCACGAAAACCGCCCCCCTTATTAAGCCCAGATGAATAAGCGTGGGTTTAGCTTTTACTTGGATAAGAGATACTATCCTTACCCCAGACTCTCATAGCCGCGTCAATAGCGGTCCCGCCATCCACCATCGCCACCAGCAACTGAAGTTCCTGCCCACTTATTTGTCCTTCACGAAGATCATCTTGGATAGAACCGATTCGCCCCTGTACATCTCGGACTTGACTTCTATCAGAATCAGTTAATTTTTTTCCACCTACAACGCGAGAAAGATTCTCCCTGATCAGATTATTCAGCACCACCTCAGTATTACCCTTCAAATACCCAGTCGTATTCTCAACAATCAATCTATTATAGGGAATACCGCCTTGCCAGCTCGCGTGCCTTTCGGGCGTAAACATGTTTTTGTGCTCTAGATAAATTATATTATGCCCCATCAGCGCAAAAGGTTCTAAAGCACCACTTCTAATTCCTATAAGGCCACCGCCTGTGCGCTGTAGAAGACGATCCATGAAATACCATTGATTCTCTCGGGGCGCCAACAAACGCTCACCATCAACTTCTGCCGACCAGAACTGACCAATATGAGGCCGTGCGGATGGCCGAAAAGGTTGTCGATTCATCCAAACTTCAGTACCATTTTCATTTTTCGCTCTATTCAGATAAGTATCCGCAACCAAATACACATCCTTACCTTCTTTCTCAAGTGCATCCGCAATCATCTCAAACATGAAAGGTCTTGAGATCGCCTCTGCCTCTCGCTCATTAGCATACTCACGATCAGCAATCCACAAAGCAATCGCACCCTCCTTTATTTCTTGATGCTCGACTACACTATTGACAAGACTATCAATAACCACCTTATCCGTCAGAGAAACCAGCTTACTTAACTTCTCACGTATTTCCGAATGCTTCTTATCTTTTCCCAACCCATCTTCATTACGAAAATACCTATTCAGAATTTCCGTTGTCGCTGACACATGAAAAACATGCTCAGTTTTATCCGTAGAATTGGATAGCGGAGACAAAAAACCAGATTGGTGCGAAAAGCCGGCACGAGTCTCACCTTCGTCTAAACTTTCTCGAGCCTGCTTTAAGCTTCCCCCCTTGTAAGAAAGTACCGAAACACGTCGACTTGGGTCAAACTCACCGTTAACCGATAGCGCTTTTTCCACGACGCGCGCAGCCTCTTCTGCACTGGCTTTTTCTTTTGCGTCCCCCTCAGTATAAGCGATCGATATTTTTAACCTAGGCTCGACCAAGGCCGCAAAAATAAGACTATAGCGATCACCAGTGGCATACCCGGGCAAAAAGACATTTATATCTCGCTCACTATCGGTCAATAATTTTTCATAAGGCATATCACGAGAGTGAAGATAGGCGATACCTTGAAGCGTTGAGCTATCCATACAAAAAAACTGATTATCGACAATCTGCTGCTTTGAAATCACAGAATCTAATTTAGCGCTTATCTCTTGCGCTTGCCTAAGCGCCTCACAACCTATTTCCCGCTTAACTCCAAACCCCTCACATACCGACTCTTCATATAATCTATTTAGAAACACTTTCCTATCATTGCTTTCTAGACCCTCACCAAAAAAAACCCCTTCACCATCTACCGAACCCTCGGTATCAAACAATGATATACACTTCCAGCCTGCAGCAAATTTTTCCTGATTACGATCAAGATCAAACTCCGGGGATATCTGCTCAGCTTCGACTAACGGAGAAGGAAGCTCACTCCTTATAAATAGTCGATTCGGATCTCGAGACAGGTCGTTTTTGCAAAACCTCTCCGCACCAACTGCCGTATTAATAAACATTCCAATCGTATTTGGCACTTTCTCTTGTCCACCTATGTTCGTCCATCAGAAATATGCTGATGCAAACCTACTAGATACTTAAGAGCATCGACTACTTGCAACGCCGTCACGCACTCAACCATCGTTCGGTAATAAAGTCTAAAAACCCCATCCGCACCAGCTCCAATCCAAGCCCCACGCATCATTTTGTGATTTGCGTTCATATTGAGATAGTAGCTGCTTACTTCCTCCACACTATTCGGCGCGATGACCTCACTATAAATGATCAAGCATCGATCAACAGACGAAATCTCAATAGTCCATTTTTGTTCATTACTCGCAACCAGTACTACACCAAGCTCACTTAAGCGGCCTTCAATATTCAGACATTCGCATACTTCTTTTACTAACAACCCAGCACGTTCCAATGTCCCCCTCCCCTCCAAAGCTAAAATTAGCTAGCCACTCGGACACCGACTGGTCAATTGCTACCGACCCTTTACAAATCGATAACTGGCAGCCCTTCATTACACCTTGAAATTAATACAAAATCGACCGCAGCCCACCGACGAAATCACAATAACCCATTATATTAAACTCACGCCGCGTCTATTTTTACTGCCGCCGCACCTTTTAACATCTCGTTTATAAGGCTTGTTGCCGCTCCACTCCCTAGCAGACTCCCCGCATCTTGGGTGGGACTTTCCAGCGCCTGCCTTAGATCTTGGCCCATATACCGTAGAATAGTTTCGGAAACCTCCAACGCGCTGTGATAGCCCACTCCGATGAGGAAAGCGGCTGCACCCGAAGCTCGCGCAAGTTTTTGATCTAGCCTATCCCGCGATACATCACCCCGTGACACTTCGTGAACAGGATCATTTTTTCTTATGATGCCCATAAACTGCTCATCATTGGAGTCGCCCCGTAAAACATCCCATGTTTGGAGAATCTCTACAGGAGACACCGACATATGCCCAACCAAAGGTTCTATGGTATGCAACACTCGACTTTCACTGATATGTGCAATTTGCCATTCAACGCTCGGAATTCTTAACTCCGATTTAATGCCAATTAACCTATCTGCTTTTTCGCCGAAATTATGGACCCCGTTTAGCCGACTGAGCTCATTGAACGGACGGCTACGCTCTATTTTTTTCAGTGGTCCAGAAACATAAAAATCCCCGGCAGCTTGAACGCTACGGATAACTTGCTCTGTCAATACGGGCAGTTTTCGCTCAATCATTAAAGTATGAAAACAATTCAAAGCGTCTTTCTCGGCAACCTCGGCGGCGTCTATGTAAAGGGCTCCAATGTTACCCATCGAGGCGATGGCTATGGCACGCGCCAAACCAGTAACCGTGCTCGATGCATCAGGCTCTCGGCACTCATCGCGCACTTGAGCAAGCGCATCAAAAAAAGCTTCTAGGTCCTTCCCGAAAAGCAATCCACCCTCGACAAACAAACGCCGGGTTAATATCTTCTGGTCTTCGGTTTTTAGATCCCGGATAAGATCAAGTAATATCGCAGCGGCCTCGCCGAGCTCTTGTACAAGCAAGCGTCCTGGATAATATAGAAGTGTTCTTGCAGCGACGGTCTGAGAGAGTGCCAACTCAGCTGTCGTCGTATCCTTTTCAGAGCGTAGAGCTGGATCAACATGAGGTTGTATTGGTTCAGGAAATGACAGAGTATTTTTGCCTGACTGTACGCTAATTAAATCTTTCGATAGCCGTACCAAGGTGAAAGACTCATCCCGTTTAACACAAGCAGGTTCGAGGGAAACATTTGTGATTCTCATAGTAAATTTATGCCTCTCGTGCCCACCACCGAGCTCACAATATCAGCCACGGTTCTCCAGCCCTCAACCTGCTCCGAAAGCAGAGTTATATCGAACACTTGTTCAACAATCATTGTAACTTCTACCATATCTATCGAATCAGCACCCAGATCTTCTACCAATCGTGAACAACCGACCACCTCTTGTTTATTAGTCCTAAAATAGCCTGATAGCAATTTTATCAACTCACGCTCGGCGACCTCCTCACACATAACAAAACTCATAAGTTACCCCACCTTCTAATAACCAATATTTCGTATGTAGCCTCATCAAAAATTCAACATTGCCCTCAACATATCCGCAAACTGATTCAAATGCGCCGACAACGTTTTATTAAAATTGTCATGATAAGAATTGGCATTCGAATACTTCTGCGTAAACGACTGCAGCATGTTCTTCATGCGTTCCTCCTGGGCGTTGAAGCCGGTTTGCCAGGAGTTGAACTTGGCGGTATCCCAGGTCACCGTGCCGCCGCCCGACGGCAGACTGCTTTTCATCGTTGTCAGTGGCCCGGTGTCGATGACGACACACCAAGGACCGTTCGGGGCGGGATTCTGCTTGAGGCAACTCGCAGGTAGGCCCAGTGCCTTGAGCCAGTTTTCCGCCTCTTCCTTAGTGGCACCTGTTTCAGGTGGTTTTGGAAAAAGGATGGCGGCGGCGTTGGGTAGGGAATATTTCGCGATCAGTCTATCCAATGCATTGCGCAACGCGCCCACATTCAACTTGACCTCCTTGCCGTCGTTCGCCCCTTCGATCCAATCCTTCATCATCGCGGTGATTTCGCTGTTGAAGTCGGAAAAGAAGTCCGAATATGCCGCAATGATGTGCTCGTAGCCCGCGAGGTAGCCGTTCTTGATCAGGTCGATCAGTTCGAGCAGCTTGTCGAAGAAGTCGTTCGAGGCGTTGATCGTCGCATCCAAAGTCTCCGCGATCTCACGGGGCTGCTTCTCTTCCAGGTGTTCCTGAAGGGCACGAAGGATTTTGCTGTATTCATCATCCAACTGCTGGCGCTGGCTTTCATCCAAGAGCCCTGTCTTCTGGCTGTGGGTCATCACGGCACCGCACTGGCGCACCTGCACGGCCCACATCTGCGCTCGGTCACGTTTGGCGTGGATCTGTTCGACGAACTCCGCGACGAGGTGTTGTGCTGTGGTCTCGGCGGCCGTGCCTTCTAAAGACTTGGCAATGATTGACGGGCACTTGAGCAAATGACCCAGGCTGCGATTCATTGCGTTCATGGACCGATCGAGCAGATGCGTCAGGGAACTGACCGTTTGACTCTCAGCGGGTACGTCCACAGGCGCCGCTGTATCGGTGATGGCCTCCACGTTCGGCAGCAGAACGATTGGCGAACGAATGGATTGATTGATTTCCATAGACCACTCCCCCCTTACGCCGTCACGGCACGGATAACATCGCTACGCGATTGAAACAGCTGCATCACCATCTCCATCAGTTTCTGCAACAACGCCGCCTCGGCCGCGTCTTTCTGGCCGACCTCATCACTGAGGCTCTTCTGGCTGTTCTGCGCGCTTTGCATCAACACTTCTTTTTCCCGGGCGGCGTGCTCGGTCATCCGCACGGTGTTCGCTACCACCTGGCTCATACTCATCGACATGGCGTTGAGCGCGCGGCCGATTTCCAGTTTCCTTTCGATGCCTTTGCTGCCCATCTGGCTCAACCAGTCGGAGGTTTGGCCAACCTTCTGGGCCTTGAGGATTTCCCCGTCGAACCAGGCCTGCTCCTGGTTCGTCAGTGTCGAGCCCTTGGGTTTGAAGTCGACGGTAGTCGGACGGCCGAAATCATCGAGGGTCTTGACCTTGTAAGTGGTGTCCGGGCTCCACTCATTGCGATTGCGCTCCTGCTTGAGGTCGCGTTCGAGGCTGCCCGCGTCCATGGCGTTGCGTTTATGCAGGTCAATGTCCGCATGCTTCAACGCCTGGCCCTGGAAGGTCTTGACCATGGCGAACCCGGCGATGGCGCCGGACACCACCGCGGCAGTAATGGCGCTGTTCAGCGCCGCCTTGCCGGACTCGACAATGGCCGCGCCTTGGGACTTCGCCGCATCGGAGGCCATGACGCTGAAGTGGCCACGCAGTTGTGCATTGGCGACCCGTGCGATGTTCAGGGCGATGATCGCGGCCACCAGCACGTTGGCGTGTTTCTCCCAGGCGCCCGGGTCGAAAACCAGATCGTTGCGCACATCATCGCCGACCATGGACTTGGCTTCAGAGAAGTCCTCCCGATCCGCTTCGGTGGGCTGATAGGTATTGATCCGGCTTTCCAGCTCCGCAGCAGGAAGGGCTGCGAAGGGGCCGTTCTGGAGTATCTGCTTTGCAGTGATCTGGTCGAGGATCGGCGCCCCCTCCAGGGATTTGCGCTTTGAAAATTGCTCTTGGGCAATCAATTCGCCCAGACCGGCGTCATTGATCCGGTCATGGTCAATGACAGGGGATGCGATTGTGGTTGGAGCGTGAATAGTGGTCATTGTGGATACCTGTTGTCCGTGATTTCAAACATGCCGAACCATCTGCAAGCTGACGGAATGGCTGCGTTGCATATCGGCAAACAAATGCTCGATCTGGCGGGTGCGTTCCTGCATCGCCTGCCCGTAGTTCTCGACCACCTGGGTCAGGTAGGCGCTGATTTCCTCGCTGATCGCCATGCGTACCCGCACATCGGCCAGGTGCACGGCCGCCTGGGCCTGGTGCTGGCCGCTCTTGATTTGCAGCACGCCCTGCACCGCGACATTGCCGAACTCGGTGACGGCCTGGGCGATTTCCAGGTTCGCGGCGTAACGCGCCAGCGTGACGGGATCGGCGCCGTTGGTGATGAAACCGCGCAATTGAGAAAGCAGTTGGGTTAGCGTGTTGCCGACCGAGGTTGCCACTTGCTTCATCGCTTGCATCGCGGCGGGCGTGGCCTGGGCGACCACCGACGCCAGTTTCGAGGCGACGGCGCTGACCATTGGCCCGATCACCTGCACCCCGACCACCGCCACCAACGCGACAGCCGCCAGCGTCGAAACGATGCCTTGGATCATGCCGGCGATTTGCGCGATTTTCTTGGCCTGGTCCTCGTCCACGCCCAGACCGATCAGCAACTTGGTGTAGATTTCGGTGAACAGCTTGATGGCTTCCTGCATGACGGTCGTCAGCGGCTTCATCGCCTCGGCCATGAACGACACGCCAGTCTTGTCCTGGATCACCGAGTCGGCAATCATCACCGCCGCGCCGACCACGCCCACGGCGATGAGCACCGGGTTGGCGGTCAGGACCCCGGCGGCGATTGTCGCGACCGTCAGGATCGCCCCGACGATCTTGCCGATGCAGCCCATGGTTTTTTGCAACGCCTCGGCCTTGCGGACTTCTTCCAGGTATTTTTCCGATTCGCGCTCCATGTGTGCCTGGAGCCTGGCTTGCAACTCTTGGAACAGTTCCTGGCTGAGCTCCTCCTTGTTCTGCGCCGACTCGCCGAGCAGTTCGATGATTTTCAAGCGGTTCAATAGCGCCAGCGCGCTGCTGCTGAGGGCCTTTTCATCGGTTGGCTCGGGAGTCGAGCTGTTGACGCTGAACGCCACCACTTTCGCGAATACCGTGCCCACGGCCTTGGCACAGGCATTGGCAACTTCGACCAGCTTCAGATGCGCATCGGTCGCCACATTGAAGGCTTGGGTATGGTTCGCCACTTCGCCTTTGAGCTGGTCGCGACGTGCCAACTCCTGTGCATATTCAGGCGATTCAGGGTCCAGTTGCGCCAGTCGCGCCTCGCTTTCATCCAACAGTCCCTGGAAGTGCAAGACCCGATCGCGCAGTTGTTCGAGGTGTTCCTGGCTGCTGCCGACATTGCCCTCGGCGGCCTCCATCGCCTGGACGGCAGCGGTGTATTCAGCCGAGAGATTTTCATGAGCCTGTTGCTTGGCGCCAGCCATGCTCTGCAGCATCGCCAGGCGATTTTTCAGTTTCTTGACGTCGACCTCGCCGATCAGCTCGCTGATCATCGCCATCAATAACGTGAACAGATCGCCGCTGGTTTCCTGTTTATTGCCATCGGCGCGCGGCGCTGGCGGGTGCAATGCGGGCCGACCGGTACTGGCGGCGGACGGGCCCTCGTGGCCTTCGTATTTCACTGACATCAGGTCCGCCAGCGCTTTCTGGCCGGCCTCCTGAAAATCCGCGGTCCTGGCGGCCTTGCTGGCCGCCACGCCGTATTTTTCAAAG
Organism: Pseudomonas sp. R3-41; assembly: GCF_054161485.1. Taxonomy (NCBI): domain Bacteria; kingdom Pseudomonadati; phylum Pseudomonadota; class Gammaproteobacteria; order Pseudomonadales; family Pseudomonadaceae; genus Pseudomonas; species Pseudomonas sp. R3-41. The sequence goes on from NZ_CP096421.1 coordinate 4,853,339, forward strand.
GCCTCGCTGCGGCTCATCGCGCCGTGAAGCGCCGGGTTGAAAGTAGTCCTTATTTCACTCATGTTCAGTCCTCCGAACAGTGCTGTTCCATGTGGGCCAAGGTGTCGAGATACACCTTGGCTTGCTCGCGCAGATCGTTTTCGGTGGCTTGCTCAAGCACATACTCGAAACACAACCGGGCCTTGCCGACCTTGCCCAGGGCCAAGTGACATTGGCCGGTGTACAACATCGGTCGGTAGTCGTTTTTGCCTTGGGCGAAAGCGATGGCATACAGGTCAATTGCTTTCTGGTGGTTTTGCTTGAGCTGATGCACCGCAGCCAGTCCCATCCAGTAATGGCTGTTGTAGAAGTCGTAGATGCACAGGAAGTGGAAGAACTTCTCGGCATCGTCCAGCCGCCCCTGTTCGTAGAACTGGAAGGCGAAGGCATAGAGACCGTCCATGTGCTCGTCACTGAGGCCTTGCACGTCTTTCAACGCCGCCCCACCGAGCACTGCATCGACGACGTCCAGGGCCACCTGCTCGTCTTGTTTGTTATCGCGACTCATCAGCCACACTCCTGAAAAAACGTCAGCGTCGCTGACCGGTGCATTGGGCCAAAACGCCGGCAAGCACGCTGCCAAATTGCGCTCATGCCATGACGAGGCTGCTTTTGTGGCGAGGGAGCTTGCTCCCGCTGGGCTGCGCAGCAGCCCCTCCAAAACGCCACTCAATCCACCTGAAACACCGCGTCGCCAGCCTTTGGGGCCGCTGCGCGCCCCAGCGGGAGCAAGCTCCCTCGCCACAGGGTCAGGTGCCAGGCACAAGTGATGGGCCCTTCAATCGAGCGGAGTCGCACAGCCCTCCTCCCTCGCCACAAAGTCCGTGTCTGGCCTCGTTCGGCCTCAAGCCTGCTCGACCTGCTCAAGCCAGATCAGCAACCGCAGCACCTCCTCGATTTCCTGCACCTGGAGAAAGCTGTAGCGCTGGTGGGTCTTGAAGATCCGTCGAGCCAAGGCAACGTCGTTAACCACCGGCACCCCGACCTCCTTGGCGTACGCCCGAACCGCCAGGGCGCGCTGGTTGGTTTCCATCAGGGAGATAAACGGCAGCAAGGTGATCTCCGGGCGGAAATACACGCCGATGGCAATGTGGGTCGGGTTAGCGATGATCATCCGCGAGCCGCGCACATCGGACTTGACCTGCTCCGACAACAGTTCCATGTGCAAGTCGCGACGGCGGCCCTTGATCTGCGGGTTGCCGTCCTGCTCCTTGTGTTCGCGCTTGACCGAATCCTTGTCCATCATCTGGTCTTTCATGAACAACCAGTATTCGCTGAGGGCATCGAGCACGACGATCAGCAGGACGCAGGCGAGGAATGCCAGCACCAACACCAACAACAAACGCCCCCAGATCGCGAACAGGTCCGGCGCCTCGGCGAACAGTTGGGCGAACAGCAATTGGCGCTGGGTGATCCAGACGATCCACAGCGCCATGGCGAAACTGCCCAGGTACAACAGCGCCTTGACGGTGTCCTTGACGGTGCGCAGGCTGAACAGTTTTTTGAACCCGTTGATCGGGTTCAGCGCCCCCAGGTTCAGCTTCAAGGCTTCGCTGGCCAAGGCAAAACCGCTTTGCAGCAAGGCCGGCACGGCGCTGGTCAGCACGCACACCAGCAACAACGGCAACAACGCCTTGAGGCCGACCAGCACCAGCATCGCCGAGTAGGCTTGCAGCTCGGTATCGAAATCGTTGGCGATGATGCGCCGATAGACCTCCATGATCTCGACCAACGAGCTGTTGAAGACCATGTAGGTGATGCCGCACAAGGTCAGGCAGGTGATGACCAGGTCCTTGGCCTTGAACGTCTGCCCTTTGCGCGCCGCATCCCTGAGGCGCTTGGCGGTGGGTTTTTCAGTCTTCGAGGCGCTTGATGACATGCTCGCCCTCCGCGCTGCCCAGGTACCGCTCCAGCCCGCCCGACGTCCCGCCCATGCGCAGGACCTCATCCGGCAGATGCACGCCGAAGTACAGCATCAGCACCACCAATGCCACCAGGCTCTTGACCGTCAGCGACACCGAGAACGCATTCATCTGCGGCGCATACCGCGAGAGCAAGCCGAGCAACGCCTCACTGACCAGCAAGGTCGCTACCACCGGCGCACTGATGACCAACGTCTTGCTCACCAACGCATCCAGTAATGAATAGAGTGCAGGCAGGTGCAGCTCACAACTGCTCGCTGGCGCGCAAAGGCGATAACTGTGGCCGACGGTTTCGAGCATCAACAACAGGCCGCCACCTTCGAGATACACCGCCGCGGCAAACAACTGGAGAAAATTCGCCAGCTCCGAGGTGTCGACACCGTTGGCCGGATCCACTGTGCTGCTGAGCATGGCCCCGCGCTGGTTGTCGATCAGGTTGCCCATGGCGTGCAACACCCAGAACGGCCAACACAGCAATACACCCAGCAGCACGCCGATACCCGCCTCGCGCAGCAACAGGCCGAGGAACGCCAGGCTGTCGAGGGCGGGCGTGGGCACGCCGACATAGCGCCAGAAGCCCAGCGCCACCAGGACAATCACCGCCTGACGCCCGGCACCGGTGAGCACGCCGCTGTTGAGAAACGGCAACATGAAAAAAATCGGCGCCAGGCGCGCCACGCCCAACACCGCCGCGGCGAACCAGGCGTACAGTTCAAAAAACAGCGCCACCGACATCGGCTAGCTCAACGCCAGGCGAATGACTTCACGACTGAAATCCAGCAAGGTTTCGCCGTACCAGCCCGAAAGCAGGAACAGGCACGCCGCCACCGCCAACAGCTTGAAGCCGAACGGCAGCGTCTGTTCCTGCAACTGGGTCACGGTCTGGATCAACCCGACCACCAGGCCGACCACCGTGGCGACGATGATTGGCCAGGCCACCATCAGCAGGATCAGGTACAGGGTTTTGTTGCCGGCATAGACCAGATCGTTCATCGATGCACCTAGGCCAGCAAGGTCAGGTATTGCTTGACCAGCCCGGTCGACAGCAGCGCCCAGCCGTCCAGTGCAACAAACAACACCAGTTTGATCGGCACGGAAATGATCACCGGGCTCATCATCATCATGCCCAGCGCCAGCAGGATGCTGGAGATCACCAGGTCGACGATCACGAAGGGCAGGTACAGGTAGAAACCGATCTTGAAGGCGCTTTTGATTTCACTCAGCGCATAGGCCGGCAGCAGCGAAAACAGCGAGGGCTCAACCTCTTCATCGGCAGGCAGGCCCGCGTCGACTTCATCCTGGATTGCCTGGGCCCGCTCGAAAAACTGCGCCAGCTCCGGGTCGGTGTACTTGCGCAGGTAATCCTTGTAGCTGCCCAGGCCGTTCTCGGCAAAGTCCACCACCGACGCGATGTCGGTAAAGGTCACCGCCTCGGTCTTGTAGTAGTCATGGCCCTGCTTCATGACCGGCGTCATGACAAAAATCGCCAGCATCAGGGCAATCGCATTCAGTGCCATGTTCGACGGCACCTGCTGCAGGCCCAACGCGTTACGCACGATGACAAAAACGATGGAGAACTTGAGGTAGCAGGTGCCCGCCGCCACCAGGAAGGGCAGCAGCGAAGCGAACGCCAGTAGCGCGATCAGCGAAACGTCATTCATCGACACTGGTCCGATAGACCTTGAGCAATTCGACACCCAACTGGCCGTCCAACTGCACCAGTTCCCCCCGGGCCACCGGCTTGCCGTTGGCGCGCACCTCTATATGCCGCGCCGCGTCCTCGGCCAACGGGATCAGTTGTCCGTCGATGATGCGCGACAGCGTTGCCAGGTCGGTTTGATGGCTGGCGAGCAGGAATTCCAGGCGCACCGGCAGCGCGCCCAGGTCGATGGCCGCGTCGGCGTCTGGCGGGTTATCCGGGTTGGCATCGGTCACGGTCGATTGCATCGCTAAGCCCTCTTGGGTAAAGGTGAAATTGCCAAGGTAATGGTCGGCCAGACAGCACCGCTGAGTGCGCTGGACGATGCGCAGGACATCGCCCTCACCCAGGCGCCTGTCGTTGGGAAGTCTCAGGTGAGTGACACCGAGGATCAGCTCCAGGCGCAACGGCAATGCGTCCAGCCATGCGCCGACGCCCACGCGCTCGCTGGCAGCGGGTATCGGCGCCAGTTGCAGGAACCACACGCGCCCCCGAGGGGTTTCGAGCCAGGGCAGCTCGCGGATGGGCAATCGCCCCGGGGCGACGCACGTGATGTCGCCCAGCGCCTGGTATTGAAGCTCGTCTATTTCCAGCGACAAAGGACGCGGCACTGCGCGAAACAATTCGAGGATGTTCATCAACGGTGTTTCCACTTTCAGCAACGACTGCAACGATGGCAGCGCTCGATTCAACCAATCATGGGCCGCGATCAGCCCTTGCCAGTCGCCGCCGTCGACCTGGGCGCAAAAACGCAAATAACTGCACTCCCCTGGCACCTGGCCCAAACCCGCCTCATGACCGGCGCGCCGCCAGCGTTGAATCGCCTGCGCCTGGGCGTGCGCCAATGGCTCGATCCGTCGTAGCTGCAAGGCGCTCATACCGGACGCTCAGCCTGTTCGTCCGGGTCTTCGTCCGGCGTTTGCTGCGAACCCTGGCGCGGCTGCTCGTCGCCACTGTCGGCCAACCGCCAGGCCGGCTCACGAGCCAGCTCGAAAGGCGCCTTGAGTTGCTCCAATACTTGGGCGTTGCTGGGGTTGAGCGTGAAGTTCCGAGCGGGCTCATCAGGCAGCCGAGTAATCGTTACCTGCCCATTGGCCGCCCCTTTGTTGAACGGTACTTGCAGCAGCCCCCGGTTCGTGTCCGGCAGCGCCTCGACCATGACCTCAAGCATCGGCGGCGCGGGCGGGAGCACCGGTGAAGGGATGGCCGCAAGCGCAACGGCTGGCGTTGGGCGCACGTCTTGGAAGCCCTGCGGAATGTGAGGCGACTGCTGTTCATCGAGACGGGATGCCGGGCGGGCACGAGGCGCAGTGAGAGGTTCGACCGTTGACGGCGCGATCGGCACTGGCGTCGTGGCCTTGTCGACGGCAGACGCCAAAGGCTGCAGGCGTTGCGGCAATGGGTGTTGCGCCAATTTTCCGAGCTGCGGGTGAAGCGGTGGATAAGCCACGGTTTCACGGGCGATCAAGGGTTTTCCATCGGGCTCGACCGCCAGCGTATCCTGGACAACCGACCGTGCCTCATCGCCCCCCACCGCCAGCACTTGCTGACCGACACTCAGTGCCTGCCGGGCCAGCGCCCGGGCGGCTTCGATCATGGGTCGCTGAGGCGGCAGGATCAGCGACGCCATCAGGTCCAATACGCCTTGCGGCAACTCATCCTCTTGCACTGGGACAAGTGGGTCCAGCCATTGATCCAACGAACCTTCGTCGACGGGCTCCAGTGCCTGGACCGGTCGGGTGGGAACTGCAAGAACCTGATTCATCGTCGTACCCCAATCATCTCTTCCAGCTCCCGCTCTTCCCGGCGCACCGCCTCTAACCGCTGCACACGCAACAGTTGCTGGACGGAGCGCTCATACGTGTCGTGTTTACGTTGCAGCCCACGCAATTGCTCGCGCTGCACCTGCAATTGCTGCTCGACCTGCCGACATTGCTGGTCCACGCGGTCACGCTCGACACGCAACAGATCGATGCGCCGACGAATGACCGCCTGGGTTCGCAACAGCGCCAACAACTGGCCGTGATCCATCACGCAGTCATTCGCCCGATGACTGATCAACAACCGTTGCAGCGCCGCCTCTTGTTCCTCGAAGCCGGACTGCTCCTGCAACAATGGCTGCAATTGCCGCTGGACACGCAACACCGCCTGTTCGCCGCGTTGCCGACGGAACTGACTGAAGGCCAGCAGGCGTCGTCGATCAAGCAATGATTTCATGCAGGCTCCGCAGGGTTTCATCCGGTTCGCTACGTTGCTCCGTCGACTGGCGCAACCATTGGCCGAGGGCTTCGCGACGTTGCAGCGCGTGGTCATTGGCCGCGTCCACGCCTGGGCTGTATTCGCCCATGTCGAGAAACACCTGAAGTTGCTCAATCCGCGCCAGGGTGTCCCGGGTCGCGGCCGCCAGTTGCCGAACCTCTGGCGAGGTGACTTGCGTCGCCACCCGGCTGACGCTGCGCAAGACATCGATGGCCGGGTAGTGCCCCTTGGCGGCCAAGGCCCGGCTGAGGTAGATGTGGCCATCGAGGATGGAGCGAATCTCCTCGGCAATCGGGTCCGGCTCGTCGTCACTTTCCAGCAGCACCGTGTACCAGGCAGTGATGCTGCCCGACGCGGTCACGCCCGGACGTTCGAGCAAACGCGGCAAGGCATCGAACACCGAGGCCGGATAACCCCGCCGCGCCGGTGCTTCACCGGCCGCCAAGGCCAAGTCGCGGCGAGCGCGGGCGTAGCGCGTCAACGAGTCCAGCAACAACACCACGCGCCGGCCCTGGTCGCGAAAGTACTCGGCGATGGTGGTGGCCTGCAGCGCCGAGTTGCAGCGATCCACCGAGGAAAAATCCGACGTGGCGTACACCACCACGCAACGGGAATGCTTGGGCGACTGGCGCAGATGCTCGATGAATTCAGTCACTTCACGCCCGCGTTCGCCAATCAGGCCAATGACAAAAACCTCCGCGTCCGTGTGTTCGATCAGCATGTTGATCAAGGTGGTTTTACCGGAGCCGGCGGCGGCAAAAATGCCGATGCGCTGGCCGACACCGCAGGTCAGTAAACCGTCGATGACACGAATGCCGGTGCGCAACGGCTCCACCACCGGCCGCCGCTGCTGGTACGACGGCGGGTCGGCATCCACCGCACAGTCGCGCTGGACCACCGCTGTCGACGGCGCCAGGCGCTCGACGATCACGCCCTGGGGATCGACCACACTGCCGAGCAAGGCATCACTGCAAGTCAGTTGCAGAGTCGCGCCGGTGGGCACGATCATCGACTCCCGGGACAAGCCTTTCGCCTCGCCCAGCAAACTGAGCAGCACCGCGCCAGGCTTGAAGCCGATGACCTGCGCCCGAGCGGCAACCTCGGGCGCGCGCCAATGCCGGCGCACTTCACAGATTTCGCCGACCACCACCTCCCGCAGCGCCGCCTCGATCAATGGACCGCTCAAACGCAAGGGATGGGCCGCGAGCCGTTCCAGGCGCAGGTTCATCGACGCAGGATGTCCAGCAGCGTTTCAATGGCCTGCACGAAGGAATCCAGCGCTTGGGCCAAGTGCTCGGCAGCGTTCAAGGCATAGGCACTGGCCATAAAACGCAACTCCAGCCGCCCCTCGACCTCGCACAAGTGCAATTGCCCGGTACGGGAAAACGGGTTGCCTTCGAGCAGGAACTGCATCAGGTCAAAAGCACAATGATTCATTGACTGGGGCGTCGCTTCGGCGACCGCCGCCCAGACCCACACATCACCTTCCACCTCAGCCACACTGATGTCCGGCAGGTTTTTCATCTGCATTTCTATCGTGCTGTGGCTGTCGAAATGCCCAATCTGGCTGTCCACGCAGCCGCTGTGTCGTAGCGCTTCGCGTAACAGGTCGGCGATATCCATCGGTAACATTTGCAGAATTTCCTTAAAGCGTCTTGATGACATTGACCGAGACCGTCTCGGAGACTTCGCCGAACGACATCACGTCCAGCTCCCGGAAACGGCCCTCGACCAGTTTCTTGATGTAGCGCCGCACATCGACCGAACACAGCAGCACCATGTCCTTGTGGGCGATGTGCACGCTGTCCAGGCCGACACTGAGGCGGTCCATCAGTTCTTCCGATTCGGCCGGTTCCAGGTTGAGGAAACTGCCGCCCGAGGTTTGCCGGATGCCCCGGCGCACCACGTCTTCGAACTCCGCCGACAACAGCAGCACGCGCAGGTCGTTGCCCTGGGCAAACTTGTTGCTGATGTAGCGGGCCATGGCGCCGCGCACATGCTCGACCAGCGCTAGCACATCCTTTTCCCGGGAGGCCCAATGGGCGAGGGTTTCGAGGATCAGCTTCATGTTGCGCACGGAGATGCGCTCGCCGATCAAGCGTTGCAGCACTTCGGCGATCTTCTGCACCGTGACGTGGCGATAGACTTCCTTGAGCAGGTCGGGGTAGCGCGCTTCCATTTCATCGAGCAACTGCTTGGTTTCCTGCACGCCGAAAAACTCCTGGATGTTGCGCGCCAGCAACGTGACCAGGCAGCGATAACATTCTTCGTCGGCAGGCCGCAGGTGATAGCCCAACTGCTGCACCCGCTCGCGGTCAGCGGCGATGACCCAGACGCCACCGAGGCGATTGCTGTCGTTACCGCGCACCAGGGCAAAACCCAACGGCTCCAGCTCCGGTGAATAATCCAGCAGGCGCCAGTGATCGAAGTGAATATCGAACTGCTCGGCGCGCACTTCATTGATCAGCACCGCCACTTGATGGACCGGCAGCGCCTCGCTGGCCCGTAACCGCGGCTCGGGAATGCGCAGCCCGTAGTCGACGAAGAACTGGCTGCGAAAGCGCGCCGCCCAACGCTCCTTCTCCAACGCTTGCAGGCGCGCTGGGGGTACCAGCAGCATCAGGGCGATGGTTTCAGTGGCAACGTTGTCGACGTCATCGAGCAATCCCGACTCACCCTGCGCCGCGCCCGGCTCGGCAGGTTCGCTGCGGCTTTCGCCCGGGCCGGCCTGGCGCGAGGCGCGGCGATGGCGCACAAACACCACCAACCCCAGCACACTGGCAATGGAGAGAAACGTCAGCAATGGAAAACCGGGCAACAGGCCCACGCCTATCGCCAGCAACGCGGTGACGCCCAGGACGAACGGGTTGCCGAGCATCTGGGCAAGCATGTTGCGCCCCAGGTTGCTGTCATCGCCGTTGACGCGGGTGACGATGAAGCCCGCGCCGATGGCGATCAGCAGCGCGGGGATCTGCGCGACCAGGCCATCGCCGATGGTCAACAGCGTGTAGGTGGACAAGGCCGTGGACATGTCCATGCCCAATTGCCCCATGCCGATGGCCATGCCGCCGATGAAGTTGACGAAGATAATGATGATGCCGGCGATGGCATCGCCCTTGATGAATTTCATCGCCCCGTCGAACGAACCGTACAGCTGGCTTTCGCGCTCCAGCACGCTGCGTTTTTCCCGGGCCTGGGCCGCGTCGATGGCGCCGGCCTTGAGGTCGCCGTCGATGCTCATCTGCTTGCCGGGCATGCCGTCCAGGGAAAAGCGCGCCGCCACTTCGGCGACCCGTTCCGAGCCTTTGGTGATCACGATGAACTGGACAATGGTGACGATGGAGAAAATCACGAAACCCACCACCAGGCTTTCGCCGATCACGAAGTCGCCGAACGACGCGATGATCTCGCCGGCATCGGCCTGGCTGAGAATCAGCCGGCTGGTGCTGATCGACAGCGCCAGGCGGAACAGGGTCGTCAACAGCAGCAGCGCCGGGAACGTCGAATAGCTGAGGATGCGTTCGATGTAGAACGAGCCCATGAACACCAACAGCGAAATGACGATGTTCAGGCCGATGAGAAAATCCACCAGCACCGTCGGCAGGGGGATGATCAGCATGGCGATGATCATCACCATCAAGGTGAGGATCAGCAGCTCCGGACGAGCGCCGACACTTCGCAGGAACACATTGAACATTAGGCCTGGCTCCGCGACACGATCATGGCTGGCCACCGGACTGGCGCTGTTCGATGCATTCGTGGGCATAGGCGACGTCGGCCAGGCGGGTGAACTGGATCGCCAGGCGTTGCGGCGCCTCTTCATCGGCAAACAGCGGCGGCGGCAGTTGCAGGCTGAGCCGCCGCAGGATTTGCAGCAGCGTCGAACGTTCGCGATGGGCACTGAGCAACACCTGCTCGCCCAACACACCGAGCAACAGCTGGTCGAGGTCATCGGGGTAGGTCAACACGCCGAGCAGGAACACCAGCCAGTCGGCTTCCTGGGGGTTGTGCCGACAGACGAGCGCATCGCCAAGCACGGCGCCGATGAACAGCCCATCGGCCGAACGCAAGCGCTTGAGGTCGGTCACCCGGGTCAGCAACTGGCCAAACTCGATGCGCGAGCAACTCGGGTCCTGGGCGCTGATGTCGGTGAGCAGCCCGGCTTCGATGAAGGCCAGCACATTCATGCGCTGTGCCGGGCCATACAGGGCGATCCAGTCCTGATAGCAGCCGAGCGGGCCTTCGTCGGACTCGAGGAAATCCCGATAGGTCTCGCGTAGCAGGCCGGCCCTGACGACCATGCTCTTGCCGAACATCCTGGCCTTGAGCGCGGCGTTGATCCCCGCGTTCAGGCGCTTGGGCGAGCCTTGGGCGACCACCGTCTGCAAGAGGGTTTCGAGGCGCTGGCGGGTGCGGGTTTCCAGGTTGCGGCGGCGTAACAACGCCCGCAACACCAGCGCCAGGTCGCTGTCATCGGGGAACAGGCTGCGCGCCATTTGCAGCAACCAAGCCACGGGTTTGTCCGCCAGCCGCGCCAGGCTCAGCACCTGCCGGGCCTTGGGCACGGTGTCGTCCTCGAGCACGCGTTCGAAGGTGTCGGTCAGGGTCTCGGACTTGAGTTCGAACAAACGCCGGCCACGGAACTGCGTCAGCGCCGCCGACAGCTCGTCGCTGATCTGCACGATGCGCTGGGCCACGGCCGCCGTTGCGCTGTCGTCCAGCGTCGCCTCGGCGTCGACTTGTGGTTGTGGATGTTCGGCGGCCTTCTCGGCGTTCAATCGAGCCTGGGCAGCCCGGCCGCCCATGGAAACCGGGGGCAGGATCATGGCTCGGACATCCGGAAGTACATTCGACGCACGCGCTCATGTTGCTCGGGGGTCAGCAACGGCATGCCCAGTTCCACGGGTTCAAGAGCGTCGCGAATCTCCTTGGGCTGAATCAAAAACACCCGCACCGTGTTGGCCGAGCGGCCCTGGCGATAGCTGAACAAGCGGCCGATCCACGGGATCGACCCCAGCACCGGCACGCGTCCGACCTGCTCGCCATGGTCATCGCGAGTGAAGCCGCCCACCAGCAGGCTCTTGCCCTGGGGCACACGTGCCACGGTACTGATGCGCGTACGCCCGACCGTCGGCAAGGCACTCTGCTGCTCACCCCGGCCGGGATTCTCGACTTCATTGCCGTCCTCGATATTGAGCGACATCTCGATCTCGTCGGCCTGGGCGAAACGTGGCAGCACATTCACCAGCGTGCCGTAAGTGATGTGCTGCAGATCGACGCTGCGCTCCCCCACCAGCGGGGCGTAGAAGGTACGGTTGTTGTCGAAGATCGCCGGCACGTTTTCCTGTGTCAGGATCACCGGTCGCGAGACCACGTTCGCCCGCTGGGTGCGCTCCAGCGCCATGACCTGGGTCACGAACGAGGCGCCGTCGAGGGTGGTGGCCGAACCGGCGTTGAGCGAGGCGCTAAATTGCCCGCCTGACTTCACCGCGCCTTGCCAGTTGATACCCAACTGATTGAGTTCGTCCTTGTGCAGATCGATGATCCACAGCGACAGCTCGACATGGCGTTTCGGCGTGTCCAGGGCATTGACCAGGTTCTCGATAAAGCGCACCTGCTCGGGCAGCCCCTTGACCAACAGGCTGTTGGTGTCCGGGTAAGCGACCACACGAATGTTGCCGGCGGCCACCTCGCGCGCAATGATTCGCGGTGCCGTCGGGTCCTGGTCCGAAGAGGTGTTCGCCAGGCCTTCGAGGGGAAACACCGGCATCGAGCCCTGCGGCCGCTGGGTGGAGGATTGGGCCACCGACGATTCAACCTGCCGCTTCTCGCCGCGCAACAGGTCCTCGATCACGGTGGCCAGCCCGGGAATGGTCACCTTGTCATCGCGTAGCTCGTATTTTCGGTCGCTGACGAAGGTGTTGCGCACATGGATGACGCCAATCTGCTGCTTGCCCAGCAACAGCTCCGAACGCTGGTTGTCCATCAGCCCGGCCGCTTGCACCACCAGGTCGACATACATCGGCGGGCCCGACACATGGAACGTCCGCAGTCCGTCGTGACGCAGCGGATAACGCGCATCGTGCAAGCCTGAACGGCCGAGGAACGCCTGGAGCTTGGCGACGGTGAGGGTTTGGAGCGACATCATCGCGCTCTTGATTTCCGAGGCGTCATACAGGTAGATCGCCTGGCCATCGCTGTACCAGATCAACCCCATCTGTGCGCTGACTCGCTCGAATGTCCGTTGCGGCGTGCGCAGGTCGAATGTCCCGCCAATGCGCTTGGCCGCCGCGGCCTTGCTGACGATCACCGGCTTGCCCAATGACCCGGACAGCTCGCTGAAAAAGGTCCGCGCGCTCTGTTCGCGAGCCTCGAAGGTATAGACATCGGCCCTTGCGGCACCGGATGCGAGCAGCATCACAGCGCTAAGGCAGACGAATAAAAGGGATGGGGATAACGCTTGGCGGCTCATCGACTCACTTGCCTGGAAGGTAGGTGATATCCGCCAGGCTGCTGGGTGCGAAGCCCACCAGTTCGCGGATCTCCTTGGAAAAATGTGACGACGAAGCAAAGCCGAACTCCAGCGCGACATCGGTCAACGAGCCGTCCTGAAGACTCATGTTCAACAGCGCCTGGGCCGTGCGCCAGCCACGCAAGGCCGGTTTGGCGGCAGAGCCCAGGGCTTGGCGACAGAGCCTGCGAAAATGCGAAACCGATACGCCGTAGCGTTGCGCCAGCGTGTTCAGTTTTTCGCTGTGGGTGCCTTGCTCCAGAAGGAAACGCACGAGCCCGTAGCTCTCGTGATGACGCAGCAGGTGGGCGACCGCGTGATAGGCCGGCGTGCCGCTCATCGCTTGGCCGATGTACCAGCGTTCGAGCCGTTGCGGCGAGCGGACGGTTTCCCCCGCCACCGGCAACAGGGCCCATGGCTCCGCGTGCAGCCGTTGCCCGGCATCCACCAGGGCATCGCTCATGTCCAGGAACGCCTGCAGCTTGACCAGCGTCGCTTCGCAAACCGGCGTGACATGCAACTCACCGCCACAGAAGCGCAGCGAATCGCTCTGCACCACCAAACCCTCCCAACCGACGGGCAGGCAGTGGCTGCGGCCCAACCTCCCGGCGCTCAGTTGAACCGGGGCCCGGGCCACGCGCAGGTGCAGCACGCGTTCGCCCAGATCAGGCAATGCCGTGGCGAGAATGGATGTGTCCTGCATGCCGTCTCCTTTGCTACGTGGCGTTGGAAGGACCGACAGGATGAAAGACACGACGCCTGGAATCTTGATGGGAAGGTGATGAGGGCTCGGCTGGCATATGCCTTGCACCATTACTGCTCATCGGCGCCGGTGCCAAAGGCCAAATGAGTGCCAGACTGATTAAGTGGAAGGTGATGCACGATGAATGAAGTTCCAGCCAACCCCCTGGCCTGGGTCAACGGCAGCGATGCCCCGGAAAAGAGCGCGGTCAACCTCGGCTTCATGGCCTTGAGCGACTGTGCCCCGGTGGTGGTGGCCGCCACCCAGGGCTTCGCCCAACCCTACGGCTTGACCCTGAATCTCAAGCGCCAGGCCTCCTGGGCCAACCTGCGGGACAAGCTGGTCAGCGGTGAAATCGACGCCGCCCACAGCCTGTATGGCCTGGTCTATGCGGTGCACCTGGGCATTGGCGGGGTCGCGCCGACCGACATGGCGGTGCTGATGGGGCTGAACCAGAACGGCCAGAGCATCAACCTGTCCCATGGCTTGCAGGCCCAAGGCGTGACCAGTCCTGAAGCACTGGAACGGCACGTGCACCAAACTCGCCCGAAACTGACCTTCGCCCAGACCTTCCCCACTGGCACCCACGCCATGTGGCTCTATTACTGGCTCGCCGCCCAGGGCATCCACCCCTTGTCGGATGTCGACAGCGTGGTGGTACCGCCGCCGCAAATGATCGCGCACCTGCAAGCCGGGCGCATCGACGGGTTTTGCGTCGGTGAGCCCTGGTGCGCCAGCGCGGTGAAACAGAACCTCGGCTTTACCCTGGCGACCACCCAGACCATCTGGCCCGACCACCCGGAAAAAGTCCTGGGCTGCACCCGTGCGTTCGTCGAGCAATACCCCAATACCGCCCGGGCGTTGGTGATGGCCATTCTCGAAGCCAGCCGTTTCATCGAACAAAGCAGCGAAAACCGTCGCAGCACCGCGCAACTGTTGAGTGCACCGCAATACCTCGACGCCCCGCTGGACTGCATCGAGCCGCGCCTGCTGGGCATCTATGCCGACGGCTTGGGCAACAGCTGGCAGGATCCCCACGCGATGCGCTTCCATGGCGACGGCGAGGTGAACCTGCCGTACCTGTCCGACGGCATGTGGTTCATGACCCAGTTCCGTCGCTGGGGCTTGCTGCGCGAAGACCCGGATTACCTGGCCGTGGCCCGGGACGTCCAGCAACTCACGCTGTACCGCGAAGCCTGCGCGGCACTGGACATTGCGTCCCCGAGCCAGGACATGCGCAGCAGCCAACTGATCGACGGCACCACCTGGGACGGCTCGGACCCGGCCGGGTACGCCCGCAGCTTCAAACTGCACGCCTTGAGCGATGCGGCTCCCCTTCTCGCCAGCCGCTGACAGGAGCCACGACCATGCTGCGTATTCTGCTGATCAACGACACCGCGAAAAAAGTCGGCCGTCTCAAGGCTGCCCTGATCGAAGCCGGCTTCGAAGTGATCGACGAATCCGGCCTGACCATCGACCTGCCGGCGCGCGTCGAAACGGTGCGTCCGGACGTGATCCTGATCGATACCGAGTCACCCGGACGCGATGTGATGGAGCAAGTGGTGCTGGTCAGTCGCGACCAACCACGCCCGATCGTCATGTTTACCGACGAGCACGACCCCAATGTAATGCGCCAGGCGATCAAGTCGGGCGTCAGCGCCTACATCGTCGAAGGCATCCACGCCGCGCGCCTGCAACCGATCCTCGACGTGGCCATGGCCCGCTTCGAAAGCGACCAGGCCCTGCGCGCCCAACTCCTGGCCCGGGACCAGCAACTGGCCGAACGCAAGCGCATCGAACTGGCCAAGGGCATGCTGATGAAGATGAAGGAATGCAACGAAGAGCAGGCCTACACCCTGATGCGCCGCCAGGCCATGAGCCGCCAGCAGAAACTGATCCAGGTGGCGGAGCAGATCATTGCCATGAATGAGCTGCTCGGCTGAAAGCCTTGTAGCGCCTGGCCTGCGCCCATCGCGAGCAGGCTCGCTCCCACAAGAGACCGCGCTCCACCTGTGGGAGCGGGCTTGCTCGCGAAAGCGATCTTACTTCCAACATTGATATCGACTGACCCACCGTCTTCGCGAGCAAGCCCGCTCCCACAGGGTTTGCGGGGTGAGCACGACATTTGCGAACAACCATAATCCCTGTGGGAGCGAGCCTGCTCGCGAAGGCCCCCCCTTACCTCACAGGTTGGCACAGATCTCGCTTAAGCAACCCCACAGGTAACCAACGGCGGTTGCCCCACCTACGACAAAGACGTCGCACACCCTCCTTGCCTCTCTGGCGATCCGGGTTGCGGCGTTTTTTTGTTTTGGCCCTTCGGGGCCGGTGGTGCGACCACAGGCGGCGCACTGCTCTAAGCACTGACTCATTTCTCGAGACTTTTACAGCTGAGGTGCGCGATGAATTCAAGCTTCTGGAAATCCGGCCACACCCCGACACTGTTCGCGGCCTTTCTTTATTTCGACCTGAGTTTCATGGTCTGGTACCTGCTCGGGCCACTGGCGGTACAGATCTCCGCCGACCTGCACCTGACCACCCAGCAACGCGGCCTGATGGTGGCGACACCGATCCTGGCCGGCGCCGTGCTGCGCCTGTTCATGGGCCTGCTGGCCGACCGGATTTCACCCAAGACCGCCGGCATGGTTGGCCAGGTGATCGTGATCGGTGCGCTGTTCTGCGCCTGGAAACTGGGCATCCACAGCTACGAACAAGCCCTGCTGCTGGGCCTGTTCCTCGGTGTGGCCGGCGCTTCGTTCGCCGTCGCCCTGCCCCTGGCCTCCCAGTGGTATCCGCCGCAACACCAGGGCAAGGCCATGGGCATCGCCGGGGCTGGTAACTCGGGCACCGTGCTCGCCGCGTTGATCGCACCGGTCATGGCCGTGGCCTTCGGCTGGACCAACGTGTTCGGCTTCGCGCTGATCCCGCTGGTGCTGACGCTGGTTCTCTTCGCCTGGCTGGCCAAGAACGCCCCTGAGCGACCAAAAGCCAAATCCATGGCCGACTACCTCAAGGCCCTGGGCGACCGCGACAGCTGGTGGTTCATGTTCTTCTACAGCGTGACCTTCGGCGGCTTCATCGGCCTGGCCAGCGCCCTGCCCGGCTACTTCAACGACCAATATGGCCTGAGCCCCGTCACCGCCGGCTACTACACCGCTGCCTGCGTCTTCGGTGGCAGTCTGATGCGCCCCTTGGGCGGCGCCCTGGCGGACCGTTTTGGCGGCATCCGCACTTTGCTCGGCATGTACACCGTAGCGGCCGTCTGCATCGCCGCGGTGGGCTTCAACCTGCCGAGTTCCTATGCGGCCCTGGCCCTGTTCGTTTGCACCATGCTCGGCTTGGGTGCGGGCAACGGCGCGGTGTTCCAACTGGTGCCACAACGCTTCCGTCGCGAAATCGGCGTGATGACCGGGCTGATCGGCATGGCCGGCGGCATCGGCGGCTTCGCCCTGGCGGCGGGCATGGGCGCGATCAAGCAAAGCACCGGCAGCTATCAACTGGCGCTGTGGTTGTTCGCCAGCCTCGGTGTACTGGCCTGGTTCGGCCTGTATGGCGTCAAGCGTCGCTGGAGAACCACTTGGGGTTCGGCAGCCGTCACCGCTGCTCGGGTATAACCTGCAACCATGAGCCTGCAATTGAGTTTTGCCGAGGCCAGCGCCATCGGCCCGCGGGAAGAAAACCAGGACGCCCTGCGCCTGGTCACGCCCGCCCCGGCCCTGGCTGCCAGCAAGGGTTACCTGTTCGCTATCGCCGACGGCGTGAGCCAATGCGCCGATGGTGGGCTGGCCGCCCGTTCGACCTTGCAGGCCCTGGCCCTGGACTACTATTCCACGCCGCAAACCTGGGGCGTGGCCCAGGCGCTGGACCGGCTGTTGCTGGCCCAGAATCGCTGGCTGCAGGCCAACGGCGGCGGGCAGCCGCTGCTCACCACCGTGAGCGCCCTGGTCCTGCGGGGCCGGCGCTTCACCTTGGCCCACGTCGGCGATTGCCGGGTCTACCGCTGGCATGCCGATCACCTGCAACGGGTCAGCGAGGATCACGTCTGGGAACAGCAGGGCATGCAGCATGTGCTGAAGCGGGCCCTGGGGCTGGACCAACACCTGATCCTCGACTTTCTCGACGGTGAACTGCGCACCGACGAAACCTTCGTGTTGCTCAGCGACGGCGTCTGGGCGGTCTTGGGGGACATGGCCATCGCCGGCATCCTTCGCGACCAACCCGACCTGCACCTCGCTGCGCAGACGCTGGTCAACGCCGCGCATCTGGCCGGTAGCCAGGACAATGCCAGCGCGTTGTTGGTGCGGGTCGATGCCCTCGGCGAAGCCAGCATCGGCGATGCCTTGATCCAGCTCCAGCAATGGCCCTTGCCGCCGACGCTGAAACCGGGCCAGGTGTTCGAAGGCTGGCAGATCGAAAGCCTGCTCGGCCAGAGCCAGCAATCGTTGCTTTATCGGGTGCGCGACGGCCAAGGCCAACCTTGGCTGCTGAAAACCTTGCCCGTGCAGCTACGTGACGATAGCCGGGCCGGTCAGGCCTTGCTCTCGGAGGAATGGTTTCTCAAACGCGTCGCCGGGCGGCAGTTTCCCGAAGTCCATGGGGTGCCCCAACGTCAGCATCTGTACTACGTAATGCGTGAATATCCGGGCGCGACCCTGGCCGAGCTGTTCAACCAGGGCGGTCCGCTGCCCCTGGCCCACTGGCAGGACCTGGCGCAACGGCTGGTGCGGGCGGTGGGCCTCTTGCATCGACGGCAGATCTATCACCGCGACATCAAGCCGGAAAACCTGCACCTGGGCGACGACGGGGAATTGCGCTTGCTGGATTTCGGCCTGGCATATTGCCCGGGCTTGTCCGAGGACCAGGCCAACGTGCTGCCCGGCACGCCCAGCTACATTGCCCCGGAAGCCTTCGGCGGCACCGCGCCCACGGCGCAACAGGATTTGTACGCCGTCGGCGTGACCTTGTATTTCCTGTTGACCGGGCATTATCCCTACGGCGAGATCGAAGCCTTCCAGCGCCCGCGCTTCGGCGTGCCGGTCAGTGCCAGCCGCTATCGGCCGGACTTGGCCGAATGGCTTGGACAAAGCCTGGAACGCGCGGTCGCGGCGGATCCGGGTCAGCGTTTTGAGACGGCCGAGGAATGGCTGTTGCTGCTGGAGCAGGGCGAGCGCCGCAGCTTGAGTGTAAGGCCCCGGCCATTGCTGGAAAGAGAGCCGCTGAAGGTCTGGCGGACGTTGGCGCTGGTGTCGTTGGTGGTGAATGTGGTGCTGTTGTTCTTGGTATTCCACTCATGACCGTGGCGAGGGAGCTTGCTCCCGCTCGAGCGCGCAGCGGCCGCCTTTTTTTGGGTCTGCTTCGCAGCCCAGCGGGAGCAAGCTCTCCCTCGCCACAAAAACTTTTTCGCTCGCCCTAGCGCGCTCCATTACCGGGCAACACGCTTTGATTCGGTGCAATAAATCCCTCCCCAATCCGCTCAACCAGCCCGCTGCTCAATAAATCCGCGCCTTCGCGCCACTTGGCACAACCACTGCATTACCTACCCCACCATACATAAAGCAACGCCTCCAACGATGAAGGCGGTGCTTCCCGAGAGAACGGGACCAGGACAAAGGCGTCCTCGCTAGCTTGCTAGCGGGACGCCTTTTTTTGTTTTCGTAAAAATTGCCGAGCCAGTCCGATCGCCGTGATGAAACGGACATGAGCTTGCGGAGAACCCTGATGAAAAAACTCAAACTGGTGATGATCGGCAACGGCATGGCCGGGGTTCGCACCCTCGAGGAACTGCTCAAGCTGAGCAACGAGCTGTACGACATCACGGTGTTCGGCGCCGAGCCCCACACCAACTACAACCGCATCCTGCTTTCGCCGGTGCTGGCCGGTGAGCAGACGTTCGAAGAGATCGTGCTCAACGACCTGAGCTGGTACCTGGACAACAACATCAAGCTGCTGCTCAACCGCAAAGTGGTGGAGATTGACCGGGTCAAGCGCCGCGTCATCGCCGAAGACGGCAGCGAAGCCGAATACGACCGCCTGCTGATCGCCACCGGTTCCACGCCGTTCATCTTGCCGATCTCCGGCAACACCCTTGAAGGCGTGATTGGTTACCGCGACATCGCCGACACCCAGGCGATGATCGACACCGCCAAGACCCACAAGCACGCCGTGGTCATCGGCGGCGGCCTGCTGGGCCTGGAAGCGGCCAACGGCTTGAAGCTTCGGGGCATGGACGTGACCGTCGTCCACATCGGTGAATGGTTGTTGGAACGGCAACTGGACAAGACCAGCGGCCAACTGCTGCAAACCGCCTTGGAAAGCCGTGGCCTGAAATTCCGCCTCAGCGAACAGACCCAGGCCCTGCACGACGCCGGCAACGGCCGGGTCGGCTCGGTCCAGTTCAAGAACGGCGACATCATTCCCGCCGACCTGGTAGTGATGGCCGCCGGCATCCGTCCCAATACCGAACTGGCGGAAAAATCCGGCATCCCCTGCAACCGTGGGATCCTGGTCAACGACACGATGCAGACCTACGATCCACGCGTTTATGCCATTGGTGAGTGCGCCAGCCACCGCGGCACCGCCTACGGCCTGGTGGCGCCGCTGTTCGAACAGGCCAAGGTCTGCGCCAACCACCTCGCGCAATTGGGCTTCGCCACTTACAAGGGTTCGGTCACGTCGACCAAGTTGAAAGTCACCGGCATCGACCTGTTTTCCGCCGGCGACTTCATGGGCGGCGAAGGCACCGAGACCATCACCCTTTCCGACCCGATCGGCGGCGTCTACAAGAAACTGGTGATCAAGGATGACGTGCTGGTGGGTGCCTGCCTGTACGGCGATACCGCGGACGGCGGCTGGTATTTCCGGCAGATTCGTGAGAATCACGGCATCAGCGAGATCCGCGATCACCTCATGTTCGGGGAAAACGCTTTAGGCGATGTAGGCCACCAAGGCCAGGACAAAGCCATGAGCATGGCCGACACCGCCGAAGTCTGCGGCTGCAACGGCGTGTGCAAGGGCACCATCGTCAAGGCGATCCAGGAGCACGGGCTGTTCAGCGTCGATGACGTGAAAAAACACACCAAGGCCGCCAGTTCCTGCGGCTCCTGCGCCGGCCTGGTGGAACAGATCCTGATCAACACCGTGGGCGGCGCGGCGGACGTCAAGCCAAAAAGCGAAAAAGCCATCTGCGGTTGCAGCGACCTCAACCACGGCCAGATCCGCCAGGCGATCCGCGACCAGCACCTGCTGACCATCGCCGGCACCATGAGCTACCTGAACTGGCGCACCCCCAACGGCTGCGCCACCTGCCGCCCGGCGTTGAACTACTACCTGATTTCCACTTGGCCCGGCGAAGCCCACGACGACCCACAGTCGCGCCTGATCAACGAACGCGCCCACGCCAACATCCAGAAAGACGGCACCTACTCCGTGGTCCCACGGATGTGGGGTGGCGTGACCAACCCTTCGGAACTGCGGCGCATCGCCGACGTGGCCGACAAATACAACGTGCCCATGGTCAAGGTCACCGGCGGCCAACGCATCGATTTACTGGGGATCAAGAAGCAGGACCTGCCCGGCGTGTGGAAAGACCTCGACATGCCGTCCGGCCATGCCTATGGCAAGTCCATCCGCACCGTGAAGACCTGCGTGGGCAGCGAGTTCTGCCGCTTCGGCACGCAGAATTCCACCCAACTGGGTATCGAGCTGGAGCACGACCTGTTCAACATGTGGTCGCCGCACAAAGTGAAACTGGCCGTCTCCGGTTGCCCACGCAACTGTTCGGAAGCCGGCATCAAGGACGTCGGCATTATCGGCGTCGACTCCGGCTGGGAGATGTACATCGGCGGTAACGGCGGGATCAAGACCGAGGTCGCCGAGTTTTTCGTCAAGCTCAAGACCGCCGAGGAAGTGCGTGAATACAACGGCGCCTTCCTGCAGCTGTACCGCGAAGAAGCCTTCTACCTCGAACGCACCGTGCACTACATGCAGCGGGTCGGCATGGAGCACATCAAGAAAGCCGTGCTGGAAGACCCCGAGCGGCGCAAGGCCCTTCACGAACGCCTGAAGTTTTCCCTGTCGCTGGAACAGGACCCTTGGAAACAACGCCTGGAACAGCCTCAGTTGAAGAAAGAGTTCGAAGTCATCCCCGTGAAGAACCTGGAGGTGCCGGCATGAACTGGCTGGATATCTGCGCACTGGAAGAGATCAACATCCTCGGTTCGCGCATCATCAATGGCCCCAAAGGCGATATCGCGATTTTTCGTACCAGCGACGATGAAGTGTTCGCCCTCGATGACCGTTGCCCGCACAAGGGTGGCCCGCTGTCCCAAGGGTTGGTCTACGGCAAGCGCGTGGCCTGCCCGCTGCACAACTGGCAGATCGACCTGGAAACCGGTCTGGCCCAAGCCCCGGACGTGGGCTGCGCCCATCATCATTCCGCCCGGGTCGAAAACGGCCGCGTGCAACTGGCCCTGCGGGACGCAAGCTGATGAACCGCCAGATCACTGCCTCGACCTGCTGTTATTGCGGGGTCGGCTGCGGCGTCCTGATCGAGCATGACGGCGAGCGCATCCTCGGCGTCAGCGGCGATCCCGCCCACCCGGCCAACTTCGGCAAACTGTGCAGCAAGGGTTCGACCCTGCACCTGACCGGCGACCTCGCCGCCCGCGCCCTGTACCCGGAGCTGCGCCTGGGCAAAGGCCTGGCCCGGGCCCGTACCGGCTGGAACAGCGCCCTGGATCACGCCGCCAGCGTCTTCGCCGACACCATCGCCGAGCACGGCCCCGACAGCGTGGCGTTCTACATCTCCGGCCAGTTGTTGACCGAGGACTACTACGCCTTCAACAAACTCGCCCGGGCATTGGTGGGTACCAACAATATCGACAGCAATTCGCGGCTGTGCATGTCTTCTGCCGTGGTGGGCTACAAGCGCAGCCTCGGTGCCGACGCCCCACCCTGCAGCTACGAAGACCTGGAGTTGAGCGACTGCGTGATGATCGCCGGCAGTAACATGGCCTATGCCCATCCCATCCTGTTTCGCCGCCTCGAAGAGGCAAAATCCCGCCGGCCGCAGATGAAAATCATCGTCATCGACCCCCGGCGCACCGACACCTGCGACCTGGCGGACCTGCACCTGGCGATCTTGCCGGGCACCGATGTCGCTTTGTTCCATGGGATTTTGCACCTGCTGCTGTGGGAAGACTGGGTCGACCGCGACTTCATCAAGGCCCATACCGAAGGTCTGGCGGACCTGAAGAACCTGGTCCGCGACTACACCCCGGCGATGGTCGCCCAGTTGTGCGGCATCAGCGTCGAACAACTGCACCAGTGTGCCGAATGGGTCGGCACGTCGCCGAGCTTCCTGTCGTTGTGGTGCATGGGCCTGAACCAGTCCACCGCCGGCAGCGCGAAAAACAGCGCACTGATCAATCTGCACCTGGCCACCGGTCAAATCGGCCGGCCGGGGGCGGGCCCGTTCTCGCTGACCGGCCAACCCAACGCCATGGGCGGACGGGAAACCGGCAGCCTGTCGAACCTGCTGCCAGGCCATCGTGAAGCCGCCAACCCGGAGCATCGTGCCGAAGTCGCCCGTTATTGGGGTGTGGAGCAATTGCCCGCCACCACCGGCCTGAGTGCCATCGAGTTGTTCGAGCAGGTGCGCAGCGGCAAGATCAAGGCCTTGTGGATCGCCTGCACCAACCCGGCCCAGTCGATGCCCGACCAGACGGCGGTACGTGAGGCCCTGCAAGCCTGCCCGTTCGTGGTACTACAGGAAGCCTTCCGCACCACCGAGACCGCCACGTTTGCCGATCTACTGTTGCCGGCGGCCAGTTGGGGCGAGAAAGAAGGTTCGGTGACCAACTCCGAGCGGCGGATTTCCCACGTCCGTCGGGCAGTAAACGCACCGGGTGAAGCGCGTCCGGACTGGGCAATCACCGTGGATTTCGCACAACGCCTGGAGAAACGCCTGCGCCCGGGCCAACCCAGCCTGTTCGCCTTCAACACCCCGGCCCAACTGTTCGATGAGTACAAACAGCTGACCCGTGGCCGCGACCTGGACTTGTCCGGCATCAGCCATGCCCTGATCGACCGCCTCGGCCCTCAGCAATGGCCCTTCCCGGAAGGCGCCACGGTTGGGACGGCGCGACTGTACGTGGATGGGATTTTCCCGACCGACAGCGGCCGGGCGCACTTCGTGGCCGATCCCTATCGCGCCGCCAAGGAACTGCGTGACGCCCGCTACCCATTGACGCTCAACACCGGTCGCTTGCGTGACCAATGGCACGGCATGAGCCGTACCGGTACCGCTGCGCAGTTGTTTGGCCATGTGAACGAAGCCGTGCTCAGCCTGCACCCCGACGAACTGCTCCGGCACCGCCTGCAAGCGGGCGACCTGGTCAACCTCAAGAGCCGTCGCGGCAGTGTGATCGTGGCCGTGGACAGCGACGACAGCGTGCGCCCCGGCCAGGCGTTCCTGCCCATGCATTGGGGCGATCGGTTCCTCAAGGGCGGCGTGAATAGCCTGACCCAACCGGCCTTCGACCCCTTGTCGAAACAACCGGAACTCAAGCACAGCGGCGTGCGCCTGGAACCGGTGAATCTGCCTTGGCAGCTTTTCGCTTTGATCGAAGGCGATGTTCAACAGCATCTGGAGGCCCTGCGTCCCCTGTGCGAGGCGTTTTCCTACGTCAGCCTGAGTCTGACCGGCCGTGAACGTCCCGCGCTGTTGATTCGCGCTGCCAGCGCCGTCGCGCCTGAACCGCAACTGCTCCAGGCCATCGACGAGCAATTGGGCCTGATCGACGGGCCGGTGCTGGCCTACGACGACCCGCGTCGCTCCATCGGTAAACGGGTGCGCATCGAAAACGGTCGCATCACCGCCATTCGCCTGGCCGGTGAAACCCTGGCCCGGCATTGGCTGCAGAACCTGTGGCTGGAAGGCCGTGCCGATGAACAACTGCGGCGCTGGCTGCTGGCGCCGTTGAGCGCGCCGCCGGGCAATGTTGGCGCCACAACGGGTGGCAGCAAAACGCTGTGCAACTGCATGAACGTCAGCCAGCGCGCGGTCTGCGCCGGCATCGAGCGTGGCCTGGACTTGCAGGGGCTTAAACAGGAACTGGGCTGTGGCACGCAATGCGGTTCCTGCGTACCGGAAATCAAGCGCCTGCTGGTTGCCACCGCGCAACCACTGGCGGCTATCTCGTGAGGAAAACACTATGAGCGCAAAAGTCTGGCTGGTGGGTGCAGGTCCCGGTGACCCTGAATTACTGACCCTCAAAGCCGTGCGCGCCTTGGGCGAGGCCGACGTAGTGTTGATCGACGACCTGGTCAATGCCGCGGTGCTGGAGCATTGCCCCGCCGCACGCATCATCGCCGTGGGCAAGCGCGGCGGCTGCCGCTCCACCCCCCAGGCCTTCATTCATCGATTGATGCTGCGTTATGCCCGCCAGGGCAAATGCGTGGTGCGCCTCAAGGGCGGCGACCCATGCATCTTCGGCCGCGGCGGTGAAGAGGCGCAGTGGCTGCGCGAGCATGGCGTCGAGGTAGAGATGGTCAACGGCATCACCGCCGGCCTCGCGGGGGCGACCCAATGCGATATTCCACTGACCCTGCGCGGGATTGCCCGGGGCGTGACCCTGGTCACGGCCCACACCCAGGACGGCAGCAGCCTGAACTGGCAAGCCCTGGCCCAAAGCGGGACCACTTTGGTGGTGTATATGGGCGTGGCGAAGCTGAGCGAGATCCGCGAGCAACTGCTGGCCGGCGGCTTGGCGGCGGACACGCCCGTGGCCATGATCGAAAACGCCTCCCTGCCCCACCAGCGTGACTGCCGCAGCGACCTGGCCTCGATGGAAGCCGCTGCCAGCGCCTTCCAGCTCAAGAGCCCGGCGATCCTGGTGATCGGCGCCGTGGCCGAAGCAGCCGAATTGGCCGCCTCACCGCCGGCTTTGGCCCAGGTTTGCGCCCTCTAGCAGACACCCCAAGACCTGTGGGAGCGAGCTTGCTCGCGATGAAGGTGGTTCAGTTAGACATACATTGACTGACACACCGCCATCGCGAGCAAGCTCGCTCCCACAATTGGAACAGGGTATGACCGAAGAGCCAGGTCGGCTGCCAGGCCGCCATCGCGAGCAAGCTTTGCTCCCACAGATCTGATGGGTGTACGACCGAAAGAGCCAGGTCGGCTATCAGGCCGCCATCGCGAGCAAGCTTTGCTCCCACAGATCTGATGGGTTTACGACCGAAAGAGCCAGGTCGGCTATCAGGCCGCCATCGCGAGCAAGCTTTGCTCCCACAGATCTGATGGGTGTACGACCGAAAGAGCCAGGTCGGCTGCCAGGCCGCCATCGCGAGCAAGCTTTGCTCCCACAGATCTGATGGGTGTACGACCGAAAGAGCCAGGTCGGCTATCAGGCCGCCATCGCGAGCAAGCTTTGCTCCCACAGATCTGATGGGTTTACGACCGAAAGAGCCAGGTCGGCTATCAGGCCGCCATCGCGAGCAAGCTTTGCTCCCACAGATCTGATGGGTGTACGACCGAAAGAGCCAGGTCGGCTATCGGGCCGCCATCGCGAGCAAGCTTTGCTCCCACAGATCTGATGGGTGTACGACCGAAAGAGCCAGGTCGGCTATCGGGCCGCCTCGCTTTTGCTTTTGATCTGGAGGCCCCGTTAACCACGCTGGCCGAACGCAGGCATTGTGGAGTGGGCAACCCGGCATGGATGCCGGGATAGCCGCGCTGGGCCATGGATGGCCCTTCGCGGCGGCCCACGGAGCAATGCCGGAGTGAGGGCATGCCGAGCCTAGGCGAGGCACCGAGTGGTGGGGCAAGCCTTTTTTGCTTACTTTTTTTGGCGTTTGAAAAAAAGTGAGCCGCCGTTGGGCGGAACCCTAAGTAGCCGTTACCGCAGCAACGGATATGTACCCGATCAGCCATCAGACCGCTATCGCGAGCAAGCTCGCTCCCACAGGTCTCCCACAGGTCTTGTGTTCCCCCCATCTCCATAAATCGCAGGCAAAGAAAAGCCCGGCCGAGGCCGGGCTTTTCCAAAGCTGTGGGCTAATTACTTAGCTTGAGCTTCAACCTGCGCTTCTACGCGACGGTTAACTGCACGACCAGCGTCAGTGGCGTTGTCGGCAACTGGGCGGGATTCGCCGTAGCCAACAGACTGAACGCGGGACGATTCAACACCGTACTGGTTGGTCAGAACGTTCTTAACGGCGCTTGCACGACGCTCAGACAGCTTCTGGTTGTAAGCGTCAGGACCGACGGAGTCAGTGTGACCTTCAACAGTAGTGGTGGTGGATGGGTACTGCTTCATGAAATCAGCCAGGTTCTTGATGTCGCCGTAGCTGTTTTCTTTAACGACCGACTTGTCGAAGTCGAACTTGACGTCCAGCTCAACACGAACGACTTCAGCAACAGCTGGGCAGCCATCAGCGTCAACAGTTACGTTGGCTGGGGTGTCAGGGCACTTGTCGACGTTGTCGCACACGCCATCGTTGTCGCTGTCGGAGCAGACTTCAGCAGGTGCTGGAACTGGAGCAGCAGCTGGCTTGGAGCCGCCACCGAAGTTCACACCGATACCAACGCTAGGCGCCCACTCGGTGTCGCCCTGGTCGATGTTGTACTGAGCTTCAACGCCAGCACGGGCGTAGAAGTTGTCAGTGAAATACAGCTTGGCGCCGCCACCAACGTTGGCGAAGGTAGAACGGTTACGACCGTTGCTGCCATTCTGGTCGATGCTCTGGTCGGAGAAACCGGCCGAAACATAAGGACGCAGCATGTCGCCTGGGTTGTTGAAGTGGTACAGAGCGTCCAGAGCGGTGTTCGCGCCCTTAACGTTAGTGCCGTCTTCGGTACGTGCGTTGTGCACTTCGTCGTAGGCCAGACGCAGTTCAACGTCGTCGGTCAGGAAGTAACCAACCGAACCGCCGAACAGGTTGCCGTTGTTCTTGAAATCACGAGCGCTGTCGAACATTTCTTTCTTGGCGAAGCCTTCGATTTCAACTGCGCCTTGGCCTTGTGCCAGAGCGCCGAACGAAGTGGCAGCAATCAAAGAACCAATGGCAAAGCCCAAGGTGTTTTTCAGTTTCATCCGTTAAATCCCCATCTGGTGATTGTGAAGCAGTCCCGCAAACCGGGGGACAACTCGGCGGCAAGTCTATCAGAACTTGCCTACACGTAAGAGATATTTGCGCCGAACTAAGTTTCAGCAATGCCTGCAAATTTCTCACGCAATTTGTCAAGAGCGCGCTTGTAACGCATTTTTGTCGCGCTCAAACCCATATGCATTATGTCTGCGATCTCCTGAAATTCCAGCTCTGCGACAAATCGTAGCACCAGAATTTCCCGGTCGATCGGGTTTACATAGACCAGCCAGCGATCGAGTCCACCCTTTTCCTCGGGCTTGGGCGCCTTATCTTCCGACGCTTCCTCGAGAGGGTCCAGGCTCAACGCGTCCATCAAGCGACGCTTTCGCCGTTCCTTGCGATACTGCGTGATGCATTCGTTGTACGTGATGCTATAAAGCCATGTCTTGAACTTCGATTTCCCCTCGAAGTTCTTCAGGCCATACAGCACCTTCAACATCACCTCCTGACAGACATCGTCAGCATCACGATCGTTCCCGAGATAGCGCGCACAAACGTTAAATAAAGTTCTCTGGTAACGACGCATCAACTCTTCATAGGCGCGTGTTACGTGAAACAGCTCCGTATGCGCGCGCGCGACCAACTCCTCATCGGAGAGATCACGGGGGTCGTAGCGCGTGGATAGCGATTGGGGTTTGTTCAAAACAAGTCGGGCCGACAGTCTAGGTCAATGTGCGCCACAGCCTGGGCTAGCAGGCATTTCGCGGCGGCATACATTAGCAGGATTTGCCGGGTTAGCGGCTACTCACATGCTGTTCCAGCAAGATCCGATTGGAAAGCGACACCAACTCGCCCTCCTCGGTCAGCAATGTGGTTTTCACCGTGCCGATCTCTTCGATCTGGCCTTCGACCTCGCCAACACGCACTTGTTGCCCAACCTCATACAATTCACGCACATAGATTCCCGCAAGAATCTGACCGGCGATCTCCCGGCTTCCCAATCCCATTGCCAGCGCAACCGCCAGACCAACGGTTATCAATACAATCACGATCACATGGTTGAGCAGGTCAGTCTTGACCTCCAACTGGCTGATCGCCACCGAAATACTGATGATAATCACCAGGCCCTGGGCGATACGCCCCACGCCAGCGGCGTAATCCAGCCCGACGCCTTCGGCCGCACCGCGCACCAGCCCATTGGCCAGTTGCGCCAGCAGGACACCGACCAGCAATACCAGCGCGGCACCAAAAACCTTCGGCAAATACAATGCGAGCATATCGAGCGTAGCCGAAACTCGCTCAAGGCCAAGGGATTCTGCTGCGGAAACCAGGAAAATCAGCAATACGAACCAGTACACGATCTTGCCGACCAGGGTCGAGATCGGCACTTGGATGCCGCCACGGGACAGCAGCTTGGTCAGGCCGGTGCCGCCCATCAGGCGATCGAGACCCAGCTTGGCGAGCAGCTTGGACAGCAGCGTGTCCAGCAACTTGGCCACGACAAAACCCAGCAACAGCACCACCAGCGCGCCGAAGAGGTTCGGGATGAAGTTAGCCACCTTGGTCCACAACGCAGTCATTGCCGTGACGAGGCTCTGGGTCCAGAGATCAAGTTCCATATTCAATCAGCCTTATCAGCGGTGCGAGTAACAGGTTTACGGCGGGAAACCGGCGAGACATGGGCCGATCCATTATTCAGGGCGATCATCAGCGCGGGCAACCAGCGGCCCAGCAGGCTGAACAGATCGCCCGCGCCGACCTGGCGGTTGGCGGTTTTCAGTACACGCCCCAAGCATGCGTCGTCGTCCCGGCTGGACGGCGAAGCCTTGAGCATGTCGCGCAAAGACTGTTCAAACGGATCGTGCATACGCACCTCTCGTGATGTCTGTGGAAGACGCGATCACATTTCGTCGGGTCACATGAAACCCCATCACACCCAGCGCAAACGGCGGAACAACCACCACTGCCCCGTCGCGACGCAGATCATCAGCAGGCACGCGACCATGAAACCGTAGGGGCTTTCGGAAAACGGAATGCCACCGACGTTGATACCTAAAAGGCCGGTGAGAAAACTCATCGGCAGGAAAATCCCGGTGATGATGCCGAAGCGGTACATGGTCCGGTTCATGCGCACCGACAGGCGCCGGTCTTCGGCCTCCAGCACAAGCCCCACGCGCTCTCGGGTCAATTCCAGCTCTTCGAGATAACGGGTCAGGCTGTTGTTCAATTCGTTCCAATAGTCGCCATCGTCCTCGACGAACCAGGGCAACTTGATCCTCGACATCTGGCCGAAGATATCTCGCTGTGGCGCCAGGAATCGCTTGAGTCCGGCAGCCCTTCGACGGATGTGCAAAATGGCGTCATGCTCGGGAGCATACCGTTCGTCGGCGTCGAGTTTTTCTTCCTCGCCATCGACGATTTCCGAGAGGCAAGTGACCAGGTCCTGCACCTTGTCGGTGAGGTATTGCGCCATATAAAGGATAAGTTCGGAAGCGTTCTCTGGCCCCTTGCCCTCGGCCAGTTGCGCCAACAGTTCATCGGTGGCGCGCAACGGTCGCAGACGCAGGGAGATCACCCGCTGGGCGGACGCGAAGATCCGTACCGAGACCATGTCTTCAGGCTCGGCGCCCGGGTTGAGGTTGATCCCCCGCAGGAACAGCAACAGTTCGGCGTTGGGCAACGGCAACAACCGCGGCCGGGTGTTCTCTTCCAGCAGCAGGTCGCAGTTGAATTCGCTCAGGCCGCTGGATTTGCGCAGCCAGGTGTGGGTTTGCGGATGACTGCGATCCCAGTGCAGCCACAGGCTTTCGTGGGGCAGCAGCTGCAAATCGTCGAGTTCGGTCCGGGCTATGGAACGCGCGCCGCCTTTACCGTCCAGCACCAGGGCATGCACCAGCCCCCATTGCGCGTTTTCTTCCTCGAACATCCTCATCCCTTATGGCTGCGGTACTTTATTCAGGCATCTTCAGTGGGCTTGGCGAAACGATCACGCCATTGTTGTCGGCATAGACATACTCGCCCGGGCGGAACGTCACGCCGGCAAAGGTCACCGCTATATTGAGCTCGCCGACACCACGCCGGTCGGTCTTCATCGGATGGCTGGCCAGGGCCTGGACCCCGAGGTCGGTCTGGGCGATGACGTCGACGTCGCGGATGCAGCCGTAGATCACCAGGCCTTCCCAGCCATTCTTAGCCGCTTTCTCGGCCAACATGTCACCCAGCAGGGCCCGGCGCAGCGACCCGCCGCCATCCACAACCAGCACTTTACCCTTGCCATCGAGTTCAACCTGCTCCTTGACCCGCGAGTTGTCCTCGAAGCACTTGATGGTCACGATTTCGCCGCCGAAGGAATCGCGGCCACCGAAATTGCTGAACATCGGCTCCAACACCTGCACCAGTTCCGGGTAGGCGTCGCACAGGTCGGGCGTGAGGTAATGGTTCATCGAACAACTCCTGAAAGGCTGGAACGTCAGATTGAATGGCAACCGTTTGTGACCGGAACCGCTTGAAGCGTCATATCTTAGCCGCAAGCAGACCAGAGCGAAATGCCCTTGTCAGAGCCTTCGCCTCAAACCGCCTCGGCCAACTGGGGCTGTTCACCCAGCAGGGGCGCCTGCTGATCGTCGAGCCAGCGCGCCACCAACGGCCAGACCTCAAGGTGGGCGGCCTTGCTGACCAGCATCTCGACGTGACCGAAATCGTCAGTGAAACCCTGTCCTCGACCCAGGCAGACAAACTGCTTGTGCGTGGAACCGATCTGATCGAAGAGTTTGCGGCACGCCCAAGTCGGGTCCTGGTGATCGCCGGCGGCACTCACCGCCAGCACCGGCAACTGAACATCGGCCAAACCGGCCCACCAGTTCTTCTCGGCATCGCCGAAACGCCCGAACAGGCCGTACCAGCGCATGCTTTCCAGGGCCAGGCCAATGGGCTCGTCCTCGGGGCCGCGCTTGAGCCTTGAACCGGACAACTGGGCAAAGCGCTTGAGGATGAAGCGGCCGCTCCATTCCACCGGCGGAATCTTCAGCGGCCAGTAGGTGCGGCTGACCTGGGTGCCGAAAAACGCCGCGGATGCCACCGCGGGCTCGCCCAGGTAGTGGCCGCCCAAGGCTGCCGCCAGGGTGATGCCCCCCAGGGAATGACCGATCCAGTGAGGCACTTGCCCACTCTGCTCACGCACGAAGGCGCCGATGGCCGGCAGGTCGTAACGGGCGTAGTCAGCCACCCGATTGTGGCGATAAGCCTGGTTACGCTGGGATAAGCCATGGCCGCGCATTTCGGGAATCCAGACATCGAATCCCAGGCGCGTCAGGTAGGCGCCCAGGCCGAGGCCTTTGGGCGAATACCAGAAACGCCGGTTGGAAAAACTGCCGTGC
Source organism: Pseudomonas sp. R3-41 (assembly GCF_054161485.1). Classification (NCBI taxonomy): domain Bacteria; kingdom Pseudomonadati; phylum Pseudomonadota; class Gammaproteobacteria; order Pseudomonadales; family Pseudomonadaceae; genus Pseudomonas; species Pseudomonas sp. R3-41. Next base: position 4,884,978 of record NZ_CP096421.1, read on the forward strand.
AACAAAATCACCGGGACACCACGGGTTTCGCCGGGATCAGCCATGCCCAGCCGAGTGACGGCCAGTTCGACGCTGGCGTCCGGGCTGTTGCCGGGTTTCAAGCGATAGACGTCTTCGCTCAGATCACCGCGCCGCTCGGCGCTGATCAGGGCGACAGGAAAGAGGTTGCTGCTGCTTTGCATAATCTTCTTGCACAAAAAAGGGCGGCTTACTTGTGGAGCCCGCCCTACTTCAATCAAAAGGGGCCCGGATAATGCCCATCAGTTGAGCCCCCTGTGGGAGCGGGCTTGCTCGCGAAGACGGCGGAACAGTCAACATGGATGTTGTCTGACGCACCGCTTTCGCGAGCAAGCCCGCTCCCACAGGTTCTGCGACTAACTGACGGGCTTTAGTCGATCAGGCCCCTTCACTCGATCAGACCGCAGCCTGCCCCTCGGCCAGGAAGAACCAGGTTTCCAACACGGAGTCCGGGTTCAACGAAACGCTTTCGATGCCCTGCTCCATCAGCCATTTGGCCAGGTCCGGGTGGTCCGAAGGGCCCTGGCCGCAGATGCCGATGTACTTGCCGGCCTTGTTGCAGGCGGCAATGGCATTGGCCAGCAGCTTCTTGACCGCCGGGTTCCGCTCGTCGAACAGGTGGGCGATGATCCCGGAATCGCGGTCCAGGCCCAGGGTCAGCTGGGTCAGGTCGTTGGAACCGATGGAGAAACCGTCGAAGAACTCAAGGAATTCTTCAGCCAGGATGGCGTTGGACGGCAGCTCGCACATCATGATCACGCGCAGGCCATTGTCGCCACGGGCCAGGCCGTTTTCCGCCAGCAGGTCAACCACCTGGCTCGCTTCACCGAGGGTCCGCACGAACGGCACCATGATCTCGACGTTGGTCAGGCCCATCTCGTTGCGCACGCGCTTAAGGGCGCGGCATTCGAGTTCAAAGCAATCGCGGAACGATTCGCTGATGTAGCGCGAAGCACCACGGAAGCCCAGCATCGGGTTTTCTTCTTCCGGCTCGTAGAGCTTGCCGCCGATCAGGTTGGCGTATTCGTTGGACTTGAAGTCCGACAGGCGCACGATGACCTTTTTCGGCCAGAACGCCGCCGCCAGGGTGCTGATGCCTTCCACCAGCTTCTCGACGTAGAAACCGACCGGATCGTCGTAGCCCGCAATGCGCTTGTCGACGCTGTCCTTGATGTCCTGGGGCAGGCCGTCGTAGTTCAGCAGTGCCTTGGGGTGCACGCCGATCATGCGGTTGATGATGAACTCCAGGCGGGCCAGGCCCACGCCGGCGTTCGGCAACTGTGCGAAGTCGAAGGCACGATCCGGGTTGCCGACGTTCATCATGATCTTGAACGGCAGCTCCGGCATGGCGTCCACGGAGTTCTTCTTGATGTCGAAGCCCAGTTCGCCCTCGAAGATGTAGCCGGTGTCGCCTTCGGCGCAGGAAACAGTCACGCCCTGGCCGTCCTTGAGCAGTTGGGTGGCGTTGCCGCAACCGACCACTGCCGGGATCCCCAGTTCACGGGCGATGATCGCCGCGTGGCAGGTACGCCCGCCGCGATTGGTGACGATGGCGCTGGCGCGCTTCATCACCGGTTCCCAGTCCGGGTCGGTCATGTCGGATACCAATACGTCGCCGGCCTGGACCTTGTCCATCTCCGAGACGTCCTTGATGATCCGCACCTTGCCCGCGCCGATACGCTGGCCGATGGCCCGGCCTTCCACCAGCACGGTGCCGGTTTCCTTGAGCAGGTAGCGCTCCATGACGTTGGCCTGGGTGCGGCTCTTCACGGTTTCCGGACGGGCCTGCACGATGTACAGCTTGCCGTCGTCACCGTCCTTGGCCCACTCGATGTCCATCGGGCACTTGTAGTGCTGCTCGATGATCATCGCCTGCTTGGCCAGCTCGCTGACTTCAGCGTCGGTCAGGCAGAAACGCGCGCGCTCGGCCTTGTCCACGTCGACGGTCTTCACCGAGCGACCGGCCTTGGCTTCGTCGCCGTAGATCATCTTGATGGCCTTGCTGCCCAGGTTGCGGCGCAGGATGGCCGGGCGACCGGCTTGCAGCGTGCCTTTGTGAACGTAGAACTCATCCGGGTTCACCGCGCCTTGCACGACGGTTTCACCCAGGCCGTAGGCGCCGGTGATGAACACCACGTCACGGAAGCCCGACTCGGTGTCGAGGGTGAACATCACGCCGGCGGTGCCGGTTTCGGAGCGAACCATGCGCTGCACACCGGCGGAGAGGGCGACCAATTTGTGGTCGAAGCCCTGGTGCACGCGGTAGGAAATGGCACGGTCGTTGAAAAGGGAGGCGAAGACTTCCTTGGCGGCACGGATGACGTTTTCCACGCCACGGATGTTCAGGAAGGTTTCCTGCTGGCCGGCGAAGGAGGCATCTGGCAGGTCTTCGGCGGTGGCCGAGGAACGCACGGCGACGGCGATGTCGGGATTGCCTTCGGACAGCTTGGCGAAAGCGGTACGGATCTCGGCGTTCAGTTTCTCGGGGAACTCGGCTTCCATGATCCATTGGCGGATCTGGGCACCGGTCTTGGCCAGGGCGTTGACGTCATCGACGTCCAGGGCATCGAGCGCATCGTGGATCTGCTTGTTCAGGCCGCTCAGTTCCAGGAAATCACGATAAGCCTGGGCGGTCGTGGCGAAGCCACCTGGCACCGATACGCCGGCACCGGCGAGGTTGCTGATCATCTCGCCCAGGGATGCGTTCTTGCCCCCCACATGCTCCACATCATGGACGCCGAGCTTATCGAGGGAAACTACGTACTCTACCAAGGTGATCTCTCCACTAACTGTGTTGGAAAAGCTCAAGGCACCGGCGGCTCCAGGGGAGCGCTTGCCGGCGATATGGCCTGGACCTGGAAAATAAGTGAGAATGCGGGCCAATGGTGGCCGGCAAATCGCGCCTATCATATCCAAGAATCGTCACTAGCTCACTAGCTTAAGGCCCAAGGCGCAAATGAAACGATCTGCTTTCTTTATCTCCGACGGCACCGGCATCACGGCCGAAACGCTAGGCCAAAGCCTGTTGGCACAGTTCGAAAACATTACCTTCGCCAAATTCATACGTCCGTACATCGACAGCGTCGACAAGGCGCGGGCCATGGTACAGCAAATCAATAAAGCCGCCGAAACCGACGGTTTCCGCCCGATCATCTTCGATACCATCGTCAATCAGGACATCCGTGAGATTCTCGCAACGTCCAATGGTTTCATGATCGACATTTTTTCCACTTTCCTGGCGCCCCTGGAACAGGAACTGAGCGAGCATTCTTCCTACTCGGTCGGCAAGTCCCATTCCATCGGCCACAACTCCAACTACATGGAGCGGATCGAGGCGGTCAACTTCGCGCTGGACAACGATGACGGCGCCCGCACGCATTATTACGACAAGGCCGACCTGATCCTAGTGGGTGTGTCGCGTTGTGGTAAGACACCGACGTGCCTGTACATGGCGATGCAATTCGGCATCCGCGCGGCCAACTATCCATTGACGGAAGACGACATGGAGCGCCTGCAACTGCCCAGCGCCCTGCGCGCCCACCAGCACAAGCTGTTCGGCCTGACCATCGACCCGGACCGCCTCACCGCGATCCGCAACGAGCGCAAGCCCAACAGTCGTTATTCAAGCTACGCCCAGTGCGAATTCGAAGTGCGCGAGGTGGAAAACCTGTTCCGGCGGGAGAACATTCCCCATATCAACTCCACGCATTTTTCCGTGGAAGAGATTTCGGCGAAGATCCTGGTGGAGAAAGGGGTGGAGCGGAGGTTCAAGTAAACCTCAGGTACACCATAAAACCTGTTGGAGCGGGCTTGCTCGCGAAAGCGGTGTGTCAGGCAATATCAATGTTGACTGCTCCGCCGTCTTCGCGAGCAAGCCCGCTCCCACAGGGGTTGCGGTGTTTGGTGGATCAATGTTTCAACCGCTCGACCAACACCTTCCCCACCTCCAGCGCCGACGCCGGGTTCTGGCCGGTGATCAACTCACGATCCATGACCACATGGGACGTCCAGGGTGATGTGTTGCTGCTGTATTGGCCGCCCGCCTGCTCCAACGCATTCTGCGGATAGAACTTCATGCTCCCGCCACCTAGCAGCCCCTTGGCCAATTCTTCCTCCTGATTGCTGATCACCGTCATCTTGTACCCGGCATAGATCCAGCCGGCCTTGGCCGAGGCTTGGCCTTTGGCTGCCAACTGGCCAACGAAGCCCTGGGCATCGGTCATGGTCGACAGCAACGCGATCGGACCATGGCAGACCAGCGCGATGGTCTTGCCCTGGTCATGAAAATGCGTCAGCACCCGCCCCAACGGCGCGCTCGTGAGCAAATCCTGCATCGGTGCATGCCCGCCTGGGATGTACAGGGCATCGAACCGGTCCAGGCCGATCTGCTCGACACGGGCCAGGCTGATCACCGGTGAGTCCTTGGCCGACGTGATCTTCAACTGCCCCAATAACGCCTGGTAACGCTCCAGCTCCGCCGAGTCATTGTTGAAATACATCTTGTCCACCGAGGAACGGTCCAGCGTCGGCGCCTTGCCCTCGGGCGTTGCGAACGTCACCTGGTGACCCGCCTCCAGCAAGAGTTTCACCGGTTGCAGCAATTCGTTGAGGTAGAACCCGGTGGAGAAGACCTGGCCATTTTTCAGGTCCAGATGATCGGCGTCCGATAGGACCACCAGCACGTTATCGGCATGGGCCGCGACGCTGATGCCTGCTAGAACGACAGACGTTGCCAAGGTAGTGAGTTTTTTCATGATGACTCCAGGACGCATCGAAAAAGATGCGCTCACTGTATTGATGCGCTTAGCGGCGATAAACTGGCCGCCCGGAACATCACCTGGCCTCTGGAGGCAACAATGCCCCGTCGATTCGATCATCTGGCCGACGTGGAAGCCTTCGTCACGGTCGTGGAAAAAGGCACTCTCAGCGCTGGCGCCGTGGCGCTGGGAACCACGCCTTCGGTCCTGAGCCGCGCCATCTCCCGCCTCGAAGCCCGGCTCGGCGTGCAACTGTTGCGTCGTACGACCCGGCGGCTGAACCTGACCGATGCCGGCACGTTGTACCTGGAACAATCGCGCTCGGCCTTTGCCCTGATTGACGATGCGGAGCGGCGAATCCAAGGCCAGGACGGCGTCCTGAGCGGTCGCGTGCGCCTGAGCGTGCCGACCACCTACGGCCATTACCGCCTGCCGTCGCTGCTGTCGCGTTTCATCCAGGCTTTTCCACAGGTTCGGGTCGAGCTGAGCATTACCAACCGTAATGTCGATCTGGTGGCCGAGGGGTATGACCTGGCGATCCGCCTCGGGCCATTGCCGGACAGCGGGCTGGTCGGCCGCAAGCTCGAAGACGCCCGCCTTTGCCTGGTGGCCGCGCCGCACTACCTGGCACGCGCCGGAACGCCCCGGCACGTCGATGAACTGGCGGCCCACGCCTGCCTGCCCTTCGTGATGCCCAGCAGCGGACGCATCGCACCTTGGCTATTTCGCGAAAACCAGCAAGATCGGGAATGGCTGCCGGCGGGCAATGTCCAGGTGTCCGACGATGTATTGGGTATCGTGTCCCTGGCCCAGGCCGGGATGGGGATCTGCCAGACTTATGAATTCATCGTCCGGGAGCGAATCGAGCGCGGGGAATTGGTGGTGTTGCTGGAAGACGTTGGCGGGCGCAGCCGACCGTTTTCAATCATCTATCCGCCCCATCGGCAATTGCCAGCGGCGGCACGGGCGTTGATTGATTTTTTGATGGGTGAATCTTGAACACACGCAACATGTGGGAGCGGGCTTGCTCGCGAAGGCGGCGTGTCAGGCAATAATTGGCTAACTGACAGACCGCCTTCGCGAGCAAGCCCGCTCCCACAAAAGAGCATTCCATATCGGCTTAGTTAAGCACTGCCGCCTGCTCTTCCATCTTCTTGCGCAAGCTCAGCGGGCGCATGTCGGTCCAGACTTCTTCGATGTAGGCCAGGCATTCCTTCTTGAAGCCGCTCTTGCCAACGGTGCGCCAGCCCTCGGGCACGGCCTTGTAGTCTGGCCAGATCGAATACTGTTCTTCGTGGTTGACCACGACCTGAAAGACGATGTCCTCGCGGTCGAATACTGAAGTCATGGGTGTCTCTCCATCTATGCTCGAGGTTCGCTGCATCACATGCGCAGCCAGGATATGAAAGGAACGTATAGGGTCGGGTGAAAATTAACGATCGGTGATCGCCGCCTGCAGGGCTCGCCCGAAAATCTCGGCGACCCGGTCGATTTCCGCCCGGGTGATGATCAACGGTGGCAGGAACCGCACCACGCTACCCTGCCGACCGCCCAGTTCCAGGATCAGCCCGCGCTTGAGGCATTCGCGTTGCAGGCGTGGCGCCAGCTGTGCGTGTACCGGCGGATGACCCAGGGCATCCCGCTTGCCCGCCGGATCAACCAGTTCAACGCCGAGCATCAGCCCGCGACCGCGGATATCGCCCAGTTGCGGGAAGTCCCGCTGGAGGATGTGCAGGTGCTCGCTCAAGCGTTCGCCCATGGCCGCGGCATGGGCCGGCAGGTCGTGCTCTTGCAGGTAGCGCATCACTGCGGAACCGGCGGCCATGGCCATCTGGTTGCCACGAAAGGTACCGGCGTGAGCGCCCGGCAGCCAGGTGTCGAGCCAATCGCGGTAAACCACCACCGCCAGCGGCAGGCTGCCGCCGATGGCCTTGGACAGCACGACCACGTCGGGGATGATCCCGGCATGTTCGAAGGCAAACATTTTGCCGGTACGGCCGAAGCCGCTCTGGATTTCGTCGACGATCAACGCCACCCCGGCCTGCTCGGTGATTCGCCGCAAGCCGCGCAGCCAGTCCAGGTCGGCGGGAATGACCCCGCCCTCACCCTGCACCACCTCGACGATGATCGCCGCTGGCAATTGCACGCCGGCCTCCGGGTCGTGCAGCAGGTTTTCCAGGTAATGCAGATTGGCCTTGACGCCCTCGGCACCGCCCAGCCCGAACGGGCAGCGGTAATCGTAGGGGTACGGCATGAACTGCACGCCGTTGCTGAGCAAGGCGCCCAAGGGTTTCTTCGGTCCCAGGCTGCCCATCAGGCTCAATGCGCCCTGGCTCATGCCGTGGTAACCGCCCTGGAACGACAGCACGGTGCTGCGTCCGGTGGCGGTGCGCACCAGTTTGAGGGCAGCTTCCACCGCGTCGGTCCCGGTGGGTCCGCAGAATTGGATCTTCGCCTCGGCAGCCAGCGGCGCCGGCAACAGGCCGAACAGATCCTGGACGAAGCGGTCCTTGACCGGCGTGGTCAGGTCCAGGGTGTGCAACGGCAACTCATCGGCCAACACCTGCTGGATCGCTTCGATCACCACCGGGTGGTTATGGCCCAGCGCCAGCGTGCCGGCACCGGCCAGGCAATCGATGAAGGTGCGGCCTTCAACGTCCTCGACGTACAACCCCTTGGCGCGCTTGAGGGCCAGGGGGATCCGCCGTGGATAGCTGCGGGCATTGGACTCCTGCCGACTCTGGCGAGCCAGCAGCGGCGACTCATTGAACTGGTAGAGCGTCTCGGCCGGCACGGGGCTGACCCGCGCCGGCTGTGCTTCGATAAGGCTGTTGGCGACTGACATCTCTCGACCCCGCAATAGGTAGTGACCCAAACGGCACACCGGGCAGGTGCGCATCCGGTCGGGGCGCACATGCAGGTTTCCTGTTGTGGAGACGCATCAGCCACGGGGGGATTTACTCTCGGGCTGCACTTTCGCCGTCGGCGCGATCAGTGGCTTGTGCATCGCGACGGCCTTGACCCCGCCAAGGGCAAAGGCCTCGGCGCTTTGCTCGAAGCCCAGGTGTCGATAGAAGGCCTGGCTGGAACGGGTGCTGTTGAGGCGCACCCGGGCCACCCCGCGCCCGCGCAGCCAGGTCTCGATGTCTCCCACCAGCGCCTGGCCGACACCCCGGCGGAAGGATTCTGGCTGCACGTAGCAGAAGGCGATCCGGCCACTGGCCGTGGCCATGGCGACACCCGCCGGGCGTCCCTGCAAGCGTGCCAGGGTCAGGCGCAACCGTGGGTCGATCAGCCAGGGGCGAATATGCGCGAGAGTGTTGTGGCGCACCCAGGCGGCCACGACAGTGGGATCGTTGCGGTGTTCGGCGGCACACCCGACCCGGATGGAGCGCTCGGCGATCCGGCTGATGATGCCGGCATCGCTGGGCGTGGCCGTGCAGATTTCAATGAAGGTGTCCATGGCGCGGTTTTCCTCAGTCCTTGAGTCGAGCTGAAAAAAACATAGACCCGGATAACGCCAGTGCGCCAATGGCAGGTCGTTACAGCAGATGTACAACGACCATGCCGAGAGATTACCGATGCTCTTGGGACCTAGCCTGGCTCATTGTGGCGAGGGAGCTTGCTCCCGCTGGGCTGCGCAGCAGCCCTAAAGCCAGAGGACACAGTGAGCCTGGTAGTCCGCGGCGGCGGATTTGGGCCCGCTTCGCGGTCCAGCGGGAGCAAGCTCCCTCGCCACGCAATCACCTACTTAACAACGGTTGCCTGCACCGGCATCGTCAATTCGACCCGCAACCCATCCGGGCGGCTGTCGAAATGTAGGCCACAGCCGCAACGCTGGACGATGGCCTGGACAATCGCCAGCCCCAGTCCGCAGCCGGTGCTCTGGCCGTTGCGCCAGAAGCGCTGGGTCAAGTGCTGGATGTCGTCGGCGGCGATGCCGGGGCCATGGTCGCGGACTTGGAAGCGCACGCGCTGGCCGATCATTTCCAGGCTCAATTCCACATCGCTATCGTCCGGGGTATGGCGCAGGGCGTTATCCAGCAGATTGCGCAAGGCGGCAATGGAGAGCACCGCCGGCATCTGCACGGGTGCGTCGGACAGCCCTGGGGCCAGGTGTAGCTTGATGCGCCGGGACTCACAGCCGGCAGAGTCCTGGATCGCCAACCGCGCGACCTGCTCGGCGTTGCAGTGCACGCCATCGTCGAACGACAGGCTGCCTTCGACCCGCGCCAGCAACAGCAACTGTTCAAGGGTGCGGTGCAAGCGGTCGGCGCCCTCTTCGGCCCGGGCCAGGGACTGGTCGCGGGCAACCCCTTCGGTCATGCGCGCCACTTGCAGGTGCGTCTTGATGGCGGTCAACGGGCTGCGCAGTTCGTGAGCGGCGTCGCCGGTCAGTCGTCGCTCGCGCTCGATGGCCTTGCCGATGCGTTGGAACAATTGGTTCTGGGTTTCCAGCAACGGCTGCAACTCGCTGGGCAGCGGATGGATCTGCAAGGGCTCCAGGGAATCGGCATTGCGCCGCATCAGCGCATCGCGCATGCGATTGAGCGGTGCCAGGCCCTGGCCGATGCCCAGCCACAACAGGCACAGGCAACCGAGCAGCGCCACCCCCACCGGCACCGAGGCGGCCAGCAACACCGACATGTTCAAGGCTTCCCGTTCGATCTGGCGGTCGGCGGTGGTGATGCGCAAGTCGCCCCGGGCCAGGGTGAAGCTGCGCCAGGGCGCGCCGTCGATCATCTGGTCGTGGAAGCCCATTTTTTCGGCTTCCAGGGCCTGTTCCGGGGTGCCGTGGCTGCGGGCCAGGATCTCGCCGCGCAAAGAGCTGACCTGGCAGGCCATGCCGCCGGGAATGCTCAGTTGCTCGGCGCTGAAATGCGTGCCGTCACCCTTGGTCGGCAAGGGCGGCAGTTGCTCCAGCAACCCGGCCACCATCCGCGCCGAGGCCACCAGGCGCTGGTCGAGGGAGAACATCATCTGGTTGCGCAGATCACTGAGCATCCACGCCGCGGCCAGGGCCCAGATCAGGGCAAAGGCCGCGCCGAGGGTCAGGCTCAGGCGCAGTCGCAGGCTTATCACTTGGAGGACTCTGCGCCGTCGGCCGGCCCCAGGCGATAACCCAGGCCACGCACGGTCTCGACAATGCCGTTGCCCAACTTGCGCCGCAGGTGATGGATATGGACGTTGAGGGCGTTGCTTTCCAGCTCGTCGTTGAATCCGTAGACACTGTCCTTGAGTTGCTCGCTGGACAACACCCGGCCGCGACTGTGCAAGAGTGCCTGCAACAGCGACTGCTCACGCCGGGACAGATCCACCGGCTGGCCGTCGAGGGTGGTTTCCCGACTGCTGGGGTCGTAAGTCAGGCGACCGTGCTCGATCAGGTTGACGCTACGCCCCGCCACGCGCCGCAGCAACGTGTGCAGGCGCGCCGCAAGCTCGCGCAGGTCGAAGGGCTTGAGCAGATAGTCGTCGGCGCCGGCCTGCAAGCCGTCGACCCGGTCGGTCACCGAGTCGCGGGCGGTGAGGATCAGCACCGGCGTCTCCAGCCCCTGCTGGCGCAATTGCTTGAGCAGCTTGAGGCCATCTTCATCGGGCAATCCCAGGTCCAGCACCATGACATCGAACTCCGCCACGCCGACCATCGCCCGCGCCGCCGATGCGGTGGCCACGTGCTCGACCGTCAGGCCCTGCGCCGTGAGGCCGGCAACGATCCCGCTGGCAATCAACTCATCGTCTTCGCAGACCAGTACGCGCATGGAAAGCCCCGTTGAAAAAGGTACATTAGGCCGCCGGCCGATTAAGCCGACATTATGCGACGACTATGGCCAACATGGGCGATCATTGCTGCCTGCCGGTCGTCGCCGGGTTAATCGACGGTTAATCGCCAGTCGCCATTGTGCTTTCCACATGCTTCGTTCTAAGGCTCTGTCCATGCGTCGATTGTTTTTTTTGTGGCTGTTCCTGATCTCGGGCCTGGCCCAGGCCGCCAATCCCTTCGAAACCAAACCCGATTTCCTGCCGGTGGAAAAGGCGTTCGTGTTCACCTCCGAACGCCTGGACTCCGGTGAAACCCAGCTGTTCTGGCAGATCGCCGATGGGTACTACCTCTATCAGCAACGGCTCAAGTTCGATGGCCTGGCCGAGGCGCAAAAACCCAAGCTGCCTGAGGGTGAAGCCCACAGCGACGAGTTTTTCGGCGACCAGCAAGTCTATCGCCAGGCGCTGGAACTGAAGATACCCGCCGGCGCCACGGGCAAGATCAAGGTGGGCTTCCAGGGCTGTGCCGACGCTGGCCTGTGCTACCCACCCCAGACCCAAGTCGTCGACTTGGGCGGCAGCGCACCGGCGGCGACCACCGACGAGGCGCCGGACCAGGCCCTGGCCAGCGGCCTGCAGCAACGGGCCTTGGGCTGGAGCCTGCTGGTGTTCTTCGGCCTGGGCCTGCTGCTGGCGTTCACGCCCTGTTCGCTGCCGATGCTGCCGATCCTGGCCGGGCTGGTGGTGGGCAGCGGTGCCGGACCGAGACGTGGCCTGGCGCTGGCCGGCAGCTACGTGATCAGCATGGCCCTGGTGTACGCCGCCATGGGCGTGCTCGCCGCACTGCTGGGGGCCAACCTTCAAGCGTTGCTACAACAACCGTGGCTGCTGGGCAGCTTCGCGGCCATCTTCGTGTTGCTGGCGCTGCCGATGTTCGGTTTCTTCGAATTGCAATTGCCGGCCGCCCTGCGCGATCGCCTGGAAAACGCCGGGCGCCAGCGGCGCGGTGGCAGCCTGGTAGGCGCCGGCGTGCTCGGCGCCCTGTCGGGCCTGCTGGTGGGCCCATGCATGACCGCCCCGCTGGCCGGTGCGCTGCTGTATATCGCCCAGAGCGGCAATGCGTTGCACGGTGGGCTGATCCTGTTCACCATGGGCATTGGCATGGGCCTGCCGTTGTTGCTGCTGGTGACCGTGGGCAACCGCTTCCTGCCCAAGCCCGGCGCCTGGATGAACCTGCTCAAGGGTGTGTTCGGCTTCCTGTTCCTCGGCACCGCGCTGCTGATGATTCGCCCGATCATCGACGGCTCGCTGTGGGTCGGCCTGTGGGGCGTGCTGTTGTTGATCGCCGCCTACAGCGCCTGGCGCCAGACCGAAGGGTTCGGTCGCATCGCCTATGTCTGCGGCAGCGCCTCGTTGCTGTTCGGCCTGTGGGGCAGCCTGCTGGTGATTGGCGCAGCGGGCGGTGGCGATGATTTCTTCCAGCCCCTGAGGGTGTACGCCGCCAGCGAGGGCAGTGCGAACGTCAGTGCCCACGACGCATTCGTCACCGTCAGCGAGCCCGCCGCCCTGCAACGGGAACTGGACGCCGCCAAGGTCCAGGGCCAATGGGTGCTGCTGGACTACTACGCCGACTGGTGCGTGTCCTGCAAGATCATGGAAAAGCAGGTATTCGGCCGCGCCGAGGTGCTCAACGCCCTGAACGGTGTACGCCTCTTGCGCCTCGACGTCACCGCCGACAGCCCCGCCAGCCGCGAGTTGCTGAGCCGTTACCAAGTGCCTGGGCCGCCGAGCCTGCTGTGGATTGGTGCCGACGGTGAAGAGCGCCGCAGCCAGCGGATCACCGGGGAAGTCGACGCCAAGGCCTTCCTGGAGCGCTGGAACCTCACCCGAGACGCACGCTGATGCTGACGTTCACCCTGGGCACCTTTGCCATCGCCCTCAATCATTTGTTGTTGATCAGCGCCCTGGCCCTGGCGACCTTCGTCGGCTGGCGGGTGGCCAAGCGCGGGGGCGAGAACCCCGAGTCGGTGCTATTCGTGCTGTTCGTGCTGGGCCTTTTGGCCGCACGGGTCGGTTTTGTTGTCGCCTATTGGCAACATTACCGGGACGACCCGTGGCAGATCGTCGACCTGCGTGACGGCGGCTTCCTGGCCTGGCCGGGCATTGTCGCGCTGCTGGTCGGCGCCTTGCTGTGGGCCCGGCGGCGCCCGGCCTTGCGCCGACCGCTGGGCTTCGGTGTCGGCAGTGGCTTGCTGTTCTGGCTGGTGGCGACCATGTCGTTGACGATTTATGAACAAGGCACCCGGCTGCCCGAGATAAACCTGCGCACCGCCGACGGCGAGACCGTGAAGCTCACCGACTACCAGGGCGGCCCTCTGGTGATCAACCTGTGGGCCACCTGGTGCCCGCCTTGCCGAAGAGAAATGCCGGTGCTGGAAGAAGCCCAGCAACAGCGCCCGGACCTGACCTTCCTGTTCGTCAACCAGGCCGAAAGCATGCAAAGCGTCAGTACCTACCTGGCCACCCAAGGCCTGAGCCTGACCAATGTTCTGTTCGATGGCAGCGGCCGCCTCGGCCAGGCCGTGGGTTCCATGGCCCTGCCAACTACCCTGTTCTACAGCGCCGACGGCCGCCTGCTGGGCAGCCACCTGGGCGAACTGTCGGAAGCGAGCCTGGCCCGCGCCCTGGAACACTTCGAAACGCCCGACTCGCCTACGACGCCCCACTCCGCCACAAGGAAACCGCCATGCCCCGCCTCCGCCACCTGCTGACCCTGGCCGTTGCCGCCGCACTGTTGCAGTCACCGCTGCTCCAGGCCGAAGAGTTGCCTGCGGCCATCAAGAAGATCGAAGCCAAGGGCGCGAAAATCGTCGGCACCTTCGAGGCCCCGGACGGGTTGCGCGGTTACGCGGCGCAATACCAGAACCGCGGGATGGCGCTGTACCTGACCCCGGACGGTCAGCACGTCCTGCTGGGCAACCTGTACGACGCCGACGGCAAGGACTTGAGCGCCGAACCGCTGCAAAAACTGGTCTACGCCCCGATGGCCAAGGAAATCTGGGCAAAGATGGAAGCCAGCAACTGGATCGCCGACGGCAACAAGGACGCACCGCGCACGGTGTACCTGTTCAGCGACCCGAACTGCCCGTACTGCAACATGTTCTGGGAACAGGCCCGGCCTTGGGTCAAGGCTGGCAAGGTGCAGTTGCGCCACATCATGGTGGGCATCATCCGCGAAGACAGCCCGGGTAAATCCGCTGCCTTGCTGGCCGCCAAGGACCCGGAAAAAACCCTGGCCGAGCATGAAAAGGCCGGCAAGGGCAGCCCGCTCAAACCGCTCAAGGACATCCCACCCGCCATCCAGGCCAAACTGGACGCCAACCAGCAGTTGATGGACGAACTGGAACTGTCCGCCACCCCGGCGATTTTCTACCTGGATGAAAAAGGCGACCTGCAACAGCAGCAAGGCGCGCCGTCGCCGGACAAGCTGGTGAAGATTCTCGGGCCGAAGTAGTCCAAAGTCCAAAACGGCTCTTGTGGCGAGGGAGCTTGCTCCCGCTGGGGTGCGAAGCAGCCCTTGGATCTCCTGCTGTGGTTCGTCAGATTCACCGCATTGGTTTTTTTGGGGCTGCTGTGCAGCCCAGCGGGAGCAAGCTCCCTCGCCACGGTTAGCCAACAGTCAGTGCTTGCGCGCCAGGAACTCCAGCAACGCCTCGCTCACGAATTCCGGATTCTCCAGGTTGGAAATATGTCCAGCCTCGGGAATCAGCACATGGGAACAGCCAATCAGCTCGGCCATTTCCAACGCCTCGGACGGTGGACGCGGCTTGTCCTGGTCGCCGCACATCACCAGCGTGCGCTTGGCATCCAGTTCATGCAGGCGCGGCAGGATGTCGTCCCGGCCAAAAATGATCCGTCCCAGCGGCACGACGCTGTCGCGCAGGCGCTCGCTCGGCAACGCGGCCAAGGTGGCGCGGAACTGCCGGTAGAGGGCTGACTGCGGATCGATACCCGGCCGGAAGAAAATCGGCACGATGATATCCAGCAACGGCTCGGGAATACTGCCGCTGGCTTCGATCTTGTCGAACAGCGAGAAGTAGTAAAGCCGGGTCGGCTCCGGCTCAACGCCGACGTAGGTGTCCATCAATACCAGCGACTGCACACGCTCGGGCGCCGCCAGTGCCAGCCGCGCGCCCCACATCCCGCCCACTGAAAGCCCGACCAGGTTGAAGCAGTCGATATTCAGGTGATCCATCAATGCCAGCGTCTGGCGGGCCAGGTCGTCCAGGGAGGACATGCCTTCTGGCAAGCGTCCGGACTGGCCGTGGCCCCATAATTCCGGAACGATCACCCGGTAGTGCTTCGACAAAACGTCAATCTGCGGCGCCCACATGCTGTGGTCCCACAGATAGCTGCTGCCCAGCAGCACCACCGGGCCTTGACCCTGGTCCAGGTAATGGAGCGGTTGTCCGTCGATCATTGCAAACGGCATCGGTGACCTCCTTGTTTGAATCTGGAAAAAAGCCCTGGGGAGACTGAGCCGCCAGGCGCGAGGCGTCAACCTTGGGCTTGGCAATGTCCGGGCAATGCCATCGCGGGCAAGCCTTGCTCCCACAGGGTTGAAGCTCGAACACAGATAATCTGTTCGCAGCCGATTCCTGTGGGAGCAAGGCTTGCCCGCGATGAGGCCACTACAGACACCGCAAAACTACAACCCCTCCAACTCCGCCATCAGGTCATTCAACCGATCCACCTTCTCCTCAGTGATCTCGCTTGCCGCCAGCCCATCGATGTACTCGGCCAGTTCCTGCACCGTGCTGCACTCGAACATTGCCCGCAGTGGCACATTGCGTTGCAGGGCCTTTTGCACCCGTGAGGCGATTTGCGTCGCCAGCAAGGAATGGCCGCCCAGTTCGAAGAAGTTGTCCTTCACCCCTACCCGCTCGACTTTCAGCACCTGGGCCCAGATGTCGGCCAGGGTCTGTTCCAGCTCATTGCCGGGGGCCCGGTAGTCCTGGCTGTGCAACTGGCCGATCTCAAGGGCAGGCAAGGCCTTGCGGTCCAGTTTGCCGTTGGCGTTGAGGGGCAGGCGGTCGAGCCACAGCCAGTGCAGCGGCACCATGTATTCGGGCAGTTCGGTCCGCAGGCGCTGCTTGATACGCTCCAGGCGTTCGGCGGGTTTCAGCGCCGAGTCGGTGGCCACGAGGTAGCCCACCAGATGTTTGCCATTGGCCCCATCCTGCACGCCCACCGCGCCATCGCGCACTTCCGGCTGTTCATGCAACCGAGCCTCGATTTCCCCCAGCTCGATGCGGTAGCCGCGGATCTTCACCTGATGGTCGATGCGCCCGACGTATTCCAAGACCCCGTCGCTGCGCCGCCGCGCCAAGTCGCCGGTGCGGTACAGCCGTTCCCCCGGCGCCCCGAACGGGTTCGGCACGAACACCGGGGCAGTGCGCAACGGATCGCTGACATAACCACGCCCGACCCCGGTGCCCGCCACGCACAACTCGCCCACCGCGCCCAGCGGCACCAGGTCCAGCGCGCCGTCGAGCAAATACAAACGGTTGTTGTCGGTGGGCGTGCCAATCGGCAAGTAAGTGCCACGGGTCGACGCCTGATCGACGCGGAAGAACGCTACGTCGTCGGAGCATTCCGCCGGGCCGTAGGCGTTGACCAGGCCGATGTCCGGGTAGCGCAACAACCACTGGTGAGCCAGTTCCGGCGGCATCGCTTCGCCGGTGGGCAGCATCCAGCGCAGGCCGTCCAGACTGATGCGTTCCTGGGCGAGCATGCCCTGGATCAGCGACGGCACGCTTTCCAGCACGGTAATGCCCTGCTGTTGCACATGCCCTAGCAGCCCTTGCGGATCGTGGGCGATGGCGTTGGGCACTACGTCGACCCGGGCGCCGAACAACGGCGCGGCAAGGAACTGCCAGACCGAAATATCGAAGCTCTGGGAAGCCGTCTGGGCGATCACATCCGCCTCGCTCAGCGCCAGGTACGGCACTTTGCTCAGTTGGTTGTTGAGCATGCCCCGTTGCTCCACCATCACGCCTTTGGGCAGGCCGGTGGAGCCGGAGGTGTAGATCACGTAGGCGAGGTTGTCCGGCCCGCTGTAGACGCCAGGGTTTTGCGGGGAAAAGTCGCCGGCCTGGACGCTTTCCCACACCAGCAGCTTCGGCCGCCCGGAGCAGGCGAACTCATCCAACAAGGCCTGTGCCTGGGCCTGGCAGGCCTGGGTGCAGACCAGCAACGGCGTGCGGCTCAATTCGATGATGCGGCTCAGGCGCTGGCTTGGCAGGCCGGGATCCAGCGGCAGGTAACCGGCACCGGCCTTGAAGCTGCCGATGATCATGCCCAGCAACTCGGCATCTCGTTCGGCCAGCAGCGCCACCGGCTGATCCAGACCGACACCGGCCGCAATCAGGGCGTGACCGAGGCGGTTGCTGCGGGCATTCAACTCGGCGTAGCTGTAGGTCGCGTCCAGGCAACTGACCGCAAGGCGTTGCGGATGGGCCGCGACCCGCGCCTCGAACAACTCGACGTAGCTCTGCTCCAGCGGATAAGCATGCTCGCTCCGGTTGCAGCCTTCGATCAGGAAATCCTGTTCTTCGACACCGATCAGCGGCAGCTCGCTCATATCGCCGTGCAAGCCCTCCATCAGCGCCAGCAGCAGCCGCTTGAACTCGCCCAGCAGGCCTTGGACGGTGCTTTCATCGAAGTAGCGCTGGTCGTACGAAAGGTGCAGCCCCAGGTCGTCTCCCGGGTAGCAGACCGCCGTCAGCGGGAAGTTGGTGTGGGTACGACCCGAGTCTGAAGTGGCGTTGAGGCTTTGGGCGCGATCCAGCACCGAGACTTCCACCGGCGCGTTCTCGAACACGAACAAGCTGTCGAACAGCGGCTGGCCCTTGGGCAGTTCGCTGACTTCCTGGATGCTCACCAACGGCAGGTATTCGTACTCGCGCAGTTGCATGTTGCGGTCCAGCAAATCGCTGAGCCACTGGCGCACGCTGCAGCGCTGATGAACCTCGGTCATCTGCACGCGCAAGGCGATGCTGTTGATGAACAGCCCCACGGTGCGTTGCATCTGCGGCAACTCCACCGGGCGCCCGGCCACGGTGACACCGAACAACACGTCGCGGTCGCCGCTGACCCGGCGCAGTACCAGGGCCCACGCCGCCTGGGCGAAGGTGTTGACCGTCAGTTGATGGGCCTGGGCCAGCTCCCGCAGCCGCGCACCGTCCCGAACGTCGAGGCGGGTGTAGCAGTCGCCGACGATCATGCCGCCGCTGTCACCGGCGTGCTCGCGCAGGAACGGCCGGTCGCCAGGGATCGGCGTGGTCCGCTCGAAACCTTGCAGGTTGTCCTTCCACCACTGCCGGGCTTCGTCCAGGCTCTGGTGCTGCAGCCAGCCGATGTAGTCGCGATAGCGCGGCGGCACGGCCAACCGCGGTTCGCGCTGTTCGCCCAGGGCGGTGTAGACCTCGAAAAAATCGTCCATCAGCAGCGAACGGCACCAGGCATCGATGAGGATGTGGTGATTGCTCATCATGAACCAGTAGCGTGCCGCGCCGACCCGGATCAACCGCAAGTGGAACGGGGCCTGGTTCAACAGATCGAAACCGGCCTCGCGCTCATCCTTGAGCAAGGCCTGGAGCTTGGCTTCCTGGGCGTCTTCGGCCACCTCGGACCAGTCGAGATAGTCCACTGGCGTGCGGCCGGGCTTGTGGATGATTTGCAGCATGTCTTCGCCAACGTTCCAGCAGAACGAGGCTCGCAAGGCTTCGTGGCGAGCGATGACCGCCTGCCAGGCCTGGGCGAAGCGCTGCGGGTCCAGTTCGCTGTTGATGCGGTAGCGATCCTGCATGTAGTACAGGCCAGTGCCCGGCTCCAGCAAGGTATGCAGCAGCATGCCTTCCTGCATGGGCGTCAGCGGATAGACATCTTCGATCTGCGCGGCCGGCACAGGCAGGCTGTCGAGCTGGCCCTGGGTCAGCTTCGCCAGGGGGAAGTCCGAAGGCGTCAGGCCGCCCGCCTCGTCCGTCAGGCAGTGTTCGATCAGGCGTTGCAACTCATCGAGGTAGGCCTCGGCCAGCGTAGCAATGGTCTCGCGCTCATGACGTTCGGCACTGAAGGTCCAACGCAACACCAACTCGCCGCCGCTGACCTGGCTGTCGACGCTCAGCTCATTGGGCAGCGGCGCGGCGGGATCATGGATCGCCCCCAGCGGCGCATCCAGCGGCTGGAACAACGCCTCCTGGCCCAAGGTCTGGTCGAGCTGGCCCAGGTAGTTGAAGGTGATCGCCGCGTGCGACAGGCCGGCCATCGCCTCGCGAGTCGCCGCGTCCGCCAGGTAGCGCAGCACACCATAACCGAGGCCCTTGTGGGGCACCGCACGCAGTTGCTCCTTGATAGCCTTGATCGAGCCGCTGACGCTTTCGCTCGCGGGAGTCAGGCGCACGGGGTAGACGCTGGTGAACCAACCCACGGTGCGGGTCAGGTCGAGGTCGTCGAACAGCGCTTCGCGGCCGTGGCCTTCGAGCTGGACCAGGGCCGAATCATGGCCGCTCCATCGGCACAACACTCGAGCCAGCGCCGTGAGCAGCAGGTCATTGACCTGGGTGCGGTAGACGCTCGGCGCCTGTTGCAGCAGCTGCCGAGTGCGCTCGGCGTCCAGGCGCACGCTGACGGTTTGCGCGTGACGCTCCTGGCGTCCCCCCTCGGGGTTCGTGCATGGCAGCGCGACGTGCGCACCGCTCAACTGCGCTTGCCACCAACCGAGTTCTTCGCGCAGGGATTCGCTGCCGGCGTAGGCCTGCAAACGCGCGGCCCAGTCGCGCAACGGGCTGGTCTTGGCCGGCAATTGCATCTCTTGCCCGGCGACGAGCTGGCGGTAGACGGTTTGCAGGTCGTCCATCAGCACCCGCCACGACACACCGTCCACCACCAGGTGATGGATGACAATCAGCAACCGTTGCCGGCCATCCGGCGTTTGCGCCAACACGGCATGCAGCAGCGGCCCGGTGGCTAGATTGAAACGGCTCTGCGCCTGGGCAAACAACGCTTCGCACGCTTGCGCGGTGTCCACGGATACCTGCTGCAACAGCACGGCGTCAGACAGCGGCTGGTGCTCGGCGCGCCAGTGCCCGGCGGTTTCGCCAAAGACCAGGCGCAAGGCATCGTGGTGCTGGAAGATCGCGTGCAGGGCCTGTTCCAGTGGTTGCGGGTCCAGGGCCGTGGTCGGCTCCAGCAGCAACGCCTGGTTCCAGTGATGCCGGTTGGGCATCGGGCGGTCGAAGAACCAATGCTGGATCGGCGTCAACCCGGACTCACCCTGCACCAGGCCCTGTTCGGCGTGCACCTGCTGGCTGCGCGTGGCGACGGCGGACAGGGTCTGTACGGTCTGGTGCTGGAACAAGTCCCGGGGCGTGAAATGAATGCCCTGTTGCCGGGCGCGGCTGACCACCTGGATCGACAGGATCGAATCGCCGCCCAGTTCGAAGAAGTTATCGTTGAGGCCCACCTGCGTCACGTTCAGCACGTCGCACCAGATCGCCGCCAGGGTCTGCTCCAGGGCATTGCTCGGCGCCACGTAGTGTTGGCGATTGAGTTCAGGATCGGGCAGCGGCAAGGCGCGGCGGTCGAGCTTGCCGTTGGCGGTCAGCGGCATGCTCGCCAGCAGGATCAGGTGCGTGGGCACCATGTAGTCCGGCAGTTGGGCCTTGAGGTGGTTTTTCAAGGCGTCGCGCAGGGTCGCTTGTTGCTCGCCGTCCTGGCTGGCGATGTCGCTCACCAGGTAGCCGGCCAGTTGCGTGCCGCCCGGCAGGTCGAGAGCCAGGACCACGGCCTCGCGCACCGCCTCATGTTCCAGCAGGCGGGTTTCGATTTCCCCCAGTTCGATGCGGAAACCACGGATTTTCACCTGATGGTCGATCCGTCCCAAATACTCCACCAGACCGTCGGCACGCTGGCGCACCAGGTCGCCGGTGCGATACAAGCGTCCGCCTTCGGGGGCGAACGGGTCGGCGACAAAACGCTCGGCGGTCATGCCCGGACGCTGGTGATAACCCTGGGCCAGGCCAGCACCGCCGACGTACAACTCACCCGTGGCGCCTGGTGGCACCAACGCGAGGTCGGCGTCGAGGATGTAGGCCACCCGGGCGCCAACCACGCTGCCAATCGGCACACTGGCCGCGCCCTCCTCCAATTGCTCGGGGGCCAGGCTCGCCAGCGGCATGACCACGGTTTCGGTCGGACCGTAGGCGTTGAAGAACAGGCTCGGGCTGAACGCTGCGCGAATGCGCTGCAAATGCTCGCCGGTCAGGGCTTCGCCGCCGGTGATGCACATGCGCACCGGCAAGGTCTGCCCTTGGGTCGCCAACCACTGCGCCAACTGACTGCCATAGCTGGGGGTGAAGCCGAGAATGTTGATGCGATGCTGGCGAATCAGCTCGCAGATCTCCTCGGCGTCCCACTGGCCTTGGGCACGCAGCACTACTTGGGCACCACTGAGCAACGGCACCAACAGGCGTTCGGTGGCGGCGTCGAAGTTGATGGAATAGAAATGCAGCTCGCAATCGTCCGGGCGCATGCCAAAGCGCTGGATCACCGCCTGGCAATGCATGGCGATTTCACCGTGGGACACCACCACGCCCTTGGGCTTGCCGGTGGAGCCGGAGGTGTAGATCAGGTACGCCTGGTGTTGCGGCAGGTTGATCAACGGCAGCGGGTGGTCCGGGTAGTGGGCCAAGGCCGCCGAGTCGTCTTCCAGGCACCAGCAGCCCACGCCCTCGGGCAAAGCATCAAGGGCCTGGAGCATCGCCCGATCGCTGAGCAACAGGCTGATGCCGCTGTCTTCGATCATGTAGTGCAGGCGATCCAGCGGGTATTCCGGATCCAGCGGCACGTAGGCACCGCCGGCCTTGAGGATCGCCAGCAGGCCGATGACCATTTCCAGCGAACGCTCCAGGGCCAGGCCGACGCGCACCTGTGGTCCGACGCCTCGCTCGCGCAAGTGCCAGGCCAGGCGATTGGCGCGGCTGTCCAGTTGCGCATACGTCAGGGTCTGCCCGGCGAAGGTCAGGGCCGGCGCATCGGGACGCGCCCGGGCCTGTTCGTCGAACAGTCCGTGGATGCATTGGTCGAGGCGATGCTCACCGGGCTCGACGCCCAGGCTGTCGAGCAATTGTTGCTGCTCGCCAGCCTCCAGCAACGGCAGCTCGCTCAACCGGCGGGCCGGATCGACCAGCAACGCTTCCAGCAGGTTACGCCAGTGCCCGGCCATGCGCGCGATGCGCGGCTCGTCGAACAGGTCGGTGCTGTAGGTCAGGCAGCAACCCAGGCGCTGGTCCAGATCCGTGACTTCCAGGTTGAGGTCGAACTTGGTGGCCCGGGCGTCGTTGACCAGGTAGTCGACGCTCATGCCGGCCAGCGTGCGGCTCTGCTGGAACTCCCAGCGCTGCACGTTGCACATCACTTGGAACAGCGGGTTGTAGGCCGCACTGCGCGGTGGTTGCAGGGCTTCCACCAGATGATCGAACGGCAAGTCCTGATGGGACTGGCCTTCGATGACGGTGTGGCGGACCTGTTCGAACAATTCGCCCACCGACATTTGCCCGTCGAGTTGGCAACGCAGCACTTGGGTGTTGAGGAACGCACCGATCAGCCCTTCGCTTTCCAGACGGATACGGTTGGCCACCGGCGCGCCGATGCGCAGGTCGGTCTGGCCGCTGTAGCGGTAAAGCAGCACCGCCAGGGCGGCGGTCATGGTCATGAACAGGGTCAGGCCCTGTTGCGCATTGAAGGCGCGGACCCGCGCCGCCAGTTCATCGCTCAGATCGAAACGGAACAGTTCGCCACGATGGCTTTGCACGGACGGACGCGGGCGGTCGCCGGGCAGCTCCAGCAGCGGGTGTTCGCGGCCCAGTTGCGCGGTCCAGTAATCCAGCTGCCGCTGACGCTCACCGGACTCCAGCCACTGGCGCTGCCAGACGCTGTAGTCGAGGTATTGCACCGGCAACGGTTCCAGCGGGGATTCGCGGTCGTCGACAAAGGCTTCGTACAGCGCGCTCAGTTCCCGGGCGAAAATGTCCATCGCCCAGCCTTCGGTGACGATGTGGTGCAACGTCAGGACAAAGTAATGCTCATGCTCGGCGGTCTTGACCAGGCAGGCTCGCAGCAGCGGACCGGTTTCCAGGTCGAAGGGCTGGTGGGCCTCGCTGTCCGCCAGTTGCTGCACCCGCTGTTGGCGCGTGTCGGCGGCCAGTGTCGAGAAGTCCTGCCAGTCCATGCGCAGGCCCGTCTCGTTGTGCACCTGTTGGCGGGCCACGCCGTCGACGCTCGGGAACGTGGTGCGCAGGGTTTCGTGACGCAGGATCAATGCCTGCAAGGCCGCCTCGAAGCGCCCGACATCCAGTACCCCGCGCAAGCGCGCCATGCCGCCGACGTTGTAGGCCGGGCTGTCCGGCTCCATTTGCCAGAGGAACCACATGCGCTGCTGGGAATACGACAGCGGCACCGGTTGACTGCGGTCGACCTGCTCGATGGCTGGCTGGCGGTTGGTCTGGCCGCTGGCCTGGATCAAGCGCACCTGTTCGGCGAAGGCTCCCAATTCACTGGCCTCGAACAGCGCCCGCAACGGCAGTTCCACGTCACAGGCCTGGCGAGTGCGGGAAATGATCTGGGTCGCCAGCAGCGAATGGCCGCCGAGGGCAAAGAAATCGTCCCGCAGGCCGATACGCACCAGTCCCAGCACATCGCGCCAGATGCCGGCGATTTGCTGTTCGAGGGCGCTGACCGGCTCGACGTGCTCGCGCACCTGCCATTGCGGCTCGGGCAAGGCGCGACGGTCGAGCTTGCCGCTCGGGCTCAGGGGCATGGCGTCCAGGCGCAGCAGTTGGGCGGGCACCATGTAGTCCGGCAGCTCGGCGGCCAGGGCGGCCTTGAGTCGACTATTCAACTCGTCCTGACCTTGAGCGACATCCGGGGCGGTGTAATAGCCGATCAGTTGCGGGCCGGCCGAAGTGTCGCGCACCAGCACCGCCACTTGGGCGATGCCGTCCTGGGTCAGCAGGCGCGCTTCGATTTCCTGCGGTTCGACTCGGAAGCCGCGCAGCTTGACCTGCTGGTCGAGGCGGCCGAGGTATTCAATCACACCGTCGGCGCTCCAACGGGCGCGGTCGCCAGTCCGGTACAACCGCGCCCCGGCCGGGCCCAGGGGGTCGGCGACGAAACGCTCGGCGCTCAGGCCCGGACGTCCGAGGTAACCCCGGGCCAGGCCCAGGCCGCCGATGCACAGCTCGCCCGGGACACCGGCCGGCACCGGATTGAGGTCGCTGTCGAGCACCCGGCACAAGACGTTGCCCAAGGGACGGCCGATGGGCGAGCGCTCGCCATCGGCTTCGGTGCACTGCCAATGGGTGACGTTGATCGCGGTTTCGGTCGGGCCGTAGCGGTTGTGCAACTGTACCGACGGCAGTTGCGCCAACACCCGGTTGCGCAACTCGGCCGGCAAGGCTTCGCCGCCGGAAAACAGCCGGCGCAGGCTGGTGCAGCGGGCACTCAGGGGTTCATCGATGAACAGGCTGAGCAGCGGCGGCACGAAGTGCAGCGTGGTGACGCCAAACTGCTGCACCAACTGGGCGATGCGGTGCGGGTCACGGTGTTCGCCGGGGCTAGCCAGCACCAGTTGGCTGCCAGTGATCAGCGGCCAGAAGCATTCCCAGACCGACACGTCGAAACTGATGGGGGCCTTTTGCATCAGCACATCGCTGGCGTCCAGCCCGTAGGTCGCCTGCATCCATTGCAGGCGCTCGGCCAGGGCCGCGTGGGTGTTGCCGACGCCTTTGGGCTGACCGGTGGAACCGGAGGTGTAGATCACGTAGGCCAGGTGATCGCCGTGCAGGTGCAGGCCCGGCGGGTTGCTCGGCCATTGCTCCAGGTGCAGGGCGTCCATGGCGATCACACTGACGCCGTCGCACGCCGGCAAACGCTCCAGCAATGCGGTTTGAGTCAACAACAGATCGACGCCACTGTCCTGAAGCATGTAGGCCAGACGGTCGGCCGGGTAGTCCGCATCCAGCGGCACATAGGCGCCGCCGGCCTTGATGATGGCCAGCACACCAATGAGCAACAGCGGCGAGCGCTCGGCGGCAATCGCCACGCAGACATCCGGGCCAACGCCCTTGTCCCGCAGGTAATGGGCCAGGCGATTGGCCTGGGCGTGCAGCTCGGCATAATCGAGTTGACCACCGTCCCAGCGCAACGCGATCCGTTGCGGCGTGCAGCGGGCCTGCTCGTTCAACAGTTCCGGCAGCCATTGACTGGCCGGCGCGCACGGGGCCGCGCTCCACTGTTGCTGTTGGCGGTGCTCATCGGCGGTCAACAGCGGCACGTCACCGATGGCTTGCTGCGGATCGGCACAGACCGCCCGCAACAGGTTGCAGTAGTGCTCCGCCAGGCGGGCGATGGTCGTCGCCTCGAACAATTCGTCGGCGTAGTCGAACGACAGGGTCAAGCGACCGTTGCGATCTTCTTCGCTGTGCAGTTGCAGGTCGAACTTGGCTTCGCGGCTGTGCCACGGCAACGCTTCGGCGAGCAGCCCCGGCAGGCGTCGCAAGGCGCTCAGGTCACGTTGCTGGTGGTTGAACATCACTTGGAACAAGCCGTGCTCGCGCGCCTCGGGAAACGCTTCGAGCAACTGTTCGAACGGCAGGTCCTGGTGAGCCTGGGCACCCAGCGTGGCTTCGCGGGCCTGGGCCAGCAGCGCGGCGAACGGTTGGCGGGAATCGACCTGCCCACGCAGGACCTGGGTGTTGATGAAGAAGCCGATCAGCCCCTGGGTTTCCAGGCGCGGACGGTTGGCGTTGGGTACACCGATGCGCAAGTCGGATTGCCCGGTGTAACGCTGCAACAGCGCCTGGAAGGCGGCCAGCAACAGCATGAACGGCGTCGCGTCATGGGTCTGGGCCACTTGGCGCAGGGCTTCGCCGAGGTCCTTGTCCAGGCGCAAACTGTGCCGCGCGGCGCTGCGTTGGCGTTGAGCGCTGCGTGGATGATCCGTGCCCAACATCAGGGCCGAATGTTCAGCGCCCAGTTGCTGCTTCCAATAGCTCAGTTGACGCTCGGCCTCGCCCTCGGCCAGCCACTGGCGTTGCCAACTGCCGTAGTCGGCGTACTGCAAGGGTAATGGTGCCAGCGCAACGTCCTGACCTTGGGAGAGCGCGGCGTACAGTCGGGAGAATTCTTCGATCAACACATTCATCGACCAGCCGTCGGCGATGATGTGGTGCAGTGTCACCAACAGTTGGTGATCATCCTCGTCGAGACGCAACAGGGTGACCCGCAGCAGCGGTCCCGTCTCCAGATCGAACCGCGTGGCCGCCTCGTCTTCTCGAACCTGTCGCGCCCGGTCTGCGCGCGAGTCGGCAGGCAGGTCGCCAAGGTCGATGACATGCAGCTCGAACTCGCCGACCGGATCGACCTGTTGCAGGGCCACGCCATCGCGTTCCAGGAACCGAGTGCGCAGGGACTCATGACGCTCGATCAGTCGCTGGAAGCTGGCGCGCAAAGCGTCTTCGTCCAACTCGCCGCGCAGGTGCAAGCCACCGGGAATGTTGTAGGCGCGGCTCGTCGGGTCAAGCTGCCAGGTCATCCATAAACGGTTCTGCGCCAGGGACTGCGGCAGTGGCACGTGGCGCGGCAACGCGCTGATCGCGCCCTGGGCCTGGCCGCCGTCCTGCTGCTGGTTCGCCACCGCTGCCGCGAACGCGGCCAGGGTCGGGGCGTCGAACAGCAGGCGCAGGTTGAGCGCCAGCCCGAGGGTTTCACTCAATCGCGCAATCACCTGGGTGGCGGCGATGGAGTTACCGCCCAGCAGGAAAAAATGATCATCAGCCTGGACGTGCTCGACCTGTAATTGCTCTCGCCAGACCTGGCCGATGAGGGTTTGCAATCGGCAGGACTGCGCGGACTCATCCGCCACGGTGACTTCGGTTGATGGGGTTACTTCGGCTGAGGGGAACTGGGCATAACTGTCCAAGCTGCCGTCGGCCAATCGGGTGCCGCAGGCCGAGCGCTGCAACTTGCCGCTGGAGGTCTTGGGCAACGCGCCGGGATTGAGCAGCACCACCACGCTCGGGGCTTGCTGGCAGGCCTCGGCCACCGCCTGGCGAATGACGTTGATCAGGGCTTCCGGCGGCAGGATTTTCTGCACGCTGCGGCTGATTTCTGCGGCGATACCGATGCCTTCCTCACCGCCGTCGTTGACTGCGAACGCCGCCACCCGGCCCTTGCGCACCACTTCCACTTCACGCTCGATGGTTTGCTCGATGTCCTGGGGATAAAGGTTGTGCCCGCGCACGATCAGCAAGTCTTTCAGGCGCCCGGTGATGAACAGTTCGCCGCCGCGCAGGAACCCCAGGTCACCGGTGCGCAGCCAGGTCCGGCCGTCGTGCTGGACAAAAGTCTTGGCGCTGGCTTCAGGGTTGCGCCAATAACCCAGCGCGATGCTCGGCCCGGCGGCCCAGACCTCACCGACCTGATTGTCGGCCAGTGGCTGCAACGTCGCCGGCTCGACGATCAGCACCGCGTGCCCGGGCTGACTGACACCACAACTCATCACCGCGCTGCCCTGCCCCGGCTCGACCCGGTTTTGCGCCAGCGCCGCATCAACCACCCGCAGCGAAGGAATGCCGTGGTGGCGTGGCGTGCCGGCGACAAACAAGGTCGCTTCGGCCAGGCCGTAGGAGGCCATGAAATTACCGGGCGTGAAGCCGCACGGGGCGAACTTCTCGGCAAAACGCTCCAGGGTGTCGAGGCGGATCGGCTCGGAGCCGGAATAGGCCACGCGCCAGCCGCTCAGGTCGAGACGCTGCAGGGCTGAATCACTGACCCGCTCGCTGCATAACCGGTAGGCGAAATCCGGACCACCGCTGATGGTGCCGCCGTACTCGCTGATCGCTTCGAGCCAACGCAGGGGGCGGGCCAGGAAATAAGCCGGGGACATCAATACACAGGGAACGCCACTGAACACTGGCTGCAACAGGCCGCCAATCAGGCCCATGTCGTGGTACAGCGGCAGCCAGCTGACGATCACATCGTCGGGGTTCAGGTCGATGCCGAAGCCATGGCGGATCAGCAATTCGTTGGCCACCAGGTTGCCGTGGCTGACCTGCACGCCCTTGGGCAATGCAGTGGAACCGGAGGTGTATTGCAGGAAGGCAATGTCATTGTCCTGCAGCATCGGCATCCGCCATTGTCCGGCGCGGGCCGGGTCGAGGGTATCGACGCACACTACCGGTGGCGCCGATTCGATGGCTTGCAGCGGCTCGCGCAGGTCGCTGCTGGTGAGCAGCAGGCGCGGTTCGGCGTCCTTGAGGATCGACAACAGTCGCTCCTGATGGTGGCGACGAGTGGATTCCGGCGGATAGGCCGGCACGGCAATCACCCCGGCGTAGAGACAGCCAAAGAACGCGGCGACGTAATCCGGGCCACTGGGGAACAGCAGCACCACGCGATCGCCCAGCGCCGCGTCGGCCTGCAAGGCGCCGGCGATGGTCCGGGCGCGCAGGTCCAGGTCGCGATAACTCAACACCACACCCTGCCCGGGGGTGTCGGCAAGGAAGCGCAGGGCCACCCGGTCCGGCGTCAGCGCGGCGCGGCGCTGGAGGGCATGAACCAGGGTGCTGGGGAGTTCGAACGCGTCGGTCATGGGGGGTTCCTGCCTGAATTCGGCTTGCAAGTTGTCCCCCATGGAACGGATAGCGGCGGCAAATAATTAGTCGGGCAGCTGACTCACCAAGGCCTGCCGCGAAGCATCCGGCAGCCAGGCGCCGCGGCAATGGGTCGCGGTGCCGAGGCTGGACTTTATTGCATCAATAATTCTTCTTCTCAATTGACAATCATTATCATTAAGCCTAATTTGGCGCTCGATGTGTAGGACGGGTCCGGCATCCGGACGTCCCGCTAACTTTTTGCAGCAAGGTGAATTCCATGACGGAACAAGTATCCACAAGCAGGTGCGACTCACCGTTACTCCAGGCGTTCGTCGATAACCGACTGATCCTGGTCAAGATCGCGGCGCGCATTACCGGCTGTCGGTCCCGCGCGGAAGATGTGGTGCAGGACGCTTTTTTCCGGCTGCAATCGGCGCCACAAATCACCTCCTCGTTCAAGGCGCAGCTCAGTTATCTGTTTCAGATCGTGCGCAACCTGGCGATCGACCACTACCGCAAGCAGGCGCTGGAACAGCGATACTCGGGGCCGGAAGAGGAAGGGCTGAACGTGGTGATCCAAGGTGCTTCGCCAGAAACCTCCCATATCAACTTCTCCACGCTGGAGCACATCGCCGACGCGCTGACCGAACTGCCCAGCCGCACCCGCTATGCCTTCGAGATGTACCGGCTGCACGGCGTGCCGCAGAAGGACATCGCCAAGGAACTGGGCGTCTCGCCGACCCTGGTGAACTTCATGATCCGCGACGCGCTGGTGCATTGCCGCAAGGTGTCGGGGGTTCGCGGGGATACCTTCGCCCGGCGGTAATGCTTACTGGTTCACCGAGGCACCTGTGGGAGCGGGCTTGCTCGCGAATGGGGCCTGACAGTCGACATCAATGGTGACTGGTCCGCCCCTTTCGCGAGCAAGCCCGCTCCCACAGAAGTTCACATGTCGCCAAACCTCACATCAACCCACACCGATCAAAGAACCGCTCACGTCCCAGGATCATCAGCGCCGCGCGCTTGTGGGGAAAATCGAATTCCTTCTCGCAATGAAAGCACTGGTTATGCAAGTGCCCGATCATCCGCGCATTGTCGGCCCGGGGCTCGGCGACCACGCGCTGGGTGCGCGGGTCGTCCAGAAACAGGTAGTGCACCAGCGCCGATAGCCAGCTCGCCACCTTGTGCGGCCCGCGGTGCTGCTCTTCGCCCACCAGCATATGGATGCCGCGGTCATAGTGGTCGGCCTCATAGAACGGCGCGATCCGATCTTCCTTGGCCCAATAGGCTTCGAAGTAAGCGAACGGCTGATCATCGAAGCAACCGATCAGGGTCAAGACCCGCGGATCGGCCTGCAGCTTGCCCAGGTACTCGCGATGCTGCTCCAGGCTGCCCTCTTCCTGCCAGAAACTCGCCACCCGCGGGCTGTTCTGCCAGCGGTTGAAACGTTCCAGGTCCTGCTCGACTTCCAGGGTGCGCAAGGACACCCAGGCCCCCAGCCGCGCATCGAAACGCCGGTACACCTCACCGCGCGGCTTGATCGGCCGGCGTGGATGGCGACGACCATCGGTGATGACCATCTGTTGCGGGTAACTGCCGCTGAACGACTCCCCCAGCCACGGCTGCGGCAATTGCCAGAACAGTGTGCGCTCGCAGCGGTATTCACCGGCACGTTCGGTGCCCGTCAGTAAACCGCTGAGCAAGGCTTCACCAGGGCGCTCGTCGAGGTGCCAGGTCAGGCGCTGACACTCGGGATCGCGGGCGAACAGCCAATAGCAGGCCGCCCACAACGCCGGGCCCATCGGACGGTCGTTGATTTCCTGTAAATGCACATGCAACTCGGGACCGCGCACCAGGCGCAGCCGGATCAGCGGCGCGCCCTCGAGCATCAGGCTCAGGTGGCGTTCGGTTTCATCGGCGCCGAGGCGACGACCACCGGGCAAGGGCAGCGTCGTCGGCTGGTTGAGGTTGGACATAAGAGCGGCTCGCGTATTCGTCGGTAGTCAACGTGGGACGTGAGCCGGGAAGGGAAATTTAGTGTCACCGTCAATGGGAATGCGTGGGCACCAGCTGGATCTGGTACGGCTGGAAAATCTTCAGCAGTTGACCGTTGTCTCCCAGCTTTTGCAGCAACTGCGCGAACGCTTCACTGGAAATGGGCGCCTGTGGCCGGATCAACGCGTAATGGTGGTAAACCTGATCGATGCGTTCGGAGACCAGCAATTGCGGGCCGACTTCCGGGTTGCGCAACACGTAATCGTTGAGGTACGAACGGGTCACCAGGGCGATATCCGCCCGCCCGCGCAACACCATCAGCAGGTTGCTGTCATGGGAATACGTCAGCGTGGCGTTGTATTGGCCGGCGAGGAACTTGGGGTCGGGGTTGAATTGGGCAAAGGCGTAGTGGTAACCGCTGAACAACGCCAGGCGCTTGCCCCTGAGGTCGGCGAAATAACTTTGCTGGCGATCCGGCTGGCGCTGGGCGACGAAGACCTCCGCATCCTCCAGGCCCATGTCCACGGCAGTGTGTGGCACATCCTGCCAACCCCATTCGGGGTTCTCGAAAATCGCCATGTCGACCCGGCCTTGCTTGAAATCATTGAAGCGGCGCGGGATCGACGTCGGCACCAGCACGAATTGATAGTCGCTTTGCGACTGGTTCAGAGCCTCCACCATCTGCGGCAGCAGGCCGGTGTCGGCGCCGTTCTCGGGACGAACGGTATAGGGCGGAAAATGCGCCGCGCCGATCCGCACCTGTTGCGCCGCCTCGATCGGCAACGCCAGGAAAGCGGCCAAAGCAGCCAGTAGCACACGCGAGGTCATCCCCATCGGCGAAAACGTCAAGATAACCCACTCCCCAAAAGTCCCGTCACTACAATCAAGCTAGGCGGTTTCAGCCGCTTAGCCAGCCACACGGCCCTTCAAAGCACCGTTCGATTATTATTCTTCTTCAAGCACCAGGATCAGGGCCTGCTCGGCCAGTTCATCGAGACTCAAGTTGCCTTCGGCGCGAAACCAGGTGGTGGTCCAGGACAACGCCCCCGTGAGGAACCGTCGAGTAATGGACACGTCCCCGCGAATATACCCGGCCTCCTTGGCTTGGCCCAGAACCTCCAGCCACAAGTCTTCATAAATGTCACGCAGGGCCAGTACCTGCCGCTGTCCGTCATCCGAAAGCGAACGCCATTCGTAGACCAGCACGGCCATGGCCTCGCCCGTGCCGCCCATGATCGACTGCAATTCGCAGCGGATCAGCGCCAGCACCCGCCCGCGTACGCTGTCGACCTCGGCGAGGGCGGCGCGCATCAGCGCCGTGTTGTAGCGGATGGTTTCTTCCATCACCGCCCGCAGGATTTCATCCTTGCTTTTGAAATGGTGAAAGATGCTGCCCGACTGGATGCCCACGGCACTGGCCAGGTCGCGC
This sequence comes from Pseudomonas sp. R3-41, assembly GCF_054161485.1. Lineage (NCBI taxonomy): Bacteria > Pseudomonadati > Pseudomonadota > Gammaproteobacteria > Pseudomonadales > Pseudomonadaceae > Pseudomonas > Pseudomonas sp. R3-41. The sequence goes on from NZ_CP096421.1 coordinate 4,916,654, forward strand.
ACCGTGGTGCGCTCGAAGCCCTTGTTGCGAAACAGATGGGCGGCGGTCTGGAGCAGTTTGCCGCGAGCACTGTCCGGGTCGGTCAGTTGCCCGCTGTCGACCAGCTCACGCATCACGTCCAAGGCTTTTTGCTCGTCCACCCATTCTCTCCTACAGTCGATCAACCAACGCGCCGCCATTGCCCGTCAAACCATCGGTGGCGCGGGCAATTTAAGCCGAGCGAGGCAACCAAGCAAGCGCTCGGCCACAAGTACGGGACAGCGTTTACAAACCAAGCGCTTGCTTGGTAGTCTCGAACCACCTTTGCCGGAGGGAACACCATGCCAAAAACGATCCGTATCGGTTGCGCCAGTGCCTTTTGGGGCGATACCTGCACCGCGGCGGCGCAACTGGTCGAGGGCGGGAAGCTGGATTACCTGGTATTCGACTATCTGGCCGAGGTGACGATGTCGATCATGGCCGGAGCGCGCTTGAAGGACCCGTCGAGCGGCTATGCCACGGACTTCATCGAGGTCCTCGCCCCGCTGCTCAAGCGATTGCATGACGACCGGATCCGCGTCGTCAGCAACGCCGGCGGAGTCAATCCCCAGGCCTGCGCGAGCGCCTTGCAAGCTGCCTGCGATCAGGCCGGCGTACCACTGAAAATCGCCGTGCTGCTGGGCGATGACCTGCAACCGCAAGGCGAACGGCTCGCCGCCCAAGGCATCAGCGAGATGTCCAGCGGCGAGCCCCTGCCGCCCGCGTGCGTGTCCATCAATGCCTACCTCGGCGCGCCCGGTATCGTCGAAGCGTTGCGCCTGGGCGCCGATGTGGTGATCACCGGGCGGGTGGTGGACAGCGCCGTGGTCAGCGCCGCCCTGGTGCATGAGTTCGGCTGGGCCTGGGACGATTACGATAGATTGGCCCAGGCCGCGTTGGCGGGGCATCTCATTGAGTGCGGTGCCCAGTGCACCGGCGGCAATTTCACCGACTGGCAGCAAGTGCCGGATTTCGAGCACATTGGCTTCCCCATCGTCGAAGCCAGCGCCGACGGCCAATTTATCGTCACCAAGCCCGAAGGCAGCGGTGGACTGGTCACGCCGCTGACCGTTGGCGAGCAGTTGCTCTACGAAATCGGCGATCCGCAAGGTTACCTGCTGCCGGACGTGATCTGTGATTTCAGCCAGGTCAGATTGACCCAGCAGGGCAAGCACGCCGTGCGTGTCCATGGGGCCAAGGGCCTGCCGCCCAGCGACCGGTACAAGGTCTGCGCCACCTGGTTGGACGGCTGGCGCTGCACCGCCACGTGCCTGATCGCCGGCATCGATGCCGTGGCCAAGGCTGAACGGGTCAGCCAGGCGCTCCTCGCCAAGACCTCGCAGCTATTGCGCCAGCGTGGCTGGGCGCCCTTCAGCGAAGTGAACATCGAACTGCTGGGCAGCGAAGCCACTTACGGCCCACACGGCCAGCGCCGGGACAGCCGTGAGGTGGTCATCAAACTGGCGGTACGACACCCGGACAAACAACCGTTGGTGCTCTTTTCCAGGGAAATCGCCCAGGCCGCCACCGGCATGGCGCCGGGACTGACCGGCCTGGTCGGTGGCCGGCCGACGGTGTCGCCGTTGATTCGCCTGTTCTCGTTCCTGATCGACAAAGCCACTTGCCGGCTCGACATCGAGTTTGACGGCCAGCGCCACCCGTGTCCCCTGCCCGCCCTCGAACCGCTGGACATCACCGGCCTGCCGGTCGCCCCGGACCTGCCCAAGCCCCAGGGCCGGGCCGACGCCAGCGTGCCGCTGATCAAACTGGCGGTGGCGCGCTCTGGCGACAAGGGCAACCACAGCAACATTGGCGTGATTGCCCGCGAGCCCGAATACCTGCCCTGGATCGCCGAAGCGCTGACGCCGGAGGCGATGGTCGACTGGATGAGCCACGTGCTCGACCCGCAGTTGGGCCGGGTCGAACGCTGGTACCTGCCGGGCACCCACAGTTTGAATTTCCTGCTGGAAAACGCCCTCGGTGGCGGCGGTGTCGCCAGCCTGCGCATCGACCCCCAGGGCAAGGCGTTCGCCCAGCAATTGCTGGAGATCCAGATACCAGTGCCGCAACACGTTGCCGATCAGGTCGGCTAAGGACGGTCGCCATGGCAAATGAACGATCAGCAGCACCTGTGAAACCTGTGGCGAGGGAGCTTGCTCCCGCTCGATTGCGCAGCAATCGCAAAAAAGCCGGGGTCGCTGCGCAACCCAGCGGGAGCAAGCTCCCTCGCCACAGGGGTTCGGCTAATCCGTTCCAACACGAGGAGTCTGCATGCCGGTCATCGAATCGCACCTGGATCCCCACAGCGCTGACTTCGCACGCCATTACACGGCGATGCGGGCCGGCGTCGAACAACTGCGCCAGCTCGAACAGGCCGTGGTGGAGAAAGCGGCCCAGGCCCAGGGCAAATTCGAGCGGCGCGGCCAACTGCTGCCGCGCCAACGCCTGAACCTGCTGCTGGATCCCGGCGCGCCATTTCTTGAGCTGGCGAGCCTGGCCGGCTACAAACTCCATGACGACAAGGATGGCAGCCAGGCCGGCGGCGGCCTGATCGCCGGGATCGGCTACGTGTCCGGGACGCGGGTGCTGGTGGTGGTCAACAACAGCGCGATCAAGGGCGGCACGATTTCCCCCAGCGGCTTGCTCAAGACCCTGCGCCTGCAACAGATCGCCATGGAAAACAAACTGCCGGTCATCACCCTGGCCGAAAGTGGCGGCGCCAATCTCAATTACGCCGCGCAGATTTTCGTCGAAGGCGCACGCTGCTTCGCCAATCAGGCACGTATGTCGGCCATGGGCCTGCCGCAGATCACCGTGGTGCATGGCTCGGCCACGGCCGGCGGGGCCTATCAGCCGGGTTTGTCGGACTACGTGGTGGTGGTGCGCGATAAGGCGCGGTTGTTCCTCGCCGGGCCGCCGTTGCTCAAGGCGGCGACCGGCGAAGTGGCCAGCGAGGAGGAACTGGGTGGTGCGCTGATGCACGCGCAGGTGGCCGGCACCGCCGAATACCTGGCCGAGAACGACGCCGACGGCGTACGCCTGGCCCGGGAAATCCTCAGCCTGCTGCCCTGGAACGCACAACTGCCGCCACAACCCGAACGAACCTGGACCGAGCCGCTCTACCCCGCCGACGAATTATTGGGCCTGGTGCCCGACGACCCGAAGAAGCCCTATGACGTGCGGGAAATCATCGCCCGCATCGCCGACGGCTCGAACTTCCTGGCTTTCAAAAGCGAATTCGACGCCCAGACGATTTGCGGCCACCTGCACATTCGCGGCCATGCCTGTGGCCTGATCGGCAACAACGGACCCATCACGCCCCAGGGCGCCAGCAAGGCCGCGCAGTTCATCCAGCTGTGCGACCAGAGCCGCACGCCATTGCTGTTCTTGCACAACACCACCGGGTTCATGGTCGGCACCGAGTCCGAGCGACAAGGGGTGATCAAGCACGGCGCCAAGATGATCCAGGCCGTGGCCAATGCCCGGGTGCCCAAGCTGACCGTCGTCGTAGGCGGTTCCTACGGCGCCGGCAACTACGCCATGTGCGGCCGCGGGCTTGATCCGCGCTTCATCTTCGCCTGGCCCAACAGCCACACCGCCGTGATGGGCGGCGTCCAGGCCGGCAAGGTCCTGCGGATGATCACCGAGGCCACGCAACTCAAGAACGGCCTGAGTCCCAACCCGAAGATGCTGGACCTGCTCGAGCACACCACCGCGCAGAAACTCGACAGCCAATCCACCGCCCTCTACGGCAGCGCCAGCCTGTGGGACGACGGGCTCATCGACCCGCGTGACACCCGCACATTGCTGGGCTACCTGCTGGACATCTGTCACGAGGCCGAACAGCGGCCATTGCAAGCCAACAGCTTTGGCGTGGCCCGTTTCTGAGCGCTGACTCCAGGAGAACAATAAGAATGATCTTCACCCAAGAACATGAAGCACTGCGGCGCACCGTTCGCCAATTTGTCGACCGCGACATCAACCCCTACGTCGACGAATGGGAGCGCGCTGGACGTTTCCCCATCCACGCGATTTTCCGCAAGGCTGGCGAGCTGGGCCTGCTGGGCATTTCCAAGCCGACGGCATTCGGCGGCATGGGCCTGGACTACAGCTATTCGATCGTCGCGGCCGAGGAATTCGGCACCATTCATTGCGGCGGTGTGCCGATGTCCATTGGCGTGCAGACCGACATGTGCACCCCGGCCCTGGCCCGGTTCGGCTCCGATGAGTTGCGTGACGCATTCCTGGGCCCGGCCATTCGCGGTGAACAGGTGGGCTGCATCGGCGTCTCGGAAGTCGGCGCCGGTTCCGACGTCGCCGGGCTCAAGACCACCGCGCGCAAGGATGGCGACGACTACGTCATCAACGGCAGCAAGATGTGGATCACCAATGCGCCGAGCGCCGATTTCATTTGCCTGCTGGCCAACACTTCGGACGACAAGCCCCACGTCAACAAATCGCTGATCATGGTGCCGATGGACAGCCCCGGCATCAGCCTCGGACAGCACCTGGACAAACTCGGCATGCGCAGCTCCGAAACCGCCCAGGTGTTTTTCGACGACGTGCGCGTGCCACAACGCAACCGCATTGGCCAGGAAGGCGCCGGGTTCATGATGCAGATGCTGCAATTCCAGGAGGAACGCCTGTTCGGCGCGGCCAACATGCTCAAGGGCCTGGAACAGTGCATCGACAGCACCATCGCGTACTGCAAGGAACGCAAGACCTTCGGCACGGCCCTGATCGACAACCAGGTGATCCACTTTCGCCTGGCGGAACTGGCCAGCGAGATCGAATGCCTGCGGGCGCTGGTCTACCAGGCCACCGAGCAGTACATCAACGGCCAGGACGTCACGCGGCTGGCGTCCATGGCCAAGCTCAAGGCCGGGCGCCTGGCCCGGGAAACCACCGACAGTTGCCTGCAATATTGGGGCGGCATGGGTTTCATGTGGGACAACCCGGTCGCCCGGGCCTATCGCGACGTACGGCTGGTGTCCATCGGCGCCGGTGCGGACGAGATCATGCTGGGCATCATCTGCAAGCTCATGGGGATTTTGCCGGGGAAGAACAAGTGAGCGCCCTGTCCGCTCGGTTGTGGAGTTTGAAAAGCTTCGCGAGCAAGCCCGCTCCCACATTGAACTGGGACTACCTGATGATCTCGGTCAACTGTGGGAGCGGGCTTGCTCGCGAAAGGGCCCGAACAGACAGCTCAAAACGCCAGGAATGCTTCCATGCCCACCTTCAGCAAACTCCTCATCGCCAACCGCGGCGAAATCGCCTGTCGCATCCTGCGCACCGCCCAGGCCCTGGGCTACCGCACGGTAGCGGTGTTCAGCGAGGCCGACGCCGATGCGCTGCACGTGCGCATGGCCGATGAAGCCGTGCTGATCGGCCCGGCCCCGGTGCAACAGTCCTACCTCAATCCCTTGGCCATACTCGACGCAGCCCGGCGCAGCGGCGCCGACGCGATCCACCCCGGCTACGGCTTTCTTTCGGAAAATGCCGGGTTCGCCCAAGCCTGCGAAGAAGCCGGCATGGTTTTCATCGGCCCCAGCCCCCAGGCCATCGACCTGATGGGCAGCAAGCGTCGCGCGAAAATCGCCATGCTCGCAGCCGGTGTTCCCTGCATCGCCGGTTACCAGGGCGCGGCCCAGGACGACGACACACTGCAACGCGAAGCCGAGCGCATCGGCTACCCGCTGATGATCAAGGCCAGCGCCGGTGGCGGCGGTCGTGGCATGCGCCTGGTCCAGGGCCCCGAAGACATGCTCGAGCAATTGCGCAGCGCACGCTCGGAAGCCTTGCACGGTTTTGGCAGCGACGAGTTGATTCTTGAACAGGCGTTGATCGATCCACGGCATGTGGAAGTGCAGATCTTCGGCGACCATCACGGTCAACTGATCCACCTGGGGGAACGGGACTGCTCGATTCAGCGGCGCCACCAGAAAATCATCGAGGAGGCGCCCTGCCCGGTCATGACCGCCGACCTGCGCCGGGCCATGGGCGAGGCAGCACTCAAAGCAGGGCATGCCGTGAATTACGTGGGTGCCGGGACCGTGGAGTTCCTGCTCGCGACGGACGGTCGATTTTACTTTCTGGAGATGAACACGCGCTTGCAGGTCGAACACCCCGTCACCGAGTTGATCACTGGCCTGGACCTGGTGGCCTGGCAGGTGGATGTCGCCGCCGGCAAGCCGCTGCCGTTGCGTCAGGATCAGGTGACGTTTAGCGGCCATGCCCTGCAAGTGCGGCTGTACGCCGAGGACCCGGCGAAGGATTTCCTGCCCCAGGCCGGGCGGTTGATCGGTTGGGAGCCGCCGATACAGGACGGCGTGCGAATCGACCATGGCCTGCTGCAAGGCCAGGCCATCACACCGTTCTACGATTCGATGTTGGGCAAACTCATCGCCCATGGCGCCACCCGCGAAGACGCCCGGCGCAAATTGCTCCGGGCGGTGGAAGATTGCGTGCTGCTGGGCGTCCAGAGCAACCAGCGCTTGCTCGCCGGCTTGCTGGCGCATCCGCGCTTCATCGACGGCGACTTCGGTACCGGTTTCATCGGTCAGCACTTTGCCAATCATCCCGCACTACTGCCCATTGAGCCCTCGACCGAGCAACTGGCCATCGCCACGGCAGCGTTTTATCAGGCCTCACAGGCACGGCATGCCCCCGGCCTGGGCGGGTGGCGCAACAGCGTCGGCACGGCGCGGCATTATAGGATTGGCTTCGGTGAACACGACTGGACGCTGGCCCTTGAGGCCGAAATCGACGGGACCTTGAACATCCGCAGTGCCGAACGCCTGGTCGAACTGAGGCTGCTCGACGTTGACGCCAATGGCGCGTCGCTGATGATCGATGGGATTCGCCAGCGCCAGGCCTGGCGCCTCGATGGCCACGATCTCTGGCTGTCCACCCGCCCCGGCAGCCTGCACCTGCAAGACCGGACCCTGGCTCCGGTCACCGCCAAGGCCACCGCCAGCGACGCAACGCTCAAGGCGCCCATGGACGGCGCCATTGTCGAGGTGCTGGTCAGCGAAGGCAGCACGGTGCGCCAAGGCCAACTGCTGATGGTGCTCGAAGCGATGAAAATGGAGCATCCACTCATGGCCGGCGTCGACGGCGTGGTCAGGCAATTGCAGGTCAAGCGGGGTGACCAAGTGAAAAACCGTCAGGTTTTGTTGCGTGTCGAAACAGCCCACTAGTCGGATGCCCGGGGTTTGACTACGCTCAAACCCATCAGCACGCCGATACCGGGAACCCTGCGATGCCTCACTGGCTGGTGATTGATCTGGAGGCCACCACCGATGAGGGTGGCTGGCCGGTAACCGAAATGGAAATTATCGAAATCGGCGCCACGCTGGTGAATCGTGACGGCCGCGAAGTGGATCATTTCCAGCGCTTCGTGCGGCCCCTGAGACGCCCGCTGCTCACGCCTTTCTGTCGTGAACTGACTCATATTACCCAGGCCAATATCGACAGCGCCGAGCCCTTGACCGAAGTCTGGCCGGCGTTCGAGCGCTGGCTGGCGCCGTATCATCCGAAGCTGGAAAGCTGGGTCAGTTGGGGCGACTACGACCGCAAGCAACTGCTGCAGGAATGGCAGCAACAGCGGTTACACAGTGTCCTCGGCCAAGTGCCGCACATGAACCTCAAGCAACGCTTCGCCAAGGCCCGTCGGCTGGAACGACCGCTGGGGCTCAATGGCGCACTGCAACTGGCTGGCCTGCAATTCTGCGGTCAACAGCACCGAGCCCTGGAAGATGCCCGCAATACCGCGCGGTTGTTGCCCTTGGTGCTGCCGGGTTGAGCGGTGTCCGCCGCCCGGCGCGGCAGATGACGAATGTTGCAGCCTTGTGCATACTGGCCGGCCTTTTTCAGCCCCTTTTTCGAGGAATCGCCCATGTTCAAAGTCAACGAGTACTTCGACGGCACCGTCAAGTCGATCGCTTTTGGCACTGCCGAAGGCCCAGCGACCATCGGCGTCATGGCTCCGGGCGAATATGAGTTCGGCACGGCCCAACGGGAAATCATGCACGTCGTCTCCGGTGCCCTGACCGTGAAGCTGCCCGACAGCACCGACTGGGAAACCTTCGAGGCCGGCAGCCAGTTCAATGTACCGGCCAACAGCAAGTTCCAGCTCAAAGTGGCTGTCGACACAGCGTACCTGTGTGAGTACCGCGGCTAAGCCGACGACAACCTGTGGCGAGGGAGCTTGCTCCCGCTGGACTGCGCAGCAGTCCCAAAAGGCTTAGCACAATCGGCCTGACACGCCGAGGTGGCAGTTCTAGGGGCTGCTTCGCAGCCCAGCGGGAGCAAGCTCCCTCGCCACACATTTTTATTCACGGCGCTTTTTACTCAAGCACCTCAACCGGCATGCCGACTTCAAGCCGACCGTTGCTGTCGTTGACCAGGTTCTGGCCGAACATCGCGCCGTCCGGTGTCGAACGGTATTGCTGCAGCGTGGCAAAGGGTTCGCGATTCGGATCGCGCTCGCCGGTTTGCGGATCGACCGTGGTCATGATGCACCGCGAGCAGGGCTTGACCAGCCGGAACTCCACCTCGCCGATACGAATACGCTTCCACCCGTCCTCGGCAAACGCTTCGCTGCCCTCGACCACCAGGTTGGGACGAAAGCGCAACATTTCCAGCGAACGACCGACCCGACTCGACAGGTCCTGCAACGAGGCCTGGCCAATTAGCAGCAAGGGGAAACCATCGGCAAAGGCGACCTTGTCGTCGTCCTTGCCATAACCGGCTGCGGTGGTGCGCGCCAGCTCCACCGGCACATGCACCAGCCGCGTAGGGTTGCCGATGAATTCACTGACCCAGGCCGCGGCCTCGTCACCGGCATCCGGCACACGCAAGGTGTCACGCCAGATGATCACACCGCGCCGCTGCTCTTCCTGGGTAGGTGGCAACGACACGTCGATGGCGCCATGGCCGGGCGCACTGAGCGTCAGGCCCCCCGCCTCGTTCCACAAGGCCGAAAGCTGGCTCATCTTCGCCACGGCGCGCTGGGTCAGGAATCGCCCCGTGCCCTCGTCCACCAGCATCCAGCGCCGATCGCCGTCCAGCCCGAGCTTGTCCAGGCCGATTTCCGACAAGGGCTGGCCCTTGCCGGACTTCAACGGATACCGATACAGCGCGCTCAGCCGCAACATGCTCAACTTCCCCGGGGGCAAAAAAATGCCACCTTATACGAGCCGGCCATTGAAGCAAACCACCATCGGTTTCAGTCGAGCATCAACCGCTGGCGCACGACGTCGACCAGCTTGTCCGGCTGGAATTTGGAGAGGAAATTGTCGCAGCCAACCTTCTTGACCATCGAGTCGTTGAAGCTGCCCGACAGCGAGGTGTGCAGTACGACATAGAGCCCGCGCAAACGCGGGTCGTTACGGATTTCGGTGGTCAGGCGGTAGCCGTCCATTTCCGGCATTTCCGCGTCGGTGAAGATCATCAGCAATTTATCGGTCATGACCTCGCCGGTATCGGCCCAGGCCTTGAGCATGTTCAGCGCCTTCAGGCCGTCGCTGGCAATGTGCATTTTCACGCCCAGTTGACCCAAGGTGTCGCGCAGTTGCGAGAGCGCCACATTGGAGTCGTCCACCAGCAACACTTCGCGGCCGCGGGCACGTTCCAGCACCGGATCTTCGAGTTTGTCCCGGGAGACCTTGGCGTTGTACGGCACGATTTCGGCCAGGACTTTCTCCACGTCGATGATTTCCACCAACTGATCGTCCACCTTGCTGATGGCCGTCAGGTAGTGCTCGCGGCCAGCACTGGTCGGCGGCGGCAGGATGGCTTCCCAGTTCATGTTGACGATGCGGTCGACGCCGCCCACCAGGAATGCCTGCACCGAGCGGTTGTATTCAGTCACGATAATGGTGCTGTTGGCGCCCGGCACCAACGGGCGCATGCCAATGGCCTGGGACAGGTCGATCACCGGCAGCGTCTGGCCACGCAGATTGACCACACCGCACACGAACGGGTGACGTTGCGGCATCAACGTCAGCTTCGGCAGTTGCAGGACTTCCTGGACCTTGAACACGTTAATGGCGAAAAGCTGTCGACCCGCCAGGCGAAACATGAGAATTTCCAGGCGATTCTCACCCACCAGTTGGGTTCGTTGATCTACTGTGTCGAGAATGCCGGCCATCGATGACTCCTGGGCTTGTTCGGATGAATCCAATAAAACAGCTATCGGCGGCACGAGCCGAATCTTGACCCCAGATAAAATACAGCGCGGGGAATTGATATCACATTAACATCATGTTTTACTGGCTTCACGATCTCATTCCCCGTTTTTCCCGCTGCGCGACTCCGGTTTGCGCACTAAGTTCCGCTGCCTAAGGGATTCCCCTAGGTACAATCAGGTCCAACCTGATATTCCCGCTTTCCAATAGCCATTAATGTGACGCCATTCTCATTGCTGAACGGAGTCAGGCTTTTGTGCGCGACCACAGGACATCGGACCTGCTGCCTTTCGGCCGATCCCATCCGTGCAATCGTTTGCGAACTCGCCTTCGCGCAACGGCTCGGGCGTGTCGTCGTGCGTCCGCCCGCGGTCGTCCTTGAGATCCAGCCGTTCGCCATACGCGGTTTCCTTTCGCCTGACATGATGTTGTGGAGATAAGCATGCCGAACGATCGTAGAAACTGGAATCAACGTCTTCCCGAATTTCTGATCGAGGCCGAGACGCTGCTGGCCAAGTCGGAGGAATGCCTGAGCCATCTGCAATTGATCAACAACGACAAGGACGCCATCGATTGCATGCTCAGCACCTTGCTGAAGCTGTCGAACAAAGCCAATGCCCTGGCGCTGGAAGCCGTTTCGGAGTTTTCCATGCACATCCATGGTTTGCTCAGCCACGCGCAAAACATGGAATTACATGATCAGGCCCTGGAAGCCTTGAAGGATTGCTTCACCCTGATGGCCTGGCAATTGGAGCTGGTCGATCACACCACCGGCCAGTTGGGTCTGGACAGCAGCGAGCAGACCTCCTTGATTGAGGCATTCGCTTTCCAGGTAGGCCAAAGTCCCGGCCAGGCATTGGCCGCGTCACGTCCGTTGGCGTTGGTGTCCTACCCCCAGAAACAAGCCTGATCTGATGGCAATTAGCCTGCGCTTTAGCCCGTTCACGGCACCATGCCGAGCGCGACCCACGATAGGCGAAGTGGTACTATCTCCTGCGTCAGCCACTTCAAGACAGCGCCGTAAAAGCCGCCGACCGAAGCTGCCTTCGACCTGAAACGTTTACCCGACCCGGCTTGTCAGATGCGCTGACCGGCCTGCCCGCAGCGAACATTCATTGGCTCCATCCGCTATGCACGCCAGCCTCAAGTCATTTATCACCTGGCCTCCTTCCCGAGATAACGCCCGTCGCTTCACATTACTACTGTGCATCTGCTCGACCCTCGGCTGCCTGCTGGCCTATCTGTACGCCCACACGGTGCCGCTGGGCCTGCTGGCCCTGAACGTCGCGGCCTTGAGCTGTGTCTGGATCCACCATCGATTGTCGCGCAAATCCATCAAGTTCCAGCCCCAGGAGCTGGCCGACCGGCTGCTGGAGGTCCAGGAGAATGAGCGCCATCGGCTCAGCCGTGAATTGCACGACGACATTGGCCAGTTGCTGACCGCGGCGAAACTGCAAGGCGAATGGCTCAAGCGGCGGATGCCGGAAGAATTGCAAGACCAGTGCGCACTCCTGTGCGAGACCCTGGACGAAACCCTCAACAAGGTCCGTGATGTATCGGCGATCCTCAATCCGCGGGAACTGACCAGTCTCGGGCTTGAAGCCAGTCTGCGGGCGCATCTGCTCAAGACCCTGGCCAACGTCCCGGTGAAGTGGAGCCTCGATTGCCAGCAGCGCATGACGGGCATCCCGGAGGAGATGTCGGTGGCGGTGTTCCGGATCACCCAGGAAGCGGTCACCAATATCTTGCGCCATGCCCGGGCGACAAATCTGCTGGTACGCCTGCAACGCTTGCCCGACGGCCTGACCCTGCTGATCAGCGACGATGGCCTGGGTTTTGCGCCCGCCAGCCACCCCGCTCGTGAAGGTCAACGGGGCATGGCCGGCATGTCGGAGCGGGTCGAACAATTAGGCGGCACCCTCAAGGTCATCAGCGAGGCCGGCAAAGGCACGCACATCGAAGCACGCTTTCCCTGGGCGCCGCGTGCCCTGGAACGAGCCAGTAAGAATAAGGTTCTCCTTTGATTTGTAATTTGCTTCTGGTAGATGACCACTCCCTGATCAGGGCCGGCGTACGAGCCCTGGTCATGGATATCCCAGGTTATGCCGTGATCGGCGAAGCCAATGACGGCACGCATTTGGTGGAGTTGGTGGAACGACTGAACCCCGACATCGTGCTGCTGGACATTTCCATGAAGGACACCAGTGGCCTGGACGCCTTGCAGCAGCTCAAGCGGGTGCGCCCCCACAGCAAGGTGCTCATCCTGTCGATGCATACGGATCCGGCGCTGATCATGCAGGCGCTGGAATACGGAGCCCATGGCTATCTGCTCAAGGACACCACCGCCACTGAGCTGAAACACGCCCTGGAGGCGCTGCGCAACAACGAACGCTACCTGAGCCCGGCCATCGCCCATACCGTGATCAACCAGGCGCTGACCCGTGTCCAGAAACATCAGCCGGACCCAGCCCAGACCCATAACCTGACCGCACGCCAGTTGGAGATCCTGCGGCTGATCGTGCGCGGCAAGTCCACCCGGGAAATCGCCAACGGCCTGAACCTGAGCATCAAGACCGTGGAAACCCACCGGGCGCAAATCATGAAGCGCCTACAGATCCATGACGTGGCCGGCCTTGTGCTGTTCGCGGTGCGCGAGCAAATCATCAGCCTGGACGATTGAGCGCCGTCGCGCCGCCCAACAGCGGCGAATCGGACGGCAGGTGCAGCCGCAACGCCTTTGGACGGACAGTGAAGCGCAGGGTATCGACCTGCAACGGCTCGCCATCGAGATTGATGTCCAGGCCTTGCGCGACCTTGATCTCCACCCAGGGCAAGCGCGCGCGGACAAACATGTTGTCGATGCCCAGGCCGCCCGCGAGCAAGTCCTTCAAGGTGCTGACCACTTCCTGGGGTGCCGGCAGGATGCTGATGTCCAGCAATCCATCATCCGCCAACGCCTCCGGGCACAGCACATGGCCTCCCCCCGCCTGCCGGCCATTACCGATGCCCAGCGCGAGCAAATCGCCCTGCCAGTGGAAATCGGGCCCCTGCAACTCACCATAGGCGGCACTGAGCTCACTGAATCGCGACAGGCCCGTGAACAGATAGGCAGCGCCGCCCAGGACCTTCTTGAGGTCCTCGGAGGTGTTCGCCGTCACCTGGCTGCCGAAACCACCGGTGGCCATGTTCAGGAAAATCCGCCCGCCGACTTCGCCCACGTCAACGGCCCGCGGCGCAACGTCCAATAAATCCATGGCTTGCGCAGGTTCCAGCGGCACACCGGCCGCCCGGGCGAAATCGTTGGCCGTGCCCAGCGGCAACAGGACCAGGCTGGCATCGCTGGACTTATGAGCGATCGCTTCGGCGATATCACGCAAGGTCCCATCACCGCCGCCAGCGATCAGTCGCGTATATCCGGCAGCCAGCGCTTCATCGACCCAGCGCTGGGCATCACCGGCTTCCCAGGTCAACCGTACCGCCAAGTCCCAGCCCTGCTCGCGCTTGAGCATCACGGCCGAGCGAACCTCTTCGTTGAGCGCTTGCTTGCCATGCAAAATCAACAGCGCCTTGCCTTTGCTCATCGTGGTCTCCGTCATTGGAAGGTTCAGGCATGGGACCGCTCATTCGAGCGAAAAAGCCCAGTACACCTCATTATTTTAGAAGCGCAGGACGGCTCGTCCGATCAACGCGCCCTGATTCGAAGAGTTTTCTTACAGGATCTGGCGAATCAGCTCAATTGACCCTCCAGTGGTATTGAGACACCTTGGGTTCATGTTTTGCTGGATCGCTTAAACCTCACCACACAAGGAAGCATGCTCCCATGGATGGATACGTTACGGCCCGCAGGGGCCGGATCACTCGCTCGAACAGTTATGGGGATGGACCGTCCCATGCATAACCGTGAATACAAGCTGTCTCCCCGGCAGCTCGCGTCCTTTGGAAGCGGGCAGGCCGATACTCGAAACGAATGCAAAAGTTGCAGTAATCCCGCTGGAGGAATTGATTTGGAACCGCGCGTCGTTGAACTGGAAACCCACCTCAAATACATCCGTAAAGACATGGATGAAATTCGTACCGACGTCAAGGTGATCCGCCACAGGCTGGCCTATTCGGCTGGCGCCGCGGCGGTGGTGCTCGGCCTGCTGGGCTGGGTCGCCAACAACCGATTCGATCAGTTGGTGATACTGCTCACGCGATAAGGTGAGGCGCGCAACGGCCCGAGCGTCCCACTCGGGCCGGAGAACAACTGGTAGGCATGCTAGCCCAGGACTTCGCTCAAGGGGATGAAGCCCACTTCGTCACCCTCCACCAGCGTCTGTCCTTCGAGCACTTCGACCAATCCTTCGGCCCAGGCCGCGCTGCGCAGGACCCCCGAGCTCTGATTCCGGTAGATGACCGCTCGACCATTCTCCATGCGGCCTCGCAGGTATTCTCGGCGACTGCCCGCCTTCGGCCAGGCGAAACCGGCCGGCACCTTGAACTTGAGCGGCGTCACCGACTGAACGCCTTGGCGTCTCAACAGGTAAGGCCTTGCCAGCAGTGCGAACGTCACGAGGGTCGACGCGGGATTTCCAGGTAGGCCTATGACCGGCACGCCACGGTAATGCCCGAACGTCAGCGGCTTACCTGGCTTGATGGCGAGCTTCCACAGTGTCAGCTCACCGTCCTCACGCAAGGCGATGCCGAGGAAGTCCGCCTCCCCCACCGAGACACCACCGGTGGACAGGATCAGATCGACATCCGACAACTGCGCCAGACGCTCGCGGGTGGCAGGCAAATCGTCGGGCAGAATACCGGCATCAACCACCTCACAATCCAGGCGTTGTAGCCAACCACACAGCAGCACGCGGTTACTGTTATAGATCTGACCAGGCCCCAGTGCCTGGCCGGGCTCAACCAGCTCATCACCCGTGGACAGAACGGCGACGCGGACCTTGCGCACCACGTCCAGCGATGCGCAGCCCAAGGACGCCGCCAAGCCCAGCTCGATCGGCCCCAGGCGAGTGCCGGCAGAGAGGACCTGCTCGCCAACGGTGGTCTCCTGTCCTTGAGGACGAATGTTCTGTCCACTGACCATGGGCTCGGTAAACCGCACCCGCTGGTCGCTTTCAACCACGGCATTTTCCTGCATCTCGACGCAATCAGCGCCAGCAGGGACTGGCGCCCCCGTGAAGATCCGCGCGCACGTGCCAGCGGCCAGCGGCTCCGGCGCCTGCCCGGCAAAAATCCGCTGGCTGACCACCAACGGCTCGCCGCTCCAGTCCGCCAGCCGCAAGGCATAGCCGTCCATGGCGCTGTTGGGCCATGGCGGCAAGTCAAGGGTCGATACCAGGTCCTCGGCCAGCACTCGCCCTGATGCCTCGGCCAACGGCAAACGCTCGCGTTGGACAATCGGTGTGCTCGCCGCCATCTTGAGCAGCCGTTCCAGCGCCACCTCAACGGCCATCAAGGCGCCGGCCTTACCCGGTTTACCCACGGGATTCACAAGGGGCTGCCTGTTTCAAATGAGCCACAAAGTTGCATGGCCGATGCCGCACATCCAATTGTTCGGCCAGGATCCCATCCCATCCGGTACGCACCGCGTTGGTCGACCCTGGCAGGCAACATACCAGCGTGCCATTGGCTAGGCCGGCCAGCGCACGGGACTGCACAGTGGAAGTGCCGATGTCGGCCACGGATATCTGCCGGAACAACTCGCCAAAGCCATCGACCTGCTTGTCCAGCAGGCACGTGACGGCTTCCGGCGTACTGTCACGCCCCGTGAAACCGGTGCCGCCGGTGATCAGCACGACTTGCACCACGTCCTCGGCAATCCAGGTCGCGACTTGTGCTCGGATCTTGTACAAATCATCTTTGAGCAGGACCCGTGCCGCCAGGTTGTGACCCGCCGCCGTGAGCCGATCGACGAAGACCTGCCCGGACGTATCGGTTTCCAGGGTACGGGTGTCACTGACTGTCAGCACCGCGATATTGAGCGGCACGAAAGGTACATCAGCCTTGGCTTTCATAGGCTCGTCCAGTTGTGAAGGAAACAGCCCGGTGTTATATCACAGCGCTTCATTTTTTCGCCCGTGCGGAGACACGCCATGACCTCGGAAACGCCACTGCCATCCTGCTCCATTCTGCTCCTGGCCGGTGGGCGCGGACAACGCATGGGCGGCCAGGACAAAGGGCTGGTGCAATGGCAAGGGGAACCGCTGATTGCCCATCTCCATCGCCAGACCCGCGCCATGAGCGATGACCTGATCATTTCCTGCAACCGCAATGCGCAACGTTATGCGCCGTATGCCGATCAGTTGGTGCACGATGAGGAAGGTGATTTTCCCGGGCCATTGGCGGGCATCCGCGCAGGTCTGAAGGCCGCGAGATACCCGTATCTACTGGTGCTGCCATGCGACGTGCCGCAAATCGACGCAAGCCTGCTCGACAATATGTGCAGGACGGCCAGCCAGCACCCCGACCAACCGTTGATGGTGCGCCACGGCGCGCATTGGGAACCGCTGCTGTGCGTCATCCCGTTGACCCTGGCAGCACGCTTCGAACAGGCCTGGAGCGAAGGCGAACGCAGCCCCGGCCGCATCATGCGCGCGCTGCACGCCGTTGCCTTGCAATGCCCTGCCGATGATCCGCGACTGGCCAATCTGAACACCCCGGAACTATTGGCCCGACATAAAGGCGTGTCAGATTGACACTAGCCAGGAACTTGCGCGCAATGTATACGTCTGAAGGTCAGTAACTTGAAGAATCCATTTCGGAGAAACACCATGACACAACGGACCCTCGCCACGTTCATGCTCGCTCTGGGCCTCGCCACCCTTGCCGGGTGCGCTTCGCCAACGGTGATCACCTTGAATGACGGTCGCGAAATCCAGGCCGTCGATACCCCACATTTCGATGAAGAAAGCGGCTTCTACGAATTCGAACAACTGGATGGCAAGCAGACTCGCGTGAACAAGGATCAGGTTCGTACCGTTAAGGATTTGTAATCTGTAACGCTGCTGCCCGATGTTGTTAAAAACCGGCGCTTCCTGAAGAGGGAAGCGCCGGTTTTTTTTGGGGCTTGGTTTTGGTTTTAGGCTAGCCGACCTGGTTATTGGTGAGACCGTGTTACCCCTGCGGGAGCGGGCTTGCTCGCGAAAGCGGTGTGTCAGTTTGCGGTGGCGTTGGATGGGCCGGCCTCTTCGCGAGCAGGCTCGCTCCCACAGGTTGTGCGGTGCACATGGGCCTTGGGCCTGCTGAAAATCCAATGTGGGAGCGAGCTTGCTCGCGATAGCGGTGGCTCGGCCACATAGATACCAGCGTGTGCCCTGCTCTTGCTCCTAACGAAAAAATCAAAACTTCACGCAGTTATAGCGGGTTCTAAACCAACTACCACTGCAACGAAATACCACTCTCGAACACCCGCTCCCGACCACTCACCGGATCAACAAAACGTAACCCCTGAGCCAGCAATTTCAAAGGATTGGCATAATCATCCTCAACATCCCGAAGCACATCCGGATAAAACGGATCATTGCAGATCCCCGCCCCAAGGGCATTCATGTGAACCCGCAATTGATGCTTCTTACCCGTAACCGGATACAAGCCATAACGCCACAACTCACCCTTCCTTTCCAACACTTCAATGGCCGTTTCGGTATTGGGCTCGCCCTGCCCTTCCTGCATCCGGAAGAACGGTTCGCCATCAATCATCCGGCTTTTATGCACCAGGGGAAAGTTCAACCCAGGCAACGCACGGGCAATGGCTTGGTAGCGTTTCTCGATTCGCCGTGTCGGGAACAATGACTGATACGCCGAACGGGTTTGCGGGTTGGCCGAAAACAACACCAGCCCGGCCGTATGCCGATCGATGCGGTGCAGGGGCACCAGATGCGGATTGTCCAGCCGCCGGATCAACCGTCGCAACAAGGTTTGCTCGACATACTCGCCCGCCGGAGTGACGGGCAGAAAATGCGGTTTGTCTGCCACCACCAGGTGCTCGTCGGCGTATAGGATCGACTCCACCACCGGAATCGGTTTCTCGTCGGGTACTTCCCGGAAGTAGTGGATGCGCAAACCTTCGCGGTACGGCAAGTCGACAGGGATCGCCTTGCCCTCCGCGTCCAATACCCGGCCCCGGGCGATCCGGTCCAGCCACTGTTCACGGCTGATGGCGCTGAAATGCTCGCACAGGCATTCCAACACCGTCGGCCAGGAACCGGGCGGCAGGTACAACGTACTGGCCTGATGCTGAGCGGCGGAAAACGATGAACCGGACATTAAAAACTCTTGGATATTTGGCATGCCGGCATTATCCGACAGTCGCCCCAGCCAGCCCAGCGATGATTGCTTTACGCCGTGGCCGACGTCGGTTTTGCCGCCGCTTCGGTGAACTCTTTCAACCAGCGCAGTACGTCCACCGCCTCCCAGCGACCCGGATCGTAGAGCGCGTACAGCAAGCCCTGGTAACCCACCACATCCAACTGCTTGTGATAGCCGGCGCGCTGGAACAACGCTTCGATTTCGGCGAAGCAGGTATTGAAGTGCAGTTTATTGAAGGGTGTCTTGCCTTCGGTCACCAAGCCATCCAGGCGAAGCTCCAGGACCGCCTCATGCACAACGTCCGCGGACATCCTGTTTACGCTGGCTTTCAGTTGTTCGACATTGACCAAGGGGTGCACTCCAGATAGCTGTATGGGCATACAGTAACCGAAGCGCGATATTTTCGCCAACCACAGTGTCAGGAACTGACGAACGAGCCGTTCAACGGAGGAATGTCACGATCTGTTCGGTATCGAAGGGCCAGTCCAGCTCGGCACCGGTATCCAGCCTGCGCAGCACGGGAATACGCAGCCCATAGTCCTCGACCCAGTCTTCACGTTCTGAAATGTCCACCAATTCCACCAACAATCCATGTTCGACCAAAGGCATCAGTTCAGCTTCGGCGACTTCGCAAAGATGGCACCCCAGGGTACCGAACAATTGGCATTCAGGAGGCATGGCGGGTAGACCCAAAAAAGATAGACGGTCATTCTAGGCTCGCCTCGGAAAACCGTCGAGTCGCTGGCTCGCTTCAGGGTGTTTCGGTAAAACGCTGATGCAAATCACTGAACGCAAATGCTTTTCCAGCGACGCTTGTCGCGTTTTCCCTTCTACGCTGTGCGTTGTACCTTGAAACGGAGTTCCCCTTGTTTGCCAACCTGCTGATCATCCTCGCCTCGTCCCTGGTGGTCATCGCCCTGTTCAGGCGGCTGCGCCTTCCACCGGTGCTGGGTTATCTCTGCGTCGGGCTGGCGGTCGGCCCTACCGCGCTGGACTGGGTCAACGACAGCGAAGAATTGCCAGACCTGGCCGAGCTTGGGGTGGTGTTCCTGCTGTTCTCGTTGGGCCTGGAGTTTTCCCTGTCGAAAATGCTCGAACTGCGCCGGGTCGTGTTCGGCCTGGGCAGCCTGCAGGTGCTGTGCTCGGGAGCGCTGCTGGCAGGATTGCTCGCTTTATGCGGCGCCCCAGCGATCGCCGCGTTGCTGCTCGGCGCCGGGCTGGCCTTGTCCTCCACGGCCATTGTCAGCAAGGAGTTGACCAGCCTGGGCGAGATCTTCAGCAGCCACGGCCAGAACGCCATCGGTGTGTTGTTGTTCCAGGACGTTGTCGCGGTGCTGCTGTTGACCCTGGTGCCGGTCTTCGCCGGCAGTAGCGAGCACCCATGGTATTGGGCGCTGCCCCTGACCCTGGGCAAGACCCTGGTGTTGTTTGGCGGCCTGCTGCTGGCCAGCCGATTGCTGCTGCCACGGCTGTTCCATGAAGTGGCGGCGTCCCGGTCCGCGGAACTGTTCGTGCTGCTGGCCCTGGTGATCGTGCTGCTGACGGCATGGCTGACCCACCTGCTCGGATTATCGCCGGCCCTGGGCGCCTTCCTGGCGGGCATGCTGCTGGGGGAAAGCCACTACCGGCATCAGATCGAGGCCGATATACGCCCGTTCCGTGACATCCTGCTGGGGCTGTTTTTTGTCAGCATCGGCATGCTGATCGACCTGCAACTGTTCCTTGATGATGGCCTGTTGATCCTGGGATTGACCCTCGGCTTGATGCTCATCAAGGGCTGCGTGGTCGCCGTCCTGGTGAAATGGCGCGGCAGCGACCGTGAAACCGCCTGGCGCAGCGGCCTGGCCTTGGCCCAGGGCGGCGAATTCTGCTTTGCCTTGATGGCGCTGATGCAGCAGAACCGACTCATGCCCGCCGACATCAGCGGCCTGCTGCTGGCTGCGACGTTCTGCTCGATGCTGCTGACCCCGTTGCTGTTGCGCGCGGCGCCACGCATCGCCGCACGCCTGCATCGCAAACCCAACGAAGAGGCACAACTGGACCAGATCAGCGCACTCAATGCCGGGTTGTCGAATCATGTGGTGATTTGCGGCTACGGACGCGTCGGCCAATCCATCGGACGCTTCCTGCGTCGCGAAGGCCAGGCGTTCGTCGCCCTGGATGACGACCCGGTGATCATCCAGGAAGCCACCGTCGGCGAGAACTGCGTGCATTATGGCGATTCCCGACGAGGGGACTTGCTCACCGCCGTTGGCTTGAACCGCGCCCGGCTGCTGGTGATCGCGGTGGACAAGACCGACATCGCCATCACCGTGCTCCAGGCGGCCCGGCGGATCAACCAACAGGTGCCGATTCTGGTGCGCACCCGTGACGACAGCCAACTGGCCGAGTTGCAGGCGGCCGGGGCCAGCGAAGTGGTCCCCGAGCTGTTGGAGTCGAGCCTGATGCTGGCCTCCCACGCCTTGATCATGCTCGGCCTGCCTGAACAGCAGGTCCGGCATCACGTGGATCAGGTCCGCCACGACCGCTACCGCCTGCTCCACGGTTTTTACCCTGGCAACCAAGACAAGGAGCCTTAAGCGACCACTAATGCAGCGATCAGTCCTGGCTGACCGCGCCGATCTTGTGAATCGACAGGTCGGCGCCGTAATACTCTTCTTCCTGGGTCAGGCGCAGCCCCAGCACAACCTTGATGGCGCCATAAACCGCGAACCCACCGGCCAGGGCGATGACCACGCCCAGCGCCGTGCCGATCAACTGGCTGATCAGGCTGACCCCACCCAGGCCGCCCAAGGCACTCTGGCCAAAGACGCCACAGGCAACGCCGCCCCAAACCCCGCACAGCCCATGCAGCGGCCAGACGCCGAGCACATCGTCGATCTTCCATTTGCCCTGGGCTGCCGTGAAGCACCAGACAAACAGGGCACCGGCAATGGCACCGGTGGCCAGCGCACCCACCGGGTGCATCAGGTCGGAACCGGCGCAGACGGCCACGAGCCCGGCCAGCGGGCCGTTGTGCAGGAAACCTGGGTCATTGCGCCCGACAATCAATGCCGCCACGGTACCGCCCACCATCGCCATCAACGAATTGATCGCGACCAACCCGCTTACCCCTGGCAAGGTCTGGGCACTCATCACGTTGAAGCCGAACCAGCCGACAATCAGGATCCACGAGCCCAGGGCCAGGAATGGAATGCTCGAAGGCGCGAACGCCACCAGGCGACCGTCCCGGTAGCGGCCATTACGCGGGCCGAGCAAGAGCACGGC
Source organism: Pseudomonas sp. R3-41 (assembly GCF_054161485.1). NCBI lineage: Bacteria > Pseudomonadati > Pseudomonadota > Gammaproteobacteria > Pseudomonadales > Pseudomonadaceae > Pseudomonas > Pseudomonas sp. R3-41. Next base: position 4,938,430 of record NZ_CP096421.1, read on the forward strand.
GGCCAGCGCCAGCCACCCACCCATGGCATGCACCACCACGGAACCGGCGAAGTCATGGAAACTGGCGCCGAACCGGGCTTGCAGCCACGCCTGCAGGCCGAAATTGCCGTTCCAGACCAAACCTTCGAAAAACGGATAGACAAACGCCACGATCAGCACCGTGGCGCACAACTGCGGGGCGAACCGCGCGCGCTCGGCAATACCGCCGGAAATGATGGCTGGGATCGCCGCAGCAAAGGTCAGCAGGAAGAAGAACTTCACCAGGCTGTAGCCATGATCGACATTGAGCACCGCTGCCGGTTGCAGGAAGGTCACGCCGTAGGAAATCCAATAGCCGACAAAGAAATAGGCCAGGGTCGAGACCGCAAAATCGCTGAGGATTTTCGACAACGCATTGACCTGGTTCTTTTGCCGGACCGTTCCCACCTCCAGGAACGCGAAGCCGGCATGCATGGCCAGGACCATGACCGCGCCGAGCAGGATGAACAGCGTGTTGGAGCTGTGGACCAGACTGTCCACGGCACTTTGCATATCTTCCATGGTGTTGGCAGACCTGAAAAAGTTGAAAAAAGCACCAAGCCGGTTCGCTCACCTCACAAACGCACCAAGTTGAAACGGACCAACGACCGAATACAGGTCGATGAACCGCTTTGGTGCACCAGAACGGGCAAACGAAGCCCCGCTTCGCGGGTTTTAATTATTTGGGTTAAGGTTTTACGGGCCTGCGCCCAGCTTCAGCGCACTGGCACGGGCTAACGCACCAGTACATGGCGCAAGCCTGAGCAAAAGTTGTACCAGCCACTTGCACTGAACCTTCCGGCAAGGCTCATACTCGAACGCTTCAGACGTCACTTACGGAGATTCACCCATGGCCAGAACCCAGGCAAAGACTGCTCAAGAAATTCTGATGGAAGATTTCCAGACGCTGGTCAGCGACACGGAGCGCTTGCTCGATCACACCGCGACGCTGGCAGGCGATCAAGCCGATGCACTACGCAGCCAGATCCACGAAACCCTCCTGCGCGCCCGCGAAACACTCAAGCTGACCGAAGATTCCATGCGCGAACGCGGCCAGGCTGCGGTAGTCGCCACCGAGGAGTACGTACAGGCCAACCCTTGGCAATCGGTGGGCATCGCCGCGGGCGTTGGTTTTCTGATTGGTCTGTTGGCAACACGGCGCTGATCATGGGTATCGACGAATCCGGCTCGTCCGAAGCGGGCACACAACCTACAGCGCGCCGCCTGGGCGCGGCGTTTCTAGGCTTGCTGCACAGTCACGTCGAATTGTTCGGCATGGAACTGCAGGAACAGAAGGCACGCACCGTCAGCCTCCTGCTGTTCGCCGGCCTTGCGCTGGTATTCGGCTTGCTGCTGTTGGTCGGGCTTTCGGCGCTGGTGCTGATCCTGGTGTGGGACACCTATCGTCTGTCGGGCATTATCGGCCTGTGTCTGTTTTACCTGCTGGCGGCCCTGTTTTGCGGTCTGCGGCTCAAGGCGGCGATCTATGACGAGTCCTCCCCTTTCAATGCCACCCTCGAAGAACTGGCCAATGACCGGGAGCGCCTGCTGCCATGAGCCTGCCTGATATCCCCCAAGCCCGGACACGACAGGAAATGCGCAAGGCACTGGTGCGCCTGCGCATGGAAATGCATCGCCAGGAAATCCGGCAAGAGACGCGCCAGTTGTTGCAGCCTTTGCATCGAGTGCGCGGCTTGACGCAAAGCTGGCACGAAGGCTTCGGCATCAAGCATGCGCCACTGTGGGGCGTGGCGGCGGTGTCCCTGCTGGGCTTTCTCACTGGCAAACGGACCCGCCGTGGTGGTGGCGGTGGTGTAACAGGCTTGATCCGCCTGGCAACCACATTGCTGCCGCTGATCAAGCTGGCCAAGACCCTGCGCAAACCCTGAAAAACCTACACCTGTGGCGAGGGAGCTTGCTCCCGCTTGAGTGCGAAGCACTCACAAAATTTGGCCTGCTTCGCAGTCCAGCGGGAGCAAGCTCCCTCGTCACAAAGGGTATGTATCCAGCCTGCGCAGGCCTATAGGCCTTGCACGCCACCCCACGAACCGGGAAGCTAGGGCATCGACCTCATCGAACGGAGCAACCGGCCTTGGATTGGCATACCCTGCTGACTCGCGAACGTCTCGGAAAACCGCTGCACAGCCCACAAGAGCTGGGCCGTAGTCCCTTCCACAAGGACCACGACCGCATCATCTTTTCCGGTGCCTTCCGCCGCCTCGGACGCAAGACGCAAGTGCATCCGGTATCCAGCAACGACCACATCCATACGCGCCTGACCCATTCCCTGGAAGTCAGTTGCGTCGGGCGCTCCCTGGGCATGCGTGTGGGCGAAACCATCCGCAACGCCCTGCCCGACTGGTGCGAGCCCAGCGACCTGGGCATGGTGGTGCAATCGGCTTGCCTGGCCCACGACATTGGCAACCCGCCGTTCGGTCATTCCGGCGAGGACGCCATTCGCTATTGGTTCCAGCAGGCCGCCGGGCGTGGCTGGCTCGATGCCATGAGCGAAGCCGAGCGCAACGACTTTCTCAACTTCGAAGGCAACGCCCAGGGCTTCCGCGTCCTTACCCAGCTTGAATACCATCAGTTCGACGGCGGAACCCGGCTGACCTATGCCACCCTCGGCACCTACCTGAAATACCCCTGGACCGCCCGTCACGCCGACTCCCTGGGCTACAAGAAGCATAAGTTCGGTTGCTACCAGAGCGAACTGCCACTGTTGGAACAGATTGCCCACAAGCTCGGTTTGCCACAGATCGAGGATCAACGCTGGGCACGGCATCCCTTGGTGTATCTGATGGAGGCCGCCGATGACATCTGCTACGCGCTGATCGACCTGGAAGACGGCGTGGAGATGGATCTTCTGGAATACCCCCAGGTGGAATCGCTGCTCCTGGACCTGGTAGGCGACGATCTTCCGGACACCTACCGGCAGCTCGGGCCGCAGGACTCTCGGCGGCGCAAGCTGGCGATCCTGCGGGGCAAGGCCATCGAACACTTGACCAACGCCGCCGCCCGGGCGTTTGTCGAGCAGCAGGAAGCGTTGCTGGCCGGCACGCTGCCAGGGGACCTGGTGGAACATATGCACGGCCCGGCAAAACGTTGCGTGTTGAATGCCAAGGACATGGCACGGCGGAAAATTTTCCAGGACAAGCGCAAGACCCTGCATGAAATCGGTGCCTACACCACGTTGGAAATCCTGCTCAACGGCTTTTGCGGCGCCGCCCTCGAACAGCACGGCGGGCGCACGCCTTCGTTCAAGAATCGCCGCATCCTCGACCTGCTGGGGAACAATGCGCCGGATCCCAACGGCCCTTTGCATGGTGCGTTCTTGCGCATGATCGATTTCATCGCCGGCATGACTGACAGCTACGCCAGCGAGATGGCCCAGGAGATGACGGGCCGTACGCGTCAATAAAAGGCGGGGAGTCGACGGTGTGCGGCACCTGGCACAAAACCTGTGTGCGAGCTTGCTCGCGATGGCGGTAGATCTGTGCTCATCGATGCAGGATGTGCCGCCGTCATCGCGAGCAAGCTCGCTCCCACAGGGAACGGCGGTGAATGTGAATTTTGTAGCGCTGCGCCACAGGAAGTTTGAACTAGATAAATAAATGTTTGGCTTACACGAACCCTGATTTAAACGCTTCCTTTGTTTGCGCAAAAAACACAATCAAAGAAATATTCCTTCACTCGTTGCCAAAAACTCCCCCTCTTTATTGTCATCCACCTACTAAAAAACCGTTTACGTCGTAATATCTTGCCTCTTTTTTTGTAGGAAACTTCTGAAATTGAAGTTGCATGCCTGTCTCTTCGTACGGCCCTGGCTGTAAGTGGGCTAAGGTGCGCGCTTTATTCAAGTTCGCAGGGTATTTATTCATGAACTCCGTTTTCATTGTCGACGATCATCCGGTCATTCGCCTCGCCGTTCGCATGCTCCTGGAACATGAGGGTTATAAGGTCGTAGGAGAAACTGACAACGGCGTCGACGCGATGCAAATGGTGCGCGAGTGCATGCCAGACCTGGTTATCCTGGACATCAGCATCCCCAAACTCGACGGGTTGGAAATCCTGTCACGCTTCAACGCCATGACCACGCCGCTCAAGACGTTGGTGCTCACGGCACAATCGCCGACGCTCTTCGGGATCCGATGCATGCAATCCGGTGCCTCTGGTTACGTTTGTAAGCAGGAAGACCTCAGCGAACTCGTCAGTGCGATCAAAGCGGTATTGTCCGGCTACAACTATTTTCCCAGCCAGGCGCTGAACCCGGTACGCCCGGATGATCCACGCAGTGTAGAGCTGGACCTTTTCAAAAGCGTCAACGATCGGGAACTGATGGTGCTGCAACTTTTTGCCCAGGGCCGTACCAACAAGGAAATAGCCAAGGGGATGTTTCTCAGCAATAAAACCGTCAGCACTTATAAAAAACGTCTGATGCAGAAACTCAAGGTCAAGTCCCTGGTCGAGCTGATTGAAATGGCGAAGCGCAACGCGCTGGTGTGAGAAACATCATGCTCAGACGCATAACCGAATGTCTCTTGCTGATCAGCGTAGCGTTGTACTCAGGAGCGCTCGCGGCGACGCCAGAGACGCCCGGGCAGTACACGCTGCTGGGTCGGTCGTCCACGGCTCAGGCCGAGATCAAACTCGATGACGCTCACCGCGCCTGGCTAAAAGACCGACCGGAACTGGTCCTGGGCACCTCCGCACCTGATTACCCGCCCTTCGATCTCTCCGCCAGTGGACGCGACTACGAAGGCCTGACCGCCGACTATGCCAACATTGTCGCCAAGGCCACCGGCCGGCCCATCAGCGTCCTGCGCTTCGCTTCCCGTGAGGCCGCCATGGCGGCTCTCAAGAACGGGCACATCGATATGCTTGGCACCGCCAACGGTTTCGAAGCCCGCGATCCCGACATTGTGCTATCGACGCCATACGCGGTGGATCAACCCGTGCTCGTCACCCGAACGGATGAAAGCCGATCCCTGAATGAAGACCTCAAGGGGTTGCGGCTGAGCATGGTCTATCACTACCTGCCGCTGCGGGAAATCGAAAAACTCTACCCCAAGGCGATCATCACCACCTACCCGTCCTACCAGAACGCCATCAATGCCGTCGCCTTTGGCCAGGCCGATGTATTTCTCGGCGATACCCTGTCCACCCACTACATGATCAGCAAGGGCTACCTGAGCAATATCCGCATGGCCAGCTTCGGCAAGCATGAAACCTATGGATTCGGTTTCGCCGTTCGCCGCGGCGATACCCGCTTGCTGGAAATCATCAACACCATACTGAACCAGGTCCCCATTGCCGAGCAGGCGGCCATCTCCAAACGCTGGAGTGCGGGCAGCGACTTGTACCTCACCGATCACCGGGTACAACTGACCGACCGCGAGCAACGTTGGCTGGACAGGCATCCGGTGGTCCGGGTGGTGGTGAACGAAACCTCCGCCCCCTTCACCTTCTTCGATCCGGACGGCGATTTTCGCGGCATCAGTGCCGACCTGCTTGAACTGATCCGGTTGCGCACCGGCTTGCGCCTGGACATCCAGCGCCACCAGAACGACAGTGAGATGATCGCTGCCGTCCTGAACGATCAAGCCGACATGATCGCCGCACTGTTGCCCAGCAGTGAACGGCAACGCCAGTTGAAATTCAGCCGCCCCTACATCGACAGCGCGTTCGTCCTGCTGACTCGCAAACAGTCCGACACCCCCACGACACTCGATCAGTTCGGCCAAGCCAGCCTGGCGATCGCCAAAGGCAACCCCGTCATTGACTGGCTACGCAGCCAGTACCCGAATATCCGGATCATCGAAACGGACGGCTCCGTGCGCGCCGTGGAAATGCTCGCCCATGGCCAGGTCGACGGCAGCGTGCACTCGCAGGTGATGGCCAACTACTTCATCTCCTCCCACGCCTGGCGGGACAGATTGCAAATCAGCAGCACGGTGGGCACCCAGCAAGCCCTGTTCGCGCTGGCCACCGCCAGACACGCCAGCGAGTTGAACGCCATCCTCGACAAGGCCCTGACCAGCATCGACCCTGACGAACTGGGCGTCATCAACAACCGCTGGCGCGGTTACGTCTCGCCCTCGGAACACACCTGGCGCACCTATAATCGCCTGTTCTTCCAGGTCGTCGCGGGGGTTGGCCTGTTGCTGCTGCTGTCCCTGGCCTGGAACGCCTACATGCGGCGCCAGATCAGGCAACGTCAACGGGCGGAACTGGCGCTCAACGATCAACTGGAATTCATGCACGCACTGCTCAACGGCACCCCGCACCCCATCTACGTGAGGGATCGCAACGGTATCCTGCAAAGCTGCAACGACAGTTACCTGGAAGCGTTCAACGCCAGGCGTGAAGACGTCATCGGCAAGGACTCGATGCCAGGCTCCATGAGCAACGCCTTCGAAGCGCAGGAGTACCAGGCGGACTACCAACGCGTCATGGCCGAAGGCAGCGCCCTGATCGTCGACCGCCCGCTGCACATCGGCGACCGGAAGCTGACGATCTATCACTGGATCCTCCCCTACCGAAACTCCGCCGCCGAAGTGCAAGGCATCATTGGCGGCTGGATCGACATCAGTGAACGACGGCAGTTATTCGAGGAATTGCGCGCCTCCAAGCAACGGGCCGATGACGCGAACCGCGCCAAAAGCACGTTCCTCGCCACCATGAGCCATGAAATCCGCACCCCCATGAACGCGGTGATCGGCATGCTCGAGCTGGCCCTGAAACACGCCGACAAGGGCCACCTGGACCGCTCGACCATCGAAGTCGCGTACGAGTCGGCGTCCGGCATGCTCGAGCTGATCGGCGATATCCTCGACATCGCCCGTATCGAATCCGGCCATCTGAGCCTGGCCCCCGAACGCGTCAATCTCAGGGCCCTGCTGCAATCGGTCATACGGGTCTTCGAGGGCGTGGCCCGGCAAAAAAACCTGGTGTTGTCGTTGCAGTTCGACGCCGGCGAGGGAAACCCTGACGTGTCGATAGACCCCTTGCGATTCAAGCAGGTGCTGTCGAACCTGATCAGCAATGCCCTTAAATTTACCGAGCAGGGCCAGGTCGTGGTCAAGGTCCGGCTATCCCCAACCGAGCGGGACGATGTCCTGGACATGCATCTGGAAGTCAACGACAGCGGCATCGGCATCGGCCCGGCCGATCTGCATCGATTGTTCGAGCCTTTTGCCCAGGTCGATAACAGCAGCCGGATGGCCCGCAAAGGCGCGGGACTGGGGCTGGTGATCAGTCGCAACCTGTGTCAGATGATGGGCGGCAACCTCCATATGAGCAGCCAACCCGGCGTCGGCACCCAAGTCCAGGTCCGCCTGCACCTCACCGTCCTGTCAACGGCGCCGGTCAGCGCCCCACTGGAACCGGTCATCGAAACGGCACAGGCCATCTTGAACGTCCTGATCGTGGACGATCACCCGGCCAACCGCTTGCTGATGTCCCAGCAATTGGAATACCTCGGCCATCACTACCAGATCGCCCACGATGGCGCCCATGGGCTCGAAGTTTGGCAAAAAGGCGATTTCGATCTGGTCATTGCCGATTGCAACATGCCCATCATGAGCGGCTACGAACTGGCCCGGTCGATTCGTCGCGAGGAGTCCGAACAGCGACGGGCGCCCTGCACGGTCCTGGGGTTCACCGCCAATGCCCAGCCGGAGGAAAAACAACGCTGCCTGGACGCCGGAATGGATGATTGCCTGTTCAAACCGATCAGCCTGAGCGCCCTGAGCCAGTGGATCAAGACCGTCAAACCGGTCGGCCATCCAGCGGTTTTCTCCCTCCACAGCCTCCAGGCGTTGACCGGCGGCGACCCTTCGTCGAACCGGCGCCTGCTGGCGGAGTTACTCAGCAGCAGCCGCGCGGATCGCCAGGAGTTGCTCGACGTCGCCCGGGGAGCGAACCGGCAAGCGCTGACCGAAACGGCGCACAAGATCAAAGGCGTCGCCCGCATCGTCCAGGCGACCTCTTTGATCCAGCGGTGCGAGGCGCTGGAACAGGCGTGTCATCAGGCACAGGCACCTGAACGCATCAGCGACTGCATCGATGCCCTCGACCGCGCCATGACCGAACTGGAGCGGGCCCTGGAAACGGAAATCGCCAAGGCAAAATAACCCAGTGTTTACTATGCTATTCGCTCAGCAGTGCGTACCTGGGGGGTTCTCGATCGGTTTCCCTTGCACGCGGAAACACCATCGAGAACGCCCCCTGCCCCCATGGAGTGACTGCAATGCCCAGCGCACCGCGTCCGGACAAACGCCGGTTCCCCCTGCACGTCCATATCAGCGTGATGTTTACCCTGCTTTTGTTGTTGACCGGGGTGGTGCTGGGCATTTTCAACTACCGGCAAACCACGCAAATCATCCTTTCCAGCAGTGAAAAACTGTTCAACCGCATTGAGCAGGACGTGCGCCTGGACCTGTATGACACCTACGAACCCATCCGCCACCTGTTGAGCCTGTTGGCCGATTACCCGGCGACACGTACGCCGCAGATGGCGCAACGCCTGGCCCTGCTCGCGCCCTTCAGCCAGGCACTACGGGACAACCCGAACCTGGCGTCGTTGTACCTGGGCGATCAGCGTGGCAACTTCCTGATGGTTCGGCCATTGCGCACCCCAGCCCTGAGAACCGCCTTGCAGGCACCCGCCGAGGCGGCCTATCAGGTCTGGACCGTTGAGCGAGCCTCCGAGCAAGGCCCGGTCCATTCCCAGTCGCTGTTCTACGACGAGACCCTGACGCTCATCAATCGCCGGGACATCGCCGACGAAACCTACGATCCGCGCAACCGTGGCTGGTTTCGCAGCGCCGCCGACAGCGCCGAGCAGATCACCACCGAACCCTACGTTTTTTTCTCCACCCACAATGTCGGCACCACCCTGGCCCGGCGTAGCGGCGAGCAAGCGGTCATCGGCGCCGACCTGACCCTGGCGGCCCTGTCCCAGACCCTGGCCAAGCACAAGGTCACTAACGGCACCGAGATCGTCCTGCTCGACCCCAAGGGCAACGCCGTGGGTTATCCCGACAGCGACCGGCTGCTCGCCGACGCCAAGTCGGCGCGCCTGATCAAGGCCCGCGACCTCAGCCCGGCCATCGCCGCCGTCCTCGATGACAACGCTGACACGACCCGCCTGGAAGCGGCTGGACGCCAGTGGATCGTTTCCCGCAGCCACATGCAGGAAGGCGGGCCCCAAGGCCTGGAACTGGCGTTGCTGGTGCCTGAAGACGAGCTGCTGGACAACGCCTATCGCATGCGCTGGCAAGGCGCGCTCATCACCCTCGCCACCCTGCTGCTGTGCCTGCCCCTGGGCTGGTTGACGTCGAGGATCCTGGTCAAGCCGTTGCGCGAACTGGTGCAGGAAGCCGACGCCATTCGCAGCTTCGATTTCAACTACCCGGTGTCACGCCGCTCCCCGGTGCTGGAGGTCGACCAGTTGAGCGTCTCGATGGCGCGCATGAAAGACACCCTGGCGAGTTTCTTTGAAATCACCGCCAGCCTGCGCGCCGAAACACGCTTCATCCCACTGCTGGAGCGGGTGTTGTTCGAAACCGTAAAAATCGGCCAGGCCCAGGCCGGCCTGATCTACCTGCGCGAGAACGACGACAATCGGTTCAAGCCCTACGGGCTGGTGATCGATGGCACGCCCAGGGACCTCGAAACCTTCAAGCTGCGCAATCTTGAATTGCTGGCTGGCGACAGCCCGCAATGGCTCCAGCAACTGGCCGTCTCGGACAATCTGGTGACCTCCCTGGGCTTCGAGCAGGCGGCCGACCTGCAGGGCATCCTGCGGGCACTGGACTCGCCTCGAGCCCATCTGATTGGCATCCGCCTGCGCAATCGTCACCAGGAAACCGTCGGCGTGTTGGTGTTGCTGATCACCGACAGCGGCACCGAAGCCGACCTGGAAAAACTCCAGCCCGACCGCATCGCCTTCCTCCAGGCCGTGTCCGGCGCCGCCACCGTGAGCATCGAAGGCCAGCGCCTGCAAGCCAAGCAAAAACAACTGCTGGACGCCTTCATCCAATTGCTGGCTGGCGCGATCGATGCCAAGAGCCCCTACACCGGTGGCCATTGCCAGCGGGTGCCGGTCCTGACCCTGATGCTCGCCCAGGCCGCCGCCGCCAGCCAGGCGCCGGCATTCGACGCCTATCAGCCCACAGAGGATGAATGGGAAGCCCTGCACATCGCTGCCTGGCTGCACGACTGCGGCAAGGTCACCACCCCTGAATACGTCGTCGACAAAGCCACCAAACTGGAAACCCTGAACGACCGGATCCACGAAGTACGCACCCGCTTCGAAGTGCTCAAGCGCGACGCCTGGATCGATTACTGGCGGGCCGTGGCAAACGGCGGCGAGTCGTCATCCCTGGCGCAGCAGCGTGACGCGACGTTGACGGCCCTGGATGACGACTTCGCTTTTGTCGCGCGCTGCAACCTGGGCTCCGAAGCCATGGCCGAGGCCGACCTGCAACGCTTGCAACACATCGCGCAACGCCCATGGACCCGGACCCTCGACGATCGCCTGGGGGTTTCCTGGGAAGAGAATCGGCGCCAGGCCCGCACGCCCAAGCCGACGCTACCGGTCACCGAGCCGCTGTTGGCGGACAAGCCCGAGCACCTGTTCGAGCGCCACGCGGCTGAACTGATCCCGGCGGACAACCCGTGGGGCTTCCAGCTCGATGTGCCGGCCTGGAAATACAACCGCGGCGAGCTCTACAACCTGAGCATCACGCGCGGCACGCTGACCCGCGAGGAGCGCTACGTCATCAATAATCACATGGTGCAGACGATCCTGATGCTCAGCCAGTTGCCCTTCCCCAGCCACCTGAACAATGTGGCGGAGATCGCCGGCGGTCATCACGAGAAGATGGACGGCAGCGGTTATCCCAAGCGCCTCAAACGCGAGGAAATGAGCCTGCCGGCACGCATGATGGCGATTGCCGACATCTTCGAAGCACTGACAGCGGCCGACCGCCCCTACAAGAAAGCGAAGAAGCTGAGCGAGGCCCTGGGCATCATGGCCACCATGTGCCGTGACGCCCATATCGATCCCGAACTGTTCGGGCTGTTCATCGAGGAAAAGATCTACCTGAGCTACGCCGAGCAGTTCCTCGACCCGCACCAGATCGATGAAGTCGACCCCGACAGCCTGCTGGCCAAGGCCGGGCTGAGGGCATGATCAGCAATCCGTCAGGCGCAGGAAGATCGCAGCCAACGCTTCAATGCCGGCCTGGTCATGGTCGCTGAAACGCGCCAATTTCGGGCTATCCAGATCGAGCACGCCGATCAGGCGCCCGTCCTTGACCAGCGGCACCACCAGCTCGCTGTTCGACGCACTGTCGCAGGCGATGTGCCCAGGGAACGCATGGACATCTTCGACGCGCTGGGTCTGCCGGGTCGCTGCCGCCGTGCCGCAGACGCCGCGGCCAAAGGGAATCCGCACGCAGGCGATCTGGCCCTGGAACGGCCCCAGGACCAGTTCTTCATTGCGATTGAGGTAAAAACCAGCCCAGTTCAGGTCTTCCAGTTGCGTGAACAGAAAGGCCGAGAACTGCGCGGCATTGGCGATGAAATCACGCTCATCGGCCAGCAAGGATTCCAGCTGTGCCGATAACAAGCCGTAGCCATCGAGGCCTTCGCCGGCAGCGTTCAAATCGATCATGCCTTGTGCTCCAACAATTTCAGGCCGACCCAGTAACGGGCAAACTGATAAGCGCAACGTCCGTTGCGGTTGCCGCGACCGGTTGCCCAGCGCACGGCCTGTATCTCCAGGGCTTCATCGCGCTCCCAGGCCAGCCCGGCCTTGGCCGCCAGTTCGCCGATCCAGTGCTCCACGACGTCGAGGAAATGCTCCTGGGTAAACGGATAAAACGACAGCCACAAACCAAAGCGGTCGGACAAGGCGATCTTGTCCTCCACGGCTTCGCTGGGGTGAAGTTCGCCGTCGACCCGCTTCCAGTTTTCGTTGTCGCTTTCCTTTTCCGGCACCAGGTGGCGACGGTTGGACGTGGCATACAGCAGCACGTTGTCCGGCGCCTGTTCCAGCGAACCATCCAACACGCTCTTGAGCACGCGGTAATCGCCTTCGCCGGACTCGAACGACAAGTCATCGCAGAACAACACGAAGCGCTGTGGCAGTTTCGCCACCTGCTCGACCACCCGGGGCAAGTCTGCCAGGTGATCGCGTTCGATCTCGATCAACCGCAGGCCATGCTGGGCATGTTCGGCCAACAGGGCGCGCACCAGGGACGATTTGCCGGTGCCACGCGAGCCCCAGAGCAAGGCATGGTTGGCGGGCATGCCATCAATGAACTGCCGCGTGTTGCGCCCCAGTTGTTCGACCTGGCGATCCACGCCGATCAGGTCCGACAGGCGCATGTCGAGGCTGACTTGCAGCGGCAGCAGGTAGCCGCTGCGCCCGTCCCGCTGCCAGCGGGCGGCCAGGGTCTGGGTCCAGTCGATGGCGGGCCGGGGCGCCGGCAGCAACGGCTCGATCCGGGCCAGCACGGCATCGGCGCGCTCAAGAAAAGCATTCAATCGCGAGTCCACATCTTCTCCTCGGACAGGTTCACAGTAATGATGGCGCTCCAGCAACGAAACGCCGTATCCAATGGCGGGTCTACTTCACACAAAACCAACCGGTTGCACCGGTATTCAGAGATGATCAGCTATGCTTGACCGGCGAAGGGAAACGTAAGTGGTTCATCACTCCATGGACATCCGATTCACTCAACGGCTTTCCTATAAGCAGGCCCGCCTGACCGTCCTGGTGGGCTTCGTGCTGGGCACCTTGCTCAGCCTGATGCAGATCGGCATCGATTATGCCAGCGAAGACGCGTCGATCAACCGTGAAATCCTGTCGTTGCTGGAAATCAGCCACAACCCGGCCTCGCGCATCGCCTACAACATCGACGCCGAACTCGCCCAGGAGCTGTCCATGGGCCTGTTGCGCTCACCGGCCATCATCGGGGCCGAGCTGATCGACAACAACAATACCGTGCTGGCCAGCGTCAAGCGGCCCGAACTGCAAAGCAGCTACCGGTTCATCAGCGACTTCCTGTTCGGCGCCCAGCGTCAGTTCGAGGACCGACTCTACCTGGATCATTTGCCCGGCGAATCCCTGGGCATACTGCGACTGGACGTCGACACCTATGCGTTCGGCAGCCGCTTCCTGCGCCGCGCCGAGGTCACCTTGCTCAACGGCTTCGCCCGCAGCCTGATCCTGACCGGACTGCTGCTGGCGCTGTTCTACGTGATGCTGACCAAGCCCCTGGTGCGGGTCATTCGCGAGTTGAGCAGCCGCGATCCAAGCAGCAACGAACAGAACCGCCTGGAATGCCCTTCCGGCCACCAGTCCGATGAAATCGGCGTGCTGGTGTCCGTCGCCAACCAGCAGTTCGAAAATATCTCCACGGAAATTCAACAACGGCGCACGGCCGAAAATCGCCTCACTGAATACCTGGCGCAGCTGGAGAACATCGTCTCGGCACGCACCGCCGAACTCAAGGCCATCAACGCCCGCCTCAGCCAGTCCAACGAGGAGCTGGAGGTAGCCCGGCGCACGGCCCTGGACATGGCCGAAGCCCGCTCCGTGTTCCTCGCCAACATGAGCCATGAGATCCGCACGCCGCTCAACGGCCTGCTGGGAATGATCGCCCTGTCCCTGGACGGTCCCCTGACGGCCGAGCAACAGCAGCAGCTCTCGATTGCCCATGACTCGGGCAAGGTATTGGTCGAACTGCTCAACGACATCCTTGACCTGTCGAAATTCGACGCCGGTCAACTGGAACTCGAACGCATCCCGTTCGACCTCGGCGCCCTGGTGGAGGACACCGCCAATCTGCTTTCCCAGAACGCGGCCCCCAGTGTCGAACTGGCTTGCCTGATCGAGCCGCAGTTCCCGGCACAAGTCATCGGCGACCCGACCCGAGTGCGGCAGATCGTCAGCAACCTGCTGTCCAACGCATTGAAGTTCACGCGCTTTGGCCGGGTCGACGTGAAGTTGAGCCATTACGAAGGCGGCGTGCGAATCGAAGTCTGCGACACCGGTATCGGTATTCCCCAGGAGGCCCAAGCGCGGATCCTGCAACCGTTCACCCAGGCCGGGGCCGGGATTACCCGTCAGTTTGGCGGCACCGGGCTGGGCCTGGCATTGACCTACAACCTCTGCGAAGCCATGCAGGGCCGATTGACGATCAGTTCCGAAGCCGGCTTCGGCAGTCAGTTCTGTGCAGAGCTGCCGCTTCCCTGCCATCTTCCGGCAACGCCGGTCGAACCGCTGCACGGCAATGTCGTCGCCATCACCGCCAGCAGCAGCGGCCTGGCCGAGTTGCTAGGCATGCTACTGCCAGGATGGGGCCTGGATTATGTGCGGCGCTCCATCGATGACGGGCTGCTGGGGCTCAAGCCTGACGTGCTGATCACTGACTGCCCGGAATGCCTGTTCAACCTGCGACCGACCTTTGATGCGCCGATCCTGCTGGTGACCGCCTATGGCAGCTTCATGCCCAGCGAAGAAGCGGCTGCCCTCGCACCGCTGATACAACAGGCCCGACCATTGGCACGCCATGCGCTGTACCAGATCCTGCGACGCGCCATGCAAAACGAGGCGACCACCATCAACGACGCACAGATCGAAACCCTGGTGCCGTCCAGGCGCGGACAGGTATTGCTGGTGGAGGACAATCCGGTTAACCAACTGGTGGCCAAGGGCATGTTGGTCAAGTTGGGCTGTGAAGTCACCGTCGCGGCCCACGGCGTCGAAGCCCTGGATCAACTGGAACAGCGGGTGTTCGATCTGGTGTTGATGGACTGCAACATGCCAGTGATGGACGGTTACGAAGCCAGCCGGCAGATTCGCCGCAGCGGGCGCTGGTCGGACCTGCCGATCGTTGCACTGACGGCCAACGCGATGCCCGAGGAACGTGAGCGCTGCCGGGCGGCCGGCATGAATGATTACCTGTCCAAGCCGTTCCGCCGCGAAGAACTGGCGGCCGTGCTGGACCAATGGGTGCCCACTACGTCAGCGCTTTGATCTGGCCCAGCAGATGATCGAGACCGTCTCGCAACGCGCCCAGGCGGTCCAGATCGACACCGCTGTCGCACAACAGGCGGGCCTTGAGCGGGCCGACCTGCTCGCGCAAGGCGCGCCCCGCAGCCGACAGGCTCAAGTGCACCTCCCGCTCGTCCCGGGCTGAACGCTGGCGCTGGACCAGGTCCAACTGCTCCAGGCGCTTGAGCAGCGGCGTCAGCGTGCCGGAATCCAGCAGCAAACGCTCACCCAGGGCCTTGACCGTCGGCTGTGGCGGGGCCGTGTCCTGCCACTCCCACAACACCAGCATTGCGAGGTATTGCGGATAGGTCAGGCCAAGTTGATCGAGCATCGGCTTGTAGCCACGGATCACCGCACGGGAAGCGGCGTACAGCTTGAAGCACAACTGGCTGTCGAGCTTCAACGAATCGGCTGACAGATCATTCATTTGAGCAGTGCTTCGATCTCGCCGGTCAGATCCTGGGGTTTGGTGGTCGGGGCAAAACGCTTGACCACCTGGCCGTCCTTGCCGATCAGGAACTTGGTGAAATTCCACTTGATGCCTTTGGACCCCAGCACGCCAGGGGCCCGCTGTTTAAGCTGGACGAACAGTGGATGGGCGTTGGCGCCGTTGACTTCGACTTTCTTGAACAGGGGAAAACTCACGCCGAAATTCAGTTCGCAGAACTCGGTGATCGCCCCTTCATTGCCCGGCTCTTGCTTGCCGAACTGGTTGCAGGGAAAGCCCAGTACCACCAGGCCCTGGTCCTTGTAGGTCTGCCACAACGCCTCCAGCCCTTTGTACTGCGGGGTAAATCCGCACTGGCTGGCCGTGTTGACCACCAGCACAGCCTTGCCGGCAAAATCAGCGAGGGTCTTTTGCTCACCCTTGATGGTGGTGCACGGGATGCTCAGCAGGTTGTCGCTCATGGCAAGACTCCGGATTGGAAGAAGAGGACGAAGAAGATAGCGAGCAATTAAATTGTATGCAATCTAATTGTTCGCCCCACGGCCTTGAGAACCTACGGGACTCTGTGGCGAGGGAGCTTGCTCCCGCTCGGCGGCGCAGCCGTCGTAAACCGGCCGACACGGTCTTCTTGAAAAACCGCGCCAAGCCGTTTTGGGGCGGCTGCGCCGCCAGCGGGAGCAAGCTCCCTCGCCACAGGGGTCGTGGTGAACAGTCCTACCGGGGGACCAGGTCCAGGCACACCGAATTGATGCAGTACCGCAACCCCGTAGGCGGCGGGCCGTCGGGGAAGACATGGCCCAGGTGGGCATCGCATTGGGCGCAGACCACCTCGGTGCGGATCATGCCGTGGCTGACGTCCCTTACCTCTACCACCGCGCTGCCTTCGATCGGCGCGTAGAAACTCGGCCAGCCACAGCCCGAATCGAATTTGGTCTGCGAATCGAACAACGGCTCGTTGCAGCAGATGCAGTGATACACACCGTCAGTCTTGGTTTCGTTGTATTTACCGGAGAATGGCCGCTCGGTGCCCTTCAACCGACAGACGTTGTACTGCTCCGGGTCGAGCATGGCGCGCCATTCTTCAAGGGTTTTCTGCAACTTTTCCATCGTCCTACCTCGGCAATTGAAAAAGCCCGATCCGACGCTTTTCCGCAGATCGGGCGGCACGTATGATTGCGCCTCGTCAGACGCCAGTCTGGCAGTCACGTCATGCGCATTCAAACGGATTGTGGCGCCTATACCGCGTCAGGCCTGGGCACAGACGCAGGATCCCCAGTACGGTAGTTCACACGCCGCCTGGATCGTTCATTTTCGGGAACACATCGCCATGCAGGTCAGCAAATCGAACAAGCTCGCCAACGTCTGCTACGACATTCGCGGCCCGGTGCTCAAGCACGCCAAACGCCTGGAAGAGGAAGGCCATCGCATCCTCAAGCTGAACATCGGCAACCCGGCCCCCTTTGGTTTCGAAGCGCCCGATGAAATCCTCCAGGACGTCATCCGCAACCTGCCGACCGCCCAGGGCTACAGCGACTCCAAGGGCCTGTTCAGCGCGCGCAAGGCCGTAATGCAGTATTACCAGCAAAAGCAGGTCGAAGGGATCGGCATCGAGGACATCTACCTGGGCAACGGCGTGTCCGAGCTGATCGTGATGTCCATGCAGGCCCTGCTCAACAACGGCGACGAAGTACTGGTGCCGGCACCGGATTATCCGCTGTGGACCGCTGCCGTAAGCCTTTCCGGCGGCAACCCGGTGCATTACCTGTGCGACGAACAGGCCAACTGGTTCCCCGACCTGGCGGACATCAAGGCCAAGATCACCCCGAACACCAAGGCCCTGGTGATCATCAACCCGAACAACCCGACCGGCGCCGTGTACTCCCGGGAAGTGTTGCTGGGCATGCTGGAACTGGCCCGCCAGCACAACCTGGTGGTGTTCTCCGACGAGATCTACGACAAGATCCTCTACGACGACGCCGTGCACGTGTGCACCGCATCCCTGGCGCCGGACCTGCTGTGCCTGACCTTCAACGGCCTGTCCAAATCCTATCGGGTTGCCGGTTTCCGCTCCGGCTGGATCGCCATCTCCGGGCCCAAGCACCATGCCCAGAGCTACATCGAAGGCATCGACATGCTGGCCAACATGCGCCTGTGTGCCAACGTGCCGAGCCAGCACGCGATCCAGACGGCACTGGGCGGCTACCAAAGCATCAACGACCTGGTCCTGCCCCAGGGCCGGCTGCTGGAACAACGCAATCGCACCTGGGAATTGCTCAACGACATTCCCGGCGTCAGTTGTGTCAAGCCCATGGGCGCGCTGTACGCCTTCCCACGGATCGACCCGAAGGTCTGCCCGATCCACAACGATGAAAAATTCGTCCTCGACCTGCTGCTGTCCGAAAAGCTGCTGGTGGTCCAGGGTACGGCGTTCAACTGGCCATGGCCGGACCACTTCCGCGTCGTGACCCTGCCACGGGTCGATGACCTCGACCAGGCCATTGGCCGGATCGGCAACTTCCTAAAGTCCTACCGTCAATAAGCCGGACTGCGTGCGAGGCGTCCTCACCTCGCACGCTGTTTGATTCAGCAACATATCCGTTCGGGCCGGTTTCGTCGGGCCTTCTACACTCGGTGCAGGACGGCCAACGTGCAGCGGGGCTCAACGTTCATGGGGCGCAGGCAGCGCATTTCTTTTCCCTTGTCACTTTCAGAAAAGTCTTTCAAACATTTAGGACGGCTGTAGGACACAGTTTGAAATAGTCGGCGAGTTGAATAGCCTGCGGCAGCACCTTATATACCCCGCATAACGCTACATCTTTAGCATGAGGAGATTTTCACAACCATGATGCGCATCCTGCTGTTCTTGGCCACTAACCTGGCGGTCGTGCTGATTGCCAGCATCACCCTGAGCCTCTTCGGCTTCAACGGGTTCATGGCGGCCAATGGGGTTGACCTCAACCTCACTCAGCTGCTGATCTTCTGTGCGGTGTTCGGTTTCGCCGGTTCCCTGTTCTCGCTGTTCATCTCCAAGTGGATGGCGAAGATGAGCACCGGTACCCAGATCATCAGCCAGCCGCGCACGCGTCACGAACAATGGCTGTTGCAGACAGTCGAGCAGTTGTCCCGCGAAGCCGGTATCAAGATGCCGGAAGTCGGTATCTTCCCGGCCTACGAGGCCAACGCCTTCGCCACTGGCTGGAACAAGAACGACGCCCTGGTTGCCGTCAGCCAGGGCTTGCTCGAGCGGTTCTCGCCCGATGAAGTCAAGGCCGTGCTGGCCCACGAGATCGGCCACGTCGCCAACGGCGACATGGTGACCCTGGCGTTGATCCAGGGCGTGGTGAACACCTTCGTGATGTTCTTCGCCCGGATCATCGGTAACTTCGTCGACAAGGTGATCTTCAAGAACGAAGAAGGCCAGGGCATCGCCTACTACGTGGCGACCATCTTCGCCGAGCTGGTACTGGGCATCCTCGCCAGCGCCATCGTCATGTGGTTCTCGCGCAAACGCGAGTTCCGCGCCGACGACGCCGGTGCACGCCTGGCCGGCACCAGCGCCATGATCGGCGCCCTGCAGCGCCTGCGCGCCGAGCAAGGCCTGCCGGTGCACATGCCCGACACCCTGAATGCCTTTGGCATCAACGGTGGCATCAAGCAGGGCCTGGCTCGCATGTTCATGAGCCACCCGCCGCTGGAAGAGCGCATTGACGCACTGCGTCGTCGGGGCTGATAGGTAACTCAAAAGAAAGCCCGCAGTAATGCGGGCTTTTTCTTGTCTGCTCATTTGTGTACTGCCGACCTGACGCCATCCCAGCCAACACATCAGCGGCCGAAAATCCGATACACCCGCTCATCCAGCCTCTTCACACCCGCCTGCAAGAACTTCCAGCTCTCCCCAAGCACATCCTGCTCCTGCAAGACTTCCAGCCGCCAGCCATTCCCCAGCAGCCGCTGCACCTCATCATTTCCCACGGAGAAAGGTGGACCCGGCATTTCATCCTGGTTGTAATCCAGGGTAATCAACAATTCGACGCCGTTTGGCAAGATCTTCTGCAGATGAGTCGCGTACCGTTCCCGCATCGGCACTGGCAAGGCGATCAACGCCGCACGGTCATACAGCGCCGTGCAATCGGCCACATCCTCCGGCTCCAGGGCAAAAAAATCACCGCAGCGAATTTCGATATCACCGGACCGAAAGACTTTGAACGCGCCCTCTTCACTGATGCTCGGCTCAAGCTGATGTTCAAGGAAAAAATCAGCCGCAGCTTTTTCCGACAACTCCACCCCCAACACCGAATACCCCTGATCGGCAAGCCACAACAGATCCAGGCTTTTCCCACACAGCGGCACCAGCACCCGACTGCCCTGGGCCAATCCCAGCTGCGGCCAGAACCGTTGCAGGTAGGGGTTCACCTCCGGCAAGTGAAAACCGATCTGGTTCGATGACCAGCGCTTGTGCCAAAACTCGGGCTCCATGATTCACTCCAAAAAATCGATCAAAACGGGCTAAAACTTATATTAGATTTAGATCATAGACCTGACGGAAGATGACCCATCTTAACGCTCAGGAGTCCGTCCATGCTGCCCAGCCTGTTTATCTCCCATGGCTCACCGATGCTCGCCCTGGAGCCCGGCGCCAGCGGCCCGGCGCTGGCCAGCCTTGCCGCTCAATTCCCCAAGCCCAAGGCCATCGTCATTGTCTCCGCCCACTGGGAAAGCAATGACTTGCTGGTCAGCGCAAACCCGCAACCACGCACCTGGCACGACTTCGGCGGTTTTCCACCGGCGCTATATGAAGTGCAATACCCCGCGCCAGGCAATCCACAACTGGCGATGCAAGTCGCAGACATGCTCAACGCCGCGCACCTGCCGACACGCCTCGACCCTCAACGGCCGTCCGACCATGGCGTCTGGGTGCCATTGTCGTTGATGTACCCCGACGCCGACATCCCGGTGGTACAGGTTTCCCTGCCTAGTCGCCAGGGGCCGGTGTTACAGACCCAGGTGGGCCAGGCCTTGGCGAGCCTGCGCCACGAAGGCGTCTTGCTGATCGGCTCCGGCAGCATCACCCACAACCTGCGCGACCTGGACTGGAATGCCGGCCCTGACAGCATCGAGCCCTGGGCCAAGGCCTTTCGCGATTGGATGGTCGAGCAACTGACAGCCAACGACGAAACCGCGTTGCACGACTACCGCCGCCAGGCGCCCAATGCCGTGCGCAGCCACCCCAGCGACGAGCACTTGCTGCCGCTGTATTTTGCCCGGGGTGCGGGTGGGAAATTCAGTGTTGCCCATGGGGGGTTCACCATGGGGACGCTGGGGATGGACATTTATCGGTTCGACTGATTGACCGAGTCGCTTCCATCGCGAGCAAGCTCGCTCCCACAGGGGATTTGTGAGCACCGAAAATTCATTGTGGGAGCAAGCTTGCTCGCGATGGCGCCCACGCTACCTTCCTGAAGGAACACCAAACGACAGGCGAAAAAAATCCCCGAACCAGTCGGGGATTTTTCATGTTCGATCAATCAGCCCGAGAGCCGATCAATCTTCGCGGTAGCGACGCAGCTTGAGCTGCTTGCCAGCCACGCGGGTGTCTTTCAACTTGGTCAGCAACTTCTCCAGACCATCTTCCGGCAGCTCTACCAGGCTGAAGCTGTCACGCACCTGGATGCGACCGATCGCTTCGCGGGCCAGGCCACCTTCGTTGAGGATGGCACCCAGCAGGTTCTTGGCGGCGATGCCGTCACGGGCACCCAGCGCAGTACGGCAGCGCGCACGACCTTCGGCCAGCGGGATCGGTGCACGACGCTCGCGATCACCACGATCCGGACGATCACCGGTGCGCTCAGGACGATCGCCACGCGGTGCGTTGTTCGGCACCAGCGGACGTTCCTTCTCGATTGCAGCCAGGTTCAGCGCTTGGCCATTGGTGGCCTTGCGCAGTAGTGCTGCGGCCAGGGCGCGTGGGGTGCAACCGATGTCGGCGGTCAGGCGATCAAGCAGATCACCGTGGGTCGATTCGGCGTCAGCCACCAGTGGCGACAGGCTGTTGGTCAGTTTCTTGATGCGGGCATCGAGAACGGCCTGGGCGTCCGGCAGGCGAACTTCAGCCACCTTCTGGCCAGTCACACGCTCGATCACTTGCAGCATGCGGCGCTCACGCGGGGTGACCAGCAGCAGCGCACGGCCTTCGCGACCGGCACGGCCGGTACGGCCGATACGGTGAACGTAGGACTCAGGATCGTACGGCATGTCCACGTTGAATACGTGGGTGATGCGCGGAACGTCCAGGCCACGGGCCGCGACGTCGGTCGCCACAACGATGTCCAGGCGGCCATCCTTGAGGGAGTCGATCACGCGCTCACGCTGGTTTTGGGCAATGTCACCGTTCAGCGCGGCGGCTTTGTAGCCTTTGGCTTCCAGGGCGCTGGCCAGGTCCAGGGTCGCTTGCTTGGTGCGCACGAACATGATCAGGGCGTCGAAGTCTTCCACTTCCAGCAAGCTGAGAACGGCGGAAGTCTTCTGGTCAGCGTGAACCAGCAGGTGAGCCTGTTCGATCGCGGTGACGGTCTGGGTCTTGGTCTGGATCTTCACGTGTTGCGGATCGCGCAGGTGGCGCTCGGCAATGGCACGGATCGATTGCGGCAAGGTGGCCGAGAACAATACAGTCTGGCGAGTCGCTGGCAGGGCCTTGAAGATGACTTCCAGGTCATCCATGAAGCCCAGCTTGAGCATTTCGTCGGCTTCGTCGAGAACCAGGTGGTTCACGGTAGCCAGGACTTTTTCGTCACGACGCAGGTGGTCGCACAGACGACCCGGGGTGGCGACAACGATTTGCGCGCCGTTACGGATGGCTTTCAGTTGTGGGCCCATCGGGGCGCCGCCGTAAACGGCCACAACGGTAACGCCAGGCATTTGCTTGGAGTAGGTTTCGAAAGCGGTTGCTACTTGCAGCGCCAACTCACGGGTTGGCGCCAGGATCAGGGCTTGCGGTTCGCGCTTGGCAGGATCGATGCGATGCAGGATCGGCAGGGCGAACGCAGCGGTTTTACCCGTACCGGTTTGCGCCTGGCCAATCATGTCGTGGCCGGCCATGATGATCGGGATCGATTGCTGCTGAATCGCCGAAGGTTCTTCGTAGCCGGTCGCAGTGACGGCAGCAAGAATGTTCGGGTTGAGATTAAAAGCGGCGAAGCCGCCGGTTTCCTGGGTCATGGGTCTGCCTCTAAGTGCATCCGCAAAGACCCATGCTCCAAAGCTGCGCATGCCGTGTTGAGACTCAAGAGTCGCCCTGGCTGCTTTGTCGGCGGGGATTTGCGAAAACGAATGAATGGAAAAAGAACGTCGTGGAAGCATCCGTTGTGCGGACATGCAACCGAAGCTGACTTCGGAGAATTGCGCTACCTTGACGCGGCCCGGCTAAAGGCCGGCGCGCACTATACCGGAATTCGCCCAAAAAGGGAGCTTTTTTTATTGCCAAACCCCGTTATGGGGCTCGCTGTCCCAGGCCCGGGGACAGCCGGCTAAAACGGTTCACCTCCACACGCCTCCGCCCTTGTGGCGAGGGAGCTTGCTCCCGCCGGGTCGCGAAGCGGCCCCCTTCAATTTCAGAGATCAACCCAGGCGTCTGCTTCGCAGCCGAGCGGGAGCAAGCTCCCTCGCCACAGGGGAACTCACCGGCCACAAAATTCCTGGCGTCCCTGATCAGGTCGCCGGGCGAATGGCCTTGATCAACGACTGCAACGAATAGCCCAATCGCGGTGCCAACCCTTCGGCCCTGGCCA
Source organism: Pseudomonas sp. R3-41 (assembly GCF_054161485.1). NCBI lineage: Bacteria > Pseudomonadati > Pseudomonadota > Gammaproteobacteria > Pseudomonadales > Pseudomonadaceae > Pseudomonas > Pseudomonas sp. R3-41. The sequence goes on from NZ_CP096421.1 coordinate 4,961,753, forward strand.
CCAGCCCTTGCATATCCAGTTCCTGATCCAGGTCCGCCGGCACGATCAGGATCACGTTGCCCTCCTTCACCGGCAGCTCCCAATAATGCCGGTGGTACAAACCACGCAACAGCGCCGCGCCCAACGGCTTGCCATCGTCGGTAGCCCATTGGTTGATCACCAGCCAGCCGCCGGGGTTGAGGCGTTTCTGGCAGTTTTCCAGGAACCGCCAGGCCAAATGCCCGACGCCTGGGCCGACATCGGTGTAGAGGTCGACGAAGATCAAGTCCGCCGGCTCCGCCGTTTCGAGCAATTCCAAGGCATCGCCAACGCGAATATACAGTCGCGGATCGTCGTCCAGCCCCAGGTATTCGATGGCCAGGCGCGGCACGTCGGGGCGCAGTTCGATGGCTTCGACATCTTCCAGCGGCAGGAACTTGAGGCAGGCCTGGGTCAGCGTACCGGCGCCGAGCCCCAGGAACAGCGCACTTTCCGGCTGCTCGTGACACAACGCACCGATGAGCATGGCGCGGGTGTAGTCATATTCGAGCCAGCTGGGATCGGCCGTGAACACGCAGCTCTGCTCGATGGCATCGCCAAACTCGAGAAATCGGTAATCGGCCACTTCGAATACGCGGATCATGCCGAACTCGTCGTGCACCTCGGCGAGCAACTGCTCGACGCGCTCCTCAGTCATTTCATCTCCTGATGTTGCCGGGCGGGCATGAGCCTGCGCATACGGGGGGCAAAGGCGCGATTGTCCGCGAAGCAAGCGGAACAGGTCACGCACTAATTTGCTGATAACATGAGCGCCCGAGCGTAAATCACCTAGAGATCATGATGAGCCAACCCTGGAGCCCTGACAGCTGGCGCGCCCTGCCGATCCAGCAGCAACCCCGCTACCCCGACGCCGCGCACCTGTTGCAGGTGGAGCAGACCCTGGCCAGTTATCCGCCACTGGTGTTTGCCGGTGAAGCCCGGGAGTTGCGCCGTCAGTTCGCCGAGGTGACCCAGGGCCGGGCGTTCCTGCTGCAAGGCGGCGACTGCGCCGAAAGCTTCGCCGAATTCTCGGCGGCCAAGATCCGCGACACCTTCAAGGTGCTGCTGCAGATGGCGATCGTCATGACATTTGCCGCCGGTTGCCCGGTGGTCAAGGTCGGGCGGATGGCCGGGCAGTTCGCCAAGCCGCGCTCGGCCAACGACGAAACCATCGACGGCGTGACCCTGCCGGCCTATCGCGGCGACATCGTCAACGGCATCGGTTTCGACGAAAAAAGCCGCGTCCCGGACCCGGAGCGGTTGTTGCAGTCCTATCACCAGTCCACCGCCACCTTGAACCTGCTGCGCGCCTTCGCCCAAGGCGGCTTTGCCGATTTGCACCAAGTACACAAGTGGAACCTGGATTTCATCGCCAATTCAGCCCTGGCGGAAAAATACAGCCACTTGGCCGACCGCATCGACGAAACCCTGGCATTCATGCGTGCCTGCGGCATGGACAGCTCGCCGCAACTGCGCGAAACCAGTTTCTTCACCGCCCACGAAGCACTGCTGCTCAACTACGAAGAAGCCTTCGTGCGCCGTGACAGCCTGACCAACGACTATTACGACTGCTCGGCCCACATGCTGTGGATCGGCGACCGTACCCGTCAGTTGGACGGCGCCCATGTCGAATTCCTGCGTGGGGTGAACAACCCGATCGGCGTCAAGGTCGGCCCGAGCATGGACCCGGACGACCTGATCCGCCTGATCGACGTGCTCAACCCGGACAACGATCCCGGCCGGCTGAACCTGATCGCCCGGATGGGCGCCAACAAGGTCGGCGAACACCTGCCGCCACTGTTGCGCGCCGTGCAGCGTGAAGGCAAGCAGGTGCTGTGGAGCTCCGACCCGATGCACGGCAATACCATCAAGGCCAGCAGTGGTTACAAGACCCGGGACTTCGCGCAGATCCTCGGTGAAGTGAAGCAGTTCTTCCAGGTTCACGAAGCCGAAGGCACCTACGCCGGCGGGATTCACATCGAAATGACCGGGCAGAACGTCACCGAATGCATCGGCGGCGCACGACCGATTACCGAAGACGGGCTGTCGGACCGCTACCACACCCACTGCGACCCACGGATGAATGCCGATCAGTCGCTGGAACTGGCGTTTTTGATTGCCGAGACGTTGAAACAGGTTCGGCGGTAATTCAGACAGCTTTGTAGCGTTTGATTTATCGCTTTCGCGAGCAAGCCCGCTCCCACAAAGGAACTGTTGAGTTCACAAAATCAGTGACCGACTCGGCCCAATGTGGGAGCGGGCTTGCTCGCGAAAGGGCCCGCTCAGTCACCATCAATCTGTGCCAATGCCACCGCCAACCGCACCCCACCCTCCCGCCGGCAATTGAGCTGAACCCGCTCCAGCCCCAACCACCGAGCCATGCGCCACAGGTTCAGTGCAAGAGCCTGCATCCCCTCCTCGTCCAGCCCCGGCGCCTCCTCGTGCACGGCATGCACCGCCAACTGTCCCAAGGCCCGCTCCGCCCGCAGATCGACCCGGGCGGCAATTCGTTCGTTGTGCAGAAATGGCAGGACGTAATAGCCATACACCCGCTTTTGAACCGGTGTGTAGATCTCCAACCGATAGCGAAAGTCGAACAACCGCTCGGTACGACCGCGCTCCCAGACCAGCGAATCGAACGGCGACAGCAAGGCACTGGCGGCAACTTTGCGAGGGATTTTCACCGCGGGTCGGCACCAGGCCGGTTGCTTCCAGCCTTGCACCTGACAGCGCAGCAGTTCGCCAGCCTCCTCCAACTCGGCCAAGCGCCCGCGACTGTCGGCCGGGTCGAGGCGAAAGTAGTCGCGCAAGTCTTTCTCGGTCGCGATGCCCAGGGCTTCGGCGGCATGTACCAGCAAGGCGCGCTGGGCCTGGGCTTCGTCCGGCAGCGGTTGCTGCAGGATCGAAGCCGGCAGTACCCGCTCGGGCAAGTCATAGAGCCGCTCGAACCCACGCCGCCCGGCTACCGTGACTTCGCCTGCCGCGAACAACCATTCCAACGCATGCTTCTCAGCGCTCCAGTCCCACCACGGCCCGGCCTTTTCCTGGCGCGTGGACAAACTGCCTGCGCCAAGAGCGCCCTGCTCCTGGACCGCCGCCAGGACGCGGCGGATGACATCCTGGCGTTCCTGGCCGAAACGCGCCAATTGCTGGTAGATCCCTTCGCCACCCGACGCCCGATTCATGCGCCAGCGCATCAGCGGATACATCGACATCGGCAATAGCGACGCCTCATGACCCCAGTATTCGAACAGCGTGCGACGTTGGCCCTGGCTCCAGGCAGCTTGATCGAGCAAATCGCGATTGTAGTGACCGAGGCGGGAGAACAGCGGGAGGTAATGCGAGCGCACCAACGCATTGACGGAGTCGATCTGCAGGACGCCGAGGCGTTCGATCAGGCGGTTGAGGCGCGAGGGTTGCACCGAAGCTGGCGGCGACCGCCCATCGAATCCTTGGGCGGCCAACGCCAGACGCCGGGCCTGTTTGAGGGTAAAGGACACAGTCGCGGGCATGGAGATCTCCTTGTCTGCTCGCAACCTACCTCACCAATAAAGGGTTTGTGTAGGAAAGGATGGCTCATTTGTGCATTGGGTCATCCCAGAATGGCCGAACCACTTCCTGCTCTACGTCGGCACGACTCACGCCAATGTCCTTGAGCGCTTCGTCGCTCATGCCGGCCAGCAATTCACGTTCGTGGTGCAATTCGTACCAGCGACTAACCTTATGCAGCAGAGCACTGACCGAGAAGCCGTGGGAGAGTTTGTCTATCAGTAGATAACCTTTTTGACCTTTCATCGTGATGTCCTCCGTTGGGGATGGCTCAAGTCTCGCGCTAACGCTAAGATCAATCCAACGAATGTTTCTTATGCAATACATCTCGGAGATTGATCAATTGTCGAGTTACCCGAGCATCGATACGGAAGTGCTGCGCACCTTTGTCGCCATCGCCGACCAGGGCGGTTTCACCCGGGCCGGGGAATTGGTCAATCGCACCCAGTCTGCCGTGAGCATGCAGATGAAGCGGCTGGAAGAAGACGTGTTGCAGCGACGACTGTTCGAGCGTGACGGGCGCCAGGTCAAGCTCACCGCCGAAGGCCAGGTGCTGCTGGGTTATGCCCGGCGGATCCTCAAGCTGCACAGCGAGGTGTTCAATACCCTGCGCGAACCGCACATGGTCGGCACGGTGCGCATCGGCACGCCGGACGATTACGTGATGCGCTTCCTGCCGGGCATCCTGCAACGCTTCGCCCAGTTCTACCCTTTGATCGAAATCGAAGTGCACTGCGAATCGTCCAAGCAGTTGCTGCTGCGCCAGGACCTGGACCTGTCCATCGTCACCCGTAAACCGGGGGACGAGATCGGCCAGTTGCTACGCAAGGAACGTTTTGTCTGGGCCGAAGCCGCCTGCTTTAACGTCCACGAACAAACACCGCTGCCGCTGGCTATGTTCAACAGCGATTGTTTCTGCCGGCAATGGGCGTGCAACGCACTGGATGCCATGGGCCGCGATTATCGCGTGGCGTACAACAGCTCGAGCCTGTCGGCACTCATGGCGGTGGTGGGGGCCGGCCTGGCAATCACGGCGCAACTGGAAAGCCTGCTGACCCCGGACATGCGCGTACTCGGCGAGGCCGAAGACCTGCCGGAACTGCCCGAGGCCAGCATCATGCTGATCCGCAACCTGCACAACCCGTCGCCGATCACCGAGTGCCTGGCCGAACACATCGTCGAAGGTTTCAAACTTTAAAGGCGAGCAGCACCGCGCACAGCACCAGGAAACCGCAGAACAGCCCGCGCAACAGCCGCTCCGGCAGCGCGTGGGCGACTTTCACTCCCCAACTGATGCTCAGCAGGCCACCGATGGCCAGCGGCAGGCCGATGCTCCAGTCCACTTCGTGGTGAAACGCATACGTGGCGAGGGTCACGCCAGTACTGGGCAAGGCCAGCGCCAGGGACAAGCCTTGGGCAACCACCTGGGTGGTGCCAAAGATGCTGGTCAGGATCGGCGTGGCGACCACGGCCCCACCGACACCGAACAGACCGCCCATGGTGCCGGATGCGGCCCCCAACACGGCAAGCCATGGCCAGCCATGACGCATCTGCGCCGATGCCGGTGCAGTGGCGGCGAACATGCGGACCAGATTGTAGAGTGTCAGCGCGATCAGGAACGCTACGAAGCCGATCCGCATGCGGTCCGCGTCAATCCCCACCGCCCAGATCGAGCCAAGCCAGGCAAAGCAGAAACCCATGGAAGCCAACGGCAGGACATGGCGCAACTCAATGCGATTGCGCTGGTGGTAGCGCCACAACGCAAGCATGACGTTGGGCACCACCATGACCAGCGCCGTACCTTGGGCCAGTTGCTGGTCGAGGCCGAACCAGACGCCCAGTACCGGAATGGCAATCAGGCCGCCACCGATCCCGAACAATCCTCCCAAGGTGCCCAAAACGGCACCAAACAGCAAAAACTGCACAAATTCGAACAAGACGATTCCCCTTTCCTTAGGGCGCATATCCTACGCAGTCGGCGGCAGCGGGGAAACGGGCCATCTGATCAGGTCGTCAGAATTATCTGGCGCATTAAAGATTTGCCCGCTAGATTCATAACGATCATTGATTTGAAGGTTTTGCCATGAACACCCTGCGCGACACCCCCGAAGCCTGCGAAGCCCTGCTGCTCGACAACCAGGTCTGCTTCGCCCTGCACTCCACGTCACTGCTGATGACCAAAGTCTATAAACCGCTGCTACAGGCCTTGGGCCTGACCTACCCGCAATACTTGGCGATGATGGTGCTGTGGGAAAAGGACGGATTGACCGTCGGTGAAATCAGCACACGCTTGCTGACCGACCCCGGCTCGTTGACGCCATTGCTCAAGCGCCTGGAGGCCGAAGGCCTGTTGAGCCGCACCCGCAGCCGTGAGGACGAACGCGTGGTGATTGTCGAACTCACCGAACAGGGCCGTGCCCTGCGGGAAAAAGCCCTCGACATCCCCCAATGCATCCTCGCCGCCAGCGGCCAGACCCTGGAGCAGTTGAAGAAGCTGCAACTCGACCTGCAAGAGCTGCGCGGGCATTTGCAAGACAGCCTCTGACTCCCATCTGTGGGAGCGGGCTTGCTCGCGAAGGCGCCGGTACATCCAAGACCCCTACCAACTGATCCACCGCTATCGCGAGCAGGCTCCCACACTGGATCTGCGGTGAACACAAAATTCATGTCCGACACAGAACCACTGTGGGAGCGAGCCTGCTCGCGATAGCGCCAACCCTGTCTACCCTGCCCTCCTAAAAAATTTTATACGCTTAATAACCGCTCTAGCTAAAGGCTTTCAGGCTTTTTCAGATCGCCGATTCCATCTCGCCTCGAAAAATTATCTTGCGCACAAAATATTAGCGCTATACATTCTATCCACACCTACTTAGCGCGCAAACATTTAGCGCAAATATCCTACCCAGAAACGAGGCGATCATCATGCAAACTCTCTACACCGCAATCGCAACTTCCACTGGCGGCCGTGACGGTCGTGCGATCTCCAGCGACAACATCCTCGATGTCAAACTCGCTACACCCAAGGAACTCGGCGGTGCAGGCGGTGCGGCTACCAACCCTGAGCAGCTGTTCGCCGCCGGCTATTCGGCCTGCTTCATCGGCGCCTTGAAATTCGTGGCTGGCCAAAGCAAACGCAAGATCCCGGACGACGCCTCGATCACCGCCCATGTCGGCATTGGCCAGATCCCCGGCGGTTTCGGCCTCGACATCGACCTGCACATCAGCCTGCCGGGCCTGGACCAAGCCGACGCACAAAGCCTGGTGGACGCGGCTCACCAAGTCTGCCCGTACTCCAACGCCACCCGCGGCAACGTCGATGTGCGCCTGCATGTCGCCGTCTGACCACAGCCCTTGGACCCGAACTTAAGGAGATACACATGAACACGCTCAGCAAAGTCTTGACCGGTACTCTTCTCGCCCTCAGCGTCAGCAGCGCCTTCGCCGACGGCATCGTCGAACACAACACCCAGGCGTTCCTCGACGCTCTCAATGCCGGCACCGGCAAACCCTTGGAGCAGCTGTCGCCCAAGGATGCACGTGCCGTACTGGTCGGCGCCCAGGCAGGTGTGAAGTTGACGCTGCCCAAAGCCGATGTCAGCGAGAAGATCATCAAGGTCGACGGCCAATCGATCAGCCTGACCATCGTTCGCCCAGCCGGGGTCAAGGGTGAGTTGCCCGTGTTCATGTTCTTCCATGGTGGTGGCTGGGTATTGGGCGATTTCCCGACCCATGAACGACTGGTTCGGGATCTGGTGGCGGGTTCGGGTGCTGTCGCGATATTCGTCAACTACACGCCTTCACCCGAGGCGCATTATCCGGTGGCGATCAACCAGGCCTATGCGGCGACGAAGTGGGTCGCCGAGCATGGCAAAGAGATCAATGTCGATGGCAAGCGCCTAGCGGTAGCGGGCAATAGCGTAGGTGGCAACATGGCCGCGGTCGTGGCGCTGATGGCCAAGGACAAGGGCACCCCGGCGATCCGCTTCCAGGCGTTGCTGTGGCCGGTGACCGATGCCAGCTTCGAGACGGCGTCCTACAACCAGTTCGCCGAAGGGCACTTCCTCAGCAAAAACATGATGAAGTGGTTCTGGGACAACTACACCACCGATGCCGGGCAACGCGGCGAGATCTATGCCTCGCCATTGCGGGCAACCACCGCGCAACTCAAGGGCCTGCCGCCCGCGCTGGTACAGACTGCCGAAGCGGATGTCTTGCGCGATGAAGGCGAAGCCTATGCCCGCAAACTGGACGCGGCGGGGGTCCCGGTCACAGCTGTACGTTACAACGGCATCATCCACGACTATGGCTTGCTCAACGTCGTCAGCCAGGTGCCTGCGGTGCGTTCGGCGATGTTGCAGGTGTCGCAAGAGCTCAAGCAACACTTGAAGTGATTGCACGCCGAAGCTGAAGTGACTGCACGCCGAAGCTTTTGTGGCGAGGGAGCTTGCTCCCGCTCGGCTGCGTAGCAGTCGTCATCGGGTCAATGCGGTATGACTGAATGACCGGGTTGCCTGGGTTGGGGCTGCTGCGCAGCCCAGCGGGAGCAAGCTCCCTCGCCACGGGAATCTGGTCCTGAAATGAAAAAGCCCGACTCAATGGTCGGGCTTTTTTATACAGAAGGCTTCGCTTATTTAGCGCGGCCTTTGTAGGAACCGCCTTCGCGGGTATCGATCTCGATCATGTCGCCGATTTCGATGAAGTCAGCAACCGACAGCTCGGTGCCGTTCTTCAGTTTGGCAGGCTTCATCACCTTGCCGGACGTGTCACCGCGAGCGGAGCCTTCGGTGTAGTCAACCTGACGCACGATGGTGGTCGGCAGCTCTACGGAAACCAGGCGCTCTTCGAAGAACACGGCTTCGCAGACGTCGGTCATGCCTTCTTCGATGAACGGCAGAACGCTTTCGATGTCTTCGGCGTTCAGCTCGTACATGGTGTAGTCAGTGGTGTCCATGAACGTGTAGGTGTCGCCGCTGATGAAGGACAGGGTCGCTTCTTTGCGGTCGAGGATCACATCGTCCAGTTTGTCGTCGGCGCTGTAGACGATCTCGGTCTTGTAACCGGTCAGCAGGTTCTTCAGCTTGGTCTTCATGATCGCGCTGTTACGACCCGACTTGGTGAACTCAGCTTTCTGAACCAGCCAAGGATCGTTTTCGAGACGGATCACGGTCCCGGGTTTCAGTTCTTTACCAGTTTTCATTGCGAATATCCGAATTTGGATGGGATTTACAAAAATCTAGGCCGCGTATCATATCCAATTTACATAAAACTTCACCAGCGCTGCGGCAAGATCCGGTCGCGAGGCCTGTTCCAGACACCACGCCTGGGCGTGTTCGAGCAGTTCCGGCTGCTGTTCGCGGCTGGCTTTCCAATGTTCGGCCATGTCCTGGCCGGCATTCCAGGCCCGCCACAGACCACCGGTCGCTTTTTGCGCGGCTGGCGAAAGCCCCTGATTGTAGAGGGTGAGAAACGCCTCGAGCTTTTCCAGGTGGACGTCCTCTTCCTGCTGGTAGATATGCCACAGCAGCGGCCGGCCGGCCCATTGGGCGCGCACGAAAGAATCCTCGCCGCGCACGGCATTGAAATCACAGCACCACAGCAAGTGGTCGTATTGGTCCTGGCGGACGAACGGCAGCACCTGCACCGTCAGCGCGCCGCGTCGATGCAGCGCACCGGCCTTCAGGCCTTCGACAGCGAGCCAACGCTCGACATCGCCCAACACCCGCCCTTCGGGAACCAGCACATGGAACGCCTGGGCATCGGTTGCCATTGCGTCAAACCAGCTCGCCAAACCTGCGTTTTCATAGGCAAACAGCGAGATCAGGCAAGTCTCCGGCGCCCGCTCGACACCCAATCCCTGGAGGAAAATACGTTGTGCCTTGGCATCCTGCTGGAATTGCCGACGACGCTCCAGCAAACCGGCCTCACGCAGCAAGCCACCTGTTCCCTCCCGAAAGCCCGGAAAAAAGAAGTATTTCTGCACGTGTTTGTACTTGACCGACGGCAAGCCGTGGCATCCGATCACCCAGTCCTCGGCGCTCAGATAATCGAGGTTCATCCACAAGGGCGCGGTCGGGCGCTCGGCCATCGCCTCCATGTAGGCACTCGGCAGCTGGCAGGCAAACGCGGCGATCACCACCTCGGCGGCCTCGGTAGCCGGCCAGTCCGCAGGCCAGTGGCGCACTTGTACGCCCTGCTGCCATTGCTCGGACAGGGTGATATCGATTTCCGGACACAGCCGTTCGAAGGCGCGTAGATCGTCAACCCAGAGCCGCACCGCGCATTGGTGCTCGGCCACCAGTTGCCGAGCCAGGCGCCAAGTGACACCGATGTCGCCATAGTTATCGACGACGGTGCAAAAAATATCCCAGCGCACAGCCATTCTCGACTCCCTGTGACAAAGGCCTGATTGTCCCGAATAAACCGATCGCGCAGAAGAGCCGACGGCGATTAATCTTCATGCGACAATCACCGCCTGCCCATGCCCCTGCCAGGAAGCAGCCATGCCCGATCACTCCCCAGCCCCACGTCTCAGCGCTTTGAAATTGACGGTCAGTATTGCCCTGGGCCTATGGTTGGGGTTTCTCGCCATCGTCCTGACCGGCTGGCTGCTGTCAAAGTTCCTGTTCGACGAACAACTGGCGCCCGTGGCCGCCGCCGTCCATCAATTGGCGCAACCGCCGGCGGTGCAACCGGCCCCGGAACCGCCCGCCCCCATGTTCGAGCAGTACCAGCAGAACCTGCAAAGGAACGAGCAGCGCCAGGCGCTCGATCAGGCCAGGAGCAATCCGCGCAACCTGTCCAACCCCAAGTGCCAGTTCTGGTTGCAGCAGGACCAGAATGCGCCCAGTGAAAAAAGCCGCGCCAACGTCCTGCAATTCTGCGAATGATATGAACAAACAGACCGTCCACCAGTTGATTCTCGACAAGCTCAAGATTGATCTCGACATCGCCGAACGCGCCGCGCAGACCGCCTACGAAACCGCGACCCACGAAGAAAACATCGCCGAGAACAAATACGACACCCTGGGCCTGGAGGCGTCCTATCTCGCCGCCGGACAAGCCAGGCGCGTGGAAGAAATCCGCCAGGCCCTCGCCCTCTGCCAGAACCTGGCCTTAAGGCCCTATGACGAGGAGCGCGGCATTCAGGTCGGCACGTTGATCGGCCTGGAAGATGAGGACGGCCGCCAGCAATGGCTCTTTTTGGGGCCGGATGCGGCGGGTTTGAAGGTTTCGCTGGTGGGCCAGCCGATCACCGTCATCACCCCTCGCTCACCGCTGGGCCGCGGCCTTTTGGGCAAGTTCGAAGGGGATGAGGTGGAAATCGTCGTAGCGGGCGCCCGGCAACAGTTCGCAGTCACCGAGGCGATCTAGAAGGGCCTTAGTGCACCGGCAGCTCGACACCGTCGAACAACTCTTCGAGTTCCTGCTTGTTGTGGCACTGGATGGCCTTGGCCATGACTTCACGGGTCAGGTGCGGCGCGAATTTCTCGATGAAATCACACATGAAACCGCGCAGGAACGTGCCACGACGGAAACCGATCTTGGTCACGCTGGATTCGAACAATTCGCTGGCATCCAACACCACCAGGTCACTGTCGAGCTTGGTATCGACGGCCATCTTCGCGACGATGCCCACGCCCAGGCCCAGGCGAACGTAAGTCTTGATCACGTCGGCGTCGGCGGCGGTGAACACCACTTTCGGCGTCAGGCCACGGTGGCTGAAGGCTTCGTCGAGTTTGGAACGACCGGTGAAACCGAATACATAGGTCACGATCGGGTATTCGGCCAGGGCTTCGAGGGTGAGCTTGGGCAGCTTGGTCAACGGATGGCCCTGGGGCACGACCACGCAGCGGTTCCAGCGGTAGCACGGCATCATCACCAGGTCACCGAACAGCTCCAGGGCCTCGGTGGCAATGGCGAAATCCACCGTGCCGTCGGCCGCCATCTCGGCGATCTGCATCGGCGATCCCTGGTGCATGTGCAGCGCCACGTCGGGGTATTGCTTGATGAAATTGCTGATCACCGGCGGCAGCGCATAACGAGCCTGGGTGTGGGTGGTGGCGATCGAGAGGGTGCCTTTTTTCTCGTTGGAGAATTCCTGGGCGATCTGCTTGATGCTCTCGACCTTGCGCAGGATCTCGCCGGCCGTGGTGATGATGCGCTCACCCGCCGGGGTCACGCGGGTCAAGTGCTTGCCGCTGCGGGCGAAGACTTCGACGCCCAGTTCATCTTCCAACAGGCGGATCTGCTTGCTGATGCCGGGTTGCGACGTGTAGAGGCTTTGGGCAGTAGCGGAAACGTTGAGGTCGTGGTGCGCCACTTCCCAGATGTAGCGCAATTGTTGAAGCTTCATATGTATCCCTCAAAGCAGTTGGACGCCACGGGCATCAGCGACGGTATATAACTATATGGAAGGTCACGACAATAAATCTAGAACTTTTTATAAAACGCCATCATTTAGCCTCAGGCCTCGCCCTGGCGTCGGCGCTGCACCAGCGGGACCAGGTAGACCGGCACCCGGGATAACTGCAATACCCGTGCAGCGGTCCTGCCCAAGGGGGTTTCACCGCTCGCTCCTTGGCAATGACTGCCCACGATCAACAAATCCACAGAGAGTTTCGCAGCCTGCTCCAGGATGACCTGGGAAGGATCGCCCTGGTACACCCTGACCGATTTGATCAGTTTCAAGTCCTGTTGCCCGTCCCCCAATTCCTCGCGGAAATTGTCGAGCACCCGCTGTTCGATATTGGCCATCACCGTACTCAGACCTTGGCGATGGAATTCGTTCAGCGCTTGCTCGTCGAGATAGCTTTGCAACACCGATTCGGCGAACAGCCCCATCGGTTCTACCGCATGCACCACATACAACTCGGCTTCAAACGTCCGTGCCAACGCCAAGGCATGCTGCATCACATAAGGGGCGTAGAGACCCAAGTCTGTGGCGTACAGCATCGAACGAATCATGTGACCTCCTCGAGTGCCAGAATGGCGGAGATTGATTCAGCTTAGCAGCGCCTTGGAGACTGCGACGTGCGGCCTGACGTCCCGGCCCCGAGGTCGTCAGGGCTTTATTTCGTTACTGATGCCATGGGGCACGTGACCGGTGGCGACCACCTCCCGAGCCAGTTCGCAATGGCCCGTCTGGTCATCGAAAAACACATCGGCGGCGAAGGCCTCCAGAAAGGCCGATTTGGTCAGGCCGCCGAGAAACAACGACTCATCCAGACGGATGTCCCATTCACGCAACGTCCGGATGACCCGCTCGTGGGCCGGTGCCGAACGGGCCGTCACCAGCGCCGTGCGGATGGGGCAGGCATCCTCGGGAAACTCACGTTGCAGCGCATTGAGCGCCGCCAGGAAGCCCTTGAACGGCCCGCCCCGCAGCGGCTCGCGGGCGGCCTGTCGCTCGCTGGCCTGGAATGCCTCCAGACCACCGGTCTGATAGACACGCTCCGACTCATCGGAAAACAGCACGGCATCGCCGTCGAAGGCGATGCGCAATTCCCCGCTAGCGGCGCGACTGGCACCACCCGAGAGGATGGTCGCCGCGGCAAAGCCAGCGTCCAGGGCGCTGCGCACGTCTTCAGCGTGAGTGGACAGAAAGAGATCGCAGCCGAAAGCCTTGAGGTACGGGTAAGGGCTACGGCCGCCAACGAAGGCCGCGCGTGAAATGGCCAGCCCATAGTGATGAATGGAGTTGAACACCCGAAGGCCGGTGTCGGCACTGTTGCGTGAGACCAGGATCACCTCGACCCGGGCACGCCCCAGGTGCTCGTTGAGGTCCAGCAGTTTCTGCACGAGGGCGAACGCGTCACCGGGCGCCAGGACTTCGTCTTCATGCTCGATCTGATATTGCCGATAGGCCTCGACGCCACTCGACAGGTACACCTTGTGGCTTTCCCTCAGGTCGAACAGCGCCCGCGACGAAATCGCCAGCACCAATTTGTCGTCGATGTTGTTTGCCATGCCGATCCCCCCCTTTCGCCCGCTCAGCGGTTGTTTCGATCCATGAACGCCAACGCCTGATACAAGGCTTCGATTTTCGGCAGCTCACACCCTGCCGCTTTCGCCGCCGCCAATGGCCGACCATAGATCGCGTCCAGTTCCAGCGCACGCTTGTGGGAATAATCGTGGTACATGCTCGGCCAGTAGTCGGGCATCTTCTCGGTCATCGCGAACAGGTACTCGGCATAACCCGGCGCGATCTGATGCCCGCAGGCTTGGGCACCGCGAACCACCTCCCCCATCAGCGCCTGGATCAATTCGCGGCTATGGTCGTTGGCCATCAACGGCGTAGTACTGGCGCCCAGCAGAACCGAAAGGCCGTTGTACGGCACATTCCACACCAGCTTCTGCCAGCGGGCCTGTTGCAGGCCGGGCATGGCCTGGGCGTCGATACCGGCGCGGCGGAACATCGTCGTCACTTCTTCGACGATCGCCATGCGTTGCGCCTGATCGGCGCAAGGACCGCTGTGATAACCGACGTTGACCGCGCCAAGTGCCTGATGGGCGACGACGCCAGGGCCGACGCGATGCACGCAGATCAGGCACAGGCCACCCAGCAGGTGCAACGAGTCGGGCAGCAACGGTCGAAGGTCGTCCTCGACATCGAGGCCGTTCTGCAGCAGCAGGACTTTGGCCCCATCAGCGGCCGCCTGGGCAATGGCCGGGGCCAGGTCGGCATTGCTGGTGGTCTTGGCGCCGACCAGCAGCCAGTCGCAGGGCGGCATGTCGGCTGCCGAGGGATAGGCCTGGACCGGGTGGAGGGCCAGCGCACCGTGGACCGCGCTGTCGATCCGCAAACCGGCTTCGGTCACGGCGGCAAATTCGCTGCGCAACAGGAAGTGCACGTCAAAACCGGCACGCGCCAGCATCACCCCGTAGAACCCGCCAATCGCCCCGGTGCCGATCATCCCGATCCGTGGTTTAGCGCCTGCCTGCATCGTCGCAACTCCCCTGGTAAAAGTTCCTGCACACTATCAGCGCGAGCGGCACGGCATGCAATCTTCATTACATCTGCTCACGAATCTGTTGCAGAGCCATCTCCAAGGCCTTTTCCCCAGCCTGTAGGGCATTAAACCCGTCTCAGCCCATTGTCGAGCCACCTCGTAACGCGATAAGGTTCGGCTCCCCGACGCGCTTAAAATCCGCTGTGCACCGCCGCGCGGGGATCGCTGGCGGCCGGCACCCGTGACCTGACGAGTAACACGATGGCTGATTTACCGATCAACGACCTTAACGTCGCCTCCAACGAGACCCTCATCACGCCTGACCAGCTCAAGCGCGATATTCCCTTGAGCGACGCTGCCCTGCGCACCGTGACCAAGGGCCGGGAAGTCATTCGCAACATCCTGGACGGCACCGACCATCGCCTGTTCGTGGTCATCGGCCCCTGCTCGATCCACGACATCAAGGCCGCCCACGAATACGCCGAGCGCTTGAAAGTGCTGGCCGCGGAAGTATCGGACACCTTGTACCTGGTCATGCGCGTGTATTTCGAGAAACCTCGGACCACCGTCGGCTGGAAAGGCCTGATCAACGACCCGTACCTGGACGACTCGTTCAAGATCCAGGACGGCCTGCACATCGGTCGTCAATTGCTGCTGGACCTGGCCGAAATGGGCCTGCCCACCGCCACCGAAGCCCTCGACCCGATCTCGCCGCAGTACCTGCAGGACCTGATCAGTTGGTCGGCCATCGGCGCGCGTACCACCGAATCCCAGACCCACCGCGAAATGGCCTCCGGCCTGTCGTCGGCGGTAGGCTTCAAGAATGGCACCGACGGTGGCCTCACCGTGGCGATCAACGCCTTGCAATCGGTTTCCAGCCCGCACCGTTTCCTGGGCATCAACCAGGAAGGTGGCGTGTCGATCGTCACCACCAAGGGCAACGCCTACGGTCACGTGGTGCTGCGCGGTGGCAACGGCAAGCCGAACTACGATTCGGTCAGCGTTGCCCTGTGCGAGCAGGCACTGAACAAAGCCAAGATCAAACCGAACATCATGGTCGATTGCAGCCACGCCAACTCCAACAAGGACCCTGCCTTGCAACCGCTGGTCATGGAAAACGTGGCCAACCAGATCCTGGAAGGCAACCAGTCGATTATCGGCCTGATGGTCGAAAGCCACCTGAACTGGGGCTGCCAGGCCATTCCGAAAGACCTCGCCGACTTGCAATACGGCGTCTCCATCACCGATGCCTGCATCGACTGGAGCGCGACCGAGAACACCCTGCGCAGCATGCATGCCAAGCTCAAGGATGTACTGCCGAAGCGGCAACGCGGCTGATCGACCTGCTTCAACGCATAAAAAGCTGCGCAAAAAAAAACGCCGGACATTTCAGTCCGGCGTTTTTATTGGAATCCGTTTTTCTCAGAGCTTCGCCGCGTGCCGCTGGTGACGCTCCATGTAGCGCTCCACGTAGGAGCAGGACGGGATCACCGTGTAGCCCATTTCTTCAGCGTACTTCAGCGCCTCTTCGGTCAACTTCGCTGCAATCCCCCTGCCACGCAGGGCGTTGGGCACGAAGGTACGATAGATGTCCAGGGTCTGCTTGCCCAGGTCCATGTAGGTCAGATAGGCACGATGACCGTCCACATTGGTCTCGAACTGATGACCAGCCTGGTCATGGTGGATGGTAACCGCCTCGCTCATCACTACTCCTCGCGGGTCTGAATGCCGACCCCTACCTTACCGATGTTTTTCCGGCGAAGGAACCTCTACGCCACCCCGTGCCTTCCTGGTCACCGAGCGCCAAAACCGATCCGCCCAAACCCGAGCACGTCGTGAATAGTAGGCACCAATGACGCAAATGCTCAAGGCACGCCTGTCATCGAAGGGGTGAACCTGGTCGGGTTTATCGATTGAGCGCCATCGTCGCGCTGTAGTCGGTCACGGTGCAATAGCTGAACATCGCCAGTTGTTGAGTCTTGAGACGAGCGCGCGTAGTTAAAGTCACCGCCAATACCAATAAAGATGCCCGGAGCGCTGCACAAAAAATGTACAAAAGTGTAGGTGAATCAATAAACAACGACGTTAGCGAGGTCTGCGAGAGTTCACCCGGCCACGGAACTTTTTTTCGTCGACGCGCTCCAGGCAAGGGCTTTGGCCTGTATATTTTTTAAACAACCCTCAGAAAAGTTGCTCGAAAAAGAATCACCGCCTACAATTTTTTTGCTTCTTGCGCTACGTCAGTTTACTTACTACAAGTAATGGGTAGTATGTACGCCGGCTAACTCCTCAGTCTGGGGAGACAGTCACTAATAGAAAGTCCTTGAAGGGGAAACCGATGAACAACGTTCTGAAATTCTCTGCTCTGGCCCTGGCCGCAGTTCTGGCTACCGGTTGCAGCAGCGCATCGAAAGAAACCGAAGCACGTCTGACTGCTACCGAAGACGCAGCAGCTCGCTCCCAGGCTCGTGCAGACGAAGCTTACCGTAAAGCTGATGAAGCTCTGGCTGCTGCTCAAAAAGCACAACAGACTGCTGACGAAGCTAACGAGCGTGCTCTGCGCATGCTGGAAAAAGCTAGCCGCAAGTAATAGTCCTTCGGGATTGTTATCGAGCCGACCCATTCTTGGGTCGGCTTTTTTTTGGATTCAAGAGCTATTGACTGGTGTTTTACCAGGCGATAAAAAACCCGCCGACATCGCGAAACGTCGGCGGGTTGCTTTCAAGCTTTTACTGCTGCAGGTCGATCGGCGCGCTCGAAACCATCGGTGCCGAGGTATTTGGAACTGCGATTTCCACTGGCAGGCCATCTTCGGCCGCGACCACGTCCCGCACCACGTCCCAGTTCATGCGCAGGTTGCTGGTGATGTCTTCGCGCTTGAGCATCGCGTTGATGACGGCGGTGTGCTTGTCCACCACCGACGGGTTGCCCTTGTCGTCCAGCGGCGTATGCGCTTCCAGATACACCTTGCCGCCGCTCAAGCCCAGCTTGTAGGGGTCGTTGATGATCCGCACCGACGTGCCCACCGGCACCATGCCGGCCATTTCCAGTACGTTGTTGTTGAACATCCGGAAGCAACCGTGACTGGTGCGCATGCCGATGCCGAACTTCTTGTTCGAACCGTGGATCAGGTAGCCCGGGGTGCCCAGGGTGAACTTGAAAGGACCCAGCGGGTTATCAGGGCCGGCAGGCACGACATTCGGCAACGGGTCGCCGTCGGCGGCGTGTTCGGCCTTGATCGACGCGGGCGGAGTCCAGGTCGGGTTCGGGGTCTTGGCGATGATGCTGGTGTGGGCGATTGGCGAGCCCCAGCCCTCACGGCCAATCCCCAGCGGGAAGGTGTAGACCACGTTCCGCCCCTTGGGGAAATAGTAGAGACGGTACTCGGCCAGGTTGATCACGATGCCCTCGCGCGGGCCCGGCGGCAGGATGAAGCGCGTGGGCAACACGATCTCGGTACCAGTGCCCGGCAACCAGGGATCAACCCCCGGGTTGGCAGCGACCATCTCGCTGTAGCCCAGGTCATAGGCGGTGCCTAGGTCGGCGAAGGTGTCTTCGTATTTGGCCTTGATGACCTGCACCTGGCCGATAATGTCTTCACCCGGCGGTGGC
The DNA here is from genome assembly GCF_054161485.1 of Pseudomonas sp. R3-41. NCBI lineage: Bacteria > Pseudomonadati > Pseudomonadota > Gammaproteobacteria > Pseudomonadales > Pseudomonadaceae > Pseudomonas > Pseudomonas sp. R3-41. The sequence goes on from NZ_CP096421.1 coordinate 4,979,881, forward strand.
AGGGGCAGCTCCAGGGCGGCAACGGGGCCCGCCATACACAGGGCGGCAAGAGACAGGCAGCGGGCGACGGCAGGCAAGCGCGGCAACATCCGGGAAATCCTTCGCAGATCGAACTGGGGTATGAAAACGGCGATTGTACACTGCCACCTGTTATTTCGGGGAGAGCGCTACAGAGGCGTCCGATGCGCAGCATGTCTGGAAATTGAAATGGAACCCTGTGGGAGCGGGCTTGCTCGCGAAAGCGGTGGGTCTGCTTGCGTTGATGTCGAATGTGCCGCCTTCGCGAGCAAGCCCGCTCCCACAAAGGCAATACCTAGAATTCGGGGATTAAAGTTCGAACCGCAGCTCCGGCCAGATCGGCGAGGTGCCGCGCTTCTGGGATTCCAGGATCGCCCGGCACAGCGAGCACAGGCGATGATCCTGGAAAATTTTGCGATCGACGCTCGACCAGCGCGGCTGGGCCGGTAGCAGGCTGCCGCAGAGGGTCCGGTCGGCCGAGCCACCGAGTTCCAACTGCCGGGTCACCAGGTGCACCCGTACTTCCTGGCAGGCGAACAGGTCCAACTGCTCGTCAGGCTCGATCAGTTGGTAGGCAAACAGGGACCAGGCGGGACGCGGCATCGGGGGCTCCAAATCGGGGGCGCCACATTAGCCGAAAGCCCGCCGGTAGAAAAGCGTCAAAGCAGCGGTTTCAGCGTCGGCCAGACATTTTCCAGCAACTTGCCCTGGGCCGCGACGGACGGGTGCAATCCGTCACTCTGCATCATGGTCGGAACGCCACCGACGTCCTTGAGGAAAAACGGCACCAGCGGGACTTTCTTCTCCTCGGCCAGGGTGCTGTAGACCCGAGCGAAGGCATCGGTGTAGCGCCGTCCGTAGTTGGGCGGCAATTGCATACCCAGCAAAAGTACCTTCGCACCGCTGGCGCGGGCGCTGTCGATCATCGCTGCAAGGTTTTGTTGCAATTGTGTTGGCGGTTGTCCACGCAAGCCATCGTTGCCGCCCAGCTCCAGGATCACCAGGTCCGGTTTATGGGCTGCAAGCAGCGCCGGCAGCCGCGCCTGGCCTCCGGCGCTGGTGTCGCCGCTGATGGAGGCATTGACCACTTTATCGTCAAAACCCTCGGCCTTGAGCCGTTGTTCGAGCAACGACACCCACCCCTGCCGGGTATCCAGGCCGAAAGCCGCGCTGATACTATCGCCAACGATCAGGACTGTACCCGCCGCTGCGTTCTGGACCATGCACATCAAGGCCAGGCCGGCACTCAAAAACCACACACGCATCGGATTCTCCATGGGCTCAAGCATTCTCACCGCGACGGACCTTAGCAAAGTGGTCGCCAGCGCGGAAGGTGAACTGACCATCCTGCATGAACTCAGCCTGGAACTGAACAAGGGCGACAGCCTGGCCATCGTCGGCGCGTCCGGTTCCGGCAAATCCACCCTCCTGGGCCTGCTGGCCGGCCTCGACCTGCCCAGCAGCGGCGAGGTCACGCTCGCCGGGCAGGCCCTCAGCGCGCTGGATGAAGACCAGCGGGCGCGGATCCGCGCCGAGCATGTCGGTTTCGTCTTCCAGTCATTCCAGTTGCTCGACAGCCTCAATGCACTGGAAAACGTCATGTTGCCGCTGGAGCTGGACGGCCGCAAGGATGCCCGCGAACGCGCCACGCAACTGTTGCAGCGCGTCGGCCTGGGCCAGCGCCTGACCCATTCGCCGCGCCAGCTCTCCGGTGGTGAACAGCAACGGGTGGCGATTGCCCGCGCCTTTGCCGCCGAGCCCGACGTGCTGTTTGCCGACGAACCCACCGGCAACCTCGACAGCCACACTGGCGAGCGCATCAGCGACCTGCTGTTCGAACTGAACAAGGAACGCGGTACGACCCTGGTGCTGGTCACCCATGATGAACGCCTGGCCCATCGCTGCCGGCGCCTGATCCGACTTGAAGCCGGCGAGATGGTCGCCCCTCTGGAGCCTTGATGGCACGTCTGCCGCTGTTGCGCCTGTTCAGCCTCGCTGTCCGTCAATTGCTTCGCGATGCCCGCGCCGGTGAGTTGCGGGTGTTGTTCTTCGCCCTGTTGGTGGCGGTGGCGGCGAGCACCGCCATCGGCTACTTCGGTGCCCGCCTCAACGGCGCGATGATGATGCGCGCTACCGAATTCCTCGGCGCCGACCTGCTGCTCGAAGGCAGCTCGCCGGCCCGCCCGGAGCAAATCCGCAGCGGCACCGAATTGGGCCTGGAACATGCCCGGGTGGTGGAGTTCTCCAGTGTCGTGGCCACCGACAATGGCATCCAGCTGTCCAGCGTCAAGGCGGCCGATGACCGCTACCCCTTGCGCGGCGAGCTGAAAAGCACCCCTGCCCCGTTCGCCCCGGAAGAAACCGGCGGACGTCCGAACCCTGGCGAGGCCTGGGTCGAGGCACGGCTGCTGACGGCACTGGACCTGAAGATCGGCGACAGCATCGACGTCGGCAACCAGACCCTGCGCCTGGCCCGGGTGCTGACCTATGAACCGGATCGCGCCGGCAACTTCTACAGCCTCACCCCGCGGGTACTGATCAACCTCAAGGACCTGGAGGCCACCGGCGTGGTGCAACCGGGCAGCCGTGTCAGCTATCGCGACCTGTGGCGCGGCCCGGCACCGGCCCTGCAAACCTACCGCGACCTGGTCAAGCCTGGCCTTGAACCCAACCAGCGCCTGCAGGATGCCCGCGACGGCAACCGCCAGATCGGCGGCGCCCTGGGCAAGGCCGAGCGCTACCTGAACATGGCCAGCCTGGTGGCGGTGCTGCTGTCCGGTGTGGCCGTCGCGCTTTCGGCCAACCGCTTCGCCACCCGACGCTTCGACGCCAGCGCGCTGCTGCGCTGCCTGGGCCTGTCCCGCCGGGAAACCATGGTGCTGTTCAGCCTGCAATTGACGGTGCTGGGCCTGCTCGCCAGCATCAGCGGCGCACTGCTCGGCTGGGTCGCCCAATTGGGCCTGTTCGCCCTGCTGCATGACCTGCTGCCTACCACCGTTCCGCCCGGCGGCCTGCTGCCGGCGATCGCCGGAATCGGCACCGGGCTGGTGGCGTTGGCGGGGTTCGCCTTGCCGCCACTGGCTGCGCTGGGGCGAGTGCCGCCGTTGCGTGTGCTGCGCCGGGACATGCTGCCAATCCCCTCCAGCTCCTGGGTGATCTACGGTGCCGCACTGGGCGCCCTGGGCCTGATCATGTGGCGCCTGAGCCTGGACCTGGTGCTGACTTTCGCCCTGTTGGGCGGTGGTGTCGTTGCCGCGCTGGTGCTCGGCGGCCTCTTGTTGCTGTTGCTCCAGAGCCTGCGTCGCCTGCTGGCCCGCGCCGCCCTGCCCTGGCGGCTGGGCCTCGGCCAATTGCTGCGTCATCCCCTGGCGGCGGCCGGCCAGGCCCTGGCGTTCGGCCTGATCCTGTTGTCCATGGCGTTGATCGCGCTGCTGCGCGGCGAGTTGCTGGACACCTGGCAAAACCAGTTGCCCAAGAATGCGCCGAACTATTTCGCCCTCAACATCCTGCCCAACGACAAGCAGGCCTTCACCGACAAGCTGCTGGAATTGTCCGCGCAATCAGCCCCGCTCTACCCCGTGGTACCCGGGCGCCTGATCAGCATCAATGGCGAACCGGCCACGGAGTTCGTCACCAAGGATTCGGCGGGTGACCGGGCACTGCAACGCGACCTGAGCCTGACCTGGGCCGCGGACCTGCCGGCGGGCAACGTCGTCACCGCCGGGACCTGGTGGCCGCAGCAGCCACCGGACGATGTCCCGGGGGTTTCGGTGGAAGGCAAAGTCGCCGAAAACCTCAAGATCAAGCTGGGCGATCGCCTGGTCTTCAGCGTGGGCGGCGTCAACCGTGAGGCGAAGGTCACCAGCTTGCGGGAAATCAACTGGGACAATTTCCAGCCCAACTTCTTCATGATCTTCCAGCCCGGCACATTGAAGGACCTGCCGGCGACCTACCTCACCAGCTTCTACCTGGCGGCGGGTCACGACCAACAAATCGTCGACCTGTCCCGGGCCTTCCCGGCGGTGACGATCCTGCAAGTCGAAGCCCTGCTCGAACAACTGCGCAGCATCCTGGCCCAGGTGACCCTGGCCGTGGAGTACGTGCTGTTGTTTGTACTGGCGGCGGGGATGGCGGTGCTGTTTTCCGGCCTGCAGGCCACCCTCGACGAGCGGATTCGCCAAGGCGCGCTGTTGCGCGCACTGGGCGCCGAACGCCCTCTGCTGGTCAAGGCCCGACGCATCGAATTCGGCCTGTTGGGGGCGGTCAGCGGCCTATTGGCGGCCCTGGGCTCGGAGCTGGTGAGCCTGGTGCTTTACCGGTACGCCTTCGACCTGCCCTGGCACCCGCATCCATGGCTATTGGTATTGCCGCTGTTGGGGGCCTTGTTGATCGGCGCGGCCGGGGTGTTTGGTACCCGTCGGGCGCTCAACGCCAGCCCGCTGACAGTATTGCGCGAGGGTTGATAGACTCCCGGCTTCGCTATCACAAGAAGTTGCCATGAGCCGTTATCGCCCACCCCGCACCGCCGGCACCGCGCTGATCACCCCCGAGGGTGAAGCGCGGATGCGCGCCGAATTCCATGAGCTGTGGCATGTGCGCCGTCCCCAGGTGACCCAGGCGGTCAGCGAGGCAGCGGCCCAGGGCGATCGCTCGGAAAATGCCGAATACACCTACGGCAAGAAAATGCTGCGGGAAATCGACAGTCGCGTGCGCTTCCTCACCAAGCGCCTCGAGGCGCTCAAGGTGGTCAGTGAAAAACCCAGCGATCCAAACAAGGTTTATTTCGGCGCCTGGGTCACGGTCGAAGATGAGGACGGCAAGGAATCACGCTATCGCATTGTTGGCCCGGACGAGCTGGATCTGAAACAGAACCTGATCAGCATTGACTCGCCGTTGGCCAGGGCACTGATCGGCAAGGCCTTGGACGCGGAGGTCAGCGTCCAGACGCCCACAGGTGAGAAGCGGGTCTACATCGTCGACATCGCGTATCCGTAATATCCGTAATCCTCGCCTCAGCGGCGAATGATCAGGCCCTGCCGTGCAACACGGGTCAGTTGCCGGATCATTTCGGGAGCGTCCGCCGTGCTGGGGGACTGGATGACAGCCAGGTCGAAGCTATCATTGGCAAAACGTGCCAGTGATTCACCGTCTTCGACGAATTGGATCAGGAAAGCAGCAGGCCCGTGGTTGCGACGTGGCCAGCCGTCAAGGTAACGCAAGAGTGTTGGCTGGTGGGTGCCGCCCAGGAGGATTTTCGGGTTGCGCTGCACTAGGTTCGCCGTGATCGGCGCAAGACGTACAAGGGGACTGGGTGCGTTCATCGTGTCGTGTCTCTGCCTCAAAAGTCTGCATGGCAGGTGAGAGGCAACACCGAACCAGCGCTTTAGCGGTATTTCGAAGCCGTGTTTTCCGGCTTCTGTCGGCGACTGGATGAGTCACCTGGCGCCCCGCAAGTAGCTGTTTAAATCGGCGCATGAGCGGCATCCTAGAGAAGCTGACTGGTCAGTGTCAAGAATCACTTCCCATAAAAAAGACCCGTGCAAGACGGTAATGCTGTGTTCTGATTATCTGTTCAGAGGGGCGTGGTTTGGTGTGTATATCCGTTTCTGCGGCAACGGCTACTTATGGTTCCGCTCTTACAGCGGGTCACTTTTGGAAAAGCGCCAAAAGTAACCAAAAACGCTTTGCCCCACCACTCGGTGCCTCGCTTAGGCTCGGCATGCCCTCACTCCGGCATTGCTCCGTGGGCCGCCGCGAAGGGCCATCCATGGCCCAGCGCGGCTACCTCGGCATCCATGCCGAGGTGCCCACTGCGCAATGCCTGCGTTCGGCCAGCGTGGTTTAACGGGGCGTCCAGATCAAGATCAAGATCAAGATCCAAAGCAAGAGCAAGAGCAAGAGCAAGAGCAAGAGCAAGAGCAAGAACGGGGCACATGCCGGCATCTATGTGGCTGAGCCACCGCCTTCGCGAGCAGGCTCGCTCCCACAGGAAAAACGCTACACGCTTCTCAACAGTGACCCGCCGTAAGGGCGAAACCCTAAGCCGTCGTTACCGCAGCAACGGATATACACACGATCCATCCAGGAAAAGACGAGTAGATTTTTCCAAAAAGCCGCAAAAAAACGGCGCTTCCCATTTCTGGAAGGAGCGCCGTTTTTCCTAAGTGAACAGCATTACGTACAAGACGGGCCTCGAATTCAAATCGAGCAATCAACCCGCAACGGCACGATCGACCGACAACTTGCCCGCCCCTTCGATCAACACGGCGATACTGCCCCCCAGCAACGCCAGGGCAAACTCATAACCGTTGTTGGCCATGAACAAGCCGTTACCAATGTGCACCGAGAAAATCGCCACCAGCGACACAAACGCCAGGCCCAACGCCGCAGGACGGGCCAGCAGACCGATGATCAACGCCAGGCCGGCAAAAAACTCCGTGCCGCCCGCCAGTGTCGCCATCACATAGCCCGGGGTCAGGCCGATGCTTTCCATCCACTGCGCCGTGCCTGCCAGGCCGTAGCCACCGAACAGACCGAAGAGTTTCTGCGAACCGTGGGCAGCAAAGATGACGCCGACGACGATGCGCAGCACAGTCAAGCCGTAGCCGGCGCGGGTGAACAGGACTTTGTTGATGAACGTGCTCATAAGGTCATTCCTTGGGTAGTGGGGAGTTGGTCGCTATATTAATCAATAAAACTCATGTTAAAGGCGGAAAAATCCGTGATACCAATCAATTTATTCGATCATTTGCGCAATGCAACCTTTTGCTCCTTCGGCTCCAAAGACTCCCGTTCACGATCAAACGCCAGGTAGTACTTATTCACACTATTAACATAGCTGACGGCGCCCATTCCCACCTGCTCCATGGCAATGCGCTCGACTTGGAAAAACCATTGGTTGGGGTTCAGTCCCCGTCGCCGAGCCTCGGCGCGCATACCTTGGACACGCTCGGGGCCCATGTTGTAGGCCGCCAGGACAAAGGCCATGCGTTCGCGCTCGTTGAGCTTGGGGCTGGCGAAGAACTTGCGGCGGATGAGGGCCAGGTACTTGGCGCCGGCTTGCACATTGGCGTCCAGGTTCTGGATGTTATCGACCCCGACGCGCTGGGCCGCCGCCGGGGTGATCTGCATCAGGCCGGTGGGGCCTGAGCCGCTGCGGGCGTTGGGTTGCAGGGCGGATTCCTTGAAGGCCAGGGCCGCCAGGTTGAGCCAGTCCATGCCCTGGGCATCGGCATGTTTTTGCAGCACCGGGCGCAGCTTTTCCAGACGCTGGCGATTGGCCCGGGCCAGCGGATAATGGACTTGGTACAAACGCCGATAGATACGCAGGAATGCCGCGTCTTGATTAGAGGGCACCTTGTAGGTCACCAGGAATCGGTCGATGCTCGCCCGCAGCATGGCGGCGTCACGGCGAACGAACCAGTATTCGTCACCCGGCTCGCCAATCAGCACCTGACGGTCGAAGCGCAGCTTGGGCAGGATCCTGCCCCAGCGCTCGGCGATGGGCTGCTCTACGATGGTCAAATGGAAAATCCCACCCTGAACCATCTCCAGGACATCCTCCACTGCCAGGGAGGGATCGACCCATTCGATCTTCACCGGCGGCAGCTTGAGCAGCGCCAGCTTCTGGTTGATCTGGCTCACGGCGTCCCCCGCCGCGCTGCCGTTGGGCAGGGCCAGGGTCTTGCCGGACAGTTGCTCCACGCGCGTGTAGCGCTTCTCACCCTTGATGCCCACCAGCAGCAAAGGCACGTCGGTACGGATCGGATTGCTGGCACTGACGGCATGGCCGGCCTGGGGCTCAAGCAACTCACCCGGCGCGACGAGGTCGCCCTCCCCACGCTGCAAGGCACCGAGCAGTTGGTCCTTGGCCTTGGGGATGATCTTGAGAGTGATTTCCTGGCCATCCAGGGCGTGGCCATTGAGGTATTGCTCGAAAGCGCGCAGCCGGTGGTATTCGACGCCAATGGGTTGGCCCTGGACTTCACCGGAGCTGTTGCGACTCTGATTGACCAGCACCTTCAACACTCGGCTGCTACGGATTTGCGCCAAGTCGCGCACCGTGCCTGGCGCCACCGCCTGCACTGGGCCAGGCAGCCGCGCTTCGGCCGGCATCGGCAACAGCAGCGAACAACACAACAGTAGCAACGCCTGGGGACGTGTCATCCACTCTCCGGAAGGAATACCGCCGACCGCCTCCCTTGAAAAACGAGGCTGAGTCGACGGAAACAGAGCGTCTGAGACGCCGAAAAAGTGCGGAAGACTGGCACAGCGATGGCCTTTATACCAACCCAATGTGTCTCGCGGCCTTAACAGACAGCCTCAACTCGTTGTAGTTCTTGGTTTTTCTTATAAATCTACAGCTCTGATATGCTTTCCGGCCTTTGGGCCGAGGTAGCACCATGCAACTCATCGATATCGGCGTCAACCTGACCAACCCCAGTTTCGCCGACAAACACCAGGCGGTACTTGAGCGCGCCTATGAATCCGGGGTCTGCCAATTGGTTCTGACCGGCACCAGCCTCGAGGGCAGCGAACAGGCCCTGGAACTGTGCCAACAGCTCGACGACACCGGGCAGCGGCTGTTTTCCACCGCTGGCATTCACCCCCACAGCGCCAGCGAGTGGACCGCCGACAGCGCCCGGCACCTCAAGGACCTGCTGATGCACAGCCGCGTGCGTGCGGTGGGCGAATGCGGACTGGATTTCAACCGGGACTTCTCTCCTCGGCCCCAGCAGGAAAAAGTCTTGGAGGAGCACCTCGCCCTGGCAGTCCAGTTGCAACTGCCGGTCTTCCTCCATGAGCGCGACGCCGACCAGCGCTTGCTGGACATCCTCCGGGATTTTCGCGATCAGTTGCCGGCGGCCGTGGTGCATTGCTTCACCGGTGAAAAAAAGGCGCTGTTCAGCTACCTCGACCTGGACCTGCACATCGGCATCACGGGCTGGATTTGCGACGAACGCCGGGGCACGCACCTGCACCCATTAGTGCGTGAAATACCCCGCGGTCGGATGATGCTTGAAAGCGACGCGCCCTACTTGCTGCCCCGTACGCTGCGGCCCAAACCCAAGAACGGGCGCAACGAGCCGGCCTACCTGACGGAGGTCCTGCGCGAAGTGGCCTTGCACAGGGGTGAAACCCAGGAAGACCTGGCCGACCACAGCACCGCCTGCGCCCGGGCGTTTTTTGGTTTGCCCACTCTTTCCGAATGAACCCGCATTCCCCTGTGGGAGCGGGCTTGCTCGCGAATGCGTTGGATCAGTCACTACTGTATTTGCTGATCTACCGCATTCGCGAGCAAGCCCGCTCCCACAAGAGATCCGGTTGTCTGTTAGTCCATATCAAAATCCCCGGCACCTCAGCTGTCCGTTGACCCACATCAAAACCCAGCCTCCTGAGTAGCGGCACAATAATGGCACCTTGCCAATGCTGTTTCCGCTATCAGAGAAAACCTTCCATGGGTGCCTGGCTTAGCAATATCTCGTTGAAATACAAATTCTGGGCGGTCAATGCAGTCGCCTTTATCACCACGTTGCTGCTGGTGCTCTACGCCGTGCACCTCGAACAGCAAGCCCGCAACCACGCGGCCCAGGCGAACGCCCGGGTCCAGGCACAGGTGCTCGACGCCTGGCCTACTGGACAACCCGTGCCCAAAGCCAACAACCTTTTGGCATTCCAGCGCGGGCAGATCCCGGTGTTCAATGAGCAACCGTTGCCTTCGCTGGTGCAGGCCGAGGGCTGGGTCGAATTCGATGCCGGGCCGCTGTTGGGCGACAATCCGCTGCTGGGTGCCCAGGTGATCCGTCGAGGTGACGGCCAGCAACTCGCGGTATTGGCCCATGGTGCAAGCCTGAGCCAAGTGTTCGGTGAACGCTTCAGCCAATACGCCGTGGCGGTGTTCGTGTTGATGCTGGCGATGTTGGGCGCGTCGCAACTGTTGATCCGCTTTTTGCTCAGCCAGCTCAATACGCTCAAGGATGTGATGCTGCACGTGGAAAAAACCGGCGACTTGTCCGCCCGCGTGCCCCTGGCCTGCAAGGATGAAGTGGGCCAGATGGCGGCGGCATTCAATGCCATGCAAGCCGGCTATCAACGGGTGGTCGACACCGTTGCCAGCACCGCCCGGCAGTTGGACAGTGGTGCGGCGCGCCTGGCGTCGAGCATGAACGAGGTACGCCACGGCATGCTCGGCCAGCAAAGCGAAACCGATCAGGCGGCTACGGCGATCAACGAAATGTCCGCCACGGTTTATCACATCGCCCAGCACGCCGGCGCCACCCGCGACCTGTCGAAAACCGCCGACACCCTGGCCGGCAATGGCCACGAAGTGGTCGGCCGGGTGCAGCAGTCGATCACCGGGTTGTCTTCGGGCGTGCAGCAGACCGCCGAGATGATCCAACGCCTGGCCGAAGACAGCCAGAAGATCAACGGCGTGGTCAATGTGATCCACAGCATCGCCGAACAAACCAATCTGCTGGCCCTGAACGCGGCCATCGAAGCAGCGCGGGCTGGGGAAATGGGCAGGGGGTTTGCCGTAGTGGCCGACGAGGTGCGCAATCTGGCCAAGCGAGTCCAGACGTCCACGGACGAAATCACCACCATGGTCTCGGCCCTGCAAGCCGGAACCCGGGACGCGGTGGACTTCATGCAGGAGAGTTCGCTCAAGGCCGACGACTGCGTACAACAGGCCCGCGAGGCCGGCGATGCGTTGGCGCAGATCACCGCAGCGGTGGCGCAGATGCGCGAGAGCAATACCCAGATTGCCGTTGCGGCCGAGCAGCAAAGCCACGTCGCCGAAGAAATGAACCGGGCGGTGGTGAGCATTCGCGACGTGACCGAAAATACCGTGCGCCAGACCGTGGATTCAGCCACCACCAGTGACGAACTGGCAACGTTGGCGGGGGAGTTGAGCAAGGCGATCGGGCAGCTGAAACTGTAGAAACTGGCTTGCCCAACTCCCCTGTATTGAGGGAATGCCCTCTGTGGGAGCAAGGCTTGCCCGCGATGGGGGCACCTCGGTTCACCAAAGACCGTATCGCGCCCATCGCGGGCAAACCTTGCTCCCACAGCCCTTACAAAACAAATAAGTCCCTTGCCACAACAGCAAAACTGTATGGCCACCTATCGCTTCGATAGCCAACCGCCATTCGCCGCACCGCCCGCCCGGACCTATCCTTGGGTTATTCGGTTTCGTTCAAGGAATAGCATCATGGGCAAACGTCACCCCAACCTTCCGGCCTGGCAATGGCGCGCCTACCCCGGCAATCATCGCCACCCCACCAACCTGGTGTTGCACCTGATTGCCGTGCCGCTGTTCATCATCGCGTTTCTGCTGATTGTGTCGGGGGTGTTCAGCTTGAGCCTGGGCGATGTCGCCATCGGTGTCATCGGCCTCCTCGCGGCGTTGGGCTTGCAGCGCCACGGCCACAGCCTGGAGACCCAGACCTCCGAACCGTTCAGCGACCGCAAGGATGCAGTCTCACGCCTATTGGTGGAGCAGTTCCTGACGTTTCCGCGGTTCTTCCTCAGCGGTGGCTGGTGGCGCGCCTGGCGCGATCGCCACCGTCACAACCGCAAGCCTTAACCGAAGAAACCTTTAACCAAAGATCGTTACGGTCTGCCGGCTCAGGGCGATCAAGCGACCATCGGCGCTCCAGAACTTCGCGGCGACATGGCCGTAGCCGTCCTGGGCATGCTCGATCTCGGCCAGGTATTTGCACCAGTCCAGCGTCGTGAGCTCCAGCAACGGCTGGACGAACTCGATGGTCCAGGTGAGCGTACTGCCGGGGGCCATTTGCGAGAGGTGCGGCAACAACGCCGGCGGCCAGGCGTCCACCAAGGCCAGGATATGGCTTTCGTTAAGCGGCTCCTCCTGCACATCACCGCGCAAGCGCACCCAGCCGCCCATGCTCCGGGATTTATTGCCGCTGAACGGCAAGCCGCCGACGCTCCAACGCATCGCCAGGTGCCGCATGAATTCCGGGGTCATGCCCTTGACGTAAGGCAGTTCCTGGCATTGCTCCACGCTTTTGAAATCCGGCGCGGGGTCGGCCTGCACCGCCACCACGGACGAGCGCGAGGCGCCAAAGCTGCCTTGCACCACGGTCACCACCTGGCCGTTCTGCACCGCCCGCCCCAACACCTGGCTCACCGCCTTGCCTTCACGCAACACATCGACTTCAAAACTCACCGGCACGTCGGGCTCGACCGGGCCGACGAAGGTGATCGCCAGCGAACGCACCGGGCGATCGGCCGGCACTCGGGCACGCATCGCCTCATATTGCAGCGCCGCCACCAACCCGCCAAAACTGGCCCGACCCTGGCCCCATTCTGGCGCGATGGTCACCGCGCCTGGCTGCCGGCGCACGGCATCGATCAACTCGGAAAAGCGCATGACGACCTCGAAAACAGGGGAAAAGGATGAAGGCATCTTAACCAGCCCGGACGGGCGGCACAGGGCTCATTCCGGCCAAAGAGACTGACAGAAAAGCCGCCATTTTTGAATTCACCCCCAATCAACTGTGGGAGCGGGCTTGCTCGCGAAGGCGGTGGGTCAGTCACAACTGTATGAACTGATCTATCGCCTTCGCGAGCAAGCCCGCTCCCACAGAGGCATGTACAGGGTTCAGGATTATTCGAAGCAACTGGCAATCAACTTGTCGAGCACCTTGTCGGACTTGGCCTCGGCCTTTTCCATCGTGGCGTGCCAGGTCGGCACGCAAGCGTGCAGATCGGTTTCTTCCTTGGCCCTGGCCAGCCATTGCCAGCAATCGTGCCAGTCGCCCAGCGCGCCTTGGGCGGACTTGAGCCGGGGCATGGCGGCTTCGGGCAGGCGGTCGAGTTCAGGATAAGCTTCGATGGCGTAGCGCACGCGCTTGATCAACAGGCGCAACCGGTGACGGTCATGGGCCGGATCGCGCAGGGCTTCGTCGAGTTTCTTCCATTGCTTGTCCAGGCGCTTTTCGATGCGTTTGCGCAAGCCCTTCAGCAACCCCTCACGCTGGGCGGCGCGAATGAAGCGCGGGAAGGCATCGAGGATCATCAACAACTGGGCCAGTTCGACACTGGCGGCCACGGCGGGATAGGCATCGGCCATTTGCACCTGGCGTTGCCGCGCCGCCTCGGCCTGGCCATGTTGCTCAAGGTACGCAGCCAATACTTCGCGGTCGCGCAGGGGGGTGGTCAGGGTGCCGACCGCCGAAGCCGCCGTCTCCAGTTGTTCGACGCCGGGCAATCCACGCAGCGGACGCAATAAGCTGCGCAAACGGCGTACCGTGGTGCGCAGGTCATGCAGGGCTTCGCTGTCGGTGTGGGCATTCAAGCGGGCCTGACAGGCCAGCAGCCGGACTTCCAGGCCCAATATGCGGGCCACCAGCCGATCGATCATGGGGCGTACTCCGTACGCAGCTTCAAGTAGCAAGCTTCAAGCTGCAAGTGAGGAGCGACGTGTAGCGCCCTCTTGCAGCTTGAAGCTTAAAGCTTGCAGCTGCCTTTATCACCTTCCCGCGCGGGATTCGCGGATGTAGAAACGCGCCTTCTCGGCTTTCTTGGCGCAGCCTTCGAACGCTTCGAATTGCTGCTGGGTCTTGGCGCCGGTCAGCAAAGACAAGGCCTTGGAGTAGCTGACGGTGCCGGCAAAACCTTCGGCCTTGGCCAGATCCAGTTCACGCCAGGCGCTGTCGAGTTGGCTGCCACAGCTGTCACGGTAAGCGGTTTTGCCTGCGCAACCAGCCAGGGCCAGAACCATCAGGGATGCCACCAGGGGCAAGCAGATCCGGGCTTTCATCGATTACACCTCAAGTCAGAAAAACAGTCGTGCTGGTAAGACGGTCGCACCGGCAAAAAGTGCCAAGGCCCGACCGGGTAAATTCCAGTGTGGGGAAGAATACGCAAATGCCGCGCTGGCGTATCAAATAACGACGCGTGCGCCACAATGATTGAGCCGAGCCGTCGATGAGTGCATTGTTGAAGTCTGTTCGACAAGAGGCCGGGTCATGACAAAACGTGTCGCATTGGTATTGGGTTCGGGTGGGGCCCGGGGCTATGCCCATATCGGGGTGATCGAAGAAATCGAACGGCGTGGCTACGACATTGCCTGCATCGCCGGTTGTTCCATGGGCGCTGTCGTCGGCGGGATCTATGCCGCGGGCAAGCTCAAGGATTACCGCGACTGGATCGAAAGCCTCGACTACCTGGATGTCCTGCGGCTGGTGGACGTCAGCTTTCGCCTGGGGGCGATTCGCGGTGAAAAAGTGTTCGGGCAGATCCACAAGATCGTCGGCGACATCAATATCGAGGACCTGCGCATTCCCTACACCGCCGTGGCCACCGACCTGACCAACCAGCAGGAAATCTGGTTCCAGGAAGGTTGCCTGCACCAGGCAATGCGCGCCTCGGCGGCGATTCCCAGCCTGTTCACGCCCGTGATGCAAGGCAACCGCATGTTGGTGGACGGTGGTCTGCTCAATCCGTTGCCGATCGTGCCGGTGGTGTCGAGCCACTGCGACCTGATCATCGCCGTCAACCTCAACGCCACCAACCAGAAACAGTATCGATTACCGGTGATTCCGCGCCCCGCCGCGTTCCGGCGCCGCTTCGATACCCTGGTCAGCTCACTGGGTTCGCGCCTGCCGTTTCGCCGCAAGCAGGCCGAACAACTGTTGCTGCTGGAGCAGGAAGCCTTGAAGGCCGAGGCGGCCGAGGCGGCCGACATCAACCCATGGATCGACTCGGCCGAGCCCGAAGGCCAACAACCGGCTGCCGCGCCGGAGAATGAAGGCGCGCCGAAATCCGCCACCGGTTCATTCATCATCGATAACGTCGGCCCAGCCTCGTTGCTGGACTTGATCAACCAGAGTTTCGAAGTGATGCAGACCTCCCTGGCCCAGTACAAGATCGCCGGTTACCCGCCAGATGTGCTGATCAACGTGCCTAAGCGGGTGTGCCGGTTTTTCGAGTTCTACAAGGCGCCGGAATTGATCGCCCTGGGGCGGGAGATTGCCAGCGATACCCTGGATCGGTATGAGCGTGAGCAGAACTGAATGTGATCACAGGCCTCCTGTGGCCACAACAGCGCTTGGCTTGACCTTGTTGTTAAACAGCACCCTCCCCCAACAACCGATACCCCACCCCCGCCTCGGTCACGATGAACCGCGGCCGGGTCGGGTCGTCGGCCAACTTCTGGCGCAAGTGACCGACCACGATCCGCAGGTAGTGACTGTCTTCGGTGTGGGTCGGGCCCCAGATGTCCTTGAGCAATTGTTGCTGGGTGATGACCCGCCCCGGATGCCGCGCCAGTTGCGCCAGGACGGCGTACTCCTTGCGGGTCAAGGCCACTTCGGCGTCGTCCAGCAGCACCCGTCGATAGGCCAGGTCCACCGTCAGCGGTCCGAACTTCAGCGCCGCTTCCTGCGGCTCGCCAGCCGGGGCCTGGCGCAACAGGGCGCGAATACGGGCGAGGAACTCCTGGATGCCGAACGGCTTGGTCACGTAATCGTTGGCGCCGTTGTCCAGCGCCTCGACTTTTTGCGCTTCGCTGGCCCGCACCGAGAGCACCAGCACCGGCACCGTCGACCATTGGCGAAACTCGCGCAACACCTCCTGGCCGTCCATGTCCGGCAGGCCCAGGTCGAGCACCAGTAAGTCGGGTTTGTTCAGCGCAGCTTGGGCCAGCCCTTCGGCGCCGGTGCCGGCTTCCAGCACCTTGTAGCCTTGGGAGCTCAGGCTGATGCGCAGGAATTTGCGGATCTGCGGTTCGTCATCGATGACCAAAAGGGTCGCGGTCTGGCTCATGGGGCTCGTTCATTGCAATCAAATGGAAAGGCTAGCAGGTCGCAAGCTGCTGGTAGCAAAAGAGTATCTCAGCCGGGCTCAAGCTTCATCGTCCATGCCTGGTTGCGCCTGCAACGGCAGGTGCAGCGTGATGCAGGTGCCGCGTCCGTCGAGACCTTCGGCCACACTGATCCGCCCGCCGTGGGCGCCGACCATACCCTGACAGATCGCCAACCCCAACCCCGTGCCCTGCCCGCCACGATCACCACGGGCGGCGGTATAGAACATGTCGAAGATTTTCTCCCGTTCCTCTTCAGGAATCCCGGGCCCTTCATCGGCCACGGCAAAAAACACCTCGCTGTCGGTCGCCCCGGCGCTCAGCAACAGGCGTCCGTGGGCCGGCGAGAAGCGCGCCGCGTTCTCCAGCACGTTCACCAGCGCCTGTTCGATCAATGCCGCATGGACATGCAACAAGGGCAATTCAACAGGCACCTCGACACTGAGCGCCAGGGGCGCCAGCACCGCCCGCAGGCGGTTCAGCGCGCTGCCGACGATATCGGCCGGCGCCACCCAGTCCCGCGCCAGCTTCAGGGCGCCGTGGCCGAGACGGGTCATGTCCAACAGGTTCTGGATGTAGCGATCCAGTCGCTCGGCTTCATCGCGGGTGCCTTCGAGCAAGTCGCGACGATCGGCCAGCGGGATCGCCTCCCCCAGCGCCAGCAAGCTGTCGATGCTGCCGCGCATGGCGGTCAGCGGCGTGCGCAGGTCGTGGGACACTGAAGCCAGCAAGGCGCTGCGCAGTTGTTCGGTTTCACCATGCAGACGCGCCGCCTCCAGGTCCTGGGCCAGTTGCGCCCGCGCCAGCGCCTGGGCCAAGGGTTGACTGAGGGCCGCCAGCAAACGGCGGCGCTGGCCACTCAACGGCTTGCCTTCTTTCGGGCATACGCCCAGCAACGCCAACGGCCCGCCTTCGGCCGACAACGGCCACCACCACCAACGTCCAGAAGGCAAGGTGCCGGTGCCGGCGCCCGCCGGTTGATCGTGCTGCCACGACCAGTCGGCCGCCGCGCGCTCGGCCTCGGTGAAGGTCAACGATTCACCGCTTTCGATTTTCCAACCGCCCTGGCCGTCGCGGTTGAGCAAGCACAGTTGCAAGTCATGCCAATCGTTGAAGTGCTGCACGGCGGCGCTGATCACCGCCTGGCGGTCGGTGGCGGCCGTGAGTTTGCGGGACAGGTCGAGCAGCTCGCCGGTTTCCTGTTGGGTATCGCGCAAGGCCTGCAACTGGCGACGCTGGCGCGCGGCAAGATTGCCGGTCAGGGCCGCCATGAGCAGGAAAAACACCAGCGTCAGCACGTCTTCTTCGCGCTGGATGGTCAGGGAAAAGTTCGGCGGGATGAACAGGAAGTCATAAGCCAGGAACGACAGCGCCGCGCAGGCCAGCGCCGGGCCGAGACTACTGCGCACCGCCACCAGCAACACCGCCATCAGGAACAACAGGGAAATATTGGGCAATGCCAACAACCCCGAGATACCCCAGGCCAATGCGCTGGCCGCCGCGGTCGCCAGCAACGCCAGCACATAATCGAACCCGGTCTGGACGGCACCGGAACGCACCCGGGCAGGACGCGGTTGCTCATCGCTGTCCAACACGTTGATCTCCAGCCCCCGGGCATCGCGCAGCAAACGGGAAGCGAGGCCGCCGCCAAACAAGCGTCGGCGCAGACGTGGCCGGGACTGGCCCACCAGCACCAGCGTGGCGCGCCGTTCGCTGGCATGCTGGATCAGCGTCCTGGCCACTTCGCCGGCCCGCAGCAGCACCACTTCGCCACCGAGGCGCTCGGCCAGTTGCTGGGCATTCTGCAAGCGTTGGCGCGAGGCTTCGTCACGGGCACTGCCGTTGTCCACATGCACCAGGCTCCACGGCAGATGCCGACGCTGGGCAACGCGGCTGGCGTGGCGCACCAGGCGTTCCGCCTGCACGTCACCGTCCACGCCCACCAGCAAGCGTCCGCGCACCGCTGGCGCGGCCTGGCCCAGTTGTCTGTAGCCCTGGGCCAAGTCATTGTCGACCTGGGCGGCGGCGGTCTGCATCGCCAGCTCACGCAAAGCGGTCAGGTTGGTCTGGGAAAAAAACGCATCGATCGCCGCCCTGGCCTGTTCCGGCACGTAGACCTTGCCATCGCGCAGGCGCTCCAGCAGCTCACGCGGCGGCAGGTCAATCAGCAGCAGTTCATCGGCTTCCTGCAGGACCCAGTCCGGCAAGGTTTCGCGCACCTGCACACCGGTGATGCCTCGCACTTGGTCGTTGAGGCTTTCCAGATGCTGGACATTGACCGTGGTGTAGACGTCGATGCCCGCCGCGAGCAGTTCCTGGATGTCCTGCCAGCGTTTGGCATGGCGGCTGCCGGGGGCGTTGCTGTGGGCCAGTTCGTCCACCAGGACCAAGGTTGGCCGGGCGGCGAGCAGACCGTCGAGGTCCATTTCCTCGAGCATCACACCGCGATATTCCGAGCGCAGCAACGGCTGCTGCACCAGGCCGCCGAGCAGCGCTTCGGTTTCACTGCGACCGTGGGTCTCCACCACCCCGGCGATGACTTTCACGCCTTGGCGCAATTGGCTGTGAGCCGCTTGCAGCATGGCGTAGGTCTTGCCCACACCCGGGGCCGCGCCCAGGAAGACCTTGAGTCGACCACGGTCGTTGCGGGGCAGATTGGCTAACAGTGCGTCGGCGCGGCCGGAGTCGCTCATGGCGTGGAAATCTCTTTCAAATATTGATCAAACACCCTGTGGGGAGCCGGACCTGTGGGAGCAAAGCTAATGGGAACTGGACCTGTGGGAGCAAAGCTTGCTCGCGATCAAGGCGACACAGTTCAACGGATGGACCGCGTTATCGTTCATCGCGAGCAAGCTTTGCTCCCACAGGCTTTGCTCCCACAGGTTTTACAGTTTTTCCAGGGCCAGGTTCAGCGCCAGCACATTCACCACAGGCGGGCCCACCAAGGGTTGCTGGATGTTGACGTCGAGCAGTTGCTGCAACGTCGAGATCGGCAGGTTGCGCGCCGCGGCGACACGCGCCAGTTGATAGGCAATCGCCGCCGGAGGCAAGTGCGGATCCAGCCCGCTGGCGGAGGTGGTCAACAGCGCCAGCGGCACCGGGCCCTGACCGGGCACCTGGAGCTTGCCGGCGGCATCGATCACCCGTGTGGCCAGGGCCGGATTGCTCGGGGAAAAGTTGCTGGCGCCGCTAGCGACCGTGGCGAAGGCACCGGCCGATGGCCGTGGATGAAACCAGGCATCACCGGTGAAATCCTGGGCGATCAGCGTAGAGCCTCGGACCTTGCCGGCGGCGTCGACGATCAGGCTGCCGTTGGCCTGGGCGGGGAACGCGACTTGCGCCACGCCGGTGACCACCAGCGGGTAAGCGACACCGGTGATCAGGCTCATCAGTAATAACAGGCTCAAGGCCGGGCGAATCAGAGTGGACATCTCAAAACCCTCGAATAAGAAAATAGCTGATTTGCAGGCATACCTGTTTGTGGCGAGGGAGCTTGCTCCCGCTGGGCTGCGCAGCAGCCCCGAAGACCTGCGACGCGGTGTGGCAGATAGATTGCGTTCAGCTTCTTTGGGGCTGCTTCGCAGCCCAGCGGGAGCAAGCTCCCTCGCCACAAAAGCTTCTCCTGTCACAACAACCAAGCATCAGGCTCAAACCAGCCCCAACGCCGTCAGCAACATATCGATCGCCTTGATCCCCACGAACGGCACCACGATCCCGCCCAGGCCATAGATCAACAGATTGCGCCGCAACAACGCCGCCGCGCTTGCCGCTTGCACGCGCACGCCGCGCAGGGCCAGGGGGATGAGCACGACGATGATCAAGGCGTTGAAGACAATCGCCGACAAAATCGCGCTCTGCGGGCTGCTCAGGTGCATCACGTTCAACACGCCGAGCTGTGGATAAATCGAGGCGAACAGTGCCGGCAAAATGGCAAAGTATTTGGCGATGTCATTGGCGATGGAAAAAGTGGTCAGCGCCCCACGGGTCACCAGCAACTCCTTGCCGATCTGCACCACGTCCAGCAGTTTGGTCGGGTCGCTGTCGAGATCGACCATGTTGGCCGCCTCCCGCGCGGCCTGGGTGCCGTCGTTCATCGCCATGCCGACATCGGCCTGGGCCAGCGCCGGGGCGTCGTTGGCGCCGTCGCCACACATGGCCACCAGCCGACCGTCATTTTGCTCGTGACGGATACGCGCCAATTTCTTCTCCGGCGTGGCCTCCGCCAACACATCATCGACACCCGCCTCGGCGGCAATCGCCGCGGCAGTCAGCGGATTATCGCCGGTGACCATCACCGTGCGGATCCCCAGCTTGCGCAACTCGGCGAAACGCTCGCGGATGCCCGGTTTGACCACGTCTTTGAGGTGGATGGCACCCAGCAACCGGCCGTCCACACACACCAGCAGCGGCGTGCCGCCACTCTGGGCGATCTTGTCGACCTCCCGCGCCAGTGCCGACGGCAACTCATTGCGTGCAAGGCCGATGAAATCCAGCAAGGAATCCACGGCGCCCTTGCGGTAGATGCGGCCTTGATAGTCGACCCCGGACAAACGGGTTTCAGCACTGAACGGCACAGCCGTCAGCGCTTCGATGCCAGGCTCGGGCTGTGGTTGCAAACCGCGCAGGTACTCGACGATGGACTTGCCCTCGGCCGTGTCATCGGCCAACGAGGCGAACAGCGCGCCTTCGGCCAGTTCCTTGGCGCTCACACCGGGGGCGGCATAGACCGCCGTGCAGCGACGATTGCCAAAGGTGATGGTGCCGGTCTTGTCCAGCATCAACACATGCACGTCCCCCGCCGCCTCGACCGCGCGGCCGGATTTGGCGATCACGTTCAGGCGCACCAAGCGGTCCATCCCGGCGATGCCGATGGCCGACAGCAACCCCCCGATGGTGGTGGGAATCAAGGTGACCAGCAGGGCCACCAGAAACACCAGCGGCAGGCTGGCGTTGGCGAAATGGGCGAACGGCTGCAGCGTCACCACCACTAGCAGGAAGATCAGCGTCAGGCCGATCAACAGGATGTCCAGCGCCACCTCGTTCGGCGTTTTCTGGCGCTTGGCACCTTCCACCAAAGCGATCATGCGGTCCAGGGTGGACTCACCAGGATTGCTGGTGATGCGTATTAGCAGCCAGTCGGAGACCAGTCGCGTATTGCCGGTGACGGCCGAGCGATCGCCGCCGGATTCGCGGATGACCGGCGCCGATTCGCCAGTGATCGCCGCCTCATTGACCGCGGCGATGCCTTCGATCACTTCACCGTCGCCGGGGATCATGTCGCCGGCCTCGACGCGCACCACATCGCCTTTGCGCAGACGGGTGGCGGGGATGATTTCAAAACCGCTGGCGGTCTGGCGACGGGCATTGAGGCCTTCGCTGCCGGCCTTCAAGCTGTCGGCCCGGGCCTTGCCCCGCCCTTCGGCCAAGGCTTCGGCGAAGTTGGCGAACAGCACCGTGAACCACAACCACAGCGCAATTTGCGCGGCGACGAAGGTCGGCACGGCGCTGTCAGGAATGAAGCACAACACGGTGGTGAGGATCGCGGTCAGCTCCACCACCAGCATCACCGGTGCACGGTGCAACTGGCGAGGATCGAGCTTGACGAAGGCTTGCAACAACGCCGGGCGCCAGAGGGCCGACAGGTGAGTCTTGGGTTGCTCCGGCGCCTTGGCGGCGATGGTTTTGCTCATTGGCATATTCATCATCAAGTCCTCAGAAGCCCATGCTCAGGTGCTCGGCAATCGGCCCCAGCGCCAGGGTCGGCAGGAAGGTCAAGCCGCCGACCAGCAGGATGGTCACGGTCAACAGGGTCACGAACAGCGGGCCGTGGGTGGGAAAGCTGTTCTGGCCAATCGGCGCGGTCTTCTTCAAGGCCAGGCTGCCGGCCAACGCCAGCACCGGCAGGATGTAGCCGAACCGACCGATCAGCATGCCCAGGCCCAGCATCAGGTTGTGGAAGGGTGTATTGGCACCGAACCCGGCGAATGCCGAACCGTTGTTCGCCCCCGCCGAGGTGTAGGCGTACAACAACTGGCTGAAACCATGGGCGCCAGGGTTGCTTACCGCCGCGGCCGGCCCGGGCAGGCTGGCGGCGACAGCACCCAGCACCAGCACGCTGACGGGCATCACCAGCAGCGTTGCGACCAACAGTTGCACCTCTCGGGCGCCCAGCTTCTTGCCCAGGTATTCCGGGGTGCGACCGATCATCAAGCCGGCCAGGAACACCGCGATCAGCACGTTCAACAGCATCCCGTAGAGCCCGGCCCCGACGCCGCCGAAGATCACCTCGCCGACCATCATGTTCACCAGCGACACCATGCCACTGATCGGGTTGAGGCTGTCGTGCATGCCATTGACCGAGCCGTTGGACGCAGCCGTGGTGGTCACCGACCACAGCACGGTGGCGGTGGTGCCGAAGCGGGTTTCCTTGCCTTCCAGCGGTGCGGTTTGTTCGACGGCCGGGTTGTCCAGGGCCGGGTTGGGCTGGTATTCGGCCCACAGTGACGTGGCGCCGCCGATCAGGAACAGCGCCAACATGCAGGCGATGATCGCGCGGCTCTGGCGCAAGTCCTTGACGTAATGACCGAAGGTGAACACCAGCGCGGCGGGAATCAGGATGATCGAAGCGACTTCGAACAGGTTGCTCCAGGCCGTCGGGTTTTCGAAGGGGTGCGCCGAGTTGACGCCGAAGAAACCGCCGCCGTTGGTACCCAGTTGCTTGATGGCGATCTGGCTGGCGGCCGGCCCTAGCGGGATGACCTGGTCGGCACCCTGCAGCGTGAGCCCATGCACATAGTGGGCGAAGGTCTGCGGCACGCCCTGCCAGACCAGGAATAACGCCAGCAGCAGGCACAGCGGCAACAGCCCGTAGAGGGTGGCGCGGGTCATGTCGACCCAGAAGTTACCCAGCGTCGTGGCGGACTTGCGCCCGATGCCGCGACACAGCGCCACCAGCACAGCCAAGCCGGTGGCCGCGCTGACAAAGTTCTGCACGGTCAGGCCGACCATCTGGCTCAAGTAGCTCAGGGACGCTTCACCGCTGTAGGACTGCCAGTTGGTGTTGGTCATGAAGCTCACGGCCGTGTTGAAGGCCTGGGTCCACTCCATGCCGGGCAGTTGCTCGGTATTGAGGGGCAAATACCCCTGCAGCAGCAGAATCGCAAGCAGCAAGACAAAACCCGCCAGGTTGAACGCGAGCAAGGCCAGGGTGTATTTCTGCCAGCTCTGCTCAACGGTGGCGTCGACACCGGCCAGGCGATAGCAACCGCGCTCCACCGGGCTGAGAATCGGCGAAAGCCACGTGCGCTGGCCTTCCATCACCCGGTAGTAAAAACGCCCCAGAAACGGTGCCGGAACCAGCACCAGGGCGAAAAAGGGGAGGATCAGCCCGAAGTCATAACCGTGCATAACCGCTCCTAGTTCCGATCGGCGCGCAACAGCGCAACCAGCAGATAAATGAACAGCGCCACTGCCAGCAGCAGCGACACCCCGTCCAGAACACTCATGGGATTTCTCCGTGGTACGGCGTCGTGCCGTGTGGGGAGTGATTGTCTGCAGGGAGGCTGTAAAGGAGCGAGATCGAGAGCGGGATTGGGGGATAAAGAATCTGTAAAGAATGTATTTATCGCGTTGTTATGGCGGTGATCGGGAGGGCCTCTTCGCGAGCAAGCCCGCTCCCACAAGGATTTGTGGTGTGCATGAAGTCGACTGTTCACCGCAAGTCCAGTGTGGGAGCGGGCTTGCTCGCGAAGGCGGCATCATCAGCGCCAACGCCCTCAACTGGCGCACAACAGGGGCACATAAAGCAGCGAACATCCCCGATACGACACGATTCCACCCGTTACGACCGCCCCCGCCAGCCTGGCACGCCCGCTGCACAGTCCTCCCTAGCGCTTTTGCTATGGATCGAGGGGAGCCACCGATGAACACACAACTCAAACCCACCCTGGGCACCCTGCATTTATGGGGCATTGCCGTCGGCCTGGTGATTTCCGGCGAGTATTTCGGCTGGAGCTACGGCTGGGGCGTGGCCGGGACACTGGGCTTTTTGGTGACGTCCTTCATGGTGGCGGCCATGTACACCTGCTTCATTTTCAGTTTCACCGAACTGACCACCGCCATTCCCCATGCCGGCGGGCCGTTTGCCTACAGCCGTCGCGCCTTCGGCGAGAAAGGCGGATTGATTGCCGGGCTGGCAACACTGATCGAATTCGTCTTCGCCCCGCCGGCGATTGCCCTGGCCATCGGCGCCTACCTGAACGTGCAATTCCCAGCGCTGGACCCTAAACACGCAGCGGTCGGCGCTTATATCGTGTTCATGGGCCTGAACATCCTCGGGGTCAAACTGGCCGCGACGTTCGAGTTGGTTGTCTGCGTACTGGCGGTGGCCGAACTGCTGGTGTTCATGGGCGTCGTGGCCCCGGCGTTCAGTTTCAGCAGCTTCGCCCTCAACGGCTGGGCCGGCTCCGATGTGTTCGGCGCACCGGCCATCGCTGGCATGTTCGCCGCGATTCCTTTCGCCATCTGGTTCTTCCTGGCCATCGAAGGCGCGGCCATGGCCGCCGAAGAAGCCAAGGACCCGAAACGCACGATTCCCAAGGCTTATATCAGCGGCATCCTGACCCTGGTGTTCCTGGCCATGGGCGTCATGTTCATGGCCGGCGGCGTCGGCGATTGGCGTACCCTGTCGAACATCAACGATCCCCTGCCCCAAGCCATGAAAACCGTGGTCGGCGAAAGCTCCGGCTGGCTGCACATGCTGGTGTGGATCGGCCTGTTCGGGCTGGTGGCGAGTTTCCACGGCATCATCCTCGGCTACTCACGGCAGTTCTTCGCCCTGGCCCGCGCCGGCTACCTGCCCGCCTCCCTGGCCAAACTGTCACGTTTTCAGACCCCGCACCGGGCCATCATCGCCGGCGGACTGATCGGCATTGCCGCAATCTACAGCGACGGCCTGATCAACCTCGGCGGCATGACCCTCACCGCCGCGATGATCACCATGGCCGTGTTCGGTGCCATCGTCATGTACATCATGAGCATGCTCAGCCTGTTCAAGCTGCGCAAAACCGAACCCAACCTGGAACGTACTTTCCGCGCACCGGGTTACCCGATCGTGCCGGGGATCGCCTTGGTGCTGGCGGTGGTGTGCCTGGTGGCGATGGCCTGGTTCAACGCGTTGATCGGGTTGATCTTCCTTGGCTTCATGGCGGTGGGCTTTGTCTACTTCGTCCTCACCGCACAACTGCGTGCGGATGCTCCCGCCGATGCGATGCTGACCGGGCTGTGAGGTGAAGCCGGCCGAACGGGCGTAGTATTGAACCACTGCGAACAACATACGCTCATAAGTGGTAAGTGCGATGGATTGGCGAAACGTTCGTCTGTCCATCGCGCCCTCAAGGAGAGCCCTATGCCCTGGTATGCCTGGTTGATTCTGATTGTCGCAATCGGCTCGATCGTGGGAGGCCTGATGATGCTGCGCGACACGGCCAACAAAGTCGAACTCACGGACGAACAGCGCAAGCGTGTTGCCGAGCGCAATGCGGAAATGGATGCGAAAGAAGCCAAGGACCGTTGAGCTATTACCTGTCCCGGCTACATAGTGCTTTTGTGGCGAGGGAGCTTGCTCCCGCTGGGGCGCGAAGCGGCCCTAAACCTGCTGGCGCGGAGTGTCAGGCTGATCAGGTTTCAGCCGTTGGGGCTGCTGCGCAGCCCAGCGGGAGCAAGCTCCCTCGCCACAAAAAAGCCTGCGCCCGCTACATCACTTTTCCCAATCCGCCTTGGCAATATGCAAGCCATGCAGCCCCTTGTACGCGGCCCGCTCAGGCTGGCTCCAGCCCTCCAGCAATGAATCCTCCAACCGATAGATCTCCACACCCAGCGGGCGGCAGACGCTGAGAGGATCCTGCGCCTCCGGCCCCCACATCGCCAGCGACAGGTCTCCACCCGGGCAGGTGGACAGGGCGCACAACAGATCAATCTCGGCAAAAAACTCCAGGTAATCACCCTTCTGCGCCGGACAGGCCTTCATGAAGTACATGTCGTCATGATTGAGCCCTGTGCACTGGAAAATATTCAGCACATCATGCACGTCGAACTCAGTCAGGCCGTGGGGCAACACCGCACGGGTCAGGTTCGAATGGCAGTGATGATGGAAGTCCTCCCCGGTCAGCATCTTGTTCACATACGGATCACAGCGCGTACCCAGCAGATCATGCAATCGTCCACCATGCTCATCGATGCCGTAGCCGGCCAGGCTGTCGTCGGTGATGGTCACCAACGGCCGCAGGAATGGCAGGTTCGACCACAACCGATCATGGGTGCTGACATGAGCGCCCTGAAGCTGACGGGTGCGCGCCGCCCAGAGGCGCTCCCGCGGGTCATGGGCGTTCCAGACGTTGAAGTCCCCCACTTGCGGCCCTACTGGGGTGGTGACGCGGAACACGTGACCGGCGGGTACGTGCCAGGCGCGGCCAGTGCGGATGGGCACTTCGAACTGCTCGATCAGGCTGCGTTTGTCCTGCTGGGTGCGGATACGGTCGTAGAAGGGTTTGTCCACCTGCAGGGCTGAACCTTTGCTGACCTGGTAGGCGGCTGGGTAGTCTTTGTGCATGGCGCGGATCCTTGATCAGTGGTGATGGGTGGGAGTCAGCAGTTGCAGAAGCAGTTGCTCGGAATCATCGAGGTAAAGGCTCATGGCTTCGTGAGCTGTGCGCTTGTCGTCATAGCCCAGCCAGTGATGAATTTGCGGATCGCGAGGAGACTAGGCGCTGGAAACGCGGCTCATCGGGCATAAGCCATAGGCTTCTCCTCGTTCGGCCCTTCCGTCACAAAAATACCACCACCACCGCTAACGTCTAACTACGACTTGCAACGTCGCCCTCTCAGGCAGATTACGAGATACACCAGGAAGAACGTAATCCTTCTCCGTACGACCGCCTGATCAAAGCTGGCTGACTTTTGACCACCAATGCTTCGCGATTTATGGCCCGCTCACCCTAACGGCCTCGTCTTGTATCCGGATCTTGATCATGGACGCACGATTGCGATTCACGCTCCTAACCAAATCGCGTCACCATCATACGCTGCCCATATGTCAGGCCTGACACGTACAGCATTCACTTGTAGAATCTTACCCTAATCAAATTGCCCCGGCGAAGCCACAGAAAGGGAATTAATGCACAGCAAAAACACAAATTACCGACCTGACATAGACGGCCTTCGCGCGGTAGCTATCATCCTAGTGTTGTTGTTTCATTTAGATCTTGGCGTACCCGGGGGATTTAGCGGGGTGGATGTTTTTTTTGTGATATCCGGCTTCTTGATAACCGCCGTAATCAGAACATCGGTAGCTTCTAATCGATTTTCACTTACAGATTTCTACGCACGTCGCCTACTTCGATTGCACCCAGCACTAATGTATGCGATCCATAAACCCCACCTACCCAACAGTGGGTTAACGGT
The DNA here is from genome assembly GCF_054161485.1 of Pseudomonas sp. R3-41. Classification (NCBI taxonomy): domain Bacteria; kingdom Pseudomonadati; phylum Pseudomonadota; class Gammaproteobacteria; order Pseudomonadales; family Pseudomonadaceae; genus Pseudomonas; species Pseudomonas sp. R3-41. The sequence goes on from NZ_CP096421.1 coordinate 5,007,188, forward strand.
TTACCGTGGCATTTCTGGCGAGCAGTTCCACGGCAGTAAAGCTTCATAATCTTCAAGCGACGAAGCCTGAGGCAGCCGCTCCAGTACGTGGCGCAGCCACGTATAGGGCTCTTGGCCGTTGACCTTGGCGGTCTCGACCAGGCTGTAGATCTTTGCGCTGGCAGTGGCGCCGTTGACGGTATCGCTGAACAGCCAGGCCTTGCGTCCAATGACAAACGGCTTGATCGCTCTTTCGGCCGGGTTGTTGTCGATGGGCAGATAACCCGCTTCGACATAGCGCTCCAGTCGGCTCCAGTTATTCGCCAGATAATGCACCGCCTTGCCTAATGCACTTTGCGGCGTCACCTGGGATTGGGTTTTATCAAGCCAGACTTTCAGCTGCCCCAAGATCGGCAGGCTCTTTTCCTGGCGGGCGATAAACCTCTGTTCATCACTGGCTACCTTGAGTTCACGCTCGATTCCATACAGTTTGTTAATCATCGTCAGCGCGATATCCGCACGTCCCGTCTTGCCCTTGGGTTGCACTTTTTGCGCGTCCACGAACTTACGTCGTGCATGGGCCATGCACGCCAAGCGTTCCACGCCCAGCTGCAACGCCAAAGCGTTATAGCCAGCGTAATCATCGGTCATGACGTAGCCACGATAACTTTCCAGCAAACGCAACGGCACCTCCTGCGCACGGCTGGACGTGTAATCGAATAGCACGACTTTTCGATCCGGCGGACCACTGGTTTGCACCCACATCCAGGATTGACTGGTCGGGTCTCGATCCGGCTCTTTCAACACCTGGACGCGGGTTTCATCGCAATGGATCACCGGACTTTCCAGTAATCGGTCGCGCATCAAATTCAACAGTGGCTGAAAGTGCTCGCTGCACTGGATGATCCAGCGCGCGAGAGTCTGGCGCGGAATATCAATGCCATGTCGGCTTAGCACCGTTTCAAACCGGTGCAACGGCAAGCCATCAACATATTTGGTGGTCAGCAGCATCGCCAACACGCTGGGGCTGGCCATGCTTTTTTCGATCAACTGGGCCGGTTTGTCGACGGTGACCGGTGCAGTTTCGCAGCCTCGGCAAGCGTAGATCTTGCGGATATGTTTGATGACGCGGATCTGCATCGGCACGATATCCAGCTGCTCGCTGGTTTCCTCGCCAATGGCATGTTTGCGGCAACCACAGGCACAGGTCAGCTCGTGTTCGGGCAGTTCATGGATAACTTCGATACGCGGCAGCTCAGCCGACAACGGCTTGCGTTTGCCACGGCGAGGTGTCGGTGCAACGACTTCTTCATCAGCGTCGCCAACTAGCGGCATGGGTTCGCTTTCAGGCTCGTTGAACAAGGCCAATTGCGGCGTGTTGGGCTCAACAGTTTGCTCGGACTTGCGCCCAAATAGACGGTCGCGCAACAGCTTGATCTGTTCTTTCAGGTCGACAATGTGGGTCTGATAAGCTTGCGCCGATTCTTCCTGGCGGCTGAGTGCCTCAAGCAGCAATTGCTTGAGCAAAACAGGATCATCAGGAAGGTCGTCGGGTAGAGAAATCATGGCCCGGATTATACCGAGTCACGCCACGTAGCGCGGCGTCAAAACTTGATGAGGACGGTTGCGCCAGAGATCAAAACCGTCGAGCAGCCAGTTCAGCTCCTGGACGCTGAGGATAATCGCCTCGTCCGTAGCATCGGGCGACGTTTTGAAGCGCTCGGATTCCAAGCGCTTGAGCCAAAGACAGAAGCCGTTGCGCTCCCAGTACAAGATCTTCACGCGGTTGCGGGACTTGTTGAGAAAGACGAAAAGCACCGGATCGAACACGGCCACTTTTATATCCAGTTCGACCAATGCGGCTAGGCCATCGATGGATTTTCGAAAGTCCACTGGCTTGGGGTAGAGGTACACTTTTTCGACTTTGGCGTCGGGTCGCATCATGGCGGGGCTGGCTCCAGAAAGAGATCGGGAGCGAAGCATCGGGGATCAAATGCGGGCTTGGAATGTGGGGATCATGGATCACTTACGCACTAATCATCACCGTCGCCCTGTCCTTGGTAGCAGGATTTATTTTGATGGATCCAGGATCGTTGAGTCGCCTGGCCAGATCAGCTCAATACTCACTACTGTCGATCTCAAATTTTTATTTTTGGTTGAACCAGGGATACTTCGATGCCGACGCTAAAACACAACCATTGCTTCACACTTGGTCATTGGCAATGGAATGGCAGTTTTATCTGATCTGGCCTGCCATAATTTGGGGACTTCTCAAATGTAAAAAAAACACACTCACTTTGACCTTGTCGATCATTACGCTGACCTCCCTTACCGCATCACAAATAATGATAGGAATTGATTCCTCAGCAGCCTACTATATGATGCCGTTTCGAATTTTCGAGCTGTCACTCGGTGCCATTCTAGTAATCACACCGCGAATCCGAGAAAATGCGACTTTGGCTGAAGCCGTCTTTCTATCCGGAATCCTTCTTACCCTCGCTTCTGCCTTCTTCCTTAATAGCCAGTCCCCTTTTCCGGGACTTTTAGGACTAATTCCTTGCATTGGCGCGGCGGCATGTATTTATGCAGGAGAGCAAAGTAAATTAGCAGCAATATTGCGGACAAAGCCTATGGTCGCGATGGGGTTGATCTCATACTCAGTTTATCTCGTGCACTGGCCGATGATCGTTTTCTTCAAGTATTACGTTTTTCGGGAAATTACTACGCTCGAGAAACTCACCCTCTTCATCTCATCTATTGCTGCAGGCATTGCCCTATATAAATTTATTGAAAAGCCATTCATGACAAAAAAAAGGACGTCGAGGCTTGGGGGATATATATTTATATCAACATCACTAGCTTTGATCAGCGCAACAAACACCTATACGATGTCATCTAGCGGAGTACCATCAAGAATCCCAGAGAGCCTTATGCACCCTTATAACAACCCCGCAGAGTTCCATATATTAAATTATGGTGGACATGGAATAAAAACATTATCTAGACTTGGCGACACTGGTGGTGAGTTAATAGGAGTGCTAGCTGGTGATAGCTTTGCCCACCAATATGCCGGAGGTCTTAGGGAGATACTAAAATCAGAGAACCGCTCGATTTATGGTATTTTCAGGCACGGCTGTTTGTTATCTGATGAATACACAGTCAAAAGAAACAACGAGCCGCGCGCCGAATGCGGTGTATCCTACAGAGGCGCCATAAAACTACTAAAGGGAAACAATCTTGCATTTATTGTAGCTTATGACTGGAACCGCTATAAAAATATTATTTCTCGTAACGACGGCAGCTTCGTGGATACGGAAAACTTCATCTCCTACCTTAAAGTTATTGAAGACATACTAACCAAGACCAGAAAAGATATCGGAAATCGCAAGTTTATAATTATTGGAACGCACCCACATCCGGACCGACAGTTCAACCCCGTTTCCTGCATGATGCGACCAACGTACTTTGATCAGCCTTGCGAAGAAAAGCTAAACTACAGACTCGCCGACACCAGCTCAGTGAAAATTAATTCGCTATTAAAGGAATTTGCTCAGTCGCATCCCAATACCTACTATGTAGATATAGAAAAATCTCTTTGCAATAAAGGCGTCTGCAAAACGAAAGAGAATGGGAAACTCCTACTGTCTGACTCAACGCACCTATCGTTGGATGGTTCTAGACAGGTAGCAAGCCGTTTACTACATGACATCCATGTCATTCTTGAATCCATAAATGGCGCAGCTTATGATAGATAGCTATCCGAAACTATACATCCAACGATACGCGCCTAATAGCTACTCCTCTCTTCGCCGCGCACCACGATGGTTCGACTTCAGACCGATGGCTGCACAGTCCTCACCTCGCCAGGTGAGCTTGTAGTCGCCGCGCAGATCCATCTTAACAAGGTGCAGATTGCGAAAAAAAAATTTTGTCGGCTAAACTTCACCCAACTTCGTCGTATAACGCGCGCACGAGAATGAGGAGTACTTCTCGGTTCCGGATATATTCTTTCACCGGACAAAAAAAATCCCGGCTTTCGACCTTACAATGATAAGTACAAACTTAATTGTACAGATATTAAGTTCATCCTAGTTACTGTCTATTCAAAACCCGTCAAATCCTTTAAGCAGACCAGGATTATCTCTAACGATTGATGCGCCGATAAAATTCGATCCATTAACATTAAGATGGTTTCGATCGCGATAGAGTAGATGACCATTCCTAGCCATCCCGCACTTGTCATCCCTGCACACATATTGGCTAAGAGAAATGTATTTGACTCGCGGGTCGCGCCTAGAAACATTTAGAAGCTGTTCCCTGTAAACATTTAGCTCTCTATTTGCATCGCTTGTGGAAATGGTGCAACCGCTTTTCAGATATTCGGCATCGGTTACACATTTTCTCGGATCAAATGGAAACCTTGGAATATCATCAACTATGTATACTTCTTTTCCACTTGCCAACAGCGATTCGGAGGAAGCAAAAACCTCGTGCTCCACGGTGGAATCGTGTGGAACCTGCCTAAGGCGCTTGATCCAATGCATAGTAATTAGGACTTTTTTTGTTGAGTGGCTACCAATAATAAAATTATAGATTTCCGTGAACTCTGAATTACTAACAAAAGGAGGACTCCCCTTTATATAGTATGCAACATTTAAATTCGGTAGAGCCCTTGCCAACCCATTAAATAGGTGCTCAGCATGACTATCACCGATAATCGCTATATCAATATTAGAACTAGGCTTTGACTGCATACACCTTATATGCCCCTTATGAACAAGAGCATTATCCCTGACCGTCTTTTCTGTACACGTATAGTAATTATTGCTCAGATAATCAAAATATTTTTCATGCCCCAAATCCCCAGACACTTGCTTAGGCCCCCTGACATCCTTTGCTCCGCCTTTATATATATAAAAACCACCAATACCCACGGAAGACATTAGAAAGAGCAAAACCAGAACCGCGCCGGCGCGTGAAGATGTTCGTACGGGCGTTTCAACAAATTTATATGTAAGCCATGCCAGCACCAAGGAGGTGACAACGGCCAATGCTCGATATTTACTACCTGGAATCTCACCCTGAGTCACGCTAGCTAGCGATAACAGAGGCCAGTGCCAGAGGTAGAGCGGGAAGCTGATGAGACCAACCCAAACGGAAAATTTGTTGGCCAGCACGATGCGACTTGCTTTCGAGCCGCCACCCGGCCCGATCAGCAATAATGCTGCTAGCACAGGTATCAACGCCCAAGCTCCAGGAAAATTTTTACTTTTATCGATTAGTAAAAATCCCAATCCCAGCAGCACAAAAGCAACTAAAGCGCATATCTCTGGAATCCAGCCTGAGCGAATGTTTGAACCAATCCCTTTCTTTACACTAAAATAAGCCAGCCCCCCCCCAACGGCCAACTCCCAAAATCTCGTTAATGGCGAATAAAACGCTCCCACCGGATCAACATGAACCATCGTTACGCTAAAATAAAATGATATAACCAATAATACAGGAACGAGCGCTAAAGATGCTCTCCTGAACTGCCAAGCTAACCATAAAACAAAAGGCCACACCAAATAGAACTGCTCTTCAATCCCGAGACTCCAAAGGTGCAAAAGCGGCTTCATTTCGGCAGCGGAGTCAAAATAACCTGATTCACTCCACAGCACCAGATTTGCAACAAATCCAGCTCCAGACGCCGCATGCTTTCCTAACTGCTGAAACTCGGAGTCTATAAGAAAAAACCAGCCAAAAAGCAAACACGAAAAAAGGACAAGGAACAGGGCCGGAAATATCCTTCGGATACGTCTTACATAGAAATCAAGAATACTGAATGAATCTCTAGAGAGGCTTTTGATTAGAATGCCAGTAATTAAATACCCTGATATGACAAAAAAAACATCTACACCAATAAACCCGCCCGGAAAATTTCTCGGAAATGCGTGATACAGCACAACCGCCAAAACAGCTACGGCACGTAGACCATCAATGTCTGGCCTATATTTTAGGTAAGTACTCATGTTTGCCTACGCCTGGCTATCAGAAAATCATTGCTGATCTCCGATGAGATTGCAAAGTCGTCAAGTTTAGCGTTATGTAAAGTAGTCAGCAATCGCTTACCGCGCTTTTGCACATCGCTACGCCATTGGAAAACCATCGGCAGCGCCGCATCAAGCTTTGGTCAGTACAGGCTTACTTTGTCATGTCAAGAGGAAGTGGAAATAGCCAAAAAGGCCAGATGACAATGAAATAGGTACGCTGACATATTATCTGAAGGAAACCATGCTGAGGATATAGCGTACCATCTCGATGAACACTTTACGGAAGCGTTCACATCCCCGTTACCACCGAAGAGGCCTTACGAGCTGCCTTAGGAGCCAGACCTCAGCACTATTGATACTCGCTATGCAATCACCTGAATGCTGTGGTCAATCAATCTGGCACCAGCCCCTGATCAGTGAGGTGCTAGAGTAGGAACCAAAGGACATCTCCCAATACGTTCTCTCGGCCTTTGACATCGCCTGGCTTTCCCCGCCTGACGCAAAAAGGCCAGTCATACCAGACCGGCCTCTTTCACTCTCACACCTTAGTTCACCTCCAGCTTGTCACGATTCCTGTCGAGAATCGCCTTGCCAATCCCCTTGACCTCCAGCAGCTCTTCCACCGATGAGAAGGAGCCATTACTCTGACGATACGCAACAATCGCCTCAGCCTTGGCCCTGCCTATCCCCGCCAACTCGCGTTGCAGCGTAGCGGCATCCGCCCCGTTAAGATCCACCTTGGCGCTTTGCGGTGTAGCCGAAATTTCCAATGCCTGCGGGGTAGCCGTTGTCTCGGGCTTGACCGCAGGCGCAGCGATAACAGCTATAGAAGCGCTGGTCAGAAGGGCAAAAACCAGAGAGTAGAAATAGCCTGTACGCATAAATGACGCTCCATGACATCGTTAAGAGAGAAGCAGCTTTTCCGAAGCTGCCTCTCCAACTTAGGCGACGATAGGGGACTGTTCAAAAGTCTGTACGTTACAGGGTGTGTAACAATCAGGGTTCGAGGCGACGCTGCTGGTAGATCCAGTCGACGATCTCACCGTCCGGGGCGTAGCCACTGACGGTATCGCGCAGCAACTGACGGACTCTGGCGTAGTCATCGTGTTCGATGGCAGCCAGCAGCTCCGCCAGTCGGGCCTTGAGCACATCCCAGGGCAGGTGATCTTCGTTGGCACTCATGATCATCGGATGCCGGGTCGCGACAACGTTATCGCCAATCAGCAACTCCTCGTAAAGCTTCTCGCCAGGACGCAGGCCTGTGAACTCGACTGAAATGTCGCCATGAGGGTTCTTTTCCGAACGAACACTCAAGCCAGACAGGTGAATCATCTTCTCCGCCAGCTCGACAATCTTCACCGGCTCACCCATGTCCAGTACAAACACATCGCCTCCCAAACCCATGGAGCCGGCCTGAATCACCAACTGAGCGGCCTCGGGAATGGTCATGAAATAACGCGTGATCTTGGGATGCGTAACGGTTAACGGGCCGCCGGATTTGATCTGTTTATGGAACAGCGGAATAACCGACCCTGACGAGCCCAGTACATTGCCAAACCGGACCATGGTGAAGCGGGTTTTATTAACGCGCGAGACATTGGACTTATCGCCAAACAGCACAGGCGCCAGTTCGCGGCTCAGGGCCTGCAAGGTCAGTTCTGCAAGGCGCTTGGTGCTGCCCATCACGTTGGTGGGGCGTACGGCTTTGTCGGTGGAAATCAATACAAAATTCGATACGCCCGCCTGCAGCGCGGCTTGTGCGGTGTTCAACGTCCCGATCACGTTGTTCAAGACACCTTCAGCAATATTGTGCTCAACCATGGGTACATGCTTATAAGCGGCGGCGTGATAGACCGTGTCAACATTCCAGGTCTTCATCACGTCAAGCAACTTGTCCTGATCCCGTACCGACCCTAGGATGGGTAACATACGAACTGATAAGGATTCTCGGGCGATTCGCGGTTCGAGCTCTGACAGAATGCTGTATAGATTGAACTCACTATGCTCAAGCAGTATCAATATTTTTGGCTTGAGCGCCAGGATTTGCCGACAAAGCTCTGAGCCGATCGATCCCCCAGCCCCGGTCACTAGAACCGACTGCCCCGAAATGCAATGCTCAAGCAGCTCCGCCTGAGCAGGCACCGGGTCGCGCCCAAGGAGGTCAGCGACATCCACTTCCTGGATATCATCAACTTTGACTCGGCCGCTAGCCAAATCCATAAAACCCGGAACACTACGTACATGCAGTGGAAAACCTTCAAGCAGCGTTAATATCTCCCGTCGACGGCCTCGAGACGAAGATGGAACAGCTAGCAGAATTTCCTGCGCCCCCGTGGTCTCGATCATCTTTTGGATATGTTTGGGCTCATAGACCTGCAACCCGGCAATGACACGGTCTGCGATACTGCTATCATCGTCGATGAAAGCAACCGGGCGCATCACTCGCCCCATGCGCAACGCTGCCACAAGTTGATTACCAGCGGCTCCCGCCCCATAAATGGCAACTTTTGGCAGCCCGTCATCACGGCTGGTAAACGGCACATGCTGGGCAGCGGTGAACCAATCCCCCAGGAAATACTGACGCATCATCAACCGCAAGCCACCGATCATTATCAAGCTCAACCACCAATAGTTAAAGATAATGGAGCGGGGAACCATGGTTTTATGGTTGCTGTACCAATAAACAAGCAACGCGAGGAGCAAGGCAGAGAGGCTAACCGCCTTGCAAATAGTGATTAATGCGTCATTGCCAAAATAGCGCATAACAGCACGATACATGCCAAAGCGGATGAAAATCGGAATGGCGATGATAGGGGCGGATGCAAAAAGCCAAAGATGCGTTTTGATAGGGCTGACCAATTCCTCGATACCCAGCCGAACGATGAAAGCCAGCCATAAGGCTATCCAGACCAACACGATATCCGTAGCCGCCTGGATCGCGCGCTTATGGCGTCTCGGCAACCCAAGCATGGCGGCCCTTAATTTGTCCATAACCCTTTCTTGCACCTTGGCCAGCTCCTAAAAAGCATTTCTACGTAGGGCAACCATGTGCCCACGCACTTGAAACCACTACATACAAAAAAATGAACATTACTCCAAAATCAGGTTTTTTCAAGGTCCCCTGCATGAAATTTGACTGCTAAAAGCAAAAGTGGCGTGTAGGCCAATAATAAAACCGAGGCCCCATCCCAATTCCACAGTGCAACAGATAGCGCCAAAGGTAATAACCAGAATAAATTAATCGCAGCAACCGCAAAGGTCACAGGGGGATGTGTACCATAATGGCGAGAAGCAAATTGATAAGCATGAGTGCGATGCCCTTCATATACCTTATCACCTCGTAATAGACGGCGTAACAGAGTGAATGATGCGTCAACAATAAAGACACCAAGTAGAATCAGCCAGGCCCACAATAGCTGGGAGGAAGCCCACGCTGCCTGGACTGAAAACAGGCCCATCATAATGCCAAGGAATCCGCTACCCGCGTCTCCCATAAAAATTTTTGCGTAAGGGAAATTCCAGTAGATGAAGCCTGCCACTGCCATTGCGAGCAGCAACGGCGGCGCGATGAGCGTATCGAAGCCACACACCCAATACAAAAAACTAGCGCCAAGACAAGTACAGATGGCTTCAACGCATGCAATACCATCTATACCGTCCATAAAATTATAAAGATTGAGCATCCAAACCAAGTAAAAAACCGCAAGAACGTTTCCTAGCCAGCTCAAATCGATCACAAGATAAAACATTGTAATTGCTGGTAACCCACCTAACCAATAAAGCGCCCAAACTGACGCCCCGAAATGCCCAAACAATCGCCAACGGATGGAGATGTCCCTGTGATCATCAAGAAAACCAAGTATGGCCACCGCTGCCCCCGCACCCAACATCGCCCACGCAGTTTTCCAAGGCAGTAAATCAGCGACTGCCAAGAGCGGTAGTGCAAATATAAAGCTAAAGACGAATGCTATCCCGCCCCCACGAGGTGTTGGAGTCTCGTGCGAACTACGAGCATTTGGACTATCGATGAAGCTCCGCGGCAGTGCGTAACGCCCTAATAACCAAGTTAGCACCGCCGAAAAACCACAGACAATCAAGGAAAAAAAAATATACACGTCCAGTACCGAGCCTCGTCTAAAGCTGGATTCAAGCTGTCAGGTCTCTCTTCCTTAAGCATTTACACACCCTGCACATACCTACCCAAGATCCAGTACGTTTCACTGATTTCCATCTAGCAAGTACAATCCTAATCGAACAACATTATCAATTGGAGCTTCAACGCGTCATACGGCCTATTTGAAATTACCAATTCGAAACAATTCAAAGTAGTAAACTGGGCGGCATACGCTACTGACTTATGAAAAATACCGCGCGATCACTCATCACTTTTTAAATGACTCCTCCGCGATCGCCATATCCATCAACGTTTCGTCTCTGATTACCCCAATCCGCTCCCCTATAGAAAAGAGCGGAAAGCAGAAGGCAGCAACGAAATCTATAAAATTTTGAGCATGTGCATTAAGCTGAAAACACTTAATACAAGATAGCTGCCAGCCAATTAATTCGTTGCTTCATTCATTACAGACTCTAAGACATCACAGGTTTTAGAGATTTCTGATTCAGTCAATGTAGGATGCACCATAAACATAAGGCTAGTTTCACCTAACTCTTTAGCCACTTCCAATCGTTGGGCAGGACGCCAAAATGTGTTATCGAATGCTTTTTCTAGGTAAACCTCGGAGCATGATCCCGAAAAACAGGGCACTCCACGACTGGAAATTTCAGCCAGGATTCGATCACGATTCCAGTCAGCTTTAAGCTTCTCAGGTCGCACAAAAACATAACATTTGTATGCCGCATGGACAACATTGTTCGAAACGACTGGTACCCTTAAACCATCGCATCCCTGTGCACGTTCCCAGATTTTTTGAGCGTTATACAATCTCCTTGAATGCCAGCTCTCCATCCGACTTAGCTGGATTCGGCCAATCGTCGCTTGCACTTCAAGCATCCGCCAGTTGGTTCCAAAGCTGTCGTGGAGCCACCGAAAGCCGGGCTGATGTTCTCGCTCGTATACCGCCTCCCAGCTCTTCCCATGATCTTTAAACGACCACATCCGAGACCATAGCTCACGATCATTGGTGGTTACCATCCCTCCCTCACCACCAGTTGTCATGATTTTATCTTGGCAAAAAGACCAAGCACCAATATCTCCAATAGAACCTACCGGCTTTCCTTTGTATGTAGCACCATGAGCCTGCGCGCAATCCTCGACTACCTTAATAGCAAACTCATTAGCCAAAGACATTATTGGATCCATATCGCAAGGCCAACCCGCTAGATGGACACAAATGATTGCTCGGGTCCGAGAGGTCACCACCGCTCGAATGGAGTCAGCTGTAAGATTCTGCGTATCTCGGTCAACATCAGCAAAAATAGGAGTCGCACCGCAGTTAACTATACTTGACACAGAAGCGAGAAACGTACGAGATGTAACAATAACCTCGTCTCCACTGCCAATATCTAACGCTTTTAAGGCCAGATCCAAAGCCACTGTGCCGTTGGCAACAGCGACAGAGTAATTGACACAAGCCCAAGCAGCAAATTCTTTTTCAAACTCACGACACTGCTGTCCGGTCCAATAATTTACTTTATTAGACAATATGACTGCTCGTACCGCATCTGCTTCTTCATCGGTGAAAGAAGGCCAAGGGGAAAATGGAGTATTAAGCACAACCTTACCTATATAGATAGTCAGCGACACAAAACAAGTGCCACCTAGCAAAAATTATATAATTCAACTAATCAAGGGTACAGCCGGAACACCTACTACAGTATGACCTGCCTCTACATGATGTACCACCGCAGCTCCAGCACCAACAATAGCTTTGCTGCCTATATTTATTTTCTGCTTCACACTAGCACCAATCCCTACCCAAGATAGATCCCCCACCGTCACGGATCCAGCAAGTCGCGCTCCAGGACTAATATGAACAACCTCACCTAAAATACAATCATGATCAACACTGCATGCGGTGTTTAGAATAGCACCAAGTCCAACGTGAGTCCCTGCATTGACTATCGCACCCGCAAAAACTACAGAGCCGGGGCCGATAGTTGCATATTGGCTCACAGTAGCAGAGGGATGCACAAGCGTGACGAGCTTGGCATTAAGCTCGATCAGTTCTTTCATTTTTTCCTGTCGAGTTTGATTATCGCCAATGGCGACGATGACGCCCGAAAACATATCAAGTGTTTCCATCAAGGTATCAGTATTCCCTCGAACAGGCCAAACACCATTATGCTGCAATATCGGCCAGGCATCATCGAAAAAAATCACCGCCCCCCAACCCAAAGACTCGGCTGTATCCGCTACCACCTTACCATGTCCGCTAGCACCCAATATTGCCAACTGGTTCACTATTGTTCTCCCTTAAATTTAGACATGGTTACTTCTCCCTCAGCCGCAATACCCTCTCTGAGCACCACCTTCCTTAGAGTAAGAAATATTATTTTTACGTCCAACCAAATGGTATGATTATCGACATACCAGATATCGAGAGCAAATTTATCTTCCCATTTTATTGAGTTACGACCATTGATCTGCGCCCACCCCGTGATACCGGGTCTAACTTCATGTCGACGCAATTGTTCAGGGCTATAAAGCGGTAAATACTCTAGAAGCAAAGGGCGGGGACCCACAAGACTCATGTCGCCCAAAAGTACATTCCAGAGCTCCGGCAGCTCATCTAAACTGGTAGAGCGCAGGAAGCTTCCAAAAGATGTAAGGCGCAATGCATCAGGAAGAGGTTGACCGGAAGCGTCGTTTAACTCTCGCATAGTCCGAAACTTAATCATTTTAAAGGGTTTTCCATTCAAACCTGGTCTAAGCTGATGAAAAAATACCGGGCCGCCAAGTTTGAAGCGAATCAAAATAGCACAAACCAAAATTATCGGTAATAGACCCAAAAGCCCGAACATCGAAAAAAACACATCAAATATACGCTTCATTTTAAGCCCTGCTAGCCCACACTATTTAATAATAGATCATTTAGTTTTTTAGCCAATATATCCCTCGAGTATTTTTGTTCTGCTAGAACCCGTGCACGCTCACCTGTTATTTTTACCCGCTCTGGATCTGATAAAAATACAGACAACTGATTTACGGCAACCTGAATACTCCTAGATAAGCATAACCCTACAGCATGCTGCTGAATTTCACTGTATTGCCAACCTTTATAGTTAATAGCAATTGGTGTCCCTGAAGCTAGGGCATCGAAAAACTTATTTGCTGAATTATTCTCCAGCTCCGGAACATCGGCCACCAACGATACGATCAACGCTGCATCCCTAAATGCATACACCAGATCATTCTTGGGCATTTCCGAAAATATAAAGAAATTTTTCCCAAGCACCCCAACACTCAACGCATAGTCAAGTAACTTATTTTTTTCGGCCCCCTCCCCTACAACAACAAATTTTACATCACTGTTGTTTTCTCTACTGCTTTTTGCGATATCTATAAGATACGAAACATCGTTAACAACCCCCAACGTTCCAGGATAAAGTACAATTGGTCCTGTACCAATTTCAGGAAATCGTCCACGGAATACCCCTAACTCCAAACGAGCCGGATCGAACAATGAAAGATCTGAACTATTCGGAATCGTGCAGATTTTTTCACTTTTTAGACCTCGACTTACAAGAACACGTGCCATTCCGCTTGAAAGCGCAACAATTTTTGTTGCTTTGCTATATGCGAATGATTCCAACCACTTAGCAGAAAACTGTAGCAACGGATTATTTAAGTATCCTAAAGCGATGGGAATTTCTGGCCAAAGATCTCGCACTTCGAAAACCATTGGGCAACGTGAGAATTTTGAAGCGATATATCCAGGAATCACTATAGTCAGAGGGGTACTTGTAGCAAAAATAACGTCTGCCTTAAACGTAATAGCTTTTTTAGAAGACTGAAGCGAGAAAGAAACAAAAGCTTTGATCCTCTGCCAGAACTTCATTTTATTATCATAGGGCACGCATATTGAATGAACCTTGAACCCCTCTATCTCTCTCATCTGCCAACGAGATTTAGCGCCTTCATTTGACGAAGTTATTATATGAACTTCATGTCCGAACTGAGCTAAACGCTTGGCCATTTCATAGGAACGAGTTCCGCCAGCTTGATCAGGCGTCTTAAAGTATTGATGCAAATAGACAATAATCATCAGACATTATCCCGAATAGCACGCGGTTAACATTTTTTCATTAAGAAACTCCAGCGACATCCAAGACACCGCCAATCTTAAAGGTTCTTGATTGGACTCAAACGATATGATAGCCGCGCAAATACTCTGTGCATTCGGCTCGACAATTTTACAACTCGGATAACGCTCACTGATACTTCTCAGATCGCTGACATCCGTAGCGATGAAAGGGACGTTGCACAACAACGCCTCTTTGATGACGTTTGGCCACCCCTCATATTCGGAAGGAAGCAGTACCGCATCTACTGCATTATATAGCTCACACATATGAGAATGATCTACACCTGTGGCAGTGATAATTTTAATGTGTGCAGGAAGATACTTTTTTACTTCTTCAACTAGCTGCGGCCTCTTCACCGAGTTAAGAGCATTCATTACGGGAAAGAGAAAAATTTTATCTTCTTGGCACATATTCAAACGACTTCGACATACAGCTTTATCCAGAGGCTTGAATTTTTCACAATCAATAGGGCTCGGAATTACTACAATTTCGGAATTAGGAAATCTAGACCTCACGGATCTCCCCATAGATTCAGAAACAACAATGATCTTATCATATCTTTTAAGACTATATAACGTAAGCGCATTCTGAAAAACATTATGCAGTATGACTTTAAGCGCTCCTCGTTTTTTCCTATACCAGTCGGACCCCCTCAACGTGATAATTTTTTTCCCCCGTGCAAAACTAGAGATAAAACCACACATTGATCCATACTGCGCATGTATCAAATCATAATCTTTACTTAAAAAATACACCTTAAATATCGCACGAATTATATTTATGGGATTCCTTAAGTTTCCCAGATACAACATCTCGATTCTAAAATTTCTATTATAGTTATTCTGAATATGATTGAAGGCCTGGTGCATAAATACACCGGAATTTTTTATTTTCGGATCAAAATTGTGCAACCATAATACTTTCATTTTTTCACCCTAGTAAAAACCATCAAACATATAAATCCTAGAATAACATAAAGCGGCGCCACCTTCATAAAGTGAAGACTGTCAACTCTAAAACCAACCATCAACAAATAAAAACCATAAGTCTTATAGAAGACCTGACACACGTCGAAAGACAACCATCGCTGTCCGAAAAATATAAACACCTTCCACATTATTCCCCAATACAAACCAAGAATAAAAAAGTGTATAAAGGCAAAATAACCAAAGTTATTTATTGCTTCGGCCAAAGGTGAGTAACCAAGCCCTTGTCCCTCCACCCACGCAGGAATCATTTCAATGGCAAATGCATCAGATATTCCGGGAGGCCTCTCTGAGAAAATAAACTTTGGTAAAAACTGCTGTAAATTGTCTAGGTAAGTACCACCCAGCCTATATTCATCTGTATCAACGGAAACTGATATGGATACAAAAGGACCAGCTGGATCAATACGAGAAAACGAAAAGTTTTCATAACTCATATTTAGAGACTCGCCGATATCAAAGCCGGCACGCCAAAATGAAAAAGCAAAGATCAAGTTTAATATTAAATAAATTAAAGGAAGGCCTACAAGAGCATACAAACAAAAAACTTTAAGTTTAATCTTTCCGTTCAGAAAAATTATTCCCATCGAAATTAAAAATATAAGTATTGGATTCTTGTCACTAGTAATAAGCCCTGCGAATATAGGAACCGCCAAACAAAACCAACCGACCACCTGTTTGTTAGCGCTTACTAGCAACACCCCCATAACAGAAAAATTAAGAAGCAAAACATACTTTATTAATGAATAAAGCTGATTCGAGTAAGCAACTTGCGCAACCTGCTCGTATGCATTCAACGTCAACAATATTTGTGCGCGAAAAAAATATAAAAACAGTGCCGTTATAATCATCAACCTGAAGAAACTAAAACTCACACATTCCGGACCAAGCCGACGCACACTGAAAACTGGCAACTTAGTTATAAAGATTGCAATCGCAAAAAAAACAATACTCAGCAAATATTCAAACACTACAAAATTCGCAATATTAGAAACTTCCACAAAAAAACCATGCTTCACGTACCCTTCTGCACCATTTATTGTAAACTCTAAGGGTATGAGATAGAAGTAGACCATTGCACCGATTGAAAACACAAAAAAAGTAGAGAACAACCCTTCTTTTTTTGAAAAAAAACTGCTCCCCATCGCGAGAGTCAACAATATAAAACAGCTAACTACAAAGAAAATCAATCCGTCCATGACAAATTCCTAGACAACAAAAGCCCACCCAATAAGAGCATATTAACGGAAAGGCTAAATATCAAGCTCATGACCACATCGACCCCCGAGACCAATAATAGCGTCAAAATCAACAGGCCAACTGCATTTATATAAGACAATACAGGCTTATCAAATTTCGCATCAGCGTAACTTCTAAGCAAGACATACAATGAATTCAAGAGAACAGCAAAAGTTAGAGACTTCAGCACATCGCCAAATGAATCATTGTTGTAATAAAAATAATTAAAGACATCACAACAAAAATAGAACCCTATTGAGACGACAACAGATAGTACAATATAAATCATAAGCGACCTGACAAACTCTCGCTTATTTCCTCCCCCTGCACTTATTTTTACTAACAAAATGGTACTGATTGGTCTTAATGGAATTGCAAACGCGATCATTACAGCAATCGCCAATGATAGCTCTCCCGACGAATACTTTGTTCCATCTACGAAAACCACAGGCAGTACAAATATAAACTGGTTAAAAAAATCTCCAGGAACGCGAGCCAAACTCATAATAAAAAATAATTTGTTTCCTATCGTCGCCTTGTTACCTGGAAAAACAATTCGAGAAGGAGAAATTAAAAAATACCACCATACAAAAGAAAAAGCTGAAAGCAAAAAATATATAACAATAAAAAACTTCAAACTTGAAGTGGCAAAAAAAGATATTAGCGGCAAAACAATTAGAAAACAAACATTCGAAACCGCCCCCAATTTAAAGTCTTGCAAACCTCTATATATACAATATATAAAGCCCGTGATAACTATTGGCCCGGAAAATAACAAGGCATAAAAATACCTTTCATCAGTGAGATATGAAAAAAATGATAGTAGTATAAAGCACGATACCGAGGTCAATAAGGCGAAATTAACAGTACCACTATCGATTTTCTTAGCGGCTATGGCCTTAGGTAACATAACCCCATAACCGAGCATAAGCAAAGGTACGAGTGCTGCTTGGTATCTTCGAATAACTGCAAAATAATCAAGCCCCACTTGGGAGTAGGTAATCAACATTAGTTTATAAAGAACAAATGAAAATCCTGACACCGCGAGAGCAGTCCCTAATGTTAAGACGTATTCCTTTAAAAAAGATACTTTCATGATTTGCTCGTCAGTTTTTCGTTACTCTGGCAACATACCAATCTACTGTCCGCACCATCCCTTCTACAATATCAAAGGCAGGTTCATATTTTAGTTTATCTTTTATCTTACTGATATCAGCTTGCGAATGCTTAACATCGCCAACTCGAGTCTCTTGATAGCGCGGTTTTTTATCGTACACAACTCCCTTCGCACTTAATGCATTCGCAATCATTTCAACTAGTTGATTGAGAGATGTCCGTCCACCCACTGCGACGTTATAGACTTGGTTCAGCGCACAATTTTCCGTAGCAGCTGCCGCTAATATATTGGCCCTAATCGTATTATCTATATAACAAAAGTCGCGACTTGTTTCGCCATCGCCATTGATTACAACCTCCTGATTATTTATCATGGCTGCTACCCATTTTGGTATTACAGCTGCATAAGCGCCGTTGGGATCTTGTCTCGGTCCAAAAACGTTAAAGTAACGCAAGCCAATAGTGCGGAATCCAAAACTCCTAGCAAATGTTTCAGCATAAAGCTCATTAACATACTTTGTAACTGCATATGGGGAAAGCGGCTTTCCAATTTTATCCTCAACTTTTGGTAAACCTGGATGATCTCCATAGGTCGAACTGCTAGCCGCATAGGTAAAGCTCTTTACTTTAGCATCACGGGCAGCTACCAACATATTGAGAAAGCCATCAATATTAGTAGCATTCGTAGCTATCGGGTCAACAAGGGAACGAGGGACAGAACCTAACGCAGCTTGGTGGAGTACATAATCGATTCCGTTACATGCTAACTGGCAATCTCTGATATCGCGAACATCACCATAGACGAATGTAAATCGAGACCATTGCGCTCCAGTTACTAATTCTCGAACTTCATCAAGATTATGCTGGTGTCCAGTTGCAAAATTGTCCAAACCTACGACATTCTGGTTTGCCTTTAAAAGGACTTCCAACAGATTGGAGCCGATGAAGCCAGCAACGCCAGTAATAAGCCATGTCTTGGGATTGGAAACTAACGAATTTATCAAGAGCTCATACTGCCCCATATATCAACACCCTTTAAGTTTGCATATAACAAAGTTCGCCTTTTGACTTGTAACGCTATCTTTAAGTACAGAAACAACAAAAGGCGATTTTTTAATTATTACAACCGTATATCCGACTCATTGGAATTAAATATATACTTGAGATCATATATGACATGGTTTTCATTACCTAATTCCCGAATTTTTCTGGCCCCCATGTTACGAAACTCCTCATGGGCTACGGCCAATATTATCCCATCATACGTATTAGGTAAAAGCTCCTGAACAGGGGAAATATTGTACTCCTCTTGGGCCTCCTCACTATTGACCCATGGATCATATACATCAACAGCGATATTATATTCCGCAAGCTCTCGAACGATATCTACAATACGCGTGTTACGTAGATCAGGGCAGTTTTCCTTAAATGCCAAGCCCATGATCAAAACTTTCGCACCATCCACGTGAATCCTTCGCTTAAGCATGCCTTTCACTAATTGCGATACAACATAAGCGCCCATTCCGTCGTTAAGACGACGCCCAGCAAGAATTATTTCTGGGTGGTATCCAATAGCTTGAGCTTTATGGGTAAGATAATAAGGATCGACGCCTATGCAGTGACCACCCACTAACCCCGGCCGAAAAGGTAAAAAGTTCCACTTGGTACCTGCTGCCTGGAGCACGGCCTCAGTATCAATTTCCATCTTATTGAAAATGATAGCCAATTCATTAATTAGAGCAATGTTTAGATCGCGCTGAGTATTTTCAATTACTTTCGCGGCTTCGGCGACTCGTATAGAGCTAGCTTTATGCGTTCCTGCAATAATGATTTCGTTGTAAAGCGCATCAACCAAATCGGCAACTTCAGGAGTAGAGCCGGATGTCACTTTTTTAATGTTAGTAACACGGTGCTCTTTGTCTCCTGGGTTAATTCTCTCTGGGCTATAACCCGCATAGAAGTCGACATTAAATTTTAGCCCCGAAGCCATTTCAAGAACTGGTACGCAGTCCTCTTCCGTCGCGCCTGGGTACACCGTTGACTCATAGATAACCAAATCGCCCTTCTTCAAGACTTTACCAATACACTCTGATGCTTTAATTAATGGGGTCAGATCAGGCTTATTATATTGGTCAATGGGTGTTGGCACAGTGACAATAAAAGCATTACATTCAGAGAGGTCGCAGGGATCGGTAGAGAAACTCAAATAGGCAGCAGATTTAAGTTCTTTATCATCTACCTCAAGGGTGGAGTCTCGACCAGCCTTCAGTGCATTAATACGACTCTGGTTGATATCAAATCCAACCACAGAACGGCGCTTGGCAAACTCGACTGCGAGCGGTAAGCCAACATATCCGAGACCGATAATGGCAAGTTTTATATCTTTCAGCTGGCGCATAGTCAAACCCAATTAACGAATGAATTCAAAATTTATTGCTTCCATTAGGAGGCATTCCTTCATGCTACCGTACAGAATATCTTGTTTCCGAAAATCCTGTTAAACTCCGAACAATCTAAATTTATTCTCTTCAATTTAAGCAGCCCCTTGCGACAGATTCCTCATCGTTGCTAGCCATCAGCTCATTGAACATTTGTCATGCAGAACAACTATTCTGTCCCCGAGAGCGTAACTCCCACCCCGCCTCTAATTAAAGATTGAGCAACATCAATATTATTGTCGCCATCATCGCATTCAAATATTGGAGGATTCGCTTCCAAGGCTTGCCGCTGCCTGGATAATCTTGGGTGCTAGCTTTCTTATCCCTAAATAATTGATTAGTTTTTAGTTCGGTTTGTATGCTAATGATAGCCCTACTCCTCTCGCCTCCAACAACCCCAGCACAACCTAGAACTGATAAATCTGGTGGTATCAGTGCCGCATGGTAATCACAGGGACCGAAACACCCGGCATTATCGAACAGCGGCTATTTGTTGGTAAATTCACATCCGCTAGCGAATTTAACAAACACTAATAACAAAACAGCGGGGCATTAAGCCCCACCTAGTTACTTAAAAAATCAACTATCAATTCTTTACTTAAGCCACCTCATTTATTTAATTTTCACCCGATCACTTTTTGGATCGGGAAAAATATGATCGAAGCGCAATCGAATAAAAGCAATCAACCCACCAATAATTAACCCAAAAAATACTCCCACGACCACTATCAAAAATTTCCTAGGTTTAATGGGAGTTTCCGGGACCTCAAGGCTGCCATCCTGGCGATAAGTGGAAATAGTGTCCGGATCAATATTCAACTTACGATAAAAAAAATATCGCATCTGTAACGACCGTAAATCTGATATAAAAGCGTCATCAGAGGATCTTGATTCCAACGCCGCGACCTCTGCCGCCAAGGCTTTACTTCCCCGTTGGTAGTCCAGTTTATTACCTGTATCTACAGTAATATCCACTGCTGCGCCGGAATTTATTGTCGACGAAGTCAAGCCTATTGTCTCAGCAATTTTCAACGCTTCACGGAGTTGTTGAATTCGGTCCTCGCGAATCCGCTGCGCGGTCTCACGTAAACTGACGATCCGTTGCTCCAAATTGCGAGATCTAACTGACGCTTCGGATGTAACGTTTTTTATCAGCTCAGTCTTAGCGGCTTTACTGGCGCGTTGGACATATGTTGTTGCCCAGTTTGTTGCTTGGACCGGATCGTTACCTTTAACAACAACAGAGAAGCGGTCCGGAGTACTCTTGCTAGGCCCTTTGACAACTAACTCGCGGGAGAAACGCTCGTACAGACGATCAACCGAGCCTCTGCGTTGGGACTCATCAAGCGAGGGAAGATAGATTTCATTGAAAAAGACTTGTCGAAGTGATGCACTCTGCAAATTACGGGCAAACACCTCATAAACATATTCGATCGGGTAAGGGGACAGCTCTGTACTTTTCCCACGGCCATAATTCAACTCAGCAATATCATTCTGAGTAGGGGGCATGATAAAAAGCTTGGCTTCATAGACAGGTTTGCTAAGGAAGGCGTAAAGGCCAGCCCCAACAGTAACCAGAAGAGTAACACCCAGAATCAGCCATTTTTGAGCCCAGAGCCCCCGAACAAGCTCAACCAAATCAATCTCGTCAGAATCACGCGCATCAATACGATCATTCTGCATGGAAAGCCTCGCTTGGCATCGCGTTCGCGTGCACACCAAACGCATCAAAAGGCAAGACGGGCAAAGCCACGCCGGACACAGCGGCAAACTGAGCTAAATTAAATACGAACAAAACGCACCCAAAGTCAGAAAAAATTGTAGACAGTGATCCTTACCAAGACTGCTGGGCCACACATCCATTCATTTCAATCGCCTACGCGCTCCCATGAACCACGCGAGCAACGGGCCAACCATCATACCAGCGAGAAGTGACACTAGCACGCAAACTGAAACAGGAAGTTGCGGGGCCGGCCAGCCGAGGAACGACAGCGCGACAGGCTGCGTATTTTCAAGCATAAAGAGAACGACGGCTGCCACCACAAGCAGAGCCAGAGCGGCAATAACAAATCGTTTAGGACTGCGCATGAGCTTCCCCTTGGCTAGCCGAATCGTTACAGCTCATCCCCCTCCTCCTCATTCACCCGATCCCTAAGCTCTTTACCCGGCTTGAAATGAGGAACAAATTTTCCATCAAGGCTGACGGACTGGCCGGTCTTTGGATTGCGACCTACCCGCGGGGCGCGGTAATGCAGGGAAAAGCTGCCGAAACCACGGATTTCAATACGATCACCCGTAGCCAGGCACTGGGACATCTGTTCAAGCATGGTCTTGATGGCCAGCTCCACATCCTTGGATGAGAGTAGCCCTTGATGGGTGACAATTCGTTCGATCAACTCCGACTTCGTCATATTTTTCCCTTCTTTTTCAAGCAGCTAGGAAAATCGCTTGAAAAGGTTTTAGCATGACCGGAGGGATTTGAACAGCCCGAGTATTGACATTCTTCTTTGCTCCCCTGTTGCTTCTTTCCATGATGGCCGGGAGATTTCTCTCGCTATCGGCAGATGACCAGCATCGTGCGAGTCAAATAGCCAGCCGGATTAAAACCAAAGGGGTATTGATCGTTATCCTTCGCGTCGTCGGATCGGGTAATGACCTTGTAGCCAGCGCCCTTGCACTCTCTTGCGGCTCTCTTATGACACTTCTCCCAGCCAGAGCCCAACCCTGAGCAGTCGACCTCGATACCACTGACACCACGCACCGCGTGGGTTTTGGCGCTTGTGGTGCAACCTGCCAATGCCAGCATTGCGAATATCAGGATGAGTCTGTTCATTCATCTCCTTAAATATCCATCACTCGACTGGGTGGCGCCTGATCTGGCGCTATCGCGAGCAAGCTCGCTCCCACATTGTTCCGGGGGAGCCATGACATCTGTAATCCAGCCTTGATAGATGGCTGATACGCTTAAAGAAAGAGACAGCTGGGCTGTAACAGCGAGACCAGACAGCGCACCTCTAACGAACAAGGTCTGGCTTTCCCGAATTGCGGCCACAAAAAAGGGCGACCGAAGTCGCCCTTTTTCATGGTCTGACAGAACTTAGTTCTGTTTTTCCATCTGTGCACGCAGCAGGTCGCCCAGAGTGGTAGGACCAGGAGCATCAGTAGCTGGCTTCTCGCGCAGGCTCTGAATTGCTTCTTTCTCTTCAGCATCGTCTTTCGACTTGATGGAGAGCTGGATTACGCGGCTCTTGCGGTCAACGCTGATGATCTTGGCTTCTACTTCTTCGCCTTCTTTCAGAACGTTGCGCGCGTCTTCAACGCGGTCACGGCTGATTTCGGAGGCTTTCAGAGTCGCTTCGATATCGTCGGCCAGGGTGATGATGGCGCCTTTGGCGTCAACTTCTTTCACGATGCCCTTAACGATTGCGCCTTTGTCGTTCTCTTGAACGTACTCGGAGAACGGATCGCTTTCCAGTTGCTTGATACCCAGGGAGATACGCTCGCGCTCTGGGTCAACCGACAGGATAACGGTGTCCAGCTCGTCGCCCTTCTTGAAACGGCGTACGGCTTCTTCGCCCACTTCGTTCCAGGAGATGTCGGACAGGTGAACCAGGCCGTCGATACCGCCGTCCAGACCAATGAAGATACCGAAATCGGTGATCGACTTGATGGTGCCGGAGATTTTATCGCCCTTGTTGAACTGGCCAGAGAAGTCTTCCCATGGGTTGGACTTGCACTGCTTGATGCCGAGGGAGATACGACGACGCTCTTCGTCGATGTCCAGAACCATGACTTCCACTTCGTCGCCGACTTGTACGACTTTCGAAGGGTGGATGTTCTTGTTGGTCCAGTCCATTTCGGAAACGTGTACCAGGCCTTCAACGCCTTCTTCCAGCTCAGCGAAGCAGCCGTAGTCGGTGAGGTTGGTAACACGAGCGGTGACGCGAGTGCCTTCTGGGTAACGGGCTTTGATAGCGACCCATGGATCTTCACCCAGTTGCTTGAGGCCCAGGGAAACACGATTGCGTTCGCGATCGTATTTCAGAACCTTGACATCGATCTCGTCGCCAACGTTGACGATTTCCGAAGGATGCTTGATACGCTTCCAGGCCATGTCGGTGATGTGCAGCAGGCCATCGACGCCACCCAGATCGACGAATGCGCCGTAATCGGTGAGGTTCTTGACGATACCCTTGACCTGCTGGCCTTCCTGCAGCGATTCCAGCAGAGCTTCACGCTCGGCGGAGTTCTCGGCTTCCAGGACACTGCGACGGGAAACGACAACGTTGTTGCGCTTCTGGTCCAGCTTGATGACCTTGAATTCCAGCTCTTTGCCTTCCAGGTGCGTGGTGTCGCGCACTGGACGGACGTCAACCAGGGAACCTGGCAGGAACGCACGGATGCCGTTAACGTCGACAGTGAAGCCGCCTTTAACCTTACCGTTGATAACGCCCTTGACCACTTCCTCAGCTGCGAAGGCCGCTTCCAGAACGATCCAGCATTCAGCGCGCTTGGCTTTTTCACGGGACAGCTTGGTTTCACCAAAGCCATCTTCAACCGAGTCCAGCGCAACGTGAACTTCGTCACCGACGTTGATGTTCAGTTCGCCAGCGTCGTTGTAGAACTGCTCAAGCGGGATCAGCGCTTCAGACTTCAGACCAGCGTGAACGGTTACCCAGCGAGCTTGGTAATCGATATCAACGATAACGCCGGTGATGATGGAGCCTGCCTGAAGGTTCAGGGTTTTCAAGCTTTCTTCAAAGAGTTCCGCAAAGCTTTCGCTCATTTTAATTCCTGTTGATTAGGGCGAAGTAAACGCCCATCTCCACACCCCAGACAGTGTGGGTTAGTTTCATATAAAAGAAGCGCCGCAGGACTATGACTGGTCCCCTGCGGAGCTTCCTGTCACCCGGCGATATCGCGAAGCGCGATCTCGCTCATGATGCGTTGCAACACCTGATCAATGGACAACTCCGTGGAATCCAGCTGTATCGCATCGGCCGCCGGCTTTAGCGGGGCTACTGCGCGCTGGGTGTCACGCTCATCGCGTGCACGGATCTCATCTAGCAGACTCGACAGACTAACATCCTCGCCTTTGCCCTTCAACTGCAAATATCGGCGGCGCGCCCGTTCCTCGGCGCTGGCAGTCAGGAAAATCTTCAGCGGCGCGTCGGGGAACACCACCGTGCCCATGTCGCGGCCATCGGCCACCAGCCCTGGCGGCTCCTGGAATGCACGCTGGCGTTGCAGCAAGGCTTCGCGCACCGCCGGCAGCGCGGCGACCTGGGAGGCACCGGCGCCCACGCTTTCGGTACGGATGACGTCGCTGACTTCGTCGCCTTCCAGAATAATGCGCTGGAGCTGGCCGTCGGTCGCCGCGATGAATTGCACGTCCAGATGAGCGGCCAGCGCCTTGAGCAATTCCTCGTTGGTCAGGTCGACACCATGGTTGGCGGCGGCGAACGCCAACAGACGGTACAAGGCGCCCGAATCGAGCAGGTTCCAGCCCAACTGCCTGGCCAGGATCCCGGCGACGGTGCCCTTGCCCGAACCGCTTGGGCCATCGATGGTGATGACCGGTGCCTTGATGTTCACGACTGTGCCTCTTGTGCTACTCGGATACCGACCTGCGCGCACAGCGCCAGGAAGTTCGGGAACGACGTCGCGACGTTGGCGCAGTCATGGATGCGAATCGGCGCACTGGCGCGCAAAGACGCAACACTGAAGGCCATGGCGATGCGGTGGTCACCGTGACCATGGACTTCGCCGCCGCCAATCTGGCCGCCGTCGATAATGATGCCATCCGGGGTTGGCTGGCACTTGACGCCCAGGGCGAGCAAGCCGTCAGCCATCACCTGGATGCGATCCGATTCCTTGACCCGCAGCTCCTCGGCACCCGTCAATACGGTGCGCCCTTCTGCACAGGCGGCCGCCACGAACAACACCGGGAACTCATCGATGGCCAGCGGAACCAGCGCCTCCGGAATCTCGATACCCTTGAGTTTAGCCGCTCGTACGCGCAGGTCAGCTACCGGCTCGCCACCCACTTCACGCTGGTTTTCCAAGGTGATGTCGGCGCCCATCAGGCGCAGGATGTCGATCACGCCGGTACGGGTCGGGTTGATACCAACGTGCTCCAGAACCAGGTCGGAGCCTTCGGCGATCGAGGCGGCCACCAGGAAAAACGCCGACGACGAGATGTCGCCCGGCACTTCGATGTGGGTCGCGGTCAGCTTGCTGCCAGACTCGACGGACGCCGTGGCGCCATCGACCGTGACCGGGTAGCCGAAGCCGCGCAGCATGCGCTCGGTGTGGTCGCGGGTCGGGGCCGGTTCGGTGACAGTGGTCTTGCCTTCGGCGTAGAGACCCGCCAGCAGCAGGCAGGATTTCACCTGGGCGCTGGCCATTGGCATGGTGTAGGTCAAGCCCTTGAGCTTGTTGCCACCACGAATGATCATCGGCGGGCGACCCTCGGCGGCCGTCTCGATGACTGCGCCCATTTCCCGCAACGGGTTGGCCACCCGATTCATCGGACGCTTGGACAGCGAAGCATCACCGGTCAGGGTGCTGTCGAAGTCCTGGGCGGCCAGCAGGCCGGACAACAGGCGCATCGAGGTCCCGGAGTTGCCCAGGTAGATCGGCCCTGGAGCAGGCTTGAGGCCGTGCAGGCCGACACCATGGATGGTCACGCGACCGTGGTGCGGGCCTTCGATGACCACGCCCATGTCGCGAAACGCTTGCAGCGTCGCCAGGGCGTCTTCGCCCTCGAGGAAGCCTTCCACCTCGGTCACGCCTTCGGCCAGGGAGCCGAGCATGATCGAACGGTGGGAAATCGATTTATCGCCCGGTACACGAATACGCCCACTCAGGGAGCCACCAGGTTGTGCCAGGAAAATCAGATCGTTGGAGTTCATAGCGTCCACATAGGCCCGACGGGCCAGGATTTTACTGAAATGCTCGCGGGCCACCCTGGCGCGTGTGAAAACGCCCAGCAATTGGTGCCCGTCCCCTGCATCGACCGCGTCGCGCAAGGCGTCGAGGTCGCTGCGAAATGTATCGAGTGTGCGCAAGACAGCTTCGCGGTTGGCGAGGAAGATGTCGTGCCACATGACCGGGTCGCTTCCGGCGATTCTCGTGAAATCGCGGAAACCGCCGGCAGCGTAACGGAAGATCTCAAGATTTTCATTGCGTTTGGCCAATGAATCCACCAGGCCGAACGCCAACAGGTGCGGCAAATGGCTCGTGGCCGCCAACACTTCATCGTGACGCTCGACCTGCATGTGCTCGACATCGGCGCCCAATTCGCGCCACAAACGGTCCACTACGGCGAGCGCGGCAGGGTCCGTCTGATCCAGCGGCGTGAGGATCACTTTATGACGTCGAAACAGTTCGGCGTTGGAGGCTTCCACCCCGCTCTGCTCGGAACCGGCAATTGGATGACCGGGCACGAAACGCGCCGGCATCCCGCCAAAAGCCTCGGTGGCTGCATGCACCACGTTGCCCTTGGCACTGCCGACGTCGGTCAGGATCGCTTGCCCCAGGTTCATGGTTGCCAGGCGCGCCAGCAATTTTTCCATGGCCAGGATCGGCACCGCCAGCTGGATCACATCCGCGCCTTGGCATGCGATTGCCAAGTCATCTTCGCAGCGATCAACCACGCCCAGCTCCACGGCCAGCTTGCGCGACTGCGGATCCAGGTCGACACCGACCACTTCACGGCACAAGCCGCTTTCACGCAAGCCCTTGGCAAACGAGCCGCCGATCAACCCCAGGCCGACTACCACCAGGCGACCGATCATAGGGACAGCAGGTTGCAGTGAAGTGACATCAACCACGAACCAGGACCTTGCTCAACGCCTCGAGGAAACGGCTGTTTTCCGCCGGCAGGCCAATGGTGATGCGCAGATGGTTCGGCATGCCGTAATTGGCCACCGGACGCACGATCACACCTTCGCGCAACAGCCCCTGGTACACCGGCGCGGCGACGCGCCCCAGGTCGACACAGATGAAGTTGCCTTTCGAGGGAATCCAGCCCAAGCCCAGTTCACGCAGGCCTGCTTCCAACTGCTCCATGCCGGCCGCGTTCAGGCGACGGCTTTCAGCCAGGTAGGCTTCATCCTGCAACGCGGCACAGGCGGCGGCCAGGGCGAAGCTGTTGACGTTGAACGGCTGGCGCACGCGGTTCAGCACATCGGCCACCACCGCAGTGGACAGGCCGTAGCCGACCCGCAGCGAAGCCAAGCCGTAGGCTTTGGAGAACGTACGCGATACCAGCAGGTTCGGGTAGGCCGCGAGGAAATCCAGGCCATCGGGCAAATCGCTGCCTTCGGCGTATTCGATGTAGGCCTCGTCCAGCACCACCAGCACATGCGCGGGCACGTCCTGAAGGAAGTCATCCAGGGCCTGGGCATCGAACCAGGTGCCGGTCGGGTTGTTCGGGTTAGCGATGAAGACCACGCGGGTATTGGCGTCGATGGCCGCCAACATGGCCGGCAGGTCGTGCCCCCACTCCTTGGCCGGAACCACATGGGCATCCGCGCCGACGGCCTGGGTCGCGATCGGATAGACCGCGAACGCGTGCTCGCTGAATACAGCGTTGAGACCTGGCGCCAGATACGCCCGCGCCACCAATTCAAGAATGTCGTTGGAGCCGTTGCCCAGGGTCACCTGGTTCAGCTCGACACCGCAACGCTCGGCCAGCAGGCTTTTCAACGCAAAGCCATTGCCATCGGGATAGCGGGTCAGCTCGGCCAGTTCGTCGCGGATTGCCGCCAGCGCCTTGGGGCTCGCGCCCAGCGGGTTTTCGTTGCTCGCCAACTTGACGATGCTGGCCGGATCCAGGTCCAGCTCGCGGGCCAGTTCGTCCACGGGTTTGCCCGGAACGTAAGGCGAGAGTTGTTGCACGCCTGGCTGAGCCAGAGCGAGGAAGTTGCCACTCATTTGCTATCCGCCCTTAAAGAACTGCCTTGGGGTAGGAACCCAGCACCTTGAGTGCCACTGCTTCCTGACTGATTTTTTCCAGCACACCTTTTACCAGCGGATCGCGGTGATGGCCGACAAAATCGATGAAGAACACGTAGGTCCATTTACCGCTACGCGACGGACGGGTCTCGATCCGCGTCAGGTCGATACCGTTGTCGTGGAACGGCACCAGCAACTCATGGAGCGCGCCCGGCTTGTTGCTCATGGAGACGATGATCGATGTCTTGTCGTCGCCGGTCGGCGGCACTTCCTGGCTACCGATCATCAGGAACCGCGTGGAGTTGTCCGGGCGATCCTCGATTTTCTCGGCCAGGCGCGTCAGCCCGTAGAGGCCGGCCGCCATGTCGCCGGCAATCGCCGCCGAGTTCCACTCGCCCTTGACCCGCTTGGCCGCCTCGGCGTTGCTCGAGACCGCCACGCGCTCGACGTTCGGGTAATGAGCGTCCAGCCATTTGCGGCACTGGGCCAACGACTGAGCGTGGGAATAGATCCGGCTGATGCTGTCGGTCTTGGTGTTCTCGCCCACCAGCAGGTGATGGTGGATGCGCAGCTCGACTTCGCCGCAGATCACCATGTCGTGTTCGAGAAAGCTGTCCAGCGTGTGGTTGACCGCACCTTCGGTGGAGTTCTCCACCGGCACCACGCCAAAATTCACCGCGCCGGCGGCGACTTCACGGAACACTTCATCGATGGCCGCCATCGGCTTGCTGATCACCGCGTGACCGAAGTGCTTCATGGCCGCAGCCTGGGTGAACGTGCCTTCCGGCCCCAGGTAGGCGACTTTCAGCGGCTGCTCGAGGGCCAGGCACGAGGACATGATTTCGCGGAACAAGCGCGCCATCTCTTCGTTGCCCAGCGGCCCCTTGTTGCGCTCCATGACACGCTTGAGCACCTGGGCTTCACGCTCGGGGCGATAGAACACCGGCACTTCGCCTTCAGCCAGGGAGGCCATCTTCACCCGGGCGACTTCCTGGGCGCAGCGCGCGCGCTCGCTGATCAGCTCCAGGACCTTTTCGTCCAGGGCGTCGATGCGCAGGCGCAGCGCCTTGAGTTCTTGCTCAGACATCAGCCATGTTCCTTCTCGAACTCTGCCATGTAGGCGATCAGCGCATTGACGGCGTTGATGTCGACGGCGTTGTAGATGGAGGCGCGCATGCCACCGACCGAACGGTGGCCCTTGAGGTTCAGCAGGCCGCGCTCGTCGGCACCGGCCAGGAACGGCTTGTCGAGACGGTCGTCGGCCAGGCGGAACGGCACGTTCATCCATGAGCGATCGGTCTTGTTGATCGGGTTGCTGTAGAGGCCGCTGGCATCGATGAAGTCATACAGTGTGCGCTGCTTCACTTCGTTGAGCTTGCCAATGGCTTCGACACCACCCTGCTCTTTCAGCCATTCGAACACCAGGCCGGACAGGTACCAGGCCAGGGTCGGCGGGGTGTTGTACATCGAGCCGTTGTCGGCCGCGACCTTGTAGTTGAGCATGGTCGGGCACAGGGAACGGGCGCGCCCCAGCAGGTCTTCGCGAATAATGGCGACCAGGATGCCACTTGGGCCGATGTTCTTCTGGGCACCGGCGTAGATCATGCCGAAACGGGAGATATCCACAGGGCGCGAGAGAATATCCGAAGACATGTCGGCCACCAATGGCACGTCGCCGGTTTCCGGGATCCAGTTGAATTCCAGGCCGCCAATGGTTTCGTTCGGCGCGTAGTGAACATAGGCCGCGTCCTTGGACAGCTTCCACTCGTTCTGGCCGGGAATGGCGAAATAGTCGTAGGGCTTGGCGGTGGCCGCCACGTTGACGTGACCGTAGCGCGACGCTTCTTCGATGGCTTTCTGCGACCAGATGCCGGTGTCGATATAGTCGGCGC
Source organism: Pseudomonas sp. R3-41 (assembly GCF_054161485.1). Classification (NCBI taxonomy): domain Bacteria; kingdom Pseudomonadati; phylum Pseudomonadota; class Gammaproteobacteria; order Pseudomonadales; family Pseudomonadaceae; genus Pseudomonas; species Pseudomonas sp. R3-41. The sequence continues at coordinate 5,038,096 of NZ_CP096421.1, forward strand.
TGCCGTTTTCCGGCAACAGGTTCAACGGGATCTGGGCGAACTGCTGGCTGGCGCCGCCCTGCAGGAACAGCACCTTGTAGTTGGACGGGATGTTCAGCAGATCACGCAGGTCCTGCTCTGCCTTGGTGGCAATGGACACGAACTCATCGCTGCGATGGCTCATTTCCATGACCGACAGGCCCTTGCCGTGCCAGTCGAGGAGTTCACCCTGGGCACGTTTCAGGACCGCTTCAGGAAGCGCCGCCGGGCCGGCACAGAAGTTATAGGCTCTCTTGCTCACATCCAATCTCGCTCTGATCTGGTGGTCACTTAAATCTTTTGATCCGCACCGCTCCCACAGGGGTTACCGCTCATTCAAGGCATGGATGAATCCGTGGCGAGGGAGCTTGCTCCCGCTTGAGTGCGAAGCGCTCACAAAAGGAGGGGCCGCTGCGCGGCCCAGCGGGAGCAAGCTCCCTCGCCACAATGAATCAAACAAGCCTCAAGAGAGGGGCAGCATCCTTGGGACTGTGCAGTGTCGCAAATTTTCAAACAGAACAAACAACAAGGGGGCGAATCTTCATCCGCCCCCTGTGTGTCCGCTTAGTCCTGCGGTTCTTCTTCGTCTGCGGCAGCGTCGAGCGGTTGGTCGCCGACAGCATCGTCGACATCGGCGCCGAGGGTGCCGTCGAGCGCCACGCCGTCTTCGCCTTCCAGCTCCTCGCCTTCGACTTCCGACGGCTCCTGGACCCGCTCGAGCCCGACCAGCGTTTCGTCGCTGGCCAGCTTGATCAGCGTCACGCCCTGGGTGTTACGACCCAGGCTCGACACTTCGTCGACCCGCGTACGCACCAGCGTGCCCTGGTCGGAAATCAACATGATCTCCTCGCCGTCGAGCACCTGCACGGCGCCGACCAGGCGACCGTTACGCTCGTTGCTGACCATGGCGATCACGCCCTGGCCGCCACGCTTGTACTCGGGGAACTCGCTGATGGCCGTGCGCTTGCCATAACCACGGGCCGAAGCGGTGAGGATCTGGCTGCCTTCTTCAGGGATCAGCATGGAAATCAGCTTCTGCCCTTCCGGCAGGCGCATACCACGGACACCGCGAGCGGTACGGCCCATGGCGCGAACGTCGGATTCCTTGAAGCGGGTGACCTTGCCGCCGTCGGAGAACAGCATGACCTCACGCTCGCCGTCGGTGATGGCGGCGGAAATCAGCACGTCGCCTTCGTCCAGCTCCAGGGCGATCAGGCCGACGCTGCGCTGGCGACTGAAGGATTCCAGCGGGGTCTTCTTCACGGTGCCGTTGGCGGTGGCCATGAAGATGTAGTGACCTTCGGTGTATTCCTCCACCGGCAGCATGGTGGTGATGTATTCACCATCGTCCAGCGGCAACAGGTTGACCAGCGGACGGCCGCGGGCGGCACGGGATGCTTCCGGGATCTCGTAGGTCTTGAGCCAGTACACCTTGCCTTTGCTGGAGAACAGCAGCAGCGTGGTGTGGCTGTTGGCAACCAGCAGGTGAGCGATGTAGTCCTCGTCCTTGACGCCGGTCGCCGACTTGCCTTTGCCGCCGCGACGCTGGGCCTGGTAGGCGGCCAGCGGCTGGGTCTTGGCGTAGCCGCCGTGGGAGATGGTCACCACGCGGTCTTCTTCCGGGATCATGTCACCCAGGGTCAGGTCCAGGCGCGCATCGAGGATCTCGGTGCGGCGCACGTCGCCGTATTCGGCGCGGATCACTTCCAGTTCTTCGCGGATCACTTCCATCAGGCGCGTGGCGCTGTTGAGGATGCGGATCAGCTCGCCGATCTGGTTGAGGATCTCCTGGTACTCGGCCAGCAGCTTCTCGTGCTCCAGGCCGGTCAGGCGGTGCAGGCGCAGTTCCAGGATGGCTTGCGCCTGTTCCGGGGACAGGAAGTACTTGCCTTCGCGCAGGCCATATTGCGGATCGAGGTTTTCCGGACGGCAGGAATCGGCGCCGGCACGCTCGACCATGGCCACCACCGCGGAGGATTCCCAAGGCGTGCTGACCAGCGCTTCCTTGGCTTCCGATGGCGTTGGCGAGGCCTTGATCAAGGCGATCACCGGGTCGATGTTCGACAAGGCAACGGCTTGGCCTTCAAGAATGTGGCCACGCTCGCGCGCCTTGCGCAGCTCGAATACGGTACGGCGGGTAACCACTTCGCGGCGGTGACGGACGAAGGCTTCCAGCAGGTCCTTGAGGTTCAGGATCCGCGGACGGCCGTCGATCAGAGCAACGATGTTGATGCCGAACACGCTTTGCAGCTGGGTCTGCGCGTAGAGGTTGTTGAGGATCACCTCAGGCACTTCGCCACGGCGCAGCTCGATCACGACGCGCATGCCGTCCTTGTCGGACTCGTCACGCAGCTCGGTGATGCCTTCGAGCTTCTTCTCTTTCACCAGCTCGGCGATCTTCTCGATCAGGCGGGCCTTGTTCAGCTGGTATGGCAGTTCGGTGATGACGATCTGCTGGCGACCACCGACCTTGTCGATGTCCTCGACAGTCGAGCGGGCGCGCATGTAAATGCGGCCACGGCCGGTGCGGTAGGCTTCGATGATGCCGGCGCGACCGTTGATGATCGCGGCGGTCGGGAAGTCCGGACCAGGGATGTATTGCATCAGCTCATCGACGGTCAGCTCGGGATTGTCGATGAGGGCCAGGCAACCGTCGATGACTTCACCGAGGTTGTGCGGCGGGATGTTGGTCGCCATGCCCACGGCGATACCGCTGGAGCCGTTGACGAGCAGGTTCGGGATACGGGTCGGCATGACCGCCGGGATCATTTCGGTGCCATCGTAGTTCGGCACCCAGTCCACGGTTTCCTTGTGCAGGTCGGCCAGCAGCTCGTGGGCCAGCTTGGTCATGCGCACTTCGGTGTATCGCATGGCCGCGGCGTTATCGCCGTCCACGGAACCGAAGTTGCCCTGGCCGTCTACCAGCAGGTAGCGCAGGGAGAATGGCTGCGCCATACGAACGATGGTGTCATACACGGCAGTGTCGCCGTGGGGGTGATACTTACCGATCACGTCGCCGACGACACGGGCGGATTTCTTGTACGGCTTGTTGAAGTCGTTGCCCAGCTCGCTCATCGCGAACAGCACGCGTCGGTGCACGGGCTTCAAGCCATCGCGCGCATCCGGCAGCGCCCGCCCGACGATTACGCTCATCGCGTAGTCGAGGTAGGACTGTTTCAGCTCGTCTTCGATATTGACCGGGAGGATTTCTTTGGCCAGTTCGCCCATGAGAAGCCTGATTCCTTTTTCTGGTGAAACCTCGTCACATCCAGATGGGACGAACGAAGCTCGCCGCTGCAGAACAAGTGCCATGCAGCGACTTACGACAAATCAACGAGTTATGCCATGGATCTGCGCAGTAAAGACCACCTCGCGAGGCGGCCTTGGAAACCGCCGGATGTTATCACAAGAGCCGCCACGCACCTATCCCCCAGATGCGCATGGTGCGTAGTTAGTTGACCGGTGACAGGCTGATATGGGATCAGAGGGGCTTAGAAGCACTGCGGATGGAGAATCAGGGCACAAATGCAAGGAATTTGTTGCCTTAAAGGCCTATTCGCGAGCAAGCCCGCTCCCACAGGGGATTTTTGTACGCCTGATATGTCAGCTCAACACATTCCACTGTGGGAGCGGGCTTGCTCGCGAAGGCGATAGATCAGGCGCCCCAAATTTTCAGTGCAACCGCTTGCGGCACATCAACTGCGCCAGCTTCGCGGTGTCCGGACGCTCGATGACGCCCTTCTCGGTCACAATCACATCGATCAAATCCGCCGGCGTGACATCGAATACCGGGTTGAAGGCGTCGATATCCGCGCCGAGCCCCTTGCCACCGACTTCCAGCAGTTCGCGCCTGTCGCGCTCTTCCATCGGAATGTCGTCACCGCTGGCCAGGCTCAGGTCGACGATCGAACTCGGCGCCACCACCATGAAGCGCACGCCATGGTGCATGGCACAGACTGCCAACTGATAAGTGCCGATCTTGTTCGCCACGTCGCCATTGGCGGCGATGCACTCGGCACCGACGATCACCCAAGTCACCCCTTTGGTCTTCATGATGTGGGCAGCGGCCGAGTCGGCGTTGAGGGTCACCGGAATGCCCTCACGAGCCAATTCCCACGCCGTCAGGCGCGAACCTTGCAGCCACGGCCGGGTTTCGTCGGCATAGACGCGCTCCACCATGCCTTCGATATAGGCACCCCGGATGACCCCCAAGGCCGTGCCGAAACCGCCGGTGGCCAGGGCGCCGGTGTTGCAGTGGGTGAGGATGGCCTGGGCGTTGCCCTGGTGCTTGCGGATCAGGTCGACACCCAGCTGGGCCATGGTCAGGTTGGCTTCGCGATCACTCTCGTGGATGGCGATGGCTTCGGCCTCTAATACCGCCAGCGGCTCGGCATGCCCTTTCAAGCGCCCCAGCCGGTCACGCATCCGATCCAGCGCCCAGAACAGGTTCGCCGCCGTCGGCCGGGCCTCGGCCAGCAAGGCAAAATCGGCTTCCAGCGCCGCCTGCCAATCGCCGCCCTCGGCCATCCTGGCCCGCGCCGCCAGCACAACGCCATACGCCGCGCTGATGCCGATGACCGGCGCGCCGCGCACGACCATCGCGCCAATAGCCTCGGCCACGTAGGCGACACGGGTGCAGGCGATCCAGTTCTCCTCGAACGGCAGGCTACGCTGGTCCAGCAGGTACAGGACGCCATCACGCCAATCGATGGCCTTCACCTTCTCCGCAGCCAATAGTCGATCGCGCATCCTTCACCCCGTACTCATGAACAAAAGCCGCCGATTATAGCGATCCCTCCGCGAAGACGCTCGGGTATACTTCGCCATCCTTTATACCCCATGGAACCGTTCCACGATGCCCAAGCCTGCCGTTGCGCTCGACTTATTATTGCTGCCGACCTGGTTGGTGCCTGTCGAACCCGCCGGTGTAGTGCTCAAGGATCATGGCCTGGGCATCCGCGACGGCTGCATCGTGTTCATCGGCCCACGGGCAGAAGCCCTGAAATGTGACGCAACCGAAGTCCGTGAGCTACCCGGCATGCTGCTCAGCCCCGGTCTGGTCAACGCCCACGGCCACGCGGCCATGACCTTGTTCCGTGGCTTGGCCGACGACCTACCCTTGATGACTTGGCTGGAACAGCACATCTGGCCGGCCGAGGCCAAATGGGTCGATGAGGATTTCGTCCGCGACGGCACCGACCTGGCGATCGCCGAACAGATCAAGGGCGGCATCACCTGCTTCTCCGACATGTATTTCTACCCCAAGATCGCCAGCCAGTGCGTCCACGACAGCGGGATTCGCGCGCAAATCGCCATTCCGGTCCTCGATTTCCCGATCCCCGGTGCCGCCAGCGCTGACGACGCCATTCGTCAGGGCATCGAATTATTTGGCGACCTCAAGCACCACCCGCGGATCAAAGTCGCATTCGGCCCGCACGCCCCTTACACGGTGGGCGATGAGAACCTGGAGAAAATCCGCGTGATCGCCGAGGAACTGGACGCGGCCATTCATATGCACGTTCACGAAACCGCCTTCGAAGTGCAGCAGGCTGTGGATAACACCGCTGAGCGACCGATGGCTCGCCTCGGGCGCCTGGGCCTGCTGGGGCCACGCTTCCAAGCCGTGCACATGACTCAAATCAGCGACGAAGACCAGGCCTTGCTGGTAGAAAGCAATTGCAGCGTGATCCACTGCCCGGAGTCGAACCTGAAGCTGGCCAGCGGTTTCTGTCCGGTGGAACGCCTGTGGCAGGCCGGCGTCAATGTCGCCCTTGGCACCGATGGCGCGGCGAGCAACAACGACCTTGACCTGCTCGGCGAAACCCGCACCGCCGCCCTGCTGGCCAAGGCCGTCGCCGGTTCGGCCACGGCCCTGGATGCCCATCGGGCCCTGCGCATGGCCACGCTCAATGGCGCCCGGGCGCTGGGCATCGAAACGACCGTCGGCTCCCTGGAAGTCGGCAAGGCCGCCGACCTGGTGGCTTTCGATTTGTCGGGCCTGGCCCAGCAACCGATCTATGACCCGGTGTCGCAGTTGATCTATGCCACTGGTCGCGATTGCGTCAAACACCTGTGGGTAGGCGGCAAGCCGTTATTGGAGGATGGCCGGCTGACCCGCATGGACGAACCGACACTGATCGCCACGGCCCAGGCCTGGGGTCGCCGCATCAGCGGCCACAACGAATGACCACGCCCCTTGAGCCACGGCTCGGGGCACCTGATTTTTCAAGCTTTTCGAGGATCTGCACATGAGCAACGTCGACCACGCCGAAATCGCCAAATTCGAAGCCCTGGCCCATCGCTGGTGGGACCGTGAAAGCGAATTCAAACCGCTGCACGACATCAACCCGCTGCGGGTCAACTGGATTGACGAACGGGTCAACCTGGCCGGCAAGAAAGTCCTCGACGTCGGTTGCGGCGGCGGCATCCTCAGCGAAGCCATGGCCCAGCGCGGTGCAACGGTAATGGGCATCGACATGGGCGAAGCCCCGCTGGCGGTGGCGCAACTGCATCAGTTGGAATCCGGCGTCAGCGTGGAATACCGGCAGATCACCGCCGAAGCCCTGGCCGAAGAAATGCCCGGCCAATTCGACGTGGTCACCTGCCTGGAAATGCTCGAGCATGTGCCAGACCCTTCCTCGGTCATCCGCGCCTGCTTCCGCATGGTCAAGCCGGGCGGCCAAGTGTTCTTCTCCACCATCAACCGCAACCCGAAGGCCTACCTGTTCGCCATCATCGGTGCCGAATACATCATGAAGCTGTTGCCACGGGGCACCCACGACTTCAAGAAATTCATCCGCCCTTCCGAACTGGGCGCTTGGAGCCGCGCGGCCGGGCTGACGGTCAAGGACATCATCGGCCTGACCTACAACCCGCTGACCAAGCACTACAAGCTGGCCGCCGACGTTGACGTCAACTACATGATCCAGACCTTGCGCGAGGAATAAGTCGATGCGTCTCAAAGCGGTTCTCTTCGACATGGACGGCACGCTGCTCGACACCGCGCCAGACTTCATCGCCATCTGCCAGGCCATGCGCGCCGACCGTGGCTTGCCACCGATGAACACCCAGCACATACGCGACGAGATTTCCGGCGGCGCCCGGGCGATGGTCGCGGTGACCTTTTCCATGGACCCGGAATCACCGGGGTTCGAGGAACTGCGCCAGGAATTCCTCGACCGCTACCTCAAGGGGTGCGCGGTCCACAGCCACCTGTTCGACGGCATGGCCGAGGTGCTGGCCGATATCGAGGCGGCCAACCTGATCTGGGGCGTGGTCACCAACAAGCCGGTGCGTTTCGCCGAACCGATCATGCAGCAACTGGGCCTGGCCGAGCGCTCGAAAGTGTTGATCTGCCCTGACCACGTGAAAAACAGCAAGCCGGACCCGGAACCGCTGACCCTGGCGTGCAAAATGCTCGACCTGGACCCGGCCAGCGTGCTGTTCGTGGGCGATGACCTGCGGGACATCGAGTCCGGCCGCAGCGCCGGCACCAAGACCTGCGCGGTGACCTATGGCTACATTCACCCGGACGACAACCCCAAGCACTGGGGCGCGGATGTGGTGATCGATCACCCATTGGCCCTGCGTGAAGTGCTGGATAACGCATTGTGCAGTTGCTGAGCTGATGTCGCTTTTGTGGCGAGGGAGCTTGCTCCCGTCCGGCGGCGAAGCCGTCGCCTGGGGACCGCTTCGCGCTCCAGCGGGAGCAAGCTCCCTCGCCACAAAAGCTCACTAAGCTCACTAAGCTCACCAAGCTAAGCTCACCAAGCTCACTGGCCATGACTGCTCTGCACAAACGGTAACGTGCCGCTTTATTTTGTTGAGGTTCTTTTATGTTTGATTATTCCGCCCGTCCCGATCTGCTCAATGGCCGGGTGATCCTGGTCACCGGCGCCGGTCGCGGGATCGGTGCCGCTGCTGCGAAAGCCTACGCCGCCCACGGTGCCACCGTCCTGCTGCTGGGCAAGACCGAAGCCAACCTGACCCAGGTCTACGATGAAATCGAAGCGGCCGGTCATCCGCAGCCGGCGGTGATCCCGTTCAACCTCGAAACCGCCCTGCCGCATCAATACGATGAACTGGCGGCGATGATCGAAACCGAGTTCGGTCACCTGGACGGCCTGCTGCACAACGCCTCGATCATCGGCCCACGTACGCCACTGGAACAGTTGTCCGGTGAGAACTTCATGCGGGTGATGCACGTCAACGTCAACGCGATGTTCATGCTCACCAGCACCCTGCTGCCCCTGCTCAAGCTGTCCAAGGACGCGTCGGTGGTGTTCACCTCCAGCAGCGTCGGCCGCAAGGGCCGGGCCTACTGGGGCGCCTATGGTGTATCCAAGTTCGCCACCGAGGGGCTGATGCAGACCCTGGCCGACGAAGTCGATACCGTCGCCCCGGTGCGCGCCAACAGCATCAACCCCGGTGCCACCCGCACCAGCATGCGTGCCCAGGCCTATCCGGGAGAAAACCCGCTCAACAATCCAACGCCCGAAGCGATCATGCCGGTCTACCTGTACCTCATGGGCCCGGACAGCACCGGCGTCAACGGCCAGGCGTTCAACGCGCAATAACGACCCGAGCCGGCGGCGCGACGATTTACCGTCGCGACACCGGCCCTGATCCATGCCAAACCAGGCGAACCGCCAAGCCCACGTCGCCGAAGCTTATCGCGAGCTGTTTTCAATCCATTGATTCCTCATCGGTTTTTACTGAAATGAACCGAATGGCACGACTTTCGCTCTAACCTCTTCAAACATGCCATGTTCGGCAGGTAATGGACGTTGAGACGAGACTTATGCCTGCCATGGAAAGCGGACTAAACTCAAATCAGTTGTCCTACGGGACTGATGGACCAGTACGACGCGCAGCCCAAAGTCGCCACACCCAACCTGCGGGACAGATTTAGCTTAGGGGCTAACGCCATATGAAAACGCCCACCCAGATCAACGCGATCGACTTCGACAGCGCCAAATTGCAGCGCCTGGGCCTGGCCCAGCCATCGCCGCTTGCGGCACGCTCTGTCAGTCTGTCGCAATTGCGCCAACAACTGAGCCAGCAACTGCAGACCAGCCTGGAGCCACAGCGCATCCTGGGCCTGTTTTTCCGCGAAATTCAGCGACTGGTTCCCCTGGATGCGTTGGCCTATCAGCATAAAGCCAGTGACCTGCGCCTGGAGTTCGGGCAACGAGGGCATCACACCCTCAGCTACAACCTCAGCCATGAAGGCGAACAGCTGGGGGAACTGGTATTCCGCCGCAACCAGCGTTTCATCGAGGCGGAACAGAGCGATCTCGAATCCATCATGTCGACGCTGCTGTATCCGCTGCGCAACGCGCTGCTCTACCGCGCCGCCACCCGTAGCGCCCTGCGAGATCCACTGACCGCTACCGGCAACCGCATCGCCATGGACCAGACCCTGATGCGGGAAATCGACATGGCCAAGCGTCATTCGCAGCCCTTGTCAGTGCTGATGCTCGATATCGATCATTTCAAGCGCATCAACGACAACCATGGTCACGGCGTCGGTGACGAAGTGCTCAAGGCCGTGGCCGAGTCGATCAAGGGCCAACTGCGCAACGTGGACATGGTGTTCAGGTTCGGCGGTGAAGAATTTCTGATCCTGCTGGCCAATACCAGCCGGGATGCGGCGGCCATGGTCGGCGAACGGCTGCGTTATGCCGCCCAGGCCCAGGATTACTTCGCCGCTGGCACCCGGATCGAGCTGACCGTCAGCCTGGGCTGCGCCACCCTGCTACCAGGGGAATCTTCGGAAAGCCTGCTACGCAGGGTCGACAGCGCGCTGTACGTGGCCAAGCGCGAGGGTCGCAATCGACTGGCGATGGCTGGCTGACAAGTATCGGCAGCAAAGAATATTGAAATATCTGTGGGAGCGGGCTTGCTCGCGAAAGCGGTGGGTCAGCCTACGACTATGTTGCATGTGCCAGAGTCTTCGCGAGCAAGCCCGCTCCCACAAGGTTTAAGGCGATTCAAGACAGCGCTCATCCAAAACAACTGTGGGAGCGAGCCTGCTCGCGAAAGCGGCCTAGCAGTCAACCTCCCCGTCGACTGGCAGACCGCTTCGCGAGCAGGCTCGCTCCCACAAGGTCTTGCGGCGATCACAGGCCAGCACTCACCCAAACAACTGTGGGAGCGAGCCTGCTCGCGATAGCGTCCTTGCAGTCAACCTCCCCGTCGACTGGCAGACCGCTTCGCGAGCAGGCTCGCTCCCACAGGTTGTGGCTATCTGTAGTGGTAGTAATCAGCTCCCGGCCAATGCCAGGCGCTCGCGGGGGGATGACGACTTACTCACCGTCTCCGACTGTTCCAGTTGCATGCAACGCTCCAGGAACAGATACATGTAGTCATAGCTCTTGCAAACGGCCTGGCGCAGCTCCGTCTGCAGGGCTTTGCTCGGGTTCATCCCCGCCAGCGTACAGATGATTTCCAAGGCTTCCCAAGGATGGGCATCGTCGTACTGGGCATGCATCTTCAGCCATTTCATGGCCCGCTTGCGGTCTTCCTCGGCGAAGGCGGCCGCATAGACACCGTTGGAACACACCAGCGCCGACCACTCTCCCGTGGCACCCTCGATGGCATAGTTGGTCGCGGCGATGGCCACGATCAACGCGTCCGAGGAACTGGTGTGCCAGCACCAGTGGCTCAAGGCATGAAGCTCAGGCGGTACCTGCTGGGCCTGCAGGTCTTCCAGGGTCACGCCGTGGGCGGCGCTCCAGTTGACCCAATAATCGGCATGGTTGAGTTCGACACGAATGTTGCGCATCAGCCAGCGACGCGCCATGTCCTCGCCAGGATGGCGGGCAAAGCGGGTCTTGGTGAGGTTCTGTGCCATGTATAAAGCGAACTGTTCGACGACCGGCCAACCACCAATGAGGTAGTGGCGCATGGTCTTGGCGCTGAGCTTGTTGTCGCGCATGCGCTGATACAGTTCGTGTTCGACAACCCGGCGCTTGCTCTCGCTGCAATCGGTAATGAGCTGCTGTGCCCATTTCGGATAGCTTGTGGCGTCCATGAGCGGGCCTGTTCGGTTGAATGTGTCGATCACTGTCGGGCTCCTTTTGATTGTGATTTTCTCGGATCAACAAGCGTTTCAGCGGAACGTGCCGGGGGCCTTGAATAACAACGGCTGGGGCCGGGCCGGCCGACATTGCAACGTGTCGCAGGTAAACAATTGCGGGCGTTCGATCACATACCCCTGAGCGTAGTCCACCCCTATCTCCAGCAATGCCTGCTCGATCTGGGCGGTTTCTACAAACTCGGCAATCGTGCGCTTACCCATGACGTGACCGATGTGATTGATCACTTCGACCATTGCACGGTTAATCGGGTCGTCCAGCATATCCTTTACGAAACTCCCGTCGATCTTCAAGAAGTCTACAGGTAAATGTTTCAGGTAAGCGAATGAAGACATTCCGGCGCAAAAGTCGTCCAGCGAGAAATAACATCCCAAGCTCTTGAGTTCATTGATAAAACGGATCGCACTGCCGAGATTCGAAATAGCGCTGGTTTCTGTAATTTCAAAACAAATCATTTCCGGCGGAATCGAGTAGGCGGCGAACTGTTTACGCAGGAAGTCGAGGAACGCCTGATCTCCGATAGTTGTGCCTGACAGATTAATCGCACACATCGCCATGGGCCCCTGTCGCGATTCATTCAGGCACTGGCGGATAATCTTGAAGACGTTTTCCACTACCCAACGATCCAGGGATGTCATCAGCCCGTAGCGTTCCGCCGCGGGAATGAAGCTGTCCGGCAGGATCATCCGCCCGGCTTCGTCATGCAGGCGCAGCAGGATTTCTATGTGCCCGCCACCATGATCGCCCGGGCCCAGCGCGGCGATTTCCTGGGCGTACAGGCAAAAGCGGTTTTCCTCCAAAGCCATGTGCAGGCGCTGGACCCAGGCCATCTCGCCAAAACGCAGGGACAACTCCGAGTCGTCGGCATGATAGACCTGAACCCGATTGCGCCCCTTTTCCTTGGCCATATAACAGGCCATGTCGGCGGCCCGCAGGGATGCCTCCAGGGTCGTCGGGGTCTGGGCGATGTGCACCAGGCCAATGCTCACGGTGGTCACGAACGGCCGGCCCTTCCAGACAAAATGCAGGTTCTGCACGGTCTGGCGCAGCCCTTCGGCAATCTTTTCCGCAGCCTCCGGCGAACAGTTCTCCAGCAGGATCCCGAACTCATCGCCGCCCAACCGGGCCAGGGTGTCGTTTTCCCGCAGCCCTGATTGCAACAAGGCACAGATATGCCGCAACAACTCGTCTCCCGCCGCGTGGCCGCAGGTGTCGTTAACCAGCTTGAACTGGTCCAGGTCGAGGAACATCAAGGCATGCCGGCCGACCTGGCGAGTGAGGTTGTGCAAGGCCTGCTCGAGGCGATACTCGAATTCCCGGCGGTTGGCCAGGCCGGTCAGGGCGTCGTGGGTGGCCTGCCACGACAGGTTGGCGATGTATTGCCGCTCCTGGGTCATGTCATGCAGCACCAGCACGGCGCCGCTGACCTTGCCAGCATGGCGGATCGGCGCGCCCACCAGGGTGACCGAGACCGTGCTGCCATCCAGGCGCTGGATCAGTTTCGAATGTTCGCTGGCGCCACTGAGTCGACCGCTGAGGATGTGCTCGATCAAGGTCAGCCCTTCGGTCTGGGCATTGTCATCGAGCAAATTGAACAGCGCGGCCAAGGGCAAGCCCGTGGCGTGTTCGGCCTTCCAATGGGTCATCGCTTCGGCGGCGGGGTTCATGTAGGCGATGGCCCCTTCCACGTCGGTGGTGATCACCCCATCGCCAATGGATTGCAGGGTGATCTGCGCTCGTTCTTTCTCCATCTGCAGCGCATTGGCGAACACCTGCCGCTGGGCCAGCAACTTATGGGTACGCAACAGCGCCAGGACGATCAGCCCCAGGGCGGTGGCGAAATTGGTCACCAGCAGAAGCCGCAGGATGAAACGCGAGCCCTCTCCCAGTGCGTCGCTGAACGCCTTGGCAGCCGGGGTCACGGAATCATTGATCGCAAAGATCTGGGCCTTCCAGCCGCGGATGTCCACCTCCGAGGCCTGGCCCGCGGCGATGCTGCCGTGCATCTGCCGGGCGACGTTATTCAATTCGATCAGGTAGCCGTCGCCCACCGTCCAGAGATCGATGGCTTCTTCCAAGTAACTGAAGTGACGGAAATTCAAATAAAGCCAGATCAGGCTGGACACATCGTCCGGGTGATTGCCGCCCTTGAGGATGCCGGCCCGTGCGGCCTCCAGGTCCGGCGGCTCACGGTCCAGCGCCACCCGCAATTCGTGGCCGCCCTCGGGCACGGCGATGGCCTGCTGAAATTTTCGGAAAATCGCCTCATCGCGGCTGTCGGCGTAGAGGTTGAGGTAATAGATGGCGTCTTTCTGCCCCTTGGACCAGAGACTCTCCCCCGCCACATAGCCGCGAACCGCAGACAATACGTATAGGCTGACGCCGCCGAGCAATGCCTGAAATAGCACAACGGCGATAAAGGGCCAGACGATACCCAGCAGCCGTGGTGTTCCGAGAGTCTGCTTTTGCTTCATGAGGTCCCTTGCACACAGGTATTGCGGACGAACACCCGCCAGAATTCCACTCCTGACTCAATAGCCTAGGCTAGTTTTCGACCCATCGAATGAATGGATGAACAGATCGACAGACTTTGCGTGGAATTTGGGAAAAACAGCGGGTTTGCCTGCTTTTTTTCCGATACTAAGCGCAGAAAACCGCCGGAAACTCAAGGCTGCTGTATTTGTTGCAAATGACCGTAGAGCCGAGCGTACAGGCCCCCTTCGGCAATCAGTTGCAAATGGTCGCCGTCTTCGGCGATTCGCCCACCGTCGAACACCAATACCCGATCAGCCTGCTTCACCGCCGAGAGCCGGTGGGCGATGATCAGGGTGGTACGCGCGCTCAAAAAACGCGCCAGGGCCTGGTGCAGGTTGTACTCTGTGGCCGCGTCCAGGGCCGAGGTGGCTTCGTCGAGAATCACCACCCGAGGATTGGCCAATACCATGCGGGCAATGGCCAGCCGTTGGCGCTGCCCGCCGGACAACCGTACCCCGGAACGCCCAACGATGCTTTCCAGGCCCAGGGGCAGCGCCCGTACCGTGGCGTCGAGTTGGGCGATTTCCAGCGCCTGCCAGCAGGCCTCGTCGCTGCGTTCACGGCCCATGGTCAAGTTAGCCCGCACCGTGTCGTTGAACAACGCCGGATGCTGAAGCACCACAGCGACGTTCTCGCGAATGGTTTCCAGGCCAACCTCCTGCTGCGTGGCGCCGCCGAAACGAATGCTGCCCGACTGCGGCGTGTACAGCCCGAGCAGCAACTGCACCAGAGTGCTCTTGCCGCCGCCACTGGCCCCGACGATGGCGACTTTTTCCCCCGCAGAGATGGACAGGTTCAATTGGTCGAGCACCAACTCCTCGCCGTAACCGAAACTCAACCCTTGGATCTCGATGCCCACGGTGTCACGGCCCTTGAACGGATCGACGACGCCGGTGTACTGCGGCTCGTCGGCCCGGGCCAGCAGTTCATTGATGCGGTTCAAGGCGCCGCCGGCGGCGTAAAAGGCGTACTGCAAATTCAACAACTGCTCGACCGGACCGATCATGAACCAGAGGTAGCTGAACACCGCCAGCATCTGGCCGATGGACAGGTCGGAAAACACCACGGTGAGCATGGCCGCCGCGCGAAAAATATCGATGCCGAACTGGAACAGCAAACCACTGGCGCGGTTCGAGGCGTCGGTTTTCCACTGCGAGTTCACGGCATAATCGCGGACTTCCTTGGCGCGCATTCCCAAGCGCCCAAGGAAATGGCCCTGGCGGTTGCCGGCGCGCACTTCCTGGATGGCGTCCAGGGTTTCGGTCAAGGCCTGGGTAAAGCGCGAGGTGCTGTCGTTCTCCAGTTTCTTGAGGTGCTTGACCCGCTTGCCCAACTGTACCGTGGCGTAGATCACCAGCGGGTTGAACAGCAGGATCAGCAGCGCCAGTTTCCAGTGCATCCACACCAGGATCCCGGCGGTGCCCACCAAGGTCAGCATCGCCACCAGGAAACGGCTGAGGGTTTCGCCGATGAATTTGTCGAGGGTGTCCAGGTCGGTGACCAGGTGGGCCGCCACCGTGCCGCTGCCCAGGCTTTCGTACTCGCCCAGGGAGATTCGCTTGAGACGTTCGATCAGGCGGATGCGAATGCGGTAGACGAGATCCTTGGCCAGCCTGGCGAACAAGCGCGCCTGCAGCACGTTGAACAGCAAGGCGCCGCAGCGCAGGGCCAGGGTCGCCAGCAACATCAGCCCGATATAGCCAGCAGCGCTCTGCCACGCCGTTGGCAATGCATGGTTCATGACGTTCAAGGCCGCATCGCCGTGGCCCAGCAGGACTTCGTCCACCAACAGCGGCAACAGCAACGGGATCGGAACGCTGCACAGCGTCGCCAGCACGGCCACGCCGTTGGCGATCCACAGGGCTTTTTTATGGGTGAGGGCCAGGCGACGGATTTCCGCCCAGCTCAACCGATCGATGCGCCGCGAGGCCGATGGGTCTGGCGGCCGCTCAGGCACAGGTCGCGCGCTCCAGCCATCGGCCCAGCAACGGCGACAACTGGCCCAGGGGCTGATAACCGTTGGTCAGCAAGGCCAGTTGGCCGTCGCGCTCAGCCAACAGCGTGGGGAACCCGGCGATGCCCAGGTCCTGTACCCAGGTGAAATCCGCCGCGGTGGCCGCGTGTTGGTCGGCGCGGTCAAAAGCGGCAGCGAATTCGATGCGTGGCAACCCGGCCTGTTCGGCCAGCTCCACCAGGACGCTGGCGTGGGTGACGTCGCGGCCTTGCACATAAAAGGCCTGCTGGATCAGCTTCACCAGCTTCCAGGCCAAGTCCGGGGCGAGGCTGCGAGCCGTCACCAATGCCCGGCAGGCTGGTTCGGTGTCGTAGACGAAACCGTCCGGCAATGCGCCTTCAAGCTTGAAGGGCTGGCCGGTGGCCTGGGTCACCGCCTGCCAATGTTCAAGAATGTAGCGCCGGGTGGTCGGCTCCAGCGCCGAACCACTGCCGGTGCGCAAACCGCCCACCACCAGGTGCAATTCCACACCCGCGGCCTGCGCCTGCTCGACCAATGCCTCGGCCACCGGTGCAAAGCCCCAGCACCAGGAGCACATCGGGTCCATCACGTAGAGCAGGCGCGACGCCATGGTTCAAGCCTCGGAAGATGTTTGCTTATAGTTGTAGCCGATCGGGTGCGGCATGTTCCGCGCCTTGGCCAACTCGATCTGCTTCTGCCGGTCGATGGCGCTGCGACGGGTTTTCTCGCTCAGCTTATCCCAGCAATGCGGGCAGCTGATGCCAGGCACATAATGCTCCGAAGCGCGGTCTTCTACGCTCACCGGGGTACGACAAGCATGACATTGATCGTAGTCCCCTTCGCTGAGGTCGTGGCGAACGGTCACGCGGTTATCGAACACGAAGCAGTCGCCGCGCCACTTGGTTTCCTCCTGAGGCACCTCTTCGAGGTATTTCAGGATGCCGCCCTTGAGGTGATAGACCTCGTCGAAGCCTTGGCCCAGCATGTAGCTGGAAGCCTTTTCACAACGAATGCCGCCGGTGCAGAACATCGCGACTTTCTTGTGCCTGGCCGGGTCGAAGTTGGCCTTGATGTACTCGGGGAACTCGCGAAAGCTGGTGGTCTTGGGGTCGATGGCGCCTTCGAAGGTGCCGATGGACACTTCGTAATCGTTGCGGGTGTCGATCAACAGCACTTGCGGATCGCTGATCAACGCGTTCCAGTCTTGTGGCTCGACGTACGTGCCGACCTGCTTGTTCGGGTCCACGCCTTCGACGCCGAGGGTGACGATTTCTTTCTTGAGCTTGACCTTGGTGCGGTAGAACGGCTGCTCGTCGCAGTACGACTCTTTATGGTCGATGTCGTCCATGCGCGGATCGTTCTTGAGCCAGGCCATCAACCCGTCGATGCCTTCACGGGTGCCGGAGACCGTGCCGTTGATGCCTTCCTCGGCGATCAGCAGCGTGCCTTTGATGCCGTTATCAAGCATGGCCTTGAGCAGGGGCTCACGCAGCTCGACGTAATCTTCAAGGGTGACGAACTTATACAGTGCCGCCACGACAATGGGTTGTGTCATGGGTGTTTCTCCAGGTGGCTACCCTCGTAAAGGGTGAACCGGATGCGAAAAAAAACGCGCCGGGTGAGCGGCGCGTTGCGGATTCTAACAAAAACAATGTGGTTTTAGGAGCGAGAGCCTTTGTGGCGAGGGGAGCTTGCTCCCGCTGGGTTGCGCAGCAGCCCCAAAAAACTGATTGGGATCAGCCTGACACGACGCGTGTGATTGGCTTGGGGGCCGCTTCGCAGCCCAGCGGGAGCAAGCTCCCTCGCCACAAAAGCTTCCTGGCCATAACAGGTTGCCCGCTCAGTGCTTGCTGCCACCGGCACACGTCGGCGAAGCCGGGGCCGCGTCGATCTGCGCCCACTCCTCAGGCGTGTAGGTGTGCAGCGCCAACGCATGGAACTCACCCATCAGCTCGCCCAGCGTGCCGTAGACCTTCTGGTGACGCTTGACGCGATTGAGCCCTTCGAACTGCTGGCTGACCACCACGGCCTTGAAATGCGTCTGCAGGCCACGGCTGTGCATGTGGCTTTCATCCAGCACTTGCAAGTGCTCGGGCTGCAAGAGCCCGAGTGTCGATTCGATGCGTTGTTGCATGCTCATACCGGGCTCCGCTTACGGCTTTTTCTTGGCTGGGGCGGCGGCTTTTGGCTCGAGCTCGGCCGTCATGTCGGCCAGCAGCTTGTTGACCACCGGCACCGCGCTTTCAAGCTTGGCCTGGGTCAGCTGGGCCGATTGCTGGGTCAGCTGTGGCATTTTTTCCAGGACTTTCTTGCCCAATGGCGATTGGTAGAAAGCCACCAGGTCCTTGAGCTCCGACTCGTTGAAGTTGCTGGTGTAGAGCTTGACCATGTCAGGCTTGAGCTTGTTCCAGCCGATGGCTTGGTCCAGCGCGGCATTGGCCTTGGCCTGATAGGTTTCCAGGGTGGCTTTTTTCGACTCAGGGGCCTTGGTCTGTTCAAAGCGCTGGGCAAACATTTGCTGCACTTGCATGTACACCGGAGTGCCCAGTTTGTCAGCGTGCGCCAGGGTCAGGAACGCTTCGGCGCTGGCGTTGTGGCTGGCGGTATCGGCGAAAACAGGGCCGCTGGCACACACCAGAGCAACTGCGGTACAGATGGCACGAAGACGGGTCATCGAGTTTCCTTTGTTTACAGGCGAGGTAAAACCCCAAGGGCGACCATTCTGCGCCTAAAAAACGCCGGGCCTCAACCCCGATGCTTGTCGGGTCCGATTGACGGAGCGAACACACCGCTCCTGGATTGAGCGATGATTGAGGGAACCGGTGCCGCCCATCTGGGCCTAAACTGCGCATTCAGCCTTTAAGGAGTTTGACCCGATGAGCCGTATCGAAACCGACAGCCTTGGCCAGGTTGAAGTCCCGGATGAGGCCTACTGGGGAGCCCAGACGCAGCGTTCCATGATCAACTTCGCCATTGGCAACGAACGCATGCCGCTGTCGGTGCTGCATGCCTTGGCACTGATCAAGAAGGCCGCCGCGCGGGTCAATGATCGCAATGGCGACCTCCCCGCCGACATCGCCCGCCTGATCGAACAGGCCGCCGACGAAGTGCTCGCCGGCCAGCACGACGACCAGTTCCCACTAGTGGTCTGGCAGACCGGCAGCGGGACCCAGAGCAATATGAACGTCAACGAGGTGATCGCCGGGCGCGCCAACGAACTGGCCGGCAACCCCCGCGGCGGCAAGAGCCCGGTGCACCCCAACGACCACGTCAACCGCTCGCAGAGTTCCAACGACTGCTTCCCCACCGCCATGCACATCGCCGCCGCCCAGGCTGTCCATCAGCAATTGCTGCCGGCCATCAGCGAACTCTCCGGCGGCCTCGCGGAACTGGCGGCGCGCCACATGAAGCTGGTCAAGACCGGCCGCACCCACATGATGGATGCCACGCCAATCACCTTTGGCCAGGAGCTGTCGGCGTTCATTGCCCAGCTCGATTATGCCGAACGGGCGATCCGCGCCGCGCTGCCGGCCGTCTGCGAACTGGCCCAGGGCGGCACAGCCGTGGGCACCGGGCTCAATTCACCCCATGGTTTCGGCGAAGCGATTGCCGCTGAACTGGCGGCGCTCTCGGGCCTGCCGTTCGTCACCGCACCGAACAAGTTCGCCGCGCTGGCCGGCCATGAACCCCTGACTTCCTTGTCCGGCGCCCTGAAGACCCTCGCCGTGACCCTGATGAAAATCGCCAACGACCTGCGTCTGCTGGGCTCAGGCCCCCGGGCCGGCTTCGCCGAGGTGAAATTGCCAGCCAACGAACCGGGCAGCTCCATCATGCCTGGCAAGGTCAACCCGACCCAGTGCGAAGCCTTGTCGATGCTGGCCTGCCAGGTCATGGGCAACGACGTGACCATTGGTTTTGCCGCCAGCCAGGGGCATTTGCAGTTGAACGTGTTCAAACCGGTGATCATCCACAACCTGCTGCAGTCGATACGCCTGCTGGCCGACGGCTGCAGCAACTTCCAGCAGCACTGCATCGCCGGTCTCGAACCGGACGCCGAGCAGATGGCCGCGCACCTGGAACGTGGGTTGATGCTGGTGACCGCACTGAACCCGCATATCGGCTACGACAAGTCAGCGGAAATCGCCAAGAAAGCCTACGGCGAAGGGCTGACCTTGCGCGAGGCGGCGCTGCAACTGGGGTACCTGACCGATGAAGAATTCGATGCCTGGGTGAGGCCGGAGAATATGTTGGAGGCCGGTAGCCAGGGCTAACGCCATCCCTCCTGTGGGAGCGAGCCTGCTCGCGATGAGGCCGGCAGGCTCGACATCCTCATCGCCTGCCAAGCCGCTTTCGCGAGCAAGCCCGCTCCCACAATGGATCTTCAGTGTATGCAATACTACGGCTCACATAGATTCCCTGTGGGAGCGGGCTTGCTCGCGAAGAACGATAACGCGGTTTAACGCCCGACAGCCAAACGCTCGCGTCGGGCCTTGAGCCCGGCGATCAACGAGGGGCCCAGGGCGACCAGCGCCGAACCCAGCACTACCAGCACCGCCCCGCCATAGCCCAGCAGGTTGATCTGCTCGGCATGGACATAATCAGGCCACCACCAGGCCGCCATCGCCACTGCGGAGAAGGTCACCAGCGGCGTGATCGCCAGGGTCGCGCTGACCCGCGACGCTTCCCAATGGGCCAGGGCTTCGGCAAACGCGCCATAGGCAATCAAGGTATTGAGGCAGCACGCGAGCAACAACCAGCCTTGCAGCGGGCTCAATTGCAGCGCCTCCAACGGATGCACCCAGGGCGTGAGCAGCAGCGCGCAGAACAGGTAGATCACCATCATCACCTGCAGCGAATTCCACACCGTCAACAATTGCTTCTGGCCCAGGGCGTAGAACGTCCAGACCGTCGATGCCAACAACACCATCAACACCCCGGCGGTGTATTCGCTCAGGGACGTCAGCAACTCGCCCAGGCGCTGGTTGAAAAACAGCGTGAAACCGATCAGCAACACCAACAGGCCAATGCCCTGCCCCACGCTGAACCGCTCCTTGAACACGAACAGGCTGGCGACCAGCAACATGATCGGCCCCATCTGCACCACCAGTTGCGCGGTGCCGGGGCTCAAGCGGTTCAGGCCCATCAGGTACAACACGTAGTTGCCCACCAGCCCGAGCACGGCCATCGCCACCAGCCAGCCGCCGCGCGGGCCGAGCACCTTGCGACTGGGCAGGCGCCGAGTCGCCGCCAAATAAATGAACAGCAAACCGCCGGACACCAGCAAGCGAAACCAGGTCACGGTGACCGGGTCCATCACTTGCAGCACTTGCTTGAGCTTGATCGGCAGGATTCCCCAGAGCAGGGCCGTCAACAGGGCGAGGAACAAGCCGTAGACCCAGCGACCGGACGATATGTGCATGCAACCCTCGAAGCCCTAGACAAAGAACGCCCATTCTAGGCGCCTGCGACCGAGCAACACAGGAACAGTTGGGGATTAATTGAACCGGTTACCGGCATGGCACATGGCCGCCTATCGGCTCGCCAAGCAACGGTCCACGCCAGCCTCTAAACTTCACTCAACCTGTTCCCGCCGCCCCTTTTGGAGCCCCTCATGCTTGGCAAACGCGCCCAGGACCTCGCCCCGGCGATGGTCTTTCCCAGTGACCGGATTTGCCGCATCAACGGTGAATTTTACTTCAACACCCGGGAAGGCACCCAGGAAGGGCCGTTCGCCAATCGCGAGGAGGCGTTGCGGGAGGTGGAAGCGTATGTACAGCGGATGTTGCAACTGACTCAGGTCGCCAGCTAGCGCCGTACTCCTGTGGCGAGGGAGCTTGCTCCCGCTGGGTCGCGAAGCGGCCCCCTGCCCCATTCAATAAACCGCATCGACAGTTTGGCGCCTGCTTCGCAGCCGAGCGGGAGCAAGCTCCCTCGCCACAAAAGCTCTGTGCAAGCATACTTTTTGCGGTTATCTCACCGCCTCGAACAACCCCGTCGCCCCCATCCCGCCGCCCACACACATGGTCACGATGCCGTAGCGCAGGTTGCGCCGTTGCAGCTCACGCACCAGATGCCCGACTTGCCGCGAACCGGTCATGCCGAACGGATGGCCGATGGAGATCGAGCCGCCGTTGACGTTGTATTTCTCTGGATCGATTTCCAGCCGGTTGCGGCTGTACAGGCACTGGGAAGCAAACGCCTCGTTGAGTTCCCACAGGTCGATATCGGCGATCTGCAAGCCCTTGGCCTTGAGCAGCTTGGGCACTGAAAATACCGGGCCGATGCCCATTTCGTCCGGCTCGCAACCGGCCACGGTGAAACCACGGAAAAATGCCTTGGGCTTGAGCCCCAGCGCCAAGGCCTTTTCCAGGCTCATGACCAAGGTCATCGAGGCGCCGTCGGACAACTGCGACGAGTTGCCCGCCGTCACCGAACCGTCTTCGGCGAACACCGGCTTCAGGCCCGCCAGGCTTTCATAGGTGGTGTCCGGGCGGTTGCAATCGTCATGATCGACCACGCCTTCAAGAATCTGCACCGCACCGGTCTGCTTGTCCTCGACCCGGTACTTGACCGCCATCGGGATGATTTCATCATCGAACAATCCCGCCGCCTGGGCCTTGGCGGTGCGTTGCTGGCTCTGCAAGGCGTAACGGTCCTGCTCCTCGCGGCTGACCTGGTAACGGCGAGCGACGATCTCCGCTGTCTGGCCCATGGGGAAATAAATCCCGGGCACTTGCTCCTTGAGCAGTGGGTTGATCAGGTTGTCGGTATTGACGCTTTTCATCGTCAGGCTGATGGATTCCACACCGCCCGCCACAATGATGTCGCTGCAACCGGAAGCGATCTGGTTGGCGGCGATGGCAATGGCTTGCAGGCCCGAGGAACAGAAACGGTTGAGGGTCATGCCGGCCGTGCCGATGCCCAATCGCGAGAGCACCGCCACGTTGCGCCCGATGTTGTAGCCCTGGGCGCCCTCATTGGAGCCGGCCCCGACGATGCAATCCTCGACGCTGGCCGGGTTGATGTCGTTGCGCGCCAACAAGGCATCGACACAATGGGCCGCCATGTCGTCTGGACGGGTCATGTTGAACTTGCCACGAAAGGACTTGGCCAGGCCGGTCCGTACGCTGTCGACGATCACCACTTCACGCATGGCTGTACCTCATTGTTCTGGTCGGTTGAGAGTGAATCGAGCATAGATCCACTGGATAACCGACCGCGACAATCATTCACCTCGCGTATGCGTACCCATCGCCCTAGCGCTTCTTCTTGCGAGCCTGTTTTGCGCTGCGCTCGAAAGCCGCCTCCAATGCCTGGTTAAGGGTGCGCAGTACCTTGACCCGCGCCCAGCGCTTGTCGTTGGCCTCCACCAAGGTCCAGGGGGAAATCTCGGTGCTGGTGCGGTCGACCATGTCGCACACTGCGGCGCGGTAGGCGTCCCACTTGTCGCGGTTGCGCCAGTCATCCTCGGTGATCTTGAAACGCTTGAACGGGATTTCCTCGCGCTCCTGGAACCGCTCCAGCTGGGTTTCCTTGTCGATGGCCAGCCAGAACTTGACCACCACCACACCGGCGTCGGCGATCTGCTCCTCGAAGTCGTTGATTTCCCCGTAGGCCCGCAGCCAGTCGGCCTGGCTGCAAAACCCTTCGACCCGCTCCACCAACACCCGGCCATACCAGGAACGGTCGAACATGGTGAACTTGCCGCGGGCAGGAATATGCCGCCAGAACCGCCACATGTAGGGGTGGGCGCGCTCTTCTTCCGTGGGGGCGGCAATCGGCACGATGCTGTATTGGCGCGGGTCCAGGGCCGCCGCAACCCGTCGGATCGCCCCGCCCTTGCCTGCCGCGTCATTGCCTTCGAACACCGCGACCAAGGCATGCTGGCGCATGCGTTTATCCCGCAGCAGGCCGGCGAACCGCGCCTGCTCGGTGATCAGTTGCTCTTCGTAGTCGGCCTTGTCCAGGCGGCGGGTCATGTCCAGGCTGTCGAGCAGCGTGACCTGGCCGTCCAGCGCAGGCAACGGCGCCACGTTGACCTTTTGCGGCTTGATCTTCGACCGGTCCAGGGCCTGTCGCAAGCCGTCGAGCAGGATCCGCCCGACGGTGAGGCTGCGATAACAGCTGTCCATGCCTTCGATGACATGCCACGGCGCGTAGTCGCGACTGGTGCGGCGCAGCACACGCTCGCCGTATTTGACGAACTTGTCGTAGGTCTGGGACTGCTGCCAGTCCAGCGGGCTGATGCGCCAGCTGTGCAGCGGGTCATCCTTGAGCCCCTTGAGCCGAGCCTTCATCTGCTTCTTGGAGAGGTGGAACCAGAACTTGAAGATCAGCGCGCCTTCATCGCAGAGCATTTTTTCCAGGCGCTCGGCACCGGCGATCGCCTGGTCGAGCCGCGGGTCCTTGAACTCGCCATGGACCCGACCTTGCAGCATCTGGCTGTACCAGTTGCCGAAGAAAATCCCCATGCGCCCCTTGGCCGGCAGCATCCGCCAATAGCGCCATGCGGGAGGCCGCGCCAGCTCCTCGTCGGTCTGCTGGTCGAAAGTGCGCACCTCGATCAGCCGCGGGTCCATCCATTCGTTGAGCAACTTCACCGTCTCGCCCTTGCCCGCGCCTTCGATGCCGTTGATCAACACGATGACCGGAAACCGGCCCTGCTGCTGCAACTCGAACTGCGCTTCCAGCAGCGCTTCACGCAGGGCCGGCACCTTGGCCTCAAAGGTGTCTTTATCGATCACATGGCCGATTTCAGCGGATTCAAACATGGGCAGCTCCTTCCAAGGATGGCTCAAGACTAGCGGATTGGATGCGGCCCTGTGCAGCAGATTCCATTCAGATGCGCGCTCTGTTGCGATGGGTCAAGCAAGCCGATACCGATCGGCTAGAATGGCCGCTCAGTTTTGACCGAGCCTGCCATGACGCCCATCCAGCAACACGCCCAACTCGACTGGGATGATCAGGGGCGCCCGCGTTCGCGGGTGTTCGACGATGTGTATTTTTCCGATCAGTCGGGCCTGGATGAAACCCGTTATGTGTTCCTCGAGCAGAACAACCTGGCCGAGCGCTTCGCTGCGCTGGCCGCTGGCGGGCGGCTGGTGATCGGCGAGACCGGGTTTGGCACCGGCTTGAATTTTCTCTGCGCCTGGCAATTGTTCGAACAGTGCGCGCCAGCAGGCGCTCGGCTGCACTTCGTCAGCGTCGAGAAGTATCCCTTGAGCCCCGAAGACTTGCGCCGGGCCCTTGCCCTGTGGCCGCAACTGAGCCTTCAAGCGGAACAATTGCTTGAGCAGTACGTGGCGATCCACCAGGGTTTCCAGCGCTTGGTCCTGGCCAATGGCCGGGTGACGCTGACCTTGTTGATCGGCGATGCCCTGGAGCAGTTGCCGCAGCTGGACGGGCAGATCGACGCCTGGTTCCTCGACGGTTTTGCGCCGGCCAGGAACCCCGAGATGTGGACCGCCGAGCTGTTCGCCGAACTGGCCCGGCTGGCCGCACCCGGCGCGACCCTCAGTACCTTCACCAGCACCGGTTGGGTTCGGCGGTTGCTGAACGCGGCGGGCTTCAAGATGAAGCGCACGCCCGGCATTGGCCATAAATGGGAAATCCTGCGCGGCGTGTTTCTTGGCTGGCCCGAGCAGACACCCGCGCCGTCCCTGGCAAAACCCTGGTATGCCCGCCCCTTGCCGCCCACCGGCGAGCGTCGGGCCTTGGTCATCGGCGGCGGCCTGGCCGGGTGCGCCAGCGCGGCGAGCCTCGCCGCCCGTGGTTGGCAGGTGACGCTGCTGGAGCGTCATGCCGGGTTGGCCGAGGAAGCGTCCGGCAATCCCCAAGGCGTGCTGTACCTCAAATTGTCGGCCCATGGCACGGCGTTGTCGCAGATGATCCTCAGCGGCTTCGGCTACACCCGCCGTGTGCTGGAGCAACTGCAACGCGGCGTTGACTGGGATGCCTGCGGCGTCTTGCAACTGGCCTTCAACAGCAAGGAAGCCGAGCGCCAGGCGCAACTGGCCGAGGCGTTCCCAGCGGACTTGCTGCATTCACTGGATCAGTCCGAGGCCCAGGTTCGCGCCGGCATCGGCCTGGCCTGTGGTGGCTTGTTTTATCCCGAAGGCGGTTGGGTGCATCCGCCGGCGCTGTGTCGCTGGCAAGCTTCGGAGCCCGCCATTGATGTGCGAACCCATCATGACGTGCTGCACCTGCGCCGAGTCGACGGCCAATGGCTGGCATGGGACGGCGAACGCTGCCTGGCCAGTGCGCCAGTGGTGATCCTCGCCAGCGCTGCCGAGATCAAACGCTTCGAACCTGCCGCTGGTCTGCCGCTCAAGCGCATTCGCGGGCAGATCACGCGGTTGCCGCAAACCCGCCGCAGCCAGAGCCTGGCGACGGTGGTCTGCGCCGAAGGTTATGTGGCGCCGCCACGGCTGGGCGAACATACCCTGGGCGCCAGTTTCGATTTCAATAGCGACGACCTGACCCCCACCGCTGCCGAGCATGCCGGCAATCTGCAGATGCTCGAAGAGATCTCCCACGACTTGGTGGAGCGCCTGGATGCTGGCACCCTGGACCCGCACCACCTCGAAGGCCGCGCGGCGTTTCGTTGCACCAGCCCCGATTACCTGCCGATTGTCGGACCGCTGGCCGAGCGCCAGGCCTTCACCGAGGCCTACGCTGCCCTGGGCAAAGATGCACGCCAAGTGCCGGACGCCCCCTGCCCATGGCTCGATGGCCTGTACATCAACAGCGGCCACGGTTCCCGCGGCCTGATCACCGCGCCCCTGTCGGGCGAACTGATCGCCGCCTGGCTGGACAACGAACCCCTGCCACTGCCCCGCAGCGTGGCCGAGGCCTGCCATCCGAACCGGTTCGCGTTGCGGGCCTTGATTCGGGGCAAGACCTGACACAGATGGATGACCCGCCACAAACCCTGTGGGAGCTGAGCTTGCTCGCGATAGCGATGTGTCAGCCAACTAAGATGCCGACTGATCCACCGCCATCGCGAGCAAGCCCACTCCCACAAAGAGCCTGTGCCAGACGCATCATTTCTGCGGTCGATGAAAATCAACGGTGGGAGCGAGCCTGCTCGCGATTGCGGTGTGTCAGTCGCTTAGATACCAACTGATCTACCGCAATCGCGAGCAGGCTCGCTCCCACAGGTTTCGCTCTATTCTTCAGTCATGCAGCAGACCAAACGGGCCCCACCCCGCCGGCTTATAACGCATTGATCTAAAACTCACAGCAATCCCTCCGGTCAGTTTCAGAGTACCCGCCCTTTCGGCGCGTGCTGCTTGACCCCTCCCCAACGGAAACACCGGTAAGGACTTATGTGCGGATTAGCTGGAGAGTTACGTTTCGATCAACAACCTGCGGACCTTGCGGCCGTAGAGCGAATCACCCATCACCTGGCCCCTCGCGGCCCTGATGCCTGGGGTTTTCATAGCCAGGGACCGATTGCCCTCGGCCACCGACGCCTGAAAATCATGGACCTGTCGGACGGCTCGGCCCAGCCGATGATCGACAATCAATTGGGCCTGTCGCTGGCCTTCAACGGCGCGATCTACAACTACCCGGAGCTTCGCACCGAGCTGGAAGGCCTGGGCTACACCTTCTATTCCGGTGGCGACACCGAAGTGCTGCTCAAGGGTTACCACGCCTGGGGCGAAGCGCTGCTGCCCAAACTCAACGGCATGTTCGCCTTCGCCATTTGGGAGCGTGATGCCAAGCGGCTGTTCATCGCCCGCGACCGCCTCGGCGTCAAGCCGCTGTACCTGTCGCGCACCGGCCAGCGCCTGCGCTTCGCCTCGGCATTGCCGGCGCTGCTCAAGGGCGGCGACATCAATCCGATGCTCGATCCGGTGGCCCTCAACCATTACCTGAATTTCCACGCGGTGGTCCCGGCGCCCCGCACCTTGTTGGCCGGTGTTGAAAAACTGCCGCCCGCCACCTGGATGCGCATCGAAGCCGACGGCACCACCGAGCAGAAAACCTGGTGGACCCTGCCCTACGGCCCTCGCGCCGACGAACAGCACCTGAATCTGGAAGACTGGATCGATCGCGTTCTCGACAGCACCCGCGAAGCGGTTGCCATTCGCCAGCGCGCCGCCGTCGACGTCGGCGTGCTGCTGTCCGGCGGCGTCGACTCAAGTATGTTGGTGGGCCTGTTGCGGGAAGTCGGCGTCGAGGACTTGTCGACATTCTCCATCGGTTTCCAGGATGCCGGCGGCGAGCGCGGTGACGAATTCCAATATTCGGACCTGATCGCCAAGCACTACGGCACTCGCCACCACCAACTGCGCATCGACGAAAAAGAGATCATCGAGCAACTGCCCGCCGCGTTCCGCGCCATGAGCGAGCCGATGGTCAGCCACGACTGCATCGCCTTCTACCTACTGTCGCGGGAAGTCGCCAAGCATTGCAAAGTGGTGCAAAGCGGCCAAGGCGCGGATGAGCTGTTCGCCGGTTATCACTGGTACCCGCAGGTCGACGGCGCCAGCGATCCGTACGCCGCCTATCGCGCGGCATTCTTCGACCGCAGTTACGCAGAATATGCCGCCACTGTGCAGCCCAACTGGTTGACGGCCAACGACGCGGCCGGGGACTTCGTCAAGGAGCATTTCGCCCAACCCGGCGCCGATGCCGCGGTGGACAAGGCCCTGCGCCTGGACAGCACCGTGATGCTGGTGGACGACCCGGTCAAGCGCGTCGACAACATGACCATGGCCTGGGGCCTGGAAGCGCGCACACCGTTTCTCGACTATCGCCTGGTGGAACTCTCGGCCCGGGTCCCGGCGAAATTCAAGTTGCCCGATGGCGGCAAGCAGGTGCTCAAGGAAGCCGCCCGACGGGTGATTCCCAGCGAAGTGATCGACCGCAAGAAAGGCTATTTCCCGGTGCCGGGCCTCAAGCACCTGGAAGGCGACACCCTGGCCTGGGTTCGCGAACTGCTGCTGGATCCGAGCCAGGATCGCGGCCTGTTCAACCCAGCCATGCTCGACCGCCTGCTCACCGACCCCAACGGGCAACTCACGCCGTTGCGCGGTTCGCGACTATGGCAACTGGCGGCGCTGAACCTGTGGCTCAGCGAGCAAGGAATTTGATCGATGAAACCTCACGCAACTGTTCACAACCAACGCCTCTTGCGCGGCCAGGCGCCCTCCTATGAACGCCTGCAGGCACGCCTGGCCGAAGACGGCAGCGAATTGGGCGCCGACCCGATCGCGGTGCATTGCGGCTGGGGCCGACTGCTGATCGGCCACACCTTCCCGGACGCGGCGTGCCTGGCCCGGGAACTGCTCAACGAACAACCCGGCGAACGCGACATTGCCTTGTACGTGGCCGCGCCCCAGCAGGTGCTGGGGCTGGAACCGGCGCAATTGTTCCTCGATCCGTCCGACACCTTGCGCCTGTGGTTCAGCGACTATCGCCAGTCCACCCGGGTGTTTCGCGGCTTCCGCATTCGCCGCGCCCAGAGCGAGACCGACTGGCAGGCCATCAACCAGCTCTACCAGGCCCGGGGCATGCTGCCCATCGACCCGCTGCGACTGACCCCGCGTCACGAAGGCGGACCGGTGTACTGGCTGGCTGAAGACGACGATACCGGTGCGGTGATCGGCAGCGTCATGGGCCTGAATCATCAGAAGGCCTTCAACGACCCGGAAAACGGCAGCAGCCTCTGGTGCCTGGCCGTCGATCCGCAATGCCCGCGACCCGGTGTCGGCGAGGTGCTGGTGCGTCACCTTATCGAGCATTTCATGAGCCGTGGCTTGAGCTACCTCGACCTGTCGGTGCTGCACGACAATCGCCAGGCAAAAAATCTCTACGCCAAACTCGGCTTTCGCAACCTCTCGACCTTCGCCATCAAGCGCAAGAACGGCATCAACCAGCCGTTGTTCCTTGGGCCCGGCCCCGAGGCGGAGTTCAATCCGTATGCGCGGATCATCGTCGAAGAAGCTCACCGGCGCGGCATCGAAGTGCAGGTGGACGATGCCGAGGCCGGCTTGTTCACCCTGGTCCACGGCAGCCGCCGGGTGCGCTGCCGCGAGTCCCTGAGCGACCTGACCAGCGCCATCAGCATGACCCTGTGCCAGAACAAAAGCCTGACCCACAAGGTGCTGAAAAACGCCGGCCTGAACCTGCCGGCGCAACAGCTGGTGGGGAACGCCGATGACAACCTGGCGTTTCTCGATGAGCACGAACGGGTGGTGGTCAAGCCGCTGGACGGTGAGCAGGGCCAAGGCGTGGCGGTGGACTTGCGCACTATCGAGGAGGTGCAGAGCGCCATTGAAGCGGCTCGGCAGTTCGATAGCCGGGTGCTGCTGGAGAGCTTCCACGAAGGGCTGGACCTGCGCATCCTGGTGATCGGCTTTGAAGTGGTGGCCGCGGCGATCCGGCGCCCGGCGGAGGTGATCGGCGACGGCCGGCACACCATCGGGGCCCTGATCGAAGCCCAGAGCCGCCGACGGCAGGCCGCTACGGGGGGTGAAAGCAAGATACCGATGGACGCCGAGACCCTGCGCACCCTCAATGCGGCGGGGTACGACTACGACAGCGTCCTGCCGGCCGGAGAGCACCTGTTCGTACGCCGTACAGCGAACCTTCATACCGGCGGCGTCCTGGAGGATGTCACCGGTATCCTGCATCCGACCCTTGCCGATGCGGCGGTGCGTGCCGCGCGGGCGCTGGACATCCCCATGGTCGGCCTCGACCTGCTGGTGCCGGCGGCCGATCAACCCGAGTATGTGTTCATCGAAGCCAACGAACGCGCAGGTTTAGCCAACCACGAACCCCAGCCCACCGCCGAGCGTTTTGTGGATCTGTTGTTTCCTCATAGCCAGACGGTGGCTTAGCCCTTCTTCCGTGGCGAGGGACCTTGCTCCCGCTCGACTTTGTAGGAGCTGTGTAGGAGCTGTCGAGTGCAACGAGGCTGCGATCTTTCCCCAGACACTTGAATCCCAAGCGAAAGATCAAAAGATCGCAGGCTTCGCCAGCTCCTACAGAGCTCAGCGGGAGCAATCTCTGACCACAGGGTTCCCCTATTTCAACCTAATGTTCCGAGAGGAGTTTCCATGATCAGCAAAATTCCCGAACCGGATCTCGAATACCTGCAAAAGGTCCTGCTGGAAATGCTCGCCATCCCCAGCCCGACCGGCTTCACCGACACCATCGTGCGCTACGTCGCCGAGCGGCTCGAAGAGTTGGGTATCGCCTTCGAAATGACCCGTCGTGGCACGATCCGCGCCACGCTCAAGGGCCGCAAGAGCAGCCCCGACCGGGCCGTGTCGGCGCACCTGGATACCATCGGTGCCTCGGTGCGGGCCATCAAGGACAACGGTCGCCTGACCCTGGCTCCGGTGGGGTGCTGGTCCAGCCGGTTTGCCGAAGGCAGCCGGGTCAGCTTGTTCACCGACACCGGCGTGATTCGTGGCAGCGTGCTGCCATTGATGGCATCCGGTCACGCGTTCAACACCGCCGTGGATGAAATGCCCATCAGTTGGGACCACATCGAGCTGCGCCTGGACGCCTATTGCGCCACCCGCGCCGATTGCGAAACCCTGGGCGTGGGCATCGGCGATTACGTGGCCTTCGACCCCTTGCCGGAATTCACCGAAAGCGGTCACATCAGCGCCCGGCACTTGGACGACAAGGCCGGGGTCGCGGCACTGCTGGCGGCGCTCAAGGCGATTGTCGACAGTGGCGAGGAACTGCTGATCGACTGTCACCCCCTGTTCACCATCACTGAGGAAACCGGCAGCGGCGCAGCGGCCGCACTGCCCTGGGACGTCAGCGAATTCGTCGGTATCGACATCGCGCCCGTCGCCCCTGGCCAGCACTCGAGCGAACATTCGGTCAGCGTGGCGATGCAGGACTCCGGCGGCCCTTACGACTATCATCTGTCGCGGCATTTGCTGAAACTGGCCAAGGAGAACGACATCTCGGCACGCCGCGACCTGTTCCGCTATTACTTCAGCGACGCTCATTCGGCCATCACCGCTGGCCACGATATCCGTACCGCCCTGCTCGCCTTCGGCTGCGACGCCACCCATGGCTACGAACGCACCCACATCGACAGCCTGGCCGCCCTCAGCCGCCTGCTCGGCGCCTACATCCTCAGCCCACCGGTGTTCGCCAGCGACGCGCAGCCGGCCCAAGGCTCCCTGGACCGCTTCAGTCACCAGATCGAGCACGATGCCCAGATGGAAAGCGATACCCGGGTGCCGTCGGTGGACAGCCTTGTGGGGCAGCGGTCGGACAGCTGATCCCGCTCGCGATGTCGGCTGACACATGACGCTTTCGGAGTCTACACAAATCAAATTGTGGGAGCGGGCTTGCTCGCGAAAGCGGTGGGTCGGCTAGCATAGAGTTTGAATGTACCGCCGCCTTCGCGAGCAAGCCCGCTCCCACAAGGATTCGCAATGGTCAAAACCCAGGCTAGCCGCAAAAGCCCATTGGCCGTAGCATCGCCCTATTGTCTAGCCGAGGTCCCCCATGCTCATCCCCCACGACCAACTCGAAGTCGACACGCTCACTCGCCTGATCGAAGATTTCGTGACCCGCGACGGCACCGACAACGGTGACGACACGCCCCTGGAGACGCGGGTGCTGCGGGTCCGACAAGCCCTGACCAAAGGCCAGGCCTTGATTGTCTTCGACCCGGAAAGCGAACAGTGCCAACTGATGCTCAAGCACGACGTGCCCAAGCACCTATTCGACTGAACAGGCCTTGCGGGCGGCGTTAGCCTTTTTCCTCTGGATCTTTTCATAGATTTCGAAGCGATGGACATCGACGTGCCGTGGCGCTTCGACGCCAAAACGCACGGTGGTGCCACTGACCGACAGCACCCGGACGGAAATATCGTCACCGATGGAAATCAACTCGCCCACAGCACGGCTTAATACGAGCATGGTTCTTGTCCTTAAGAATGTCTGGACCCTGACCATGCCCGGCCTGCTTTCCGTTCTCAAGACACCAGCGAGAATTCAGTAAGGCCCTACAAGCAAAGTTCTCGCGACTGAAGGAAACGTCCTGCAAAAACCTGGCGAACCGTAGGTTATTTCAGGAAGCTGAGAGCCGTGGGCCGAATAGAATCACGCTCGCCCCCAACACGCAGAGCGCCACGCCAATCCAGTCGGAACCCAGTGGCCGGACCCGCTCCACCACGGCCAGCCAGCCGATCGAGGCAATGATATAGATACCGCCATAAGCGGCGTAGGCGCGCCCGGCGTAGGTCGCTTCGATGCGGGTCAGCAACAGCGCGAACAAGGTCAGGCTGAGCAGCGCCGGGGCGATCCACCAGGCGCTCTTGCCCTGGCGCAGCCACATCCAGAAGGCGTAGCAACCGGCGATTTCAAACAGCGCGGCGAGAAAGAACCACAGGTAGTTGAGCATGCAGATGTCCATCAAGAGGGCCGAATGGCGCCATCCTGAGGACATCGCGCAGCCAGGTCAATTCAGGTTCTGGCGGGCCTTGGCGCGCATCTTGTCGGCCATGGCGGTCATTTCGTCGTAGAGCAACTGTGGGTTCTTCTGCTTGAGCGCCCAGGCCATGCGCCCCTGTTCATGGGGCAGGATCATGAACTGCCCTTGGGCCACTTGCTGGTAGATGTAGTCGGCAATGTCAGCGGCGCTGATCGGTGAGCTTTCCAGCAACTTGCCGACCTGAGCCTTCATGGCTGGGGTCGGCCCGCGGAAGGAGTCCAGCAGATTGGTCTGGAAAAACGACGGGCACACCACGTGGACGCCGACTTCCTGCTGCGCCAACTCTACCAGCAGGCTCTCCGATAACGCCACGACGCCTGCCTTGGCCACGTTGTAGTTGCTCATGGCTGGCCCCTGCATCAAGGCCGCCATGGAGGCGATGTTGATGATCTTGCCGCGGCTCTTTTCCAGCAATGGCAGGAAAGCCTTGCAGCCCTTGACGACGCCCATCAGGTTGATCGCGATCTGCCAGTCCCAATCTTCCAGGGACAGTTCGCTGAAGAACCCGCCCGAAGCGACGCCAGCATTGTTGACGATGATATCGATGCCGCCGAGTTTCTCTTCGCAAGCCTGGGCGAACGCCGTCAATTGGCTGTAGTCGCGCACATCGCAACGCTGGATGAAGCCTTCACCACCGGCAGCGCGCACCAATTTCAGAGTTTCCACCAGGCCTGGCTCGCTGACATCCGACAAGGCCAGGCGCCAGCCTTCACGAGCCCAGCGCAGCGCGATTTCGCGACCCAGGCCGGAGCCGGCCCCAGTGATCATCATGCGATTTTGCATAGCAAACAGCCTTGTTCCGGGAGAGATAGGCCGAGTGTAGCGAAGGCGTCTGCCGGACCCACGCTCCATCAGATTGCTGAATGGCGAGGGCAAACTGTAGGAGCTGGCGAAGCCTGCGATCTTTTGATCTTTCGCTTGGGATTCAAGTGTCTGGGGAAAGATCGCAGCCTCGTTTCACTCGACAGCTCCTACACAGCGCCTACCGGCGCCTACAAAAACTTTGAATTTTTTACAGGACGTTACGGTCGGACTTATTAAGCCGCCCGGATTTAACGCATGCGTGCTGGTAGTTGGAAGTTGCATCAATCCAAAACTGACCAATAAGGAAATCTACAATGGGCACAATACTTATCATTATTCTGATCCTCCTGCTGATCGGTGGTCTTCCGGTCTTCCCGCACTCCAGAAGTTGGGGCTACGGTCCGTCCGGTATCATCGGTGTAGTGTTGGTGGTGCTGTTGGTCCTGCTATTACTGGGCAAGATATAAACCACTAAGTAAGCGCAAAAAAAAGAGGCCTCTGCAGGCCTCTTTTTTATGCTCGCCGTTTCTCAGTCCGGCTTGCCGTCAATCACGCCGGCCGTGTTATCCAGCAGGCTCTTGGTCGCGGTTTGCAGGAACGATTCGAGCTTGAGTTTCATCTCAGCCGTCTCCGGTGCATCCGGGATGACCTCTGCGTGTGGATTGGCGCCCAGTTGATAACGGAACAGTTTCGGTGCCATTGCCTTTTCCTCTGGCAACACCAGGATCTTGTCGTCGTGGATAAGTGCCGTGGTCTGATCGCTACCCGACGGTTTGATCACGCCAAAACCGGTGTCGCCTGGCGGCAGATTCAACAGGTCGCGGCCCCAGCACTGGTTGCGCACTTCCCCGCCGAGCCGGCCCATGATGGTCGGGACGATATCGACCTGGGTGCCAATGGTGTGGTTGCGCTGGCCGAATTTCTCTTGGACGCCCGGCCCGATCAGCAGCATCGGCACATTGAAGCGGCCCAGGTCCATCTCGGTGATCTGGCGCTCGTTGCCGAAGCCATGGTCACCGACCACGACGAACAGGGTTTCCTTGAAGTAAGGTTCCTTGCGCGCCTTCTCGAAGAACTGGCCCAGCGCCCAATCGGCGTAACGCATGGCGGTCAGGTGTTCGTTCAGGCGGCCACGGTCAGTGACCGGCTCCACCGGCAACGGCGTCGGCAGCGCATAAGGCGTATGGTTGGACAGAGTCTGCAGCAACGCATAGAACGGCTTGCCGTTTTCCCGCGCCTTGAGTTCGATCAGGCCCCGGTCGAACATGTCCTGGTCGGACACGCCCCAGGTCGGGTCGGAGAACACCGGGTTCACGAAGTCGTTACGCCCAATAAATGTTGTCATGCCTTGGCTGCTGAAAAAACCCGACTGGTTGTCCCAGGCAAAATCGCCGTTGTAGACATACACATCGTCGTAGTTGCGGGCGCTGAGCAGTTGCGGCAGGCCCGACAGCTTGTGGCTGCCCTCCGGCGTCTGCATCAGGTATTCGAAACCCGGCAGGTTCGGGAAGCACGCCATGGTGGCGAACATGCCTTGGTGAGTGTGGGTGCCATTGGAGAAAAAACGATCGAACAACAGGCCTTCCTTGGACAGTTTGTCCAGGTAAGGCGTGATGTTGCCTGGCGCGCCCAGGGCGCCCACCGAGTGACCGGCCATGCTCTCCATGAGAATCACGACCACGTTCTTAATCGGCAGGGTCTTGTCCGCTGGCGGCGTGTAGTCGCGGCGCACGGCGGCTGTCTCGGCGTCCACGAGTTTGTCGTCAGGCATCACCAGCATGTCGCGCACGGTCTGCTGTGCCAGCGGTTGCTCGAGTGTGGCCTTCCAGATGTTGTCACGGTGTTCGGACAACCGGCTCTTGGCCGCCGCCACCAATGACAAGGTGCCATTGAGGCCCAACTGGTTGGCGAAGTTCGAATCGGTGGTATAGACGTCGCCCCAACGCAGTGGCGGACCTTGGCGCAGGGTACCGCGCGCAGCGGCCACGGCCACCAGCAGGCAAACCATGAACACCGCGACACGTCCGTACCACGGCGCGAGCTGACGCGTGCCGATGCTGCCGCCGCTGAACGGCCCACGCGGGCGGGTGGCATGGTCGGCGCCCTTGAACGCCAGGCTCAGGATAAGGGTGCCGCCCACCCAGGCCAGCAGGTAGCGCACTACCGGGAAACCGTACCAGAGCATGCTCATCACGGTTTTCGGGTCTTCCTTCACATACTGGAAGACCAGGCCGTTGAGGCGCTGGTGGAATTCACGGTAGAAGTCCATCTCCATCAAGCCGAGGAACAGCGCAACACTGGAGGTAATGGTCAGCCAGAAACGAAAGAAACCACGGGCGGCCATGGCCCTTGCGCTGAACAATGCCAGCAGCAACGGGATGCTGAGGTAGACCACCAGGCGCAAGTCAAAGCGCAGGCCATTGAAAAACGCTTCAACGAAGGTCGAGGCCGGGGTGTCGAGGATCATCTCGCGGTTGTAGACCAGCAGCGCCACGCGCAGCAGGCTCAGCATGACCATCATTACCAGGGCGCAAAGCAACGTGTAGGCCAGGTGCGATTTGACGGTCGGTTGCAGCAGGCGATGCGTGGTGCGCTGCTGACTCAGGGCGTCCGGGATTGCCATGTCGTTTAAGGACCCTATTGGAGTTGGAGTGTCAAAAAAAGAAACAACGGCGCGCCCTCTGTTGGCCAAAGCCTGGCCCCGGGGCTTGCGCGAGTGCGCAAATGTTGCACGAACGGCTATGGCATTGCCATTAAATAACCGGCGGCGATATGAGCGCGGGGGATTGTCCGCAAGATTTGGTGAAAATTTCGTTCAAAGAATATTCGGAAACACAAAAAGCCCGGCCTACTGCACGGATGTGCCGAACGCCATTGTGGTGGAGGACTTGATTGTGGCGAGGGAGCTTGCTCCCGCTCGGCTGCGCAGCAGTCTTAAAATCTGGATAGCGAAATATGCCTGACAGACCACGGTGGCTGGATTGGGGCTGCTTCTCAGCCCAGCGGGAGCAAGCTCCCTCGCCACAGGGTTGCCGATCACTTCCAGATCAGTGTGAAACGATCACTTCAGTGGAACTTGCGCCCCAGCCCCGCCGGCACGCCTTCAATGGTGGTTTCTTCCCACGGGCCGTTCGGGCTGACGGAACGGCTCCAACCGTTGTTCCAGCGGAAATAGGTGCGCTGGCGGTAGAACGTATTGGTCTGGTTATCCAGCACATAGACCCCCAGCTTGGCGTCCCAATGGCTGTTGCCACCCGGTGGCGGGGCGAAACTGGCGGAAGTACGTGGCACCGGCTTGGCCGGTTTGTTCGGGATGACTGGCTTGCCAGGAGGCGTGGACGGGGCCGGCTTGGTGGTCGGGGTCGACGGTGGAATCGGTGGCAGTGGCGCCGAGGGCTCCGGCGGACGCTGGACCGCGCAAGCGCTCAGGCCCATGACGAGCGTGAGCAGGGTGATACGAGCGATGGCGGTCATGGTGCGAATTCCTGTTATTTATCCGGGCTGTCGATGGTCAATTGTTGTTGCGCCGTGGTGCTGCTCGCCAGGGGCTGGCTGCGGCCGATCCACTCACCCGCGGTCGGCTGGCCGGCCCGGGAGACGCGCGCCATCAGTTGGACTTCGGGGAAGTTCGACAGTTTCAACTGGGGCATCATGGCGTCTGCATCGCCCAGTTCAACCGTGACCGGCAGATCGGCCACTGTCAGGCGCTTGGCGGCCAGGGGTGCCGGCGGGCCGGACACGGCGCGGGCAAAGATGAACACGCTGTCGCCAGGCTGAACCTTGGCCTTGAGCTCCGGCGCCAGGTCGACGCGAACCTTGAGCACTGCCCCGGTCTTGGCCGGCGGGGCCTGGACGACTTTGCCACCACTGGCCTGCAGCTTCTCGGTGGCCCGGGTAATGCCGCCCTGCAGCGCCTCGCGGGATTTGTCGCCTTCCGGCAGTTGCGCGAGCAGGCGCCCCCAGTAATCGATCGCTTCCTGATAGCGTTCGCCTTCAAACGCGGCGATGCCCAACAGGCCGAGGCTGGTGACTTCCTTCGGATCGAGCTTGAGCGCTTCGTCGGTCAAGGCCTGGACTTTATCCGACCATTTCTTGCCATCGGCGAAATACTGCGCCTGGGCCCACTGGCCCAACAGTTCCGGTTGGCGACCGGCGACCGCCACGGTGCGCTCGAAAATCTTCGCCGCATCCGCGGGCCGATCCTGGGCCATGTAGGTACGCCCGAGGAAATACAGGCCTTCGGCCGAGTCTGGCTGTGCCGCCACCGCGCGCTCCAGGCGCTGGGTCATCTCTTCCATCGACTGCGGCGCCTGGGCGAATTCGCGCGTCAGCTCGACCTTGTCACTGGCACCGAAATGCAGGTACAGCGCCAGGCCCAGCACCGGCACCAATACGGCGGCGAGCAACGGCAACGGTTTGCCTAGCCGGGATTCGCGCGGAGCATCGGCGCCCTCGGTGTCGGCGAGCAGCTCCCGGGCGGCTTCGGCACGACCGGTGTCCAGTTGCGCGGCGTTGAGCACGCCCTCCTCCCGCTCGGCTTGCAGTTCGGCCACGCGCTCCTGATACAGCGCCACGTTGAGTGCGGTGCGGTCCTCTTCGCGTTGAGCGCGACGACCGCGCAGTACAGGGATCAACAGAAAACTCAGGGCAACCAGAAGAAGCAGACCTGCGGCGAGCCAGAAATCAATCATGCTTGGTTTTATCCAACAGTTGGTCGAGGCGCTGGCGCTCTTCGACAGAAAGCGTGTCCGGTGCGGCCGTGCGCTGGACCCGGCGCCGGCGCACGATGACTGCGATGATCACGAGACCACCGAGCAACAGCCCGGCGGGGCCGAACCAAAGCACCGCGGTCTTGGAGGACAGGGCGGGGTTGTAGCGCACGAACTCACCGTAGCGATCGACCATGAAGTCGATGATCTGCTGGTTGTCCTTGCCCTCGCCGAGCATGCGGAAGATTTCCTTGCGCAGATCGGCGGCAATCGGGGCGTTGGAGTCGGCGATGTCCTGGTTCTGGCATTTGGGGCAGCGCAGTTCCTTGGTCAGTTCGCGAAACCGCTCGCGCTCGCCGTCGTTGGCGAATTCGTAGGTGTCGATGGCCGCCTGGGCCACACCGACCAGGCTCAACCCCAGGATGGCAGCGGCTAACCAGCGCTTCATGGCTTGGCCTCGTCCACCAGGGACTGGTATTTGGCGGCCAGTTTCTCGCGCCAGACCTGTTCGTCGATCACGCCGACGAACTTGTCGCGGATCACGCCCTTGGCATCGATGAAGAAGGTTTCCGGCGCGCCATAGACGCCCAGGTTCAGGCCCAGGGAGCCCTCTTCGTCACGAATGTCCAATTGGTACGGATTGTGAAACTCGGCCAGCCACTTCAGAGCGTCAGCATTGACGTCCTTGTAGTTGACGCCGTAGATCACCACGCCGTTCTGGGCCAGCTTGTTCAGCACCGGGTGCTCGACCCGGCAGGAAATGCACCAGGTGCCCCACACGTTGACCAGCGCCGGCTTGCCCAGCAGGTCGGCACGGGTCAGGGTCTTGTCGCCTTGCACCGAAGGCAGGGAAAACTCCGGGAATGGCTTGCCGATCATCGCCGAGGGCAACTCGCTCGGGTTCAGGTACAACCCCCGGTACAAGAACACCGCCATCAGCAGGAACAGCGCCAACGGCAACAGCATCAACCAACGTTTCATGCAGTGGCTCCCGTCACGCCCAGGGCTTCACGCACCCGGGTTCTCACCTTGACTCGATAACGCCGATCCAGCGCCGCCAGCATCCCGCCCAGGCCGGTGAGCAAGCCACCGAACCAGATCCAGCGCACGAACGGCTTGACATGAACGCGCACCGCCCACGCGCCGTCGCCCAGGGACTCGCCCAGGGCCACGTAGAGATCGCGAGTGAACCCGGCATCGATCCCGGCTTCAGTCATGACCGAGTTCTGCACGGTGTAGAGGCGTTTTTCCGGGTGCAGCACGGTGATTTCCTGGCCGTTGCGAATGACCCGCACAGTGCCTTTGTCAGAGGTGAAGTTCGGCCCTTCGAAATGCTTGGCGCCTTCGAACACGAACTGATAGCCCCCCAGGTCCATGGACTCCCCCGGCGCCAGGCGCAGGTCGCGCTCGGCACTGTTCTGGCTGGACAGCACCACGCCCAAGGCGCAGACGGCGATGCCCAGGTGGGCGATCTGCATGCCCCAATAACTGCGGGTCAGGGATGGCAGGCCTTTGATCAGGCCTTTGTGGCGGGTCTTGTCGAAAATGTCCCGGACGCCGGCCAGCAACACCCAGGCCGCCAGCACGAACGTCGCCAGCACCGCCCAGTTGAAATCGCCGTAGGCCACGCCGGCCACCACGGCCAGGGCGGCCGTGCCCAGCAGCACCGGGGTCAACATGCCCAGTAGCCACTTGACCGGGGTGTCTTTCCAGCGCACCAGCATACCGATGGCCATCACCACCATCAGGATCGCCATCAGCGGGATGAACAACGCGTTGAAGTACG
Organism: Pseudomonas sp. R3-41; assembly: GCF_054161485.1. Classification (NCBI taxonomy): domain Bacteria; kingdom Pseudomonadati; phylum Pseudomonadota; class Gammaproteobacteria; order Pseudomonadales; family Pseudomonadaceae; genus Pseudomonas; species Pseudomonas sp. R3-41. The sequence goes on from NZ_CP096421.1 coordinate 5,078,501, forward strand.
GCGGACCCACCGACAGCTTGGCGCCGGACAGTGCATCGAGCACCAGCGGGTACAACGTCCCCAGCAGGATCATCGACGCCGCCACAACCAGCACCAGGTTGTTGCCCAGCAATAGGGTTTCCCGCGACCAGAGGTTGAAGCCGACCTGGCTCTTGACCACCGGCGCCCGCAGGGCGAACAGCGTCAGCGAACCGCCAACGACGAACAGCAGGAACATCAGGATGAACACGCCACGTTCAGGGTCCGAGGCAAAGGCATGCACCGACGTCAGCACGCCGGAACGCACCAGGAACGTGCCCAACAGGCTCAACGAGAACGCCGCGATGGCCAGCAGCACGGTCCAGCTCTTGAACACACCGCGTTTTTCCGTGACGGCGAGGGAGTGAATCAGCGCGGTACCCACCAGCCAGGGCATGAAGGATGCGTTTTCCACCGGATCCCAGAACCACCAGCCGCCCCAGCCCAGTTCGTAGTAGGCCCACCAGGAGCCCAACGTGATACCGACACCGAGGAAGGCCCAGGCGACGATGGTCCACGGGCGCGACCAGCGCGCCCAGGCGGCATCGAGACGCCCGCCGAGCAACGCGGCGATGGCGAAGGCGAAGGCCACGGAAAAACCGACGTAACCCATGTAGAGCATCGGCGGGTGAACGATCAGGCCGATGTCTTGCAGCAATGGATTGAGGTCGCGGCCATCCATCGGCATCTGCGGCAGGATGCGCTCGAACGGGTTGGACGTGACGATCAGGAACAGCAGGAAACCGGTGCTGATCATGCCCATGATCGCCAGTACGCGGGCGAGCATCACGCGTGGTAATTGCCGGGAGAACACCGAGACCGCAAAGGTCCATCCGGCGAGAATCAAAGCCCAGAGCAACAGCGACCCTTCGTGGGCACCCCACACCGCGCTGAACTTGTAATACCAGGGCAAGGCGCTGTTGGAGTTGCTGGCAACGTACTCCACGGAAAAATCGTCAGCCATGAACGCGTAGGTCAGGCAACCGAAGGCGAACAGCATGAACGCGAACTGCCCCCATGCCGCCGGCTGTGCCAGGCTCATCCACAACCGGTCGCCACGCCAAGCACCGAGCAGGGGCACCACGGCCTGGACCAGGGAGAAACACAGGGCCAGGATCATCGCCAGGTGGCCCAACTCGGGAATAAAGATACCAGCCGTCATCGGTCAGCCCTCCTTCACAGGCGCGGGTGCCGACTGGCCGCTGTCTTTCAGGGCCTTGGTCACTTCCGGCGGCATGTATTTCTCATCGTGCTTGGCCAGCACTTCATCGGCGACCACAACGCCGTCAGCGTTGAGCTTGCCCAGGGCGACGATCCCCTGCCCTTCGCGGAACAGGTCCGGGAGAATGCCGCGATAGGTGATCGTCACGGTCTTGCTGAAATCGGTGACGTTGAATTTCACGTCCAGCGAATCCCCGGAACGCACCAGCGAGCCCTGCTCCACCATGCCACCGGCGCGGATGCGTGTGTCTTTCGGCGCTTCGCCATTGGCGATCTGGGTTGGGGTGTAGAACAGGTTGATGTTCTGCTGCAAGGCGCTGAGAGCCAGGCCGACCGCGGCACCGACACCCACCAGGATCGCCAGAATGATGACAAGACGTTTTTTTGCGCAGCGGATTCACTGACCGTTCTCCCGGCGCAGACGACGCGCCTCTTGTTGCAGATACCGCTTGCGGGCCAGGATCGGCACCGCCACGTTGAGGGCCAGCACCACCAGGCAAATGCCATAGGCTGACCAGACATACAGGCCATGATGGCCCATGGCGAGGAAATCGCCGAATGAAGCGAAACTCATCGAGCGGCCTCCAGGCTGTTCTGTACTTCGGCCTTCACCCAACTGGCCCGGGACTCGCGCTTGAGCACTTCGAGGCGCATGCGCAGCAACAGCACCGCGCCAAAGAAACAGTAGAAGCCCAGTACCGTCAGCAACAGCGGCAGCCACATTTCGACGGGCATCGCCGGTTTTTCGGTCAGGGTGAAGGTCGCGCCCTGATGCAAGGTGTTCCACCACTCCACCGAATACTTGATGATCGGGATGTTGATCACGCCGACAATCGCCAGCACCGCGCAGGCCTTGGCCGCGCTGTCACGATTGCTGATGGCGTTGCCCAGCGCAATAAGACCGAAGTACAGGAACAGCAGGATCAGCATTGACGTCAGCCGCGCATCCCAGACCCACCACGAACCCCAGGTCGGCTTGCCCCAGATGGCCCCGGTGACCAGCGCCACGGCGGTCATCCAGGCGCCGATGGGGGCGGCGCATTGCAGGGCGACGTCGGCCAGTTTCATCTTCCACACCAGCCCGACCACACCGCACACCGCCAGCATCACATAGATGGACTGGGCCAGCAGGGCCGTGGGCACGTGGATATAAATGATGCGAAAGCTGTTGCCCTGTTGGTAGTCCGGCGGGGCGAAGGCCAGGCCCCACACCACGCCAGAACCCATCAATAGCAGCGCGAAGAGGCTCAACCAGGGGAGCAGTTTGCCGCTGATGCCGTAGAACCACTTGGGTGAGCCGAGCTTATGAAACCAGGTCCAGTTCATTGCTGTTTCCATCACGGTTGCGGTTCGCCATCACGAACCGCCAGGTCTGCCTTTACTTCCAGGGAAGTGGTCAATTTTTGACCAGGCCTCGTTATTATTCGCCGACGCTGATTTTCAAGCCAGCGGCTATTGCGAAGGGTGTCAGGGTTATCGCCAGGGCGGTCAGGCTCCCAAGCCACAGCAGATAACCGGTCGCGGGCATGCCTTGCAATGCGGCTTGCAAGGCACCGCTGCCCAGGATCAACACCGGGATATACAACGGCAGGATCAGCAGCGCCAACAACAGGCCGCCGCGCTTCAAACCCACCGTCAACGCCGCGCCCACCGCACCGAGCAAGCTCAGCACCGGAGTGCCCAGCAGCAGCGACACCAGCAGCACCGGCATGCACGCGGCGGGCAAGCCCAGCATCATCGCCAGCAGCGGCGAGAGCAGCACCAGTGCCAGCCCGGAAAAAACCCAGTGTGCCAGTACCTTGGCCAAAACCAGAAGGGCCAGGGGGTGCGACGAAAGGACCCACTGTTCCAGTGAGCCGTCTTCGAAATCACTGCGGAAAAGCCCGTCCAGCGAGAGCAGGACCGATAAAAGCGCGGCCACCCAGACCAGTCCTGGAGACAAGGTTTGCAACAATTGAGTCTCCGGACCGACCGCCAACGGGAAGAGCGCGATGACAATCGCGAAGAATACCAGCGGATTGGCCAATTCGGCCGGACGACGAAACAGCAGGCGCGCCTCGCGGGCAAGCAGCAGGCCAAACACACTCATACGGCCCAGTTCCCCAGATCGATATTGCGATAACCGGACGGCATCCGCGCCAGCGTGTGGTGGGTCGTCAACAGGACCATTCCGCCATTTTCGCAGTGCCGGGCCAGGTGTTCCTCGAGTTGCGCGACGCCCTGCTTGTCCAGGGCAGTGAACGGCTCGTCGAGAATCCACAGCGGCGGGCCGTCCAGGTACAACCGGGCCAAGGCCACTCGGCGCTGCTGGCCGGCGGACAGGGTGTGGCTCGGCACGTCTTCGAAGCCGCGCAGCCCGACCGCCGCCAACGCTTGCCAGATCGCCTCGCGCTCGGCCGGCGTATGCAGCGCACAGAGCCAACTGAGGTTTTCTTCGGGGGTCAGCAAATCCTTGATGCCCGCGGCGTGGCCGATCCAGAGCAGGTTACGGGCCAGTTCGCTGCGCTGGCTGTGCAAGGGCTGGCCATTGAGCAACACTTGCCCTGCGGTGGGCTGCATCAACCCGGCGAGCAGGCGCAACAGACTGGTCTTGCCACTGCCGTTGGGGCCACTGATCTGCACCATGTCGCCAGGCGAGAGTCTCAATTCCAGATGTTCGAAAAGCAGCCGCAAGTCTCGCTCACAGGCGAGGCCAACGGTTTGCAGGAGAGGACTGGTCAAGGGATCGCGGGCCTTATACGGTGTTCAAGTCGGCGGTGCAGCGGCCGTTAAAGAGGTGCAGCATAGATGCTTTGACGGCCTGTTCCACAGAGCTGCGTCAAACAATTGCAAGGTTTTCGCCACTCCCTGAAAGACGGGCGGCATTATACATGCCCTGACCTACTCTCAAGAGAGCTTATTTCCCCAAGGTAAGACCGCAAATGACAGGCGACATGAACATCCTGCCGCTGCCCCAGGCCACGGCAACGACGCGTATGCCAACGGTGACGGGGGAGCTGCTCAAGTTGCTGGCACCAGCCGAAGGGCTGATCGGGCCCGGCCAGACCGCCAAGGCCGAAGTGCTGTCGCTCAAGCAGGCGGACCAGACTTTTCAGCTACTGCTCAAGGTCACCCTGGAGAGCGGTCGACAGGCCACCGTGCAGGCCACCAGCACCCAGCCACTGCCGCAGGGCACCAGCCTGGCCGTGACCCAGCCGTCCGCCAGCAACCTGGCGATTGCCGTGCAACAGGCCGTTGCCTCCAGCGTTGCCACCTTGACGCGCATCGACACCGCGCAGATGCCGGTGGGCACGTTGCTGCAAGGCAAGGTGTTGACCAGCCAGGCGTTGCCCGCCTTGCCCGGACAGCCGGTGGTCTACCGGTCGTTGGTGAGCCTGCTCAACACCGCCCAGGCTGGCAGCACCCTGGACATCGACAGTCCCCAACCGCTGCGCATCGGCACACTCTTGAGCGCCCAGGTGCAAGATGCCCAGACGCTGAAATTCGTACCCCTGAGCAACCGTCAGGAGCAACTGGCGGTAAGCCAGCAACTGGTTACCCAAGTCAGCCGCCAGGGCTCGCTGGACAGTCTGATCACTGCGCTGCAAAACCTTCCCGTCACTGACGACACAGAAACACAGCTGCGCGCGGCGGTGACTCGCTTGCTGGCAGGCCTGCCGGATGTCCAGCAACTGAGCACGCCCAAGGGCGTGGCCCAGGCCATGATCGCCAGCGGTGTGTTCCTGGAAAGCAAACTGCTCGCCGGACAGCCACCGAGCCTGGCGCCGGACATGAAGGGCGACCTGCTGAAACTGATTGCCCAGCTGACACCGGCCCTGCCCGCCTCGACCAACCTCGGCGCCATCATTGCCGCCAACACGCTGGCCCAGGCCCTGCCGAGTTTCGTTCGCAGTGCCCTGGGGATGCTTGGCCAGGTCAGCGCCAAACCGTCGCCCACCAGCTTTCCGCTGCCCTCCCGGCAGCTGAAAGAGCAGGACGAAGAAGGCGACCTGGAACACCTGCTGCGCCTGGCCGCCGCGGCCGTGTCGCGCCTGCAAAGCCATCAGTTGTCGAGCCTTGAACAGACCGGCCTGACCGACGACGGCCGACTGATGAGTACCTGGCAGTTGGAGATCCCGATGCGCAACTTGCAGGACATCGTGCCATTGCAGGTCAAGTTCCAGCGCGAGGAAACCCCGCCCCGGGAACAACCCGACGAACGCCGGGAAGAACGCGAGCCGAAACAGCAGCTCTGGCGGGTGGAGCTGGCGTTCGACGTGGAACCGCTCGGCCCCTTACAGGTCCAGGCCCAGTTGCTCAGCGGCAGCCTGTCCAGCCAGTTATGGGCAGAACGGCCATATACCGCGAGCCTGATCGAAAGCAACTTGACCGCCTTGCGTGAACGCCTTGTGACCTGTGGCCTGAACGTCGGTGACCTGGACTGCCACCTCGGTACCCCGCCCCAAGGCCCCAAGACTCGCCTGGAACAGCGCTGGGTGGACGAAACCGCATGACCACCCACACTGAACCCCGCCAAGCCATCGCCCTCAAGTACGACGGCCACCACGCCCCGACCCTCACCGCCAAGGGCGACGAGGCCCTGGCCGAGGAAATCCTGCGCATCGCCCGCGAAAGCGAAGTACCGATCTATGAAAACGCCGAGTTGGTGAAGTTGCTGGCACGGATGGAATTGGGGGACAGCATCCCGGAGGAGCTGTACCGCACGATTGCCGAGATCATTGCGTTTGCTTGGAACCTCAAGGGCAAGTTTCCGCAAGGGTTTGACCCGCACGCACCGAGTGTCGAAAAGGATGTGACCGACCGCGGCGACGATTACTGATCAGTGGCGAGGAGATTTATCCCCGCTGGGTTGCGCAGCGACCCCATTTTTGCGGCTGCTGCGCACCCGAGCGGGGATAAATCCCCTCGCCACAGGGCTGGGCTGGAAAGATTGGCGCGCCAGAAAACCTGTGGGAGCGAGCCTGCTCGCAATGACGGAATCACACCCGACATTTCTATCGACTGCCACACCGCTATCGCGAGCAGGCTCGCTCCCACATTGGATCTGCGGCAGGACGCGACATCGTGGCGAGGGAGCTTGCTCCCGCTCGGCTGCGCAGCAGTCGCAAAACCGGGCGATACGGTCTGCCTGGGAACAATGCTGGGGCCCGCTTCGCAGGCCAGCGGGAGCAAGCTCCCTCGCCACAAGCACTGCGTGTGCTGGAATGATCAGTCGGTGAGCGCCAGAAAAACTGTGGGAGCGAGCCTGCTCGCGATGGGGCCCTGTCAGTCAAGGTTGATTTGACTGGCACACCGCTATCGCGAGCAGGCTCGCTCCCACATTGGATCTGCGGCAGGACGCGACATCGTGGCGAGGGAGCTTGCTCCCGCTCGGCTGCGCAGCAGTCGCAAAACCGGGCGATACGGTCTGCCTGGGAACAATGCTGGGGCCCGCTTCGCAGGCCAGCGGGAGCAAGCTCCCTCGCCACAAGCACTGCGTGTGCTGGAATGATCAGTCGGTGAGCGCCAGAAAAACTGTGGGAGCGAGCCTGCTCGCGATGGGGCCCTGTCAGTCAAGGTTGATTTGACTGGCACACCGCTATCGCGAGCAGGCTCGCTCCCACATTGGATCTGCGGCAGGACGCGACATCGTGGCGAGGGAGCTTGCTCCCGCTCGGCTGCGCAGCAGTCGCAAAACCGGGCGATACGGTCTGCCTGGGAAGAATGCGGGGGCCCGCTTCGCAGGCCAGCGGGAGCAAGCTCCCTCGCCACAAGCACTGCGTGTGCTGGAATGATCAGTCGGTGAGCGCCAGAAAAACCTGTGGGAGCGAGCCTGCTCGCGATGACGGAATCACACCCGACATTTCTATCGACTGCCACACCGCTATCGCGAGCAGGCTCGCTCCCACATTGGATCTGCGGCAGGACGCGACATCGTGGCGAGGGAGCTTGCTCCCGCTCGGCTGCGCAGCAGCCGCAAAACCGGGCGATACGGTCTGCCTGGGAACAATGCGGGGGCCCGCTTCGCAGGCCAGTGGGAGCAAGCTCCCTCGCCACAAGCGCTGCGTGTGCTGGAATGAACAGTCGGTGAGCGCCAGAAAAACCTGTGGGAGCGAGCCTGCTCGCAATGACGGAATCACACCCGACATTTCTATCGACTGCCACACCGCTATCGCGAGCAGGCTCGCTCCCACATTGGATCTGCGGCAGGACGCGACATCGTGGCGAGGGAGCTTGCTCCCGCTCGGCTGCGCAGCAGCCGCAAAACCGGGCGATACGGTCTGCCTGGGAACAATGCGGGGGCCCGCTTCGCAGGCCAGTGGGAGCAAGCTCCCTCGCCACAAGCACTGCGTGTGCTGGAATGATCAGTCGGTGAGCGCCAGAAAAACCTGTGGGAGCGAGCCTGCTCGCGATGGGGCCCTGTCAGTCAAGGTTGATTTGACTGGCACACCGCTATCGCGAGCAGGCTCGCTCCCACATTGGATCTGCGGCAGGACGCGACATCGTGGCGAGGGAGCTTGCTCCCGCTCGGCTGCGCAGCAGTCGCAAAACCGGGCGATACGGTCTGCCTGGGAAGAATGCTGGGGCCCGCTTCGCAGGCCAGCGGGAGCAAGCTCCCTCGCCACAAGCGCTGCGTGTGCTGGAATGATCAGTCGGTGAGCGCCAGAAAAACCTGTGGGAGCGAGCCTGCTCGCGATGACGGAATCACACCCGACATTTCTATCGACTGCCACACCGCTATCGCGAGCAGGCTCGCTCCCACATTGGATCTGCGGCAGGACGCGACATCGTGGCGAGGGAGCTTGCTCCCGCTCGGCTGCGCAGCAGTCGCAAAACCGGGCGATACGGTCTGCCTGGGAAGAATGCTGGGGCCCGCTTCGCAGGCCAGCGGGAGCAAGCTCCCTCGCCACAAGCGCTGCGTGTGCTGGAATGATCAGTCGGTGAGCGCCAGAAAAACCTGTGGGAGCGAGCCTGCTCGCGATGACGGAATCACACCCGACATTTCTATCGACTGCCACACCGCTATCGCGAGCAGGCTCGCTCCCACATTGGATCTGCGGCAGGACGCGACATCGTGGCGAGGGAGCTTGCTCCCGCTCGGCTGCGCAGCAGCCGCAAAACCGGGCGATACGGTCTGCCTGGGAACAATGCGGGGGCCCGCTTCGCAGGCCAGTGGGAGCAAGCTCCCTCGCCACAAGCGCTGCGTGTGCTGGAATGATCAGTCGGTGAGCGCCAGAAAACCTGTGGGAGCGAGCCTGCTCGCAATGACGGAATCACACCCGACATTTCTATCGACTGCCACACCGCTATCGCGAGCAGGCTCGCTCCCACATTGGTCTTGGGTAATAGCTAAAGATCAGCCGCCCTTGTGCAGCTTGCTCATCAACTCCGCCTCGGCCTGGGTCAGGCCGCAGGCTTGGGTCAGTTCGTCGACGCTGGCGCCCATGCCCACCAGGCGGGCGGCCTGGGCGAAGGACAGGCTGGAGGGGTCGCGCTGTTCCAACTGGGCGAGCTTGTCCGGCAACGGCGCAACCACGGCACGCAGCTCATGGAGCGCTTCGCCCATGCGCACGGTGCCGTTCTGGTAATCGTCGACGCGCTTGGCCAGGTCCTTGATGCGCTGGTCGCGCAGCGCATCGCCCTGGGCCTGCTGAGCGGCGATCTGCCGCTGGCCACGTATGTACGCCAAGAACATCGCCAGCGTGCCTGCCCAGAAAAGGAACAGGACAATGACTGCTACCTCAAGAATCAAATCAGATACTCTCCAGTTCCGACCACTCTTCTTCGCTCATCATCTTGTCCAGTTCAACCAGAATCAGCAACTCGTTGTTCTTGTTGCACACGCCCTGAATGAACTTGGCGGATTCTTCGTTACCCACGTTCGGCGCGGTTTCGATTTCCGACTGGCGCAGGTAAACCACTTCGGCGACGCTGTCGACCATGATGCCAACCACTTGCTTGTCGGCTTCGATGATGACGATCCGGGTGTTGTCGCTGATCTCGGCGTTCATCAGGCCGAAGCGCTGACGGGTATCGATCACGGTGACCACGTTGCCGCGCAGGTTGATGATGCCCAGCACATAGCTGGGTGCACCCGGTACCGGGGCGATCTCGGTATAGCGCAGCACTTCCTGAACGCGCATCACGTTGATGCCGTAGGTTTCGTTATCGAGTTTGAAGGTCACCCATTGCAGAATCGGATCTTCAGAACCCTTTTGAGACGACGCCTTATCATTCATACCCTGACCCCTCGAAAAACCGCCTGTGGCGGCGTGTATTCTGTCCGGCGACGCTGCGCGCCACCGGTTGTCTTATTTCGGTTTCTGGACCGGCTTCTTGCTGCCGCCCAAGTGTTTTGCCCCGCCGCTGGCAATCAACTCCGCCAGTTCGGAAACGTCCAGCAAGGCGCACATGTGCTCGATCACCGTACCGGCCAGCCATGGCCGTTGCCCTCGATGGCTGCGCCACTTGATCTCGTTCGGGTCCAGGCGCAGCGAACGGCTGACCTGATGCACCGCCAATCCCCATTCATAACCTTGCACCGAAATCACGTATTGCAAGCCCTGGCGAAAGTCATCGCGATAACGGTCCGGCATGACCCAGCGCGCCGTATCCAGCACCTTCAGGTTGCCGGCCTGGCTCGGCAGGATCCCGAGGAACCATTCCGGCTGGCCAAACAACGGCGTCAACTCCTGCCCGGCCAGGGAGTAGATCGACCCCAGGCAGACCAGCGGCACCGCCAGGGTCAACCCGGCCACATCGAACAACAAACACTCGAACGGCTCGGCCGCCCAGGCCGGACGGTCGTCGCCCGGCACCGGTGGCGGCGGACTGCTCGGCGGCAAGTGGACTTCCACCACCGGCGTCACCAGGCCCTGCAGCAACGGGGCGACGGTCGAGACCGGAGCCAGGATCGGCGCAGGTGCGTCCATGACCGCCAGTTGCGGCTTGATGAACGGTGCTTCGACCGCCGCAGCCACTACTGATTTGCGTGCATCACGGGCCTGCTCTTCGAGCACGGCCGCTTGAAATTCATCCAGCACACCCTCGGCTTCGACGGGTTCGGGCAACGCCTCGATCACGCTTGGCGGCGGTGGTAGTTCTTCGGTCGCTTCCTGCAACAGCCCATCCAGATAGGACTGCAGGGCCATTTGCGGACGCGAGGTTGTCTTTATCGGGCGGCTCATGGGAACAGTGCGCCACTTGAAGAGGTTATCGGCATGAATGCGCTAGGACTTGAGTGCTCGCAAGCGAACACGATGCCAGTGGAAAGCCTCGTCACCTTAAGCCACCTGCTGCGGAACAAGCTGTTGGGCCAGCAGGTGCTTGAGCAGCGCCCGGTAAGCCAGTACGCCACGGCTCTTGCCATCGAATTGCGAAGGGGTCACACCGGCACGGCTGGCATCGCGCAGGCGCGTATCAACGGGGATATAGCCTTGCCAGATGTCCTCCGGGTACATGTCCCGCAAGACGCGCAGGGTGCCCAGGGACGCCTGGGTGCGACGGTCGAACAGGGTCGGCACGATGTTGAAGGCCAGCGTCTGCTTGCGCGAACGATTGACCATCGCCAGGGTATTGACCATGCGCTCCAGGCCCTTGACCGCCAAATGCTCGGTCTGCACCGGGATCACCAGTTGTTGGCTGGCTGCCAAGGCATTGACCATCAGCAAACCCAGCAACGGCGGGCTGTCGATGATCGCGTAATCGAAATCCTGCCACAGCTGCGCCAGACTCTTGGCGATCACCAGGCCCAGCCCGCTCTGCCCAGGCGACTGTCGCTCCAGGGTGGCCAGGGCGGTGCTCGACGGCAACAGCGAAATGCGCTCGTCGCTGGTGGACAACAGCAACTGCCCCGGCAGGCCCTCGGGCACCACGCCCTTGTGCAGGAACAGGTCGTAGTTGCTGTGCTCCAGGCTGTCGGGATCGTAGCCGAAATAGCTGGTCATCGAGCCGTGGGGGTCCAGGTCGACGATGACCACGCGCTTGCCCGCCTCGGCCAGCAACCCGGCTAAAGCGATGGAAGATGTGGTCTTGCCCACACCACCTTTTTGATTGGCGACTGCCCAGACTCTCATTCGGATCGTTCCTCCCGGCCGAAACTGGCTCGACCGAGAAATAGCTCGGTTATAAAGCGGGTGACGGAGAATTGACGGCACTCTGTCTTCCCGGCGACTTGACCGGAGACGGTGCAGTTTGTGTGCCAGCCCGCTTCAATGCCGCGTCCGGGGTTGCTTTGGCCGTACCGGTACCGGTCAGACTGCGACGCACATCGAGGTTGCGCGACACCACCAATATTACGCGACGGTTGCGCGCACGCCCCTCGGCGGTGGCGTTGTTGGCCACCGGCTGGAACTCGCCATACCCCACCGATGCCAAGCGCCCGGGATTGAGTCCCTGCATCGCCAGCATGCGCACGATGCTCGCCGAGCGGGCCGAGGACAGTTCCCAGTTGGTCGGGTATTGCGCGGTACGGATCGGCTGGTCGTCGGTGAAGCCTTCGACGTGGATCGGGTTGTCGAACGGCTTGAGGATCGCCGCGACCTTATCGATGATGTTGAACGCCATGTCGCTGGGCATGGCATCGCCACTGCCGAACAACAGGCTGGAATTGAGTTCGATCTCGACCCACAGCTCGTTGCCGCGCACGGTCATCTGGTTGGAGCTGATCAGGTCGCCGAACGCCGCGCTGATGTCGTCGGCGATGCTTTTCAACGGATCGCTACTGCCGGCGATACCGGCGTCGACCTGCTCGCTGTCCTTGACCAAGGGTTTGGCCGGCGTGGTGGTCTTGGGCCGCTCCTCGCCGATCGGAATGGGCTTGAGAGCCCGGTCGGAATCAGTGAAGACCCCGATCAACGCCTCGGAAATGACTTTGTACTTGCCTTCGTTGACTGACGAGATCGAATACATGACCACGAAAAAAGCGAACAGCAGCGTGATGAAGTCGGCGTAGGAAACCAGCCAGCGTTCATGGTTGACGTGTTCTTCACGATGCCTGCGACGTGCCATGCTCCATATCCCCCATTAATCCATGAAGCCCTGGAGCTTCAATTCAATGGAGCGCGGGTTCTCACCCTCGGCGATCGACAGGATCCCTTCCAGCAGCATTTCGCGATAGCGCGACTGACGCAACGCGATGGACTTGAGTTTGGCCGCGATCGGCAGCAACACCAGGTTGGCGCTCGCCACGCCGTAGATCGTCGCGACGAATGCCACGGCGATGCCGCTGCCCAGTTGCGACGGATCGGCCAGGTTGCCCATTACATGGATCAGACCCATCACCGCGCCGATGATGCCAATGGTCGGCGCGTAGCCGCCCATGCTTTCGAAGACCTTGGCCGCCTCGATGTCGCGACTTTCCTGGGTGTAGAAGTCCACCTCCAGGATGCTGCGGATGGCTTCCGGCTCGGCGCCGTCCACCAGCAATTGCAGGCCTTTGCGCGAATAGCTGTCAGGCTCGGCATCGGCCACCCCTTCCAGGCCCAGCAAGCCTTCCTTGCGAGCGGTCAGGCTCCAGTTCACCACGCGGTCGATGCCACCAGCCAGGTCGACACGGGGCGGGAACAGAATCCAGATCAGCACCTGCATGGCGCGCTTGAAAGCGCTCATGGGTGATTGCAACAGCGCCGCGCCAATGGTGCCGCCGATCACGATCAACGCCGCCGGACCGTTGGCCAGCGCGCCGAGATGACCGCCTTCCAGGTAATTGCCGCCAATGATGGCGACGAACGCCATGGTGATGCCAATCAGGCTGAGCACATCCATTACAGGCAGGCCTCGACCAGGTGTCGACCGATGTCATCCAATCCGTACACCGCGTCGGCAAGATCAGCTTTCACGATCGCCATGGGCATGCCGTAGATCACGCAACTGGCTTCGTCCTGGGCCCAGATCGCACTGCCGCCCTGCTTGAGCAGGCGCGCGCCTTCGCGACCGTCGGCGCCCATGCCGGTCAGCACCACTGCCAAAACTTTGTCACCGTAGGACTTGGCGGCGGAACCGAAGGTAATGTCCACGCAAGGCTTGTAGTTCAGACGCTCATCGCCCGGCAGGATTTTCACCGCGCCGCGGCCGTCGATCATCATCTGCTTGCCACCCGGTGCCAGCAACGCCAGGCCGGGACGCAGGATGTCGCCATCCTCGGCCTCCTTGACGCTGATGTTGCAGAGCTTGTCCAAGCGCTCGGCAAATGCCTTGGTGAACGCCGCCGGCATGTGCTGGATCAGCACGATGGGGGCCGGGAAGTTGGCGGGCAACTGAGTCAGGACCCGTTGCAGCGCCACCGGGCCGCCGGTGGACGTGCCGATCGCCACCAGCTTGTAGGCTTTGCGCTTGGGTGCCGGCGACGATGCACTGGCAGGCGCCGAACGCGTCGGCGCAGGTGCCGGGGCGCTACGCACCGGTGCAGGATTGAAGCTGCTCGAAGCCGTCGGCGCAGGCGCAGGGCTTGGCGCCGCCACCGGGGCAGGTGCCGGCGCGCTATAGGCACTGACACGGCGATTGCTGCGGGAAATGCTGTGGACCTTTTCGCACAGCAACTGCCGGACCTTGTCCGGGTTGCGCGAAATGTCTTCGAAATTCTTCGGCAGGAAATCCACCGCCCCGGCGTCCAGCGCATCGAGGGTCACCCGGGCGCCTTCATGAGTCAGGGAGGAGAACATCAAGACCGGGGTCGGGCAGCGCTGCATGATATGCCGCACGGCCGTGATGCCGTCCATCATCGGCATCTCGTAGTCCATGGTGATCACGTCCGGCTTGAGTGCCAGGGCCTGATCGATCGCCTCTTTGCCGTTAGTCGCGGTACCGACGACCTGAATACTCGTGTCCGCTGAAAGAATTTCCGAGACGCGGCGACGGAAAAAACCCGAATCGTCCACCACCAGGACTTTAACTACCATAAACACTCCGTTAGACGAGACGCGGCCCTGGGCCACGCCCCTCCAGAATCAAATACGCCGGGCGGCGTAACGCTTGAGCATGCTCGGCACATCGAGAATCAACGCGATGCGGCCGTCGCCGGTGATGGTGGCGCCGGACATGCCCGGGGTGCCCTGGAGCATCTTGCCCAACGGCTTGATGACCACTTCTTCCTGGCCCACCAACTGGTCGACGACAAAGCCGATCCGCTGGGTGCCCACCGAAAGGATCACCACGTGGCCTTCGCCCTGCTCGACGTGAGCAGCGGAGCTGACCAGCCAGCGCTTGAGGTAGAACAGCGGCAGCGCCTTGTCCCGCACGATGACCACTTCCTGGCCATCGACCACGTTGGTGCGCGACAGGTCGAGGTGGAAAATCTCGTTGACGTTGACCAACGGGAAGGCGAAGGCCTGGTTGCCCAGCATCACCATGAGCGTCGGCATGATCGCCAGGGTCAACGGGACCTTGATGACGATCTTCGAGCCCTGGCCCTTGGTCGAGTAGATATTGATCGAACCGTTGAGCTGGGAAATCTTGGTTTTCACCACGTCCATGCCCACGCCACGGCCCGACACGTCGGAGATCTCGGTCTTGGTCGAGAAACCCGGGGCGAAGATCAGGTTGTAGCACTCGGTGTCGCTCAGGCGGTCGGCGGCATCCTTGTCCATCACACCGCGTTTCACCGCGATGGCACGCAACACGTTCGGGTCCATGCCTTTGCCGTCATCGGAGATCGACAGCAGGATGTGGTCGCCCTCCTGCTCGGCGGCCAGGATCACCTTGCCGCTGCGGACCTTGCCCGAGGCTTCGCGTTCTTCCGGCGACTCGATGCCGTGGTCGACCGCGTTGCGCACCAAGTGGACCAGCGGGTCGGCCAGGGCCTCGACAAGGTTCTTGTCGAGGTCGGTCTCTTCACCCACCAGTTCCAGGTTGATTTCTTTCTTGAGCTGGCGAGCCAGGTCGCGAACCAAGCGCGGGAAGCGCCCGAAAACTTTCTTGATCGGCTGCATCCGCGTCTTCATGACCGCAGTCTGCAAATCGGCCGTGACCACGTCGAGGTTCGACACAGCCTTGGACATGGCTTCGTCCTGGCTGTTGAGGCCCAGGCGCACCAGGCGGTTACGCACCAGCACCAGTTCGCCGACCATGTTCATGATCTCGTCCAGGCGCGCGGTATCGACCCGAACGGTGGTCTCGGCTTCGCTGGCCGGTTTTTCCGCTGGCGCAGCCGCTGGAGCACGGGCTGGCGCCGGGGCGGCGGCAGCGGCAGGCTTGGCGGGCTCGGCCTTGGGTTCCGGTGCCTTGGCGGCGGGTTTGGGCGCGGCCTTGGCCGCCGGTGCGGCCGTCTTGGCGGCGGCAGGCGCGGCGGAAGCGGTACCGACCTCGCTGAACTTGCCCTTGCCGTGCAGCTCATCGAGCAGCGATTCGAATTCGTGGTCGCTGATCAGGTCGCTGCCTGCGGCAGCGGCAGCAGGTTTGGCCGGCGTCGGTGCCGAAGCGATGGCCGAATCCAGGGCGTCAACGGCAAAGGTGCCCTTGCCATGCAACTGGTCGAGCAAGGCTTCGAATTCGTCGTCGGTGATGTCCGAGCTGTCGCCCGCCGCTTTCGCGGCGGCCGGGGCTGCTGGCGGGACAACGGCATCTGGCGCGAATTGGCCCTTGCCGTGAAGCTGGTCGAGCAGCGACTCGAACTCGGCATCGGTGATTTCGTCGCTGCCAGCCCCATTGCTGGCCGGTGCAGCCGGCGCAACCTGAGCGGCCGGTGCCTCGGCCTGGGCCTTGACGGCACTCAGGGAGTCCAGCAACTGTTCGAATTCATTATCGGTGATGTCGCCCGATTCTTCGGCGACCGGTTCTTCAACCACTGCCTCGGCAACCGGCGCGGCTTCGTCAGCCGATTGCGGCTCGGCCAGGCGTGCCAGCGCGGCGAGCAGCTCGGGGGTGGCCGGGGTAATCGGCGAGCGCTCGCGCACTTCGCTGAACATGCTGTTGACCGCATCCAGCGCTTCGAGCACCACGTCCATCAATTCCGAATCAACGCGACGCTCACCCTTGCGCAGGATGTCGAACACGTTCTCGGCAATGTGACAGCACTCCACCAGCTCGTTGAGCTGGAGGAAGCCGGCGCCTCCTTTTACAGTGTGGAAACCGCGAAAAATTGCATTGAGCAGATCCGCATCATCAGGTCGGCTTTCCAGCTCGACCAGCTGTTCGGACAGTTGCTCTAGAATCTCGCCGGCCTCAACCAGGAAATCCTGAAGGATCTCTTCATCGGCGCCGAAGCTCATTAATGGCTGCTCCTAAAATAGGGCTAAATCAAAATCCAAGGCTGGACAGCAAATCGTCCACATCGTCCTGACCGGACATAACGTCTTCTCTTTTATCGGCATGAATTTGCGGACCTTCACCCTGAGAGAGATGTTTTTGTGGATCTTTTTCAGCAAGTATCGCTTCACGGTCGTGTTCGATGCCTGCAAAGCGGTCGACCTGGCTAGCCATCAGCACCAGTTTGAGCAGGTTGCTTTCCACTTCGGTGACCAGTTGGGTCACACGCTTGATCACCTGGCCGGTCAGGTCTTGATAGTCCTGGGCCAGCAGAATGTCGTTGAGGTTACTGGCCACGGCGCGGTTTTCGTTGCTGCTGCGCGTCAGGAAACCGTCGACCCGACGGGCCAGCTCCCGAAATTCTTCAGCACCGACTTCGCGACGCATGAACCGGCCCCAGTCGGTGCTCAAGGCCTGGGCCTCTTCACTCAGGCCATTGACCAGCGGTGTTGCGCTTTCCACCAGGTCCATGGTGCGGTTGGCCGCGGCCTCCGTCAGCTTGACCACATAGCCCAGGCGCTCGGTGGCGTCGGTGATCTGCGAGACTTCCTCGGCCTGCGGCATGTGCGGGTCGATCTGGAAATTGACAATCGCGCTGTGCAGTTCACGCGTGAGCTTGCCCACTTCCTGATACAGACCACGGTCACGGGTCTGGTTGAGCTCATGGATCATTTGAACCGCATCGCCAAAGCGACCTTTTTCAAGGCTGTCGACCAGTTCGCGGGCATGTTTTTTCAGGGTCGATTCGAAATCGCCCATTGAAGATTCGTTGTCCATAGCTCCCCCGTGGCGCCGTTAACCGATGCGTTCGAAGATTTTTTCGATCTTCTCTTTCAACGCCTGGGCCGTGAAGGGCTTGACCACATAGCCGTTTACACCGGCCTGGGCCGCTTCGATGATCTGCTCGCGCTTGGCTTCGGCAGTCACCATCAGCACCGGGAGGTGCTTGAGTTTTTCGTCGGCGCGCACATGGCGCAGCAAGTCGATACCGGTCATGCCGGGCATGTTCCAGTCAGTCACCAGAAAGTCGATGCTCCCGCTGTTGAGGACCGGAATGGCTGTGACGCCATCATCCGCCTCGACCGTGTTGGTGAACCCAAGGTCACGCAACAGGTTTTTTATGATCCGCCGCATCGTTGAGAAGTCATCAACGATGAGGATTTTCATGTTCTTGTCCAATTCGACCTCCAAGCAGTCTTAAACGCGCCCAGCACCTGGACGCGCCATTTCAATCAATTCCGGCACAACACTCGACAACGGTCTGGAGCACAACGGATGGAAACTGACCCGGCAACGCCATGCCAGTCCCGCTCGCAGTGTCCCCACACTGCCTGTCAGCGCGCTCGCCACTCCCCCAAACGGCCCCGCAAGCGGGCCGCGCACTGGCTGTGTAACTGGCTGACCCGAGATTCGCTGACCCCCAGGACCTCACCGATTTCCTTGAGGTTCAGCTCTTCGTCGTAGTACAGCGCCAAGACCAGTCGCTCACGTTCCGGCAAATTGGCAATCGCATCCGCCAGCGCGCTCTGGAAACGTTCATCTTCCAGGTCACGTGACGGCTCCATGTGAGCACTCGCGTTATCCTCATGCAGCCCTTCGTGCTCGCCGTCCTGCAAGAGGTCGTCGAAGCTGAACAGGCGACTGCCCAAGGTATCGTTCAAAATCCCGTAATAATCATCGAGACTCAACTGGAGTTCGGCCGCAACCTCGTGATCTTTAGCGTCACGCCCAGTTTTAGCTTCGATTGCCCGAATCGCGTCACTGACCATGCGGGTATTGCGGTGCACCGAACGCGGCGCCCAATCGCCCTTGCGGACTTCATCGAGCATCGCCCCACGAATGCGAATACCGGCATAGGTCTCGAAACTGGCGCCCTTGCTGGCGTCGTATTTGTTCGACACTTCAAGCAGGCCGATCATGCCGGCCTGGATCAAATCCTCGACCTGGACACTGGCCGGCAACCGCGCCAGCAAGTGATAGGCGATACGCTTGACCAGTGGCGCATAACGCTCGATCAATTCGTATTGGGCGTCCCGTGCCGATTTTTTGTAGAGATGGTTGTAACCGCTGGCTGTCATAACACGGGCCCTGCTGTTTGTTGCACAAGACGCTCGACGAAAAACTCCAGATGCCCGCGGGGGTTGGCCGGCAGCGGCCAGGTATCGACCTTTTGGGCGATCGCCTTGAACGCCAGCGCGCATTTGGAACGTGGAAAGGCTTCATAAACGGCACGTTGCTTCTGGACGGCCTTGCGCACGCTTTCGTCGTAAGGCACTGCACCGACGTATTGTAGGGCGACGTCCAGGAAGCGATCGGTGACCTTCGTCAACTTGGCGAACAGGTTGCGTCCTTCCTGCGGGCTCTGGGCCATGTTGGCCAGGACGCGGAAGCGGTTCATGCCATAGTCGCGGTTAAGCAGTTTGATCAGGGCATAGGCGTCGGTGATGGACGTCGGTTCGTCGCAGACCACCAGCAGCACTTCCTGGGCGGCGCGCACGAAACTGACGACCGAGTCGCCGATGCCGGCCGCGGTGTCGATCACCAGCACATCGAGGTTATCGCCGATGTCGCTGAACGCCTGGATCAGGCCCGCGTGCTGCGCCGGGGTCAGGTGAACCATGCTCTGGGTGCCGGAGGCAGCCGGCACGATGCGAATCCCGCCCGGCCCCTGCAACAGCACGTCGCGCAGTTCGCAACGGCCTTCGATCACGTCCGCCAGGGTGCGTTTGGGGGTAAGCCCCAGCAACACGTCGACGTTCGCCAGGCCCAGGTCGGCGTCCAGCAGCATGACCCGTCGGCCAAGCTCTGCCAGAGCCAGGGACAAGTTCACTGACACGTTAGTCTTCCCGACGCCACCTTTGCCGCCGGTCACCGCGATCACCTGTACGGGATGCATGCTGCCCATGTTCGTTCTTTACCTTGTCTTCTTAGACGGAGGCCACATTACTGGCTGCGCGTTCGCATACGGAACAATGCATGGCAGACCATCGATGTAGGTACAAAAAATATTCATGATTACCTCAGCCGACCTGCTTGGTCGGGCTGTGGTAGATGTCAGCGAACATGTCAGCCATGGCTTCTTCGCTGGGTTCTTCCTGCATTTGCACACTCACGGCACGACTGACCAGTTGATGACGGCGCGGCAGATGCAAATCATCCGGGATCCGCGGCCCGTCGGTCAGGTAGGCCACCGGCAGTTCATGACCGATCGCCAGGCTCAACACCTCGCCCAGGCTTGCCGTTTCGTCCAGCTTAGTCAGGATGCAGCCGGCCAGCCCGCAGCGTTTGTAGCTGTGGTATGCGGCGGTTAGAACCTGTTTCTGGCTGGTGGTTGCCAACACGAGATAATTTTTTGACTTGATACCGCGTCCGGCCAGGCTTTCGAGCTGCATGCGCAGGGCCGGATCGCTGGCTTGCAGGCCGGCGGTATCGATCAGCACGACGCGTTTGCGCAGCAGCGGTTCCAGCGCCTGGGCCAGGGATTGGCCCGGATCCACATGGGTCACCGACACATTGAGGATCCGGCCCAGGGTCTTGAGTTGTTCCTGGGCACCGATGCGGAAACTGTCCATGCTTACCAGGGCGATGCTCTGGGCGCCGTACTTGAGTACATAACGGGCGGCGAGCTTGGCCAGGGTGGTGGTCTTGCCCATGCCGGCAGGACCGACCATGGCAATGACCCCGCCCTCTTCCAGCGGCTCGACTTCCGGCGTGGCAATCATGCGTGCCAGGTGCGCCAGCAGCATGCGCCAGGCCTGGCGCGGCTCTTCGATACCATTGATCAGCGCCAGCAGGTCGCGGGACAACGGGCCGGACAGGCCGATGCGTTGCAGGCGACGCCACAGGTTGGCCTGGGCCGGACGGCTGCCTTGCAGCTGGTTCCAGGCCAGGGAGCCGAGCTGGACTTCCATCAGCTCGCGCAGGCTGTTGAGTTCGAAGCGCATCGAGTCCAGGGCGCGCGGGTCAAGCCCACGGGCTGGCGCGGCAGGTGCCGGCTCTGGACGACGCGGTTCGGCCTGGACCTGTTCCATCAGCGGTTCGGCGGCGGTCAACGGCAGGCCGGCGGTCAGCGGCTGACCGGCGAACAATTGACGATTGGTGCCCGGCGCGCCTTCGCCTTCGCTGCTGCGCAGGCTCAGTTCGGCCTGGGCGCTGGCGATGCGCGATTGAGTCTTGCGCAGCTCGTCTTCAAGTTCCATGTTCGGAACCCGTGGCGCCAGCGCCGACAATTTGTAATCCAGGGCCGCCGTCAGCTCGACACCGCCGGCGATACGACGGTTGCCAATGATGGCTGCTTCAGCGCCCAGCTCGTCACGAACCAGTTTCATGGCCTGACGCATGTCTGCGGCGAAAAAACGCTTCACTTGCATAAACCACTACCTCAGCCGTTGGGCCCTACTGTCGCAACGATGGTCACTTGCTTGTTGTCCGGTATTTCCTGGTACGCCAGCACATGCAGCCCCGGGACCGCGAGGCGTCCGAATCGCGAGAGCATCGCGCGAATCGGACCGGCCACCAGCAGGATCACCGGTTGGCCTTGCATCTCTTGCCGCTGGGCTGCCTCGATCAGCGAACGCTGCAGCTTCTCGGCCATGCTTGGCTCCAGCAGAACACCCTCTTCCGAGCCTTGTCCTGCCTTCTGCAGACTATTGAGCAATATCTGTTCCAACCTTGGCTCCAAGGTGATAACAGGCAGCTCAGACTCAGTGCCTACAATGCTTTGGACGATTGCACGGGATACGCCGACCCGAACCGCGGCCACCAGGGCGGCGGTATCTTGACTCTTGGACGCGTTGTTGGCGATGGCTTCGGCAATACTGCGTATGTCGCGCACAGGCACTTGCTCGGCCAACAACGCTTGCAGGACCTTGAGCAACTGCGACAACGAAACCACGCCCGGCACCAACTCTTCAGCCAGCTTCGGCGAGCCTTTGGCCAGTACTTGCAGGAGTTGCTGGACTTCTTCGTGGCCAATCAACTCGCTGGAGTGCTTGTACAGAATCTGGTTCAAGTGGGTCGCCACCACGGTACTGGCGTCCACCACGGTGTAGCCGAGGGACTGGGCCTGGGCCCGCTGGCTGATTTCGATCCACACCGCCTCCAGGCCAAAAGCCGGATCCTTGGCGGTGATGCCGTTGAGGCTGCCGTAGACCTGGCCAGGGTTGATCGCCAGCTCGCGGTCGGGGTAGATCTCGGCTTCGGCCAGGATCACACCCATCAGTGTCAGGCGATAGGCGCTCGGCGCCAGGTCGAGGTTGTCGCGGATGTGCACGGTGGGCATCAGGAAGCCCAGGTCCTGGGAGAGCTTCTTGCGCACCCCCTTGATCCGCGCCAGCAACTGACCACCCTGGTTGCGGTCGACCAACGGAATCAGGCGATAACCGACTTCCAGGCCGATCATGTCGATGGGCGTCACGTCATCCCAGCCCAATTCCTTGGTTTCCATGGCGCGGGCCGGCGACGGCAGCAGTTCCTGCTGGCGCTTGACCTCTTGCAGGGCCTGGACTTTCTGCACGTTCTGCTTCTTCCAGAACAGGTAGGCACCGCCAGCCGCCAGGGCCGCCATGCTCAGGAAGGAGAAATGCGGCATGCCAGGCACCAGGCCCATCACCGCCATCAGGCCGGCGGCAACGGCCAGGGCCTTGGGCGAGGCGAACATTTGTCGGCTGATCTGCTTGCCCATGTCTTCGGAGCCCGACGCACGGGTCACCATGATCGCGGCGGCTGTGGATAACAGCAGTGATGGCAATTGCGCCACCAAACCGTCACCAATGGTCAACAAGGCGTAGACCTTGCCGGCATCGCCGAAGGTCATGCCGTGCTGAAAGATGCCGACGGCCATGCCGCCGATCAGGTTGATGAACAGAATCAACAGGCCGGCGATGGCGTCACCGCGCACGAATTTGCTGGCACCGTCCATGGAGCCGTAGAACTCGGCTTCCTGGGCCACTTCCAGGCGACGCAGCTTGGCCTGGCTCTGGTCGATCAGGCCGGCGTTGAGGTCGGCGTCGATCGCCATCTGCTTGCCGGGCATCGCATCGAGGGTGAAACGTGCGCTCACCTCGGAAATCCGCCCGGCGCCCTTGGTCACCACGACGAAGTTGATGATCATCAAGATCGCAAAAACCACGATACCGACCACGTAGTTACCGCCGATCACCACCTCACCGAAGGCCTGGATCACCTTACCGGCGGCGGCGTGGCCTTCTTGGCCATGAATCATCACCACCCGGGTGGACGCCACGTTCAGCGCCAGGCGCAACAGCGTGGCCACCAGCAGGATGGTCGGGAACACGGCGAAATCCAGCGGCCGCAGGGCGTAGACGCACACCAGCAGCACCACGATCGACAGGGCGATGTTGAACGTGAAGAACACGTCCAGCAGGAACGGCGGCACCGGCAGCATCATCATGGCGAGCATGACCAGCAGCAACAGCGGCACGCCCAGATTACCCCGGCTGAGGTCTACGACATTGCTGCGTGCAGAGCTGAGTAACTGAGAGCGATCCACCAAAATTCCCCGTTCCTGTGAAGCAAACTTTTGACGCCCGGAAGGGGCGCAGACGGGGTATTGCAAGAAGCCTTCCAACTTTTCTTGAAGACTGCAATAGAGCGGCTGACGCACATTCAACCCTGTGGGAGCGAGCCTGCTCGCGATTGCGATTTGTCAGTCAACATTTGCATGGACTGGATTACCGCATTCGCGAGCAGGCTCGCTCCACAGGGTCATGCTGTTCACCTAAGGCAAACGACGAACCTGTGGCGAGGGAGCTTGCTCCCGCTGGGTCGCGAAGCGGCCCCGAAACCAGCCGAATGCGCAGCATCAGACACACCGCAGCCCCTGTGTTATGGCGGTCGCTGCGCAACCGAGCGGGAGCAAGCTCCCTCGCCACGGGGCCTGTCGCTTTCCAGGCAAACCTAACAGTTCTGCTAGTTTCCCCTCTGCATCCCAACCCCGATAATCCAACGGAGCCTCACCCGAACGGAGCATCGACCATGTCAGCCACGCGCCTCTGCACTTACCGCTATGACCCACTGGATCGCCTCACCAGCCACACCTTGATGACTCACGCGCCTGTCCAGCGGTTTTATTGCAAGTCTCGCCTGGCGACAGAAATCGAAGGAGCCATCAGCCGGTCAATTGTTCAACATGGCGATCAATTGCTGGCCCAGACCGAAACCCAAGGCAGCGCAAAGCAAGCGACACTGTTGGCGACCGATCAACAACGCTCGGTATTGCATGCCGTTTCCGCCAATGAAAGGCAGTCCCATGCCTATTCGCCTTATGGCAATCGAACTATCGACAACGGTTTGTTGAGCTTGCTCGGCTTCAATGGAGAGCGACCGGATCCGGTGACCGGGCATTATTTGCTGGGAAATGGTTATCTGGCGTTCAATCCGGTTTTGATGCGAATTAATAGTCCAGACAGTTTGAGCCCGTTTGGCGAGGGTGGATTGAATCCGTATGCATATTGCATCGGCGACCCTATCAATCGGAGAGACCCAACGGGACACGTCGGCGCTCCAGCTAGTCTGATGTCCCAGTATTTGAAGCAAACCGCGCTAAGGCGGGTCCAAAAGACCTTGTTATCGATAAATAAACCGAGCTCGGCAAAAATCAAATCGGTTGTGGAAAAAACGGTTAAAGATCAGCTAACGTTAATCTCAGAAACCAAAACACTGCAAGCAGCACTCTCGGAAAAAATCCAAATCAGCTTCAGACCGACTCCAAATAAAAAAAACGCTGCTGAAGCATATTTCTCACATCATCAAAACATTCCGTTCGACAATGAAGGAATACCGGCCCCCCAAAGCCCCTTCACTGAAATCGATGCTTCCGGAAAAAAAATTCTGAAGACGAATTTTTATGACGACGCAATAGTTTTTTTTCACGAGCAAGCCATCAAATCAGGAACCCCAGGCAGCAAAAACATGGCTTATCGCAATGAGATGTCTATAAAAACGGGCGAAACCATTGAAAGAAGAATTAGATATATCCGCAGGTATATTTTAGAGGCGGCTGATTACTAGCGCCGATAAGCACTCAAGTGTCACGCCGCAAATCCGGCGGGATCGGCAAATCCTTGAGCGGCTCAGGGCGCTTACCCTTGCCAGCGCGGTGCTGGCGGATCTGGTAGACGTAGGCCAATACCTGCGCAACAGCCAAATACAGCCCCCCAGGGATTTCCTGGTCGAGTTCGGTGGAGTAATAAATCGATCGCGCCAACGCCGGGGATTCGAGCAGCATCACTTCATTGGCCACGGCGATCTCACGGATCTTCAGTGCCAGGAAGTCACTGCCCTTGGCCAGCAACACGGGAGCGTTGCCTTTTTCGGGGTCGTACTTGAGGGCGACAGCGTAGTGCGTCGGGTTGGTGATGACCACATCGGCATCGGGGATTGCCGCCATCATCCGCCGCTGGGAGACCTCGCGCTGCAACTGGCGGATCCGTTGCTTGACCTCCGGTTTGCCTTCCTGATCCTTGTGTTCGTCGCGTATCTCCTGCTTGGTCATCATCAGCTTCTGCTTGCTCTGATAGAGCTGGATCGGCACATCGATCGCAGCAATCAGGATCAAGCCGCAGGCCATCCACAACGTGCTCCAGCCCACTAACTGCACGCTGTGGATAATGGCCTGTTCCAGCGGCTCATGGGCAATGCGCAGCAGGTCATCGATGTCAGCCTGCAAAACCGTCAACGCGACAAAAAGAACCAGGAAGAATTTTCCGAGGGCCTTGAGCAGCTCCATCAACGCATTGGTGGAAAACATCCGCTTCAGACCGCTGGCCGGGTTCATTCGACTGAACTTCGGCGCAAGGCTTTTGCCGGCGAACAGCCAGCCACCCAAGGAAATAGGACCAATAATGGCGGCCAGCAGCAGAAATATCAGCACTGGCTGCACCGCCAGAATCGCGATCTTGCCGGAATGCAGCAAATATTGCCCCATCGCCTCCGGACTGAGCAGCACCTCACGAGGCAGGGAAAAATTAAGCCGCATGATTTCCAGCAGATCCAACGCCAGCCCCCCGCCGTAGATCAGCAACCCGCCCGCCCCGGCCAGCATCACCGCCAGCGTATTGAGCTCCTTGGATCGGGCGATCTCGCCCTTTTCACGGGATTCGCGCAGGCGCTTTTCCGTGGGGTCTTCTGTCTTGTCCTGACCACTCTCGCTCTCGGCCATGGTTCAGCGTGCCTGTGCCATGTCGCGCAGCAGCTGCAAGGCCTGGGTGGCCAGCGGCTGATACTGGTTGAGGATATCCCCCAGGCTGACCCAGAAAATCACCAGGCCCAGCACCAGGGTCAACGGGAAACCGATGGAGAAAATATTCAATTGCGGCGCCGCCCGGGTCATCACGCCAAACGCGATGTTGACCACCAGCAACGCCGTGATCGCCGGCAATACCAGCACCATCGCGGCGCCGAGGACCCAGCCGAGCTTGCCGGCGATGTCCCAGAAATGATTGACCAGCAATGCGCTGCCCACTGGCATGGTGGTAAAGCTCTCGGTCAAGACCTCGAACACCACCAGATGTCCGTTCATGGCGAGGAACAACAGGGTCACCAGCATCGTCAGGAACTGGCCGATCACCGCGGTGTTGACGCCGTTGGTGGGGTCGATCATGGACGCGAAGGCCATGCCCATCTGGATCGAAATGATTTGCCCGGCCACCACAAAGGCCTGGAAGAACAGTTGCAGCGAGAACCCCATCAAGGCACCGATGAGAATCTGCTCGGCCACCAGCATCAGCGCACTGAGGTCCAGGGCATTGACCGGCGGCATCGGTGGCAGCCCAGGTGCGATAACCACCGTGATCGCCAGGGCGAAGTACAAACGCACCCGAGTTGGCACCAGTGTCGTGCCGAAGATCGGCATGCTCATCAGCACCGCGGTGACGCGAAACAGCGGCAGAATGAATGATGCCACCCACGTGCTGATCTGGGTGTCCGTCAGCTCGAGCATCGACATGGGGTCAGCCGATCAACTGCGGAATACTGCCGTACAACTGCAGGATGTATTCCATGAAGGTCTGTACCATCCAGGGGCCGGCGACGATCAACGTCACCAGCATCACCAACAGGCGCGGCAGGAAGCTCAAGGTCTGTTCGTTGATCTGGGTCGCAGCCTGGAACATCGCCACCAGCAAGCCCACCAGCAGGCTGGGGATCACCAGGATGGCAACCATCATAGTCGTCAGCCAGAGCGCTTCACGGAACAGGTCTACCGCTACTTCAGGCGTCATATTGTCCTACCCGTACAAGAGGCCTAAACACCGCCGAAACTGCCCGCCAGGGTACCGATGATCAGCGCCCAGCCATCCACCAATACAAACAGCATGATCTTGAACGGCAGGGAAATGATCAGCGGCGAGAGCATCATCATACCCATGGCCATCAGTACGCTGGCGACCACCAGGTCGATGATCAGGAACGGGATGAAAATCATGAAACCGATCTGGAACGCGGTCTTCAGCTCGGACGTCACGAACGCCGGCACCAGGATGGTCAGCGGTGCCTGGTCAGCACTCGGGATGTCGGTGCGCTTGGACAGGCGCATGAACAATTCCAAGTCACTGCTGCGAGTCTGGGCCAGCATGAAGTCCTTGATCGGCACCTGGGCCTTGGCTACGGCATCCTGGGCGCTGAGTTGTTCCGCCAGGTAAGGCTGCAGCGCATCCCGGTTCACCCGGTCGAACACGGGCGCCATGATGAACATGGTCAGGAACAGCGCCATGCCAGTGAGGATCTGGTTCGAGGGGGTCTGTTGCAGGCCCAGGGCCTGGCGCAGGATCGAAAAGACAATGATGATCCGGGTGAAGCTGGTCATCAGCATGACGAACGCCGGAATGAAACTCAGCGCGGTCATGATCAGCAGGATCTGCAGGCTGACCGAGTATTCCTGGGCCCCTTCGGCGTTGGTTCCCAGGGTGATCGCCGGGATCGACAGCGGGTCCGCGGCGAACGCCAACGGTGCGGCCAGCATCAGGGCCAATGCCAACAGAATGCGCAACGGCATTACTTTTTATCCTTCTGGTCTTTCCCCAGCAGCTCCATGAGGCGCTGGGCAAATTCGGGGCTGGCCGACTCGGTGGAGGGTACCTGTACCGGCTCCTTGAGGACGTGCAACGCAGTGATGGTGCCCGGGCTCAGGCCCAGCAGGATCTGCTCGTTGCCGACCTGCACCAGCACCAGCCGGTCGCGCGGCCCGAGCGCACGGGAACCGACGATGTCGATGACCTGGCCCTTGCCGGCCGGCCCCGCCTGTTGCACGCGCCGCAACAACCAGGCGAGAAAGAAGATCAAGCCCAGCACCAGCAGCAAGCCGAGCACCAGTTGCGCCAGTTGCCCGGCGATCCCCGTGCCCGACGTCGGCGCAACGGCGGCCGTGGCAACCGGTTCGGCCGCCAGCACGCTCAAGGGCAGCATCGACGCTGCGGCGAGAAAACCTTTCACTCAGCGCAGCTTCTTGATGCGTTCGCTCGGGCTGATCACGTCCGTCAGGCGAATGCCGAACTTCTCGTTGACCACCACCACTTCGCCATGGGCGATCAAGGTGCCGTTGACCAGCACGTCGAGCGGCTCGCCGGCCAGGCGGTCCAGCTCGATCACCGAGCCCTGGTTGAGCTGCAGCAGGTTGCGGATGTTGATATCGGTGCTGCCCACTTCCATGGAGATGGACACCGGAATGTCGAGGATCACGTCCAGGTTCGGCCCGTCCAGCGTCACCTGTTCGTTGCTCTTGGGCACGCTGCCAAACTCTTCCATCGGCAAGCGATTGGAGCCGTGGTTACCGCTATCGGCGGCCAGCAAGGCATCGATGTCAGCCTGCCCGGCATCGCCGGTTTCTTCCAGGGCCGCGGCCCATTCGTCGGCCAGCGCCTGGTCATCCTGGGTGTTCATATCGTTAGCCATCATTTGTCCTCGGCGGGCAAAAATCAGTTAGAAACGCAAACATAAAAATTCGACACCGCTCAGCGGCGTTCGATCGGCTCGATCACCTGCAACGCCAGGTTGCCTTTGTGAGAGCCCATCTTGACCTTGAAGGCCGGTACGCCATTGGCGCGCATGATCATTTCGTCGGGCATCTCGACCGGAATGATGTCACCCGGCTGCATGTGCAAGATGTCCCGCAGGCGCAGTTGGCGCCGGGCGACCGTCGCGCCGATCGGCACATCGACGTCGAGCACGTCCTGGCGCAAGGCGTTGATCCAACGTTCATCCTGGTCGTCGAGGTCCGACTGGAAACCGGCGTCGAGCATTTCCCGCACCGGCTCGATCATCGAATACGGCATGGTCACGTGCAGGTCGCCGCCACCGCCATCGAGTTCGATGTGGAAGGTCGAGACCACGATGGCTTCGCTCGGCCCGACGATGTTGGCCATGGCCGGGTTCACTTCCGAGTTGATGTACTCGAAGTTCACTTCCATGATCGCCTGCCAGGCTTCCTTCAAATCGATGAAGGCCTGCTCCAGCACCATGCGCACCACTCGCAGCTCGGTCGGGGTGAATTCGCGACCTTCGATCTTGGCGTGACGACCGTCGCCGCCGAAGAAGTTGTCCACCAGCTTGAACACCAGTTTGGCGTCGAGGATGAACAACGCAGTACCGCGCAACGGCTTGATCTTCACCAAGTTGAGGCTGGTGGGCACGTACAGCGAATGCACGTACTCGCCGAACTTCATCACCTGCACGCCACCCACGGCCACATCGGCCGAGCGGCGCAGCATGTTGAACATGCTGATGCGGGTGTACCGGGCGAAACGCTCGTTGATCATTTCCAGGGTCGGCATGCGTCCGCGAACGATGCGATCCTGGCTGGTCAGGTCGTAGCTTTTGACGCTGCCCGGTTCAGCAGCGTTTTCGGTCTGTACCAGACCGTCGTCGACACCATGCAACAGCGCATCGATTTCGTCCTGGGACAGCAGGTCCTGCACGGCCATGTCGTGTTCCTACTGCAATACGAAGTTAGTGAAGAGCAACTGTTCGATCACCACTTTGCCGAGCTCTTTCTGAGCCACTTCCTGCACGCTGGCCGTGGCTTTCTGGCGCAGCATTTCCTGGCCGACGGGGGTGGCCAGGGTGTCGAAACTCTGTCCGGAAAACAGCATCACCAGATTGTTGCGAATCAGCGGCATGTGGACCCGAAGCGCTTCCAGGTCAGCCTGGTTGCGCCCCTGCAACGTAATGCTGACCTGCATGTAGCGTTGGCGACCGTTCACGGTGTAGTTGGCCACGAAGGCCGGCGCCATCGGTTCGAAAATCGCCGGCTGCTTGCCCACTGGCGCGACTTCGGCCGCTGCCGCCGCCGGCTTGCTTTGAGCGCTGTGCATGAAATACCAGGTTGCCCCCACGGACACGCCGATCGCCAGGAGCAAACCCACCACGATCATGATGATCAGCTTGAGTTTGCCTTTGGTTGCAGGGTCTTTTACAGCTGCTGCTTCGCTCTTCGCCATGCCAATAATCCGTCACTAATCGGGGTTTTCACTGTTGCACGGCAAGGCTGGAGCAAGTGTTATGCCAGAAGAGGAAGGACGACCTCAGATGCAATCTTCAAATGCCAGAAACCAATGTGGGAGCGGGCTTGCTCGCGAAGGCGGTGTTTCAGTCGACGTAGCTGTTAACTGACACACCGCCTTCGCGAGCAAGCCCGCTCCCACAGGGGGAAAACGTCATTGGATCAGGCGTAATAGTCGACCGCGCTGGTGCCGATGACGCTGGTCGTGCTGGCGGCCACTTCAGCGATGCTGGCCGCAGTGGCTTCATCCCCGGCTTCCACCGGTCCACCGGAAGAGGTCGAACGCCCCGCCCGGGCCTGCTGCTGGGCTTGCTGCTCCTGGTTCTGCGAACCACGGGATTGGTCCGACACGCTGACGTCGACCTGGCCCATGCCCTGTTGGGCAAAACTGTCCCGCAGGCGATGCATCTGGCCTTCGAGGGCTTCGCGAACGCCGGAGTGGGCGCTCATGAAGGTGACCTGGGTCTGCTGGTCCGGCACCATGTTCACCCGGATATCCAGGCGCCCGAGTTCGGCGGGCTGCAATTGGATGTCGGCCGCCTTGAGATTGACGCTGGACAGGTACATCACCCGGTTCACCACCTCTTCGGTCCAACCGCTCTGGTTCATTGCGATAGGTTGGTTGATCGGCACCGCGTTGGCGGTTTTGGGCGTGGCGGCCTGGGTCAGTGCAGCCAGGCGGTTGGCGAAATCGTCTACGCGGGTGTCACTGGACGCGGCGCCCAAGTCTTTGAGGCCCTCGCTGATCAAGCCGCCGAAGGCCTTGTCACCGCCCTGGCTGCCGGACTCCGTGCTGTTCTGGTCGGCTTGCACGCCGAGCATGCTGGCCATGCCGGCGGCGAAGGTCTGCGCTGAAGTCGGCTCGCCGTCGAGCGACGCCGGGGCAGCGCTCTTGGGCTGCGCCTGGCTGCTGGCGGAAACATGACCGCTCTGCTCCATTGCCAAGCGCAAGGCGGGCAATGCGTCGAGCGGATCGGCTTGTGGATCGAAGGCTGGATCGACGACCGGAACCGCAGGCTGGGCCGGTGCGGCCAATGGGACAACCGGTGCCGCGACCGCAGTCGTTACCTGAGCCTCAGCCGTAACCACTACGGGGGCAGGTTCGGCCGGGGCTGTCGCGACCGGCACCGCCATGTCCGTCAGCGCGCCTGGGTCGAGGCTCGGATCGACCGGTGCCGCATCCGCCACCGGCGCTTGAGCCGCGTCGGCATCGTTATCGCTGGCCGCTTTGTCGTCGGTGCTGGCCGGTTTGTCCGCGGGCAAGGGTTTGCCGCTATCGGCAACAGTCGGTTCCGGGGCGGCGGGGGTTTCGTTGCCGTCGTCTTTTTTGACGGTGTTGTCAGCGGCCTTGTCGCGCGCCGGTTTCACCACGGGCTCTGGGGCCGCTGCGGCTTTGGCAGGTGCCTGCTTGGCGAAGACTTGAGCGAAGCTGGAGGCTCTATCCCCGAGGTCCGGGGCCGCTGCCGGTGAATTGACGGCGGCCTGGGGCTTGGCCTGGACGGAGGCCTGGAGCAATGAATTAGGGGTGACGGGCATAAAAAGGTCTCCGCTGTACTGGAATCATAGGTACAGTCGAGACTAGGCAATGCAAGGCACGGGCCAACGTTTTACCCGACCGTCAAATCTCAGCAGTGGAAACCTTCACGCTCTTCCCGGCACAGCTTGCGGACATGGGCGAATTCGCTGTCGATTTCGTTGACCAGATTTTCGATGCCGCCCAATGACGGCTGCTTGGCACGCTGTTCCAGCTCGCCGCACAGCTCGGCCAGGCGAATGGCGCCCATGTTGCTGCTGCTGCCCTTGAAGCTGTGGGCGGTGGCGCTCAGTTTTTCAGCGTCCCGTGCTTCATGCAGCACGCGCAAGCGAGCCTCGGAGTCGTTGAGAAACGTATCCAGCAACTCCGGATACCCCTCCTCCATGACTTCCTTCAACGTGCTAAGCACGTCGCGGTCCAGATGAATCTCGTTCACTTGTTCGCTCCCTGATCAAGAATGGCCCCAATTATGCCAGAGCCTCCCAGAAAAACTCCACGCGCGCACTACGACCATCGTCTGACCAACTGGCCTGATGGCTCAGTTGGCGAACCAGGCTCACGCCGCGCCCCGACAATCGATCACTGTCCACGGGCCGTGCCAGCACCCGGGCGACATCGAACCCTTCGCCACTGTCTTCGACTTCGATGGCCAGGCGTCCGCCCTCGCCGTTTGGCGAAACGTGCAAGTGCACCCGCACGTAACCGTCGCTCAACTCATCCAGGCGCGTATTGCGCTCCCTGTAGTAGCGGGCGAAACCCGCCGCATCACGCTTGAGACTCGAATCGAGGCCCAGCACCCCGTGATCCAGGGCATTGGAGTAGAGCTCCGACATGACGCTGTAAAGGGCGCCACTCTGCGCCCTGAGCCCATGCACCTCCAGCAGCAACTGCAACAGGTAGGGCATCGGGTTGAAGCGCTTGAGGGTCTGCGCACGGAACTCGAAGCTCACCGACCAATCCAGCGGGCTGGACTGGCCGCTATCGGAATAGACCGGTGGTGGCGGATTGAGTTGCGTCGGAGCGACCAGCCGCACCTCGACCATGCTGAAGTCGTCACGGGCCTCACCACGAAAATCCAGCAGCGCCTGCTGGATATCTTCAAAAAGACGGTCGGGCTCACGGTTGGCCGAAAACACCTGCTGCAACCGCTCCACGCCAAACGGCTGGTCGTCGCGGTCACTGGTCTCGATGACGCCATCGGACAGCAGGAACACCCGATCCCCCAGCGACATCGGATGCACTTCGGTGCGGTCATCGAACAACTGCGGGGTGAGCACGCCCAATGGCAAGTGCCGCGCCGGCAAAGGCGTGCGCACGCCGCTGAGGCTGTCATGCAGGTAACCATCGGGCATGCCGCCGTTCCAGATCTCCACCGTGCAGCGCTGGAAGCTCAGGCATAACAGCGTCGCGCAGCAGAACATATCCACTGGCAGGATGCGTTTGAGCTTGGCATTCATCTCCCGCAGGATTTGCGCCAGCCCATAGCCCTTGGCCGTCATCCCGTAGAACACTTCCGCCAGGGGCATCGCGCCGACCGCCGCCGGCAAGCCGTGCCCGGTGAAATCCCCCAACAGGATGTGCATGTCGCCGGCCGGGTTGAACGCGGCCAGCAGCAGGTCGCCGTTGAACAAGGCGTAGGGGGATTGCAAATAACGGATGTTCGGCGCGCTCAGGCAACCGGAGTGGGCGATCTTGTCGAACACGGCCTTGGCGACCCGTTGTTCGTTGAGCAGATAATCATGGTGCCGGGCGATCTGGTCGCGCTGTTCCACCACCGTGGCCTGCAACCGGCGCAAGCGGTCCATGGCCTTGATCTTGGCCGTCAGGATCACTTGGTTGTAGGGTTTGGCCAGGAAATCGTCGCCACCTGCTTCCAGGCAACGGGCCAGGGCTTCGCTCTCAGTCAGCGAGGTGAGGAAAATGATCGGGACCAACTGGTCCCCGGCCAACTGTTTGATTTTCTGCGCCGCTTCGAAGCCGTCCATCACCGGCATCATCGCGTCCATCAGCACCAGGTGCGGACGCTGTTGCAGATAGACATCGACCGCTTCGGCGCCATCGGCCGCCGTGAGCACATGGTGGCCCTGGCGGCGGACAATGGTCGACAGCAGCAGTCGATCAGCGGCGCTGTCTTCGGCAATCAGGACCGTCAGTGGCTCCGACGACGATTGCATGGCGATCAACTGATGTCGAACAGCTTGTCGAAATTGGAGATCGCGAGGATTTTCTTGACGTCGCTGCTGCTGTTGACGACGCGGATATCCGACTGGTCGCCACCGGCATGATCGCGCAACAGCAGGAGCATGCCCAAGGCGGAACTGTCGAGGTAGGTGGCTTCTTTCAAATCCACCACGATGGAGTCAGGTTTCTTGTGGAGCCGCTCATAGGACTCACGAAACTCCTGATGCCGCCCGAAATCGAATCGACCCTTGATCGAGATCGTCAGCTTATGCCCATCGGGGGATACTTCGGTAACGACTGACATGATCGGCTTCCTTGTCATGGACATACGTGTACAAGGTGTAGCATCTGGTAAAGGTCTGAGCAAGGTTTTGCCTCGTTCATCCGACAAAATCCTCGTTTCCCATCAGTAGGGATTCTGCCGCGGCAGGCGCTGGGACAATTCATCGAGCAATTTCTGTTCGCGCTTGTCTTCCAGTTGCCGCGCCTCATCGATATAACGCTGCACCAGTTTGCGCAGCCCTTCGACTCGGGCGAATGCTTCTTGCCAGCTCTGGCGGGCCTTCTCCAGGTTGTTCTGGTGCCAGACCAGGCTCTGGCGCTGCTGATCGATGGCCGTGCCCAGTTGCGCAAGAAATCCTTGGTAACCCAACAACCACTGCCCCGACACCCCGTGGGCGCCACGGGCGATCCACTGTTCTTGATATTCGAGTCGAAAGTTCTCGAGGTCTGCCAGCTTGCTCTCGGCAACGGCCACTTGCCCCTGGAAATACGCCAGGCGCTGGACGGCGGTCTTCTCGGCCTTTTCCGCCATGTCCACCACGGGTGCCAGGCGTGCCGCACGACTCGTGGCCATGGTCGGTTATCCGCCAGCGACCGGAGCGAAAATGGTCTGCAGGTGCGCCTCGCTGGCCCCCATGCCGATATTGTCGTTCAGGCTCTGGCGCAGATAAACGGCCATCGCCGGGTAAAGGCTGATGGCGGTGTCGGTTTCGCGGTCGCCACCAGGTACATAGGCGCCGACGCTGATCAAATCGCGGCTTTGCTGGTAGCGCGACCAATATTGCTTGAACTGCTGGGCACGCCTCATATGCTCGGCACTGATCACCGACGGCATGACCCGGCTGATGGACGCCTCGATGTCGATGGCCGGGTAATGCCCTTCTTCGGCCAGGCGCCTGGACAGCACGATGTGGCCGTCGAGTACGCCCCGGGCCGAGTCGGCGATGGGGTCTTGCTGGTCGTCACCTTCGGACAGCACGGTATAGAACGCGGTGATGGAACCGCCGCCCTTTTCCGCATTGCCGGCGCGCTCGACCAGTTTCGGCAGCTTGGCGAACACCGAAGGCGGATAACCCTTGGTGGCCGGCGGCTCGCCGATGGCCAGGGCGATTTCCCGCTGGGCCTGGGCGAAACGAGTGAGCGAATCCATCAGCAACAGGACGTTCTTGCCCTTGTCGCGGAAATACTCGGCGATACGGGTGCAATACATCGCCGCCCGCATACGCATCAGCGGTGCATCGTCCGCTGGCGAAGCCACCACGACCGAACGCTTGAGCCCTTCCTCGCCGAGGATGTGCTCGATGAATTCCTTGACCTCACGGCCCCGCTCGCCGATCAGCCCCACCACGATAATGTCGGCTTCGGTGAAGCGGGTCATCATGCCCAGCAGCACACTCTTACCTACGCCGGTACCGGCAAACAGGCCCAGGCGCTGGCCGCGACCGACCGTCAACAAACCGTTGATGCAACGAATGCCCACGTCCAGCGGCACGCTGATGGGGTCACGCTTGAGGGGGTTGATCGTCGGGCCGTCCATCGGCACCCAGTCTTCGGCTTTCATGCCGCCCTTGCCGTCCAAGGCCCGTCCGGCCCCGTCCAGAACGCGCCCGAGCATGCTCATGCCCATGGGCAGGCGACCGTTGTCGGCCAGGGGCACCACCCGCGCGCCGGGGGCGATGCCGGCGACACTGCCCACCGGCATCAAGAAGACCTTGCTGCCGGAAAAACCCATGACTTCGGCTTCGACCTGCACCGGGTGGTAGCTGTCGTCGTTGATCACCATGCAGCGGCTGCCCATGGCGGCACGCAGGCCCTCGGCTTCGAGGGTCAAGCCAACCATGCGCAGCAAGCGACCTTCCAGGATCGGCTGGCCGGCCAGCTCACTGGCCTCGGCGTAGCTGCCCAGGCGCTTGCCGAAGCTGGTTCGCTCAAGGCGCATCGCGGCTGTCCAGTACAGAAGTATCCAATTCAGGCACGTCCAATTCCTCCTCGACCGTCGCCACGTCACCCTGGAGTTCGTCCGGCAACTCCAGGCTCAGGTCGGCGGCGGCCGGGTGCAGGGCCTGTTCGTGTAGCTGGTCGAACAATTTGGCCATGATCTGGCTGATGCGTGTTTCAACCGTGGCGTCGATGCGGCTGTGTTCGGTTTCCACCCGACAACCGCCCGGCAGCAGTGTCGCATCCTCGACGATGCGCCAGGTTTCCTCATGGCGCTCGCGCAGGGCCTTGACCAGTTCGAAATCCTGGGGATTGATGTACAGCCGCACATTGCCCACGCCCAACGGCAACAGCTTGAGCGCTTCACGCATGACCTGTTCGATCTGGGTCGAATCGATGGCCAGCTCGCGCTGGATCACTTGTTTGGCGATGTGTTGCACCAAACCCACCAGGGATTTCTCGATCTGGGTGTCCTGCTCGGCAATGGGGTCGAACAGGTTGAGCATCAGCGATTCCAACGCGCG
Source organism: Pseudomonas sp. R3-41 (assembly GCF_054161485.1). NCBI lineage: Bacteria > Pseudomonadati > Pseudomonadota > Gammaproteobacteria > Pseudomonadales > Pseudomonadaceae > Pseudomonas > Pseudomonas sp. R3-41. Next base: position 5,114,937 of record NZ_CP096421.1, read on the forward strand.
AAGCTTGGCCGTCAACGCCACATCGGCTTCCTGGCGGACCTTGAGCGTGGTGCTGTGGAAGCCCTCCTTTTCGCCCACGGCGAAGCCTTCGTTATAGGCTTCCTGGCGAATGCTCTCGACTTCCTCGAGGGTCAGCGGCTGGACTTCTTCCAGCGGCACCTCTTCCATCTCCGGCAGTTCCTCCACGGGCTCCGGCTCAGGCTCGGGCACGTGGGGGTCGAAGCTGGGCAGCGACCAGACGTCGAAATTACTGACGTCTCGGCCGCGGATCAGGTCGCTGGGTGCTTCATCACTCTTGGCAGACATAACGACCTTAGATCATCTCTTCGCCGCCCTTGCCACCGAGAACAATCTCCCCGGCTTCGGCCATGCGGCGGGCGATGGTGAGGATTTCCTTCTGTGCGGTTTCCACGTCGCTGACGCGCACCGGGCCCTTGGCCTCGAGGTCGTCGCGCAACAGTTCGGCCGCTCGTTTGGACATGTTCTTGAAGATCTTTTCCTTGACGCCTTCGTCCGAACCCTTGAGGGCCAGCACCAGCACGTCGGACGACACTTCGCGCAACAGCGCCTGGATGCCACGGTCGTCGACATCGGACAGGTTGTTGAACACGAACATGAGGTCTTCGATCTGACCGGACAGGTCTTCGTCGACTTCGCGGATCGAGTCCATCAACTGACCTTCGATCGAACTGTCGAGGAAGTTCATGATGTCCGCCGCGCGCTTGATGCCACCCAAGGTGGTGCGCGAGGCATTGGAGTTGCCCGAGAACTGCTTCTCGAGAATCTGGTTCAATTCTTTCAGGGCCGCCGGCTGCACGGTGTTGAGCGACGACACCCGCAGGATGATGTCCAGGCGCACCTTGTGATCGAAGTTGCCGAGCACTTCACCAGCCTGGTCGGGGTCGAGGTAAGCCACCACGATCGCCTGGATCTGTGGGTGCTCGTAACGGATCACGTCGGCAACCGCCCGCGGCTCCATCCACTTGAGGCTGTCCAGGCCGCTGGTGTTGCCACCCAACAGGATCCGGTCGATGAGGCCGTTGGCCTTGTCCTCGCCCAGTGCCTGGGTGAGCATCTTGCGCACGTAGTCGTCGGAACCGACGCCCAGGCTGGTCTGATCGCCGACGATGTCGACGAATTCGCTCATCACCTGCTCGACCTGCTCACGGTGCACGTTGCCCATTTGCGCCATGGCCACGCCCACGCGCTGGACCTCTTTGGGGCCCATGTGACGCAGCACTTGGGCGGCGTCGGTCGAACCCAGGGACAGCAGCAGGATCGCGGCTTTGTCGACCCGGGACAATTTGGCAACAGCGGCTCGATTATCACTCATCTGCGTTAATCCACTCTTTCACGACCTGGGCCACACGACCCGGGTCTTCTGCCACCAGACTCTTGATGGCGTTCAACTGAGCGTCGTAGCCTTCGCTCGGGCTTGGCAGCAGGATGCTCTGCGGCCCGCCGAGGCTGACGCGATCGTTGGCCAATTCGCCATCCAGGCCGCCCATGCCTCCCAGCTCGACATCGCCCAAGCCTGCCAACTGCTTGTTCTTGCCGCCACCAGTGATGTTGTTCAGCACCGGACGCAACACACCGAAGACCAGTATCAGGATGAACAACACACCCAATACTTGCTTGACCACATCCCAGAACCAGGGTTGCGAATAAAACGGAATGTCGGCGATTTCTTCACCGCGCTCCAGGGAGAACGGCACGTTGATCACACTGACGCTGTCGCCACGGCTGGCGTCGAAACCGACCGCGTCCTGCACCAGGCGAGTGAAGCGCGCCAATTCGTCGGCGGTCCACGGCGCACGGCTGGTTTCGCCGTTGGCCGGGTTGACCTTGACCTGGTCGTCCACCACCACGGCGACCGACAGGCGATTCAAACGGCCCTGCTGCTGCTTGGTGTGGCTGATGGAACGGTCGAGCTCGAAGTTCTTGGTCGATTGCTGGCGCTTGTCGGCCGGGTACGGCGCGAGCATCGGCTGGCCGGTGGCCGGATCCATGATTTGCTGGCCATTGGCATCGATCAGCGGCTGGCCTGGCTGCACCATGCCGGCGGCCGCCGTAGCACCACCGGTGGTTTGCGGCGCGCTGGCCGGCGACGGCGGCTGGTTGCTCAAGGCACCGGGCACGCCCTGCGGGCCATTGCTGGCGGTACGCTGCTCGTTCACCGACTGCTCGCTGCGCAACGCCGGTTGATCCGGGTTGAACTGCTCGGAAGTCGATTCGACGGCGCTGAAATCCACATCCGCGGAGACTTCGGCCTTGTAGCGACCATTGCCCAGGATAGGTTGCAGAATGTTATGTACCCGCTGGGTGAACATGCCTTCCATGCGACGGCTGTAGTCGTATTGCTTGCCGGCCATGGTCAGTTCGGAATTTTCCGCCTGGTCGGACAGCAGGTTGCCCTTCTGGTCGACCACAGTGATCTGCGACTTGCTCAGCTCGGGTACGCTGGTCGCCACCAGATTGATAATGGCAACGACCTGGCCTGGCTCAAGGGAGCGGCCGGAATACAATTCGACCAATACCGAAGCGCTCGGCTTGCGCTCATCGCGCACGAACACCGAACTTTTCGGAATCGCCAGGTGCACACGGGCGCCCTTGACGTTGTTCAGGCTGGAGATGGTCCGTGCCAGCTCACCTTCCAGGCCGCGACGATAACGGGTCGCTTCCATGAACTGGCTGGTGCCCAGGCCCTGGTCCTTGTCGAGGATCTCGAAACCGATGTTGCCATCGGTCGGCGTCACGCCAGCGGCGGCGAGCTTGAGGCGCGCACGCGCGACATCGTCGGCCTTGACCAGCAAGGCGCCAGAGTTGGGTTCGACGGTGTAAGGAATGTCGGCAGAAGCCAGGGTCTCCATGACTTGCTTGGCATCCATGCCCTCCAGGCTACCGTACAACGGACGGTAGTCTGGCTGCTGGGACCACAACACCACGGCGAAACCAATCGCCACGCTGGCAGCCAGGCCGACCAACAGGCCGACCTGACGCAGCATGGTCATCTCGGAGAGATTTTCCAGGAAGGACAGACCGAACAACGGCGGTTTGCCGTCTACCGGAGTGGCCTTGGCTGGAACGTTATCAACGGCTGCTTCTGCCATGACTCAATAATTTCCTTAAACCGGCATCTGCATGATGTCTTGGTAGGCCTGAACCAGTTTGTTGCGAACCTGGGTCAGCGCCTGAAACGAGACACTGGCTTTCTGCGAGGAGATCATTACGTCCGTCAGGTCGACGCCACTTTTGCCAATCTCGAAAGCACTGGCCAACTGGTTCGAAGCCTGCTGGGTATCGTTCACTTTATTGACGGCCTGACCGAGCATGTCGGAAAAGCTGCTGCCACCCACCTGGGGGACCGCGACCGATTTAGGCTGGGCCATGGCGTCCATTTGCATGGCCCGCATGTCCAGCATCAACCGATTAAATTCAATACCTTGGCTCATGGTCTACTCTCTCTGGCGGCCCGCGTTTTTTTGACACTTACTCAGCGGGTACGTAGGTATTAGCAACAAGGGTGCCAGCTCCATGGCCGCAAAAAACAAATGCATGTGGGAGCGGGCTTGCTCGCGAAGGCGGTGGTTCAGTCAATGCAACGGTGACTGATAAAGCGCTTTCGCGAGCAAGCCCGCTCCCACAAGGGATATTCGGTGCACATCATTCAACTGGCGAACAGATAAGCCTCGACATCCATGCCGGCGTCGCGCATTTGCGCCAGCTTGTAGCGCAGGGTGCGCGGGCTGATGCCCAGGCGTTCGGCCGCCTCCTTGCGACGACCGCGTTCGGCGCGCAGGGTATCGATGATCATCTGGAACTCACGGCGTCGCAGGTCGTCTTCCAAAGCACCAACCGAGTCGCCCTCGACATCCGGGGCTGCTGCCGGTGCCGGCGTCAAGGCTGGCAATGGCGCACAGGCCACCGGCCCGGCCAGGCAGAAATCCTCCGGCTGGATCAAACCGCCTTGCTGCAGGATCAGGGCCCGCTGAATGGCGTTATCCAGCTCTCGGACATTGCCCGGCCACGGGTAGGCAACCAGACAGGCCCGGGCTTCGGCTGAAAGCCGCGCCGCCGCGTGCTTCATTTTATTGACGTGCTTGTTCAGCAGGCGCTCGGCCAGCGGCAGGATATCGGCGGTGCGCTCGCGCAACGGACGCCAAGCCAGCGGAAATACCGACAGGCGGTAATAGAGGTCTTCACGGAAACGCCCCGCCGCCACTTCGCCGGCCAGGTCGCGGTTGGTGGTCGCCACCACGCGGATGTCCAGGCTGATGGGCTTGCGGGCACCGACCCGCTCCACTTCCCGCTCCTGCAATACCCGCAACAGCTTGGCTTGCAGGCCCAAGGGCATTTCGGAAATCTCATCGAGCAAGATCGTGCCACCGTCGGCCTGCTCGAACTTGCCGGCCTGGGCGGCAATGGCGCCAGTGAACGAGCCTTTTTCGTGGCCGAACAGCGTCGCCTCGAGCATGTTGTCAGGAATCGCCGCGCAATTGATGGCGATAAACGGTTCCCCGGCACGCCGGGATTGTTGATGGATGTAGCGGGCCAGTACTTCCTTGCCCGTACCGGATTCGCCGGAAATCAGCACCGTCGAATCGCTGCGAGCCACCCGCGCGGCCAATTCCAGCAGCTGCGCGCTGGCCGGTTCGATGGCCACCGGGCCTTCGCCCTCCACCGCCAGACTGCCCAAGGCATGACGTGCGACCAGGTCCAGCAGCGCCTTTGGCTCGAACGGCTTGACCAGGTAATCCGCCGCGCCCTGGCGCATGGCATCCACCGCTCGCTCGACGGCCCCGTGAGCCGTCATCAGCAAGACCGGCAGTTGCGGCTGACGGGCGCGCAACAGGCCAAGCAACTGATGACCATCCATGCCCGGCATGTTGACGTCACTGACCACCAGGCTGAACGCTTCCCGGCCGACCGCCAACAGCGCTTCTTCCGCCGAACCGACGGCGGCGTAATCGTGCCCGGCCAGCACCAGCGTATCGGCCAGCGCCTCGCGCAGGGCCCGATCATCCTCAACCAGCAACACCTTGATCGCCATTGTGTTCACTCCACCCCCGGCGCGTTGGAAAACAGCGGCAAGCACACCGTTGCGCAGGTGCCACGGCCCAGCCGCGAGCGCAGCTGCAATTCGCCCTGGTGAGCACGGGCCACGGCCTTGACCACGGTCAGGCCCAGGCCAGTACCGGTGGTCTTGGTGGTAAAGAATGGCTCGCCCAGGCGCGCCAGCACGGCCGGCTCGATACCGCTGCCGTTGTCGCTGACCGACAGGCGCAAGGTGTTGTCTCGTGTGTATAAGTGCACTTTCAGCCGGGCGTCGCCACCGCTGGCCTGAATCGCGTTTTCGATGAGGTTCAACACCGCGCCCACCAAGGTGTCGCGGTTGCACAATACTTCGCCGACGTGGCTGTCGCACTGCCAGCGGATCGGCAATTGCTGCACATGGGTCAATGCCGCGGCTTGCAGCGATTGCAGCAAGGCCTTGGGGCTGACGCGGTCAGTCAACGGCAGCTCGCCGCGGGCGAACACCAGCATGTCGCGCACTTGGTGTTCCAGCTCGTGCAGGCGCTCTTTCAAGCGCCCAGCAAAGCGTTGCTGGGTTTCCACTGGCAATTGCTGCTCGGTCAGATGACTGGCGTAAAGCAGCGCGGCGGAAAGCGGGGTACGAATCTGGTGGGCCAGCGAGGCCACCATCCGCCCCAGGGAAGACAGGCGCTCATGCCGCGCCAATTGGTCTTGCAGGTGACGGGTTTCAGTCAAGTCGTTGAGCAGTACCAACTGTCCAGGCTCGGCATCCAGCGAGCGCGTCGAGATGGACAGGCGCCGACCGTCCTTGAGGGACACTTCATGGCCATCGTCTTCCCGGGGCGCAAAGCAGCGGGCGATAACGTGCCGCCACAGCTCGCCTTCCAACGGCAGGCCGAGCAATTCGCAGGCCGCTGGGTTGGCTTCGCGCACGAAACCGTGGGCATCGATGACGATGACGCCACCCGGCAAGAGGTCGAGGAGGTTTTGCAGCCGATTGGCCAGGCGTTCCTTTTCCGCCAGCTCCTGCATGCGCTGGGCGCTGACCACGGCCAGCTCACCCTTGAGTTCGGTGACCCGGGCTTCGAGCAGGCTGTAGGAATCCGTCAGTTGGCTGGACATCTGGTTGAACAGCGAAAATGCCTGCTCAAGTCCAAGCCGGCTCGCCTGTTCGGCGGACGACAGGTGTCCCGGCTCGGGGACAGGCGACATCTGGGCGGCTTGGGTCATCGTGCTCTCTCGCTTGGCTGACCGTCAGTTAAACGGAACGTTGCGAGGGCTATAGCAATACCCGTGCCGAAAAAAAAACCGCCTGAAAATCAGGCGGTTGGAAAACAGGCGTCAATCATCCGCCTGTTCATCTCCTTCGCGACGGCTCATGCCGTACTTGCGCATCTTCTCCACCAGGGTGGTACGGCGGATGCGCAGGCGTTCCGCCGCGCGGGCCACGATGCCGTTGGCATCGTCCAAGGCCTGCTGGATCAGCCCTTGTTCAAGGCCTCCCAGGTAATCCTTGAGGTCCAAGCCTTCGGGCGGCAACAAGGCATTGGCGGTGAAGTCCGGCGTGTGGCCGTTGATCGCCACCCGCTCCTCCAAGTCGCTGCGCAGGCTGTCGACCATTTGCTCGTCTTCGTCGTCGACGTAGCGGAATTTCTTCGGCAGTTCGTTCACGCCGATCACCCCGTACGGGTGCATGATCGCCATGCGCTCCACCAGGTTGGCCAACTCACGAACGTTGCCCGGCCAGCCATGGCGGCACAGGGACATGATCGCCGCCGAGTTGAAGCGGATCGAACCGCGCTTTTCGTGCTCCATGCGCGAAATCAGCTCGTTCATCAGCAACGGGATGTCTTCGACACGCTCACGCAGTGGCGCCATCTCGATCGGGAAAACGTTGAGGCGGTAATAGAGATCTTCGCGGAAACTGCCGACCTCGATCATGCTCTCAAGGTTCTTGTGCGTGGCGGCGATGATGCGCACATCGACGCTCTGGGTCTTGTTGCTGCCCACACGCTCGAAGGTGCGTTCCTGCAGGACGCGCAACAGCTTGACCTGCATCGGCAGCGGCATGTCGCCGATTTCGTCGAGAAACAGCGTGCCGCCGTTGGCCAGTTCGAAACGCCCGGCGCGGCTGGTGATTGCGCCGGTGAAGGCGCCCTTCTCATGACCAAACAGTTCGCTCTCCAGCAACTCGGCCGGGATCGCGCCACAGTTGACCGGCACGAACGGCGCTTCGCGGCGCTTGGAGTGATAGTGCAGGTTACGCGCAACCACTTCCTTGCCGGTACCGGACTCGCCCAGGATCAGTACGCTGGCGTCGGTGTCGGCGACCTGCTGCATCATCTGGCGCACATGCTGGATCGCCCGGCTGGTGCCAACGAGGCTGCGGAACAGGTTGGGTTCGCGATGCCGACCGCGCTCGCGGGCCTGATCGTACATCTCACGATAAACCTGCGCGCGATGCAGCGAATCAAGCAGCTTGCTGTAGCTGGGCGGCATTTCGAGGGTGGAAAGCACCCGGCGACGCTGGTCCTCAGGCAAGTCAAGGGAAGAATTTTCGCCCATTAACAAAACCGGAAGGAACTCATCCCAGGTTGAGAGTGTCTTTAGCAAGCCCAAAAGCGTTGCGGGAGCATTTACGGTCCCGATAAGGACACAAATGACTTCACGACTGGACGACAATGAGCCGACAGCCTGCTGCCAGTCATGGCTTCCGCAGGGTAAATTTTCTTCGCCAAGAAAATTCAGGATCACCGCCAGGTCGCGGCGGCGGACGCTATCGTCATCGATCAGGAGAATTTTGGTTTCACGCCACATGCAATAGCAACTTCCCTAGTCAACCCAATGCCCAAAAATTAGGGGGCAAGCTAGACGCTTGCAGACTTGTTATGCCTGTAGACGCCTTAAATCTGTAAACAGTTACTAGTTAAGTCAAAAAACCGTGCACAGTCAAATTTATGGCGCAACGGATTCGGATTAACTGAGCATTAACCGAACAGATGGTAAACCTTTGCAGCGTTCTGTGCTTGATGGATCTGCTGCATCTCATCGACGATCGCCTGACGCTCTCCCGTCGCCGCCTCCAGCAATTGCCGATACACCCCCAGCAATTCCTCCAGATTGATTCGCAACGCCGCCTCGTCCACCTGAGGCTCACCCAAGACGTCTTCCATGCAGGAACGGCAGGCCAGGTCCAATTGACCGATGGCCTCCCAGTTACGCTCGGCCAAGGCATCGACCAAGGCGTCGCGGGTTTGTTCGATTCGCTGCAGGACAAGACTCATGAGAGCACTCCTTAGAATTGCGGACCAGCTGGCGCGATGCCGTCCCAGCCTTCCTTGACCGTGCGGAGCAGATCGGCGACTTCGTCGAGGATCTTCGGATCGGTCTTGGCGTTGGCTTCGGCCAGGCGTTTCATCATGTAGGTGTAGAGAGCGTCCAACTCGGCTACCGACTCGGCCTGGTTTTCCAGATCCAAGCCTTCACGCAGGCCGCCGACGATGCCGATGGCCTTGCTGATCAGTACGCCTTTGTTGGCGATGTCCTTGCGTTCCATCGCGCCCTTGGCCTGGGCGATACGGTCCAATCCACCTTCCATGAGCATCTGCACCAGACGATGGGGACTTGCTTCGGAGGTTTGCGCCTGGGCGCCAATCTTCTGGTATTGGCGAAGGGCTAACATCGGATTCATGTTCTACCTCATCAAAAACTTCGGTTCGTATAAACAGCGTATCGACGCTGCGTCAAAAAACTTTAGGTCGAAAAAGCCGAAAGCCCGGAACGTTGTCAAAACGTTGCCGGGCTTTTTGCATCAGTCGAAGATCAGCTGTTTTTCTGCTGTGCCGTCATCGCTTCGAACATGGAGGTGATGTTGCTGGCGGTGGCTTTCAGCCTGCCGACCAGGGTGTCCATGTCGTTGTACTTTTTGGTCAGTACGGCGGTGAGGGTTTCAACGCGACGATCCAGGGCCAACTGGTCCTCGCTCAGTTTCGCCTTGAGAATTTCAAGATTCTTGGAGCGCGCCGTCAGGATGTTATCGACGGTCTTCCCATTGGAGTCCTTCTTGCTGGTCTCCGTGTAGGGATTGAGTGCATTCTGCATGCGCTCGATCAGGCCGTTCTCGCCAGTGAACAGGGTCTGGATTTCGCCACCTAACTGTTTTTCGTTCACGGCTGTTGCGAACTTTGTACTGTCAAAATCCAGGGCGCCAGTCGTTTGGTTGGTCGTAATCCCCAACTGGGACAATACGGTCAGCTTATCGCCAGCACCGGTTTCGGACAAAGGCGCGCGAATGGCCGCCAAAAGCGAGCGAGGCAACGAGTCGCCGGTCAATGCTGCCGGAACCGAGTTACCCTCAGCGTCTGTCGATGGCCTGGTCAACGAAGTCACAGCCTTCGCGATGGCGTTATAGGCGTCGACAAATTTCTGGATCGAAGCTTTCAGGCCGTCGGTGTTAGCGGCAACAGTGACGGTTGTTGGGCCGGTATCCTCAACGAGCAACGTCATACTCAAGCCGGAGACCACGTTATCCAGCTTGTTGGTCGGGCTGGTCATTGCCAAGCCATCAACAGTAAAAATAGCGTCCTTGGCAAACCCCAGCGAACCCGAAGAAGTCGCGGTAGGTGATGAGGCCATGGCTACGGAGCCGTCAGCTGCGAGGCTGGCAATGCCGCTGAGGGAAATATCGTTGCCCGCACCGGTCTTAGTCGATCCCACCACAAGACGCGAACCGAAACTGTCGGTCACGATGTTGGCGGCCAGGCCACTGGAGGAGTATTTGCTATTGATAGCGTCCCGAACCGACTGCAGCGTTGAGTCAGCAGGGATATCAAGGGTGTAATCCGTGCCGCCCTGGCTGATAGTCAGCGTACCGGTCTCCACTGCGCTGGAAGCACCGCCTGCGAAAGCAGCCGTCGCAACTTTCGAAGAAGTTGCCAGTTGAGTGACGTTTACCGTGTAAATACCACTAACCGCCGAGTTGCCGGCCGTCACCGTCAATGCACTGGTGTTGGCCGAAGTCGCGGCGACCCCAGTAAATTGGGGCGTGGTCGTGCTGCCCAGACTTTTCAGCGCCGATTGAAAGGTATCCAGCAGCGACTTCAGGGTGCCGATCCCCGAAATATTGGCCGTATTGGTCTTGGTGGCGCGGTCAATCTGACCTTGCTTGGCTGCTTTGTCAGAATCCACCAATGCCTTGACGATAGCACCGGTATCAAGGCCAGAGCCTAAACCCAAGCCAGGTAGAATTGGACTTGCCATGTGGGACTCCCTTCAGTGTGTCGCCGGCCTTTTGACCTTTACAACCGCTCAAAATAACCAAACAACAAAATTCGTGCCAGCTATCAGGCTTGTGCGCTGAACAACAGGCTGCTTGCATCATTCAAACTGTTCGCCAGTTTAAGCACTTCTTCATTAGGGATCTGGCGAATCACTTCACCGGAACCACTGGCAATCACTTTGACAACTACTTTGCCTGAAGGCTCATCGATTGAGAACTCCAGGTTGCGCTTGACCGACTGAACGAAGGTTTCAATTTCCTGAACCGCCCTCTTCAGTTTCTCTTGCTCGGCCGCAGCGTCTTTTGGCTCATCCTTGACCGGTACCACGGTGGCAGCATCGGTTCGAGGCTTCTCCACTGGCTTGTCGGCAAATGTCGTCGCCGGCTTCGCAGCTGGATAAGACAAGTTCAGCTTCACGCTCATATCCATGTCCATCACCTCTTGAACGGAAAAAGCGAGAGAATACGCAAGCGCACTCCCCCGCTAAAACTCATCCGGCTATTACTGAAGCAGCTTCAGTACAGCGGATGGCAGTTGGTTGGCCTGGGCCAGAACCGAAGTGGAAGCCTGTTGCAGAGTCTGCTGCTTGGTCAGCTGGGCAGTTTCAGCAGCAAAGTCGGTGTCTTGTACACGACCCAGTGCAGCACTGGCGTTTTCATTGACGTTCTGCAGGTTGGAGATGGTGCTGGTCAGACGGTTTTGTGCGGCACCGAGGTCTGCACGGCTGGAGTTGATGGTTGCCAGAGCAGCATCGATTGCATCGATTGCCGCCGAGGTTTTGGCTTCTGAGTCAGTGCTATCGGAACCAACGATGCTGATGGTTGCCGAGTCAACACTCAAAGTTGCAGCGTCGAAGCCGCTGTCCAGGGTCAGAGTGATCTGGTTGGTAGCACCGGTGTTGGAGCCGACCTGGAAGGTCATGGTGCCAGCGGAACCGTCGATCAGGTTCTTGCCGTTCAGGTTGGTCGAATCAGCGATACGGGTCAGTTCGTCCGACATCTGAGCAAATTCTTTGTTCAGAGCGTCACGGTCAGCAGTACCGTTGGAGTCGTTTCGTGCCTGTACAGCCAGTTCACGCATACGCTGCAGAATGTTGGTGGATTCCTGCAGAGCGCCTTCAGCGGTCTGAGCGATGGAGATACCATCGTTGGCGTTCTTGATCGCAACAGTCTGACCGCGGATTTGCGAAGTCATACGGGTAGCGATCTGCAGGCCAGCGGCGTCGTCTTTGGCGCTGTTGATTTTCAGGCCGGACGACAGGCGGGTCATCGAAGTGGACAGAGCATCGGAAGCCTTGTTCAGGTTCTTCTGAACGTTCAACGATGTGACGTTAGTGTTTACTGTTAAAGCCATGACGAATTCCTCGTTGGTTGGGTACTGCGGCTTCCGGCCCTGGCAACCGCCGGGTGTGGCCTAGAGAACCTTCGTAATAGTTATCGTCGTAATCGGAACTTGCTTTAGCAGATTTTTCAAAAATTTTGCCATCAGGGTGCCACCCCTCGTAAATCAAGGACTTGGCTGCGATTCAAGGGTAGAAAAATGGCGTCAGGGAAACGCCGCTGGCGTCGTTGAAGGCAATACCCAGTGATGAACGTAGCCCAAGAGAGCTAGATAGCCTGACCAGCGGTCAACAGTTGGACCCATTCGTACTCAAGGTAATCGGCCAGGGAGATCCAGTTCTGCGCCTGCTGGTCATCGAACATCAAGGCAAGCAGCCCATTCCATGATGTGGTGACATCGCCTGGCATCCGTTCAACCAAGGGCTGAGTCGATTCAACCAGCGCGACCATCGCCAAACCCGCCTCAACGTCCCTGCCGAGACGAAACAGGCGCGCGCATTCACGGGCATCATTGATTGCCTCATCAAGCGTAGTCATTGCGCATACTCCGGATGGAAATCGGTGCCGACGATCATCGCCCCGTCCCGACTGCTGTTGAGGAACCGCACCTGGGGGTGCCCGGCAATAAAACGTTCCAGCTCACAGAGGTAGCTGCGGAAGTTGAGTTGGGTCTTGACTCGCCGGCCATACCCATCGAGCACCCAATGCCGGGACGCGCCCAGTTGCGGGCCCAAATCACCGTCGCCCCAACCTGCATGAGTCTTGTCATGGGGAAAGGCAAAATCGGCACCGAAGAGCGTGACCTGTACAGCGCCCATTTTCACCGCCAGGTCGACGGCCGGATGAATCACGCTGCCGCCTACATGGAGTTCGGCGCGGCGCAGCTGCGCCCGCATCTGACGGTAGACAGGGCTCGAGGAGTAGCCGGCATAACGCGCTCCCCGCCACGCTCCGATCACCAAGGGGTCGGCCATCGGCAGATAGACCAGGGCAATGCCGTCGGTGTCTTCAGGCGGAAGATGACGTGCCGAAATACGCTGGTCGATGCTGACCACGATATCCGGGGCAACGCCATGATCGATCAACGGTCGGTAAGCCGTATCGACACAAATCAACAATGGTCGCTCGGTTTGGTTGCTCAGGTGACGCAATTTCTCGAAGTGCCGCTCAAGACTGGGACCGGTGGCAATGACGAACGCCTCACGCCCGTCCAAGGAGCCGAACAGCTCGGAAACGTCACGATCTTCCTGCACAAGACTTAACGTCGATTGCAGGCGCTCGACAATCTCGGGGGACCGGGGGTCAAACGCCTGGTTGGTGAAGTCCAGATGAATTTCGCTGATCAACCGATCACGAATCTTGGCGTTGTAATCATCGGCCAGCACCAACTCGGCGGGGAGCGCAAAAAATGGCAATTGGATTTCCGCCAGATCGCCGGCATAGCGCAACACCACCCTCGGGTCGGCAAGCCAGGGCGATTGGTCCAGCACCTGCAGCACCAGGGCGAACACCGCGCCGTTGAGGATATGCACCGACAACCGCTCAAGCCCTGCCCGCTCCAGCAAACGATTCTGCAGATCGCCCAGCCCGGTGCCATAGACATGCACAATGGAGGCGTCCGGCGCCACGCTGGCGGCTTGCAGGTCGGCCTCGGCGAGGCGATCGTGGCGACTGGTCAGTTGGATACCGTTGACGCTCAGGGTCGACCCAAGCCCCTCCACCAGATCGGCTTGCAAGCCAGCAACATCCTCCATTGACAAGCGCTCGGCCACGGCCGGCCACCGCTGCTGGATAATCTGGAGATTGCGCTCAAAGAACTCGCTCATGGTGTCTCGCTTTCGCGTCAGGCAAAAAAATAGCGTTCAAGGTTACACCTTGGACGCTATTTTTTGTGCTCGGGTTTTATCGGCTCACGGGCGATAGATGATCGCCGAGCCCCATGACAGACCTACGCCGAAGCCACTCAACGCCACCCGTTTCCAGTCGGAATCGAGCACGTGCTTCTCCAACAGCAGCGGAATGCTCGACGACACCGTGTTTCCGGTCTCAACCATGTCCTTGATGAACTTCTCCGGCTCGCCTTCGAAACGCCGCGCCACGGCATCGACAATCGCCGCGCTGCCTTGGTGAATACAGAACGCATCGATATCGCTGGCCTGCAGGTCAGACTCGGCCAGCAGCTCATGCAAATGAGCCGGCACCTTGAGCAACGCGAAGTTGAACACCTGGCGACCGTTCATGAAGAACACACCATCGCTGACCTTCAGGTGCGGCGCACCGGAACCGTCAGTGCCAAACTTGGCCTTGCCCAGTTGCCACGGCGCATCCTCGCCCATCCACGTCGCCGTGGCGGCATCGCCGAACAGCATCGTGGTGTTGCGGTCTTCCGGATCGACGATCTTCGAGTATGGGTCGGCGGTCACCAACAGGCCATTCTTCAGGCCGGCGGCTTCCATGAAACCTTTGATGGCATAGATGCCGTAGACATAACCCGAGCAGCCCAGGGAAATATCGAACGCCGCCACGCTAGTGGGCAAACCGAGCTTGTCCTGGACGATGGCCGCGGTGTGGGGCAAGCCTTCTTCATCGCCGTTCTGGGTGACGACGATCAGTACATCGATGGATTCGCGCTTTAGATCGGGATTATTGGCAAACAGCGCATTGGCCGCTTCGACACACAGATCCGAGGTTTCCTGACTGTCATCCTTGCGTGGCAAGAAGGCGGAACCGATCTTGCCAAGGATGAACTCTTCATCCTTTTCAAACTTCGCACCTTGTGCGTAATTGTCCACGCCGGCTACAGGAACGTAGCTCGCAATGCTTTTTATGCCAATCATTACGGCTTCCCAATCAAAAACAGCCCAATACCACCGCTCGCAAGGAATCGAGGGGCGCCGACAAACGGGAAGTGTAAAGGGCTATCACTGGTCCTGATAAGGGCCAGGCGCCATCTTCCCGGTCAATACAATACAGTGAAGATGCGCGTTATGACTCGCAGGTCACGCTAAATTGCCGAATAAGCCCGATCAAAAAGCTATTCGACCAACGACCACGACAGCGCAGTGCCGCGCTTGATGGCCTGGCGGGCGCGATGGCCTATCAGGGAATCCAAATGTTTCGGCGCCAGTCCGAGGCCCGGGCGGATGGCCCGCACGTTCTGCGACGTAAACACTTCGCCGGCAGCCATGTCTTGCGTGACATACAGCGAACGGCGATAGACCAGCGACTTTTGCTCAGCCTCGGTCACGCCGTAGCGCACCTGCCCCATGGCCTGCCAGGCGCGCTCGGTTTCGACCACCAGCGCTGCCAGCTCTGCCGGTTCCAGGGAGAAACTGGCGTCCACGCCGCCGGCGGCACGGTCCAGAGTGAAGTGTTTTTCAATGACGGTCGCCCCCAGCGCCACCGCAGCCACGGACACCCCGACGCCCATGGAATGGTCCGACAACCCCACCTCGCAACCGAACAACTCCCGCAAATGGGGGATGGTGCGCA
This sequence comes from Pseudomonas sp. R3-41, assembly GCF_054161485.1. NCBI lineage: Bacteria > Pseudomonadati > Pseudomonadota > Gammaproteobacteria > Pseudomonadales > Pseudomonadaceae > Pseudomonas > Pseudomonas sp. R3-41. Next base: position 5,130,082 of record NZ_CP096421.1, read on the forward strand.
CGTTGCTGTTGGCCGGTGTCGCCGGATAGGTGCTGGTGCACTTGAGCAATACCAGATCCTTGCAACCGGCCTCGCGGGCAGTACGCACGGTTTCGTCGAGTTCGGCAATGCTGGCCATGCCGGTGGAAATGATCAGCGGCTTGCCGGTAGCGGCGACCCGGCGAATCAGCGGCAAGTCGGTGTTTTCGAAACTGGCGATCTTGTAGGCCGGCACGTCCAGGCTTTCCAGGAAACCCACGGACGTCTCGTCGAACGGTGTGGAGAAGGCGAGCATGCCCAGCGCCTTGGCCCGGGCGAAAATCGGAGCGTGCCATTCCCACGGCGTATGGGCCTTTTGGTATAAATCATAGAGCGATGTTCCAGCCCAAAGGCTGTTGGGGTCCTTGATGAAGAACTCGCCTTCGCTCAGATCCAGCGTCATGGTATCGGCGGTGTAGGTCTGTAGCTTCAACGCATGAGCACCGGCCCGGGCGGCGGCTTCGACGATCTGCAAGGCCACCTCCAGGGATTGGTTATGGTTGCCGCTCATCTCGGCAATGATGAAAGGCGGCGCGTCAGCCCCGATGCTGCGCTGGCCGATCTTGAAACTACTCATGAACTTCATCCTTCAATACCCGGTTGAACACGCATGTGCCCCGACTGAAACCTGCCTGGCGGAACAGCGCCAGAGACGCTTGATTGCCGGACAGAACCTGAGCGGTAAAACTGCGCAGTTGCGGCCAGTGGGCGCTAGCAAACGCCTCACCATGGGCCAACAGTGCCCTGCCCCACCCCATGCCCAGGCGGTTCTCGAACAGATAAATCGATATCAGCGCTTCGCTGCCTTGCAAGTCATAACGCAGTGCGCCGACGGGACCATCGGACGCTTCGCCAATCAACAGCAAGCGCTGTGGATTGACCAGGCTGGCTTGCAGCCATTGGCAATGACGATCCCAGTCGATGACCGAATGATCCAGCGATACTCGGCGAACGGCCTCGGCATTACGCCCCTCGAAAAGCAGACGGGCGTCAGCTTGCGTGGCCGGACGAACCCGCAACAAGGCACCGGCCAGCGCGACGGCGACGCGTGAGACGCCCAAGCCATCGACCAGTCGCCGGGAGTGCTGTGCCAAGCTCTTGCGCAACCCCTGGTTATCCACGACGAATCCGATGGCCTGGCGCAACTGTTCAACCGTGACGTTCTCTCTAGGGCCAAGGTAAATATGGGCACCGAATGTCGCCATTACGTCACTGTTAGCCTGCTGATTGTTCGATACCGTGATACAGATCGTGGGCAATCCCACGGCTGCCCGCTCCCAACTGGTTCCGCCACCGGCACCAATGAACAGATCGGCCTCCAACATGAGCTGATGAAAATGACTGACGAAACTGTGCAATCGCCAGTGGGGCCGACTCGCCGCCATCCGTTCCATCCGAGCCCAAGCCGGGTTGTCCGCGCCCGCCACAAAATCCACTTCCAGCCCTGGGTAATCCGCCAGCGCCAGCATCGCCTGATGGGTCTGCATAGCCGCATCAAACCCGCCAAAGTTGACGATCACGCGCTTGACCTTGGGTTTTATGTCAATCGCCTCGCAACGGAATTCCTCGCGCAACAACGCGTAGCGCGGGCCCAGCAGCGTACGGCATTCCTCGGGAAGCAACCCTTCATACGCCGCTTGCGTGCCGGACAGGTTCTGATTGAGCAAGAGGTCTACGCTATAAGTCCGAGTCGCCAAGTCGTCCACCGCCATGATCCTTGGCGCAAAGCGCCGGGCAGCGGTCTGCCAATGATGATCCAGGCCATAATGGTCAACGATGATCCAGTCGAAACCGGGCCGGCCGGCCAAGGCTCGTTCCAACGCATCGATATCTGCTTGCCAGGGCAGCAACGACTCGATGGCCTGTTGCGGATCTTCCCCGGGATAAAAGTTGGGCAGGGCGAACGTCTCGAAGCCCTCGGCCTCCAGGGCATGCAGGCGATGCCCGGTGAGCAGCCGGCAGGCAAACGCGACGTGCGCACCCTGCTCGCGCAACACCCGCGCCAAAGTCAGACAACGGGCAATATGCCCGCTGCCTATGGTGGGCGAAGCGTCGGCGCGAATCAGCACTCTCATTGCAATTCACCGCCCGCTCTCAAAGCGGCGTAGAGATACTCGGCGCGCTTCCAATCTTCGGCTGTATCGATGTCTTGCACCAAATAACGAGGCAACACGACCGGCAGGCTTTTGGACGAAAACAATGCATCGCCACGCAACCAGGCGTCCCGCCGCCCCCAATAGAATTGGCCGGCATCCTGGAAAGCTTCGGCCAGGTCCTGGGAGCGGATATCGCGAAATTGCGGATACAGCGGCGTCAACGCGCCCTGATCGTCCAAGGTCAGTGCACGCTGTACGGGGAAGCCGAAAGTGCTCACGGAAAATGCGAACGATTTGTCGGGATGCCCGCGCAGCAAGTCAAAACCTTTACGCAGAAACCGAGCTTGCAGCAGGGGTGCCGTGGCATAGATGCAACAGGCGAATTCGAACGGTCGTTCACGCAGCTCATCCAGGGCATGAGCGATCACCGCCGCCGTCCCAGTGAAATCATCCGCCAACGCTGCCGGCCGCAAGAATGGCACTTGCGCACCGTGAGCCTTTGCCACTTCGGCAATTTCCTCATCATCGGTGCTGACGATCACTTCGTTGAACAACCCCGATTCCAGCGCCGTGCGAATCGAACGGGCAATCATCGGCACGCCATCGAACGGTTTCAGGTTTTTGCGAGGAATACGCTTGCTGCCGCCACGGGCGGGAATGATCGCGATTGCGCTCACGCGTCGTTACTCCTCGAGTAATCGTTGCAGTTGCCCAACCACATACTCTTGCTCCTCGTCGCTGAGGGAAGGAAACATCGGCAGACTGATGGCCTCGGCGTAATAACGCTCGGCCTGTGGATAATCACCCTGGGCAAATCCCAGATCGCAGTAATACGGCTGCAGGTGGACCGGTATGTAGTGCAGGTTCACGCCAATCCCTGCCGCACGCAAGCCTTCGAAGACCTGACGATGATCGAGGGATATCTCGTCGAGCCGCAAGCGTACTACATACAAATGCCAAGCCGATTCGGCCTCGGGTTGCAAACCGGGCAAGGTCAGTGGCAAACCATTCAGCAAGCGGTTATAGCGCGCCGCCAGTTCACGACGCCGGGCGATGAAACCTTCAAGCTTATTCAACTGGGAAAGCCCCAGGGCAGCTTGAAGATCCGTGATGCGGTAATTGAAACCCAACTCCACCTGCTGGTAGTACCAAGGCCCATGGCTAGGCTCGCTCATCTGTTCAGCGTCACGGGTCATCCCATGGCTGCGCAGACGTTGCAGGTGCTGCGCCAGCTCCGGGCGATTGGTCAGGACCATCCCGCCTTCGGCGCTGGTTATGATTTTCACCGGGTGGAAACTGAACACCGTCATATCCGCGAATTCGCCACACCCCACCGGCCTGCCGGCATAAGAGGCTCCCACCGCGTGAGAGGCGTCCTCGATGACCGTGAAACCGTAACGCTCGGACAAGCGGGCGATTTCACGCATGTCACAGCTTTGCCCGGAGAACGCTACCGCCACCAACACCTTGGGCAGGGTCCCGTTACGCTCGGCCTTTTCAAGCTTTGCGGCCATGGCAACGGCGTCCAGATTCCAGGTCAGCGGATCGATATCGACGAAATCCACCTGCGCGCCACAATATCGGCCGCAGTTGGCCGAGGCCAGGAAGGTGTTGGGTGTGGTCCACAAGCGATCCCCCGGCCCAAGCCCCGCCGCCAGGCAAGCAATGTGCAGCGCGGCGGTCGCGTTGCACACCGCCACGGCATGGCCGGCCTGGCAGCGGCGGGCCATGGCCTGTTCAAAGCGCTCGATCGCAGGCCCTTGCGTCAGCCAATCGGACTGCAACACGGCCATCACGGCATCGATGTCCGCCTGATCGAGGCTTTGCCGACCGTAAGGAATCATACCGACAGCCGGGCGTGCAAATCTGCGATCTGCTCCACCGACAGAAAGTGCGGATTGGTGTCGGAGCGATACTCGAAATCCTCCGCGACGGGCCTGCCGCGTTCACCCAGGTTATCCACAGCGAAATCCACGTCCACGCTGGTGAAGCGAATCGATGGCTGGATCGTGTAATGATCGGCGAACTCGATGGTCATGCGCGCATCGTCCAGCGGCACCATCAACTCATGAAGCTTTTCACCAGGCCGAATGCCGACGTTCTTATGAGGCAAATGACCCGCCATGCCCGACGCCAGGTCGACGATGCGAATCGACGGGATCTTCGGCACGAACACCTCGCCGCCATGCATGCGGGCGAAACTGTCGAGCACAAATTGCACGCCGTGATCGAGGGTGATCCAGAAGCGAGTCATGCGCTCATCGGTAATCGGTAATTCGGTGGCACCCTCAGCAATAAGCTTGCTGAAGAACGGCACCACCGAGCCCCGGGAGCCCGCAACGTTGCCATAGCGCACCACGGCGAAGCGGGTCTGCTGTTCGCCCGCGATATTGTTGGCGGCGACGAACAGTTTGTCCGACAGCAACTTGGTCGCGCCGTACAGATTGATCGGGCTGGCCGCTTTGTCAGTGGACAACGCAACGACCTTTTTCACGCCGTTGTCGATGGCCGCTGCGATGATGTTTTCGGCGCCATTGACGTTGGTACGAATACATTCGGTGGGATTGTATTCCGCCGCCGGCACCTGCTTGAGGGCCGCGGCATGCACCACGTAATCGATGCCACGCATGGCCTGGCGCAGGCGATCGGCATCGCGCACGTCTCCCAGGAAATAACGCATGCACGGGGCGTTGAAGGTCTGTTGCATCTCATACTGCTTGAGTTCGTCGCGGGAAAACACCACCACGCGCTTGGGCTGGTATTGCTCCAGCAACCGGCGGATGAAGTTGCGCCCGAACGAGCCGGTGCCGCCTGAGATGAAAATCGATTTACCGTTGAACATACCCTGATTCCTTTTGCCTGGCAGGCTTATGCGAGCAACCGCGCCCAATCGACAGCCGTGGCGGCGCCCAACGCAAAACCGGTGCCGGTCAAGGCCAGGTTCGGGTTCCGGGCCGCGTCATGGTCGAAGCGCGCCTGCCACTTGTTGCGCAAGGCGTCGGCCGCCTCCGGCGCATCGGGGAACGTACCGGCGTGCAGCATCTGGGCCTGGGGTGTCCAGACCGTGATATAACCCGCGTCGGCGGTTTTCAGGCAAAGGTCGACATCGGCAAAGGCCTCGGCGAATTGATCCTCGTCCAGGCCGCCAACGGCTTCGAACAAGTCTTTGCGGATCATCAGGCAAACGCCGGACACCGCCGAGTAGTTCTGCTCCACTTGGTGGCCGTTGAGGTAGCCCTTGGCGTCCTTGCGTTCGCCCACAAATACCGAGTTCACCTGGCCGTCGGGAGCGAGCACCAGGCCAGCCTGGGTCGTGATACCGCGTATGTCCATTTGTTTGCTGCCGACGATCCCCACTTCAGGCCGCTGTGCCTGATTGAGCAGACTGTCGAGCCAGTTGGCGTTGACCACCTGTACCTGGGACGATAGTAGGATCAGGTACTCCCCTTTGGCCTGGGCACTCGCCCAGTTATTCAGGGCCGAGACGCTGAGGCGTCGGTCGCTGCGCAGGATGCGGATCCGATCGCCCTTCCCTTCAAGACTGTCGAGCCACTGGGCCAACGCTTCGGACTGGCTATGATTGTCCGCGATCAGAATTTCATGGCGATGGTAGCGCGTGCGCTGCAGCACGCTGACCAGCGCCTGCTGTACTTGTTCAAAGTTGTCCCGACTTTCGAGAATGATCGATACCAGGGGCCGCTCGGCGTGCTGGTAATCGATCTGGTACGTCAGCGGCTGTGCCGAGGTGACTTGGGCGCGATATCCTCGGGCAGCCAGATGACGTGTCAGGACCTGACGCTCCTGAGGATTCTCTTCCTCTGCCGGAGCATTGCAGATCAACAACGGCTCGGCCAGGTGTGCCAGGCCGCCCAACCCTGCGTCTTCAATCAGGCGCAACAACAGATCCAGTTCCAGGGCCTGAGTGTATTCAGCGGTAAAGCCGCGAGCCTGGGCCAGTACATCACGGCGAATCAGCCAGTGACGCGCCATCAACGAGGGCACCGATTGCAGCAGATCGAGGTTGACACCCGGACGGAACACGTCGGTGAGGCTGCCGTCAGCCTTGCGCTGGATTTCATCCATGGCCACGGCGCGCACACCTTCGGCACCGATCAATTCTAGGCTGGCGCGTAGCAGGCCGTTTTGGGTGAACTGGTCACCGGCCTCGACCAGCACCATCCAGTCGGCGGTGGACTGTTCAATGACCTGGTTGATGCGCTCGACATAATTAGTCGTGCTGACTTTAACGAAGTGCACGGTGTCATGTACCGAGGTGGTCGCCGGCAGGTCACCCGTGGTGAACACCACGACATTGAATGCTTTGCAATGGCTATTGACCAGGCTGTCGAAGGTGGCCTGCAACTTGAACATGTCTGCTTCCAGATCCAGCAACAGGACGCCAAACCGCGGCCCGCCCTGATGCTCGGCCAGATGGGCAGCGATGGACTTGAGTTGCTGTTCATCAGGGTTACGCGCTTCAAGCCAGTTCAACAAGCGACCGGAGTGCATGTTTTCCAGTAACCGGCGGCCCTGCTGTCCCGGCACCGAGTCCAGGCGATCGGCCCAAGCCTGCAATTTCACGGCTTCCTCGGGCTCGTCGCTGTTCTTCAACGATTCGGCCAAGCGCTTGACCACGGTACGGTTGAACGCATACAGGCCCTGGGCCTCCCACAAACGACTGCGTATCGTGCGCTCGTTGTCATTGGGTTGCACGCGCATCAGTTCGTGTTGGCGCAGCAGAATACCTTCCAATTGCTGAAGTTGCAGGCGCCCGGCCGGCATGGCGTGCAACAGAAATTCAAACTGGGTCAGGAGATTGAATACTCGCAGGTTGTAAAAAGGCATCTCGACAAATTGTTGCGGGCCAAACGAACGCACTGGCTCACTACCGGCCTGCGGCCAGGCCGAGCGAATGATCTGTGTACCCTTGAGTGAACGCCCTTGCTGCAGGCAGTCAGCCATGGCCGCGAAACTGTCCAGAGCAATCTGCTTGGCACGTCCGTGCGCTTGCTCGCGCAACGGCGTTGGAAGGGATGCCAGGAACTCGGCGAATTGCTCGCGCTCGGCAACGCTTTTGGCGTCCTTGTAGCTAAGCACGGTCAACACATTGGTGTTGTGCTCGGAACCGCCGTAATTGGCCTCGCGAACGGCAAATGGAATCGGCAGGATCCGTGCCTTGGCGCAGGCCAGCAGATAAAAGGTGTGGCCGATCTCCTGCCATTCGAAACTGGTGCCCCGCGGCAACAGGCCATACCACTGTTGCAGCAGATCAGTTCGGGTCACGGCATAAAATGGCGGCAGGAACTGGTCCATGAAGCGAATGACCCGGTCTTCGGCCAGCTCGCTGTTGTAATCCTCATGCACCTTTCGATCGCGACGGAAGTAATTCACTTCGGTCGCACACGACAGATACATGATCCCGTAGCCATGGCACAGGCCATAGTCGGGGTTGGCTTCGAGAAACTCCACCGATTCGGTCAACGCATCGTGCAGCAAGAAATCATCATCGGCGGCAAACACCATGTACGGTGTCGTGACCTGGTTGACGCCATACACCAGTTTGTCCTGCAGTCCCTTGTAGGTGAACTGAGGCAAGTGTCGATAATCGACCGAGGGAAAATCCCGGGCGATCTGCTCATCGCGCTCAACCGACGAATCAAGCACCAGTACCGAACACGGATAGCTGCTGTAGTAATGCAATGTACGCCGCAGGAATGCGCTGCGGTTGTGGGAGATCACCACCACGGTGAACCGCTCGTTCAGCGGTGCCACGTTGTTTTGAATATTGTTTCGAACCTGCATATTTCCTGTCCCCACAACCTGCCAGACGCCAATGACTTGAAACGGATGGATTAACGAACCCGACGCAGATAACCGTCTGGAGCAACGGTGATCAGCAGCTTGTTCTGCAATTGCTGGTCAATTTCAAAATCAGCGTTTTCCTCAAGGTATTTCCACACGGCGGTTTTCGGGTTATCGCCAGGGCCCCATGGGCGATCCGGGAAAAAGTCCGCTGGCATGTCTTCGACCACGGTGTCCATCACCACGCAATAGCTGCCCACCGAAACCAGCGGCGCGTACAGGCGCAGCTCTTCGAGGACATGGTCATGGGTGTGGTTGGAGTCGAGAACCAAAATGACCTTTTTACCTTTCGCCGCCGCATGGACCTGCTCGGCAATGGCCGGATCGATGCTCGAACCCTCGATCATTGAGATGCGTTTACTCATCGGATGGCTCTCGATGGCTTCGCGGTTATGGGGACGAATATCCAGGTCGATGCCCAGCACTTCGCCGTGGCCCTGCAACTCCAGCAACGAAGCGTAATAAATGATCGAACCGCCATGGGCGATACCGCATTCGATGATCAGGTCAGGCTTGATCTGCCAGATCAATTCCTGCATGGCCATCATGTCCTGCGGCAGTTGGATGATCGGTCGCCCCATCCATGAAAAATGGTAGCTGTACTTGTGGCGGGCCGATTCGTTGAAAAACGCCTTGGCCAAGCCGACGAGTTTCTGATCTTGGCCCTGACCGGCGATTTCGGTCTGGCATTGGGCTTCGAAAGCTTTATGGATAGTGTTGTCGGTCATTTTTCGAATCTCGTGGTTATTGGAACGAAGCGCTGTCAACGGCGTGGTAGACGTAGCGCCCACCCGTCATCCGCTTGATCTCTTCGAGGTAATTGGAGTTCATTACGAACAGGTTGGCGCCTTCGGGCAGCGCATTCATAGCTTCTTTCGGCGAAGATACCCGGGCGCCCGACAACGGCAGATACCGCCCCTGCTTGGCCGGGTTGATATCCACCACGCAGTCCACTGCAACACCGGCTCGTTGCAGGAATAGCGAATAGATCACGCCCTTGGAGGAAGCCCCCCAGATCGCCGAGCCTTGTTGCGGCGCAGCCTGGACGATCTGCACGGCATGACCGAGGCTGGCGGTGAATCCATCGGGCATTTGCAAGGCTGGAACGGGCTGTTCCGGCTTCAGGCGCAACGTGGCCAGATCGGCAACGATGTACAGGTACTGACCGCCGAACAGATGCCCCGCCTCATGCACCGTGCCGAACATCCGCCGCAGGTCGTCAAGGCGGAAATAATTGACGTGTTCGTAGAACAGGTCGAACCAGGCTCGATGCTCCAGGATCCAGTCCAGGCACGGCACTTCGATGTAAATCTGTCCGCCCTGGTTGGCCGCTGAGATTTCGGCGAGGAAAGCCACCGGATCCTGAATATGCTCCAGCACATGACGCAGCACGACCGCGTCAGCCGAAAGCCCGAGGTCACGGGTAAACGGCGCCTTGATGACATCTGCGTTATTGCCCTCATAGGCCGGGTCGATACCCGTGATTGCGTAACCACGCTCCTTGAGCAGCTCCAGGAAATAGCCTTTGCCGCAACCGACCTCGATCAATTCCTGGCCGCTGAAATGCCGGGCGATGATGCCTTCCACGTCAGCAAGATGTTTCTGAAACTGACCGGAATGGGCCTGTTCATTCTGGTAGTCGCTGTCATAGCTGAGCTTGTCGGCATCGAACGCCTGGTTGAAAACCAACCCGCTCACTTCGTCCTGGACCAACACCATGTCGGCACTCGCCGAGGTTTTGGCTGACTGCTCATCGGCGAAGGTACGGTTCTGCAGAACCGGAAGGCCGGTGGCCCGGTACAGCTCAAGCGTCATGTTCGGCTCCCAACAAGGTTTGCAAACGTTCGGCCACGCCCCAGAACGCCATGGGTTCGTGAGTCGGATAGGGATAGTGGCCCAAGTTCAGGCGAATGGCCGCGCCACGCTCGCGCAGCCGTGCTTCTACCAGCGCGCGAACCGACACCGGTTCACCACTTGAGCAATTGACGACCCCATTGAATTCGCGCTGCGACAGCAGCCCCGCCAGATAAGCACTCGCTGTTTCGATTGCCAGGTAATCGCGCAATTGCTCGCCCCCCGACATATCGAATACTGGCGCCTGGGTATCGATGGCCCGGTCCAGCGCCGCGAGCAGGCTGGTGGGGTTCTGACCGGTGCCGTACAAATAGAACAAACGTGCCCACTGCAAGGTAAACGGGTGCTCGCGCTGCAGGTGTTCAAGAAACAGGCGCAAGGTATTTTTCGCCAAGCCGTAAGGGTTGGCCGGTTGCGGCGCAGTCTGCTCATCGAGCGGTCCGCTCTGCAGGCCGTACTCGAAACAGGTACCTGTGACCAGCACCTGTCCCACACCCGCCACGACAGCCTCTTTGATGAACTGATAATCGGCCATCAAGTTATGTTCGAAATGAAACAGAGCCTGGTAGTTCGGCAGCCCCGGCCACGCCAGATGCGCCAAGGCATCGACATCCTCCACCAATGCAACAACGTCCAGCGCTTCTGCGTAGACATCGGCCGCGACGAATTCAACCTGGTCGAACCAGGGCAACTCCCTGGCCGGCTCTTCCCGGCGCGCAACCGCCCGGACCTGACACCCGCGAGCGAGCAAGGCCGCGACCAGATGACGGCCTACAAACCCGGTGGCGCCAGTTACTAAAACTTTCATAGCAGCGTTAACTCAGGCACCGCGATGACGAATTGCCCACCCCATTGACGAACCTCAACCAGCTGCTGGCTGACTTCGCTCAGCAAATTCCAGGGCAGGACGAGCACGTAGTCGGGTTTCTCTATTGCGATACGCTCAGGCGACACAATAGGAATCCGACTGCCCGGTAAATACTTACCCTGCTTGTGCGGATTGGCATCCGCCACCCACGCCAGCAAGTCAGGCTTGACCCCGGCGTAGTTGAGCAAGGTGTTGCCCTTGGCGGCCGCGCCATAACCGACCACACGCTTGCCATCGGCCTTGGCCTGTAGCAAAAAGCGTAGCAAGCCATGCTTGATCGCTTCGGCGGCTGGCGCCAGGGTGGCGTAGTAGGCGGCGGTTTTCACGCCTGCCTCCCGTTCGGCCTGCAATTGTTGTTGCACTGAAGATTGGACCGGACGCCGGACTCCATCGATCCGCTGGACGAAGACTCGCAACGAGCCGCCGTGGGTCGACAGTTGGCTGACATCGAATACTTCAAGCCCATTGCGCTCGCACAGGGTCTGCACGGACGTCAGCGACAAGTAGGAAAAATGTTCGTGGTACAGCGTGTCGAACTGCTGCCCGGCCATCAATGTGAGCAGTTGCGGAAACTCGAACGTGGCGACGCCGGTTGGCTTGAGCAGAGTGGCAAAGCCGGCGAGGAAATCATTGATGTCCGGCACGTGGGCCAATACGTTGTTGGCCGCCATCAAATCCGCTGCCCAGCCTTCGCCGATCAGTTGCGTGGCCGTTTCGCGACCGAAGAATAACTCACGGATCTCCAGGCCTTTGGCACGGGCGGCCTCTGCGGTGCTGCGTGTCGGCTCGACGCCCAGGCACGGAATACCGCGCTTGGCCACGTACTGCAACAGGTAGCCATCGTTGGCGGCAATTTCCACCACGCGACTGCCGGCACTCAGGTCGAAGCGCTCGACCATCTCGGCAACGTAGCGCTCGGCGTGGGCCAGCCAGGTGCTGGAAAAAGAACTGAAATAGGCATACTCGGCGTCGAACAATGTGTCCGCGCGGGTGTAATCCTCAGTCTGCACCAACCAGCATTGCTGGCATACCGCGACCTTGAGCGGCACCCACTGCTCGGCCTGATCCAATTGGTCGGCCCGCACATAAGCGTTGGATGGCGGCGAAGTACCGAGATCGATCAAAGGCAAAGCCAGGGCAGTCCCACAACCTCGGCAGTTCATAGACGCACTCCAGCGAAACGCTCGTCAAGCAAGGGATGGTTGCTGTCCCGACTCGACAGATTATTGACAGGCAGCGGCCAGGCAATTGCCAGCCGCGGATCATTCACCGACAGGCCACCCTCGTGCTCGGGAGCGTAGTCGGCACTGTGCAAGTAAAGCAGCTCCGCGTCGTCGGTGAGGGTCTGGAACCCATGGGCGAACCCCGCCGGGATCAATAGGCTGCGGCCATCGCCGGCCTTCAGGTGCTCGGCATGCCAATGCAGGAAACTCTCGGAATCGGGGCGCAAATCCACCGCCACATCCCAGACTTCGCCACGCAAGCACGTGATCAGCTTGGCTTCCGGCTGCGCCGCGTTCTGATAATGCAACCCGCGCACGCTACCGCGCTCACGTGTGCAGGAGTGGTTGATCTGGCGGATATGGAACGGCTGGCCAAATGCGCTCAGGCTGCCTTCGCAGAACAGCCGGGCGAAATGCCCGCGCTGGTCTTCGAAGCGTTTGTGCTGGACGCTGAACAGATCGGCCAGCGGCAATGCCTTCAAGGAAAACTCGCTCACAACGCGCCTCGGTACAGGTTCAGTTGACCGAGGGTGACTTGACGCATGTCGTCACCGTTCTGCCACGCCAAATGCCAATCCAGGGTCTGGGCCAGGCATTGTTGCAACGACCAACGTGGCTGCCAGCCGAGCAGCTGCCGGGCGCGGCTGCTGTCCAGGCGCAACAGGCCGGCCTCATGCAAATTGCTCGGTTCGATGCGCAGGCCCGGCGCTTGCGGCCAGCGCTCGGCCAACAGCTGGACGACTTCACCTACGCTGCACATATCGGCTTCACCCGGACCAAAGTTCCAGGCGCCGGCGAACTCTGGTCCCTGCTGATACAGGCATTCAGCCAATAACAGGTAACCAGCCAACGGTTCCAGGGCGTGCTGCCACGGACGAACGGCCTGTGGATAACGCAGCGTCACCGGCTCGTCTGCCGACCACGCTTTAAGCACGTCGGGGATCAGGCGCTCGGGCGCGAAATCACCGCCGCCCAGTACGTTGCCGGCCCGCGCCGTGGCCAGGGCCAAACCATGCTCGGCATAGCGCTCAGCCGAGAAGAATGAGGCGGCATAAGACTGCGCCAGCAATTCGCAGCAGGCCTTGCTGCTGCTATAGGGATCGTGACCGCCCAAAGGCTCGTTTTCGCGGTAGGGCCATAACCATTCCTGATTGGCGTAGACCTTATCGGTGGTAACCAGTACACACGCCTTGACCCCACCCACTTGGCGAACCGCTTCCAGCAGGTTGAGCGTGCCCATGACGTTGCTGGAATACGTGCCCAACGGGTCGCGATAACCTTCGCGCACCAACGGCTGCGCCGCCAGATGCAGGACGATCTCCGGCTGCACGTCCGCCAGCAATTCCAGCAACGCGCCCAGGTCGCGCAAATCACCGCGCCGGTCATCGATGCCCTCGCCCACGCGGGCCAGCTCGAACAGGTTTGGCTGGGTGGCCGGGTCAAGGGAAAAGCCACTGACCTTGGCCCCCAGGCTTTGCAACCACAGCGTCAGCCAACTGCCCTTGAAGCCGGTATGGCCGGTGACCAGTACGCGCTTGCCACGCCAGAACTCCGGATTCAAGACCATTGTTTCCATGGGGCCTCGCCGCTTTGCCACAGGGCTTCGAGGTGGTTTTTATCCCGCAGGGTGTCCATTGGATGCCAGAAACCATCGTGCTGGAACGCCTGGAGCTGCTGCTCGCTCGCCAACGCAGCCAGCGGCTCAGCCTCCCAGGACGTTTGGTCATCGGTGATAAAAGGCAAGACTTTTGGCGAGAGCACAAAGAAGCCCCCATTTATCCAGCCACCGTCACCTCGAGGTTTTTCAGTGAAACCCAGAACGCTATCGCCGTCGCGCTCCAACGCACCGTAACGCCCGGGGGGCTGGACTGCCGTCACGGTGGCAAGCTTGCCGTGAGACAAATGAAAATCCACGAGCGCGCCAATATTGAGGTCCGACACGCCATCACCATAGGTGAAGCAGAACGCCTCTTCATTTTCCAGGTAACGTGCCGCCCGACGCAGACGCCCACCGGTCATGGTGTCCTCACCGGTGTCGATCAATGTCACGCGCCACGGCTCGCTGTAGTTCTGATGAACGTCCATGCGGTTGTTGCACATATCGAAGGTGACGTCAGAGGTGTGCAGGAAGTAGTTGGCGAAAAAATCCTTGATGGCATAGCCCTTGTAGCCCAGGCAAATGACGAAGTCGTGGATTCCGTGGGCGGAATACTGCTTCATGATGTGCCAAAGAATTGGCTTGCCGCCGATCTCGATCATCGGCTTGGGCTTGAGGTGGGATTCTTCGCTGATTCGCGTGCCGAGACCACCTGCCAAGATAACTGCCTTCATCGTCTCCCCTCTTGTTCATCACCGGGCTCGGCCAAGCGTTGTTTCGCTTTGCTGGCGCGGGGATTACACCTTCAATGCCGATCCGAGCGCTGCGACAGGCCGCGAGCGCTCGTTTTATGGCGATATGAGGGGGGCTTGCAGGAAACGCGCCAGCAAATCCTGGTATCGGAAGCTCTAGCGTTCATAACCTTGCCAAGCCACTCAGCGTTAAAAACTAGCCCTCTCTGAATGCTCGCTGGGCATGGTCGCTGATTGGTTTAAGCAAATAAGACATGACGTTTCTGGAGCCGGTCTGAATCATTGACTCAACCGGCATTCCCGGCACCAGGGCAAGCCCTTGCAGTTTTGCCAATTCACTTTGAGGAATCTTGATACCTGCCCGATAAAACCCTACCCCGGTGCGCTCATCCTGAATCAGATCCGCGGACAACCGCACCACGGTGCCGGTCAGTTCCGGCGTGGTGCTGCGGTTGAACGCACTCAAGCGCAAGGTCGCGGATTGCCCGACCGTTAGTTGGTCGATGTCCTGGGCACTGATTTTCGCCTCCACCAGCAGTTCATCGTCGGCGGGTACGATCTGCATGAGCCCCTCGGCCGGTGAGATCACACCACCGATTGTGTGCACGGCCAATTGCTGCACGCGCCCGGCAATCGGCGAGGTGATGTCGATGCGTTTGAGCTGATCACTGGCCGTGATCTCCCGCTCGATCAACTCGCCCTGACGGGCCAGCAAATCCCTCAGCTCTTGAGACACTTCACTGCGGAAAGTTTGGTCAACCTGGAGTCGTTGCAACTCGGTTTCGGCGATCTTGCCCCGGGCCTCGGCAATGGACGCCATCAACTGTCCCCGCTCTCCGCGCAAGCGGGCAATACCTCGAGCCAGGGCGTTAACCCGGTCGAGGGTCATCATGCCTTTGTCGAACAGCTTTTTGACAGCTTGGTATTCGCTATCAATCAGTTCGATTTCCTCAAGCTTGGTTTTTTGCTGGAGGTCGTGGCCGGCAATGGTTTCGTTGAGTTGCTGGACACGCTCGCGCAGTTGCTTCTTCTGGCCTTCCCGGGAAGCGCGGCGGTCGATGAACAGTTGCTGCTCGCTGGCCATGACGGTCTTGGCCTCTTCCACGCTCATACGACTCAGCAGCTCTTTTGGCACCGTCACTTCGCTGGCATTGTCCCGCTCGGCCTCCAGGCGAGCCAAACGGGCCCAGGCCTGGTTCAACGATTTACTGACGATGGCCTGACTGGCGGCAGGCAATGTGGCATCGAGCCGCAACAACACGTCCCCTGCCGCGACTGTCTGCCCTTCCTTCACCAGCAGTTCGGCGACGACGCCGCCGGTAGGATGCTGGACGGTCTTGACGCTGCCTTCCACGGCGACCACGCCCGTGGCGATGACCGCGCCGGACAGGCTGGTGCTCGACGCCCAGGTCAGCCCTCCGCCAAGCAGCACCACCAATGACACCGCCCCCCAACGCAGATGACGGGATAAAGAATCGGTCAGATTGGCTTCTTGATCGGTCTGCATCAGTTGGGTACTCCCAATTCCACGACATTGCTGGCGGGCCGGGGAGCTGGCGCAGGCGGCCTTTTAAGAACGACATCCTTGGGACCGAAAGCTGCCTGCATGCCGTTTTCGAGAATCAGCACTTGGTCGATCACCGACAAGATACTGGTGCGATGGGCAATTACCACCACGATGGCACCACGGGCCTTGAGCGCCAGGATGGCCTTGGCCAGCGCCTGTTCACCTTCGGCATCGAGGTTTGAATTTGGCTCGTCCAGCACCACCAGGAACGGATCACCGAATAAGGCCCTGGCCAGTGCCACCCGTTGTCGCTGACCGGCCGAGAGGTTGACCCCACCTTCTCCCACTTGGGTTTCATAGCCTTGGGGCAGTTGCAGAATCAACTCATGGACCCCAGCCAATTGTGCTGCGCTGACAATCGCACTGTCCGGTGCCGAAGGGTCTAGCCGGGCGATGTTCTGGGCGACGGTTCCGGTAAACAGCCCAACGCTTTGCGGCAGATAACCGATCAAATTGCCTCGAGCTTGTTCGGTCAGCAGATCCAGCGGCGCGCCATCGAGCCGGACATGCCCACGAGCCGGTGCCCAGGCGTTGACGAGGACCCGTGCCAATGACGACTTGCCCGATGCGCTCGGCCCCACCACCCCCACGGCAGTGCCCGCGGCGGCCATGAAATTGATATTTTGCAAGGTCAGGCGCTGCGCGCCGGGCGGCGCGGCGAAAACACTTTCGACCTGCAAGTTGCGATGGGCCGCGGGCAGCTCGGTCTTGCTCTGGGCATCCGGGAACAGCGAGAACACTTCCAGCAGCTTCTTCCAGGCGATTTGGGCACCCAACAGGCTGCGCCACGAGGCAATGACCTGCTCCGCCGGTGCCAGGGTCCGCGCCACAATAATCGAGGCCGCGATCATCGTGCCGCCGCTCAAGTCGCCCTGGATCACTAACCATGCCCCCAAGGCCAGGGCGGCCGACTGAACGACCTGGCGCAAGGTTTTGGAAATGCCACCGTAAAAACCGCCGATGTCGATCGAGCGTCGTTGCAGGGTGATGAAGGTACTGTGATTCTTCTGCCAGATAGTCGACGTATTGGCCAACATGCCCATGGCCATCAGCGCTTCGGCGTTCTGGTGTGCTTGCTGACCCAGGTGATTGCGCTTGTTCAACGCATCGGTCGACGCCTGCATCAGTTTACGGGTTTGCCGGTCAGTGATCAGGGTCAGACCGATGAGGATGATCATCAGGCCGACGGTTAAAAGACCAAAGAGCGGGTGAATATAAAAGCAGACCGCGAGGTAAACCGGCATCCACGGCAAATCGAAAAATGCCACAAGTCCCGGACCACCAATAAAACTGCGGATCTGGTCCAGCTCCTGGGCCGGTTTCAAAGCGTCTCCGGTAATCGGCGTTTTCAGTGAAGCGCGGGCAATCACGTTGAAGACTCTCGAAGACAGCGCCAGATCCAGCGAGGAAGCAATTCGCACCATGACTCGGGAGCGAATGATATCCAGCAGGCCCGAAAGCGCATAAACCCCCAGCGCCAGCAGGCCCAGGGCGACCAGGGTCGGGACGCTCTGGCTGGGGATGACTCGGTCGTAGACTTCTAGCATGAACACCGGGCCAATCAGCGCCAGGATATTGATTACCCCGGAAAACAGCGCGGCGCCTATCAGCCCCCGGCGCAATGCCGATTTCAATGGAGGCGCGACAACAGGCGCACTGACAGCCTTAGGGGTTTTCAACTGTTATCCATCCCTTGGTTTTTATGACATCCATGTCACCAGTCAATACTGACTTGATGACAGAGGCCGTATGGAAACTTGACGCTCTTCGAGCGCTTTGCGCTGGGCTGCAAGTTCCGCACCAGACAGCCCGCCTACGGCAGGACTCGCCTGCGCAAGATTGCGCCCAAGCTGCGGGCAAATAAAAACGCCTCTGGGTCAATAAGACCCAGAGGCGCTCCTATAGCCTTGCTCTTGATCAAGCTCCCCGGGCAAGGGGGAGCATGCGCAGGTGTTATGCGGGGATCGTAAAGACATCTCCATTGGACGTATGGAACTGCTCGATGGTGTTGAAGCCCGCGTACCAGTCCTGCAGCTTCACGCCCATGTCCGAAAGAGGTCGGCCTGAATGGTAGCTGGAGGTGTTGAAGATATAGGCATCATTGCCACTTCGTACGGTCGTTATCGTGTCCATCGACTCCATTCCGTTCAGCATCACCCGGTCAAATCCTCCTGTGCCGTCATCCTTGATCGTGACCTGGCCGTAAGTATCAATGACGTAAGTATCGTCATCCTGGCCTCCATTGACGAACCCCTGACCACCTTCGGCGACAGTCAAAGTGTCATCGCCTGCCCCGCCCAATAAGCGGAAACCATCCCCTTTGCCCAACAGAATATCGTTGCCGGCCCCACCGTCAGCAGTGCCACTGAACACCGCGATACCGTCGTTGCCAGCCTCGCCATAAGCCACTGTTCCGGTGTCCAGGCTGGCCGTGGTGATCGCATCATTGCCGAGGCCGCCATAGAGCTGGTCGGCCTGGGCAACGTTGGTCGAGCTACCGGGAAGCATCGGGCCCGTAGCCGTGTACAAGCCGCCATAGATGTAATCGGCGCCATCGCCCCCGTAGATGGTGTCGCTGCCCAGCCCGCCCTCCAGCCAATTAGCCTGGCTGTCTCCTGTCATGGAGTCATTGAACTGGCTACCCATGACCCGCTCGATGTTAGTCAGCACATCGCCCTGGGCGTCGCCTCCCTGGTGAATACCCGTCTGAAGGTTGATATCCACTGCGGCAGCACTGTTGATGTACCAGGCCTGGTCCACACCATCGCGACCATCGATCACATCGGCGCCCGCACCGCCAATAAAAATGTCGGCTTTAGCAGAGCCCAACAGGGTGTCATCGAAGCTGGAGCCCTGATAGATCTCGATCGCGGTAAACGTATCGCCCGCCGCATCACCGGCATTCACATTGGTTGTCAGGTCGATGGTCACCGCACTGGAGGACTGTTCATAGCTGGCCAGATCAGTTCCCAACGCGCCATCCACGCCCATCGCTTGCGAACCGCCAATGAAGGTGTCGTTAAAGCCCGACCCTCGTAGCGTTTCAATCTCCTGATAGGTATCCCCAGCCGCAATGCCTGTATGGACGCCTGTGGTCATGTTGAGAGTGACCGCTACCCGACTGTCACCATAGCTGGCCACATCAACGCCTGCACCGCCGATGAGTTGATCTGCACCAGCGGCGCCGAACAGTACATCGTTACCGCCACCACCGATGATGATGTTATCGCCGGTGTTGCCGTACCCTGTGAATGCCACCGTGCCAGTGTGGGTCATCTTCTCAATGAACGGGTCCATGGTGAAGATGGCCTGGCTAGTAAATACTTCGTCGAAGCCGCCATCGGCCAGCTCGACCGTCTTGTTCCCGCTGGTGTTGACAATGTAGACGTCGTCACCGAGCCCTCCTTCCAGCGTTACAGCCCCCCAGGCACTGGTGAACGTGTCATTGAACACCGTACCGATAACCTTTTCGATACCTTCCAGCGTGTCGCCCTCGGCATCACCGCCAATCCCAGGCAAGCCTTTATAGGCCCGAATATCGACATTGATCGCCTCGGCCGACGTCGAGTAATCCACCGTGTCTATTCCCAGACCACCATCGAAGCCAATCGCCAGACCGTCCGCTACAAAGGTGTCGTTGTAACTTGAGCCGCGGATCACTTCGATGCCGGTAAAGGAATCACCAACTGCAATACCCGAATAAACTCCGGTTTTGAGGTTGATGTACATGGCCTCGCTACTGTCGGTATAACCGGCCACGTCCAGCCCCGAGCCACCGAAGAACTGGTCGGCTCCGTCACCGCCGAACAGCACGTCGTTGCCGGCGCCCCCGATAATGATATTTTCGCTAGCGTTGCCATAGGCGGTGAAAGCGGCCGTGCCGGTGTAGGTCAACTTCTCGATGAACGGATCCATCCTGTAGCTGGCCTGGTTGGTGCGCACTTCGTCGTAGCCACCATCGGCCAACTCGATCGTCTTGTTGCCGCTGGTATTGACGGTATAGAGATCGTCCCCTGCCCCGCCTTCCATCGTCACGGCTCCCCAGGCACTGGTGAACGTGTCATTGAACGCCGTACCGATAACCTTTTCGATCCCTTCCAGCGTGTCGCCTTCGGCATCACCGCCAATCCCAGGCAAGCCTTTATAGGCCCGAATATCGACATTGATCGCCTCGGCCGACGTCGAGTAATCCACCGTGTCGATGCCCGCGCCGCCGTCGAAGCCAATCGCCCGACCGTCCGCCACGAAGGTGTCGTTGTAACTTGAGCCACGGATCACTTCGATGTCGGTAAAGGTGTCGCCAGTGGCGATGCCCGAGTGAACACCCGTCTTGAGGTTGATGTTCACCGCCACCTTGCTATCGGTATAACCGGCCACATCCAACCCCGCGCCGCCGAAGAGCTGATCGGCGCCGTCACCGCCGAACAGCACGTCGTTACCTGCGCCGCCGACGATGATGTTGTCGGTGACACTGCCGTAAGCAGTGAAAGCCGCTGTGCCGGTGTAGGTCAGTTTTTCGATGAACGGGTTCAGGGTGAAGGTGGCCTGATTAGTGCGTACCTCGTCGTAGCCGCCGTCAGCCAACTCGATCGTCTTGTTGCCGCTGGTATTGACGGTATAGAGATCGTCCCCTGCCCCGCCTTCCATCGTCACGGCTCCCCAGGCACTGGTGAACGTGTCATTGAACGCCGTACCGATGACCTTTTCGATGCCCTCCAGCGTGTCGCCCTCGGCATCACCGCCGGTACCTGACAGGCCTTTGTAATTGCGGATATCGACATTGATCGCTTCGGTCGAAGTGGAATAATCCACCGTGTCGATGCCCGCGCCGCCGTCGAAGCCAATCGCCCGACCGTCCGCCACGAAGGTGTCGTTGTAACTTGAGCCGCGGATCACTTCGATGTCGGTAAAGGTGTCGCCAGTGGCGATGCCCGAGTGAACACCCGTCTTGAGGTTGATGTTCACCGCCACCTTGCTATCGGTATAACCGGCCACATCCAACCCCGCGCCACCGAAGAGCTGATCGGCGCCGTCACCGCCGAACAGCACGTCGTTACCTGCGCCGCCGACGATGATGTTGTCGGTGACACTGCCGTAAGCAGTGAAAGCCGCTGTGCCGGTGTAGGTCAGTTTTTCGATGAACGGGTTCAGGGTGAAGGTGGCCTGATTAGTGCGTACCTCGTCGTAGCCGCCGTCAGCCAACTCGATCGTCTTGTTGCCGCTGGTATTGACGGTATAGAGATCGTCCCCTGCCCCGCCTTCCATCGTCACGGCTCCCCAGGCACTGGTGAACGTGTCATTGAACGCCGTACCGATGACCTTTTCGATGCCCTCTAGCGTGTCGCCCTCGGCATCACCGCCAATCCCAGGCAAGCCTTTATAGGCCCGAATATCGACATTGATCGCCTCGGCCGACGTCGAGTAATCCACCGTGTCGATGCCCGCGCCGCCGTCAAAACCGATCGCCCGGCCGTCCGCCACAAAGGTGTCGTTCAAATTCGAGCCGCGGATCACTTCGATGTCGGTAAAGGTGTCGCCAGTGGCGATGCCCGAGTGAACACCCGTCTTGAGGTTGATGTTCACCGCCACCTTGCTGTCGGTATAACCGGCCACGTCCAGCCCCGCGCCGCCAAAGAACTGGTCGGCGCCGTCACCACCGAACAGTACATCGTTGCCCACGCCGCCGATGATAATGTTGTCGCTGGCGTTGCCGTACGCGGTGAACGTCGCTGTGCCGGTGTAGGTCAGTTTTTCGATGAACGGGTTCAGGGTGAAGGTGGCCTGATTAGTGCGTACCTCGTCGTAGCCGCCGTCAGCCAACTCGATCGTCTTGTTGCCGCTGGTATTGACGGTATAGAGATCGTCCCCTGCCCCGCCTTCCATCGTCACGGCTCCCCAGGCACTGGTGAACGTGTCATTGAACGCCGTACCGATAACCTTTTCGATCCCTTCCAGCGTGTCGCCTTCGGCATCACCGCCAATCCCAGGCAAGCCTTTATAGGCCCGAATATCGACATTGATCGCCTCGGCCGACGTCGAGTAATCCACCGTGTCGATGCCCGCGCCGCCGTCGAAGCCAATCGCCCGACCGTCCGCCACGAAGGTATCGGCAGCACCTGTGCCACGAATCACTTCGATGTCGGTAAAGGTATCGCCAGTGGCGATGCCCGAGTGAACACCCGTCTTGAGGTTGATATTCACCGCCACCTTGCTGTCGGTATAACCGGCCACGTCCAGCCCCGCGCCGCCAAAGAACTGGTCGGCGCCGTCACCACCGAACAGCACATCGTTGCCCACGCCGCCGGTGATGATGTTGTCGCTGGCGTTGCCGTAACCGGTAAAGTCTGTGCTGCCGGTGTAGGTCATGTTTTCAATGAAGGGGTCCATGGTCATCAACTTCCAGCTGGTACGCAGCTCGTCGATGCCACCATTGTCTTGCTCAATTATTTTCACGCCACTTGTGGCGACGTTATAAACATCGTTACCGGCGCCGCCTTCAAAAGTAGGGCCACCAATCGCGCTCGTGAAAGTGTCATCAAATGCCGTACCGATAACTTTTTCGATAGCGACCAGCGTATCGCCTTCGGCATCACCACCGACACCAGCCCGGCCGACACCGTTGCGAATATCAATGTCGATGCCAGCCGTCGAAGCGGAATAATCCACCGTATCGGCCCCCGTCCCCCCATCCAGCCTGTCCGCCCCAGCGCTACCCAGGAGTACATCATTAGAGGCCAATCCATAGACCTCGTCGTCATCACTGCTCCCGGCCAGTGTATCCACGCCGCTCGTTCCATTTATCACTGCCATTTGCTTCTTCCTTGCTCTGTTGAGAAAACGGGTATTTTTTCAAGCAGCATTGGATAAAACCGCTCGCGATCAAAAAAACTCATCTGCCTTTATCGGCTTGTGGGCATGGAGATTGAGGCGAAAAAAAGGCGACTAAAGTCGCCATTGATCCAAGTTTTGTCAGAGCTAGTCCGGCAACCAACCCCACAACCAATGTTGCAGGTTCTTGCCGCTGAGCATGTAGTCGCGCAACACCGCTTCGCGCAGTTCATCGCCCATGCGGTAGCTGGCGTCAGGGTCGGCCAAGTGCATGCGGATTGCCGCGATCCATTCCTCGGTGCTGTTGCTGCGTACCTTGGTACACGGCAGGAAGCCGTCGTAGGCCTTGGTGTCGGTGCAGATCACCGGGTAGCCGCAGGCGCCGTACTCCAGCAAGCGCAGATTGCTCTTGCAGTCGTTGAAGATATGGAACTCCAGCGGTGCCAGTGCCAGGTCGAGGTTCAGGCTGGCCAGTTTGAACGGGTAAGTCTGCAATCCGACGGAGGCGTGGAACTCATGAATGTAGGGGCGCAATACTTCCGGGCACATCCCGAAGAACACCCACTCCACCTCATTGGCAAGTTCGCGGACGACGTCGGCAATGATTTCCAGATCGCCGCTGTGGCTGGTCCCGCCGCCCCAGCCGACCCGTGGCTTGGAGGATGTTCCGCGCCGGCTGCTCAACCGGGCCCATGGCTCGGGTCGCAACATGTTAGGCACCACGCGGATCTCGTTGTGCATGCAGGATAAGGCATCCGCCAGCGGTTGAGTTGTCACTACCACGCGATCACACAACGCGATACCCTCGCGCAGCATCTGCTCGGTGTTGACCGGTTTGTTGCGCGTGTGGGTATTTTTCTTGGGCGCGCTTACGATGTAGTCGTCGAGTTCAAAAATCCTAAAAGCGCCGGAATACTTCTTCATTCGTAGAATGTCGCCAGCAGCACCTTCGCTGTAGCGCCCCTGCAACACGATGGCATCTGGAGACAGTCGCTCGATTTCAACGGTCGAAGGCGACTCGTAGGCCACCCGAGCAATCACTCGACCGGCAGCTTCAAGCTCAGCCAGGGGGGCCGTGACGCGATAATGACCAACTGCTGTGGCATTGACTGGCAAACCAAGTACCAGTGGCAATGTACGGGTGCAAAACGGGTTCCAGTTATTGCGTAGCGAGGGTTCCAGACCGAAGCTGGAAGCCCCCAGGCTCAAGGAAGGACTGTAAGCCGGGTCACGAGCAATCTGCGGCAGCCATTTGCGATAGAAAACTTCACGCTCGCGTTCCTGCAACGCTTCTTCCGGCTGGGCTGACGATTGCCCGGTCGCTTGCATGACGCTGGCGTAAGGCGTCCAGACCACCAGATAGCCATCCTTACCTATGCGCAGGCACAAATCGACGTCACTGAGGCCCTGGGTGAACGTCGCCTCATCAAGACAATCGAGCTCTTCGAACACCTGCTTGCGCACCATCAGGCAGTCGCTGCTGACCGAACTCCAATTCTGGGTCGTGTGCAGACGCTGCATGTAGCCACGCGAGGTCGCGGACTCGCCATAAAACGGTGACCCCACCGGTCCGGCCAACCCGAGGATCTGCCCTGCGCCGACAATCGTACCCTGAGGGCTGAGTATCCTTGCGCCGACCACCGCGACTTCCGGGCGCACGGCATGGTTGATCAGTTCGTCCAACCAATCACTTTCGCAAATGACCATCTGTGGGCTAAGCAGCAACAAGTAGCCGCCCAGGGCCTGGCCCGCGGCGAAGTTACGCACCGCCGCCTCATTGTCGTCACCGGCGTAACGCAGCACGCGCAGCATGCTTGCGCCCAACTGCGCCATGTCCGCCAGCCAGCCGAGCATGGCAGGATCCCTGACGCCGCTATCCACTATCAGAATTTCATAATGCGTATAGGCCGTGCGCTCGATCAGGCTTTCGCAGCAGCGCTGCAAGGCTTTCAACGAATCCCCCGTGCGCAGGATGATCGACACCAAGGGACGAATGCCGTATCGGTAGTCGATGCGATTGATCAACGGCAGCACATCCTGGCGAATATCATGAGGTGCGCCGATGCGCGCCAGGTGTGCGCCGACCATAGGGGCGTTGCCCTCGATAACCCCCGGCCACGACAACCACTGGGCGAAGCTCAGCGTCGACTCCACCTGAATCTCGGCAATGTGCTCGATGGTCTGCGGGCCAGCCTCTTCTACCAACCGCCAGAGCAAATCGTGAGGTGCCAGCTCGCCATGGGCCGGGTCGAAACCGCCCACGGTCATGAAACGCTCACGCTCGAAGGCCAGGGCCCGGCCGACGTAGGGATAGGCGCGCATCAGGTCGAGGTTGAAATCAGGCTTGAATACCGGCTCGATGGACTCGCCGTTTACCAGTGCGCCCTCATCGCTGTAAGCGCAGAGAATTCCCGGTTTCCCGGCCACGCGTTCGGCCAGGATCAACAATGCCGAGTCACGCAGAGTGTCGCCAGCACGCAACAGATAAAACCAATGCGCGCCCTCCAACTGCGGGACAATTGCATTGAGTTGCCGCGCCCAATCGGGCTGATAGGGCAACTGCAACACCCGGTCATTGGCCTCGCAACGGGCGTCGGAAAGCACCACGACAGCCTGGGCCGGATAGAGCTGGCCGTCTATGCTGCGCAGCGTGGACGCCAATGCCACATCGTCACCGGCACCGTCGATGACAATGGGCACGATGTTCGGCCGCAACGGCCAACTGTCGATGCGCGCAGGCATGACACATCGTTCGACCTCACTGAAACGACGATTCGACAGCCATTCACGGTAGAACTCGGCATAGCTCTCGCTCTGGGCGCCTACCCGACCATTGACGACGGTATTGCGGTTGCCCAGCACGCGGGTTACGCAGAGCTCCTGCCAGGCATGAGGCTGGTCAGTGATTTTATTCAAATCGATGCAGCGCACCCAACCCGAGGCTGGAGCCGCTTCACCGCTGCGCGCAACAAGCATCTGCGCCAGCCATTCCCATTCTAATCTGGCAGCCTTGAGCATTTCCGGGGTCTTGCTTAAACGCTCCGGGTAGAGACGCTCGATACTCAACACGGTATTCAAGGCAATCAGGTTGCCGCGTCGCATCAAGCAGACAAACAAAGCAAAATCGAGCACCGCAACAAAACCGGCACCGTCCTGAATCAGGGCGGGCAACAACTCCAGCACATCGGCCCGGCGCATCAGGGCGGAACTGAAATTACCGATAAAGTTAGTAGGTGTTTTCTCAAAAATCGCCAGCATGTCGTCGCCCTTGAGCAAGGCGTCATTCGGCGAGAAGCGGCAGTTATCCACCCGAGGTGGCAAGATGAAGTTACCTGCGTCGCACAACAGCCGAAGCGCAAACACCACGCTCACGTCAGCATGATCCATCAACGCCTGGGCCTGCATTGCAATGCTCGGTGCGAATAGCCGGTCGTCATCGCACAGCACCTTGATGAACTCACCGCTGGCCTCTTCGACACAGCGCAACAGGTTGCCCTGAAGCCCCAGTCGCTGTGGGTTTCGCAAATAGCGGATCGGATGGGACGGTTCAGTGAACGATTCGAGGATCTGGCGAATCTCATCGCCAGGCGAATCATCGCAAACGATGATCTCGATGTGTTCGTAGGTCTGGGTCAGGGCACTGAGCAGTGCCTGGTCGAAAAACCGAGGGTTATAGGCAGGAATGACGATGCTGACGAGGGGAAGTGACTTCACGGTTAAAACTCTCGAGCGGCGGGCTCCGGCCTTTTCAGGTCGGAGCCCCGAAACCGCTTAAAAAAAGACGGTTGGCGGCTCGGTCGATACCGGCTCAGATCTTGTTGAACAGACCCAACTGGGCGATCTTGCTGAACGCCAGTTGCGAGGCTTGCAGCATGGTCTGTTGCAACGTCAGGCGGGTCATCACCTCGGCCGCATCGGAATCGCGGATCGACGATTGGGTCTGGTTGTTGGCCAGGATCAAGCTCTGGTTGGTATCGCTCTGGGTATCCAGAGCAGCACCACGACCACCCACCGAACTCAGGGCGCTGGACAATTGATCGGTGCCGCTCGCCAGGTTGCCGATACCGGACGCCAGCGAAGCCTGCAGCTTCTGCAGCGCAATAGGATCGTTGTTAGTCGGCGTGCTCAACGCGGTCTTCAACTGATTCACGGTGTCCAGGACGTTCTGGGTTTCGTGGGTGTTGACCGCGATGCTGAACTGATCGTCTGCGGCTGGCGTACCGTTCAGGGTAAAGCTAACGCCCGACGCTGTTGCGACGTTGCCAGCCAGGGTGCCACTGGATACGGGTTGGCTGTTAGCCGTCAGCGGTGCTGCGTAGAGATCGAAATCGGTGGCGCTGGTGAACTTCAACACGGCCGCCCCGGTAGGGAAACTGGCGTGGTACGCCACCGGATCGGTGATCTCGCTGCCGGTGATCTGCACTGCGGTCGGGTTGCCGGGGCTGCGCATCGGAACAAAGGTGTCCGGCTTGGCAGCCAGGGTGAAAGTATGGCCTGGCAACACGGTGCCCGGGACGTCACCCGCTTGCAGATTGATGTTCAGGGTCAGTTCCACACCACGGAACTGGACCGCCTGCCCACTCTTGCTGTTAGGGTCGAACGCGCCACCCTGGCTGGCTTCGGCGGTCACGTCATTGCCGAGCGCGTCGGTAATTTTCAGTTGCGTGCCGCTGGTGAACTCAACGGTGTACGGCTCTCCGCTGCGGAACTTGCTGTTGTAGCTGACACTGGACGACACCTGGCCGTCGGACAAGACCACGCGTCCGTCATCCACCGGCGGCGCGGTGCGGGTGACCTGGCTGCGGCTGGTATTGACGGCCTGCTGGAACACTTCCCAGCCAGTGCTGTTGGTGGCCATCGACATGGTGTCGCCGATCGGCAGGTCGAGCGTCACCTGGTCGCCGTTGTAGCTGTAGCTGCCATCGGTGTTGC
This sequence comes from Pseudomonas sp. R3-41, assembly GCF_054161485.1. Lineage (NCBI taxonomy): Bacteria > Pseudomonadati > Pseudomonadota > Gammaproteobacteria > Pseudomonadales > Pseudomonadaceae > Pseudomonas > Pseudomonas sp. R3-41. The sequence continues at coordinate 5,157,679 of NZ_CP096421.1, forward strand.
GGGTAAACGGGATGGTGTCACCCTTGGAACCGGCAAAGATGTACTTGCCGTTTTCGTCCTTGCTGTTCATCAGGCTCAGCAATTGTTCTTCGATCTGCGCCAGCTCTGAAGCGTTGGCCTGGCGGTCGGCGTCGGTGTAACCGGCGTTGCCGGCACCGACAGCCAACTCCTTGGCGCGCTGCAGCACGTTGCCGATGCTGTTCATCACCGCCTCAGTGGTGCCCAGGGTTGCCTTGATGGTGTTGGTGTTGGTTTCGTACTGGGCCAGCATCGAAGCCTGTGTACCCAGTTGCAGCAGACGCGAAGCCCCCACCGGGTCGTCGGCGGCGGTGTTCACCCGCACCAGGCTGCTGGCCTCTTCGCTGGTCTTGACCACATTGGCGAAGTTTTTCTGGTAGTTCGCAGCCGTGCTTTCGTAGAACTGAGAAGTAGAAATGCGCATGGGCTACGGCTCCTTAAAGACTGTTGATCAATGTGCTGAAGATTTCCTGCGCAGCCTTGATGATCTGCGAAGACGCGGTGTAGTACTGCTGGAACTTGACCAGGTTGCCGGTTTCTTCATCCAGGTCCACGCCGGACAACGAATCGCGGGCGTTCTTGGCATTGTCCAGGATTGCACCGGTGGCGGCGCTGTCGAGCTTGCCCTGGGCAGCCTTGGCGCCGACGCCTTCAACCAGTTTGCCGTAGGCATCGTTCAGGGAAATGCCTTTGCTGGCGGCACCGGTGTCGACGGTCTTGGCGGTCTGCAAGCCCGCGAGCGCGTTACCGTTACGGTTGTCCAGGGTGCCAGGCTGGCTGAGGCTAATGTCGATGCCCGCCCCATTAGATGGCGCGCCGGCGATGGACATGTCGAACGCGACAGTACGCTGCACCGGCGGTACGGACGAATCCATGATCGGGTTGCCGCTGGCATCCTTGAGCGGAACACTCAGGCTCAGGGTGTTGCTCTGACCGGGTTTGATCGTGCCGCCACTGATAAATCCGCCCTTGGCATCGAGCAACTGATAAGCCTGGCTCGTGCCATCAGTCGAGGTCGCGCCGAACACCACCTTGACCGGCATGGAATTCTTGATGCCGTTCTGGATGATGCTGGTGGTGGCCTCGTCGTAGATGTCCAGCTTCGTCGTCATGGTCGGCTGGCCGCTGGCCGGAATGGTCAGCGTGCCACTGCCGCCCGGCGTGATGGCGGCGCCCAGCGGGGCAGCAATCGCCAGCCGCTTGGAGTCGGTCATCTCGGTCTTGATGCTGCCCGCCGCGTTGCGGGTCGGGGTGATCTTGAACGAATCGCCGGCGGCCGCAGTGCCATTGGCGAAGGTCAGCGAGAAGCCATCGACGACCGGCGCTGGCGTGGTCGTCGTGCTGAACGCGCCCAGGGAGGTGTTATCAGGCAGGCGCTGTACGGTGTAGTTGGTGCCGCTGGTGAAGGTGATCTTGTAGTCGTTGGTGGTCAGCTTGCCGGTGTCTTCGATGGACACATTGAAGTTGCCGGAGCCTGCGCTGTTGCCCAGCGAGGCGACGCTGCGCTGGCTCATCTGCGCGGCGCTGTTGATGCTGCTGAACAGGTTGGAACCAAACGCACCGTTCTTGTCGATGCCCGAGGCCTGGATGCTGTTCATCTGATCGGCGACGACCAGGGCCACGCGGCCCAGCTCGTTCATGGCCGGGTCGAGCACGGTGCTGCGGTAGCGCATCAGGCCACCGATCTCGCCACCGGTCATCACCTGGGTGAGGTCCATGACGCTGGAGCCGCTGTTGAGCTGGATGCCGATGCGCCCCGGATCGTTCTTGTCCGGCACCGCTTCGAGTTTATTGGTGATGTTGCCCATCACCAGCGGCTGGCCGGAACCGAGGTAGATGTCCAGGCTACTGCCGTTCTCGACGACTTGGGTGCCGGTGAAGGTCGACAGTTGGCGAATGGTTTCGCTGCGCGCGTCGAGCAAATCGTTCGGCGCGCCTCCAGAATTGGAGACTTCGGCGATTTTCTTGTTCAACTGGGCAACGGTGGTGGCCAGGCTGTTGATCTGGTCGACCATGTTCGACAGGTTGCCATTGATGTTTTCGTTCTGCGCGGTCAGCTGGCTGGCAACCGAATTGAAACGGTTGCTCAGGGCTTGAGCATCGCTGAGCAGCAACTGGCGGGACGCATCGTCGCCCGGCTTGGCGTTGACGTTCTGCACCGAGGCGAAGAATTTGGTCAGCGCGCCGTTGAGGCCGGTGCCGCTGTCCGACAGCAGCGAGTCAAGCGGCGTGATCTGCCCCTGGTAGGCCGCCGCATCGCTGTTGAGCGAGGTGGTGGTCTTCAGTTGCGCTTCAAGATACGAGTTATACACCCGGCGCACATCGGCCAGGGTCGTGCCGGAACCGATGAACACGTTGCCGTACTGGTTTGACGCCTTGGTGGTCTGCACGGTCTGCTGACGCGAATACCCGGCGGTATCGACGTTGGCGATGTTGTTACCCGTGGTCACCAGTGCGGTCTGGCTTGCGGACAGACCCGACATCCCGATATTGAGCAAACTCATGGTTCAGACCTTATAAAGTCGTGGTGGCACCAGCCGATGCGTAGTTTTGGTAACTCGTCATCTGCCGGGCTATGTTCGAAATCTTGCTGGCGTAGTTCGGGTCGGTGGCGTAACCGGCCTTCTGCAACTCGCGTACAAACTGTTCCGGTTTATCGGCCGACTTCAGCACTTCTTGATAGCGGCTGTTGCTTTGCAGCAGATTGACCAAGTCATGGAAACTGTCGCGGTACGAGGCGTAGGAACGGAACTCGGCCGTCTCCTTGACCATCTCGCCATTGCGGAATTCGCTAGTGATCGCCCGCGCCGAATCGCCCGTCCAATTCTTGCTGGCCTTGATGCCGAACAGGTTGTGGCTGCTGCTGCCATCGGGCTGGCGCATCACCGATTTGCCCCAACCGGTTTCCAAGGCGGCCTGGGCCACCAGGTAACGTGGGTCGACACCGATGCGGTCGGCGGCTTCCTTGGCCATTGGCAGCATGGCATTGACGAATTCATCGGCATCGCGGAAGGCCTTGCGCGCTGGCGCCAGCGGTGGCTGGGCCACGGCGCGACCATAGACCTGCATGTCGCCTTTGGGCTCGGACGCCTTGAGCGCGGCCAGCCAGTCGCCATTGGCCAGTTCGCCGGTGGCCGGCTTGACGGCGGCGATGGCGGCGATGGCGCGATCCGGCAGCAGGTTCTGCGCAGGGGCATCGGCATTGGCCGCAGCCGAAGGCACCAACCCGGCGAGCAGGCGGTCAGCCAGTTTCGGTGGCAGGGCCAGGCGCCGCTGGTTGAGCAGTTCCATGTCGTTACGGTGGACGCCCTCGGCCCCTTGCGGCGCGCTCACGGCCCGCGAGGCCCACAACGGACGCTGGCCACTGGTACGCGACAACGGCCCATCGGTAGGCAGGGTCCCGGCCGCCACTGGCGTCGGCACCGGTGCCTTGGTGACTGTGTCCTGCGCCTCTTGTTGCTTGGCAGCCGACAATGTCGCCGCCTCGCCGGACACCAAAGGCTTGTTCTTCGACATCTGGCGCAACAGCACATCGGCCAGGCCGATACCACCGCCTTCGCGGGACATGGAAACGGCCAACTGCTGGTCGTACATTTCCTGGTATTGCTTGGCTTCCGGCGTGTTCATCGGATTGTCCTTGCCCAGGGCCTCGGTGGCCGAACGCATGGACTTGAGCATTTCGCCGAGGAACAGCGACTCGAATTCCTGCGCCACTTTGCGCAGGTTGCCTTCGCTGTTCTTGTCGCCGACCTTGAGCTGGTTCAGGCGATTCAGGTCCGAGTAGGACCCCGAATCCCCGCTGATCAAGGCGCCTTTGCGCATATCCACCATGACCGCTTTCCTTAAATCACGATCAGGTCGGCTTGCAACGCGCCGGCCTGCTTCAAGGCTTCAAGAATGGCCATCAAGTCGCCCGGCGCCGCGCCGACCTGGTTCACCGCCCGGACGATTTCATCCAGGGTCGTGCCCGGGCCGAACTTGAACATCGGCTTGGCTTCCTGTTCGGCATTGACTCGCGAACGCGGGACCACGGCGGTCTGGCCGTTGGACAATGGCCCCGGCTGGCTGACGATCGGGTCTTCGGTGATGGTCACGGTCAGGCTGCCGTGAGTCACGGCGGCCGGGGAAACCTTGACGTTCTGGCCGATCACGATGGTGCCGGTACGGGAGTTGATGATGACTTTCGCCACCGCCTGGCCCGGATCGACTTCGAGGTTTTCCAGGATCGACAGGTAGTCGACGCGCTGGCTCGGATCCAGTGGCGCGGTGACGCGGATCGAACCGCCGTCGATGGCCTGGGCCACGCCTGGGCCAAGCATGTCGTTGATCTTGTCGACGATGCGCTTGGCCGTGGTGAAATCGGAACGGTTGAGGTTCAGTGTCAGGCTGTTGCCCTGGTTGAAACCGCTCGGCACCGCACGCTCCACCGACGCACCACCCGGGATGCGACCGGCCGACGGAACGTTGACGGTGATCTTCGAACCGTCGCGACCCTCGGCGTCAAAACCGCCCACCACCAGGTTGCCCTGGGCAATGGCGTAGACGTTACCGTCGATCCCCTTGAGCGGCGTCAGCAACAAGGTGCCGCCACGCAGGCTCTTGGAGTTACCGATCGACGAAACGGTGATATCCACTTGTTGGCCGGGCTTGGCGAATGCCGGCAGATCGGCACTGATCGATACCGCCGCGACGTTCTTCAACTGCACGTTGCCGGAGCCGGCCGGCACCTTGATGCCGAACTGCGACAGCATGTTGTTGAACGTCTGCAGGGTGAACGGGGTCTGGGTGGTCTGGTCACCGGTGCCGTTCAGGCCCACGACCAGGCCGTAGCCGATCAACTGGTTGGAACGCACGCCGGAAATGCTGGCGATGTCCTTCAGACGCTCGGCTTGAGCGGTGAAGGCCGCCGACATCATCAGGGCACCGATCAACAGCTGTTTAAGATTCAACTGGGCCACCTAGAAAGGGAACTTCGGGCTGAGGAAGAAACGGTCGAACCAACCTGGCTGACTCGCATCGGCAAAGGCACCAGTGCCCGAATAGGTGATGCGCGCATCGGCCACGCGGGTCGATGGGACAGTGTTGTCGGTGGAAATATCATCGGCGCGAACCATGCCGGCGATACGCACCAGCTCATCGCCCGTGTTGAGGGTCAGCCACTTCTCGCCGCGCACGGCGATGATGCCGTTGGGCAACACATCGGCGACGGTCACGGTGATCGAGCCGGTCAGGCTGTTGCTCTGGCCGGACTGGCTGTCGCCTTTGCTCGATCGATCGGAACCGTAGCCGGCATTGAGACTCAGGTCGCCGCCACCGATCGGGTTGTTGGTGGTCAGGCTGGAGCCGAACAGCGAGGTCAGGCCGACGCTGGTCTCGCTGGTCTTGTCGATCTGCGAGTTGGCGTTCTTGCTGGCCTGGGTCCGCTCGTTCAGGGTGATGGTGATGATGTCACCGACCCGGAAGGCCTTGCGGTCGCTGTACAGGTTCTGCTCGAAGCCGGCCTGGTAGATCGAACCATTGTTGGCGGCAGCCGGCAACGGCGTACGCGGCAACACCGGAGCGTAATACGGGTCATTGGGCCGTGGCGTTGGCGCAACACAGCCCGCGAGTGCGGTAATCCCACTCAGTGCCAGAACAGATACGAAGCGTTTCATGACCCTACCTCTTGGTGTTGCAGGCGACCCTGGGGCCGCCCTGTCTACGTAATGACGGACGACGCGGTTACAGATTCTGCGTAACGAACGAGAGCATCTGGTCGGCGGTGGAGATCACCTTGGAGTTCATCTCGTAGGCACGCTGGGTGGTGATCATGTTGACCATCTCCTCGACCGTGCTCACGTTGGAGGTTTCCAGGGTGTTCTGCAGCGTGGTACCGAAGCCGTTCAAGCCTGGGGTGCCGACTTGCGGCGCGCCACTGGCAGCGGTTTCCAGGAACAGGTTGTTGCCCACCGCTTGCAGGCCGGCCGGGTTGATGAAGTCGGCGGTCTGCAGGTTGCCGATAACCTGGGCGGCCGGGTTGCCTGCCACGGTGATGGACACGGTGCCGTCACGGCCCACGGTGAAAGTCTGGGCATCGTTCGGGATGACGATGGCCGGTTCCAGGGCGAAACCGCTGGCGTTGACGATCTGGCCGTTGGAGTCGAGGTGGAAGGTACCGTCACGGGTGTAGGACGTGGTGCCGTCCGGCTGCAGGATCTGGAAGAAACCGCGGCCGTCGATGGCCATGTCCAGCGGCTGCTCGGTGGTTTGCAGGCTGCCGGCGTTGAAGTTTTTCTGGGTGCCGACAATGCGCACACCGGTACCCACTTGCAGGCCCGACGGCAATTCGCTGTCCTGGGTCGATTGGGCGCCTGGCTGGCGTTTTACCTGGTAGAGCAAGTCCTGGAACTCGGCGCGATCACGTTTGAAACCCGTGGTCGAGACGTTCGCCAAGTTGTTGGAAATGGTGGAAAGGTTGGTGTCCTGGGCGGACAGACCTGTTTTGGCAACCCAAAGAGCCGGAAGCATTCGATTCTCCTCGTACGCCTGTTTTTCGGCGCGACGCTGTAATTAATAGTTAGATCTGCAAGACCCGAGCCATGGCTTCATCGCCTTCTTTGGCGGTGTTCATCATCTTGACGTGGAGCTCGAACTGCTTGGCCAGGGCCAGCACCGACGTCATTTCATCCACGGCATTGACGTTGCTCGCCTCCTGGAACCCGGACACCAATTGCACGTTGCCGTCGATGGGCGCCGGCTGGCCGTCCTTGGTCCGGATCGAGCCGTCCAGGCCCTTGGTCATGGTCCTGAGGTCTGGGTTGACCAGCTTGATGCGGTCCACTTCCGCCATCACCCGCGGGCCTTCGCCCATGGCGCGGATGCTGATGGTGCCGTCCTGGCCGATTTCGATTTTCTGCTCGGGTGGCACGGCGATCGGACCGCCATTGCCCATCACCGGCATGCCGTTGCCGGCCCGCAGCACGCCCAGGGCGTCGACATTGAGGCTGCCGGTGCGCACGTAGCTCTCACCGCCATCGGGGTTCTGCACGGCCATCCAGCCCGGCCCGCTGACCGCCACGTCCAGATCGCGACCGGTCTCGATCAGCGCACCCGGGGTGAAATCGGTGGCAGGACGCTCGGAGAGGGCAAACGCCCGCGCCGGAAAGCTGTCGCCGAACACCGGCATCGAGCGCGCCTGCTCCAGGTCTTTCTGAAAACCATTGGTGGAGATGTTCGCCAGGTTGTTGGCATGGGCCCGCTGCGCCAGTGCGTTCTGGCTGGCGCCGGTCATTGCCACATAAAGGTACTTGTCCACTGTCGTTCCTCTGCATGCCGGACGTTTGCCGCCCACTGCTGTGTTGCACAGCCTTAAGCAATTTGCAGACCAACTTTTTTCTGGCGCCCCTGGGTCCTGGAAACAAAGGACTTGAGGGTTCTGGAAGGGATTTGGGGAAGGTATCGAAGACGAAAAACCGGCGGTGTTGTGCCGGTTCGTGGCAATGCTTTTCCTTGGGTAATGGCCTCTGCCGTCATCGCGAGCAGGCTCGCTCCCACATTGGACCTCCAGTGCTCCAATGATTTGTGAGCAATCAGTAATCTTGTGGGAGCGAGCCTGCTCGCGATAAGGCCGCATGAGCACCGAGAGCAAGCAACTATGGCTCGGTTTTGCCGACTTCGTATTCGCGCAATTTATTAGCAATGGTCGTATGGGAAACCCCCAGCCGCTTGCCCAGTTGCCGGCTGCTGGGATGTTCGGAATACAAGCGCTCCAGCACCGCTTTCTCGAAACGCCCAACGATCTCGTCCAAGCCCCCCTCAAGGGAGAAATCGCCAAGGGGCTGGCGCACGCCGTAGTCCGGCAGGCGGATGTGCTCGGCTTTCACCTTCCCGCCATCGCACAAGGAAACCGCTTGGAACAGCACGTTTTCCAATTGCCGGACGTTGCCCGGCCAATGGTAATGACTGAGGCGGTCCATGGCCGCCGGCGCCAGCTTGGGCAGTGCACAGCCGATCTGGCGGCTGGCCTGGTCGAGGAAATGCTCCACCAGCGGTGCCAGGCCATCGAGGCATTCGCGCAGGGGTGGGATGTGTAGCGAAAGCACATTCAAGCGGTGGTACAAATCCTGACGAAATTCGCCTCGGGCGCAGAGTTCGGACAAGTCCACCTGGGTGGCGCAGATCACCCTGACGTCCAGATACACCTCTTCATCGCTGCCGACACGCCGGAAGCAACCGTCCTGCAGGAAGCGCAGCAGTTTCACTTGCAGGCGCGGGCTCATCTCCCCGACTCCGTCGAGGAACAGCGTTCCTCCAGCGGTCAGTTCCAGCAGGCCGAGCTTGCCTTCGGCCCTCGCCCCTTCGAATGCACCGGGGCCGTAGCCGAACAGCTCGGTCTCGGCCATCGACTCCGGCAGCCCGGCACAGTTGAGTGCCATCAAGGGCGATTGCCCACGCGGGCTCGCCAGGTGACAAGCCCGGGCCAGCAGTTCCTTGCCCGTGCCGGTTTCGCCTTCAATTAATAGCGGCGCGTCCAGCGGTGCCATGCGTCGGGCCTCACGGACCACCGCCGCCATCACCTTCGAGCTCTGGAAAATGCTGTCGAAGCCACGCAACTCTTGCTTGCGCACGTTATAGATCCGTTCACCCACGCGGTCGGCCCGATGCAACGTCAACACCGCACCGGCCATGGCTTCGCTGTCGTCGTGTTCCGATTGCAGTGGCGCGATGTCGGCCAGGAACACGTCGCCCTTGACCTTGACCCTCAAGCCGTTGATGCGCGACTGGTTGGCGCGCACCAGTTCCGGCAAGTCGAAATCCTCGGCGTAGCGTGACAAGGGAATCCCCGGCACCTCGTCGACCCGCACCCCGAGCAACTGCGCCGCCGCCCGGTTGGCCGCGACGATGGAACCCCCCATGTCGATGGACAGCACTGGAAACTCCAGGGCGCCGAGCAAGGCGTTGAGCTCCATGTGCCGACGCTCGCTGGGCATCAGTCCTACGCGCTTGACGCCAAACACCCCGGCAATCCCTTCGAATTTCGGACGCAACGCCTGGAACTGGATGTTGATCAGGTTCGGGCAGTGCAGGTAGATCGCGTTGCCATGCTCGCCACCGACCTCGCCCCGGGCGACGTTGATGCCGTACTCCACCAACAGGTTGAGGATGTCCCGGAGGATGCCGATGCGGTTCTGGCAATGAACTTTGATGCGCATGAAAGGACCCAGGTGCATATGAGATAGAAAAGCGCGCCATTCCAGCCCCTCTGTGGCGAGGGAGCTTGCTCCCGCTGGGCTGCGCAGCAGACCCAAAACAGGGGCCGCTTCGCGCCCCAGCGGGAGCAAGCTCCCTCGCCACAAAGGTTTTCGGCGTGGCAACGCAAATAATCGTCAAGATTATGTGACAGATGTAGGCCGTTTCCCACCTGAAAATCCCGGAAAGATCGTACCGCCCGCCAAATCGTAACGAAAACTTTACGATTCAACCCGTCGTTCGCCCAATCCATCCTCGCCAAGCCGATGCACACATCGCCGCTTCGGGTTATCTCTAATGCATCGCTCGACATAACAACAAACGCATCTTCCCCCTGAGGGAAATCAGCAGGAGAGCAGCATGAAGCAGACGCAATACGTGGCCCGCGAGCCCGATGCGCAAGGTTTTATCCACTACACCGCTGAAGAACACGCGGTGTGGAACACGCTGATCACCCGCCAGCTCAAAGTCATCGAAGGCCGTGCGTGCCAGGAATACCTGGACGGCATCGACAAGCTGGGCCTGCCCCACGACCGCATCCCGCAACTGGACGAAGTCAACAAAGTGCTGGGCGAGACCACGGGCTGGCAAGTCGCCCGCGTGCCGGCGCTGATCCCTTTCCAGACCTTCTTCGAATTGCTCGCCAGCAAGCAGTTTCCGGTGGCGACCTTCATTCGTACCCGTGAAGAGCTGGATTACCTGCAAGAGCCGGACATTTTCCACGAGATCTTTGGCCACTGCCCGTTGCTGACCAACCCTTGGTTTGCCGAATTTACCCACACCTACGGCAAACTCGGCCTACAGGCTTCCAAGGAAGAACGCGTCTACCTGGCGCGCCTGTATTGGATGACCATCGAGTTCGGCCTGGTGCAGACCCCGCAGGGCCGACGCATCTACGGCGGAGGCATCCTCTCGTCGCCCAAGGAAACCGTGTACTGCCTGTCCGACGAGCCCGAGCACCAGGCCTTCGATCCGTTGGAAGCCATGCGCACGCCGTATCGCATCGACATCCTGCAACCGGTGTATTTCGTGCTGCCCGAACTCAAGCGCCTGTTCGACCTGGCCCACGAAGACATCATGGGCATGGTCAAGCGCGGTCGGGAACTGGGCCTGCACGCCCCGAAATTTCCGCCCAAAGCGGCGTGAACCGCGTCTTTTAATCCCAATTGAGTCTGTTGCACGACGCGGCTTTGCTTTAGCGTGGGTGCATCGACGTTTTTCAAATATTCGATCCAGGAACACACCATGAACACTCTGAACCAAGCCCACTGCGAAGCCTGCCGCGCCGATGCCCCACAAGTCAGCGACGAAGAATTGCCGGTGTTGATCAAACAGATCCCGGACTGGAACATCGAAGTGCGCGACGGCGTCATGCAGCTGGAAAAAGTTTTCCTGTTCAAGAACTTCAAGCACGCCCTGGCGTTCACCAACGCCGTTGGCGAGATCTCCGAGGCCGAAGGCCACCACCCAGGCCTGCTCACCGAGTGGGGCAAAGTCACCGTGACCTGGTGGAGCCACTCCATCAAGGGCCTGCACCGCAACGACTTCATCATGGCCGCTCGCACCGATGACGTGGCCAAGACCGCCGAGGGCCGCAAGTAATGCATTTCGACGCCATCGGCCGGGTACCCGGCGACCCGATCCTCGGCCTGATGGAGGCCTACGGGGCGGATAGCAACCCGAGCAAGTTCGACCTGGGCGTGGGCGTCTATAAGGATGCCCAAGGCCTGACGCCGATTCTTCAATCGGTGAAGCAGGCCGAGCAGCGACTGGTGGATCGCCAGGTCACCAAGACCTACATCGGCGGTCATGGCGACGCCGCGTTCGGCCAGTTGATCAATGAGCTGGTGCTGGGCGCCGACTCGCCGATGATCAGCGCAAAACGCGCCGGCGCCACCCAGACACCCGGCGGCACCGGTGCCCTGCGCCTGAGCGCCGACTTCATCGCCCAGTGCCTGCCGGGCCGTGGCGTCTGGCTGAGCAACCCGACCTGGCCGATCCACGAAACCATTTTCGCCACGGCCGGGGTCAAGGTCAGCCATTACCCTTATGTGGGCGCCGATAACCGCTTGGATTTCGAGGCGATGCTGGCAACCCTGAACCAAGCGCCCAAAGGCGATGTGGTCTTGCTGCATGCCTGCTGCCACAACCCGACAGGGTTCGACCTGTCCCATGAGCAATGGCAGCAGCTGCTGGAAGTAGTGCGCAGCCGCGACCTGCTGCCGCTGATCGACTTCGCCTACCAAGGCTTTGGCGATGGCTTGGAACAGGACGCCTGGGCGGTCCGGCTATTTGCCGAAGCGTTGCCGGAAGTGCTGATTACCAGCTCCTGTTCGAAGAACTTCGGCCTGTACCGCGACCGTACGGGTGCATTGATCGTCTGCGCCCGGGATGGCGAAAAACTGATCGATATCCGCAGCCAATTGGCCAACATCGCCCGCAACCTGTGGTCGACGCCACCAGACCATGGCGCAGCCGTGGTGGCGACCATCCTCGGCAACCCGGAACTCAAGAGCCTGTGGGCCGATGAAGTCCAGGCCATGCGCCTGCGCATCGCGCAATTGCGCAGCGGTTTGCTGGAAGCCCTCGAACCCCATGGTCTGCGCGAGCGCTTCGCCCATATCGGCGTGCAACGCGGGATGTTTTCCTACACCGGCCTGACGCCGGAACAGGTCAAGCACCTGCGCGAACGCCACAGCGTCTACATGGTCGGCACCGGCCGGGCCAACGTGGCCGGTATCGATGCCACGCGCCTGGACTTGCTGGCCGAGGCGATTGCCGACGCGTGCAGATAACACCACCGTCGGCTGTTGATTGTGTGGCGAGGGAGCTTGCTCCCGCTCGGCTGCGCAGCAGTCGTAAACTGGCCTGGCGCGGTGTGCCTGAGGGATAGCGCTGTTCCACTTGGGGCGGCTTCGCCGCCCAGCGGGAGCAAGCTCCCTCGCCACGGTGGATCAAACCAGCCTCAAGTCATCCGCCGCCCTTGAGCCGTTATTGGCCCGTCCATTCTCGGACAAACTGCCCCACATCTTCCTGCGGTGCGGTACGCGCTTCTTTTTGCGGCGTGCCCAGGTAGAGGAAACCGATTACTTCCTCCCCGTCTTCCAGGCCAAGCCCCCGGGCCACATGTGGCGAGTACGCCAGTTCGCCGGTGCGCCACACGCCGCCAATCCCCTGGGCATACGCGGCCAGCAGGATGCCATGGGCCGCGCAGCCGGCCGCCAGCAGTTGCTCGGATTTCGGGATTTTGAAATGGTCCTGCAGACGGGCGATCACCACCACGACCAGGGGCGCGCGCAATGGGCCATTGAGGGCCTTTTCCACGACGGCTTCGGGCACCAGCGGGTCATTGAACTTTGCCGCTTCGGCCAGCAGTTCGCCCATGCGATGCCGCGCCTGCCCTTCCACCGTCAAGAAGCGCCATGGCCGCAACTGGCCGTGATCCGGTGCCCGCATGGCTGCGGCGAACATGAGCTCGCGCTGTTCCGGCGTGGGTGCCGGCTCCACCAGGCGCGGGACGGAAACACGGTTGAGCAAAGCGTCGAGAGCCTGCATCGGCCACCTCCTGAAAAAATGTCCAGCTATTCTAGTGGCTGTGCGGCGAGTCCGTTAGCGCAAATTCCGAGGCCAGGCAGCCAGGCGTCGCCGAGTGCCGGTTTACAGGACGCTGGCCGCAGGTAGAATGGCGCCCTTCCCTTTCAGCCTGAGCGGACTTCATGGCGTTGCCGACCCTGCGAATCATCGGTTTCATCATCGGCATCTTCCTGATCACCCTGGCGATCTTCATGGTCGTGCCCATGGTCACGCTGATGATCTTCGAGCGCACTGGCGACCTGCCGTCGTTCCTCTGGTCGAGCATGATCACGTTCCTCGCCGGCCTGGCGCTGGTACTTCCCGGGCGCCCGGAACACATCCACCTGCGGCCGCGGGACATGTACCTGCTGACCGTCAGCAGCTGGCTGGTGGTGTGTATCTTCGCTGCGCTGCCGTTCCTACTGACCCAGCACATCAGCTATACGGATTCGTTCTTCGAAAGCATGTCGGGCATCACCGCCACCGGCGCCACCGTCCTGAGCGGCCTGGACAATATGTCGCCGGGCATCCTGATGTGGCGCTCGCTGCTGCACTGGCTCGGCGGTATCGGCTTCATCGGCATGGCGGTGGCGATCCTGCCCCTGCTGCGCATCGGTGGCATGCGGCTGTTCCAGACCGAGTCATCGGACCGCTCGGAAAAAGTCATGCCCCGCTCCCACATGGTGGCGCGATTGATCGTGGCGGCCTACGTGGGCATCACCATTCTTGGCACCCTGGCGCTCTGGTGGGCCGGGATGAGCCTGTTCGATGCCATCAACCATTCGATGTCGGCGATTTCCACCGGCGGCTTCTCCACCTCGGACCTGTCCCTGGCCAAGTGGACCCAGCCGGCGGTGCACTGGGTCGCCATCGTCATCATGATCCTCGGCAGCCTGCCGTTTGCCCTGTACGTCTCGATGTTGCGGGGCAATCGCCGGGCGTTGATCAAGGACCAGCAGGTCCAGGGGCTCATTGGCGTGCTGCTGGTGACCTGGCTGGTGCTCGGCACCTGGTATTGGGCGACCACCGACCTGCATTGGCTGGACGCCCTGCGGCACGTGGCGCTGAACGTGACGTCCATCGTCACCACCACCGGCTTCGCCCTCGGCGACTACAGCCTGTGGGGCAATTTTTCGCTGATGCTGTTCTTCTACCTGGGGTTCGTCGGCGGTTGCTCGGGTTCGACGGCCGGCGGGATCAAGATCTTTCGCTTCCAAGTCGCCTACATCCTGCTGCGGGCCAACCTTAATCAATTGATCCATCCCCGTGCGGTGATCAAGCAAAAATACAACGGTCATCGCCTCGACGAGGAAATCGTCCGCTCGATCCTGACGTTCTCGTTCTTCTTCGCCATCACGATCTGCGTGATCGCCCTGCTGCTGTCGCTGTTGGGGGTGGAATGGATGACGGCGTTGACCGGTGCGGCCAGTACCGTGTCGGGCGTCGGCCCGGGGCTGGGGGAAACCATCGGGCCGGCCGGCAACTTCGCACCGCTGCCGGACGCCGCCAAGTGGATTCTGTCGGGGGGCATGTTGCTGGGCCGGCTGGAGATCATCACCGTGTTCGTGCTGTGTATCCCGGCGTTCTGGCGTCACTGACCGGTTCAGGCTGGCTCGCCAATCGCGCCCGGTATTCGCCGGGCGTGGTGTCGAACCAGCGGCGAAAGGCCCGGAAAAAATTGCTCGGGTCGGCAAATCCCAACAGGTAGGCGATTTCCAGCAGCGTCATGCCCGGCTGTGCCAGGTACTGCTCGGCCAGCTCGCGGCGGGTATCTTCCAGCAAGCTCTGGAAACTGGTGCCTTCTTCCTGCAAGCGCCGTTGCAAGGTGCGCTGGGACAGGTGCAACGTCTGCGCCACCACGTCTCGCTTGGGTTCCCCCTGGGGCAACAACCGACACAAGACTTGTCGTGCCTTGTGGGTCACGCGGCTTTCCGAGAAACGCGCGAGGTATTCCCCGGCAAACCGATCGTGAAGCTGCGCCATGGCTTCATTGGCCGTCGGCAGCGGCGCCTCCATGTCGGCCCGTTCGAAGATCAGCGCGTCATAGGGAGCGCCGAACACCAACGGCGCGTGAAAAGCTCGGTGATAAGGCGCCGGGTCCGAGGGTTCGGCACCCTGGAACAGCACCTTCACCGGATGCAGGGTGCGCCCGGTCAACCAGCTGCACAGGGCCAGCGCACAGGCCAGGGACGCTTCGGCGCTTTGGCGGGTCGGGGGCAGATGGTCGCCATGCACGGTCAGGATCAGCCCATAGCCGCCTTCCAACGGGCGGAAACTCAAGTCGGCGCTTTCGGCGATGATCCGCTGGTACCGCACCAGCCGTTGGAAACCCTCCACCAGGGTGCGACTGGACATCAAGGCGTAGCCCGCCACATGGAACGAGGCCGGGCGCACCACCTTGCCCATGTTCAAGCCAATGGCCGGGTTGCCCGACAACTCCACCGCCCGTTGCCAGAGCCGCGTCATCGAGTCCTGGGGGAACCGTGCATCCGGATCGTCCAGCGCATCGAAATCCAGCCCCAATTGATTGAACAGCGCCCGACAATCCAGGCCGTCCATTTCCAACGCCTTGACAATCCCCATCGCCCAGCTTGAAGAAGTCGTTCGTTCGCTCATGACGTTTTACTTGCATGACGAGCCGCAGGGTACGGCTGGATTTGCGAAGGATACTAAAGTGGCGCTGATTGTCACTGGCTGTTACGAATGGCCGCCCTAGACTTATCGTCAAAGACTTTTCGATATCGACCCAGAACAATAATCACAGGGAGCGCGTCGTGGGAAACGCCAGACAATTCAATACCTTCGCCGAGTTCTATCCGTATTACCTCAGCGAACACAGCAACAGCACCTGCCGACGATTGCATTTCATCGGCACCTCCCTGGTCATCCTGGTATTCGTCATGGCCCTCGTCGTGGGCGCCTGGTGGCTGTGGGTCGCCCTGCCGGTGGCCGGCTACGGCTTTGCCTGGATCGGGCACTTCTTCTTCGAAAAGAACCGTCCCGCCACCTTCCAGCATCCGCTCTACAGCCTGCTCGGTGATTTCGTCATGTACCGCGACATGCTGCTGGGCAAGGTCGCGTTCTGATAAGGAGTGTCGATGAGCAACCACGCACGCTTCACCCACATGCAAGAAGGCACTGCGCAAGATTGGGCGATCATCGCGGCCGACTTCAGCGCCTACGCGCGACAGTTGTCGGGCCGGATCCTGGCCCACTTAAGATTGCTGGACGGCGATTTCGGCGGGTTCCCGGTGGATCGCCTGACCCACTCCCTGCAAACCGCCACCCGTGCCTACCGTGACGGGCGCGATGAGGAATATGTGGTCTGCGCCCTGCTCCACGACATCGGCGACACCTTGGGTTCGTATAACCACCCGGACATCGCCGCGGCGATCCTCAAGCCCTTCGTCAGCGCCGAAAACCTGTGGATGGTGGAGAAGCACGGGATTTTCCAGGGTTATTACTTCTTCCATCACCTGGGCATGGACCGGCACCTGCGCGAGCAGTTTTTCGAACATCCGCAGTACCAGGCGACCATTGATTTCTGTGCGAAATACGACGCGGCGGCGTTCGATCCCGAGTACGACACATTGCCGTTGAGCTTCTTCGAGCCGATGCTGGAAAGGCTGTTTGCCGCGCCGAAGCAATCGATCTACAAGGCGGCGATGGCGGAGCAAGCCTGAATCCAACGGACGCAGGAAAACCGTGGCGAGGGAGCTTGCTCCCGCTGGGCGCGAAGCGCCCCTCTTTTCCAGGGCTGCTGCGCAGCCAGCGGGAGCAAGCTCCCTCGCCACAAAAACACTATGTGGGCTTGCGAAGCAGGCAGGCTGGCCTAGGCAGGCTCAGTCACTTTCAACTCAGTCTTGGCCAGCGCCTCCCGCGCCTGGGCGTCCGCCAACCGATACAACTCGATCGTCCCATCCCAGTGTTCGATCAGCGCCGTGCAGGATTCGACCCAGTCGCCACAGTTGAGGTATTCCACCTCGCCCACCTTGCGCATCTCGGCATGGTGGATGTGCCCACAGACCACGCCATGCAATTCGCGCTTCACGCACTCGTGGGCGATGGCTTCTTCGAAGTCGCTGATAAAGCTGACGGCCGTCTTCACCTTGTGCTTGAGATACGCCGACAGCGACCAGTAACCGTAGCCATAACGGGCCCGCCAGTGGTTGAGCCAGCGGTTCAGCGTGAGGGTGAATTCGTAGGCCGAGTCCCCGAGGAACGCCAGCCAACGGTGGTAACGGGTGATGACATCGAACTGGTCGCCATGGATCACCAGCAGGTGCCGGCCATCGGCGGTGACGTGCACCGCTTCGTCCACCAACTGGATATTGCCCAGGATCAGCTTCGAATAGCGCCGCAGGAATTCGTCATGGTTGCCAGTGACGTAGATCACTTCGGTACCGCGCTTGCTCATGGTCAGCAAGCGGCGAATGACGTTGGTGTGGGCCTGGGGCCAATACATGCCACCGCGCAGCTTCCAGCCGTCGATGATGTCCCCCACCAGGTAGATCTTGTCGGCGTGGTAGCCCTTGAGAAACTGCGACAGGTGCTCGGCCTGGCAGTCCCGGGTGCCCAGGTGCACATCGGAGATCCACAGGGTGCGTACACGCTGCTTGCGGCTGGGTTTGGCGAGCTCGGCGCTGGTCATTGGGCAACCCTCTGATCGTTTTCGCCACTGTGCACCCCAGCGGTTAATGGCCTATGACAAACACAAGTCCATTGCATGACAGCGCCGGGCGTTGCCCCTCGGTGTATGCTGGCGGCCTGACACGGGAGACCGCGATGCGACCGATCCTCACGCTACGCCACTACAGCCACGACTTGATCGCCCACAGCCACGACCACGCGCAGCTGGTGTTCGGGTTGTCCGGCGCGCTGGACTTCGAGGTCGAAGGTCGTGGCAGCCAAGTGGTGCAACAAAGTTTCGTGGTGGTACCTGCCGGCGCCCATCATGGCTGTGGCAGCCCCCACGGCAGCCGCTGCCTGGTACTGGATGTGCCAAGTGACGACTGGGTCGGACAATGCCTGGGGAATCACGCCGACGCCAGCCGCCGCTTGCTCGACGACAGCGTTCGCCTGCCCCTGGACGCGGGGCAAAGCCAGTTGGTCAGTTGGCTGGCGGGCAGCCCGGTGGACGACCCGGTGATCGCCCAGCAAGGCGCAGTACTGCTGCTGGCGAGTCTCAACGGCGTTCGCCGGGAAACCCTTGGTGGCCGGCGCCTGCCCTATGCCGCGCTCAACGCCCATATCGACCAGAACGCGGCCTACCCGCTGCAAGTGGCGGACCTGGCACGGGTCGCCGGCCTTTCCAGTGCCCGCCTGCACGCGCGTTTCATCGCCGAGTGCGGGCAAACCCCGATGGCGTACATCCGTAGCCGCCGCTTGCACCAGGCCGTGGCGTTGTTGCGGGAGTCGGACCTGCCCATCGGCGAGATCGCCCATCAGGTCGGCTACAGCTCCCAGAGTGCTTTCGCCGCGGCAGTGCTGCGCGAATTCGGCGCCACGCCGGGCAAGCTGCGGCATCAGCGCTAGGTTCGCGCTAAAAATCGCTAGGATCGCGACAGACACAGCCGCCTCAACCGCGCTTAAATACTGCAATCTGTGAGGGGAACAGCCCTGTGGGAGCGAGCCTGCTCGCGATTGCTATCTGTCAGTCAATATCTGCATTGCCTGGACCAGCGCTTTCGCGAGCAGGCTCGCTCCCACAGAAGACATTCACCAGTTGCCCCACTGTCTGTTGAAAGGATCGAAATGACGCCTCGTACTGCCCTCGGCGCCCTGCACATTGGCGCACTCATGTTTGGCCTGACCGGTGTCTTCGGCAAACTCGCCGCAGCCTCGCCAGCGGTCATCGTGTTCGGTCGCGCCGTCTTCGCCGTGCTGGCCCTGGCGATGTTTGCCCGGTTCGCCAGCCGCAGCCGCTGGCAGAAACTGCGGGCCCAGGATGGTCGGCGATTGCTGCTGGGCGGCCTGTTGCTGGCCGGGCACTGGGTGAGCTTCTTCATCGCGGTGAAAGTGGCCGGCGTGGCGATCGCGACGTTGGGGTTCGCCAGTTTTCCGGCCTTCACGGTATTGCTCGAGGGGCTGATCTTCCGCGAGCGGATTCGCGCCAATGAGATCTGGCTGGTGGTGTTGGTGAGCGTCGGCCTGGTGCTGGTCACGCCGAGCTTCGACCTGGCCAGCGGTGCCACCACCGGCTTGCTCTGGGCCGTGGCCTCGGGGCTGCTGTTTTCGCTGTTGTCATTGACCAACCGTGCTGGTTCCGCCCATGTGCCGCCGGTACAGGCCGCGCTGTGCCAGAACGTGGTGGTCGGGTTGTGCCTGCTGCCGGTGGCCGCACCGCAATTGAGCGACGTTCGTCCCATCGACTGGTTGTGGATCGGCTTGCTCGGCGTGTTTTGCACCGGCCTGGCCCACAGCCTGTTCGTCGCCAGCCTGGCCGTGATCAAGGCCCGCACGGCGGCGGTGGTCTTTGCCATGGAACCGGTCTACGGCATCGCCATGGCCTGGTGGCTGTTCGACGAGCGCCCGACGTTGCGCATGTTGCTGGGCGGCGTGGTGATCATCACGGCCATCGTGATCTCAAGCCAACTGGGCGGCTCGAAAAAACCGCGGGTGGAGACCCATGCCGCGTCTCACTGAACCCGATCGTTGTGGCCCAGGTCCCGCTCCGGGTCGATCCGGTCGCGAACCCGCTGCTTGAGGACCTTGGCCTCGGGGAAACCACCATCGGCCTTGCGCTCCCAGATCTGCGTACCGTCACAGCTGATGTGGAACACACCGCCGGTGCCCGGCACCAGGGACACTTTGCCCAGGTCGTCGCCAAAGGTGCTGAGCAGTTCCTGGGCCAGCCAGGCGGCGCGCAGCAACCATTGGCACTGGGTGCAATAGGTAATGACGACTTCCGGTTTGTGTTCGGTCATGGCGGGTGGACTCCTGGGTGCTAAGGCGTCGTTATAATACCCGCCTTTGATCGCCCGCCCCGAGATTGACGATGCGCCGCCTCCTGCCCCTCCTGCTTCTGCTGCTGTTGCCCCTTTTCGTCCAGGCTGTCGAAGCACCGCGGCCGAAAATCGGCCTGGTACTGTCCGGTGGCGCGGCGCGGGGACTGGCCCACATCGGTGTGCTCAAGGCCTTGGAAGAGCAAGGCATCAAGATCGATGCCATTGCCGGCACCAGCATGGGCGCGGTGATCGGCGGGCTGTACGCCTCGGGCTACAAGATCGACGAACTGGAAAAACTCGCCCTGGGCATCGACTGGCAACAGGCCTTGTCGGACGCGCCGCCGCGCAAGGACGTGCCGTTCCGGCGCAAACAGGATGACCGGGATTTTCTCGTGAAGCAAAAACTGAGCTTTCGTGACGACGGCAGCCTCGGCCTGCCCTTGGGGGTGATCCAGGGCCAGAACCTGGCCCTGCTGCTCGAAAGCCTGCTGGCCCATGCCAGCGATACGCGTGACTTCGACAAACTGCCGATCCCGTTTCGCGCCGTCGCCACTGACATCGCCACCGGCGAAAAGGTGGTGTTCCGCAAAGGCCACCTGCCCAAGGTCATTCGCGCCAGCATGTCGATCCCGGCGGTGTTCGCCCCGGTGGAACTGGACGGCCGGCTGCTGGTGGACGGTGGCATGGCCGATAACATCCCGTTGGATGTGGCCCGGGAAATGGGCGTGGACATGGCCATTGTGGTCGACATCGGCACGCCGCTGCGCACCCGCAAGCAACTGGTCACGGTGGTCGATGTGCTGAACCAATCGACCACCCTGATGACCCGGCGCAACTCTGAAGAGCAACTGGCGACCCTGAAAAAAGACGACGTATTGATCCAGCCGGCCCTGGCGAGCTTCGGCTCTACCGACTTCGGCCGTGCCCAGGAAATGATCGACGCCGGCTACCGCGCCACCCGCATATTCGACGCCCGCCTGGCCCCGCTACGCCCGCTCGAGGCACCCGATGCCGAACTCATGGCCGCGCGTACTCCCAGCGAGCGCACGCCGGTCATTACCGCCATTCGCGTGGAGAACGACTCGAAAGTCGGCGATGACGTGATTCGCTATTACATTCGCCAGCAGATTGGCGAGCCGCTGGACCTGGGTCGCCTGCAGACCGACATGGGTACGCTGTACGGCCTGGATTACTTCGAGCAGGTGCAATACCGCGTGGTTCACAAAGGCCAGGACCGTACGCTGGTGATCAGCGCCCGGGGCCGACGGACCGGCACCGATTATCTGCGGTTGGGGCTGAGCCTGTCGGACGACATGCGCGGCGACAGCGCTTTCAACCTGGGAGCCAGTTATCGGGTCAACGGCATCAATCGCCTGGGTGCCGAATGGCTGACCCGGGCGCAGATCGGCGACAAGCAGGAGTTGTACAGCGAGTTCTACCAGCCATTGGATGTCGGCTCGCGCTACTTCATCGCCCCCTACGGGCAATTCGAATCGCGCAACGTGGAGTCCATCCTGGACAACGACCCGGTGGCCCAGTATCGCGTCGAGCGTTATGGCTTCGGGCTGAACGTGGGCCGCCAGATCGGCAACAGTGGTGAAATTCGCTTCGGTGTCGGCCAAGCCTGGGGCAAGGCCGATGTGCGCATCGGCGACCACGACCAGCCCAGCGAGAATTTCAACGAGGGTTTCTACGAGCTCAAGTATTCGTTCGACTCCCTGGACAGTGTGTATTTCCCCCATGAAGGGGAAGACATCGGCTTGAGCTGGCGCCAATACGAACCGGGGCTGGGCTCCGACCAACGTTACCGTCAATGGGAGTTCAAACTGGACAAGGCCCTGAGCAGCGGCCCGGACACTTTCATCCTGGGCGGGCGCTACGGCCGCACCCTGGACGCCGCCGAGGTGGTGACGTCCAGCTTTGTGCTCGGTGGCGCGCGGCAATTGTCGGGCTTTCGCGAAGATGGAGTGTCCGGACAGAACATGAGCCTGATGCGTGCCGTGTATTACCGCCGCCTCACACCGCGGGCCTACCTGCCCTTGGACTTCCCGCTGTACATCGGTGGCTCGTTGGAGCGCGGCCGGGCCTGGAACAACGACAACGAGTTCGACAGCGGCTACATCAATGCCGCGAGCATTTTCCTCGGCTTCGATACGCCGCTGGGGCCACTGAATTTCAGCTATGGGTTTAACGACGATGATGAACAGGCGGTTTACCTGAACCTGGGGCAGACGTTTTGAGGGGATAGATGTTTGCCTGGGTGGGATTGCTCGCCTGACAGGCCGCTATCGCGAGCAGGCTCGCTCCCACACTGGATTCGGGATGTAGGCGAAATCTCTATCCACCAAAGATCCCTGTGGGAGCGAGCCTGCTCGCGATAGCGGTGGGTCTGTGCCAGTGATGTTGGCTGTGCTGCCGCCTTCGCGAGCAGGCTCGCTCCCACATTGGATTCTCTGTGTACCAAAGATCCCTGTGGGAGCGGGCTTGCTCGCGATAGCGGTGGGTCTGTGCCAGTGATGTTGGCTGTGCTGCCGCCTTCGCGAGCAGGCTCGCTCCCACATTGGATTCGGGATGTACGCGAAATCTCTATCCACCAAAGATCCCTGTGGGAGCGAGCCTGCTCGCGATAGCGGTGGGTCTGTGCCAGTGATGTTGGCTGTGCTGCCGCCTTCGCGAGCAGGCTCGCTCCCACATTGGATTCTCTGTGTACCAAAGATCCCTGTGGGAGCGGGCTTGCTCGCGAAGGGGCCCGTTGATTCGACATCCATCAACAGCTTCAGCGAATCCCAGCCAGCAGCACCCGGGCAGTCTCCTTCAGGGGTTCGTCGCCCTCTTCGAGCAACTCTTCAAGCAGGGTCACGGCGGTCTTCAGGTCGCCATCGTCGATGCAGTTCTGGGCCTGTTCCAGCTTGGCCGAATGCTCCGGGGGCTGGGGTTCGAGGGACAGGGTGTCCGGGGGAACAGGTTCAAGGGCCAGTGGCTCAAATTCCAGCGCCTGTTCTTCATCGGCAAAACCATCGAGGAAAGCATCGTCCAGCGACTCGGTTTCCAGGGGCGCTTCCCATTGCAGCTCCGGTTCGTCGAAACCTGAAAGCGACAAGCCCTCGGCCGGGTCGTTAGCAAGGGGGGCGACCGGTTTGTTTTCGGTGGAGGTGTCCTGGTCATCGGCAAGGTCCCAACTGGTTTCCATGGACAGCGCATCCAGGTCCAGCTCGAACTCATCACGCGGCGCCTGTTCAGGCTCAGGCTCAGGCTCAACTTCAGGAGCCGGTGCCTGGAGTTCTGTCGAAGCCACTATCGGTGCGGTGATCGCGGCAACCTTGGGATAACGCCCACGAATGTCCTCCAGCGTCCCGGCATCGACCCCCTGTCCCAGCAAATGATTTTCCTGGGCCTGGAAACCGATGACATCGCCCTGCCTGCCCAGGACCTCCAGCAGTTTCAGGCCCAGGTCGGTGCGTTCAGGCTCCGCCAGCAATGCCGCGCGCAACAGCCCCGCTGCCTCGGTGAAACGGCCGTAGGTCAGGTAGATCCCGACGCCCTCCAGCACATCACCCAGGGGCGCATCGCCGTTATTGAACGTTGTCGCCGCCTCGGGGGGCTCCGTGTCGGGGATTGAGTCGAAGTTTTCGTCGCCTGCCTCCAGCATCGGTGTGGGGCGCTCGGTCATCGGCTCCAACTCAGCCTGCTGCTGGCGACGCCGGATGAACAGTAACAACGCCAACAACCCCAACAGGGCTACCAACCCGGCCACCCATGTCCAATCGATGCCCTCTGGCTCTGCAACCGGTTCGGTAACGGGGGATACGTCCGGAGCCGGCTCCGACGCAGGCTGCGCCGGTTGCGGTTGCGCAGACGCAACGGGGGCTGGAGCCGTCTCGGCCAGCCGGGCCTGCAATTCGCTGATCTGCTGGCGCTGCCCGGCGAGTTCCGCATCCTGGGCCTGGAGCCGCGCTTGCAGTTCCTCGATGGTCTTTTGTTGTTGCTGATTTTGCAGCACGCTGGCGGCCAGCTGCTCATCGGACGCGGCAGAAGCCTGGCCAGCGGCGGTCGCAGCCGATGTCGGCAACACGGCCGAATCGGGCAACAACAGGCGTTGGCCGATGGAGAGCCGGTCGCTGCCGGGATTCAAGGCCTGGATCCCTTGCACCAGCTCATTGACCGACGCGTTACTGCCAGCGTCATGCAGGCGCTGGGCAATGATCCAGGGGTTGTCTCCCTGCACTACCGTATAGCGCTTGCCCTGTACCGCCGGGGGCTTGATGGCCGGGGTGGCCTGGCTCGGCGCAGGCTGCGCAGCCGTGGAAGGCTCGTCACGCTCCGGCACGATACCCGGTGAGCCCGGAGGGTCGAGCAGCACGGTGTATTCGCGCAGCAGGCGCCCATTGGGCTGATTGAGCTGCACCAGGAAATTAAGGAAAGGTTCCTCCACCGGTTTGATGGAGGTCACTCGAATGAAGCTGCGCTCCCCGCGCAAGACCGGCGTAAAGCGCAGGTTATTGAGAAAGAACACCCGCTCCACACCCGCACGACTGAAATCGTCCGGGCTCGCCAGGCTGGCCGACAGATCACCTTCACTGATCCCGGCCACGTCGACCAGGGCGATATCGGCACGCAACGGCTGGTTCAGGGCGGAATGGAGCGTGATCTCGCCAAGCCCCAGCGCTGACGCCAAGGCCGGAAACCCAAGGGCACCCACGACGATCGACACGTTGACCCAACTGCGCAACGTGGACTGCAAACTTTCAAGCATGGGCATCCCTTTCGATTACCAGAACCAACCTCGGCATAAACGCCCTCAATAGGAACGCTTACTACTGGTTATAGTTCGCTAACCGGCGAATCTCAAAAGTCTGACGCCAGGGATATGCCTCAGGATTTTTCCAGGTTGGCCAGGATCGTGCCATGGACCCGCATGCAGACGCGCATGTCCGCCTCGTCGACACCTTCGAACAGCTCCCGACGCAATTGCGTGGCGATGGTTTCGATTTGCTCGATCAGGGGCAGGGCCGGTGCGCAGAGCACGATTTTCTTGGCCCGCCGGTCTTCTGCCACGGCTTGGCGCTGCACCAGCCCCTGGGTTTCCAGGCTGTCGAGCAAGCGGGCCAGGGTCGGGCCTTCGACCGCGACGCTCTGGGCCAATTCGCGCTGGGTCGGCGCCTGTTCGAAACGGGCCAAGTGTAGCAGCACCAGCCAGCGCGCCTGGGACAGGCCCAGCCCGGCCAGGCGACGGTCCAGTTCGGCACGCCAGCCTCGGGACATCTGCGCCAACTGCATGCCAAAACGGTGTTGATCGGTTAACGGCATAAAAAACTCATCAGATCTGAAATAGAGAAAAACTAATTATTAGTCAGCTAAGCATGAGCTTTGGATTCAAGCAAGGCTGGCCTTGTACTGAATCGTTAAAGGAGCGCAACTCACTGATCAGACTTCAAATTCCGACTGCAACGCAGCCCTGACGCAGTACAGCACACCTTCGGGCACCCGTCCGACAAACAACGCGGCGACTTCGGACACTGGCGGCAACTCGCCTTCGCCATCCAGGAACGCGTCCTGTACTTCGCCCATCAGCTCCTCGGGCAGATCCAGTGCCTGCTCCAGGGATAACTGCTGTTTGCCAATGGCCTCGGCCAGCATCGTGTAGACGTTTTTTTCCGAGCATTGCAATTGCCCGGCGATCTGCACCGGTGTCATGCCGGCCCGAGCCAGGGTGATGAGTTCGTGGCGCACATCGGCCACCGCTTTCGGCGCTTCGGCTTCGCCGCCCAGCACCTGGAGGAAAGCCTCGCCATAACGCTCCAGCTTGCGCGCCCCCACACCGCTGACCCGGGCCATTTCCGCCAGGGAAGTGGGCTGGCTGCGGAGCATTTCCAGCAGCGTGGAGTCGGGGAAGATGACGTACGGCGGTACGCCGTGTTCCTCGGCCAGCTTGCGACGCAAGGCGCGCAAGGCTTCCCATTGATCGCGCTCTTCGCCACGGACCAATTGGCTGGCCTGGCTCTTGCTGCTCTTGACCGCCGTTGCCGGCTTGAGGTCGCGGCGCAGTTCCAGGGTGACCTCGCCCTTGAGCAGGGGCCGGCAGGTTTCGGACAAACGCAAGCCGCCGTAGCCTTCCAGGTCGATGTCCGCCAGGCCGCGGGCCACCAGTTGCCGGAACAATGAACGCCACTCGCCCTCGGTACGGGCCTTGCCCACGCCGAACACCGTCAGGTGCTGGTGGCCGAAGTTGCGGACCTTCTCGTTGTCCTTGCCCAGCAACACGTCCACCAGGTGCCCGACGCCATAACGCTGGCCGGTGCGGAAAATCGCCGACAAGGCCTGGCGGGCCGGTTCGGTGGCGTCCCAGGTTTCCACGCCATCGACACAGTTGTCGCAGTGCCCGCACGGCTGGGGCATGTCTTCGTCAAAATAGGCCAGCAACGTCTGGCGACGGCAGCGGGTTTCCTCGCACAGCGAGAGCATGGCGTCGAGCTTGTGCTGCTCCAGGCGCTTGTGCCGCTCATCGCCTTCGGAGTTCTGCAACATCTGCTTGAGCATCACCACGTCTTGCAGGCCGTAGGCCATCCAGGCATCGGCCGGCAAGCCGTCACGGCCGGCGCGCCCGGTTTCCTGGTAATACGCCTCGAGGGACTTGGGCAGGTCCAGGTGCGCGACAAAACGCACGTTGGGCTTGTCGATGCCCATGCCGAACGCCACGGTGGCCACCATGATCAGGCCTTCCTCGTTGAGGAAACGCTTCTGGTGGTAGGCCCGCAGGTCGTTGGGCAGGCCGGCGTGATACGGCAACGCCGGGAACCCTTGTTCACACAGGAACGCCGCCACTTCGTCGACCTTCTTGCGCGACAGGCAATAGACAATGCCTGCATCGCTGCGGCGCTCGGCGAGGAACGCCAGCAACTGCTTGCGCGGCTGCTCCTTGGGCACGATGCGATAGAAAATATTCGGACGGTCGAAACTCGACAGGAACCGCTCGGCATCCTGCAAATGCAGGCGCTCGACGATTTCCTCGCGGGTGCGCTTGTCGGCGGTGGCGGTCAGGGCGATGCGCGGCACGTCGGGGAACAGTTCCGCCAGTTGCCCCAACTGCAGGTATTCACGCCGGAAGTCATGACCCCACTGGGACACGCAGTGGGCTTCATCGATGGCGAACAGGGCGATTTCCAAGCTCTGCAGAAACGCCAGCATGCGTGGCTGCACCAGGCGTTCCGGGGCCAGGTACAACATCTTCACTTCGCCGCGCTTGATCCGCGTCGCCAGGTCTCGCTGTTGCTCGGCGCTGAGGGTGGAGTTCAGCGCCGCGGCGGCGACACCCAGTTCCTCAAGGGTCGCGACCTGGTCATCCATCAGCGCGATCAGCGGCGAAACCACCACCGCCAGGCCGTTGCGCAGCAGCGCCGGTACCTGGAAGCACAAGGATTTGCCGCCGCCGGTGGGCATGAGCACCAAGGCATCGCCACCGCTGGCCACGCGCTCAATAATGGCACCCTGGCGGCCACGGAAACTGTCGTAGCCGAAGATGTCCTTGAGGACGCGTTGAGCCTGTTCGAGCATAGAAACTCCAAAAATCACCAAAACATCCCTGCAAGGCTGGTTCAGAATCACAAACGCTGCACCGGCAAATCGTAAGTGCGCGTTTCGAACCGGCGGAACGCCGCAGGGCATCGCAAAACGCGGCAGTATACCCGAGGCCTTCGTTGCAAAGGGGGCTGCTGACAGGAGGTGCTAGCGGCAAGTGTTGGACAACACCCAAACCTGTGGCGAGGGAGCTTGCTCCCGCTGGGTGGCGTAGCCGCCCCCAAAAACAGGGCCGCTGCGCACCCCAGCGGGAGCAAGCTCCCTCGCCACAAACCGCCCTGACTTTGAGTCAAGCCCGGCCAACAACAAGGCAAATCCACCACGCGGCTGGCCTGGGCGCTCAAGAAGGCCTAGAATTCCCGCATTGTTTATTCCCCAAGGTAGCCCGTAATGTCCTTCGCTGAGCAACTGACCCGCCTGCAAGTCTTCCTCGACGCCGATGAGCTGCACGACGAAGCGCTGGACTACGTGGCCGCTCATGGCTACTTGACCGCCCTGTCCATCTGCGCAGAAACCGTGCCGGAGCGTGAGTGGATCGACGCCCTGTTCGCCGAAGAGCCGCACTACAGCGACGAAGCCCAGCGCGCCGAAATCGAAGCCACGCTGATTGGCCTCAAGGCCCACATCGCCCGCCAACTGGCTTCCGATGAAGAATTCGAGCTGCCGTGTGAACTGGACCTGGGCGATGACCCGGACGATTCGGAGCTGCGCGGCTGGTGCATCGGCTTCATGGAAGGCGTGTTCCTGCGCGAAGCTGCCTGGTTCGAAACCGCCGAGGAAGAAGTCAGCGAAATGCTGTTGCCGATCATGGTCGGTTCCGGCCTGTTCGACGAGCAACCGGAGTTTTCCGACATCGCCGCCGACGCGAACCTGATGGACGACATGATCGTCCAGATCCCCGAAGCCCTCACCGCCTTGTACCTGCTGTGCAACGCCCCGGACGAGAAACCGGCGATCCTCAAGCCTCGCCACCACTGAGTGACCGGGTGCCCTCGCCCGTCGGCAACCGTCCGCTGATCCTGCGTTACGCTCTACTGGCCATCGGCTGGTTGAGCGTGGTGCTGGGGGTCATCGGCATCTTTATTCCCGTCCTGCCCACCACCCCCTTCCTGCTGCTGGCCGCGGCCTGCTTCGCTCGCAGTTCACCGCGCTTCTACCAATGGCTGGTAGAGCATCCCCGCCTCGGTCCGTGGATCCGCGACTACCTCAGCGGCAACGGCATCCCGTTCAAGGGCAAGGTCTATGCCATCGGGCTGATGTGGGCCAGCGTCCTGTTGTCCTGCTACCTGGTGCCATTGCCATGGGCGCGGGGGTTCATGCTCACCAGCGCGGTGCTGGTGACGGTTTATATTCTCAGGCAGAAAACGCTGCGCAAACCCTGAATATCTAGCGTGGCGAGGGAGCTTGCTCCCGCTGGGTGGCGAAGCCGCCCCAAAACCAAAACACTGCGGTGCAACCGGTAAACCCTGCCGGCAAGTTTGCGACTGCTGCGCAGCCGAGCGGGAGCAAGCTCCCTCGCCACAAGGGTCTGTGTGCATTCAAGTAGCGGTGAGGCATCCCCATTTATCTTCACTAACATGAACAAAACCCGCCACATCCAAACCGGACATGGCGGGTTTTGTCGTTTCAGCTCACCTCACACCGTATCCACCTTCAACGAGTGATCATTCAACATCCCATTGATGATGGTCGCCGTGTCCGCACCGCCGATGATTCCCCCCGCGCCCGGCGTGACGCCGTAGTGACTGGCCAGGTTGACGCCGGCCAGGTCGATGGTCTGGTTCGGCGTGGCGCCGGCAAGGGAGCTGATGTCGATGCTAGTGGTGACCGATGCACCGCTGCCGCTGACGGAGAAATGCAGGTAGTCGTCCAGTGACGCCGCGCTGCCGTTCTCCCCTTGCAGCAGCTGGGACAGGTCGAGCTTGTCGACGCCGGGCGCGAAGTCGGTGATCACGTCGTGGCCGCTGTTGCCCGCCTGCCATTGGAAGGTATCGGCGCCACTGCCGCCGGTCAGGGTGTTGTTGCCCTGGCCGCCGATCAGTAGGTCATCGCCGCCTGCGCCATTGAGCACGTCATGGCCCAACCCGCCGTCGATGCGATTGCTGGCACCGTCGCCGGTGAGGGTGTCGTTGAAGTTCGAGCCCACCAGGTTTTCGATGCCTGCCAACGTATCGGTGCCGGCACCCAAGGTGTTCTGCGCCGCGAGCAGGCCCAGGTTCACCGTGACCGCCGAGGTGGCGTGGGCGTAGCTGGCGGTGTCGTGACCGCTGCCGCCATCGAGCAGGTCATTGCCCACGCCACTGTAAAGCACGTCATCGCCCGCCCCACCCTGCAAGGTGTTGTTGCCCGAACCGGCACTGAGGGTGTCGTTGCCGTCCCCCGCATTGAGGACATCGTCGCCATTGCCGGCCAACAGCACATCGTCGCCACTGGTGCCCGTCAGGGTGTGGCCCGCCTGATAGCTGATGCCGACCGAGGCGCTGTCACTGCCGCCGTGGTTGTCGCTGGCGGTGTAGCTTCCGTGGAAATCCGCGGTCTTGTCCTGCGCCCCGGCATAATCGACAGTCAGAGTCAGTTGGTAGTTTTCCGCAGCGTTGGCGTTGCCGCCGCCGGGATTGGCGATGTTGGTGACGTGGATCTGATAATTGCCATCCGCTGCCGCGGTGAAAGACGCGCCGTCATTGATCGCAATGAATGGCCCGCCGTTGAGCGAATACTCCATCGCAATGCGACCGGCCGAGAGGTTGTGGTCCAGGGTAAGGGTTTCGCCCTGCTTGAGGCTGATGTTGAGCCGGTCTTCGTCGTTGGCGTTGTTGTTGGAGACCATTCCCAGGGCACCGCTGACCACCAGCATCGCCGTCATGCTCGCGGTATTGGCAACGAAAGCACTGCGGTTGAGGTTGATCGACTGCACGTTGTTGCCAGTGAAGCTGGCCGTGCCGATGCTGCCGGTAAAGTCCGCGCCCTTGGCGAGCCAACCGGTATTGAAACTGGTGGGCGAAGCCGTGAGCGGATCGCCGTTGGCGTCGCTGTCGTTACCCAGCAGCAATTCACCCGGGATCACGATGTTGCCCGACAGCACGTTGGTGATGACGTTGTCATCGACAGCGATCGGCGGGCTGTTCGGAACGACTTTGATCACCAGGTTGGAGCTTGCCAGGTCACCGTCGTTATCGCTGACGGTGTAGCCGATATTCTCAGTGATCAAGGCATGGGTGACGGTCTGGGAGGTATAGCTGAACGCACCGGTATCGAGGTTGACCACCAGGGTGCCGTCGTGGTCGGTGGCGATACTCAGCGTATTGGTGGCGGTATTGAAGGAACCGTGGTTGAGCCCGCCGCTAGCGGTCAATGCACCGTGACCACCGTTGGCCGCCGGGTCGTAGTTGTACGTGGTGCCATCGACCACCAGGCTTTTGACAAACCCGCCATCGGCGCCGAACGAGCCGCCCTCGCCCAACAGGTTGCCGGTGACCGGTGCACCTTGCACGGTGTCGGCGAGCACCGAGTTGAGCTGGTTCAGGTCAGTGACCACCACCGCGTTGGTGTTGGTGTGGGTGCTGCCGTCGTAGGCCAGCGGGTCGAGGTGGGCATTGCTGACGCCGCTGCCCAGGCCGATGGCGTAGTTCTTGATGCCGTTGGCGTCGAGGAAGGCTTTCCAGGCGGCTTCGTCCGTCGAGCCGATTGCGCCCAAGGTCGGCTTGCCGTCGGAGAAGAAATAGCCAACGTTCTGTGCGCCGGTCAGTTGGCCGGAAGTTGCAAACGCCGTCTGGGCCATCGCCACGGCCGCATCGTAATTGGTGTCACCGTGCGCCGTCAGCGCGGCGATCAGCGTCTTGGCCGTTGCCACGTCTACCCACACGGCGCTCTGGTCGGTGGCGCTGCCGCTGAAGGTCACGAGCTGGACTTTTACATCGCCCATGTCGTCGTATTTGTCGAGCAAGGCGCTGACCGCCTGCTTGGCCAGGTCCATTCGCGAGAGCCCCGACACGCCAGAGGGGTCTTTCATGCTCCCGGAGACGTCGAGCACGATCAGCAGGTTGGAATCGATCTCGGTCGCCGTGACCGAACGCTCGGACGCGACAGCCTTGGGCACGTCATCGACAATACTGACCACCAGGCTGCCGGTGGTGCTGTTGCCCAGGGAGTCCGTGGCCTGGTAGGTGAAGCTTTCACTCAGGGCATTCGGACCGTCGTTGGCGTGGGGCGTGGTCGTGGCTGGCGCCGTCAGGGTGTAGGTGTAGGAACCGTCGGGGTGAAGCGACAGTTGACCGTAGGCACCGGTGGCGTTGCCCACCAGGGTGAAGGTGACGGCGCCGGTGGCTCCGCTGATCGAACCGACCAAGCTGCCGCTGGCGGTTTCACCGGTGGCGCTCGGCTCGCTGCCGGTGACGGTGCCGGGGGCCAGGTCCTGGCCGTCCTGGTTGAGGTCGAGGGCTTGTTCATAGACGATGATGTCGTGGTCGGTTTCCGCGACGAGGCAGCTGTTGTGTACATCAATGGTGACGGTCGTGGTGCTTTCATCGCCATCGGCGTCGCGCACGGTGTAGGTGAAGACATCGGTCGCGCCGGGGGCACCGACAGAGCCAGGGTTGCTGTGGTAGACCGCGTTGCCATTGGCGTCCAGGGTCAGGTAGCCATAGGTGCCGTTGATCTGGGTGTTGAGGCCGCCGATGGCAGGGTTCGAGGTGTCGTTGCCAGCGCGCACGCCGATGACTGCGCCGCCGTCGGCGCCGAGTACGTCGTTGTCCAGCACGTTGCCATTGACCGTCCCGCCCTCCACCACCGAGGCAGCGTCGCAGTGAGCCTTGGGCACGTCGTCGACAATGTCGATGACGATGGTGCTGGTGACGGTGTTACCCAACGAGTCCGTGGCCTGATAGGTGAAGCTTTCACTCAATACGTTCGGGCCATCGTTGGCATGAGGTGTTGTCGTGGCCGGCGTGGTCAGGGTGTAGGTGTAGGAACCGTCGGGCTGAAGCGACAGTTGACCGTAGGCACCGGTGGCGTTGCCCACCAGGGCGAAGGTGACGGCGCCAACAGCGCCGCTGACCGAACCGACAAGGCTGCCGCTGGCGGTCTCGCTGGTGGCGCTCGGAGCGCTGCCGGTGACGGTGCCGGGGGCCAGGTCCTGGCCGTCCTGGTTCAGGTCGAGGGCTTTTTCGTAGACGCTGATTTCCTGGTCCGGTGTGGCGACGAGGCAGCTTTCGTGGACATCGATGGTGATGGTGGTGGTGCTTTCATCGCCATCGGCATCGCGCACGGTGTAGGTGAAGACATCGGTCGCGCCCGGGGCGCTGACGGTGTTCGGGTTGCTGTGGTAGACGGCGTTGCCGTTGGCGTCCAGGGTCAGGTAGCCGTAGGTGCCGTTGATTTGGGTGTTGAGGCCGCCAACGGCCGAGGTCGAGGTGTCGTTGCCGGCGCGCACGCCGATCACGGCACCACTGGCAGCCGGCCCGTCGGCACCACCTTCGTCGTTATTCAGGACATTGCCACTGACCGTCCCGCCCTCATCCACCGAGGCGGAATCAGCATGAGCGGTCGGCAGGTCATCGACGATGTTCACATCGAGGTTGCCGTTGGCGGTGGTGCCGTTGTCATCGGTGGCCACAACCGCGAACTGTTCGCTAACGTTGTTGGCGCCGTTGGCATTTGGATGGGCTTCATTGTCCAGAAGGGTGTAGCTGTAACTCACTACACCGGTAGCCGCGTTGAAGCCGGTGATGGTCAGGGTGTTGCCCAGCGCAGTCGTGATCGACTGTGGGAAACCAGCCGCTACGCCGTTGGTGACGACGTTAATCCCGCCCACGCTCAGGGTCTGCACACCGTCCAACGCCGTCACGGTGAACGTACCGCTTTGGGTCAGGGCCGATGCATCCGGGCTGCTGCCGTCGCTGAGATTTTTCTCCTGCAACGACAGCTCGCCGCCTTCGGTGTCGAGGCCGGTGATGGTCACCGGGTCGTCGTTGTTGTGCACTTGCAAGACCAGGTTCGCGGTACTGGTGTCGCCATCCGCATCGGTCAGGGTGTAGGTGAAGGTTTCGCTGCCATTGCCGCCGCCGTGCAACCCCTTGAAGTCGGCGTCGGCGGTGTTGAGGGTGTAGGTGTAGGAACCGTCGGCGTTGAGCACCAGGGTGCCGTAGGTACCGGTGAACGTGCCGGGAGTGATTGGGCCGGACGCCACAGGGTCCGCGCCTTCGGTGTCGTTGGTCAGCACGCTGCCGGTCAGGGTCAGGTTGGTTTCCGAGGCGGTACCGTTGCTGTCGTCCACGGCTTTGGGCAGGTCATCGACGATGTTTACATCGAGGTTGCCGTTGGCGGTGGTGCCGTTGTCATCGGTGGCCACAACCGCGAACTGCTCGCTAACGTTGTTGGCACCGTTGGCGTTTGGATGGGCTTCATTGTCCAGAAGGGTGTAGCTGTAACTCACTACACCGGTAGCCGCGTTGAAGCCGGTGATGGTCAGGGTGTTGCCCAGCGCAGTCGTGATCGACTGTGGGAAACCGGCCGCTACGCCGCCCGTCACCACGTTGATCCCGCCCACGCTCAGGGTCTGCACACCGTCCAACGCCGTCACGGTGAACGTGCCGCTTTGGGTCAGGGCCGATGCATCCGGGCTGCTGCCATCGCTGAGGTTTTTCTCCTGCAATGACAGCTCGCCGCCTTCGGTGTCGAGGCCGGTGATGATCACCGGGTCGTCGTTGTTGTGCACTTGCAAGACCAGGTTCGCGGTACTGGTGTCGCCATCCGCATCGGTCAGGGTGTAGGTGAAGGTTTCGCTGCCATTGCCGCCGCCGTGCAACCCCTTGAAGTCGGCGTCGGCGGTGTTCAGGGTGTAGGTGTAGGAACCGTCGGCGTTGAGCACCAGGGTGCCGTAGGTACCGGTGAACGTGCCGGGAGTGATTGGGCCGGACGCCACAGGGTCCGCGCCCTGAGTGTCGTTGGTCAGCACGCTGCCGGTCAGGGTCAGGTTGGTTTCCGAGGCGGTACCGTTGCTGTCATCCACGGCTTTGGGCAGGTCATCGACGATGTTCACATCGAGGTTGCCGTTGGCGGTGGTGCCGTTGTCATCGGTGGCCACAACCGCGAACTGTTCGCTAACGTTGTTGGCGCCGTTGGCGTTTGGATGGGCTTCATTGTCCAGAAGGGTGTAGCTGTAACTCACTACACCGGTAGCCGCGTTGAAGCCGGTGATGGTCAGGGTGTTGCCCAGCGAGGTGGTAATCGACTGCGGGAAGCCCGCTACTACACCGCCCGTCACCACATTGATCCCGCCCACGCTCAGGGTCTGCACACCGTCCAACGCCGTCACGGTAAACGTACCGCTTTGGGTCAGGGCCGATGCATCCGGGCTGCTGCCGTCGCTGAGGTTTTTCTCCTGCAATGACAGCTCGCCGCCTTCGGTGTCGAGGCCGGTGATGGTCACCGGGTCGTCGTTGTTGTGCACTTGCAAGACCAGGTTCGCGGTACTGGTGTCGCCGTCGGCGTCGGTCAGGGTGTAGGTGAATGTCTCGGTGCCGCTGCCCCCGCCCTGCAACGCGACGAACTGCGGGTCGCTGGTGTTCAGGGTGTAGGTGTACGTGCCGTTGGGGTTGAGCACCAGGGTGCCGTAGGTGCCGGTGAACGTCCCGCCAATGATCGGTCCGCTGTCGGGGCCAGTGGGGATCCGGTCGGCACCCTGAAGGTCGTTGGGTAATACGTTGCCGGTGAGGCTGACCAGGGTTTCCGACGCCGTGTTGGCGTGGCTGTCGTCGATCGCCTGGGGCACGTCATCGGTGATGTTGACGTCCAGGGTGCCAGTGGCCGTGTCGCCGTCGGTGTCGACCGCCACCACTGGGAACTGCTCGGTAATGTTGTTGGCACCGCCGCCGGCAGGATGGGTTTCATTGTCCGTCAGTGTGTAGGTGTAGCTGACCACTCCCGTAGCCGGGTTATAACCGGTGATGGTCAACGTGTTGCCCAGCGCCGACGTGATGGTTTGGGGGAAGCCTGCGGGCACACCGCCGCTGATCACGTTGATGCCGCCGATGTTCAGGCTGTTCAGCCCGTCAGGCGCGGACACCGTGAACGTGCCATTTTGCACCAGCGCCCCCGGATTGCTGGCCGAACCGTCGGCCAGATTGGCCTCGTTGGTGGTCAGTTCGCCGCCCTCGACAGTCACACCGTCGAGGGTCACGGGGTTGTCCGGGGTCGCAGGGACGACCGGTGGCACGGTCGCATCGTCGCCCGTGTTATCCGGGTCACCGGCCAGGCGCAGGTCTGGAAACTCAGGAATCCCGTTGAACCCGGCCGTCGGGAAACCGATCAACGGATCGACCTCCCCGCCCACCTCTTCCAGCAACACAAAACTGTGCCCACCCCCTACGCCACCCGGGTTGCCCCCTTCGGGTCCGGCAGCCGTGGCTTCGCCGGTCTGCGTCGGGTCGGCACCGGCAGCGATGGCTTGCTGCAGCTTTTGCACATCGGTCAGTTGCGCGTCACTCGGTGCCACCGTGTCGGGCGTGTCGACATGAGGCGCAGGGTGGGCAAGCAACTGCGGGGTCAGGGTCAGGTTGCTTTCGCGGCCCAGGGTCAACGCCTGGCCGTTTTGCAATTGGACAGCCACGGCCCCTTCGGCACCGGTGACCAAGTGTTCGCCGGCATAAAGCCGATCGCCTTCGACCAGCGGCCGCCGCAGGCCACCAGCCGTTTCCGCGAAAACTTGCCCGACCACTTTGCTGACGATACCGATGAGCGCTGCCATGTGCATTTCCTCCGTTGCCGACCGTAATCGGCACCTGTTTGGGTGAAGAATCCGTCCTCAGATTGGCGATCTGCAAAGCTGGAAAATCTGCCAGCTTTCCTGAAGGCAGAACGTGCTGGCAATTCGCCTAAACGACAAAAAACCGTCACCTATAACCGCCTCATCCATCGCCCTTTCGGCACTTCTTCACATCGCTTAAAAATCTGAATGGAACTTTTATTGACGCCTAAAATCCGTCAGAACCCGCAGATTCAAAGGCTTTCGCTTTGAACAATGTGCCGGTTTTTTACTAGCACATAAGTTTTTTTCGGAATAAGCGTTATGAGAAATTCTTCTTAGGTTTTGCGCAGGATGTTCTTAGCTGTGTTGTTACAAGGTTGAAACGGTTTTGATCTTAAATACGTCAATAAATTGGCGACAACGAAGCACTACAGACCTCAGGAGATGCACCCCATGCGCGTTCTAACCCCCCTCTGCAGCGCGGTTTTGCTGGCCATGGCCTGCTCTTCTCAGGCGCAGGCCATGTCCTTGACCGAAGCGATCCAGAGCACCATCGCGACTCACCCGGAATTGGCACAACGGGTGGACAGCCGCCTGTCGGCCAATGAAGACGTCAAAGTCGCCCGGGGGGGCTTTTTCCCGTCGGTGGATCTCAATGCCGGTTATGGCCGTGGCTACAGCGACAACACCAACACCCGGGCGCAGGGCAACCACCACACCAATATCCTGACCTACACCCAATCGGAACTGCGCCTGCGGCAGATGATCTTCGACGG
Source organism: Pseudomonas sp. R3-41 (assembly GCF_054161485.1). Taxonomy (NCBI): domain Bacteria; kingdom Pseudomonadati; phylum Pseudomonadota; class Gammaproteobacteria; order Pseudomonadales; family Pseudomonadaceae; genus Pseudomonas; species Pseudomonas sp. R3-41. Next base: position 5,194,539 of record NZ_CP096421.1, read on the forward strand.
GTTCAACACCGCCAATGAAGTGCAGCGCACCCAGGGCGTGGTCAATTCCCGGGCCTATTACGCCCAGGGCACCGCCCAGGATCTGGCACTGCGCACCATCGAGGTCTACCTGGAAGTGCTCAAGCGTCGCGAACTGGTGACCTTGGCCAAGAACAACCTGCAGGCGCACCTGCGGGTCAACGACCAGATCGGCCTGCGCACCGAGCGAGGGGTGGGCAGTACGGCCGACTCCGACCAGTCCAACGCCCGTCGGGCCCTGGCGGAAAACAACTTCGACACCGCCCAGGTCGACCTGGCGGACGCCGAGGCGAACTTCTACAGCGTGGTCGGGCGCATGCCCGATGAACTGGAAGCGCCGCCCTCGACCAAAGGCGAGCTTCCCGCCGACCTGCGCGAAGCCCAGCAAAGCATGGTGGATAACAACCCGTACCTGAAATCGGCCCAGGCCGACATCCAGTCAGCCGAAAGCCAATATGAAGTGGCAAAGTCGCCGTTCTATCCGCGCTTTGATGCCGAGGCGGCAGTGGGCGCCAACAACAACATCGGTGGCGAAGAAGGCCACGACAACAACTGGCGGCTGGGCGTGGTGATGAACTACAACCTGTTCCGCGGTGGCAGCGACAAGGCGCGGCTGGCGTCCAACGCCCACCAGATCAACCAGGCCATGGACATCCGCAACAATGCCCTGCGCCAGCTCAACGAAGACACGCGCCTGGCCTGGAACGCCATGCTCAACGCCCGCAAGCAGACCCCGACCGCCCGCGAATACGCCGACACCACCGCCCGTGTGCGCGCCGCCTACCAGGATCAGTTCGGCCTCGGCCAGCGCACCCTGCTCGACCTGCTCGACAGCGAAAACGAGTTGTACAACGCCAACCGTCGCTACACCGAAGTGCGTTACACCGAGGAATACTCGATGTACCGGGTGCTGGCGAACATGGGCCTGTTGTTGCAAAAACAACGGATCGTGCTGCCGGCCGACGCGGTGGCGCAGACCGAAGTCAAGAACCAGGCACGGTTGCCGGAACTGAAGTAATCCAGTGGGAGCGATCAATGTGACCAGCATGGAACCCGCAACCCCCGGCGCCGATCCGCGCCTGAATTTCGATGATCCGTTGCTGGACGGCCTGTTGATCCTCTGCAAACTCCATGGCGCGACGGCCAGTCGCGCCAGCCTCAGCGCCGGGCTTCCTATGGCGCACCAACGCTTGAGCCTGGACCTGCTGCCCCGCGCAGCGGCCCGGGCGGGCTTGCAGGCGCGACTGTTGCGGCGTGAGCTGGCGGACATCTCAGCCCTGAACCTGCCGGTGATGCTGATCCTGGCGGGGGGCCGCTGCGCCGTATTGCGGCGCTGGGGCGAGGATGGCAAAGCGCTGATCCTCCCCAGCGAAGCCGATGGCGGTGAACAATGGGTCAGCCGCGAGGAACTGACCACCGATTACAGCGGCCAGGCGCTATTCGCCCGGCCGCGCCATGAACTCGAAGACTTGCGCGCCCCGCTGGTGCCGCGGGTCGAGGCGTGGTTCCGCGACACCCTGAAACTGTCGCGCTGGCTGTACAGCGACGCGATCCTGGCGAGTTTCCTGATCAACCTGCTGGGCCTCATGGTGCCGCTGTTCGTGATGCAGACCTACGACCGCGTGGTGCCGAACCAGGCCACGCCGACCTTATGGGTGCTGGCCGTGGGGCTGCTGATCGGCACCGGTTTCGAACTGGTGCTGCGGGTGGTGCGCGCCCATCTGCTGGACACCGCCGGCAAGAAAACCGACGTGATTCTCTCCGCGACTTTGTTCGAACGCATCACTGGCATGGCGATGAAGGCCAAACCGGTGACCATCGGCGGCTTCGCCCAGAGCATCCACGACTTCCAGGGCCTGCGCGAATTCCTCACGGCGGTGACGCTCACCAGCCTCATCGACCTGCCCTTCGCCCTGCTGATGCTGGTGGTGATCGGCCTGCTGGGCGGCTGGCTGGTGGTGATTCCCGTGATCGCATTTCCGATCACCATTGTCTTCGCCATGATCATCCAGGCACGCCTGCGCGACACCGTGCAAAAAAGCCTGGCCCTCGGCGCCCAGCGCCAGGCCCTGCTGATCGAAACCCTCGGCGGCCTGGAAACCCTCAAGGCTTGCAGCGCCGAAAGCGAGCGCCAGCACCAATGGGAAAGCACCCACGGCGCCCTCACCCGCCTGGACAGCCATGCGCGCAACCTCTCGGCACTGGCGACCAACGGCACCTTGTTCCTGCAACAACTGGCGGGCATGGCGACCATCGTCGCCGGGGTCTACAGCATCATTGCCGGCAATCTCAGCGTCGGCGCGCTGGTGGCGACCTACATGCTCGGCAGCCGCGTACTGGCCCCGCTCGGGCAGATCGCCGGGCTGATCACCCGCTATCAGCAAGCCCAGCTCACCATGCGCAGCACCGATGCCCTGATGGCCTTGCCCCAGGAGCGTGACGCCAAGCAGCGCCCCCTTGAGCGCACCCAATTGCAGGGCGCGCTGGACGTCAGCGGCGTGACGTTCCACTACAACGGCCAGAGCGCCCCGGCACTGGCCAATATCAGTTTCAGCCTCAAGCCCGGCGAACGGGTCGGGATCATCGGCCGCAGTGGCTCGGGCAAGAGCACCCTGGCGCGCCTGGTGATGGGTTTCTATGCACCGGAGGAAGGCCAGTTGCTGCTCGACGGCCTGGACTTGCGGCAACTGGACGTCGCCGACCTGCGCCAACAGATCGGCTATGTCGCCCATGACCTGCCGCTGCTGGCCGGCAGCCTGCGGGACAACCTCACCCTCGGTGCGCGCTACATCAGCGACGCGCGCATGCTGGAAGTGGCGGAACTGACTGGTGTCACCGAACTGGCGCGCCAGCATCCCCAAGGTTTCGACCGCCCGGTGGGCGAGCGCGGACAACTGCTGTCCGGCGGCCAGCGCCAGGCTGTGCTGCTGGCCCGGGCCTTGTTGCTCGACCCGCCGATCCTGCTGCTGGACGAACCCACCAGCGCCATGGACAACAGCAGCGAAGACGTCTTGCGGCAGAAGCTTCATACCCACGTGCAGGGCAAGACCGTGCTGCTGGTCACCCACCGCACCTCGATGCTGAGCCTGGTGGACCGCTTGGTGGTGCTGGATAACGGCCGGATCGTGGCGGACGGGCCGAAGGACGCGGTGATCGATGCGCTGCGCAAGGGACGGGTGGGCTCCGCGGCGGTTTAGAGGCCGACACATACCCCTGTGGCGAGGGAGCTTGCTCCCGCTGGGCTGCGAAGCAGCCCCAAGGGCCATTCCCCCGGTTGTATCAGGCGGACCGCGCCGGCAGGTTTTGCGACGGCTTCGCCGCCGAGCGGGAGCAAGCTCCCTCGCCACAAAAAGCAGCACCCAGCTCTTTTACTTAAAAGCAGCACCCAGCTCTTTTCATTTAACCAACGGGTACCGCCCCATGTCTGCTCAAACACCGGATTCAGCCGCCCGAAGCTACTTCGGCAGTTTCAGCAAAAGCGCCGAAAGCGAGTTCATGCCGGAAACCGCCGGCGCCACGCTGCAGGATTCTCCCCGGCGCTCGCGGGTTACCGTGTGGCTGGCCGCCGGGTTGATCGTCACCGGGTTGGTCTGGGCGAAGTTTGCGGTCTTGCAGGAAGTCACCACCGGCGAAGGCAAGGCGATTCCGTCGAGCAAGATCCAGGTGATCCAGAACCTGGAGGGCGGCATCGTCACCGAGATTTTCGTGCGCGAAGGCCAGATGGTAAACAAGGGCGACACCCTGCTGCGCCTCGACGATACGCGGTTCCTGTCGAACAAGGGCGAGAGCGAGGCTGACCGCTATGCCCTGACCGCCCAGGTCGAGCGCCTGTCGGCCGAAGCTGAAGGGCGGCCCTTCGCGCTCTCGGCAGAGGTCACCGCCAAGGCCCCGCAAGTGGCCGAGGACGAACGCTCGCTGTATGAACAACGCCAGCGACGCCTGGCCAGCGAACAACGGACCCTGACCGAACAGCTGCGGCAGAAGACCCAGGAACTGGCGGAGTTTCGTTCCAAGCAAGGCCAGTTCAGCTCCGCCCTGGCCTTGCTGCAAGAAGAAATGAACATGTCCGCGCCGCTGGTGCGCACCGGGGCGGTATCGCCGGTGGAGATCCTGCGGCTCAAGCGCAGCGCGGTGGAAATCCGTGGCTCGCTCAACGCCACCACCCTGGCGATTCCCCGGGCCGAATCGGCGATCAACGAGATCAAGAGCAAGATCGACGAATCGGAACAGACTTTCCGCTCCGAGGCGGCCAAGGACCTCAACGAGAAACGCACCGAACTGTCGAAGATCACCGCCTCAAGCATCGCCATCGACGACCGCGTGACCCGCACCACCGTGGTTTCGCCGGTGCATGGGGTGATCAAGCAATTGAAGGTCAATACCATCGGCGGCGTGGTGCAGCCGGGCAACGACATGGTAGAAATCGTGCCCCTGGAAGACAACCTGCTGATCGAAGCCAAGGTCCGCCCCCAGGACGTGGCGTTCCTGCACCCCGGCCAGAAAGCCATGGTCAAGTTCAGCGCCTACGACTACACGATCTATGGCGGGCTCAGCGCCAAGCTCGAACTGATCGGTGCCGACACCATCACCGACGACAAGGGCAACAGCTTCTATTTGATCCAGGTGCGGACCGATAAAAACCACTTGGGCGGCGATGCCAAGCCGTTGCTGATCATTCCGGGGATGGTGGCGACGGTGGACATCATCACTGGGGAGAAAAGTGTGTTGGATTACTTGCTCAAGCCGGTGTTGAAGGCGCGGACCGAGGCGATGCGCGAGCGGTGATTTCTGCTGAGATATGCGGTGATTGAGAGGCCGCCTTCGCGAGCAAGCCCGCTCCCACAATGGATCTGCGGCGAACACAAATTTTGCGGCCACAGGCGATCAAATGTGGGAGCGGGCTTGCTCGCGAAGGCGCCGGCAAAGACAACCATTATTTCCCAGCATGATTACGCCGAAACGTCTCCTCCCCCATCGCCACAATCTGCCCCTCGATCAACGCCTCGAACGGCTTCAGCAGCGGCTCGAAACGGGTCGGCGCTTCGAGTGTCTGCAACGCCTGGACAATCGCCTCCACCGTCGACAACGCCCCCGGCCCCGGTGCCTTGCGCAAACGGTAACGAGACACCCCACTGTTAGCCAACGTCACCCTCGGCAACGCCGCCAGCAGCGGATTGAGGTGCAGCAGTTTTCTCGCCTTGCGCCAGGTGCCATCGGGAACGACCAACAGCAGCGGCTCATCGGACGGCCCGTAGGTTTGCAGCGGCTGCGCGTCGTCAGCGGGAAACAACAACCGCGCCTGATAACCCGCCTGGTTGAGCAACCGGGGCAAATCCTCGAACACCTCGCCCACGATCAGCTCGGCATTGTGCAGCCCCAACGCCGCCAATCGGGCAGTGTTCAAGGCGTGGTTCACTTCGCTCGGATGTTGCAACAGCAAGACCCGGGTGCGGCTGTTGAGGTTGGGGATCAACGGGCACAGGCAATGGCTTTGCGGTCGTTGGCAGCGCGGGCATTGGATTCGGGACATGATCAGGCCTGGTTCAGTTGAGCTTTGAGCAAATCACGGAAGGTCTGGATCAGCGGCTCGCGGCTGCGGCCACGGCGCACGATCATCGAAAACGGCGCCTGATAACCGAAGGTCGCCGGCAACAGCACGCGCAAGTCGCCCTTGTCGACCCAAGCCTGGGCATAGTGCTCAGGCAAATAACCGACGTAGGCACCGGACAACACCAGGATCAACTGCGCTTCCATGCTCTCGACCGTCGCCGCACTGTGCTTGAAGCCATGGCGAGCCAGCTCGGCCTGGCTCCAGTAACCGCGTCCGACCATGCGCTGCTGGGTGATGACCTGTTCGGGGATGCGCCGCTCGTTGAACAGCGGGTGGCGATTGCTGCAATACAACCAGTGCTGCTCGCGGTACAACGGCATGTAGACCAACCCGCTCATGCGCGTGGAAAACGCACCGATGGCCAGGTCCAGGCGGTTGTCCTGCACACCGAGTTGCAGCTCGTAAGGGCTCAGGACCGACAGGTGCAAATGCACCGCCGGATGCTCCTGGCTGTAGGCACCGATGGCTTCGGCGAATGGCAAGGCCGTGTCGCTCACTGTCGAGTCGATCACCCCCAGGTTCAGCGTGCCGCGCAGTTCCCCCTTGAGCGCGGCGGCGTACTGTTCGAAGCCTTCGAGCTCGCCCAGCAGGCGCAGGGTTTCCTGATGGAACAACTCGCCCTTGCTGGTCAGGCTGAACCCGCCCCGGCCGCGATGACAGAGGACCAGGCCCAGGGCCGATTCCAGCTGGCTCATATAAGTGCTGATGGCCGAGGTGGAGAGGTTGAGCTCGTGCTGGGCATTGGCGAACCCCTGATGCCGGACCACGCTGACGAAAATGCGCAGCAGTTTCAGGTCGGGTAGAGCGTTGGCCATTGGGTGTCTCCGGATCACACATAAACAGAACTTGTCGCGCTTTTGTGGCGAGGGAGCTTGCTCCCGCTCGGCTGCGAAGCAGTCGTAAAACCTGCCCACGCGATCTACCTGAAACACCGAGGTGACTGGTTTTGGGGCTGCTTCGCAGCCCAGCGGGAGCAAGCTCCCTCGCCACCAGGGTAATCGTCTGCCCCAGGATTGCGCTGCTGCGGAGTCTATCGCCCCGCCCACCATTAGTTTAGAAAAATCTGAACTAAGTATTTGCCGCCAGCGATTCTTCACGACAGCGGCTTTTCGCAGAATCGGCCCCTGATAAATAAAACAACGATGAGGCCCTACCCGTGGACAAGATTCTTCACCAACCACTGGGCGGCAACGAAATGCCGCGCTTCGGCGGCATCGCCACCATGATGCGACTTCCCCATTTGCAAACCGCTGCCGGCCTGGACGCTGCTTTCGTCGGCGTGCCGCTGGACATCGGCACCTCCCTGCGCGCCGGCACCCGTTTCGGGCCGCGGGAGATTCGCGCCGAATCCGTGATGATCCGCCCCTACAACATGGCCACCGGCGCCGCACCGTTCGACTCGCTGTCAGTGGCGGACATCGGTGACGTGGCGATCAACACCTTCAACCTGCTGGACGCGGTGCGGATCATCGAAGAGTCGTACCACAAGATCCTCGAACACAACGTCATCCCCCTGACCCTGGGCGGCGACCACACCATCACCCTGCCGATACTGCGAGCCATCCACAAGAAACACGGCAAGGTCGGCCTGGTGCACATCGACGCCCATGCCGATGTGAACGACCACATGTTCGGCGAGAAAATCGCCCACGGCACCACTTTCCGCCGCGCCGTGGAAGAAGGCCTGCTCGATTGCGACCGCGTGGTGCAGATCGGCCTGCGGGCCCAGGGCTACACGGCCGATGATTTCAACTGGAGCCGCAACCAGGGCTTTCGCGTGGTCCAGGCCGAAGAGTGCTGGCACAAATCCCTGGCACCGTTGATGGCTGAGGTGCGTGAGAAGGTCGGCGGCGGCCCGGTGTACCTGAGTTTCGACATCGACGGTATCGACCCGGCCTGGGCGCCAGGCACCGGCACCCCGGAAATCGGTGGCCTGACCACCATCCAGGCGATCGAAATCATCCGTGGCTGCCAGGGCCTCGACCTGGTCGGTTGCGATCTGGTAGAAGTCTCGCCGCCGTACGACACCACCGGCAACACCTCGCTGCTGGGCGCCAATCTGCTGTACGAGATGCTCTGCGTACTGCCTGGCGTGGTTCATCGCTGAGGCGCCGTCATGAGCCATCGAGACCAAGTTCTCAAGGCCGCCGCTGAACTGGTGTCGGCCTTCGCCCGCAACGATCGCGAGGCTTACTTCGGTGCGTTCAGCACCGATGCGAGCTTCGTGTTCCACACCTTCGAACAGCCTCTACTGTCACGCGAGGCCTACCAGGCCTTGTGGGACCGCTGGCGGTCCGAGGATGGCTTCGAGGTGCTGAGCTGCACCTCGAACAACGCCTTCGTCAGCCTGCAAGGGGACGTGGCGATTTTCATCCATGACGTGGCCACCGAGCTGCGCATGCAAGGGGAGCTTCACATTAGCCAGGAGCGCGAAACCATTGTGTTTCGCCAAGAACAACAAGGCCTATGGCTGGCCTGTCATGAACATTTGTCCGCAATGCCGGAAGGGCTGCCACCCCCTTAGCCACAGGCGACATTCACAACGATGAATGCGCCTCGATGATCGGAGCAGATCATGAATAACAATAACGATAAAAGCCTTACGCAGATTGAAACCAACGGGGTCGAACGGATCCCGGACCACGAACGCACCGCAGGCACAGGCGACCTGTTTCGCCTGATCTTCGGCGGCGCCAATACCTTTGCCACCGCCGTGCTCGGCAGTTTTCCGGTGCTGTTCGGCCTGTCGTTCCAGGCCGGGGTCTGGGCGATTGTGCTGGGCGTGTTGGTGGGTTCGGTCATTCTCGCGCCGATGGGCCTGTTCGGTCCGCTCAACGGCACCAACAACGCGGTGTCATCCGGTGCGCACTTCGGCGTGCACGGGCGAATCGTCGGCTCGTTCCTCTCGTTGCTGACCGCCATCGCGTTTTTCTCACTGTCGGTGTGGAGTTCGGGCGATGCATTGATCGGCGGCGCCAAGCGGCTGATCGGCGTGCCGGAAACCGACTTGAGCCTGGGCCTGGCCTACGGCCTGTTCGCCCTGCTGGTGTTGACCGTGTGCATCTACGGCTTCCGCTTCATGCTGTGGGTCAACCGCATCGCCGTGTGGGCCGCCAGCTTGCTGTTCCTGCTCGGCATTTTCGCCTTCGCACCGACCTTTGACAGCCAGTTCGCCGGCACGGTCAGCCTTGGCCAGCCGGGCTTCTACGCCGCCTTCATCGGCGCGGCGCTGGTGGCCATGAGCAACCCGATTTCCTTCGGTGCGTTCCTCGGTGACTGGTCGCGCTACATCCCGCGCAACACGCCCAAGCGCCGCATCATGCTGGCGGTGATCGCGGCGCAACTGGCGACATTGATCCCGTTCCTGTTCGGCCTCGCCACCGCCACCATCGTGGCGATCAAGGCGCCGGACTACATCGCGGCCAATAACTACGTGGGCGGGCTGCTGGCGGTGTCGCCGGGGTGGTTCTTCCTGCCGGTGTGCCTGATCTCGGTGATCGGCGGCATGTCCACCGGCACCACGTCGCTATATGGCACCGGGCTGGACATGTCCAGCGTGTTTCCACGGCTGCTGTCGCGGGTCAAGGCGACGCTGCTGATCGGCGTGCTGTCGATTGCCTTCATCTTCATCGGGCGCTTCGCGGCGAACCTGGTGCAGAGCGTGTCGACCTTCGCGGTGCTGATCATCACCTGCACCACACCCTGGATGGTGATCATGATCATCGGCCTGCTGGTGCGCCGCGGCTTCTACTGCCCGGACGACCTGCAAGTGTTCACCCGCGGCGAAACCGGCGGGCGCTACTGGTTCAGCCACGGCTGGAACTGGCGCGGCCTGGGGGCGTGGATCCCCAGCGCGCTGGTGGGGTTGTGCTTCGTCAACCTGCCAGGGCAGTTCGTCGGGCCGCTGGGGGAACTGGCAGGCGGGATCGACATCAGCCTGCCGGTGACCCTGGGCCTGGCCTCGGTGGTGTACCTGGCGTTGTTGGGGCTGTTTCCAGAGCCGGCGGCGGTGTATGGGCCGCAAGATCCGCGGGGCACAGCGCCGCTTGCTAAATCAGAGCTCCGGCAGACCGCCTGACTGAAAAATACCCGTGGCGAGGGAGCTTGCTCCCGCTGGGCTGCGCAGCAGCCCCCCAAGTTTCTGAACCGATAAGCGACGACTGCTGCGCAGTCGAGCGGGAGCAAGCTCCCTCGCCACAAAGACTCGTTCGACAGGGACAGCAGCACTTCGTCCCGTACATAAAAAAGACAATCGGAGACACGCCATCATGGCTTTGGATTTAATCGTCGTTCTCATCTACGCCGCCGGCATGATCGCCCTCGGCTGGTACGGCATGCGCCGCGCCAAGACCCGTGACGACTACCTGGTCGCCGGGCGCAACCTCGGCCCGGGCTTCTACTTGGGCACCATGGCCGCCACCGTGCTGGGCGGTGCATCCACCATCGGCACCGTGCGCCTGGGCTACGTCTACGGCATTTCCGGATTCTGGTTGTGCGGCGCCATCGGCCTGGGCATCGTCGGCCTGAGCCTGTTCCTCGCCAAGCCGCTGCTCAAACTGAAGATCTACACCGTGACCCAAGTGCTGGAGCGCCGCTACAATCCGGCCGCGCGCCAAGCCAGTGCGCTGATCATGCTGGTGTATGCGCTGATGATCGGCGCCACCTCGACCATCGCCATCGGCACCGTGATGCAAGTGCTGTTCGGCCTGCCGTTCTGGATGTCGATCCTGGTGGGCGGTGGCGTGGTGGTGCTGTATTCCACCATCGGCGGCATGTGGTCGCTGACCCTCACCGACATTGTGCAATTCCTGATCATGACCATTGGCCTGGTGTTCCTGCTGATGCCAATGTCCATCGGCGATGCCGGCGGCTGGGACGCGATGGTGGCGGCCTTGCCGGCCAGCTACTTCGATTTCACCGCGATTGGCTGGGACACCATCCTCACCTACTTCCTGATCTACTTTTTCGGCATCTTCATCGGCCAGGACATCTGGCAGCGGGTGTTCACCGCCCGCAGCGAAGGCGTGGCCAAAGTGGCCGGCACCGCCGCCGGCCTGTACTGCGTGCTGTACGGCCTGGCTGGGGCGCTGATCGGAATGGCGGCAAAGGTGCTGCTGCCGGATCTGGAAAACGTCAACAACGCCTTCGCCAGCGTGGTGCAGACCAGCCTGCCCAATGGCATTCGTGGATTGGTGATCGCTGCGGCCCTGGCGGCCTTGATGTCCACCGCCGCGGCGGGCCTGCTCGCCGCGTCCACCACGGTGGTCCAGGATCTGCTGCCTCGCCTGCGTCATGGCCGTGAGAGTGGCAGCGGCGACGTCCACGAAAACCGCATCGCCACCCTGCTGATGGGGGCGGTGGTCCTGGTGATCGCCCTGGTGGTCAGCGACGTCATCAGCGCCCTCACCCTGGCCTACAACCTGTTGGTGGGCGGCATGCTGATTCCGCTGATCGGCGCCATCTACTGGAAACGCGCCACCACCGCTGGCGCGATCACCAGCATGTCGCTGGGCTTCTTGACCGCGCTGTTCTTCATGTTCAAGGATGGCCTGGATGCGAACACACCGATCTACTACAGCCTGAGCGTGGCGCTGGTGAGTTTCGTGCTGGTGAGCTTGCTGTCGCCCAGGTCGAATGTGGTGGCCAAGGCGGTTTGATCGAGCACTGAGCGGTGGTTTTCTTCGAGGGGTGTGGCGCCGATGGCCACGCCCTTTTTTGCCTCTGTGGCGAGGGAGCTTGCTCCCGCTGGACTGCGAAGCAGGCCCCAGCGTCCTGTCTGCCGCACTGCGGTGATGGATACATCTTGGGGCTGCTACGCAGCCCAGCGGGAGCAAGCTCCCTCGCCACAGGGGTTCGCGCCACCAATAAAAAAGATCGCAGTTCCGGGCCATCTCGATCGAGATGGTCCGGAACTGCGATCTCTGCAAATTCCTGGTGTATTTACCGGCGGCGCGGCTGGCGGCGGCGTTGCTCGTCATCGGTGCGGATCGGTACCGGTTGCATCGGCGGCTCGATCAGGCCAAGCGCGACACCCAAGTCGTGAAGCCAGTTCTGGATTTTCTCTTTCATCGTGGTGCCCCCTCAGGGTGGTGCGAGCGGCAGATTTCTGTGGCCCCTTCGCACTGATAATAGTCCGATGTGCTACGCAATGCTCGTCTCAGTTTGCAATGATCTGTTACTGAATTGATCCAAATCCACCTCCCGGAGTTCAAGCCGATTGCGCCGTGATCATTGGCGCTCGCGGCCACGCCTGTTGTTGCAATTCAATCCAGGCATTCAAGTTGGCCCCGACCATGCCTTTACGCCACATCAGCCAAGTGGTGGCGCTGGCAAACGGCTCGGCCAGCGGATGCACCGTCACCCGCTCGCGGCCCGGCAGGCTGGCCAGCATCGACTCGGACATCAACGCCACGCCGGATCCGGCGATCACACACGCCAGCATCCCCTGGTAAGACTCGATTTCCATCGCCCGGCCCATGGTCGCGTGATCATGGGCAAACCAGGCTTCCAAGCGCATCCGGTACGAGCAGCCACGGCGGAACGTGAACACCGCGCGGCCCTGCACATCCAGCGCACTGCGCACCGGCGGGTGATCGGCCTCGGTGATCAGCACCAACCGTTCGTCGCACAGCGGCACGCCATCCAGCCCCGCCAGCTCCAGCGGGCCGTCCACCAACGCCGCATCGAGCCGATTGGTGAGCAGGCCTTCAAACAGTTCACCACTGGGCCCCGACTGCACTTGCAGATTCACCGCTGGATACCTCCGGTGATACGCCGCCAGCAGGTCCGGCAAATGCGTCGCCGCCGTGCTGTACATCGTTCCCAGCAGGAAATCCCCGGCCGGCTGTCCGCCCTGCACCGCTGCGTGGGCTTCGTCGTGCAAGGCGAAGAGCTTGGTTGCATAGTCCAGCAGGACTTTTCCTGCCGGTGACAACTGCAAGCGCTGACGCTCTCTTAGGAAAAGGTCTACGCCCAACTGCTCTTCGAGCTGCTTAAGCCGGGTCGACAGGTTCGAGGGCACCCGGTGCAAGCGCTCCGCAGCCCGGGTGATCGAACCTTCCTCGGCCACGGCCTGGAAAATCCTTAACTGGCTGAACTCCACGACCTTCTCCAAAAAAGAACAAGTTACTCACTATTATTCATTTTTAATGAAAGTCAATCAGTCCTAGCCTGACGGTCATTCGCCCCGACACCCGGAGAACGACCATGTCACCATTAATTCGCCTGCTTGGCAGTTTCATCGCCCTGATGATGGCCATGGGTATCGGCCGCTTCGCCCTCACACCGCAGTTACCTCATTTGATCGGCGAAGGTCAGGTCGACTTGACCGCCGCCGGTCTGATTGCCGCCGCCAACTACCTGGGTTATTTCCTCGGCGCGCTGGACGCCATGTTCGCCCGGCGCCCGGAACAGGTGCGGCGGCGGTTGCTCGGCGGCCTATGGCTGTGCGTGCTCCTGACCCTGGCGTCGTTCTGGGCATGGGGCTTCTGGCCGCACCTGGCATTGCGCTTCGGCACCGGCGTGGCGAGCGCCTGGGTGATGGTGATGATCACCGCCCTGAGCCAACCCTTGGCTGCGGCGACGGGACGGCCGCGGCTCGGCGCCCTGGTGTTTGCCGGCCCTGGGTTGGGGATTTTCCTGACAGGTTTGTTGGCGTTGGGCTCGAACCTGCTGGACCAGACCTCCGCAACCCTGTGGCTGGCGTACGCCGGCGTAGCGCTGGCGATGTTGCTGGTGATTCTGCCGATCCTGCCGCAACCCGCCGCAACCGCGACCGTTGTCGCGCCAGTCACCTCCTCGCCGAATCGTGGCATCGCTCGATTGGGCGTGGTGTATGCCTTGTACGGCGTGGGCTACATCATTCCGGCCACGTTCCTGTCACAAATGGCCTCGGCGCAGTTCCACGGACAATGGCTGGCGGACCTGTTCTGGCCCTGCTTCGGCCTGGCCGCCGCCATCGGCGTGTTGCTGGTCAGCTTGCGGCGGCCGAACCCGAACAGCACCGGTCGCTGGCTGATCGGTACGCTCTGGCTGCAAGCCGCCGGGGTGTTTGCCTGCCTGCTGGGCAGTGGGCCGGGGCTGGCGCTGGGGGTGATCCTATGTGGTGCGCCATTCCTGGCCTGCATGCAGCTGGTGATGCTGCGCTCCCGGGAACTGGCCCCCCACGCCACCCAGCGCAACGCCGGCCTGCTGACCGCCTGCTTTGCCGTGGGTCAGCTCAGCGGGCCGTTGCTGGCAGCGCTGAGCAGTCATTTCAGCGGCGGCCTGCAACCGGCGCTGATCATTGCCGGCAGCGGCCTGCTGTTGGCTGGCGGCCTGTTGTTGCGGCCCGCCAGCCGGGGCGCGGTGGGCCCTTGCGCCCAGACCGCCCTGCGTTGATCAGGCCTGGCCGGCCGGACTGAACGCTTTGCTCGATTGCGCGGTCGGCTCTCGTAGGGCCAAGGCGAAATACAACACCCCGCCGAGGAAACAACCGGTGAACCAGGCGAAGTTGGCCATCGGTTGCAGCAGCGGCGTGAAGGTGATTGCCACACCCATCAAGGTCGCCGGGATCAGCGCCTTGACCGCTGTCCAGTTGATACCGCCGCTGTAGTAATAGCGTCCGCTCGGCCCGTCATTGAACAGCGCATCGACGTCAATCTGCTGTTTTTTGATCAGGTAGTAATCCACCAGCAGGATCCCGAACAGCGGGCCGATGAACGCCGCCAGCACGTCCAGGGTGTAGTGGATCACTTCGGGGTTGTTGAACAGGTTCCACGGCGTGATGAAAATCGACGCCACCGCCGCAATCATGCCACCGGCGCGCCAACTGATCTTGCTCGGCGCGACGTTGGCAAAGTCGAACGCCGGGGACACAAAGTTGGCGACAATGTTGATGCCAATGGTGGCGGTCACGAAGGCAAAGGCACCCAGCAGGACGGCCACGTCGTTGTCGATGCGCGCCACGGTGGCAATCGGGTCGTGGAGCATTTCACCGAACACCGGCAAGGTCCCGGAAACAATCACCACGGTGACCAGGGAAAACGCCAGGAAATTCACCGGCAGCCCCCAGAAATTGCCCCGGCGCACGTCAGACATGCTCCGGCAGTAACGGCTGAAATCACCGAAATTCAGGGTGGGCCCGGAAAAGTACGACACCACCAGGGCCGTCGCCACGATCACTTGTCCGAACGCTTGCCAGCCAGACAACGACTTTTCCGCCAGGGTGAAGCTGATGTTGCTCCAACCGGCCTTCCACACGATCCAACCGGCCAACAGGAACATTACGGCATACACCACCGGTCCGGCCCAGTCGATGAAACGCCGGATCGACTCCATGCCGGTCCAGAACACCAGCGCCTGGACGAACCATAAGCTGAGGAAACCGAACCAGCCCAGGTAGGACAAACCGGCAAAATGCGGCGTCGCGTAGACTTCCATCGAAGGAAAAAACCGCAGCACCACGATGATCAGCGCACTGGACGCCAGGTACGTCTGAATCCCGTACCAGGCTACGGCGATCAAGCCGCGAATGACCGCTGGAATATTCGCCCCGAACACGCCGAACGCCAGCCTGCAAATAACGGGATAAGGCACTGCCGCCTGTTGGCTCGGCCTGGCGACCAGGTTGGCGATCAACTGCACGATGCAGATCCCGCCGAGCAACGCGATCAGCACCTGCCAACTCGCCAGGCCCAAGGCGAACAGGCTGGCGGCGAACACATAGCCGCCGACGCTGTGCACATCACTCATCCAGAACGCGAAGATGTTGTACCAATTCCATTTCTGCGGCAGCGGGCCCAGGTCCTGGTTATAGAGGCGGGGGCTGTAGCCGTTGGGCAATTGCTCGGACATTGCGGGGCTCCTTTTGAGTACCGCCGTGCCCCCGTATCGACCTGCTCACCATACTGCGCACGGGAGCCGGCATGGTTTGTATACGCGTTGCTACGCAGAATGCGTGCCATAGGCGTGGAATGTTAGACAAACCGGGGTGTGGAGCGGGGGTTAAGGTCGAGCAGGAGCAGGCATGCGCCCACGAACAGGGCGTGAATGCATGCTAAAGGTGCAGGAGTTTGTATACAGAGATGAGCACCCGTGGCGAGGGAGCTTGCTCCCGCTGGGCTGCGAAGCAGCCCCAAAAATGATTTTTAACCACAGTACGTCAGGAAGAACGCCGGGGCCCGCTGCGCAGGCCAGCGGGAGCAAGCTCCCTCGCCACAAGGTCACGAGCCACTGGATCATTGATCACAAGGTTCACAAGCCCCGGATTCTGCGTTCGAATCAGCTCAATTCAATGCGATCCGCATGAATGACAATCTGCCCATTCTTGTACAGCGCGCCAATGGCCTTCTTGAAGTTGCCCTTGCTCACGCCGAACAGGCTGCTGATCAGCGCCGGGTCGCTCTTGTCGCTGACCGCCAGGGTGCCGTTGTTCTCACGCAACTTGGCGAGGATCTTGGCGTTGAGGCTGGTGGCGGCCTCCTGGCCAACGGGCTGCAGGCTCAGGCTGATCTTGCCGTCCGGACGGATTTCCTTGATGAAGCCCTTTTCCTGTTTGCCGGCGCGCATGAACTTGAAGATTTCGTTCTTGTGGATCAGGCCCCAGTGCTTGTTATTGATGATCGCCTTGAACCCCATGTCGGTGGCTTCGGCGACCAGCAAATCCACTTCCTGGCCCGGCGTGTAGTTGGCCGGGGTCTTGTCCAGATAACGATCCAGGCGCGCCGTGGCGGTGATGCGGCGGGTGTGCTTGTCGAGGTAGACGTGCACCACGCAGTATTCGCCGGCGGTCATCTGGCGCTTTTCTTCGGAATACGGCAGCAACAGGTCCTTGGGCAGGCCCCAGTCCAGGAACACGCCGATGCTGTTGATCTCAACCACTTTCAGGCTGGCGAATTCACCGACCTGGACCTTGGGTTTTTCCGTGGTAGCGATCAGTTTGTCGTCGCTGTCCAGATAAATGAAAACATTGAGCCAATCTTCATCTTCGCTGGGAATATCCTTGGGAATATATCGATTGGGCAGCAGGATTTCGCCGTCCGCACCACCGTCCAGATATAAACCGAAGTTAGTGTGTTTAACCACTTGCAAACTGTTGTAGCGCCCGACTAAAGCCATTTCCAATACCCTCATTGCGTGGGCGCATTCTACCCGGTTTTACGGTGCGATTCGTGGTCGCCGGCACGGTTTGCCGACAAGGCCCGGCACAACCCTTGATTTTCCTGGGTTTTCACCCGGGCACGGCCATTCGTCAGGCGAGCGGCGGTGCGTACCGCTTGCCATCGGCACACTATTTTTCGCACGGTTGTTATTTAAAACAGGGGCTTAGGGCAGTAATTGACGGATAACCGCGTATTATTCCCGTCACGCCGATGATAATTCAGAAGGATATTTGCCAAGCAATTGTCAAGTATTTCCTGTACGATGCCTGGCCCAATTAATTATCTACAGGTTAATGGCCGTCATGCGCGTAAAAGCATCCAACAGCAAAGCAAAGCCAGCTCCAGCCGTTGAAACCAGCGAGTCGATCAACGACCAGATCGCTGCGTTCCTCAAGTCCGGCGGCGAGATCCAGCAAATTGCCAAAGGCGTCAGCGGCCAGACATTCGGCCCGTCCAAGCAGATCAGCCTGGGCAAGAAGTAACCTGCGCGTCACCTGGTCCCAAAGCGCTTTGAGCTTCGAAGCGCTTGGACTGGAACCTTTCCCGCCCCTTCCATTTCCCAAAAATCGACGAACGGCCTTCGCTGCCGAGTATTCGCCGGTATGCTTGCACCTCTCTAGCCCAAGCGTTTCAGCTTAGTTCCTGCTCCTCGCTATTTCATGGAGTGAAGCATGCGCATCCCTATTGTCCTGCTGATGATCAGCCTACTGTCCTGTTCTCTCGCTCATGGGCAGGTGTTCCAGCGCGAACTCGGCGACTTCGACCTCAAACTCGGCACCACTCCCAGCCGCAGCATGGCCCAGGGCCTGGTCACGCCGTCGAGCACCGGTTCGTTCCATGGTGGCCTTGACCTGAGCCACGACAGCGGCTGGTACGTCGGCCAGTGGTCCCCCAGCGCCGGCCTGACATCGTCCGCCAACCTTGAGGTCGATTCCTACATAGGCTTTAAACAACCCTTCGACCAGACCCTGGGCTACGAAGTCGGCCTGATCCACTACAGCTACCCCACCGTCGATACCCTCGACAGCCAGGAGTTCTATGGCGGCCTGACCGTGCTGGGCAGCCGCTTCGGCGCGGCCCTGAGCAACGATCCGGACAAGCAGAACAGCACGTTATTTGCGGATCTGGGCGGCAATGTGCCGTTCGGCATTGGCATCAGCGCCAAATACACCACCCACCAACTCAATACGCCGGTCTCGGTCGAGAACGGTTCTGTAGGCAGTTTCAGCGACTGGTCATTGAAAATTTCCCGCCCCTGGATGGGCATCGACCTGGACCTGATCTACAGCGACTCAAGCCTCAGCGGCAGCAGCTGCTCGGCGTACTCCGGCCACAACAGCGAATGCGACAGCCTGCTGACCCTCAAGATGGCCCATCCTTTTTACTAAGCGTTACGCATTAATCAGCTGAACTGCTGCGCGCCTGCCATGCTCAAACAAAGCACTTACGCATTCGCAAGGACTCGCTCATGTCGCGCTGGTTAACACGCACCGCCATGTTCATCGCCATGCTCTTCATGCTCACCGCTTGCAGCCGCGTCGGGCTGGCGTACCGCAACCTCGACCTGATCATCCCCTGGACCCTCAACGACTACCTGGACATCAAAGGCGAGCAAAAAGACTGGTTCAACGAACGCCTCAAGGACCACCTGACCTGGCACTGCACCACCCAGTTGCCCGGTTACCTCGACTGGCTGGATCGCCTCAAGACCATGGTGCAGACCAACCAGGTCACCGACGAAGCGCTACAACAGCGCACCCGGGAAGCCAAGGCCGCCATCGCCGAAACCGCCCGGGCAATCACCCCCTCGGCCATCGAACTGCTGCAAGGCCTGAGCGACGACCAGGTTGCCGACATGGACGCCGCCTTCGTCAAGGACCAGCGTAAACGCCAGCAGCAATACCTCAAGCCGACGCTGCAGGAGCAGATCCAGCAACGCAGCGAACGCATGGTCAAACGCCTGGACGACTGGCTCGGCCCGCTCAACGACGCCCAGCGCCAACGGGTGATGGCCTGGTCCACCGCCCTCGGCGACCAGAACCAGCAATGGATCGCCAACCGCGCCCACTGGCAAAACCAGTTCAGCGAAGCCGTGGCCCAACGCCACAGCCCGGACTTCCCCAAACGCATCGAGCAGTTACTCGTCGACCGCGAAAGCCTCTGGACTCCAGCCTACCGCGAGGCCTTCAGCAAAACCGAAGCCCAGGCCCGCAGCCTGCTGGTGGACCTCATGGCCGAAAGCACCCCGCCCCAGCGCGAACAGCTGTTGAAGAAAATCGACGGGGTGAAGAAAGATTTCACTGATTTGAAGTGCCTGAAGGCAGCACAGCCCTGAGACCAGCAAAAATCCAATGTGGAGTGAAAAACAAATGTGGGAGCGGGCTTGCTCGCGAAGGCGGTGCATCAGTCAACATAATCATTAATGGCCCACCGCCTTCGCGAGCAAGCCCGCTCCCACAAAAATCTGCTCTCGGCGCTAGGCAATCTGCGCCTTCGAAGCCACTTCATCAAACGTAAACTCATCCAGCGCGTCTTCCTGCTCATCCAACACCTCGCGTGGATGATCATTGCCCGGAATGCTGCTGTCGATCAGGCTCAACAAACTTGAGCCACGCGGCGTCAGAATAAAATTCTCACCGTTGCCACCCTGATCCTCGGGCCGCGGCTCGATATAGCCACGCTCCAGAAGTAACTTTTCATACTCCCCGGCGACTGCTTTCAAATGATCGAGGTTCTCGATTTCCCCGCCTTCAGCCGCTTTCGCCGCCGCGTACTCCTCCGCATAAACCCGAGGAGCAAAACTGTGGCCAGCGCCGTTCTGCACTTCGTGCAACAACCGTTCGATCAAGTCCCAGTTATAAGTCGTCATCCTGGTCCATCCTCTAAAGAGTGAGATGCCTACCTAGGTTGTGACCGAGGCGCCACGCCACCGTTCAGCCGGGTTGGCGGACGGCCCATCCCGCCAGCCGACCAACGGCCTGTCGAATTTACCCCAGGCCAAACGACCAATGAGTGAAGCGCCGACTTGAGCAACTGCCTACAGGAGAAATCACCATGAACGTAGAGAATCATCCAGTCGTCTCGCGGGAAGAATGGCTCGCCGCCCGTCGCCAGCACCTGGCCCACGAAAAAGCCTTCACCCGCGAACGGGACAAACTCAGCGCCGAACGCCGCACCCTGCCCTGGGTCAAAATCGACAAACCCTACCGCTTCCAAGGCCCCCACGGCGAACTAAGCCTGGCCGACCTGTTCGGCGGCCGCAGCCAACTGATCATCTACCACTTCATGTTCGGCCCCGGCTGGGCAGAAGGCTGCCAGGGCTGCTCCTTCCTCTCCGACCACATCGACGGCGCCAACCAACACCTGGCCCACCACGACGTGGCCGTGGTCGCCGTCTCCCGCGCGCCCTTCGCCGAATTCCAACCGTTCAAACGCCGCATGGGCTGGGCCTTCGACTGGGTCTCGTCGGAAGGCTGCGACTTCAACTACGACTTCGGCGTCAGCTTCGAAGCCGAAGACACCGCCGCTGGAAAAACCACCTACAACTACGAAAAAACCGACACCACCGAAGGCGAACTCCCCGGCCTGAGCGTCTTCTATCGCAACGAAGCCGGCGACATCTTCCACACCTACTCCACCTACGCCCGTGGCCTCGACATCCTGGTCAGCACCTACAACTACCTCGACCTCACGCCCAAGGGCCGCAACGAAGACGAAATCATGGACTGGGTGCGGCACCACGATAAATACGAAGAGGCCAAGCCGCGTGGTTGCTGCCATAGCTGATACGTCAGCCCGTCCAGTCGAGCGCGATCCCCGTGGCGAGGGCGCTTGCTCCCGCTCGACTGCGCAGCAGTCGCTTGCTTTAAGCCGACAAATACCAGGCTAAACGTCCTACATGAAGCTCGGAAAGCGGTGTCTTGCGGCAGTGGAGCAGGCCAGCCTATAGTCCCTCGTCGCCCAAAAAGGCGATTCGGGTTTGGCGACTCGATTACAGAGAATGCGAAAGCTACCAGCTGATTGCAGGTACCGACGCACCCGCAAAGCCGCTATATTCCACGGCGGCTGTGCGCGGGAGATCTTCGGATCTGCCGGTTTTCTCTGTAACCGGTTCGCCAACCTGCGCACAGCCACCACCCAATCGTTTGGCGACGACTGAGTGATGGCTTTCAGCCAATCAAACAGAGATCTTCAAAATGAATCGATACATGCCCATCACTGGCATCGACTGCGTCCCCGCAACGTTGCTCATCGATACCGAAGCCCCGCTCGATGTTCTCTTCGAAACCGCCGACTACCGCATCCGCACCGTGACTCAACTGCTGGAAAACATCGCCTTCCGCTCGGATATCAGCTCCGATACGGTAGTGCTTTCGGACTTTTGTAAGATGCTGACGATATCGCTTCGCGATGGATGTGATGTGCTGGATGTGATTGGGAGGCGGCTGCGAGCACAAGCTGCTGAATAACGAAAACGGGCGACCTTTGGGTCGCCCGTTTTTCACATACACGGAGAGCAAAATGATTGAGATCTTTACAGAATTTGACCCCGCAGAATATCTCAGCACACCAGAGGCCATTGCGGAGTTCATGAGAGATGCCCGGGAAACCGACGATGCAAGCTACATCGCCAAAGCGATGGAAGTATTCGCACGCGCCAAAGAAATGACCGAACTGTCCAGGGGATGAATCACACGAAAGCGGGCTTTCCTACTTGCAAAAAACAATATACTGGCGAGCAACTCGCAGATCAGGATCTCTTGGGTACAAACAAGTTTTATATCTAAAACCCACACAGTTATGTGCTCTGCCCCTGAATTACCGTAGACCAAGGTCAGCCTTCTTCATTTTTTTCAGATATATCAGCTGGTTAGCAGTTAAGTAACTGCCATTCAAATCCCCTTTTTTCCCCGCATTTTTTCGTCCTGTCCCCGGTTCTCGTCCAGAAAGACGGCAAAAAGTGTGCACATCGGATGCAAAAGCAGCGACGCTAGGCCGGTGTCAGATCACATCTAAGCTTCTACAACTAACAAGAGACATTCAAACCGCAAGCAGAGATAAAATCGCCTATCGGTATATCAAGAAAGCTACTCTCCCCAGCGGAAAGAACATCTTGCAATTTGACAATGCCTTTTTCAAAGTCCAAAGAAACTTCAAAGCAATTAAACTCGAACTCCCTGAACAGAACGCTCTTTGAGCACATTCGCTCATCCAAGGCATTTTTCAAAATAGAGCGAACACTGTCGTCCAACTCTTGGGCGACAAATCGTTCTATTAGTGTGTAGCCATTGCTCATAACCACTCCTAACTAATACGGGAATGCAGTCTGAATCACACCATCCCGAACATTTATTTTGATTATCGATGTTGGAGCGCCTGAGACGTTTGTTCCAATCACCTTACCTGCATTGTACTCAACAACGTGTCCACCTGGGCCATTAGGAGTTACCTTCCCATATCTCAGTGCGTTATCAACATAACTAGAGATATCCTTAACAGATGTTCCTTGCGAGAACTTACTAACATTCGCAAATCCTGAGTCAGGTCCATGGCGATAGAATACATGCTCAATACCTGTCATCAAACCGCCTTTGTTATAAGTGCTCGCGCTCCACGATGCATCTATTTGTCTTGGGGCTGGTAATGCCTTGATCGTGTCATCTACAACAGCCCCAATTTCTTTTTTACCATTGTTCACTAGCTCATAGGCATTTTTCAACCTTGATTCGACCGCCTGTACACTATTCCTAACACTGCTACCAGACCCCACCGCCGCACCGCCCATCAACGCTAGTCGATCCAGTGTCGGCGCCCAATCCCCAATCACCTCCGTCAAATACTCGACGACCTTCAATGATCGACTAACGAGAATAGCCTTATAGACTTCACACGTATCGTTCTGACAGGGCATTGCCAAAATCGAATCCACAGAATCCATCACCCGATCACGCGTTTCCTGCGCACGCATCGACCCTGCGATTTCCTCTGCGTATGCAATATTGGCCAAGCTGTCTTCGTTATACTTCCCCTCCTCCCAGCGTTTTTTGGTGCAAGCATCATCGGTACCGCACCCGCTCATATCCTTCACGAACAGTTTTCTTTCACCATGCTCCAGATAGTTGAATTTGGTAGCCTGCTGCGCAACCCATGCCGCAACGGCTTGATCCTTGTCAGATCCACCCGCCGCCGCGGCAACCGTTAAACCAATCAACTGCAAAAAAAAAGGGACAGATTTATTTCCTACCAGATTTATTTCCTACAATTCCCCCTAGGCCGGCCCTGCCCTCGCTGCTCTATCCGTACACCAACAATCCGCTCTACCTCGTCCACAAAACGGCTCGTCCCCGTCAACTGGCCTCGCTGCAAAGCATCTCTAATCAATCCGATCTCAGCCGCTGGAACGGCTTGGCGTACGAACGCCTCATACCGACGACAACGCTCCGCAGTTGTATTACCCAGAGCAACAAAGCATGGATCAGCATCCAGCCAATGGCCGTCTGGCACATTACCTACCCGGGCTCGATAACTCGACCATGGGTAATCCGCAGCATCAGCCACCATACGAGCCCGTACAGGATTCAGCTCGATGTAACGGCAACAGGCAAGCAAGTAAGAATCCGACTGCACCACACTGGATTTGTAACGGCTTTCCCATAAAGTGCCTGAGCGCCCCTCCAACCGATTGCGGTAGCGCGTCGCACGTGCCGCCAGAGCCTTCATCAACTGCCCCAACCCAGCGACCGACTCCCCCGGAGCCAGCAACAGATGAACATGATTGGTCATCAGGCAATAGGCGTAGACCTTTACGCCAAATGCATCCTTAAGTTCACGCAGGTCCGTGAGGTAGCGTTGATAATCCTCGGCGACGGCAAACACCACCTGACGGTTATGACCGCGTTGTACGATATGGTGTGGATAATTCGGTAAAACAATACGTCCCATCCTGGGCATATGTGATTCCTCCTCCGTGGAAGCTTTCAGCGTAGCAAAAAATCAAAAAATAAATCTGTCCCCTTTTTCTCCAGCCCCCTTTTTCTCAAACAAGTTTTATATCTAAAACCCACACAGCTATGTCAGCGGTCTGCCCCTGAATTACCGTAGACCAAGGTCAGCCTTCTTCATTTTTTCAGATATATCAGCTGGTTAGCAGTTAAGTAAGTGCCATTCAAATCTGTCCCCTTTTTCCTTCCATTTTTCCTCGCCCCTTTTTCCTTAAGAAATTACGTCAAGACGACCACAGAAGAAGCGAATACAATCCCCTACATCAATATCCTTTGAAAGTACATCATCCAACTCAATAGCAATTGACCCTGCTACCACTAACCGTTGTTTGAGATCTACAACCTTAGCTAGAATTTCGTGCGAAAAGCCGTCATCTAAACGCCGCATAAACTGAGCACCTGAATACTCTTTCACAACACCTTTAATCGAGATGGCAAGCAGGGGCTCATGCAGACTGTCTCCCACCTGTATATTGCAAGGGTGAGAAAAAGCCACACACTCAACTTTATCACCACTGATTGTCAGCAGCGCTTCTTGCGCATCTTTGGAGATCCATTCGCACCATTTCACTATCATCTTGATAATCCTAAGCTAGGAGCTTTTCTTGCCAACTCACTTACCGTCTTAACATGAAAAGTAGTTATCTTACCAGTACTCCTATCAAGCCCCACAAACCCATACTTCGCACTCCCCTCACCGCCTATCAACCTTACATAACCATTCATCTCAGGCACAAAGGTACCATTTTTAATTACATGATTTGCATCATCCAAATAATTTTTCAGGTTATAAGAGGTTCGACCAAAGGCACTCATCAACTCTGAAGCATGTTTTTCAAAATGCCGTACGGCCTCATCGCCCTTGAAAAATTTCGTGGCTGGAGCGTGAGTTATAAGTTTAGGACCATCATCGGGAATAGCGTTTCCTCCCGTCGTTTTATTTGGCTCGATCTCTTTAATCGGATGGGTATAAGGCATCCCCGCCTCAGCATCCGGGCCCCCAAGCGGCGTACTGCCGTTCTTGCCCGTAGAAGCTCCCGTACGTATAGCCTTGGCCTCCGTAAACTTATCCAAAGCCGCCTGAACCCTAGGCGAAATCCCTCCTTCGCCAGCACCGGTACCACGCGCGCCGCCGGAGGTCGATATGACCAGCGCAGCCACGCTTGTTGCGTTTTCCCACGTGTCAGTAACCTTCGCCAAGTTCGTCAGGTCGTTCAACGCACGCTCAGTCAGGGTGTCCTTGTATTGCGTACAAGTCACCGTCGTGCAATTGAGGTCATTCAGTGCGGTCAGCCCGCCCTGGATCGAGGTCAGCAAGGATTTCGCAAATGCACCACTGACGGCCTTCTCCGACCAATCGGTGATTTGGTCACTGATCTCTTGGTACTTACCCCCATCCCACGTGTTCTTCTGACAAGTCTCGCTGCTACCACAGGCATTTATGTCCCCGACAAAGTCACTCATGTCATGGTGGTTGAGGTTGTTGTACTGGGTCGCATTGCCGGCCACATACGAGCCGGTCTGCAGACTATTCGCATCGTCTCCAGCCACGGCGGCAGCGGCCACTACGCCAAGCAGTTGCGAGGCCATCAGCATCAGGTGGTCGCGATACTCCGGACTCATCTGAGCCGACATCCGTCGCAACTGGTTAGCGAACGTCTCATTCACTCCCGCCGCCATCGCACCGACAACAAAGTCGCTGCCCGATGCTTCGGCGATCATGCCGCCTACCAAGGCGTGCAGGCCGATCTTCTCCGGACTGCCAGTCTTCAGGCCGAGGTTACCTACCTGGTCAAAGGAATAAGCCGCCAAGGTGTTGTAGACGGCCGACTGCAGGATGCCCGCTAACGTAACGTCCCGACCGAAAGCTTTGGCGATCGCAGCAGCAGATGCGTTGTTGATC
The DNA here is from genome assembly GCF_054161485.1 of Pseudomonas sp. R3-41. NCBI lineage: Bacteria > Pseudomonadati > Pseudomonadota > Gammaproteobacteria > Pseudomonadales > Pseudomonadaceae > Pseudomonas > Pseudomonas sp. R3-41. Next base: position 5,220,213 of record NZ_CP096421.1, read on the forward strand.
AGTTGCTGACCCGCAAAATGGCTGACGGCTTCGATCGAACTTAAGTCAATCACCGTCTTGCCATTGACCTGCTTGGTCATGGTCATATCGCCTAGATAATTCTTAGCAACATGGGCTGTGACGGCCGCGATCGCCGCGTCGGTAAGGCCGTCTTTGCTGACCACCGCTTTCAACCCGGCCCCCAGGTCGCCCTCGTTGTTGATGGTCGCGACCGTGCCGGTGGTCGCCAGACTGGCGGCGCCTGCCAAGGTTGCACCGCTCAGGCCGGCACCAGCAGGGCCGAGCAGAACCGTCATCAAAATGGCGACTATCATCTGCGCGGCAGGCCCCATACCGGAGTTCGCGTATTTGAAGCTGGTATGGATCTCCTGTACTTGCCGCCAGTCAACACCACCCTGCGCATCAAGCTCCTTGAGCCACGCCAGTTTTGGATCCGCCTTGGCCATCGCATCGATGGATTCGCTAACCGTCTGCTTATTGACCTGCAGCACGTCCGCATGAATCTTGCCCACCGCGCTGATGACCAAGTCGCCTTGAGCGGTCAGTTCGCTTTGGCGTAGCGTCTCATCGGTTCGGCCCTTGCCCTTCATGCTGAACCAGGCGGCGCTGGATTTGCTTTTCTCGTGACTCTCCTGATGCAGGTCCTTGACGCCCTCGAAGGCAATCGAGCCGCCGCTTTGCAAAGTCAGGTCATTGCCACTGTTCAGCTTGGCTACCTGATAATGCTGATCCTCACCGGAAACCAGTGTCAGATCGCCCCCCGTGTAAATCTCACTCCCCACATGGGTCACCTTGGTCAACTCATCACGCCGACTCTGTTTTTTCCCCCAACTGCCCTTCTTCTTTTTCTCATACAACGAATAGTCGCTGTCCTGTGCGGCCAGAAGCGCCAGGTTTTCTCCAGCCACCAGATAAGCTTCGTCACCGGCGTTGATACGGCTGGAGATCAGCGCCATATCTTTTCCAGCATCCAACTTCACGTCACCACCAGCACTAATAGCGCTGCCGATCTGTTTGACGTGGTCCTCTTGGGCCGTGACCTTTTTCGACTTGTAGTAAGAGTGGGTTTCGTTGGCGCCGGAGGAGATCATCATGTTCTCATCGGCGGCCAAGGCGACATTGCGATCGGCACTGATCTGGCTCGCGATAGCGTTGAAGTCTCGACCTGCGTTCACAGTGACATCGCGACCCGCATCCACCTCCGAGCCCAGTTGGGTGATCGAACTTCTGCGGGTACCACCGGTGTTGGAGGTCTGTTGCTGCGCAGAGACGATATTCACATCCCGCCCTGCATCGATCTGCGTGTCGCGCCCGCTGACCATGACGCTGCCAACGTTGTTGACGTCTCGACCGACGCCCATGGTCAGGTCGTTGGCCGCCTCGATACGCGAGGCGTTATCCGCGTAGTCCTGCCGCTGGGTGTAACCTCTGTTGCTGACACTCGCGGTGGTCAACGTGCGTTCGTTGATTATGTCGCCAACAAGCGCATTCATACTGACGTCACGCCCGGCGATGATGCCGCCGGATTTATTGACGATGTCGTTGCCGGCCAACAGGTCGAGACGGTTGCCGGCTTCAATCAATCCGCTGTTGGTCAGGTTCTCGCCAGCGGATGCGGAGAGGTTTTTCGTAGCCCGAAGCGTGCCGGCATTTTCCAGATCCTTACCGGCAATCAACGTAACGTTCTGCCCGGCAATCAACGCACCATTAGGTGCCAGACGATTATTGGCCTGGGCCATATACAGCACCGGCACCAGCACCTTTTCGCCGTTCACTTCGTGCTCTTCAAGCCAGACGATGTCGTGGGTCAGGGCGGCGACTTGTTGGGCGGTGAGGGTGACGCCTACCGACAAGTTGAGGGCGTCCTTGCTGGCGATGGCGTTGTTCATCAGGTACGTGAACATCGCCTCGTCGGAGGTCTGGCCGTCGATGAAGCGTTGGCCGGTACGGGCGACGACGGCCTGTTGGATGAGTCGTTGTTCGAACAGGCCGTCACCCAACCGCTTGGCGCTGGTGTCCGCGTCGTAGCCGAGTTTCGTCAGCAGATAATCCGAGCTGGTGAATGACTTGAGGTTGGTAAGGACCGGGTTGGTTTCGATCAGGTATTTTTGCGGTTTGGAAGCCACGGTTGTGCTGGGTAGCCCCGTGACCCGCGCCACCGTTTGACCGGTGACAGGCACTGGCGCGCTTACCGAGGCGTCGGTTGGGCGACTGACGCCAATTGGCGGCGTGCCCGAAGTGTCCAGCGCAATGTCGGGGCCACGGGTGATGGTGCCATCGAGGCTATGCCCTGGCAGTTGCGGCGTGCCTGTGGATGAGTCCGTTGGGGCGGTGACCTGAATGGCGGACGCGCCGGCGGTGACGCCGCCGCTGTCACGATTCAACAACTGCACCTGTCGTTCGGCGGCGGAAACCTGGGTGACATCGGCGATCTCGATGTCGCGCACATTGGCGACCGGCGCGGCGGTGGATCGATTCGATTCACTCACGCTGGCGCCGCCGATTGTCCAGTTCTGCGACACGACCGGGGTCTGGGAGGCTGACGCGTCGCTGGCGCCCTGCCCACTCAGCCGGAACAGGCCGTTTTGCCCGGTGGGGAGGCTGAAGCCGGGGAGTGTCAGGGGGTTTATTTGTTGTTGGGCCAAGTCCGGTGGGAGTTGGCTGTTCAGGGTCACGACCGTGGTTTTGCCTGATCCTGCGGCGGCGGTTGTGGTGTTGCGGGACGACGTTGTGATGCCGGTGGAGAATGGGCGCTCCACGCCGTTGGTGATTTTGTTTGTTGCGGTAATGGAGACGTTGCCGCCGGCTTGGATGATTGATCCTTGTAGCCACGAATCGACGACTGGCCGCCCAGGCTCATGCGCTGCGGGCTGAACAGCACGTCTTCGCTGCGCTGGCCGGTCATCAGGCTGCTGAAGCTGAAGGACTCGCCCCACACCTGGAACGGTTGCAGGTAGCTGGCGGTGGCGGTGTATTTGCGGTAGCGGGCATCGGCCTGGCCGGGACCCGGATCGTTGTCGTCCTGGGCATCGAAGGCGCCGATCCCCTCTTGCATGCCCAAGTCGAGGTTGACGAAAGCATTGCCAACCCGCCGGCCATGGTTGATGCCGAATTGCGCTTCGCTGAGCCGATTACTGCTCACCGCCAGCTTGCTGTCTTCGATGAAGTTGTTGGTGCGCAGGTACGCCAGGCCCGTATTGAGGGAGGTCTTGCTCAAGGCGTCGCGGTAGATCACCCGCTCGACCCGCACCTGGTGATTCTGGCTGTCGCCGGTCTGCTTGAAGTTGAAACCGTTGGCCGGGATCTGCGAGCGGTATTCGCTCTGGCTGTAGGTGTAACTGACGTTCCACCAACCCCAGGGCAGGTTGTAATAAAGCATGGCGTTGTTGGAGGTATGCTGGTGGTCGGTCATCGCGTCATGACCACCGCGCAACATCAACTGATCGGCCAGGCCCAGCGGGCTGTCCCATTCGAAACTGCTGCCCCACTGCTGCTCGCCGGTGCTGCGCTGGCCATCGTTGCTGCGCGACAGGCCGGCGCGCCAAGGCTTTTTCGGTTCATTGGTGACCCGCACTTCACTGCCACCGACGTTCTGCCCTGGCGTCAATTCCATTTTTGCCTGGTTCGACGGCAGGCGATTGAGCTGATCGACCATCTGCTCGATCTCCCGCAGGTTGACCAACTCGCCGGTCGCGCCGGGAAAAGCCATCGCCAACTCACGGTCCGATAGCTGGCTGGTCTCGGCCCCCTTGAGGCCTTCGAGCCGCCCTTCCACCACCAATACGCTCAGGTGCCCGCCGGACAGATCCTGCTGCGGCAGATAGGCGCGGCTGGTGACCAAGCCCTTTTCGATGTAATGGTCAGTGATGACTTTGAGCAGTTCGTTAAGCTGCGGAACGCCCAGGCATTGGCCGATGTAGGGCTTGAGCAATTGCGCGCGCTCGCCGGCGGAAAGGCTGTCGGCGCCCTTGAGTTCGATGGTCTTGATGGGGAAGCAACGGGTATCGGCAGGTGCGCTCGGCTGGGTCGGCTTCGCCTCCTGGCCGGGCAAATCCTTGAGTTCTTCCAGACGACGGCGCTGCTCTTCGAGCAAGCGATTCTGGCGCTCACGGATCAGGTCCGTGTCGCCAGGCGTGGGGGCGGCGTGAGCCAGGGTGAATGGAGAAAGGCACAGCAAAGCCAGGCACAACCTCGCCCAAAAGGCGGGTGAGGACATGTTCGATCCCTCGAGCGGAAAGTGACATCAAAATAGTGGCGCGATATTAATGAGCCATCATTTTGACGTCAACTAAATGGGTTTGGCTTTGAGGCTATTCCTAGAACCATTCATCTGAAATCAGATGGCTGCGGTACGGGGCATTGGTAACGCCGATTGGCCTGGGCACACCCGTTACTCGATAAACGTCGCGAATTGAGGCTGCGGGAAGGAGGACCGAATTTGCTTTTGTGGCGAATTCAGGATGGGCTTCATAAAAAACCGGACTCAAGGTCCGGTTCTTTATTAAAGCGCTAGGCATCTGCCTCAGAAAGCAGGGATATCCTGCTTGGCAGAGATTTGACGACTACTTGCTTGCCTCCTCAACGGCTGCCGCATTCTGAGGACCGAAAGAGTATTTCAGGGCCCGTGCCTTCGAGGTCCGCGGATCAGGTAAGCCTACGGTCTCCGGGCCCGCAAAGCCGGTGACGCCTTTGGCGAACGTGGGATTGATCGCATCGAACAAAAAGCTGAAGCCTTGTTTCAGCGAGCTCTGGGCGATGCCGTGACAGCCCATGCAGCCGCCCATGGTCAGGCTTTGAGTACTGTGGGCGTAGTCCGGCACCTTGATGTTCGGTTGGTTGCGCGCATTGGTCAGGGTGTTGTTATTCGGGATGGGGAACACGTTGCTTCCACGAAACAGCTGGATGCCCGGCTGGCTGCTTTCGACCATGATGTTGGCCAGATAGTAATCCGGGTCGGTTGAGGTGCTCGACGGGATGGCTTGCACCCCTTTGAGCCGATAGTGCTTCCAGACCGAATTGTCGAATTCGCGGCTGCCGTCCATGAGCTGCCTGACCTGGTCGTTCACCGCCTGGACTTCTGAATGGACGGTCAGCGGTTGCACGACCTTGATCGGGCCGGCTTGTCCTTCGGGGATCCCGTTGCTGCCGGAGTAGACCGGCGGATCAAGTTTCGCGTTTGCGACCAGTCCCTCCGTTGGCAGGGAAACCGTATAGGTCTTGTTGCCGTCAGAGAAGGTGGCGGTCGGCGGCGTGGCTGAATCGAGGCCGGGGTAATCGATCTTGTTGTAGTTGGCGATGTAGTAGAGCCCGGTCGGCGATTTACCGTCGGGCAACGTCAGGGCATCTTCGTGCTCGAATGTGGCGAAGATGAAGGTCGGGTAGTTGGCCGTCTTATGGATGATATGCAAGGCGACCAGTGCGTAGTCTTCGTTCTGCGCCTCCGGGTCAGTGTCGGTACCCTTATAGGTCACCACCGTCGCCGTATGGTAGCGCCCGCGATCCGGCACCGGAATGTCGGCCAGCTTGCGCCATGCCGCCTTTACCTCCACCGCGCCGTCGGGCAGCACAATATGATCCGGATAACGGGTCAGGCCTTTCGCATAGTTGTAAACGACGGGGTTGGCCTTGGCCTCGAACAGGATCTGGCTGTCGCTTGAAGGGGCATAGTCTCCCCGCGCATCTGTTGTCTTCGCCGCATTGGGCGGCTTAACCGGGAAGAAAATAGCGTTTTGTCCTATTTGGGTCGCCTCATCCAGATTGTTGTAAAGGGTAAAATCAGTGCCTGGCGCCATCCGTATCGGCTTCTTGAGGAACTGGGTATAGGTGTAGTTCGGATCAGAACCAAGCGAACGCGTAGGACCGCCAACGGGATTGAACCCTACCGCCGGAAACAACTCGCTGCGGTGGGCGAAGGTTTGCCACAACAAAGGGGTTGGAGACTGCGAGGCCTTGCCCGAATCGGCAAAGCTGCTGGCGGGATTACCCATGCCACGGCTAGCCGGTAACGGCGTCATGGCGGTGTTGTTCAGCGCAAAAAAACTCCGCCAGGCAAAGGTCGCATAGTCGGTATGGCTAAGGCCCGTCGCCAGGTCAGCAGGCAACTGCGGGTTGTCCCCTGTCAGATCGTTTGTGGTAATGCCGTAGGAAACGCCCAATCCCGATGGGCCGGTCAAACTGTCAGAGAAAAGCCTTGAATAATAGGGACTCCAGTTGACCCCATCGCTTGAACCAAAAGTGGTAGGGCCACTGCTGAGAAAAATGCGGTTACCGGTGATGGTTGCACGGTTCAGGAAAAGCTCGCTCTTTGCTAGGCCCGACAGTCTTTGTTCATCTCCCCAGTTACCGCCCCGGTCGTAACTGCGCACGGCAAAATTATTAAGATCATAAGAGTAATAGACCAACAGCTCACCGTTATAGACCACGGGCACCAGACTCAGCACTCTGAGAGCATTTGCAGTGAACCCAGGATTTTCCTTACTCCACAGCAAGCCATCGTCCGAGGTCACATAGTTAATCGTGTGATCGTCCTCCTCGCTATACAGGACAAATAATTTTCCGTTGTACACCACAGGACTGTTAGTAGCGGCGTCGCTGGAGACCGCAATAGGGTTAACATTGGACCAGGTTATGCCGTCCTCGGAACTGATGCTATTTATGTGCTTCTCGTCGGTAAAGGTCAGCACCAGCTTTTGCTGAAACACGGTCGCTGAGACATTACCCACGATGCCAGACACCGGAATGGGCTGTGGTGGGGACCAATTACTGCCCTGCGCCGAAGTGGAAAAATAGATAGCGGAATCACTATCGTTGGCCCAAAACATATAAATCTTGCCCTTGAACGATTGCACCGCGGGTGTAGCCAACCCTACCGAGGGAAATGGCACCATGCCCGACGAAGAAGGTATGGCGTTTGCGGCATCAGGGCTGTCAAACACATCAACTACGATCCCTTCATCGGGTCGCGACGTGGCGATGATCACACTTTCTGCATAAGCCGATGACACCGCGAACAAACCACACAGGCACAACATCAGCCGACTGAGTATCGCTCTAAGGCTCATAGATTTCATTCCTTGAATTAATAGCTATCGCAGCCCGTGGGCACGTCCTGACAGGCGTAGTTGTTCCATTGCTCGAATGCGAGCGGCACCGGGTGATCCAGAACTCATTGACTGCATTGCGTCAGACATATTGTTAGCCTCCTGGCTAATGAAGCACTTACGTCCTGTGTGAAGGAGCGACCCAGCATTGCAGGCATAGGGCTACCAGTCACTTTCTCCATGGTAGACGACGGTTTCATATCGGCTAGGGAAACCCTGAAAAAGACTTCAATCCGTGTCTGGGCCCATGCAGCGACGGAACGCCTGCCAGCGGCAGGCTAATGAACTTTCCACTCTGCACGGGCCTCAACCCATTACCTGCCCAACAAGGAATATGAGGCCCTGCCATGAAAACCCTCATCAAACTTACCCTCGCCGCCACCCTCACCTGCGCCCTGCCCGCCTGGGCCGCTTGTACACCTGAGGAAGCGACCATCAAGCGTGAACAACTGGCGGATAAAATCGCCAAGCTCACCGAACAGGATCCGTCCAAGGCCAAGGAGATGAATGACGAGTTGAAGGCTATGGATCTGGAAACATCCAGCAAGGAGGTGCCGGATAAGTGCCAATTGATCGATAAGCGCCTGCAGGAGCTGGAAGAGGCGCAGAGGAAAGCGGAGTGATCGCCGAGCGAGCACGGCCAGCTTTTGTGGCGAGGGAGCTTGCTCCCGCTGGGGTGCGAAGCGCCCCAAACCTGAGCGTCAACATCAGGGCTGATAAACAGTGACCCTCTCGGGGCTGCTGCGCAGCCCAGCGGGAGCAAGCTCCCTCGCCACAAGAGCCTGTTGTACGTAAGGCTGAGTAACAGCCCATAAAAAAACCGGACCCAAGGTCCGGTTCTTTTTAGCAAGCGCTAACGCAGCTTCACTCAGCCGCTGGTGTCTCTGGCTTGCGCCGCTTAAGCGGGGCCATGCCGTCCTTGCTGACCAGCGACGGGGCGTCGGACTTAGGGCGATTGGCGGTCTTGCGTTTGGTCGGGCCCTTGGCGCCGGCTTTTTTCTTGTCGCCCTTGGCGTCGACCTTTTTCTTCTTCACGCCAACGGCCTTGCCCGACGCCTTGACCTTCTTCGGTCCGCCGTAAGTACCTTTGACTTCCTTGATGGTGCGGCGCTCGAAGCTCTGCTTGAGGTAGCGCTCGATGCTCGACATCAGGTTCCAGTCGCCGTGGCAGATCAGCGAGATCGCCAGGCCGTCGTTGCCGGCACGGCCGGTACGACCGATGCGGTGCACGTACTCATCGCCACTGCGGGGCATGTCGAAGTTGATGACCATGTCCAGGCCATCCACGTCCAGGCCGCGGGCAGCGACGTCGGTGGCGACGAGGATCTTCACGCCGCCCTGCTTGAGGCGGTCGATGGCCAGCTTGCGGTCCTTCTGGTCCTTCTCGCCGTGCAGCACGAACGCCTTGTATTCTTGGGCCACCAGGCGGCCGTAGATGCGGTCGGCCATGGCCCGGGTGTTGGTGAACACGATGGCTTTTTCGTAGGTCTCGTTGGCCAGCAACCAGTTGACGATCTGCTCTTTGTGCTGGTTGTGGTCGGCGGTGATGATCTGCTGCCGGGTGGTGGAGTTCAGTTGGCTGACCGCGTTGAGCTGCAAGTGCTCGGGGTTGTTCAGCACCTTGGCGATCATCTCGCGCAGGCCCGAACCGCCGGTAGTCGCGGAGAACAGCATGGTCTGCTGGCGGTTGACGCACTCGTCCACCAGGCGCTGCACGTCTTCGGAAAAACCCATGTCCAGCATGCGGTCGGCTTCGTCCAGCACCAGCACTTCGACTTCCTTGAGGTCGAGATTGCCGGCGTTCAACTGCTCGATCATCCGCCCCGGCGTGCCGATCAGGATGTCCGGCACCTTGCGCAGCATGGCGGCCTGGACCTTGAAGTCTTCGCCGCCGGTGATCAGGCCGGACTTGATGAAGGTGAACTGCGAGAAGCGCTCCACTTCCTTCAAGGTCTGCTGGGCCAGTTCACGGGTCGGCAGCAGGATCAGGGTCTTGATGCTGACGCGGATCTTGGCCGGGCCGATCAGGCGGTTGAGGATCGGCAGCACGAACGCGGCGGTCTTGCCGCTGCCGGTTTGCGCCGTTACCCGCAGGTCACGCCCCTGGAGCGCGAGCGGAATAGCCGCTGCCTGCACCGGCGTTGGCTCGACAAATTTAAGCTCGGCCACGGCTTTGAGCAGGCGTTCGTGCAGGGCGAATTGGGAAAACACGGGTGCTACCTCGAAGAAATGCAAAAAAACAGCTGCATAGGGTAACGGTTTCGAGCGCGAAGGCCGAGTTTCTTTATACAAACGGCGGTAAATCAGTGCTTTTTTATCAGCCGATATTGCATCAACGGTCACTTGAGCGGGCTTAAATGCTCTAATCGCCCCGTCGCGTCTCTATAGAAGAATCGTTTCGTCCATGGACATCAAACAACTCTGGGTCAACATTCAAGACCTCTGGGGTGCCCTTGACCAGCACCCGCTCCTGCATTCCAGCCTCGCCCTGATGTTGCTGCTGGTCATCGCCCTGGTGCTCGGACGCGTGGCGCGCTACCTGATCCTGCACGCCGCCAAGTTGCTTGGGCGCCAGCCGGCCTTGCATTGGGTCAACGACCTGCGCCAGAACAAGGTCTTTCATCGCCTGGCGCAAATGACGCCGTCACTGATCATTCAATCCGGCCTGCACCTGGTGCCGGAACTGAGCAAGACCAGCATGATTTTCCTGGGTAATGTGGCCCTGGCGTTCACCATCCTGTTCATGGTGCTAAGCCTCAGTGCCCTGCTCAGCGCCCTGCTGGACGTCTACGCACGCACCGAACACGCGCGGACTCGCTCGATCAAAGGCTACGTGCAACTGACGAAGATGGTGCTGTATGTGTTTGGCGCGATCATCATCGTCGCCACGCTGATCGACCGCTCGCCACTGTTGCTGCTGTCGGGCCTGGGTGCGATGTCGGCGGTGATCCTGTTGGTCTACAAGGACACGCTGCTGTCGTTCGTCGCCAGCGTGCAGTTGACCAGTAACGACATGCTGCGGGTCGGCGACTGGATCGAGATGCCCCAGGTCGGCGCCGACGGTGATGTGGTGGACATCACGTTGCACACGGTCAAGGTGCAGAACTTCGACAAGACCATCGTCTCGATCCCCACCTGGCGCCTGATGTCCGAGTCGTTCAAGAACTGGCGCGGCATGCAGCAGTCCGGTGGGCGACGGATCAAGCGAAGCCTGTTCATCGACGCGAGCGGCGTGCGTTTCCTGCATGACGAGGAGGAACAACGCCTGACCCAGGTCCGCCTGCTGACCGACTACATCAGCCGCAAGCAGGCCGAGCTCAAGGCCTGGAACGAGGCCCAGGGCAACGTCGCGGCGATGTCGGCCAACCGCCGGCGGATGACCAATCTCGGCACCTTCCGCGCCTATGCCCTGGCCTATTTGAAGAGCCACCCGGAGATCCAGCCGAACATGACCTGCATGGTCCGGCAGATGCAGACCACCGCCCAGGGCATCCCGCTGGAAATCTACTGCTTCACCCGCACCACCGCGTGGGCGGACTACGAGCGGATCCAGGGGGACATTTTCGATTACCTGCTGGCGGTGATGCCGGAGTTCGGATTGAACCTGTACCAGCAGCCGAGCGGCACGGACCTGCGCTCGGGGCTGCTGCCGGCAGTGCTGGGGGCGAGTCACCTGCCGGAGCCGCAGAAGCAGGTGGTTTGACCTCAAACGGCATGCCCCTCAAACACTGGAGATCCCTTGTGGGAGCGAGCCTGCTCGCGAAAGCGGAGTGCCTGACGACTGATATACCGACTGACACGACGCCTTCGCGAGCAGGCTCGCTCCCACAAGGGGGTTCAGGGTGAGGGCTGAGGTTTGCGTACCCCCAACCGACTGATCCACACCGCCATCAATATCACCGCCCCACCCAGCAGCAACCGCCCCAGCGCCTCATGCTGGTTCCAGATCAGCAGGTTCACCAACAGCCCCACCGGCACGTGCAGGTTGTTCATCACTGCCAGCGTCCCGCCGTTGACCAGGCACGCGCCCTTGTTCCACCAGTACAGCCCCAATGCGGTGGAAACCAGCCCGAGGAACACCAGCACACCCCATTGCAATGGGGCTTCGGGCCAGAAGTCTGGCTTGCCGAACAGCAGGAACGCCGGCAACGCCACCATCAGCGCACCGAGATAGAAATAGCCGAAACGCCGGTAATGCGGCAGGTCGCTCGGGTGACGGGCCACCAGGTGTTTGTAGAGCACCTGCCCGGCGGCATAGGTGAAGTTGGCCAGTTGCAGCAGCAAAAATCCCATGAAGAAATCCGGGTTGATCCGGTCATAACGAATCACCGCCGCACCGGCCACGGCCACCAGCGCCGCGATCAGCGCCCAGGGATTGAAGCGGCGGTTCAGCGCGTCTTCGATCAAGGTCACGTGCAGGGGCGTGAGAATGGTGAAAAGCAGCACTTCCGGCACGGTCAAGACCCGGAAGCTCAGGTACAAGCAGACGTAGGTCACGCCGAACTGCAAGGCCCCGATCAACAGCATGCCGCGCATGAATGACGGCTCCACCTGGCGCCAGCGGGTCAACGGAATGAACACCAGTCCCGCCAGCACCACGCGCACGAGCACCGCGAAATAACTGTCCACATGCCCGGCCAGATACTCGCCGATCAGGCTGAAGGAAAACGCCTGGATCAAAGTCACAAACAGTAGATAGCCCATACCGCCCCTCGTTTCGAATGGCGGCGAAGATAGCGGTTTTGAACGGCGGGAGCGAGCTTGCTTGCGATTGCGGAGTGTCAGTCAACATCAATATTCTGACCCATCGCCATCACGAGCAAGCTCGCTCCCACAGGTCCTCCACTAACTTGGAGTTTCATCCACGACCCAAGGATTGGCCTGGCGCTGGCGCCGATGGTTGGCAGCACGTTGAAGCACACGGGTCAACGCCTGAAAGTTCGCCGGCTTGGTCAGGATGTCGTCGGCACCCGCGGCCCTGAAACGTTCTATCTCGCTGGAAAAGGCGCTCGCGGTGAAGGCCACGATGTAGCAGGTATCGCCCCCCGGGAGTTCACGGATGCCATGGATGGCCTCCAGTCCGTCCATGACGGGCATGTTGATGTCCATGAAAATGATTTCCGGCGTCGAAACCCTGCACTGATCGACCGCTTCCCGCCCGTTGGATGCCAAGTCGGGTACATAGCCCAACTCTTGTAGCATCGCCATGGCAACTTTCTGGCTCACTGGGTGATTTTCCACCAGCAGGATATCCAGCGGGTAATCCTCGGCAAAAGAGGCGTCGAAACTCACCGCGGCGCGATCGTTTCCGAGGGGTATTTCCGAGACTGAAAAAAGTGTGAGGGGAAGCGAGAAGCAAAACGTCGATCCAACCCCAGGCTGGCTGGTAAAGGACAAGGTCCCCTGCTGTGCCTCGATCAGTGTTTTGCAGATGGAAAGCCCCAGCCCACTCCCGGTAAAACCTTGGCTGACCGGCTCTTTAAACTGGGCAAAGGGCTTGAACAGACTGTTCTGCCGCTCAAGGGGAATGCCAATGCCGGTATCGCGGATGGAAAAGTCGAGCCGGGCTTGAGGGCCGTGACCGATGCTGGAGACCGTGAGCGAGACCTCGCCGCTTTCGGTAAACTTGACGGCGTTGCCCAGCAAGTTGATCAATATTTGGCGAAGGCACTCGATATCGGTTTTGATCAAGGGCGGCACGTCCGCAGAAACCTTGGCCTCAAGGACGATTGGTTTACCCTGGATATTTTGTCGGATCATTTCAAGACTGGATGAAACCAGTGTTCTCACATCGAACACACAAGGCTTCAACTCAAGTTTGCCCGCTTCGATTTTTGCCAGATCGAGAATGTTATCAATAAGCGACAACAGTGTTCGTCCACTGCCATGAATCGTTTTTAACAGGCGGCGCTGCTCAGGATTCAGTTCGGACTTCGCCAGCAGCTCGGTCGCGCCGATGACGCCGTACATAGGGGTGCGAATCTCATGGCTCATGGTGGCCAGAAACCGGGTTTTAGAACGATCCGCCTCTTCGGCGGCATTTTTTGCCTGATTCAATACCTGTTCATTGACTCGCAGTTGCTGGACATGCGTACGCATGCGCAAAAGGATTAAAGCGAGAAAGACCAAAATGGCCAGGATGATATGGTAGAGGGAGTCATGACTGAGTTGTTGGTAGTACTCCGCCAAGGTAATTTCCGCCCCGACAACGTACACCGTACCGTCTTGTGATTTCAGTGGCACAAAGACCGCGCGAAAATCCCCCCAATGATCCGAGTAATCAATCCAGGTTGGCTCGGTGCGTTTGAAACTGTCGAGTAAGGCTTGGCTGGCATCGGGATACGGATCGAAAAAGCGCACGAAATTCCCCGCTTGGATTTCTTCCTTCGATGCGCTGGAGCTGACCAGATAAGCCTCTGCACCTCGCTGGATCACGCTATAGACAAAAGCAGTGCCCATGGACTCGTTGAAGTTGGAGAGCCGCTCGATGGTATCCCAGTCTTGCGCCTGGGATTTGGAACGTTTATCGACCAGATTGTCATGGTAACGGTCGCCGAGGATGGCCGAAGCGCCCAGCGCGGCATGCAGCAATTTATTGTTGATATTGTCTGTAAGGACGCTTTGCGTCTCGACATAGAGGTAGTAGATATAGCCACTCGCCCCTAAGAGATAGGCCAGGAATAAGGCCCATGTTTTCCGTTTGACGTTGAACATATCACAGTCTCCCTACTGTAATTGCGCGCATAAATTACCACAGCAGGCATCGAGAGATTTGCCCAATCCGGGTGACGCTACGGCCTGACCATTTCCAGTGCTCAGGACTTGAAAGACCTCCATCTTAAGGCCGTTTTTTCCATTTCCCCAAAAAAAAGCCCGATCTCGCTAAAGCGTTCAATCGGGCTGATGCACTCAGGAGCAATAAGTGCAAAGGGAGGTTCGATGCGCAAAACGGTTTGAAGGGAAGCGCCAGGTCACTAAACCACCTGGCGATTATCCGAGGATTAACGGATCAGGCGACCTGGGACAGTTTGGCGTTGGCCTGAGTCAACCCTTTCTCCTGGAAGTCGCCACCCAGGTTCATGCCCTCGGCATGGATGAAGGTCACGTCGTGGATCCCGATGAAGCCCATGACCTGGCGCAGGTAGGGTTCCTGATGGTCGGTGCTGCCACCGGCGTGAATGCCGCCCCGGGCGGTGAGCACGAAGGCGCGCTTGTCGGCCAGCAGGCCTTGGGGACCGGTGGGCGTGTATTTGAACGTCACGCCGGCACGCAGCACGTGGTCGAGCCAGGCTTTCAGGGTGCTGGGAATGGCAAAGTTGTACATCGGTGCCGCCATCACCAGTACATCGGCGGCCAGCAGCTCATCGGTCAGTTGGTTGGAGCGTTCCAGCGAGGCGTTCTCAATGTCGTTGCGCTGCTCGGCAGGCTTCATCCAGCCGCCCAGCAGATTGGCATCCAGGTGGGGCACCGGGTTGATGGCCAGGTCACGAACGCTGATTTCGTCGGCCGGGTGCGCAGCTTTCCACTGGCTGATGAAGGTTTGGGTCAGTTGACGGGAAACCGAGTCTTGCTGGCGGGCACTGCTTTCGATGATCAGAACGCGGGACATGGCTTGTAGGCTCCATCTGAGAATGTTGTCAGTCGATGGAGTGAAGGTTAAACGTGAGCATATCGATGAAAAAGCGCAAATAACTGCTGTAATGCATCGATATTTTCGTTTATAAGCGGAGCAAGCAATATCAAATGCCCCGCCGCCGGCCTATTTCGGCTGACAGGTCAGCTTGATGCGCAGCTTGATGATGTTGCGGTTGAACTTGGCCGTGGCGTTCTTGAACTTGCCGGCGGCGACTTCGATCTTGCGGGTGCGCGGTGCCTCGGGACCGTTGCGGAACACGACGGTGCAGGCCGCATCGGTACTGCCGTAGTTGTTGACCTGGATGGAACCGATGTCGGCATCGGTGTCATAGGCGGTGTAGTCGATGCTCAGGCCGTTGAGGTGTTTTTCCACATCGATCGGGTAGGCAAACGCGGTCAGTGGCAGCAAGGCCAGCACCACACAACAGATTTTCTTCATTCGGCAGTCTCCACCAAGGGACCGCCAGCTTAGGACAAGAGGAGCTCGATATGAAAGCGCCCCGCGTGACCCTGGATCAATGGCGCACCCTGCAGGCGGTGGTCGACCACGGCGGTTTCGCCCAGGCCGCCGATGTGCTGCATCGCTCCCAGTCGTCAGTGAGCTACACCGTGGCCCGCATGCAGGATCAACTCGGTGTGCCGTTGCTGCGCATCGATGGGCGCAAGGCCGTGCTGACCGAAGCCGGCGGCGTGCTGCTGCGCCGTTCGCGGCAATTGGTGAAACAGGCCAGCCAACTGGAAGACCTGGCCCACCACATGGAGCAGGGTTGGGAAGCGGAAGTGCGCCTGGTAGTCGACGCGGCCTATCCCAACGCCCGCCTCGTTCGCGCCTTGACCGCGTTCATGCCGCAAAGCCGCGGTTGCCGAGTGCGGCTGCGGGAAGAAGTGTTGTCGGGTGTCGAAGAAGTGCTGCTCGAAGGCGTGGCCGACCTGGCCATCAGCGGTTTCAGCATTCCCGGTTACCTGGGCGCGGAATTGAGCGATGTGGAATTCATCGCGGTGGCCCATCCCGAGCATGCCCTGCACCGTCTCAATCGGGAACTTAACTTCCAGGACCTGGAAAGCCAGTTGCAAGTGGTCATTCGCGACTCCGGCCGCCAGCAACCCCGGGACGTTGGCTGGCTCGGCGCCGAACAACGCTGGACCGTGGGCAGCCTGGCCACCGCCGCGAGTTTTGTCGGCAGTGGCCTGGGTTTCGCCTGGCTGCCCCGGCACATGATCGAGCGGGAACTCAAGGAAGGCGTGCTCAAGCGTCTACCCTTGGAACAGGGAGGCAGCCGCAACTCGACCTTCTATCTTTTTTCAAACAAGGAAAAACCCCTGGGGCCAGCCACGCAAATCCTGATCGAACTGCTGCGCACCTTCGACACCGCGCCGCTGGATGCGCCATTCGCCGCCCCTGAACAAGCCTGACAAGGACTTCGCCGATGGCCTATTTCGAGCACGAAGGTTGCAACCTGCACTACGAGGAATACGGCCACGGCGCGCCCGTGGTGCTGGTCCACGGGCTGGGTTCCAGCACCCAGGACTGGGAAAAGCAAATCCCGGTTCTGTCCGCCCACTACCGCCTGATCGTGATGGATGTGCGCGGCCACGGCCGTTCCGACAAACCCCGCGAGCGCTTCAGCATCGCCGGTTTCAGCGCCGACCTGAGCGCCCTGATCGAACACCTCGCCGTTGGGCCGGTGCATCTGGTGGGCTGGTCCATGGGCGGCATGATCTGTTTCCAATTGGCGGTGGATGAACCCGAACGGGTCAAGAGCCTGTGCATCGTCAACAGCGCGCCGGAAGTCAAAGTCCGCACGCCGGACGATTGCTGGCAATGGTTCAAGCGCTGGAGCCTGATGCGCCTGCTCAGCCTGGAGACCATCGGCAAGGCCCTCGGTGCGAAGCTGTTCCCCAAACCTGAACAAACCGAGTTACGCCTGGAAATGGCCCGACGCTGGGCAAAGAACGACAAACGTGCTTATCTCGCCAGCTTCGATGCGATCGTAGGCTGGGGCGTCCAGGAACGACTTTCACAGGTTACCTGTCCAACCCTCGTCATCTGCGCCGACCATGACTACACCCCGGTGGCGCTGAAAGAAGCCTATGTAAAGCATCTGCCCAACGCACGGCTGGTGGTCATCGCCGATTCACGGCACGCTACCCCGCTGGATCAACCCGAACGCTTCAACCAAACCCTGCTCGACTTTTTGACCGCAACCGATACCACCACTCAGGATCACTGACCCCATGCTGAAAAAAATCGTCCTCGCCGCCGGCACCGTACTGTTCGCCGCCAACCTGATGGCCGCGACACCTGCCAAGGCAACGCATGTATTGCTGGACACCACCAACGGCCAGATCGAAATCGAACTGGACCCGGTCAAGGCCCCCATCAGTACCAAGAATTTCCTTGAGTACGTGGACAGCGGCTTCTACACCAACACGATTTTCCACCGCGTGATCCCGGGCTTCATGGCCCAGGGCGGCGGCTTCACCCAGCAGATGCAGCAGAAAGAAACCAAGGCGCCGATCAAGAACGAAGCCAGCAACGGCCTGCACAACGTTCGCGGCACCTTGTCGATGGCCCGCACCTCCAACCCGGACTCAGCCACCAGCCAGTTCTTCATCAACGTGGCCGACAACGCCTTCCTCGACCCGGGCCGTGACGCTGGCTACGCGGTGTTCGCCAAGGTGGTCAAGGGCATGGACGTGGTGGACATCATCGTCAACTCCCAGACCACCACCAAGCAAGGCATGCAAAACGTGCCGATCGACCCTGTGATCATCAAGTCGGCCAAGCGCATCGACTGAACACACAGGGCAAGCCTGAGCGGTGCCGGCGACCCCGCGCCGCTCACAGCAATATAAGGAGAGCCCTGCCCGGGCTATGTACCCATGGTTTACCGCCGTTTTGAGAAACTGATCGACATCTTTCGCGACGCCCCTACCTCGGCCCCGCCGGACCGCGTCCTACCCTTCTATACTTATTACCTGAAACAGGTCTGGCCAAGCTTCGCCGCGTTGCTGGTGGTGGGCCTGATCGGTGCGCTGATCGAGGTAGCGCTGTTCAGCTACCTGAGCCGCATCATCGACCTGACCCAGGCAACGCCCAGCGCGGATTTCTTCAAGCTCCACGGCCTGGAACTGGCGTGGATGGCTGTTGTGGCCCTGGTTTTTCGGCCTATCTTCGTGGCCCTGCATGATTTGCTGGTGCACCAGACCTTGAGTCCCAGCATGACCAGCCTGATCCGCTGGCAGAACCACAGCTACGTGCTCAAGCAGAGCCTGAACTTCTTCCAGAACGATTTCGCCGGACGCATCGCCCAGCGCATCGTGCAGACCGGCAACTCCCTGCGCGACTCGGCGGTGCAGGCCGTGGACGCGCTGTGGCACGTGCTGATCTACGCCATCAGCTCACTGGTGCTGTTCGCCGAAGCCGACTGGCGCCTGATGATTCCGCTGCTGATGTGGATCGTCTCGTACATCGGCGCACTTTATTACTTCGTGCCACGGGTCAAGGAACGCTCCGTGGTGTCCTCCGATGCCCGCTCCAAGCTCATGGGACGGATCGTCGACGGCTACACCAACATCACCACCCTAAAGCTGTTCGCCCACACCAATTTCGAACAGCAATACGCCCGCGAAGCCATTGAGGAGCAGACTGAAAAAGCCCAACTGGCCGGCCGCGTGGTGACCAGCATGGACGTGGTCATCACCACCATGAACGGGCTGCTGATCGTCGGCACCACGGCCCTGGCCCTGTGGTTGTGGACCCAGTCGCTGATCAGCGTAGGCGCCATTGCCCTGGCCACGGGCCTGGTGATTCGCATCGTCAACATGTCCGGCTGGATCATGTGGGTAGTTACCGGCATCTTCGAAAATATCGGCATGGTCCAGGACGGGTTGCAGACCATCTCCCAGCCCGTCAGCGTCACCGACCGCGACGAGGCCAAGCCGCTGGCGGTGGCCCAGGGCGAGGTGCGTTTCGAGCATGTGGACTTCCACTATGGCAAGAAAAGCGGGGTCATCGGCGACCTGAACCTGGTGATCAAGCCCGGCGAGAAAATCGGCCTGATCGGCCCGTCCGGCGCGGGTAAATCCACCTTGGTCAACCTGCTGCTGCGCCTCTACGACGTACAGGGCGGGCGCATCCTCATCGATGGCCAGAATATCGCCGAAGTCGGCCAGGAAAGCCTGCGCGAGCGCATCGGCATGATCACCCAGGACACGTCGCTGCTGCATCGTTCGATTCGCGACAACCTGCTCTACGGCAAGCCCGACGCCACCGATGCGCAACTCTGGGAAGCCGTGCACAAGGCCCGGGCCGATGAGTTCATACCGTTGCTGTCGGACGCCGAAGGCCGCACCGGCTTCGATGCCCATGTGGGTGAGCGCGGTGTAAAACTGTCCGGTGGCCAGCGCCAGCGCATCGCTATCGCACGGGTGCTGCTCAAGGACGCGCCGATCCTGATCATGGACGAAGCGACGTCAGCGCTGGACTCGGAAGTCGAGGCCGCGATCCAGGAAAGCCTTGAAACCCTGATGCAAGGCAAGACCGTGATCGCCATCGCCCACCGCCTCTCCACCATCGCCCGGATGGACCGCTTGGTGGTGCTGGAAAATGGCCGCATCGCCGAGACCGGCAGTCATGCCGAGTTGCTGGCCCATGGCGGGTTGTATGCGCGGCTGTGGCAGCATCAGACGGGTGGATTCGTGGGGATCGACTGATCTCTACCAGACACCACTGACCCGTGGCGAGGGAGCTTGCTCCCGCTGGGGCGCGAAGCGCCCCCAAAATCTGAGTTCCAACACAATAAATACGTTGGACACCCAGCCTTATTGGGGCTGCTGCGCAGCCCAGCGGGAGCAAGCTCCCTCGCCACAGGGTCTGGTTTGAGTCCGCAATACTGAAAAATTCTGTCCAGGATCCATTTAGCCCACGCAGCCACCCCATACTCCCCGCCGACCACGGCCAAAACCGCCACAGTCCCTGACTCTGGCGGTTTTTTCATGCCGCTGGATTTGTCGATAAACCCTGCTGTACTCAGCCCAGGTTCTGGAGATGAACCTGTCGTAATGCTGCTGGATGCATAACCGATTATCACGACTGTTTTATCAAGGAAACTTATGTCTTTACTCAAACGTTCAACGACTGAGTTGTTGGGTACGTTCTGGCTGGTGCTGGGCGGCTGCGGCAGCGCGGTATTGGCCGCCTCCGGGATTGGCGTGCTGGGGGTGGCCCTGGCCTTCGGCTTGACGGTATTGACCATGGCGTTCGCCATCGGTCATATCTCGGGTTGCCATTTGAACCCGGCCGTTTCGTTGGGCTTGTACGTGGGGGGTCGGTTTCCAGCCAAGGAACTGCCTGCCTACATCATCGCCCAAGTTATCGGCGGGGTGCTGGCCGCCGCGTTGATCTACTTCATCGCCAGCGGCAAGGAAGGTTTTGACCTGGCGGCGTCCGGCCTGGCCTCGAACGGTTACGGCGAGCATTCGCCCGGTGGGTATTCGATGGCGGCCGGTTTCGTCACCGAACTGGCAATGACGGCGATGTTCATCCTGATCATCCTCGGCGCCACCGATAAACGCGCGCCGGCCGGGCTAGCACCGATTGCCATCGGCCTGGCCCTGACGCTCATTCACCTGATCTCGATCCCGGTCACCAACACATCCGTCAACCCGGCCCGCAGCACGGGTCCGGCGCTGCTTGTCGGCGGCTGGGCCATCGAGCAATTGTGGCTGTTCTGGGTGGCACCGCTGCTGGGCGCCATCATCGGTGGTGTCTCGTACCGCTGGCTGGGCCAGGAAAACCGCTGAGTCATTCCCGCAAAAATCAGCACTGCCGATAAGGCAGTGCTGTTTTCGCTTCTTCGGCATACGCCAGCACGCCCTCCTGCTCCCTCATGAGGAAATCCGCCACTGCCGCCTTCAAGCCCGGGTGGCGCAGGTAATGCCATGAGCGAGTAATCACCGGCTCGAACCCGCGAATCAACTTGTGCTCACCCTGGGCACCGGCGTCAAAGCGCTGCAAACCGTGGGCAATCGCGTAGTCCATGCCCTGATAGAAACAGGTCTCGAAGTGCAAGCGGTCGAACTCCGCCAGGCAGCCCCAGTACCGCCCGTAGAAACTGTCACCGCCCACCAGGCTGAACGCCATCGCCACCGGCCGTGAACCTTGCTTGGCCAGCACCACGCGGATGGCCTCGGGCATGCGCTCGGCCAGCAGGCTGAAGAATGTCCGGGTCAAGTAAGGCGCCTGCCGTCGTATCGCGTAGGTATTGGCATAACAGGCGTAGACAAAATCCCACTGCGCCTCGTCCAGTTGACAGCCTTCCAGCCACTCGAACTCGATCCCCTGCCCCGCCACCTGCTCGCGCTCCTTGCGCATCTGCTTGCGCTTGCGGGAGCTGAGGGCATCGAGAAAATCCTGGAAGTCCCGATAACCGCGGTTTTGCCAGTGATATTGGCAGCCAATCCGCTGCAGCCAGCCTTCTTGCCCGGCGAGCGCCGCGTCGGTGAAAGCATCGGTGAAGTTGATGTGGGCGCTGGAAAGCCCTTCGATTTCCAGATAACCCGGCAGGCTGCCCAGCAACTCCAGACCGTCCTCCACCCGTGCCGCCAATAATCGCGGCCCACTGACCGGGCTGAACGGCACCGCTGTCAGCAGCTTGGGGTAATAGTCGATGCCGGCGCGGGCGCAAGCGTCGGCCCAGCCGTGGTCGAACACGTATTCACCGTAGGAATGCCACTTGCGGTAACTGGGCAAGGCCGCCAGCAGACGACCGTCTTCAATGTGCAGCAAATGCTCGGCTTGCCAACCGGATTGCGGGCCCAGGCTGGCGCTGTCTTCCAATGTGCTCAGGAAGGCGTGACGCAGGAAAGGCTGGTTGACGGGCACCAACGCGTCCCACTCCAGAGGCGCGATGGCGGACAGGCTATCCAAGACGTGAAGCGGCATGCGGTTCTCCGAAGCCCAGGCGGCGATAGGGAGTATCGCCGATCTGGGTCGGATGGTACGAGGAACAAGGTGATTTTTATGGTGTTTTTGATTGAACGATCATAAGAATAGTGCCGTTTAGCTTCATTGCTGACCTAGGAATTCGTCAATAGTTCTTCTACCGTTGCCAGTCTGTGCATTTGATTCAGCGTGCCGGATTTCTTCCGCCAGCTCTTTTAACTTTCGTCTAGAATGCTCCGTAATAGCGACTTTTCTTTTTTCATATTTACGTGTAGCCACTTCGAAAGCTTCAATATACGAATCTACTTTAATGGTCAGTTTTTCAACCTCCTTAGCAGCAGGAACTGTTACGGACCAATCTTTCCCCTGCAACTCAAGACTCTCCAATCTGTCAACAGCCACTTGTCGATCTCGGAAATATTGAGCATACACTGTTTTGATATTATCGAGATCCTCAGGCTGGACAAGTGTAAATCTGGCTGCGCTTTTCCCCTGGGGTTTCACGCGAAGAACACCAGGAATTTTTCTAGAAAAAAAAGATGAAATATTTGCATTAAACAGCCCATGAAAAAACCCTATATGCCCCGTCGGATCCACATTATTAATCGGATCCCCCACGCAATACATGTATGCATTCAACCCCCCCTTCCCAAACGGGCTCAAGTTGTCCGGGCTGTGAAATCTCATCAACAACGGATTGAAGACGCGGTACCCCTTGCGCAGCAAGTACCAACCGGTTTGCGTTTCGCGCCGCTCGCCGTTGTAGCCCAAATGACTGTTCACCGCCCCATCCTCTGCATGATGACCATACGCCGAATAAGCAACAGCCTTGACCGCATCCTGGCTGATCTCGGACAACACACTGTTCTTGTCATCCCCCGCCAGTAACAGGGTCTTCGGGACGTCACCTGCTTGCTGCTCGGCGAGCACCAGGTCATTCGCCCGTACGAAGGTGCTGCTATTGGTCCCGTGGATCTCGTTCACCAATTCATCGTTTCGGTAGAACCGTTGCTCCCTGCCGCCCGACGCACTGCGCCCGATCAAGGTGTCCAGCGCGTCGTAGTGAAAGCTGACCAACGTTTCGCCAGCCGGCAACTGTTCCGTTTCATCTGAACCCGCCATTGTTGTTCTCCACATTCACCGTTAGCGGCCACCGTTCGTCATGGACGCTTAGTTGCGAAAAGCAGAGCGGGCAGTGCCGGGGATTTCCAGACGCCTGCCACCGCCGCTCTGCGGCTGTAGAAAGTAAGCACCCTCTTCGAAAACCGCGAAACTGTCAGGGTTAACAGGTGGGTGTCCATACAGTAGTCGGGACAAGAAAACGCAAAGGTGCGAATAAAACTCAAAAAAAACCCCGCCAGGGGCGGGGTCGAAAGGAGCATTAACGGATGAAAGTGCAGCGGTGTATCAAATCAAAACGTTTTAGAACACGTACTGGGCACGGACAACAAAACCGTCGCCATCGTCATCGCCATTGGCGTTGGTGACTTTGTCGGTCTTCGCCTTGACGTAGGCGCCGGTGATTTTCACCGCTTCGTTGGCGTACCAGTTCACGCCCAGGTTGTGCACCTTGGCTTCGGCATCGCCGACTTCACGGGTTGCCGAGGCAGTGGTGATGTTGTCGTCTTCGACGGTCATGCTGTCGAAGCGGTAGAACACTTCCCAGGCGCCGATGGATTTGTTCTGAGGCTTGATGGCGTCGAACTTGCCGACTTTATAGCCACGGGATTCACCGGTGATGGTGTAGGCACCCTGGACGTAGAAGCCGTGGCCTTTGAGGTCTTCGAAGGCGTCGCTGTCAGCCTTGGTCTTGCGGGAGATGTATTCACCCTGGATCGACGCTGGGCCCATGGCGAAAGCGGCTTCCAGGCCGAAGGCGGTGTCGGTGTCGTAGGAACCGGCCGGCGAGTTGTTGGCGCCGCCCAGGACCGGACGGTTACCGTTAGGACCGGCATCGTTGCCGCCCAGGGTTTCAACGCCACGCATGCCCAAGCGGGAGCGATAACGCGCGTCGAATGCGGTGTCCGAAACGTCGCGGGAGGCCACGTTCAAACCGAAGTGCAGCACGTTGCCGGCTTCGTGCATCGGGGCGAACACGAAGCGACCGTTGGCTTGCTTGATGCTGTTGCCGTCGGTGTCGTCGGTGTCTTTGCTGAATACACCGGCCGAGGCGTAGAACGAATCGGCGAAGGTGCTGGAAGCCTGGATGCCCAGACCGTTCTGATGGCCGTTGGCCCAGTCGATCAGGTCGTAGGCGGCGTTACGCTCAGGCGCGGTTACCCACTTGGAGCTGGTGGCTTTTTCCAGGCCGAAGTCGGGGTCGAAGCGACCGACTTTGATCGAAACGGGCTTGAAACCGTTATAGGCCAGGGACGCTTCGTCAAAGTAGCCGTTGTCGGAGTCGCCGCTGTTGTGGGCGAAATCGTAGTTGATGGTGTAGGCCCAATCCGTGTACAGCACACCCGACAGCTCCAGGAAGCCACGACGGATGTAAGCCGCATCGGCCTTGTCGCCATTGTCGGTGTAGATACCGTCGAACTGGCTGTAGTCAGCCTGCAAACGACCGCCGAGCTTGAAGCTGAACTCTTTGTCAGTGGTAGCGACCTCAAGGCCGCCCTTGGTTTTGACCACGATATCGGCGCCGTCGGTGGTGACGGTGCCGGCGAAAGCCTGGGCGGTTACTGCCATTGCCAGTGCGCTGGCGGCAACACCTGCGAAGTGCTTACGGATCATCGAAGAATTCCCCTGTTGGTAGTCTATGCGTTAGAAAACACGCGGAACTGGGCCCGCTGGTGTTGGGAGGGGATCTTGGCGGCCGGTTGTGTCAGGCGAGTTGCTATCACATAAAGATTTTATGACAGCGGAACTTTTTACTTCGAATGGGAATAACCAGTACCGCTATGGAGACCCTGTGGGAGCGAGCCTGCTCGCGATAGCGGTGGGTCAATTAACATCAATGCTGGCTGATCCGCCGCTATCGCGAGCAGGCTCGCTCCCACAAAGGGTCGGTGGGTGTATCGAGGGGTTCAGCGGCTGTTTTTACGGCGCTCGGCGGCGAGTTTCTCGGCGAGGTGATCCAGGTCGGGAATCGGTGGCTGCGGCAGTTTTTTGAGGGTCGCCTGCATCAGGCGCATCTGGCGGATGAACCGTCGGCAATTGGGGCAGAACATCAGGTGATGGCGCACCAGCAGGCGTTCACGAAAGCTCAGTTGTCCGTCGAGGTAATCGCTGGAGCGGGCCACTTGTTCCTTGCAGGTCAGCATTCGCCGGTTTCCTCGAAATGTTCAACAGTCGCGAAGACCTTCAATCGGGCGCGATGCAACAGCACGCGTACATTGGAGAGCGAGATATCCAAAAGATTACAGATTTCGTCCAACTCCAGGCCCTGTTGTTCCCGCAGGGTCAGCACGCTGCCTTGCAGTTCCGACAGGCTGGACAAGGTGTGTTCCAGGCAATCACGTAATTCACCCTCGGTGAGCAGCGCTTCGGGCGTGTCCTGGTGCCAGGCGAACGGCGCCAGCAGCCAGTGCCCGTCAGCGGCGAAACGCTCATCGCCAAGGGTGCCGTGGGGCGCCGGAAGGTCGTCGAGCAACACTTCCCGCCGGTTCTGTTTGTAACGTCCCTTGGCGGCGTTGGCCGTGATGGTCAGCAGCCAGGTCTTGAGGCTGGAACGTCCCTGGAAACCATTGAGATTGCGCACCACCGACAGCCACGCGTCCTGCACCACTTCGTCGGCATGGCGGCTGCCGACGATGGCATAGGCCACGGCGCGCATCGGGCCCTGGTAGGCGCTGACCAGTTCCTTGTAGGCCTGCTGCTCACCGGCCAGGAGGCGTTGGAGCAGGAGGGTGTCATCGGTGATCGTCATTCAACATCCCAATATCTGCAAGACTGCGATGCTTTTGTGGCGAGGGAGCTTGCTCCCGCTCGGTTGCGCAGCAACCGCAAAATCTTGGGGCCGTTTCGCCCGAAGCGTCGGACCGGCCCAGCGGGAGCAAGCTCCCTCGCCACAAAAGCTCCCCCCCCACAGCAAGCGCCCTTACCCAAAAAATCTGGGCCAGGCCAGATCAATGCTTACGCAAAATCACGCTACCAATCGAATAACCGGCGCCAAACGAACTGAGGACAGCGACCGAACCGCTGGGCAGGTCGTCCTGGTAGGTGTGGAATGCAATCACCGAACCGGCCGAACTGGTGTTGGCGTAGCGGTCGAGGATCACCGGGGCTTCTGCTTCGGTGGCTTCGCGCCCCAGCAGTTTGCGCACGATCAGATGGTTCATGCTCAGGTTGGCCTGGTGCAGCCAGAAACGTTTCACGTCGCCAACGCTCAACTGGTTCTCGTCCAGGTGGGCACCGATCAGTTCGGCCACCATCGGACAGACATCGCGGAACACCTTGCGGCCTTCCTGGACGAACAGTTTGTCGCGGCTGCCCATGCCCTCTTCCGCGGTGCGGTTGAGAAAGCCGAAGTTGTTGCGAATGTTGTTGGAGAACTTGGTCAGCAGCTTGGTACTGACCACGTCGAACTGGTACGGCGAGGTCGCCAGGTCGGCGCGTTCGATGATCACGGCAGTGGCCGCGTCGCCGAAGATGAAGTGGCTGTCGCGGTCACGGAAGTTCAGGTGGCCGGTGCACACTTCCGGGTTGACCATCAAGATCGCCCGGGCCTGGCCCAGTTGCACGCTGTTGGCCGCGGCCTGGATGCCGAAGGTTGCCGAGGAACAGGCCACGTTCATGTCGAAACCGAACCCTTCGATGCCCAGGGCTTCCTGGACTTCGATGGCGATGGCCGGGTACGCACGCTGCAGGTTGGAGCAAGCGACGATCACCCCGTCGATGTCGGCGGCCGTACGGCCGGCGCGCTCCAGGGCCTGTTTGGCGGCGCCGACGGCCATTTCGCAGAGCACCGACCACTCTTCGTTGGAGCGCTCGGGCAGGCGTGGGGTCATGCGTTGCGGATCGAGAATACCGTCCTTGTCCATGACAAAGCGGCTCTTGATGCCGGAAGCCTTTTCGATGAACGCGGCGTTGGATTCGGTCAAGGCCTCGACTTCACCACGCTCGATGGCAGCGGCGTTATCAGCGTTGAATTGGGCGACATAGGTATTGAAAGATTGCACCAGCTCTTCGTTGGAGATGCTGTTGGCCGGGGTGTACAGGCCGGTGCCGCTGATGACGACGTTATGCATGGGTCGTGTCTCTGATCTGTTCAGGCAGAAAGTATTGGCACCGACGTACCAACACGCAAAGGGACTTTTCCCATCCGGGGAAGCAGCCCTGGCATCGCTTTATTCCGATCCGCCCGTGGCATTGAAGCTCAAAACCACGGAACCGGCATTTATAGGCGCCAAGTTTGCCATAAACGCTGGGGTTTGGCCCATTCTCCCTTACTTACGACAAAAAACCTGTGGGAGCGGGCTTGCTCGCGAAAGCGGTTGTACATTCACTATAAATGCAAGCTGATCCACCGCCTTCGCGAGCAAGCCCGCTCCCACAGGGGGTATGTGTGGTGTCCAACTTATCTGATCAACCCTCCACCTGCCCCCATTGCTTGCCCAGGCGCTTATCGGAAATCGGCACCTTGGTGCCCAACTGCTGCGCGAACAATGACACCCGATATTCCTCCAGCCACCAGCGGTATAGTTCCAGTTGCGGGTCGCGCTTGCCTTCCTGGGCGTGTTTGCTGGCGCGGGCCTGGTATTGCGCCCAGAGGTTCGACAGTTCGCCGCTCCAGACCCGGTCCTTCTGCACTTGGCTGCCGAGTTTCTCGAAGCGTTGTTCGATGGCCTTGAGGTAGCGCGGCAGTTCCTTGAGCCACTGATGCGGGGTTTCCCGCACGAAGCCCGGGTACACCAGGTGACTGAGTTGCTGCTTGATGTCGTTCAGCGCCACGGCCTGGGCCAGGTCGATCTTGCCCTTGAAGCGCTTTTGCAGGCCGTGCCAGAGCTTGAGGATGTCCAGGGTCAGCTTCGCCAGGCGTTCGGCGTGCTCGGTCCAGCCGCCGCGCTTGCGCTCGGCCAGGCCGGCCAGGGCGGCGCCGTCACGGGGTAGGCTCGCTTCACCTTCAAGCACGCAGCTATCGAGGCTGGCGAGCAGGATGTCTTCCACCAAGCCATCGATGCGGCCCAAGTCGCGGTACAGCAAACCCAGCTCCGTCAGGCCCGGCAACTTGCTACGCAGGAACTTGGCCGATTCGGCCAGTTGCTGCATGAGCAAGCGCTGCAAGGCGCGGCGATGCTGGAATTCGGCTTCGGCCGGCGTCGGGAAACGTCCTTCCTTGACCACGCCGCCCTCTTCCACCAGCGCCGGGTAGACCGTCATCGACAGCCCGGCGATCTTCTGTTGGGTTTTCTCCGCCACTGGCGCGAAGACCTTCGCCTCCACCGGCGCCTGGCTTTTCGCCGTTTGCGGCACGGCCAAGGCCGCCTGGCTGGCTTCGGCAAAGCGTGCCGTCAGCTCGCCCAGGTCGCGGCCCTCGCCGAGGAACTTGCCCTGGCCGTCGACGATTTCCAGGTTCATGCGCAGGTGGCTTTCGACCTGCTGGGCCGCTTCGGCCCAGGCTTCGTCGCTGACCCGCGCCCCGGTCATGCGCAGCAGCTCACGGCCCAAGGCCTGCGGCAACGAACCCTCGGCGAAGGTGATGCGCTGCAACGCCGCCTTGACGAAATCCGGCACCGGCACGAAGTTCTTGCGCAGGGCCTTGGGCAGATTGCGCACCAGGGCGATGCACTTGGCCTCGATCATCCCCGGAACCAGCCATTCCAAGCGCTCCGGCGGCAGCATCGGCAGCAATGGCGCCGGAACCCGCAGCGTCACGCCGTCACGGGGATGGTTGGGTTCGAAGTGATAGCTCAGCGGCAAGGTCAGGTCACCGACGCGCAAGGTGTCGGGGTACTGCGTGGCGGTGACTTCGCTGGCCTCGCGGGCCAGCACGTCTTCCTCGCGCATAATCAGCAATTGCGGGTCTTTCTGGCTGTTGATCCGGTACCAACTGTCGAACGTTGCGGTCTGGTGAATCTCGGCCGGCAAACGGGCGTCGTAGAACGCAAACAGGGTTTCTTCGTCGGCCAGGATGTCGCGGCGACGGGCCTTGGCTTCCAGCTCGTCGAGCTGCTCCAGCAAGCGCGTATTGGCCCCCAGGCACTTGGCCTTGGACTGGATTTCCCCGCGCACCAGCGCTTCGCGGATGAACAGCTCACGGGACACCACCGGGTCCACCGGTCCGTAGTGCACCGGTCGGCGACCGACGACGATGAGCCCGAACAGCGTGATCTGCTCATAAGCCACCACTTGCCCGCGCTTCTTCTCCCAATGGGGTTCGAAGTGGTTTTTCTTGATCAGGTGCCCGGCCAGCGGCTCGATCCAGTCCGGCTCGATCTTCGCCACCATGCGCGCGTACAACTTGGTGGTTTCCACCAGCTCGGCGGTCATCAGCCACTGCGGACGCTTCTTGCCCAGGCCCGACGAGGGGTGGACCCAGAACCGCCGTTGGCGAGCGCCGAGGTAATCACCGTCCTCGGTTTTCTGGCCGATCTGGCTCAACAGCCCCGACAGCACCGCCTTGTGCAGTTTCGGGTAGTCGGCCGGGTCTTTGTTGAGGCTCAACTGCATGTCGCGGCAGATCAGGCTCAACTGGCGATGGGAATCACGCCACTCGCGCAGGCGCAGGTAGTTGAGGAAGTTCTTGCGGCACCAGTTGCGCAGCGGGCTGGCGGTCAGGGCCTGGCGCTGCTCTTCGAAACCGCGCCACAGGTTGACCAGCCCAGCGAAGTCCGAGTCGGCATCCTTCCATTGGGCATGGGCCTGGTCGGCCGCTTGCTGCCGTTCCGGCGGACGCTCGCGCGGGTCCTGGATCGACATGGCGCTGGCGACGATCAGCACTTCCTGGAGGCTGCCCAGCTTCGCCGCTTCCAGCAGCATGCGGCCCATGCGCGGGTCCACCGGCAGGCGCGCCAACTGCCGACCCAGTGGGGTCAGCTGACTGTTGCGGTCCACCGCCGAGAGTTCTTGGAGCAGGTTGAAACCGTCGCTGATGGCCTTGCCATCCGGCGGCTCGATGAACGGGAAATCGGTGATCTCACCGAGGCGCAGGTGCAGCATCTGCAGGATCACCGCCGCCAGGTTGGTGCGCAGGATTTCCGGGTCGGTGAACTCCGGCCGTCCAAGAAAATCTTCTTCGCTGTACAGGCGCACGCAAATCCCTGGCTCGACCCGCCCGCAGCGGCCCTTGCGCTGGTTGGCGCTGGCCTGGGAAATGGCCTCGATGGGCAGGCGCTGGACCTTGGCCCGATAGCTGTAGCGACTGATGCGTGCGGTACCGCTGTCGATCACGTAGCGGATGCCCGGCACAGTGAGCGAGGTTTCGGCGACGTTGGTCGCCAACACCACTCGACGGCCCGGGTGGGACTGGAAAATCCGCTGCTGTTCGGCCGGTGACAATCGCGCATACAACGGCAGAATCTCGGTGTGCTTGAGCTGGGCCTTGCGCAGCATTTCGGCCGCGTCGCGAATCTCCCGCTCGCCCGGCAGGAACACCAACACATCCCCAGGGCTGCGGCGCTCGCTGCGCTCGTAGGCGGCGATTTCGTCGAGGGTGGCGAGGATCGCCTGGTCGACGGTCAAGTCGTCCTCGACCCGGTTGCCCTCTTCGTCCTGCTCCAGGGTCAGCGGGCGATACCAGGTTTCCACCGGGAAGGTACGGCCCGAGACTTCGACGATCGGCGCGTCATCGAAGTGCTTGGAAAAGCGTTCCAGGTCGATGGTCGCCGACGTGATGATGACTTTCAGGTCCGGACGGCGCGGCAGCAAGGTCTTGAGGTAGCCGAGCAGGAAGTCGATGTTCAGGCTGCGTTCGTGGGCTTCGTCGACGATGATTGTGTCGTAGCGTTCGAGGTAGCGATCATTCTGGGTTTCGGCCAGCAGGATGCCGTCGGTCATCAGCTTGATCAGGGTGTTGGCGTCGCTCTGGTCTTCGAAGCGGACCTGATAACCCACCAGCGCGCCCAACGGCGTGGCCAGTTCCTCGGCCACGCGGCTTGCGACACTGCGGGCGGCGATGCGGCGCGGCTGGGTGTGGCCGATCAAGCCATGCTGGCCACGACCGATTTCCAGGCAGATCTTCGGCAATTGCGTGGTTTTGCCCGAGCCGGTCTCGCCCGCGATGATCAGCACCTGGTGCTTGAGCAGCGCTTGCTTGATTTCGTCGCGCTTGGCGGCAATCGGCAAATTGTCGTCATAGCGGATCACCGGCAGGCTCGCCTTGCGCGCCAGCACCTGATCGCACGACGCCTGCATCCGCGCCACCCACTGGGCCAGCTTGGCCTCGTCGGGCTTCTTGCGCAGCTCGAGCAACTGCCGCCGCAACCGGTGACGGTCGGCGAGCATGGCGTGGTCGAGGTTTTTCAGCAGTTTGTCGATAGCGGGGGCTTGGTCAGTCATCAGGTACGCAAGGGTCGTCGGTTTGAGCAAGGGGGCGATTGTCGCAGATTTGCGGCTATTGCGCCGAGCACCAGAAGCGGCCCCACCACCCTCCCACAGGAGGGTTTGTGCCAAGGCTGGGCTTTTGTGGCGAGGGAGCTTGCTCCCGCTGGGGTGCGAAGCAGCCCCCAGCAGTATTCGGCACCGCGATGTGACGGACAGAACGCAGGGGCTTGCTGCGCAGTCCAGCGGGAGCAAGCTCCCTCGCCACAAAAGCCACACAAACCACAAACCACAGAACACAGAACACAGAACAAAGAACACAAACTACAAACTACAAACTACAAGCCACAAGCCACAGGGGCTTCGTTTGCTCGCCTGGCGTTATTCGCTGTCCAGGTCCTTACGCCGATACGGGAACACATCGATCACCTTCCCAGCCCGGATCGCGTCCTGCAGGCCTTTCCAGTAGTCAGCGTTGTACAGCTCACCGTGTAACTGGTCGAACAGCTTGCGTTGCCCGGCGTCGGCGAACAGGAACGGCGGGAACTCTTCGGGGAAGACGTCCAGCGGTCCGATGGAATACCAAGGCTCGGAAGCCATTTCGTCTTCCGGTGTACGGGGCTGGGGGATGTGGCGAAAGTTGGCTTCTGTAAGGAAGCAGATTTCATCGTAGTCGTAGAACACCACGCGGCCGTGGCGGGTCACGCCGAAGTTCTTGAGCAGCATGTCGCCGGGGAAGATATTGGCTGCCGCCAGTTGCTTGATCGCCAGGCCATAGTCTTCCAGCGCCTCGCGCACCTGGTCCGGGTTGGCGTTTTCCAGATAGAGGTTCAGCGGCGTCATCCGGCGTTCGGTCCAGCAGTGGCGAATCAGTACCGTTTCGCCTTCCACCGACACCGTGGACGGCGCCACTTCCAACAGTTCCTCCAGGCAGGCCGGCTCGAATTTGCTCAGGGGAAAGCGGAAATCGGCGAACTCCTGGGTATCGGCCATGCGCCCGACCCGGTCGACGCTTTTCACCAGTCGGTATTTCTCGATCACCGTGGCCCGGTCGACGTTTTTCGACGGCGAGAAGCGGTCCTTGATGATCTTGAACACGGTGTTGAAGCCCGGCAGGGTGAACACGCTCATGACCATGCCACGCACACCCGGGGCCATGATGAACTGGTCGTCGGTGTTCGCCAGGTGGTTGATCAAGGCCCGGTAGAACTCGGACTTGCCGTGCTTGTAGAAACCAATGGAGGTGTACAACTCGGCGATGTGCTTGCCCGGCAGGATGCGCTTGAGAAAGCCGATGAATTCCGCCGGCACCGGCACATCCACCATGAAGTACGAACGGGTGAACGAGAAGATGATCGACACCTGCGCCTCGTCGGTGATCAGCGCATCGATCTGGATACCCCGGCCCTCGCGGTGCAACAGCGGAATCACCAGCGGCCATTGGTCGTCGCGGGTGTAGATCCGGCCCACCAGGTAGGCGCCCTTGTTGCGATAGAGCACCGAGGAAAACAACTCCACCGTCAGTTCCGGGTCCTTGCAGACCCAGTCCGGCAGGTTCTCGCGCAACTGCGCTTCGAGGCGCTGCAGGTCCCCCGGCAAATCGGCGTAGTCCTCGCTGAAACGGTAATCGGCGAAGACGCTCTCCAGCATCCGGTCCAACTGCCCCTGGGGCTTGTAGGTGCGCGTCTGCGCGGCGCGGGCCCGACGCAGGCTGGGCCGGGTGGTGTGGATGAACATGGTGCCGTCGCTGATCAGGTCGTGGCTGAACAGCCCGCAGAAGATCGAGTTGTACCAGGTTTCCGACAGCTCATCGTCGAAGCGCAGGTCGATCAGGCTGATGTAGGCGCTCTTGACCAGCGGCCAGCAGCTCACGTCCATCAGGGTTTCATCATCGAAGGCCTTGTGCAGCTTGGCGACGGTTTCGAAGACTTTTTCTTCATACAAGTTGATGCGCGCCGCCGAAGCCGTTTGCGCCTCCAGCCACAGCGCCTGCTCGAACCGGGCGCAAGCGCCGTCGGTGATCTGCCGGAAATGCTCACGATAATCGTCGAAGCCGTCGAGGATCGAACGGGCGATTTCGATGGCGGGCCATGGCTGCGGCATAGGGTAAACCTCGGCGGGTCATGCTTGTTATTGGCGACTGAGCTTAGAGGCCAATCACGCGGCAACGCAACCATTGCCATCGGTATGCAAGGCGGCGACACTTGCCCCCCCATCAAGGAAGGAGTGGCTCGTGAACCTCGTCGATATCCTGCGTTTACTGTCATTGGCCGCCATCTGGGGCGCCAGTTTCCTGTTCATGCGCATTATCGCCCCCGTCATCGGCACGATTCCCACGGCCTTCTTTCGTGTGTCCATTGCCTTCGTCGGGCTGCTGGTGATCCTGGCCCTGATGCGCGTCGACTGGAATTTTCGTGGCAAGCTCAAAGTCGTGATGCTGCTGGGCCTGATCAACTCGGGCATTCCGGCCACGTTCTATTCGCTGGCGGCCCAGGTGCTGCCGGCCGGTTACTCGGCAATCTTCAATGCCACCACGCCGCTGATGGGGGTGTTGATCGGCGGTTTGTTCTTCAGCGAAAAACTCACTTTGGCCAAGGTCGGCGGGGTCTTCCTCGGGCTGCTCGGCGTGGGCATCCTGACCCGCGCTGGCCCGGTGGCCTTCGACCTGCAACTGTTGATGGGCGCCCTCGCCTGCCTGCTGGCCACCACCTGCTACGGCTTTGCCGGTTTCCTCACCCGGCGCTGGCTCGATCATCAAGGTGGCCTGGACAGCCGCCTTTCGGCCCTGGGCAGCATGTTCGGCGCCACGGTGTTCTTGCTGCCGCTGTTTGGCTACAGCGTCGTCAGCCAGCCGCCGGCCAGTTGGGGCGGCTGGAGTGTCTGGTTGTCACTGCTGGGCCTGGGCCTGGTGTGCACCGCGCTGGCGTACATCCTTTATTTCCGTCTGCTCAGTTCCATCGGCCCGGTCAAGTCCATGACCGTGACCTTCCTGATCCCGCCGTTCGGTGTGTTGTGGGGGGCGTTGTTGCTGGATGAGCCGTTGGGGATGGCGCACTTGTATGGCGGGGTGTTGATTGCGGCGGCGTTGTGGTTGGTGCTCAAGCCTTCAGTCGCGAAACCGGCTGAGGTGTCTGCCCGATAACCCATCGGTGCCGCTGAAAATGCTATCGCGAGCAGGCTCGCTCCCACAGGGAATTGCGCTAACCCTGTGGGAGCGAGCCTGCTCGCGATAGCGGTAGTTCAGTCAGCGAGTAGCCAAAGCTCAGCGGCGCTTACGAAACACAAACACCAACCCCACGATGATCAGCACCATCCCCAGCAAGCTCAACAACGCCAGGCGGTTGCCGAACACCAGGTAGTCCATGATCGCCGTCACCGCCGGCACCAGGTAGAACAGGCTGGTGACGTTCACCAGGTTGCCCCGGGCAATCAAACGGTACAGCAGCAGCGTCGCCAGCACCGACACCACCAGCCCCATCCACAGCACCGGCACGAAGAACCCCGTGCTGTATTCGAAGTGAAACGGCTGGAACGGCACGAACACCGCGCACAGCACCAGCCCGGCCAGGTACTGCACCGGTAGCGTGCCAAGTGGGTTGTCGGTGATGCGCTTCTGCATGATGGAGCCGGCCGTCATGCTAACCAGTGCCAGCAACCCGCACAGCATCCCTGCCAGGGACATACCGGCCAGGCCGATGCCTTGGTACACCACCATGACCAACCCGACCAAGCCCAACACTAGGCCGAACATCCGCGACCAGGAACGTTGTCGCTCCATGAGCACCACGGTCAGGATCGGTTGCACGCCCATCAAGGTCGCCATGACTCCAGGCGTGACACTCATTTGCAGCGCCAGCAGATAAAAAATCTGATAGGCGCCCAGCAGCACCAGCCCGGTGAGCACCGCGTACAGCATCGGCTTGCCGGTCTTGGGCAACTTCAACTTGAGCAACGGAATCAACAGCACCAGGGCGAACAGCGCGATGGCAAAACGGATCAGCAAAAAAGCGAAGGGTGAAGCGTGGGCCAGGCCCAGCTTGGAAAAGATCGCCCCGCTGCTCCACAGCAAAACGAACAGGCTCGTGGAAGCCGCCGCCAACAAGGCGTTTTTGGAAAGGGAAAACATGGATACCACCTGTAGTCAGGCAAAAAGCCAACTCAGCCGAAGCTGAAGTCCAGTAGTTTTTTCAGGCGGGCACAGGGGATGGCAACCGTTGCCGATCAGCCCTGAATGCCAACACCCGGCGGTGATACGACGACGTACACCGATGAGCTACGGACAGGTGGGGGGTATTGACCGATCTGCGCAGGCTGCTGGTTCCCACACGGCACGACGCCAGCGTTGAACGCTGGAACCACGACCGAGATGACAGGGGATGCAGGCATGAGCCGATCTCTTGGAGAGTGGGTTCGAAAACCCGAAGAGCGCTGACTATAACCAGCGCCCGATGGACTACGCAATGTTTTAAACGAACAACCAATAGCCAAGCGCCGTCAGCACCGCCACCGCCAATACCGGTCGCATCACCCGGTAGGCCTTGGGATGCTTGCGTTTGAACTGCTTGACCCGACCGCTGATGCCGTCGCTGAACGACTTGCTCCAGGCGTAGGCCTGATTGATGCCACCGACGTGTTCATCGTCCAGGTTCTGCGGCGCGGTGGCTCGGCCGAGGAACGCGCTGATGGTGCGGTTGAGGCGGGTCATCAGCCGACTTTTCAAGGGCCGCTCGACATCACAGAACAGGATCAGGCGGGTCTGCGGGGTTTCGTTCTTGACCCAGTGCACATAGGTTTCATCGAACATGACGTCTTCGCCGTCGCGCCAGGCATAGATCTGACCGTCGACGAAGATCCGGCAATCTTCGGAATTGGGGGTTGAGAGCCCCAGGTGATAACGCAACGAACCGGCGAAGGGGTCTCGATGAGGGTTCAGATGGCTACCACCGGGCAGCAAGGCAAACATCGCGCCGCGAACGCTGGGGATCCGACTGACCAGTTCAACCGTCCTCGGGCACAGCAACTCAGCCGACGGCAGCGGTTTGTCGTACCACTTGAGGTAGAAGCGCTTCCAACCCTTCTTGAAGAACGAACCGAAACCCGCATCGTTGTTCTTCTCGGCGGCTCGAATGTAGCCATCGTCGAACAAGTGCATGGCTTCGTCGCGGATGACTTGCCAGTTGTCCTTGAGCACATCCAGTTCGGGAAATTGGCTGCGATCCAGGTAAGGCCTCGAGGGCACGCCGGAGAACAGGTACATCAAGGCGTTATAGGGGGCGAACAGCGCCGAGTGGTTGACGAACTGACGCAACACCGGCAACCGCGCCTTACCACGCAAATGCACATAGAGCGTACTGCCCAGGAACAGCAGCAACACCGAGGCCTTGGCGACAAACGAAACGGTCATTTTTTTAAACTCCTTGTCCAAAAACAACTGACGCAACGCCTACTGCCCGACGTAGCCGGGGGCCATGTTAAATACCCATGGCCCGGGTAAAAACCGTCTGACGCAAGATTCTCTGTTGAGTGAAACGCAATAAACACTTTTAACAGACGTCACCTGAACGTTGGCTGACGCATCGAACAATCATCCAACCTACCTGAGATCGCGAGTGCTCTTGTGGCGAGGGAGCTTGCTCCCGCTGGCGTGCGGAGCGCGCCCCTGGGATTTGGCGACCCGGGTTGAATCCGGGGCGCCTGCTGCGCAGTCGAGCGGGAGCAAGCTCCCTCGCCACACAAGCAGTGCTCGCCACCCATCCTGCCTGCGGTTACTGCTGAATCTCCTGCTCGGTAAACAGATCACTGAACAACATGCTCGACAAATACCGCTCGCCCGAATCCGGCAGGATCACCACGATGGTCTTGCCCTGCATTTCCGGTTTTTCCGCCAGGCGCACGGCCACGGCCATTGCCGCGCCGCAGGAGATCCCGCAGAGGATGCCCTCCTCCTGCATCAAGCGCAGGGCCATGGCCTTGGACTCGTCGTCAGTGACGCGCTCGACCAGGTCGACGATGGACAGGTCGAGGTTCTTCGGCACGAACCCGGCGCCGATCCCCTGGATCTTGTGGGGGCTGGGCTTGATTTCATCCCCCGCCATCGCCTGGGTGATCACTGGCGACACTTCGGGCTCGACCGCCACCGACAGGATCGGCTTGCCACAGGTGTTCTTGATATACCGCGAAACCCCGGTAATGGTTCCGCCGGTGCCCACGCCCGCGACCAGCACGTCCACGGCGCCGTCGGTGTCGTTCCAGATTTCCGGGCCGGTGGTTTTTTCGTGGATCGCCGGGTTCGCCGGGTTATCGAACTGCTGCGGCATGAAATATTTGGACGGATCGCTGGCCATGATCTCGGCGGCTTTCTCGATGGCGCCCTTCATGCCCTTCGCCGGTTCGGTGAGCACCAACTCCGCGCCCAGGGCCTTGAGGACCTTGCGCCGCTCGATGCTCATGGAGGCCGGCATGGTCAGCATCAGCTTGTAGCCACGGGCGGCGGCGACGAACGCCAGGCCGATCCCGGTGTTGCCCGAGGTCGGTTCGACAATGGTCATGCCCGGCTTGAGCTTGCCCGAGCTTTCAGCGTCCCAGATCATGTTTGCGCCGATCCGGCACTTGACCGAATACCCTGGGTTACGCCCCTCGATCTTGGCCAGGATGGTCACGCCGCGCGGCGCAATGCGGTTGATCTGTACCAGTGG
Source organism: Pseudomonas sp. R3-41 (assembly GCF_054161485.1). Classification (NCBI taxonomy): domain Bacteria; kingdom Pseudomonadati; phylum Pseudomonadota; class Gammaproteobacteria; order Pseudomonadales; family Pseudomonadaceae; genus Pseudomonas; species Pseudomonas sp. R3-41. The sequence goes on from NZ_CP096421.1 coordinate 5,258,009, forward strand.
CGTATTGCCGATGGAATGGGCGTTGTCAGCGAATATGCGGCTCATGGCTGGGTCCTTGATGGGGCGAAATTGAAGCCTTTAAAGGTATGCCTGTTGCCCATGGGCGTCCAGTTGCACCGAACGTTCCCGTTGTTGCGACAGTCAATGGCATTAGGAGGCGCTCCCCCAACAAACGCTGGAGACTGACAGACATGAAGCGTCGATACCGCTGGCCACTGTGGGTTTTCGCCACCCTCGTCGCGGTGCTGGTGGCCCTGCATTTCGCCCTGCCTTACCTGGTACGCGACTACCTGAACGATAAACTGGCCGACATGGGCGATTATCGCGGCCAGATCGCCGACGTGGACTTGGCCCTGTGGCGCGGTGCCTACCGGATCAACGGCCTGGAAATCGTCAAGGTCGACGGCAAGGTCCCGGTGCCGTTCGTCAACGCGCCACTGGTGGACCTGTCGGTGAGCTGGCACTCGCTGTGGTACGACCATGCGGTGGTGTCCGAGGTGGAGTTCACCCGCCCCGAAGTGAACTTCGTCGACGGCGGGGCCAACCGGCAGAACTCCCAGACCGGCCAGGGCACCAACTGGCGCCAGCAACTGGAAAAACTGCTGCCCATCACCTTCAACGAAGTGCGCATCCGGGAGGGCAAGGTCACCTTTCGCAATTTCAATTCCAAGCCGCCGGTCAACCTGCGGGCCACCGACGTCAACGCCAGCTTCTATAACCTGACCAACGTGGTCGACACCGAAGGCAAGCGCGACGCCCGCTTCGAAGGCAAGGCCCTGGTGGCCGAGCATGCGCCCCTGGAAATGCAGGCTACCTTCGACCCCTTGAGCGACTTCGAGGATTTCGATTTCCGCCTGCGGGCCAGGAACATCGAACTCAAGCGCCTCAACGATTTTGCCGCCGCCTATGGCAAGTTCGATTTCAATGCCGGCCACGGCGACCTGGTGATCGAGGCTGAAGCCGATAACGCCAAGCTCAGCGGCTATATCAAGCCATTGCTGCGGGATGTCGACGTATTCGACTGGCAGCAGGACGTGGAAAACCAGAACAAGAACATCTTCCGCTCGGTCTGGGAAGCGCTGGTCGGCACCGGCGAAACGGCCCTCAAGAACCAGCGCAAGAACCAGTTTGCCACCCGGGTGGAACTCAGCGGCAATGTTCACCAGCAGGACATCAGCGCCTTCGAAGCCTTCCTGCAGATCCTGCGCAACGGTTTCGTCCAGGCCTTCAATGCCCGTTATGAACAGCCACCGCCTTCGAAGGATTGAGATTTGCGGCTTTTAGTGGCGAGGGAGCTTGCTCCCGCTGGGCCGCGAAGCGGCCCTAAAAAGCCTGCGAGCGCTGCGCACTCGAGCGGGAGCAAGCTCCCTCGCCACAAGACTGAGTCAACATGTGACGCCCCATTCAGAGACTGAATACAGCGTCTGCGTTCACAGTCGGCGCGGCCTCGCGTTATAGTCGGGCACGATATTTATTTCGCGCGCCCCGCCTCGCCGGGCCGGCGACACGTTCGAGGAAATTGCAGATGAAGTTCGAAGGCACCAGCGCCTACGTGGCCACCGATGACCTGAAACTGGCCGTGAACGCCGCCATCACCTTGGAGCGGCCGTTGCTGGTCAAGGGCGAACCAGGCACCGGCAAAACCATGCTGGCCGAGCAATTGGCCGAGTCCTTCGGCGCGCGCCTGATCACCTGGCACATCAAGTCCACCACCAAGGCCCACCAGGGCTTGTACGAGTACGACGCGGTCAGCCGCCTGCGGGACTCACAGTTGGGCGTGGACAAAGTCCACGACGTGCGCAACTACCTGAAGAAGGGCAAGCTCTGGGAAGCGTTCGAGTCCGAGGAGCGGGTGATCCTGCTGATCGACGAAATCGACAAGGCCGACATCGAGTTCCCCAACGACCTGCTACAAGAGCTCGACAAGATGGAGTTCTACGTCTACGAGACCGACGAAACCATCAAGGCCAAGCAGCGCCCGATCATCATCATTACCTCCAACAACGAAAAGGAACTGCCGGACGCCTTCCTGCGCCGCTGCTTCTTCCACTACATCGCGTTCCCCGACCGCGTCACCCTGCAGAAAATCGTCGATGTGCATTACCCAAACATCAAGAAGGACCTGGTCAGCGAAGCGCTGGACGTGTTCTTCGACGTGCGCAAGGTGCCGGGCCTGAAGAAAAAACCTTCCACCTCCGAACTGGTGGACTGGCTCAAGCTGCTGATGGCCGACAACATCGGCGAAGCGGTGCTGCGCGAGCGTGATCCGACCAAGGCCATTCCGCCGCTGGCCGGCGCCCTGGTGAAAAACGAACAAGACGTGCAACTGCTCGAGCGCCTGGCGTTCATGAGCCGTCGCGGCACCCGCTGATCCTCTTCGTTTAACAAGAGCGAGGGCGATTGCCATGCTGCTTAACCTGTTCAATGAGATGCGCGCCGCCAAGGTGCCCGTGTCGGTGCGTGAACTGCTGGACCTGATCAACGCGCTGAAACAGCGGGTGATCTTCGCCGACATGGACGAGTTCTATTACCTGTCCCGGGCGATCCTGGTGAAGGACGAACGGCATTTCGACAAGTTCGACCGGGCCTTCGCCGCCTACTTCAACGGTTTGGAGAAGCTCGACGATCACCTCCAGGCGCTGATTCCCGAAGACTGGTTGCGCAAGGAATTCGAGCGTTCGCTGACCGACGAGGAACGGGCGCAGATCCAGTCCCTCGGTGGCCTGGACAAGCTGATCGAAGAATTCAAGAAACGCCTGGAAGAACAGAAGGAACGCCATGCCGGCGGCAACAAGTGGATCGGCACCGGCGGCACTAGCCCGTTCGGCTCCGGCGGTTTCAACCCCGAGGGCATCCGGGTCGGCGACGCCGGCAAGCGCCAGGGCAAAGCCGTAAAGGTCTGGGACCAGCGCGAATACAAGAACCTCGATGACCAGGTGGAATTGGGCACCCGCAACATCAAGATCGCCCTGCGCCGCCTGCGCAAGTTCGCCCGCCAGGGCGCGGCCGAAGAGCTGGACATCGACGGCACCATCGATCACACCGCCCGGGACGCCGGCCTCTTGAACATCCAGATGCGCCCGGAGCGACGCAACACCGTCAAGCTGTTGCTGCTGTTCGACATCGGTGGCTCGATGGATGCCCACGTGAAGATCTGTGAAGAACTGTTCTCGGCCTGCAAGACCGAGTTCAAGCACTTGGAGTATTTCTACTTCCACAACTTCGTCTACGAATCGGTGTGGAAGAACAACCTGCGCCGCACCTCGGAGCGCACCTCGACCCAGGATTTGCTGCACAAGTACGGTGCCGACTACAAAGTGATCTTCATCGGCGACGCCGCCATGGCGCCTTATGAAATCACCCAGGCCGGCGGCAGCGTCGAGCACTGGAACGAAGAAGCCGGTTATGTGTGGATGCAGCGCTTCATGGAGAAGTACAAGAAACTCATCTGGATCAACCCGTACCCCAAGGACACCTGGGGCTACACCGCCTCGACCAACATCGTGCGCGAGTTGGTGGAGGACCGGATGTATCCGCTGACGTTGCGGGGGTTGGAGGAAGGGATGCGGTTTCTTTCCAAGTAAAGTCTTCCGGTGCCTGTAAGGGCCTCTTCGCGAGCAAGCCCGCTCCCACAAGGGATCTCCTGTGCGACACAGATCCAGTGTGGGAGCGGGCTTGCTCGCGAAGCTTTTAGCGGTTTGACAGCCCCCGCAGGCACTCAACCTGCTGCCCATGCGCAACCTCCTGCACCACCGGCCGCAACCGCACCTGCGCCCCCGGCAGGCATTGCGCCAGCCGGGCCAGGGACAGCGGCGTCAACGCCCCCAGGCGTGGATAACCACCGATGGTTTGTCGGTCGTTGAGCAACACGATCGGCTGGCCGTCCGGTGGCACCTGCACGGCACCGAGGGGAATGCCCTCGGAAATCATCGCCGGCCCCTGATATTCCAACGCCGTGCCCAGCAAGCGCATGCCCATGCGGTCGGCGCGACTGTCCAGCGTCCACGCAGTGTTGAATGCATCGAACAGGCTGCGCCCACTGAACGCGCCATTCTGCGCACCGAGGATCAGGTCCAGCGGCTGCGCTTGCTGGAAATCCGGAATCCGCGTGTGGGGCATGGGCCGCGGCGTCGGCGTGCCTGAATAGCTCAAGTGTTCACCGCGACTCAGCGCCCGCCCCCGCCCATCCAGGCCACCGAGTTCCTCACGGACCACCGTCGCCCGGCTGCCCAGCACCGTAGGCGCATTGAACCCACCTGGGGCCGCCAAGTAGGCCCGGGCACCGAGCACGGGCTGGGTGAGCGCCAGGACCTGGCCTTTGCGCAAGCTGAAGAAACGCCACGATGCCACGCCCTGGCCGTCTATCCGCGCGCCCAGGTCAGCCCCGGCCAGCGCCAGCACGCAATCCTCGTCGGCCACCACGGTAAAGCCGCCGAGGGTAATCTCCACCACCGCCGCGTCCAGGTCATTGCCCAGCATCCAATTGGCCCAGGCCATCGACAACCAATCCGCCGCGCCGCCCTGGGTCACGCCCAGGTGTCTCACGCCGAAACGGCCGGCGTCCTGTAACAGGCACAGCGGGGTGCTGGCCTCGATCAACAACCGGCTCATGCCTGGGCCTCCAACGGTGTGTCGTCGCCACCCAGGGCGATGAATTCGGCGTGGTCCACGGCGGCAAAACGTACCGTGTCCCCCGGCTGCATCAGGCTGTAGCCGTCACGCTCACGATCGAACAGTTTGGCCGGGGTGCGCCCGATCAGGTTCCAACCGCCGGGCGAAACCACTGGATACGCCGCGGTCTGACGCTCGGCAATACCGACGCTGCCCGCTGCCACGCGCTTGCGTGGCGTGTCGAGGCGCGGGGCGGCCAGTTCTTCGTCCACCAGCCCCATGAAGGCGAAACCGGGGGCGAAGCCCAGGGCAAACACCTGGTACTCCCGTTCGCTGTGGCGGCGGATCACCTGGGCGACCGTCAAGCCGCTGCGACTCGCCAACAGCTCAAGCTCCGGCCCGACGCTTACGTCGTACCACACCGGCAGCACATGGCATTGGCCGGTCGAGCGGGCATCCGGTGAAAGGTTATGCAGCGCCTCGTCGATCAAATCGCGGGCCTGGACCGGGTTCAGGGCGAGCAAATCGTAGTGCACCATCAAGGTGGTGTAGGACGGCACCAGATCGATCAAACGCTCGGCAAACACCGCTCGCAGGCGCTCGCTGGCGGCGAGCATCCAGGGCATGTTGGCCTCGGTGATCTCATCGAACAGGCGCACCATCAGGCAGTCCACCGCCACCACTTCCACGCGTGGTTTCATGGCGCACTCTGCCCGTCCAGGGCTTCGCGGATGCGCTGCACGGCCGCCACGGAGCTGGCGTTGTCGCCGTGCACGCACAAGGTATTGGCCATGAGGTGCAAGGCACTGCCGTCGCTGGCGGTCAACGCATCGCCACGGGCAATGGTCAGGGCCTGCCCGATGATGACCTCGGGATCGTGATGCACCGCCCCTGGTGCCTGTCGCGAAACCAGGCGACCGGCACTGTCATAGGCCCTATCGGCAAAGGCCTCGAACCACAGGGTCAGGCCGTACTCGTCGCCCAGGGCCTGGGCGGCGCTGTTGTCCCGGGTCGCCATGAGCATCAGCGGCAGTTGCCGGTCATAGGCCGCGACGGCCTGGATCACGGCGCGCAATTGCGCCGGGTTGGCCATCATGTCGTTGTACATCGCCCCGTGGGGCTTGACGTAGCTGACTCGCCCGCCCTGGGCCCGGCAGATGCCGTCGAGGGCGCCGATCTGGTAGTGCAGCAAGTCCTGCAGCTCCTGGGCGCCATAGGCCATGGAACGCCGGCCGAAGCCCGCCAGGTCTTGATAGGCCGGGTGCGCGCCGATCCGCACGCCGTGGCTCAGGGCCAGGCTGACGGTCTTGCGCATGATGCTCGGGTCGCCGGCATGGAAGCCGCAAGCAATGTTGGCGCAATCGATGAAGGGCATCACCTCGGCGTCCAGACCCATGGTCCAGCTGCCGAAGCTTTCGCCGATATCGCAATTCAGTAGCAGGCGGTTCACGGTGAACGCTCCTGTAGGTTTTTTCTTCTTTGACTGTGGGGCCAAGCCATGGAGCCCAAGCCCCCACAGGGTATCAGTTACTCGGCTTCCAACTGCTTGCCTTGGGTTTCCGGCAGGCTCAGGGCCGCGAGGATCACCACGCCGTAGGACACCGCCGCGAACGCGCCGATACCTACGCTCAGCGGCACCTTCTGGCTCAAGATACCGATCAACAGCGGGAACAATGCCGCCACCGCCCGGCCAATGTTGTAGCAAAAGCCCTGGCCCGAACCGCGGATGCGCGTAGGAAACAGCTCGGTGAGGAACGAGCCCATGCCGCTGAACATCCCGGAAGCGAAAAAGCCCAGGGGAAAGCCCAACCACAGCATCACGTTATTGCTCACCGGCACCTGGGTGTACAGCAGGACGATGGTGAACGAGCCGACAGCGTACAGAACGAAGTTCTTCTTTCGTCCCAGGATGTCCGACAGGTACGCGCTGATGACATAGCCCACGTAGGAACCGACGATCACCATCGCCAGGTAGCCACCGGTGCTCAATACACTCAAGCCCCGTTCATTCTTGAGAAACGTCGGCAGCCAGGACGTGATGGCGTAGTAGCCGCCCAGGGCACCGGTGGTCAGCAGCGAGGCACGCAGGGTGGTGAAGAGGATGCCAGGGGCAAAAATCTCGTAGAACTTCGCGGGATTTTCCGGCGTCAACCGGGCCTTGGTCTGGTTATAGACTTCCGGGTCCTTGACCAGCCGGCGGACGAAAATCACGAACACCGCCGGCACGATGCCGAGGATGAACAGTGCGCGCCAGGCATCTTCCGGCGGCAACACCGAGAACAGTAGCGCATACAGAATCGCCGTCATGCCCCAGCCCAGCGCCCAACCCGATTGCACCATGCCCACCGCCTTGCCACGGTCCTTGGCACGGATCACCTCGCCCATCAACACCGCACCGGCGGTCCACTCGCCGCCAAAGCCGAAGCCCATCAAGGTGCGGGCGATCAACAGCTGCTCGTAGTTCTGGGCAAAGCCGCACAGGAAGGTGAAGAACGCGAACCACAGCACCGTCAGTTGCAAGGTGCGCACCCGACCGATCCGGTCCGAGAGAATACCCGCCACCCAGCCGCCAATGGCCGACGCGATCAAGGTGCTGGTGTGGATCAGGCCTGCCTGGCCGGTGGTGATGCCCCACATCGCGATCAGGGTCGGCACCACGAAACTGAGCATCTGGGTGTCCATGCCGTCCAGGGCGTAACCGATCTTGCAGCTCCAGAAGGTGCGACGTTCCTGCTGGTTGATGTTGCGATACCAATCGAACGGGCCAGAACGGGCCTGGGGTTGGGGGACGCCGAGCGTGTCGGGTGCACTCATGGTGGTTCTCCACGGTTTTATTGTTGTGAGTCTCGACGACGCTGACGTGGAGACCGTTGCCCCGATTCTTGAGCGCGCGGCCGATCCCGTCCAACGAATAAAACCTTGGCTGGGTCATAAGAAAAATTTGATTGGGCAGCACATCACCCGCAAAGGCAGACCGCTTTTGTGGCGAGGGAGCTTGCTCCCGCTCGAGTGCGTAGCGCTCGCAAAATCTTGGGGCCGCTCCGCAGCCCAGCGGGAGCAAGCTCCCTCGCCACAGGAAGCTCACTGAACCATCGAGTCAGAGCCCGCGCAGGTCACGCTCTTCGATCGGCCGGCCCTGGCGCAGGCGCTTGCCGCCCAGCACCACCCAGTCGATCAGGCGGAACAGGCATTCCAGGCCGAACGACAGCAACATCGCGCCGCTGATGCCCCAGATCATCGCTTCGGGGGTCAGCAGGATCTGGTAGCTGTAGCCGTTCCAGGTTTCCTTGCGGATGTCCGGATCGGCGGCCAGCGCCACTTGCAGCAGGCGGATGTACCACGGGCCTTGCATCGCCTGGAATTGCTTGTCCAAGGCCTGCTGGCGCACGAGCAAGGTGTTCAGGCTGTCGGCATCGCTGCGAAAGATCGGGTCTTCGCTGGCGCGGTAATGGGCCACCAGCGCCTGCATGTCACCCTTGAAAAATTGGTTGGCGGTGCCCTGGAAACCTTGCAGGCCGGTCTGCGCCTCGATCAGGTGAGCCTCGACCCGCTTGGCGTAATCATTGATGAACCCTGGCACCTGGACCCCAACCAACAGGCCCACCGCGAACAACACCAGCCGTAGATAACTGAGCAACATAGCGTGACGTCCTTATTCGGTCCGGCCCTGGCTGACGCATTCGCCGCGTCGCCAAAGGCTCCATTGGCCCGGTTCGTAGCGGGTCCAGGTTTCGTTTTCGGTCAAGGGTTCGGTGGCGATCACCGTGACCACGTCGTTGGGTGTGGTTTCCGCCTGGAAATCGACAATCACGTCCACATCCTTGAGCCGCGCCGGGCCGAACGGCGCGCGACGGGTGATCTGGGCCAGTTTGGTCGAGCAATAACAGAACAGCCAGTCGCCATCGCTGAGCAGGCAATTGAACACGCCTTTGCTGCGGTATTCGGTGCAGGCCTCGATCAACGACGGCAGCAACTGTTCCACGTCCACCGGTTCGGGGAAGGCCTGGCGCACGCGGTTGAGCAGATCGCAGAAAGCCGCTTCGCTGTCGGTGTCGCCCACCGGGCGGTAGAAGCTTGCGCCCGGCTGGAAATCGGCGAGCTGGCCGTTGTGGGCGAAACACCAGTTGCGGCCCCACAACTCACGCACGAACGGATGGGTGTTGGACAGGCAGACCTTGCCGACGTTGGCCTGGCGAATGTGCCCGATCACCACTTCGCTCTTGATTGGATAACGCTGCACCAGGTTCGCCACCTCCGATTCGCTGCTGGCGGCCGGGTCCTGGAACAGGCGCAGGCCACGGCCCTCATAGAAGGCGATGCCCCAGCCGTCCCGGTGCGGCCCGGTCTTGCCGCCGCGCTGCATCAGCCCGGTGAAGCTGAACACGATGTCGGTCGGCACATTGGCACTCATGCCCAGTAACTCACACATGCTCGAACTCTCGCTTCAAGGGGCAGGCCTGCTTACAGGCGCGGTTCGATACGCGAACGCTGGGGGTTGCTCGGCACGGGCGGGCGACCGTAACGGTCATCCCCGGCCACACCGAACGGTGGCTCGTCCTCCGGCTCATCGGCCGCGGCGGCGGCTTTGGCGGCGGCAGCCCGTTCCTTGCGCGCGTTGGCGGCCCGCTCGATGGGGAAGCGGATCAGCACGATCACCAGGTAGAGGCCGAAGGCGATCATGCCGTACATGAGCAGGTCGGACGCCGCCCGCCAGGCGTTGTTGCCGACCTTGAACAAGATGTCCAGGGCGACAATGGCCAGGGCCGGGGCAACCTTGTCCTTCACCGGATCGACGACGGTGGGGCTGAACAGCAACACCGCCATCAGCAAGCGCAGCGGTTCACGCAACCAGCGCCACATCCAGCGCGTCATGCGCATCCACACCAGCAGGCAGCCCAGGGCGGCGAAGGCGTAGAGGCCCCAGGCGATCAGATAGTCATTCTCGGTCATGGTGTCCATGGCAAGGCAGGCAAAGAGGCGCTTATAGTAACGGCTTTTCGCGCGTCAGGCTGCCCCGGCGTCTGGCGAATGGCCTGGGCGGTGGGTTCTGTCCAGACCGCGTGTCCCTTTTCGTACAACGTTCGAGAGCCTTTCATGTCCCTATCTGCCCACGTTTCCAACGCCCCGATCGCCCGCAGGGACGCCGGTGTTGACCCGTACGCCTGGCTGCAGGAACGCGACACCGACGCCGTGCTCGACTACCTCAAGGCGGAAAACAGCTACCAGGAGGCGCAACTCGCCGATCAGGCCGAACTGCGCGAAACCCTGTTCCAGGAAATCAAGGGCCGGATCCTCGAGACCGACCTGTCGCTGCCCTCGCCCTGGGGCCCGTACCTGTATTACACCCGCACCACCGCCGGTGACGAATACCCACGCCATTACCGTTGCCCGCGCCCGGCTGACGACAGCCTGACCGTGGACGAAAGCCACGAACAACTGCTGCTGGACCCGAACGCGTTGGCCGGCGGCGGTTTCTTTGCCCTGGGCGCCTTCAGCATCAGCCCCGACCACCAGCGCCTGGCCTACAGCCTGGACACCACGGGCGACGAGATCTACACCCTGTTCGTGAAGGAATTGTCCAACGACAAGGTCAGTGAACTGTCCTTCGACAATTGCGACGGCAGCATGACCTGGGCCAACGACAGCCTGACGCTGTTTTTTGGCGAACTGGACGACACCCACCGCCCCCACAAGCTCTGGCGCTATCGCCTGGACGGCACGGCCGCCGAGGAAGTGTTCCATGAGCCGGACGGACGTTTCTTCCTGCATTGCTATCGTTCGAGTTCGGAAAAGCAGTTGATCCTGTCCCTCGGGAGCAAGACCACCAGCGAAGTCTGGGTATTGGACGCCGCGCAACCGCAACAGCCCTTCACCTGCCTGGCACCACGGGTGGAAAACCACGAATACGACGTCGACCACGGCCTCCTCGATGGTCAATGGACCTGGTTGATCCGCAGTAACCGCGACGGGATCAACTTCGCCCTGTATCAGGCCGCCGACACCGGCGTGGCACCAACCGAGGCCGACTGGCAGAACCTGATCCCCCACAGCGACACGGTGATGATCGACGGCCTGAGCCTGAACGCCGGGGCCATGACCCTGAGCCTGCGCGAAGGCGGCCTGCCGATCATCGAGGTGCATCCCCAGGGTTTGCCGGCGTATCGGGTGCAACTGCCGGACGCGGCCTACAGCCTGCATGTGCAGAACAGCCTGGAATTCATCAGCGATCGCATTCGCCTGCGTTACGAGGCCTTGAACCGTCCGGCGCAGATCCGTCAGTTGGACCTGGCCAGCGGCGCCCAGGTGGTGCTCAAGCAAACCCCTGTGCTGGGGCCGTTCGATGCCGACGCCTATGTCAGCCAGCGGCTCTGGGCCACGGCGCCGGACGGCACCCAGGTGCCCATCAGCCTGGTGGTCAGGCGCGAAGACCTCGGCCGGCCGGTGCCGCTGTACCTGTACGGCTACGGTGCCTATGGCGAAAGCCTCGACCCGTGGTTTTCCCATTCGCGGCTGAGCCTGCTCGACCGCGGCGTGGCGTTTGCCATCGCCCACGTACGGGGCGGCGGCGAGCTGGGGGAAGCCTGGTATCGCGCCGGCAAGCAGGAACATAAGCACAACACGTTCGGCGACTTCATCGCCTGCGCCGAACATTTGATCGCCAACGGTTTCACCACCGCCGGGCAACTGGCGATCAGCGGCGGCAGTGCCGGTGGCCTGCTGATCGGCGCGGTGCTCAACCAACGCCCGGAGCTGTTCAAGGTGGCGATTGCCGAAGTGCCGTTCGTCGATGTGCTCAACACCATGCTCGACCCGGACTTGCCGCTGACGGTCACCGAATACGACGAATGGGGCAATCCAGAGGAGCCGGACGTTTATGATCGGATCCGGGCCTACGCCCCGTACGAAAACGTCAGCGCCCAGGCGTACCCGGCGCTGCTGGTGATCGCTGGCTACAACGACAGCCGCGTGCAGTACTGGGAAGCGGCCAAGTGGGTGGCGAAATTGCGCGCCACCAAGACCGACAACAACCCCCTGCTGCTCAAGACCGAGCTGGGCGCCGGCCACGGCGGAATGAGCGGGCGCTACCAGGGATTACGTGACGTAGCGCTCGAATATGCATTTGTCTTGAAGGTTTTGGGGCGGGTCTGAGGAACTCTGTGGGATGGCCGGGTCTTAGCTGCATGCGCAAGGCTCAGACATGACGCTGCCCCATTGTGGGAGCGGGCTTGCTCGCGAAAGCGGACTGACATTCAACTTGGATGTCGAATGACCGACCGTCTTCGCGAGCAAGCCCGCTCCCACAAGAGATCGCCTTGCACTCAAGACAATCCAAAGAACCGCAGAAAACGACAAGAAAAAGACCGTGCCGACATGTCAGAACCGACCTTACTGAACAAAGAAATCCGCGACTGGCTGATGGACTGCGGCCTGTTCGACCAGTTGCTACCGGTAGACTTCGCCGCGGCGTCGGGCTACTTCAGCATCAGCGCCATCACCGAGGGCGAAGCGATTTTCCGCGAAGGCGATGCCGGCAGCTTCATGTGCATCATCCACACCGGCCAGGTGGCCGTGCAGAAAACCGGCCCCGACGGCCAACCCGTGACCATCGCCACGCTGCGCAGCGGCCGGGCCTTCGGCGAAATGGCCGTGCTCGACGGTGAACGGCGCTCAGCCAGTTGCATCGCCGCCAGTGATTGCCAGTTGCTGAACCTGGGCAAGGACTCCCTGGAAAAAATGCTCAACGACGCCCCCAAGATCGCCGCCAAGATCATCCGCGCCCTCGCCGTCTCCCTGTCCAAGCGCCTGCGCATGGCCGATGGGCAGCTGTTGTCGCAGCAGGTCTGACAGCCGCCATAATCCTCTGTGGCAACCATACCCCCTGTGGGAGCGGGCTTGCTCGCGAAAGCGGTGTGCCAGTCAACATCAATGCTGACTGATCCGCCGCCTTCGCGAGCAAGCCCGCTCCCACAGGGTTTCATTGTCCAAAGGATCTCAGTCCTACCCCCCCGGCGACTTGGCCTTCACCGGCTTCGGCTCCATGCCCGGTATCGGCTGGTCCTTGGGCGGCTTGGGCATTTCGATCGGCGGCAGCAAGGGCGGCCCACCATTTCCCGGGCCGGCCTTGGGCACGCCGTTAGGCGTGACCGGCGGATAGGGCATGGGCGTGGCAGTGCCCGGCGATCCGGGGATGCTCGGCGGGTTGACCGGAATCGTCGGTTGTTGAGCCTGGGCGCAACTTATTGAGAGCGCCGCCAGGGCAATGGCCGTTAGAATGATGCACTTCATCAATGGCTCCGTGGCTATTGTCTGCTTTAAGGCTAGTCGTTACCGCGCCGGTCTGCCCTCCTACGAGATCTCCATGAAACGTTTCGTTCTGCTCGACACCACGCCCATTCCTGACAACGGCGGTGCCCTGTGCCTGTTCGAGTACGGCGAAGACTTCGTCATCAAGATCCAGGGCGGCGATGGCGGGCAGTTGATGAACACCCGCATGCACGGTTCCGAAGACGCCCTGGCCGAGATTCCTTGCCGCAAGGTCGCCGGCCGTCCTGGCTCGCGCGTGCTGATCGGCGGCCTCGGCATGGGCTTCACCCTTGCCTCGGCCCTCAAGCACCTGGGCAAGACCGCCGAAGTGGTGGTGGCCGAGCTGGTGCCCGGCGTGGTCGAGTGGAACCGTGGCCCCCTGGGTGAAAAGGCCGGGCGGCCGCTGGCGGACCCGCGCACGGTGATCCGCATGGAAGACGTGGCCAAGGTGCTGCAAGCCGAACCCCAGGGGTTCGACGCGATCATGCTCGATGTCGATAACGGCCCGGAAGGCCTGACCCAGAAAGCCAACAGTTGGCTGTATTCGGCCGGTGGCCTGGCCGCTTGCGCCAAGGCCCTGCGGCCCAAGGGCGTGCTGGCGGTATGGTCGGCCAGCGCTGACCGGCAGTTTTCCGACAAGCTGAAGAAGGCCGGTTTCAAGGCCGAAGAGGTGCAAGTGTTCGCCCATGGCAACAAAGGCACTCGCCACACCATCTGGATTGCCGAGAAGCTCAAGGGCTGAGCTAAACTCTGTCCAACCGTCATCAGTCTTTTCTACGAAGGTGAACCCATGAGTTCGTCAACGCCACCGTCCAACACCGCCAAGCTGGACCGCATCCTCGCCGATGCCCAGCGCGACCGGGAGATGGGCTACCGCGACAAAGCCCTGAAAATGTACCCCCATGTCTGTGGCCGCTGCGCCCGTGAGTTTTCCGGCAAGCGCCTGAGCGAACTGACCGTTCACCACCGCGACCACAACCATGACAACAATCCGCAGGACGGTTCCAACTGGGAACTGCTGTGCCTGTACTGCCACGACAACGAACACTCGCGCTACACCGACCAGCAATATTTCGGCGACGGCTCCCTGAGCACCCCGAAGATTGCCAAGGCGACCCACAACCCGTTCGCCGCGTTGGCTGGGTTGATGAAGAAAGACGAGTAATCAGCCAAGTGACGAGCCCTGCTTTTGTGGGAGCAAGGCTTGCCCGCGATGAAGCCGATGCGGTCTTTCAGAAACCGAGGCGCCTATTTCGCGAGCAAGCTTTGCTCCCACAGGTTTTTGTGAACGCCGAAACTCACTGTGGGAGCGAGCCTGCTCGCGAAGGCGGCCGACCATGCACCACACATCTCGAACCTGACCACCCTTCCCCATTCCCCGTATAATCGCGCCTTTTCCCCAAAGGCACCCCGCCCGTGGCCAACAAACGCTATAGCTGCATCGGTCTGTTCAACCCCAAGTCCCCGGAAAACGTCGGTTCGGTCATGCGTGCCGCCGGTTGCTACGGCGTGGCGTCGGTGTTCTACACCGGCAAGCGCTATGAGCGCGCCGCCGACTTCGTCACCGACACCAAGAAAGTCCACTACGACATCCCGCTGATCGGTATCGATGACCTGAAGAAAATCCTGCCCCTGGGCTGTGTGCCAGTTGCCGTCGAGCTGGTGGAAGGCGCTCGCCCACTGCCCGAATACACCCACCCGGACCGGGCGCTGTACATCTTCGGCCCGGAAGACGGCTCGCTGGACAAGGACATCCGTGATTGGTGCGAAGACGTGATCTATATCCCCACCAACGGCTGCATGAACCTGGCCGCCACCGTCAACGTCGTGTTGTACGACCGCATGGCCAAGGGCAACAACACCCGTTCGGGGCCGCAATTCCGCTGATCGGTGCGATATTCGATTGAACAAGGCAATCGCTCAGGCAGTCAGCTTTATACCAATCCCCACACTGGAGACAGATCATGAGCGATAACAATCCGTTCGAGCCGATTGAGCGCACCCCTTTCCAATCCCATCCGCCGCAAAACGTGCACGGCTGGGAGCGCATTGGCTCGTTGGCCGGCGGTGTGCTGATGATGGGCAAGGGCATACGCCGTGGCGGGGTGATCGGGCTGGCTCAACTGGCGATCGGCGGCATGGCGTTGGCGCGGGGCATCACCGGGCATTGCTCGGCCAAGAGCCTGCTGGAAAAGAATCGCCAGAACCTGGACAACGCCCGTGCCCGCATCGAGCAGGCCGGTGAAGAGCTGAGTCGCCTGAAGGCCAACGCCGAGGCGGCGACTGGCACGGCTACGGTGACGGGGAATGATTCGTTGAATTCGCCGAAGGTTGGGCTCTGAATTGCCCCGGAGCAAGCTCCCTTTCACAGAGGTTTAAAAATCGCACAGTCTCGTGGCGAGGGAGCTTGCTCCCGCTTGAGTGCGAAGCGCTCACCGCTTTTTTGGGGCCGCTGCGCGCCCCAGCGGGAGCAAGCTCCCTCGCCACACAAGCCTCCAGGCCATTGCGCAAAACTGTGGGGCTTGCTCGCGAAGACGGTATCACTGAAGTAACTGGGTATCCAGCACAGTGGAAGCCCCACCCAAAACACTTTCACTGAGCTGTACAAACGCCTCGGTGTCGACGGTTTCCAGGCGCATCGCCCCCTGCAACACATCATCCAGCGAACGCTTGTTACGGGTCTTCAGGCGAATCTCGCGGTCCAGTTCCTGCAACAGCAATACCGCCTTGGCCACGGCCGCCGGGCTGATCTGCTCGCCGCGCAAAGTGGTGACGCCCTTGCTGTCGTGGGCGAGTCGGTCGTTCAGGGTCTGGTAGCGCTCATCGCTCAAGCCGCCGGCGCGGCGCAGCAGTTCGACCGCGTAATATTCGGTCAGCCCCTCGCTGATCCAATCGCTACGGTCCTGATCATTGACCCGGGCCAGTGCCTGCACCAACTCCCGCAACAACGGGCTGCTGCCCCGTTCGCTGACCAGCGGCGGGCGGCTGTGCAGGTAAATCGAGTCATGGCCGGCCTGGGCGCCACGCCACAACGGATCGCCAGCGCCGACAATCAGCAACTTGGCCGGATGGCGCGGCACCAGCGCTTGCACCTGCGGCCAGACGAACGTCAGCAGCGTCAGCACGTCCATCCGGCGCATGCCCTGGCCCCGGGGCGAGGCCACGGTCACTTCGGTTTCACCCAGGCGGGTACGGCGGCTTCCCAGTTTGCCGGCGAGCATCCAGCCCGTGGGACGGTCGAACAGGCGCGAGGGGTTGTCGATGCGGAAGCGCTGCTTGCCGATGCGCGGCCAAGGGGTCTCGATGCTTTTCCAGCCGTCAGGCAATTCAACCTCAAGACGTGCCACCAGTTCGATGCCGTCCTGCTGATCGAGCTTGGCCGACGGCACCAGATCATCGCCGCGCAGCAACGCCCAGGTCGGGGTCATGCGGGTTTCGAAGGTGGCGTTCTTGCGGGCATGGCTGATGCGCACGCGGTAGCTCAGGCTCGCCTTGTCCGCGGCCGGACGCCAGACACCACGGGCTTCTTTGCCAGGGGTGAGCTGCCATTGGCCGTCGGCCTTGAAATCGCTGTAGCGACTGCCGTCGCCGAGGTCGAAATCCAGGCTGCGCACCGCCGAGCCCCGGGCCAGGGTCAGGCGCACTTCGGCCTGGTCGCTCTGGGGCAACAGGTGCACGTGATAATCCAGGTCGACTTTCTGCGCCGCCCACAGCGGCCCGCACACTGCCAGCAACCCGGCCGCCAGTATCCGTTTCAATCCTGCAGCCATGGGTTCTCCCAGGTGGCGCGCCGCCCGGCGGTTCAGCCGGCGCGAAAAATCAGATGATCTTCCCAGTCGTCTTCCGGCACGCTGCCTTCGGCCAGCATACGTCCAGACTGGGAAATGCGTTCATGGTGCACGGCATCGCGATCGCCGCAGACCAGGTGGTGCCACAACGGCAAGTCCTTGCCCTCGCTGACCAGCCGATAACCGCAGGTCGGCGGCAGCCATTTGAACTCATCGGCCTTGCCCGGCGTGAGCTGGATGCAATCGGGCACGAACTCACGACGGTTGGGGTAGTCGGTGCACTGGCAGGTTTTCAGGTCCAGCAGTTTGCAGGCGATGCGGGTGTAGTAGACGCTGTTGTCATCTTCGTCTTCGAGCTTTTGCAGGCAGCACAGGCCACAGCCGTCGCACAGCGATTCCCATTCCTGGGGATCGAGCTGATCGAGGGTTTTGCGTATCCAGAACGGTTCGACTTTGGCGGCCATGGTTCGAGCATCAACATCAGGTGGTGAAAAGGCCGACAGTCTAGTGCCGGGGCCTCTTGAGGCCAAGCATTGGCGACTGTCGGTATACAGGGGCTTGTCAGGCCGGGCGGCGGGACGTAGGTTGCTTGATTGTCTTTCCACACTCGTGCCAGGTAAGCCCATGAGCGCCAACTCCCGTATTGCCGATTACGCGATCCACCCCCAGTTCATCGAACGCTGGTCGCCCCGCGCCTTTACCGGCGAAAGCATTGCCGAAGAAACCTTGCTGAGCTTCTTCGAAGCCGCACGCTGGGCCCCTTCGGCCTACAACTCCCAGCCTTGGCGTTTCCTGTACGCACGGCGCGACACGCCGAACTGGGAGCGTTTCCTGGGCTTGCTCAACGAGTTCAACCGCGGCTGGGCCCAACACGCCTCGGCGCTGGTGATCATCGTCTCGAAAACCACCTTCGCGGTGCCCGGCGCCACCGAGGAAACCCCGGCGCAGAGCCACACCTTCGACACCGGCGCGGCCTGGGGCCACCTGGCGCTGCAAGCCAGCCTCAGCGGCTGGCACACCCATGGCATGGCCGGTTTCGACCAGGAACTGACCCGCAAGGAACTGAAGATCCCGCAAGGCTACGCCCTGCACGCCGCCGTGGCGATTGGCAAGCTGGGGGACAAATCGACCCTGGCCGAATACCTCCAGGCCCGCGAAGTCCCAAGCCCACGCCGGCCGCTGAGCGAACTGGTGGCAGAAGGTGATTTCACCCTGTAACCCCTTTTATGCTCACTGAAATAACCACTGTGGGAGCGAGCCTGCTCGCGATGGCGCCAGATCAGCCACTTCGATGGCGACTGACACACCGCTATCGCGAGCAAGCTCGCTCCCACAATGGGTTCTGTGGCGAACGCATTTTTTGTGGCCACTGAAAAATCACTGTGGGAGCGGGCTTGCTCGCGAAAGCGGAGTCTCAGTCAGCATAAATGTTGAATGTGCCGGCCCTTTCGCGAGCAAGCCCGCTCCCACAATTTGATCGAGGATGGCTTCAATAGCCTCGGGCGAAATTCACTTCACCACGCAGTGCTTCGCCCGCCTGGTAGGCCCGCAGGTTATCCAGGAACAACTGCGCCATCATCGGTGGCGAAGTCGGTGCCGAACTGTGGCCGGTCAGCAGCAGGCCCCAGGCGGTCCAGAACGGATGGCGCTGCGGCAGCGGCTCCTGGCGGCAGACGTCGATCACCGCGCCGGCCAGGTGCCCTTCCTTCAGGGCTTGCACCAGGTCCGCGTCCACAACCGCTACGCCGCGGCCAACGTTGATGAACAACCCGGTCGGCTTGAACTGCTTGAACAGCGCCGCGTCGTAGATGTCATGGGTCTCTGGCGTGTTGGGCAGCAGATTGATCACGTAATCCACCTCGCCCACCAGCCGCGGCAGATCCTTCAGTGCCCCGACCTCGATGAACGGCGCCATTTCCCTGGCTTCGCTGGCGATGCCGTACAACTGCACGCCGAACGGCACCAGGAACTGCGCCACACGCTGGCCGATGTCCCCCGTCCCGACGATCAGCACCTTGCGTCCAGCCAGGCCTTGGCCCTGGCGGTTGTCCCACTTGCGCTCGACCTGGCTGACCAACCGGGCCAGCACCTCGCGCTCATGGCCGAGCATGTAGGTCAGCACATACTCAGCCATCACCTGGCCAAAAATGCCCACGGCACGGGTCAGGCGGTAATCGCGGCTCAAGCCATCGGCCAGCAGCGGCGTGATGCCCGCCCAGGTCGATTGCAGCCAGCGGGGCTGGTGGCCTTGACGCAACAGGGTGGCCAGCAGATCAGGCTGGCCGAGCCAGACCGGGCAATCGGTGGCGAGTCGCGACAGTTCGGCGGAATCGCCGCTGGTCAGCACTTCAATATCGGGTGCAGCCTGACGCAGAAGCTGGGCATACACCGCGTGATCGTGTTCGGCAATCAGAACGCGCATGAATCAAACCTTTCAAAAACAGTGCAGACGATCGCCGACAGAGTGTCGCTCCATCCTTGCGATCATCGTCAATAAATCATTCCGTTTTTCAAGAAGCGCCCAGGACAGGCGCCTCCAATACCATCAGACCGGGTCGTTGCGGCGCAACAACTCTTCGGGCAAATGCTCGATGTACTCGTCTTCGGCCGGTGGCATCTGCAAGTGATAGCCCTGGGTGTCGAGGTTTTCCAGCACTTTGTTGATGTCTTCCCGGGACAGCTCACGCTCGGGGCTCAGCACCAGGTCAAAGGCGTGGATCGCCTTGCCGAAGGCGGCCATCAATGGCTCGGGCACGCGCTCCAAGGCATCGCTCTTGAGCACATACAGGTACATCTCGTTTTTCTTCGAGCTGCGGTAGATGGAGCAGATACGTTTCAAGGCTGTTCTCCGGCAGTGGCCAGGCTGTCGAGCAGCGCCTGGCCCATCAATTCGCGGCGCCAGCCACGCAGCGAATCGGGCAATTGGTAAGGACCCTCGGGAAAGCCGCTCTTGATCAGCGCCTCGAGGGTTTTCTTGCGCAGCATCAGCTCCGGGGCAATGCCCAGGCGCTCGGCTTCAGCCTGCCCCAGCGCCCGCAGGCGCTTGACCAGGGCAGCGGCCTCGATGGGCAACGGCTCGGCCACGGCCGGCGGCCATTGCTCGGGCGGGATGCTGGCGGCGCGCTGGATCAGGTCCAGCAGAAACTGGCCGTCCTGGCGCACGGTACGCGGGTGCATGTCTTCGATTTTCGCCAGCGCGCCGAGGTTATCCGGCTGGGTGCGGGCCAGGGGCCACAGCGAATGCTCGCGGATGATGCGGTTGCGCGGCAGGTCACGGGCCCGCGCCTCACGTTCGCGCCAGGCGCACAGCTCGCGCAGCACGGCCAATTGGGCACGGGAAAGTTTCCAGGCCAGCTTCGCCTCGCGGTAGACCTCGTACGGGTCGACTTCGCGACGCAGGTTGGCCACCAGTTCGGCCCCATCCTCCAAGACCCAGCGGTATTTTTCGTCGGAAAGCTTCGGGCGCAGTTCTACGAAAACCTCCGCCAGATGCACCGCATCCTCTGCCGCATAGCTGATTTGCGTCTCGGACAGGGGCCGTTGCAACCAATCGGAACGGGTCTCGCCCTTGGGCAGCTCGATGCCCAGCACTTCCTGCACCAGCCGCGAATAGCCCATGGAGAAACCCAGGTTCAGGTAGGCGGCAGCCAATTGGGTATCGAACAGCGGCGCGGGCAGGCTACCGGTCAGGCGCAGCAGCACTTCAAGGTCTTCGCTGCAAGCGTGCAGCACCTTGAGCACCGCCGGGTTTTCCAGCAGAGCGGCCAACGGCTGCCAGTTGTCGATGGTCAAGGGGTCGATCAGGTAGGCACGCTTGCCGTCGCCAATCTGCAATAAGCCAGCAATGGGATAAAAGGTGTCGACCCGCATGAATTCGGTGTCGAGGGCGACGAATGGCAACTGCTGCCACTCGGCGCAAAACTGACCGAGGCTATCGTTGTCGCGAATCCAGTGAATATCGATGGCCACACGGCTCTCCCTTGAAGAATGGCGCGCAGTATATATCGCCGCTGGCGATTGCGAGCATCCATAGAGCAGCTGTCTGAGAGAAATCGCCTGCGAAAAAGCAAGAATAGTCCTACATCAAGAATTAACCGGTCTTACGCAATACATAAACACGCGTCAGCGCAAAACCGGGTAGGAAATCCTGGTACCAAAGCACGCTGAAACCCGCCTGGCGAAACTCGGCTTCGACATTGGCCTTGTCGGCCAGGCTGCGTTGCGGCACCTGGCCCATCTTGAGGCGCCCTTCGATTTTCACCGAAACGATCACCGTGTCGCGACTGACCCGATGAAACTCGCGCAACAGTACCAGGCGATGCTCGCTGGCGCGGAGGTGGCGAAACAGTTGCAAACAGAAAATACAATCCACTGCGTTGGCCGACAGCCCAAGGGTGAATGCCGAACTCGGGAAGGTCTTGACCCGCTGGAGCAACGTGTCGCCATGGTGGGTGAGCGCGTGTTCGAGCGTGTCCGGCGACGGGTCCGCCGCCAGGATCACCCGGTTGGCATGCTCGGCCAGCACCGGCCAGAACCGTCCTGCCCCACAGGCCACGTCCAGCACCAACCCCGGCTCGCCCGCCACCTTGAGGGCATTGCGAACCATTTGTTCGTCGCGCCAGAACGCCAGGCGCAAGCGGCGAGGCGCCGGTCGGCAGCAAACCTGCGCATGCTCCTGGTCATGCTGCCTGGCGAACTCAAGCTCGATGGTGGATGGGGGTAACCCGGACATACAAACGGCTCTTGGAAAAGGCTGGCTGACAGGTTAACCAACCCCGCGTGAAAAAAAGGTCCAGGCGTTCACTCCCGTGCCAGCACACCGTCAATCACCGCGCCGCGACAATTGGCGAACAGGTCCAGGTCGCGGTTGTAGACCTGGCTGTTGACTTCCAGCAACCCGAGCATCGAATGAAACAGGTTGTCCTGGCTCAAGGGCTTTTCACGACTCAGTTGCAGGCAATGGGTGTCGACCGAAAAGGACTTCTGGTAGCTGTCGGAGAACCAGGCCAGCATCGCCACGTGTTTCTGTTGTTCCGGGGCGAGCATGTAGGGCGTGCCATGGAGAAACAGGTTGTACTCGCCCAGGGACTCGCCATGGTCGGACAGGTACAGCATGGCCGTGTCGACCTTGTCCTGGTTGGCCCGCAGCAGATCGATCAGGGTCGACAGCACATGATCGGTGTACACCAGCGTGTTGTCGTAGCCATTGACGATGCTCTCGCGGCTGCAATTGTTCAGCGCATTGCTTTCGCACACCGGGGTGAAATGCTCGTATTCCTTGGGGTAGCGCTTGAAGTATTCCGGCCCGTGGCTGCCCATCTGGTGCAGCACCAGTACCGTGTCCTTGTCGAGGGTGTCGATGAAATGCTGCAGCCCCTGGAGCAGGATCTCATCGCGGCACTCACTGTTGGCGCACAGCGCCGGGTCCTTGAGGTTGCTGACATCCTGCAGCGTGACCCGGTCGCAGGTACCCTTGCAGCCAGATTGATTGTCCCGCCAGATCACCTCCAGCCCGGCGCGCTTGAGCACATCCAGCAAGCCCTCCTCATTCTTGGCCTTGCTGGCGTCGTAGTTCTTGCGCCCCATGTTGGAAAACATGCAGGGCACCGACACGGCGGTCTCGGTGCCGCAGGAATGCACGTCGGTGAAGGCGATCAGGCCGGCCTCCTTGTCCAATGTCGGCGTGGTGTCGCGGTGATAACCGAGGATGCCGAAGTTCTCGGCCCGGGCGCTCTCGCCCACCACCAGGACGGTCAGGGATTTACGGCCATGGGTTTGCCAGGCCGGGTTGCGACTCGCGTCCTCGCCCAAGGTGATGAACGGCTGCTTGGCCGACGCGACCTGTTCGCGCAAATACCCAAGCGAGGCACCGATGTAATTGCTCGGTACGACCATCAAGCGCAACTCGTGGTGGTTGCGAAACAGTGACGACAAACCTTGGTAGTTGACCAGGGCAACCACGCCGATCACCGCGGCCGAGGCCACGCCGACCAGTAACTTACTTAATAACTCCTTTGGCCAACGACGGTAGTTGATCGGGGTCTTGAACAACAACCAGCACGGCAAGACACCCAATAAGCCGATATAGACAAACAACTTCAACGACAACAGATCACGGACTTCCGTGGCATTGGTTTCAGCGAAGTTGCGCAACATGCCGGCATCGATCAGGACGCCGTATTGGGCCATGAAATACGCCACGCCGGCGCTGATCAGGAACAACAGCATCAGCACCGGCTTGAGCAGCGGACGGAAGGCTACGAGGGTCAACACCAGGTTGAACGCACAGAAAATCATCAGGCCAAATGCCACGCACATCAGCAGGCCCCGAGCGTCCGCCGTCGTGATCGCCAGCAAGTGTTGCCAGAGCACGAGGTTGAAGCCCACTAACAAAAAGGCACTGGCGGCCAGCGTCACCCACTCGGGGCGCACGGCTTTAATAGTCAGCATGAGGGTTGACGGCTTCCTGAAGTTGCTCTTTGAAAAAGAAGTGCCGCAGAAAACATGTAAAAAAGATGTTTTCTACGGCAACACAAACTTTAGGCAGCCCACCATCAATTTTTCGTGAAAAAGTTGCTGTTAAATAATTATTTAAGCTGCTGCTAGGCCTGATTCAGATACCACCGCCAATCCTGTTCCCCGACTTCCCTCATGAACTGCCGGTATTCGGCGCGCTTGACCGCCAGATAAACCCCCAGGAACGCCTCGCCAAACGCTTCCCGGGCCCAAGTCGAAGCCTCGAGGGCACGCAGGGTAGTGAGCCAGTCAGTGGGCAGCAGTTCGGTCGCCTGGGCGTAGCCGTTGCCTTCCACAGGTTTCCCGGGATCGCACTGTTCACGCAAGCCGTGATGGATGCCCGCCAATATCGCCGCGGCCGCCAGGTAAGGGTTGGCATCGGCGCCGCAAATACGATGCTCGATGTGCCGCGAGAACGCCGGGCCGCCCGGTACCCTCAGGCTCACGGTGCGGTTGTCCACGCCCCAGGTGGCGGCCAGCGGTGCGTAGCTGTTGCTTTGGAAGCGCCGGTAGGAGTTGGCGTTCGGGCAAAACATCAACAACGAATCGAGCAAAGTATCGAGCATCCCGCCCACGGCATGGCGCAACAGTGGCGTACCGTCGCCGGCTTCACTGGCAAACAGGTTGTGGCCATCGCGGTCGGCCAGGCTGACATGCATGTGCAGGCCGGAGCCCGCCAAGTGCTCGAACGGCTTGGCCATGAAACACGCCTGCATGCCGTGCTTGTGGGCCACGCCCTTGACCAGTCGTTTGTAGCGCACCGCTTCATCCATGGCTTGCAAGGCATCGCTGCGGTGTTCAAGGGTGATTTCCACTTGTCCCGGAGCGTATTCGGAAATCGCGGTCCGGGCCGGAATGCCTTGCAGCTTGCACGCGGCGTACAGGTCGGCGAGGAACGGCTCGATCTGCTCCAGTTCACGCAAACCATAGACCTGGGTGGCGCGGGGCCGACCACCGTCAGCGTCCCGCGCCGGTTGCGGCCGGCCTTGGCTGTCGCGCTGTGCGTCCAGCAGATAAAACTCCAGCTCCGCCGCCATCACCGGATAAAAACCGTCGGCCTGCAGGGCTTCGATCACCTGGCTGAGCAGATAACGCGGATCGGCGATGGTCGCTGGCATGCCTTCCTGGGGATGCATACTGACCTGCACCGCCGCCGTGGGAATCAACCGCCACGGCATGCGTTGCAAGCTGCCGCTGAGGGGATAGGCGCGGCAATCAATGTCGCCGACGTCCCACACCAGCCCGGAATTTTCCACATCATCGCCATTGAGGGTCAGCCCGAGAATCGTACTGGGCAGCGGCCGGCCACTTTCATAGACCGCCAACAACTCGTCCCGATGCAACAACTTGCCCCGGGGCACGCCGTTGTTATCGAGAATGAACAACTCGAACATCTCGATATCGGGGTTTTGCGCAAGGAACGCCTGGGCGTGTTGCACGGGTGCGAAAGACATCTTGGCAAGGCTCATGAGAAAACTCGTATTTCCGTGTCGGACGGGCGACAACGCGCCGTCAGTCTGTGCTCGCCATGAGCGAGCACCGTGATGTTCAACAGGAAAAACGAGTGTCCGGAGGACGCGCATGGCGACAATGCCAGAGCGCCCAAAAAGCCAGCTCGGAGGGCAGCGCACCAAGGGAGGGAGCCATGGCAGGCGTGCATCTGCCGACCGGATCGACTGCGGCGGATGGAGGGTATTGCACTGCCAGGGGCCAAGCGTCCATGAGCGCATCACAGGAAACACATCGGGCAAGCGTCCCACGGCACCTTGGGCGGTTAAACATGGATTTGATGAAGCTTGGATCACCGCTAACTAAACTTAAGCAAACGAGTCGGTCGTTGATCGACACGTCGTGTTCCCTACACTATCTGTCCCGTTCCCGACCATGAAAGCGCCTGCCTGGCATTCTCTTGGCACCATCGTTCCGTTACGATCGTCAGCCTGGTTTGCGCAAGATCCGCGCAAGGAAGCGAGTGAGAGACAGAACGGATGCTGAACAGTAACGCCCTCAGAAAGCTCGACATGCAGGACCTCATGGTGTTTAGCGCCGTGTACGAGCAAAGCAGTGTCACCGGTGTGTCCGAGGCCCTGTGCGTCAGCCAGTCAACCGTCAGTTATTGCCTCAAGAAACTGCGAACCTGTTTCGAGGACGAACTGTTTATCAACACCCGCACCGGCATGCGCCCCACCTGCAAGGCCGAGGGCATGTACAACCATGTGCGCGCCATTTTGCAAAGCATCAACCTTTGCCATGCCGGTCCGCCGACCTTTGATCCGACCCGGCAAGCCGTCACCTTCAACATCTGCGCACCAGAATATTTCGAACACCTGATCCTGCCGCAGCTGCTGCAAGGCTTCGATTACGCCAATTTGCCGGTGGTGGTGAACGTGCACAAACTTGAAGCCGACATTCCCGCCGAGGAATTGCGCGACGGCAGCCTGGACTTGGTGATCTGCTTCGGCCCGAACGTTCACGGCGACCATGCCGATTTAAGATCCCGGCAGTTGCTGGAGGAAGATTGGGTCTGCGTCATGGACAAACGGGCGACGCCACTTGAGCCGCAACTGAGCCTTCAATCTTTCGTACAGCGCCGACACGTGTTTGCGAAGCCTTGGGCGTCAGCGAGCAACAGGGTGGACGGCTGGCTGTCGCGGCAGGCCCATCACCGGCAAGTCGCCGCGCGCGCCAACAGCTACAGTGCCGCGCTGAAGATGATCACCGGGACTGACTTCATCCTGACCCTGCCCCGGCGCATCCAGAAACTGCTGGCCAATGAGGCGATCTTCAATTACCACGAAGCGCCCAAGGGCTTGCCGGGGTTGACCTTGGACATGCAATGGAGCCAGGCCGCCGATCAGGACAGTGCCAACACCTGGCTACGCGAACAGATCATCAAGGCCTGCGCCCACGCAACGCCTGCGCGTCATTGACCGATCAAGGCCTTAGCATAGGGCTCGCGGTCGATGTCGAGGATCTCAACGCACAATTGCACGCTGACTTCGGCCGGCCATGGCCCCAGGTCCTGGATCACCGCCAGCAGGCTTTCGGCCAATTGCTTCTTGATTTCCGGCGAACGGCCACTGAGCAGGGCCAGCTTCACGTGCACGAAACCCCGCTCGCCCATCCCTGTACCCACCCGGAACGTCTCCAGTTTCACGGCCCGGCTCTTGATGTCGTGCTCGGCGGAAAATTGACCGGAGGCCACCAGCGCATTGTTCAGGCGCAGCAATGCGACTTCGGCCTTCAGCTCGGGCAGGTTGGCGGTGTACTCCATGTGCAGGTGAGGCATGTGTTCGACTCCGATTCGAAAAATATGACGAGGTGGTTTCAGCGGTCACAACCTTACCTCGACTTTATTCTTTGGGGCAGGATTTTGTTTCGCGGCAGGCCGGTGTCAAGGTTGTGCCAAGGGCCCGCGCTCGCCCATGAAGGCCTCCAACCGCGAGCGCAACCAGCGCTCGGCCGGGTCACTGTCGACATGACTCAACCAGACCATGGATAAATCCAGGGTCGGGGTCTTGAAGGGAAAGGGTTCGTTGAACAGTTGCCCCGAGGCCGCCATGGCGGCGGCGGTATAGTCCGGCAGGCTGGCGATCAGGTCAGTACCGGCCAGCAACGCCGGCAATGCGCTGTATTGCGGCACCGACAACACGACCTGGCGCTTGCGCCCGATCTCCGCCAGCCATTCGTCAGCGAACCCGGCGACGTTGGCGGTATGGGACACCAGCACATGAGGCCGCGAGCAGTATTCGTCCAGGGTCAGCGGCGTGTCCGACGCATCGGCGCGCAACACGCGGGGTTGGATATGGCGCAACAGCTTGCGCTTGGCGTTGGCCGGCAGGCCGCGCGTCTGGCTGATGCCCACGGTGATGTCGCCCGATGCCAGCAAATCGGGGATGCGCCAGTAATCGACATGCTGGACCACAAACACGATTTGCGGCGCCTCTTGCCGCAGGCTGCTCAACAGGGGCGGCAACAGGCCGAACTCGACGTCGTCCGACAGGCCGATGCGGAATGTCATGGCGCTGTTGGCGGGATCGAAATCGTGGGTCAGGCTCAACGCCACCGACAGCGAATCGAGCGCCGGCGAGAGGTGCTGGATGATTTCCTCGGCCCGGGCCGTCGGCTCCATGCGGTGGCCGACGCGAATGAACAGCGGATCGTTGAACATCTTGCGCAGACGATTGAGGGCCGAGCTGATGGTCGGTTGGCCCAGGAACAGTTTTTCCGCCACCCGTGTCACGTTGCGCTCAAGCATCAACGTTTCGAACACCACCATCAGGTTGATGTCGGCCTTGCGCAATTCGTTGCGGTTCATCCACTGCCCCTCGACTCCTTGATTGGGTGCAGTGTAGAAACGCAGGGATTGTGCGTCTATGCGCTAAAAGTCCAGTCGCCTGCTTTTGTGGCGAGGGAGCTTGCTCCCGCTCGGTTGCGCAGCAACCGCAAAATATTGGGGCCGCTTCGCAGCCCAGCGGGAGCAAGCTCCCTCGCCACAATGAGTAAGCCATTGTGAAGTGGAAAACTACTTAACAGTCAGCGACTTCAACCCCAACGCCATGACGCGCTCATCACTCCCCAACCCCAGCGCCTTGGGACTGATGGCATCGGGCAAATGGAACCGCACCCGCACTCGCCCATCCGCACCCATCGTTTCGCGAATGGCTGCCGTCAGAGGCAGTTCCAACGTGTTGTCCTGCAGTCGGTTGAACTGCGTCGCCAGCGCCGCAACGCCGTTGATCGACACCTCCACCCGTTGGCGCGTGTGCGAGGGCTGCACGAACGCCGCGGCTTCGATCGAGAGGGCACGCGCTTCTGGCGGTATGCGTAAAACAACCTCAGCCTCAGGCCCTTCCGACCAGGTGCCCCAATCCTCGACCCGTCCCCAGCCATTGGCCAACATCGCGTTGGTTCGGCTGAACACTTGCCGCTCACCGAGCTTGACCTGCATGTCCAGTGTTTCATCGGCGAACGGTGGGCATTGGGCGCATGTCTTCCAGCCCGGCGCCAGCACCACCAGGCCATCGATACGGGTCAACAGGTCGGTCTGGCGATTGACGGTTTTCGCCGCCTGGAGCGCGGCGCCAGGGTCGAGGATGTACAGCGAATCCGCGGCGTACTGGCCGCTGGCAAGCATCTGCTCGGCGTGTCGCTGGGCTCGCTCGATCGCCCGGTCACTCATGCGCCCCAAGTACACGCCATCGGTTTCCAGGCCGTGCGTCAGGGCGTATTGGCTGGTCAGCAGCCAGTTGTCCGGCTGGTTCTGCGGCAATAACGTGCGGACTTTCGAATAATGACCGGCCGCACTGGCCCAGAACGGATCATTCAGGGGCGTAGGCCAACTCGAGGCCGCCGGCGTCATCCGGCTCTGGCGCAGGCCGGCCCATCCCGCGCGGGTATCCAGGGCCTGCACCACCAAGGCCATGGCTAGCAGACACGCCGCCGTCCGGGGTTTGTTGCCGCGGATCACCAGGAAAATCACCGCAAATATGATGGCGTAGAACACCGGCCAGAACATCCGGCCGGCCGCGCGAAAGACGTTCGCCACAAGCTCAAGGGGTTTGGGTAGCCAGTAATGCACGTTCTGCATGCCGATGCCGAGATGGTTGGTCAGCGAAAACAACGTCAGCCCGATCAATGCCCACAGCAACAGGCGCCTGTGGCGCACGGCATTCACCAAACCGGTGTTGCCTTGCAGCAAAGCCACGCCGGCGCAGATCGCCAGCATGAGGACGCCCAATCCCAGGTAATTGAAACCTTCGTAGTCCCCGGGGCCCTGGGGCATATCGCGCAAGGTGTAGGACCAGCCGCTAGGGTTGACCAGCGACATCACATTCAGGCGATACAGCCCAAAACCACCGGCCACGGTCCCGCCACCCACGCTGAAATACCCCGCCTGCCAACAACAGAACGCCACCAGCACAAACAAGCCGCCCAGCTCGATCAAGGCATCACGCCGGGACAACCGCCCCTTCATGGCCTGGCTGGCAAGGTCGGCCAGCCAGATCAACGCCACCATCGCCAACAAATACGCATGCACCAGCGCCGTGGCGGCCAACAGCACGCCCCAGGCCAGCCGCCGCTTCTGCAAGTCGGGCCGCAGCGCCAGGTACAGGGCCGCCAGGATCAGAAAATGCCCGGACAGCGACAAGTGCCCGCCCATGCGCAGAAACATCGGCGGCGAAAACACAAATAACCCAGTACCCAACAGCCTGATCCACAGCGACGGCGTCAGCAGTCCGACGAGTTTCCAGGCGAACCAGGCCTGCAGGACGAAACAGGTCAGCAACCACAGGCCAAAATACTGGAACGTCTCGGGAAGCCAGGCGTTGAAGGGTTTGAACAAGAACGCCAGCAACGGATTGGAGTCGGAAAAAATGATGCCGTTGCCCAACTCCAGACCATAGGAAGGGTTCATGCCCAACGGAAAGGTCCAGGGTGAACTGCGGAAAAACGCCCAGCCCATGTAATGGGTCGCCGCATCGCCCTCCCCCAGCCAGGCGATGTTGGTCGGATCCAGCACCCGAGGACCGATCACCAACAGGAACGCCAGCGCGCCCAACAATATGGGCAACAAGGAAACCGGGAAACGCTGACTACGAAGGGTCATCGGTACGTCCAGAAATTATGCAGGATGAAGGTGTACACCGGGATGATCAGCGCCACGGCCGCGATGCCCGCCAGGTAACCCAGGCCGACGCGCTGGGCCACCCAGGCCACCAGCATCGCCAGCCCCAACCCGCCGATCGAGACCACCACGAAACGGCCGAGGGTGCGGCCATGCAAGCGGCTGGAAAAACTCCAGAGGGTGTTGATCAGGTACGACACCACGGTCGCCACGACAAAGGCGAAACCATTGGCCAATGGCGGGTTGGCCAGGACCAGGTGCACGAACGACACGGCCGTCACCACGTGGATGCCAGTGACGAGCAGGCCGGTCATGGCAAAACGCAAGGCACGTCGCAGCAAGGGCGAGTGCGTCCAGGTCACGGCTTCTGCGCCAGGCAGAACACCGTCAGGCCGGCGATGCGATTGGCCCCCATGAATGGACGCTCCAGGCTGCACAGCGTCCTCAACACGCCATTGACCAGCGGATGATGCCGCGCCAGCTGCGACTTGGCCGGCGCCCCGGCGGCGTTGCGCTGCCACAGGCGCAGGCCGGCGGCAATGGGAAACACCAGGCCGAAGTAGTACGCACCTTGCTGCACCTGCAACCCCGCCTGCGCCACGACGCTCTCCAACTGCTTGAGGGTATAGCGGCGCTTGTGCTCGAGAAAATCGTCATGCCCACTCCAGAGGAACTGGAACGCCGGCACGGTGATCAGGAAACGGCTGCCGGACGGCACCTTGTCGACATAGGCCTTGAGCAGGCCCACGTCATCGTCCACGTGCTCCAGCACATCCATCAGCAACACCAGGTCGGCGTCCAGCGTGTCGATGGCGCGTCGGTAGCGGACCGGTTTACCGGCGGTGCTGGCGTCGGAGTCGGCCGGGTAGCTGATGTCCACGCACCAGGCCTGGGCGGTTGCGGTATGGGTCAACAAGTGATGGGAAAAAAAGCCCGACCCAGCGCCCACGTCCAGCAGCGTACTGGCGGAGGTGCCCTTGAGCATATGGAGCATGGCCCGCGCTTTCGACCGGTAGTACCAGTGCTGCTCGATATCGGGACCGAGGATGTCGGTTTCCTTGAGGTCCATGGTCAGTCCTTGGCGTCATAGATGCGCCGCACCAGGAAAACCGGTCGACGCTTGGATTCGATATAGGTGCGGCCCAGGTATTCACCCAACACGCCGATGCCGATCAATTGCAACCCGCCCAGGAAGGTGACCGCGACCATCAGCGAGGCATAGCCCGGCAGGTCGACCCCGGAAATCAGGGTCCGCAACACGATGAAAATGGCGAACGCAAAGGACACCAGCGAGACGCAAAGCCCCAGGTACGTCCAGATACGCAGCGGTTCGGTGCTGAAGCTGGTGATGCCTTCGAGGGCAAAATTCCACAAGCGCCAGCCATTGAACTTGCTTTCTCCGGCGCTGCGCTCAGGCCTGACGTAGTCCACGTAGGTGGTCCGGAAACCCACCCAGGCAAACAACCCTTTCATGAAGCGCCGCGATTCCGGCAGGGTTAGCAAGGCATCGACCACGCAGCGATCCATCAAGCGAAAATCGCCGACATTTTCCGGCAGCTTGTGGTCGGCGATTTTGTTGTGCAGTCGGTAGAAGCCGTTGGCGGACACCTGTTTGGCCCAGGAATCGGAGTCGCGATTGATCCGATGACCCAACACCACTTCGGCGCCGTTGCGCCAATGGGCGATCATTTCCAGGATCACTTCGGGAGGATCCTGCAGATCGACATCGATCGGCACCACCGCCTGGCCACGGGCGGCTTGCAGGCCGGCACTCAAGGCCGCCTCCTTGCCGAAATTGCGACTCAGGTCGACGATCCGGATGCGCGGGTCGGCCTTCTGCCTGTCCAGCAGCAACACCAACGTATCGTCGCCACTGCCGTCGTTGACGAACACCAGCTCCAGGCTCACCAGTGATTCATCGGCAAAGACCTGGTCGATCCGGGCCATGAACAAATCGATGGACTGGGCTTCGTTGAAGACCGGGATGACAAGCGAAAGCGTTAGACGACCTTGTAGATCCACTCCTGGATATTCAGTCACTTGATGGCTCTTTTTCTTATAGTGTTTTCAGTCCCTTCGGGCTTCCGGCCCTAGGCGTCGAAACGTATTAAGCAGGACCAGACAGGGCAACGCAAGGATCCACCCCGAACTTCCAGCCGACCACATGTTCGCAACATGACTTTCCCCATGGAAATGGTCAAGTGCCCGATCCGGCAATATTCGATAACCAATGGAAACGATTTTCCCGTAGCCAAAACCACCCACTTGGCTAGGCTTGCAGCCACATGTCCAACGCATGTCTTGAGTGAATCAATCGCAGGGAGCGAACCGATGTACTTTGAAATCTATCGACAGACCCGAGGCACCCCGAGCACCGGAAAAGGCCAATGGCGCTGGCGCTTGAGGGCCGGCAACCACGAAACGATCGCCAGTGGCGAATCCTATGTGAACAAGAGTGACTGCCTTCATGTGATCGGGCTGATCAAGAATGCCCAGGGTGAGACGCCGGTAAAAGAGATCTGAACTGTGGCGAGGGAGCTTGCTCCCGCTGGGCTGCGAAGCGGCCCTATGATTTTGCGGTCGCTGCGCAACCGAGCGGGAGCAAGCTCCCTCGCCACAGGTTCAATCCTCTCAAGTGAACGGGCGTTGCAACCTGAGCCGTTTTTTTCTGTGACGAAAGTTTCCAGGCAGGTAGGGTATGCGGACAAAAAGCAGGAGGCCCGGAGCAATGACTCGACCCATCCACAACCGCGACTGGCTGGTGCGAGCACCCGAATCGAGGAAAATGGAACGCATCGAGGCTTATTTCAGTGGCCATGGCTACAGCACCCATCGCCATGACACCTACGCCATCGGCATCACGCTTTCGGGCGTGCAGAGCTTCAACTATCGCCACAGCAAACGCCACAGCCAGCCCGGCGGCACCATCGTGCTGCACCCGGACGAGGTACACGATGGCGAAGCCGGGACGCGCGAGGGCTTTCGCTACCGGATGTTCTACATAGAACCGTCGATGATCCAGCACGTACTGGGAGGCAAGCCATTGCCTTTCATCGAAGGTGGATTGTCCAACGACCTTCACCTCAACATCGCGACCCGCCGATTGTTGAACAGCCTGGATCACCCCCTCGACCCGCTGGAGGAAGAGGACGCCATCTACGACGTGGCCCAGGCGCTCGACCTTGCGGCGGGCAATCGGCGTGGACGGCGATTGATCGACTACCCGGCAGCAGAGCGTGCCCGCCTGTTCATTCACGATGCCCTCGACCAGGTGATCACCCTGGACGACCTGGTGCAGGCAAGCGGCAGGGATCGATGGAGCCTGTCCCGGGATTTCCGGGCGCTGTACGGCACCAGCCCCTATCGCTACATCACCCAGCGTCGCTTGCATGAAGCCCGGCGGCTGGCATTCCACGGCACGCCATTGAGCGAAGTGGCCCTGGCCTGTGGTTTTTTCGATCAAAGCCACATGACCCGGCTGCATACCCAGGCCTTTGGCATCTCACCGGCACGCTGGCTGAACATGCTGCGCTAAGGCATCGACTGCGCGCGGCAAAAAGCTGCACGATCATCCAATACGCACGTTGGCTCGAACAATAAAGTAGGACGCACCACCCACCCAGGAGCATGCCTCGATGACCCGCTATTGCCCCATCAACTTCGCTCAGAAATACACCCTGTTCCAGGAACAGTGGACGCCAAAAGTCGTGGCCGAAATGAACGACTACCAATTCAAGCTCGCCCGGCTCGAAGGTGATTTCGTCTGGCACACCCACGCCGACACCGATGAAACCTTCATCGTGCTGGAAGGCGAGCTGCGTATCGACTTTCGCGATGGCGCGGTGACCCTTGGCCCAGGCGAGATGTACGTGGTCAAAAAAGGCGTCGAGCACAAGCCCAGCGCCGCGCAGGAAGTGAAACTGCTGTTGATCGAGCCTCGCGGCGTCATCAATACCGGCGAAGAAACCAATGAGCGAACGGCGGTCAATGATGTGTGGATCTGACTGAGCCAGCCTCAATCGTATTCAGCCTCCTGGTGATCACCCAGTAACCGCCGCTGGCGAGGTGTCGCCGCGGCCAGCACCTCAGGGTTGAACTGCCAGTGCAGATAGGGTGAAAACTTCTGCGCGACCATCCGCCGGCCATAATGCACTTGGACCATGTAGCGGGTGCGGTCGGCGGTGCGGTTGTCGCTGCCGGCGTGCCACAGTTCGCTGCGCAATATCAAGACATCGCCCGCCCGGCACAACACGGGCTGCGCGGTACGCCCCTGCCAGTGCGTTTCGCCCGCCACCGGCGCCCGACCAGCCTTGTGGCTGCCAGGAATCACCTGGGTCGGGCTCAAGTCGGCGTCGATGTCATCCAGGTAAAACTGCGCGGTGAACACCTGCATTGGCAACTCGAAGGCCGGGTCGGCCAACAGCGTGGGCGGCAATTTCATCGCCAGGTAATCCAGGTGCAACGGCGCCCCTTTGAAACCCGGATGGCAGCGCCAGGCCGTCTGGCCGATAACATGACAGTCATCGCCCAGGGCCGCCTCGGCCAGTTCGATCACGCCGGCCACCTCCAGGAACGGCAGCCAGAACGGGTCGCGATTAAACACGCATTTGTAATGATCGATGACGCCGCTGTAGTCCCAATGCTGAGGCTTCAACTGGTCGATGGCATGGCGCAGGTTGGCAATCTGCGCGGCATCCAGTACGGCTGGCATCAGGACGAAACCGTCCTGATGCAACGCTCGCAGACTATCGCTGATGGCCACAGCGCGCCTGCCTCAGGTGCGGAAGCGGCCGACCAGCCCAGCCAGGTTTTGCGACAGAGAGGAAAGCTGTCGGCTGGCATGCATGCTCTGGGCGGAATTGGCAGCCGCTTCGTTGGACAAGTCGCGGATATCGGAGATGTTGCGGGCAATCTCTTCGGTGACGCTGCTCTGCTCCTCGCAAGCACTGGCGATCTGCGCGGCCATGTCGTTGATCCGCTGGATCGAACCGCCGGTACCGCTGAGCACCTGGTCGACACCCGCTGCACGTTCGACACTGTCCCGGGCCTTGCTGCTGCCCACATGCATGGCTTGCACGGCCTTGGCGACACCACTCTGCAAGCGCTCGATACGAACCTGAATGTCTTTGGTCGAGTCCTGGGTGCGAGCCGCAAGCGCCCTCACTTCATCGGCCACCACGGCAAAACCACGCCCCTGTTCACCGGCCCGCGCCGCTTCGATGGCAGCGTTCAGCGCCAACAGGTTGGTTTGTTCGGCGATGCCACGGATCACCTCGAGCACGGCGCCGATACTGGACGTTTCCTGGGCCAATGCCTCGATCGTGCCCGAAGCGGTCTCCACTTCCTGGGCCAACTGGCGGATCGACTCGATGGTACTGCTGACCACCTGAGCGCCGTCACGAGACTGGCTGCTCGCCTCCTGCGCGGCGCCCGAGGCGCTCGCCGCGTTATGCGCCACTTCATGCACCGCAGCGCTCATCTGGGTGGCGGCGGTACTGACCTGATCGAGCGCCGCGTGCTCGCTGCTGATCAACCGGTCATTCGTCGAGGCCATGTCGGCCATGGCCCGCGCTGCGGAGTCTACCTCTCCCGTCACCCGCCCGACTTCGGCGATCAATGGCTGCAACTTGTCGAGAAAGCGGTTGAAGGCACTGCCAAGTTGTCCCAGCTCATCGGCCGAACGTACCTCGAGACGCCCTTTCAGATCGCCACCGCCCTCGGCGATCTGCTCGATGCGGTGCAACAAGCGACGCATAGGGCTCAACACCACCAGCGGCAGAACCAGGAGCACCAGGATGCAACCGAGCAGGCCAATGAGCAGAATCACGCCCTGTTGCACGCCGACTGCCTCACCGTTTTCAATCGCAGCGTCGCCTTCGCTATGGGACGCCGCATCTTCCAGCTCACCCAGCTTGTCGATGGAATCACGCATGGTTTCAAACAGGCGCTCACTGTCACCGAAGCTCAGCGCACTGGCGCCCTGCGGATCGCCTACCGACAGTTCGAGGACCCGCCGCGAAACCTGCATCCATTTGCCGAAACTGTCATTGAACTGACTGACCAACGCCTGCGCCTCGGCACCGGGCTGCATCGCGGCGTATTTCTGCACACGGTCGTAAGCCTGCTTCGCATTTTCGCCATGGCTGGCGCTCAGCGCTTTCAGATGCTCGCTTGCATGACCATCCAGCAGACTGCGCTCGGCTACGAAAGCCTGGTAAAGATCACGATCGGCATTGAGTAACAGGCTGATGGCCGGCAGATAACGTTTGGTCAATTGCGTGCTGGATTCAGTCACTTGACTGATGCCGCGCATGCCCGTCCACCCCATCAGCGCCAGCAACACAGCCAGGAATGCAATCGGGAGAGTGATTTTCCAGCGAAAGCCCAAGTCGGCGAAGAACCGCAGCATGGTGTCACTCCTTACACGGGGGAATACCTGCCTATCGGCAGCCATGCCTTGAGCTATAGACCATTAGTCTGATTGTCACAAAGAAGTGACGAAACGACTTAACCAAAAGTGAGGCGCTTCGTAGGACCTTTCTGAAAACCACATTGATAGCCTTCATCTGGATACAAGCCCGTCGCAAGGGTTCTTCAGCCGCGTTAGGCTTCATAGATCGCCGTAGATAGCACCTCACCGTCAGGATTCAAGAGAATGTTCACTCTGGAAAACTGATATACAATAGATATCACCCTCAGGAAGAAGGTGTACAGGAGCAGGACGCTCCCTAACTTGAGACCACGCTACACATGGAGCACATCATGCCCAGCATCGCTGAAAAATCCGAAAGCTTCCTGCTGCGGTTACGTAAACAGGACACACCGACGGGGGTCAGTCTCTCGACCATCGAGTTACTTATGCGTCAGACCGGCCTGAGTAAAACCGAAATCGCTCACCTCGCACTGCGTCAGCTAGCTGACCGTTATTTACCAAAGTACGAGCTGGATGACGGCCCGTTGACCCAAGAACAAATCGCCGCGATTCGTGCCGCTAGCCCTGCTACGGATATTCCGGAGGAACGCGTAACCAGAAGGCTCTATTAATGACCGTTCCTTTTCGTCCACTGCCTGCACCAGGCGATTTTGTCTGGTGCCATTTTCCAGAGGTTGTCGGGAAACCCGGCCCAAAAGCTCGACCCGGTTTAATAGTCGCTGTTTTTGATGACGACCACGCCGTAAGGATCGCCTATGGAACGACTCAAAAAACCGAGAAGCTTTACCCAGGTGAGTTTGTGTTAGATCCCGCAGATCCTGGTTTTTCTTCAAGCGGGCTGACCCACCGGACAAAGTTCGATTTGAATCATGAAGTCCAGGTTTTATTCGATTCAGATTGGTTTGCACCGAACCAAAGCGTCTATGCCTGCGTCCCCTTGCCGAAGATGGGGAGGCTGGACATCAGTTACTACCCAGCCGTGCAAAAAGCCGCCAAAGCCAAACGTCAGAAATAGTCTTTATCGGCTCGCCGACGCCCAGCGTACCCAAGCGGGCCGGCGTTGGATTGCTGACGACCTGCCGCAAAACTGCGACCGAAACGCCGTGATTATTTAGATCCCAGAATGGGGTGGGGCGCAATAAAAAGGGCGGCGGGACGCAATTGCAGAAGGGGAATTTTCTGACATTTCCAGCCCACATAATTCAGGGAATCTTCTTACGCATCATCTGATTGATGATTTCTACAGAAGGGCTCTATATTCCAATTGTCGTTCGTAAGAGCGGCTTGGGTTTGGCGACCCAATGACAAATGGTAAGAAAAGCCCTCAATCAAACGGAGTTTGAAATGAATAGATACATGGCTCTTACCAACAATGCCGACGATCAACCCCTCTTCGTCGATACCTCTGCACCTTTGCACATCCTGCTCGACACGGCGGGCTATAGAATTCGCGCGGTCACCCAGTTTCTAGAGAACCTCGCCATGCGAGGAGATATTCCGAGTGAGTCAGTGGTCCTCCAGGACTTTGCACAACTATGCTGCATCTCCTTGAGGGATGGCTGCGACGTGCTCGATGTCATTGCCCGGCGATTGGATGCAGAGCCGGCCTAGCTCAAAGGGCCTCTCACGGGGCCCATTTCGTCGAAACGAGCATGGTTCGATGACACTGAAACCCTCCGGTTTACCCAGACTCGATTAATCACATAAGCTGATCAACGCACCTCGGAGGCTCCGATGGCTACTATAAAAAAGTCGAGAAAGCGCGCAGAAAAGTCACTCACGAAGAGCTGACATTTCTTGACGTTCGACAAGCTGCACGTGATGGTCAGAAAGTGTTCGATAGATTTGTAATCACTGGCAAGCTTCCTATTACAAAGTAGGCTTGGATGCCAGTCGTTAAAACTTCCGCACTTTTTGAAAAAACACGGAACTGGAAAAATATAAATCATCAAGGCGTAAACCAATGAAAATCGGAAGTTTCATTCTCAGCCTCTCGATTTACAGCGTACTTCAAACACTCTCAATCCATGCGCTGGCGGAAAGCAAGCTGTGGGTGACCACTGATCGCACCGCCAGACACACCTGTCCTTCTACCGAGTGTGGAGTAGCAGGCCGTCTAATGTTTAGGGAGGGGGTAGACGTTTTAGAAAGAAAAGGAGATTGGGCCCGTATCACCAAGGCGTACTCAGCATCTTGTGTTGGAGGTAAAAGCGAGTATGTGAAAGACGGGAACAAAGCCTGCACCAGTGCCAACGGCATTAGAGAAGGAAAATTCGCCGAATGGGTCCAAATCAAAGATTTTAGTAAGAATCGTCCTAATGACCCCGCAGAGAACGCAACCGGCGATGATTCCCTCATCAAAGGTTCGGACGACTACAGAATCTACAAGGCCAAATTTTCCCAGGCCGCTCGCCAACTCATAGACGAAGGAACCTGTACGGAAGGAGACTTCATAGAGATGGGAGGGTGGATGGCTTCGAGCAATAGGGGCCCGGGGATGTACTTCACGTATTGCGGCGGTATGTCCCTAAGCAACAAAGTCTACCTAGATGCCAATACGGGGAAAACCAGTCGTTAAAAAGAGCTGGGCCAACAACCACGCGTCTACAAGTCGTATCTCCCGCCCTTCTCCCAAGTCGATAGCTAACCTATCAACCGCATTCACAGAGCATTCTGAGACGGCATCATAGCGAGCCCTTTAGCTCCCCCCTAAACCAAACGCAAGAAACGAAAAAGCCCCTGAAATGTTCAACAATTTCAGGGGCTTAGTCATACACAATTATGGCGGAGAGATAGGGATTTGAACCCTAGGTACTGTCGCCAGTACAACGGATTTCGAATCCGTCCCGTTCGGCCACTCCGGCATCTCTCCAGTGGCGCGC
Source organism: Pseudomonas sp. R3-41 (assembly GCF_054161485.1). Classification (NCBI taxonomy): domain Bacteria; kingdom Pseudomonadati; phylum Pseudomonadota; class Gammaproteobacteria; order Pseudomonadales; family Pseudomonadaceae; genus Pseudomonas; species Pseudomonas sp. R3-41. The sequence goes on from NZ_CP096421.1 coordinate 5,297,171, forward strand.
ATCATACCAGCACATTTGCCGGAAGCGAACCCCCGGGCGAAATTTTTTCCGTGCTATCAGATGCTTGCGTCGATTACAGCGGTACACCCAGGCGCTGGGCGACTTCTTCGTAGGCTTCGATGACGTCACCGAGGCCTTGGCGGAAGCGGTCCTTGTCCATCTTCTTCTTGGTGTCCTTGTCCCAGAGGCGGCAGCCGTCCGGGCTGAATTCGTCGCCCAGGACGATGGAGCCATCGCTGAACACGCCGAATTCAAGCTTGAAGTCCACCAGCAGCAGGCCAGCGTCGTCGAACAGCTTGGTCAGCACTTCGTTGACCTTGAGGGACAATTCCTTCATGCGCGCCAGTTGTTCGCTGGTGCCCCAACCGAAGGCCACGACGTGGGATTCGTTGATGAAGGGATCGCCCTTGGCGTCGTCCTTCAGGAACAGCTCGAAGGTGTAGGGGTTGAGCTTCATGCCCTCTTCCACGCCCAGGCGCTTGACCAGGCTGCCGGCGGCGTAGTTACGCACGACGCATTCGACCGGGATCATGTCCAGCTTCTTGACCAGGCATTCGTTGTCGCCCAGCAGCTTGTCGAACTGGGTCGGCACGCCGGCGGCTTCGAGTTTCTGCATGATGAAGGCGTTGAACTTGTTGTTCACCATGCCCTTGCGGTCGAGCTGTTCGATGCGCTTGCCGTCGAACGCCGAGGTGTCGTTGCGAAACAGCAGGATCAAGCGGTCAGCGTCGTCGGTCTTGTAAACCGACTTGGCTTTGCCGCGGTAGAGTTCTTCACGTTTTTCCATGATGGGCTCCGCTTGCTAAGTAGTGGGCTAGGCGATATGTCGCCAGTCGAGCCCTGAATCTTGATCGGCCAGTTGCAGCCAGTCCGGGTCGCACCCGAGGGTGTCGACAAAACATTGCCGGGCCAGCTGCGGCAGGTTGTTCTTGCTGCTCAGATGGGCCAGGACCAGGTGTTGCAGGCCTTGCCAGCCCAACTCGGCCACCAGGAACGCGGCCTGGTGGTTGTTCAAATGTCCGTGCTCCCCGCCGACCCGCTGCTTGAGAAAGTACGGGTAGTAACCACGGGCCAGCATGTCACGGCAGTGGTTGGACTCGATCATCAACGCATCGAGGTCCCGGTAACTGTCCATCACCCTGTCGCAATACGACCCCAGGTCGGTGAGCAAGCCGAAGCGCCGCTCGCCGTCACTGAACACATACTGCGTTGGCTCCCGGGCATCGTGGGCCACGCTGACCACGCTGATGTCCAGGCCACCGATACGCAGTTGCTCGCCACCGGCCACGAAACCGGCCGGCTCGATGGGCTTGCGCAAGCCTTCCAGCGTGCCACGGCTCAGGTACACCGGCACATTGTAGCGCCGAGACAGCAAACCCACGCCATGCACGTGGTCGGCATGTTCGTGGGTCACGAGTATCGCGCTCAGTTGCGCCGGGTGCACACCCAGGCGCAACAGGCGTTTCTCGGTTTCCCGCAGGGAGAAACCACAATCGACCAGCACGTACGTGCCGGCGCTGGCGATCAGCGTGCCGTTGCCCTGGCTACCGCTGCCGAGAACGGCAAAACGCATCGGATCAGCCCAGGTTGTCCTGAATCACGCTCAACACCTTGCGGGCCACATCGGCCGGCGCCACGGTATTGATGTTTTTCTCGACGGTGACCTGGACGTTGTCGCCGACCTTGCTCAGGCGAACCTGGTAACGCTCGGCGCGGGCTTCGACTTCTTCCTTGTCCGGCTTGCTGCCGAACAGGCCACTGAAGAAGCCAGGCTTCTCGTCTTTCCTCTCGGCCTTTTCAGCCAGGTTGATGTAGTACAGGCCCAGGCTGCGGTTGATGTCCTCAACGCGCCACTCGCCCTGCTCCAGCGCACGGCCAACGCTCGACCAGGCACGGTCCAGGTCGGAGCCGACGTTGAGCACCGGGTTGCCGCTGCCGTCTTCGTTCAGGCTGACGCGGCTCGGGGTGTCGTAGTCCCGGGTCGCCAGCATCGACACCGAACCGCCCTGCTCTGCGGTACGGCTCATGCTGGCAAGCATGTCGTCCACCAGCGCAGCGTCGAGACCGGTATTGACCGAACGGTTGGTGAAGGCCACGTCGGCGGTGCTGCCGGCAGGACGCTCGGCGCTGACCACGTAGATTTCACTGGTGTTGCGCTGCACGCCCGGCTCGATGCGCACCCGCACGCGGGTTTCGCTGTCGGCCGCGACACCGGCGGCGCTCAGACGCTTGGCCATGGCGGCGGACAGTTCATCGGAACGCTGCCAGGTGGTGGTGAACTCGCCGGTTTGCGGGCGCTGTTCGTCCAGGCGGAAACCGTTGTCCTGAAAGAACTGGATCGCCACGGGCCAGACTTCAGCCGGTGGGTGCTGGCCCATGACCCAGCTGGAATCGCCGCTTTTCTGCAGGGTGTAGTCGCTGGCATCGGCCACGGCCGACAGCGGCTGTGGACGAGGAACGATGTATTCGCCCTTGACGCTGTCGTCCGCGACGTTGCGCGGGATCGGCAGCAACGGATCCAGGCGCTTGGCGACGCTGACGTCTTGCGGCAGTTGCATCGGTGCAGTCTGTTGCGCTTGCAGGTAATCACTACCACGGTCGCGGAAGTAACCCTCCGGCCCCCAGATCCATCCGCAGCCGCTGGTGCTGGAGATAATCAAGGCAAGTGCGGAAAGTCCGGCCATTCGCTTCATGCGTTGTACTTCCTCAATTAAACCAGGACGCCGGACTGGCGCAGGGCCTGCCGCAGCGGTTCGTGACAGGGGGTGCTCAACCAGGTCAGTGGCAGGCGGATGCCATCGTGCATCAAGCCCATTTCGACCAAGGCCCACTTCACCGGAATCGGGTTGGCCTCGATGAACAGGTCCTTGTGCAACGGCATCAGTTTTTCGTTGATGGCCCGTGCGGTCTCGGCGTCGCCCTTGAGCGCGGCCTCGCACAGGTCGGCCATTTCGCGCGGCGCGACGTTGGCAGTGACGGAGATGTTGCCCTTGCCACCCAGCAGGATCAGTTCGACGGCGGTCGGATCATCACCGGACAGCACGATGAAGTCCTTGCCCACGCCATCGAGGATGGCCTTGGCGCGCTTCATGTCGCCGGTGGCTTCCTTGATGCCGATGATGTTCGGCACGGTGGACAGGCGGATCACGGTCTCGGCCTGCATGTCGCAGGAGGTGCGACCGGGAACGTTGTAGAGGATCTGCGGGATGTCGACGGCTTCGGCAATGTGCTTGAAGTGCTGGTACAAGCCTTCCTGGGTCGGCTTGTTGTAGTACGGGACGACCAGCAGGCAGGCGTCGGCACCGGCTTCCTTGGCGTTGCGGGTCAGCTCGACGGCTTCGCGGGTCGAGTTGGCGCCCGTGCCGGCGATGACCGGAATGCGCCCGGCAACCTGCTTGACCACGGCTTTGATCACGGCGATGTGTTCTTCTACATCAAGCGTTGCCGACTCGCCGGTGGTACCGACGGCGACAATGGCATGGGTGCCGTTTTCAAGGTGGAAGTCCACGAGTTTGCTGAGGCTGTCCCAGTCAAGACGCCCGTCTGCATCCATGGGTGTGACCAGAGCCACCATACTGCCCGCAATCATGAAACCGCTCCTGCCGGAAAAAGAGAGCGTAATGGTACTGGCGCCAAGATGCTTGTACAAGCGAACTACCATTCCCCTTGGCGTTGGTTTTCGCTACCCTTCAGGCTTTGATCGGTACCGACAAGCTCATACGCCGGTTTCCAGCCTCCGTTTTCGACGTCACAAGCCCCGATCCCGGGTTTGTCCTGGTGCATTCCTGTTGTCGCGGAATGCAGCACAACCCCGGGCACCAGGCTTGAGCCGTTCGTTTTCCGGGGCCGGGCGTCGTGTCGAGCGGCAAAGGTACCGACCGCTCATCGCTTTAGGAATGCTGCATGTCCACCCCCACAGTCCGCGAACAATTCCTTGTTATCAGTGCCCTCGGCGCCAACCCCATGGAGCTGACTAACGTCCTGTGCCGCGCCAGCCATGAAAATCGCTGCGCCGTCGTGACCTCACGCCTGACCCGTCATGGCGAATGCAGTGCACTCGTGCTCGAGATCTCCGGCAGCTGGGACGCCCTGGCGCGCCTGGAAGGCAGCCTGCCGGTGCTGGCCAAGAAGCATGCCTTTACCGTCAACGTGGTGCGCAGCGCCGCCCTGGAGAACCGTCCCCAGGCCCTGCCCTACGTGGCCTACGTGAGTTCGGCCTACCGTCCGGACATCATCAACGAGCTGTGCCAGTTCTTCATGGACCATCACGTCGAGCTGGAAAACCTGACCTGCGACACCTATCAGGCTCCGCAGACCGGCGGCACCATGCTCAACGCCACGTTCACCGTGACCCTGCCGGCCGGCACCCAGATCAGTTGGCTGCGCGATCAGTTCCTGGACTTCGCCGATGCGATGAACCTGGATGCCCTGATCGAGCCGTGGCGCCCACAAAACCCAATGTAAGGAAGCGTTCATGGCCGTTGCCGTCGACCAGCCGGTTACCGATTTCCAAGCGCCTGCCACCAGCGGGCAGACGATCAGCCTCGCCGCCCTCAAGGGCAAGCAGGTGGTGATCTATTTTTACCCCAAGGACAGCACCCCTGGCTGCACCACCGAAGGCCAGGGTTTTCGCGATCAATATGCACAATTCCAAGCCGCCAACACTGAAGTGTTCGGCGTCTCCCGGGACAGCCTCAAGTCCCACGAGAACTTCAAGTGCAAACAGGAGTTCCCGTTCGAGCTGATCAGCGACAAGGACGAGGCTATCTGCCAATTGTTCGACGTGATCAAGCTGAAAAAGCTCTATGGCAAGGAATACCTGGGCGTTGATCGCAGCACCTTCCTGATCGACAAGGAGGGTGTGCTGCGCCAGGAATGGCGTGGTGTGAAAGTGCCGGGACATGTGGATGCGGTGTTGGCGGCGGCCCAGGCCCTCGACAAGGGCTGATTTTACCTTGGGCCTGTTCAGGCCCTTCGCGAGCAAGCCCGCTCCCACAGGGGGTCTGTGTTGACCAAGTCACCGCAGATCCAATGTGGGAGCGGGCTTGCTCGCGAAGGGGCCATCAGCATCACCTGAATAATCAAGCTACAACAACGGCGCCACCACCGGCTCCTTGCTCGGCCACGCATCCAGCACCGCCTTGAACAGCGTCGCCAGGGGAATCGCAAAGAATACCCCCCAGAACCCCCACAGCCCGCCAAACAGCAGCACTGCGCAGATGATCGCCACCGGGTGCAGGTTCACCGCCTCGGAGAACAGCAGCGGGACCAGCACGTTGCCGTCCAAGGTCTGGATGATCCCGTAGACCGCCATCAGGTAGATGAACTGATCGCTCCAGCCCCATTGGAACAGCGCAATCAAGGCCACCGGCACGGTCACCACCACCGTGCCGACGTAAGGCACCACCACCGAAATGCCCACCAGCAGCGCCAACAGCGCAGCGTAATTGAGCCCCATGGTCACGAAGCCGATGTAAGTCACGCCACCGCAGATAAAAATCTCGATGACTTTTCCGCGAATGTAATTGGCGATCTGCCGGTTCATCTCCTGAGCCACGCGGGTAATCAGCGCCCGCTCGCGCGGCAGGTAGCCACGGACCCAACGCCCGATCATTTCCCGGTCCTTGAGGAAGAAAAACACCAGGATCGGCACCAGCACCAGGTAGATCATGATGTTGACCAGCAGCGGCAGGCTGGACAGCGAAAACGTCAGCGCCCATTGGCCGAACTTGCCAATTTCGCCGCGCACCACTTCGATGGTCTGCAGCACTTGCTCATCGGAGACCAGGTGCGGATAACGCTCGGGCAGCAGCAACAGCAAGGATTGCCATTTGGCGAGCATGCCTGGCAACTCATTGAACAAGGTCACCAACTGGTGCCAGAGCAACGGCACGATCACCACGAGAAACACCACCAGCACACCCATGAACAGGGCGAACACCAGCCCCACTGCCGCGGTGCCGGGCAGCCGCAGACGCTCCAGCGTCGTGACCAGCCCTTGCATCAGGTACGCCAGCACCATCCCCGCCAGCACCGGCGCCAGCATGCCGCCCAACGTGAGCACGGCGGTAAAGGCCAGGAACAACAGCACTGCCAGGACCACCGCCTCTTCATCGGAGAAGTAGCGCTGAATCCAGTCGCGTAACACTTTGAACATTAAAAATCCTTAAGGACGCTGTCGGTGTTTTCAGGCTTTTTTCAGCCAATAACGGTAGACGCCGTTTTCGTCTTCTTCACGCAGCAGCGTATGACCGGCCAATCGGGCGAAGGTGCGAAAGTCACGTTGCGAGCCCGCATCCGTGGCGATCACCTTGAGCACACTGCCGCTGGCCAGGCGATTGAGTTCCAGCTTGGCCTTGAGCAACGGCAACGGACAGTTCAGGCCGCTGGCGTCCAGTTCGGCATTGTGGGCTACAGCATCAGTCATGGGTTCGCTCCGCGGCAGGTCGTTGAGCGGCCTAGAATATCTGGTCCCGGGCCCGGTGTCCGGCTACAGTAGGGTCTTTGTCAACTAAGGCCTCGTGCATGACATTTCTGCGCCCCACCCTGCTGACGCTCGCTTGCCTGCTTGCCTCACCGGGCTTCGCCGACGACTTGCCGTCACTTGGCGATGCCAGTTCTGCCATCGTCTCACCAGAACAGGAACACCAGTTGGGCCGCGCCTGGCTGGCCCTGCTGCGCAGCCAGGTTTCACAGCTCAACGATCCACAGCTCAAGGACTACGTCGAAACCAGCGTCTACAAGCTGGTGGAGACCAGCCAGGTCAATGACCGGCGCCTGGAATTCATCCTGATCAACAGCCCGCAGCTCAACGCCTTCGCCGCACCGGGCGGGATCGTCGGGGTCAACGGCGGCCTGTTCCTCAACGCCCAGACCGAAGGCGAATACGCCTCGGTCATGGCCCACGAACTGGCCCACTTGTCACAGCGCCACTTCGCCCGTGGCGTCGAAGCCCAGCAACGCATGCAGGTGCCGATGATGGCCGCACTGCTGGCCGGCATCGTGATTGCCGCCGCCGGTGGCGGTGACGCCGGGATCGCCGCCATCGCCGGGACCCAGGCCGCCGCCATCCAGGAACAACGACGCTTCTCGCGCCAGAACGAACAGGAAGCCGACCGCATCGGCATCCAGAACCTGGAAAAGGCCGGCTATGACCCGCGGTCCATGCCCACCATGTTCGAGCGCCTGATGCGCCAGTATCGGTTCGACGCCAGGCCCCCGGAATTCCTGCTGACTCACCCGGTGACCGAATCGCGGATCGCCGACACCCGTAACCGCGCCGAACAGGCCAGGCCGGGCGGCATCGAGGACAGCGTGCGCTATCAATTGATTCGTGCACGGGTCCAACTGACCTATGAAGAAACCCCGGGCCTGGCCGCCAAGCGCTTCCGGGCACAGCTGGACGAAAACCCGAAGAACGACGTGGCACGCTATGGCCTGGCGATCGCGCAGATCAAGGGTGGCCAGTTGAACGAAGCTCGGGAGAACCTCAAGCCGTTGCTGGCCAAATCACCCAACGAGATCATCTACAACCTCGCCCTGGTGGACCTGGACATCACCAGCAACAAACTGGCCGACGCTCAGTCCCGCGTCGACCGGATGCTGAGCCAGTACCCGGGCAATTATCCGCTCAACCAGGTCCGCGTCGACCTGCTGCTCAAGCAGAACCGTCCCGCCGACGCCGAGAAGGCCCTGGAAACCTTGCTCAAGTCGCGCCCGGACGATCCGGACGTCTGGTACATGGTGGCCGAGACCCGTGGGCTGTCCGGCAACATCATTGGCCTGCATCAGGCCCGTGCCGAGTACTTCGCCCTGGTGGGCGATTACCGCCAGGCCATCCAGCAACTGGACTTCGCCAAACGGCGCGCCGGCACTAACTTCCCCCTTTCGTCACGCATCGATGCGCGCCAGCGGGAACTCATGGAGCAGGAGCGCATGGTCAAGGACATGATGGGCTGAGCATTGGCCAGGCAATAAAAAACCGCCTCTCTCGAGCTAATGCGGCTCACTTAAGTCGATCGAAAAAACCGTGGCGAGGGAGCTTGCTCCCGCTGGGCTGCGAAGCGGCCCTTTTTGTGAGCGCTTCGCGCTCAAGCGGGAGCAAGCTCCCTCGCCACAGGTCCATCGTCTCTCTTGAGTAACTGCATTAATTCTTTGGAGGCGGTTTTTTTCAGCGGCTAACCGGTCATTCGGCCAGCTTGAACGTGATGAAGCTCGCGCGCCCCTGGCGCAGGACCCGCATCGACACCGAACGATTCTTCGGCAATGCCTTGGCGATGTCGGTGAACTCCTTGGCCGAACCAATGGCCTGGTTGTTCAGGTGCGTGATGATGTCGCCCGGCTGGAGACCGATCAGCGCGGCAGGACCGTCCTGCACTTCCTTGATCACTACACCACCCTGCAGTTCCAGGGTGCGTTTCTGCTCTTCGGTCAGCTCGACCACGGCCACGCCCAGGCGGTTGCTGCTGCGCTCGACGCCGGATTTTGGCAGCGAATCCAGTTCCTTGCCTTCTTCAGGAATGGCGCCGACGGTCAGTTCGACGTTCTTGCGCTTGCCTTCGCGGATCACTTCCAGATTAGCCTTGGCGCCGGCCTTGAGAGCGCCCACCAGGTGCGGCAGGTCGGCGGACATGACGATCGGCTGGCCGTTCATGCTCAGGATCACGTCACCCACTTGCAGGCCGCCCTTGGCAGCCGGGCCACCTTCCTGGATCTGCGCCACCAGCGCACCGGCAGGTTTATCCAGCCCGAACGACTCGGCCAGATCCTTGTTCACTTCCTGGATCACCACGCCCAACCAGCCACGGCTGACCTTGCCTTCGCTTTTCAGCTGGTTGGACACGTCCATGGCCACGTCGATCGGAATGGCGAAGGACACGCCCATGAAGCCGCCCGAACGGGTATAGATCTGGGAGTTGATGCCGACCACTTCACCATCAAGGTTGAACAGCGGGCCACCGGAGTTACCCGGGTTGATCGGCACGTCGGTCTGGATGAACGGCACGTAGTTTTCGTTCGGCAGGCTGCGACCGATGGCGCTGACGATGCCCTGGGTCACGGTGTGGTCGAAGCCGAACGGCGAACCGATGGCCACCACCCATTGGCCGGCTTTCAGGTCCTGGGATTTGCCCAGCTTGAGCACCGGCAGGTCCTTGCCTTCGATTTTCAACAGCGCCACGTCGGAACGTGGGTCGGTGCCGATCAGCTTGGCCTTGAGTTCGCTACGGTCGGCCAGGCGCACCAGGATTTCGTCGGCGTCGGCGATCACATGGTTGTTGGTCAGGATGTAGCCATCAGGCGAAATGATGAACCCCGAGCCCAGGGATTGCGCTTCGCGCTGGCGGCCACCACCGGGCGAGCGCGGCTGTTGCGGCATGCCGCGCTCGAAGAACTCCCGCAGCATGGGCGGCAAGCCTTCCAGGTCCGGCATCTGCGGGTCCGATACACGGCGATCCGGCAGCTTCTGGGTGGTGCTGATGTTCACCACGGCGGGTGAAGCCTGCTCGACCAGTTGCGTGAAATCGGGCAATTCCACCGCCACGGCAGGAACGGCCTGGCCGAGCACAAGCACGGTGGCAAAAATGGAGAGATAGGTTTTCAAGCGTGGTATCGACATACGGCTCCCGTTACGACGAGCATGGTTAAGCGATATGGAGCAAGGAATACCAGGGAAAGATACGCCGGTATTTTTGTTCCGGGAACAGACAAGGCCAGAGCCGAGCGGCTCTGACCTATAGAAAAAAAGCTGAGTTTTTGCAAATGAAAATGCTGACAGGAAGTTTCGGCATTTCGATCCAGCCCTGGCGTCATCGGCCTCTCGCGCAATCGAATCACCCGTGCAGCCAGCAGGTTATTGGGTCGCCGTGACGTCAGAGCGCATGGACAGCGCGATCCGTTCCGCCGTACCGATAGGAATTTCACCGACCACCGTGACCATCATTTCGCCCTGGGGCGTCGTCAGTCTGCGAGACACGGCCGCCGTCGGACCGAGTTGAGTACGGGTATCGGTGGCGTTGGCACCGTTCAACGGCTCCAGGAACACCGAGAAGCGCGCCAGCCCGTCGTCATACATCAGGCTGCTGACTTGGACCTGGGAGTCAGGGTCCTTGCGCGCGGTACTGCTGGTCAGCTCGAAGCCGGGCGGCAGCCAGTCCGAGTGCCAGGCGGTTTTCGCCGCGACGGCCTTGCCAGGATCCTGCGTGACGGCCTTGCAATCGGCGCTGGCCTGCAAATCAGCGTCTGCGGGCGCGGCGAGATTCATGCGGGTGAACTGGAAGCGCTCGAGCAACTGGCCCTTGTCATTGAGTAACAAGGATTTGAGCGGCAGGCCGGTTTCTCTGTCCAGATGCAGCTCGAAGCCATAGCGATGCTGGTCCTTGGGCGTCAGCGCAACGATGACCGTTTGACGTCCGGCCACACGTGATTTGCCAATGACTGCAAGGTCATACCAATTCTTGAGTTTTTGCGGATCGAGCGCACGTGAAGTGCTGTCCGGCGTATTGCCCAGCCCCGGGATCAAGGAGCCGCTTACGCATTGAGTATGCCCATCAATGCGCACGACTTCCTGTGCCGAGCCGTCGAGCTGGAGTAACCGCTCGCGGACCTTGCCATCCTGGACGCGATGCCAGATGTTATGGGTAGAAAAACTACCGTTGCGCTCGTAAACGAAAGTGCCCTGGAAGCTCTGCTGTTGCTCGGCTTGACTCAGGCGGTTCAACCAGTCCTGAGCCTCATCGGCATGGGCTGGAATTGCACACCAGCCACCAAGCAGAAGCGTGAATAGAGGTATGGCGCGCAATGGCTTTCCTTATTAACGGTTTTCCAGGCTGGCGGCACGGGCGTAAGGCAGCGCGCTTTCGGTACCTTTCAGGGCAGCTTGCTGGGCATGCTGACGCAGGTAGTTGGGCAGGCGCTGATCATGCCAGCCAGGCTGGCCTTGCAGGACACCGTTGGCCATTGGGCCTGCGGTTTCCGAACCTTCGCTGTAACCGGCCAATACCGCTGGGCCCTTGACCTGTGGAGCGGCCAAGCCAGGCTGGTTGGACTGCTGCGCCATCTGCACGCCGGCAATCTCATCCTGGTTATACAGGCGTACACCCGCCAGTACAGCGACGGTGACCGACGCGGCTACCGCCAGGCGACCCAGGCTGCGCCATGGTCCGCGAGATGCTTTTGCCGGTACGGCTTCGTCAGCCAATGCAGCAGAAACGGCGGCAGCGATGTCCAGGCGAGGAAGCAACAAGTCCTTGTGCATCACAGCCCGGGCGATCTGGTAACGAGCCCAGGTCTCACGTGTTTCAACATCGTCGAAGGCATTCAATACCCGACGTAATTCAAGTTCGTCCGCTTCGTTGTCCATAACTGCGGACAGCGATTCCTGCAGGGCTTCACGACTCATGGCGTTCCTCTCTTGGCTGTCGCCGCTGTCTCTAGTTTTCCTGCAACAACGGTTGCAGGGCTTTATCAATGGCCTCCCGAGCGCGGAAAATCCGGGAGCGCACGGTGCCTACAGGACATTGCATGACGCTCGCAATGTCTTCGTAACTCAGACCGTCGAACTCACGTAAAGTTAAAGCCGTACGCAAATCTTCAGGCAGTTGCTGGATGGTTCGATGGACGGTGCCTTCGATCTCATCCCGCAGCAACGCACGTTCCGGTGATTCGAGATCCTTGAGGCCATGATCGCCATCGTAGAACTCGGCATCTTCAGAACTTACATCGCTATCCGGCGGCCGGCGGCCGCGTGAAACCAGATAGTTTTTCGCCGTGTTGATGGCGATGCGGTAAAGCCACGTGTAAAACGCGCTGTCCCCGCGAAAATTACCAAGTGCGCGGTAGGCCTTGATGAAGGCTTCCTGAGCGACATCCTGCGCTTCATGGGTGTCGTGCACGAAACGCACGATCAACCCGAGAATTTTGTGCTGGTATTTCAGCACTAGCAGATCGAAAGCTCGCTTGTCGCCGCGTTGGACGCGCTCGACCAGCTGCTGATCCTCTTCCTGGGTTAGCATGAACACTCCTCGATAAGCTCGAAGGAGGCTTGCATTACTAATTGACCGGGCTTGCAAACATAGACTCGGGCTTTTCGCAAAAGTTCTCCCCCTTCCAAGCAAGTTTCCGACGCGCTCTGATCTCGGCACGCACGAAAAACGCAGCAGGAGATTCCCCGGCTGCGCGAATAATCTGTCGCCGGGCCTATTGGCAGGGATTCCAATCGAAATCCTGCATCAACCCGACGCTGCTCCCTTTTGCAGACAACCGTCTATTGAACGTAGGCGCCTGGCAAAAGTTCCCGCTATTTCCAGCGTCGCAAATAGAATAATGGACGACCATGACGTGATAAACAGCGTTCTGTCTTCGAAACAGACGCCTTTGTCGACTCAGAGCCAACCGGCTGGTCCGACGAAGCGTGCCGCTTTTCTGTCACACTGGTTTCACATTGCCATGAATGCCCGGCTATTGTGCCGATCCCCCCCTCTATATACTAGTGGGCTGCGTGGCTGCCCGACCCGTTGAAGCGGTGTCTGGCGCCAACCCCGACCCGGGTCGCCTTGAGCGGAAACCATTCGAATGAGCCAACAGTTCCAACATGATGTTCTGGTAATCGGCAGCGGTGCCGCCGGATTGAGCCTGGCCCTGACCTTGCCTGCGCACTTGCGCATCGCCGTCCTGAGCAAGGGCGACCTGGCCAACGGTTCGACCTTCTGGGCCCAGGGCGGCGTCGCCGCCGTGCTGGACGATACCGACACCATTGAATCCCACGTCGACGACACCCTCAACGCTGGCGGCGGCCTTTGCGATCCGCAAGCGGTGCGCTTCACGGTCGAGCACAGCCGGGAAGCCATCCAGTGGCTGATCGACCAAGGCGTGCCGTTTACCCGTGACGAACAATCGGGCACCGAAGACGGCGGTTTCGAGTTTCACCTGACCCGCGAAGGCGGCCACAGCCATCGGCGCATCATTCACGCAGCCGACGCCACGGGCGCGGCGATCTTCAAGACCCTGCTCGCCCAGGCGCGACAACGGCCGAACATCGAATTGCTGGAACAGCGCGTCGCGGTCGACCTGATCACCGAAAAACGCCTGGGCCTGGACGGTGATCGCTGCCTCGGCGCCTACGTGCTCAATCGCGGCACCGGCGAAGTCGACACCTACGGCGCGCGCTTCGTCATCCTGGCGTCCGGGGGTGCGGCGAAAGTCTACCTTTATACCAGCAACCCCGACGGCGCCTGCGGCGACGGCATCGCCATGGCCTGGCGCTCGGGTTGCCGGGTGGCGAACCTGGAGTTCAACCAGTTTCACCCCACCTGCCTCTACCACCCACAGGCCAAGAGCTTCCTGGTGACCGAGGCCCTGCGTGGCGAAGGGGCTCATTTGAAACTCCCCAACGGCGAACGCTTCATGCAACGCTTCGACCCGCGCGCCGAACTGGCACCACGGGACATCGTCGCCCGGGCCATCGACCATGAAATGAAGCGCCTGGGTATCGATTGCGTCTACCTGGACATCAGCCACAAGCCCGAAGCGTTCATCAAGAGCCACTTCCCGACGGTGTACGAGCGCTGCCTGGAATTCTCCATCGACATCACCAAGCAACCGATCCCGGTGGTGCCAGCGGCACATTACACCTGCGGTGGCGTGATGGTCGATCAACGCGGCCGCACCGACGTGCCGGGCCTCTACGCCATTGGCGAAACCAGCTTCACCGGCCTGCACGGCGCCAACCGCATGGCCAGCAACTCGCTGCTGGAATGTTTCGTCTACGCCCGCTCGGCGGCAGCGGACATCCTCGAGCAGTTGCCGCAGATCGCCATTCCGGCCGCCCTGCCCTCGTGGGACGCCAGCCAGGTCACCGACTCTGACGAAGACGTGATCATCGCTCACAACTGGGACGAGCTGCGGCGCTTCATGTGGGACTACGTCGGCATCGTGCGCACCAACAAGCGCCTGCAACGGGCACAGCACCGGGTGCGCTTGCTGCTGGATGAGATCGACGAGTTCTACAGCAACTACAAAGTCAGCCGCGACCTGATCGAGTTGCGCAACCTGGCCCAGGTGGCCGAACTGATGATTCGCTCGGCCATGGAGCGCAAGGAAAGCCGGGGGCTGCATTACACCCTCGACTACCCGAACCTGCTGCCCGAGGCGCTGGACACTATCCTGGTGCCGCCCACCTACGCCGACTGAACCTGAGCTGCACCCGCAGGCGCCGATGGACATCCGGCGCCAGCGCGTCGCGGGGCACGCACAGCGAGCGAACCCGCCGCTCCCCCTGCAGGCGAAAGCGCAGCACGATGATCATTGGCAGCGCCAGGCTGTCGGGGCGCAATTGCACAGCCCGCCAGCCGTCGGCCCGGTTCCACAGCTGCCAGCCAGTGGCGTTACGACGCAACCCGCAAAAAGCCCGGCGCTGGGTCAGCAATAGATGTCGAGGGATCACCCAGGCGCCATGAGCCAGGCACACTACGACGCCAAGCGCTGCGCACCAGGACGGCACGGACAACAGGAACAACGAACCCAGGGCGAACGCCTGGGCAAGCAGATAGGCCGCCAGCAACTGCCCGGAGGCCTGCCAGCGGCATTCGAAGCGATTACTTGGGCTGGACACGGTCCAGGATCATCCGGACCATGCGCTGCAACTCAGGGTCTTCGGATTCGCTGCGTTCCATGAACCAGCCGAACATGTCCTGATCCTCGCATTCGAGCAAGCGGACGTAGCACGCACGGTCCACTTCATTGAGATGGGGATAAACCTCTTTCACGAACGGCACCAGCAACACGTCCAGCTCAAGCATGCCGCGGCGGCTGTGCCAGTAGAGGCGATTCAGTTCAACGTCTTCGACCATGGAGCGCTCCTCAAATAGAGCGCAAGTATACAGGCCCCACCGCAGCGGAACAGACAGCTTTGGTCGGGCGCCATCGATCCTTTGTGAACTACCCATTTCAAGGGCGTCCCCTTATGATGTCTACCAGACTTTTTACCCTGCGATGACCCATGGCTGATTTCGCTTTTTTCTGCACCCTGTCCCACGAAGGCGTCCTCGCTGTCCGCGGCGTGGATGCCAGCAAATTCCTGCAAGGCCAATTGACCTGCAACCTCGACTACCTGAGCGTCAGCCGGGCCAGCCTCGGTGCTCGCTGCACCCAGAAAGGCCGGATGCAATCGAGTTTCCGCATCCTGCTCGAAGGCGACGGCGTGTTGATGGCCATGGCCACCGAACTGCTCGAACCGCAACTGGCGGATCTGAAAAAATATGCCGTGTTCTCCAAATCCAAGCTCACCGACGAAAGCGCCGCCTGGGTTCGCTTCGGCCTGGAAAACGCCGACACGACCCTGGCCGGCCTGGGCCTGGAACTGCCGAGCGACACCGACAGCGTGGCGCGCCATGAAGCCTTGATCGCCATCCGTGTTTCCCCCGGCCGCGCCGAATTGTGGGCGCCCGCCGACCAGGCCCAAACATTGCGCACCCGCCTGGGCGCCGACCTGGCCGAGGCGGACCTGAACCCGTGGCTGCTGGGTCAGATTCGCGCCGGGATCGGCCAGGTCATGCCGGCCACCCGCGAATTGTTCATCCCACAGATGCTCAACCTTCAAGCCGTCGGCGGCGTCAGTTTCAAGAAAGGCTGCTACACCGGCCAGGAAATCGTTGCCCGCATGCAATACCTGGGCAAGCTCAAGCGCCGCCTGTATCGCCTGCAGCTGGACGCCAGCGAACTGCCGGAACCCGGCACGGCGCTGTTCTCCCCCACGCATGGCAGTTCCATCGGCGAAGTGGTGATTGCCGCCCGCGGAGAGGGAAACATTGAACTGCTGGCGGTTTTGCAGGCCGAAGCAGCAGAAGATGACAATGTGCACCTCGGTGCCTTGGAAGGCCCGAACCTTCAATTGTTGGACCTGCCTTACGAACTGGACCGCGACCGCGAAATCCAGCGCTGATCGCAGTATTTGCCGCAGTACTCTAGAGAACCTAAATGAGCGATTTGGCGGATAAGGTCCAACGGGATTTGGTACAGGCCATCGATAACGACGACCTGGTTCTGCCAACATTACCGGAAGTGGCCATGCAGATTCGCCGGGCCGCCGAAGACCCGGAAATCAGCGTCAGCAACCTGAGCAAAGTGATCGGCCGCGATACGGCCCTCTCGGCACGCCTGATAAAAGTGGTCAACAGCCCGCTGTTGCGCGCCACCCAGGAAGTCACTGACCTGCACACGGCCATCACTCGATTGGGCGTCAACTACAGCAGCAACCTGGCCATCGGCCTGGTCATGGAGCAGATTTTCCATGCCCGCTCCGAGGTGGTGGAACTGAAGATGCGCGAAGTCTGGCGCAAGAGCCTGGAGATCGCCGGCGTCAGCTATGCGCTGTGTCGCGGCTACACCCAACTCAAGCCCGACCAGGCCGCATTGGGCGGGCTGGTGCATCAAATCGGCGTGCTACCGATCCTCACGTATGCACAAGACAATAATGAATTGCTGTCGGACCCGGTCAGCCTCAACCACGTCATCGAGACGATTCACCCGGTGTTGGGGGACAAGTTGCTCAGTGTCTGGGAATTTCCGGAGCGGTTGGTGAAGCTGCCAGGCCTGTACCTGGATTTCAGCCGGGACTCCAAGCAAATCGATTATGTCGATCTGGTGCAGGTCGCTGCGCTGTACTGCTACAAGGACACCGACCACCCGCTGTCCAGGATCGACGTGTTCGGCGTCCCGGCCTTCAAGAAACTGGGCATCGACCCGGAAAACAAGGCCCGCTGCGCGGATATCGAAGAAGCGCGGTCTATGTTCTACTAGGAACATCTGAAACCATGAAGACCTCTCTGGCCATGCCTCTCTTTTGTGGTCAGGAACGCTTTTGTGGCGAGGGAGCTTGCTCCCGCTCGGTCGCGTAGCGGCCGCAAAAGCTCAGGGCTGCTTCGCAACCCTGCGGGAGCAAGCTCCCTCGCCACAGGGTTTTGCATCGCCAGGTTTATCCCGGGACAAAACTCACCCGCACCTTCAACCCACGCTCCTGCCCGTCGTGCAAGGTGATCTGCGCCAGATGCGCGGATATCGAAGAAGCGCGGTCGATGCTCTACTAGGAACATCTGAAACCATGAAGACCTCTCTGGCCATGCCTCTCTTTTGTGGTCAGGAGCGCTTTTGTGGCGAGGGAGCTTGCTCCCGCTCGGTCGCGTAGCGGCCGCAAAAGCTCAGGGCTGCTTCGCAACCCAGCGGGAGCAAGCTCCCTCGCCACAGGGTTTTGCATCGCCAGGTTTATCCCGGGACAAAACTCACCCGCACCTTCAACCCACGCTCCTGCCCGTCGTGCAAGGTGATCTGCGCCAGATGCGCGGATATCGAAGAAGCGCGGTCGATGTTCTACTAGGAACATCTGAAACCATGAAGACCTCTCTGGCCATGCCTCTCTTTTTTGGTCAGGAACGCTTTTGTGGCGAGGGAGCTTGCTCCCGCTCGGTCGCGTAGCGGCCGCAAAAGCTTAGGGCTGCTTCGCAACCCAGCGGGAGCAAGCTCCCTCGCCACAGGGTTTTGCATCGCCAGGTTTATCCCGGGACAAAACTCACCCGCACCTTCAACCCACGCTCCTGCCCGTCGTGCAAGGTGATCTGCGCCAGATGCGCGGATATCGAAGAAGCGCGGTCGATGCTCTACTAGGAACATCTGAAACCATGAAGACCTCTCTGGCCATGCCTCTCTTTTGTGGTCAGGAGCGCTTTTGTGGCGAGGGAGCTTGCTCCCGCTCGGTCGCGTAGCGGCCGCAAAAGCTTAGGGCTGCTTCGCAACCCAGCGGGAGCAAGCTCCCTCGCCACAGGGTTTTGCATCGCCAGGTTTATCCCGGGACAAAACTCACCCGCACCTTCAACCCACGCTCCTGCCCGTCGTGCAAGGTGATCTGCGCCAGATGCGCGCGGCAGATTTCGCCGACGATCGCCAACCCGAGGCCCGAGCCGGCCACTTGCTGGTTACGTCGATAGAACCGCTCGAATACCCGATCCCGCTCATGCAACGGAATGCCGGGGCCATCGTCCTCGACTTCCAGCACCGCCGGCGCTGACACCCGCAGGATTACGTTGCCGCCCGACGGCGTGTGGGCGAGGGCGTTGTCCACCAGATTGCTCAACAGCTCGTTCAACAAGGTCGGCTCGCCCCGCAGCCATACCGGTTCGTCGGCTTCCAGGGCCAGCGCCACGCCTCGGGCATGGGCCAGCGGGGCCATGGCCATGCCCAGCTCACGGGCCAACTGGCTCAGATCGAGCAACTGCGCACCGCCTTCGGCAATGGCCCGGGCGCCATTTTCCACCCGCGCCAGGGACAGCAACTGGTTGGCCAGGTGGGTCAATCGATCGGTCCCCTGGGCCGCGGTTTCCAGGGTTTCCCGCCAGGTCACCGGCTCGCTGGCGCGCAAGCCCAGCTCCAGGCGCGCCTTGAGCGCGGCCAAGGGCGTGCGCAGTTCGTGGGCGGCATCGGCGATGAACTGCGCCTGACGTTCGAACTGCCCGCGCAGGCGCTCGGTGAAATGGTTGAGGGCCCGCACCAGCGGCCATAACTCGTGCTGCACCTCCACCAGCGGCAACGGCCGCAGATCGTCCGGCTGACGCTCCTCCACTGCCGTGCGCAAACGCTCCAGCGGGCGCAGCGCCGCGCTGACGGCGAACCACACCAACAGCAGCGCGCCCACGGCCAGCATGCCCAGGCGCAACAGCGTGTCTGCCATCAGGCTGCGGGCCATGCTGACCCGCGCCTCTTCAGTCTCGGCCACGCGAATTTCCGCCATGCCGTTCATGTTCGGCTCGCTCACGGCCTTGAGCAGACTCACCACGCGCACGTTCTGCCCCTGGTATTGAGCGTTGTAAAAACGCGCCAGGGCTGGGTAGTCGTCCGTGCGGGGCGTTCCGGGCGGCGGGCCGGGAAGGTTTTCGTAGCCGGAAATCAACTTCTTGTCGATGTCGTTGACCTGGTAATAAATGCGTCCGGCACTGTCGTAGGCAAAAGTGTCCAGGGCCACGTAGGGCACATCCGCGCTGAGGCTGCCGTCGCGCTGGGACAGGCCAGCAGCGATGGTCCGGGCCGAGGCCAGCAGGGTCCGGTCATAGGCGGTGTCCGCCGCTTCGCGACCGTTCCAGTAGGCGCTCAAACCGCTGGCGAGCATCAGCACCACCAGCAGCAAGGCCAGGTTGCGAAGCAACCGCCAGCGCAGGCTGTCGGGTTTATGCATTGCGATTTTCCAGCAGATAGCCCAAGCCGCGGAACGTCACGATCGCCACCGCATGGCCGTCGAGTTTCTTGCGCAGGCGGTGGACGTAGATTTCGATGGCGTCGGGGCTGGCCTCTTCGTCCAGTCCGAACACCTGGGCCGCCAGTTGCTCCTTGCTCATCACACGCCCCGGACGGGCAATCAACGCTTCCAGCACGGCTTGCTCGCGGGAGGTCAGGGTCAGTAGTTCGTCGTCGAGGGTAAAACGGCGGGTGTCCAGGTCGTAGACCAGCCCGCCGCAGCGCTGCTGGCGTTCTCCGCCCAGTACGCTGCGGCGCAGCAGGGCCTTGACCCGGGCCTCCAGTTCGGTGAGCTCGAATGGCTTGGCCAGGTAATCGTCGGCCCCCAGGTTGAGGCCATGGACGCGGTCCTTGACGTCGCTGCGGGCAGTCAGCATCAGCACCGGCAACGTCTTGCCACGGGCCCGCAGACGCGCCAGCACCTCGAAACCGTCCATGCGCGGCAGCCCGACATCAAGGACCGCCACGGCGTATTCCTCACTGCTCAAGGCCAGGTCGGCCGCGACGCCATCATGCAACACATCCACGGTCAAACCGGTGCTCTTGAGCGCCTGGGCAACGCTTTCGGCGAGCTGCAGATGGTCTTCGACGAGCAGGACACGCATGGGTTATTCCTCGATTCAGGGATGGCCGACGCCATTCTTTGGCGCGGAGTTTACAGCCGCATCCGCCACTGTGAAGCCAAAAAACACGCTGAAAGGTTTTGAAAGGTTAGCGAAAGGTTGGGCCGTTAGAGTCCTCCCACGGACGGTTTCGGCTGTCCGCCGCGACGCACATCGCGAACGAAAAACGCCTCGAAGCGTTTTCGCCAAATAAGAACAATAAAGCGGAGTACCACCATGCTGTCCATGCAGCCCCAGGCCCCAGCGCCTGCTCGCCTTTCCCGTTTCAACAAGACCGCCTTGGCCAGTGCCGCCGCCCTCGCCGGCTTTTCGCCGATGAGCCAGGCTGCCTTCATCGAAGACAGTACGGCAACCTTCGAAACCCGCAACATGTATTTCAACCGCGACTTTCGCGACGGCACCAGCGCGCAGCAATCCAAGCGTGACGAATGGGCCCAGGGGTTCATGCTCAACCTGCAATCGGGCTACACCGAGGGCACCGTAGGCTTTGGGATCGATGCATTGGGGATGCTTGGGGTCAAGCTCGATTCCAGCCCGGACCGTACCGGCACCGGCCTGTTGCCCACCCACGATGACGGCCGCGCCGCTGATGAATATTCCAAGCTGGGCCTGACCGGCAAGGTGAAAATCTCCGCCACCGAGCTGAAAATCGGCAGCTTGATTCCAGAGCTGCCCATCCTCAAGCCCAACGACGGGCGCATCCTGCCGCAAACCTTCGAAGGCGGCATGTTGACCTCCAACGAAATCAAGAACCTGACCTTCACCGGCGGACGCTTGAACAACGCCAAGGATCGCAACGACACCAACTACGAGGACATCGCCCTCAACAACAAGAACGGCCGCTTCACCGGCAGCGTGGCCGGCGAGCATTTCAGTTTCGGCGGCCTTGACTACAAGTTCACCGACAAGATCACCGGCCGTTATCACTTCGCCCAACTCAGCGAAGTCTACAACCAGCACTTCTTCGGCCTGGTCTCCTCCCATGCCATCGGTCCCGGTACGTTCGGCACCGACCTGCGCCTGGCGATCAGCGACGACCAGGGCGCGGCCCGCGGCGGCAAGATCGACAACAAGTCCCTCAATGGCCTGGTGAGCTACGCTTTGAGCGGCCACAAGTTCAGCGCCGGTTACCAGCACATGTCCGGTGACAGTGCCTTCCCTTATGTTGATGGCAGCGACCCGTACCTGGTGAACTTCGTACAGATCAACGATTTTGCCGAAGCCGACGAGCGTTCCTGGCAGGCGCGCTACGACTATGACTTCGGCAAGCTGGGGATCCCGGGGCTGAGCTTCATGAGCCGCTACATAAGTGGCGACAACATTTCGCTGCGCAACGGTGACAGCGGCAAGGAATGGGAACGCAACAGCGAGATCAAGTACGTCGTGCAAAGCGGCACGTTCAAGGACGTTGCCGTACGCCTGCGCAACGCGACCTACCGTTCCAACTATTCGGCTCGCGATGCCGATGAAATGCGCTTGCTGGTCAGCTACAGCGTAGCGCTCTGGTAACCGAAGGTCGCCGGGGCCGCGCGGCTCCGGCACCCTCCAATTTGGCAACACACAACAACAACTCCTGTGGAGACAACAATGAACCTATCACTGCGTAAAGTAGCCCTGGCAGCCGGATGCCTGATGTTCGCCGGGCAATTGCTCGCCGCTGATCCATCCAAAGAACCGAAGCGCCCGGAATGTATCGCCCCGGCCTCCCCCGGTGGCGGTTTCGACCTGACGTGCAAGCTGGCGCAAAGCGCGCTGGTCAACCAGAAGCTGCTGACCAAACCGATGCGCGTCACCTACATGCCCGGCGGTGTCGGCGCGGTGGCCTACAACGCAGTGGTCGCCCAGCGCCCGGCCGACGCCGGTACGCTGGTGGCCTGGTCCAGCGGCTCACTGCTGAACCTGGCCCAAGGCAAGTTCGGTCGTTTCGATGAAAGTGCCGTGCGCTGGCTGGCCGCCGTGGGCACCAGCTATGGCGCCATTGCCGTGAAAAGCGATTCGCCCTACAAGACCCTCGACGATCTGGTACAGGCCCTGAAGAAAGATCCGGGCTCGGTGGTGATCGGCTCCGGCGGCACCGTCGGTAGCCAGGACTGGATGCAGACCGCCCTCATCGCCAAGGCCGCCGGC
This sequence comes from Pseudomonas sp. R3-41, assembly GCF_054161485.1. Taxonomy (NCBI): domain Bacteria; kingdom Pseudomonadati; phylum Pseudomonadota; class Gammaproteobacteria; order Pseudomonadales; family Pseudomonadaceae; genus Pseudomonas; species Pseudomonas sp. R3-41. Next base: position 5,319,196 of record NZ_CP096421.1, read on the forward strand.
ATCAACCCTCGCGACCTGCGTTACGTGGCCCTCGAAGGCGGCGGCGAAATCGCCACCGCACTGCTCGGTGGACACATCCAGGTCGGCAGTACGGACATTTCCGACTCCATGCCGCACATCCAGAGCGGCGACATGCGCCTGCTCGCCGTGTTTGCCGAGAAGCGCATCGACGAGCCGGAAATGAAGGACATTCCGACCGCTGTGGAACAAGGCTACAACATCGTCTGGCCGGTGGTTCGCGGCTTCTACCTCGGGCCGAAGGTCAGCGATGAAGACTACGCCTGGTGGAAAGACGCTTTCGACAAGCTGCTGGCTTCCGAAGAATTCGCCAAGCTGCGCGACCAGCGCGAGCTGTTCCCGTTTGCGATGACCGGTCCGGAACTGGACACCTACGTGAAGAAGCAAGTGGCTGATTACAAGGTGCTGGCCAAAGAGTTCGGCCTGATCCAGTAATCCTCCCTGTTCTCGCGGCGGCGCCGGCACAACCGGCGCCGCCCAGGAGTTAGTCATGCTCACCATCCAACGTATTTTTGCCGCGGTGCTGCTGCTGGCCTGTATCGGCCTGGCGCTGATGGCCTGGCCGTATCAGGCCGCCTTTTCCTACGAACCGGTCGGCCCGCGCGCCTTTCCATTATTGATCCTGGGACTGATGGGCCTGGCGCTGCTGTACATGCTGTTTCGCCCTACGCCCGTCGTACACAGCGAGGACGACCCGCAACTGGACCGTGAAACCCTGCAGAAGATCGGCATCTGCGTCGCGCTGCTGCTGGTCTTCGCCGGGACCTTCGAACCCCTGGGCTTCATCGTCGCCAGCATCTTGGTCGGTGTGCCGATGGCGCGCCTGTATGGCGGTCGCTGGGTACCGAGCGTGGTGATCATCAGCCTGATGGCCATCGGTCTTTATCTGTTGTTCGACAAGCTGATGGACGTGCCGCTGCCCCTGGGCCTGCTCGACGTCCTGGAGAATTGATATGGATACCCTGAATTATCTCGGCCAGGGTTTTGGCGTTGCACTGACCCCCTACAACCTCGTCACGGCATTGAGCGGTACCCTGATCGGCACCGTGGTCGGCCTGCTGCCGGGCCTGGGCCCGATCAACGGCGTGGCGCTGCTGATCCCGATCGCCTTCGCACTGGGGCTGCCGCCGGAGTCGGCGCTGATCCTGCTGGCGGCGGTGTACCTGGGGTGCGAATACGGCGGACGCATCAGCTCGATCCTGCTTAACATCCCCGGTGAAGCCTCCACCGTGATGACCACCCTCGACGGCTACCCGATGGCTCGCCAAGGTCTGGCCGGGGTGGCGTTGTCGCTGTCGGCGTGGAGCTCGTTCATCGGTGCGCTCATCGCTACCTGCGGCATGGTGTTGTTCGCACCGCTGCTGGCCAAATGGGCGATTGCGTTCGGGCCGGCGGAATACTTCGTCCTGATGGTGTTCGCCATTGTCTGCCTCGGCGGCATGGCCGGCGACCGACCGCTCAAGACTTTCATCGCGGCGCTGATCGGCCTGTTCCTGTCCAGTGTCGGGATCGACGCCAACAGCGGCGTCTATCGCTTCACCGGTGACAACATCCACCTGACCGACGGTATTCAGTTCGTCGTGCTGGTGCTGGGCTTGTTCTCCATCAGTGAAATCCTGTTGCTGCTGGAGAAAACCCATCGTGGCCAGGAAGCGGTGGAAGCCACCGGGCGGATGATGTTCAACCTCAAGGAAGCGGCCTCGGTGTTCTGGGTGAACATCCGCTGCGGCGTGCTGGGTTTCATCATGGGCGTATTGCCTGGCGCGGGCGCGACCCTGGCCAGTGCCGTGGCCTACATGACTGAAAAACGCATGGCTGGCGCCAGTGGCACGTTCGGCCAGGGCGACAAGCGTGGCCTCGCGGCGCCGGAAACCGCCATCGGCGGCGCGGCCTGCGGTGCGCTGGTGCCGATGCTGACCCTCGGCGTTCCCGGCTCGGGCACCACGGCGGTGATGATCGGCGCGCTGTCGCTGTACAACATCACCCCCGGTCCCCTGCTGTTCCAGCAACAGCCGGACATCGTCTGGGGCCTGATCGCCTCGTTGTTCGTCGCCAACATCATGCTGGTGATCCTCAACATCCCGATGATCCGCATCTTCACCCGTATCCTGGCAGTGCCGAACTGGGCGCTGGTACCGGTCATTGCGATCATCACCGGGATCGGCGTCTACGCGGTGCATGCCACCACATTCGACCTGTTCCTGATGATCGGCATCGGCATCTTCGGCTACATCCTGCGCAAGCTGGATTTCCCGCTGTCGCCGGTCCTGCTGGGCTTCATCCTCGGTGGGCTGATGGAGCAGAACCTGCGCCGTGCGCTGTCGATTTCCAACGGTGCGCTGGAGATCCTCTGGTCGAGCCCGATCACCTTCGGCTGCTGGATCCTGACGGCGATCATGTTGTTCCTGCCCCTGCTGCGCATCTGGCGTCGTCGCAGTGCCCAGCGTCGTGCCCTGGCCAATGTCTAAGGCAACAACCTTCAGACAATGGTGGGGAACACCGCTGGTCGGTCTGGCCGGCGGTTACCTGGCCAGCCTGATCGGCTGGCCCCTGCCCTGGATGGTCGGCTCGTTGTTGGCGATCATCCTGGTGCGCTGTCTCACGCCGTGGCAATTGATGGAAATCCCCGGCGGCCGCAAATGCGGCCAATGGGTGGTGGGCATCGGTATCGGCCTGCACTTTACGCCGGTGGTGATGGAGCAAGTCCTGAGCCACTTCGGCTTGATCTTCTTCGGCGCGCTGATCACCAGCGTGTCCAGCGTGGTGAGTGTCTGGCTGATGCGTCGCACCGGCGAGGACCGTGCCACCGCGTTCTTTTCGAGCATGCCGGGCGGTTCCGGCGAAATGGTTAACCTCGGCGCCCGCAACGGCGCGGACCTCAGCCGCGTTGCAGCGGGCCAGAGCCTGCGGGTGCTGGTGGTGGTGTTGTGTGTGCCGGCGGCCTTCAAGTACTTGTTGGGTGAAGGAACGCCGATGCGACACGCCACGACGGTGGACTGGCTGTGGCTGGCGATCCTGTTCCCGGCGGGCGCCCTGCTCGCCTGGGTCTGGGAGCGCTTGCGCCAACCCAATCCCTGGTTGTTCGGGCCGTTGCTGGTGAGCGCGGCGGTGAGTGTCGGTTGGGACCTGCACATTGGCCTGCCCGACGGCGCCAGCCAGCTTGGCCAGTGGCTGATCGGCAGCGGGTTGGGTTGTCATTTCAACCGGCAGTTCTTTCGTCGGGCACCGTCATTCATGGGGCGCACGTTGGTTGGCACGGTGTTGACGATGCTGATCGCCACACTGGCAGCCCTTGGCTTGAGCACCTTGACCCATCTGGATCTGCGCTCGTTGACGTTGGGCATGATGCCCGGCGGCATCGCGGAAATGAGCCTGACGGCGGAGACGCTGCAACTGTCGGTGCCATTGGTAACGGCGTTGCAGGTGATGCGGTTGTTGTTCGTGCTGTTCCTGGCAGAGCCGTTGTTCAGGTATTGGACGAGCAGGTCGGGGTCGGATTTGTAGACCGAGTTGTCTTCATCGCGAGCAGGCTCGCTCCCACAGGAGCCCTGCGGCGAGCACACATTTTGCGTCCCACCACAAAACCTATGTGGGAGCGAGCCTGCTCGCGATGGGGCCCGCTCGACTAGCTCATCAAACCGGCGGCAACCGCCACTCGATCGGCTGCTCGCCATGCTGCTGGAGAAACTTGTTGGCCCGGCTGAAATGCCCGCAGCCGATGAAGCCACGGTGGGCCGACAGCGGTGACGGGTGGACCGAGGTCAGCACCAAGTGCTTGGTCGCATCGATCAACTTCTGCTTGCCCTGGGCATGGGCGCCCCACAGCAGGAACACCAGGTTCGGCTGGTGTTCGCTGACCACTTCGATGACCCGGTCGGTAAAGTGTTGCCAACCTTTCTTGGCATGGGCGTTGGCATTGGCGCGCTCCACGGTGAGGGTCGTATTGAGCAGCAACACGCCCTGGTCGGCCCAGCTTTGCAGGTAACCGTGATTCGGGATGTCGATGTTCAAATCGCGCTTCAATTCCTTGTAGATGTTCACCAGCGACGGCGGCGTCGGCACGCCCGGTTGCACCGAGAAGCACAAGCCATGGGCCTGGCCTGGACCGTGGTACGGATCCTGGCCGAGAATCACCACCTTGACCTTGTCCAGCGGCGTGGAATTGAGGGCATTGAAGATCAACGGTGCCGGTGGATAAATTTCCTTGCCGGCGGCGTATTCACTGCGCAAAAACTCGCGCAACTCCGCCATGTAGGGCTGGTCGAACTCGGCACGCAAGGCCTGCTTCCAGCTCGGTTCGAGTTTGATACGGTCGTCAGCAGTCATGGTTGCATCCGGTAAAAACAGTGGGCGCACCCTAGGAAAGCCTACAGGGCTTGTCAATTGATCTGACGCAGAACCGGCACTTTCCCACGCAGCGGTCATACTGAACATTCAAATTTCCGATCGAGGTCCCGATGAATCTGCACTTCGAAGAACTCACCGGCATCGACGGTGCCCGTATCGGCATCGCCACGCTGGATGCCGAAAAATCCCTGAACGCCCTGTCCCTGCCCATGATCAACGCCTTGCGTGATCGCCTCGATGCCTGGGCCCGAGAGCCGCAGGTCGTGTGTGTGCTGTTGCGTGGCAACGGCGCCAAGGCCTTCTGCGCCGGCGGCGAAGTGCGCAGCCTGGTGGAGGCCTGCCGCGCGCATCCCGGCGAAGTACCGCCGCTGGCGGCGCAATTCTTCGCAGCGGAATACCGCTTGGACTTCAACCTGCACACCTACCCCAAACCCCTACTGTGCTGGGGCCACGGTTATGTACTGGGCGGCGGCATGGGATTGCTGCAAGGCGCCAGTACCCGCATCGTCACGCCCAGCAGCCGCCTGGCGATGCCCGAGATCAGCATTGGCCTCTACCCGGATGTCGGCGCCAGTTGGTTCTTGTCGCGCCTGCCCGGCAAGCTCGGGCTGTTTCTCGGCCTGACCGGCGCCCACATGAACGCCCGGGACGCCATCGACCTGGGCCTGGCTGACCGCTTTTTGCTGGACGAACAACAGGACGATCTGATCGAGGGCCTGCTGCAACTCAACTGGCAGGAGCAAACGGAGATGCAGCTCAACAGCTTGCTCAAGGCCTTGCAGCAGGAAGCCATCACCCAACTGCCCGAAGCCCAATGGCTGCCGCGGCGGTCGAAAATCGATGAGTGGTTGGATGTCAGCGATGTGCGCTGCGCCTGGAAAGCCCTCAGCCTGTTGGTGGATCATCCTGATCCACTGATCGCCCGGGCCGCCAAGACCATGAGCGAAGGCTCGCCGCTGACCGCACATCTGGTCTGGGAGCAAATTGCCCGGGCCCGGCATTTGTCCTTGGCCGGTGTGTTCCGGATGGAATACACCTTGAGCCTCAACTGCTGCTGTCATCCGGAGTTCAGCGAAGGCGTGCGGGCGCGTTTGATCGACAAGGACCACAAACCGCGGTGGCACTGGCCGGACATCAACCATGTGCCCGAAGCGGCGGTCGAGGCGCACTTTCACAAGGCATGGGAAGGCAGGCATCCGTTGGCGGATTTGTCTAACGAATAAAGCAGCGGATGACGCTCTGTGGAAGTGACATTGTGGAATGTGACATCTGTGGGAGCAAAGCTTGCTCGCGATAGCGGTATGTCAGTCATAGAGAGCTGACTGGGCCTATGTCATCGCGAGCAAGCTTTGCTCCCACAAAAGTTATCCCAACAAAAGTTATTCGACAGGTGTTTATTGCAGCCACAAAAAAGCGGCGCTTCATGCGCCGCTTTTTGCCAGTCCATTACCGATGATTGCCCCGTCCATCATGACCCCGTCCCCGATGATCATGCCCACGGTCACGTCCGCCACGGCCACGACGATCGTCGTTCCAGCCACCCCGATCGCGACCGTCCCAGCCGCCCCGGTGAGGATAAGGCCGGTACGCCGCTCGCGGTGGCGAGTAATGGCGTGGGCCATGTTGGTAGTAGCGCGGTGCCGAGTAATAGCGCGGCGCCGGTTGGTAGTATCGCGGAGCGTAATAGCCGCGCGGTGCCGAATAGTAACTCCCGCCACCGCTGTAATAGACCGGTGCCGGTGAGGTGTAGACCTCGGAACGGTAGTAGCTCGAGTCTCCGTCGTAGTAGGGCACGCATGCCGAAAGAGTCAGGCCAAGGAACGCAATGAGCAGCAGTCGTCGATACATGGCGGCCTCCTGGACCGCGAATGGGCCACATCAGCGACGCTGATGGGCGGCAGTCAACGTTGTGTGACTGACACCTACTCAGACAGCAGAATCGGAATCTGGTGCGTTTGTGCAATAAGTTGAAACATGTAGCGCTTTGCCCAGTTTCGGCCACCATTTTGAATGCCCCCACAAACGTGGCAAATCCGACTGTCTTTTCCCACAAGGCCACTAAACTGATTTCATTGGGTCTGCGCCAAGGGAATCGCCATGTCGCTCCGTTCGCCGTTATATTCCCAGCGCAAGCCGCTCCTGGCCGTGGTGGCGCTGCTCGGTTCTGGTTTCCTGATCATTACGTTGCTGGGCTATTACGCGGCCCATGCCTCGGTACGCGATCACATCCTCAAGACGGTGCTCGTGAATCTACTGATCGGCGTGCTCGTGACGTCGGCGGTCTTGGCCATCCTTTATCGGTTGATCAACAGCTATCAGCTGCGCATCGACGCCCAGGCCACCCTCGACAGCCTGACCGAATTGCCGAACCGCCGTGGCTTCGACCTGCTGGCCGTGCAAGCCCTGCACGAAGCCCAGCGCGAACCCAAACCCTTGACGGCGCTGCTGGTGGAGCTGGACGACTTCAAGCAGCTGGACAACACCCACGGTCATATCGCCACCGATCAACTGCTTACCGGCTTCGCCCGCAACCTGACGGAGAGCCTGCGGCATTCGGACATCGTGTGTCGTTGGAGCGCCGACGCCTTCGTCGTCCTGCTCAAGGACACCGATGGTCAGACCGGTCTGAAAATCGCAGAGAAAGTTCGTCAGCACATCGAAAAGCAGCGCTATTTCTGCAGTGGAAAGCAATTGCGGGTTACCGTCAGCCTCGGCCTCACCACCCTACAAGACGAAGATACCTTGCACAGCCTGCTGTCGCGGACCGATCATGCGCTGCAACGCGCCCGGAAAACCGGGTGCAACCGAACCTGCGTGGAAATGCCTCACTCCAGCTATGAATAAACCCGACCTTTGCCCGGCCTGCGGCGGCGCCAACGACTGCACCCTGGCCGACCCTCGAACCGCCGACAGGCCCTGCTGGTGCTACAGCGTGAGCATCGACCCGACCGTGCTCGAAGCATTGCCGGCCGAGCTGCGGGATCAGTCCTGCCTGTGCCCGCATTGCGCGCAGGTCGACATCCAGTTGCGCGCCAAGCCCCGGCCAATCGCGTAAGATGCCCGCCCTCCGCTGCCCTGCCTGAACTGCCCATGCGCGTCGACCGTTTCCTCAGCAATCTGCCGCGATTCAATCGCCAACAAGTGCGCCTGTTGCTGGTGGAACGCCGAGTGCGAATCGACGGCCAGACCGTCAGCGATCCCCATGCCCCGGTACGTGAGTTCAGTCGCGTCGAAGTCGATGACGACGTGCTGCAAGCCGGCCGACCCGCGCGCTACTTCATGCTGCACAAGCCGCCCGGCTGTGTCAGCGCCACGCGCGATCCGCAACACCCTACCGTGCTCGACTGGCTGGACGAACCGGACAAGGACGATCTGCATATCGCCGGGCGCCTGGATTTCAACACCACCGGGCTGATGCTGATCACCAATGATGGAACCTGGTCCCGACGCCTGACCCAACCGCAGACCAAACTGCCCAAGGTCTACTACGTCGAAACCGAGCAAACCATCACCGCCGAATACGCCGACACCTTTGCGCGAGGCATGTACTTCGCCTTCGAAGACCTCACCACCCAGCCAGCAGAACTGACACTGCTGGGGGAAAAGTCGGCGCGCTTGAGCATCGTGGAAGGACGTTACCACCAGGTCAAACGCATGTTCGGCCACTTCAACAACAAGGTGCTGCGCCTCCACCGCGAGCGCATGGGCCCGCTGGTGTTGGACGCTCATTTAGCGCCTGGCCAATACCGGGCCTTGCGCCCTGAAGAAGTCCAGCTCATCTGAGCCCGCTACCGCTGGGCAGAAGTGTCGAACAATTTTCCGATAGGGACTTGCGCAACGGTCGCCCCCCTGCTTGAATCAAACCGTCGGCCGAAATGTGACCGATGAGTCACCTCATACCTCTAAGAAACTTTTTGCCGGCGGGAACCCTCAGGTTCCGCCTTATCCGCCCGGCAAACTGCCCGCCATAACAATACCCGTCGACCGGCTTTCATGGATCGACATGGGCCTTATCTTCCAGGCGTATGCCTACCTGTCACATTGCCCGTGCAATCTCATTGCGCGCATACCCGCTTGCCAGGAGTCTTATGACATGAGGCCAGAAATCGCTGTGCTGGATATACAGGGTCAGTATCGGGTTTACACGGAGTTCTATCGCGCAGACGCCGCACAAAAGACCATCATCCTGGTCAACGGCTCAATGGCCACCACCGCGTCGTTTGCACAGACCGCCAAAAACCTCTACCCGCAATTCAACGTCGTGCTGTACGACCAGCCCTACGCGGGCAAGTCCAAGGCCCACAATCGGCACGAGAAAATGCTGACGAAGGAGATCGAAGGGCAGATCCTCCTGGAACTGATCGACCACTTCGCCGCCGAGCACGTGCTGTCGTTTTCCTGGGGCGGCGCCGCCACCCTGAGCGCCCTGGCCCAACGGCCACGGCGCATCGAAAAAGCGGTGATCAGCTCGTTCTCGCCGGTGCTCAATGCGCCGATGCGCGACTACCTGGAGCGTGGTGTGGACTACCTGGGCAGCCTGGACGGAGACCGTGTCGGCCACTTGGTCAACAGCACCATCGGTAAGCATCTGCCGCCGCTGTTCAAGCGCTTCAACTATCGCCATGTCAGCAGCCTGGCCGAGCACGAGTACGGGCAGATGCACTTCCACATCACCGACGTGCTCCACAGCGACCAACAGTGCTATGTCAACGCGGCCAAGAAAATCAACGTGCCGGTGCTGTTCCTGAACGGCGAATGGGATGAATACACCTCGGCCGACGACGCCAGGCTGTTCGCCAACCACGTCCAGCACAGCACCTTCAGCACGCTGCAAGCCACCGGGCACTTCCTGGACATGGAACACAAAGCCGCCTGCCGCGACAGCCGCAACGCCCTGATGGGTTTCCTCACACCGGAACCCCACGAAAGCCGACCGCGCTATAGCTACGTGCAGGGCTACCATGCACTGGCCATCTGAAACCGAGTCCTGGCGAGCAAGCCCATTTCCCCCTTCAGCACAGGGCTTGCCCGCCAACGACCGCTCTGGTTTGAGGCTCACGTAGACGACTGGTCGCACACGATGCGAAGAAAAACTTCAAATCCGTGCCCACATCTGGTACAAAGTCAGCCGCTCTGAGCGGGTGTCGTATAATGGCATTACTCCAGCTTCCCAAGCTGATAACGAGGGTTCGATTCCCTTCACCCGCTCCAATCGAATTCTGGTCCTGCGTTGTGTGTTTTTGACGGGGGATTAAAAAAACCGGCTCTTGGTGGCCGGTTTTTTTTGGTCTGGTGTTTGTCGTTGGCGATGTTCTGGAATAAATAAATGCGTTCCCATTTATCGCGGCACTCTCTTCCCACAGGCAGCGACAATGCAGGCCGCGAAATTTACCGCCCCCGCTGAAGAGGCGCGATGACGATGTTCCAGAACGTCTCGGCGGCGCCTTCTTGAGAGAGCCTCTGGTCTCGCTGGCTGCGAAAGGGCGCCATCCCCAGGCTGCGCCAGTACAGGGTTTGGTCGTCTGACTCGACATGAAGCGCTTCGTTAAAGGAGCCCCCGCCGAACGAGTCGCCTTGGCTGTAATAGATGCCGGTTCCCATCTGGCCTCCGACAAAAACGGAGGCCTTGGCTACGTCTCGGCCATCCTTGTAAATGGTCGCGGAGAAACGGTTTCCATCGATTCGGCGAAAAACGCCTTGATATCCATCGTTTCGTGCCTGCAGCTCAGCCAGCGAATTCTCAAAGTAGCGGGCAATATATTCGAAAGTCTCGAATTGGAACTGATCCTTATCAAGTTGGGTAAAGGACTTAGCCAACCGAAGGTTGCTGGAACGCGGCCCTGCAATGGCATCGGGGGCTGCGGCAACTGGCATAGCGTACTCGGGGCGTACGCTTATAGGCGGGGACACAGGCTTATCGGTTCGCCATTTTTCAGCCGCCTTGCGAACCTCCTTGGCCACCTGAAGGAATGCTTCGTCCCGATCAGGCCAGAGGGTTACCGGCTTCCCATCCGAGGGGGTGCCGAGCAGCTTGCCGAAAGGAGCATGATGCCAATCACAGGCGCGCAGGATTACTGGGATGACAATCGCCTGCTTCGCATCATGGCGCTCCATGGCGCGTGTCATCTCAACGTTGTAGCAGTAGTCGGATGCAATGAAATCGGGGCTCACCAACAGCAGAATGATTTCGTCAGTGTTGATGTGTTGATCGATGGCGGCATCGATCTCCTGGCCAGCATTGATTCGCCGATCATGCCAGGTCTCGATAACACCCTGACGCTTTAGCATGGACAGCTGTTTTTCGAGCTGGTCTCGCAGCGCCTCGTCAGCATGGCAGTAGGAGAAGAATACATTCGGCAAGATGATGACTCCATGCGGGTTGGGCGACTCGATCTTACGACCTAAATGCGATCCAATTCAAACGGCTCCAGACGCACCGCGTGAATCTGCACCAACATCATCCCGCGCCGATCCAAGCCGGGGTCGTGGATCTCAAGCTCCTGAGGCGAGCTATAAGTACCAGCGCAAGCAGACTGGCGCATACGCAGGGTACAAGACCATTCCGACAGCATGCAGCAGTTGCAGTCGTGCTATCGCGACCGCTTCAGGCGAAATGCTCAACGCTGACTCTATCAGCGTACGAGGGTCGGTCAGGGGGATCCACCCGCCAGGTTGACCGAATTTATGCCATCCCCTATTGCGGCCAGTATCCAGGCAGCCCCCTCCATCTCTTTGAAAGAGTCAGCCGTCAAGGTTGAAAATAACGTAGCCGAGCCTGCTCAACCTGCTGGCTGTAGCTCAGTGTGCTTCGGGGGGCAAGCCACGAGGGCTGCAAAGGCGCCGAGGTATGGCTTAATAGCGACAGCGTTTCGCCCATCAGTTCGCGTAAGGCGAACCACGAGTTCGACGAGCTTTGAACAGAGCCTAATGAACCTTGGGCTGATTTGACGGCAACATCTCAGTTTGCCTGAGCAGAAGCCCGCGCAGCTTTGATAGCCTCTGCTTTCTGCACGACATCACGTTGGGAGGCGTTAGCCTTGCCAATGATGCCCATCAAGATCTCTTTTCTAGTCTCGGCGGGGGTGTTGGTGAAAAACTCAGTCAAAGCGCTGGTTTTCGTAATCTTATCTGTACTCATTGATTTCAACCTCTGCTAACAGCTCAACGAGCTGAGCCTGATCATAGATCTGGGGAATCAGAGCGTCAATCGTATCCCCGGCCACATCAAGCTCAACCTGTTGAGCGTCGTCGCCATCAAAGTCCTTAATAAGCAAATCGATGTGGATCTGGCTAACGTAGATGCGCTTCAACTCAATGACATTGCACCGTGCAGCAACAAACTGTCTGGCGAACTCCAGCAGCGGAATGTTCCTGCCCTCTGTGACTTCCCGAGCCTGCACGAACTGCCAGGCGAGTTCTGGTCTCTGGTAGACATACATAATCTGGGCTTTCCTGCCACTTCCCAAGACGCGGTCGATATTCCGCTTCGCTACCCCAAGGTTGGCCATCGTCCCATCCAGAATGAACGAAAGCCGTCTCTTGAACGCGCGGTCCAACACCTTTTCCAGAATCTTCGTAACCGCACGCTGAAAAAGGTATGAATTGCTTCCGTCGTAGCCGGGAATCAGACTTCGAAAATCATCAGGATCGATACGAAGAACACGTTTGGAGTAAAGGCTAAGATTTCTCTCGTCCAAATCGTCAGCCATAGCCTTGGCTATTTCCGTCTTGCCAGCCCCAGGCGACCCCGCCATGAACACCGTGAATGGTACCTCCTCACTGAGGTACACAGCGGCGTCCGCAATATGCCGAGCCAAGGAGGCTCGATTCACTCTAGCGAATTCAAGGGCTGCTTGCTCGATAGCAGTTTCTTCTGGCGTCATTCCGGCATCGACCTGTTTTACGTGTCCCAGCTTAAAACGTTGATCGTTGCCCATATGGACGAAGGCAACGACGATCAGTCGTCTCGTTGATCGTCGCATAAAAGTATCGTTCGGCTCTCACGACTGTTTGTAGGCAAAATCCGAGTGTTGCGTAAGAGGTGCGCCAACTGCGTTTTTTAGGCAGATTGCCGCCTTGTTGGCTTTGTTTTCCCTGGCTACCCTCCCAAACGTCGCTGCAAATCAGCGATCGGGCTTGGAAACCCGTGAGTCACGAAACCGCACGCCTCATAAGTGCAGAGGTAGTTTTACGCCTGTAAACTTGTGTTTTGGCGGCTGTGCGTGGGACGCCTTTAGGCGTGCCGGTTTCCTTGACTCCCGGTTTCCAACCTGCGCACAGCTGCCACCCATTCGCTTGGAACGAAAGTGGCAGCTCCAGACGTCAAGGAGCTAGACAATGCACAGCAACTCGTTTTTCGATTATTCGTTCAACTCTCGGTCTCACTGCCTCGTCATCAACGGAGGTAGATCATGAACGAAGATACAACCCTCAAAACCATCGGCTACACCTTCAACTATTCCGCTGATCGAGCGTTGTTCCGTGTCAACGGCGGCGTCCCCATCCAAGAGGCATTGGAACGGGCGTCGGATCTTTTGCATCTCGCTCACCGGCTTGCCGAAGACGCGGCGTTTGAAAAGAGCACCGACCGCTACGCCTGGGCTGCGCATTTTTTGTTGGAAATGAGCAAGGCGGTGATTGATGACGTTGTGAAAGTCATTACGCCAAGACCAGCGGCTGAGTCCAAGAAAAAATCCGAGGCACAGTAGATCGACAGTAAGTCCTGAGAATGGGGACATAGGGAACCCCATCCGACAGACAGCGCTAAGCCCTGCTTCTTTCGCAGTGGGGCTTAGCAATACCGACCTCCCTAGAGGCTCAAGCATGGGAAGCGTTCGAAAAACCATCACCGTTGCCAATCAGCGTGCTCAGGAACGTAATGCCGAACTGAAGGATATCCGCTCGGCCCTTGAAGACGGTGAGTCCAGCGGCCCCCCTCGCCCATTCAATTCCGACGCCTTCAAACAGCGAATGTCATTAGGACGTGGATAAATCCCCATCGTAAAAACTATTCAGCCCCAGGCAAATGCCCCAACGGCAGCGCCCCCGGCGTCTTCACCGTATTAATCGCAAAGTTACTCCGGATATCGCTGATCCCGGGCAACTTCAACAACTGCCCCGTGACAAAACGGTCATAAGCCCGCAGGTCCGGCACCACGACTTGCAATAGAAAATCCGATTCGCCCGATACCAGGAACGCCGAGATCACTTCGGGCAATGCCGTCACTGCCTGGCGAAATGCTTCGGCTCGCTCGTCGTTGTGCCGTTCGACCTTGACGCCGACGAAGATCGTCAGCCCGAGGCCCACTTCGTCGCGGTCCAGGACGGCTTGGTAACCACGAATCACCCCCGCCTCTTCGAGCATCCGCACACGGCGCAGGCAGGGTGAGGGGGACAGGCCGATTTCTTCAGCCAGTTGCACGTTGCTCAGGCGCCCGTCGCGTTGCAGTGCGACGAGGATTTTGCGGTCGAAAGAGTCCAGTTTCATGAGTTGGCATTTTCCGATTGGATGACGCAGATGCTTGGCAGGTTATGCCAATTTCAGACGCTTTAGAAGCTGTCTTCGCAACCACCTGCCCTGCCCGTCAGCCATAGACTTGGCACTTGCGAATCGTTGATGAAAAGGGGTGTGGCATGGCAGGGCTCGGGTTGTTTTTAATGGCGTTGACGGTGGCGTATCTGTTGCCCGGACCGGACATGATCCTGCTGCTGCAAACCGGTGCCCGTCAGGGCAGGGGCGCGGCGTTAGCGACGGCGGTAGGGTTGGGGGTTGCTCGCGGGTGTCATGTGGCATTGGCGGCGTTAGGGCTTTCGGCCTTGTTCAAGACCGCGCCATGGACCTTCGATGTCGTGCGCCTGGCAGGTGCTGCCTACCTGTTATGGATTGGCTTTCAATGCCTACGGACCACGTTGCTGCCGAACTTTGAAGGCGCCAATGTCGAGGTTGGAAAACGGCATTATTACGAGGCCATTCGACGCGGGCTGCTGACGAACCTGCTCAATCCCAAGGCCTTGCTGTTTTGCTCGGTGTTGCTACCGCAATTCATCGATCCACAGGCCGGGCCGGTGCTGGGGCAGTTCGCGATCCTGGGCGTGGTGCTGGTCGGCGTCGGCCTGCTGTTCGACTGCGCCTACGCGTTGGTCGGCGTGGCACTCGGCCGCTGGCTTCAGCGCTCGCCTTCGGCCCAGCGCGTGCAGCAGTGGTTGTTTGGGAGTCTTTTGATTGGGTTTGCGGTGCGGCTGACGTTTGTGCAGCAGTCATAACGATTGCAGTTTCGCGAAGCGGCTCTTGGTATTCTGAGCGGTAATCCAGGGCCGCTTCGCACCCCAGCGGGAGCAAGCTCCCTCGCCACGAATACATTTTTCTCTCTGGATCATAGGCTGCGTGGCCAATTAACCATTGTCTACCTCGCAACGGGTAAAAGCGCACTAGCATGGGGTGCTAGGGGGCGAGCAAATCGTTCATCACCTTCCCAACAACCCCAATTGCAACGTCAACCCAATCAGACTAGACTCCTCCCAAAATGGGAGTAAATAGGTGCGGATTATCGCGAGAGGTACCTTGCGGGAATTTTGGGAAAGCAATCCGGCTTATGCCGATTCCCAGACGCCATTGGTTGAATGGTATCGATACATGGAGAAAGCGACCTATCGAACGCCTCAAGAGATTAAGGCTGAACTCAGAACAGCCAGTATTCTTAAAAGCGCGAGGGTTGTATTCAACATCGGCGGTAACAAATACCGAGTAATTTTGGCAATCGATTATCAGCGCCAACTTGGTTTTGTACGATTCGTCGGCACCCACGCCCAGTACGACCAAATCAACGCGGAGACCGTATGATGAACATCAAACCCATTCGCAACCAGGACGATCTGGATGCAGCCTTTGCTCGCATCGAACAGCTTTGGGGTGCGGAAGTTGATTCGGCTGAAGGTGATGAGCTGGAAATTCTTGCCTTGTTAATAGAAAAGTACGAGGACGAGCACTACCCAATGCCACCCTCCGATCCAATTGAGGCAATTAAATTCCGGATGGATCAGCAAGGCTTGACCGCGCGCGACTTGGAACCATTCCTTGGTTCGAGCGGGCGTGTGTCTGAAGTACTGAACCGCAAACGCAAACTGAGTCTGGCGATGATAAAACGCCTGCATAATGGATTGCGAATCCCTTACGAGAGTCTGCTGGCGGACGTTGCGTAATACATAGCGACTCCGCACCAATCTGCAGCAGCATCTCAAAATAGAAAAACCGGTCCAACGTGGCCGGTTTTTTCGCACTTTTTTCAGCTACAGCTCAAATTCCAGGGCTGCTTCTCAGCCCAACGGGAGCAAGCTCCCTCGCCACACACAAGCATTTTCGCCCGGTTTCACATCCCGAAATAAACCCGCCCTCCCCTCCGCCGCCCTTGCGCGCCGCCGCTTCTAGACTTTGTTGCAGCGACTGCGTGCGCCTACCGAGATCTCCTTCGGTGGTTATAGTGTTGATCATTCATTTTCAGTAGGTATAGTACCTACCACGCACACCACACGGAGGTGTTGTGAATAGCCGATTTTTGATAAGCCAGATCATTGCAGACGGTTGATATCTGGTTCGGGTTCGAGGCAGTCACCATCACTTCAAGCACCCGACCAAACCGGGGTTGGTCACGGTTCCTCATCCGAAGAAGGACCTGCTCAAGAAAACGGCCATCAGTATTTTGCAACAGGCGCTGCTTCAGCCGGCCCGTTGCGCGACGTTCCCGGAGGACGATGAATATGCTTTATCCGATTGCGATTTCCATGGGCGATGACAAGCACGCCTGGGGTGTTGAAGTGCCTGATATTCCGGGGTGTTTTTCCGCAGGCGATGACCTGGACGAGGCCATGGCGATGGCGCGGGAAGCCATCGAGGGGCACTTTGAAATTCTGGCTGAAGACGGCTCGCCGATTCCACCGGCCAACACCGTCACCTTGCACGCCGCCAATCCGCAATACGCCGGTTGCACCTGGGCACTGGTGGACATCGATGTGACCAAATACCTGGGTAAGGCGCAGAAACTCAACATCACGCTGCCCGGCTACCTGCTCAATCGTATCGATGAATATGTGTTGCACCATCCTGAAGAAAAGAGCCGCTCCGGCTTCCTGGCGTCGGCAGCGCTGAAGGTGTTGCAGCAAGGCCGGTGAACAACCATTGACGACACACAAATCTGTGGGAGCGAGCTTGCTCGCGATGGCGTCGGGTCAGCATATCCTGGGTGCCTGACACACAGCCATCGCGAGCAAGCTCGCTCCCACAGTTTTTTACATAGCCATGCCAGGGCTATTTATTCTCTGACTTGGACTCCTGCATCTGCACCGAAGACTTGGTGCCGTCGGTATTGTCCTTGGTCTCGTTATCCGAGTTGTCGAAGCAGCCGTGCAGGGCGAACAAGCAGCAGGCGAGGCAAAAAGTGCGGGCGAAATTCATGATGGACTCCGATGCTGGGGCTTTAAGGAGTGACCTGCGAGCGTGGCAATGGTTGCGACTGTCTTCGTGCCGGACGATGAACGTTGACGGATGTTTGCGATTGAAATGTAAGTAGAATTTTCGCCGACTCGTTGCTGTCACACCAGACAGGTGCATCCCATAAGGAAACACGGCAATGACGTTCGCAAAAATCGCGCAAAAACTATCCCTTTGGGCGGGGAGCCCCAAAACCTTTCTAGGCGCCATCGTGTTGTTGTCGATCTGGGCCGCCAGCGGACCTTTCTTCGGCTTCAACGACACCTGGCAACTCATCATCAACACCTCTACCACCATCATCACGTTCCTGATGGTGTTCCTGATCCAGAACACCCAGAACCGCGATACGGACATCTTGCATTTGAAAGTGGATGAATTGCTGCGGGCGTCCAAGGACGCACAGAACGCAATGCTCGGCCTCGAGTCGCTGGACCTCAAGCAACTTGAAGCGCTGCGCAAGCGCTATCAGGACATGGGCAAGGACGAAGCCAAGGGCCTTGATGGCGTGGAACAAAAGAACAAGATCGACCTGAACCAGTGCTGATGCCTATGCGCGAGTGGCGTCAACCACTCGCGCATTTGTCAGGCATCAAGGCAACGGGTTACCGCCCGTCACGCCAAATACTTCCCCGGTGATGTAGCTCGACTCCTGCGATGCCAGCAGGACATAGAGCGGCGCGCACTCGGCCGGTTGGCCCGGGCGCTTCATCGGTACCTGGGAACCAAAGGTGGGAATCTTTTCCCGAGGTTGACCGCCGCTCGGTTGCAGCACGGTCCAGATCGGCCCCGGTGCCACGGCATTGACCCGGATGCCCTTGCCAATGACCTGTCCAGCCAGCGCCTTGGTAAACGCTACGATGGCCGCTTTGGTGGTGGCGTAATCCAGCAAGGTCGCGGATGGGTCGTAGGATTGGATCGAGGCGGTATTGATAATGGTCGCTCCCGCCGGCATCAGCGGCACCGCAGCCTTGCAGATCCAGAACATCGCATAGATGTTGGTCTTCATGGTGTCGTCAAACTGCGCGGTGGTGATGTCGGCAATGTCTTTTTGCGCTTCCTGCTTACCGGCAACGTTTACCAGGATATCCAGCCCGTCGAGCTGTTGTTGCGCCATCTTGACCATTTGCACACAGAACGCTTCGTCCTTGAGGTCGCCAGGAATCGCAATCGCCTTGCGGCCCTCGGCTTCGATCAACTCGATGACTTGCCGGGCGTCGCGCTCTTCGCTGGGTAGGTAGTTGATCGCCACATCGGCACCTTCCCGGGCGTAGGCGATCGCCGCGGCGCGACCAATCCCCGAGTCACCACCAGTGACCAGCGCCTTGCGCCCCTCCAGGCGGCCGAAACCTTGGTAGCTTTTTTCGCCATGATCGGGTTGCGGCAGCATGTCCTGATCGATGCCAGGCGGCGATTGCGGTTGGTCGGGAAATTCCGGGCGCGGATATTGGGTCAGTGGGTTCTGCATCGCGTATTGGTTGGGTTCTCGGCGTGTGGACATCGAGGTTCTCCTTTTCGGCGGGCAAAATCTGCCGGGACGCTGACGCCCCGGTCCTGAATGTAAAACCAGATGCGGCAGGTCAACGGCTGGCCTGCAGCGCCCTGGCCATTTCGAGATGGGTCTGCAACTTGGGCAGGGTTTCGTCGGCGAAAGCCTTTATTTCCGGCACTTCGGTGGTCTGGGCTTCCTGCTGGATCTGCGCGATGGCCTCCTCGGTGGCCTTGACCTGGCTGGCGGCATACGCGGCTTCGAACGACTCGCCATCCTTGACCTGCGGCATCAAGGCCTTGGCCTTGTCGGCCACTTCCTCCCGGGGGGCGACGGGCAAGTCGAGTTTCTTGGCAATCTTCGCCAGATGTTGATTGGCGGTGGTGCGATCGTTGATCACCATGATGGTGTAGTCCTTGACCTCCCTGGA
Organism: Pseudomonas sp. R3-41; assembly: GCF_054161485.1. Classification (NCBI taxonomy): domain Bacteria; kingdom Pseudomonadati; phylum Pseudomonadota; class Gammaproteobacteria; order Pseudomonadales; family Pseudomonadaceae; genus Pseudomonas; species Pseudomonas sp. R3-41. The sequence continues at coordinate 5,337,961 of NZ_CP096421.1, forward strand.
TTCGGCTTTTCCGTGGGCCATGCGACTGGTCTCGATGTCGGCCATGCCTTTGGCGGAAGCATCGTTGATGAATTCGACAGGCGATTGGGCCCAGGCACTGTTGGCACCCAGGCCCATCAGCACGACGAGACTGGTGGTGCGAAATAAACTGGCCATACGGCTCATGATCGCGCCCTCCTCTGATAAAAGTTCTGGTGGGTTATCCACCTTGAATCAGAACCAACCCTGAATATTCAGCGAGACGTCCGACCCGGCTTTCGGCCAATTTCGGCTTTCGGCGGGTTTCGATCGACGGCCGTGATGGTGGTTCTCCCACTTTTGCGACCTGCTTCGGACACCTTCGTTCGATCATGGGCACTGTTTGTCGGATAAATACTGCTTGAACCAGGCATGGTTCAGCCCTCCGTATTCGTGAATGCCGGGCGCGCGGGCCCTGCCCTATATTCGAATGGGATGCGGGCTGAAGGTTTGAGAAAGCTGCGGGCGCCACGACGAACGGTGACGCGTTTTCAGATGCCGAACGCCCGGTGATTGTGGCGTTTGGCGGCATACATCGCCTCGTCGGCGTGGCGGAACAGTGCGATGTCTTCAGTGCCATGGTCGGGAAAGCAGGCCACGCCGATGCTCGGTTCGATGCTCAAGCAATGCCCGTCCAGACGCAGCGGCTGGGCCAGTGCATGATGGATTTTGTCCTGCACGCGATGGGCATCCTCCAAGGCCTGGATGCTGTGCAGCAGGACCACGAATTCATCTCCACCAATACGCGCCACGGTGTCGGTGTCGCGGATACAGCCCTTCAGGCGACTGGCCACCGCTTGCAGCAGCATGTCACCCACGCCGTGGCCATAGGTGTCGTTGACCTGCTTGAAACGATCCAGGTCGATATACAACAAGGCCATGCGCCCGGACGCAGCACGAGCGGCCGCCACTGCGCACTTGAACCGTTCACGGAGCAATTCGCGGTTGGGCACCTGGGTCAACTGATCGTACTGAGCCATGTGCTGCAACCGTGCGTGCAACTGCTTGCGCTCGATGGCGACGGTGATTTGTGCGCAAACGTATTGCAGCAGCTCCTTGTCCTGTTCGGTGTAGCGTTCGTTGTCCGGCGCACTCTTGACGATCAGCGCGCCAATCGTGCCGCTCTGGGCGTTCAGCGGCACGCCCAGCCAGCATGGCGCGTCCGGTTGCGCCACCAAGTCGTCGAACCCCGCTGGCAACGCACTGCCACCGGGCGTCAGGAGGATCGGCTGGCCACTGCGAATCACCTCGGCACACAAACGCCCGGTGACCGTGCCCGGCAATTCGGGTTGCCCTTCCCGGTCATCGACGTGATAGGGGAAATTCAACTGTGAGCATTGCTCGTCATACAGCGCCACCGAGAAATTCAGCGCCGGCAGCCACTCGCCAATAATCAGGTGGATGCGCTTGAACAGCGCCAGCAAGTCAGCCGCGGCATGGGCCGCTTCGGAAATCGCATACAACGCCGCTTGCCGGGACTCGGCCTGCTTGCGTTCAGTGATGTCCCGGGCCACGGCAATGCGCAGTTGGTCCACCGGCGACCAGCGCGCCGACCACAGGATGTGCACCACCCGTCCGTCCTTGCGCAGGTAGCGGTTCTCGAAATTGAGCTTGGGCTCGCCCCCCATGATTTCCCGCGCCGCCTCGAGGGTCCGCTGGCGGTCGGCGGGGTGCACCAGATCGATCATCGGCTGGCCGATCAGCTCCTGCGGGGTGTAGCCGAAAATACGCTCGCAGGCGGCACTGACAAACACGAAACGCCCTTGGCCGTCGACGGCACACACGGCGTCCAGCAGAAGGTCGATGTAGCTGGCCAGCGGCGCGGAACTTGAAGTGTCCATGGGGCTGGAGGTCATCCGGGTAATGCAGCGGCGAACGAAGCGGGTGATGGTCAGTTCGTGACCGACGTACCCAATACCGGTGAGGATAGCGCAGGCAATCAACCGTAGTGGACGAAACGCCCAGTAGATCAGCCACGCGACTCGACACAGCCCCATCACAGCTCTGTAAAAAACACCATGCCGGCATACGGTGCCTGCCGACAAGCCTTCAACCGCGACGCGAGGTCGCCCACATGGACCTCCAACTTGTGCCCGTCCGGGTCGAGAAAGTAGAACGAATCCCCCTCGCTGCGGTTGTCTCGCCAAGACGACACCTGGGCCGCGTTCAGCCGCGCCACCAGCAGCGGGAGATGGTCAGCGCCGATGCTGAACGCGTAATGGGTGTAGTCCGCCGCCGGCTTGGGCCCGCGTAACGGGTCGAGAGACAGGCACAACCACAACCCCGGCAGCGACAAATATGCCCCGCTGTTCCATTTGGCCTCAAGACGCAGCTGCAAGAGCTCGCCATAAAAAGCCACACTGCGATCCAGATCGGTGACCGCAAGGGTCAGATGATTGAGGCCTGAGAGCATCAGCAAGCTACCTTCAGAAAAGAGTGACAACCCAGCGGGCTTAGGGCAAATCCACGGTGCTCCGAAGCTCCGACACTATTGATGGATTCCCCGTCCAAGGTCCTAGGCAAAGTCCTACGCAGAAATCTCCAGTGACACTCAAGCACGCCGGAAACAGCCGATTCAAAGCCCTGCACAACAATCTGTAAAGTCTGGAAACACGCCGCAATCGAAACACCCCACGGACAGCACCACTCACCAAGGAATGTAAACGCACCATGAACCAGACGGCTCAATCACCTCATTACTTCACCAACTACCGCAAACTCATTTCCCTCGCAGACCAGGATTGGCAAAGCACCGAAGCCGGGAAAATCTCAGGGCTGAATGTCGAGGTCAATACACCCAACGTGCTGGTCGACCAATACGGCCGGGCTTTTCATCACTTCTGCACGACATCCTACCTGGGCCTGGACTATCACCCTGCGTTGCTGGACGGTGCCATGACCGCCCTGTGGGAGGCCGGGACCCTGCGGGTCGCCAATTCAAGGAATCGCTGCAAGCTGGCGATCCTGGACCAGTACGAAACCCAGTTGTCGGAGCTGTTTGGCGCCTGTTGTCTCAGCGCCCTGTCTTGCAGCGCGGCGAGCGCCGGGATCCTGCCGCTGCTGGCCAGCGGTGCATTCACGCAAAATCGTGCGCCCGTCATGGTGTTCGACAAACAGGCCCATTATTCGATGAACCACAGCAAGGCCGCCTGCGCCGACGAAACCCAGGTCATCACCTGCCCGCACAACGACATGGATTTCATCGAGGACGTGTGCAAGCGCCAGCGCGAGGTGGCGTATGTAGCCGACGGCGCCTACAGCATGGGCGGGATGGCGGACCTGGACAGCCTGATGTACCTCAAGCAGCGCTATGGCTTGTTTCTTTACCTGGACGATTCCCACGCCCTGTCTGCGGTCGGGGAATCCGGCGCCGGCCTGGTCCGTTCGCGTATCCCGGCGGTGGACGAGCGCACCCTGGTCGTCGCCTCGCTGGCCAAGTCATTCGGCGCCAGTGGCGGGCTGGTCATGTTTGGCAGTGAACGGCACAAGGCGCTGGTGCAGCGTTACGGTGGACCGAGCAATTGGTCCCAGAGCCTGAACGCAGCGGCCATCGGTGCCGGCATGGCTTCGATCCGCCTGCACCGCAGTCTGGAATTCAGCGCCTTGCAGGCGCGTTTGCAGGCTAATATCCGCCTCTTCGACAGCCTCGTGCGGACCGGACAGCGCGGCACTCCCATGGCGATCCGTATGGTGCCTTGCGGTGAAGCATCCCTGGCCAACAGCCTGGCGGTCGAATTGGCCGAACTGGGGTATTTCACCTCAGCGGTGTTTTTTCCCGTGGTGCCGCAAGGCAAGGCCGCCATTCGCATTACCCTGCGCGCCGACATGGAGCCTGACGTGATTCGCTCCTTTTGCGAAAAGATCACCGAACTGCTGCTGACCCACGGGCGTGACCTCCGCCCCTGAGACAGGACGCTTGATGAAGAACCGTACAACCCTGATCGTCACTTGCACCACCGTCTTCCTGGCACAACTGGGCATGAGCATCTATTTGCCGGCCCTGCCGGATATCGCCCGGGACATCGGTGCCGATGCATCCCGGGTGTCCTGGGGCCTGTCGGTGTACCTGATCGGCATGGCGCTGCCCATGTTGTTGTGGGGCAGCCTGAGCCAGCGCCTGGGGCGCAAGCCGGTCTTGCTGGCGGCTTTGGGGTTGTACGGCCTGGGCAACCTGGCCTTGCCGCTGGGCACGACAATCGAGGCGTTCCTGATACTCCGGTTGATCCAGGGCATCGGCGCCAGCGGTATCTCGGTGATGGCGCGGGTCCTGATTCGTGACAGCTTCAGCGGTGACCTGCTGGCCAAGGCCCTGTCCTGGATATCGATCGCCTTTGTGATTGCCCTCGGTATTGGCCAGTACCTGGGCTCGCTGATCCAGGCGGCGTTTGGCTGGGAGGCGATTTTCCAGGGTTTGGGCGCCGTCAGCCTGGCCATGGCAGCGGCGGTGTCCTGGGCCCGTTTCCCGGCGCTGATACAGGCCAGCAACGGGCAATCGGCGTGGGGCATCTACGGGCAGATATTCCGGCAACGGGCGTTCCTGCTGCCGGCCTTGGCCGGTGGGCTGGGTTACGGCGTGATCGTCGCGTTCAATACCGCCGCGCCGCTGATCCTGCAGGAGAGCTTCCACTGGTCGGCCATTGAATATGGCTTGCTGGGCTGGCCGATCAGTGCCGCGTACCTGCTCGGGGCACTGGCGGTGAACGCCTTTGTGCTGCGCACCGGTCAACGGCGAATGATGGGCTGGGGCATCGCGCTGGTGCTCGGCGGCAGCATGACCATGCTGGCGGGCAGCCTCACCCTGAGCGGCATCGCGTTGCTCTTCTGGCTGCCGTACTGCTTCGCGGTGTTCGGCCAGTCGTTGATCTACCCCATCAGCCTGTCCCTGGCCAATGAAGGCTCACCGGTGGCCGGCGCTTATGCCATGGCATTGAGCGGGTTCCTGCATCAACTGATGGCGTCGGTGATCGGCGCCATGGCCAGCCTGCTGTTGAGCCAGCAAGCCTGGCCGCTGGCGGCGTTGTGCGCACTGCTGGGGGCGGCGGCGATGCTCTGTGTGAAGTTCGTGCCACCCCGGGTCGCTTAGAACGCGCTGCGGAAAATCTCCTCGATCTGCCGCTGGTCCGCCGCCCGTGGGTTGGTCAGGCCACACGCGTCTTTCAAGGCGTTGGCGGCCAGCACCGGAACGTCGTTGAGGCGCACGCCCAAATCACGCAAGCCGGCCGGAATGTCCACGTCCTGGGCCAGGCTGCGGATCGCCGCAATAGCGTTCCGGGCCCCCTCTTCCGGGCTGAAACCCCGTGTATCGGCGCCCATGGCATGGGCCACATCGGTCAGGCGAGCGGCGCACACCGAGGCGTTGAAACTCTGTACATGGGGCAACAGCACGGCATTGCACACGCCGTGAGGCAAGTCGTAAAAACCACCCAGTTGATGCGCCATCGCGTGCACGAAACCCAACGACGCATTGTTGAACGCCATCCCCGCGAGAAATTGCGCATAGGCCATGTTTTCCCGCGCCGCCAGATCGGTGCCGTCGCGCACGGCCAGGCGCAGGTTGTTGCTGATCAGGGTAATGGCCTTCAGGGCGCAGGCATCGGTTATCGGCGTGGCGGCGGTGGAGACATAAGCCTCGATCGCATGGGTCAGCGCATCCATGCCAGTGGCGGCCGTCAGGCCCTTGGGCATCGCCACCATCAACGCTGGGTCATTCACCGACATCAGCGGGGTCACGTTGCGATCGACAATCGCCATTTTCACATGGCGGGTCTCGTCGGTGATGATGCAGAAACGGGTCATCTCGCTGGCGGTGCCCGCCGTGGTGTTGATGGCGATCAGCGGCAGTTGCGGCTTGCTCGAACGGTCCACCCCTTCATAGTCACGGATCTGTCCACCGTTGGTGGCGCACAGGGCGATGCCCTTGGCGCAGTCGTGGGGTGAACCGCCGCCCAGGGACACGACGAAATCGCACTGGCTTTCCTTGAGCAAGCCCAGCCCGAGCTCGACATTGGCAATGCTCGGGTTGGGCTTGGCACCGTCGAAAATCACCGAGTCGACGTCCTGCAGCGCCAACAACTCGGCCACCTTGGTGGCGACGCCGGCCTTGGCCAGCCCTGCGTCGGTGACGATCAGCGCCTTGCGAAAGCCGTAGTTGCGAATGGCGGTCATGGCCTCGTCGAGGCAACCCAGACCCATGATGTTCACGGCGGGGATGAAAAAAGTGCTGCTCATGGCACACGCTCCTGGAAGAGGCCGAATCGGCAGGGGCGTACAGGATTGACCGAGTAGTCACGACGTATCTTGATCTGGCTCAAGACTGGGTCGTGATAAAGTCGCGGCCTGCCTTTGCCACGTTTTGAGATGATCCTTGCGATGACCGATTTCCAGGAATACGACACCCGGCTCGAAGACTGGGAGGCCTTGCGCGCCGACACAGCCTTCAGCGGCCTGCTGCTGGGCAATGGCGCCAGCCGTGCGGTGTGGGACGACTTCGGCTATGACTCGCTGTTCGAAAACGCCCGCACCGTCGAGGAAAAACCCTTGAGCCCGTCGGAACTGAGCGTGTTCGACGCGATGCAGACGCGCAGCTTCGAACAGGTGCTCGGGGCGCTGAAAACCACCAGTCGGGTCAACAAGGCCCTGGCCGTCAGCTCCGCCGCCCCGCGTAACCGCTACTACGCAATCAAGGAGGCGCTGATCAACACCGTGCATGCGGTGCATATCCCGTGGCGGTTGGTGCAGCCATCGACCCTGGCGACGATCAATCAGGAACTGGGCCGCTACCGCACGGTGTTCACCACTAATTACGACTTGCTCAATTACTGGGCGATCCAGCATGGGGCCGAGACCCTCAGCGATCTGTTCTGTGGCGATGACCACAGTTTCGACCTGAGCCAGGCGGGCGCGGACAAACCACGCCTGCTGTATCTCCACGGCGGCCTGCACCTGGTGCGCAACCAGGACGGCACGGCGCGCAAACTCACGTCCACCGAAGGCACCTTGCTGGGCAGTTTCGCCATCAACAACACGATCAAGACCCTCGACGACGTGCCGCTGTTCGTCAATGAAGGTCCCAGCACCGACAAGCTCAAGACCATCCGCAGCAGCGATTACCTGTCGTTCTGCTACGACCAGTTGCTGCAGCATGGCGATAATCTGTGCCTGTTCGGCCATGCCCTCGGCGAGCAGGACCGGCACATTGTCCATGCCCTGCGCCTGGCCGCCCCGAAAACCGTGGCGGTTTCGATCTATCCGCGAAGCCAGGCGTTCATCCAGCATCAGAAGCGGCATTACGCCAAGGTGTTCGAGGGGCTGGACGTGCAATTGCGCTTCTTCGATGCCAAGAGCCATCCGTTGGGCGATCCGAAATTGTCGGTGCCGGTGGAGGTTTAAAGGCAGGGCAAACCCGAGTGGCGAGGGGGTTCACTGGTGGGAGCAAAGCTTGCTCGCGATGAACGATAACTCGGCTAGTCTGCACAATCGCAGCGCCCGCATCGCGGGCAAGCCTTGCTCCCACAGATCCCCTCACCATGGATTCTCTTATTACCGTCCTGTCAGAGCGCAGCCACGGTCTTGTCCTTGATGACTGTCGTCGATCCATTGGCCTTGACGCTGGCGATGCCTTTGTCCCGGGCTGCATCCGATGAATACGCCTCACTGCTGCCAATCACTTCGTGGTTGCCGGCCTTGAGGTTGAAGTACGGATGGCCGTCCTTGGTGGTCTTGAGCTCATAGCGTTCGGCCAATGGACTGTTTTTCTGCACCGAAGCGATGCCGCCGTCGGCGCCGCTGCGGGTGGTGTACAACTCGCTGGTCAGGATTGTCTCGGCGTTGGCCGCCTTGAGCACAAACCGAAACTGGCCACTGCTGCTTTTGCTGACTTCGTACCATCCGGACATGATTGTTCTCCAGGCAATGAGGGCATGCCCCGAGAGTAAAGACCCGCTGCGCTTGTCCCGCCAGTCCATTACTACAAAGTGATGGCCGTGCCCAGCAAGGTCAGGAATCCCGCCAGCCAGTTCGGGTGCGCAGGCCAGGCCGGTGCGGTCGCCAGGTTGCCCTGGACATGGCCTTGGGTCACGGGAATGTCCATATAGGTCCCGCCCGCCAGCCGTACTTCCGGGGCGCACGCCGGGTAGGCGCTGCATTCACGCCCTTCGAGGATGCCCGCCGCCGCCAGCAATTGCGCACCGTGGCACACCGCGGCAATCGGCTTGCCCGCCAGATCGAAATCACGCACCAGTTGCAGGACGGCTTCGTTCAGGCGCAGGTATTCCGGCGCCCGCCCACCCGGCACCAGCAGCGCGTCGTAGTCGGCGGCCTGGACGTTGGCGAAGTCATGGTTGAGGGCGAACAAGTGCCCCGGTTTTTCACTGTAGGTCTGATCGCCTTCGAAATCGTGGATCGCCGTGCGCACCGTTTGGCCCGCGGTTTTGTCCGGGCACACGGCGTGCACGGTGTGACCGATCATCTGCAAGGCCTGGAACGGCACCATGACTTCATAATCTTCGACGTAATCGCCGACCAGCATCAGGATTTTCTTGGCGGCCATGGGAAGGGCTCCTTTGGGAATGCGTGAGGGATTGACGCATTAAAGGTAGCCCGGTACGTCGGTAGGTGAGGGATAAGCGCTGATAACCTGACGGACTGCATATCGTGGGAGCGGGCTTGCTCGCGAAAGCGGTGTGTCAGTCAGCTATTCAGTCGGCTGGCACACCGCTTTCGCGAGCAAGCCCGCTCCCACAGGGGGTTGGTGCTAGCAGGGCGAGGTCAGGCGAGATAGCCATCCGCCCGCAGCAGCGTTTCGAGACAGTGCTCGGTGATGTGGTAGAAGGCCTTGAGTTCTTCGATTTTTGCCAGCAGCTCGGTGGGGTCCGCCGGTTCGGCGCGTTTAACGGCCAGGATCATCTTGTTCTTGTTGGTGTGGTCCAGGGAGATGAACTCGAACACCTTGGTCTCGTAGCCACACGCTTCGAGGAACAGCGCCCGCAAGCTGTCAGTGACCATTTCCGCCTGCTGGCCCAGGTGCAGGCCGTATTGCAGCATCGGCTTGAGCAACGCCGGGCTCTGGATCTGCAGGCGGATCTGCTTGTGGCAGCACGGCGAGCACATGATGATCGAGGCGCCCGAGCGAATGCCCATGTGGATCGCGTAGTCGGTGGCGATATCGCAGGCGTGCAAGGCGATCATCACATCCACCGCGCTCGGCGCCACGCTGCGCACGTCACCGTGCTGGAAGCTCAGGCCCGGGTGCTCCAGGCGCGCGGCGGCTTCGTTGCACAGCTTGACCATGTCTTCGCGCAGCTCGACCCCCGTCACCACGCCCTCGGCCTGCAAGGTGTTGCGCAGGTAATCATGGATGGCGAAGGTCAGGTAGCCCTTGCCCGAACCGAAATCCGAGACCCGCACCGGTTTGTCCAAGGCCAGGGGCGAAGACGTCAGCGCATGACTAAAGACCTCGATGAACTTGTTGATCTGCTTCCACTTGCGCGACATCGCCGGAATCAGCTCGTGCTTGTGGTTGGTCACGCCCAGGTCAGCCAAAAATGGCCGGCTCAGGTCGAGGAAGCGATTTTTCTCACGGTTGTGCTCGGCAGACGGCACTTCCCGCAGTTGCTGGGGCTTGCTCTTGAATAGCGAGCTCTTGCCCTTCTTGCTGTACTCCAGCTGCGCCTCGTCGGTGACCGCCAGCAAATGCGCGTTCTTGAACGACGCCGGCAACAGCGCGGCAATGGTGTCCACGCCTTCGGCCAGTGGGAAATTCTTGGTGATGTCGCGGGTCTTGTAGCGGTAGACAAAGGACAGGCATGGCTGGTCCTTGACCGTCAGCTGCTTGATGATCAGCCGCTGGAGGTCCGCTTCGTCCCCCACGTACTTGGCCAGTACCAGTTTGATGAAAGCGTTTTGTTCAAGGCTGGTGCGCAGCAGCTCGATGAATTGGGCGTGGTGATCCGGCGCGGGACGGGCTGGAGTTGCGGTGGCGGACATGAACAAGCGGCCTCGGGGCGGGCGGATCGGGAATGGCGGGTATTTTAGGGGGGATGGGCAGCGAGGGCACGGGGAATTTCCCCAGTGGTAGAAAATCCAGGCCCTTTTTACGAAGGCCCCGGCTTTTGCGGCTCACTGAGCTTTTTGTGGCTCACTGGGGCTTTTTTGTGGCGAGGGAGCTTTTGTGGCGAGGGAGCTTGCTCCCGTTGGACCGCGAAGCGGTCCCCATCGGCTCCAAGGTCGGGCAACGAGCTCGCAAATCGACGACTGCTTCGCAGCCGAGCGGGAGCAAGCTCCCTCGCCACAAAAGCGGCTCTGGCCATGGTGATCGACAATCAGCTTAAAACCACCAACCGATTTGGCAGTTCATTGCGCTCCTGGGTCAGCGGCACGTGTTCCTTGAGCAATTCTCCGCAGGCTTCGATGCACGTCACGAAACCCTGCAAGGTCTGCCCCTGGCGAACCTGCTGGGTAAACGCTGCGACAATGGCGTCCCAGCAGGTGTTGTCCAGGTGCTTGGAGATGCCTTCATCGACGAGGATTTCCACATACCGCTCGGCCTCGCAGACGAAGATCAGCACACCCGTGCTGCCCACGGTGTGGTGCAGGTTCTGTTCGAGGAATTGCCGGCGCGCCAGGTTGGAGGCCCGCCAGTGGCGCACGGAACGGGGAATCAGGTGCGTGGTGATCTTGGGGATGCGGAACACCAGGCACAACACGATGAAACTGACCCACTGCACCAGTAGCAGGCTGTGCACGGCCAGCCACCCGCTGAGGTAATGGACCACGCCGGGCACCACGAGGGCCAGCAAGCTGGCCCACAGCAGCGGGATATAGGCGTAGTCGTCGGCGCGGGCGGCCAGCACCGTGACCAGTTCGGCGTCGGTATGCCGCTCGACCCGGGCGATGGCCTCGGCAACCTTGCGTTGTTCGTGTTCAGTCAGTAATGCCATGGTTAAAAGTGCCTGCTCATTATTATTATCACCAGCCGCCCGACGAACCGCCGCCCCCAAAACTGCCACCACCGCCGCTGAAGCCGCCCCCACCGCCTCCGCCGCCAAAGCCTCCGCCACCGTAACCGCCCGAGCCGCTGGCGCCACCGCGTCCGGCCGGCAGGATACCGAGCATCTGGCAGACCAATACCGTCAAAATAAACAGTATCACCAGGAAGATGAACAGCCCCGGGTGACGCTCGACAAAATCGCCCTGCTGCCCATCCGTATTGTAAGCGGTCGCGGGCTCGTCCAGCGGGCTGCCGCCCAGCACCACCAGCATCGCCGCGACGCCATCGCTGATGCCTTTGTTGAAGTTACCGGTCTTGAAGGCCGGCGTGATCACCTGATGGATGATCACCGAACTCTGGGCGTCGGTCAGGCGATCCTCCAGGCCATAACCCACTTCGATGCGCAGTTTACGGTCATCCCGGGCGACGATCAGCAGCGCGCCGTTGTTTTTATCCTTTTGCCCGATGCCCCAGTGGCGCCCCAGTTGATAGCCGAAGTCCTCGATGCTGCTGCCCTGCAGGTCTGCCAGGGTCACGACGACCACCTGTTCGCCGGTCGCCTGTTCATGGGCCTTGAGCTGCGAGTCCAATTGCGTGCGCACCGAGGGTTCGAGCATCTGGGCGGCGTCCACCACCCGCCCGGTCAGTTCCGGAAACTTCAATTCGGCCTGGGCCGTGATGGCAAACGCCCAGAGCAACAGCACCAGGCCAAATTTCAACGCTCGCATTGCAACTCCTGTGTGGGAGCGAGCTGCTGTGGGAGCAAAGCTTGCTCGCGATGAAGGCACCTCGGTCTTTTTAATGACCGCGTTATCGTTCATCGCGAGCAAGCTTTGCTCCCACAGGCTCGCTCCCACAGTTTTTTCAGAACTTCACTTCAGGGGCTTTTTCAGCGTTGGGGCTGGTGGCCTCGAAGGTTTCGCGGATCGGCAGGTCGCTGTACATCACGCTGTGCCACAGGCGCCCCGGGAACGTGCGGATCTCGGTGTTGTACTTCTGCACCGCCAGGATGAAGTCGCGGCGGGCCACGGCGATGCGGTTCTCGGTGCCTTCGAGCTGCGATTGCAACGCCAGGAAATTCTGGTTGGCCTTGAGGTCCGGATAACGCTCGACCACCACCATCAGCCGGCTCAATGCGCCGCTCAGCTGGTCCTGGGCCTGCTGGAACTGCTTGAGTTTTTCCGGGTTGTCCAAGGTGCTGGCGTCCACCTGGATCGACGTGGCCTTGGCCCGCGCCTCGATCACTGCGGTCAGGGTGTCCTGCTCGTGCTGGGCGTAGCCCTTGACGGTTTCCACCAGGTTGGGAATCAGGTCGGCGCGGCGCTGGTACTGGTTCTGCACCTGGCCCCAGGCGGCCTTGGCCTGTTCGTCCAGGGTCGGGATGTTGTTGATGCCGCAACCGGCCAACAACGTGGTGAGCAGCATCAGCGCCAGCATCGGCAGGCTGCGAAGGTGATTCAGTCGAGGATTCATCGGATATGGCGCTCCCTGGCATGACATAGGAAAACCCGGCCACCTATCCCGCCGACGTCTGGGGCATAATCTGCCGTCGCGCTGGATTGAAACGGGCCGATGGGCTAAAAGATGCGCAGTGCGAAACTAAGTTCAGCCCAATGGGTTCGAAAGTCTGCTGCATTTAACTGAACAACAATAGCCGCTCCTCACATTTCGGCTGACCGGCGTGTCCTGATCCCGCCCTTTAGGCTTGCGAGAAAATTATTCATGAAGAAGCTGTGTTTGCTGGGCCTGTTTGTCAGTCTGGCCAGTCACTCCGTATTAGCCGACAACCTGCCCGCCCCCATGGAGAACAAGGATGCGTTCATCAGTAACCTGATGAAGCAGATGACCCTCGAAGAGAAGATCGGCCAATTGCGCCTGATCAGCATCGGCCCGGAAATGCCCCGGGAGATGATTCGCAAGGAAATCGCCGCCGGCAATATCGGCGGCACGTTCAACTCCATCACCCGCGATGAGAACCGTCCGATGCAGGACGCGGCCATGCGCAGCCGGCTGAAGATCCCGATGTTCTTCGCCTATGACGTGATCCACGGCCACCGCACGATTTTCCCGATCCCCCTGGCCCTGGCTTCAAGCTGGGACATGGACGCCATCTACCACTCCGGCCGAATCGCAGCCAAGGAGGCGGCGGCCGACAGCATCGACATCACCTTCGCGCCCATGGTCGATATTTCCCGCGACCCGCGCTGGGGCCGGACTTCAGAAGGCTTCGGCGAAGACACTTATCTTGTGTCGCGCATTGCCGGGGTGATGGTCAAGGCGTTCCAGGGCACCGGGGCCAACGCTGCCGACAGCATCATGGCCAGCGTCAAGCACTTCGCCCTGTATGGCGCCGTGGAAGGCGGTCGGGACTACAACACCGTGGACATGAGTCCGCTGAAAATGTACCAGGACTACCTGCCGCCCTACCGCGCCGCCATCGACGCCGGTGCCGGCGGTGTGATGGTCGCGCTGAACTCCATCAACGGCGTGCCGGCCACGGCCAACACTTGGCTGATGAACGACCTGTTGCGCAAGGAATGGGGCTTCAAGGGCCTCGCGGTCAGTGACCACGGCGCCATCTTCGAACTGATCAAGCACGGCGTCGCCAAGGACGGTCGCGAAGCGGCGAAGCTGGCGATCAAGGCCGGCATCGACATGAGCATGAACGACTCGCTCTACGGCAAGGAGTTGCCAGGGCTGCTGAAAGCTGGCGAGATCGAGCAGAGCGACATCGATAATGCGGTGCGCGAAGTGCTCGCGGCCAAGTACGACATGGGCCTGTTCAAGGACCCGTACCTGCGCATCGGCAAGGCCGAGGATGACCCCGCCGACGTCTACGCCGACAGCCGCATGCACCGCGCCGATGCCCGGGATGTGGCGCGCCGCAGCCTGGTCCTGCTGGAAAACCGCAACCAGACCCTGCCCCTGAAGAAAACCGCGAAGATCGCCCTGGTCGGTCCCTTGGCCAAGGCCCCCATCGACATGATGGGCAGTTGGGCTGCCGCCGGCCGCCCGGCGCTGTCGGTCACCCTGTTCGACGGCATGACCCGCGCTCTGGGCGGTGAGTCGAAGCTGATCTACGCCCGTGGCGCCAACATCACCGGCGACAAGAAGGTCCTGGACTACCTGAACTTCCTCAATTTCGACGCCCCGGAAGTGGTGGATGACCCGCGCCCGGCCCAAGTGCTGATCGACGAAGCGGTGAAGGCCGCGAAGTCCGCCGACGTGGTGGTGGCCGCCGTGGGTGAGTCCCGGGGCATGTCCCATGAATCGTCGAGCCGTACCGAGCTGAACATCCCCGCCAGCCAACGCGAGCTGATCAAGGCCCTGAAGGCCACCGGCAAGCCCCTGGTGCTGGTGCTGATGAACGGCCGTCCGCTGTCGTTGCTGGAAGAAAAGCAGCAGGCCGATGCGATCCTGGAAACCTGGTTCAGCGGCACCGAAGGCGGCAACGCCATCGCGGACGTGCTGTTCGGTGACTACAACCCGTCTGGCAAGCTGCCGATCACCTTCCCACGCTCGGTAGGGCAGATTCCGACCTACTACAACCACCTGAGCATTGGCCGGCCGTTCACGCCGGGCAAGCCGGGCAACTACACCTCGCAGTATTTCGACGACACCACCGGCCCGCTCTACCCGTTCGGCTACGGCCTGAGCTACACCGAATTCAGCCTGTCGGACATGGCGCTGTCGTCGACCACGCTGAACAAGACCGGCAAGCTCGATGCCAGCGTGACGCTGGAAAACACCGGCAAGCGTGACGGCGAGACCGTGGTGCAGCTGTACATCCAGGACGTGACCGGCTCGATCATCCGCCCGGTGAAGGAGCTGAAGAACTTCCGCAAGGTGATGCTCAAGGCCGGCGAGAAGAAAGTCATCCATTTCACCATCACCGAAGACGACCTGAAGTTCTTCAACGCCCAACTCAAGTACGCCGCGGAGCCGGGCAAGTTCAACGTGCAGATCGGCCTGGACTCCCAGGATGTGAAACAGCAGAGTTTTGAGTTGCTCTGACCCAACAACACTGCAATAACCTTGTGGGAGCGGGCTTGCTCGCGAAGGCGGTGTATCAGTCAGCAATTGAGTCGGCTGACACACCGCCTTCGCGAGCAAGCCCGCTCCCACATGGGGTTCCATGTGTTTTCAAGGATTGCGCTTAACCCCGCCGATCCAGCAGATTCACCACCAACCGATCCACCCACCCCCACAGCCGCTGCTTGAACCGCTTCCACAGCGGTCGGCGCTGCCAGGCGTCGAGGCTGACTTGCAGGCTCTGGGCGAAATCCCGCTCGAAACTGGCCGCCACGGCACTGCTGAGCTTGGAGTCCAAGGCTTCGAGGTTGGCTTCCAGGTTGAAACGCAGGTTCCAGTGATCGAAATTGCAGGAACCAATGCTGACCCAGTCATCCACCAGCACCATCTTCAAGTGCAGGAAACACGGCTGGTACTCGTAAATCTGCACGCCGGCCCTGAGCAGTCGCGGGTAGTAACGGTGCCCGGCGTAGCGCACGGACGGGTGATCGGTGCGTGGGCCGGTCAGTAGCAGGCGCACATCGATGCCGCGGGCGGCGGCCTTGCGCAAGGAGCGGCGCACATTCCAGGTCGGCAGGAAGTACGGCGTTGCCATCCAGATGCGTTTCTGGCCGCTGTTCAATGCCCGGGACAGCGATTGCAGGATGTCGCGATGCTGACGGGCGTCGGCATACGCCACCCGGCCCATGCCCTCGCCCACCGGCGGCACGCGAGGCAGGCGCGGCAAGCCGAAGTTGGAGGCCGGTTTCCAGGCACGCCGATGGCGGTTGGCGAGCCACTGGCGGTCGAACAGCAGTTGCCAGTCGAGCACCAGCGGGCCGACGATTTCCACCATCACTTCGTGCCACTCACTGCGGTCGTCGAGGGGGTTCCAGAATTCATCGGTCACCCCGGTGCCACCGACCACGGCCAGGCGTTGGTCCACCAACAACAGCTTGCGATGATCCCGATACAGATTGCGCACCCAGCGCCGCCAGCTCAGGCGATTGTAGAAACGCAACTCCACCCCGGCCTCGGTCAGACGCTTGCGCAGGGCCAGGGTAAACGCCAGGCTGCCGTAGTCATCGAACAGGCAGCGCACGCGAACGCCACGCTCGGCGGCCTGGACCAGTGCCTGGACCATTGCTTCGGCGCAGGCCCCCGCCTCCACCAGGTACAGTTCCAGCTCGACCTGTTCCCGGGCACGGGCGATTTCCACCAGCATGCGCGGAAAGAATTCCGGGCCGTCGACCAACAGCTCGAAGCGATTGCCTTCACGCCAGGGAAAGACCGGGCCGCTCATGTCAGCGCGCCGTGAAAATCAGCACCGCATTCACCGGCACCGACAAACTGATGGCCGATAACCCGGCCAGGTTGCGCAGCTTTTCCAGGCCCGGCGCCAAATCGAAATCCGCCGCGTTGAGCACCACCGGTTCGAGGGTCACCACTTGGAAGCGACGCTCATCCAGGCGCGTCGCGAGCAACTCAACGGGATATTCATGCTGCTTGCCGTGCAGGTTCACCGTCAGCGGCAGGCGCAGTTCCAGCTGTGCGCCGTTGGCCAGGTCCTGGATCGGCATCAGGTCGATCTTGGCGGTGACCGTGGCCTCGGCGAATTGCTTGATGTCGAACAGCTCGGCGCGCATGCGCTCATCCCGCAGGGGGATACCGCTGTTGATGGATTCGAGCTCCACTTCCAGGCGCGCCAAGCCGTCGGGCTGGACTTGGCCGTGCAGCACCAGGAAACGCTGGACCTCGGAAATGTTGCCGTTTTTGCTGCTGATAAACGACAGCCGCGACGACTCGCCGTCCAGGTACCAGTCGGCCTGGGCCGGCAGCGCTGCGCAGGCCAGCAGCACGCTGGCGACCACGCGTGGGAAAAACCGCTTGAACATACACACTCGGAGGGTAGATAAACCTGTGGCGAACCTTAACCGGGCCGAGGGCGCTTGCAAACTGTCTGTTTCAACAACTGCCCAGGAATGCAGAGAACCTGAGGTGAAGGGTTTCATCTGTGGGAGCAAGGCTCCCTGGGTGAAGAGGGTTTCTGTGGGAGCAAGGCTTGCCCTCAACAGTCAGCTCAGGGTTCCAACCGACACCCCTGCCGCTCCCCCATCCACCGCGCGCTGTTGCTACGCCCCAACCCGCTGACGGTGATGCGTTTCGCGTCTGCGGTCTCGAGAAAGTCGCTGGTGGGCACCGACTGCTTCACATAGCCACGGCAGTAGTCCGCCGATTGCTCCATCACATAGCGACACGAGCAGTATTCCTTGGCGGTGTAGGCGCTAATGATGTCGGGAAAGGCCCGCAACGCCACCCGCTCCAGCCACATCCAACTGAACAGGGCGATGAGCACCGCCGACAGCAGAGTCAGCAACACGTTGCGCCTCATGGCTGCACCGTCCCGGCGAACGCCGCCATGGCCCGCTTGAGCAGTTCGTTATGGCGATAGCGGCCGTCGCGGTCGTCGCCGTAGCGCACGATCACCAGTTTGGCGCTGGGAATGACGTACAGCGCCTGGCCCCAATGGCCCAGGGCGGCGAAGGTGTCCGGCGGCGCGTCGGGCCAGGGGTGGATCGTCGGATCGGCGGCGCGATTGAGCCACCAGTGCCCGCCCGGCACGGCTTCATCCTGGCCGGCCTGGAAGTGCACGAACGGTTCACGGCTGAACGCGACCCAAGCCTTGGGAATCAGCTGCCGTTCGCCCCAGCGGCCGTCCCGTTGCATCAACAAGCCGACACGCGCCAAATCCCGCGCCGTGAGGTAGGCGTAGGACGACCCCACGAACGTGCCGC
Source organism: Pseudomonas sp. R3-41 (assembly GCF_054161485.1). Lineage (NCBI taxonomy): Bacteria > Pseudomonadati > Pseudomonadota > Gammaproteobacteria > Pseudomonadales > Pseudomonadaceae > Pseudomonas > Pseudomonas sp. R3-41. The sequence goes on from NZ_CP096421.1 coordinate 5,355,772, forward strand.
TGGCGTCGGTTTCCCAGGTGGCATAGCGGATGCCCAAGGGTTCGAACAGAGCGGTCCAGGGGTAATCGGGATAACGTGCCGGGCCGACGATATTTTTCAGGGCCGCCGCCAACAGGTTGCTGTCACCACTGGAATAACGGAACGCCTGCCCAGGCTGACTGAAGCTTTCATGCTGCGCGGTAAACGCCGCCATGTCATGACGCCCGCGGGTGTAGAGCATCGCCACCACCGATGACTTCAGCGGCGCGTATTCGTAGCCTTCCTGCCAGTCGAGGCCGGACGCCCAATGGAAAAGATCGGCCAGGGTCAGGCCCGGGTGTCGGTTCAGCGGCGGATAGTACTTGGCGGCCGGATCGTCCAGGGCAAAGCGCTGTTCGCCATAGGCCACGCCGAATACCGTCGCCAGCAGGCTTTTGCTGATCGACCAGGTCAGGTGCGGGGTCTGGGCGGTGGTTGGTCCGGCGTAGCGTTCATAGACCAGCCGACCGTCCTGGATCACCAGCAGCGCATCGGTGCGGATGCCCTCGCGGCTCTCATCGTCCCGGGGTGGGAAGGCGTATTGCGCCAAGGCTTCGATGGCCGGCCCGCTCGGCGTCGGGCCGCTTGGCCATTGCTCGCCGGGCCAGTCTTCGGCGTGGGCGCTCAGGTTGAGCAATAACAGCGGAATCAGGAACCAGCCTTTGGACATACTTGGGGCTCGCAGGGTTGAACCTTCGGAGCCTATTCAGACTTGATGACAGTTTGGGGACTTGTGTCGACAGTGCTGACGCCATCGCGGGCAAGCCTTGCTCCCACAGGTCTAGCGAAAGCCTTGCTCCCAAAGGTCTTCAGCAGACTGTCATTTGGCATTGCACCTGTGGGAGCAAGGCTTGCCCGCGATGAGGCCCTTCAACCCGATGAAGATTCCAACGCCTTGGCCAACCGCTTGGCCCGAGCCCCTCCCGCAATGTCCATCACGCCTTTATCCCGCGTCCACAGCTCGCGCCACGTCGCAGGCCCGCCGGCCAGGGCAGCGTCGAGTTCACCGTCGAGCCCGTGGAACTGGGCGAACAACCCGCCCAGCAGCACATGCCCGGCAGCACTCGAAGGGTTATGCCGGCTCACTTCCGCACAGCCGGCGAGCAATGCCAGCAGGCGCAGTTGCAACGCCTGGGGCCAGGCGCACTCCTGCCCGACGCCATGCAACCAGGCCGTCATCGCGCTGAGCACATAAAGGTCTTCCAGGGTGCGGAACGGTTTGACGTAGGCGTCCCAGCCATCGCCCGCCAGCAATTCGCACAACGCGCCGTCGAGCAGCACGCGGCCATGGCTGATGTCGGGCATCAGGCTCATGGCGGGCAGTTTCTCCAAGGTCACGCCGGGCTCGCCTGCGTAGGCCACCGCCAGGTTCAGCCGTGGCGTTTCACCGGGCGCTTCGCAGCGGGCAGCAATCAACAGCCATTCGGCGGCGTCGCCAGCGGTGACGAAATCCTTGCGTCCGCTCAGGCGCAAATCGTCGAGACGGGTGTGCATGTCCGTCGGCCGCACGCTGCGCTGCTCAGTGGCACACAGAGCGCCGAGGCTCTGCGGCGCGCTGGGCCAAAGCACTCGCAGTGCCGCCTGGTAGCCCACCAGGAACGCCAGCCCCGGCGTGGCCATCGACCGAGCCCCAAGCACGGCCAGCTCGAACGGCGTCACCGGCCCCAGGCGTTGCAGCAACGCGGCATAACCTTCGGCCAGGTCCGGATGGGCGGGCAAGCGCTCGCCGTGTTCGATCAGGGTGTGCCAGGGCATTGGGCGGACTCCTTGAGGGCTGTCATATAAGCATCACCAAAGCTTCATGGCGATGACACCGGGGCTACATAGCCTGACTTTGCACAACATGGCTGCATAAAGAAAGTCGACAGGCTGCAACTGAACAGCCCGCACGGAGATTCGCTATGACTCAGATCGCCCGCATCAGCGACACCGGCAATGAACGCCGCCTGCAAGCCGAACGCCTGGTTGGCGCCCACGCCTTGCAAGAAGCCCAGGCCCTGCGTTTCAACGTCTTCAGTGGCGAGTTCAACGCCAAGCTCAAAGGCGCGGAAATGGGTCTGGACATGGATGACTATGATGTTCACTGCGCCCACATCGGCGTACGCGACCTGAACACCGGCCGCCTCGTGGCGACCACTCGCCTGCTCGACCACCAGGCCGCCAGCAGCCTGGGCCGGTTCTACAGCGAAGAAGAGTTCAGCCTCCACGGCCTGGTCCACCTCAAGGGCCCAATCCTGGAAATCGGCCGTACCTGCGTCGACCCGGCCTACCGCAACGGTGGCACCATCGCGGTGCTCTGGGGCGAGCTGGCCGAAGTCCTGAACGAAGGCGGCTACAGCTACCTGATGGGCTGCGCGAGCATTCCGATGCAGGATGGCGGCATACAGGCCCAGGCGATCATGCAGCGCCTGCGCGAACGCTACCTGTGCACCGAACACCTGCAAGCCGTGCCGAAAAAACCACTGCCGACCCTGGACGTGCCGTCCAACGTCATTGCCGAGATGCCACCGCTGCTCAAGGCCTACATGCGCCTGGGCGCGAAGATCTGCGGCGAGCCGTGCTGGGACGAGGATTTCCAGGTGGCCGATGTGTTCATCCTGCTCAAGCGCGACGAGCTCTGCCCGCGCTACGCCCGTCACTTCAAGGCAGCGGTGTGATGAGTCGGTTGCGGGTGTACGCGCGTATCGCGCGAGTCTTGCTGGTGGTGACGCTGGGGCTGAGCATGGCCAGCGTGTTCGGTTTGTTCGAACGCCTGGGGATCGCCAACTCCATGGTGCGTCGCCAGCGCTGGTCGCGGTTCTTCATGGCCCGGCTGAGCCATGCCCTGCCCTTTACCGTCACCGTCCATGGTCAACTGCCGCAACGACCGATGCTCTGGGTCAGCAACCATGTGTCCTGGACCGACATCCCGCTGCTGGGCATGCTCACGCCGCTGTCGTTCCTGTCCAAGGCCGAAGTGCGCACCTGGCCGGTCGCCGGCTGGCTGGCTGCCAAGGCCGGCAGCTTGTTTATCCGTCGCGGCTCGGGTGACAGCCAACTGATCCGCAAACAGATGAGTCGCCACTTGGAACAGGCCCATCCGTTGTTGATGTTCCCGGAAGGCACCACCACCGACGGCCGTTCCCTGCGTACCTTCCACGGTCGCTTGTTGTCGGCGGCGATCGATGCCGATGTCGCCTTGCAACCGGTGGCGATTCGTTATCTGCGCAACGGCGAGCCGGACTCCCTGGCACCGTTCATTGGCGATGATGATTTGCTGTCGCACCTGATGCGCCTGTTCGCCAATGATCGGGGCGAGGTGCACATCCACCTGCTGGAACCGATTGCCTGCCATGGCCAGGAACGCGCGGCCCTGGCCTTCCAGGCGCAGCAGGCGGTGCACAAGGCGTTGTTCGGCGCGATTCCCGAGAAACAGCAAGTGCCGGTGCGACCCGCGGCGATTGCGGCCTGATTCGGATTCCCGTGGAAAATCCCTTGTGGGAGCGGGCTTGCTCGCGAAGACGGCAGTACATTCAACACAGATGTTGACTGATCCACCGCCTTCGCGAGCAAGCCCGCTCCCACAATTTAGTTATTTGGTGTGACCTGGCTCAACGCAAAATCCTGAAGCTGCGGATAGAACAACCGAAAGTCTTCGCTCAACGGCTCATAGAGCCTGATCAATTCCGGCATCGCCCTGGCCAGTTCCTCGGGACGGGACAGGCGGCGGGAAATGCCGCGCAGCACCTGCCCAAGCACCTCGAATTCCTGATAAGACCCCAGCCAGTCATCCGCCGCCATATGCGGGGCGATGTGCGCCAGGCGTCCTGGCAACTGCGGTTCGGTGCCGAGCACCTGGTACACCCGGGACGTGAAATCCAGCAGCGGCTCTTCGCCATATAACGGCCAGTCCCGGGCCAGGCAATGATCGAAAAACACGTCGAGCACGATCCCGGCATAGCGCCGTCGCACCGTGGAAAAGCGCGACAGGGCGATGTCCACCAAGGGATGACGGTCGGTGTACATGTCGATGCGCCGATGCAGGGCAATCGCCGCCTCGATCCGCGGGTCGTAGAGCCCTTGCAGCGGTCCCTTGACGAAGTCGCCATAGAGGCTGCCGAGCAGTTGTTCCCGGCCGGGGCCGCCGAGGTGCAGGTGCGCGAGATAGTTCATGGCCCGCAGCTTAGCACTCCCGCGCCCATATCGTTATAACCCGATATAGCGATTTGTTGGGCATTCAGATCAAATCCATATTGGTATATCGCGAAGTAACGATTTAAGGTTCGCTCCATCGCGATATAGCGTTTTACTCACCCGAGCCTGCCACCATGACCCTCGACCTCGACGAAATAATAAAAGCCCTGGCGCACCCAGTACGGCGAGACATCCTCAACTGGCTCAAAGACCCCAAGGTCCAGTTCCCCGACCAGTTGCACAACCATGAGTTCGGCATTTGCGCCGGGCAGATCGACCAGCGTTGCGGCCTGTCGCAATCCACGGTGTCTGCGCATTTGGCGGTGCTGCAACGGGCGGGGCTGATCACCAGCCAGAAGGTCGGTCAATGGCACTTCTTCAAACGCAACGAGGACGTGATCCAGCAGTTCCTCAAGCAAATGAGCCAAGAGCTCTGACCTGACAAGGACCCATCATGCCCCTTTCACTCCTGATCCTGGCCCTGAGCGCCTTCGCCATCGGCACCACCGAATTCGTCATCATGGGCCTGCTGCCCGACGTGGCGGCCGACCTGGGCGTGTCGATTCCCGGCGCCGGCTGGCTGGTGACCGGCTACGCCCTGGGCGTGGCCATCGGTGCGCCGTTCATGGCCCTGGCCACCGCCCGGCTGCCGCGCAAGGCCGCCCTGGTGGCGTTGATGGGGATTTTCATCGTCGGCAACCTGCTCTGCGCCATCGCCAGCGACTACAACGTGCTGATGTTCGCCCGGGTCGTCACGGCCCTGTGCCACGGTGCGTTCTTCGGTATTGGCTCGGTAGTGGCCGCCGGCCTGGTGGCGCCCAACAAGCGCGCCTCGGCCGTGGCCCTGATGTTCACCGGCCTGACCCTGGCCAATGTGCTCGGCGTGCCGCTGGGCACCGCACTGGGCCAGGAAGCCGGCTGGCGCTCGACCTTCTGGGCAGTGACGGTTATCGGCGTGGTGGCACTGATCGGCCTGATCCGCTTCCTGCCGGCCAAGCGCGACGAAGAAAAACTCGACATGCGCTCGGAGTTGGTGGCGCTCAAAGGCGCCGGTCTGTGGCTGTCCCTGAGCATGACCGCGCTGTTCTCCGCCTCGGTGTTCACCCTCTTCACGTATGTCGCCCCGCTGTTGGGTGAAGTGACCGGCGTATCGCCCCGTGGCGTGACCTGGACCCTGGTGCTGATCGGCCTGGGCCTGACCCTGGGCAACATCATCGGCGGCAAGCTGGCGGACAAGAGCCTGGCAAACACCTTAATGGGCGTCTTCATCACCATGGCCGTGGTGTCCACTGTGCTGAGCTGGACCAGCGTGGCGCTGATCCCCACTGAAATCACCCTGTTCCTCTGGGCCACCGCCTGCTTCGCCGCCGTGCCGGCCCTGCAAGTCAACGTGGTGACCTTCGGCAAGGACGCGCCCAACCTGGTGTCCACCCTGAACATCGGCGCCTTCAACGTCGGCAATGCCCTGGGCGCCTGGGTCGGCGGCAGCGTCATCGACCAAGGCCTGGGCCTGACTGCCGTGCCCCTGGCCGCCGGCGCGCTGGCCGTGCTGGCGCTGCTGGTCACCCTGATCACTTTCCGCCAGGGCGGCAATACCGACCTGGCCCCGGCAACTCGTTGACTGTTTACCCTTCCACTTTCGAGGTTGTATTTTCATGGCGACTATTTTCGACCCCATCAAACTCGGCGACATCGAGCTGAAGAACCGCATCATCATGGCCCCGCTCACTCGCTGCCGCGCCGACGCAGGCCGCGTGCCCAATGCGTTGATGGCCGAGTACTACGTGCAACGCGCCTCCGCTGGCCTGATCCTCAGCGAAGCGACCTCCGTCACGCCGATGGGCGTGGGCTACCCGGACACCCCGGGCATCTGGTCCAACGACCAGGTACGCGGCTGGTCCAACGTCACCAAGGCGATCCACGGCGCCGGCGGCAAGATCTTCCTGCAACTGTGGCACGTCGGCCGGATCTCCCATCCGTCGTACCTGAACGGCGAAACCCCGGTGGCCCCCAGCGCGATTCAGCCCAAGGGCCACGTCAGCCTGGTCCGTCCACTGGCCGACTACCCAACGCCGCGCGGACTGGAAACCGCTGAAATCGCCGACATCGTCGACGCCTACCGCGTCGGTGCCGAGAATGCCAAGGCCGCCGGTTTCGACGGCGTGGAGATCCACGGCGCCAACGGCTATCTGCTCGACCAGTTCCTGCAAAGCAGCACCAACCAGCGCACCGACAACTATGGCGGCTCCCTGGAAAACCGTGCCCGCCTGCTGCTGGAAGTGACCGACGCCGCCATCGAAGTCTGGGGCGCCGGCCGGGTTGGCGTGCACCTGGCGCCACGCGCCGACTCCCATGACATGGGTGACGAGAACCGCCTGGAAACCTTCAGCTACGTGGCTCGCGAACTGGGCAAGCGTGGCATCGCCTTCATCTGCTCCCGTGAGAAGGAGGGCGAAGACAGCATCGGCCCACAACTCAAGCAGGCTTTCGGCGGCCCGTACATCGCCAACGAACGCTTTACTAAAGAGAGCGCCAATGCCTGGCTGGCAGAAGGCAAGGCTGACGCCGTGGCCTTCGGTGTGCCATTCATTGCCAACCCGGACCTGCCGGCACGCCTGCAAGCCGACGCGCCGCTGAACGAAGCGCATCCGGAGACCTTCTATGGCAAGGGGCCGGTGGGTTATATCGATTATCCAGTGATGTAAATCGTAAAAAACAAAAGCCCTGCCTCGAAAGAGCCAGGGCTTTTTTATGCGCGCTAAATATCCCGTCAAACATCCAAACTTCTAAAGTCCCTTCAACCCTTCTTATTATCGCCAGCCACAAGACAAAGCGTCTTGCAATCACTCTCTTTGAAAAGGATTTCAAATGAACACCACCCCTGAAAACAGCCCACAGGCTGACAAAAGTATTTATGAAGTCTTCGCCGCTCAATTCAACTGGGCACCGTTGGCCGTGTTGTCCCAGTACCTCAGATCGCTCGATACGCAAGAGTACAAGCCGATGCTCACGGCGCTGATGGAGAAAGCGAGCCAGAATGACAAGATCAATAAGCAGATCCAGGCCTGGGAACAGGAACGCGTCGACCCGAACCGCACTCGTCTCGTCGTTAAGTTGATCAATCATACCGACCTGGACTTTGAAGTCAGTGAACACAATCTGCATTCGAATGCGGACAGGCAGAACTTTTCAGCGATTCTTCCTTGGGATATCCAAGCGTTGAAATTCGATCTTGCTTATAGCCGACGCCTGGGCAGTCGCAGTAAGGACATGTTCAAACACTTCATTGTGTTCGGCGATGAAGAATTTGGCTTTCGGTTTGACTTCGGTTTGCGCGTCAATACGTCCTTCGGTGTCATTTCACCAACGCTGGCACCCGTCCGGATCCACCAAGTAACCTCCATTGGAATGAGCCCGATCCAATGCACGACTCGAATCACTCGCACAGCCAATGAAGAACCTTATGGTTTTACCGTGGAACTCACGGTGAGCTGAAAAATGCAGCCTTGCCGGTAATGCTGTTCACTTAAGGCTTATCTGTGGCGAGGGAGCTTGCTCCCGCTTGAGTGCGAAGCGCTCACAAAATGGGGCCGCTACGCAGCCCAGCGGGAGCAAGCTCCCTCGCCACTGGTTCATCATTTGTCTTAAGGGAACAGAATTACCGTCTCGCCAAGGCAATCTGGCGGAGTATCTACTGACCTGTTCGGACAGCCTTGCCGAGCGAATTATTCCTACACGTTTACCAGCGCGAAACAAATTTCCTACAAAATTCGCCGCCAATTGCCTACCAACCGCGCCAACGTCGGTTTATAAAAGCACCCTTACGCGCTGTATTGACACAAACCGACGCAATTACGCATTTTGTTTCATTTGCGCAGGCTAGGGCTCAGGTGCAGCATATCCAGCCCGATCTCCACCCAACGCTCGGCCTCACCCGCCAGGGCGAAGCTGTCGGGGGCCAGCAGCCACTGGTACAGAATGCCATCGATGTAGGCATGAATGGCGACTGCAGCCCTTTCCGGGTCCAGATCATCCGGCAACTGGCCACGCTTCATCGCATTGCGCAATGACAGGGCGATGCGCACATTGCAGTCGAGGCTGACCTCGCGTCGCTGCTGGCGCAAATCGCACATTTCATCGGTGAATTCACACTTATGGAACAGGATCTCATTAATGCGTCGGGTTTTCGGGTCCAGGGCCACTTGCTGGAACAACCGGACCAGCAGCTTGCGAATACAGCCCAGCGGGTCAAGCTCCTCTTCACTCTCACTGGCACGGGCCAACTCGTCGAGTGGCTCGTGCAGGGTATCGAGCATCGCCTGGAGCAAATCCGCCTTGTTGCTGAAATGCCAATAGATGGCCCCGCGAGTCACACCGGCCAGTGTCGCGATGTCAGCCAGGGTTGTACGCGCCACGCCACGCTCGAAAAAGGCCTTTTCGGCGGCTTCGAGGATCTGGCTGCGAGTCTCCTGGGCTTCCTCTTTGGTACGACGGACCATGGCAGTAAACACCTCAATCAGGATGCGGTCAGCAATGCGTAAGAATCAGCTGAACAAAATATGAGGCGACGTCCCTTGGAGCGCGTCGCCGATCTACGCTGGCCTTTGTCAGGCTTTTGTAAATACGGATATTACGCAATTTGGCTGTTTACAAACAACCGTGTACGTAAGTATATTTCTTAGCATCCTACTAATTGAATTACTGCTGCTTTTTTACCTTTCCACCTTTCGAGTGCGCCCGTTGCGCGCCTGGACCCGAGGATTTCCATGCAATTCAAGCCAGCTGTTACTGCTCTGGTTACCGCCATCGCCCTGGCATCGCTGCTCAGCGGATGCAAAAAGGAAGAGGCTGCACCTGTTGCTCCCCCTCCTCAGGTCGGCGTCGTAACCCTCAAGACCCAGCCCTTCACCTTGACCTCGGAACTGCCGGGCCGCACCAGCGCGTTCCGCGTCGCGGAAGTACGGCCACAGGTCAACGGGATCATTCTCAAGCGCTTGTTCAAGGAAGGCGCCGACGTCAAGGCCGGCCAGCAGCTGTATCAGATCGATCCGGCTGTCTATGAAGCGACTCTCAAGAGCGCCGAGGCCAACCTGCGTTCCACCAAGTCGATTGCCGACCGCTACAAGCAACTGGTGGACGAACAGGCGGTGAGCCGCCAGGAATACGACACCGCCGTGGCCAATCGCCTGGAGTCGGAAGCCAACCTGCAGACTGCCCAGATCAACGTGCGCTACACCAAGGTCTATGCGCCGATTTCCGGTCGCATCGGTCGTTCCTCGGTGACCGAGGGTGCGCTGGTCAGTAACGGCCAGACCGATGCCCTGGCGACCATCCAGCAACTGGACCCGATCTATGTCGACGTGACGCAGAGTTCGGTCGAGCTGCTGCAACTGCGCCGCGAGCTGGAAAGCGGTCGTCTGCAAAAGGCCGGCGAGAACGCCGCCATGGTCAAGCTGACCCTGGAAGACGGCAGCCAGTATCCGCACGAAGGCAAGTTGGAGTTCTCCGAAGTCTCGGTTGACCAGACCACCGGTTCGGTGACCTTGCGCGCCGTGTTCCCCAACCCTGACCACACCCTGCTGCCGGGCATGTTCGTCCACGCCCAATTGCAGGCCGGTGTGAACAGCGCCGCGATCCTGGCACCGCAACAAGGCGTGACCCGCGACCTCAAGGGCATGCCGACCGCCATGGTCGTGGGCGCCGACAACAAAGTCGAACTGCGCCAGCTCAAGGCCAGCCGCACCGTCGGCAGCCAGTGGCTGATCGAAGACGGGCTCAAGGCCGGCGATCGCCTGATCACCGAAGGGTTGCAGTACGTACGGCCGGGGGTGGAAGTCAAAGCCACCGAAGCCACCAACGTCAACACCCAGAACCCGGCCCCCGCTCAGGCAGCTGATAAAGCAGCCGAAGGCAAAGGGGAGTAAACCATGTCGAAATTTTTTATCGACCGTCCGATTTTCGCCTGGGTGATCGCCCTGGTGATCATGCTGGTCGGGGCTTTATCGATCCTCAAGTTGCCGATCAACCAATACCCGAGCATCGCGCCACCGGCCATTGCGATCCAGGTGACCTACCCGGGCGCGTCCGCGCAAACCGTGCAGGACACCGTGGTGCAGGTGATCGAGCAGCAGCTCAACGGTATCGACAACCTGCGTTATGTATCGTCGGAAAGTAACTCCGACGGCAGCATGACCATCACCGCGACCTTCGAACAGGGCACCAGCTCCGATACAGCCCAGGTCCAGGTCCAGAACAAGTTGAACCTGGCCACCCCGCTGTTGCCGCAAGAAGTGCAGCAGCAGGGTATCCGCGTGACCAAGGCGGTGAAGAACTTCCTCATGGTCATCGGCGTGGTGTCGCGTGACGGCAGCATGACCAAGGACGACTTGGCCAACTACATCGTGTCCAACCTGCAAGACCCGATCTCGCGTACTGCCGGTGTCGGTGACTTCCAGGTCTTCGGTGCCCAGTACGCCATGCGGATCTGGCTCGACCCGGCCAAGTTGAACAACTTCAACCTGACCCCGGTCGACGTGAAAAACGCCATTGCCGCGCAAAACGTCCAGGTCTCGTCCGGCCAACTTGGCGGCTTGCCTGCCCTGCCCGGCCAGCAACTGAACGCCACCATCATCGGCAAGACCCGTCTGCAGACCGCCGAGCAGTTCAAGGCGATCCTGCTCAAGGTCAACCCGGACGGCTCGCAAGTGCGCGTCGGCGACGTCGCCGATGTCGGCCTGGGCGGTGAGAACTACAGTGTCAGCGCCCAGTTCAACGGCGCCCCGGCGTCGGGCCTGGCCGTCAAACTGGCCAACGGTGCCAACGCCCTCGACACGGCCAAGGCCCTGCGCAAGACCATCGACGATCTCAAGCCGTTCTTCCCGCAAGGCGTGGAAGTGGTGTTCCCGTACGACACCACGCCGGTGGTGAGCGAGTCGATCAAGGGTGTGGTTGAAACCCTGGTCGAAGCGGTCGCGCTGGTGTTCCTGGTGATGTTCCTGTTCCTGCAGAACTTCCGCGCCACCATCATCACCACGATGACGGTGCCGGTGGTGTTGCTGGGTACGTTCGGCATCCTCGCGGCGGCCGGCTTCAGCATCAACACCCTGACCATGTTCGGCATGGTGCTGGCCATCGGCTTGCTGGTGGACGATGCCATCGTCGTGGTGGAAAACGTCGAACGGGTGATGAGCGAAGAAGGCCTGTCACCCAAGGAAGCCACCAAGAAATCCATGGGCCAGATCCAGGGTGCGTTGGTGGGTATCGCGCTGGTGCTGTCGGCGGTGCTGTTGCCGATGGCGTTCTTCAGCGGTTCCACCGGTGTGATCTACAAACAGTTCTCCATCACCATTGTTTCGGCCATGGCCTTGTCGGTCCTGGTGGCGTTGATCTTCACCCCGGCCCTGTGCGCCACCATGCTCAAACCGATCCCCAAGGGTGAGCACGGCACACCGAAACGCGGCTTCTTCGGCTGGTTCAACCGCAATTTCGACCGTGGCGTTCGCAGCTACGAGCGTGGCGTGGGCAATATGCTCAGGCACAAGGCCCCGTACATGCTGGCCTACGTGCTCATCGTGGTTGGCATGATCTGGCTGTTCACTCGCATCCCGACGGCGTTCCTGCCCGAAGAAGACCAGGGCGTGCTGTTCGCCCAGGTGCAGACCCCGGCCGGTTCCAGTGCCGAGCGCACCCAGGTGGTGGTGGACAAGATGCGTGAGTTCCTGCTGCGTCCGAGCAAGGACGGCGGCGAAGGCGATGCGGTGGCGTCGGTGTTCACGGTGACCGGCTTCAACTTCGCCGGTCGCGGCCAGAGCTCCGGCATGGCCTTCATCATGCTCAAGCCATGGGAGGAGCGTAACGCCGACAACAGCGTGTTCAAGCTCGCGGCCCGCGCCCAGCAGCACTTCTTCACGTTCCGTGACGCGATGGTGTTCGCCTTCGCCCCGCCGGCAGTGCTGGAACTGGGTAACGCCACCGGTTTCGACGTGTTCCTGCAGGACCGTGCCGGTATCGGCCACGACAAGCTGATGGAGGCTCGCAACCAGTTCCTGGGGATGGCTTCCCAGAGCAAGATCCTCTCCCAGGTGCGTCCGAACGGCCTGAACGACGAGCCGCAATACCAGCTGGAAATCGACGACGAGAAGGCCAGCGCGCTGGGCATCACCCTGTCGGACATCAACAACACCCTGTCGATTGCCTTGGGCAGTAGCTACGTGAACGACTTCATCGACCGTGGTCGGGTGAAGAAAGTGTATGTGCAGGGTCAGCCCGGTGCCCGCATGAGCCCCGAGGACTTGCAGAAGTGGTACGTGCGCAACAGCGCCGGGACCATGGTGCCGTTCACGGCGTTCGCCAAGGGCGAGTGGGTCTATGGTTCGCCAAAACTGGCCCGCTATAACGGTGTGGAAGCGATGGAGATCCTCGGCGCCCCGGCCCCTGGTTACTCCACCGGTGAAGCCATGGCCGAAGTCGAAGCCATCGCCAAGAAGCTGCCGGCCGGTGTGGGTATTTCCTGGACGGGCTTGTCCTATGAGGAACGTCTGTCGGGCTCCCAGGCGCCGGCGTTGTATGCCTTGTCGCTGCTGATGGTGTTCCTGTGCCTGGCGGCGCTGTATGAAAGTTGGTCGATTCCGATCGCCGTCATGCTCGTAGTGCCCCTGGGGATCATCGGGGCGCTGATGGCGACCAGCCTGCGCGGCCTGTCCAACGACGTGTACTTCCAGGTGGGCTTGCTGACCACCATCGGCCTGGCGGCGAAAAACGCCATTCTGATCGTGGAGTTCGCCAAGGAACTCCACGAACAGGGCCGAACCCTGGTGGAAGCCGCCATCGAAGCCTGTAGGATGCGTCTGCGGCCGATCATCATGACGTCCCTGGCGTTCGTCCTCGGTGTGGTTCCGCTGGCGATTTCCACGGGTGCCGGTTCGGGCAGCCAACACGCCATCGGTACCGGTGTGATCGGCGGTATGCTCACCGCGACCATCCTGGCGATCTTCTGGGTGCCCTTGTTCTTCGTGACCGTGTCGTCGATGGGTCGTCGCAAAAATATCGACCAGGACAACACTCCTGAAACTTCCAAAGAGGCTGGCCAATGAGCAAGTCGCTACTCTCCCTGACCATCGCCGCCGTCGTGCTCAGCGGTTGCTCGCTGATCCCCGACTACCAGCGGCCCGACGCACCGGTTGCGGCGCAATACCCGCAAGGGCCGGCCTACGAGGCCGCCAAGGCGCCCGGCCAGGCCGCCGCCGAGCAAGGCTGGAAGCAGTTTTTCCATGACCCGGCGTTGCAACAGCTGATCCAGGTCGCCCTGGAAAACAACCGCGACCTGCGCGTCGCGGCGCTGAACATCGATGCCTATGCCGCGCAATACCGCATCCAGCGCGCGGACCTGTTCCCGGCGGTCTCGGCCACCGGCTCCGGCAGCCGCCAGCGGGTACCGGCGCGGGCATCGCAGACCGGTGAAGCGGCGATCACCAGTTCCTACTCGGCAACGCTGGGCATCAGCGCCTATGAGCTGGACCTGTTCGGTCGGGTTCGCAGCCTGAGCGAGCAAGCGCTGCAAAGCTACTTCGCCACTGAAGAAGCCCGGCGCAGCACCCAGATCAGCCTGGTGGCCAACGTCGCCAATGCCTACCTGACCTGGCAAGCCGACAAGGAACTGCTCAAGCTGACCCAGGAAACCCTCGGTGCCTACGAGCAAAGCTTCAAGCTGACCTCGCGCAGCGCCGAAGTCGGCGTGGCCTCGGCCCTGGACTTGAGCCAGGCGCGCACCGCCGTGGAAAACGCCCGCGTGCAACTGGCCCGCTACACTCGCCAGGTCGCCCAGGATGAGAACAGCCTGACCCTGCTGCTGGGCACCGGCCTGCCGGCGAACCTGAACTCGCAACCGTTGAGCGATGACCTGCTCAGCGAAGTGCCGGCCGGGCTGCCGTCGGACCTGCTGCAACGTCGTCCGGACATTCTCCAGGCCGAACGCAACCTGCTGGCCGCCAACGCCAACATCGGCGCCGCGCGGGCCGCGTTCTTCCCGAGCATCAGCCTGACGGCCAACGCCGGCACCCTGAGCCCGGACCTGTCCGGCCTGTTCAAGGGCGGTTCGGGCACCTGGAGCTTCGCGCCGCAGATCAACCTGCCGATCTTCAATGCCGGCAGCCTGCGAGCAAGCCTGGACTACGCGAAGATCCAGAAAGACATCAACGTCGCGCAGTACGAGAAGTCGATTCAGACCGCGTTCCAGGAAGTCTCCGACGGCCTGGCCGCGCGCCAGACCTACAACGAGCAGTTGCAGGCCCAGACCGATTTCGTCGCCGCCAACCAGGACTACTACCGCCTGGCCGAGCGTCGCTACCGCATCGGCGTCGACAGCAACCTGACCTTCCTCGATGCCCAGCGCCAGTTGTTCAGCGCGCAGCAATCGCTGATCACCGACCGTCTTGCGCAACTGACCAGCGAGGTCAATCTGTACAAGGCATTGGGCGGTGGTTGGAATGCCGAGACGGGCAAGAACGAGCCGGTGGCGGAGAAAGCGCCGGAGACGAAGTTGTTCTGATCCAATGCTTAAAAACACGAAGCCCACCGAAAGGTGGGCTTTTTGTTTGTGCACCTTTTAACGCTGGCTTATGTGGGAGCAAGGCTTGCCCGCGATGGCGGCCTTACGGCTGGCCAAGATTTTGTTGATCGGGTACATATCCATTGCTGCGGTAACGGCCACTTATGGTTTCGCCCTGACGGCGAGTCACTTTCGAAAAGCGCGAAAGTAACCAAAGCGCTCCTGCCCCACCACTCGGTGCCTCGCTAGGGCTCGGCATGCCCGCACTCCGGCATTGCTCCGTGGGCCGCCGCGAAGGGCCATCCATGGCCCAGCGCGGCTACCTCGGCATCCATGCCGAGGTGCCCATTGCGCAATGCCTGCGTGCGGCCATCGTGGTTAACGGGGCGCCCGAGATCAACGTCCACCGCGAGGCGGCCTAGTAGCCGACCTGGTTCTTGATGGGGACCGCGTTCCTCCTGTGGGAGCGGGCTTGCTCGCGAAGAGGCCGGCAAATTCCACATCACCACCGACTGTGACACCCACACTTGGATTGAAGTAGAGCCGTCAGAACTAGGTCGGTTGTCAGGCCGCCTTCGCGAGCAGGCTCGCTCCCACAGTTGGGTCGAAGTACAGCTGCCAGAACCCGGTCGACTGTTAGGCCGCCTTCGCGAGCAAGCCCGCTCCCACAGTTGGGTCGAAGTACAGCTGCCAGAACCCGGTCGACTGTTAGGCCGCCTTCGCGAGCAAGCCCGCTCCCACAGTTGGGTCGAAGTACAGCTGCCAGAACCCGGTCGACTGTTAGGCCGCCTTCGCGAGCAAGCCCGCTCCCACAGTTGGGTCGAAGTACAGCTGCCAGAACCCGGTCGACTGTTAGGCCGCCTTCGCGAGCAAGCCCGCTCCCACAGTTGGGTCGAAGTACAGCTGCCAGAACCCGGTCGACTGTTAGGCCGCCTTCGCGAGCAAGCCCGCTCCCACAGATTTAGATAAGAGTACGACCGGGAGAGCCAGGTCGGCTGTCAGGCCGCCTCGCGAGCAAGCTTTGCTCCCACAGATCTGACGGGTGTACGACCGGGAGAGTCAGGTCGGCTGTTAGGCCGCCTCGCGGTGGACTTTGATCTCGGGCGCCCCGTTAACCACGATGGCCGAACGCAGGCATTGTGGAGTGGGTAACCCGGCATGGATGC
Source organism: Pseudomonas sp. R3-41 (assembly GCF_054161485.1). Taxonomy (NCBI): domain Bacteria; kingdom Pseudomonadati; phylum Pseudomonadota; class Gammaproteobacteria; order Pseudomonadales; family Pseudomonadaceae; genus Pseudomonas; species Pseudomonas sp. R3-41. The sequence goes on from NZ_CP096421.1 coordinate 5,371,675, forward strand.
CGGGTTAGCCGCGCTGGGCCATGGATGGCCCTTCGCGGCGGCCCACGGAGCAATGCCGGAGTGAGGGCATGCCGAGCCTAAGCGAGGCACCGAGTGGTGGGGCAGGAGCGTTTTGGTTACTTTTGACTGGGCCGGCTTCCGGGCTCTTCAAAAGTGACCCGCCGTAAGGGCGGAACCATTAGCGGCCGTTACCGCAGGAATGGATATGTACTCCGCCAAGACTGTCAGGCCGCCAGGGAGTGTCAGGCCGCCATCGCGAGCAGGCTCGCACACAGTGGAATGCGTCCATCCAATCGGCCGTTTTGCCGTTCGATAATCGCCCAAAACCCGCAAACGGCAATTGAACCGATCCCAGGCAGCCCTTCACCATCCCTCACACAAAACCAATAACAACAGGTTCGACGCCATGCCTCTGCGCCCCGCTCCGTCCGGCTGATCCTCGATCGTTTTAACCCTCCAGCTCCACCGCAATGTTCGTAACCCACGGTTGCGGCAACAACTCGCTTCGTCCATAAAAAAACAAGAGACAACGCCCATGAAGCCCACACAGCACCTGTTCCCCAGCCTCATCGCCGCCGCCCTGGCCAGCGCCGCCCTGCCCGTTCTGGCTGCGGAATCGGGATTCGTCGAAGATGCCAAGGCCACCCTGAACCTGCGCAACTTCTACCTCAACCGCAACTTCACCAACCCGAACAATGCCCAAGGCAAGGCTGAAGAGTGGACCCAGAGTTTCATCCTCGACGCCAAGTCCGGTTTCACCCAAGGCACGGTCGGTTTCGGCGTGGACGTGCTGGGCATGTACTCGGTCAAGCTCGACGGCGGTCGTGGCACGGCAGGTACACAACTGCTGCCGGTACACGATGACGGTCGCCCCGCCGATGACTTCGGTCGCCTCGGCGTGGCCCTCAAGGCCAAGGTCTCGAAGACTGAACTGAAGGTCGGCGAATGGATGCCGGTGCTGCCGATCCTGCGTTCCGACGACGGTCGTTCCCTGCCGCAAACCTTCCGCGGCGGCCAGGTCACCTCCACCGAAATCAGCGGCCTGAGCCTCTATGGCGGCCAGTTCCGTGGCAACAGCCCGCGCAACGACGCGAGCATGGAAGACATGTCGATGAACGGCCGCGGCGCGTTCACCTCCGACCGTTTCAACTTCGGTGGCGGTGAATACGCCTTCAACGAAAAACGCACCCAGGTCGGCGTCTGGTACGCGGAACTGTCCGACATCTACCAACAGCAATATTTCAACCTGACCCACAGCCAACCCATGGGCGACTGGACCCTGGGCGCCAACCTTGGCTACTTCACCGGCAAGGAAAACGGCAGCGCGTTGGCCGGCGACCTGGACAACAAAACCGCGCTCGCCATGCTCTCGGCCAAATATGGCGGCAACACCTTCTACGTCGGCCTGCAGAAAGTCGGCGGCGATGATGCCTGGATGCGCGTCAACGGCACCAGCGGCGGCACCCTGGCGAACGACAGCTACAACTCCAGCTACGACAACGCCAAGGAAAAATCCTGGCAAGTGCGCCACGACTTCAACTTCGCCGCCGTCGGCGTGCCGGGCTTGACCCTGATGAACCGCTACATCAGCGGCGACAACGTGCACACCGCCACCGTCGATGACGGCAAGGAATGGGGCCGCGAAAGTGAACTGGCCTACACCGTACAGAGCGGTGTGCTGAAAAGCCTGAATGTGAAATGGCGTAACTCGACAATGCGCCGGGATTACAGCACCAATGAATTCGATGAGAACCGGTTGATCGTCAGCTATCCGATTAGCTTGCTGTAAAAGCCAAGCATGGAGGGAAGCTGTACCACCGCTTTCGCGAGCAGGCTCGCTCCCACAAGGGATCAGTGCCGAGTACAAAATCTGTGCTCACTGAGGATCCCGTGTGGGAGCAAAGCTTGCTCGCGATAGCGGTGGGTCAGTGGCATTTCTGGTGAGTGTGGCATTGCATCGCGAGCAAGCTTTGCTCCCACAGCATTGCCCCCCCACAGGGATTAGCGATGGACCTCAAGCCCGCGATTCGACACCCAGTTCGTCCCAGACGGATTCGGCCAGGTGGAAGGTGGCATTGGCCGCCGGAATGCCGCAGTAAATGGCGCTCTGCATGATCACTTCCTTGATCTCGCTGCGGCTCACGCCGTTGTTGGCGGCAGCGCGCAGGTGCAGCTTGAGCTCTTCATTGCGGTTCATGCCGATCAGCATGGCGATAGTAATCAGGCTGCGGGTATGGCGCGGCAGGCCCGGGCGGGTCCAGATGTCTCCCCAGGCGTGGCGGGTGATCATCTCCTGGAATTCGCTGTTGAACTCGGTCAGGGCATTGAGGCTGCGATCGACGTGGGCATCGCCCAGCACCGCGCGGCGTACTTGCATGCCTTCGTCGTAACGTTGTTTCTCGTCCACAGGAAACTCCTCAGGCGCGGCCAGAATCAAGCAGGAAATCCAGGACCCGCGCACTGAACGCAGCACCGGCCTGGACGTTGGACAGGTGCGCCGCATGGAACTCGGCGTACTCGGCGCCATTGGCGCGCTCTTGGATAAAGTGCGCCCCCGACGGTGGCGTCACCGCATCTTCGGTGCCGGCGATCACCAGCAGCGGCACGCGAATCGACGATAACTGCTCGCGAAAATCGGCATCACGTACCGCCGCGCAGTTGGCGGCATAACCCTGGGGCGAGGTCGCGGCCAGCATGTCAGTGATTTTTTTCGCCGTCGCAGGCTGGGCCTCGGCAAAGTCGGGGGTAAACCAGCGGGCAATCGACGCATCGCGCAACGCCACCATCGCATCCTTGCCGTCACGCAGCACGGTTTCGATGCGCGGGTTCCACATCGACGGGTCGCCGATCTTGGCCGCGGTGTTGCACACCACCAGTTTGTGCAGGCGTTCACTGGCATTGATGCCCAGCCATTGACCGATCAAGCCCCCCATGGACAAGCCGCAGAAATGCACCTTGTCGATGTTCAACTGATCAAGCATCGCCAGCACATCGTGGCCCAGCTGTTCAATGCTGTAGGGGCCTTCGGTCACCAGCGACTGGCCATGACCACGGGTGTCGAAACGCAGCACGCGAAAATGTTCGCTGAAGGCCGGGATCTGCTCGTCCCACATGTGCAGGTCGGTGCCCAGGGAGTTGGAGAGCACCAGCACCGGGGCGTCTTGCGGCCCGTCCAATCGGTAGTTCAGATCGCCCTCGGCGAGTTTGACGAATCCCACAACAATCTCCTTTCAGGCATTCAAGGCAAAGTGTTCGGCCACGGCTCGGGCGACCCAGGTCTGGGCCTGGCCGAGGTAGTGGGCCGGGTCGAGCAGATGGTCGAGCTCGGTCGCGGATAACTGCGCGTTGACCTGGGGTTCGTCTCCCAGCACAGCGCGCAGATGCCGCTGTTCGGCCACGGCGCGCTTGCAACATTGCTCCAGCAGATGATGGGCGGTGTCACGACCAACCCGCTGGGCCAGGACAATGCTCACCGCTTCGGCCAGCACCAACCCCTGGGTCAGTTCCAGGTTGCGGGCCATGCGCGCCGCGTCCACTTCCAGCCCTTCGGCCAGCAGTCGCGCCTGTTGCAAGGCGCCGGAGACCAGGCAGCAGATCTCCGGCAGGGTTTCCCATTCGGCGTGCCACAGGCCCAGGCTGCGCTCGTGTTCCTGAGGCATGGCGCTGAACAGCGTCGACAACAGGCCAGGCACTCGTGTCGCCGCGCCGATCAGCACCGCAGCGCCCACCGGGTTGCGCTTGTGCGGCATCGTCGACGAACCGCCCTTGCCCGGTGCAGAAGGTTCGAACGCTTCGCCGGCCTCGGTCTGCATCAATAGGCTGATATCGCGCCCCAATTTGCCCAGGCTGCCGGCGATCAACCCTAGCACCGCGCCGAACTCCACCAGGCGATCGCGCTGGGTGTGCCACGGTTGCTCAGGCAGGTTCAGTTGCAACTCGGCGGCCAGGGCTTCGGCGACCGGCAGCGCCTGTTCACCCAAGGCGGCGAGCGTTCCGGAGGCGCCGCCGAATTGCAGCACCAGCAAACGCGGCTTGAGTTCCCGCAAGCGTTGGCGACTGCGGGTGATCGCCCCCAGCCAACCGGCGATCTTCATGCCCAGGGTTACCGGGGTTGCGTGTTGCAACCAAGTACGCCCGGCCAGCGGTGTGGCGGCGTAGCGCTCGGCTTGTCGAGCCAGGGTGACGGCCAGTTGCGCCAGCTCTGCCTCGATCAAGTCCAACGCTCGGCGCAGTTGCAGCACCAATCCGCTGTCCATCACGTCCTGGCTGGTGGCGCCCAGGTGTACATAACGTTCAGCCTCGGCGCTCTGGGTGGCGATGAGTTTGCCGAGCGCCTTGACCAGCGGAATCGCCGAGTTGCCGGCACTGGCAATCGCTTCGCTCAACGCCGAAAAATCGTACAACTGGGCACGGCAGGCGCTCTCGATCGGCGCCACCGCGTCCTGGGGGATCAACCCCACTCGCGCTTGGGCCCGGGCCAATGCGGCCTCGACGTCCAGCATGGCCTGCACCCGCCCTGCATCGCAGAACACCTCGCGCATGTCGCGGGCGGTGAAGTAGGCATCGAACAGCTGATTGCCCGGTCGTTCGCTCATAAACAGTCCTTGGGAAAATGGATGCCCTTGTGGTCAGAGATTGCTCCTGCTGGCTTGCACCCGTAGGAGCTGTGTAGGAGCTGTCGAGTGCAACGAGGCTGCGATCTTTCCCAATACACTTGAATCCCAAGCGAAAGATCAAAAGATCGCAGGCTTCGCCAGCTCCTACAGGGCCCAGCGGTGCAATCACTGGCCACAATGAATCAAACAAGCCTTAAAGATCATGGTGCAAATATGCCGGCTGCTTGGGCAGGCGCAGGCTGAACAGGAATGCCACTGCCATCATCACCGTGACATACCAATAAAAGGCGTTTTCCATGCCTTGGGCCTTCAGGCTCAAGGCGACGTATTCGGCCGATCCGCCAAAAATCGCATTGGCCACCGCGTAAGCCAACCCTACTCCCAGTGCCCGCACTTCAGGTGGAAACATTTCGGCTTTCACCAGGCCGCTGATGGAGGTATAGAAACTGACGATCGCCAGCGCCAACGTAATCAGGACAAACGCCAGGAACGGGCTGCTGATGCTTTTGAGCGTCAGCAGGATCGGCACCGTGCACAACGCTCCCAGGCCACCAAACCAGAGCATGGAGTTACGCCGGCCGATCTTGTCCGCCAGCATGCCGAACAGCGGTTGCATGCACATGTAGAGGAACAGCGCGCCGGTCATGATGTAGCTGGCGGTCTTGGCATGCAGGCCTGCGGTGTTCACCAGGTATTTCTGCATGTAGGTGGTGAAGGTGTAGAAAATCAGCGAACCACCGGCGGTGTAGCCGAGCACGGTGATGAACGCCGCCTTGTGGTCGCGAAACAGCGCGGCGATGCTGCCGGCGTCTTTGTTCTCGCGCATTTCCTTGCTGCTGGTTTCCTTCAACGAGCGACGCAGAAGCAGGGAAATCAACGCCGCCGCGGCGCCTACCACGAACGGAATCCGCCAGCCGTAGGCACGCAGTTCGTCCTCGTTTAGAAACTGTTGCAGGACCACCACCAGCGACACCGCCAGCAACTGCCCGCCAATCAGCGTCACGTACTGGAACGAGGCGAAGAAGCCGCGCTGGCCCTTGAGGGCCACTTCACTCATGTAGGTGGCGGTGGTGCCGTATTCCCCGCCCACCGACAGGCCTTGCAGCAAGCGCGCGAGCAACAGCAGCACTGGCGCCCAGACGCCGATGTCCTTGTAGGTGGGCAGGCAGGCGATGAGCAACGAGCCGAAGCACATCATCAGCACCGAGATCATCATCGAATTCTTGCGCCCGTGACGATCCGCCACTCGACCGAAAATCCAGCCGCCGATGGGGCGCATCAGGAACCCGGCGGCGAACACACCGGCCGTGTTGACCAGTTGCACCGTCGGGTTGTCCGAGGGGAAGAACGCCGGCGCGAAATATATCGCACAGAACGCATAGACGTAGAAGTCGAACCATTCGACCAGGTTGCCGGATGAAGCACCGACGATGGCGAAGATGCGCTTGCTGCGTTCTTCACCGGTGTAATGGCTGATTGGGATGGTCATGGGTTATTCACTCGTTGGGGCTGACGAAGTCTAGACACACTTCGTAACACTCCCGTTCCACAGTATTGCATTGCCTGAACTGGCGCCATCGCGGGCAAGCCTTGCTCCCACAGGGATTGCATCATCTCTGTGGCGAGGGAGCTTGCTCCCGCTGGCTTGCGCAGCAAGCCCAAACTGACGACCCGGTGTATCAGGCCGGTCGTGGTAGCCGGGTTTGCGACTGCTTCGCAGCCGAGCGGGAGCAAGCTCCCTCGCCACAAAATCGCCCATCACTCAGTAATCGAAGAACACCGTCTCGGCATCCGTGCCCTGCAGGATCACATTCCACTGATACACGCCTGACGCATCGGGCTTGGCGACGAGGGTGCCGCGGCGCTCCTCGGGGACGCAGGCCAGCAGCGGGTCAGCTTCGTTGGCCTGTTCGCCGTCAAAGTAGATGCGTGTCAGCAAATGCTTGACCAGCCCACGTGCGAACACCAGCACGACCAGATGCGGCGCCTGGGTCGTACCGCCCAGCCCTGGCACCGTGCCCGGCTTGATGGTGGTGAAGCGGAAGCGCCCTTCGGCGTCCACCGGCACTCGACCGAAGCCTTCGAAGTGCGGGTCCAGGGGCTTGTCCTGGTCGTCTTCCGGGTGGGCGTATTTGCCGGCGGCGTTGGCCTGCCAGACTTCCAGCATCGCGTCGTTGACGAACTGGCCATTACCGTCGACCACCTGCCCGGTGATTGCCACACGTTGGCCAAGGGTTTGGGCAACGGTCAGGTCTTCGCGGTTCAGCCAGGTCAGGCCGATGTGGTAGTAAGGGCCAACGGTATGGGACGTGGTGGCGGTGAGCGTCATCTTATTTCTCCATCGGCGTGGCATCGCGGCCGCGCAAGACGATGTCCCAGCGGTAACCGAGGGCGTAGTGAGGGACGGTTTTTTCCAGGTCGAAACGGGCGATCAGGCGCTCCTTGGCGCGGGTGTCCGGCACGCAGTTGTAGATCGGGTCGTATTCCAGCAAGGGATCGCCCGGGAAATACATCTGCGTCACCAGGCGCGTCAGGATGCTCGGCCCGAACAGTGAGAAATGGATATGCGCCGGGCGCCAGGCGTTGTGATGGTTGCCCCACGGATAGGCGCCGGGCTTGATGGTCTGGAACTGATACCAGCCGTCGGCATCGGTCACGGTGCGACCGGTGCCGGTGAAGTTCGGGTCCAGCGGCGCGTCATGGTCGTCACGGTCATGGTTATAGCGGCCGGCGGCGTTGGCCTGCCAGATTTCCACCAGGATGCCGGGCACCGGCTCGCCGTGCTCATCCAGCATCCGCCCGTGAATGATGATCCGCTCACCCAGTGGCTCGCCGGCATGCTGGGCGGTCAGGTCGTGGTCCTTTTCCTGCAGGCGGTCGGCGCCTACCGTTGGGCCGGTAATTTCCGACAGCGAATGGGGCAGGAACACCAACGGCTTGGACGGCGAGCGCAGGTTGGTGGACTGGTACGGCGGGTGCAGATACTCCGGCTGGGTGCCCGCTTGGGGGCGACGATAACCAGGCTTGTCAGTCATGAAGCATTCCTCGGTTTTCTTATTAGTAGAGCGACGCGTCAGACGCGTTCGATGGCCAATGCCAGACCCTGGCCGACGCCGACGCACATGGTCGCCAGGCCTTTCTTGCCGCCGGTTTTTTCCAAATGGTGCAGCGCCGTCATCACCAAGCGTGCCCCGCTCATGCCCAGTGGATGGCCGAGGGCGATAGCGCCGCCGTTCGGGTTGACCTGCGGCGCATCGTCCGCCAGCCCCAAGTCCCGCAGCACCGCCAGGCCCTGGCTGGCAAAGGCTTCATTGAGTTCGATCACATCGAAATCCGCGACCGCCAGGCCCAGGCGTTCAGTGAGCTTGCGCACCGCCGGCACCGGGCCAATGCCCATCACCCGTGGCGCGACGCCGGCGCTGGCCATGCCCAACACTTTGCCCCGAGGCGTCAGGCCGTGTTTTTTCACCGCTTCGGCCGACGCCAGGATCAAGGCGGCCGCGCCGTCGTTGACACCCGAAGCGTTGCCGGCGGTGACGGTCTTGTCAGGGCCATTGACCGGTTTGAGTTTGCCCAAGGTTTCCAGCGTGGTGTCGGCGCGCGGGTGCTCGTCCTGTTCGACCACGGTTTCGCCTTTTTTATGAGTGATGCGCACCGGCACGATTTCTTCGGCGAAAAACCCTGCCGCCTGGGCCGCCGCCGTTCGCTGTTGGCTGCGCAAGGCGAAAGCGTCCTGGTCGACGCGGGACACGGCGTATTCATCGGCCACGTTATCGGCGGTCTGCGGCATCGCGTCCACGCCGTACTGGGCTTTCATCAATGGGTTGATGAAACGCCAGCCGATGGTGGTGTCTTCCAGCTTCATGTTGCGGGAAAACGCGGCGTCGGCCTTGCCCATCACGAACGGCGCCCGAGACATCGACTCCACGCCGCCAGCGATGGCCAGTTCCATCTCACCGCTGGCAATGGCGCGGAACGCGGTGCCGATGGCGTCCATGCCCGAGGCGCAAAGGCGATTGAGGGTCACGCCGGGAATACTCTGCGGCAGGCCCGCCAACAGCAGCGCCATGCGCGCCACGTTGCGGTTGTCTTCACCGGCCTGGTTGGCACAGCCGAGGAACACCTCATCCACCGCACTCCAGTCCACCGATGGATTGCGTTCCATCAGCGCCTTGATCGGCACAGCGGCCAGGTCATCGGCGCGCACGGCAGACAAACCGCCGCCAAACCGACCGATCGGGGTTCGAATCGCATCACAGATATACACGTCGCGCATCAAGCTTCTCCCGGTGCCTGGCCGTGGGCCGCCGCGGTGCGAGCTTCCAGGTCGCGCAGTGCGCGCAGCTCCACCTCGGTCGGCTCGGCGGTGGTTTGCACCTGATCGGCGAAACGGATCGCCCACCCGGTGGCCGCAATGACTTGCTCGCGGGTCACGCCGGGGTGCAGCGCGGTGACCACGAATTCATGGCTGCCGGCTTCCGGTTCCATGATGCACAAGTCGGTGATGATGCCCACGGGCCCCGCCCCGGGCAGGCCAAGACGCTTGCGCGAATCACCGCCTTCGCCATGGCCCACCGAGGTGATGAAATCCAGCTTGTCGACAAACGAACGCGCCGACTGCTTGAGGATGATCAACACGCTTTTGGCGGAACCGGCGATTTCCGGCGCGCCACCGGCACCCGGCAAGCGGACTTTCGGCTGATGGTAGTCGCCCACCACCGTGGTGTTGATGTTGCCAAACCGGTCGACTTGGGCCGCGCCAAGGAAACCGACATCGATACGCCCGCCCTGCAACCAGTAGCGAAAAATCTCACCGGTCGGTACGACCGTGTCCGCGGTTTCCGCCAGCTCACCGTCGCCGATGGACAGCGGCAGTACGCTGGGCTTGGCACCGATCGGACCCGATTCGTAGATCAGCACGACGTCCGGCGACGAGGTCAGCCGCGCCAGGTTGGCCGCTTTCGACGGCAGGCCGATGCCGACGAAGCACACGGCATTGTTCTTCAAGCGACGCGCCGCGGCGACGGTCATCATTTCGTTGGTGGAGTAGTTCATGGTTTCACCTGCGAAGCTGCTGCCAGCCGGGCCTGGAATTCACTGAAATCTCGAGTGCCGTGAATGTATTCGTTGATCCATGCGGTAAAGGTCTCACGGTCCCGGGCGATCGGGTCCCACGCCTGGTAGAAACGGTTGTCACGCTCGGTGTAGCCGTGGGCGTAGGACGGATGGGCACCGCCGGGGACATGGCACACGGCGCTCAACGCCCAGGTCGGCAGCACGCAGGCGTTCATCGGCGCGTTCAGGTCGTCGACGATTTCTTCCACGGTGACGATGCAACGCTTGGCGGCCAGGGCAGCTTCTTTCTGCACACCGAGGATGCCCCATAGCAACACGTTGCCCTTGCGGTCGGCTTTCTGGGCATGGATCACCGTGACGTCCGGGCGCACCGAAGGCACGGCGGCCAAGACTTCACCGGTGAAGGGACAGGTCACGCTCTTGATCAGCGGGTTGACCTTCGGCAGGTCAGAACCGGCGTAGGCCCGCAGCACCGCGAACGGCAGGCCGGAAGCGCCGGCGACGTAGGCATTGGCCAGGTCGGCGTGGCTGTGTTCCTCAATCTCCAGTGGGTGTGGCCATTGTTTCTCCACGGCATCGCGCAAGCGGTGCAACGACCCGACGCCAGGGTTGCCGCCCCAGGAGAAAATCAACTTGCGAGCACAACCGGCGCCGATCAACTGGTCATAGATCAGGTCAGGCGTCATGCGCACCAGGGTCAGATCTCTCTTGCCCTGACGAATGATTTCATGACCCGCCGCCGTAGGAATCAGGTGAGTGAAGCCTTCGAGCGCGACGGTATCGCCGTCATTGACGAATTGCTTCACCGCATCGTGCAGCGAAAGGATTTCAGCCATGGGGCAGGCTCCCGTTATCCAGTAGACCGACATGAAGAAAAAGGCGCGAGGTTAAGCGCCGGAGTGACTGAAGATTAAGCTTCGGGATGACGGCAAAACAATCCGATAATCGACTGAGTGTTCGTTTATCGAACAGATTGTTGTTTGGCTATCGATTTATCCAAGCACACAGCCCCCTGTGGGAGCGGGCTTGCTCGCGAATGCGGTGTCTCAGGCTGCATTACTTTGTCTGACCCACTGCATTCGCGAGCAAGCCCGCTCCCACAGGTGTTCCACTGGGGTTAGGTCGTGGGCTCAGGTCGCATCCGCATGACTGACCATGCCCTTGATCACCACCGCCGTGGTCGCCAGGGCCGCAGGAATAACCAGCGCCGTCAGGACCTGTTCGAAGTTCCAGCCCAGCCCCAGCAGTGTGGCGCCCATCCAGGCGCCGAGGATCGCGCCGAAACGACCGATACCCAGCATCCACGAGACCCCGGTGGCCCGGCCCTGGGTCGGGTAGAAACGCGCCGCCAGGGAAGGCATCGCCGATTGCGCGCCGTTGACGCACATGCCGGCCACCAGCACCAGGGTGGCGAGCACGGTGATGTTGCCCAGGCTCTGCCCCACCGCGTAGGCAAACACCCCGGCCATCAGATAGAAAAGGCCGATGACCTTATGCGGATTGAACCGGTCCATCGCCCAACCGACAAACACAGCGCTCAACACGCCGCCGAATTGAAACAACGCGCCGATAAACGCGGCCTGCTCCATGCTCGCGCCGCTGTCGCGCATCAAGGTCGGCAGCCAACTGGTCAACAGGTAGACAATCACCAGGCCCATGAAATAGGTCAGCCACAGCAGCAAGGTGCCGGCGCTGTAGGTACCGGAGAAAATCACCGCCAACACATTGCGGGCCTTGACGGTTTTCTGTTCCGGTACGCTGAAGCTCGCCGCTTGGGCAACCGTGTGCGGCTCGATCGGCGCCAGGGTCTTGCGCACTTTGTCGGTGCCGCGGTTGCGCACCACCAGGTAACGCGCCGACTCCGGCAGCCAGAACAGCAACACGACCGCCAGGATCAACGGCAGCACCCCGCCGATCAGCAGCAGGCTGTGCCAACCGAAGGCCGGGATCAACTTGGCGGAGACGAATCCGCCGCCCGCCATGCCCAGGTTGAAGCCACAGAACATGCTGGTCACCAACAGCGATTTCTTGCGTTCCGGGGTGTACTCCGAGAGCAAAGTGGTGGCGTTCGGCATCCCGGCGCCCAAGCCCAGGCCGGTCAAGAAGCGCAATACCAGCAATTGATCGACGTTGGTGCTGTAGGCCGAGGCCAGGCTGAACGCGCCGAACAGCACGACCGCGCCCACCAGTACGACTTTTCGCCCGAAGCGGTCAGCCAACGGCCCTGAACCCAGTGCGCCGAACACCATGCCAATCAGCGCGGCACTCATTACCGGGCCGAGGCTGGCGCGATCGATGCCCCAATCCTGGGACAGCGCCGGGGCGATGAAGCCCATCGCGGCCGTATCGAGGCCGTCGAGGAACACAATCAGGAAACACAGAATCACCACCCGCCACTGATAACGCGATATGGGCTGGGTATTGATGAAGGACTGCACATCGAGGCAATTGCCTACGGAGATCTGGGGCTGGTTCATTTTATTTTTATTCCAAGCGAAAAACGCAGGCGGACGAACGGAGACCCGGCGACACACGCCGGATGACGCTGCGCGACATTAATGAGGCTAGGCAAACACCGTCAATTCATCGCCGCCGACTGTGTGCGTTTATCGAACAGCTTAAGTGAACAGCTGCGCGCTCAGGTCGCGACTGGCCCCCAGCAGGCCAGGCAGGAAGCGTTGCTCCAACTCATTGCGGCTGACCCGTCCGGCATGGGTACTGACGTTGAGCGCGGCCACTACTTGACCGGAAGCGTCGTACACCGGTACGGCAATCGAACGCAGACCCTGTTCCAGTTCCTGGTCGACGATGCACCAGCCCTGCTGCCGCACCTGTTGCAGGCACTCGAGCAAAGCCTCAGGTGTGTGCAAGGTGCGGCTGGTCTTGGCCTGCAGGTCGGCGTGGTCGAGGTAGTCGCGCAACGACGCATCATCCAGGGCCGCCAGGAGAATCCTGCCCATGGAGGTGCAATAGGCTGGCAGGCGCCCGCCCACCGACAGGTCCACCGAAATCAGGCGCTGGGTGGTCGCGGAGCGGGCGATATAAAGAATGTCGTCGCCTTCGAGCGTGGCCATGTTGCAGGCTTCGTGCAGTTGCTCGCTCATGCGGTCCAGGTACGGCTGGGCAGAAACGGCCAGGGGTGTGGAAGACAGATAGGCGTGACCGAGGGTCAACACTTTGGGTAGCAGCGAATAGGTGCGCCCGTCCGTGGTGGCGTAGCCCAGCTTGATCAAGGTATGCAGGCAACGCCTGACAGCGGCGCGGGGAATTTCCGTGCGATGGCTGATCTGGGCGATGGTCAGGTGCCGCTTGCGCTCCTGGAAGGCCTGGACCACGGCCAAGCCACGGGCCAGGGACGTCATGAAGTCGGGATCACCGGTCAGGGCCTGGATCCGCTTGGCCGGCGAGGCGACGATCGGTGGCGCGACAGAAGTGAAGGCATTGCGCAATTGGTCGTTCATGTCTGATCCTTCCCCGGGAATGACGGCTATTCAAGCGGCTGCCCGATGGGCAAGCAAGGGCCGCCGGCCGAGAGCGTTCGATTATCGAACCGCCGACCGATAATCGCAATCGGGTCCGCTATCGAATGACTCCCGCTGCGAACACGTTTGAGTTAAGTTGCAGGAAACAATGACTCGAGTTTGGCGTGAAAGCGTGGGGTAAATTGAACTTGTCGGCGTGAACGGCATCTGGATAGCGGTACTCGCCGACCTTTTTCACGCGGTGATACAAGTTGCACATACAAACATGAGTTCACACAACAACAGCACCTTTTAATTTTCCCGATAGTGTTATTCGGCTGGGCCGCTATAATGCAAAACAGTGACGGTACGGCCAATCAACCGTTCTCGTACGCTGGCGCCGTGGTCATTAGCCTGGTGCCCGGAGCGCCTTTATGGTCGCTTCCCCTGTTTGGCAACAACGCGAAGCCCTGATGCTACGTCAGCTGTCAGCTCTGGTGCCGTGGCCGTCTGCATGTCCACATGCAGTGCGTATCACCAGATTCAACTTCAATTAATTTAGGTAAAACTGTGACGAAAGACGAACTGCGCGCGGAACTTGAGCGCCAGGAACAACGTTACAAGGAAGTTTACGGCGGGGAAGTCACCACCTACGCCGCGCAACCTGAACCGGAACGCAAACCCTGGCGTAAGCGCGCCACCGTTCAGGACCAGGCCTTCACCCAAGAACTCCAGAAAATGGAAAAGGAACTCAAAGCCGAAGAGCAGTGACGCTCAGCGCCCGAGGTTCCTGTGAAGAGGTTTCCGGCCGCCACCCAGGCTGGAATCCGTAGCGCACGCCCGCCATGAGCGGGCCGCCATCCGCTCCTGCCCGACGGTCCGGAAGGGTCATGGCCGACCTTCTTTTCAGAAATTTCATACAATCGCTCACGGCATCATTCAGCTTGCCGTGATCCTGGCCAAGTGTGCTTTGCGCCCCTGATTCAAAGGGTTACGCAACCCGCGGCAAACCTGGCGCCTGAGACGGTCCTACAATTATTTTCGTTGAAGAATGTTACCGATGAGCAGGCAGTGCATCGATTACCGAGGTTTTCTGGCATAATCGCGCCCCCTTATGACCGGGTCAGAAAACCTTCATGATCGATTTATTCAGCGGACTGGATGCTTGGGTGCTTGTGAGCCTCTTGCTCGCCCTGGCTTTTGTCCTCGCCTTCGAGTTCATCAACGGCTTTCATGACACCGCTAACGCGGTTGCCACTGTTATCTACACCAAAGCCATGCCGCCTCACCTGGCGGTGTTCTTTTCCGGTGTGTTCAATTTTCTCGGCGTGTTGCTGGGCGGCGTGGGGGTGGCGTACGCCATCGTTCACCTGTTGCCCGTGGAGCTGCTGATCAATGTGAACACCGGACACGGGCTGGCCATGGTGTTTTCGCTGCTCGCAGCGGCCATCACTTGGAACCTGGGCACTTGGTACTTCGGTATCCCGGCATCCAGTTCCCACACATTGATCGGTTCGATCCTCGGCGTGGGCCTGGCCAACGCGCTGATCAACGATATCCCGTTGGCCGACGGGGTGAACTGGCAGAAGGCGATCGATATCGGCGCTTCCCTGGTGTTCTCGCCCATGGCCGGTTTCCTGATCGCCGCCCTGGTGCTGATCGGCCTGAAATGGTGGCGTCCGCTGTCGAAGATGCACAAGACGCCGGAACAGCGCCGCCAGATCGACGACAAGAAACACCCGCCGTTCTGGAACCGCCTGGTACTGGTGATCTCGGCCATGGCCGTCAGCTTTGTCCACGGCTCCAACGATGGCCAGAAAGGTATCGGCCTGATCATGCTGGTGCTGATCGGTATCGTACCGGCGCAGTTCGTACTGGATCTGGGCAGCACCACCTACCAGATCGAGCGGACCCGTGACGCAACGCTGCACCTGAGCCAGTTCTACCAACGCAACCACGAGTCCCTGGGTGAATACCTGGCGCTGGGCAAAAGCGTGAACGGCGATCTGCCCGAGAAATTCCGCTGCAACCCGCAGCAGACCGAACCGACCATCAATGCCCTGCTCGACACGCTCAAAGGCGTGGCGGACTACCATTCGCTGCCGTCGGAACGACGCATCGAGGTTCGTCGCTACCTGCTCTGCCTGGACGACACGGCGAAGAAGGTAGGCAAGTTGCCAGGCTTGGCGGCTCGCGAGAAAGACGACTTGAACAAGCTGCGCAAGGACCTGACCGCCACCACCGAGTACGCCCCGTTCTGGGTGATCCTGGCAGTCGCACTGGCACTGGGCCTGGGCACCATGGTCGGCTGGAAGCGCGTGGTGCTGACCATCGGCGAGAAGATCGGCAAACAAGGCATGACCTATGCGCAAGGTATGTCGGCGCAGATCACCACCGCGTGCATGATCGGCGCGGCGAATATCTTCAGCCTGCCGGTTTCTACTACCCACGTGCTGTCCTCCGGCGTGGCGGGCACCATGGTCGCTAACAAGAGCGGCCTGCAAGGCGGCACCGTACGCACCATCCTGCTGGCCTGGGTACTGACCCTGCCGGCGACGGTGGCGCTGTCGGCGGCGCTGTTCTGGCTGGCGTCCAAGGCCATCGGCAGCTGATTCCAGCGGCTCAAAAAAGAAGGTGCGACCCTTGCGGATCGCACCTTTTTTTATGCCCAGACACTGGGCAACTTGTGGGAGCGGGCTTGCTCGCGAAAGCGGTATGTCGGGCACTGAATAGATGACTGACCCGACGCTTTCGCGAGCAAGCCCGCTCCCACCGTAGTTTTGCGTGATCAGGAAATTTGCCAAAAAAAAGGGCGACCGAAGTCGCCCAAAATGCCTTGCGTGCTCGTTGTAGCCAGAAAGACCTACGGTTTTTTCCGCTTGTGTGCGTCTTTCCAGATGAATAATCCAAAACCTGCGAAAAACACGAACATGAGGCCGACCGTCAACACCCCGGCAAACACCACATTATCGAAAAACATGACTGGCCTCCTGGTCTTGCCCCTGTTGCGATGGGTTCAAGGTAACCAATCAGGCCTGGATGAAAATTGACCGGGGTCAATAACGCCCTCGACGGGGCGCAAAGGTGGGGAAATAACTGATCTGCATCAATGGATCGAGGGGGTTCAGCGCTTTTTCGGTTTGTTCTTCGGCTTTTTCTTGGGCTTGCCCAACGGCATGGCCTGTTCGAAAGCCTGGCGGACTTCATTGAGGCGTTTTTCGTTGAGGTCGTGAACGCGCTTGGCGCGCTCGGCACTGAGGTCGATCAGCTTGTCGTCTTGGCTCATGGCGTGTGGGCATCGTGCAGTGAATTGCGGATGCGCCCATGATGCGGGCTGTTGGCGGCGTTGACCAGCCTGTGAATGCAGCCAGACACCCGGGATCAGATCTGGATATCGACCCACAGGCCTTGGCGCGACTCTTCGTCGATCAGCGGCACCACCGGCACGGTATTGTCGGCGTTGAGTTCGGTACCCGGTACGGCCAGGTGCTCTTCAGGGTCTTCATCGGCCTCGCGGCGGCGGCGCTCGCGCTCCTGCTGGCGCTGCTGTTCCTCGCGCAACAGCAGCGCGGTCTCTTCCGGGTCGCGGTTTTGCAGGTCGATGGTGCTTTCGTTGGAGCTTTTTTGCACCGGGACCACGGGCGGTATGTCCGGTCGCTGGCGAACCGGATCCTGTTGAGCGGTGATGGGTACAACGCTCAAAGGGAGTATGGGTGGCAACATAAGGTTCTCCTGTCTTCAGGTTGTCGGCGGCTAAAGTGGCAGCTTGAACCGCCGGTCCGAAACTTGTGACCCAGTTGGCAATTGCGGCGATGACCAAGGCCGAGCTTGTTTGATCGCCGGGCAAGCATAAGTTCCGTAGCATCGCGACGAATCAGCGTACGTAAATCCTTTGGTATGAAGGATCCTTCCGTTAAGATAACCGGCTTTTTCAAGGCGGGAGTCAGGCAGCATGGCGCAGCAGTATCAACCGGGGCAACGCTGGATCAGTGACAGCGAAGCCGAGCTGGGTTTAGGCACCGTTCTGGCACAGGACGGCCGCTTGTTGACCGTGCTCTATCCGGCCACTGGCGACACTCGCCAGTACGCGCTACGGAATGCGCCACTTACCCGTGTACGATTTTCGCCGGGCGATGTGATCACTCACTTCGAAGGCTGGAAAATGACCGTGCGCGAAGTCGATGACGTCGACGGGCTGCTGGTCTACCACGGTCTCAACGAGCAGAACGAAGTGGTCACCCTGCCCGAGACCCAACTGTCGAACTTTATCCAGTTCCGCCTGGCCAGCGACCGTCTGTTCGCCGGCCAGATCGACCCGCTGGCCTGGTTCTCCCTGCGCTATCACACCCTGGAACACACCAGCCGCCAGCTACAGTCTTCCCTGTGGGGCCTGGGCGGCGTACGTGCCCAGCCGATCGCCCACCAACTGCATATTGCCCGTGAAGTGGCCGACCGCATTGCGCCGCGGGTATTGCTGGCCGACGAAGTGGGCCTGGGCAAGACCATCGAAGCCGGCCTGGTCATCCATCGCCAGTTGCTGTCCGGCCGTGCCAACCGCGTCCTGATCCTGGTGCCGGAAAACCTCCAGCACCAGTGGCTGGTGGAAATGCGTCGGCGCTTCAACCTCCAGGTCGCGCTGTTCGACGAAGAGCGCTTCATCGAAAGCGATGCCAGCAACCCGTTCGAAGACACCCAATTGGCCCTGGTGGCGCTGGAGTGGCTGGTGGACGACGAAAAGGCCCAGGACGCGCTGTTCGCCGCCGGCTGGGACCTGCTGGTGGTCGACGAAGCCCATCACCTGGTGTGGCACGAAGACCAGGTTAGCCCGCAATACGCCCTGGTCGAGCAGCTTGCCGAAACCATCCCGGGCGTGCTGCTGCTGACCGCGACCCCGGAACAACTGGGTCAGGACAGCCATTTCGCCCGCCTGCGCCTGCTGGACCCGAACCGTTTCCATGACCTCAAGGCCTTCCGCGCCGAGAGCGAAAACTATCGTCCGGTGGCCGAAGCCGTGCAGGAGTTGCTGGACAAAGGCCGCCTCTCGCCCGAAGCCCACAAGACCATCCAGGGTTTCCTGGGGAACGAAGGCGAAGCATTGCTGACCGCCGTCAATGATGGCGATGTCCAAGCCAGTGCCCGCCTGGTGCGTGAACTGCTGGATCGCCACGGTACCGGTCGCGTGCTGTTTCGCAACACCCGCGCCGCCGTGCAGGGCTTCCCCGAGCGCAAGCTGCACGCCTACCCGCTGCCGTGCCCGCCCGAGTACCTCGAACTGCCCTTGGGCGATCACCCCGAGCTGTACCCGGAAGTCAGCTTCCAGGCCCAGCCGGACGCCAGCGAAGAAGAACGCTGGTGGCGTTTCGACCCGCGGGTCGAATGGCTGATCGACACCCTGAAGATGCTCAAGCGCACCAAAGTGCTGGTGATCTGTGCCCACGCCGAAACCGCCATGGACCTGGAGGACGCCCTGCGCGTGCGCTCCGGCATCCCGGCCACGGTGTTCCACGAAGGCATGAATATCCTGGAGCGCGACCGCGCGGCGGCCTATTTCGCCGACGAAGAGTTTGGTGCCCAGGTACTGATCTGTTCGGAAATCGGCAGTGAGGGACGCAACTTCCAGTTTGCCCATCATTTGGTGCTGTTCGACCTGCCGGCGCACCCGGACCTGCTGGAACAACGTATCGGTCGTCTGGACCGGATCGGCCAGAAGCACACCATCGAGCTGCATGCGCCGTACCTGGAAACCAGCCCCCAGGCGCGGCTGTTCCAGTGGTATCACGAAGCCCTGAATGCCTTCCTCAACACCTGCCCGACCGGCAACGCCTTGCAGCACCAGTTCGGCCCGCGCCTGCTGCCCTTGCTGGAGGAAGCCGATGATGGCCAATGGCAGGCTCTGATCGACGAGGCCCGTACCGAACGCGAGCGCCTGGAGGCCGAGCTGCACACCGGTCGCGACCGTTTGCTGGAGCTCAACTCCGGCGGCGCCGGTGAAGGCGATGCGCTGGTGGAGGCCATTCTCGAGCAGGATGACCAGTTTGCCTTGCCGATCTACATGGAAACCCTGTTCGACGCCTTTGGTATCGACAGCGAAGACCATTCGGAAAACGCACTGATCCTCAAGCCGAGCGAAAAAATGCTCGACGCCAGCTTCCCGCTGGGCGACGACGAGGGCGTGACCATCACCTATGACCGCAACCAGGCGCTGTCGCGCGAAGACATGCAGTTCATCACCTGGGAGCACCCGATGGTGCAAGGTGGTATGGACCTGGTGCTGTCCGGCTCCATGGGCAACACCGCCGTGGCGCTGATCAAGAACAAGGCGCTCAAGCCCGGCACCGTGTTGCTGGAGCTGCTCTACGTCAGTGAGGTGGTTGCGCCGCGCTCGCTGCAACTGGGCCGCTACCTGCCGCCGGCCGCCCTGCGCTGCCTGTTGGACGCCAACGGCAACGACCTGGCCGCCCGGGTCTCGTTCGAAACCCTGAACGACCAGCTCGAAAGCGTACCGCGCGCCAGCGCCAACAAGTTCATCCAGGCCCAGCGAGACCAGCTCACGCCTCGTATCAATGCCGGCGAAGAGAAGATCGCCCCGCGTCACGCCGAGCGCGTGGCCGAGGCCCAGCGCCGCCTGGCGGCCGATACCGACGAGGAACTGGCACGCCTGACCGCCCTGCAAGCGGTCAACCCGACCGTGCGCGACAGCGAGCTGGTGGCCCTGCGCCAACAGCGGGAGCAAGGCTTGGCGATGCTTGAGAAGGCGGCGTTGCGTTTGGAGGCGATTCGGGTGTTGGTGGCGGGCTGAGTTTGGCTGGGATCCCGGTATAAGTTCCGCTGTGGTGCTTTTATCGGGTGTATATCCGTTTTTTCGGTAACGGCCGCTGGCGGTTCCGCTTTTACAGCGGCTCACTTTTGAAAAGCCCGGAAGCCGGCCCAGTCAAAAGTAAGCAAAACGCTCCTGCCCCACCACTCGGCACCTCGCCTAGGCTCGGCATGCCTGAACGAAGGCATTGCTCCGTGGGCCGCCGCGAGGCGGCCTCATAGCCGACCTGGCTCAGGGTGATCGCGTTTCCCCTGTGGGAGCGAGCCTGCTCGCGAAGGCGGTGGGTCAGTTTGCGGTGATGTTGGATGTGCCGGCCTCTTCGCGAGCAGGCTCGCTCCCACAGGGGATCTTGGGTGTTCATGAGTTTTATGTTCACTGCGGCCCATTGTGGGAGCGGGCTTGCTCGCGAAAGCGGTGTGTCAGTTGACGGTGATGTTGGTGGGCCGGCCTCTTCGCGAGCAAGCTCGCTCCCACAGGTGATCTTGGGTGTTCATGAGTTTTGTGTTCACTGCGGCCCATTGTGGGAGCGGGCTTGCTCGCGAAAGCGGTGGCTCAGCCAAATAAATGCAGGCATGTGCCCCGCTCTTGCTTTTGCTCTTGCTCTTGCTTTTGCTTTTGCTTTTGCTTTTGATCTGGACGCCCCGTTAACCACGATGGCCGAACGCAGGCATTGCGCAGTGGGCATCCCGGCATGGATGCCGGGATAGCCGCGCTGGGCCATGGATGGCCCTTCGCGGCGGCCCACGGAGCAACGCCGGAGTGAGGGCATGCCGAGCCCTAGCGAGGCACCGAGTGGTGGGGCAAGCCTTTTTTGCTTACTTTTTTTGGCGTTTGAAAAAAAGTGAGCGGCCGTAAGGGCGGAACCGCCAGTGGCCGTTACCTAAGAAACAGATATACACCCAAAACCCAAAACCCAAAAACCAGCCCCCAGCCTCAAGGACTGTAATACCCCACCGCCACCAGAAAATGCCCAACCTTCTTCAGATAAGCATGCTTGTCCTCAACCTTCCCGGTCACCGGATTCTTCCAGCGATACTCATACTCCCCCACATCCTGCTTGCCGATCATGGCCAGGATCGGCTCCCCCACTGGTTTGCCATCCGGGTCCTTGACCTTGGCAAAGTCGGTGTTGATCAAACGCAGATTGGTGCCATGCCCCACATAGCGCCGGGTATCGAGGTCGACGACAAAGACATACAAATCATCCTGCAGATACCCGCCCTTTAGAGCGTTGACTGCCGTCAGCGTGGCTTTCTCGTTTTTCAGCAGGTCACTCGAGGCCTTGTCCAGCAGTGCCCGAGCCTGTTCGGCTGAAGCACGCGGCAAGTAATAACCGACAGCCAGGATTCGCTCACCAACACGCTGGAAATACACATGCTTGCGCTCGACCTTGCCGTCCGCCCAGTTCTGCCAACGGTACTCGGCTTGCTGAATGCCGCTGGCCTCGGCAGTTTTCAAGGCGTCCTTGAAGGCTTTGCGCAAATCCGGCCCCAGCACTTCGGACACGTCCCGTCCGATCAACGCCGAGGAAGGTCCGCCGCTGGCAAGCATCACACCCTGGGTATCGACCACGAACACATAACGATCCTTGTCGACAAATTCCCCTTGGCGGCTGAAGGCGGCAAAGGCTTTGTCGCCATTGTCATGGTAATAGGCCAAGGCCTTCTCCAGCAGCGCCCGGGCCGCGTGGCCATCGTCCGCAGTGGCCGCCTGGGCCATCCCCAGCATGAGCATTGCGCCCAGCCAGGCCATCCTGTGAAAAAAACCCATGGGTGCGCCCCTCGTTCTTGTTGGTGTTTCAAGAGCGTAGACGGCGTGGGGAAGTAGGAGCTGACGAGTGCAACGAGGCTGCGATCTTTTCCCAGACAATTGAGTCTTGAGCGAAAGATCAAAAGATCGCAGCCTTCGGCAGCTCCTACAGGGATAGGCGCTGGCCGAACATCAGGCTTATTGAGCCCGAGCGCTGAGTTGCTGCTGCAAATGCTGGATCTGCGCTTGCAAGGTATTGATGTTACGGGTGACCTGCCCGCGGAAGGCGTCGAACTCGGCGGTGTTGCCGTTATCCTGCTGGCTCTTGAGCACGATCACGTCCTGCTCCAGGCGCTCGATGGCAGAGTTGGAGGTGGCTCTTTTCAGGGCGGTGATGTCGGCACCGATGCTCTTGAGCTGGGCATCCAGGGCACCACCCTCGCCTTGATTCTTCAAGGCGGTCACCTCAGCGGCCAGCGCCTTGACCTGGGCTTGGAGCTCCTTGTTGGAAGCTTGCAGTTGAGTGTTGGTGTTCTGCTGGTCAGAAGCCTGGGCAATGAGCTGGGCAAGTTCCTTGTCCAGGTCGGCGGACGGACCGAACGTGGCTTGTTGCTGCCTGTACTGCTCCTGCAGCTTGCCGTCGAATTGCCGGGCCTGCTCCTGCAGCTTGTTGTCCAACTGTTTGATCTGCAATTTCAAGGCTTCACTGTCACTCATGACATTGGACTGCCCGGCGACCACCTTGCCGGAGATGTCCTGCAAGCGCCCCGCCGCATCTTCACTGATCCGGGCGAAGCTTTCCTGGGTCGCCACCAATTGCTGCTCCATCAGGGAAATCTGCTGGAAGCTCCACCAGGCCAGGAAACCGAACGCACACAGCAGCGCGCCGACCAATGCCCACAGCGGCCCGGTGCTGGGCCCCTTGGCCTTGACCTTCGCCGCGGCGGCCGGCGCCGGGCGCGCTTGCACGTGGGGCGGCTGGCGGTTGGGCAGGAAATCATCGTCATCGGGAATGTCGGCCCGCATCCGCAGGCTCGGTACATCATCGAAGTCGTCGTTGGCATCGTTACGCATGGGCATGGTTCGACCTTTGGGAAACCGGTAATGGCTTGATGCGGCGAGTATAACCCCGTCGCCCGCCGCACCGATTGACCCCGAACCGGGCACTCGGTTCATGGCGGGCCGATCAGCGGGCGTTTTGGACCGTCCACCAGGCGCAAAATTCATCCAGGGCGGTCCAGAGGCTGACCTGCGGATCGTAATCGAGAGAATGCCGGGCCCGGCTGATGTCCAGGGTGAAATTCTTGTTCATGACCTGCATGCCCAGGCGCGACAGCGTCGGTTCGGGGCGGCCTGGCCAGAGCTTGCAGACCCCTTCATTCAGGGCCGCGACGCTGTAAGCCAAGCCGTAGGAACGATAACGTCGGACCTGTGGGACTTCCATCTGGCGCATCACATAATTGACCACATCCCACAATGGGACCGGTGCACCGTTGCTGATGTTGTAGGCCTTGCCCAAGGCGGAATCGCTGGCCAGCAGGCTGCTGAGCAACGCTTCGTTGAGGTTCTGCACGCTGGTGAAATCCACCTTGTTCAAGCCGTTGCCGACAATGGCCAGGCGCCCCTTGCGCTGCATTTTCAACAGGCGCGGGAAAATACTCATATCACCGGCACCCGTCACGAAACGCGGGCGCAGGGCCAGCACTTCGAGGCCGAACTCCTGGGCACCGAAGACTTTCTGCTCGGCCAGGTACTTGGTGGCGGCATAAGGATGCTTGAAGCGCTTGGGCACCTGTTCTTCGGTCAACCCGAGGTGGTCACGGCCATCAAAGTAAATGGACGGCGAGGACAGATGAACCAGGCGACGCACCTTCTGCTTGAGGCAGGCCTCGACGACATTTTCCGTGACCTGAACGTTGCCCTGGTGGAAATCCTGGTAGCGACCCCACAGCCCAACGGAACCGGCGCAATGCACCACGGCCTCGACATCCAGGCACAGGTCGCGGGCCAGCAGCGGGTCGCTCAAGTCCCCTTGGACGAATTGCGCACCGCGCCGCACCAGGTGCTCCACACTCTCGGCCCGGCGACCGGTGACCCGCACATCCAGGCCCTGCTCCAGGGCGAAACGCGCAAAGCGCCCGCCAATGAAGCCGCTCGCGCCGGTGACCAAAATCTTCATGCATGCTCCTAAAAATCAGATTCGAGCTACAAGCCTCAAGCTTCAAGCCAAGGGCTTTTAACCGACTGCTTGCAGCGTGCTGCTTGCCGCTGCGATCAGTCGCTCGGTCAATAAGCCGAGCAACTGTCCACCATTGCGCCAATGATGCCAGTACAGCGGCACATCGATCGGTTTATCTGCCAACAATTCCACCAGCACGCCTCGTTCCAGCTGTTCGCGCACTTGCAGCTCCGGCACCAGCCCCCAGCCCAGTCCCGCTTCAGCGAGACGGATGAAACCTTCGGACGAGGGACACAGATGATGCTCGAAACCGCCCTCCACGCCCACGGACGCGAGGTAGCGGTGTTGCAGGAAATCATCCGGACCAAACACCAAGGCTGGCGTACGGGCCAGTTGATCGGCTCGCACGCCGCCGGGGAAATGCCGGGCGATGAAGGCCGGGCTGGCCAACGCCCGGTAACGCATCGCCCCCAGCAAGACACTGCGGGCGCCCGCCACCGGGCGTTCGCTGGCGCAGACACAGGCCGCCACTTCACCGGCGCGCATGCGCTTGAGGCCAACGGTCTGGTCCTCCACCACCAAGTCGAGCAACAGGTGTTGGCCGGCGCAGAAATCGCCCACGGCAGCGGCCCACCAGGTCGCCAAACTGTCGGCGTTCAAGGCGATGCGCAGACGCTCCGGCAGGCCCTCTTCATCCAGCGCCGGCACCAGGCTTTGCAGGTCACGCTCGAGCAGCCGCACCTGTTGCACGTGGTTGAGCAGCCGGCGGCCGATTTCCGTCGGCACCGGCGGCGTGGCCCGCACCAGGACGGGCTGGCCGGCACGCGCCTCCAGCAACTTGATTCGTTGGGAAATGGCCGACTGCGACAAACCCAGCACCTGGGCTGCGCGCTCGAAACCGGCCTGCTCGACCACGGCGGCCAGGGCAGAGAGCAATTTGTAGTCGAACATCAGTAATCCTAATGGGCAATCAGCAATATTGGTTTTTCTTATACAGCCCTTCCCGGGAAAATGACCAGCGACAGCAACTGACCGGGGGATAAAAAAATGTGGCAAAGCTATGTGAACGGGCTCGTGGTGGCCCTCGGGCTGATCATGGCCATCGGCGCCCAGAATGCGTTCGTACTGGCCCAGAGCCTACGCCGCGAGCATCACTTGCCGGTAGCGGCGCTGTGCATCACCTGCGATGCCCTGTTGGTCGCCGCCGGGGTTTTCGGCCTGGCGACCTTGCTGGCCCAGAGTCCGTTGCTGCTGTCGACTGCCCGCTGGGGCGGGGCGGCGTTCCTGCTCTGGTACGCCAGCCTGGCCTTGCGCCGGGCCTGCTCGAAGCAGAGCCTGCAGCAAAGTGAGAACCACGCCGTACGCTCGCTGCGGGCGGTGTTGCTCAGCGCGCTGGCGGTGACGCTGCTCAACCCCCACGTCTACCTCGACACGGTGCTGCTGATCGGTTCCCTTGGCGCCCAGCAGAGCGTTCCCGGTGCCTACGTGATAGGGGCGGCCAGTGCCTCGCTGCTATGGTTCCTCACCCTGGCCATCGGCGCGGCATGGCTGGCACCGTGGTTGGCCCGCCCAAGCACTTGGCGGATCCTGGACCTCTTGGTAGCGGTGATGATGTTTACCGTGGCGATGCAATTGATCGTCACCGGCTGATTATTCCAAACCGCTCTGGAACCTCTATTCCACACAGTTGTTGCGTGGTTATGCCGCACCCCCGGTGCTATGATCCGACTCCTGCGCCGCAAAGAGTACAAACTCCCCGGCGCTAGTCTGGCCGCCCGTGATCGGCCTTGCGCTCACCGCAACCTGACCTGATTAGGAGAATCACCATGGCTTTCGAATTGCCGCCGCTGCCCTATCCACACGATGCACTGCAGCCGCACATCTCCAAAGAGACTCTGGAATACCACCACGACAAGCACCACAACACCTATGTCGTGAACCTGAACAACCTGGTGCCTGGCACCGAGTTCGAAGGCAAGACCCTGGAAGAAATCGTCAAGACTTCCTCGGGCGGTATCTTCAACAACGCCGCTCAGGTCTGGAACCATACTTTCTACTGGAACTGCCTGGCGCCAAACGCCGGCTGTCAACCAACCGGCGCGCTGGCTGAAGCCATCAATGCAGCCTTCGGTTCGTTCGACAAGTTCAAGGAAGAGTTCAGCAAGACGTCCATCGGCACCTTCGGTTCCGGTTGGGGCTGGCTGGTGAAAAAGGCTGACGGTTCCCTGGCCCTGGCCAGCACCATCGGCGCCGGCAACCCACTGACCAACGGCGACACCCCGCTGTTGACTTGCGACGTGTGGGAACACGCCTACTACATCGACTACCGCAACGTTCGTCCGAAATACGTCGAAGCGTTCTGGAACCTGGTCAACTGGAAATTCGTCGCCGAGCAGTTCGAAGGTAAAGCCTTCACTGCCTAAGCTCGATGCCAGCCCAAAGAAACCCGGCGCCATGCCGGGTTTTTTTTTGCACGGCGAAAAATGATCGCAGACGAGAGACCTCGCGTCTGGAAAGCAAGAAAAAATCCCGGTGGGCCTCAAGTTGCGGTGCCTTTCAACCGACACAATGGTCGTAGAGCAATCACTCTGGAAAAAACGTATACCGGTCAGGTTTCAAGCGAAAACCCTTGTGTTTGATTGTCCCTTTGACTGACATCACAGGATTGCCAATACTCATGGCAACTTGACGCTACCCGCACGGAACAAGGAACCACTCTTTGAAGCTGGAACTCAAGAACAGCTTGTCTGTGAAGTTGCTCCGGGTCGTGCTCCTCTCGGCATTGATCGTTGGCGTGGTCTTGAGCTGCGCCCAGATCGTGTTCGATGCCTACAAAACCAACCAGGCCGTCGCCACTGACGCCCAACGTATCCTCGACATGTTCCGCGACCCTTCGACCCAGGCCGTCTACAGCCTGGACCGGGAAATGGGCATGCAGGTGATCGAGGGCCTGTTCCAGGACGAAGCCGTACGCATGGCGTCCATCGGCCACCCCCGCGAAACCATGCTCGCCGAAAAAGCCCGGCCCTTGACGCACTCCGACAGCCGCTGGCTGACCGACCTGATCCTGGGCAAAGAGCGCACCTTCACCACGCAACTGGTGGGACGCGGGCCCTACAGCGAATATTACGGCGACCTGAGCATCACCCTCGACACCGCCACCTACGGCGAGGGCTTCATCGTCAGTTCGGTGATCATCTTTATCTCCGGGATGCTACGGGCCCTGGCCATGGGCTTGGTGCTGTACCTGGTCTATCACTGGCTGCTGACCAAGCCGTTGTCGCGGATCATCGAGCACCTGACCGAAATCAACCCCGATCGCCCCAGCGCGCACAAGATCCCGCAGTTGCGCGGCCACGAGCAAAACGAACTAGGCCTGTGGATCAACACGGCCAACCAACTGCTCGAATCCATCGAACGCAACACGCACCTGCGCCACGAAGCGGAAAACAGCCTGCTGCGCATGGCCCAGTACGACTTTCTCACCGGCCTGCCCAACCGCCAGCAACTGCAACAGCAACTGGACAAGATCCTGGTGGACGCCGGGCGCCTGCAACGTCGGGTGGCGGTGCTGTGTGTGGGGTTGGATGACTTCAAGGGCATCAACGAGCAGTTCAGCTATCAGACCGGCGACCAGTTGCTGCTGGCCCTGGCGGATCGGCTGCGGGCCCACAGCGGCCGGCTCGGCGCGCTGGCGCGTTTGGGGGGTGACCAGTTCGCCCTGGTCCAAGCCGACATCGAGCAGCCCTACGAGGCCGCCGAGCTGGCCCAGAGCATCCTCGATGACCTGGAAGCGCCGTTCGCCATCGATGATCAGCAGATCCGCCTGCGGGCCACTATCGGCATCACCCTCTTCCCCGAAGACGGTGACAGCACCGAGAAACTGTTGCAGAAAGCCGAGCAGACCATGACCCTGGCCAAGAGCCGCTCGCGCAATCGCTACCAGTTCTACATCGCCAGCGTCGACAGCGAGATGCGCCGCCGTCGCGAACTGGAGAAAGACCTGCGCGAGGCCCTTGCCCGCGAGCAGTTCAGCCTGGTGTACCAACCGCAGATCAGCTACCGCGACCTACGAATAGTCGGCACCGAAGCCTTGATTCGCTGGCACCATCCCGAGCACGGCCTGGTGCCGCCGGACTTGTTCATTCCCCTGGCCGAACAGAACGGCACCATCATCGCCATCGGCGAATGGGTGCTGGACCAGGCGTGCAGGCAATTGCGCGAATGGCACGACCAGGGTTTCCTCGACCTGCGCATGGCGGTCAACCTGTCGACGGTGCAACTGCACCACGCCGAGCTGCCGCGAGTGGTGAACAATCTCCTACAGATGTACCGGCTGCCGCCGCGCAGCCTGGAACTGGAAGTCACCGAGACCGGCCTGATGGAAGACATCACCACCGCGGCCCAGCACTTGCTGAGCCTGCGCCGCTCCGGGGCACTGATTGCCATCGATGACTTCGGCACCGGCTATTCGTCGCTGAGCTACCTCAAGAGCCTGCCGCTGGACAAGATCAAGATCGACAAGAGCTTCGTCCAGGACCTGCTCGACGACGAGGACGATGCGACCATCGTCCGGGCCATCATCCAGTTGGGCAAGAGCCTGGGAATGCAGGTCATTGCCGAGGGCGTCGAGACGGTGGAGCAGGAAGCCTACATCATCGCCGAGGGCTGCCACGAAGGTCAGGGGTACTACTACAGCAAACCGCTGCCGGCGCGGGAGTTGGGCATTTACCTGAAGCAGGCCGAGCGCAGCAAGGTTTCCATAATCTGACTCTCCCCAGCGCCAAGCCTTCGTAGGAGCTGGCGAAGCCTGCGATCGTTGGTTTGTTCGCTTGGAATTCAAGCGCCAGGGGAAAGATCGCAGCCTCGCTTCGCTCGGCAGCTCCTACAGACGCCTCCTACAGGGGGTGATTCTCATCATTAAACAAGAAATATTTACAACCATAACCCTTTACACATAATGCAAATCTTTCGCATTATGTCGCAGTTTTTGCGCACCCTCGCGCCTGTCCCATCCATCACCGAAGCAGGATGTTCGCCATGATTCGTATGCCCCTGGCTACCGCCAGTCTGCTGGCCATCGCTATTTCCCTCGCCGGTTGCGGCGAAGGCAAAGACAAGGCCGCCGCGCCGCAAGCGCCAACGCCGGCCGCCAGCACTGCGGCACCGGTCGCCCCTGCTGCCGCTGGCAAAATCGACGAAGCCGCCGGCAAGGCTGTTGTCGCGCACTACGCCGACATCGTCTACGCCGTCTACAGCGATGCCGAATCCACGGCGAAAACCCTGCAAACCGCCGTCGACGCGTTCCTGGCCAAGCCGAACGCCGAGACCCTGAAAGCCGCCAAGGCTGCCTGGGTCGCCGCACGCGTACCGTACCTGCAAAGCGAAGTGTTCCGCTTCGGCAACACCATCATTGACGACTGGGAAGGCCAATTGAACGCCTGGCCCCTGGACGAAGGCCTGATCGACTACGTCGACAAGTCCTACGAACACGCCTTGGGCAACCCGGGCGCCACCGCCAACATCATCGCCAACACCGAAGTCCAGGTTGGCGAAGACAAGGTCGACGTCAAAGACATCACCCCGGAAAAACTCGCCAGCCTGAACGAGCTGGGCGGTTCCGAGGCCAACGTCGCCACCGGCTACCACGCCATCGAATTCCTGCTGTGGGGCCAAGACCTCAACGGTACCGGTCCGGGCGCTGGCAATCGCCCAGCTTCGGATTACCTGGAAGGCGCCGGCGCCACCGGCGGCCACAACGACCGTCGTCGTGCCTACCTCAAGTCCGTGACCCAACTGCTGGTCAACGACCTGCAGGAAATGGTCGGTAACTGGAAGCCGAACGTGGCCGACAACTACCGCGCCACCCTGGAAGCCGAGCCGGCCGAAAGCGGCCTGCGCAAGATGCTGTTCGGCATGGGCAGCCTGTCCTTGGGTGAACTGGCGGGCGAGCGCATGAAGGTGTCCCTGGAAGCCAACTCGCCTGAAGACGAGCAGGATTGCTTCAGCGACAACACCCACTACTCGCACTTCTACGATGCCAAGGGTGTGCGTAACGTGTACCTGGGCGAATACACCCGCGTCGACGGCAGCAAGCTGACCGGCGCCAGCCTGTCGTCGCTGGTCGCCAAGGCCGACCCGGCCGCGGACACCGCGCTCAAGGCCGACCTGGCCGACACCGAGGCCAAGATCCAGGTCATGGTCGATCACGCCAACAAGGGTGAGCACTACGACCAACTGATCGCCGCCGGCAACACCGCTGGCAACCAGATCGTCCGCGACGCCATCGCCGCCTTGGTCAAGCAGACCGGTTCGATCGAACAGGCCGCGGGCAAACTGGGCATCAGCGACCTGAACCCGGACAGCGCTGATCACGAGTTCTGATCAACGCCGGCTGGCTGAAACGGATTAACGCAGCCAGCCAAACCACTAAACCTGTGGGAGCGGGCTTGCTCGCGATAGCGGTGGATCAGCCAACATCGATGTTGGCTGATCCACCGCTATCGCGAGCAGGCTCGCTCCCACAGTGGTTTCTGGCGTTTCGAAAATGCGAGGTCTGCCATCAGTTCCCTTGTGGGAGCAGGCTCGCTCGCGAAGACGGTGGGTCAAGCAACAACTGTCTTGACTGCGCCGACGCTTTCGCGAGCAAGCCCGCTCCCACAGTGGTTTCCGGTGTTTCGAAGATGTGCGATCAGTCATCACTTCCCTTGTGGGAGCGGGCTTGCTCGCGAAGACGGTGGGTCAATCAACAACTGTCTTGACTGCGCCGGCGTTTTCGCGAGCAAGCCCGCTCCCACAGGAATTTCGTTGTTCTTGTGGTTCATCACTGCAACCCGGCGAGCCTGGCTTCAATGAACCGCCGTTCCGGCAGTTGCTGCGTCAGTTCAAGCGCACGTCGGTAGGCGGCCCGCGCCTCCTCCACCTGCCCTAACTGCCGACAGAACTCCGCCCGTGCCGAATGGGCCAGGTGATAGTCCGTCAAATCGCCCCTGGCGAGTATTCCGTCAACCAGGCGCAGCCCTTCCTGGGGCCCGTCGCGCTTGGCCAGGGCGGCGGCTCGGTTGAGTTCGATCACCGGCGACGGCACGGCCCGCAGCAGCACATCATAGAGCCCGACGATCTGCGGCCAATCGGTCTCCTCGGCCGTCGGCGCTTCGGCATGCACCGCCGCTATCGCCGCTTGCAAGCAGTACGGCCCGAACCGCCGGGTCTTCAACGCGGCTTTCACCAACGCGCAGCCCTCGGCGATCAGCTCGGCATCCCACAAGGATCGGGACTGTTCATCCAGCAGGATCAGCTCACCGGTCGACGACGTTCGCGCCGGTCGCCGGGATTCGTGCAGCAGCATCAACGCCAGCAGCCCCATGACCTCGGCCTCGGGCAGCAACTCCATCAGCAGACGCCCGAGGCGGATGGCTTCGCACGTCAGGTCTTCGCGGGTCAGCTCGGCGCCCATCGACGCCGAGTACCCTTCGTTGAACACCAGGTAGATCACCCGCAGCACGCTGTCCAGACGCTCCGGCAGCTCCGCCCGGGACGGCACCTGGTAGGGGATCCTGGCATCGCGGATTTTCGCCTTGGCCCGCACGATGCGCTGGGCAATGGCCGCCGGGGCGGCGAGGAATGCCCGGGCGATCTGCTCGGTGGTCAGGTCGCAGACTTCCCGCAGCGTCAGGGGCACCTGGGCATCCGCCGCCAGGGCCGGGTGGCAGCAGGTAAAAATCAGCCGCAGGCGATCGTCTTCCACGTCTTCGTCACTCCACTGGCCCTGTTCCAGTTCCTCGAGTTGGGCGATCAACATCGGTTGGGACGCGGCGAAACGCGCCCGTCGGCGCAAACTGTCGATGGCCTTGAAACGCCCGGCAGACACCAGCCAGGCCCGTGGATTGTCCGGCACGCCGTCGCGCTGCCAGCGCTCGACCGCAATGAAAAAAGCCTCGTGCAAGGCCTCTTCCGCAAGGTCGAAGTCCCCCAACAGGCGAATCAGCGTCGCCAGGATCCGTCGCGAGTCTTGCCGATACACCTGCTCGACCCGCGCCTTGACCGTTTCGGCCGACATCAGTCGGGCATGCCTCGGGTAACCAGCGCTTCAAGCCGGTCCAGGCTCTCGCCCCACCCTTCATGGAAGCCCATGGCTTCGTGCACCTGGCGATCCTCCTCGCTCCAGTGCAGCGCACGGGCGGTGTAACGGGTTTGGGATAACGCATGAGAGGCAGTTGTGAGGTTCATGAATGAAATCCTGTTTGTGCTTGTTGTTCAGGGGTTCAGTTGGCGTACCGGTCGTACTTCGACGCAGCCGACCCGGGCCGCCGGAATATTGCCGGCGACCTGGATGGCTTCGTTGAGGTCCTTGGCGTCGATCAAATAGAAGCCCGCCAGTTGCTCCTTGGTTTCGGCGAACGGGCCGTCGGTGATCGACAGCTTGCCGCCGCGCATGCGCACCGTCGTGGCGGTCTGTACCGACTCCAGGGCCTCGGCGGCCACCATGCGCCCGCTGCCCTGGATCGACTCGGCATAGGCCATGCACTCGGCGTCCTCCGGGCTGTCGGGCGAATTGTGCAGCGTGTGTTCGTTGCTATACACCAGGCATAGGTACTTCATGGAAGGCTCCGTGATCGGACTGATCAACTATGGACGGCAGAATGACCCTCGGCAAAAAAACCGACGATCAGGGTTGCAGGTCGAACAGCGCCGTCCCGGCCATCGGGTCGAACGGGGCGGACCAATGTTCATGGACGATCCGCCATTGTCCGGCAACACACTGATAGCAGGCCGTCACGCGCATCCAGCAGGCTTGCTCCTCACCCTTTTCGTTGGTGCCGCCGCAATAGGCGAGCCAGTGGGCGAAGGCGATGTTATCGGCCGGGGTAATCTTGACCTGATGAAAGTCGAACTTGTGCGGGCCGGGGCACATTTCCATGCAGGCTTGCCAATGGGCCCGGTAAGCGGTCTTGCCCTTGAATTGCAAGGCCTGGATGGCATCGAACGAGACAATGTCCTCGTCATAGAGCGCCATGACCTTTTCAACGTCCTTGGTCATCACGGCCTGGCGATAGGTGTCGATCAGGGCCTGGATCTGGGTTTCAGTGGTTTGGGTATTCATGGTGATTCTCCGCAGTTTTTTTGTTGAAGACACCCTTGGTCGTTTGGAGAAACAGCGAATCGACAATCCAACAAAAATAATCCAAAGAAAAAAATTCGCTAGAATCCACGTCTCATTTAGCCGGCAAACAATGGATGTTTTTGTGACCGTTCAGCTCGTCCCCTACGAAGACCTGACCCCGCGTCAACGCGAACAGGTCACCGCCATCGAAATCCACCCCGGACAGATCAAGTTCGCCGGCGATATCCACGGCGCCCTGCATACGCTGCTGTCCAAACCCGGCCCCGGGGTCAAAGGCTTTGCGCTATTGGCGCAGGAGGTGCCGGTGGCCTTCCTGCTGCTCAAGCGCCCACCGGTACTGCCCGCCTGGGCCAACGAA
The DNA here is from genome assembly GCF_054161485.1 of Pseudomonas sp. R3-41. Lineage (NCBI taxonomy): Bacteria > Pseudomonadati > Pseudomonadota > Gammaproteobacteria > Pseudomonadales > Pseudomonadaceae > Pseudomonas > Pseudomonas sp. R3-41. The sequence goes on from NZ_CP096421.1 coordinate 5,405,055, forward strand.
CACAGCGCCACCCTGCATGCCCTGCAAGTCGACCACCGGGCCCAGGGCCAAGGTTATGGCAAGGCCTGCCTGCAGGCGCTGCCCGCCGTGGCGCGCGCCGCCTGGCCGGAGATCCGCGGGCTGGAGCTCTCGGTGGACGCCGACAACGACTCGGCCATCGGCCTGTACACCCGGATGGGCTGGGTCGACAGTGGCGAAGCCTACAAGGGCCGCATCGGTTATGAGCGGCGGATGGGGTTGATGTTTTGAAGACCTTGGCCCATAGACTCAGGATGAATGGATGATGGTGACGTCGATTGAACAGTTGGAAGCCCTGTATGGCTTGCCTCACGAACGGGCAGTGCGTAAACAGATCCCGTTTTTGAACGAGGATTATCAGGCGATGGTCCGGGCCTCGCCGCTGGTGGTCATCGGTTCCGCAGGCCCCGACGGCCTCGATAGCTCGCCCCGGGGCGACGTGCCAGGTTTTGTGCAGATCCTCGACGAGCGGACCCTGGCCCTGCCGGATCGTCCCGGCAACAACCGCATCGACACGCTGCGCAACGTTTTGCACGATCCACGGGTATCGCTGCTGTTCCTCATTCCAGGCATTGGCGAGACCTTGCGGGTCAACGGCACCGCCCGGATCAGCGCCGAACCGGCACTGCTGGAACGCTTTGCGGTCAACGGCAAGCCGGCTCGCACCGTGCTGCTGGTGACGGTCGAAGCGGCGTTTTTCCATTGTGCCAAAGCCATCGTGCGTTCAGATCTGTGGAACCCGGCCCGCCATCTCGAGCGCTCAGCCCTGCCCAGCGCCGGGGCGATCCACAAGCGTTTGAATGATGGGCAGTTCGATGCCGAGACTTACGACCGTGAAGCGCCTGCGCGGGTGCAGGCCAGTTTGTACTGAAGCCGCGACGATCAGCTCGGCTTGAGCGGGATCCAGATCTCCAGGGTGCCTTGGCCGGTCCTGGGGTTGAAATCCTCGCTGTAGCGCTCGAACTCCGGCAGCTCGGCCGCTTCGTGGCCGGAATGCGGCAACCACTCATTCCAGATGTATTGGAACGTGTCCGGCAGCTGTTTCAACGGCCCCTTGTGTTCGAAGACCGCGTAATGCCCTGGCTGGATTTCGATCCAACGGTATTGCTCCGGCAGATCGTCGAGCCGACTGATCTCCACGCCGGCGATGTATTCGAACCCACCCTTCCCGTCCGGGTTGCAACACACGCCGTAGGTCACTTCATCTTTCTGCCCTGGCACTTTGCCGAGCCAGGGCAGGAACTTTTCCCAGAGCAAAGGGATGTCTTGGGCGGTGTCCTCGGTAAACCGGGCACCAAAGCCGGCGATCAGCTGAAAACGTCCCTGCTCAAAGCGTGGTTCGGTTGTGCAATCGCGTTTGTGCTTTTCCATGCGGCAACACTCCAGCAAACGTGAAGTCGGGTTTGGCAGTATAGAAGCCAAACCGTGATTGGCAGGACCGTTTCGCTTGTCAGAAGCCAGGAACAGTGCCGGTGCCGGTTTTTCCTACAAACTCGTTGTAGCCAGAAACGATCACATATACTGCGAAATAGCAGAAGATCGCGGCGGATGCCCAATAGGAATAACGCAACAGTTTATCCCCCAACAGTTTGCCGCCCTGGGTCGCGGCCAGGCACAAGGCCGCGCACCACAGCAGCCCGGCACAGAGAAAACCGCTGAGGAACAGCGCCGAGCTGAGCAAGGTTCCGCCGCCCGAACGAGCAATCAGCGTGCCGCCCACCGCCGCGAACCAGAGGATGGCACTGGGCGATGACATGGCCAGGAAAATCCCGCGAAAAAACTCCTGGCGCGAAGAGTTGCCCTGCACCTCGCCCGCCTCGGCCAGTACGGTGCTGTGATAGATCGCCGAATGGATCATCTTCGCCGCGAAATACAGCAACAGCACAGAACCACCGAGCCACAGCACCCAGCGCACCGTTTCGTATTGCAGCAGCACGGTCATGCCGGCCAGGGCCAGGACGGCGTAGACCAGGTCGCCCACGCAAGTGCCCAGGCCCAAGGCGAAACCCTGGAAATAGCCACGCTGCATCGCCAGGGTGATCATCGCGATATTGGCCACGCCAATGTCCAGGCACAGGGAAAGGCTCAGCAGGAAGCCGCTGGAAAATTCCATCATTCATTCCATCAGGATTGGGAGAGACAGGTTAAACATGTCGCGGCGACCATCGATAGCGCCGCAGCCTGGGCGACAGTGTCGTCGAAAATAGTTCGACGCGGCTACTGGACAATCCGACATCCGCCCGATTATCTTGCGCCGCAGGCCACCGCAGTGGCCAACGTCGCTCGGACGGTTCCGGGCGCTCACGTATCTCGAGGCAACAATGGCCGAACAAGGTTCGCCGCGCCGCTTTGCGCGCATCGATCGACTCCCCCCGTACGTATTCAATATCACTGCCGAGCTGAAGATGGCTGCGCGTCGGCGCGGCGAAGACATCATCGACCTGAGCATGGGTAACCCCGACGGCGCCACGCCCCCGCACATCGTGGAGAAACTGGTCACCGTCGCCCAGCGTGAAGACACCCACGGCTACTCCACGTCCAAAGGCATCCCACGCCTGCGCCGCGCCATTTCGCGCTGGTACAAGGACCGCTATGAAGTGGACATCGACCCGGAAAGCGAAGCCATCGTCACCATCGGTTCCAAGGAAGGCCTGGCACACCTGATGCTGGCCACCCTGGACCAGGGCGACACGGTGCTGGTGCCCAACCCCAGCTATCCGATCCACATCTACGGCGCGGTGATCGCCGGCGCCCAGGTGCGTTCGGTGCCGCTGGTGCCAGGGGTGGATTTCTTCGACGAACTGGAGCGGGCCATTCGCGGCTCGATTCCCAAGCCAAAGATGATGATCCTGGGCTTCCCCTCCAACCCCACCGCCCAATGCGTGGAGCTGGACTTCTTCGAACGGGTCATCGCCCTCGCCAAGCAGTACGACGTGTTGGTGATCCACGACCTGGCCTACGCCGACATCGTCTATGACGGCTGGAAAGCCCCGTCGATCATGCAGGTGCCTGGCGCCAAAGACATCGCGGTGGAGTTCTTCACTCTGTCCAAGAGCTACAACATGGCCGGCTGGCGCATCGGCTTCATGGTCGGCAACCCGGAACTGGTCAGCGCCCTGGCGCGGATCAAGAGCTACCACGACTACGGCACCTTCACCCCGCTGCAAGTGGCCGCCATCGCCGCTCTCGAAGGCGACCAGCAATGCGTGCGCGACATCGCCGAACAGTACCGCCAACGCCGCAATGTGCTGGTCAAGGGCCTGCATGAGCTGGGCTGGATGGTGGAAAACCCCAAGGCTTCGATGTACGTCTGGGCGAAAATTCCCGATGCCTATGCGCACCTGGGCTCGCTGGAATTTGCCAAGAAGCTGTTGGCCGAAGCCAAGGTCTGCGTCTCGCCGGGGGTGGGGTTCGGGGAATATGGAGATGATCATGTGCGCTTTGCGCTGATCGAGAACCAGGACCGGATTCGCCAGGCTGTGCGGGGGATCCGTGGGATGTTTCGGGCGGATGGGCTGGTAAGCAAACCTAACGCCTGACACCAAACTAATGTGGGAGCGGGCTTGCTCGCGAAGGCGGTGTGTCAGTCATCATCTACTCGACTGAGACAACGCCTTCGCGAGCAAGCCCGCTCCCACAGTTTGTGCCGCAGCGCCTGTTAGATCACCAGCGACAACAGCAGGATAAAGATCAGCCCCACCACGGACAGGATGGTTTCCATCGCGGTCCAGGTCTTGAAGGTTTCGGCCACGGTCATGTTGAAGTACTGCTTGACCAGCCAGAAACCTGCGTCGTTCACGTGGGACAGGATCAACGAACCGGCACCGGTCGCCAGCACCAGCAGCTCACGGTTCACGCCCGGCATCATCCCCACCACCGGCACCACGATCCCGGCCCCCGTAATGGTCGCCACAGTGGCCGAACCGGTCGCAATACGAATCACCGCCGCCACCAGCCACGCCAATAGGATCGGCGAAATCTGCGCACTGACCGCCATGTGGCCGATCACATCGCCCACGCCGCTGGTCACCAGCATCTGCTTGAAGCCGCCACCGGCACCGATGATCAGGATGATCGCGGCAGTCGGGGCCAGGCTTGCGTCCAGCCATTTGAGCATCTGGCTGGAGCCGATGCCCTGCTTGTAGCCGAAGGTGTACAGCGACAGCAGCAACGCCAGCAGCAAGGCCGAGATCGGGTGGCCGATCATGTCCATCCAGACGCGGAAGAGGTTGCCGTCCGGCAGCGCTACGTCAGCAAAGGTCTTGAGCAACATCAGGAACACCGGCGACAGTACGGTGATCAGGGTGATGCTGAAGCTTGGCAGCTCGGCGGCGTTTGTCTCGCGGGCCAGTTGATCCACCAATTCCTGGTTCGGATGGCCGGGGATGTGCTTGGCAATGAACGTACCGAAGATCGGGCCGGCAATGATGGCGGTCGGCAGTGCGACGATCAGGCCATAGAGAATGGTCTTGCCGATGTCTGCGCCAAAGATGCCGATCGCCAGCAGCGGACCCGGGTGCGGTGGCACCAGGCCGTGGACCGCGGAAAGGCCGGCCAGCAACGGGATACCGATCTTGATGATCGACACGCCGGTGCGGCGCGCCACGATGAACACCAGCGGGATCAGCAACACGAAGCCGATCTCGAAGAACAGCGGGATGCCCACCAGGAACGCGGCGAACATCATCGCCCACTGCACCTTGTCCTTGCCGAAGGCACGGATCAAGGTCTGGGCAATCTGATCGGCCCCGCCCGACTCGGCCATCATCTTGCCGAGCATCGTACCCAGCGCCAGGATGATGCCGACAAAGCCGAGCACGCCACCGAAGCCGTCCTGGAACGCCTTGATGATGGTGCCGGTCGGCATGCCCGACGTCAGGCCGAGGAACGCGGCGGCGATGGTCAGTGCAATGAACGGGTGGAATTTGAACTTGGTGATGAGGACGATGAGTCCGATCACCGTGACCACTGCATCAAGCAGTAGGAACGTCTCGTGGGACATGCCGAACATGGGAGGTGTCTCCTGATTTGTTGTTGTTATTGAAGCAGTTATTTATAAGCCGTCGGGACAGCGCTATCTTTCTGACGCAAATTTTTTGAAACTCAGCCGGCAAGCTTCAAACCGTGGGCCAACCACCAGACGTAAGCCTGGCGCGCCAGTTCGTCGATGCTGTGGCTGGACGCGTCCAGAGCCAGGGTCAGGGGCTCGCCGACAGGGGATTCAAGGGTGGCAAACTGGCTGTCGATCAGAGTCGACGGCATGAAATGACCGGGACGGTGGGAAACGCGATCGGCGGCCACTTCGGGGGTCAATTCAAGGAATACGAAGCCCAGGCCGGGCAAGGCACTGCGCAGACGCTCGCGATAACTGTGCTTGAGGGCCGAGCAGGTCAGCACCGGGCGCTCGCCCGTGGCGTCGACACGGCGCAACTCATCGCACAGGCTGTCGAGCCAGCCGGCACGGTCGTCGTCGTTCAGGGGAATACCGGCGCTCATCTTCTGGATGTTGGCCGCGGGGTGGAAGGTGTCGCCTTCGATGGCGGTGGCGCCGCTCAATTGGCACAGGGCCTGGCTGACGCATGTCTTGCCGCAACCGGCAACGCCCATGATGACCAGGGCGGTGATGGGATTGTTCATGTAACACCTCAGCGCGCAGACAGCGCTACCTTTGCCAGTTATGACACCGCAGCAAAAGCAGAAGTTGCCGACGCCTTCTTGTCATTTTTGTGGTTGCAGCATGTTCGTTCACGACGCGAGCGGACGGGAGATCAGGCAACCCCCGTTCACGCATTTGCAGCGGCGTCGAGACAGCGCTACCTTAGTGCCTTGATTTTTGTTTGGCAAGCCGCCCTGATGACCGCCCCTAAAAACGATAAGAATACTCGCACCACCGGTCGCCCCACGCTCAACGAAGTCGCACGCCTGGCCGGTGTCAGCCCCATCACCGCCTCCCGTGCCCTGCGCGGCGTCAGCACCGTTGCCTCGGAACTGGTGGAAAAAGTCCGCCAGGCCGCCGTGGAGCTCAACTACGTCGTCAATCCCGCCGCCCGTGCCCTGGCTTCGGCCCAGAGCCATTCGGTGGTGGTGTTGGTGCCGTCGTTGTCCAACCTGTTGTTCATCGACACCTTGGAAGCCATCCATCGGGTCCTGCGGCCCAAGGGTTTCGAAGTGGTGATCGGCAACTATCACTATTCCCGGGACGAGGAAGAAGACCTGTTGCGCAACTACATGGCCTATCAGCCACGGGGTCTGCTGCTGACCGGTTTCGACCGCACCGAAAGCGCCCGGCGGATGATCGAGGCCAGCAACATTCCCTGCGTGTACATGATGGAACTGGACCCCGGCGCCGGGCTCAACTGCGTTGGTTTTTCCCAGCTCAAGGCGGGGGAAACGGCGGCCGAGCACTTGATTTCCAAAGGCCGCAAGCGCCTGGCCTACATCGGTGCGCAGCTGGACCAACGTACCCTGCTGCGCGGCGAAGGCTTTCGTCGCGCCCTGCAGAAGGCCGGCTTGTATGACCCGGATCTGGAACTGCTGACCCCGCGCCCCTCCTCGGTGGGCCTGGGTGGCGAATTATTCCTGCAATTGCTCGACAGCCACCCGGACGTCGATGCGATTTTCTTCGGCAACGACGACCTGGCCCACGGCGCCTTGTTCGAGGCCCTGCGCTGCGGCATCAAGATCCCCGAGCAGGTCTCGGTCTTGGGCTTCAACGACCTGCCCGCCTCAGCCCACATGGTGCCGCGCCTGAGCAGTATCAGCACCCCACGGGAAGCCATCGGCCGTCGCGCCGCCGAACAGATGCTGACGCTGATGGCCGGCAACCGCATCGCCCAGCCGGTGGTGGACATGGGCTTTGAGCTCAAGGTTCGCGAAAGCACCTGAGCGGCCCCGGCACGAGGCGGTCGATCCATGCCGACGAACGGCAAGGATTGGCCGCCCCGCTCGCAGCACGCCCGTCTAAAAGCCCTTGGAATAAGGTTCTCGCGGCACGGCATGGGAATTGCTCCTGCCCCTCGCTCAGCCATTACCTACAAGGTGTTCATCATGTTGGTCAGTGCAAAACAGCAAGCGATGGTCTTGCCCCTCAAGCGCCCGGGCGAGGATCTCATCGCCGAAGCCGCCAGCGGCCTGCAAAGCGCCGCATTGCAGGCGTTGCGCGATAACGTCCAGGCCCAGGCCAGCCAGGGCAGTGCCCAGGTCCAGGACGCCTTCACTCGACAAGCCACGCAGCAGGTCAGCGCCGCCACCGCCATCAGCGACAAGGTGGACGAGGCATTCGCCAAGACCCGCGTGCACTTGCAGACCGTTGCTTTGTCAGCGGCCGAAGAAACCACGATGCTTGGCGGCTCCGCGACGGCAGAATTCAAGGACTACATGAGCAAGACGCCCGAAGAGCGCCTGCGCGACAGCATCCTTGAAGAGATGGGCATTACCCAGGAAGAGTTGGAGGCGATGCCGCCCGAGAAGCAGATGGCCGTCAGTCAGGAGGTTGCCCAGCGCATGCAGGACAAATCGGCGATGGCGCAAGTGGAAAAGGCCGAGGAAAGCCGCACGGGCGACAAGGCCTCGGCCACGGACATGTTTCTCGCCTCGCTTTGAGCTTCGACACATAACGAAGGGGTTGAGCTGGGGCGACCGTCCCAACTCAAACCGAGGCCAACCCGGACGATAGCGGCTCAATGACCGAACAGATTCACCTTCTTGGCCTTCTTGTCGGCACGCTTTTCATCAGCACTCTTCGCCGGTTTTTTCTTTGCCGCTTTTTTTGAATCCATGCCTTTGGCCATGATACGTACTCCACTCATACGGGATGTGCAGTCAGGTATACGCCTATCGCCGCACCCGCGTTCTTTTATAATCGCCTCCCCCTTCTGCGCCACGACCCTGCCATGTCCGAAATCCATTACACGCAACTCGACGAGCCGCTGTGGCCACTGATGAACAAGTTTTACCGCGCCCACCAATCTTCGATGAAAGCGGTGCGTGACGCACAATTGTGGGTGGCAAGGCGCGATGAGATTGTCGCCGCCCTGTGCCTGCGGCCCGTGTCGGGCGGGCATTGGTTGACCGGGTTGTTCGTCGCCCCGACGTACCGCGTACAGGGCATTGGCGCGCGGTTGATCGCCGAGGCGGTGAAAGACCTGGATGAGCCGGTGTGGTTGTTCTGTCACCCGGACTTGCGTGGTTTTTATGAGCGACGTGGTTTCAGCTTCGATCCTGAACTGCCCTATGCCATGGCCGAGCGCCTGAGCCGGTATGCGCGCAGCAAGCCGATGATTGCGATGGGGTTAAAGCTAAATACACAGTCCTGAAGTGCAATACAGATCAATGTGGGAGCGGGCTTGCCCGCGAAGACGGCGGCACATTCAACATCAATGCAAGCTGACCTACCGCTTTCGCGAGCAAGCCCGCTCCCACAGGGTTCGGGGGCGGGTTATTAGTCGTCGGCCATGGGATCCAGGTCCGGAAACATCACCTCGGTAAAGCCGAACTTGCTGAAATCCGTAATGCGCGACGGGTACAAGCGCCCGATCAGGTGATCGCATTCATGCTGTACCACCCGCGCATGGAAGCCCGACGCGTAGCGCACGATCGGCTCGCCCTTGGGGTCGAAGCCTTCGTAGCGGATGTCCTGGTAGCGATCCACCGCACCGCGCAGGCCCGGTACCGACAGGCAACCCTCAAAACCCTCTTCCATCTGCGGGCCCAACGGAGTGATCAATGGGTTGATCAGGATCGTCTGGGGCACCGCCTCGGCGTCGGGGTAACGCTCGCTGTGTTCGAAGCCGAAGATCACCAGTTGCAAGTCGACGCCGATCTGCGGCGCCGCCAGACCGACGCCGCCGACGCTTTCCATGGTCTGGAACATGTCGTCGATCAATTGCCACAACTCAGGGCTGTCGAACAGGTCGGCGGGCACCGGGGGGGCGATGCGCAGCAGGCGTTCGTCGCCCATTTTCAGGATTTCACGGATCATGGTCGGGCTTCGTCAGGGTGGGTGTGAGGGATGGAATGGTCGCGCCCCAGGCCGGACACGTGCTGCTTTTCATGCTCGCCCGGGTTCTTTTCACCTGGATTCTTGCCCTCGGCGGACATGTGCTCGATCACCGCATTCATCTCCGCACCGAGCAACAGCACCGCCGCAGAAATATAGAAATACAGCAACAACACGATGATCGCGCCAATGCTGCCATACATGGCGTTGTAGTTGGCAAAGGTCTTGACGTAAAACGCGAAGCCCAGGGAGGCGATGATCCACACCACCACCGCCAGCACCGACCCGGGGGTGATGAAGCGAAACTCCTGCTTGACGTCGGGCATCACGTAATAGATCAGTGCCACGGCGACCATCAGCAAGAACACGATCACCGGCCAGCGCACAATCGTCCAGAGCGTGACGATGAACTCCTCCAGGCCGACCTGGGCCGCAATCCAGCCCATCACCTGCGGCCCGAGCACCATCAGCGCCGCGGCGGCCAGCAGCATGCCGGCGATGCCGACCGTGTAGAAGATCGACAGCGGAAAGCGCTTCCAGGCCGGACGGCCCTCGACCACGTCGTAGGCGGCGTTCATCGCGCTCATCATCAGCCGCACGCCCGCCGAAGCGGTCCACAAGGCAATGACGATACCCACCGACAACAAGCCGCCCTTGGATTGCTGGAGCTGGTCGATCACCGGGTTGACCTGCTCCAGGGCCTGGGGCGGCAGCACCAGTTCCGATTGCAGGCGCAGCCAGGAGAAGAAGTCCGGCAGGTGCAGGAAGCCGATCAATGCGATCAGAAAGAGAATGAACGGGAACAGCGAAAACAGCATTTGGTAGGCCAAAGCCGAGGCGTAGGTCGACATCTCGTCGTCGAGAAATTCGGTCACGGTGCGCATCATCACACGATGCAAGGGTAAGCCTTTCAAGGCCGGGAACATCATGTGCGTCTCCTTTCGCCGCAAAAAGGGGTGGTCGCTTGGCGACTCAGGGGCGTTGCCACGACAAAGTAGCCTGTTTGGCGACGTTGGATCAATTTCGTCTTTTCAGGCCCGACGCTGAGTTGACCGATGATTGCCAAGCCAAGTTTCATCGTTCGTACAGGCGGGGCTTTATGTTTACCCGGCAACCACCGAGAATGCCCCACGTATTCAGGCGGCGGCCTGAAGCTCCAACCCCGTAGGAACGTTATGAAACTCGATAAAAAGCAGGCCATCGCCCGCAGAAACCTTGAACTGGGCGGCGCCGTACTGGGCGTCAACAACTGCCACTTCAGCGAATTGAACCGCAACCGTAACATCTTCTGGTTCGATATCCCGGTGGCGCGCCTGGCCATCGGTCAGTACGAATGGATCCACCTGCTGCTGCACACGCCGGCCACCGATGAGCTGCTGCACTTGAAAGTGCCGACCGTGTTCCTGCGCGAAAAAATGGAAGGCCTGGAAGTGCGCAACCAGGGTAAACGCAAGGCAGCCCTGAGCCTGGAGCTGAGCGCCGACAAGGATTCCTACCTGCAGGACATGCGGCCGGGTGGCACCAACCTGGATTTTGCGCAGTTCAGGTTGTAATGCTCCACATAGGTTGATTGCAGGGGAGCTGTTGTGGCGAGGGAGCTTGCTCCCGCTATGTGGGAGCAAGGCTTGCCCGCGATGGACGCGATGCGGTCTTACAGAATCGAGGCGCCTGTTTCGCGAGCAAGCTTTGCTCCCACAGCCCAGCGGGAGCAAGCTCCCTCGCCACAAAAAGCGGCCCCGCCTCGGGACATTCGCCGCACATGAAAAGCCCCGCATCAGCGGGGCTTTGTCATTGGCAACGGCCTTACTTCTTCAGCCCCAGCTTTTTAAGCTCTTCATCACGCAACTCGCGCCGCAGGATCTTGCCCACGTTGGTGGTAGGCAAGGCATCGCGGAATTCCACGGCCTTGGGCACCTTGTAGCCGGTGACGTTGGCGCGCATGTGCTCCATCACCTGTTCCTTGGTCAACGTGACACCCGGCCGTGCGACGATGAAGATCTTGATCGCCTCGCCAGACTTCTCGTCCGGGATGCCGATGGCCGCGCATTGCAGCACGCCCGGCAGGGTTGCCAGCACATCTTCCAGCTCGTTGGGGTACACGTTGAAACCGGAGATCAGGATCATGTCTTTCTTGCGATCGACGATGCGCATGTAGCCATCCGGCTGGATCAGCGCGATGTCACCGGTCTTGAGCCAGCCTTCGCTGTCGAGGATCTCATCGGTGGCTTCCTGGCGCTGCCAGTAGCCTTTCATGACCTGCGGGCCTTTCACGCACAACTCGCCGATTTCGCCCAACGGCTGTTCGACGCCCGCGTCATTGATCACCTTGCACAGCGTCGACGGCACGGGGATGCCGATGGTACCGACCTGGATGTGCTGGATCGGGTTGACCGTGGCCACCGGGCTGGTTTCGGTCATGCCATAACCTTCGCAGATCGGGCAACCAGTGACCGCTTTCCAGCGCTCGGCTGCCGCGAGTTGCAGGGCCATGCCACCGGACAGGGTGACTTTCAGGGCCGAGAAGTCCAGCTTGCGGAAGGCTTCGTTGTTGCACAGGGCCACGAACAGCGTATTGAGGCCGACGAAACCGCTGAACTTCCACTTCGACAGTTCCTTGACCATCGCCGAGAGGTCACGCGGGTTGCTGATCAGGATGTTGTGGTTGCCGATCAGCATCATCGCCATGCAATGAAAGGTGAACGCATAAATGTGGTAAAGCGGCAGTGGCGTGATCAGTACCTCACAACCTTCATTGAGGTTGGAGCCCATCAGCGCCTTGCACTGCAGCATGTTGGCCACCAGGTTGCGGTGGCTGAGCATCGCGCCCTTGGCCACGCCGGTGGTACCACCGGTGTATTGCAGCACGGCCACATCGTCGCTGGAGGGGTTGGCTTCGTTCACGGGCTGGCCGTGGCCTTTGCTCAACACGTCGTTGAACTTCACGGCCTTGGGCAAGTGATAGGCCGGGACCATTTTCTTGACGTACTTGATCACGCTGTTGATCAACAGGCGCTTGAGTGGCGGTAGCAGGTCGGCGACTTCGGTGACGATGACGTGCTTGACGCCCGTCTTCGGCACCACGGTCTCGGCCAGGTGCGCCATGTTCGCCAGGCACACCAGCGCCTTGGCGCCGGAGTCATTGAACTGGTGCTCCATTTCCCGCGCGGTGTACAACGGGTTGGTGTTGACCACGATCAGCCCGGCGCGGATCGCACCGAACACGGCCACCGGGTACTGGAGAACGTTGGGCAACTGCACGGCGATTCGATCGCCCGGCTGTAAATCGGTATGCTGTTGCAGGTACGCGGCAAACGCCCCGGACAACTCGTAGAGCTCACCGTAGGTGATCGTCTTGCCGAGGTTGCTGAATGCCGGCTTGTTGGCAAAGCGTTGGCAGGACTGCTTCAACACCGCCTGAATATTCGGATACTCGTCTGGATTGATGTCGGCAGCAATCCCAGCTGGGTACTTATCCTTCCAAAAGTCTTCGATCATGGAAGCCCACTCCTCAGCAACGCGAATTCTCACCGCATTTGATGCGATTATTATTGGTGTGTTTATTGGTGAATCTGGCTTGAATCAAGGCCGAGAAGTCACAAAAGCGCGCCGAGAGTAGCAGCTTTGCCGAGGGTCGCCTAGAGCCAAAAACAACCCCCACAGTCATAAACATGACTCATGAATAGTCAATGGTCATTTTTAGAGTAAAAATTCGAACCTCTGCACAATTACTACAAAATACACAAAACCTGTGGGAGCGAGCCTGCTCGCGAAGGCGGCATATCAGTAACAAAGATGTTGGCTGATATACCGCTTTCGCGAGCAGGCTCGCTCCCACAAAAACACCATGAGGCAGGCGCCTCAGGCGATATCCCGCAACTCCCGCCGCAGGATCTTGCCCACCGGCGTCATCGGCAATGAGTCCCGCAAGACGATGTGCTTGGGAATCTTGTAGCCGGTGAAGTTCTCCTTGCAGTAGGCCTTGAGTTCTTCAAGGCTGACCCCGGTTTCCCGCGCCACCACGAACAACTTCACCGCCTCTCCCGAACGCTCGTCCGGCACGCCGATCACCGCGCAGTTGGCGACCTTGGGGTGGGCCATCACCACGTCTTCGATTTCGTTGGGGTACACGTTGAAACCCGAGACGATGATCATGTCCTTCTTGCGGTCAACGATGCGCACGAAGCCGTCCGGGTCGATCACCGCGATGTCGCCGGACTTGAACCAGCCCTCGCTGTCCAGCACTTCGGCCGTGGCCTCGGGTTTGTTCCAGTAGCCTTTCATGATCTGCGGCCCCTTGATGCACAGCTCGCCACGCTCGCCCAGGGGTTGCTCGACGCCCTCGTCATCGATCACTTTCATCAGCGTGCCCGGCACCGGCATCCCCACCGTGCCCAGGCGGGATTTACCGCCATAAGGATTGGCGCTGGCCACCGGCGAGGTTTCGGTCAGGCCATACCCCTCGGTAATGCCGCAACCGGTGATCTGCTGCCAGCGCTCGGCGGTGGCCTTGATCAACGCGGTGCCGCCGGAGTTGGTGACCTTGAGGTGGGAAAAATCCAGGGTCTTGAAGTCCGGATGGTCCATCAGCGCCACGAACAGCGTGTTGAGCCCCAGCAACAATGAAAAACGCCAGTTCTTCAATTCCTTGATGAAGCCACCGATGTCCCGCGGATTGGTGATCAGCACGTTGTGGTTACCGGTCACCATCATGCACATGCAGTTCGCCGTGAACGCATAGATATGGTACAGCGGCAGCGGCGCGATCATGACCTCCTGGCCTTCGCGCAGCAGCGGCTGTCCGTCATCGCCGAGCTGTCCCAGGCACGCCCGGGCCTGTTGCATGTTGGCCACCAGGTTGCCGTGGGTCAGCATCGCCCCCTTTGCCAACCCGGTGGTGCCGCCGGTGTATTGCAGCACGGCAATGTCATCGAGGTTGACCTTCAACGGCTTGATGCCCTGGCCGCGTCCCAGGCGCAAGGCGCTCTTGAAGGAAATGGCCTGGGGCAGCGAATAGTCCGGGACCATTTTCTTGACCTTGCTCACCACCGTGTTGACCAGCCAGCCCTTGGCGGTGGGCATCAGGTCGCCCATCTTCGCTTCGATCAGGTATTGCAGGTCCGTGTCGGGCAACACCTCCTGGACTTTCTGCCCGAACATGTTCAGGTACACCAGCGCCCGGGCACCGGAGTCCTTGAACTGATGACGCATTTCCCGCGGGGTGTACAGCGGGTTGGTGTTGACCACGATCAGCCCGGCGCGCAACGCACCGAACACGGCGATCGGGTACTGCAGGATGTTAGGCATCTGCACCGCGATACGATCGCCCGGCGCCAGGTCGGTATGGGCTTGCAGGTAACCGGCGAAGGCTGCGCTGTGGCGTTCGAGCTCGGCGTACGTGAGGGTCACCCCCATGTTGCTGAACGCCGGGCGGTCGGCGAATTTCTTGCAGGAACGCTCGAACACCTCGACCACCGACTTGTAGGCCCCGAGGTCGACATCCAGGGGCACGCCGGCCGGGCGCTTGTCATTCCAGAAATCAGGCTGCATTGTTTTTGTCCTCTTTACCTGAGCATATCCGGGCCGCGTCTGTATCGCTTGCAGAGGCGGAGCTCCTGGGACGCTAGCAGCTATGGCGAATCAGGCAAATATGGCAACCTGCGTCATAGATTGTGTGAATCTTCCTCCCATGGATCAGCCTGATCAGGCGAGACGCAGCGGATGCGCTATACAATGCAGCGACGCAGCGTCTGACTTTGTGCAAAGGAACCGCCATGATCCACCAAACGTTCTGGCTGACCGCGACCGACCACAGCCGCCTGTTCGTCAACCAGTGGCTGCCTGAAACCGCCCCGTTGGCGGTGGTCATGCTGGCCCATGGCATGGCCGAACACAGCGGCCGCTACGCCCGCCTGGCCCAGGCGCTGTGCGACGAAGGTTACGGAGTCTACGCGCTGGACCTGCGCGGCCATGGCAAGACCGGCGAAGAAGCGATCCTCGGTCACTTTGCCGACGAGGACGGCTGGGCCAAGGTCGTGGGCGACCTGGCCAGCCTCAACCATCACATCGGCCAGCAACATCCGGATACGCCTATTCTGCTACTGGGCCACAGCATGGGCAGCTACCTGGCCCAGGGTTACCTGCTGCATCACAGCGCCAGCCTGCACGGGGCGATTCTCAGCGGCTCGAACTTTCAACCGGTGGTGCTCTATCGCAGCGCTCGCCTGATCGCCCGCTTCGAACGCCGGCGCCAGGGTGCGGCGGGGCGCAGCGCCCTGATCGAGTGGCTGTCGTTCGGCAGTTTCAACAAGAAATTCAAACCGACGCGTACCCCCTTCGACTGGCTCAGCCGTGACCCGATCGAAGTTGATAAATACATCCACGACCCCTTGTGCGGTTTCCGTTGCACCAATCAGCTTTGGATTGACCTGCTCGGCGGCTTGCAGCAAATCAGCAAAGCGTCCAATCTCGCCCAGATCGATCCGGGCCTGCCCCTGCTGGTGATCGGCGGTGAATGTGATCCGGTGAGCGAAGGCAAGCGTCTGAAGGATCTGGCCGACGCCCTGCGCGACGCCGGCAGCCAACACCTGCAATTGACGATTTACCCGCAGGCCCGGCACGAATTGTTCAATGAAACCAACCGCGATGAAGTGACCGCCGACGTGCTGGCCTGGATCGCCCAGGCCTTGGACCACAAGCGGCCGCCACGCAGCGAGTAGGTTTGCGACGCTTTTCTTTACCCCACAGGATCTGAAACAGATGACCCAGGTTACCAACACCCCTTACGAAGCCCTCGAAATCGGCCAGACCGCCAGCTACAGCAAGACCGTCGAGGAACGCGACATCCAGCTGTTCGCGGCGATGTCGGGCGATCACAACCCGGTGCACCTGGACGCCGAATTCGCCGCGGCGAGCATGTTCAAGGAGCGCATCGCCCATGGCATGTTCAGCGGTGCGCTGATCAGCGCGGCGGTGGCGTGTGAGTTGCCTGGGCCGGGCACCATCTACATCGGCCAGCAGATGAGTTTCCAGAAACCAGTGAAAATTGGCGACACCCTGACCGTGCGCCTGGAAATCCTGGAAAAACTGCCGAAGTTCCGCGTGCGTATCGCCACCCGCGTATTCAACCAGCGCGACGAGCTGGTAGTGGACGGCGAAGCCGAGATCCTCGCCCCGCGCAAGCAGCAGACCGTGACGTTGCCGACGTTGCCGGCGATTACTGTCGGTTGATGCACCCTGTGGATTGAATGAACTGTGGCGAGGGAGCTTGCTCCCGCTCGGCGGCGAAGCCGTCGTAAAAAAAGCGCCCGCGTTTGATCAGATCTAACGTGGGCGCCTTTTTTGGGGACGCTTCGCGCCCCAGCGGGAGCAAGCTCCCTCGCCACAGGGAACGCAGCGCGGCGGTTATTGCGGGTCTTCCCGCACCTGCACGCTCGCAGTCATCCCGGCGCTCAGGTTCACGCCCTCAGGCACCTTGTCCAGCTTGATCCGCACCGGGATCCGCTGGGCCAGGCGCACCCAGTTGAAGGTCGGCTCGACCTCCGCCAGCAACTGCGCATCGGGGTTGGTGTTGCGGTCGGTAATGCCACGACTGATGCTTTCGACATGCCCCTCCAGCGCATGGCCGGCACTCATCAGCCAGACCTTGACCGGATCGCCCACACGAATCCTGGGCAACTTGGTCTCTTCGAAATAGGCCTGAACATAAAACGTCGAGTCGTCGATCAGCGCCATGACCGGCTGCCCGGCATTCACGTAGTTGCCTTCGGCCAGGCGCAGGTTGGTGATGTGGCCGCTGCGGGGGGCCAGGACCTGGCTGCGGGCCAGGTTGAGTTCGGCCACCTTGGCCTCGGCCTGGGCTTCGCGCAATTCGCCTCGGGCGATGCCGGCGTTGATCTGGGCGTTTTCCCGCAGTTCGGCACTGATGGCCTGGGGGCCCAAGGCGGCGCGGCGACTGGCTTCGTGTTCACGCAGACTCAACTGCTGCTGGCGTGTCTGGACCACGGCCCGGGCCTTTTCCAGCGCCGCCTCGAAACGCTCGCGATCAATGCTCAACAGCAGGTCGCCAGCCTTGACCTGCTGGTTATCCACCGCCTTGAGCTCGCGCACCCACCCCGACACATCGGGGGCAATCACCACCACGTCGGCGCGGATCCGCGCATCGCGGGTCCAGGGCGTGAGCATGTAGTACTGCCACAGGTGAAAGCCGGCGAAGATCGCCACGGCCACCATGCACAGCGTGACGGCAACACGTACGGATGTACGCATGTTCAACTCCTATAGCGGCCCGAGGACCACGGTAATAACAGTCAGGACACAGACATACAGGGCGCAGTCGAACAAGGCTTCATGCCAGATCCAGCGCCCGGCCGGCACCAGGCTGAGCAACAGGCGCAACGCACCCGTCACCAGCAAGGCCAGCACCACATAAATCAGGAACGGGCTGAGCAACACCCCGCCGATCGACCACTCACGCAAGCCCATGGCTGTGCTCCCGTCGTTCAGGTTCGTGCTGGCGGCACCAGGCGCGCCAGCTGTTTTGCAATTGCACCACCGCGCCTTGGGCCAGCTTCAGTGCGTCACCGGGCGGCTGGGCAGCCAGCACGTTCAGGAACTCGGCGCTCGCCGGGGCCAGCGCATCGGCCTGGTCACCGGCCGGGCCGCGTTCGAGTACCTGCTCCAGCGCTTCGAAATAACGGCGCTGCGCCCGGGTATCGGGCACTTGGGCGACGGCCAGGCTCAGGCGCAAATGCAACAACTCATCGCCAATGTCCAAGCCAAGCAAACCATCATCCCAACGGCTGCGCGCCTGCACCGGCAATTCAGGGTAATGCCGCGCCAGCTGCAACAGCCGGTCGGCCATGCGCCCACCGAACCAGCTCTCGGCGCCACGCAGGCTGCGATGGGTCAGGCGCACCAGATCGTGGAGAGTCGCCGCCAGCAGGCGGCGGCTGTGCCAGGCCGGGTTGCGCAAAATCAGCAGATTGAAAGCCAGCACCGCCGCGCCCACGCCGATCATCATCGCCTGGGCGTTGTTGAAGAACGCCGCGACGTCGTATTTCATCGCATTGAGCGGCGAAATCAGCACCACGAAATGCAGGCAGAACGACGTCGCCGTGGCGAAGATCTGCGGCTTGGCCATGCCCAATGCGCCGAAAAACAACGGCACGCCCATGGCCATGCACAGCATTGCGAAACTGCTCCATTGCGGCAGTATGAGCTCGCCGATCACGAACGCCGTGGGCACGGCCAACAGGATACCCCGTAGAAAACTCATGCCGATCTGCGCGCCGTTTTCACGACTGGCGAACAGGCTGCACACCACGCACGTCAGCAGCATCGCACCCGATGCGGCGGGCCAGGCGGTCGCCAGCCAGAAACAGGCAACGACCAGGAACGCCAGGGCGCTGCGAGCGCCGAAGACCATGGCCAGGGACAAGTCGCGATGGGGCGCCAGGGTGCGAGGTGGATCCGCCGCTTCCCTACCCTCCTGCACCGCCGTCAAGGCGGCGCAGGCGGCCAGGGCAGTATCGAGCAACAAGGCGAAGCGAGCCAGGCAGTAACTTTGCGCCGCGCTGAACTGCGGATCGTGGGACGCATCCCACACCCGGGGACGCAAGGCTTGGAGGGTCGCACTGTCGGCGTCGAGGGCTTGCTGTACCTCGTTCATCCATGGCTGGAGCGCCACGGTTTCCTCGGGGTCGAGCTGCTTCCACTGCCGCCGCACCGAGCGTGAAAGGCGCAACAGCATCAGCAACTTCTGGCTCAAGCCGCTGATGGCCCGGGCGCGCTGCCGGCCACGGCTGCCTTCGAACCAGGCATGTTCACGCTGGGCATCCACCGCGACAATCCTGCCCAGGATTTCCAGCAACCCTTTGCGGGCCTGGGCATCGCCGGCCAGGGTCGCACGGGCGGCCTGCATACCGCTTTGCCACGCCGCCAGCGCCTGACCGGCCAATTGCCGCTCGACCCGCAACGGCCAGAGCAAGGCGCTGGCCGCCGTGGCGCAGACGATGCCCAGGCTGATCTCGGTGCAGCGCGCCACCGCCTGATCGAATACGCCCAGCGGATGGGAAAGGGCCGGCAAGGCAATGATCGCCACCGTGTAACCGGCCAACACGAATGAGTACGACCAGGCACTGCGCAGCAGCGTCGAGCAGGCCGTGCACAGGCCCAACCAGAGTGCCAACGCCAGCAGGAATAACCACGGTGCCTGGGCGAACAGGCCCATGAACACCACCGACATGACGGTGCCCACCAATGTGCCGAGCAATCGCGCCAAGCCCTTCTGCACCACCATCCCGGACAAGGGCTGGGCGACGATGAACGCGGTCATCAGCGCCCACGACGGCTGCTCCAGCCCCAAGCGCAAGGCCAGCCACAACGCCAACCCACCGCCAAGCACGGTCTTGATGGCGAACTGCAAGGCGAGGCGGTCGGGGGCGAACAAGGCCTGGAAGGTAATGGGCACGCGGAAAACTCTTTGGGGGACGCCAGTAACAATAGATGCAATGCGAGGGGATGGGCGATGGAATTATTAGCTAGCTACCTATTAGAGTCCAGAGCTGTTTGTGGATGGATTCAACAACACACTTTTTCTGTTTGATGCTGAATGAGTTGAAATGCCATCGACCAGACTCCCCTCGCCACAACAGCGTTCACCTTCAACCTGAGTCGTCACACACAAAAAAACGCCAGCATGCTGGCGTTTTTGTGTGTGTGACGGGTTGTTTAGCTCGCGCGCGCCTGGTTACGCAGCGCCTTGACCTGGTCATGGTTGCGTTGCACACCGTGATACTGACGCTCCACAAGGTCACGGATGCCCACCAAGTTGTGTTTGTTGATCTTCTCGATGGCTTCCTTGTACGCCTTCAGCGCGTGGTCTTCGCCGCGCTCGGCTTCGTTCAACACAGCTTCTTCATCCTTGCCGGTGAACATGGATTTTACATCTACCCAACGGCGGTGCAGGTCACCGGCCACGCTGGTGGAAGTTTCCGGATCGCCGCCCAAGGAACGAACCGCTGCTTGCAGCTCAGCCGCGGCGGTTGCGCAATCGGCGGCACGTTGAACGAACAGCGACTTGAGTTGCGGATGCTTGATGTCTTCAGCACAGGTCTTGAAGCCTTCCTGGCCATCCTTGCTGGTCTCGATCAGGTCGTTCAAGACGGAGATGGATTCTTTGGTGATGTCAGTCATTTTTCAGTTCCTTTGCTGGTGAATAAAAAACCTGCAAGGGATATTGCATCAGCCATGCCAGCCCTCAATCAAAGTTAATTTTCTTTAAAATCAAAAAGTTAACTAACACGCAAAAATCTGTATCCGCGCGATTTGCATGATCTGTCATTTGGCCTGCATGCAGAATGCCTGTATTTTCGAGGCAGGTTTGAATCAAGACAATTGCCATGAATCCGGAAAAGCTCGAATTGCTCGTCACGCGCCAAATGCCCTTCGGAAAATACAAGGGCCGAATCCTCGCCGACCTGCCGGGTCAATACCTGAACTGGTTCGCTCGCGAGGGTTTCCCCAAGGGAGAGCTGGGCGGTTTGCTGGCCTTGATGCAGGAAATCGACCACAACGGCTTGGCCGACCTGCTGGACCCACTGCGCGCCAAACATGGCCTGCCCAAACCTCGCCATTGACTGACTGAGACCGCCATGCCCGAAAACACGCTGCGCGCCCACGATGAAATTTTCTGGCGGACCTTCGTCGACCGCTACGACATCGACCCCGCCGGGCCGCTCAATCTGGAAAACGGCTACTTCGGGCGTATGTCCCGCACCGTGGTGGAGGAGTACCAGCGCAACATCGAATTCATTAACCGTGGCAATTCGGTGTACGTGCGCCAGCATTTCGACCTGGAACACGGCGAAGCCATTCGGCGGCAGGTGGCCCGGCTGATCCACGCGTCCCCCCAGAGCGTGGCCTTGGCTGGCAGCGCCGTGGATGCCCTGCAAACGTTGATTCGCAACTACAACGGCCTCAAGCCGGGCGATCAGGTGCTGATCTGCGATGTGGAGTACGCCTCGGTCAAAAGCGCCATGCGCTGGCTGGCCCGCCAGCGTGGCGTGGAAGTGATCGAAATTGTCCACCAGCACCCCGCCAGCTTCGAAAGCCTGGTGGGCACTTATCGCGAAGCGTTCATTCGCTATCCGCGCCTCAAGCTGATGGCGCTGACCTACGTCAACCACCTCACCGGCTTGGTGATGCCGGTCCAGGCCATTGCCGAGAGCGCCCGGGAGTTTGCCGTCGATATCATCCTCGACGGTGCCCATGCCCTGGGCCAGATCGATTTCGACCTGAAGAAGCTCGGGATCGAATTCGCCGGATTCAACCTGCAGAAGTGGATCGGCGGCCCGCTCTCCCAAGGCTTCCTGTACATCGCCCCACAGCGGTTGGCCGACATCGATCCGGACATGGACGAAGACAGCTATCCCACCACCGACGTCCGCTCCCGCACGCCCCACAGCACGCCGAACATCCCCGCCTTGCTCACCCTGCCCCTGGTCTTCGAAGAACATCGGGCCCTGGGGGGTGCCTTGGCCAAGGGCGCGCGCCTCTGTTACCTGCGTGACTTGTGGGTGGACGCCGTGCGCGATGTACCGGGCATCGAAGTCATGACCCCGGATGACCGGCGCCTCTATTGCGGCATCACGGCGATGCGCTTTACCGCCCACACCGATCAACAGGCGATGGCTGATCGATTGCTCGATGAGCATGGGATCTTCACGGTGGTGCGCCAGACCAGCACCGGGCCGTGCATCCGCATTACTCCGGGGTTGATTACCTTGGCGAGTGATATCGAGCGGTTGACCCAGGCACTGATCCATCTGAGCCGCACCTAGATCCCTTGCCACAGGAAATCTTTGCCGGCATGAAAACCCGGGCAAAAAAAAAACGGTGCGCCGACCAAGCGCACCGTAAACCGTAGAACACCCAACGAGGTTCGGTAAAAAATCAGTCCAGCAGGGCCAAGGCCTCGGCGGTGCATTCCTGAATGCGGGCCCAGTCGCCGTTCTTGATCCACTCCGGATCGAGCATCCAGCTACCGCCCACGCACATCACGTTTTTCAACGCCATGTAGCTCTTGATGTTGGCCGGGCTCACGCCGCCGGTCGGGCAGAATTTCACTTCGCCGAACGGACCGCCCAAGGCCTTGATGGCCGCGACGCCGCCGCTGACTTCGGCCGGGAACAGTTTGAAGCGACGATAGCCCAGGCCGTAGCCTTCCATGATGCCCGAGGCGTTGCTGATGCCGGGGAGCAAGGGGATCGGGCTGTAGACGCTGGCTTCGAGCAGATCACGGGTAATGCCCGGGGTGACGATGAACTGCGAACCGGCAGCCTCGGCGGCGGCCAGCATGTGGCGGTCGAGCACCGTGCCGGCGCCGGTCACCAGTTCCGGACGCTGCTCGCGCAGCACCTGGATGGCCTTGAGGCCGTATTGGGAACGCAGCGTCACTTCCAGCGCCGTCAGGCCGCCGGCGGCCAGGGCATCGGCCAGCGGCAGGATGTCCTGTTCACGGGCGATGGTGATCACCGGCAGGATCCGCGCCTTGGCGCAGAGGCTGTCGATCAGGGCAACTTTGTCCGCCATGGAAACGGTCGGGGATGGGTTTGTCATAGCGGCTGATCCTTGGTTCATGGGCACCAGTAAATCTCTAACGTAGGTTGCAGAAACGCGCGGATCGGCATTTCGGCGACGTCGTCACCCGCCACCGCAGCGTTCAATGTGGTCAACTTCGATTGGCCGGAAATCGACAGCACTTTGTGTTGCGCCGAAGCCAGCAAGGCGCGGCTCATGGTCAGGCGCTGGTGCGGCACGGTCGGCGCCAGCATCGGCCAGCAGCGGCGTGCGCCATTGATGTCCAGGGCCTGGGCCAGGTTCGGACTGTCGGGGAACAGCGAGGCGGTATGCCCGTCATCGCCCATGCCCAGTACCAACACGTCGATAGGCGGCAGCTCGGCCAGCAAACGGTCCGCCTGTTCGGCCGCCGCTTCCAGGTTGGCGCTGGCGCTGTAGAGGCTCAGGAACTGGGCCTTGGCCGCCGCGCCTTGCAACAGGTAACGCTTGAGCAGGCCGGCGTTGCTGTCGGCGTGCTCAACCGGTACCCAGCGCTCGTCGGCCAGGCTGACCACCACTTTGGACCAGTCCAGCGCCTGCTTGGCCAGGTGTTGGAAAAACGCCACCGGGCTGCGGCCACCGGAGACCACCAGGGTCGCCGCACCGCGCGCGTCGATTGCGTTGCGCAACTGCTCGGCCACCTTCAGCGCCAGGCCTTCGGCCAGCAGCACCGGATTCTTGAATGCATGGGCGCTGACGCCCTGCGGCAGTTTCACATCAGATATCGCCATACCACGACCTCCCATCCCGCGTGATCAGTGCAATGGAGCTCATCGGCCCCCACGACCCGGCCGCATACGGCTTGGGCGCATCGCCGGACTTCTTCCACCCGGCGATCAACTGGTCACACCACGTCCACGCGGCTTCAATTTCATCTTTACGGACAAACAGGTTCTGATTGCCGTTCATGACTTCCAGCAACAACCGCTCGTAGGCATCGGGGATACGTGCGCTGCGATAGGTGTCGGAGAAGTTGAGTTGCAGCGGACCACTGCGCAATTGCATGCCCTTGTCCAGGCCCTGCTCCTTGGTCATCACCCGCAAGGAAATCCCTTCGTCCGGTTGCAGGCGGATGATCAGCTTGTTGCTGATCTGCAAGCGCTGCTCGGGGGCGAAGATGTAGTGGGACGGTTCCTTGAAATGAATGACGATCTGCGACAGCTTCTGCGGCATGCGCTTGCCGGTACGCAGGTAAAACGGCACCCCAGCCCAACGCCAGTTGCGGATGTCGGCGCGCAGGGCGACGAACGTCTCGGTGTCGCTCTGGGTGTTGGAATTGGGTTCTTCGAGGTAGCCAGGCACCGCCTTGCCTTCGCTGTGGCCGGCGATGTACTGGCCGCGCACCACCTGGGTGGTCAGGCCTTCCGGGCTGATCGGGGCCAAGGCCTTGAGCACCTTGACCTTCTCGTCACGGATGCTGTCGGCGGACAAGTCGGCCGGAGGATCCATGGCGATCAGGCACAACAGCTGGAGCAGGTGGTTCTGGATCATGTCCCGCAGTTGGCCGGCCTTGTCGAAATAACCCCAGCGGCCCTCGATACCGACCTTCTCGGCCACGGTGATTTCCACGTGGGAGATGTAGTTCTGGTTCCACTGGGTCTCGAACAGGCTATTGGCGAACCGCAACGCGATCAGGTTCTGGACCGTTTCTTTGCCCAGGTAATGGTCGATGCGATAGGTACGGTTTTCCGGAAAGAACTGCGCCACGGCGTCGTTGACCTTGCGCGACGACTCCAGGTCCGAGCCGATCGGTTTTTCCAGGACGACGCGGGTATTTTCGCTCAAGCCGACCTT
This sequence comes from Pseudomonas sp. R3-41, assembly GCF_054161485.1. Lineage (NCBI taxonomy): Bacteria > Pseudomonadati > Pseudomonadota > Gammaproteobacteria > Pseudomonadales > Pseudomonadaceae > Pseudomonas > Pseudomonas sp. R3-41. Next base: position 5,429,482 of record NZ_CP096421.1, read on the forward strand.
CGCCAGGTTCTCGCAGATCGCCCCATACACCGCCGCCGGGGTGGCGAAATAGGCAATGACCTGCTGGGCCGAACCGGCCGCTTCGGCCAGGGCAACGTAATCGTCGGCCTTGAGGAAATCCACGTGCAGATAGGTCAAACGTGCCAGGAAGCGCTCGAGCACGGCCTCGTCCACGTCTTTTTCCCCCACGTAGCGACGCAGCTCGGCGGCAATGAATGCCAGGTGCTGCTGCTCGCCGCCGGGTTCACGGGCCAGCGCTATGATCCGCGTGTCCTCGTGCAACAGTTGAGCGCCATCGAGTTGATACAGGGCAGGAAAGAGCTTGCGCAGGGCCAGATCGCCCAACGCGCCGAACAAGGCAAAGGTGCACGGTTCAACCGTAATCGAAGGCATGATGTTTGTTCTTTTATCAAGTTAAACTACAAATACCTTTTTTCAAGGTATCACTCAAGGAAAAATGTAGTAATAACCACAACATTTTTCGAAAATACCGATTCCGAGTGGTGGTCCGCCGGAGCCATCAGTAGGATAGGCCACCGCAAAGGGTCGTATCAAAGACCCGTCTTCCTAGGAATCTTGTATGGACCGCGTGCGAAATCTACTGGAACAGATCCAGAGTCGCCTTGAAGACCTGAACAAGGCCGAACGCAAGGTGGCCGAGATCATCCTGCTCAACCCGCAGCAGGCCACCCGCTTCAGCATCGCCGCCCTCGCCCAGGCGGCTTCGGTCAGCGAACCGACCGTCAACCGCTTCTGCCGCTCGTTCGGCGTCAGCGGCTACCCGGAACTCAAGCTGCAATTGGCCCAGAGCCTGGCCAGCGGCGCCGCTTATGTAAGCCGCGCAGTGGAAGCCGACGACAACCCTGAAGCCTATACCCGCAAGATCTTTGGCAGCGCCATTGCCTCATTGGACAGCGCCTGCCAGGCCCTTGATCCCAATTTGATCAGCCGCGCCGTGGACCTGTTGATCCAGGCCCGGCAGATCCACTTCTTCGGCCTCGGCGCCTCCGCCCCGGTGGCCCTGGATGCCCAGCACAAGTTCTTTCGCTTCAACCTGGCGGTGACCGCCCACGCCGACGTGCTGATGCAGCGCATGATCGCGTCGGTGGCCCATACCGGCGAACTGTTCGTGATCATTTCCTACACCGGCCGCACCCGCGAGCTGGTGGAAGTGGCACGCATCGCCCGGGAAAACGGCGCCTCGGTGCTGGGCCTGACCGCCGAAGGTTCGCCGCTGGCGAAGGCCAGCACCCTGAGCCTGAACATCCCCCTGCCCGAAGACACTGACATCTATATGCCGATGACCTCGCGGATCATCCAGCTCACCGTGCTGGACGTGCTCGCCACCGGCATGACCCTGCGCCGGGGCGTGGACTTCCAGCCGCACCTGCGCAAGATCAAGGAAAGCCTGAATGCCAGCCGGTATCCGGTGGGGGATGAGTTCAACTGATTCGGTCCAGAATCTCTAGCGTCTGGTAGTCCGTCTTCGCGAGCAGGCTCGCTCCCACAGGGGTTTTGTGAACACCAAAGATCCAATGTGGGAGCGAGCCTGCTCGCGAAGGGGCCAGCCGCCACACCAGAGATCCTGGCCTAAGCCCCCACCCACGCCTGCAAACTCAAGTGCGCCCGCTCCCCCGGCGCCAGGCACAGGCTGTCGGTGCCGCCACTGGCCGCTTCGACACAGACAAACTCACTGACCTCATCCCAACTCACGCCCAGCAACGGCCGGGTGCCGGGATGCCAGACCACGGTGTCGGCGCTGTCACCGGTGTCGATGCACAATTCGCGCTGCCAGGCGTGATCCTTGAGCTGCAATTCGCCTTCATGCTGGAACACCCGCTGGCAGCCGCCCTCGACCCGTAACTCGCCTTCCTGCTGGCAAGCTTCGCGGCTCAACTGGTCATAACCCTGGGCGCCTTCGAGCCCAGACAGCGCTACCTCGCCGACATCACCGATACGCCAGTAAGCGTGCAAAGCCTGGCTCAACTGGCACGGCAGGCTGTCCTGATGCTCGGTGCTCAAGCGCAGCTCCATGCGTTCACCCAGGTCGGCATGCAGGTCCACTTGCCAGTCGCACAACTGCAGTTGCCAGTGCAAATGCACGCCCTCTTCATCACTGCGGCTGTCCAGCAGTTTCCAATCGATCAACCGTGCCCAACCGTGGGACGGCCAGGCGTTTTCGCTGGGATGACGGCCATACCACGGCCAGCACACCGGCACCCCGCCGCGTATCGCTCCGACTTGCGGCCACTTGGCCGCGCACCACAACCAGGGCTTCTGGCCGCGCGGCTGGAAGTGCAGCAACTGCGCGCCCTGGCGACTGAACACCGCCTGGCACAACGGGTGATCGATCACCAGCACATCGCGCTGCCGATAGCGCTCCCACGCGAATACCGGGCGCTCGCGCAAGGATCTGAAAAAGCGTTGTAGCGGATGCTCATGCATGGGCCGCGGTCCTGGAAATCATTGAATAACTCATCTGTTTGCAACGCTTGCTTTTGTGGCGAGGGAGCTTGCTCCCGCTCGGCTGCGAAGCAGTCGCAAACGAGGTAAATACGGTCTGGCGGACACACCGCAGTGAATGGCTTTGGGGTCGCTTCGCAACCCAGCGGGAGCAAGCTCCCTCGCCACAGGTTCAGTGTCAGCCACTGCGCAAAAAAAAGCGGACAGCCTTGGCCGTCCGCAAATATGCGCACATAGAGAGGAGCTTATCGCAACAGCGTTAGAACACCGACTGAATTTTCAGGCCGGCCACCAGCGCGTTGTCGACTTCATCCACACCACCTGGGTGAGTGATGTATTGCAGGTTCGGACGCACGGTCAGCCAGTTGGTGACGTGGAAACCGTAGTTGATCTCGTAGTTGTACTCAGTGCTGCGCAGTGGCGCGAACAGCGGATCGTCGTAGTCGGTGACGCCATTGGCGGCGTTGACCAGTTCGGAGTTTTTCTTCACGTCTTCGTTGACATGGATACGCGAGAAGCCGATGCCGACATCGTCTTTTGGACGAGCATCGAACGGCCCCTTGTACACGAACATCAACGACTGGTAGTTGTCGACGACGTTGGTTTCCTTGTCGTGGAAAGTGGCGTTGGCGGCGATGTTCAGGCCGCGCGAAGCATCACCGTTGTGGCTGGTGAGCTGTTGCTGCACGACGAGCCAGTAGCCGTCCTTGCTGCTGTGGCTGCGATAGGCGTTGCCGGTGGTCGCGGCGTCGTTGCCATCCTCGTCTTCACGGACGTCATCGGCCTTGGCTGTACTTTTGTAGTAACCAACACGGTATTCACCCGGCAGGTTATTGATCTTCGGCGACCAGACCAACTCGACCGGAATCAGGGTACCCTTGGTACCGCTGCCGCTGAGTTTGTAGCGGTTGTTGTTTTCCAGCTGCGAAGGGTTCTGGTTGTAGGCGCCGATTTGCGCATAGAGCTCAGGCGTGAGGTTGTATTTGACGCGAATCGCCGCCTGCATGATCGGCCAGTTGTACCAGATGCCGGTCGCCCAGTTACCCGCTTGTGAACCGCAGAACGCCAGGTTCTGGAATTCGCACGGGAAGGTGTTGAAGTCTTCGCCTTCACCGAAATAACCGGCTTTGACATCCAGTTTGCTGTCGAAGTATTTCTGCTTGATCCACAACTGGGTCAGGCGCGTGGTTTGCCCACGGCCCCAGACTTCCTGGGAAGAACTGAGGGTACCGGCGCGTGGATCACCGATGCGGTCGTTGGAGATGTTGCGACCGTCACGTCGGGTGAACTGGATCTTGGCTTCCGTATCGCCCCAGCCTGCCAGTTTTTCCAGGTCGAGCGCGACGCCCAGGCCAAACTGCTGGGACCAGCGCGCGGTCTTGTCATCGTTGTAGCCGCCGTGGAGGTTGGCACCCATCTCACCGACGAAATCCGCCTTGATATCGATACCTTGCTCGATCAGCTTGGTCCGTTCACCGCCCCAGTCGCCCGTCATCCACTGCGAATCGGCGCTGAACGCGTCGGCTGCGTGTGCGCTACCGGCCAGCATCATCGCCGCAACGGCTGACAACTGGCAGATACGCTGGGCGTTTTTTTGCTTTTTCATCCCTACATCCTCGTCTTTATTTATTGTTATTAACTGTTTTTATCTAACGCGGTTTACAACGATTGCGATGGATGTCCCCATCCACCGCATACTCCTTTCCAGTGGGAGAGAGCTTTTGTGGGATCTGAGCTTGCTCCCACAAGCGCCCTCCCACACTCGTTCTTCACCGACCTTTGAACTGCGCTACGTTGGCGCTTCGGGCATCGGTTTGCGGCTGGCCGGCCACACCCAGGCGTTCGCCGGACTGGGCGTCGAACAGCAGCACTTTCGACGGATCAAATTGCAGCGTCAGGGTTTCCCCGGGCTGCGGTGCCACGTCCGGCGCCAGGCGGCAGCAGACCTTGGTGTCGTTGAGGTTGACGAATACCAGGGTGTCCGGTCCGGTAGGCTCGGTGACCTGGACTTCCGCGCGAATGGTCGGCAAACCATTGGGCTCGCTACCGGCCAACGCGATCTGTTCCGGACGCATGCCAAGAATCACTTCGCGGTCTTCCAGGCCGGCGTCCTGCATGCCCAACGGCAGCTCGCAACGGGCCTGGCCGCTGTCGAGCAGTGCCAGCAGGCGACCGTCCTTGCGTTGCAGGCGCAGCGGGATGAAGTTCATCGGCGGCGAACCGATGAAGCTCGCCACGAACAGGTTGGCCGGGTTGGTGTAGATGTCTTTCGGCGTGCCGAACTGCTGGATGATCCCGTCCTTCATCACCGCCACTTTATCGCCCAGGGTCATGGCTTCGATCTGGTCGTGGGTCACGTAGACCGTGGTGGTCTTCAGGCGCTGGTGCATCAGCTTCATTTCGGTGCGCATCTCGACCCGCAGCTTGGCGTCGAGGTTGGACAGCGGTTCGTCGAACAGGTAGATCTTCGGCCGCCGCGCCAGGGCCCGGCCCATGGCCACGCGCTGTTGCTGGCCGCCGGAAAGCTGGCCAGGCTTGCGATTGAGCAAGTGCTCGATCTGCAGCAGCTTGGCCACGCGGTTGACTTCTTCGTCGATGTCCGACTGTTTCATCTTGCGAATTTTCAGGCCGAACTCGATGTTCTCGCGCACGCTCATGGTCGGGTACAGCGCGTAGGACTGGAACACCATGGCGATGTCGCGATCCTTCGGGCTCATGCCGCTGACATCCTGGTCACCGATCATGATCGCGCCGCCGGTGATGGTCTCCAGGCCGGCGATGCAGTTCATCAGCGTTGACTTGCCGCAGCCCGAAGGGCCGACGAGGATCAGGAACTCACCGTCCTTGATCGACAACTCGATGTTCTTCAGGGTGTCCGGCAGGCCGGCACCATAGGTCTTGTTTACATTGCGAAGTTCAAGCGTTGCCATGATTACCCCTTGACTGCGCCGGCCGTCAGGCCGCGCACGAAATACTTGCCTGCCACCACATAGACCAGCAGGGTCGGCAGCCCGGCGATCATCGCCGCCGCCATGTCCACGTTGTATTCCTTGGCCCCGGTACTGGTGTTGACCAGGTTGTTCAGCGCCACGGTGATGGGTTGCGAATCACCGCTGGAGAACACCACGCCGAACAGGAAGTCGTTCCAGATCTGCGTGAACTGCCAGATCAGGCAAACCATGATGATCGGGGTCGACATCGGCAGGATGATCCGCCGGAAAATGGTGAAGAAACCCGCACCGTCCAGTCGCGCCGCCTTTACCAGCGCATCGGGAATGCTGACGTAGTAGTTGCGGAAGAACAGCGTGGTGAATGCCAGGCCGTAGACCACGTGCACGAACACCAAACCGGTGGTGGTGCTGGCCAGGCCCATCTTGCCAAGGGTGAACGAGGCCGGCAGCAGGACGGTCTGGAACGGCAGGAAGCAGCCGAACAGCAACAGGCCGAAGAACAGCTGCGAACCGCGGAAGCGCCACATCGACAACACGTAGCCATTCAAGGCACCGATGGCGGTGGAGATCAGCACCGCCGGGACGGTGATCTTGATCGAGTTCCAGAAGTAGCCGTCGACCGTGGCCCAGGCCTTGACCCAACCGATGCCGCTGACCACGGTCGGCCAGCTCAGCAGGTTGCCGGTGCTGATGTCTTCCGGCGTCTTGAAGCTGGTCAACAGCATGACCACTAACGGCACCAGGTAAAGCAGCACGGCGAGGATCAGCACCGCGTAGATCGCGATGCGACTCAGGCTGATGGAAGGTTTGGCAGCGAGACTAGTCATGACGCTTGGTCCTCAGCTCGGAGTACAGGTAAGGCACGATGATCGCGAGGATCGCACCGAGCATCAGGATTGCACTGGCCGAGCCCATGCCCATCTGGCCGCGACTGAAGGTGAACGAATACATGAACATGGCAGGCAGGTCGGAGGAATAACCCGGGCCACCGGCTGTCATCGCCGCCACCAGGTCGAAGCTCTTGATCGCGATGTGTGCCAGGATCATCACGGCGCTGAAGAACACCGGGCGCAGGCTCGGCAGCACCACTTTCCAATAGATGCGCGGCATGCTCGCGCCATCGATCTGTGCGGCACGGATGATCGACTGGTCGACACCCCGCAGGCCGGCCAGGAACATCGCCATGATGAAACCCGAGGCTTGCCACACCGCCGCGATCACCAGGCAGTACACCACGCGGTCCGGGTCGATCAGCCAATCCAGGCGGAAGCCTTCCCACCCCCAGTCACGCAACAATTTGTCCAGGCCCATGCCCGGGTTGAGCAGCCATTTCCAGGCCGTACCGGTGACGATCATCGACAGCGCCATCGGGTACAGGTAAATGGTGCGGATGAAACCTTCGCGACGAATGCGCTGGTCCAGGAACACGGCCAGCAGCACGCCGATCACCAGGGTGATGCCAATGAACAGGCCGCCGAACAGCGCCAGGTTCTTGCTCGCCACCCACCAGCGGTCGTTGTCCATCAGCCGCGCATACTGCGCCAAGCCTGCCCATTTGTAGTTCGGCAGGAACGTCGAAGTGGTGAACGACAGGACGAACGTCCACAAGATATAGCCATAGAAGCCCACCAGAACGATGAACATGCTCGGCGCCAGCACCAGTTTCGGGAGCCAGCGCTGCAATGCATCGAACGGCGAGGCCTTGCTGAACACAGCAACAGAACTCATGGGAAGATCCAGTACAAGGGAAAAAGACTACAGAACATTCCCTGTGCGGGAGCGAGCTTGTGTGGGAGCTGAGCTTGCTCGCGATGAAGGCACCTCGGTCTTTCGAATGACCGCGTTATCGTTCATCGCGAGCAAGCTTTGCTCCCACAGGCCCGCTCCCACAAAGGGACCGCGGCGCTAATTACTTGGCTGACTGAACCGCTGCGCCCAATTTCTTGGCAGCATCGGCCGGGTCGGCTTTCGGGTCGTTGATGTAGTTGGTCACCACATCGAAGAACGCACCCTGTACCGCCAGCGTGGTCGCCATGTTGTGCGCCATGCTCGGCTGCAGGCCGCCAGACTTGGCGTCCGTCAGGAAGTCCTTGGCCGCGGTCTGGGCGCAGGAATCGAAACCGTACTTGGCCATGTCGCCGAGCATGTCGTTACGCACCGGGATCGAGCCCTTGTTGATGCTGAAGACTTTCTGGAAGTTCTCACCCAGCACGACCTTGGCGATATCCTGCTGGCCCGCCGCAGTGCCTGCGTCCTTCTGCTTGAACACCGCCAGGGAGTCGATGTTGTAGGTGAAGGCCTTGTCGGTGCCCGGGAAGGCCACGCACTCATAGTCCTTGCCGGCGACTTTCTTCGCGGCGGTCCACTCGCTCTTGGCCCAGTCACCCATGATCTGCATGCCGGCCTTGCCGTTGATGACCTTGGCCGCTTCGAGGTTCCAGTCCTGGCCCTTGCCGTCGGCGTCCATGTAGGTCGCGACTTTCTTCAGCTCGGTCAGCGCCTTGACCATTTCCGGACCGGTCAGGGCCTTGTTGTCCAGGTCGACGAGGGCCTTCTTGTAGCCATCGGCCCCCATGACCGAGAGCACCACGGCTTCGAACACGGTGCTGTCCTGCCAAGGCTGACCACCGTGGGCGAGCGCAATGAAACCCGCGGCCTTGAGCTTGTCGCCAGCCGCATAGAATTCTTCAAGGGTGGTCGGGTTCTTGGTGATGCCGGCTTTCTTGAAGACTTCCGGGTTGATCCACAGCCAGTTGACGCGGTGAATGTTCACCGGCACGGCGACGTAGTCACCTTCGTACTTCACGGTATCGGAGACTTTCTTGTCGAGCAGGCTGTCCCACTTCTCGGCCTTGGCGACGTCCTCGAGGATGTCGGTGTCGAGCAGCCCGGTGGACGCCCACTCCTGGATGTCCGGACCCTTGATCTGGGCGACACCCGGTGGGTTGCCGGCCACGGCACGGCTCTTGAGTACGGTCATGGCAGTGGAACCACCACCGCCGGCGACAGCGCCGTCCTTCCAGGTAAAGCCGTCTTTTTCTACCTGGGCCTTGAGCACATCGACCGCGGCTTTTTCGCCACCCGACGTCCACCAGTGGACGACTTCCACGGAACCTTTGGATTCGGCGGCAAGGGCAGTGACGGGAAATGCTGCGACGGGAAGCAGGGAAGCAAGAGAAATGACAGTAGCGAGGCGAGAAATCGCATTCATCTAGAATTACCTTTCTTGTTGTTATGCATGCAAGTCTGGAGCTTGCGCTGCATGGATTCTAATCAGAGGGAATCCCTTCGCAGGTAACGAAGGGACGTGCAAATGTCACGACATGGTTACACAGGCGCAGGGCTGGATAACCGCGCCAGGGCTGACGCCATGCTCGGTGCCAGGGGCAGGCGGGGAATCAGGACTGCCTGCCAGGCGTGATACAGGTCCGGCTTGCCCGGCCAGATATCGGCGCTGGGGCGGTTTTGCGGATCGAGTTCGTGATGCCAACTGCCGTTGCAGCGATCGATGAAATACTTGTCACAGAACTCCCAGAAACGCCGATACCAGGCTTCGTATTTCGCCTCGTCGGTGCGCTTGAGCAAGGCGCTGGCCGCGGCCGCCGCTTCGGCGTGGACCCAATGCAGGCGGTGGCGAACCACGGCGCGGTTGTCCCAGTCCAGGGTGTAGACAATGCCCGGCGCGCCATCGACGTCCCAGCCGTGGCGGCAGTTCTGGTCGAAGAGTTTTTGCGCGTCCTGGGCCAACCAACCCGGGGTCAGCATGCCAATCTGCACCCGCGCCGCTTCAAGGTGCAGCAACAACCGCGCCCATTCGAAACCGTGGCCGGGCGTGGTGCCGTAGGGGCGAAAACCATCGGCGGGATTGTCCTGGTTGTAGTCGCGCAGTGGCTGCCAATGGCGGTCGAAATGCTCCACCACCAAGTAGTCGTTGGCGGCGGCATGGTCATGGATCACCCGCTCGACGATGCGCAGGGCGCGGGCCAGCCAACGCGGATCGTCGGTGGCATCGGCAAGGGCGAGAAAGGCTTCGGTGGCGTGCATGTTGCTGTTGGCACCGCGATAGGCCTCTTCCTCGCGCCAGTCGCGGTTGAAGGATTCGCGCATGGCGCCCTCCTCCTCACACCAGAAATGCGCGTCGATGATCCGCACCGCTTCGTCCAGTAATGCAGGGGCGCCGGGACGCTGGGCCACCACCGCGGAACTGGCCGCCAGGGCGACGAAGGCATGCAGGTAGGCGGCTTTGCCGGTGCTGTCCGCATCGGGTTGCGACGTGGCGAACCAGCCACCGTGCTCGGCATCGCGCAAGGGGCCATTGAGGGCCTGGATACCGTGGTCCACCAGCTCGGCGAAACCCGGCAAGCCCTGGATATGGGCCATGGCGAAGCTGTGGGTCATGCGCGCGGTGTTCATGGTTTCGGCCCGGGCATCGGCCGGAAGGCGCCCAAGCTCATCCAGGTTGCCAAAGCCGTCCGGCAGCTTCGAGGCCTTGGCGAACGCCAGCAGCCGCACGCCTTCATCGGCGAGCCAACGCTGGTGGGCAGGGGCATTCAGCCAACTGCTGAAGGCCGGTTGGAAGGTGTCCATCGGAGTACCTTTTTTTGTTGTTTTGACGCAGGGAGTCTAAACAAGGGAGGGTGGGTGGCAGGTAACGAAAGGGGCGAGTTATGTCACCGAGCTGTGACATTCCTTGAGAGATGTGTTGAGGCCACTGGCGCCTTCGCGAGCAAGCCCGCTCCCACATTGGGTCTATGGTGTTCACAATTTGTGTGTCCACCATCGAACCCTGTGGGAGCGGGCTTGCTCGCGAAGAACGATAACGCGGTGTTGCTAATCCACACTACGAGGCAACTGCAACGTCACCCGCAACCCCCCTTCACGAAGGTTCTGCAGGCTCACCTCGCCGCCATGGCTGTGGGCGATGTTGCGGGCGATGCCCAGGCCCAGGCCATAACCCTGCTGTTGCCCGGCGAGACGGAAATGCGGCTCGAAGACTTGCTCCAGGCGCTGTTCCGGCACCCCGGGGCCTTCGTCGTCGACGTGGAGGATGAACGCGGTTTCATCGTCATCGATGTGCAGGTGGGCGTTCTGCCCGTATTTCAAGGCATTGTCGATCAGGTTGCCGATGCAGCGCTTGAGGGCCAGCGGCTTGCCGGGATACGGCGCCAGCGCCCGGCCATCCTGGGTCACCCGGCCGTTGCCGTTGGGCGCCAGGTAAGGCTCGACCAGGCAATCGAGCACATGGTTGAGGTCCACCGGCTCGATGTTCTCGTGGATGTCGGTGTCCTTGACACACTGCAGCGCGCCTTTGACCAGCAGCTCCAGCTCATCCAGGTCACGGCCGAACTTGGCTTGCAGGTTTTCGTCCTCCAGCAGCTCGACCCGCAGCCGCAAACGGGTGATCGGTGTGCGCAAGTCGTGGGAGATCGCGCTGAACAACTGGCTGCGCTCCGTCAGGTAGCGGCTGATGCGTTCGCGCATGGCATTGAACGCCCGCCCCACTTCCACCACTTCGCTGCCGCCGCCCTCGGCCACCGGCTCCACTTCGGCGCCCAGGGACATGTCCCGCGCGGCTCGCGCCAATCGCTTGAGGGGCCGGCTCTGCCAGTGCACCAGCAAGCCGATGAACAGCAACAACAGGCTGCTGGTGAGCACGATGAAACCAACCTGTTGCTTGGGCAGGTCTTGCTCTTCGAGGCTGGTGTACGGTTCGGGCAGCAGCGAGGCGATGTACAACCATTCCCCCGGCGCCATCTGGATCTGCGTGACCAGCACGGGCGGATTTACCGGCTCCAGCGTCAGGGCATAGTGGGCCCACGAACGAGGCAGTTCATCGAGCTTGAGCCCGGCATTGAAAATCCGCAGGTCGTCGGGGCTGACGAACGTCACCGAGATGTCGGCGTTATGGCCCAAGGAGCGGCGCAGCACTTCATCCACGGCCGTGAGCACCGCCTGCTTGCGCGGCGTCACCGGCAGCACGTCCATGCCCAGGGGTTTGTCGTTGAGGGTGACGACGAACCGCGTGCCGCCCATGCTGCGCAACTGGTCCAGCACCAACGGCCGGTACGCCACCGGCAGCGAGCGCAAATAACTGACGCTGGCGGTCATCGAATGGGCCAGGCTGCGAGCGCTGGTAACCAGGCCTTCGAGTTGGGTGGCGCGCAATTGCGAAACCCAGATCAGGCTGGACAGGGTCTGGGCGAACAGCACCACCAGCAAAGTCAGCAGTAGCATCCGGCCCAGCAACGAGCGTGGCACCGGTACCCGCCGGACGATTTTCTTGATCCCGTCAATGACCATTGCTGGCAACCACACTGGCCGCCAACTGGTAACCGCTGCCCCGCACCGTGCGAATCAGCCGCGGCGGCTTGTCGGTGTCCCGCAGGCGCTGGCGCAGGCGGCTGACCGCCATGTCGACGATCCGGTCCAGGGGCATCAGCTCACGGCCACGGGTCGCGTTGCCGATGGTGTCGCGGTCGAGGATTTCCTGGGGATGGTCGAGAAACAATTTGAGCAAGGCGAAGTCGGCACCGGAGAGAATCACTTCTTCACCGTCGGTGTGGAACAGCCGATGGCTGACCATGTCCAGTCGCCATTCATCGAAGGCCAGCACTTCGCCGCCGGCGCGTTCCTGGCCGAATTGCGCCCGGCGCAGCAGCGCCTTGATGCGCGCCTGCAATTCGCGCGGGCTGAAGGGTTTGCCCAGGTAATCATCGGCGCCCAGCTCAAGGCCGATGACCCGGTCGGCCTCGTCGGAACTGGCGGTGAGCATGATGATCGGCACATGCGCCTGGCGTGGATGTTGGCGAACCCAGCGGCAAAGGCTGAAGCCGTCTTCATCGGGCAGCATGACATCGAGGATCACCAGATCGCTCGGTGCATCGTTCAACGCCTGGCGAAACCCGGCGCCGTCGGGCGTGGTCCGCACGTGGAAGCCCGCACGGCTGAGGTAGGTGTCCAGCAGCTCGCGAATCTCCTGGTCGTCGTCGACCAACAAAATCGATTTGTTTACTGAACTCACGGGCCTCGTCCTTGTTGTTTGGATGGGGGCGATTATGCCTGATGGACGGGTTCTACAAACACACTGCGCCCCCCTGTGGGAGCGGGCTTGCTCGCGAAGGCGGTGTGTCATTCAACTTTTTTGTTGTCTGACACACCGCCTTCGCGAGCAAGCCCGCTCCCACAAGAGGCCACATTTCACTTCAAACAGGGGCGGATTGCTCCAACGCCACGCCCGCGCCCATCAGGCCGGAGTATGGCGCGGTCACCAGCCAGACCGGAATGCCCTTGAAATAATCGCTCATGCAACCCTTGTCGGCGAAACACTTGGCGAAACCGCTTTCGAGGAAGAAATCGGCAAAGCGCGGGACCACGCCACCGACGATGTAGACGCCGCCGCGTCCGCCCAGCGTCAACACATTGTTGCCCGCCACGCGCCCCAGCCAGCGACAGAACTGCTCCAGCACTTCCAAAGCGATTGGGTCGCCGGCCAGGCCGGCCGCGGTGATGGATTCGGGGGTATCGAGCACTGGCGCATGGCCGTCCACGGCGCAAATGGCCCGGTACACCCGAGGCAAACCGCTGCCGCTCAAAGCGGTTTCGGCGCTGACGTGGCCGATCTCGTTGTAGATGTGCTGCCACAACTGGGTTTCCCGCGGGCTGCTCATGGGCAGGTCGACATGGCCGCCCTCCCCCGGCAACGCGGCGAACCGGCCCTCACCCAGATCCAACAGCGTACCGACGCCCAGCCCGGTGCCTGGCCCGATCACCACCGCCGGACGCATCGGCTCCGGGGTGCCTTCGCACACGACTCGGTATTCATCGGGACGCAAGCGGGTCATGCCCAGGGCCATGGCCGAGAAGTCGTTGACCAGCAACAGCTTCTCCACCTGCAACCTTTCGCAGAACGCCAGGTTGCTCAGGCGCCAGTGATTGTTGGTAAAACGAAACTCATCGCCGCTCACGGGACCGGCCACCGACAGGCACACCGAACCGATGGCGCCCGGCTTCAGGCCCATGCCACTCAAGTAGACCTCGATGGCATCTTCCGGGCAGGCGTAATCCGCCGTGGCCAGCACCTGGATGTTTTCCAGGGTGTGATTTTTCCACAGCGCGAAGCGTGCGTTGGTCCCACCGATGTCACCGACCAAAGCCAGTTTCAATTAAGCGTCTCCAGGGCAGAAGTGAAGGCGCTGGCGCCCTGCTCCGCCGAGCTGAAGGCCATGCGCATGAAACCGAACAGCTCGCGACCAGTGCCGATGTTGTTGCCCAACAGGCCCTTGGCCGGCGTGCGCGCGGCAAATTCCTCGGCGTCCACCTTCAGTTCCAAGGTGCCTTTGACGCCATCGACACGGATGATATCGCCCTCCTGCACCCGGGCCAACGCACCACCGACATAAGCTTCGGGGCTGACATGGATGGCCGCCGGGATTTTCCCGGATGCGCCGGACATGCGCCCGTCGGTGACCAGCGCCACTTTGAAGCCGCGATCCTGCAGCACACCGAGGAATGGCGTCATCTTGTGCAGCTCCGGCATGCCGTTGGAGCGCGGGCCCTGGAAGCGCATCACCGCGACAAAATCTTTTTCCAGCAGACCGGCCTTGAACGCGTCCGCCAGGTCCTGTTGGTCCTGGAAGACCATGGCCGGGGCCTCGACCACCTGGTTTTCCAAGGCCACGGCCGAGACCTTCATCACGCCACGGCCGAGGTTGCCTTCCATCACCCGCAACCCGCCTTCTGGCGAGAAGGCGCGGGCCACCGGGCGCAGGATGTTTTCGTCGAGGCTTTCGATCGGACCGTCGCGCCATACCAGCTCGCCGTCCTCGAGGAACGGCTCCTGGGTGTAGCGGCTCAGGCCGTGACCGAGCACGGTGTTGACGTTTTCGTGGAGCAAACCGGCTTCCAGCAATTCACGGATCAGGAACGACATGCCGCCCGCCGCCTGGAAGTGGTTAATGTCGGCCTTGCCGTTCGGGTAGACGTGGCTCAGGGTCGGCACCACCTCGGAGAGGTCGGCCATGTCCTGCCAGGTCAGCTGGATACCCGCCGCCATGGCAATGGCCGGCATGTGCAGGGTGTGGTTGGTGGAGCCGCCGGTGGCATGCAGCGCGACGATGGAGTTGACCAGCGAGCGCTCGTCAACGATTTCGCCGATGGGCATGAAGTTGCCGCTCTGCTTGGTCAGGCGCGTCACCTGGAACGCCGCTTCACGGGTCAGTGCATCGCGCAGCGGCGTGTTCGGGTTGACGAACGAGGCGCCCGGCAAGTGCAGGCCCATCACTTCCATCAACAACTGGTTGGTGTTGGCGGTGCCATAGAAGGTGCAGGTGCCGGGGCTGTGGTAGGACTTCATCTCCGATTCCAGCAGCTCTTCGCGGGTGGCCTTGCCTTCGGCGTAACGCTGGCGCACGTCGGCTTTTTCCTTGTTGGAAATGCCCGAGACCATCGGCCCGCCGGGCACGAAAATCGTCGGCAAGTGACCGAAGCGCAGCGCGCCCATCATCAGGCCGGGAACGATCTTGTCACAGATGCCGAGCATCAGTGCGCCGTCGAACATGTTGTGGGACAACGCCACCGCCGTGGACAGCGCGATCACTTCGCGGCTCGGCAGGCTCAGTTCCATCCCCGCCTCGCCCTGGGTCACGCCGTCGCACATCGCCGGCGTGCCACCGGCGAACTGGCCGACCGAGCCGATTTCGCGCAGGGCTTTCTTGATCTGTTCCGGGAAGGTTTCGTAAGGCTGGTGGGCCGAGAGCATGTCGTTATAGGACGACACGATGGCGATGTTGGCGGCGTTCATCATCCGCAGATGGTGCTTGTCTTCGGTGCCGCAACCGGCCACGCCATGAGCGAAGTTGGCGCATTGCAGCTTGCCGCGCATCGGACCGTCGCTGGCCGCACCACGGATCAATGCAAGGTAAGCCTCACGCGTGGCGCGGCTGCGGGCGATAAGCCGTTCGGTGACCTCAAGAACGCGGGGATGCATGTGTAGAACTCCAGGCTAACGGATGTGGCGACCTGATTGTCTATGCTGGTCAAAAGCCCGCTGCACGCTGTGTGGAAGGCGAGGCGACAGACGGTTTTTGACCATTCGGACCAGTTGATTCAGGTCACTCGTTGTAGATAAAACAAAATATTGCCACTAAAAAGGCTTGTTTTCTATTTTTATGCGAATAATCTTGTAATTCCAACAACAAATCGACGGCGGCGCAGTTAATGACTCTTCGAATCGCAATCAATGGTTTTGGCCGCATCGGCCGCAACGTCCTCCGTGCACTGTATACCCAAGGCTACCGTCGCGACCTGCAGATCGTCGCCATCAACGACCTGGGTGACAGTGCAATCAATGCCCATCTGCTCAAGTTCGACACCGTGCATGGCACCTTCGATGCCGACGTCCAGCACGATCATGAAAGCCTGACGGTCAATGGCGACCGCATCTCGGTCAGCGCCATCCGCAACCCGGCCGAACTGCCCTGGGCCGCCGAGAAAATCGACGTCGTGTTCGAATGCACCGGTCTGTTTACCGACCGTGCCAAGGCAGCCGCGCACATCAGCGCCGGCGCCCGCAAGGTGATCATCTCGGCTCCGGCCAAGGGCGCCGATGCCACCGTCGTGTATGGCGTGAACCATGACATCCTGCGCCAGTCCCACCAGATCATCTCCAACGCGTCGTGCACCACCAACTGCCTGGCCCCGGTGGCCCAGGTGCTGCACCGCGAGCTGGGCATCGAAAGCGGCCTGATGACCACTATCCATGCCTACACCAACGACCAGAACCTGACCGACGTCTACCACAGCGACCCGTACCGCGCCCGTTCGGCCACCCAGAACATGATCCCGAGCAAGACCGGCGCCGCCGAAGCGGTGGGCCTGGTGCTGCCGGAACTGGCCGGCAAGCTGACCGGCATGGCCGTGCGCGTACCGGTGATCAACGTCTCCCTGGTCGACCTCACCGTGCAGCTCAAGCGCGAAGCCTCGGCCGAAGAAGTCAACGAACTGCTACGCCATGCCAGCCAGCATTCGAAGATCCTCGGCTACAACACCCTGCCGCTGGTCTCCAGCGATTTCAACCACAACCCGCTGTCGTCGATCTTCGACGCCAACCACACCAAGGCCAGCGGCAAGCTGCTCAAGGTGCTGGCCTGGTATGACAACGAATGGGGCTTCTCCAACCGCATGCTGGATAACTGCCTGGCGTTGTGTAACGCCGAGTAACTGAAACGGCAGTTGAGCTTTTTTTGTGGGAGCGGGCTTGCTCGCGAAAGCGGAGTGTCAGTCAATAAAAAAGGTGGCTGATCCACCGCTTTCGCGAGCAAGCCCGCTCCCACAGGGTTACAGGGGACCGGTGAAATGAAGGCTTGACCCACCATGTAGATGATAAGCATTATCATCTTCTCGAACCGGATCGGGCCCTACCGTGAGTCAATCGCGCTTTCATCATGTCTTCCTCGCCCAGCGCACGCCGCTGCTACGCACCCTCGAGCGCATGGTCAGCAACCCCAGTACCGCCGAAGACCTGCTTCAGGAAACCTACCTGCGCGTCACCCGAGCGTTGGCCGAACGTACGGTCGAACACCTCGAACCCTTTGTTTTCCAGACCGCCCGCAACCTGGCGCTGGACCATCTGCGTGCCCGGCGCATCCAATCCCGAACGCTGTTGGACGACGTACCGCTGGAAGTCGTCCACAACGTCGTCGCCCCCCAGAGCAGTGCCGAGGACGCCGCCCATGCCCAGCAACTGCTCGAGCGCCTGGACGTCAGCTTGCAAGCCCTGAGCCCGCGCCAACAGCAGATATTCATCCTCAGCCGCCTGCATGGCCACAGTTACCAGGAAATCGCCGAACGGCTCGGTGTATCCCTGAGCACCGTGCAAAAGGAACTGAAGCTGATCATGGCGATCTGTGTGGGTGTGGCTGAGCGCAACCCATGAACTTCACGCTGCGTACAGGCTTGCCTCCTAATGCCTGCGGCTTGTAGCTTGTGCGGGCCGCTAATAAGAGAACTCACCGTGACGGACTACTCCCCTTCTCCTGAGCCGACGCCGGAAACCGCCCATGCCATGGAGCAGGCGCTGGACTGGCTGATCCTGCTGGACAGCCCCAGCGCGGAACAGACGCGGCAGTTCCAGGCCTGGCTGGCGGCCGATCCACGTCACGGCGAGGCGTTTGCCCGGGCCCAGGCGATCTGGAACGGCCCGCAGGTGCTGGAAAGTGCCCGCCGGCTGGAAACCGCGCCCAAGGTCACCGCCCTGTCGCGCCTGCGTGACCACTGGAAACCCCTGGCCACCGCCGCTGTTCTGCTTCTCGGCCTGTTCAACTTCAGCGACCTGCCCCTGCATTTCCAGGCCGATCACCTGACCGTGGTCGGTGAGCGCCAGCGCCTGCAATTGGAGGACGGTTCCAAGGTCCTGCTCAACACCGATTCGGCCTTCTCCAGCACGTTCAACGAACAACGGCACGTGGCGCGCCTGTACAAAGGCGAGGCCTTCTTCGAAGTCCCGGGCAACAGCACCCTGCCGCTGGAAATCGATGCCGGCCCGGTTACCGCCAGCGTCAGCGACACCACCTTCGCCGTGCGTTACCTCGACGGTGTGGCCCAGGTCCAGGTGCAGCGCGGCGATGTGGACCTGCGGGCCACCCGCAACGACACCCATGTACGCTTGTCCGCCGGGGAAAGCATCCGCATCGGCCCCAACGGCTTCGACCGCCCGGCCCGGCTCGATGCCAGCACCGAGCTGGCCTGGGTCCAGGGTCGGCTGGTGTTCGAAAACCGGCCGCTGAGCCAGGTACTGGCCGAGCTGCGCCGCTACTACCCCGGCTGGATCATCAACAGCAACGAACAATTGGCCAACGTCGCGGTGACCGGCAATTACCGCCTCGATCAGCCGCTGGACGTGGTCCGTTCCCTGGCCCACATCACCTCGGCGCGCCTACAGGAATTCCCGGCGCTGGTAATCCTGAACTAAATGAGAATTATTTTTACTCGATAGGCTTCGCTGGTTCGTCTCGTTATAGCCAATGCAATTGATTCGCATCTATCCATGCGAATTTGCACCTATAACAGATGCGACACGGAGCGCTATCGATGTCCTCTCGCCTTACTTGCCGGTTTCTTGCCCCTTCTTGCACGCTGTCACTGCTCACCGCCGCCATCCTGATGGCCGGCACCGCGCCGCTCGCCCTGGCCGCCACCACCGTGCAGCCCCCTGCACGCAACATGGGCGACTACACCTTTGCCATCGCCCGGCAACCCCTGGTCTCGGCCCTGAATGCATTCACCGCGGTCACCGGCTGGCAGGTCGGCCTGCCGGCGGAACTGGCCGAAGGCGTCGCGTCGCCAGGGGTGAACGGCTCGCTACCGCCGGAAAAAGCCCTGGAACGCCTGCTGGCGGGGACCCAACTGAGCTATCGCAAGCTGGGCGACAACAGCATCGTCCTGGAAAAACGCAGCCGCGGCAGCGCGCTGGAACTGCAACAGGTGACCATCAGCGCCACCCGCCAGGAACAGGACATCACCAGCGTACCGAGCACGGTCACCGTCCACGACCGCCTGGCACTGGACCGCAACAACGTCAATACCCTCAAGGACCTGGTGCGCTATGAACCGGGCGTATCGGTGGGTGGCGCGGGCCAGCGCGGCGGCATCAGCGGCTACAACATCCGCGGCATCGACGGCAATCGGATCCTGACCCAGGTCGACGGCGTTGAAATACCCGGCGGGTTCTTCAACGGCCCCTACGCCAAGACCCAACGCAACTACGTCGACCCGGAAATCATCAAGCGCGTGGAAATCCTCCGCGGCCCGGCCTCGGTGCTGTACGGCAGCAATGCCATTGGCGGTGCCGTCAGCTACTTCACCCTCGATCCGGACGACATCATCAAGCCGGGCGAGGACGTCGGCGCGCGCCTGAAGACCGGCTACAGCTCCGCCGACGAGAGCTGGCTCAAGTCCGCCACCGTCGCCGGCCGTAGTGGCCCAGTCGATGGCTTGCTGCACTATAGCCAGCGTGACGGCCACGAAACCGAATCCTACGGCAGCCACAACGGCACCGGCCTGGATCGCACCGCCGCCAACCCTGAAGACGTGCGCACCTACAACGTGCTGGCCAAGCTCGGCTGGAACTATAACGATGATGCACGCCTTGGCCTGGTCTACGAGAAATACAAGGACGACCGCGACAGCGACCTGAAAAGCGCCTATGGCGGCCCCTACTCCAACGGCCGCCCCACGATCCCCACCTCCATGCTGCCCGGCGGCATGTACCAGTGGCGCACTGGCAACGACACCATCACCCGCGAGCGTTTCGGCCTGGAACACAGCTTCGCCCTCGACAGCCTGCTGGCCGATCACGTCAAGTGGAGCCTGAATCACCAGGTCGCCAAGACCGACCAGAGCACCGCCGAGTTCTATTTCCCCATCACCCGCCAGGTCCTGCGCACCCGGGAGACCCTCTACGAAGAGAAGCAGTGGGTCTTCGATGCGCAACTGGACAAGGCCTTCAGCGTCGCCGACACCGACCACGCCTTGACCTACGGCACCACCCTCAAGCAACAGAAAGTCACCGGCTCGCGCAGTGGCAATGGCGTGTGCCTGGCGGTCGGCGTCGGTTGCCCGGCGGTGGGCGCCATCAGCACCCGGGACGTGCTGGCAAAAGCCAGTGACTTCCCCGACCCGACCATCAACACCTACAGCCTGTTCGCCCAGGACCAGATCAGCTGGGACAAATGGACCTTCACCCCCGGCCTGCGCTACGACTACACCCGGCTCAAACCGCACCTGACCGAGGAATTCCTCAGTACCGTGGACCCTACCGGCGGCGGTACAGTCAGCGGCAAGGACAAGACCTGGCATCGCGTCTCGCCCAAATTCGGCGTGACCTACGCCCTGAGCGATGAGTACACCTGGTACGGCCAGTACGCCGAGGGTTTCCGCACCCCCACCGCCAAGGCCCTGTATGGCCGCTTCGAGAACACCAACCCTGGCTATAGCGTGGAGCCCAACCCCGATCTGGAACCAGAAAAAAGCAAAAGCTTTGAGACTGGCTTGAAGGGCCGTTTCGACTCCGGCTCGTTCGACGTGGCGGTGTTCTACAACAAGTACCGCGACTTCATCAACGAGGACGCCATCATCCCCGGTGCCGACCAGTTGACCTTCCAGAGCAACAACATCAAGCACGCCACCATCAAGGGCGTCGAAGCCAAGGGGCGCCTGGACCTGGACGTGCTGGGCGCGCCAAAAGGCCTCTACACCCAGGGTTCGGTGGCCTACCTCTACGGTCGCAACAACGACACGGGCGAACCGCTCAACAGCATCAACCCGCTCACCGGCGTGTTCGGCCTGGGCTACGACCAGGAGCAGTTCGGCACCTTGCTCAGCTGGACCCTGGTCAAGAAAAAGGACCGCGTCGACGACAGCAACTTCAACTCCCCCGATGGCGTGAGCAGCCAATTCAAGACCCCAGGCTTCGGCATCCTCGACCTGACGGGTTACTACAAGGTGACCGGCGACGTGACCGTCAGCGGCGGCCTCTACAACCTCACCGACAAGAAATACTGGCTGTGGGATGACGTGCGCGGCTACGACAGCGTCGGCGAAGCGGCCGTGCTGAGCCCCGCCAACCTCGATCGCCTGACGGCGCCCGGGCGTAACTTCGCGGTGAACCTGGTCTGGGATATCTGACCAATTTTTGTCGGCAAGCCAAATGCCTGTGGCGAGGGAGCTTGCTCCCGCTGGACTGCGCAGCAGTCCCAAGAACTTGCGGTCGCTGCGCAACCGAGCGGGAGCAAGCTCCCTCGCCACACCTGTTTCATTCGAAGGAATTTTTTCATGACCACACAACGCCCCGCTTCACGCTCCCAACGCCTGAACCAGATCACCCACGAGCCCCACGGCAAGCTCGATGCGCTGGTCAAGGCCCATGCGCCGTTCGACACCCCGGCCAGCTTCGCCCGTTTCGTCGTCGCCCAGTACCTGTTCCAGTCGGAACTGGTGGCGCTGTACAACGACGCCGAACTGGCCGCCTTGATCCCCGACCTGCCAGCCCGCTGCCGTGCCGACGCAGCCAAGGCGGATCTCGCCGACCTGGACACCGAAGTCCCTGGGCCGGTGGCCGGTGCGGTGAAAAACCCGACCCAGGCCGAAGCCTTGGGCTGGCTGTTCGTCTCCGAAGGTTCGAAGCTCGGCGCCGCCTTCCTGATCAAGCGTGCCGTAGGCCTGGGGCTGAGCGAAACCTTCGGCGCCCGGCATCTGGCCGAACCTGACGGCGGGCGTGCCGAAGGCTGGAAAACCTTCACCCGCACCCTCGATGGCCTGACCTTCACCGAACAACAGGAAGCCGAGGCGGACAAAGGCGCGCTGGATGCCTTTAACCGATTTACGGTACTGCTGGAACAGGCTTACG
Source organism: Pseudomonas sp. R3-41 (assembly GCF_054161485.1). NCBI lineage: Bacteria > Pseudomonadati > Pseudomonadota > Gammaproteobacteria > Pseudomonadales > Pseudomonadaceae > Pseudomonas > Pseudomonas sp. R3-41. Next base: position 5,451,298 of record NZ_CP096421.1, read on the forward strand.
CGACCGAGTTGGCCTGATTCGCACAAGGAATCTAGGGGTGGATGCATATCTTGCAGTCCACCCAGAAACCACTGTGGGAGCGGGCTTGCTCGCGAAGGCGGTGGGTCAGTTAACGGTTATGTTGGCTGATATACCGCCTTCGCGAGCAAGCCCGCTCCCACAGGAAATGTGTATGACTGAAAAACGCTGATGAACCATCCGTCGAAACTCACCCAACTGCTCTTCGCCCTGCTCGCCTACACCAGTCTGGCCATCGGCCTGGTCGCCATCGTCGTGCCTGGCCTGCCGACCACCGAGTTCATCCTCTTGGCCGCCTGGGCCGCGACCCGCAGTTCGCCGCGCCTGAGCGCCTGGCTGGAGAACCATCGGCTGTTCGGGCCGATGCTGCACAACTGGCGCAACGGCAAGGTCATCCCGCGCCGGGCCAAGGTCGGTGCCAGCGCCAGCATGCTGCTGTGTGCCGGGCTGATGTTGGTGATGCTCGACCACGGCTGGCCGGTCTACCTGGCGCTCGCCGGCATGGGCCTTGGCAACCTGTGGATCTGGTCGCGACCGGAACAAGCGCGAGGTATTCGTGGCGAGGGAGCTTGCTCCCGCTGGGCCTCAAAGCGGCCCCCAACGGATTTTTGATCTATGCTCGCCCTCTGGTTCAGGAGGGGCTTTCGATGGCAGATCTACTCACATCCATGCAAGCCGCGCTCGGTTTGCCCACGACCCCAATCACCTTCAGCGGCGAAGGCGCCCTGCCCTCGGCGTTCGCCGTCACGGAGCTGGCCAGCGCCAGCATCGCCGCAGCCGGCCAAGCCACCGCCGAGCTCATCCACCAGCAGACCGGCCGCCTGCCCCCCGTCGAAGTCGACCGACGCCTGGCATCGTTCTGGTTCGCCACCTCCCTACGCCCCATCGGCTGGCGCGTGCCACCGATGTGGGATCCGGTGGCCGGCGACTATGCCTGCGCCGACGGCTGGATTCGCCTGCACACCAACGCGCCGCATCATCGCCTGGCGGCGGAAAAAGTCCTCGGCACCTGCACCGACCGCGCCGACATGGCGGCCAGGGTCACCCGCTGGAACAAGGCCGAGCTGGAGCAAGCCGTGGTCGACGCCGGCGGTTGCGCTGCCCAGATGCGTTCGTGGCAGGCCTGGCAAACTCACCCTCAAGGCATGGCAGTGAATGCCGAACCGCTGGTGCATCTGAGTGAAGCGACTGGAGGACAGCAGAAACCCTGGCCTGGCTCCGTGACCCAGCCACTGGCGGGCCTCAGGGTCCTGGACCTGACCCGCGTACTGGCCGGCCCCGTCGCCAGCCGCTTCCTCGCCGGCCTCGGGGCCGACGTGCTGCGCATCGACCCGCCAACCTGGAACGAACCCGGCGTGGTCCCGGAAGTCACCCTGGGCAAACGCTGCGCCCGCCTCGACCTGCATCAAGCCGATGATCGCGCGGCGTTCGAGGCATTGCTCAAGGACACCGACCTCCTCCTCCACGGCTACCGTGCCGACGCTCTGGAACGCCTGGGCTACGGCGCCGAACAGCGCAGTAAACTGGCTCCGGGCCTGATCGACGTCAGCCTCAACGCCTACGGCTGGAGCGGCCCCTGGCAGAACCGGCGCGGCTTCGACAGCCTGGTGCAGATGAGCAGTGGCATTGCCGAAGCCGGCCTGGCTTGGAAACACACCGACAAACCGACACCGCTGCCCGTGCAAGCACTGGACCACGGCACCGGCTATCTGCTGGCGGCCAGCGCCTTGGTGCTGTTGGCCCGGCGCCTGCACACGGGCCATGGCGGCTCGGCACGTCTGTCACTGGCACGCACGGCTAAGCTGTTGATCGAGCGTGGCGCAGGGGACTCGAGCCCATTGCGAGCCGAGGCCGAGGATGATCAGGGCCTGGTGATCGAACAGACGCCATGGGGGCCAGCCCACCGGCTGCAGGTGCCCTTGAAAATCACCGGGACGCCGCTGCAATGGACCTTGCCGGCAGCTGAACTGGGGGCGCATCGGGCCCGGTGGTGACATGCACTAGCAGTTTCAACGGCCCCCTGTGGCGAGGGAGCTTGCTCCCGCTGGGGCGCGTAGCGGCCCTATTTTTTTGGGGGCTGCTGCGCAGCCCAGCGGGAGCAAGCTCCCTCGCCACAAGGGTTCGCCTCGGCATTACGGTGAACCTCACAACGCCAAAAACCCACTGTACAACCCATACGCCGCTACACCCGCGCCAAACAGCACACAGGCAAAAACACCTTTTTCCACAGCGGTGAACAAGGGCTGTCCCTGTTCCCACTTGGCCTGGGCAAACAGGATCACTCCGGGTGCATACAACAACGCCGACAGCAGCAGGTATTTCAACCCGCCGGCGTACAGCAGCCACACCGCGTAGCACAGGGCCACGCCACCTATGCACAGGTCTTTCATGCGCTGGGCCGAGGCTCGTTCGTAGGTTTCCCCACGGACGCACAGCAGCACCGCATAAGCGGCCGACCACAGGTACGGCATCAGGATCATCGATGAGGCCAGATAAATCAGGCTGGTGTAGGTGCCGGCGGAAAACAACGTGATAAGCAAAAACAGTTGGATCATGCCATTGGTCAACCACAGCGCATTGACCGGCGCATGGTTGGCATTTTCCTTGGTGAGGAATGCCGGCATGGTCTTGTCCCGGGCGGTGGCGTAGAGGATCTCGGCGCACAGCAGCGCCCAGGACAGCAGCGCCCCCAGTAATGACACCGCCAAGCCCAGGCTGATCAGCAATGCGCCCCAAGGCCCGACAATGTGCTCCAGCACGCCGGCCAGTGACGGGTTCTGCAACTGCGCCAATTCCGGCTGGCTCATGACCCCCAGGGACAACACATTCACCAGCACCAGCAACGCCAGGACACCGAGGAAACCGATCACCGTCGCCCGCCCAACGTCCGCACGTTTCTGTGCCCGCGCCGAGTACACGCTGGCACCTTCGATACCGATGAACACGAACACCGTGACCAGCATCATGTGCCGCACCTGGTCCATCACGCTGCCCAGGTCCGGGCTCATCGCGCCCCAGATATCGCGGGTGAACACCTCGGCCTTGAAGGCCACGGCGGCCAGGACGATGAACATCAACAGCGGCACGACCTTGGCCACGGTGGTCACCAGGTTGATGAACGCCGCCTCCTTGATGCCCCGCAACACCAGGAAATGCACGGCCCACAACAGCAACGATGCACAGCCGATGGCCACCGGCGTGTTGCCCTGGCCAAACGCCGGGAAGAAATACCCCAAGGTGCTGAACAGCAGCACGAAGTAACCGACATTGCCCATCCAGGCGCTGATCCAGTAACCCCAGGCGGACGAGAAGCCCATGTAGTCACCGAACCCGGCCTTGGCGTAGGCATACACGCCCGAGTCCAATGCCGGTTTGCGATTGGCCAGGGTCTGGAACACGAAGGCCAGGGTGAGCATGCCGACAGCGGTGATGGCCCAGCCGATCAGTACCGCACCGACATCGGCCCTAGCCGCGACGTTTTGCGGCAGGGAAAAGATCCCACCACCGATCATCGACCCCACCACCAGTGCGACCAACGCGCCCAGTGGCAACTTTTCAATCGGTGGCGACATTTCCCCTCGCTATTTAATAATTAAATAAAAGCCGATAGCGTTTTTGAATAACGCGCGCATTGCAAAGTCCGTTGTCTTATTTATCAGCCACTATTCAATGGCGCTAAATAAAAATACCAGGACAGCCACCTACAAAATAGTTGCGGCTCAGTGGAAATCAACTAGCGTGAATATCCTACCGAAACGCAATCACCCAGCCCCCCTGCAAAAAGCCTCTGGAATAGGCTTTTTGTGCATCTAAACACGCCAACGGACGCTTTAAGTTCTTCATTACAATGGAATGTTGTCATGCACTGATCCAGATCAGCTATTTAACTTTCAAATCGACTTAGTCTGTTGACTCTCTTCTCCTGCATTGGAGTCTCGCATATGTCTGATACCCCCGGAAAACTTCGATTGGGTGCGTTGGTCGCATTGGTCGTCGGCTCAATGATCGGCGGGGGAATCTTTTCCCTGCCACAAAACATGGCGGCCAGTGCCGATGTCGGCGCGGTGCTGATCGGCTGGGCCATCACCGCCGTCGGCATGTTGACCCTGGCCTTCGTGTTCCAGACCCTGGCCAACCGCAAGCCTGATCTGGACGGCGGCGTGTATGCCTATGCCAAGGCCGGGTTCGGCGACTACATGGGTTTTTCGTCGGCCTGGGGCTACTGGATCAGCGCGTGGCTGGGTAACGTCGGTTACTTCGTGCTGCTGTTCAGCACCTTGGGCTACTTCTTTCCGATCTTTGGTGAAGGCAATACCGTCGCGGCGGTGATCGGCGCCTCCGTGCTGCTGTGGGCGGTGCATTTCCTGGTGCTGCGCGGGATCAAGGAAGCCGCGTTCATCAACCTGGTCACCACCGTCGCCAAGATCGTGCCGCTGGTGCTGTTCGTGCTGATCGCCCTGTTCGCTTTCAAGCTCGAGATCTTCACCCGGGACATCTGGGGCACGATGAACCCGGACCTGGGCAGCGTGATGAACCAGGTGCGCAAGATGATGCTGGTCACCGTGTGGGTGTTCATCGGCATCGAGGGCGCGAGCATTTTTTCCGCCCGGGCCGAGAAACGCAGCGACGTCGGCAAGGCCACCGTCATCGGTTTCATCACCGTGCTGCTGTTCCTGGTGCTGGTGAACGTGCTGTCCCTGGGCATCATGACCCAGCCTGAACTGGCGAAGTTGCAGAACCCGTCCATGGCCGCCGTGCTGGAACATGTCGTCGGGCATTGGGGGGCGGTGCTGATCAGCGTCGGCCTGATCATCTCGCTGCTCGGCGCCCTGCTGTCCTGGGTACTGCTGTGCGCCGAGATCATGTTTGCCGCTGCCAAAGACCACACCATGCCCGAGTTCCTGCGCCGGGAGAACGCCAACCACGTACCGGCCAACGCCCTGTGGCTGACCAATGCGATGGTCCAGCTGTTTCTGGTCATCACCCTGTTCTCGGCCAGCACCTACCTGTCACTGATCTACCTCGCCACCTCGATGATCCTCGTGCCGTACCTCTGGTCGGCGGCCTATGCGCTGCTGCTGGCGGTGCGCGGCGAGACCTATGAAGGCTTCGCGGCCGAGCGGCGCAAGGACCTGGTCATCGGGGCCATCGCCCTGATCTATGCGGTGTGGCTGCTGTATGCCGGCGGCATCAAGTACCTGCTGCTCTCCGCCCTGCTCTACGCCCCTGGCGCGATCCTGTTTGCCAAGGCCAAGCGCGAGTTGGGCAAACCGATTTTCACCTCTGTCGAGAAGCTGATTTTCGCCGCGGTGGTCGCAGGCGCCCTCGTGGCCGCCTACGGGCTCTACGACGGCTTCCTGACCTTGTAGTTGGCTGATTGTTTTAACGGGAGGATGTGTAATGACCACGGAAAAAGTGAAGTACGGCGTTCATTCCGAAGCCGGCAAACTGCGTAAAGTCATGGTCTGTTCCCCAGGCCTGGCCCACCAGCGGCTGACCCCGAACAACTGCGACGAGCTGCTGTTCGACGATGTGATCTGGGTCAACCAGGCCAAGCGCGACCATTTCGATTTCGTCACCAAGCTGCGCGAGCGTGACATCGACGTGCTGGAAATGCACAACCTGCTGACCGACATCGTCGCCATCCCCGAAGCCCTGGACTGGATCCTCCAGCGCAAGATCACCGCCAACTCGGTGGGCCTGGGCCTGGTGAATGAAGTCGGTTCGTGGCTGCGCAGCCTGGAACCGCGCCATATCGCCGAGTTCCTCATCGGCGGCGTCTCGGCCGATGACCTGCCGGACAGCTTCGGTGGCAAGACTATCCAGATGTTCCGCGACTTTCTCGGACATTCCAGCTTTATCCTGCCGCCGTTGCCCAATACCCAGTTCACCCGCGACACCACGTGCTGGATCTACGGCGGCGTGACCTTGAACCCGATGTACTGGCCGGCGCGCCGACAGGAAACCCTGCTGGCCAGCGCCATCTATAAATTCCATCCGGAGTTCACCCACGCGGACTTCCAGGTCTGGTACGGCGATCCGGACCAGGACCACGGCAACGCCACCCTTGAAGGCGGCGACGTCATGCCCATCGGCAACGGCGTGGTGTTGATCGGCATGGGCGAACGCTCGTCCCACCAGGCCATCGGCCAGTTGGCGCTGAACCTGTTCAAGCACAAGGCGGTGGAACGGGTGATTGTCGCTGGCTTGCCGAAATCCCGGGCCGCCATGCACCTGGACACTGTGTTCAGTTTCTGCGACCGCGACCTGGTCACGGTATTCCCCGAAGTGGTGAGCCAGATCGTCGCCTTCTCCCTGCGCCCTGACGAGAGCAAGCCCGGCGGCATCGACGTGCGCCGCGAGGACGGCAGCTTCCTCGACACCGTGGCCGCCGCGCTCAAGCTACCCGCGTTGCGAGTCGTGGAAACCGGCGGCAACAGCTTCGCCGCCGAACGCGAGCAATGGGACGACGGCAACAACGTCGTGGCGGTGGAACCGGGCGTGGTGATCGGCTACGACCGCAATACCTACACCAATACCCTGCTGCGCAAGGCCGGCGTGGAAGTCATCACCATCAGCGCCAGCGAACTGGGCCGGGGCCGGGGCGGTGGCCATTGCATGACCTGCCCGATCATCCGCGACCCGATCGATTACTGACTTCGAGCCGGGGCCGTTCCTTATCCAAAATCGGTCTCGGGGATAACCTACACCAGAGGAGATCCACACCATGGCGTTCAACATGCGCAACCGCAGCCTGCTGAGCCTGATGCACCACACCAACCGCGAGCTGCACTTTCTGCTGGACCTGTCCCGCGACCTCAAGCGTGCCAAGTACACCGGCACCGAACAGCCGCACCTCAAGGGCAAGAACATCGCGCTGATCTTCGAGAAAACCTCGACCCGCACCCGCTGCGCCTTCGAAGTCGCCGCCCACGACCAGGGCGCCCACGTCACCTACATCGACCCGGTGTCGTCGCAGATCGGCCACAAGGAAAGCATGAAAGACACCGCCCGGGTCCTGGGGCGGATGTTCGACGCCATCGAATACCGTGGCTTCGAGCAGGAGATCGTCGAGGAGTTGGCCACGTTCGCCGGGGTGCCGGTGTTCAACGGCCTGACCGCCGAATTCCACCCGACCCAAATGATCGCCGACACCCTGACCATGCGCGAACACAGCGACAAGCCGCTGCATGACATCAGCTACGCCTACCTGGGCGATGCCCGCTATAACATGGGCAATTCGTTGCTGATGATCGGCGCGAAGCTGGGCATGGACGTGCGCATCGGCGCGCCAAAAGCCTTGTGGCCGCACCAGGATTTCATCGACCAGTGCCAGGCCTTCGCCGCCGAAAGTGGCGCCCGCCTGACCATCACCGAAGACCCGAGGGAAGCCGTCAAGGGCGTGGACTTCATCCACACCGACATCTGGGTGTCCATGGGCGAGCCGGTGGAGGCCTGGGATGAGCGCATCGAGCAATTGCTGCCCTACCAGGTCAACGCGCAGATGATGAAGGCCTCGGGCAACCCACGGGTGAAATTCATGCACTGCCTGCCGGCGTTCCATAACAGTGAAACCAAGGTCGGCAAGGACATCGCCGCACGCTACCCGAACCTGGCCAACGGCGTGGAAGTGACCGAGGAGGTGTTCGAATCCCCGGCCAACATCGCCTTCGAGCAGGCGGAAAATCGCATGCACACCATCAAGGCGATCCTGGTGGCGGCGTTGGCGGATATCTAAAAATCCCGTCCGCCCCTTGTTGGAATGCGATCCAGTGTGGGAGCGGGCTTGCTCGCGAAAGCGGTGTATCAGTCTAAATAAATGTTGCCTGTAACACCGCTTTCGCGAGCAAGCCCGCTCCCACAGGGAACTGCATTGTTCGATCCATTTTTTAAAGGACAGCACCATGCGCATCGTCGTTGCCCTGGGCGGTAACGCCCTCCTGCGTCGGGGTGAACCCATGACCGCAGCCAATCAACGCAGCAACATCCGCACCGCGACCGAACAGATCGCCAAGATCCACCCCGGCAACCAACTGGTCATCGCCCACGGCAACGGCCCGCAAGTCGGCCTGCTGTCGCTGCAGGCGGCGGCCTACACCTCGGTCACGCCGTACCCGCTGGACGTGCTCGGCGCCGAAACCGAGGGCATGATCGGCTACATCATCGAACAGGAACTGGGCAATCTGCTGGACTTCGAAGTCCCCTTCGCCACGCTCCTGACCCAGGTCGAAGTGGACGCCAACGACCCGGCCTTCCAAACCCCCACCAAGCCCATCGGCCCGGTCTACAGCCGGGAAGAAGCACAGGCACTGGCCGCTGAAAAAGGCTGGGCCATCGCCCCCGACGGCGACAAGTTCCGTCGCGTGGTCGCCAGCCCCAGGCCCAAGCGCATCTTTGAAATCCGCCCGATCAAATGGCTGCTGGAAAAAGGCAGTATCGTGATCTGCGCCGGCGGTGGCGGCATCCCGACGATGTACGACGCCGACGGCAAGCTGCAAGGCGTGGAAGCGGTGATCGACAAGGACCTGTGCTCGGCGCTGCTGGCCGAACAGCTGGAAAGCGATCTGCTGGTGATCGCCACCGACGTCAACGCTGCGTTCATCGACTTTGGCAAGCCGACCCAGAAAGCCATCGCCCAGGCCCATCCCGACGAACTGGAACGGCTCGGCTTCGCCGCCGGTTCCATGGGGCCGAAAGTGCAGGCCGCCTGTGAATTCGCGCGCAACACCGGCAAGGTCGCGGTGATCGGGTCGCTGTCGGACATCGATGCTATCGTCCAGGGCACCGCCGGCACGCGCATCAGCACGGCGACGCCGGGCATTGTTTATCGCTAACGGGAAAACTTATGCGGCAGGCACGGTGTCTGCCGTTCTCCATGCCTTCGAAGGAGAGTCGTTTATGGCCACGTTCAAACCCGGTCACCTGCACATGGAACGCCATGCGCTGAACAAGGATGATTTCAGCTACAACCTGTGCATCGACTACAAGCTCGATCGGAATGACAAGGGCGAGACGGGCATGTCGTTCCAACTGCACGGCACGGTGGAAGAAAAAACCCTGGACGAAACCTTTTTCCTGGCCAAGGACCAGGCCTTCGACTTCGCCCGCCATGCCACGCGCATCGCCCAGAAATACGGCCTGCCCAAGGCTGCCAGCATCGGTTCGATGCACAAGTACTACGACGAAATGTTCGAAGACGTGCGCCACCAACTGGACGTCAAGCCGGGCGACCCGATGAAGCCGGAGCACCTGGAATAACTGGCTGGGAAACGCTGCCATTCCTGACATGAAATGAACCTGTGGCGAGGGAGCTTGCTCCCGCTCGGTTGCGCAGCGACCGCAAGAGCTTGGGGCCGCTGCGCGGCCCAGCGGGAGCAAGCTCCCTCGCCACAATGAAGCAGGGCTTCAGCCTGAAGCCTGGGCCCAACAGGGAATATCAGTGTTCTGAATATCGGGTTACACACAAAGCCTGCCTGGCTGGCAACTCGCTATAGCTGACCTATGCTGAATACAGTACCCCCGGGTATTCGTTCAGAGGTCACCGCCATGAACATCAAAACAAGAAGACGCCTCGCCATTTTCGTCACTTGCGCCGCTACGCTTGCGCTGTATGGCACGGCGGCCTACCGGGTCGAGCAGGCCAGGCAACTGCCCCGTGAATACGCCAGCTGCAACTTCGAACGCTGCATCCCCCACAGCGCAACCCTGAACGCCCTGCGCTGAGGCGTGGTCAGTCTTCCTGTTGATCGGTCTTGAGCCGGTCCCGGAACGCCTTGGGCGAGATACCGACGCGCCGGCGGAACAGCCGGGTGAAGTTGGTCGGGTCGGAAAACCCAAGCAGTTCGGAAATCTCGTAGATGGTCATGCCGGTGTAGGTCAGCAGGCGCTTGGCTTCCAGCAACTGGCGCTCATGCATGATCTGCAACGCCGGTTGCCCCGCCAGTTCACGACAGGTGCCGTTGAGGTGCGACACGGAAATGCCCAGGCGATGGGCCAGGTCTTCGACCTTGACGTGCTCGCGATAGGTTTCTTCCACCAACTGAATGAAACCGTTGAGGTACTCCCGGGCCCGTTGCGGGCGCTGGGCCTGGGTGTGGCGCTGCATCACCTGGCGACTGACCCAGACCATGATCACGCTGACCAGGGCATGCATGAGCATTTCCCGGGCCGGTTGATGGCCCATGTACTCATTCTGCAAGGCGCTGAACAGGCTGTTGAGGTACTCGGCATTCTCGAGGGCCGGGTAGCTTTCGGCCTGGGCCAGCACGTTGACCGAATGCCCCAGCTGCGCTTGCAGGTGCGTGACCAGCGGCGCCGCCAACGTCACCACGTAACCTTCCACATCCTCGGAAAAACGAAAGCCATGGACCGACAGCGGCGGCAGGATCTGCACGGCCGGCTCGGTGAGTTGCGTGCGCCGGCCTTCGATTTCCAGTTCCGCCTGGCCCTTGAAGACAAACAGCAACTGGCACAGATCGGCGTGCCGATGGGGTTTGATTTCCCATTGATGCTCGCGGCTGCGCTTGGAGATGGTCTCGCAGTGCAGCAGATCCGGCGTCGGCCATTCCTGGCTCTCACCGTAGAGCTTGAACACCGGGATCGAAGGCAGGTCAGGTTTTTTCATAACGTGGATCCGGGCGTGGGGTTGCGGGCGATAATCGCACCAATTGGCGAAAAGAACAGGTATCGGCTCAGTTTTCCCCTTCAACTGACAGGTCCGCAAGCGAAAAATGCAGGCACTCGGTCCATAACAATCAACACCGACCCTGGTCGCGTGCTTCGTGCGAGTCATAAGAACAATGAAAACCCTCAAGACCCAAGTCGCTATCATCGGCGCCGGCCCCTCTGGCCTGCTGCTCGGCCAGTTGTTGCACAACGCCGGGATCGACACTGTCATCCTCGAACGCCAGGCCCCGGACTATGTCTTGGGCCGCATCCGCGCCGGTGTGCTGGAGCAAGGCATGGTCGAGCTGCTGCGCCAGGCCGGCGTTGGCCAGCGCATGGACGCCGAAGGCCTGCCCCATGACGGCTTTGAACTGGTGCTCAACGATCGGCGAGTGCACATCGACCTCAAGGGCCTGACCGGCGGTAAAAACGTCATGGTCTACGGCCAGACCGAAGTCACCCGTGACTTGATGGCCGCCCGCGAAGCCGCCGGCGCCCGCACCCTGTACCTGGCCAGCGACGCCCAGCCCCACGACATGCAAACCGAGCATCCCTTCGTGACCTTCGAACACGAAGGGCAAACCTGGCGCCTGGACTGCGACTACATTGCCGGTTGCGACGGTTTCCACGGCGTGGCCCGCCAGTCCATTCCAGCGGAAAAGCTCAAGGTCTTCGAGCGCGTCTACCCGTTTGGCTGGCTCGGCGTACTGGCCGACACCCCGCCGGTGCACGAGGAGCTGGTCTACGCGCGGCACGACCGCGGGTTTGCCCTGTGCAGCATGCGCTCCAAGACCCGCACCCGTTATTACCTGCAAGTCCCCGCCGAGGAACACGTCGCCGACTGGCCTGACGAGCGCTTCTGGAGTGAACTGAAAAACCGCCTGCCCGCCGACCTGGCCGACGCCTTGGTGACCGGCCCCTCCATCGAAAAAAGCATCGCGCCCCTGCGCAGCTTCGTGGTCGAACCGATGCAGTATGGGCGGATGTTCCTGGTGGGCGACGCGGCCCACATCGTCCCACCGACGGGGGCCAAGGGCTTGAACCTGGCGGCCAGCGATGTCAGCACGCTGTTCAACATCTTGCTCAAGGTCTATCGCGACGGCCGTGTGGACTTGCTGGAACAATATTCGGCCATCTGCCTGCGACGCGTGTGGAAAGCCGAGCGGTTCTCCTGGTGGATGACGTCGATGCTGCACCGCTTCGACGACGACGCCTTCAACCAGCGCATCAGCGAAGCCGAACTGGAGTATTTCCTCGACTCCGAGGCCGGTCGAAAAACCATTGCGGAAAATTACGTCGGGCTTCCTTACGAGGCTATCGAATAGCCGCCTATCGACTTAAACTGCGGGCTTCGTCCCATTCGCCTCTTTGGCGCGACGCCCGCAGGTTCTGTCGTGACTCAGCTCAATACGCTCCAAGCCCCAAAACCGGCCATTCGCAGCGTACTGGTTGCCCTGATGCTGGCGATTTTCCTCGGTGCGCTGGACCAGACCATCGTCGCCGTCTCGATGCCGGCCATCTCCGCACAATTCGCCGACGTCAGCCTGCTGGCCTGGGTGATTTCCGGCTACATGGTCGCCATGACCGTGGCGGTGCCGATCTACGGCAAGCTCGGCGACCTTTATGGCCGCCGACCACTGATGTTGTTCGGCATGGGCCTGTTCACCCTGGCCTCGCTGTTCTGTGGCCTGGCGCAAAACATGGAACAACTGGTACTGGCGCGGATTTTCCAGGGCATCGGCGCCGGCGGGATGATTTCGGTGAGCCAGGCGATCATCGGCGACATCATCCCGCCCCGGGAGCGGGGTCGCTACCAGGGGTATTTCAGCAGCATGTACGCGGTGGCCAGCGTGGCCGGGCCGGTGCTCGGTGGCTACATGACCGAATACCTGTCGTGGCGCTGGGTGTTCTGGATCAACCTGCCACTGGGCCTCGTGGCCTGGTGGGTGGCCCGGCGCACCCTGGTCGGGCTGCCAGTACCGCAACGCACGCCGATCATCGATTACCTGGGCACCGTGTTGCTGATCATCGGCCTGACAGCATTGTTGCTGGGGATTACCCAGGTCGGCCAAGGCCATGCCTGGCACAGCCCTGAAGTGCTGGGGTTGCTGGGTTGCGCGGGGGTAGCGCTGGGGATGTTCGCCTGGCACGAGCGCCGGGCCCGGGAACCGTTGCTGCCGATGCACCTGTTCGCCAACCGCAGCGCGGTGCTGTGCTGGTGCACGGTGTTCTTCACCAGTTTCCAGGCGATTTCCCTGACGGTGCTGGTGCCGTTGCGCTTCCAGAGCGTGACCGGCGCCGGTGCCGACAGCGCCGCGTTGCACTTGTTGCCGCTGGCGATGGGGCTGCCCATTGGCGCGTATTACGCCGGCCGCCGAACCTCGGTCACGGGGCGCTACAAACCGATGATCCTCAGCGGCGCCCTGCTCTTTCCATTCGCGATCCTCGGCATGGCCTTCACGGCGCCTGATGCGTTCTGGCTCAGCAGCCTGTTCATGCTGCTCAGCGGCATCGCCTCCGGCATGCAGTTCCCCACGTCGCTGGTGGGCTCGCAAAACGCCGTGCAGCAACAGGACATTGGCGTCGCCACCAGCACCACCAACCTGTTCCGCTCCCTCGGCGGCGCGGTGGGCGTGGCCTTGATGTCGGCGTTGCTGCTGGCCTTGTTGCAGGATTCAAGCTTCGCCCAGCTCACCGGATCATCGCTGCTCGGCGAAGGGCATTCCGGCAACGTCTTGCTCGACGGCCTCAACGCTGCCCCGGGCGAGGCGCAGCATGCCTTGCGCCAGGCGTTGCAGGCGACGTTCCGGCATTTGCTGCTGATCAGCGCGGCGGTGTCGCTGCTGGGGTTGGCCGCAGCGGTGGCGATGCCTGATCGCCTGTTGCGGGGGCGGGATGACAAGGCTGGATAACCTGCAACACACCACCTCTGTGGCGAGGGAGCTTGCTCCCGCTGGGCCGCGAAACGGCCCCAAAAATGGTGCGGTCGCTGCGCAACCGAGCGGGAGCAAGCTCCCTCGCCACAAAAGCATCGGCGCCACAAAATCTCATTAGGCCGTCGCCACGACACCTTCGGGCACCACAACTGCACTCATCCCATCCTTCATCCGCTTGGCATCGCGCACGAAGCAGCGTGACGCCAGGAACAGGAACACCATGGTCAGGAGCAACGCCACCGGGATCAGGTACATCGCGTCATGCAGGCCGATGGCCTTGAAGGCTTCGGTCATCTGCGGGGCGCCTGCGGTCGCCATGGCCGTGCGGGCGAAGTAGTCGGACAAGCCGCCCACCACCACCGGCCCCAGGCCGCCGCCGAGCAAATACAGCCCGGCAAAGTACAACGCCATCGCCGTGGCGCGCAGGCGCGGCTCCACCACGTCCTGGATCGCGGTGTAGACGCAGGTGTAAAAGTTATAGGCAAACAGCCAACCGACGCTGAACACCGCCACGAACACGCCGATTTCTATGCGCCCGGCATGCAGGGCCCACGCCGTGGTGACCGTCGAAATCGCCAGGCTGAACGCGGCAAACAGCAGGCGGCCGTTGGGCACGCGCTGGTGGATCTTGTCGGCGACCCAGCCGCCCAGGGTGAGCCCGAACAAGCCCGTCACGCCCACCATGATCCCGGTCGCCACGGCCGCCTCGTGCAGCGGCATCAGGAAATAACGCTGCAGCATCGGCACCAGGAATGAGTTGCAGGCATAGGTCGCGAAGTTGAAGCACAGCCCCGCCAGCACCAACCAAAGAAAGGTCGGAATCGCCAGCACCCGGCGGACCGGCTTGTCGATCTTTTCCTGGGACACCTGCACGGTTTCCGCCGCGCCGCGCTTGGGCTCCTTGATGAAAAACATGAACACCGCCAGCACCAGCCCCGGCACCGCCGCGATGAAGAACGGCGCGCGCCAGCTGTCGAAGGCCTTGACCATCGCGCCGATGGTGAAAAACGCCAGCAGCAGCCCCAGCGGCAGCCCGAGCATGAAAATGCCCATGGCCCGCGCCCGCCGATGGGCCGGGAACAGATCGCCAATCAAAGAGTTGGCCGCCGGCGCGTAGCTGGCCTCGCCGATGCCGACGCCCATGCGCACCACCAAAAACGCCCAGAAACTGCCGACCAGGCCGTTCACCGCCGTCAGCCCGCTCCAAGCCGCAAGCCCCCAGCCCATCAATTTGCTGCGCGAACCGTTATCGGCCATGCGCCCCAGGGGCAAGCCGGCAATGGCATAAACAATGGTGAACGCGGTGCCGATGATGCCGATCTGGAAGTCACTGAGGCTCCATTCCATGCGGATCGGCTCGATGATGATCGCCGGGATGGTGCGGTCGAAGAAATTGAACAGGTTGGCCAGGAACAACAGGAACAGAATGCGCCAGGCATTCGCCGCTTGGGTCGAGTTCTGCATGGGTCCGTCTCTTTTATTGTTATGGGCCAACGATCCGTGGCCTGGTTATGCAATCTAGACAGCGGCACGGGGCCTGTCTCCAATTATTCGCAAGGCTGATACCCGACCATGGAAAGCGGCGTATTTCTTGATGCCGGTCAATACCCTGCGCCAATTGCCATCATTTTGCCTTTTATTGGTTAAAGATCGAGGTTCGGTGGCCGATTCAACATGATCAGGAAAAGATTATCCCGAGCGCTGCTCAGGCTGTAGCCCTGACCGCTTGGACCGACATTCGCGTTTATCCCGGCGCGAATTCCCATCCGCGAGGGTTCGATGATCGCATTCGTCGAGCCACCAGTTCAGGCACATGGCGCACAATGACCTCAAAAAAAACAGCCACTGCGGTATCCGATCTGACCTTGAGCCCGGCCGCCAACGGCCCTGAAGTCTCGAAGCCGTCGCCCCCTCCGCGCCCTCTGTCGACCCAGCAGTACCTGTATTTCACCGAAACCAATACCGACCGTATCCTCGACAACCTCGATGGCCTGCGTGACACCGTGTTCCCGCGCCCACCGCACCTGGTAGACGACGAATTCGACCGTGCCCAGCAAGAGTTTCCGTCGGTGTGCCTGATCGGCCTGGGTCGCTGCGGCTCCAACATCGCCCTGGACGTGGCCGAGCTGGTGTACAACGCCCGCAAGTTCTACCTCAACGAATTCAACGCCGA
The DNA here is from genome assembly GCF_054161485.1 of Pseudomonas sp. R3-41. Taxonomy (NCBI): domain Bacteria; kingdom Pseudomonadati; phylum Pseudomonadota; class Gammaproteobacteria; order Pseudomonadales; family Pseudomonadaceae; genus Pseudomonas; species Pseudomonas sp. R3-41. The sequence goes on from NZ_CP096421.1 coordinate 5,467,090, forward strand.
AGACAAAGGCTACAGCGACAAGGGCTACAGCCCGGCGCAGTGGATCCGCAACAACCTGCGCCTGGGCACCAGCAAGGCCAGCAAGCCGGTATTCCTGGTGGAACCGCTGGTCATGCTCGGCGACCTGGACAAGGACATCGCCGGGCGCATCCGTTTCTCGCGCAAGGGCGAGAAAAGCGGCTTTTTGCGCGACTACAGCAAAATGAAAATCATGGACCTGTCGGAAGTCCACGCCGGTGGCGCCGGTAACGCGCCGATCCTCGGCCAGTACCTGGCCAAGATCATCCTGAACAAGGACACCCAGCGTTTCTCCAGCCCCGACTGGAAAATGATCCACTCGTACCTGATCGACAGCTGCGGCATCAAGGCCAACCAGTCGCGCCTGTATTTCTCGATCTTCAGCGCCGGCGGCGGTACCGGTTCGGGCATGGCCTCCGAGTTCGGCCTGGCCCAGCAGTACTCGTACATGAACAAGACGTTCGACACCAAGCCGATGGACGAACACGACAGCAAGAGCGGTCATTCCTTCGTCTTCGAGCCGATTTTCACCAGCGGCATCTGCGTGCTGCCGAACATTTCCGACCATCGCAGTGAAATGTCCGAGGCGCTGCACATCAACGCCGGACGCCTGCTGTGCAAATACCTCTCGGAAGAATGGGATTTCTCCTACAACTTCGCCAATGAAGACAGCAGCGAAGCCAGCGTCATGGGCCGTATCCGTCCATGGAACGCGATGATGCTGATTTCCAACGACATCATGCGTTACGCCGAGGAAAGCGATGACGGCAACATCCAGAACATTGATGTCAATGCGATGGAAAAACACGCCAACCAGTACATTTCCCAGCAGATCTTCAACATCCTGACGGCCCAGGCCGTCACCACCGACTACGACCAGAACTACTTCCGTCGCGCCGGCATCGACATTGGCGAAACCATTCGCCTGGACGCCAACGACCTGTTCATGAGCCTGGCCGGCCCCGTGGCGATTGCCTACGCCGAATCCGTCGTCCCGGAAACCCCGGCGCCGAGCGGCGACAAGTTCAAGGTATTCGAGAAAGAGCCGCCGCGCCTGAACATCGACGACCTGTTCTTCCGCTCCATCGACCTGCCGCACTTCAACAAGGTCACCCAGGCCATCGAAGGCATCAGCCTGTTACCCATCGAATCCAAGCGCTACCGTGCCTCGTTGGAGCAGTACAAGAACTCCGGCTACGACGCCGCCGCGCTGCACGACCTGCACTTCTTCAAGAACTGCTCGTCGGTGGTGTCCATTGTCTCCTTGCCCAAGGACTACAAGCTGTCCTACATGGACCTGAACCGGCTCAAGACCCACCTCAACAGCCTGTTCCCCAATACCACCCTCAAGCGCTACGCGCTGGTGATCGGCGCCTCGGCCAACCTGTCGCTGACCACCCTGATCGCCAAGAGCCCGTGCCTGTCGGATGATTTCCTGACCCTGATCGTGGCGTTCATCAAGCGCTGCTTCGCCCGCACCCCGTACCGCTTCGACGAGACCCTGGACAATTCGATCCTGGACTTCATCATCAATGAAGACTTCGACGAAGCCCGCATCGACGAACTGCTCAATGAGTTCGAGAACCCGGCGAAGATCCTCGACACCAACTGGTACGCGATCAAGCCGATGTATGAGAAAAAGTACCGTGAGCTGATCAACGATAAAGACAAGTTCGTCTCGATCAACGACATCCGCCTGTCCCGCGACTGCGTGAAGAAATCCATCAAGTACCTGCGCGAGATCTATCGTCACCGGATTGGCAAGACCAAGGTTATTTCCCTTAATAACCATACGGGCAGGTCTTATTGAGGCTGGCGCAGCACCGCGTTGCCCCTTTCGCGAGCAAGCCCGCTCCCACAGTGGACCGCATTCTTTCTGAAGAAACGCGGTCCACTGTGGGAGCGGGCTTGCTCGCGAAGGCGGCCTTGGATACACCACCGAGACAACATCCAGAAACAATTAAGCAGCCCAAAGGCTGCTCAATGAACTGTTCCCGTTACGTATACGTCACCCTGCCCTGTGGCGTTTCGCCACGGCAGGACGCCATCACGCTACTCACCTACACACTTTCAATCAGGCCAACGAGCGAACCAACTTGGTGCGTCGATCAATTCGATGCCCTTTCCTGGATCATAATCCAGGGCGAAACCACCACCGCCCAGAGCTGCGGATCGCGCTCCAAAAAATCCAGCGCCCGCGTTTCAGACAGCTTGGCGAGCTGGTCGGCGGCCAGCCAGGCGGCGACTTTGGTACCTTCGTCCTGGGCCACGGCCTCGGCGGCGGCGATCAGATCCAGTGCCGGATCGACCCACAATAGGGCACCCTTGGCAAAGAACGGCTCCAGCTCTTTCCAGGTGATGGATGCGGTTTCACCAAGCAGCTTGGCATAGAGGGTGCTAGGTTCTTGATTCATGGGAGCTGTCCGGAAAAGAAATCGGCGCGAATGATAACGTCGGTGGTCTGGCAGAAAAACCCGGTAGCAATTGCAGCACCGATTGAAAAGCGCAGGAAAGCCAAGGATTGCCGAAACGACCGGACAACCCCCGCCGCTATTCTGTCTTTTTCTTTCAATTAAGCGACACCTCCAGGTTTTGCCCCCAAGCGCCAGCTTCCCTTGCCAACAATCGGCGCTCTACACTGTACCGGTACAGTTGCCGGGGGCATTTTCCGCGAGGGTATCCAAGATATCTGACCCGGTTCTGCTGCTACGGCGCCAGGACTATAAAAACTACAACAGCATGAGTGGAGCACTATGACTAAGGCTACTAAGCAGATTTCCAAACTGTTTGCCGCTATGGTTCTGGCCGGGGTTGCCAGCCATTCGTTTGCCGCCGACACCATCAAGATCGGCATCGCCGGCCCGAAAACCGGCCCTGTAGCCCAATACGGCGACATGCAGTTCAGTGGCGCGAAAATGGCCATCGAACAGATCAACGCCAAGGGCGGCGTCGACGGCAAGCAACTGGTCGCCGTTGAATACGATGACGCCTGTGATCCAAAACAAGCGGTCGCGGTCGCGAACAAAGTCGTCAACGACGGCATCAAGTTCGTGGTCGGCCACCTGTGCTCCAGCTCCACCCAGCCCGCTTCCGACATCTACGAAGACGAAGGCGTGATCATGATCACTCCGGCGGCCACCAGCCCGGACATCACCGCTCGCGGCTACAAGATGATCTTCCGTACCATCGGCCTGGACAGCGCCCAAGGCCCTGCGGCCGGCAACTACATCGCCGACCACGTCAAGCCGAAAGTCGTTGCGGTCCTGCACGACAAGCAGCAGTACGGTGAAGGCATCGCCAGCGCCGTGAAGAAAACCCTCGAAGGCAAAGGCGTGAAAGTGGCCGTCTTCGAAGGCGTGAACGCCGGCGACAAAGACTTCTCCTCGATGATCGCCAAGCTCAAGCAAGCCAACGTCGACTTCGTCTACTACGGCGGCTACCACCCGGAGCTGGGCCTGATCCTGCGTCAATCCCAGGAAAAAGGCCTGAAGGCCAAGTTCATGGGTCCGGAAGGCGTGGGTAACGATTCCATCTCGCAGATCGCCAAGGAATCTTCCGAAGGCCTGCTGGTGACCCTGCCGAAATCCTTCGACCAGGATCCGGCCAACGTCGCCCTGGCTGACGCGTTCAAGGCCAAGAAAGAAGACCCGAGCGGTCCGTTCGTATTCCCGTCCTACTCCGCAGTGACCGTGATCGCCGACGCGATCAAGGCTGCCAAGAGCGAAGACGCAGGCAAAGTGGCTGAAGCCATCCACGCCGGCACCTTCAAGACACCTACCGGTGACTTGAGCTTCGACAAGAACGGCGACCTGAAGGACTTCAAGTTCGTGGTCTACGAGTGGCATTTCGGCAAACCTAAAACCGAAGCTTCGCCTCAGTAAGGCCTGGCCTGACTGACTGCCAATAAAGCCCACGGCGTGCCGTGGGCTTTGTTTTAAATGTATTGGGCCGCGCTGGCGTGATCCGCCAGTCTCCCCACCTGAAAATCTCAAAACCGTCATCAGCGGTTCGCTGGCAAAACTCGAGTCCGAAGTGGATGCAGATCCATGGGACCCGGGCGGGAAAATGACTCCACCAGTGAAATGCGTATCAGGTTTTTAGGAGCGCTGTAATGCCTGACATCTATCACTTCTTCCAGCAGCTGGTTAACGGCCTGACCGTTGGCAGCACGTATGCCCTGATCGCCATCGGCTATACGATGGTCTACGGCATCATTGGAATGATCAACTTCGCCCACGGCGAGGTCTACATGATCGGCTCCTACGTGGCGTTCATCGCCATCGCCGGGCTGGCCATGATGGGACTCGACAGTGTCCCGCTGTTGATGACCGCGGCTTTCATCGCGAGCATCGTGGTCACCAGTTCCTATGGCTACAGCATCGAACGGATCGCCTACCGCCCCCTGCGCGGCAGCAACCGTCTGATCCCGTTGATTTCCGCCATCGGTATGTCGATCTTCCTGCAGAACACGGTACTGCTTTCGCAAGACTCCAAGGACAAATCCATTCCCAACCTGATCCCGGGCAACTTCGCCATCGGGCCAGGCGGGGCACATGAAGTGCTGATTTCCTACATGCAAATCGTGGTGTTCGTGGTGACGCTGGTCGCCATGCTCGGCCTCACGTTGTTCATCTCTCGTTCCCGCCTCGGCCGCGCCTGCCGCGCCTGCGCCGAGGACATCAAGATGGCCAACCTGCTGGGCATCAACACCAACAACATCATCGCCCTGACCTTCGTCATCGGTGCGGCCCTGGCCGCCATCGCCGCGGTGCTGTTGAGCATGCAATACGGCGTGATCAACCCCAACGCCGGCTTCCTCGTGGGCCTGAAAGCCTTCACCGCCGCGGTACTGGGCGGCATCGGCAGCATCCCCGGCGCCATGCTCGGCGGGCTGGTGCTGGGCGTGGCCGAAGCCTTTGGCGCCGACATCTTCGGCGACCAGTACAAGGACGTCGTGGCATTCGGCTTGTTGGTTCTGGTTCTGTTATTCCGGCCGACCGGCATCCTGGGCCGCCCGGAGGTTGAGAAAGTATGACTAGGCATCTCAAATCGGCGCTCTTCAGCGCCCTGCTGGTCTGGGCCGTGGCCTACCCGGTACTGGGTCTTAAACTGACCATCGTCGGCATCAACCTGGAAGTGCACGGCACCAGCCCGGCCATCCTGGCGACTATCGCCGTGTGCTCGCTGCTGATGTTCGTACGCGTGTTGTTCAGCACGCAGATCAGCGCGGCCTGGAAGTCTTCGCCCGGCCTGCCGGTGATCCCGGCCAAGGCCAGCAACTTCCTGACCCTGCCGAGCACCCAGCGCTGGATCGTGCTGGGCCTGATCGTCGTGGCCCTGGTGTGGCCGTTCTTCGGCTCACGCGGCGCGGTGGACATCGCCACGTTGATCCTGATCTACGTGATGCTGGGCCTGGGCCTGAACATCGTCGTCGGCCTGGCCGGCCTGCTGGACCTGGGTTACGTCGGTTTCTACGCCGTCGGTGCCTACAGCTACGCGCTGCTGTCCCATTACTTCGGCCTGAGCTTCTGGATCTGCCTGCCGATCGCCGGGATGATGGCCGCCACCTTCGGTTTCCTGCTGGGTTTCCCGGTCCTGCGCTTGCGCGGCGACTACCTGGCGATCGTGACCCTGGGTTTTGGCGAGATCATCCGTTTGTTCCTGCGTAACCTGACCGACATCACCGGTGGCCCGAACGGCATCAGCAACATCGAGAAACCGACGTTCTTCGGCCTGACCTTCGAACGTAAAGCCGCCGAAGGCCTGCAGACCTTCCACGAGTACTTCGGCCTGGAATACAGCTCGATCAACAAGGTGATCTTCCTCTACCTGGTTGCCCTGTTGCTGGCCCTGGCCGCGCTGTTCGTCATCAACCGCCTGCTGCGCATGCCGATCGGCCGCGCCTGGGAGGCATTGCGTGAAGACGAAATCGCCTGCCGTGCGCTGGGTCTCAACCCAACCGTGATCAAACTGTCGGCCTTCACCCTCGGCGCTGCGTTCGCCGGTTTTGCCGGTAGCTTCTTCGCCGCTCGCCAGGGCCTGGTGACGCCGGAATCCTTCACCTTCATCGAGTCGGCGATCATCCTCGCCATCGTGGTGCTGGGCGGGATGGGCTCGCAGTTGGGCGTGATCCTGGCGGCGATCGTGATGATCCTGCTGCCCGAAATGATGCGTGAATTCAGCGAATACCGCATGTTGATGTTCGGCGCCTTGATGGTGCTGATGATGATCTGGCGTCCTCAAGGTCTGCTGCCTATGCAACGCCCCCACATGGAGCTGCGCAAATGAGTCGCGAGATCCTGAAAGTCGAAAACCTGAGCATGCGCTTCGGCGGTTTGCTGGCGGTCAACGGCGTAGCCCTGACCGTGCAAGAGAAGCAAGTGGTTGCCCTCATCGGGCCGAACGGCGCGGGCAAGACCACCGTGTTCAACTGCCTGACCGGCTTCTACCAGCCAACTGGCGGCACCATCCTGCTGGACGGCGAGCCCATCCAGGGCCTGCCCGGTCACCACATCGCCCGCAAGGGCGTGGTGCGCACCTTCCAGAACGTGCGGCTGTTCAAGGACATGACAGCGGTCGAGAACCTGTTGATCGCCCAGCACCGTCACTTGAACACCAACTTCTTTGCCGGCCTGTTCAAGACCCCGGCGTTCCGCAAGAGCGAACGCGAGGCCATGGAATACGCCGAGTACTGGCTGGACAAGGTCAACCTCACCGAGTTTGCCAACCGTACCGCCGGGACCCTGGCCTACGGTCAGCAACGGCGCCTGGAAATCGCCCGCTGCATGATGACCCGCCCGCGGATCCTCATGCTCGACGAACCGGCCGCCGGCCTGAACCCGAAGGAAACCGAAGACCTGAAGGCGTTGATCGGCGTGCTGCGTGAGGAGCACAACGTCACCGTGCTGTTGATCGAGCACGACATGAAGCTGGTCATGAGCATTTCCGACCACATCGTCGTGATCAACCAGGGCACGCCCCTGGCCGACGGCACGCCGGAACAGATCCGCGACAATCCTGAAGTGATCAAAGCCTACCTGGGGGAAGCGTAAATGCTGCAGTTCGAAAACGTTTCCACCTTCTACGGCAAGATCCAGGCCCTGCACAGCGTCAACGTCGAGGTCCGCCAGGGCGAAATCGTCACGCTGATCGGTGCCAACGGCGCCGGCAAATCCACCCTGCTGATGACGCTCTGCGGTTCGCCCCAGGCCCACAGCGGCAGCATCCGCTACATGGGTGAGGAACTGGTGGGTCAGGACTCGGCGCAGATCATGCGCAAGAGCATCGCCGTGGTGCCTGAGGGCCGTCGGGTATTTGCCCGTCTGACCGTGGAAGAAAACCTCGCCATGGGCGGTTTTTTCACTGACAAGGGCGACTATCAGGAACAGATGGACAAGGTCTTGCACCTTTTCCCACGCCTGAAAGAACGCTTTACCCAGCGCGGCGGCACCATGTCCGGCGGCGAACAGCAAATGCTCGCCATCGGCCGTGCGCTGATGAGCAAGCCCAAGCTGCTGCTGCTCGACGAGCCGTCCCTGGGCCTGGCACCGATCATCATCCAGCAGATCTTCGACATCATCGAACAGCTGCGCAAGGATGGCGTGACGGTGTTCCTGGTGGAGCAGAACGCCAACCAGGCGCTGAAAATCGCCGACCGGGCGTACGTGCTGGAGAACGGTCGCGTGGTGATGCAAGGCACCGGCGAAGCCTTGCTGACCGACCCGAAAGTGCGCGAGGCGTACTTGGGCGGTTAAGTCTGGCGCAAAAAAAAAAACGGCCTTCGGGCCGTTTTTTTTGCCCTTCGTAAAATGATTGCCTTTGTGGCGAGGGAGCTTGCTCCCGCTCGGTTGCGCAGCGACCGCAACACCTTGGGGCCGCTGCGCGGCCCAGCGGGAGCAAGCTCCCTCGCCACGGGTTTGGGGAAAACCGAAAAAAATCTGCAAACGCTGTAACGCTTTCCCCTCTCCCTCCTCTAGTTCAGTAGACCGGCACTAACGCCGGTTCATTTCCCTGAAGACTGGAGAATCACCATGACTGCTTCGACCCGCACCCTGTCCGCCACCGCCCTGGTCCTGGCCCTGGGCTCTGCCCTGAGCATGACAGCCGTCTCGACCGTCCACGCAGCCGACGACACCATGGAGAAATGCTTCGGCGTTGCCCTAAAAGGCAAGAACGATTGCGCCGCCGGCGCCGGCACCACCTGCGCAGGTACGGCAAAAATGGACTACCAGGGCAACGCCTGGAAATCGGTGCCAAAAGGCACTTGCACCACCATGGAAAGCAAAACTTCCCCGACCGGTTTCGGCCAGCTCGAAGCGTTCAAAGCCAAATCCTGATCGCATCTGCCTGAGGCCCGTCACCATGTTGAAGACCCCTTCCCCCGCCCTTGATAGCCGGTTGCCGCCCAAGGCGGGGCTGGGGCTCAAGAGCGAGCATTTTCGTGAAGTGCTCCAGACCCGACCGGATCTGGGCTTTTTCGAAGTGCACGCGGAAAACTACATGGTGGCGGGCGGGCCGCTTCATCACTTCCTGGGGCGGATACGCGAGCAGTACCCGCTGTCATTGCACGGTGTCGGCCTGTCGATCGGTGGGGAGGGGCCGCTGGATGTTGCGCATCTGCAGCGCCTGGCCGCATTGATCGAACGCTATCAGCCCCAGTCTTTTTCCGAACACCTGGCCTGGTCCAGCCACGGCCCGGTGTTCCTCAATGACCTGCTTCCCCTGGCCTACGACGAAGCAACCCTCGACCGCGTCTGCCAGCACATCGATCAGGTCCAGAGCAGCCTCAAACGCGCGCTGTTGCTGGAAAACCCGGCCACCTACCTGGCCTTCGAAGCCTCGACCCTCGACGAGCCACACTTCATCAGCGAAGTGATCCGCCGTACTGGCTGCGGCCTGCTGCTGGATGTGAACAACGTCTACGTTTCGTGCATCAACCACTGCCGCGATCCCTTGGCCTACCTCGGTGCCCTGCCCTTGCACGCGACCGGCGAAATTCACCTGGCCGGCTTTGCCGAAGACACCGACAGCCTCGGCGAGCGCCTGCTGATAGACGATCACGGCGCCCCCGTCGACCACGCCGTCTGGCAACTGTATCTCAAGGTGCTGGAGCGGATCGGGCCGGTCGCCACCTTGATCGAGCGCGACAACCACGTGCCTGCGTGGGAGGTGCTGCTGGCCGAAGCGCGCCAGGCCGATCGGCTGTTGAGCGCCGCAGGAGCGCGGTCATGAGCAACCAGCACGCCTTCACCGCCGCCCTGCTCGACCCGCGCAAAGCGTGTCCGCCCGGCTTGGTCAGCGCCAACGGCGCGGCCCCGGAAAGCCGTTTCGCGGTGTACCGCAATAACGTGCTCGGTTCATTGATCAACGCCCTGGCCGACAACTATCCGGTGGTGGTGCATCTGGTGGGTGAGGAATTCTTTCGGGCCATGGCCGGGGTCTACGTCCAATCGACAGCGCCGCGAAGCCCGGTGATGAGCGACTACGGGGACGATTTTGCCGAATTCATCAAACACTTCGAACCCGCCGCCAGCGTGCCGTACCTGACGGACGTCGCTCGCCTGGAGCGACTGCATCTACAAGCCTGGCATGCCGCCGACGCCGAGCCCATGGCGCAAGAACAAATTGTAAAGGCGCTGTCGTCCCCCACGCTGGCGGGACACCTGAAGATTGGGCTTCACCCGTCACTGCGCCTGCTGCAATCGCCCTTCGCCGTGGTGACGATCTGGGCCGCCCATCAGCACCAGACGCCGGTGCCGTTCGAAGCTTTCCCCGCGCAAAACGCCTTGGTGCTGCGCAACGGCCTGGACGTGAAGGTGTTTGCGATCAGTCACGCTGCCCATGGCTTTATCACGGCCCTGCAACAGGGGGTGTCCCTGATTGCAGCCATTGAAGCCTCAAACGACCTCGACCTGGAACACACCCTGGCGGGCCTCATCCGTCATCAGGCCATCACTCACCTCCTCGCCGAACAGGTATCTCCATGAACACCCTGATTGCCGGTTTCATTCAATGGCTGGAGAAAATTCCCCACAGCCTGATCGCCTTCGTCGCACGTTTCTCGATTGCCGCGGTGTTCTGGAAATCCGGCCAGACCAAAATCGAAGGCCTGGCCATCGACCTGCTCGATGGCACCTTCCAGATCGGCCTGCCGCATCTGGCGGACTCGACCATTCCCCTGTTCAAAAGCGAATACGCCCTGCCGCTGCTGTCGCCGGAACTGGCCGCGTACCTGGCGGCCTCAGCCGAGCATGTGTTCCCGGTGCTGATCCTGCTTGGCCTGGCGACACGCTTTTCGGCGCTGGCCTTGTTGGGCATGACCGTGACCATCCAGCTGTTCGTCTACCCGGACGCCTACCCGACCCATGGCACCTGGGCGGCGGTCTTGCTCTACCTGATGGCCCGTGGGCCGGGGCTGCTGTCGATCGACCACCTGATTGCCAAGCGCTACGCCCACGCCTGAACACAGATCCCATGTGGGAGCGGGCTTGCTCGCGAAGGCGGTGGGTCAGTTTGCACATATGCTGGATGTACAACCGTCTTCGCGAGCAAGCCCGCTCCCACAAAAAATCTCCAATGGCTGGACTATCGCTGCAGTCGATCCAACGCCTCGCCGCTGCGCTTGAACCAATCGATCAAATAATCAGCCAGCACCTGGGTGCGCTTGGGCAGGCCGCCCTGGTACGGGTGCACCAGGTACATCGGCATGCGCCGGGTCTGGTAATCGCGCAGCAGCCAATGCAGGCGCCCGTCAGCCAACTCTTCATGCAGCAGGTACGACGGCAGCCGGGCGATTCCGGCGCCGGCCAGGGCGGCTTTTTTCAGCAGGCTGTAGTGATTGCTGGCAAACGGCCCTGAGACTCGGACCCGCAGCAGTTCGTGCTGCTGGTGGTAAAGCCATTCTTCCCGACCGCTGTAGTGGCTGTTGAGCAAGCAGCGGTGCTCAGCCAGGGCCTGGGGCGTCTCAGGTGCGCCGTAACGCTCAAGGTAGGCCGGGCTGGCGCAGGTCATTTCGTGCCACGCCAGCACTGGCCGGGCGACCAGCCGTTCATCGATGGCAGCGTCGGAACGGATCGCCAGGTCGAAGCCATCGCGGCTCAAGTCACGGTAGCCGTTGTTGAGCTCCAGTTCGATCTGCACGTCGGGATAGGTGCGAGCGAACTCCGTCAACAAACCCTCGAAGAACGTTTCGCCCAACGAAACCGGCACCGTCATACGCACCGGCCCGGAGATGTCATCCTTCAACCGCGCCAATGCCTGACGCGCCCTTTCTACTTGCACCAACAATGCCTGGGCCTGGGGCAACAACGCCGCCCCTGCCGCCGTGAGGCTCAAGCGTCGAGTGGTGCGTTGCAGCAACACCACTGAAAAGCGCTTCTCCAACAAGCTGATGCGCTTGGACAACTGACCCTTGCTGCACCCCAACTGCTGGGCCGCCAAGGTAAAACTGCCGGCCTCCATCAACACGGCAAATGCCGCCAGGTCATCCATTTCGCTCATTGGATTGTTTCCAAATGAAAACCAAAGGTTGCCTATTAGCATGATTATCAATGGAAAGAACCCCTCTAGACTGAAAACTCATTCAGCCCATTGAGGAACAGCTCATGAAAATCCTGTTGATCGGCGCCAACGGCACCATCGGTTCGGCCATCGATAACGAACTGTCGCCCCGCCACGACATCGTTCGGATCGGCCGTCACAGCGGTGAATTGCAAGTGGATATCAGCGACAGCGCCTCGATTCGCGCCCTGTTCGAGAAGACCGGCCGTTTCGATGCCTTGGTCTGCGCCGCCGGCAACGTCACCTTTGCGCCCCTGGCCGAGATGACCGAAGACAGCTTTGCCCTGGGCTTGAAAGACAAACTGATGGGCCAGGTCAACCTGCTGCTGATCGGCCGCGAATTCGCCAACGACGGCGCATCCTTCACCTTCACCACTGGCGTGCTCAGCCACGATCCGATCAAGAGCGGCGCGTCGGCGGCCCTGGTCAATGGCGCCCTGGACAGTTTCGTGCGCGCCGCGGCAATCGAGTTGCCACGGGGCCTGCGGGTCAACTCGGTGAGCCCGAACGTGCTACTGGAAGCCATGGACAAATACGCGCCTTATTTCCGCGGCTCCAAGCCCGTACCCGCAGTGGACGTGGCATTGGCCTACGCCAAGAGCGTCGAAGGCCTGCAAACCGGTCAGACGTTTCACGTGGGTTGACCGATCACCTACCCGTGTAGGGGCTGCCGAAGGCTGCGATCTTTTGATCTTTTGATCTTTTGATCTTTGGTCTTTCATTCAAGACTCAATTGTCAGGGGAAAGATCGCAGCCTCGTTGCACTCGACAGCTCCTACACCGCTCCTATGGGTTGTGATGTGGGATCAGTCTGAGTAACGTGGCGACACTTGTCTGGAGACCCAATGATGCGTGCCGCCCGCTCCCTGCTGTTTGTCGCCCTCCTGCCGCTGTTCACCGGCTGCCAATTGCTCGACGCCCCTCGTCAGAGCGCCTCCCACGCCGGCCAGGTGCGCCTGCAGGGCGAACTCACGGCGGCCGATGGCAAACTGGTCATCCAGCCGTGCCAGGAACAACGCCGCTACATCGTCAACGACGCCGGCGGCACCAGCGTCCTGCAACAAGCTGCATCCTTGGCCGACGATCACGGCAAATTGTTTGCCGACGTACGCGGTCGCATCGTTTCCAGCGCGGCGGCCGGTACCGACAGCCAGTTGGACGTCGAGCAGCTCTATCGCCTGGAACCGTCGGGGACCACATGCGACAACGCTGACTTCAAACGCATGATTCTGCGTGCAGTGGGCCACAGTCCGGAATGGACCCTCACGGCCAGCGGCAAGGGCCTGGTACTGGATCGCGTAGGTCAGCCGCCACTGGCAGTGCCTTATGTCGAAGAGCAATTGGGCGATGGCCGCTTCAACCTCGGCACCGAAGCCAACGGCGAGAAAGTCGAACTCTGGGTGACACCGGCACGCTGTATCGACAGCGCCACTGGCAGCGTGCAACACATGAGCGCCGAGTTGCGAGTCAACAACCAGGTCCAGCGCGGCTGCGCCTACTTCGGTGGCGCGCGCGACGACTGATTCACCGCTTTTGGCTTATAATCGCCGGTTCACGCCCTGGTGCAGTTGTGCATCCCGCGAACCGGACCCCGCCATGTTACGAATCACCGAACTCAAGCTGCCAATCGACCATCCCGAAGAAGACCTGCGTCCCGCCATCGTGCAACGCCTGGGCATCGCCAGCGATGACCTGCTCGACTTCACCTTGTTCAAGCGCAGCTACGACGCGCGCAAGAAATCCTCGGAACTGTGCTTCATCTACACCATCGACCTGACGGTGCGCGATGAAGCCAGCGTGCTGCGCAAGTTCGCCGATGACCGTAACGTCAACGAAGCGCCGGATGTCAGTTACAAAGTGGTGGGCCAGGCGCCGACCGACCTGAGCGAACGGCCGATCGTAGTCGGCTTCGGCCCGTGCGGGATCTTCGCCGCCCTGTTGCTGGCACAGATGGGTTTCAAGCCGATCATCCTCGAGCGTGGCCCGGAAGTGCGCCAGCGCACCAAGGACACTTGGGGCCTGTGGCGCAAAAGCGTGCTCAATCCCGAATCCAACGTGCAGTTCGGTGAAGGTGGCGCAGGGACGTTTTCCGACGGCAAGCTCTACAGCCAGATCAAGGATCCGAAATTCCTCGGTCGCAAGGTCCTGCACGAATTCGTCAAGGCCGGTGCGCCGGAAGAAATCCTCTACGTCAGCAAACCACACATCGGCACCTTCCGCCTGACAGGCGTGGTGGAAACCATGCGTGAGCAGATTCGCGCCCTGGGCGGTGAAGTGCGCTTCGGGCAGCGGGTCACCGACGTTTTGATCGAAGACGGTCAACTGGTTGGCGTCGAGCTGGCCAGCGGTGAGCAGATCCATTCGAAACACGTAATCCTGGCCTTGGGCCACAGCGCCCGGGACACGTTCCGCATGCTCCACGGTCGGGGCGTGTACATGGAAGCCAAGCCGTTCTCGGTGGGTTTCCGTATCGAACACCCGCAATCGCTGATCGACAGTGCGCGCCTGGGCAAATACGCCGGCCATCCGAAACTCGGCGCCGCCGATTACAAGCTGGTGCACCACGCCAAGAATGGTCGTTCGGTGTACAGCTTCTGCATGTGCCCGGGCGGCACCGTGGTGGCGGCGACGTCCGAGCCGAACCGCGTCGTGACCAACGGCATGAGCCAGTACTCGCGCAATGAGCGCAACGCCAATTCCGGCATCGTCGTCGGCATCACCCCGGAAGTGGATTATCCAGGTGGCCCACTGGCCGGGATTGAATTGCAGGAACGCCTGGAATCCCATGCGTTCGTGCTCGGCGGCAGCAACTACGAGGCTCCGGCGCAACTGGTGGGCGACTTCATCGCCGGCAAGCCGTCTACGGCCCTGGGCAGCGTCGAACCTTCCTACAAGCCAGGGGTGTCCCTCGGTGACTTGGCCTTGGCCCTGCCGGATTTCGCCATCGAAGCTATCCGCGAGGCCCTGCCGGCGTTCGAGAAACAGATCCGCGGCTACTCGCTGCATGACGCCGTGCTGACCGGCATCGAAACCCGCACCTCATCGCCCCTGCGCATCACCCGCAACGAGTCGCTGCAGAGCCTGAACGTCAAGGGCCTGTTCCCGGCGGGTGAAGGCGCCGGCTACGCGGGCGGGATCCTGTCGGCGGGGGTGGACGGGATTCGGATTGCCGAGGCGGTGGCGCGGGATATCCTGGGACTCGAGGGCTGACAGAGGTCTGCTTATGGAAGTGATGCTGTTCACTTAAAGTCCTGAGTAACAGCATTACCCTGTGGGAGCGGGCTTGCTCGCGAATGCGATACACCCTTCACCGATAAGTTGACTGACCCACCGCCTTCGCGAGCAAGCCCGCTCCCACAAGACGTCAGTGTCTCGGGATCAGATATTCGCCCGCAACACACTCTCCGGCAGTGCCTCGCCCCGCTCCACACTCGCCGCCACGATGTCCATCAGCCCATTCAACTCATAGCCCTGGGCCTTGAGCCACGCCGGGTCGTAATAGGTCGTGGCGTAGCGCTCGCCACCGTCACACAAGATCGCCACGATCGATCCCGACTCCCCGGCATCTGCCATCTGCCGGGCCGCCATGAGTGCGCCGATCAGGTTGGTGCCGCTGGACCCACCGACCCGTCGTCCCAAGCGCTCGGCCAGGTAGTGCATGGCCGCCAGTGACAAGGCATCCGGAACCTTGACCATCGCATCGATGACTTTCGGCAGGAACGACGCCTCGACCCGCGGCCGGCCGATGCCCTCGATGCGTGAACCGCAGTCCAGGCGCAGGCTCGCGTCGCCACTGCGGTAGTAGTCGAAGAACACGGAACGCTCGGCGTCGGCGCATAACACGCGGGTGCCGTGCTGGCGGTAACGGACATAACGTCCCAGGGTCGCCGTGGTGCCGCCGGTGCCAGGGCTGGAAATCAGCCAAGCGGGCTCCGGATGCCGCTCGAAGCGCATCTGCTGGAAGATCGATTCGGCAATGTTGTTATTGGCCCGCCAGTCCGTGGCGCGCTCGGCGTAGGTGAACTGGTCGATGAAGTGCCCATCATGCTCGCGGGCCAAGCGTTCGGATTCGGCGTAGATCTGCGTAGGGTCGTCCACCAGGTGGCTCTGGCCGCCATAGAACGCAATCTGTGCGATTTTTTCCTTGGAGGTGGTCGCCGGCATCACCGCAATGAACGGCAGGCCCAGCAACCTGGCGAAGTAAGCCTCGGAAATCGCCGTCGAGCCGCTGGAGGCCTCGATCACTGGCGCACCGGGCTTGAGCCAGCCGTTACACAACGCATAGAGAAACAGCGAGCGCGCCAGCCGATGCTTGAGGCTGCCGGTGGGATGGCTGGACTCGTCCTTGAAATACAGTTCGATGCCCGGCAGGCCAGGCAGCGGCAGCGGAATCAGGTGGGTATCGGCGCTGCGCTGGAAGTCAGCCTCAATGATGCGGATCGCTTCGCGGGCCCACTGGCGATGGTCGTTCATGGTGTTTTCTCACTGATCGGTTCGACGCGGGGAAATCACGCGGTCGTGCAGGCAAGGGCTGGCGTTCGGAAAAACCAGACGCCAGCTTAGGAAAAAACCGACATCGCGCACAGGTACAGCTAAGGTCCAATATGGCCCGTAACTGCCGACTGCGTGGCGCAGGCCTTGTAACTACATATAACAAAAAAGAATATAACTTTTGTTTTAACAACTAACAGTACGGGTTAGGGTGTGCCATCTTTTTGATTCAATGAATGGAGAGCGATCGTGGCTCTACGCAATTCTCTGACACGTTTTTTTCAACTGGAGGCTGCCAGCGGCCTGCTGCTGATCGCTGCCGCCGTGCTGGCCCTGGTCATCAACAATTCGCCGCTGTCCTGGCTGTACAACGGCCTGCTCGACACACCGGTGGTCGCCCAAGTCGGCGCGCTGAAGATCGCCAAACCCTTGCTGCTGTGGATCAACGACGGCCTGATGGCGATGTTCTTCCTGCTCATCGGTCTCGAGGTCAAGCGTGAGGTCCTCGATGGGCAGTTGTCGAAACCTTCGCAAATCGTCCTGCCAGGGGCGGCGGCGATTGGCGGTATGGTGGTGCCCGCCCTGATCTATTGGTTTCTCAACCGCGACAATCCTCCCGCTCTCGCTGGCTGGGCGATTCCCACCGCCACCGACATCGCGTTCGCCCTCGGTGTACTGGCCTTGCTCGGCAAGCGGGTGCCGGTGTCGCTCAAGCTGTTCCTGATGACCCTGGCGATCATCGACGACCTGGGCGCCATTATCATCATCGCCATCTTCTACTCCGGCGCCCTTTCCACCTTGTCGCTCATGCTGGCGGCCGCCTGCATCGCCGCGCTGGTGGCGATGAACCGGATGGGGGTGGTCAAGCTCGGGCCCTACATGGTCGTGGGCCTGATCCTCTGGATCTGCGTGCTCAAGAGCGGTGTCCATGCCACGCTTGCCGGGGTGACCCTGGCGTTCTGCATCCCGCTGCGCACGAAAAACGCCGAGACCTCGCCGCTGCTGACCCTGGAACATGCCCTGCATCCCTGGGTGGCCTACGGCATCCTGCCGCTGTTCGCTTTCGCCAATGCTGGCCTGTCCCTGAACGGCGTCACCGTCGAGAGCTTCACCCATCACGTACCGATGGGGATTGCCATCGGCCTGTTGCTGGGCAAGACCGTCGGCGTCTTCGGCCTGACCTGGCTGGCGGTTAAAATCGGCATCGCCAGCCTGCCCGCCGGGGCCAATTGGGGGCAGATCCTGGGGGTGGCGATCCTTTGCGGGATCGGCTTTACCATGAGCCTGTTCGTTGGCTCCCTCGCGTTCGAGCCGGGTGTGAGTGACTACGCCGGCATGGATCGGATGGGGATTCTTACGGGTTCGATATTGGCGGCGTTGTTGGGGTATGCGGTGACGGCGGCGGCCAGTCGTAAGCCTGCATTGCCAAGCTGATCTAGCTTTTTTAAAGCCATTCTGGACGGTGTGAATATCCGTTGCTGCGGTAACGGCCACTGGCGGTTCCGCTCTTACAGCGGGTCACTTTTGGAAGAGCGCCAAAAGTAACCAAAAACGCTTTGCCCCACCACTCGGCACCTCGCCTAGGCTCGGTGTGCCCTCAGCTCCGTGGGCCCGCCGCGAAGGGCCATCCATGGCCCAGCGCGGCTATCCCGGCATCCATGCCGGGTTGCCCACTGCGCAATGCCTGCGTTCGGCCAGCGTGGTTTAACGGGGCGCCCAGATCAAGATCAAGATCCAAAGCAAGAGCAAGAGCAAGAGCAAGAGCAAAGCGGGGCACATGCCGGCATCTATGCGGCTGAGCCACCGCTATCGCGAGCAGGCTCGCTCCCACATTGGATCTACAGCAGACACAAAACCCATACACACCGCAAAACCTGTGGGAGCGGGCTTGCTCGCGAAGAGGCCAGCCCGTCCAACATCTTCATCGACTGTGACATCGTCTTCGCGAGCAGGCTCGCTCCCACAATAGGCCTGCAGCCAGACACGAGACTCATGGGCACCTGGATCACCTGTGGGAGCGAGCCTGCTCGCGATTACACCGGCACCTCCAACATCACTGCAAACTGACACACCGCCTTCGCGAGCAAGCCCGCTCCCACAGGAGGAACGCGGTCCCCAGCATGAGCCAGGTCGGCTATAAGGCCGCCTCGCTCGGCTTTTGATTTTGATCTGGGGCGCCCCGTTAACCACGCTGCCTTCGTGGCGTCTGAAAAAAGTGACCCGCCGTAAGAGCTGAACCCTAAGCCGCCGTTACCGCAGCAACGGATATACACCCCGCAACCCGAAACAAAATCCATAAAAAAACGGCGCTTTCCCTCCCAGGAACAAGCGCCGTTTTTCTGACCTGATTCCAGCTTAGTGCGATACGCGACTCGTGCCATCCACAGTGGAAATACGAACCCGCTCACCCACACGGAACACCTCGTTCTCCTGAACCTGCTGCACATAGGCACGCATACTGCCGTCATCTTCACGCACAGTGATTTCCACACCCTGGGTACGGGTCAGGCCTTCTTCAGTGGCGGAACCGATCAGGCCACCGGCCACGGCGCCGATCACAGCAGCGACGATGCTGCCACGGCCACCACCGATGGCGCTGCCGCCCACACCACCGACCACGGCACCCGCCGCACCGCCGATCGGGGTCTTGGTGCCTTCGATCTTGACCGGACGCAGGGATTCGATGGTCCCCATGCGAATCGTCTGCACGCGACGCGCTTCGTCACGGGAGTAGGAGTCACCGGTCAGGCTCGACTGACAGCCAGTGAGCAACATCGCCATCGTGGAAAAGGAAGCAACCAGCAAAACAGACTTACGCATAGCATCAACTCCAAAAGACAGGGATTCATTAAACTCCCCAGCTTGACGCCTGTCACGGCCTTGCCGGGATAAAATTGTTTTCATTCAGGTGGGATACAGGCGCACCGGAAAAATTCACCAAACAGTAGCGCCAATTTACGAAACCTGCGTCATCAACCCAGGGATTTTTTCATGGACTATTTCATTATCGTCGTCACCACCGTGGCCGGCCTGTACTTCCACGGGTGGCTGTACGTGCGGATCAAACGCTGGATGGACCGCGACCTGGCACTGTCGTTGGCGGGGCAGGATGAGCAGAAAAAGACCTACATGCTGCAACAATTGACCCGCGCCCGAGAGCAAGGCATCAAGCGCAGGGACCTGCCGCAATGGTTGCAAACCGCTGCGGCAGATTATCCGCCTAAGGCGCCAGGCGCTCGCGAGTCCAGTTCGCCCCTTGCAGGCGGTAGTTGAGGCGATCATGCAGGCGGCTTGGGCGGCCCTGCCAGAACTCGATGCGCTCGGGCAGCAAGCGGTAACCGCCCCAATGCTCCGGGCAATGGGGTTGGCTGTCACTGAAACGTTGCTCGGTGGCCTTGAGCAAATCGTCCAACTCCGCGCGCCCTGAAATCACCCGGCTCTGGGGTGAAGCCCAGGCGCCGAGACGGCTGCCCAGCGGGCGAACCTGGTAATAGGCGTCCGACTCTTGCGCCGTGACCTTGACCACTTTGCCTTCGATGCGCACCTGGCGTTCCAGGGCCGGCCAGAAAAACGTCATGGCCGCGAATGGATTCGCGGCCAGTTGTTGGCCCTTGGCGCTGTCGTAGTTGGTGAAGAACGTAAAGCCCAGGGCATCCAGGCCCTTGAGCAGCAGGATCCGGCAATGCGGGCGCCCCTCTGCATCCACCGTCGCCAGGGTCATGGCGTTGGCCTCCACCGGGGCCTGTTCGGTTTTCACCGCGTCGGCGAACCATTGGTGGAACAATGCAAACGGCTCGGCCGGGGCTTGTGCCTCGGTCAAGCCGTCGCGGGTGTAGTCGCGGCGCATATCAGCCAGCGGTTGGGTCATGGCGCATTCCTTATGGTTAGCCCATCACTGCTTCGGAGTCTCGGCGGCCGCGACTTTCTTGGTATCGGTGGCGGCTTTGGCCGGTTGGGGTTTCTTCGCCGGGGTGGCGGGCTTGGCCGGGGCTTTTTTTGCAGGCGCCTTGGTCGCGGCTTTTTTGGCCGGCGCTTTCTTGGTCGAGGCTTTCTTGGTCGAAGCCACCGCTTTTTTAGCCGCAGGCGCAGGGGCCGGGGCAGCAGGCTTCACATCCTGGGCGGCAACCATGGTCACCGGGGCCGGCGCCGGCATGTTGTATTTGCTCAGCAGCGCAACCATGGTGTTGGCGGGCGTGACCAGCAGTTCCACACGACGGTTCAAGGCACGACCCTCGACGCTATCGTTGGCCGCACGTGGCGCCACTGCGCCCATGCCGCGCAGCATCAGGCGATCGCGTTGCAGGCCGCTGAGGCGGAAAATCGCCGCCACGGACTGGGCACGCTCCTGGCTGAGTTTGAGGTTGGCCGGGGCGGCGCCCGAGGTATCGGCATGGCCGAGAATCAGCACGGCGGTCTTCGGATCGGCCTCGAGGATCTTCGCCACGCGGGTGAACGGGCCGAGCGTCACAGGCAACAGCATGGCCGGGCGGTCCGGGTTGAACGAGCCGTCCACGGGCGCGGTGACCACCAGCACGTTGTCGCGGCGCTCGAGTTCGAGCTTGCTGTCCTTGATGGCGGTGCGCAGCTTCGGCTCGTAGTCGTCGAGCCAGGCCTGGGTAACTTTCGGATCGGGCATCGGCACCGCCTTGGCGGTTTCCTGATCCTTGCCGCCGAACGGCCACCACCACTTGCCATTGCTTTCGGCTTCGGCCTTGGCAACCGCTGTTGGCGCCTTGGCCTCAGGCTTGGCTTCAGCTTTTGCTTCGGCTTTTTTGGCGGCGTCTGCGGCGGTTTCCTCGGAAGAGAACGGCCACCACCAATGGCTGGCACCCTCGGCCTTGGCTTGCGGTGCGACGGCGGCTGGCTTCAGGGGCGCCACTGGCGCCGCTTCCTTGGCCGCTACCTTGTCGGAAGAACCGA
Source organism: Pseudomonas sp. R3-41 (assembly GCF_054161485.1). Taxonomy (NCBI): domain Bacteria; kingdom Pseudomonadati; phylum Pseudomonadota; class Gammaproteobacteria; order Pseudomonadales; family Pseudomonadaceae; genus Pseudomonas; species Pseudomonas sp. R3-41. The sequence continues at coordinate 5,488,078 of NZ_CP096421.1, forward strand.
ACGGCCACCAGCCACTGCTGCCCTCGGCATCATTTTGTGGGGTTTGTGCGCAACCGGTGATAGCGAAGCACAGCGCCAGAGCGAGGGTTTTATTCGATGACATTGGATATCCACAAAATGATCTAGATGAAAAAACAAGGCCATGTTTTGGCCGCATAAACAGACGCTTGGAAACTGAAAAGGACACGAGGTTCCTGTGTCCATGGCCTTCAATGGCGTTTTATAGACAAGTGGCAAGCACCCGCGCAAGGTTCTGCGCGCGCGGGTCCATCAACACGTAAGGCCCAAGCGTGTTGGTCACGAAGCCGAACGCGACATCATGTTCGGGATCGGCAAACCCGATCGAGCCTCCTGCCCCCGGATGACCGAACGCCCGTGGGCCGAGGCCGTAGGTCGCATTCGGCACATCCGGCTGGTCAAGCATGCAGCCCAGGCCGAAACGGGTCTGGGTCAACAACGTCTTATCCTCGCCGAGGCTGTGCTGGCGAGTCAGTTCGTCGAGCATTTCACCTTCCAGCAGGCTGCCATCGAGCAGTCCCGCGTAGAACCCAGCCAGGCTACGGGCATTGCCGTGGCCGTTGGCCGCCGGTTGCTGCATGCGCCGCCATTCCGGTTTGTTGGTGCTGGTCATGATCGACGGCGGATTGATAAAAGCCCGGGTGGTCATGGCCGTGGGCTCGCGCATCGTCACCTGCAACAGGCGCTGGGCCGCCGCATCGCCGACGTTGCCTTTGCCACGGGCGATGTGGGCCACGCGATAAAATTCCTCGTCGGCCAGGCCCACGTGAAAATCCAGGCCCAACGGCTTGGCGACGCGGGCCACGATGGACTCCCCCGGGCCTCGCCCGTCGGCCCGGCGCAACAACTCGCCCGCCAGCCAGCCGTAAGTGATCGCGGCATAACCGTGACCCTCGCCCGGCGTCCACCAAGGCGTTTCGGCCGCCAGGGCGTCGACCATGGTTTGCCAGTCATACAGCGCTTCGGGCGGCAACAGCTCACGCAACGCCGGAAGTCCGGCCTGATGGCAGAGCAGTTGGCGCAGGGTAATGCCAGCTTTGCCCGCCGCCGCAAACTCAGGCCAATAGCGGGCCACCGGGGCGTCCAGTTGCAACTTGCCTTCGGCCACCAGTTGCAAGGCGGTGACGGCGGTGAACGTCTTGGTGCAGGAGAACAGGTTAGCGATGGTGTCGCTGTGCCAGGCTTCATGGCCATCCTTGTCGGCGGTACCGGCCCACAGGTCGATGACCGTGCGCCCCCCCACCTGGATGCACAACGCCGCGCCGCGCTCCTGGGGGTCATCGAACAATGCCGCGAACGCTTCACGCACCGCTTCGAACTGAAGCTCGTAATGACCTTGAATTTGCACCCGTAACTCCCTTGAAACAAACACTTTTAAGGTGGCTGGCATTGTTTCAGCCATTCAGGCTTTTGGGAACCGCCGCAAGACGGCTGACCGGACTGGTTCTGGCCTTTGTGGCGAGGGAGCTTGCTCCCGCTGGGGTGCGCAGCAGCCCTGTTCAGACCGCACGCCATAGGCCTGGCACACCGCTGTGCCAGGTTTGGGGCTGCTGCGCAGCCCAGCGGGAGCAAGCTCCCTCGCCACAAAAGCGTCCATTTGCCACAAAAGCGCCCTTGCCACAGCAACACGTATCAGGAAATCTCCCGCCGAAACGGTGGCAATGCATTGAGGATCGCCTTGCCATAGCGCTGGGTCACCAGCCTGCGGTCGAGCAAGGTGATGGTGCCGCGGTCTTCTTCGGTGCGCAGCAAGCGGCCACATGCCTGGACCAGCTTCAGCGAAGCGTCCGGCACGGAGATTTCCATGAACGGATTGCCTCCGCGGGCTTCAATCCACTCGGCCAGCGCCGCCTCTACCGGATCGTCGGGAACCGAGAAGGGGATCTTGGCGATCACCACGTGCTCGCAATAGGCACCGGGCAAGTCCACGCCTTCAGCGAAGCTCGCCAGGCCGAACAACACGCTGGAATCACCGCCGTCGACCCGTGCCTTGTGCTTGTTCAGGGTTTCCTGCTTCGACAGGTTGCCCTGGATGAACACCTGCTTGCGCCAATCACGGTCCAAGCCATCGAACACGTCCTGCATCTGCTTGCGCGAGGAAAACAGCACCAGCGTGCCCCGTGAGCCTTCCACCAGTTCCGGCAGGTCGCGGATGATCGCCGCCGTATGGCCGGCGGCGTCCCGGGGGTCGGCCTTGAGGTCCGGCACCCGCAGCACACCGGCGTCGGCGTGATGGAAGGGGCTTGGCACCACGGCGGTCACGGCCTTCTTCGGCAGGCCGGCGCGCATGCGGAAGCGGTCGAACGTGCCGAGGGCGGTCAGGGTGGCGGAGGTCACCAGCGCGCCGTAGGCCACGTTCCACAGGTTGCGCCGCAGCATTTCCGCCGCCAGGATCGGGCTGGCATTGACCTCGATGTCGAACAGCGAACCGCTTTCGGCCAGGGTCAGCCATCGCGCCATCGGCGGGTTGTCTTCCGGGTCTTCGGCGGTGAAGGCCGTCCACAGTTCCCAGTTGCCTTGGGAGCGGGACAGCAGGCTGCCGAACAGCGGATACCACTCCTCGGCCTGGTTGCTGGCGATACCAATGTTGACCTCGCCATCCATGCCCTCCTTGAGCAGGTCGGTCAGCCGCGTGAACAGATCCGTCAGGCGCGCGAAACCTTTCTTGAGCTCGATGCCCATGTCGCGCATGTGTTCAGGAATCACCCCGCCGACAAACCGGTGGCGTGGCCGCTCACGCCCCTCGACGTCTTCGCCGGGCTTGAAATCGGCCACTTGCTCGCACGCGGTGAACATGAACTGCTGGTTCGTCTTGATTTCCCGCGCCAGCTCCGGCACTTGCTCGATGAACTTGCCCAGGTCGCCCGGCAACGGATGCTGGGCCAAGAGCTTGGTGAGGTTCTTGGCGGTGGTTTCCAGCCAATCGGCGGTGGAGCGCAGCCGGGTGTAATGGGCGAAATGGCCGATGGCCTTGTCCGGCAGGTGATGGCCTTCGTCGAACACGTAGATCGTGTCGCGCGGGTCCGGCAGCACCGCACCGCCGCCCAGGGCCAGGTCGGCCAGGACCATGTCGTGGTTGGTGACAATGACGTCGACCTTGCCCATGCCTTCCCGGGCCTTGTAGAAGGCGCACTGGCCGAAGTTAGGGCAATGGCGGTTGGTGCACTGGCTATGGTCGGTCGTCAGGCGAGACCAGTCGGCGTCTTCCAGGGCCGTGGACCAGCTGTCGCGGTCGCCGTCCCATTTATTGCCGGCCAGCTTTTCGATCATGCTGGTAAACAGCTTCTGGCTGGCTTCATCGACCTCGATCTTGAAGCCTTCTTCTTCGAACAACTGGGCCGTGGCGGTCTGGGCGTGGCCTTCCTGAAGCAACATGTCGAGCTTGGACAGGCACATGTAGCGCCCGCGGCCCTTGGCCAGGGCGAACGTGAAGTTCAGCCCGCTGTTGCGCATCAGGTCGGGCAGGTCCTTGTAGACAATCTGCTCCTGCAGGGCGACGGTGGCCGTGGCGATCACCAGGCGTTTGCCAGCGGCCTTGGCAGTCGGAATCGCTGCCAGGCTGTAGGCCACGGTCTTGCCGGTACCGGTGCCGGCCTCCACCGCCACGATGGCAGGCTCGCCGCTGCGCCGGCCTTCGTCGTCGGTGTCGATGTCACCCAGGACTTTTGCCACTTCGGCAATCATCAGGCGCTGGCCATATCGCGGCTTGAGGCTCTTGGCTTCGAGAAAACGCGAATAGGCGCCCTGGATCGTGGTTTTGAGTTCGGTGCTGATCATGAATGGTCGGGCGCTAAAAACGCTGGATAAATTTTCAGTGGTTCGGATCGGCGGCTATCATACCCCGCTAATGAATCCTGCGCAGAACGGAGTAACCCAATGACACCCTTTGCCCTCGTCTACACCCTGCATTTACTGGCGGCCCTGATCTGGGTCGGCGGCATGTTCTTCGCCTGGATGATCCTGCGACCCGCCGCAATGACGGCGCTAGAGGGCCCTGCCCGGCTCAAGTTATGGGTAGAAGTGTTTCAGCGTTTTTTCGTCTGGGTCTGGGTGGCCGTGGTGCTTTTACCGATCAGCGGCGTCGGCCTGATCCATCTGCGCTTCGCCGGCTTCGAAACCGCGCCGCGTTATGTGCAGATCATGATGGGGCTGTACATAGTGATGACAGCACTGTTTATCCGCATCCAGGGCTTGCAACTGCCCGTTTTGCGTAACGCCGTAACGGCGCAGGACTGGCCGGCGGGTGCGGCGGTGCTCGGGAAAATCCGGCGGTTGGTGGGGATCAATTTGTTGATCGGGTTGCTGGTGGTGGCGCTTGGCGCGGCGCGGCCGATGTTCTGAAAAAAATCGTCGATATCACACTGAACTTGTGGGAGCGGGCTTGCTCGCGAAGGCGTTGGGTCAATCAACATTGATTAACCTGACACGCCCTCTTCGCGAGCAAGCCCGCTCCCACATGAGGTTCGCCATACGTTTAGAACCGCTGCACCGTCACCGCCCCCGCCGCTCCGGCAGGCCCGGGCTGGCCGTCGGCGCCAGGGCGACCGCTCTTGCCGCCATCCGCGGTATAAACCACGCAGCCCTTGGCCTTGCCGCCCGCCCCAGGCTTGCCGCCGTGTCCCGCCGGGCCACCGGCACCGCCATCCACCGTGACCTTGATCTGCTCGGCAGGATAGGCCCGGGGCAGTTCGAGGCGCACCTGCGCGCCGGCGGCGCCCGGCTGGCCATCGCTGCCATTGCTGCCATCGGCACCGCGACCGGCCGAGCCCCAGGTGCAACCCGGCGCCTGGCCATTGGCACCGTCGAGCCCCACGTAACCCGGTGCTCCGGTGCCGCCACGGGCATCCACCGACAACAACGGCCCATTCAACACCTTGAAACGCAGGTTGAGATCGCGCCCCGGCCGCGCGGCCTTGGTGTAGGTACCCGGTGCGCCCCGTGAAGTGATCTGGCTGCCCTCGGCCAATTCAGCCCGGGCCACTTTCATTTCCAATGCCTGCTGCGCCGGCACGATGGCGATCCGCGCTTCACGCCCCAGGTGCAATTGGTCGATGGACAGTTCAGCGACATTGGACGGCACCAGCAGCGTGCCGTAATCGGCCACCTCCAGACGTTCCAGGGTCAGTGTGCTGGTGGTGTTGGGCAGGCGCATCAACGAATGGCTTTCGACCTGGAGCACCTGGGCCGAAGCCCACGGGCATACAAGGGCGGCAAGCAGACACAATTTACGCATGGGAAGCCTCTGGCGCGGTCGGGAGGGTTTGCAGATGGAAGATGCCGAACAGCAGCACTCTGAGGCGGTCACGGCCAGGGGCGGCGCGGCCACGGAAACTGGCCCGGAACAACAGCAGTTCCAGCACGTGCAGCACCAGCAAAAAAGCACCGGCGAAATTGACCAGCAGATGCAGCGGATGGACGAACGGCACGACCAGGTTGACCAGCACCACCAGCCAGAACAGCAGGGTCAGCAAGCGCCCCAGCCCCCAAAACACCTTCATACGCCCCCCTGATGGAGAATTATTCTTTGCGCGCACAGTAACGGCTTGCGCGCCGGATAAGCCAGAGGGCCAGGCAAATTTAATCCAACCCGAGCCCCGGCCGACCGGATCGCCCTCCCGACGATCCGGCAGCTCTGGCTCGCTGCTCAGCGCTGGAGATGCAATTCGACCCGGCGATTCTGCGCGCGCCCTTCGTCGGTCTCATTGTCGGCCACCGGCTCGCTTTCGCCCTTGCCTTCGCTGGTGAGTTTGTCGGGGGCGAGTCCCTGGGTCAGCAAATACTCCACGACGCTACTGGCGCGACGTTCGGACAGCCCTTGGTTATAGGCATCGCTGCCGACGCTGTCGGTGTGGCCCACTACCCGAATGCTGGCGACATTGACATGGCTGAGCTTGCCCATCAGCCCATCGAGCTGGCTTCGAGCCTCTGCGGTGAGATCGGATTTGTCGAAATCGAACAGCACCTTGCCCGCGTCATTGAGGGTAATGACTTCGCTGGTCGGCGCTTGCGGTTCGACCGGTGGCGCGCTGGCGGGGTATTGCGGCACCGGGCAGCCATGATGCTCGACCGGTGTATTGGCTGGGGTATCGGGACAACGGTCGCGGCGGTCGAACACGCCATCATCGTCTTCATCGCCATCCTGGGCGTAGCAGATCAAGCCACCGCCCAGCAGCCCCAAGGCGGCGCCACCAGCGGCCCAACCGCTGCTTTCAATGGCCCCCAACCCGCCGCCGACGAGGCCGCCGATCAGGCTACAGATTGGCCAGGTGCGTTGATTGAGGGGTGCGCTGCCGTCGCTGTGAGTGGCGCAACCGGACAACAGACTGCTCGCCAGCAGCACCGGTAAGGCGGCCCTGATTAGAACGTTCATGTGAAGGCTCCTGTGTCACCGGCCCATACCGGTCACACAGGAGTAAAGACCCGCATCCGCAACTCTACAAGCCGCGGATGCCAAGGGTTTCAACGGTTTATCTTGATCTCCGTGCGGCGGTTCATCGCACGGCCGTCGGAGGTCTTGTTATCGGCCACCGGCTGGCTCTCACCGGCGCCGGACACCGAGACAAAACTGGACTGCGGCACGCCGTTTTCGACCAGGTATTTCACCACCGAATCGGCTCGCCGCTGCGACAGTTTCTGGTTGTACGCATCGCTGCCAACGCTGTCGGTGTGGCCGGTGACACTCAGTTGCGCGGTGGACGTTTCCTGCTTCAGGCGGGTGGCGACCGTGCTCAGTACATCCTTGTCGGCTGGGGTCAGCGTGGCTTTGTTGAATTCAAAGTGCACATCGCGGATCACGATGGTTTCTTCCTTGACCACGACCGCTTCTTCGACCACCGGCGCCGGTGCGGGCGGCGGGCAACCGTCGGCATCGACCTGCACGCCCTTCGGTGTGCCCGGGCATTTGTCACGGCTGTCCGGCACGCCATCGCCGTCTTCGTCGCCGTCGCCCTTGACCCAGCAATAAGCTGCCGCCATGCCGCCAACATACAACGCGCCGCCGCCAGCCCAGGAAGTGCTTTCTATGGCGCCCAATCCGGCGCCGATCGCTCCGCCGACGGCCGCACAGGTCGGCCAGTCGGTTTTCTGCAAACCTGCGCAACCAGTCAACACACTGGTTAGCAGAACCAGGGGTAACGCTGTCCGAACTATGCTCATCGGGTTTCTCCTTGAGGGATCGGCTTGGCGCCGATTCAGGGGAGTAAAGACCCGACTTCGAATCTACGCCAGCCTGAGCAATCGCGGGTTTTCGCCCCGGGTTTACGACGTTTGCGCACATTCCGGGACAAACCGCTCTAGGCCATGATGTCCGGGCAGGCTATCGTGGTGGTTCTGACTGAGGAACTTCGATGACCGTTGCCATTTCTTCGCGTACGCCCCAGCAAGCCCTGGCGGCCGTGCTTGACCGTTATGCCCCGCAAACCCTGCTGCTGATCGGCGCCAGCGCCTTCCCCGCACTCGAAGCCTTCCAGCAGGCCCACCCCGACACCGAAGTGGTCCACGCCGGCCCCGGCGCGCTGCCGGCGGACGTGGCGGCGCGCCGTTTTGACCTGGCCCTGGCACTCGATTGCCTGGAGCATTTGCCCAAGCGCGAGGGCCTGAACCTGCTGGGCGGCATCCGCAATCTCAACGCCAGCCGCATCGCCGTGCTGGCCGACCTCACTGCCTGCGGCTGGCAAGAGACGGACTTTTTCTCCCTGGCCCTGCAAGCCAGTGAGCGATTCCAGCGTGACGATCAGGTGCTGACCCTGTTCACCTACGATCTGCTTGAATACAAACAAGTCCCCGACTGGCTCAACTCACGTTTCTGGGCCAACCCGGAAAACTTCGGAAAATATTGGTGGTAACCGTGAACACAAGCTCCCAATCACCCATTTGCCCCTGCGGCAGTGGCAATTCACTGGACGCCTGCTGCGGCCACTATCACGACGGTCACCCGGCGCCCTGCGCCGAAGCCTTGATGCGTTCGCGCTATAGCGCCTATGTGCTGGGCCTGGTGGATTATCTGGTCGCCACCACCCTGCCCGCCCAGCAGCAAAGCCTCGATCGCCAGTCGATCAGCGAGTGGAGCGCCAACAGCACCTGGTTGGGGCTGGAGGTGGAAAGCAGCGAAGTGTTCGGCGGTAAACCGGAACACGCCTTCGTCACGTTCACGGCGCGCTGGCACGATGGCCAGGGCGAGCATAGCCACCGGGAACAGTCCTCGTTTGTGCAAAACGACGGGAGCTGGTACTTCATCGACCCGACCGTGCCGGTGAAGACGGGACGCAACGACGATTGTCCGTGCGGCAGCGGGTACAAATTCAAGAAATGCTGCGCCGGTTACTTCAACCGCTGATTTTTCGGAAACGTCCGACGCCCGTCCATCGGCCCATAGGGCTAGACTGGGGATAAACCAGAGGCACGGACATGACCCACCCATCCTTCTTGCTGCGCGTCACCTGCCTGTTGCTGTTCTTCGGGTTCGGCGGCTGTGCCTCCTGGCGAGGCGATGAAGCCCCTGAGCCCCAGGTCCACCTGGTCAAGGTCGAGGTGATCCGGGCCCGGCTGGTGGAACAGCGGTTCATGCTGCACTTTCGCGTCGACAACCCCGGCGACAGCGACCTGACCGTTCGTGGCCTGACCTACCGTGTCCACCTGGGCGAGCTGTTGCTGACCGAAGGTGAGCATGAACATTGGTTCACCGTGCGCCCCAGGCACAGCGCCTACTTCAAGGTGCCGGTGCGCACCAACCTGTGGCCCCAGGTGCGGGAAGTGGTGAAACTGCTGGAGAAACCCCGGGAACAGATCCCCTATCGTCTGGAAGGTGAGCTGGAAACCGGATTATTCATTGCCCACTACGTGCACCTTGAGCGCAATGGCGTGATAATCGCCGCCGATTTAATTGCGGAGTAACCCCGATGACCCAGCAACCCCACGTTCACGGCTCTGATTGCAACCACGATCACGACCATCACCACGATCATGACCACGGCCACGTCCACGGCCCGAACTGCGGCCACGCCCACCAGGAGCCAGTACGCAACGCCCTGAAGGATGTCGGTCGCAACGACCCTTGCCCGTGTGGCAATGGCAAGAAATTCAAGAAATGCCACGGGGCTTGAGGGGCTGGGCGGAGATAATCTTCGCCTGTTAAATCGCTATCGCGAGCAGGCTCGCTCCCACACTGGATTTACGGTGAGGCGATATCCAATGATCGCCGCAGAATCAATGTGGGAGCGGGCTTGCTCGCGAATGCGGTGGGTCAGTTGGCAGTGATTAACCTGACACGCCCTCTTCGCGAGCAAGCCCGCTCCCACAGGGGAATTGCGGGTGAAGCGATATCCAATGATTGCCGCAAAATCAATGTGGGAGCGAGCCTGCTCGCGATGAGGCCAGCACATTCACTGCATATGTATCAGCCTGCCTGTAGAATCCGCTCCACACCCACCACCGTCGCATACTCACCGTGCAAGTTGCCCAGGGACATGGCATGCACCTCGGCCGCCGAACGAGGATTGCCGAAGTAATCGGTCTTGTCGAAGGTATAGCAGGCGTCCTCGGCCACCCAAGTGTCGAACCCCAGGTTGCCGGCCGTGCGCGCCGTGGACTCCACCGAGTTGTGCGTCGCCACGCCGACGATCACCAGTTGCCCGATGCCGGCTTCGCGCAGGTCTTGCTCCAGGCCCGTGCCACTGAACGCATCCGGCACCTGTTTTTGCACCAACCGTTCCCCGGTCATCGGCGCGAACCGCGGCTGGACCTCCACCCCCGACTGCCCCGGCCAGAACACCGAGTCCGGCGAGCGGGACAAGTGATGAACGTGAATCACCGGCCGCGCCGTGTGTCGCCAGAAGGCCAGCAGCTCCAGCATGCGCAGCTCGGCCTCGGGGTTGTTGCGAGGGCCGAGCCTGGGGTGAAGGATGCCTTTTTGTTGATCGATGAGGATCAGCGCCGCGTCGTGCTGTAGCTCCATGCCGGTTTTCTCTTGCTCGTTCATTTAATGTTCCACACTTGAGCATCCCCTTTTCCAACAGGCAAGCCTTCGAGCAAACGCGCTGACTTGTGGCGAGGGAGCTTGCTCCCGCTCGGTTGCGCAGCAATCGTAAAAACCTGCCAGCCGTATTTTCCTGGCACACCGTGTCGAATGGTTTTGGGGCCGCTGCGCAGCCCAGCGGGAGCAAGCTCCCTCGCGACAGGTTCACAGTCGTCCTTGAGTGAACAGCAGGGCTTTCATCGCTAAATCAACAAATAACCCTCGCCCCCGCTTGCGCGGCCCCCGCCTGCTCACTAACGTAGCGCCTTTATTGGTGCCACCCCCTCCCGCAGGAGCTTTGCCATGGCCTCGCCAGCCTCTATTTCCCTTATCCCCCGGCTCGGCGTTGCCGCCGCAGTGGCCAGTGTGCTCGGTTTGAGCGGATGCCAGACCTGGAATGCCCAGGACACTGTCCCGCCCACATCCGGCGTGCAGCCGCTCAAGGGGCTGGCGCAGAACGTCTCGGTCCGCCGCAATGCCACAGGCATGCCGCTGATCGAAAGCAACAGCTTCCATGACGCCCTGTTCACCCTCGGCTACGTCCACGCCAGCGACCGCATTGCCCAGATGGTCACCCTGCGCCTGCTGGCCCAGGGGCGGTTGGCAGAGATGTCCGGCGCCGAACGGCTGGACGTCGACCGCTACATGCGCGCCGTTAACCTGAAGAAAAACGCCGACGAGCTGTACAAGGCGTCTTCGCCACGGCTCAAGCGCTTCTTTGAAGTCTATGCCCGCGGCGTCAACGCCTACCTGTTCCGCTACCGCGACAAGCTGCCGGCGGACCTGGCCGCCACTGGCTACAAGCCCGAATACTGGAAGCCGGAAGATTCAGCGTTGATGTTCTGCCTGCTGAATTTCAGCCAGTCAGCCAACCTGCCGGAAGAAGTCGCCAGCCTGGTGCTGGCCCAGACCGTCAACAACGACAAGCTCGCCTGGCTGAGCCCATCCTATCCGGACGAGCAACTGCCCGTGGCCGAGGCTGATAAGCTCCAAGGCCTGCGCCTCAACGGCCAGATCCCAGGCCTGAACGAAATCAGCAAGGCCACCGGCCAGTTGGCCGGGCTGAATCTGTTGGGCGCTGCGTCTGCAAGCAACTGGGCCATCGCGCCGCAACGCAGCCGCAGCGGCAAGAGCTTGTTGACCAGCGACAGCCATGGGCCGCTGGGCATGCCGGGGCTGTGGAGTCCCGTACAGATCCGCGCGCCCAAGTACCAGGCGGCCGGGGTTTCCGTGGCGGGCATCCCAATGATCCTGGCCGGATTCAACGGCAAGGTGGCCTGGAGCATGACCAGCGTGCTGGGAGACAACCAGGACCTGTTCCTGGAAAAAATCCGACGCCAGGGCAACAGCCTGTCCTACGAGGTCAACGGCAAATGGCAGCCAGTGATCGTGCGCAACGAAACCTACTTCATCAAAGGCCAGCGACCGATTCGTGAAGCCGTGTTCGAAACCCGCCACGGCCCGTTGCTCAACAGTGCCCAAGGGCCGGCCATGGCCAACGGCTTTGGCCTGGCCTTGCAGACCCCTAGCTTCGGCGACGACAAGACCCTGGATGCCTTCTTCGACCTGTCCCGGGCACAGAACGTCGAGAAAGCCTCAGATGCCAGCCGGGAAATCCGCGCCATGGCGGTGAACCTGGTCTTTGCCGACGCCAGCCATATCGGCTGGCAAGTCACCGGTCGCTACCCGAACCGCCGCGAAGGCGAAGGCCTGTTGCCATCGCCAGGTTGGGACGGTCGCTACGATTGGGACGGTTACGCCGACCCGATGTTGCACCCCTACGATCAAGACCCGGCCCAGGGCTGGCTCGGCACCGCCAACCAACGGGTCATTCCCCATGGCTACGGCATGCAGTTGTCCAATTCCTGGGGCGCACCGGAGCGTGGCGAACGCATGACCGAGCTGGCCAGCGCGGGCAAGCACGACACCCGCAGCCTGACCGCCATGCAATACGACCAGAGCACGACGTTCGCGGCCAAGCTCAAGCGCGTCTTCGAAGCCCCGGGCATGGCCCTGCCGCTCAAACAGGCGATCGACGCCCTGCCGGTGGCTGACCGGGCCAAGGCCCGCGAGGCCTATACCCGCTTGATGGCATTCGATGGCCGGCTCAGCCCGACCTCCGCCGACGCGGCGATCTATGGGCTGTTCCTGCAGGAAAGCATGAAGCAGATTTTCCTCGACGAGCTGGGCCCGGACAGCAGCGCGGCGTGGCAGGCGCTGGTCGCCAACGGCCAATTGTCCTACTCGGCCCAGGCCGATCATCTGCTGGGGCGCGAAGACAGCCCATTCTGGGACGATGTGCGCACACCGCAGAAAGAAGACAAAGCCGTCATCCTCGCCCGCAGCCTGGCCGCCACCATCAGTGCCGGTGACAGCCAGTTGGGCGGTGACCACAAGGCTTGGCAGTGGGGCCAGTTGCATCGTTATACGTGGAAAAACAGCAACGGCCAGATCGTACGTGGCCCGATGCCGGCCGGCGGAGACAGCACCACGCTCAACACGGCGGCGTTTGCCTGGGGGCAGGATTTCGCCACCACCCTGGCGCCTTCCATGCGCTTTATCGTCGACTTCGGCCAGCCTGAACCGTTGATGATCCAGGACGGCACCGGCCAGTCCGGCAACCCGGTCAGCCCACACTATGCCAATGGCATCGATCCATGGATCAAGGGGCAGTACCAGAATTTGCCGCTGCAATCGCAGAACTTCGATCGAGCCTACGGCAAGACGCGGTTGACCCTGGTGCCTGGCAAGTAACTGCAACCCCGGGCCTGGAGACAGGATTTGTGGCGAGGGAGCTTGCTCCCGCTGGGCTGCGAAGCAGCCCCCTGCATGTCTACAAGCAGACCGCATCAACCGGTTTACGACTGCTGCGCAGCCGAGCGGGAGCAAGCTCCCTCGCCACGGGTTCAGTGGATCCACCCCGAAAACCCGATAGAACTTCTCCCCTCGCCCTCGCCTCTACCTGACAAGCCCATCGCTCCGGTGACTGCATGGATCTTGTCATTGCCCGCCCCGAAGGCTTGTACTGCCCGCCCGGGGATTTCTACATCGACCCGTGGCGCGCGGTGGAACGCTCGGTCATCACCCACGCCCACGGCGACCATGCCCGCAGCGGCAACCAACACTACCTGGCGGCGGCACCCGGCGAAGGCATCCTGCGTTCCCGCCTGGGCCAGGACATCAACCTGCAAACCCTGCCCTACGGCGAACGCCTGCAACACCACGGCGTGACCTTGAGTTTTCACCCCGCCGGCCACGTCCTGGGCTCGGCCCAGGTGCGGCTGGAGTACCAGGGCGAGGTCTGGGTGGCGTCGGGGGACTACAAAGTCGAGCCTGACGGCACCTGCGCGCCGTTCGAACCGGTGAAGTGCCATACCTTCATCACCGAATCGACCTTCGGCCTGCCGATCTATCGTTGGCAACCCCAGGCGCAGGTCTTCGAGGAGATCAACCAGTGGTGGCGCGCAAACATTGCCGCCGGCCGGGCCAGCGTGTTGTTCTGCTATTCCTTCGGCAAGGCCCAGCGGATTCTTCACGGCATCGATGAAAGCCTCGGACCGATCCTCGCCCACGGCGCGGTGGAACCGCTGAACCGGGTCTATCGCGAGGCAGGCGTTCACCTGCCACCGACGCTCTACGCTGGCGATTTTAAAAAGAACGATCCAATCATGGGCCAGGCGCTGGTCATCGCCCCGCCCTCTGCCGGCGGCAGCAGCTGGATGCGCCGCTTCGGCGACTACAGCGATGCCTTCGCCAGTGGCTGGATGCGCCTGCGCGGTACGCGTCGGCGACGCGGCGTGGACCGGGGTTTCGTGCTGTCCGATCACGCCGACTGGCCTGGCCTGCTCTGGGCCATTGAACAGACCGGCGCCGAGCGGGTGATGGTCACCCACGGGTCGGTCGCCGTGTTGGTGCGCCACCTCTGCGAGCAAGGCCTCGACGCCCAGGGGTTCACCACGGAGTACGGTGACGATGAAGAAGACCTCGCCACGGCGGCCGACAGCGGCGAGGCGGCGTCATGAAAGCCTTCGCCGAGCTGTACGCCGAACTGGACGCCACCACGTCCAGCAACGCCAAGCTTGCCGCCATGCAAGATTACTTCAGCAAGGCACCGCCGGAAGATGCCGCCTGGGCCGTGTATTTCCTCTCCGGTGGGCGTCCGCGGCAGTTGGTGCCGGTAAAAATCCTCCGGGATTTGGCGGTCCAGGTCTGCGGGTTGTCGCTCTGGCTGTTCGAGGAAAGTTATCAGGCCGTGGGCGACCTGGCCGAAACCATTTCGTTAGTCTTGCCTGAATCGCCCCACAGCTCCGATGAAGGCCTGGCGCTGTGGGTCGAGGAGAAACTGCTGCCGTTGCGCGGTGAATCGCCTGAAGTCCTGGCTGAACGGCTTCCGGCGCTATGGGCGCAGCTCGACCGACCGAGCCTGATGCTCTGCATCAAACTCATCACCGGCAGTTTCCGCGTCGGCGTGTCCAAGCTCTTGGTGACCCGGGCCCTGGCGAGCATGGCCGGGCTGGATAGCAAACGGGTGGCCCAGCGACTGGTGGGCTACACCGATCTGTCCCATCGCCCCACGGCGGCCAGCTACCTCAAGCTGATCGCCGCCGAATCCGACGATGAGCATGCCCAGCGCGGCGGCCAGCCTTATCCGTTTTTCCTGGCCCATGGGTTGTCCGCGCCCGTGGCGCAATTCGACGCGTTGCTGGGGCCCGCCAGTGACTGGCAGGTGGAGTGGAAATGGGATGGAATCCGCGCCCAGGTGATCAAGCGCGAAGACCATTTGTGGGTCTGGTCCCGAGGCGAGGACTTGGTCACTGAACGTTTTCCGGAATTGCACTCATTGGCCCAGGCGCTGCCTGACGGCACGGTGATCGATGGTGAAATCGTGGTCTGGAAAGCCCCGCAGTCAGTCACCGAGGACGCCTTCGACCCCGACGCACCGCTGCAACCGGCGGTGCAGCCCTTCGCCCTGTTGCAGCAGCGCATCGGGCGCAAGACCCTGGGCAAGAAAATTCTCGACGACGCCCCCGTGGTGGTGATGGCCTACGACCTGCTGGAATGGCAAGGCGAGGACTGGCGCAGCCGCCCCCAAGCCGAGCGGCGCGAACAACTGGAGGCGCTGATCGCCCGTATCCACAGCCCGGTGTTGTTGCCCTCACCCATCGTCACCGGCCAGGACTGGCTCGACCTCGCCCGGCAGCGCGAAGCCTCTCGCAGCCTCGGTGTCGAAGGCATGATGCTCAAGGCCCGCAACGCGCTGTACGGCGTTGGCCGGACCAAGGACATGGGCGTGTGGTGGAAATGGAAAATCGACCCGTTCAGCGTCGACGCGGTGCTGATCTACGCCCAGCGCGGCCACGGTCGGCGCGCCAGCCTGTACAGCGACTACACCTTCGCCGTGTGGGACAACCCGCCGGGCAGTCGCGAACGCACCCTCGTGCCGTTCGCCAAGGCCTATTCAGGCCTGACCGATGCCGAGATGCGCCAGGTCGACAGCATCGTGCGCAAGACCACCGTGGAAAAGTTCGGCCCGGTGAGCAGCGTCACGCCCACCCTGGTGTTCGAACTGGGCTTCGAGGGGATCGCCCTGTCCAAGCGCCACAAGAGCGGGATCGCCGTGCGC
Source organism: Pseudomonas sp. R3-41 (assembly GCF_054161485.1). Lineage (NCBI taxonomy): Bacteria > Pseudomonadati > Pseudomonadota > Gammaproteobacteria > Pseudomonadales > Pseudomonadaceae > Pseudomonas > Pseudomonas sp. R3-41. The sequence continues at coordinate 5,503,731 of NZ_CP096421.1, forward strand.
TTTCCGCGGATGCTGCGCTGGCGCCAGGACAAGAGCGTCGACGAAGCCGACACATTGGCAACGCTTCAGGACCTGCTGAAATAACACCGCTCCCTCTGTGGCGAGGGAGCTTGCTCCCGCTGGGCCGGGCTGGCGCTCCAGCGCGAAGCGGCCCTCTGGTTCTGTATGTCACACCGCGTGGGGAGGCTGCGCCTCCAGCGGGAGCAAGCTCCCTCGCCACAAAGACCGCAATCGAGACGACGCACGCTCCATCCCGGTGCGTTTTTTGATGTACGCTCAGCCTCGCGCACCATCGCGTTCCGTCTTCCGCCACCCGTGCTTTTAAAACACCTGTTCGGCACTATGGTGCGGAAATTGCTACCTTTATGCCGTCATACCGTTCAGACCTTCACCGGTAACAATCTTACGCGCCACAAGCGCTCAAATTGGTTTTAGGGACTCAATAATGAAAAAAGCACTGCTGACCCTTTCTGCACTGGCGTTGTGCATGGCCGCTGGCGTTGCCACGGCCAAGGAATACAAGGAACTGCGTTTTGGTGTCGACCCTTCCTACGCTCCGTTCGAGTCCAAGGCCGCCGACGGCAGCCTGGTGGGTTTCGACATCGACCTGGGCAATGCGATCTGCGAAGAACTGAAGGTCAAATGCAAATGGGTTGAAAGCGATTTCGACGGCATGATCCCGGGCCTGAAGGCCAATAAATTCGACGGCGTGATCTCCTCCATGACCGTGACCCCGGCCCGTGAAAAAGCCATCGACTTCTCCAGCGAGCTGTTCTCCGGCCCAACGGCCTATGTCTTTAAGAAGGGCTCGGGCCTGAGCGAAGACGTTGCCTCGCTCAAAGGCAAGACCGTCGGCTACGAGCAAGGCACCATCCAGGAAGCCTACGCCAAGGCCGTGCTGGACAAGGCTGGCGTCAAGACCCAGGCCTATCAGAACCAGGACCAGGTCTACGCCGACCTGACCTCGGGCCGCCTCGACGCCGCGATCCAGGACATGCTCCAGGCTGAGCTGGGTTTCCTGAAGTCGCCAAAAGGCGAAGGCTACGAAGTCAGCAAGCCAGTGGACAGCGAACTGCTGCCATCCAAGACCGCCATCGGTATCAAGAAAGGTAACAAAGAGCTGAAGGCCCTTTTGGATAAAGGTATCAAAGCGTTACACGACGACGGCAAATACGCCGAGATCCAGAAAAAACACTTTGGCGATCTGAATCTGTACAGCGGCAAATAATGCGCGGCGCCCACCCGATCTCGGGTGGGCGTCTTTTTTCAGCCAAAGGCAACGTCCATGTTCGAACAATTCCTACAAAGTCTGGGGCTTTCGGCCTTCAGCCTGCAGGGCTTTGGCCCGCTGCTGATGCAAGGCACCTGGATGACCATCAAGCTGTCGGCCCTGTCCTTGTTGCTGAGCGTCCTGCTCGGCCTGCTGGGCGCCAGCGCCAAGCTGTCCCGCGTCAAACTGCTGCGAATCCCCGCCCAGCTCTACACCACGCTGATCCGCGGCGTGCCGGACCTGGTGCTGATGCTGCTGATTTTCTACAGCCTGCAAACCTGGCTGACCTCGTTTACCGACTTCATGGAATGGGAATACATCGAGATCAACCCATTCGGCGCCGGGGTGATTACCCTCGGCTTCATCTACGGCGCGTACTTCACCGAAACCTTTCGCGGCGCGATCCTCGCGGTCCCCCGCGGCCAGGTCGAAGCCGCCACGGCCTATGGCCTCAAGCGTGGCCAGCGCTTTCGCTACGTTGTCTTTCCACAAATGATGCGCTTTGCCTTGCCGGGTATCGGCAACAACTGGATGGTGATGCTCAAGGCCACCGCGCTGGTGTCGATCATCGGCCTGGCCGACCTGGTCAAGGCGGCCCAGGACGCGGGCAAGAGCACCTACCAGCTGTTTTACTTCCTGGTGCTGGCGGCATTGATCTACCTGCTGATCACCAGCGCGTCCAACTTCATCCTGCGCTGGCTTGAACGCCGCTACGCCGCCGGCGCCCGGGAGGCGGTGCGATGATCGAACTCCTGCAAGAATACTGGCGGCCGTTTCTCTACAGCGACGGCGTCAACATCACCGGCCTGGCGATGACCCTGTGGCTGCTCAGCGCCTCGCTGCTGATCGGCTTCGTGGTGTCGATCCCGCTGTCCATCGCCCGGGTTTCCCCCAAGTTCTACGTCCGCTGGCCCGTGCAGTTCTACACCTACCTGTTCCGGGGCACGCCGCTCTATATCCAACTGCTGATCTGCTACACCGGCATCTACAGCATCGAGGCGGTGCGCGCCCAGCCCATGCTCGACAGCTTCTTTCGCGATGCGATGAACTGCACGATCCTGGCCTTCGCCTTGAACACCTGCGCCTACACCACGGAAATTTTCGCCGGGGCGATTCGCAGCATGAACCATGGCGAAGTGGAAGCGGCCAAGGCCTACGGCCTGACCGGTTGGAAACTGTATGCCTACGTGATCATGCCGTCGGCCCTGCGCCGCTCGCTGCCGTACTACAGCAACGAAGTCATCTTGATGCTGCACTCGACGACCGTGGCATTCACCGCTACCGTTCCAGACGTGCTGAAAGTCGCCCGGGATGCCAACTCGGCGACGTTCCTGACGTTCCAGTCGTTCGGGATCGCCGCGTTGATCTACCTGACTGTCACCTTTGCGCTGGTAGGCCTCTTCCGCCTCGCCGAACGCCGATGGCTGGCCTTCCTCGGGCCGACCCACTAAGGCTTTTGTTCCAGGACACACACGCACATGCGCCATCAGATCCATGACCTGCTGGCCCCGGTACCGGGGACAGCGCGCAAGATCCACAGCTTCCACTTCGGCCCGGAAAATGCCGTCGGCAAAATCTACATCCAGGCGTCCCTGCACGCCGATGAACTGCCGGGCATGCTGGTCGCCTGGCACCTCAAGCAACGCCTGGCCGAGCTCGAGGCGTCGGGCCACCTGCGGCACGAGATCGTGCTGGTGCCCGTCGCCAACCCCATCGGCCTTGAACAAGTGCTGATGGACGTGCCCCTGGGCCGCTACGAAACCGAGAGCGGGCAGAACTTCAACCGCCGCTTCGTCGACCTGAGCGAGGAGATCGGCAACGAGATCCAGGACCTGCTCACCGACGATCCGCAGCACAACCTGATGCTGATCCGCACCAGCCTGCGCGATGCCCTCGCCCGGCAAACCCCTGGCACGCAATTGCAGTCCCTGCGCCTGGCCCTGCAGCGATTGGCTTGCGACGCCGACATGGTGCTGGACCTGCATTGCGACTTCGAAGCCGTGGCCCACCTCTACACCACGCCCGAAGCCTGGCCCCAGGTCGAGCCGCTGGCCCGCTACATCGGTGCCGAAGCCAGCCTGCTGGCAACCGATTCGGGTGGCCAGTCGTTCGATGAGTGCTTCACCCTGCTCTGGTGGCAGCTCAAGGAACGCTTCGGCGACCGCTTCGAGATTCCCCTGGGCAGCTTTTCGGTCACCGTGGAGTTGCGCGGCCAGGGCGACGTCAACCACGGCTTGGCGAGCCTCGACTGCCAGGCCTTGATCGAGTACTTGATCCGCTTCGGCGCCATCGACGGCGAACCGATGCCCATGCCCGAGTTGCCCTACCCGGCCACGCCGCTGGCCGCGGTCGAGCCGGTGACGACGCCCGTGGGCGGGTTGCTGGTCTACAGCGCCTTGCCCGGCGAATACCTGGAGGCGGGGCAACTGATCGCGGAAATCATCGACCCGGTCAACGATACCGTCACCCCCGTTCATTGCCGTAACGCCGGGCTGCTGTACGCCCGTTCGCTGCGCCGCATGGCCACGGCCGGCATGGTGATAGCCCATGTCGCCGGCACCGAGGCCTACCGCAGCGGCTACCTACTTTCGCCTTGAGGATGCATGCTCCATGTACAAACTGACCATCGAAGGCCTGCATAAAAGCTATGGCGAACATGAAGTCCTCAAGGGCGTTTCGCTCAAGGCCAAGACCGGCGACGTCATCAGTCTCATCGGTGCCAGCGGCTCGGGCAAGAGTACCTTCCTGCGCTGCATCAACTTCCTGGAACAACCCAACGATGGCGCCATGACCCTGGACGGTCAGTCAATCCAGATGATCAAGGACCGCCACGGCATGCACGTGGCCGACGCCGACGAACTGCAACGTATCCGCACGCGCCTGGCCATGGTGTTCCAGCACTTCAATCTGTGGAGCCACATGACCGTGCTGGAAAACATCACCATGGCGCCGCGCCGGGTGCTGGGGGTGAGCAAGCAGGAAGCCGACGACCGTGCCCGACGTTACCTCGACAAGGTCGGCCTGCCGGCGCGGGTCGCCGAGCAGTACCCGGCGTTCCTCTCCGGCGGCCAGCAACAGCGGGTGGCCATTGCCCGTGCGCTGGCAATGGAGCCGGAGGTGATGCTGTTCGACGAACCCACCTCGGCACTGGACCCGGAGTTGGTGGGCGAAGTGCTGAAAGTGATCCAGGGCCTGGCTGAAGAAGGCCGGACCATGATCATGGTGACCCACGAAATGAGCTTCGCCCGCAAGGTCTCGAACCAAGTGCTGTTCCTGCACCAGGGCCTGGTGGAAGAGGAAGGCGCACCGGAAGACGTGCTGGGCAATCCCACCAGCGAACGGCTCAAGCAGTTTCTCAGTGGCAATCTGAAATAGACCTCGGCCTCCCCTTAAAAGGAGGCGCCAATGCCTGTCAGTTAGGAACAAACGGCATAAAACCTGTGGGAGCAAAGCTTGCTGCTTAACTGACTGGCATTCGCCGCCAGGCGCTGCTTTTGTGGCGAGGGAGCTTGCTCCCGCTGGGCTGCGAAGCGGCCCCCTGCATCTGGAAGACGTACTGCAGGAGGGAGGCTGCGCCTCCAGCGGGAGCAAGCTCCCTCGCCACAGAAGCGCGCTCGCCACGATGTCCTGCATAAAACCTTTCATCTCCCGAGCAAGCTTTGCTCCCACAGGTTTGCTGCTTAACTGACTGGCATTCGCCGCCAGGCGCTGCCTTTGTGGCGAGGGAGCTTGCTCCCGCTGGGCTGCGAAGCGGCCCCCTGCATCTGGAAGACGCACTGCAGGAGGGAGGCTGCGCCTCCAGCGGGAGCAAGCTCCCTCGCCACAGAAGCACGCTCGCCACGATGTCCTGCATAAAACCTTTCATCTCCCGAGCAAGCTTTGCTCCCACAGGTTTGCTGCTTAACTGACTGGCATTCGGCGCCAGGCGCTGCCTTTGTGGCGAGGGAGCTTGCTCCCGCTGGGCTGCGAAGCGGCCCCCTGCATCTGGAAGACGCACTGCAGGAGGCAGGCTGCGCCTCCAGCGGGAGCAAGCTCCCTCGCCACAGAAGCACGCTCGCCACGATGTCCTGCATAAAACCTTTCATCTCCCGAGCAAGCTTTGCTCCCACAGGTTTGCTGCTTAACTGACTGGCATTCGCCGCCAGGCGCTGCTTTTGTGGCGAGGGAGCTTGCTCCCGCTGGGCTGCGAAGCGGCCCCCTGCATCTGGAAGACGCACTGCAGGAGGGAGGCTGCGCCTCCAGCGGGAGCAAGCTCCCTCGCCACAGAAGCGCGCTCGCCACGATGTCCTGCATAAAACCTTTCATCTCCCGAGCAAGCTTTGCTCCCACAGGTTTGCTGCTTAACTGACTGGCATTCGCCGCCAGGCGCTGCCTTTGTGGCGAGGGAGCTTGCTCCCGCTGGGCTGCGAAGCGGCCCCCTGCATCTGGAAGACGCACTGCAGGAGGGAGGCTGCGCCTCCAGCGGGAGCAAGCTCCCTCGCCACAGAAGCGCGCTCGCCAGGATGTCCTGCATAAAACCTTTCATCTCCCGAGCAAGCTTTGCTCCCACAGGTTTGCTGCTTAACTGACTGGCATTCGCCGCCAGGCGCTGCTTTTGTGGCGAGGGAGCTTGCTCCCGCTGGGCTGCGAAGCGGCCCCCTGCATCTGGAAGACGTACTGCAGGAGGGAGGCTGCGCCTCCAGCGGGAGCAAGCTCCCTCGCCACAGAAGCGCGCTCGCCAGGATGTCCTGCATAAAACCTTTCATCTCCCGAGCAAGCTTTGCTCCCACAGGTTTGCTGCTTAACTGACTGGCATTCGCCGCCAGGCGCTGCCTTTGTGGCGAGGGAGCTTGCTCCCGCTGGGCTGCGAAGCGGCCCCCTGCATCTGGAAGACGTACTGCAGGAGGCAGGCTGCGCCTCCAGCGGGAGCAAGCTCCCTCGCCACAGAAGCACGCTTGCCCCGATGTCCTGGATAAAACCTTTCGCATCTCGCCGTGGTCACTGGAAGAGGACCTTCAGGGCGCACGCGGCAGGCATGGCGACATCCAATAATTTCGCGAAACAGTGGTTCGATGCCCGCGGATGGAAGCCATTCGCCTTTCAAAAGCAAGTATGGGCCGCGGTCAAGCGTGGGGAGTCCGGGCTGTTGCATGCCAGCACCGGTGCCGGCAAGACCTACGCCGTGTGGTTTGCCGCCCTCAACCGCTTCGCCCGCTCGACACCGCCGCCGGACAAACCGCGCAAACGCAAGCCGCCAACCGAACCGCTGACAGTCCTGTGGATCACACCGATGCGCGCTTTGGCGGCCGACACCGGCAAAGCCCTCGAAGCGCCCCTGGCAGACCTGCAACTGCCGTGGAGTGTCGGCCTGCGCACCGGCGACACCAGCCCCAGTGAACGCGCCCGCCAGGGCCGGCGCCTGCCCACCGCGCTGATCACCACGCCCGAAAGCCTGACCCTGATGCTCGCCCGAGCCGACGCGCACGCTGCCGTCTCGACCCTGCGCATGGTGGTCGTGGATGAATGGCACGAGTTGCTCGGCAACAAACGGGGCGTGCAACTGCAACTGGCCCTGGCCCGCTTGCGGCACTGGCACCCCGAACTCATCGTTTGGGGCGTGTCCGCAACCCTGGGCAACCAGGCCCACGCCGAGCAGGTGTTGATCCCGCAAGGCAACGGCGCCAGCGTTCAGGGCGCCAACGGCAAGGCGCTGCAGGTCGACACGCTGCTGCCTCCGGCCCTCGAACGTTTCCCATGGGCTGGGCACATCGGCCTGAAGATGCTGCCCAAGGTCGTCGCCGAAATCGACGCCAGTCGCAGTTGCCTGGTCTTCACCAATACCCGGGCGCAATCGGAAATCTGGTATCAGGCCATCCTCGAAGCAAGGCCCGACTGGGCCGGGCTGATCGCCCTGCACCATAGCTCGCTGTCCCGCGGCACCCGGGATTGGGTGGAGCGTGCGTTGAAGGACGGCCAGCTCAAAGCGGTGGTCTGCACGTCGAGCCTGGACCTGGGGGTGGATTTCCTGCCGGTGGAACGGGTGCTGCAGATCGGCTCGGCCAAGGGTGTGGCGCGGTTGATGCAGCGGGCCGGGCGCTCCGGCCACGCACCGGGGCGGACCTCACGGGTGACGCTGGTGCCGACCCACAGCCTGGAATTGATCGAAGCCGCTGCCGCCCAGGACGCGGTGGCCCAACGGCGCATCGAACCTCGCCTGTCACCCCACAAACCGCTGGATGTCCTGGTGCAGCATTTGGTGAGCATGGCCCTGGGCGGCGGCTTCGTTCCCGACGAACTGTTCGCGGAGGTGCGGGGGGCCTGGGCCTATCGCGACCTCAACCCGGCCGAATGGGCCTGGGCCCTGGCCTTTGTACGCCATGGCGGTTTGTCACTGACCGCCTACCCCGATTACCGACGGGTCGAGCCGGACGAACACGGGATCTGGCGAGTCCCCGATGCGCGCCTGGCCCGGCGCCACCGCATGAGCATTGGCACCATCGTCAGCGATGCCAGCCTGCAATTGAAATTCTGGAGCAAGGGCGGCGGCGGCAAGACCCTGGGCAGCGTCGAGGAAGGTTTCATCGCTCGCCTGCGCCCCGGTGACGGTTTCCTGTTCGCCGGGCGGCTGCTGGAATTGGTCCGGGTCGAAGACATGACCGCCTACGTGCGACGCAGCCAGGCTAAAAAGGCCGCCGTGCCGCGCTGGAACGGCGGACGCATGCCACTCTCCAGTGAACTGGCGGCCGCCGTCGTGGCCCGTTTGAGCGAAGCCGCCGCCGGCCGCTTCGAGGGGCCGGAGATGCAAGCCGTGCAGCCCTTGCTGACGACCCAGCAACGCTGGTCCGGTTTGCCCACGCAGCACACCCTGCTGGCCGAATCCCTCAAGTCCCGGGAAGGCTGGCACTTGTTTCTCTACCCGTTTGCCGGGCGCCAGGTTCATCTGGGCCTGGCCAGCCTGCTGGCCTGGCGCGTCAGTCGGCAACAGCCGGTGACGTTTTCCATTGCGGTCAACGACTACGGCCTGGAACTGCTCAGCGCCACGGCGGTGGATTGGTCGCACGTCCTGACCCCGGGCCTGCTGAGCGTCGATCACCTGCTGGCCGACGTGCTCGCCAGCTTGAACGCTGGGGAACTGGCCCTCAGGCGCTTTCGCGAAATCGCCCGGATCGCCGGGCTGGTCTTCGCCGGCTACCCCGGTGCGCCAAAAAGCACCCGGCAAGTCCAGGCCTCCAGTGGCTTGTTCTTCCAAGTGTTCAAGCAATACGACGCCGACAATCTCTTGCTGGCCCAGGCCGGGGAGGAAGTCTTGCGTGAGGAATTGGATATCAATCGTTTGGAGCAGACTTTGCAACGCCTCAATACCTTGAAGCTGGACCTGCACAGGATCAAGCGCCCCACCCCGCTCGGCTTCCCGCTGCTGGTGGAGCGGTTCCGGGAAAGCATGAGTTCGGAAAAACTCGCCGACCGCATCCGGCGGATGGTCAACGAGTTGGAAAAGACCGCCGATCGCGGTGACGCCTGATGCCCGCGCCTTATCCCGTCAACCTCGCGGGGGAAGAACTCTGGCTGCTCCCGGAAAAAGCCCTGTACTGGCCCGCCCAGGAAACCTTGATGGTGGCTGACGTTCATTTTGGCAAGGCCGCCGCCTATCGCAGCCTCGGGCAACCGGTGCCCCACGGCACCACCGCCAGCAACATCGCGGTGCTGGATGGGTTACTGGCCAGCCTGGCGTGTCGACAGCTGATTTTTCTCGGGGATTTTCTCCACGGCCCGGGTTCTCACGCGCCCGGCACCCTGAAGGCCCTTTCCGATTGGCGTGCGCGATATTCGCACCTGGCCATGACGCTGATTCGCGGCAACCATGACAAGCGCGCCGGCGACCCACCGCCGGAGCTGAATATTCGCGTCGTACCGGAGCCGCTGCTGCTGGGCCCGTTCGCCGTGCAACACGAGCCCACCCCGCACGCCAGCCGCCATGTGCTGGCCGGTCACGTACACCCGGTCTATCACCTGAGTGGCAAGGGCCGACAACGGCTGCGCCTGGCCTGTTTCCGCCTGGGTAGCGAGATCAGCCTGCTACCGGCCTTCGGTGCGTTCACGGGCGGCTATCGAGTCGATCAGGACAGCGATTGCAGGATTTTTGTCATTGGCGATAACGAAATATGGCCTGTGAGCTGAAAGCTTCAAGCTTCAAGCTTCAAGCTTCAAGCTTCAAGCCAAGCTACATGTGCCAACTTGCAGCTTGCAGCTTGTAACTTGCAGCTGATTTCATGCCACTGGCGCAGGAGGCGGCTCGTCCGGCAGGGTGGGTTCGCCAGGTTCGGTAGGCTGTTCGTTAGGCGTATCGGGATCAGGCTGGCCGGGGATGCCGCCCGCCGCTTCGGCAGGATGGGCCAGCAATGACCAAGCCATGACACCGATCTGATTGGGCTCAAGCCTTGCCAGTTCGGCACTGATTCGCGGATCGATCTTCATAGAGCAACTCCTGAGCGAGGGCCCGCTGCGCTGACGCAAAAAAACGGGCAGTACACCCCATAGAGTGCCTGCCCGCCCAGGAATTCCAACAGCTCGTCAGATTCAGGTACGCGGCAGGGTCACGCCGCGCTGGCCCTGGTACTTGCCGCCACGGTCCTTGTAGGACACTTCGCATTCTTCGTCGGACTCAAGGAACAGCATCTGCGCCACGCCTTCGTTGGCGTAGATTTTTGCCGGCAGGGTCGTGGTGTTGGAGAACTCCAGGGTCACGTGGCCTTCCCACTCGGGTTCCAGCGGCGTGACGTTGACGATGATGCCGCAACGGGCGTAGGTGCTCTTGCCCAGGCAAATGGTCAGCACATTGCGCGGAATGCGGAAGTACTCGACGGTGCGGGCCAGAGCGAAGGAGTTCGGCGGGATGATGCACACGTCGCTCTTGACGTCGACGAAGCTCTTCTCGTCGAAGTTCTTCGGGTCGACCGTGGCCGAGTTGATGTTGGTGAACACCTTGAATTCGTCGGCGCAGCGCACATCGTAGCCGTAGCTGGAGACGCCGAAGGAGATCAGCCGGTCGGCGCCTTCGCCACGCATCTGGCGCTCGACGAAGGGCTCGATCATGCCGTGCTCTTGCGCCATGCGGCGAATCCACTTGTCCGATTTGATGCTCATGGCGGTTTCCTGAAATAGCGAGGTGGAAAAAATACGTCCGGCATCTTACCGGGGCGCGGGGCAGGGTTCAAAGCGCGTCACGCAAATCTCGCCGATCCACCTTGATTTCCGGGTCCTGCCGGCCATCGCCCGCGCCGTCAGTCACCAAATAAGAGAAACCTTCGCAAAGACCATTGGCACATTCTGGAAAAAGGGTTAAGGTGGCGCCACTGTGTTGCTTGTGTCACTGAGAATCTCTACACGATATGTTGAATTTCGATCCAACCATCTACAAGAATTTTTCCTGCTCTTTGCACTCAGTCTCGGCCAGGGTTCTTCCTGAGTCGCAGTTATCTTTGTTCAAGGAGTTACACCATGTCTAATCGCCAAACCGGTACCGTTAAGTGGTTCAACGATGAAAAAGGCTTCGGCTTCATCACCCCACAATCCGGTGACGACCTGTTCGTTCACTTCAAAGCTATCCAATCCGACGGCTTCAAAAGCCTGAAAGAAGGCCAACAGGTTTCTTTCATCGCTACCCGCGGTCAGAAAGGCATGCAAGCTGAAGAAGTTCAAGTTATCTAACTTGTCCTTGCTTTAGTAAAAGGCCCCGCCCTCAAAAGCGGGGCTTTTTTGTGTCTGTGTGTTTTGCAGGCACAAAAAAACTGTGGGAGCGGGCTTGCTCGCGAAAGCGGTGAATCAGCAACATTCTCGTTGACTGACACACCGCTTTCGCGAGCAAGCCCGCTCCCACATGAACTTGTTGGCTAGCCTGGGGTTACCAGGTCACGCCAAACCCCGCCGTGTAGCGCGTCTTGCTCAGGTCGCTGTCCTCGGTGCCCTCGATAACATCCTTCTCGGCCTTGAGATTGAGCGATGCCCAGTCGGTGACCTTGTAGCGCAGCCCCATCTCGGCGTCATAGGCGTACTCCGCCACGCCGGACAGCGGCTTGCCCACTTCGCCGTTGGTGAAGAACTCGACGCGCTTGCCGATCAGGTAGCGGTTGTAATCCCACTTCATCGCCACGGAATAGAAGTTGTCCTTGCCGCCGTCGCGGTACTCGTAATCGGTGCGGTTGAGCAGCGAACCCAGGGAGAACGCCCCCAGTTCGTCATCCCAGAACTGGTAGCCCGGACCGGTACCCACTACGCGCTGGCGAGCCAGGTCTTCGACTTTGTCGCGTTTGTAATTCAGGCGACCTTGCCAGAACCATTTGTCGGTAATGAACCGGTCGAGGGAATACTCCAGGCGCCAGTTATCGGCGGACACGACGTCATCCTGGAATTCACGGTTGTATTCGCCTTCAGCAGTGTGCCGCCATCTGCCGTGGCGTGCCGAAGTCTTGAAATCGATGTCGTAATCATCGGTATCGGCTTCCGCACGCTGGTAATCCAGCGCGGCATCGACATTGCCTTTCCACACCAGGTCCTCGACCACCGGCTTGGGCTTGAGGATCTGCTGGATACTGGCCAGCTCGACGGTTTTGGGCCCATCACCGTTGGCCAGGGTGACCTTGCCATCCTCGGCCGCTTGCAGCGCCTTGGCTTTCTCGCCGGTGTAGGCATCCTGCTTGACCAGGAGTTGCTGATCACTCTCCAGGGTCTTGACCTGTTTCCAGTCAATGGGAATCGCGCCGGCATAATCGGTCTGGATCAGCAACTTGCCGCCATCGAAAACGGTAATCTTGCCACTGAGTTTGTCCCCATTCTTCAACCAGACAGTGTCGGCAAGCAGGGGCATGGAGGCGCTGGCAACAGCCAGGCATAGCAGGGTTCTAGACAACATAAGCGATAAAGGGCTCAAGTTTGCGGTGAAAAGGCGGCATTATCCCCCAGGATGACACCTCAGCAAGGACTGACCTGTGTAGGACTGATGAGTTCATTTCTCAACCAGTCCTGTAGGAATTAATCTACAGACGGACACCCACCTCAGGAACCCCTACGTGACTGACACCCCAGCGGGCACCGAGAACGCCGCCCAGATCCGCCGCACCACCCTTTACCTGACCCTGGCACAGGTCCCGACGGGCAAGGTCGTCACCTATGGCCAACTCGCCGAAATGGCCGGCCTTGGCCGCGCGGCGCGCTGGGTGGGAAGAACCCTCAGCCAATTGCCGAACGACACCACGCTGCCTTGGCATCGGGTATTGGCGGCCGGTGGTCGGATCAGCCTGCCGGTGGGCAGCGCCTCGGGGGATGAACAGCGCGCACGCCTGCGCATGGAAGGAATCAGTATCCTGAACAATCGTGTTGATATTCAGCGCCATGGCTGGCGCCCGGTAGAGCACAGCGGTTAGAGTGCGCGCTTTGTTTTCGCAATTTTTGAGGCAGACTCCAGCCCATGCCCCGTAAAACCTGGCGCGCCGCCCTCGCCGCCTATGCCAGTCCCTCGACGCTCGTGCTGTTGCTGCTTGGCTTCGCCGCCGGCTTGCCATACATGCTGGTGTTTTCCACGCTTTCAGTCTGGTTGCGCGAAGCCGGCGTGGCCCGCGAAACCATTGGCTACGCGAGCCTGATCGGCCTGGCGTATGCCTTTAAATGGGTCTGGTCGCCGCTGCTCGACCAATGGCGCCTGCCGTTGCTCGGCAAACTGGGGCGCCGTCGTTCATGGCTGGTGCTCTCCCAGGCGCTGGTCATTCTCGGCCTGATCGGCATGGGCTTCTGCGACCCACAGAAACACCTGTCCTGGTTGATCGCCATCGCCGTGATCGTGGCCTTCGCCTCTGCGACGCAGGACATCGCCGTCGACGCCTACCGCCTGGAGATCGCCGACGACACCCGCCAGGCCGCCCTCGCCGCCAGCTACATGTCCGGCTACCGCATCGCCGCGCTGCTGGCCACCGCCGGCGCCCTGTTCTTCGCCGAAGGCTTTGGCTCCACCGGTTTCAGCTACAAACACTCGGCCTGGGCCGGCACCTACCTGTTGTTCGGCGTGCTAATGGTCCCGGCGCTCCTCACGTCCCTGTTCATGCGCGAGCCACCGGTACCGCTGCGCACCCAGTTGCAGGCCGGGCGCTACACGTTTGTCCATCAGTTGGCGTCGGTATTCGTACTGATCGTGCTGCTGGTCTCCGTCCCGGCGATGTTCACCCAACTCTTCAACACCGACTTCGCCAGCGTGCTGTTCGAGGGCGTCAGCCTGCTCGACCTGCTGCTCGAAGACCGCGCCTTCCTGCGGGCCATCCTCTATACCCTCTTGACCGCCCTGTGCCTGTCGGCCATGGGCCGGCGCGGACTGGCGCCAGTGCTGACGCCGATCAACGATTTCATCCTGCGTTATCGCTGGCAGGCCCTGCTGCTGCTCGGATTGATCGCAACCTACCGGATGTCCGACACGGTCATGGGCGTCATGGCCAATGTGTTCTACATCGACCAGGGGTTCACCAAGGATCAGATCGCCAGCGTCAGCAAGATTTTCGGGCTGATCATGACTCTCGTCGGCGCCGGCATGGGCGGCCTGTTGATCGTGCGTTTTGGCATCCTGCCCATCCTGTTCATCGGCGGTGTCGCCTCGGCCGCCACCAACATCCTCTTCCTGATGCTCACCGACATGGGCGCCAACCTGCAGATGTTGATTGTCACCATTTCCCTGGACAACTTCAGCTCCGGCCTGGCCACTTCGGCGTTCGTCGCCTACCTGTCGAGCCTGACCAACCTGAAATTCTCCGCCACCCAATACGCCTTGCTCAGCTCGATCATGCTGTTGCTGCCGCGTTTGATCGGTGGCTATTCAGGGGTGATGGTGGAGAAGTTCGGCTACCACAATTTCTTCCTCATCACCGCCCTGCTGGGCGTGCCGACCCTGTTGCTGATCGCCTTGCACTGGTTCCAGGAGAACCGTCGCCAGGACTCGGCACCCGCCGAGGAACCGGCGCCCACCCGCCCCGCGGAAGAGTCGTAGGAAATTTCAGAAAACACCGGGAAAACCGGTGTCCGCACCTGGCGACCGGCCACGCGCCTGTACGCCAGGGCATCTCGCCCGTACAATGCTCCGTCACTTCTCGTCATCAGCAACCGACAACGGCCAACCATGCGCACCAGTCAATTTTTGCTCGCCACACAAAAAGAAACGCCTTCCGATGCCGTCGTGATCAGCCATCAATTGATGCTGCGTGCCGGCATGATCCGCAAACTCGCCTCGGGCCTGTACACCTGGCTGCCGATGGGCCTGCGGGTCATGCGCAAGGTGGAAGCCATCGTTCGCGAAGAGATGGACGCCGCCGGCTCCCTGGAAGTGTTGATGCCGAGCACCCAGCCGGCCGAGCTGTGGCAGGAATCGGGGCGTTGGGAAGAATACGGCCCTGAGCTGCTGCGCATCAAAGACCGCCACGGTCGCGACTTCTGTGCAGGCCCGACCCACGAAGAAGTGATCACCGACCTGATGCGCAACGAGTTGAGCAGCTACAAGCAGCTGCCGATCAACCTGTATCAGATCCAGACCAAGTTCCGTGACGAGATCCGTCCACGCTTCGGCCTGATGCGCGGTCGCGAATTCATCATGAAGGATTCCTATTCCTTCCATGCCGACCTGGCCTCGCTGCAGGTCACCTATGACCGCATGCACCAGGCGTACTGCAACATCTTCACCCGCCTGGGCCTGAAATTCCGCCCGGTTGAAGCCGACAACGGTTCCATCGGCGGTGCCGGTTCCCACGAATTCCACGTGCTGGCCGAGTCCGGCGAAGACGACATCGTCTTCAGCAACGGCTCCGACTACGCCGCCAACATCGAGAAAGCCGAAGCCGTGCCACGGGAAACCTCCCGCGCCGCGCCAACTGAAGCGTTGCGCCTGGTGGACACGCCGAACGCCAAGACCATTGCCCAGTTGGTGGAAGGCTACGACCTGCCGATCGAGCGCACCATCAAGACCCTGATCGTACGGGCGGAAGAAGCCGGCAAGTTGATTGCCCTGATCGTCCGTGGCGACCACGAGCTGAATGAAATCAAGGCCGCCAACCAGCCAGGCGTTGCCAGCCCGCTGGTCATGGCCACCGACGCCGATCTGCGCGACGCCATCGGCGCCGGCGCCGGCTCCCTCGGCCCGTTGAACCTGCCACTGCCGATCATCATCGACCGTTCGGTGGAGTTGATGAGCGACTTCGCCATCGGCGCGAACATTGATGACAAGCACTACTTCGGCGTGAACTGGGAACGCGACCTCCCGGTTCCAACCGTCGCGGACCTGCGCAACGTCGTGGCCGGCGATCCAAGCCCGGACGGCAAGGGCACCCTGGAAATCAAGCGCGGCATCGAAGTCGGCCACATCTTCCAGCTGGGCGACAAGTACAGCAAGGCGATGAAATGCGAAGTGCTGGGCGAGAACGGCAAGCCGGTCACCCTGCAAATGGGCTGCTACGGCATCGGCGTTTCCCGCGTGGTGGCCGCCGCCATCGAGCAGAACAACGACGAGAAAGGCATCATCTGGAGCGACACGTTGGCGCCATTCCAGGTGGCCCTGGTGCCACTGCGCTATGAAACCGACCTGGTGCGCGAAGCCACCGACAAGCTCTACGCCGAACTGACGGCCGCCGGCTTCGAAGTGCTGCTGGACGACCGCGACAAGAAAACCAGCCCCGGCATCAAGTTCGCGGACATGGAACTGATTGGCATCCCCCATCGGATTGTCGTCAGTGACCGTGGCCTGGCCGAAGGCAACCTGGAATACAAGAGCCGCACCGAGGCCGAGCCGCAAGCGCTGCCGGTCGACGACGTGTTGTCGTTCCTCCAGGCCCGTATCCGCCGCTGACACCAGATAGAGACGTCATGTTCAAGCGAAACACCTTAGGCCTCGGTGGCGCCGCCCTGTGCGGCGCCCTGCTGGTCAGCGGCTGTGCCAACCAAATGTCGCAACGCAGCGAGCACGAAGAGCGGGTCGAGCGCAAATTGCTCGACCACAGCCTGCAGATCGACGTGGGCGAACCCAAGGTGCTCGACCTGCCGCAGCGTCGGGTGCGCATCAATGAGCAGAAGACCTTCGAAGTCACTGAGTTCGAGGTCACCCGCCATTATGATCGCTACACGCCGTACCAACCCTGGCGGGAAATCTACGAGATCCCCCTGGGCGCGGTGGCCGTCGTGGCCGGTGTCGGTGCGAACGTGGTCAATGTGTTCGCCCTCGGCAACTTGCCGGACACGGCGACCCGTGACTGGATCAGCTACGGTTTCGCCGGACTCAACCCGTTCATGAACGTCCCTTCCCATGGCCGCGCCCAGCAGAACCTGGCGGGTATCGACGAAGTCCAGCGCGACAAGCGCACGGAACACTCGAGCCTGCCCTGGAGCGAACGCCCGGTGGAGGTCAAGGCCGCCCGGCAGACCTTCGAACTGAGCACCGACCGTAACGGCGTGCTGCGCTTGAACCTGCTGGAAAGCCCGTTCGCCGAACAGGACCTGAGCCAGTTCGGCAAATTGCAGATCAGCGTGACGGATGCCCAGGACGAGGTGCACACCGACTCATCCCTGAGCATCAGCAGCACCTTGCGTAGCAAGCTGGTGGAAGCCCACGCGCTGATCTACGACGACCTGGAAGACGACGAGGTGAGCCAGTGGGTCCATCGGGTCAGGCGCCTGTCGGAGCTGGGACTTGAAGAGGAAGCCAGTGAACTGGAACAGAGCCTGATCGAACTGACGCGCAACGATCCGGAGCTGCAGACCGAGTTCATGAAAGCCTTGACCAAGGATGGCGGACGATTGGTGGCGGATCCGGGCGCTCACTGAGCCCAGTCTGGATGGGGCAATCTCTCTTGTGGCGAGGGAGCTTGCTCCCGCTGGGCTGCGCAGCAGCCCTGAAACCTGCCACCTCGGTATGTCAGATACGTTGAGTAGCAGTTTTGGGTCCGCTACGCGGCCCAGCGGGAGCAAGCTCCCTCGCCACAAGAGCAAAAGGCATGGCCTTCATCAGCCAAGCGACAGCCTCACCGCTCAAACAACTCCAACTGCTCAAACCCACCCCGCAAGTCTTCCAGCCGCACCCCGATCCCCAATAACCGCACCGGCTTGCCGCCCCGGTTGAACGCCTGGGTCAACAACAACTGGTAACTGCCCAAGTCACGCCCTGCCCCGGCCTGCTCCAGCGTGGTCTGGGTGAAGTCGTGGAACTTCACTTTGACGAACGGCTTGCCCGGTCGATAACTGCTGTCGATCCGGGCCATGCGCCCCCTGAGGGTTTCCATCAGCTCCGGCAGTTTGTCGAGGCAGCTCACCAGGTCGGGCAAGTCGACATCGTAGGTATTCTCCACGCTGATGGACTGCCGCCGGCTGTCGTTGTGCACCAGACGCTCATCGATCCCACGGGCCAGGCTCCAGAGCCGCTCACCGAAACTGCCGAATTCGCGCACCAGTGCCAACTTGTCCCATTCACGCAACTGCAGGCAATCGTTGATGCCGAGCCGGTTCAGCTTATCGGCAGTGACCTTGCCAACGCCGTGGAGCTTGCTGACCGGCAGGGCCGAGACAAAATCCTCGACCTGATCCGGGGTGATGACAAACAACCCGTTGGGCTTTTTCCAGTCACTGGCGATCTTGGCCAGGAACTTGTTCGGCGCGACGCCGGCGGACACAGTGATGTGCAATTGATTGGATACACGCCGGCGAATGTCTTGGGCGATGCGGGTGGCGCTGCCGCCGAAATGGTCGCTGGCGGAGACGTCCAGGTAGGCCTCGTCCAGGGACAGCGGCTCGATCAGGTCAGTGTAATCGCTGAAAATCGTATGAATTTCCTTCGACGCTTCCCGATAGGCCTCCATCCGCGGCTTGACGATGGTGAGGTCCGGACAGAGCTTCAAGGCGTGGCCGGAAGACATGGCCGAGCGCACGCCGTAGGCCCGCGCTTCGTAGTTGCAGGTGGCAATCACACCCCGCCGATCCGCCGAGCCACCCACAGCCAAGGGCTTGCCGGCCAGCCGCGGATCATCGCGCATCTCGATAGCGGCATAAAAACAGTCACAGTCGACATGGATGATTTTACGTTGCGTCATAGCGGAACAGGGTGTGCGACGAATCGGGCCACCAGTATCGCACCGGCACCTGTATATAGCACCAGTAGTTTGAAAGATCCTTCGTTGAGGCCCGAAAACGCTTACACAAATTTACTTCTTCAATCGCAATGAACCGCCCAATAGAGCGCCAACCCTTGCCAGGCCTGCGTCACAGCGTTGTCACAATGCCTTTTACAAGGCTAAGCGCTTGAAGCGGAACAGTTTTTTTGAACACCAGGCTTGACAGCTGCTCGATCCTCTGTAGAATGCCGCCACACAGACGCGGGATGGAGCAGTCTGGTAGCTCGTCGGGCTCATAACCCGAAGGTCGTCGGTTCAAATCCGGCTCCCGCAACCAAACATCAAAAAAGGCTACTCGAAAGAGTGGCCTTTTTTGTGCCTGATCGTTTTTTGACCACTCGATCAGAGAGACGCCGCCTACGACACCCCACGCGCCCCAGGTTGTAGGACAATTTTCTTTAGATTCCGAGCATTTAGCCAGGCAAGGGACGGATCAGTGGTTTATTTCGCCCCTTCGCCTTTTAACGGTTGACACCCGGGCGTTCGCCTGTAGAATGCCGCCACACAGACGCGGGATGGAGCAGTCTGGTAGCTCGTCGGGCTCATAACCCGAAGGTCGTCGGTTCAAATCCGGCTCCCGCAACCAAATATCAAGAAAGGCCACTCGAAAGAGTGGCCTTTTTTGTGCCTGATGAAAAAAGGCTTCATTACAAATATTTTGTAATTATTTTCTACCGCAGGGATTGGTAACTTCGCTGGTTACCCCCATCCTGTCGCGCATAGCTCAAGAGGTGATTGATGCGCGCCCACTCGTCAGACCCGCAAGACTCCGTTACTGCGACACAACCGATCAAGGCCGAGCGACTGCGCTGGCTGGATCGGATCAGTCAGTACCGCCAGCCCATCGGTCTCGCCGTCACGCTGCTGCTATTTGCGATTGCATTGATTGCCTGCCGCCACTTGCTGAGCGAGCTCGATCTCTACGCTCTGCACGACTCGATTCTGGAAGTGCCCCGGCCCGCCCTGCTCGGCGCGATCGCCGCCACGGTCGTCGGCTTCATCCTTCTCCTGGGCTACGAATGGTCCGCCAGCCGCTATGCCGGTGTGACGCTGCCACCGCAAACCATGATCCTCGGCGGGTTCACGGCGTTCGCCATTGGCAACGCCATTGGCCTGTCGCTGCTGTCGGGCGGCTCGGTTCGCTACCGCCTATATGCGCGTCATGGCCTCGGGGCATCGGATGTCGCTCACATGACGCTGTTCGCCAGCCTGTCCTTGGGCTGTGCGTTGCCGCCGTTGGCCGCCTTGGCAACACTCAGCAACCTGCCCGCCGCGTCTGCCGCGCTGCATTTACCTGCCGCGTTGCTTGGGGCGATTTCCGTGGCCGTGCTGCTGCTCACCAGCGCCTTGGCCATCGGTATTTACCGTCGGCGCCTGCCAGAGCAGCCCCATCGGGACAGCCTTCTGGTAAAGGCCGGGCGTCGCACCCTGCGCCTGCCAGGCCGGCGCCTGACCTTCCTGCAACTGGTAATTACCGCGCTGGATGTGGCCGCGGCCGCCACGGTGTTGTATCTGTTGCTGCCCGAGGCACCGCCGTTCGGCGCCTTCCTGCTGGTGTACTTGCTGGCGTTGGCCGCCGGGGTGCTCAGCCATGTGCCGGGCGGAGTCGGGGTATTCGAGGCGATCCTGCTGGCCGCGTTTGCCGACAAACTCGGCGCCGCCCCCTTAGCCGCGGCGCTGTTGCTGTACCGCTTGATCTACGTGCTGCTGCCAATGCTGGTGGCCTGCGTGTTGCTGCTGATCAATGAGGCACAACGGCTGTTCCAGACGCGCCAGACCCTGCGGGCAGCCTCGGGGCTTGCCGCGCCGATCCTGGCGGTACTGGTGTTTCTCTCCGGTGTGGTGCTGCTGTTTTCCGGCGTGACACCGGAAATCGACACCCGCCTGGAGCACATCGGTTTCCTGATTCCCCATCGGCTGGTGGACGCTTCGCACTTCGGTGCCAGCCTGGTGGGCGTGTTGTGCCTGCTGCTCGCCCAGGGCCTGCGCCGTCGCCTGTCGGCCGCCTGGATGCTGACCACGGTTTTGCTGCTGGTGGGCGCCCTGCTCTCGCTGCTCAAGGGCTTCGACTGGGAAGAAGCCACGCTGCTGACGCTGACGGCGGCCTTGCTGGCAGTATTCCGGCGCTCCTTTTATCGTCCAAGCCGCCTGACCGAATTGCCCTTCTCCCCCCTGTTCCTGATCGCCAGCCTCTGCGTCCTCGGCGCGTCGATCTGGTTGTTGCTTTTTGCCTACCAGGACGTGCCCTACAGCCATCAACTTTGGTGGCAGTTTACCCTCGATGCCGACGCCCCTCGCGGCTTGCGCTCCCTCTTGGGAGCGGCCGTGCTGTTGGTGGTGGTGTCGCTCACCTGGCTGCTGCGCACGGCACGGCCGGTGATCCATTTGCCGACGGCAGGAGAACTGGAACGGGCCAAAACGGTCCTTATGGCATCGTCGCAACCCGACGGCGGCCTGGCCCTGACCGGTGACAAGGCGCTGCTGTTCCACCCCAACGACGAGGCATTCCTGATGTATGCCCGCCGTGGTCGCAGCCTGGTGGCGTTGTATGACCCGATCGGCCCTACCCAGCAGCGGGCCGAAATGATCTGGCAGTTCCGCGACCTGTGCGATATCCACCATGCTCGTCCCGTGTTCTATCAGGTGCGCGCCGAAAACCTGCCCTACTACATGGACATCGGCCTGACGGCCATCAAGCTGGGCGAGGAAGCACGGGTCGACCTCAAGCGTTTCGATCTCGAAGCCAAGGGCAAAGAGATGAAGGATTTGCGCTACACCTGGAACCGCGGCACCCGTGATGGCCTGTCGCTGGAGATCCACGAGCCAGGCCAGGCGCCGATGGACGAACTCAAGGTCATTTCCGACGCCTGGCTGACCGGCAAGAACGTGCGGGAAAAAGGTTTCTCCCTGGGGCGTTTCAGCGACGACTACCTCAAGCATTTCCGCATCGCAGTGATTCGTTTCGAGGGCCGGCCGGTGGCGTTCGCCAACCTGCTGGAAACCCACAGCCACGACCTGGCCAGCCTCGACCTGATGCGTGCCCACCCCGAGGCGCCGAAACTGACCATGGAATTCATGATGGTCGGCCTCATCCAGCATTATAAAAACCATGACTACGCCCGCTTCAGCCTCGGCATGGTCCCGCTGTCGGGCTTGCAACCGCGGCGCGGCGCACCCTTGACCCAGCGCCTGGGTTCAATGGTGTTCCGCCGTGGCGAGCAGCTCTATAACTTCCAGGGGCTGCGCCGCTTCAAAGACAAATTCCAGCCTGACTGGGAACCTCGTTACATGGCCGTGCCCGCCGGACTCGATCCGTTGGTAGCGCTGGCCGATACTGCCGCCCTGATTGCGGGCGGCCTGACTGGACTGGTGAAACGCTGATGATGCAACGCTCCTGGCGATACGTAGTGGCCGCCCTGCTGGTGCTGGCGGTGATTCTCGGTGGCGGTTACTGGCACTGGAACCGCCCGGCCCCACAACCCACCCTGGAACAACTGGCGCCCGCCGATGGCGCAGCACTGACCCGGGTCACCCCCGGCGCCAAGGCGCTCGCTCGGGTACTGGTGGCGGTCAATGAAGACCAGAAGCTCAGCGACACCCAATTAACGACCCTCAGCCGCAGCGGCTCGGCGCAGATCGTCCAGGTGATCCTGCCCAAGGACTGCATGCTGCAAGGCCGTGCCCTGCAAGCCGGCCTGAGAGAACTGCAAGACCCGGCCACATTGGTCAGCGGCATCGGCCCTGGCGCCGTGCTGGCCTGGCGTTGGCTGGCCGAGCAGAAGGACGACAAGGCCAAGGCCGTGTCGGTGGACCTGGCCCTGGAAAAACCCGGCTGCACCCACCTGTTGCCTAAAAGCGCAGCCCATGGTCATTGGCTGGTGGCCTGGAACGACAACCCCGACGACACCAGCGCCGGTTTCGTCAGGGATCAAAAAAACGCCGAAACCAGCATCAGCGACTACGACATCAACCTGCCGCAAGTGCTGAACAACGAGCTGCGCAAGATCCTGGTGGGCACCGACAAGGCCAAGGGCGGCCTGAGCATTCCCGTGGTGGAAGTGCCTGCCAGCCAGGCGCGGGATACCGTGACCCTGTTCCTCTCCGGAGACGGCGGCTGGCGTGACCTGGACCGCGATGTAGCCGATGAAATGGCCAAGATCGGCTACCCAGTGGTCGGCATCGACACCCTGCGCTACTACTGGCAGCACAAGAGCCCTGAGCAGAGCGCGGCGGACCTGACCGAGCTGATGCAGCACTACCGGCAGATCTGGGGCACCAAGCGCTTTATCCTGACCGGCTACTCCTTCGGCGCCGACGTGTTGCCGGCGATCTACAACCGCCTGCCGGCCACCGAACAACAGCGGGTCGACGCGATCATCCTGCTGGCCTTCGCCCGCACCGGCAGCTTCGAGATTGAAGTCGAAGGCTGGCTCGGCAACGCCGGCACTGAAGCCGCCACCGGCCCGGAAATGGCCAAGCTGCCAGCCGACAAAGTGGTGTGCATCTACGGCGGCGAAGAAGCCGACGAAAGCGGCTGCACCGACAAGACCGCCGTAGGGGAAGCCATCAAGCTGCCTGGCGGCCACCACTTCGACGAAAACTACCCGGCCCTGGCCAAGCGCTTGATCGATGAGATCAACAAGCGCCAGAACAAGACAGCCGAACAGTAAACAGATACCAGCCTGACAAAAGCCCCGGCAGCCTTACGGTTGCCGGGGCCTTTTTGTACCCGCCCGGCTTACACACAACCCTCTGTGGGAGCGGGCTTGCTCGCGAAGGCGGCGTGTCAGTCGACATCATCGCCAACTGGCACGCCGCCTTCGCGAGCAAGCCCGCTCCCACAAGGTTCGCCTGGCGCCGACATTGTGTAGCTCATAAAAAAGCCCCCGCTACCGCAAGGCAACGAGGGCTTTTTAAAGACGACGTTCTGCCGCGTCGTACACTTCCTTATCCCGCCGAGCGCCAACGACCACGATCAACACCTGAATCGCTTTCCCGTCGACCCTGTACACGATACGGGTATCACCTGTTCGAATTCTTCGACATCCCGCCAGGCTGGCTCTGAGCGGCTTACCGGTTTTGTCCGGTTCACCATTCATAATCCGCGCTTCGATGACATCGAGAACCCGGTTCGCGGCCGCCGCACCCAACTGATCCAAATCGTCTTGAACCTCCGGATGGTAAATAACACCCCAAGCCATTCACCGCTCCTTCAGTCGTTTTTGGCGTACCGTGCCCGCATATCCCCATGGCTAATAGCCTTGGCCTGGTCGAAACCGATCAGGCGCTCGCGAGCCGTCGCTTCGACGCGAAGGTTTTCCAGCTCATCGAGCATTTCCTGATAGGCATCGACGTTGATAATCACTGCTGCCGGCTCATTGTCCTTGAAGATGACCAGCTTTTCGGTTGCACGGCTCGATACTTCCTTGAGCTTCGCGCTGAACCCCCTGACCATTGCCGTAACGGATACTGCTTGATCAGCCCGTTCCAGTAACGCTGCCATGTCTTACCTCCTGCCGCATGAATACTGCATATCTTTATACATACCTTGATGCGCAAAGTGTTGCGCGACAACGTGTATAAATCAAGTTGGAAAAAATCACCCGACCAATTGCTGTATTGAAAAGACACCCCATAAAAAAGCCCTCGCCGCCGCAGGGCAACGAGGGCTTTTTTGTTTTCCTGGTGCTACTACATCTCGACCTGCGTCCCCAGTTCGATCACCCGGTTCAACGGTAGATTGAAGAAGCGCAGGTTGCCGTTGGCGTTTTTCAACATGAAGGCGAATAACGACTCACGCCAGCGGGCCATGCCTTCGAGCTTGGAGGCAATGACGGTTTCGCGGCTGAGGAAGTAGGTGGTGCGCATCGGGCTGAAATCCAAATCATCCAGATGGCAGAGCTTGAGCGCCTCGGGCACGTCCGGCTCGTCAGTGAAACCGAAGTGCAGGATCACCCGGAAAAACCCTTCGCCGTAGGCGTCGACCTCAAAGCGCCGTTGCGGCGGTACCCGGGGAATGTCCTCGTACACCACCGTCAGCAGCACCACCTGCTCATGCAGCACCTGGTTGTGCAATAGATTGTGCAACAGGGCGTGAGGCACGGCATCCGAACGCGCGGTCAGGAACACGGCTGTCCCCTGTACGCGGTGCGGGGGTTGCACGCGGATGCTGCTGATGAAGATCGGCAGTGGCAACGCCCCTTCGTCCAGGCGATCCACCAGCAGTTGCTTGCCGCGCTTCCAGGTGGTCATCAGCACGAACAAGGCAATACCGGCGATGACCGGAAACGCACCGCCCTGGATGATCTTCGGCACGTTGGCGGCGAAGTACAGACCGTCCACCAGCAGGAAACCGAACAACAACGGGACTGCCAGCAGCGGTGGCCATTTCCACAACAGCAGGATCACCGCGGACACCAGGATCGTGGTCATCAACATGGTACCGGTCACCGCCACGCCGTAAGCCGAAGCCAGCGCGCCGGACGATTCGAAGCCCAGCACCAGCAGCACCACGCCGACCATCAGCGACCAGTTCACCGCACCGATGTAGATCTGGCCCTGCTCGGCGCTGGAGGTGTGCTGGATGTACATGCGTGGGATGTAACCGAGTTGGATCGCCTGGCGCGTCAGGGAGAACGCGCCGGAAATCACCGCTTGCGAAGCGATGACCGTGGCCAGGGTCGACAGGCCGACCAACGGCAGCAACGCCCAGCTCGGCGCCAGCAGATAAAACGGGTTGCGTGCCGCTTCCGGGTCACCGAGCAGCAACGCACCTTGACCGAAATAGTTGAGCATCAGGCCTGGCAACACCAGGATGAACCAGGCACGGGCAATCGGTTTACGACCGAAGTGGCCCATGTCGGCGTACAGCGCTTCGGCGCCGGTCAGTGCCAACACCACGGCCCCGAGAATCGCCACGCCCATGCCCGGATGGACCACAAAGAAGCGCACGGCCCAGGCCGGGTTCACCGCCTGCAACACTTCCGGATGCTGCACGATGCCGTACACCCCCAGGGCGCCGAGCACCAGGAACCAGGTCACCATGATCGGGCCGAACAGAATGCCGATCCTTGCAGTGCCGTGGCGCTGGATCAAAAACAACGCCACCAGCACCACCAGCGACAGGGGCACCACCCAGTGGTCGATGCCTTCGAATGCGAGGCCCAGGCCCTCGATCGCCGAAAGCACCGAGATCGCCGGGGTGATCATGCTGTCACCGTAGAACAGCGCCGCGCCGATCAAGCCGCAGATCACCAGGAATGTACGCAGCCGCGCCCTCCCCGCCGCAGCTCGCCGCGCCAGGGCGGTGAGCGCCATGATTCCGCCCTCGCCCTGGTTGTCGGCGCGCAGGACGAACATCATGTACTTGATCGACACGACCCAGATCAGCGACCAGAAGATCAGCGACAGGATCCCCAGCACCCCATCGTGATTGACTGGTACGCCATAGGCCCCGGAAAACACTTCCTTGAGGGTGTACAACGGGCTCGTGCCGATGTCGCCATAAACCACTCCGACCGCCGCGACCAGCATGCTCAGCGGCTTCGCTGCCGAATGCTCGGCACCTGCCACCTGACTACTTGCATGACCCATCCAACACTCCCGATTCCCTGACCTGTCTTCTTGAACGAAACACGATGCTTTGTTGAGGCAGCATGCGCAGTTTTACGCATTGTTACAGATGTTTTGTTGACTGTAGCAATCGCCAGAGTGCAAAGGCGCGAAGCATAGCGCAGCACTCGTCGTATTTCCCGGTATAAAGCTGGTCAAGCGCCTCGACCCTGGATAGAATTGCGCACTTTTTGATCAGAGGCGCGCCAGGCGCCCTGTCTCGACAAGAGACGATCCCCCTACACCGAGGTTAGACATGTCCACCACTCCCGCGCCCGCCAATCCGAAGGTTGGCTTCGTATCCCTGGGTTGCCCAAAAGCTCTGGTCGACTCCGAGCGCATCCTGACCCAGTTGCGCATGGAAGGTTATGACGTCGTGTCCACGTACCAGGACGCCGACGTGGTGGTGGTCAACACCTGCGGCTTCATCGATTCGGCCAAGGCCGAGTCCCTGGAAGTGATCGGCGAAGCCATCAAGGAAAACGGCAAGGTCATCGTCACCGGCTGCATGGGCGTGGAAGAAGGCAACATCCGCAACGTGCACCCAAGCGTACTGTCCGTGACCGGCCCGCAGCAGTACGAACAGGTGGTCAACGCCGTACACGAGGTGGTGCCGCCACGCCAGGACCACAACCCGCTGATCGACCTGGTGCCGCCACAAGGCATCAAGCTGACCCCGCGCCACTACGCTTACCTGAAGATTTCCGAAGGCTGCAACCACAGCTGCAGCTTCTGCATCATCCCGTCGATGCGCGGCAAGTTGGTAAGCCGTCCAGTGGGCGATGTCCTCGACGAGGCCCAGCGCCTGGTCAAGGCCGGCGTCAAGGAGCTGCTGGTGATCTCCCAGGACACCAGCGCCTACGGCGTCGACGTGAAATACCGCACCGGCTTCTGGAACGGCGCACCGGTGAAAACCCGCATGACCGAGCTGTGCGAGGCCCTCAGCACCCTCGGCGTCTGGGTCCGCCTGCATTACGTCTATCCGTATCCCCATGTCGACGAGCTGATCCCGCTGATGGCGGCCGGCAAGATCCTGCCGTACCTGGATATCCCGTTCCAGCACGCCAGCCCGAAAGTCCTCAAGGCCATGAAGCGCCCGGCGTTCGAAGACAAGACCCTGGCCCGCATCAAGAACTGGCGTGAAATCTGCCCGGACCTGATCATCCGTTCAACCTTCATCGTCGGCTTCCCCGGTGAAACCGAAGAAGATTTCCAGTACCTGCTGGATTGGCTGACCGAAGCCCAGCTCGACCGCGTCGGCTGCTTCCAGTACTCCCCTGTCGAAGGCGCACCGGCCAACGACTTGGACCTGGACGTGGTGCCGGACGACGTCAAGCAGGACCGTTGGGAGCGTTTCATGGCGCACCAGCAGGCCATCAGCTCGGCGCGCCTGCAAATGCGCGTCGGCCGTGAAATCGAAGTGCTGGTGGATGAAGTGGACGAGCAAGGCGCCGTGGGCCGCTGCTTCTTCGACGCGCCGGAAATCGACGGCAACGTCTTCATCGACAACGGCAGCAACCTCAAGCCAGGCGACAAGGTCTGGTGCAAGGTGACCGACGCCGATGAGTACGATTTGTGGGCTGAGCAGATCGGTTGATCCGCGCAAAGCGGGACCGCTGTTGTGGCGAGGGAGCTTGCTCCCGCTGGGCTACGAAGTAGCCCCTCTTTGCGATTGCTACGCAATCGAGCGGGAGCAAGCTCCCTCGCCACGGGGTGTTCGCAAGCCATTCACCTGCCGGCACCGAAAAAATTCCGAAGCCCCGCTCTTGTAACGAGATGCGGGGCTTTTTTACGGCTATCGTATGGAGAAACCCAGCACATCCAGCACAAGGAACTGATGGACATGCGCCAGCATTCGGTCATCCACACACCGAAACCGAGCGATTACCAGGAACTGGCCCAGGTTTGGGAAGCGTCGGTGCGGGCCACCCATGACTTTCTACCGGACAGCTACATCGAATTACTGAAAAACCTGGTACTCACTCGTTACCTGGATGCGGTGATGCTCATTTGCACCCGTGACGCACGCCAACGGATCACCGGTTTCGCCGGTGTCGCGGCGGGCAAGATCGAGATGCTCTTTATCGACCCGCAACACCGTGGCCAGGGCCTGGGCAAGCTGTTGCTGCGCTACGCCATGGAACACCTGAACGCCGATCAACTGGACGTCAACGAACAGAACCCGCAAGCCTTGGGCTTTTACCTCAAGCAAGGCTTCGAAGTGGTCGGGCGCTCGGCAAAAGATGGCATGAACCAGCCCTACCCGCTGCTGCACATGCGCTACAAGCAGCCTGACCTGAAGGCGGGACGCGGCTAAAAGTTGCATGAGGCAAATGGACCCGCGATTAACCGGCGCCAGGCAGGTACAATGCCCACCCTCTTTTTGTTACGGCCCCCGTCATGACTGACCCGATTCGTCTCTCCAAACGCCTCATCGAACTCGTCGGCTGTTCCCGTCGGGAGGCTGAGCTGTTCATCGAGGGCGGCTGGGTCACCGTGGACGGCGAAGTGATCGATGAGCCGCAGTTCAAGGTGACGACCCAGAAAGTCGAACTCGACCCCGAGGCCAAGGCCACTGCGCCGGAGCCGGTGACGCTCCTGCTGAACGTCCCGGCAGGCATGGATGCAGACACCGCAATGGCTTCCCTCGGACCGCAGACCCTGAGCGAAGAACATCGCTTCGGCAAGCGCCCGCTCAAGGGGCATTTCCTGCGCCTGACCGCCAGCGCGGACCTGCAGGCCAACGCCAGCGGGCTGCTGGTGTTCACCCAGGACTGGAAGATCTTGCGCAAACTCACCGCCGACGCCGCCAAGATCGAGCAGGAATACGTGGTGGAAGTCGAAGGCGAAATGGTCGCCCATGGCCTCAATCGCCTGAACCATGGCTTGACCTACAAGGGCAAGGAACTGCCGGCGGTCAAGGCCAGTTGGCAGAACGAGAACCGCCTGCGCTTTGCCATGAAGAACCCGCAGCCCGGCGTGATCGCGCTGTTTTGCCAGGCGGTCGGCCTCAAGGTCGTCGCCATTCGCCGCATCCGCATCGGCGGCGTCTCCATCGGCAAAGTGCCGCTGGGCCAGTGGCGCTACTTGTCTACCAAAGAAAAATTCTAATTTCCCGGCGCCGCACCGAACGCAGGCGCCCACTGCCGATTGATCAGGACCGCACACATGATTCACAACGACGTACTGCGCAGCGTGCGCTACATGCTCGACATCAGCGACAAGAAAGTCATCGAGATCATCAAGCTGGGCGGCCTCGACGTCTCCCTGGCGGACTTGGCGGGCTACCTCAAGAAAGACGAGGAAGAAGGCTTCGTGTTCTGCCCCGACGAGGTCATGGCGCATTTTCTCGATGGTCTGGTGATCTTCAAGCGCGGCAAGGACGAAAGCCGTCCGCCGCAGCCCATCGAAGTGCCGGTGACCAACAACATCATCCTCAAGAAACTACGGGTGGCCTTCGAACTGAAGGAAGACGACATGCACGCCATCCTCAAGGCCGCCGAGTTCCCGGTGTCCAAGCCGGAACTGAGCGCGCTGTTCCGCAAGTTCGGCCACACCAACTACCGACCGTGCGGTGACCAGCTGCTGCGCAACTTCCTCAAGGGCCTGACGCTGCGCGTTCGCGGCTGACTTCCCAGGCCTCCTGGGCCTTTGTGGCGAGGGAGCTTGCTCCCGCTGGACGCGCAGCGTCCCCTCGCAGTGTGTCAGACAAAACCAGGGGGGCCGCTTCGCGGCCCAGCGGGAGCAAGCTCCCTCGCCACAAAAGCGTCCTCGCCACAGAGAACAGTGCCAACCTGGTCCCTCGCGTTATGATGCCTTTTCAACCTCGCCCCGATCCCAACCCATGACCTACAGCGTCTCCCCCATCGGCTTCCTACGCTCCTGCTTCAAGGAGAAGTTCGCCATTCCCCGCCAACCGCAACTGGCGCCGGCCGCACGCGGTGTGCTGGAACTGGTGGCGCCGTTCGACCAGGGCGAGGCGGTGCAGGGCCTGGAGCAGGTCAGCCATGTCTGGCTGCTGTTTCTGTTCCACCAGGCCTTGGAAGACAAGCCACGCCTGAAAGTGCGGCCGCCACGCCTGGGTGGCAACAAGTCCATGGGTGTGTTCGCCACTCGCGCCACCCATCGCCCCAACGGCATCGGCCAGTCGGTGGTGAAGCTGGAACGGGTGGAAGCCGGACGCCTGTGGCTCTCGGGCATCGATTTGCTGGACGGCACCCCGGTGCTGGACATCAAGCCCTACGTGCCCTACGCCGACATCATCGGCTCGGCCACCAACAGCATCGCCAGCGCCGCGCCTGAGTTGATTCCGGTGCAATGGGCTGACACTGCGCTGCTTCAAGCCCATGAGCATGCCACGCGCCTGGAAGAACCCTTGGTGGAGTTGATTGAGCAATGTTTGGCCCAAGACCCACGCCCGGCGTACCAGATTCCTACGGCCGAACGGGAATATGGTGCGCAGTTCTGGGATCTGGATGTGCGTTGGCATTACCCGGAGCCGGGGTTGATCCGGGTGCTGGAAGTGATTCCGGCGAAACCGTAAACACCAGAAACGAAAAAGCCCGCGCGGCCTTCATCAGGCGGCGCGGGCTTTTTTGTGGGGGCGTACCTGTTGGACCGAGTCGCCATCTTCGCGAGCAAGCCCGCTCCCACAGTGGATCTGTGGTGAACACAAAATTCGCGCTCACCGCGATCTAATGTGGGAGCGGGCTTGCTCGCGAAAGCGGTCCGACATTCAACCACTATGTTGGCTGACACCCCATTTCACACTTATTGCAACAGTTTACTTCTCTACAAACGCCCGCTCGATCAGGTAGTCACCCGGCTCGCGCATACGCGGCGAAACGGTCAGGCCGAAGCTGTTAAGCACTTCGCTGGTCTCGTCGAGCATGCTCGGGCTGCCGCACAACATGGCGCGGTCATCCTGCGGGTTGATCGGTGGCAGGCCGATGTCGCGGAACAGCTTGCCGCTGCGCATCAGGTCGGTCAGGCGGCCTTCGTTCTCGAACGGCTCGCGCGTCACGGTCGGGTAGTAGATCAGCTTGTCACGCAGGGCTTCGCCGAAGAACTCGTTCTGCGGCAAGTGCTCGGTGATGAACTCGCGATAGGCGACTTCATTGACGTAGCGCACGCCGTGGCACAGGATCACTTTTTCGAAACGCTCATAGGTTTCCGGATCCTGGATGACGCTCATGAACGGCGCCAAGCCAGTACCGGTGCTGAGCAGGTACAGATGCTTGCCAGGCTTGAGATCGTCCAGCACCAGGGTGCCGGTGGGTTTCTTGCTGATGATGATCTCGTCGCCTTCCTTCAGGTGCTGCAGCTGGGAAGTCAGCGGACCATCGGGCACCTTGATGCTGAAGAATTCGAGATGCTCTTCCCAGTTCGGGCTGGCAATCGAGTAAGCGCGCATAAGCGGGCGGCCATTGGGCTGTTGCAGGCCGATCATCACGAACTGACCGTTCTCGAAGCGCAGGCCCGGATCGCGGGTGCACTTGAAGCTGAACAGAGTGTCGTTCCAGTGATGAACACTGAGGACACGCTCGTGGTTCATGTTGCTCATGTACGGGGACTCCTGGGAATGATGCCTGCGCCGATAATCTGCGCAATTGCATCGCATTCTAATGGCGGCGACAATATCTGTTAAATGGATTATTAAGATAAGGGTTATCGGTTATATAGATATGCGATTTACTCTACGTCAACTTCAAGTCTTCGTCGCCGTCGCACAGCAGGAAAGCGTGTCTCGCGCTGCGGGCCAGCTCAATCTGTCGCAGTCGGCGGCCAGCACCTCCATCACCGAACTGGAGCGGCAATCGAGCTGCCAACTCTTCGACCGTGCCGGCAAACGCCTGAGCCTCAATGCCCTGGGCAAACAACTGCTGCCCCAGGCCGTGGCGCTGCTGGACCAGGCCAAGGAGATCGAAGACCTGCTCAACGGCAAATCCGGTTTCGGCTCACTGGCGGTCGGCGCAACACTGACCATTGGCAATTACCTGGCGACCTTGTTGATCGGCGGTTTCATGCAACGCCATCCGGAAAGCCAGGTGAAGCTGCATGTGCAGAACACTGCCAATATCGTGCACCAGGTTGCCCACTATGAAATTGATCTGGGTCTAATCGAAGGCGACTGCAGCCACCCGGACATCGAAGTGCAAAGCTGGGTCGAGGACGAACTGGTAGTGTTCTGTGCCCCTCAACACCCGTTGGCCAAGCGCGGCCAGGCAACCATGGAGGAATTGACCCATGAAGCCTGGATTCTGCGGGAGCAGGGTTCGGGCACGCGACTGACCTTCGACCAGGCCATGCGCCACCACCGTAGCGCGTTGAATATCCGCCTGGAGCTGGAACACACCGAAGCGATCAAGCGCGCCGTGGAATCCGGCCTGGGCATTGGCTGCATCTCCCGCCTGGCCCTGCGCGACGCCTTCCGCCGCGGCAGCCTTGTCGCAGTGGAAACCCCGGACATGGACCTGGCGCGGCAGTTTTATTTCATTTGGCACAAACAGAAGTACCAGACCTCGGCCATGCGCGAATTCCTCGAACTGTGCCGGGCCTTCACCGCCGGGGCCCAACGCAGCGACGAAATCGTGCTGCCGGCCATTGCCTGACCCGTTACAGCAGGATCAGGCCCCACACCAATGCGATCATCGTCAGGGCGACGAACTGGGCGGCGCTGCCCATGTCCTTGGCGTTTTTCGACAACGGGTGCAACTCCAGGGAGATGCGGTCGATGGCCGCCTCCACCGCCGAGTTGAGCAACTCCACGATCAGTGCCAGCAGGCACACGGCAATCAGCAGCGCCTGTTCGACACGACTGACGTTCAGGAAGAACGACAACGGAATCAGGACGACGTTGAGCAGCACCAACTGCCGGAAAGCCGCTTCGCCGACAAAAGCCGCGCGCAGCCCGTCCAAGGAATAGCCGGAGGCGTTGAGGATGCGTTTCAGGCCGGTCTGGCCTTTAAAAGGTGACATAGAGTGGGCAACTGATCGAAAAGGAGTGGAGAAACTAATTCAAACCCGGTCAAAAAAGCGTGAAGCAGCGCATCAAGCCTGCGGCGAAATTGACTCAAGTTGTTGCAGCAACAGCGCCGCCTGGGTCCGGGTGCGTACGTTCAGTTTACGGAAGATCGCCGTGACGTGGGCCTTGATGGTGGCCTCCGACACGTTCAGTTCATAGGCAATCTGCTTGTTCAGCAAGCCTTCGCAGACCATGGTCAACACCCGGAACTGCTGCGGTGTAAGGCTGGCCAGGCCCGCGCTGGCGGCCTTGGCTTCTTCGGACACACTCACCGCTTCGAACGCCTGGGGAGGCCAGCAGACGTCGCCGTCCAGGACCGCCTTCACAGCCTTTTGAATCATTTCAAGGGAACTGGACTTGGGTATGAAGCCACTGGCGCCGAACTCCCGGGCCTTGACCATCACCGAGGCTTCTTCCTGGGCCGAGACCATGACCACGGGGATCTGCGGATATTGGCCGCGCAACAGCACCAGCCCTGAAAAACCATAGGCACCGGGCATGTTCAGGTCCAGCAGCACCAGGTCCCAGTCGGCCTTGTCCGTCAGCCGGGCCTCCAGTTCCGCGATGCTGGCCACCTCCGTCAACCGGACAGCCGGGCCAAGGCCCAGGGTCACTGCCTGATGCAACGCGCTGCGAAAAAGCGGGTGGTCATCGGCAATCAGGATTTCGTATGTGGCCATTTTTCAAATGATCCTGTTTTTAATGGCAGGCCCGATGCATTCGCGCCTCGCCAAGACAACTCGAGACACCGCCCGGCGACGGCATCCACAGGGGCACGTTCAACGCCAAACATAGCGTTTCAAACAGTGGGCGGCGCCCTGGTCGGCGCCAAGCATGCCCAGCGAAGCCAGGGTGGTCAAGCAGCACGGCCGCCCTTTGTCCAGTATGGGCCACTATTGGGCCAATACTGCCTGCGGCGTACGGATGAAGGGTTGCAACTCGGCATGGGCCGGGGTCGACAGGTTCACCTCCCGCTGGCCCTTGGCGCCCAGGTAATGCTGACTGAACACATCGAAATAGGCATCCAGGGCCGACGCGGCGTCGCTGTCCCCCGCCAACTCCAGGCACAACGCCGCCACCTCAGCGGTGCACAAGTGCTCGCTGCGGGTCGAACGGCGCAAGCGGTAGCGCGACAGTCTGTCGGGGAGCAGGCTCAGGATCGGCAGCCGGTCGAAATACGGGCTTTTACGGAAAATCTTCCGCGCCTCCGTCCAGGTCGCGTCCAGCAGAATGAACAGCGGACGCTTGGCGTGATCGAGATCCACCGTATGGGTGACTCGCGATGGCTCGACATATTCGCCGGGGAACACCAGGTAAGGTTGCCACTGCGGATCGTTCAGCAACGCCAACAATTGCTCATCGACCTCGGTGCGCGACCAGATGAATGCATGGTTGTCACGTACCACATCGGCTATCAGCCAACCGGTATTGCTTGGCTTGAACACTTCCTTGTTGGTCATGATCAAACAAACACCGGAACGGGTCTCGACACTCGGACGCCAGGCGCACAGGCAATGGCTCTCGATCACACGGCAGGCGCTGCAACGGGGCGCGCGCCAGCCTCGGGCCTGAATCGGCTTGATGCCTTCATCGATGCGCTGGTCGCGCAGGCGGGCTACGGCGTTAGGGGCGTGATTCATCGTGGGCAACGCCGACGGACAGGAAAACTCGACACGAACAACACTCGGCAGGGCAATAAAGGCCGGCAGTCTACCAGAGCGCACGAACCTGTACCGTCCACACGGGCTCCCCTATAATCCCCGGCCACTGAACGCACAGTCATGTGATCGGTCGAACCACCAGTCACTGAACCAGGAGAGTTTCATGCTGCGCCTTATCGTCCCTACCGTTGCCGTTCTGCTGGCGACGTCCTTCAGCGCTCAGGCTGCCTCGCTGAAAGAACTCGAACTGAACAAGATGCTGCAGAACGTTGCCAAGGAAAGTAGCGTCGGCACGCCACGGGCGATCAACGAAGACATTCTCGACCAAGGTTATACCGTCGAAGGCACCGAGCTGATCAACCACCTCAGCGTGCAAAGCAGCCATGCCCAGAAAATGCGCGCAGACCCCAAGGCCGTGTATTTCCAACTGGGTTCCACGGTGTGCACCAATCCGGGCTTTCGCAAGTTGATGGCCAAGGGCGCGACGATGCGCTATGAATTTACCGAGGTTAAGACCAACCGTCCGGTCGCGACCGAACGCTTCCAGGAATCGGATTGCCCGAAACCCGCCAAGACGAAGAAGTAATCAACCCGAGCTTGCGCGCCGCTGCTCATCGTCGGCGCGCAGTTCCGCCACCAGCGCCTGCAGATAGCGCGAGCGCCATGCTCGCCCGCCCAGCCGGCGACAGCATTCTTCCTCAAGACTCACCCGATTGGCCTGTGCCGATTCCAACAGCATCAAGTACAACTGCCTGTCGAGTTCCAGAGTCACCCTGGCCATCTCTCCCGCCTCCCTGCCCGATCCGCTTCAATCCATCACGTGGCACCCAGCCCTGGGCGTCAATTACGTTGGCACGCTTGTTATCAGTAAATCAGAGCGACACGCAGTCGGCCGGCAATCTGACGAGCGGCGCGATATTGCCGTCCGTTTATCCAGCGGTTGCCAACGGTCACTTTTGAGCGCCATGATCAGGACAGCAAAGATTGGCTAGATCCAGAAGTATTCTTAGCCGTTGCACCGGGCAGAAAGAGCCTGTCCGGCCAACACTTTGGCGTGCTTGTTTTTATCAAAGGGAAAAGCAGAACCCGTTGGATGGCTTGGTCGCCCTGCCTCAGACCGCGTCAAGCCAGGTCAGCCGCCAGCCGGTGCCTGGGCTGGCAATGACACACGGAGTGTCGTGGCCCGAACGAATCTCTCGTTCGGGCCGGGGTCCTGTTAAGAAGGAGAAGCTGAATGCCTTATAAACCGAATGACCTGCTCAATCGTCATTTTGAGAATCACGGCCACGACCTCACCCGCAAGGTCGAAGAACAACTCAACCTGGTATCACCCGACAGCCCCAACCTCCCCATTTACCGCGACATGATCCTGACTGTGCTGCGCATGGCCGAGGAGGATCACAACCGCTGGAATGCCAAGATTACGCTGCAAGCCCTAAGGGAATTGGAACAGGCCTTCCGTACGCTCGAACAATTCAAGGGCCGGCGCAAGGTTACAGTCTTCGGCTCGGCCCGAACGCCCATCGAACATCCTCTGTACGGCCTGGCCCGAGAGTTGGGCGCTGCGCTGGCCCGCTCGGACATGATG
This sequence comes from Pseudomonas sp. R3-41, assembly GCF_054161485.1. Lineage (NCBI taxonomy): Bacteria > Pseudomonadati > Pseudomonadota > Gammaproteobacteria > Pseudomonadales > Pseudomonadaceae > Pseudomonas > Pseudomonas sp. R3-41. The sequence continues at coordinate 5,540,044 of NZ_CP096421.1, forward strand.
GTCATCACCGGTGCCGGCGGTGGCATCATGGCTGCGGCCCATGAAGGCGCAGGGCGTGACCATAGCCTGGGATTCAATATCACCCTGCCTTTCGAACAGCACGCAAACCCGACTGTTGAAGGCACGTCGAATCTGTTGCCATTCCACTTCTTCTTTACCCGTAAACTGTTTTTCGTCAAGGAGGCCGACGCACTGGTGCTCTGTCCCGGCGGTTTCGGCACGCTTGATGAGGCGCTGGAAGTCCTGACGCTGATCCAGACCGGTAAAAGCCCATTGGTACCGGTGGTCCTGCTGGATGTTCCCGGAGGCAAGTTCTGGCAAGGCGCCCTGGATTTTATCCGCGAGCAGTTGGAGGAGAATCGCTACATCCTGCCCACAGACATGAAGCTCATGCGCCTGGTATACAACGCCGAGGAGGCCGTGGAAGAGATCAACCAGTTCTACCGCAACTTCCATTCCAGTCGCTGGCTCAAGCACCAGTTCGTGATCCGCATGAATCACAAGCTAAGCGAACAGGCGGTGCAGCAGATGCAGGTGGATTTTGCCGACCTGTGCCTGAACGACTGTTTTCATCAACATGACTACGGCGGTGAAGAGCACGACGAGGCCCGATTCAGTCATCTGACGCGGCTGACGTTCGCCTTCAACGCCCGCAACCACGGTCGCTTGAGGGAGCTGGTGGATTACATCAACCTGCCGGAAAACTGGGCCCAGCCCACCCAGAAGACCCACCCCCTCACATGGGAGCCGATCAAGGTAACCTGAGCCATAAAAAAACGGCCCGCTATCGAAATAGCGGGCCGTTTTTATTCAATCATCCATACCGCGACCGCTGAACAAGCGGTTGATCATTTCCATGGAATACCCTCGGTACGCCAGGAAACGCCCCTGCTTGGCTCGCTCCCGTGCATCGATGGGCAAATGCCCTGAAAACTTGCGACGCCAGGTGTCCGTCAGTTGCTCCTGCCAATCGATACCGCTTTCGCGCAGGGCAAGTTCGATGTCCGGGCGTTGCAAGCCGCGTTGGCCCAGTTCCTCACGAATGCGCAAAGGACCATAGCCGGAGCGAGCACGATAAGCGACGAAGCTTTCCAGGTAACGGGACTCCGACAACAAGCCCTCTTCAGTCAAGCGGTCGAGGGCTGTGTCGATCAACTCATCGGTTGCGCCGCGCTGACGCAGTTTACGCGTCAGCTCGACCCTACCGTGCTCGCGTCTGGCGAGCAGGTCCATCGCGGTTCGCCGCACCGCGACGAGGGTATCGAGTACGACGGTCATCGGATCAATCAGATGTCGGCATCAGCCAGGTCGTCAACGGGCTCACGATTAGCCACGGACTTGACGTCTGCCACCGGGCTCAACAGCTTGTCACGCAGCTGCTTCTCGAGGGCCGCGGCAACTTCCGGGTTATCCGCCAGGAACTTGGCCGAGTTGGCCTTGCCCTGACCGATCTTGGTGCCGTTGTAGGCGTACCAGGCGCCCGACTTCTCGACGAAACCGTGCAACACACCCAGGTCGATCATCTCGCCATTGAGGTAGATGCCCTTGCCGTAAAGAATCTGGAACTCGGCCTGGCGGAACGGCGAAGCCACCTTGTTCTTCACGACCTTGACGCGGGTTTCGCTGCCGACCACTTCGTCACCTTCTTTCACCGCGCCGGTACGGCGGATGTCGAGGCGAACCGAGGCGTAGAACTTCAGTGCGTTACCACCGGTGGTGGTTTCCGGGCTGCCGAACATCACGCCGATCTTCATACGGATCTGGTTGATGAAGATCACCAGGCAGTTGGCGTTCTTGATGTTACCGGTGATTTTACGCAGGGCCTGGGACATCAGGCGAGCCTGGAGGCCCACGTGCATGTCGCCCATTTCACCTTCGATTTCAGCCTTTGGCACCAGTGCAGCCACGGAGTCGACGATGATCACGTCAACCGCATTGGAACGCACCAGCATGTCGGTGATTTCCAGGGCTTGCTCGCCGGTGTCCGGCTGGGAAACCAGCAGGTCGTCGACGTTGACACCCAGTTTGCCGGCGTACTCCGGGTCCAGGGCGTGTTCGGCATCGACGAAGGCGCAGGTCGCGCCGGCTTTTTGGGCCTGGGCGATCACGGACAAGGTCAGTGTGGTTTTACCGGACGACTCAGGACCGTAGATTTCAACGATCCGGCCTTTTGGCAGACCGCCAATGCCTAGCGCAATGTCCAGGCCCAGGGAGCCGGTGGAGATGGAAGGAATAGCCTGACGGTCCTGATCGCCCATACGCATTACGGCACCCTTGCCGAATTGACGTTCGATCTGACCCAAGGCCGCAGCCAAGGCTTTCTTCTTGTTGTCGTCCATTAAAGTCCTCACGTAATCAATAAGGCCTGGCGGCCAACACCTGTATAAGTAGCCAGTATTATTCCACAGCGATCCGGGATCGCCTACCCCTGATTTGAGATTTCTACGGCGGCATGTTGTAACAGCCCGTCTAGCGCGGCCTTCACCGTTTGTCGGCGGACCTCGTCGCGACTGCCTGGGAAGAATTTCTGCTCGCTGTACACCGTCTCGCCGATCCTCCAGGCGATCCACACGGTACCCACCGGTTTGCTCGGCGAGCCCCCGTCCGGCCCGGCCACGCCGCTGACCGCCACGGCAAACCGCGCCAGGCTTTTGCGCTGGGCACCTAGCGCCATGGCCTCGACCACCTCACGGCTGACCGCCCCCACCTTTTCGAACAACTCGGCGGGCACATCCAGCTGCTGGCTTTTCTGACGATTGGAATAGGTGACATAACCGGCCTCGAACCAGGCCGAACTCCCGGGGATCCGCGTGATGGCCTCGGCAATCCCCCCGCCCGTACAGGACTCGGCTGTGGTCACATGGGCATTGAGCCGCTGCAGGCGCCTGCCCAGTTCCGCGGCCAGTTCGGTAATGTCGTCCATGGTGCTCTCCTGATTCCACGCAATTGGGGCCTACCGTACACGAGCGATCGAAGCTTGCAAGGCTCGCCAGACTACTGACCCAGGGCCCTGATGTAGGCCTGGCAAGCCTGCAACGCGATCAATCCGCGATCACCGGCGTCGGTGATGGCGATAATTCGTTGAGCATGCGCCGGGTCAAGTCGGGCGCGTGGGGCGCCATGATCCACGCCGCTGGCGCGGGCGGCGGCAGGCACTGCACAGCCGGCGGCAACATCGTCGGCGTCGAGGAGGACTGACAGCCGGACATCGGCAGTAGCAAGACGATCGCGCAGGCGATCCTGGTCACGTTGGGCATCGCTCAAGGCTCGGTAATGGGTTTGTTCGCTGGCAGCGAGTTGTAGCTCCAGGACCCGGCGCTTGTCTTGCTCGGCCTTTTGCTGCATCGCAGCCGCCTGGGTGATTTGATTCAGCGTTTCGGCCTGAGCCTGCGCGAGCCGGGCCAACTGGTGACCGTAACGCCAATCCTGGACCCGCCACGCAAGCAGCGCCGAACCGCCGGCCAGCAGCGCGAGCAACACGACAACGCCCAGGGCACGGGATGAAAAGGGCATCAGGTCGAAGGTTGGCACAACACCTCCTTCGCCCGCGCCCACAATTGCAGGCGGTCCTCCAGGCCGTTCAAGCCGCCGTTGATACGGCGGGTGATGGTGTTGAACTGATCGCGGTCGGCCAATTCGTTCAAGCCGTTCTGCTCCCAGAACCAGGCGGCGGATTCGGCGGCCCATTGCGGCCGTTCAAGAAGCTCAGGCAAGGCCAGCAGGCGTTCATCGCCGAACAGGCCGAGGCTGCAACGCAGATAGTTGTCGTGGCCGGTAATCTGGATCAGCCCTCGGCCGCGATACTTTTGACCGTCACCGTCAGCCTGGGGCGAGTTGCCCAGGCGAACGGCCAGGGTTCCGGTATCGTATTTTTCAAGGTACTGCTCGCTGCCTAGCTCACGCACATAAAGCAATTGTCCCGACTCATGACCGACCTGGGCCAGGAACGCGGCCATTCGTTTGACGCTGATGATCCGATAGCGGTCCATGGCAGCGTTCAGGACCGGTGCAAAAACGCTGGCATTGGCGCCGGCGCTCGGGAGGATTTGCAGCAGTTGGGCTCGCGTGACGAGCATGGCATTCTCCTTGATTGACCCGATGCTGGATCGGCTTCAGAAAAACTGCGTGAGGATCGGTGTGATCTTCATGGAGGAATTCCAGTTGTTGAAAGTTGCAGTCGAGGAATACCTGTGGGAGCGAGCCTGCTCGCGATAGCGGTGGGTCAGTCGATATCAAAGTGACTGAGCTGACGCTATCGCGAGCAGGCTCGCTCCCACAGGTTTGCTCGGCGTTGCACATACCCATGCGCCCATCCGAGTCCTTCTGTGGGAGCGGGCTTGCTCGCGAAAGCGGCGCGTCAGGCAACATTGATGCTGGATGTTCTGGCGTCTTTGCGAGCAAGCTCGCTCCCACAGCGTGGGTAGGGTCAGGCCTTGGCGTCCAGGCAGGTTGCGTCGATGCTGCAGCGGTAGCTTTTTTCCCGGCTGCCGCTGGCCGTGACCTTGTCGATCGACCAGCGACCGCGCATGAAATCCGGCCAGGACGGGTCCAGCAGTACGATGCCCTCGGCGCACAGCCCCGGGTTACCAGGGCATTCGATCGTCACCTTGAGGGCTTCGCGCAACATACGGCGCACCTCGCCTTCACCGGCGGCGCGGGCTTCTTCTGCACTCTGGAAGCGCTGGCGCAAGGTCTTGAACGGCGCGATGCCGCTCTCCTCGACCCGCAGCTTGCCCGCCGCCGCATCCCACCAACTGGTCTTGCAGCCGTCGTACTTCGCCCGCGCGGTTTCATCCAGCTTGGCCGAAATGAAAGCGTGGTCGCCCGGGCGATTGTTGGTCGTCACCGACAACTTCATCTCGGGCAGGACCTTGCCCGACAACGACTTCGCCTGGCCGCGCCGGGCCAGCACATACAGCTCGTTGACTGGTTTGGCGACGGCGTCATAACGATGGGCCAGCCGCGTGAGGAATCCCATGTCGGTTTCGTTGGACTGGTCAATGTGCTCGATTTTTATCAGCGACAGGTCCGGCGCCACACGGGGCGAAAACCCGTGCCTGGAAGTCAGCTGGCGAAACAGCGCCCCCAGGGTCGTCGGACCATGGCTGACGGATCGGCGCTGCTTGAACCCAGTCTGGTCCGCCGCGCTGAACGGCGCCGCCATGGCCACTAGCACCAGTTGCAGCGGAAACAGGAACGGCGTGCGCCGAGTGATGACGAACTCGCCTTTGTCCACCAGGCCCGATTCCAGGTAACCGACCCGCAGGCCGATTTTCCCACCCAGGCTGGGCAACCCTTCCAGACCGTCCAGGCTGATGGTGAGCGTCAGCTGATCGGACTCGATGCCCGCCGCGTCGACATGCTCCCACTTGAGCAGGCGTTCGTTGAGCAGCGCGGCGTTCGCGCCATAAATCTCCACCGCAGGCGTAAAACCCAATGCCATGTCGCCTCCTTAATCCCAGGCCGAAACCGGTGGGGTTGCCACGGGCTTGAGGTCCACTTCCGGCAAGACCACCCACACACCCGCCGGCAATACCGGGCCCCATTCAGCCAATCCGGGATTGAGACGCCAGAGCGCCTCCTCGACGAGGTCGTCGCAACGTTCCAGCTCCCGATAGAGCAAGAGATTCACCGAATCACCGGCGATACTTCGAACCCTACGCATTGGCGAACTCCTTCAAATCAACCACCCAGCCCACCACCATCGCCGTGCCGTCATCAATGATTGCGGTCTGGGTTTCCGTGACATTGTTGATCTGCCACAGGCCCCAGTTGCGGCCGATGCCATCGACCAACGGCAGTGGGACGCGCTGCGCCTGCAACGCGCGCAACTCATCGAGGCGATCCATGGCGGTGGCGTACATCGATTTGCCGGTAATCGTCAGCCCTTGCAGGCCTTGGCCGATCTGGCTGGACTTGGGCTTGCTGGTGAGGATGTCGATGTTTTTCCAGCCGCCATCCGAGGTGTGTACCAACTGGTGGTACGCAAAATTTCTCGACAGACCAAAGATGAAACTGCCGAGGGCCATTTGTTGACGCATCACGTACCTCCGTCGGTCAGGGCCGCATCACTGCGCATGGCCAGTGAGTTGGGCATGGATGTCAGGCCAAATTGGCCGCTGATCTGTTGCACCACCAAGTTCGCCAACTGGCTCGCACTGGCCTGGTCCTGGCCGTTGATGTAGATGTTGGCGGTCATGGTGTTTTGCTGGGTGGTTGCCTGGGTGCTAGCCAGGTCTTTGCTGACCTGCTCTGGCGCGGCGAGCCTGTCGACCGGGGCGACGAGTTTTTCCCCCAGAGACGCGCCGGCATCGCTCCCCAGCCAGCCGCCCAGCAGTCCGCCAAGCACGCCACCAATGGCAGTGCCGAGCACCGGCACGACACTCCCCAACGCAGCACCGGCCGCAGCCCCCGCAGCAGCGCCGGCCCAGCCGCCACCTGCGGCGCCCAGGCCTGCGCCCATCATTCGTTTGTCGCCGGTCAGCACTCCCTCGGCCACATCAGCGACGGCACCAACGACTTTTAATGGGCCTGGCGCCCTGCGAGTCATCGAGCGTAACGAGGCGGTTGGCGCGAGTGAAAAACGCCCTGCGCCTCCCAGTGAGCCTCGTGTACTGACGCGTATTTTCGACCCTTTCGGGGATTCGGGACGCTGGTTGGCATTGCTTGTATCCAGCTTGCCCACCCGAGGATTTCTGAAATCTTCGGAGATCGCTTCACCCAATCGACCGGGAAGGTGCGGAGCGGCCCTCCCCAACACCCGCTTGGCCACCTGACTGGAGATCTCATCTCCTACCGCCTTGAGCAACGCGCCCACCAGCGGTTTGATCGCCGCGCCGATCAACACGATGGCCGCGGCGGCTTTGGGTGAGGACTCTGCCAATTCACTCATGCCATCGGCGAGCGAACCCAGCCCCTGAAATGAGCTACCCGCCGAAGGCATCAGCGCGTTTCCCGTGGCCAACGACAAACGCTCGTTACGGGCGTTGAGGATATTCAGTTGGCCTTGATGGGTTTTCGACAGCGCCAATGCATCCTGCCGCACCGAACCGTCGTTGCCCAATTGTGAAGTGGCGTATTGGCCTGGGTCTTTCACCTGCAAGAAAGCTGCGTTCACATCGGACAGCTTCTGCGCCATGCGCAGCACGGCTTCATCGCCATTGCTGAATAACGTCGTGGCAAGGGCCGAGCGCCTTTCGGCCGGTTGCGCGTTCAAGGCCGCCAGCACTGTCATCACCGTGCCAGGCGCTGTCTCCTTGTCACGCAAGCCGCTCGCCACCGCCGTGGGTTCCAGGCCCAACTGTTTCCAGGCCTTTTGCTCGGTGGCGGAGACTTGGCCACCCTTGCCCAGGGCCGTCGCGAAGCTATCCAGCGCCACGCCGGCTTCAGCTTGTTTGGTACCGGTATTGAGCAATGCCGCCGTCACCGCTGCGGCTTGCGCAGGGGCCAGGCCTACCGTCGTCGCAGCCGCACCGTCACGCTGCAAGACCGCGCCGATTTCAGCCGGTTTCGCACCATCGGGTAGCTTGCCCAACTGGTTGGTTGCATCCGCCAAGTCAAAGGCTTGAGCGCCGCTGAGCTTCATGGAGATGCGCCAGTCGGCGAGCATCTCGGCAACCTCCATGGCCGGCCTCTTGGTCGCCGTCGCGATGACGGCAGCATCCGAGGCGAAACGCGACAGCTCCGACGGTCGGTCCGAGGCCTTGGGCAAATCGTTGCCGATGCCTTTGCTGGCCGCCAGGCTTTGCATTCTCACCACTTCAACCGCCGTGGTGCCCCCGGCCGCCACCAACTGAGCGGTGGCGACATGCCGGGTTGACTCAGTCGTCTGTTCGATCTGGCGCGGGGTAAATCCGGTGACCTGCTTCAGATCGGCCATGGCCGAATCCATCGCTATCGCAGGTTTGAGCAGCGCCGGTGGTTCGATACCGCCACTGGACTTGCCCTTTTGCTCATTGGCCGACTCGCCCTTGGCGCCGCCGCCCATTGTTTGGGAGAACAATCGTTGCGCCGAAAGCTTCACGGTCAGCGATTCGATCGCCGTGGTCAGCAGTCCGAGCTTGAGACCGAGTGTCTCCAATGCCAGATCGAGGCTCGCCAGTTGATCCCTGGCGAACGCGCCTTGTGCCGACACGCCACTGGTGAGGCTGGCATTACCGAACGCCAACCCAGGCTCATTGAAGGTTGCGTATTTGAGCGAATATCTATCGTCCGCCATCCCGCTCTACTCCTGTTTCACGCCAAGGCGAGTGATCGCGATGTCGTAGCGGCGCAAGGCCTTGCCGGCGTCCCACTCCAGGATTTCCGCCTCACTTACCGAGTAAATGAGCGGCACCACATCGAGGATCACTTCGATGTCGCGCTCCGAAAGAAGTCCGCCGGTTTGTTTAAAAAATCGTCGATGCGTACCTGAAGTTGTGTCCAGTCGGGCACAGTCAGGTGATCGAGGTCGGGGATCATCAGGCCAGTGCAATGGGCGGTGATGAACTCGGCGCGTTCCTTGGCCGTCTTCAGTTTTTTCATGGCCTTGGTGGCACGCAGCACCGGCATTTCCAGGGTCAACGAGGTCAGGCTGCGGCCCGCGATGTCGAGCGGTTGCAGCAGCTGCACCTGATCGGGATCGACCGCTGCGCTGTCCACCGATTCCAGGAAGTGCGACGCCGGGCGGGTGGACATTTCGTGCACGTACTGGGCAATGCTCACGTAGTCCGGGCGCTTGAGCTGGTCGAGTTCCTTGACCGACAGGCCGGTGGCCAGTTTGGCCAGTTCGAAGAACTGATCGTCTTCGTCATCGCCAGCGCGGGCCAGGGCCTCTTTTTGCGCGGCGTAGTACAGAGGCTTGAGTGGGAGCTGCTCGATCTGCGAGCCATCGTCACCGGTGATCGGCGACAGCAGCTCATGGTTAGGAGGCATCCAGGACATGAAATCAGTTCCTTGGTGAAGCAGCGTGGACGAGCCACCTGTGGGAGCGGGCTTGCTCGCGAAAGCGGTGTGTCAGTCAACATTGCTGTTGAAGCTGATGGCCTCTTCGCGAGCAAGCCCGCTCCCACAGGGACTGTGTCTAGCCAGCTGGTTTGTTTAAGGCAGCAACACCGCACGGCGCGCATCGCCAAGAATGTCGACGCCGTTGAGCACGAACTTCTGGGTGCGCACGTCGATGTCGATCACCGGCACGCCATTTTCCAGACGGTTGTAAGTGCGGCAGGACAGCTCAAGATTGGTCTTGGGCTTCTCATTCATTTTCAGCGGGGTTTCCTCGAGGGATTTCAACTTGCCGCCCACCGTGTGATAGGTGAACCAGGTGTTGCCGTCCTGGTCCTGGCCGGCTTCACGCACGTTGAGCAGAATGTCCTCGCCCACCGTCACGCCCAACGCCAGCATGACTTCCGGACCGAGGCCTTGCAGGGTCAGCTTGGCCGTCAGCACCTTGCCGCCCTTGGCCATTTCCTCGCCAATGAAACGGCCGCCACGCATCTCTTCCATGTCGAATTCGATTTTCGGCGGGGTGAAATCTTCCACGGTCGCCGACAACGGCAGGCCTTGCAGGGTGGCCGCGATGGCCTGTCTTACGCGGTTGGTAAACATTAGAGAACGTCCTCCAGGAACTGCTCGATGATTTCATCGCGGGCATTGAGTTGATAAATCATGTGTTCGTTCGGTGCGTAGCGGCCGTAGTCGATGACCACGTACCAGGTGCCGTTCTTGTACTTCTCGACGCTGTTCAATTCCGGGTGCAGGTACACGCTGCCACCAGGGATGGTTTCGTCGGCCACCAGGGTTTGCAGCCAGTCGTTGATGCGCTTGACCTCCTGGTCCATGAACGATTTGGTCAGGTTCTTGGCCATGGCTTTCTGGCCGGCCTTCACCAGCTTGCGGCTGATGGCATCTTCCAGGCCGACGTAGCTGATGAACTTGCCGGTGATGGAGCGGTTGCCCAGCAGCGAGAAGCCGCCGAGGATGGTCCGGGCGTAGTAGCTGACACCGTAGCGGTTGAGCAGATCGCCTTCGGTGGAGGTGTCGAGGATGTTGTATTCGACGGTGCGCGAAACGTCCTCGGCGAAGGTCTCCTGGTTGCCCGGGCTCTCCCACTGCTTGACCTTGGCAAGCGCGGCGACGGCCAGGCTCGACGGGGCCAGGAAGACGTTTTTCTTCGCGGCCTTGGAGTACACCGCCGGCATGTTATGCACCACCAGGCAACGGTCGAAACCAAGGTCGGCGCCGCCCAGCTCCTGGCTGTAGGTCACTTGGTCGGCGACCGCGGCGTCCTTGCCATCGAGCACCACACGAGCCTTGATGCGCTTGCCAAACGAAGCGAATTCGCTGGCCACGGCCTTGGTGCCGGTGAAGCCCGGCGCGCCGATAATCGTCAGGTCTTCCGCGACGCCACTCAACGCGGCCAGGCCCAACTTGCGCCCGGTCTGCGCCTCGATGCCGCCGATCACGTTGTTCTGCGTGTCGGCCAGGGTCGCGCCCTCTTCGACGATGACCACATAGACCGGCACCTTGACCACTTTGAGGATCTGGTAGACCGCCTGGAACAACGTACCCGCCTCGGCACCGGTCGGGTCCAACTGGGCCTGGGTGGTGAAGCTGTTGATACGGAACGGGGTGTTTTTCGGAATCAGCGGGTTGGCATTCGGCGCGGTGCCGACCAGACCGATGACGTTGTCACCCAGGCCACCCATGGCCTCGGGAGATTCGGTGGCATTGACGGTAATGCCGTTGTGCTCGAAGTTCAAAACCTCAGCCATGGTTATTCAGCCTTTTTGGTGGTGGCCTTTTTGGCCGGGTTGGATGCAGAAGCCGGTTCGACGGCTTCGGTTTTTTTCAATGCCAGGCGACCGGCGCTGCGCAAAGCGTTGGCCTCGACGTCGAGCAGATCGAGTTCCTGGCCGACGGTCGACCAGTGCCCGCCTCCGGTGGGGAATGGGAGGAGCACGGTGTAGGTTTGGCGTAGTGCCATTTGGGTTTCTCCGGATATGAAAAAAGCCCCTGGGGAAGGGGCTGTTGGGTGTTGTTGAAATTTGACGGTCAAAAAAATGCCCCGTGGTGCGGGGCGACTTATTGGGTTTGACTGACGAACCAGGGCAGCACGACGGGGCGGTATTGGCTGTCGGGGAAACTTGGTGACTGCGGCCAGTCCCGGAGGGCCTGCCGGTAGATAAGCAATTCGGAAAACTGAGCGTCCGTCAGGGTAGTCTCCTGTTTCAAGTCCTGTTCATCTCGATGACGTATCACGAGCCACTCGCTGGCGTGAATCTGCGCGTCGCGCCAGGCTCGCTCGCTGGCGGCCAGGGAATCGCCCTCCCTCACCGGCTCGACAAATGCCTCCCCGTCGTACCGCCAGCCGTGCCTGACTTCTCCGCCGCATGGCTTCCACATCAAATCCGGGTGGAAACGTCCTGCGGGATCGACCTCCGTCACCTCATGCACAACGCTGTCTTGTATCAATGCCCACATGTTGATCACCATCTGATAACTACTTGACCGGGCGACCCATTGCCGCCGTTGCCGTTTTCATTGCCGCCGCCCCCGCCGCTGCCGGCAAGCGTACTGGACGAACCGCCTTGCTCAACTGAACCTGCTCCTGCCCCATAACCTCGGCCGCCCGCGCCATGTCCGCCGCCGTATATGGATCCAGAAGAAGCCAGGCCATTGTCGTGGCGAGTTGCATGTCCACCTGAGCCCAAAGTGGTATTGATATCTCCTCCTGAGCCAAGGCCCGCTCTGCCGCCGTACCACTTCGACGCACCAGCGCCGCCCGTTGCACTCATGAAACTGCCGAAAGATGATGCATTGCCAGGCGCTCCGTCGCCATCACTTCCGGCCCAGCCAGCCCCACCAGCGCCGACAGTAACCGTGACAGAGGAAACGCCGGTCAGGTCTACCAACCCTTCGGAAATCCCGCCGCCACCTCCGCCGCCTCCGCCGTGGGAGAAGCGCCCGCCACCGCCACCACCGCCGAATACCGTCACCCAGACCTTCCTGACGCCAGCTGGCACTGCCCAGGTAAACACCCCGGCGGCCTTATAAGTCTGAGTTGCCTTGAAAGGACCGTGTCGACTGGTTGTAATTTCCTCCCAGTCTTTCCACTGCCCATCCTCACGACGCGCGCGGACCGCCATGCCAACCTCATCCCCCGACATTCCCCCGATCAGCGTTTGTGTCAGACGCTCGCCGGCATTGGACAGGCCGGAAACCCTGAGGCCGTAACGTCGAGTAGGGCTCCAGCCGGGCGGGATGTTGAGCTGGCCTGACGTGGCTGTCAGGTAATCACCCGGTATCGTGTAGTCATTCAAATCCAGCGCGGTACCAACGATTGCGCGGCCCACTCCAAACGCCCCTGGAGCAAGCATTGCGCCCGGGGTCAGATCGAGCGGGTTAGCTTGTTTAGGAGTGTTGTTGCTGCTCCAGATCTGCGCCCAAGGAGTCCAGACACCATTAGCAGTACGCGTACGTATACAAGTAATCGGTAGGATGGCATTCACCAACGAATCCCAAACCTGCGTAGCCATGTTGCTACTGCCCCGCTCCATGTGGAACACAGTGCCCTGGGGAATCTGCCCCGTGCCCTGCTGTGGGGGATATTCCGGCTTCGTTCCCGTGGTCGAAGCGCTGACTAGAAACACACCGTTTTCCACAAGGCTATCGATACTCCCGGTGTAACTGTAGGCAGAGCCCCCCAGGCCATAACGAGCCATGACGGCCCGAACCCCTCCATTGAATGCAGCAGACAACGCATCCGGCACCGATCCGTTCTCCGCGTACCAAGTGATGCCCGCGCCGGTCGACAAGGTGATGCTGTCCATTGTCTTCAACACCAACTGATTAGCAGCAATACCCGCCACATAATCCGTACCTTGCAAGACGATGGTTGCAGCACCGGTCGAAACGTTTAGCAGGTTTATAGTGCCGCCATTGAACCCCGTGCTTGCCTTGGGCAAGGTGATGTTCACTGGGTTGGCCGAATTGATGATGAACGACTTGCCGAACGCATCCGCGGTCAGAACGGTACTCGCGTCCAACCCACCAACGCTTGAATGGTTGCCGAGCGCACGCTGCACAAACGCAGTCGTCGCGAGTTGCTGATTGTTGTTGCTGACCGGAGCAGTCGGGGCCGTCGGGACGCCCAGCAGCACGGGTGAATTGAGCGGCGCAAACCCTTGCGTGATGTTCTGGAACGTCAACGCCGTAGCGCCCAGTACAATCACTCCATCGGTAATCAACTGCCAGATCGTATTGCCAAGCGTCGTCCCCTCCTCCACCGAGACAATCAACCCCGAAGTCACCTCGACACTCGCATCGGCATCCTTCGCCCGAACCCAAGCGCCGTTCGCGGCAACGTAGATACCGTTGTCTTTCGCCAAAGTCTGTGACTTGACCAAGACCCGATTCCCGGCGATCACCGCCACACCATCGATCGCCTGCGCGCCGCTCAAGACAATGTTGGCCGTCGTTGCCACCCGCACCGACTGCTTCCTGTCGAGCTTGGCGAGTTCATCAGCGACGTAACCTGCAACCCAAGCCCGCGTCGCCTTGACCACCGTATCGTCAATCAGCAACGTCACCAGCTCGGCATTGCTGGTCTCGAAAATCGATCGGATATAAAACTCTTTCCCCGAACCGGACGTCGCCAACACCGGTTTGAACGACTCCGGATATTTGACGATCGCGTAAAGAATCCCGGTATCGGTCCAGATCCCGGCCTCACGCACATACCAGCCGCCGACGTCGGACGGGATGGTGACTTCGGCCAGCAGCCAGCTCGGATTGTTTTCATCCTGGAACAGCGCATTGAGCGGCCCGCGCCAGACTTCGCGCTTGAGCGCCGTCGCCGTTGCGGCCGGGTTGTATTCGGCGCCGCCACCGTCACCGACGGAAATCTGCGACAGTTTGATCGGTGTGCCCGCCGCCTTGCAGGCGGTTTCGTAGGCGATCCCCGCATCGGTGAGCAGGGTGTAGTAGTCGGCCATTTAGGACCCCTGTGGATAAATAGTGGAGGTTTCGACGGTGTAGAGCCCGGCGGCCATGAAGGCCTGGCCCGAGGCTTCGAGGCCTTCGATGACGATCGGATAAACCGTGGTCAGCTCGCCGCACAGCGTCGCGGCGCCGATGACGTGACGGCCGAATGCGCTCAAGCCGACAGACACCTTCAAGGTGTCACGCTCGCTCTTGGCATCGGCCAGGCGGCGGTCGAGACGGGCGTCGATGGCTTCGCTGTAGGGCTGCTCGGTAAACGCCCTGACGGAAAAACTGTAGGGCGGGCCCGGTGGCGTTTGCTCATACCAGGCGCGCACTTCAGGCATCAGCTGCAACCCCTTGGCCGCATTTTCCAGCGCCTTTCGCGTCCCGGCCTGCCGAGCGGTGGGCCAGGCGAGTTCAACGGTCAAGCGCTTCTCAGCTTCGGGCGCCTCGGAACTCCATTCACTGACACCGCGGTCGGCTCCTAGATAAGGCAAGAACGCCAAAGGCGTGGCCGCCGGATTCATCAGTTCGGGAAACGGCGGATCGACGCGTTCCAGCAGCCGGGCATACCCGAGATCCAGCGCCCGCTCCAGCGGCGAGCTGTTGACCGGCAGCAGGCTCGGTCGAGAAGTGTCGTCACTCATAACGTATCCACCTCGACCTCGACGCCCGTGCAGTACGGCGCCTGGAAAGCCGTCGTCACAATCGGCGCAAGCGGTTCGAGAATCTGCAGTTGAACCGCGCCAGCGCTGTGCAGGGTGTAGTCGATCCAGCTGGGGTCCACCCGACCTTCCAGGCGATGACACGCCTCGGCATAGTCCAGCAGTTGCTGCTGTGCGGCAGCCTGGGTCAGGCCCGAGTCAGGCCCGGGATTGATCTTCGCCACGACGCGGATTTTGTAAGGTTTGATTTGCGCGGCCTGCACGATGACCAAGTCCGTCTCGGGCCGTACATCCGGTCGGGCGAAGTGCTCGCGGACGCCGTCGAGCAACGCTTCGGACGGCGTTCCATTGCCGTCGCGGGACAGCACCGTGACCGTGACTTCGCCGGGCGCGGTACGGCGTCCGTTACCGTCCTTGATCTGGGCTGCGTAGCTGTCCGGGTCGAAGGTGTAGGTGACCGTCACCACACCCGCCGAGGCGTTCTCGACTTTTACGACGGGACGCTGCCCCAGGGTAAAAATCTCCCGCCGATACTGCATGCGCGAGCCAGCCGCCGGGGCGTGGGGTGCCAGGTAGTAGCGCAACCGTGCATCGTCATCGCTCTCGTAGACCGGGGGGACGGGCGGGAACGCCGCCGGGTCGCCCGGGTCGAGCAATTGGCGTTCGAGCCCCATGTCCGCGAGGCGAGCGTCGAGGTTGGTGCCGGTGGCCCACCACGCCAACATCTGCTTGATGCGGGCGTTGTATTTGCGTTCGTGGGTTTGCAGCCGGACACAGAACGCCTCGAGGGCCAGGGTCAGCAGTTCGCTTTCGTTCTCGAGGCTGTCCACCAACTTGGCGGCGCTGGTGGGCGAGCGTGCAGCGACGTACTCGACCACGAAGGTCTTGAACTCGGCGAGCAAATCCTCGAACGCTTCGACGGTGACGATGGCCGGTTCGGCCAGTTGGTTCTGGCCGGGTATCAACATGCTCATGTCATCACCTCGAATGTCTGCTTGCGGTTTTTCCAGGTGCCGGCGAAACGCAGCAGCAATCCGGCACCGTGCCGGCTGGCGACGATGACCTGGGGCTCGAAATCATCGATGCCGTTGTGGGAGTTGTAGAACGCTTGGGCCGCATGGCTCTGGGCGAGGATCAACAGGTCGTCGCCGAGGTTCTGCCCCAGCAACTGGGTGAGTGCGCAGCCATACAACGGGCGCTTCTGGCGGGTGCCCAACGGCGTGGTCAAGGCACGGGTGGCGCGCTGCACGAACTGCAGCCAGTCGTCGACCGTGGCGCCGGTATTTCGATCGATTCCAATCATGAGGAAATCTCTTATGCGGTACTGATGACGCGTCCCTGGTGATCCACCACCGGGCCGCTCAGGTGCACACCGGAGGCGTCGAGTCGAATGCCGACGGCGCCCAGTTTTAATTCGATGATTTGCGGCGTCATCACCAGGCTCGATGGGCCAATGCTCAACTGGAGCGATTCGCGGGAACCGCTGAACATCGCCGGGCCGTTCCTCCAATGCAGGACATGGCTGGCGTGGTCGTAGCCGTTTTCCGTGCCGTCTTGATAGAGGCGACGCGTCAGCGAGGCCTGGGTCGAGACGGGCGGGAACTGACCGCCATTGAGGCCAAACAACGCCACCGCCTGCCCCCCGCTCTCGCCGCCGCCATGGTTGAGTAACAGGCATTGCTCGCCCACGGAAGGAATCCGCGACTCGCTCTGGGCGCCGGCGCTCGGGTTGAAAAAGCGGATCGCCGGCGTGAGCAGTCCGCCATGGCTGACTTTGCAGGTGTTGCTGGCCGCATCGACTTCCTGGCAAACGCCAATACGGCAGAAACTCTCCGCACGTCGATGCAAGTCTTCAAGCTCGGTTTCCATCTGCGCCAGACGCTCGATGATCGGCCCCAGATGCATCCGTAACAGCGCATCAAACATGGCTCAGCCCTCGAGTGCGGTGTATTGGTCCGGGTCGTCGATGTTCGACACTTCCCAGGTGCGGGCAAACTTCGGGATGCCCAGCGGGTCATCCAACAGCGTCGGGCCGAGGTACAAGGTTTGGCTGAAGGAAAGGGTCCAGGCGGTGTACGACCTTGTCGGGTTGATGAACGTGGATGGCAGGCCATCGATCTCCGTGGGCAAGTTGCATTGATCGCCCGACAGCCCCCAGCGGTTATCCATGACCAAGTGCTTCAGCTCAGCGGCCAAATCGCAGGCCTCCCATCCCGGGACGGCCATGACCACTTGCAGGGAAACCGTCAGGACATGGGCGATACGCCCGTCGTTGGCGCGGTGGCCGGGTGCATCACGCTCGATGGCAATCAGTACCCAGGGTTGATCGTCGGTGCCATCGAACTCCTGAGGGCTGCCGACTTTCAAGGTGGGATAAGTGGCGCGCAGCGTCTGGGCAATGGCCGAGAACAACTGCGACGGTTTTTCGATAAGGGCAGGCATTGATCGCCTCCTTGTGTAGGGATCAGCACTGTCGATTCACGGCTGGTCGGGAGGAACGTCTCGCGGAGGGACTTCGCACACGCCGATCCGCTTGGCGACCCAGCGCTCGTAAAGACCGATGGCCACATCGGCACCGGCCATGGCGGTCAGGCAACCCAGGGCGCAAGCGCTCCAGATCGACATCCCGAGGGCGTACAACAGCATGGTTGCCGATACGCCGCAGACCACGCAGGCACCGGAGCGCAGAACCACGCGGCGCAGCAACGGCCAGCCACGGGCGCCCTCCTTGTCGGCGCGCCACATCTCGCCGGACACCCCGCCCACCAGGGCGAGCACGATGACCAGCCAGATCGGCATGTCCAGCAACGCTTGTTGCTCGTTTGTCATGTCTCGTTTCCTGGAGTGATTAAGATTGGGCGGGTAAGTTGTTTGAAGTTGAATGAGATGTGGGTCGGTGCAACCCACTAAGTCGCGACTAATAGCGTTCAAGCTTTTTCAGGTATTGGAGGGCTGACATTACTTTGGCGCAGCGCAGGTCGCGCCTTTGTAGGTCATGGTGTAGGTGTAGTGCCTGTCCCACGACAGCGGTAGCGCACTGGGTGCGGCCCATTCCGCGTAGTTACCCGACATCGAACCCGCGACAGCCAACTTACCCATGGCAATGGTCGCGAGGTTGTTGGCGCTCCCTGCACCCGGCATTGGCACACTCCCATTCCATTGGAGATCGTCGCCGTTCTGGAACCATGCGCCCTTCCAGCCGGCCTGCGAACTCGAGTACCAGGTATTGTCTGCTTTGAAACAGATCGTTTGGTTGGCATAAAAACCACCGCCCGGAACGTGGTAGTAAGCGAATTGCCAGGAACCGACAGGTGAGGTTTCAGCACTTGCATTAAGGGACTGGAAGGCCAGGACAGCTACGACCAGCACACTGAAAAAGTTTTTCATCAGTTACATCCTTTTAGATAGGTAAGTTTTTTAAATCACTTTTTTTTCTGGGCATCTCCTTGGCTTCACGAATGAGCGCATGGAAATGCCCTGCCTGTTTGAAGCACCTCGCGGCACAGGCATTCCAAAAAGCCCGGTTGCCCAGGCTTTTCAGTAATGCGCTTGATCTTTCGGCGCGACTGGCGCGGTACGGATCCATTCAAATTGTTCCTCCGGCCGCGGTCCCTGCCCGCCGGATAACTGCTTTTGGTGCTTTACGCTGCACACCCGGGTCAGTTGCCAACCCTCTGAACCGTTAAGGCCGGTTCATCGCTGCCTGTTGGTGGAACTAAAGAGCTTTGTTGCCAGCCGCTTTGTCGAGCGGCTTGGACACAGAATATGCATGGATGCATATACAGTCAATGCGTAAATGCATTTATTTATGTGCGACGAATGCGTAAATGCATGAAGCCCTTGTAAATGCGGGGATCGCGGGTTTCAGGAGGCGAAAAAAAACCCGCTCGGCGGCGGGTTTTTATCTGACAGCGGAGGGGTTAACGGGCGTACATGCCCCACCAGAAGACGTGACCGAGGATGACGATCTGCTCGTCCTGCATTTCCTGGAACGTGTAGTCCTCATCCGGGTGTTCATCGCGATTGAAGCTACGCAGGCGGATGCCGGTGGGCAGGCGGTAAAGCTGCTTCACCCGCAGTTGGCCGTTGTGATTGATGGCGTAGAGGTCACCGTCGACGATGTCGCCGATCCCGCATTTGCCCGCATTCACCCCGACCGTGGCGCCGTCGCGCAGCACCGGCAACATGCTGTTGCCGCGCACCGTCACGCATTTGGCCTGGTCGAACTGCACACCGTTGTGGCGCAGGCTGCGCTTGCCGAACCGCAGGCTGGAGCGCTCGCTCTCCTCGATGACGAATCTTCCTGATCCAGCAGCCAATTCAACCTCACGCAGAAAAGGGACCGACACCTCGTCTTCTTCGACGGGTGTTTCGTCGTCCCACAGGCTTATGTCCTTGAGTTCGGAATGCGGCTCGTCGCGGCGGGCATTGCCGACGGGCACAACGTCGGCGCGCCCGCGCAACTGGTCGGTGCTCACGGCAAAATATTCGGCGATCTTCGAGATGTGTTTATCCGAAGGGTCGACGATCTTGCCGCTGAGGATCCGCGAGAGGGTGGACTGAGGCACGCCGGTACGCCGGTGAAGCTCCGTGGGGGAGATCCCGTGCTGATCGAGCAATGCTCTTAATACGGTCGAAACGTTGCGTTTTTGCATAACGCGCATAGTGCTTGTTCTTTTCGCAGAAGACAAATGCTGTTTTGCATAAATAGGCAATTCCACCCAGTTGCATTCATTGTGGCGAGGGAGCTCGCTCCCGCTTGAGTGCGAAGCGCTCACAAAAAAGGGTCTGCTGCGCAGCCCAGCGGGAGCAAGCTCCCTCGCCACGGAATCGCCCTACACGCCGTTGGGAAAAGGCTCCAAAGCCGTCCTTCAAATATGCGACGCAAGGCTACGTTTTCTTGCGCCTCTGCCTACAACTACGCCAGAATCCGCCGGCTTGTGCGCCTTGGGGGCCACCGGTACTTTTGATCCTGTCACTGCCCATCAGTGATCGGGTTTAGTAGCCCGGTATTTCCAAGATGTACATCGCTCCATCCAGTCAGGTATTCCCATTCCTGCATTCGATGGTAGCTGTGCGCAGGGCGCCCTCGGGTGCGCCGGTTTCTTGGATCCCCGGTCTACTAACCTGCGTACAGCTGCCACCCATTTCGTTTAGTAGCGAATCGGTGATGGCTCCCACTTCGAGGATCCAAGCATCATGAGCAAGAACACTCCAAATCCCCCAGACGATCACGTCTCCCGCAGCCAATCGGCCAACGCCAAGAAACTCGACGACGCGGCCACCCGCGCCCTGGACTATTACCTCAAGCCGAAAACCGACAAGGAAACCGCTGACACGCCCGATACCCTTTTCATCATCGCCCCCAACGTCGACGCCGAATGCCTGCTCGCCAACCTCAGCGAAACCCTGGCCTCGGCCAATGCCATGGTCAGCGACCTGGCATTCGACCTGAAAGGCTCGCGGCGGAACATCTTGCTGGGGGTTCAACAGATGATTGAGCTGAGCCAGTTGCTCGCGAATCGGGCGTTGGATGTGGTTGAGGTGAGGTAGCACTCATGATGCAAGCCAAGACCTAAGAAAAACCCGAGTCACCACTGTGGGAGCGAGCTTGCTCGCGATGGCGGTAGTCCAGTTACAACCAAGTTGTATTGGCAGCCGTCATCGCGAGCAGGCTCGCTCCCACAATTGGATCGGAGTACAGCCGGAGGAACAGGCCGGCTTGCGGGCTCTTCAAAAGTGCTCCGCCGTCAGGGCGGAACCCTAAATAGCCGTTACCGTGGCAACGGATATACACCCAATCCCAAACTGGGTCCCCCCCGACCACCCATGTTAACCTTGCGCCCATCGCGGAAAAGCCGGGCCAATGCCCCTCCTTTTGCCCCACACCTTTCAACGAGCTTCCCTGACACCCATGAATACCGCCGTGAACGACCTGTCCTCCCACACGCCGATGATGCAGCAATACTGGCGCCTGAAGAACCAGCACCCCGACCAGCTGATGTTCTACCGCATGGGCGACTTCTACGAGATCTTCTACGAGGACGCGAAGAAAGCCGCCAAGCTATTGGACATCACCCTGACGGCACGTGGGCAATCGGCGGGCATGGCGATACCGATGTGTGGGATTCCTTACCACGCGGCGGAAGGTTACCTGGCGAAGCTGGTCAAGCTCGGCGAGTCCGTGGTGATCTGCGAGCAAGTCGGCGACCCGGCCACCAGCAGAGGGCCTGTCGAACGCCAAGTCGTGCGGATCATCACACCGGGTACAGTCAGTGACGAAGCCTTGCTCGATGAACGCCGGGACAACCTGATCGCCGCGGTGCTGGGCGACGAACGCCTGTTCGGCCTGGCGGTCCTGGACATCACCAGTGGCAATTTCTCGGTGCTGGAAATCAAGGGCTGGGAAAACCTGCTGGCGGAGCTTGAGCGGGTCAATCCGGTAGAGCTGTTGATTCCCGATGACTGGCCCAAAGACCTGCCAGCGGAAAAACGCCGTGGCGTACGTCGGCGGGCGCCGTGGGATTTCGAGCGCGACTCGGCGCTGAAAAGTCTCTGCCAGCAGTTCTCCACCCAGGATCTCAAGGGCTTCGGTTGCGAGAACCTGACCCTGGCCATCGGCGCGGCCGGTTGCCTGCTGGCCTACGCCAAGGAAACCCAGCGCACCGCCCTGCCCCACTTGCGCAGCCTGCGTCACGAGCGCCTGGATGACACCGTGGTGCTGGACGGCGCGAGCCGACGCAACCTGGAGCTGGACACCAACCTGGCCGGTGGGCGCGACAACACCTTGCAATCGGTGGTTGATCGCTGCCAGACCGCCATGGGCAGCCGCCTGCTGACCCGCTGGTTGAACCGTCCGCTGCGGGACCTGACGGTGCTGACAGCGCGCCAGTCATCCATTACTTGCCTGCTGGACCGCTATCGCTTCGAGCAGCTGCAACCGCAGCTCAAGGAAATCGGCGACATCGAGCGGATCCTCGCCCGTATCGGCCTGCGCAACGCCCGTCCCCGTGACTTGGCGCGCTTGCGCGATGCCCTCGGCGCGTTGCCTGAACTGCAGGTGGCGATGACCGACCTCGAAGCACCGCACCTGCAACAACTGGCACAAACCACCAGCACCTACCCGGAGCTGGCCGCGCTGCTGGAAAAAGCCATTATCGACAACCCGCCGGCGGTGATCCGTGACGGTGGCGTGCTGAAAACCGGCTACGACGCCGAACTCGACGAGTTGCAAGCGCTGAGCGAAAACGCCGGCCAGTTCCTGATCGACCTCGAAGCCCGGGAAAAAGCCCGCACCGGACTGGCCAATCTCAAGGTCGGCTACAACCGAATTCACGGTTACTTCATCGAACTGCCAAGCAAACAGGCCGAGCAAGCCCCGGCCGACTACGTCCGCCGCCAGACCCTCAAGGGCGCCGAGCGTTTCATCACCCCGGAACTCAAGGCGTTTGAAGATAAGGCGCTGTCGGCCAAGAGTCGCGCCCTGGCCCGGGAAAAGATGCTCTACGAAGCGCTGCTCGAGGATCTGATCAGCCAATTGCCGCCCTTGCAGGACACCGCCGGCGCCCTGGCGGAACTGGATGTGCTGAGCAACCTCGCCGAACGCGCGCTCAACCTGGACCTCAACTGCCCACGTTTCGTCAGCGAGCCGTGCATGCGCATCAGCCAGGGTCGTCATCCAGTGGTCGAGCAAGTCCTGACCACGCCGTTCGTGGCCAACGACCTGAGCCTGGACGACAACACCCGCATGCTGGTGATCACCGGTCCGAACATGGGTGGTAAATCCACCTACATGCGCCAGACGGCGTTGATCGTGCTGCTGGCCCACATTGGCAGCTTCGTCCCGGCGGCCAGTTGCGAATTGTCCTTGGTGGACCGCATCTTTACCCGGATCGGTTCCAGTGATGACCTGGCCGGTGGGCGCTCGACATTCATGGTGGAAATGAGCGAAACCGCGAATATCCTGCACAACGCCACCGAACGCAGCCTGGTGCTGATGGACGAAGTCGGCCGCGGCACCAGCACCTTCGACGGCTTGTCCCTGGCCTGGGCCGCGGCCGAACGCCTCGCGCACCTGCGGGCCTACACACTGTTCGCCACCCACTATTTCGAACTCACCGTGTTGCCGGAAAGCCAGCCGCTGGTGGCCAACGTCCACCTCAACGCCACCGAGCACAACGAGCGCATCGTCTTCCTGCACCACGTGCTGCCCGGCCCGGCCAGCCAGAGCTATGGCTTGGCGGTGGCGCAACTGGCCGGCGTGCCGAGCGAAGTGATCAGCCGTGCCCGCGAGCACCTGAGCCGCCTGGAAACCACCAGCCTGCCCCACGAAGCACCACGCCCGACCAAAGGCAAACCGGCCGCGCCACAGCAAAGCGACCTGTTCGCCAGCCTGCCGCATCCGGTGCTCGATGAACTGGCCAAGCTCGATGTGGACGACCTGACTCCGCGTCGGGCGCTCGAATTGCTCTATACATTGAAGACACGGATCTAACGCACAGGCTTTCAAGCTGTTAGAATCTCGCGCGGTTTGGGATGCTGCGGACTATTAGCCTGGTTCGCAGACTACCGCTCCCAAACCTCGCGACCCCGCCGTGAAGGGGCTTCGCGACAGCCGCCTGAGGAGAGAATTAGAAATGACCTTCGTCGTCACCGACAACTGCATCAAGTGCAAGTACACCGACTGCGTAGAAGTGTGTCCGGTGGACTGCTTTTACGAAGGGCCGAATTTCCTGGTCATTCACCCGGACGAGTGCATCGACTGCGCCCTGTGTGAACCGGAATGCCCGGCAAATGCCATTTTCTCGGAAGACGAAGTGCCGACCGGCATGGAGAATTTCATCGAGCTGAACGCTGAACTGGCGGACATCTGGCCGAACATCACCGAGAAGAAAGACGCCCTGCCGGACGCTGAAGAGTGGGATGGCAAACCAGGCAAGATCGCAGACCTCGAGCGCTGATCTTTCCGGCGTCACCAAAAGGCCCCTTGCGGGCCTTTTTTGCTTTTTCTGTCTCGCCCTGAAGAAAAATCGCGGCCCGAAAAAAGCCCCGGCGTTTTAGGCCAGGGCTTTCTTGCCCGGAACGGGGCTGATTACGACAGGTTGACTACTTCACACCAGTTGGAATGTACCGGACCCAGTGCCGGAGAACTCCCCACTAATGTTCGAGCCATATTGCGACGGATGAAGCATCACGGCCAACAGACGCGTCCCTTCAAAGAAGTACAGGGAGAGCGAACCTTGATTAATCGTTAATTGCAGCGACAACGGGACGTTGACGAGGTTCTCGGCATCAGGCACCGAGCCCAGCAGATAGAGATTGGAAATATCGACATTGGTACCCGTACCTGTCGCATAGCCGACAAACCGTACCTGGGTTCCTTGCTGAGGAGCGTCTGGTCCGATAATCGCGGGGGACGCAGTAATCTGGATGGTTTCGGAGTGAGGATAACAACTGCTACCGCAACCTTCGAAGCAGAAATAGCC
The DNA here is from genome assembly GCF_054161485.1 of Pseudomonas sp. R3-41. Classification (NCBI taxonomy): domain Bacteria; kingdom Pseudomonadati; phylum Pseudomonadota; class Gammaproteobacteria; order Pseudomonadales; family Pseudomonadaceae; genus Pseudomonas; species Pseudomonas sp. R3-41. The sequence continues at coordinate 5,564,156 of NZ_CP096421.1, forward strand.
GCAAATGTTCTGCGCGCATCCACAGCCACACAACGATTGTGGGTGCACCTTCTGATTGAGGACCTCTTGCAGCGCCGGCTTCTCACTCACAAGCGCTTGCATGCGCTTGATTTGTTCGTCAAAAGCAACTTGTGATTGCTTTTTGAGCGCATCGACTTGCTCAGGTTTTATGTCTTGAAGAGACAGTGTCATATCTAAATCCTTTTAGTTTTGCGGAAAGACCTGGAGACATCGTGTCTCACTGGGTTAGCTAACACGCCTTCCAGGAGTAGTTGCTGGATCACCCCACGAACCTTTCGACTCGCGGCCCGGTGTGCTCTAGAAAACCAAGAACGCTTACCCGGCAATCTTTGAATCAAAAAAAGGGGCGGTTTGACCCGCCCACATTTTTTCCCTAATCCCTTTAATCCTATTCATCGTCCTGATGAATCGCGTCCTGCGATGTCCTTCCGTTCCCATCGTCCTTGACGGGTGTGTCTGTCCGTCGACACAGGGCTGATATTAGTGTCTTCCCAGGCGAGTGCAACGCGGGTGATACAGGTGGCTTGCTCTGTCACACTATGTTCATCAACAAATTTTCCTTATAAATCAGTTAAATATAAAAAGATCACGGGATTTATAGCTGTCTGTCCTGGCGATGAGAAACCGATCGCTTACGCAACACTAGGCAAATGCTTACAAGCTGAAGCTATAAATGGAGCTGGGTTGGGGAAACGATGCTTCAGATATGCAGAAGCATTCGAACCAGTCGTGATGTTCTATAGTTTTACGAGCGGGGGGTCAGGGGTGGTGTGTATATCCGTTGCTGCGGTAACGGCCACTTAGGGTTCCGCCCTTACGGCGGGTCACTTTTGGAAGAGCCGGGAGCCGGACCAGCCAAAAGTAACCAAAAGCGCTTTGCCCCACCACTCGGCACCTCGCCTAGGCTCGGTGTGCCCTCACTCCGGCATTGCTCCGTGGGCCGCCGCGAAGGGCCATCCATGGCCCAGCGCGGCTATCCCGGCATCCATGCCGGGATGCCCACTCCACAATGCCTGCGTTCGGCCAGCGTGGTTTAACGGGGCGTCCAGATCAAGATCAAGATCCAAAGCAAGAGCAAGAGCAAGAGCAAGAGCAAGAGCAAGAGCAAGAGCAAGAGCAAGAGCAAGAGCAAGAGCAAGAGCAAGAGCAAAGCGGGGCACATGCCGGCATCTATGCGGCTGAGCCACCGCTATCGCGAGCAGGCTCGCTCCCACATTGGATCTACAGCGGACACAAAATTCATGTGCACCGCAAAACCTGTGGGAGCGGGCTTGCTCGCGAAGAGGCCAGCCCGTCCAACATCTTCATCGACTGTGACATCGTCTTCGCGAGCAGGCTCGCTCCCACAATAGGCCTGCAGCCAGACACGAGACTCATGGGCACCTGGATCACCTGTGGGAGCGAGCCTGCTCGCGATGACACCGGCACCTCCACATCACTGCAAACTGACACACCGCCTTCGCGAGCAAGCCCGCTCCCACAGGGGAAATGCGGTCTCACCAAGAACCAGGTTGGCGACAAGGCCACATCGTTTTTGAAACGGATATACCCCCAAACCCAAGCCCAAAAAAACGGCACTTCCCATTTCTGGGAAGCACCGCTTTTTCAAACTGCACAGCATCACCGCCAGCCAGGGCGCGTTTCTGCTGCACTTACCTCGGTGTTATTGAAACAACGACTCACTCGACAAGCCGTTCTTCTCCAGGATCTCCCGCAAACGCTTGAGACCTTCAACCTGGATCTGCCTGACCCGCTCACGCGTCAATCCAATTTCCAGCCCGACATCTTCAAGCGTGCTGCTTTCATGCCCCCGCAAGCCAAAGCGGCGAATCACCACTTCCCGTTGCTTGTCGGTCAACTCCGAGAGCCATTGGTCGATGCTCTGGGACAGGTCATCATCCTGAAGCAGTTCACACGGGTCAGTGGGCCGATCATCCGTGAGGGTATCCAGCAGGGTTTTATCCGAGTCCGGCCCCAGGGAAACGTCTACCGAGGAAACCCGCTCGTTAAGCCCAAGCATGCGCTTGACCTCACCCACCGGTTTTTCCAGCAGGTTGGCGATTTCCTCAGGTGAAGGTTCATGATCGAGTTTCTGGGTCAACTCACGGGCGGCCCGCAGGTAGACGTTCAGTTCCTTGACCACATGAATCGGCAACCGGATCGTCCGGGTCTGGTTCATGATCGCCCGTTCGATGGTCTGGCGGATCCACCAGGTGGCGTAGGTCGAGAAACGGAAGCCGCGCTCAGGGTCGAATTTCTCGACGGCGCGAATCAGGCCCAGGTTGCCCTCTTCTATCAGGTCCAGCAGCGAAAGCCCTCGATTGACGTAGCGTCGGGCGATTTTCACCACCAGGCGCAGGTTGCTTTCAATCATGCGTTTTCGACCGGCCGGGTCACCACTTTGCGACAGCCGCGCAAAATGAACTTCTTCCTCGGGGGAGAGCAGTGGCGAGAAACCGATTTCGTTGAGGTACAGCTGAGTGGCGTCCAGCGCCCGGGTGTAATCGATGTACTTATGTTGTTTAAGTGAAGCGGAGTGTTTGGATTTGGCACGAACGGAAGGTGGAGTCGCCCCTTCATCATTCGACATCGAATCCATAGCGATGCCGGTCTCCATAAGGAGAACCTCATCGTCGATGTCAAACTCCGGCACTTCTTTACTGAGAGCCATTGTTATAGTCCTTTGGTGAGTTCGACCTCAAGCTCGAGCGACGCCTTTATCCTTGGCAACGCTGGAGCCTGTTCCCTCTACGTGACGGAACAGGCTGACAATCAAATCAACGACGTGGCAGGAATTGCAGCGGATCGACTGGTTTACCTTGCCGGCGAATCTCAAAATGCAGTTTCACCCGGTCTGTTCCCGTTGATCCCATTTCGGCAATTGTCTGTCCGACCTTGACCTGCTGCCCCTCCCGAACCAACAGCCTGCGGTTGTGACCGTAGGCACTGACGTAGGTATCGCTGTGTTTGATGATGACGAGTTCGCCGTAGCCCCTCAAACCACTCCCGGCGTACACAACCGTGCCATCAGACGCAGCTAAAACAGGCTGTCCCAAATCCCCGGCGATATCAATTCCTTTATTCAAACTACCGTTTGAAGAGAATTTTCCAATGAGAACGCCATTAGAAGGCCATCCCCAGCCTGTCGGGGCGGGGCCTGCGGGAGGCATCGGAGCAGGGGTCGGTTTGCTCGCGACGGACGGTACGACAGCCGTTCCAGCCCCCGCTGGCCGGCGGATGACCGTGGTTTTGCTCGACGACGAAGGCGTCGAACCCGACTGCGTCACCACCGCGGTAGGCGTTGAACCGCTACGGCCATCGAAACGAATCGTCTGACCGGGGTGAATCGTATAAGGCGCAGGAATGTTGTTCCGTGCCGCGAGGGCCTTGTAGTCCCAGCCGTAGCGAAAAGCGATGGAAAACAGCGTATCGCCGCGACGGACTACATATTGGCCGGTCGTTACCGTAGGACGTTGAGGTGTTGCGCTGTTGCGATCGACAACCCGGACATTGCTCGACGGCGTACTGGAACAACCGACCAGCAAAGTGCTCAAGACAAGGCCAGTCACCAGGCGCTGAAAGCTCGTGATACCCATACGCTGCGCAATGACTGTGAGACTCACCCGCCGCTCCCTTTGTGGTGGCTGAAAAATTGGAGGCTGCCTGTCCAGGCAGCGTTCATACAAATATAGCTGGCGACGACTGCGCCTCTATTAATGAAGCGCAACTCACCACCGCACACGTTTGCTCGACGCCATTGGGCTCTGTTCAGCGAATCGATCCCGCTGTAAGACACAGGCGTGGCCACGGAATTCAGCGTCTGTATATAAATGCTCAGGCCAACGGCCCATTGAGTAACGGCACAAACCGAACCGCCCCCAGGACGTGTCGCGAAAAACCGTGTTCCTCGCGCACGATCAGCATCAGTTGCTGAACCTCGCCGGCACCCACCGGGATGACCAGCCGTCCACCGGGGGCGAGCTGATCCAACAGGGCTTGAGGCACGTCGGTGGCGACGGCGGTAACGATGATGCCGTTGTAGGGCGCCAAGGCCGGCCAACCTTCCCAGCCATCGCCCCAACGAAACACCACGTTGCGCAGGTTCAGCTCCACCAGGCGTTCCTTGGCGCGATCCTGCAGGACCTTGATCCGCTCCACGGAAAACACCCGCTCGACCAGTTGCGACAACACCGCCGTCTGGTAACCCGAACCGGTGCCGATCTCCATCACCTTGTCCAGCGGTCCCGCCTCCAGCAGCAACTCGCTCATGCGGGCCACCATGTACGGCTGGGAAATGGTCTGGTTGTGGCCAATCGGCAACGCCGTGTCTTCATAGGCGCGATGGGCCAGGGCTTCATCGACGAACAGATGGCGCGGCGTGCGGCGGATCACCTCCAACACTTGGGCGTTGGACAGGCCTTCTTCGTAGAGACGCTGGATCAGTCGTTCACGGGTGCGCTGGGAGGTCATGCCGATTCCACGGCGCAGCATATCGTCTTGCTCACGAGCCATCAGCGCAGCCCCTCCAGCCAGCCATCGAGACTTCGGAAGGCATCGTTGAAGGTACGGTCGAGTTGCAACGGCGTGATCGAGACATAACCTTGCATCACCGCATGGAAATCAGTACCCGGCCCGCCATCCTCGGCATCACCGGCGGCGGCGATCCAGTAACCGGCCTTGCCGCGCGGGTCGACGACGTGCATCGGTTTGGCGGCGCGGGCACGATGGCCCAGGCGCGTGAGTTGGATGCCACGGATGTGATCGAGCGGCAGGTTGGGGATGTTCACGTTCAGTACCGTGCGTGGCGGCAAGTCCAACTCGCCATGGGCTTCGACCAGTTTACGGGCGAAGTAGGCCGCGGTCGGCAAGTTATCGACCTGCCGGGAAACGAACGAAAAGGCGAACGACGGCTTTTCTAGGAAGCGACCTTCCAGGGCAGCGGCAACCGTGCCGGAATACAACACGTCATCCCCCAGGTTGGCCCCCAGGTTGATGCCCGAGGCCACCATGTCCGGCTCACGCTCCAGCAAGCCATTGAGGCCCAGGTGCACGCAATCGGTTGGGGTGCCGTTGAGGCTGATGAAGCCGTTGTCCAGATAGCAGGGATGCAAAGGACGGTCGAGCGTCAGCGAGCTGCTGGCGCCGCTTTTGTCCTGGTCCGGGGCGATGACCACGCACTCGGCAAAATCCGCCAGCGCAGCATAAAGCGCGGCAAGACCGGGTGCTGTCACCCCGTCGTCGTTAGAAATCAGAATACGCATGGGCTGTCCGTCTGCCCCACCGGCACCAGATCGACGAGTTCGCGCACCAAGACAGTGGCGAAACATCCGGCCGGCAGGACGAATTCCAGTTGCAGAATGTCAGGCGAGGGATAATGCCACGACAGCCCGCCAATGGGCAGTCGCAGGATGCGACGTTCGTGACTCATTCCCGCGTTTATCAACCAGTCGCGCAAATCCGCTTCGCCTTCTGCGATAGCCTGCTCCAACTCGAAGACCACGCCAGCGGCGGGCGAAGGTCCTTCGCCCCACTGCGGCCCGGTCGGGTGCAGGTCAAGAATCGCCAGGCGCGGATCGCTGCACTCAGCCTCCCCGGCGGGGAAAAAACTGCGGCTGTCGGTGAAGGCGAGTAGATCGCCTACCTGGGCACGCTGCCAGGTCCCGTCGGCGACCCGCGCCGCCAGCACCCGGTTGAACAGGAAACTGCGGGCGGTGGACAACAGCCGCGAGCGCACATTGCGCTGTTCCGGCAACGCCTTGCGCGCGGCCCAGGCACGGGCATCGACGACATTGCCGCCATCATGGCCGAAGCGCTGGGCGCCAAAATAATTGGGGATTCCCTGGCGGGCAATCTGTTGCAGCCGCGCGTCGATCGCCGCCACGTCGCCCTTGAATTGAGTCAGGCGCAAGGTAAAGCCATTGGCCGAGTGCGCACCGCGTTGCAGCTTGCGCCGATGGCGTGCGGTCTTGAGGATTCTCAGCGTGTCGTTCTCTGCCGCCGACAAGTCGGGATCGGCCTTGCCTGGCAATTGCACACTGAACCATTGGCGGGTCAGGGCCTGACGGTCCTTGAGCCCGGCATAGCTGACGGTGCGCAACGGCACGCCGGCGGCCTTGGCGATTCGACGGGCGGCCTCTTCGGTATTCAAGCCGCGTTTTTCAACCCAGATCCACAAGTGTTCGCCATCGCCGGTCAACGGGATGTCGAGCACTTCATCGACCTGGAAATCTTCAGCGCTGGCCTTGAGTACCGCGCTGCCCAACGACTCGCCGTAAGCCCGCGGCCCCAACAATTCCAGTTCGGTCATGGGCGCAGCAACAAGGCAACGGAGTGGACGGCAATGCCTTCTTCGCGACCGACGAAACCCAGCTTCTCGGTGGTGGTGGCTTTCACGTTCACTTGGTCCAGCTCAACTTGAAGATCCTCGGCGATCAACTGGCGCATCGCCTCGATGTGCGGGGCCATTTTTGGGGACTGAGCCACGATGGTGTTATCGACATTGCCGACTTTCCAGCCCTTGGCGTGGATCAGCGCGACCACATGGCGCAACAGCACACGGCTGTCGGCACCCTTGAATTGCGGGTCGGTGTCGGGAAAGTGCTTGCCGATGTCACCCAGGGCTGCGGCACCGAGCAGTGCATCGCTCAAGGCGTGCAGCAGGACATCACCGTCAGAATGCGCGAGCAGCCCGAAGCCGTGTGCGATCCGCACGCCGCCCAGAGTAATGAAGTCGCCTTCAGCGAAACGGTGAACATCGTAGCCGTGGCCAATACGCATAAAAAAACGCCCCGATTTTTGTCAGGGCGTGATTCTACCTGCATTAGGCGTTTAGAGCGCGCGCATGATGCTGCAAGTGGTCGTCAATGAAGCTGGCGATGAAGAAGTAGCTGTGGTCGTAGCCTGGTTGCAGGCGCAGCTCCAACGCATGATCGGCGGATTTGGCCGCCTGTTGCAACGCTTCGGGCTTGAGTTGGTTGGCCAGGAAATCATCGCGATCACCCTGGTCCACCAGCAATGGCAGCTTCTCCTGCGCCTCGGCAATCAATGCACAGGCATCCCATTCCCGCCATTTCGAGCGGTCCTCTCCCAGATAACGGGAGAAAGCCTTCTGGCCCCATGGGCAATCCATCGGGTTGTTGATCGGCGAAAAGGCCGACACCGAACGGTAACGCCCCGGGTTGCGCAAGGCGCAGACCAGCGCGCCGTGGCCGCCCATGGAGTGACCGCTGATGCCGCGTTTGTCCGAAGCCGGGAAATGCGCTTCGACCAGCGCCGGCAATTCCTGCACCACGTAGTCATGCATCCGATAGTGCCGCGCCCACGGATCCTGCGTGGCGTTCAGATAAAAACCAGCCCCCAGGCCGAAGTCCCAGGCATTGTCCGGGTCGCCGGGCACGTCGGCGCCGCGGGGACTGGTGTCCGGCGCGACAATGATCAGGCCCAGCTCGGCGGCCATGCGCTGGGCGCCGGCCTTTTGCATGAAGTTCTCGTCGGTGCAGGTCAGCCCGGACAGCCAATACAGCACCGGCAACTTGCCGCCCTGCTCCGCTTGCGGCGGCAGGTACACGGCAAACACCATGTCACAACCGAGCACGTCGGAACGGTGCCGGTAACGCTTGTGCCAGCCGCCGAAGCTTTTCTGGCAAGAGATATTTTCGAGGTTCATTCTTCACCTCAGCTGCAAGCGGCAAGCTTTAAGCTGCAAGAGAGGAGCATGCCCACTTGCAGCTTGTAGCTTGTAGCTTGCCGCTGCTCCTTAAAAATGAATGACGGTACGGATGCTCTTGCCTTCATGCATCAGGTCGAATGCCTTGTTGATATCTTCCAGGCCCATGGTGTGGGTGATGAAGGTATCCAGCGGGATCTCGCCCTTCTCGGCCATTTCCACGTAGCTTGGCAACTCGCTGCGACCACGCACGCCGCCAAAGGCCGAACCGCGCCAGACGCGCCCGGTTACCAACTGGAATGGACGGGTGGCGATTTCCTGGCCGGCCCCGGCCACGCCGATGATCACCGACTCGCCCCAACCTTTGTGGCAGCATTCCAGGGCGGCACGCATCAACTGGACATTGCCGATGCACTCGAAGGAAAAGTCCACGCCGCCGTCCGTCATGTCGACGATGACTTCCTGGATCGGACGGTCGAAGTCTTTCGGGTTGACGCAATCGGTGGCCCCCAGTTGCTTGGCGATTTCGAACTTGGCCGGGTTGATGTCAATGGCGATGATGCGCGCGGCCTTGGCCTTCACGGCGCCGATTACGGCCGACAGGCCGATGCCGCCCAGGCCGAAGATCGCCACGGTGTCACCCGGCTTGACTTTGGCAGTGTTGAGCACCGCGCCGATGCCGGTGGTGACGCCACAACCCAGCAGGCAGACTTTTTCCAGCGGCGCTTCTTTTGGAATCTTGGCGACGGAGATTTCTGGCAGCACGGTGTATTCAGAAAAGGTCGAGGTGCCCATGTAGTGGAAAATCGTCTGGCCCTTGTAGGAAAAGCGCGAGGTGCCGTCCGGCATCAGGCCTTTGCCCTGTGTGGCGCGAATCGCCTGGCAGAGGTTGGTCTTGCCCGACTTGCAGAATTTGCACTGGCCGCACTCCGGCGTGTACAGCGGGATCACATGGTCACCCACCGCCACCGAGGTCACGCCTTCGCCGATGGCTTCGACAATGGCGCCGCCTTCATGGCCCAGGATCGACGGGAAGATCCCTTCCGGGTCAGCGCCCGACAAGGTGTAGGCGTCGGTGTGGCAAACACCGGAAGCCACCACGCGCAACAGCACTTCGCCCGCCTTGGGCATGGCCACGTCGACTTCAACGATTTCCAGGGGTTTCTTGGCCTCGAAGGCAACGGCAGCGCGCGACTTGATCATCCGGATTCTCCAGCAAATAAAAACAAGACCGGGAGTGTAATCCTCCGCCGGACAATGAATAATCCAGCCAAAAGCAAAACATTATTGCTGTATAGGGATAATCCTGCATGTCTGATAACCGCTGGGAAGGCATCGACGAGTTTGTCGCCGTGGCCGAATGCAGCCAATTCACTGCCGCCGCCGAACGCCTCGGGGTGTCGTCTTCCCATATCAGTCGACAAATCGTACGGCTTGAAGAGCGTCTACAGACGCGCTTGCTCTACCGCAGTACCCGCCGCGTGACACTGACCGAAGCCGGACAAACCTTTTTGCAGCATTGCCAGCGCCTGCAAGACGGACGCGAGGAAGCACTGCGAGCCGTCGGCGACCTGACCAGTGAGCCCAAGGGCATGCTGCGCATGACCTGTGCCGTGGCCTATGGCGAGCGGTTTATCGTGCCGCTGGTGACACGGTTCATGGGGCTTTATCCGCAGTTGCGGGTCGACATCGAGTTGAGTAATCGCCCTCTGGATCTGGTGCATGAGGGCCTGGACCTGGCGATTCGCCTTGGCCGCTTGCAGGACTCGCGCCTGGTCGCCACGCGCCTGGCACCAAGGCGCATGTATTTGTGCGCCTCCCCCTCTTACCTGGAACGCTACGGCCGCCCCCATAGCGTGTCGGAGCTGAGCCGCCACAATTGCCTGATCGGCAGCTCCGACATCTGGCAACTGGAGCAGAACGGGCGGGAGTTTTCCCAGCGAGTACAGGGGAACTGGCGCTGCAACAGTGGGCAAGCGGTGCTCGACGCGGCGCTGCAAGGGGTGGGCTTGTGCCAATTGCCGGACTATTACGTGCTGGAACATTTGCACAGCGGTGCGTTGATCTCGCTGCTGGAGGCGCATCAACCGCCGAATACGGCCGTCTGGGCACTGTATCCGCAGCAGCGGCACCTATCGCCGAAGGTGCGCAAGTTGGTGGATTATTTGAAGGGGGGGTTGGCTGAGCGGCCTGAATATCGGGGTTAGGCCAGTTTCTGCCCGGAGTTTATCCGGTGCCTGCATGATCGCCTTCGCGAGCAAGCCCGCTCCCACATTGACCCTGTGTCTGGCCACACTCTTATGATCAACATAGACCTATTGTGGGAGCGGGCTTGCTCGCGAAGGGCGCGACGCGGTGTTCGAACATAGATAGGAATTTACTAGCGACGATTCGCCCACCGCTGACGCAACCACTCCAGGTCTTCCGGCCGGGTGACCTTGATGTTGTCCGAGCGCCCTTCAATCAACCGAGGCGCCTGCCCCGCCCATTCCATGGCAGAGGCTTCGTCGGTAATCACCGCATCCGCCACCAGGCTGTCAGCCAGGGCCCGATGCAAGGCACCGAGGCGGAACATCTGCGGCGTGTAGGCTTGCCAGATCACGCTGCGATCAACGGTTTCCAGCACACGGCCATGCTTGTCGACGCGCTTGAGGGTGTCGCGCGCCGGGACGGCCAGCAGGCCGCCAACCGGGTCGTTCGCCAACTCGCTAAGCAATGTGTCCAAGTCGTCTCGGGACAGGTTGGGCCGGGCGGCGTCGTGCACCAGCACCCAATCGAAATCATCGGCGCCCTGCTCGTGAAGATGCAACAAGGCATTGAGTACAGAATCCGAACGTTGCTCGCCACCGTCGACGCGCTGGATGCGTGTGTCGTTGGCACAGGCCAGGGTCGGCCAGTAAGGATCGTCGTGGGCAAGGCTGACCACCACACCCTTGACGGTGGGGTGATCGAGGAAACAGCCGAGGCTGTGTTCAAGAATTGTGCGTCCGCCCAACTGCAGGTATTGCTTGGGACGGTCGGCGGCCATCCGGGCACCAACGCCCGCGGCGGGAATCACGGCCCAGAAGGCCGGTAGACGAATGCTCATTGGGCCAACTGGTAGAGGGTTTCGCCCTCCTTGACCATGCCCAATTCATGGCGAGCCCGCTCTTCAACGGTCTCCATGCCTTTTTTCAACTCGGTCACTTCGGCGTCCATCACCCGATTACGTTCCAGCAACGCCTCGTTCTCAGCGTGTTGATCGGCAATTTGCTGAGTCAGGTCGGCCACTTGCGCCAGGCTGCCATTACCCACCCACAGGCGGTACTGCAGGCCGGCCAGCAACAGGAGCAAGACAAGAAACAACCAATTGGGACTGCGCATCGAATATCAGGTATCCAGTGAAAAAAGACCGCCATGCCAAACTTTGAAGCGTCTGATAGCACGAAGCCTGGAGAACCCAGGCTTGTGCTTGATAAGGCATCAGGTTAGAGGCAAAACCGCCGTCATGGCGACCTTTACGACCTAACCCGCTGTCTTTTTACCATTTACCGCTTAACCGCGAAACTCGGCGCGACCGTTGTACTTGGCCTTGCCATTCAACTGCTCTTCGATACGCAGCAGTTGGTTGTACTTGGAAACGCGGTCGGAGCGGCACAGCGAACCGGTCTTGATCTGGCCTGCCGCGGTGCCCACGGCCAGGTCGGCAATGGTCGAATCTTCGGTTTCACCGGAGCGGTGGGAGATCACGGCGGTGTAGCCGGCAGCCTTGGCCATCTGGATGGCTTCCAGGGTTTCGGTCAGGGTGCCGATCTGGTTGAACTTGATCAGGATCGAGTTGGCGATCTTCTTGTCGATGCCTTCTTTCAGGATCTTGGTGTTGGTCACGAACAGGTCGTCACCCACCAGTTGGGTCTTCTCGCCGATCTTGTCGGTGAGGATTTTCCAGCCGGCCCAGTCGGACTCGTCCAGGCCGTCTTCGATGGAGATGATCGGGTAGCGTTCGGTCAGGCCCTTGAGGTAGTCGGCGAAACCCTCGGCGGTGAACACCTGGCCTTCGCCGGACAGGTTGTACTTGCCGTCTTCGTAGAACTCACTGGCGGCGCAGTCCAGGGCCAGGGTGACGTCGGTGCCCAGCTTGTAGCCAGCATTGGCCACGGCTTCGGAGATCACTTTCAGCGCGTCTTCGTTGGACGCCAGGTTCGGTGCGAAACCGCCTTCGTCGCCAACGGCGGTGCTCAGGCCACGGGCTTTCAGCACGGCCTTGAGGTGATGGAAAATCTCGGTGCCCATGCGCAGGCCTTCGGAGAAGGTCTTGGCGCCAACCGGCTGCACCATGAATTCCTGGATGTCGACGTTGTTATCGGCATGCTCGCCGCCGTTGATGATGTTCATCATCGGCACCGGCATCGAATAGACACCTGGGGTACCGTTGAGGTTGGCGATGTGGGCGTACAGCGGCAGGTCCTGGTCCTGGGCGGCGGCCTTGGCGGCGGCCAGGGACACGGCGAGGATTGCGTTGGCACCCAGGGTGGCTTTGTTCTCGGTACCGTCGAGCTTGATCATCGCGTGATCGAGGGCTTTCTGGTCGGCAGGATCCTTGCCCAGCAGCAGTTCGCGGATCGGACCGTTGATGTTGGCAACGGCTTTGAGCACGCCCTTGCCCAGGTAACGGCTCTTGTCGCCATCACGCAGCTCCAGCGCTTCGCGCGAGCCAGTGGAAGCACCGGACGGCGCGCATGCGCTGCCGATGATGCCGTTGTCGAGAAGCACGTCCGCTTCAACAGTGGGGTTGCCACGGGAGTCGAGAACTTCACGACCTTTGATGTCGACGATTTTTGCCATTGTTGTAAACACTCCAAAGTTGACTAGACGTTGCAGAAAACGTGCTCGCTCTCAGTTGCGATTCAGCCAAAAGAGACCGAATGGGAGCGCTTCGCGCTCCAGCGGGAGCAAGCTCCCTCGCCACAGCAAGCCATGCTCCCACAAGAGCAGTGCGGCCAGCGGGCCAGAGCGATAATCGAGCGGTACTTTACCGGAGAAAACCGCGTTACGCGGTTTCTATCGTCGGAAAACCCTTGACCAGCTCATCCAGCGACTTGAGCTGAGACAGGAAAGGTTCCAGCTTGTTCAAGCGCAAGGCACAAGGGCCGTCGCACTTTGCGTTGTCAGGGTCAGGGTGGGCTTCAAGGAACAGGCCAGCCAGGGACTGGCTGATACCGGCCTTGGCCAGGTCGGTGACCTGGGCACGACGACCACCCGCGGAATCGGAGCGACCGCCAGGCATTTGCAGCGCGTGGGTCACGTCGAAGAACACCGGGTACTCGAACTGCTTCATGATGCCGAAGCCGAGCATGTCCACCACTAGGTTGTTGTAGCCGAAGCTCGAACCCCGCTCGCAGAGGATCAACTGGTCGTTGCCAGCCTCCTCGCACTTGCTCAGGATGTGTTTCATTTCCTGGGGCGCGAGGAACTGGGCCTTCTTGATGTTGATCACCGCGCCAGTCTTGGCCATCGCGACCACCAGGTCGGTCTGGCGCGACAGGAAGGCCGGCAACTGGATGATGTCGCAGACCTCGGCGACGACCGCGGCCTGGGCAGGCTCGTGGACGTCGGTGATGATCGGCACGCCGAAGGCTTGCTTGATGTCCTGGAAGATGCGCATGCCTTCTTCCAGGCCCGGGCCACGGTAGGACGTCACGGACGAGCGGTTGGCCTTGTCGAAACTGGCCTTGAACACATAAGGGATCCCCAGTTTCTGGGTGACCTTCACATACTCCTCGCAGACCTGCATCGCCATGTCGCGGCTTTCCAGTACGTTCATGCCGCCGAACAGCACCATGGGCTTGTCGTTGGCAATCTCGATATCGCCGACGCGGATGATTTTCTGGGCCATCGTCTTATGCCTTTTTCTGGTGTTGAGCCAAAGCGGCCTTCACGAAACCGCTGAACAACGGATGACCGTCCCGTGGCGTCGAGGTGAACTCGGGGTGGAACTGGCAGGCGACGAACCATGGATGGTCCGGGGACTCGACCACTTCCACCAGCGCGCCGTCACCGGAACGACCGGAAATCTTCAGGCCGGCCTCGATCAGTTGTGGCAGCAGGTTGTTGTTCACTTCGTAGCGATGACGGTGACGCTCGACGATCACATCCTTGGCGTAGCAATCGTGCACCTTGGAGCCGGCTTCGAGCAGGCATTCCTGGGCACCGAGACGCATGGTGCCGCCCAGGTCCGAGCTTTCGGTACGCACTTCCACGGCGCCGGTGGCATCTTCCCACTCGGTGATCAGGCCGACGACCGGGTGGCCGCTGGCGCGATCGAATTCGGTGGAGTTGGCGTCTTTCCAGCCCAGCACGTTACGGGCGAACTCGATGACCGCCACTTGCATGCCCAGGCAGATCCCCAGGTAAGGCACCTTGTTTTCACGAGCGTATTGCACGGCGGTGATCTTGCCTTCCACGCCCCGCAGGCCGAAGCCGCCCGGCACGAGGATCGCATCGGCGCCTTCGAGCAGGCCGGTGCCCTGGTTCTCGATGTCTTCGGAATCGATGTAGCGCAGGTTGACCTTGGTGCGGTTGCTGATACCGGCGTGACTCATCGCTTCGATCAGCGACTTGTAGGCGTCCAGCAGCTCCATGTACTTGCCGACCATGGCGATGGTGACTTCGTGTTCCGGATTGAGCTTGGCATCGACCACGGCGTCCCATTCGGACAGGTCGGCGCCGGCACACTGCAGGCCGAAACGCTCGACGACGAAGTCGTCCAGGCCTTGGGAATGCAGGATGCCCGGGATCTTGTAGATGGTGTCGGCGTCTTCCAGGCCGATGACCGCGCGCTCTTCGACGTTGGTGAACTGGGCGATTTTGCGGCGCGAAGAAATGTCGATCGGGTGATCGGAGCGGCAGATCAGCACGTCCGGCTGCAGGCCGATGGAACGCAGTTCCTTGACGGAATGCTGGGTAGGCTTGGTCTTGGTTTCGCCGGCGGTGGCGATGTACGGCACCAGTGTCAGGTGCATCAGCATCGCGCGCTTGGCGCCGATTTCGAAACGCAACTGGCGGATGGCTTCGAGGAACGGCTGGGACTCGATATCGCCCACGGTACCGCCGATTTCCACCATCGCCACGTCGGCGTCGCCGGCACCCTTGATGATGCGGCGCTTGATTTCGTCGGTGATGTGCGGGATGACCTGGATGGTCGCGCCCAGGTAGTCACCACGACGTTCCTTGCGCAGCACGTGTTCGTAGACACGGCCGGTGGTGAAGTTGTTGTTCTGGGTCATGGTCGTGCGGATGAACCGCTCGTAGTGGCCCAGGTCCAGGTCGGTCTCGGCGCCGTCGTGGGTGACGAACACTTCACCGTGCTGGAACGGGCTCATGGTGCCCGGGTCGACGTTGATGTACGGGTCCAGCTTGAGCATGGTGACCTTAAGTCCCCGCGCCTCCAGGATGGCCGCCAATGAAGCCGAGGCAATGCCTTTCCCCAATGAAGAAACAACACCGCCCGTGACGAATATGTAGCGCGTCATGAAAAACCCTAGAAGTCTGCGTTAAAGCGGTCCGAGCCGCCGGGGAAAGCGAAGGAAGGCCGAAGCCCCCGATCACCTGCATTAATCACAGTGCACCTTTCAAAAAAACCGCCGCGTTGGGACAGACCGGAAGTGAAATCACCGGTACGTTGCTCGCTACACATTTTTTGGAATCGCCCAGCAAAGACTGCTTGGTAATCGGCAACTCCTGCAATTCAGGCGAATCCACAGAAGTTGTATCAAGAAGGGAGCGTAGTCTACCGGAAAGCCCCTTTCAGCTCAAACCCAGATCTTGGTTTCCTGGCGTCCAGATCAATTGCCAACTGCCATCAGCCTGTGCATCGAGGCCGGCCAGGTTGGCCACCGCCAGCAATTGCTCGCCCTGATAGAGCAGCGGCAATCGGTCGCGAACGAACGCCGGCACGCCCTTTTCGTTGAGCAAACGCTTGAGATCACGATGACCACGGCCAGGTAGCACCATCACTTCGCCGCCTTGACGATAGCGCACGCTAAGCGGTCCCGCAGGCGGCTTGCCGTTGAGCACCAGCTGACCATTGCCCGGCAAGCGCAGCGCAACCGCCGGATCCGCCCAATCGACGGCGCCTGGCGGCGAAGACAGCCAGTGGTCGGATAACCACCAGACCCGCCCGCCGGCCCGGTGCAATTCGCCACCGGCCAGGCGCCAGACTGGCCGGGAATCGTCCGCGGCATCGCGCAACGAATCCCAGCTCGCCCAGTGATCGCTGTCGGGCAGCAGGGTCAGCGGCGCCAGCCAGTGGCTCAAGGCATTGCGCTGACGGGCCGGCGACAACGCCCGCAAAGGCGCCAGCGCCAGGGATTGCAGCCCAAGCCAGTCGAACGCACACGGGGTGGCGGCCTGGGCCAGGTCGATCCGCGCCAAGTCGTCCAGCAAGCCTTGGGCCTCGCCCATGTGCGCTGCGCTGCGAGCCAGGGTTGACGAGGCTTGCGGCCAGTGCTCGGCCAGCATCGGAAAAACCCGCTGGCGCAGGTAATTGCGCGCGTACCGGTGATCGTCATTGGACGGGTCGTCGATCCAGCTCAAGCCTTGCTGTGCCGCATAGGCTTCCAGCTCCAAGCGGGACACATCGAGCAACGGCCGCAGCAGATGCCCCTGGCCCAATGGCCGCTGCCGTGGCATCGCCGCCAGCCCCCTCACCCCCGCCCCCCGCAGCAGGCGAAACAACAGGGTCTCTGCCTGATCATCAAGATGTTGGGCGGTGAGCAGCACTTCATGACTGCCGATCGCCGCGACGAAGGCGGCGTAACGCGCCTCGCGGGCAGCGCGCTCGACACTGGCGCCGGGACGCACGTGTACATTCACCACGTCCAACGGCACGCCCAGGGCCGCACAGACCGAACGGCAATGCTCCGGCCATGCATCGGCCACAGCTTGAAGGCCGTGATGCACATGGATGGCGCTCAGCGCGGGCAAGGCGTGGTGTTGCGAAAGGGTCGCGAGCAGGTGCAACAGGACGGTGGAGTCGAGACCACCGGAGAAGGCGATGCGCCAGGTGGCGGCGTTGCGCCAGGGAATGAGCTGGGTCAGCAGGCGGCTTGGCAGATCGTTGCTTGCGTTCATCGGTCTCAGCCTTGGCACAAATCAAATGTGGGAGCGGGCTTGCTCGCGAAGGCGGTAAATCAGTCAACACATGGGTTGAATGTTAAACCGCTTTCGCGAGCAAGCCCGCTCCCACATCGGCTCCCCACAACTGCTGGAGGCTTGGTCAGATCAGAGACCGTAGCTCATCAACCGCTCATAGCGACGGGTCAGCAGCGCGTCGTTGTCGAACTTCTTGAGCATCGACAGCTGCGAACTCAGCTCCGCACGGATCAGTGCAGCGGCTGCGGCTGGGTCGCGATGGGCGCCGCCCACTGGCTCGTTGATCACTTTATCAACGATGCCCAGCCCCTTGAGACGCTCGGCGGTAATGCCCATGGCTTCGGCGGCATCCGGCGCCTTCTCGGCGGTTTTCCACAGGATCGAGGCGCAGCCTTCCGGCGAGATCACCGCGTAAGTGGAGTATTGCAGCATGTTCAGCTGGTCGCAGACACCGATGGCCAACGCACCGCCGGAACCGCCCTCGCCAATCACGGTGGCAATGATCGGGGTTTTCAGCCGCGCCATGACGCGCAGGTTCCAGGCAATCGCTTCGCTCTGGTTGCGCTCTTCGGCATCGATGCCTGGGTAGGCACCCGGGGTGTCGATGAAAGTCAGGATCGGCATCTTGAAGCGCTCGGCCATTTCCATCAGGCGGCACGCCTTGCGGTAGCCCTCCGGACGCGGCATGCCGAAGTTGCGGCGCACCTTCTCACGCACTTCGCGACCTTTCTGATGACCGATGACCATCACCGGCTGGTCGTCCAGGCGGGCAACGCCGCCGACGATCGCGGCGTCGTCGGAGAAGTGACGGTCGCCGTGCAGCTCATCGAACTCGGTGAAGATGTGGTCGATGTAGTCCAGGGTATAGGGACGACGAGGGTGCCGCGCCAGGCGGGCAATCTGCCAACTGGTCAGCTTGCCAAAGATGTCTTCGGTCAGCGTGCGGCTTTTGTCCTGCAGACGAGAGATTTCATCGCCGATATTCAGCGAATTGTCATTACCGACCAAGCGCAACTCTTCGATCTTGGCTTGCAGGTCGGCGATCGGCTGTTCGAAATCTAGAAAATTCGGGTTCATAGGCGTCCGTCTAGGGTCGACGTCCAAGAGAGCTTGGGCCGGCCGGTTGTCTATTCGCGCCTACCTTAAGGGAGAGGCGCGTTCAGGTCGAGATTAAAAATTCGGGTCGAGATCAGGGGCTTTCCGGTTTCAACAGTGGCCCCTGGCCGTCAACGGTATTGGAGGAAGACGTTGTCTTTGCCGAACTGGTCACGCAAGGCTTGAATCAACGCATCCGCCGGATCGATCCGCCAGCCTTCGCCGAACTGCAGCACGGCCTTGGCATCGGGGCGTACGTACTCCATGGTGATCGGGCAAGCACCGCGATGGCGCTTGAACAACTCGCCCAACCAGCGTAGCTGATCGCCCTTCAGATCCTGGGTCTGCAACTTCAGGCGCAGGCTCTCGGCCAGGTTGGTGCGGGCATCTTCCATGCTCATCACCCGCTTGACCCGCAGCCGCAGGCCACCGGAGAAGTCATCGTTACTGACCTCGCCTTCCACCACCACCATCGCGTCGGTCTGCAACAACGACTGCGCCGAATGGAACGCGTCGGCGAACAATGAGGCCTCGATACGCCCGGAGCGGTCGTCGAGGGTGATGAAGCCCATCTTGTCGCCCTTTTTGTTCTTCATTACCCGCAGGGCGATGATCATGCCGGCGACGGTCTGGGTGTCGCGCGCCGGCTTGAGGTCAATGATGCGCTGGCGGGCGAAACGGCGGATCTCGCCTTCGTATTCGTCGATCGGGTGACCGGTCAGGTACAGGCCCAGGGTGTCTTTTTCACCCTTGAGACGTTCCTTGAGCGTCAGCTCCTTGGCCTTGCGATGGTTGCCGTAGACATCGGCGTCCTCCTCGACGAACAGCCCGCCGAACAGGTCGGCGTGGCCGCTGTCGTGGGTGCGGGCGGTCTGTTCGGCGGCCTTGATCGCCTCTTCCATCGCCGCCAGCAAGACCGCGCGGTTGCGGTCGATGTTGGCCTGGTAGGCCTTCGGCTCGTCGTGGAAGTAAGGTCCGAGCCGGTCCAGGGCGCCACTGCGGATCAAACCGTCGAGGGTGCGTTTGTTGATGCGTTTGAGGTCGACCCGCGCGCAGAAGTCGAACAGGTCCTTGAACGGCCCATCTTGGCGCGCTTCGGTGATGGCTTCCACCGGCCCCTCGCCCACGCCCTTGATCGCGCCGAGGCCATAGATGATCCGGCCCTCGTCGTTCACCGTGAACTTGAACTCCGAAGCGTTCACGTCCGGCGCGTCGAGGCGCAGCTTCATGGTTCGCACTTCTTCGATCAAGGTCACGACCTTGTCGGTGTTGTGCATATCCGCCGACAGTACCGCCGCCATGAACGGCGCCGGGTAATGCGCTTTCAGCCACGCGGTCTGGTACGACACCAGGCCATAGGCGGCGGAGTGGGATTTGTTGAAGCCGTAGCCGGCGAATTTTTCCACCAGATCGAAAATGTTACCGGCCAGGTCAGGGTCGATGCCGTTGGTCGCGCAACCTTCAATGAAACCGCCGCGCTGCTTGGCCATTTCCTCGGGCTTTTTCTTACCCATGGCCCGGCGCAGCATGTCCGCGCCGCCGAGGGTGTAACCGGCCATGACCTGGGCAATCTGCATCACCTGTTCCTGATACAGGATGATGCCATAGGTCGGTGCCAACACCGGTTTCAAGCCTTCGTACTGATAATCCGAGTGCGGGTAGGCCAGCTCGGCGCGACCGTGCTTACGGTTGATGAAGTCATCCACCATGCCCGATTGCAGAGGCCCCGGACGGAACAGGGCCACCAGTGCAATAAGGTCTTCCAGGCAGTCGGGCTTGAGCTTTTTGATCAGCTCCTTCATGCCCCGGGATTCAAGCTGGAACACCGCCGTGGTTTCGGCTTTTTGCAATAGGCTGTAGGTCGGCTTGTCATCCAGTGGGATGAAGGCAATGTCCAGCGGTTCTTCGCCGACCTTGGCCCGGTCGCGGTTGATGGTCTTCAGCGCCCAGTCAATGATCGTCAGGGTCCGCAGGCCGAGGAAGTCGAACTTCACCAGGCCTGCCGCCTCGACGTCGTCCTTGTCGAACTGGGTCACCAGGCCGTCGCCTTCTTCGTCGCAATAGATCGGCGAGAAGTCCGTCAGCTTGGTCGGCGCGATCACCACGCCACCGGCGTGCTTGCCGACGTTACGCACCACGCCTTCGAGCTTGCGGGCCATCTCCCAGATTTCCGCGGCCTCTTCGTCGACCTTGATGAAGTCCCGCAGGATTTCTTCCTGCTCGTAGGCTTTCTCCAGGGTCATGCCGACTTCGAACGGAATCATCTTCGACAGACGATCCGCCAAACCGTAGGACTTGCCCTGCACCCGCGCCACGTCACGCACCACCGCCTTGGCGGCCATGGAACCGAAGGTGATGATCTGGCTCACCGCGTTGCGGCCGTACTTCTCGGCCACGTAGTCGATCACCCGGTCGCGACCGTCCATGCAGAAGTCGACGTCGAAGTCGGGCATGGAGACCCGTTCCGGGTTGAGGAAACGTTCGAACAGCAGGTCATATTCCAGCGGGTCGAGGTCGGTGATCTTCTGCACGTAGGCCACCAGCGACCCGGCACCCGATCCACGGCCAGGACCCACCGGCACGCCGTTGTTCTTGGCCCACTGGATGAAGTCCATCACGATCAGGAAGTAACCGGGAAAGCCCATCTGGATGATGATATCCAGTTCGAAATTCAACCGATCGACATAGACCTGGCGCTTGGCCTCGTAGTCTTCGGTGGTGTCCTTGGGCAACAGGACACTAAGGCGCTCTTCGAGACCGTCGAAGGACACCTTGCGGAAATATTCATCTATGGTCATGCCATCGGGAATCGGGAAGTTGGGCAGGAAGTGCTTGCCCAGCTTCACGTCGATGTTGCAGCGCTTGGCGATCTCGACGGTGTTTTCCAGCGCCTCGGGCAGGTCGCTGAACAACTCGGCCATTTCCTCAGCGCTCTTGAGGTATTGCTGATTGCTGTAGTTCTTTGACCGACGCGGGTCGTCGAGGGCGCGGCCCTCACCGATGCAAACCCGCGTTTCGTGGGCTTCGAAATCTTCCTGCTTGATGAACCGCACATCGTTGGTCGCCACCAGCGGCGCGCCGATCTTGTCGGCCAAGGCCACGGCGGCGTGCAGGTGTTCTTCGTCATTGGGACGGCTGGTGCGCTGCACTTCGATGTAGAAGCGATCCGGAAACACCGCCATCCAGTCGCGGGCCAGGGTCTCGGCTTCCTCGGGGTTGCCGCTGAGCAGGGCCAGGCCGATTTCACCTTCCTTGGCCGCGGACAACATGATCAGCCCTTCGCTGGCCTCGGCCACCCACTCGCGTTCGATGATGATCGAGCCGTTGCGCTGACCGTCGATAAAGCCGCGGGAAATCAACTCGGTGAGGTTGCGATAACCGAGGGCGTTCATCACCAACAGGCTGATCCGGCTCAGCGGCGCGTCCGGGTCCTTGTTCGACAGCCACAGGTCGGCGCCACAGATCGGCTTGATCCCGGCGCCCATGGCAGCCTTGTAGAACTTGACCAGCGAACACATGTTGTTCTGGTCGGTGACCGCCACGGCAGGCATGTTCATGCCCACCAGGGTCTTGACCAGGGGCTTGATCCGCACCAGACCGTCGACCAGGGAGTATTCAGTGTGCAGGCGTAGATGAACGAATGAAGCCGGCATAGTGATCCTGCGTTAAGTCATGAAAACAACAAGGCCCGGATTGTACCGGGCCTTGGGTAAAACATCAGCCAGCAACCCATTCTCTTGAGGATTGAACCCGTGGCGAGGGAGCTTGCTCCCGCTGGGCTGCGCAGCAGCCCCCTTCTTATGGGCGCTTCGCACCCAAGCGGGAGCAAGCTCCCTCGCCACGATCAGGTGAACCCCTCGCTCACGATCAACCCATCACGGGCTTCATAAGCCAGCCGCACCGGAGCGAACGAACGCCTGTGGATCGGCGTTGGCCCAAGGCGCGCCAGGGCTTCGAGGTGCACGGGGGTCGGGTAGCCCTTGTGGCTGCCGATGCCGTAGCCCGGGTAGATCAACTCGAAGGCGGCCATTTCCCGGTCGCGACTGACCTTCGCCAGGATCGAGGCCGCGGCGATGGCCGGTACCTTGCCGTCGCCCTGGATCACCGCTTCGGCGCGCATCGACAGTTTCGGGCAGCGATTGCCATCGACCATCGCCAGCTTCGGCGTGATATGCAGCCCTTGCACGGCACGCTGCATGGCGAGCAGGGTGGCGTGCAGGATATTGAGTTCATCGATTTCTTCGACTTCGGCCCGGGCGATGCACCAGCTCAGGGCCTTCTCGCAGATTTCGTCGTAGAGTTTTTCGCGACGGGCTTCCGTGAGTTTCTTCGAATCATTCAGGCCGAGGATTGGCCGCTTAGGGTCGAGAATCACCGCCGCCGTCACCACCGCGCCACACAAAGGGCCGCGCCCCACTTCATCGACACCGGCCACCAGCTCTTCCACTTCGGCGACCAGGTTGAAGTCCAGGCCCATCTGTAGCTTTACGTTGCTCATGGTTTTGCGCCAATCAGGGTCAGTACCGCGTCAGCCGCCTGGTTGGAGGCATCGCGACGCAGGGTACGATGGATTTCGTCAAAGCCCCGGGTCTGTTCCTCGCCGCCATCGATCAAGGGCAACAGCGTAGTGGCCAGCGCCTCGGCGGTCGCATCGTCTTGCAGCAGTTCCGGCACCAACAGACGCTGGGCCAGCAGGTTCGGCAAGGAGACGTAGGGGCTCTTGACCATGCGCTTGAGAATCCAGAACGTCAGCGGCGCCAGGCGATAGGCGACCACCATCGGGCGTTTGAACAGCAACGCCTCAAGGGTAGCCGTGCCAGAGGCAATCAACACGGCGTCACAGGCCGCCAGTGCGTCATGGGAGCGACCGTCGAGCAACGTCACCGGCAAATCGCGACCGTCCAACAAGGCTTCCAGTTGGACGCGACGCTGGGCACTGGCACACGGCAGGACAAACCGCACACCGGGGCGCAGCGCCAGGAGGCGTTCGGCGGCGTCGAAGAACAAGCCCCCCAGGCGACTCACTTCGCCGCCCCGACTGCCGGGCATCAAGGCCACCAGCGGTCCTTCGGACAGGCCCAACGCCTGGCGAGCGGCCTCGCGGTCGGCTTCCAGGGGAATGGTGTCGGCCAGGGTGTGCCCGACAAACCGCACCGGCACGCCCTTTTCTTCGTAAAAGCGGGCCTCGAACGGCAGCAGCGTCAGCATCAGGTCGCAGCCTTCGCGGATCTTCAGCACGCGCTTCTGCCGCCAGGCCCAGACCGAGGGGCTGACGTAGTGCACGGTCTTGATCCCGGCCTGACGCAACTTGAGTTCAATATTGAGGGTGAAATCCGGCGCATCGATGCCGATGAACACATCCGGTTTTTCGTCGATCAGGGTCTGGATCAGCTTCTTGCGTCGAGCCAGCAGCTCACGCAGGCGACCGAGCACTTCCACCAGGCCCATCACCGACAGGCGTTCCATCGGAAAATAGGAGGTCAGGCCCTCGGCCTGCATCAAAGGCCCGCCAACGCCGATGAATTCCACCGCGGGGTGCTGCGCCTTGAGCGCTCGCATCAGACCCGCGCCCAGAATGTCACCGGAAGCCTCTCCCGCCACCAGTGCAACGCGCACGTTAGCCATGGTCAGCGAGTGATGCCGCGGGTCGAAGACTGGATGGAATCGCGGAAAATCGCGACTTCCGGGTGCTGTGCCGACGCCTCGGCCAGTTCGGCGAGCGCCTGCTCGACGGTCAGGCCCTGGCGGTACACCACTTTGTAGGCACGGCGCAGCGCGGTAATCGCCTCTTCGCTGAAACCCCGACGGCGCATGCCTTCGAAGTTCATGCTGCGGGCTTCGGCCGGGTTGCCGAACACCGTGACATAGGCCGGGACATCCTTGCCGATGGCGGTGCCCATGCCAGAAAAGCTGTGGGCGCCGATATGGCAATACTGGTGCACCAGGGTGAACCCGGACAGGATCGCCCAATCGTCCACGTGCACATGACCGGCCAACGCGGTGTTGTTGACCAGGATGCAATGGTTGCCAATCACGCTGTCATGGCCGATGTGTGCGTAAGCCATGATCAGGTTGTGGTCGCCCAGGGTCGTTTCGGAACGGTCCTGGACAGTGCCACGGTGAATCGTCACGCCTTCGCGGATCACGTTGTGATCGCCAATGACCAGGCGGGTTTCTTCACCTTTGTACTTGAGATCGGGCGTGTCCTCGCCTACCGAGGAAAACTGGTAGATGCGATTGTGACGACCAATCCGGGTCGGTCCCTTGAGAATTACGTGGGGACCGATCACCGTACCCTCGCCGATTTCCACACCTGCGCCGATAATCGACCACGGGCCGACCTCGACATCGGCGGCCAGGACGGCCGTCGGATCGATGATTGCGCGAGGGTCAATCAAACTCATAGTTTGCGTTCCGCACAGATGATTTCAGCGGAGCAGACTGGCTTGCCGTCGACCGAAGCCTGGCATTCGAACTTCCAGATCTGGCGCTTGCAACTGATGAACTTGGCTTCGAGGATCAATTGATCGCCCGGAGTGACCGGCTGGCGGAAGCGCAGCTTGTCAGAGCCGACGAAGTAATAGAGCGTGCCGTCGGCAGGCTTTACGTCGAGCATTTTGAAACCAAGGATCCCGGCAGCCTGGGCCATCGCCTCGATGATCAATACGCCCGGCATGATTGGGTGCGCGGGGAAGTGACCATTGAAGAACGGCTCGTTGATGCTGACATTCTTATAGGCGCGAATGCGCTTGCCTTCAACGTCCAGGTCCACCACCCGATCCACCAGCAGGAACGGGTAACGGTGAGGCAGGTATTCGCGAATCTCGTTGATGTCCATCATTTCGGGGGGAAGCCTATGTAAAGATTGGGAGCGCACGAGTGACGCGCACTCCGCTAGCAAATCAAGATGCCCTAACGGCTGTGCACACTTGATATGGAAATGGTATCAGCCATCTGATGAAGCATTACCGCCAGGGGTCACGTCCCCTACACGCTTTTCCACCTGCTTGAGGCGCCGCGCGATGTCGTCGAGCTGGCGGATACGCGCCGCGCTCTTGCGCCATTCGGCTGCCGGCTGCATGGCTGTGCCGGAAGAATAGGCACCCGGCTCGGTAATCGAGTGGGTCACCATGGTCATCCCGGTCAGGAACACGTTGTCACAGATATCGATATGGCCCACCAGGCCTACGCCACCGGCGAGCATGCAGTGCTTGCCGATCTTGGTGCTGCCGGAGATGCCCACGCAGGCGGCCATGGCGGTGTGGTCACCGACCTGGACGTTGTGGGCGATCTGGATCTGGTTGTCGAGCTTGACGCCATTGCCGATGACCGTGTCGGCCAAGGCACCGCGGTCGATCGCAGTGTTGACGCCGATCTCCACGTCATCGCCAATGGTGACACCGCCGATCTGGGCGATCTTCTGCCAGATGCCCTTCTCGTTGGCAAAACCGAACCCTTCCCCGCCCAGCACGGCACCGGACTGGATCACCACCCGCTTGCCGATGCGCACGTCGTGATACAGGGTGACCCGTGGCGCCAGCCAGCCGCCTTCGCCGATCTCGCTGCGCGCACCAATGACACAATGGGCGCCCAGCGTGACACCAGCGCCGATTCGGGCCGCGCTTTCGATGACCACGAACGGGCCGACGCTGGCCGTGGGGTCAACCACGGCATCTGCGGCGATCACAGCGCTGGGATGAATACCGGCGGCCGATGTCGGCTTGGGATCGAACAGATGGGAAATGCGGGCATACGCCAGGTACGGATCGGGCACGATCAAGGCATCGCCGGCAAAACCATCGGCATCGGCAGCCTTGAGCAACAACGCAGCCGCCCGGCAGTCAGCCAGATACTTGCGGTACTGGGGATTTGCCAGAAAGCTCAA
The DNA here is from genome assembly GCF_054161485.1 of Pseudomonas sp. R3-41. NCBI lineage: Bacteria > Pseudomonadati > Pseudomonadota > Gammaproteobacteria > Pseudomonadales > Pseudomonadaceae > Pseudomonas > Pseudomonas sp. R3-41. Next base: position 5,589,955 of record NZ_CP096421.1, read on the forward strand.
CTGAGCTGGGCCAGCCTCTTGCAAAGTGGCTAGCCCAGTAATTGCCTTCTCCGGGTCGCCACGCAGGGTGGCGCCGAGGAACTCGGCCAACTGGCCGAGCTTGATAGTCGCTGTCATGGATTACTTCAGCTGATTCATGCGCTCGATCACTTGGCGCGTGATGTCGTATTGAGGCTTGACATCGATCACTGCGCCACGCTCGAACACCAGGTCAAAACCACCTTTCTTGATGACTTCTTCCACAGCGCTGTCGAGTTTCGGCTTGAGTTGCTTGAGCATTTCGCGGTCAGCAACAGCTTTCGCTTCGTTCAGCTCCTTGGACTGGAACTGGAAGTCACGGGCCTTTTGCTTGAATTCAAGCTCCAGACGTTCGCGCTCACCCTGGGCCATCTTGTCGCCACCGGCGACCAGACGGTCCTGGATACCCTTGGCGCTGCTTTCCAGGCCCTTGAGCTTGGTCAGTTGCGGGCCGAATTTTTTCTCGGCATCCACGGCGTATTTCTTCGCCGCGTCGGATTCCAGCAGGGCCATCTGATAATTCAGCACGGCAATCTTCATGTCGGCAAAAGCCGGACCGGCAACCAGTACGGTCGCCAGGAGAACCAATTGAGTCAACTTACGCACGATGCACTCCTACAAAATCCATTGTCGTTATCTTGGGCCGGACGCTTAGAACGTCTGGCCGAGGGAGAATTGGAACACTTGGGTTTCAGCGTCATCCGGTTTCTTGATCGGCATCGCCAACGCGAAGCTCAAAGGACCCAGTGCGGTGACCCAGGTCACGCCCACACCGACGGAGCTGGCCAGGTTGCTGAGGCTGATGTCGTTGCACTCTGCGTTGGATGACGTGCCATTGTTGTTGGTAGGTTTATCGCAACTGGAATCGAATACGTTACCCACGTCCCAGAATACCGAGGTACGCAGGGAGCGCTGATCCTTGACGAACGGCATGGGGAACAGCAATTCAACCCCGCCCTGAATCAGGACGTTACCACCGAATGGCAGCGGATCCTGATCCGGGTCCCGGATGGTCCCCTGGTTGCCAGTCTCAGCTGCACCGCGACTCGGCGTACTGCGTGGGCCTAAGGTACTGTCCTTGAAGCCACGTACCGAGTTGAAACCACCGGCGTAGTAGTTCTCGTAGAACGGCAGGCCGTCGGTCGAACCGTAGCCATCGCCATAACCAAGCTCGGTGTGCAGGCGCATGGTGTAGTTGTCAGACAGCGGCTGGAACAGCTGGCCGCGGTAGTCGAGCTTGAAGAACGACAAGTCGCTGCCAGGCGTGGTGGTTTCCAATACCAGGCTCTGGGAACGGCCACGGGTTGCCAGCACACCCTTGTTCAAGGTCGACTCGGACCAACCAACAGAGGCTTTGAAGTTCAGGTACTTGTCGCCTTCCTTATCGACGAAATCGAAGATCTCGTCAACGGTGTAGCGACCGGTGCTGATCTCGTCCTGCTGGGCGGTGAGGCCGAATGTAAGACGCGAAGTCTCGCTGATTGGATAACCTACGTTGACGCCGGCACCCAAGCTGTCTACTGCATAGCTGGAGACATCGGAATCGAGTTCGTCATAGTCGGTGGTGCGGTAGAAGGCGTTGTAGCCCAGGCTCACGCCGTCAGCGGTCCAGTAGGGGTCCACGAAACCGAAGTTATAGCGGGTCTGGTATTCGCTGCGGGTCAAGCCGATGCTGACCTTGTTACCGGTACCCAGGAAGTTGTTCTGGGTGATCGAGCCACCGAGGATCAAGCCGGCACTCTGGGCGAAACCGACGCTGGCGGTGATCGAACCGGAAGCCTGCTCTTCGACGCTGTAGTTCACATCGACCTGGTCATCGACGCCCGGCACGGCCGGCGTCTCGACGTTGACTTCCTTGAAGAAGCCCAGGCGCTCGAGACGGGTCTTGGACTGGTCGATCAGGTAGGTCGACGCCCAGCCACCTTCCATCTGGCGCATTTCACGGCGCAGCACTTCGTCCTCGGACTTGGTGTTGCCACGGAAGTTGATGCGGTTGACGTAGGCACGCTTGCCCGGGTCCACGGCGAAGGTGATGTCGACGGTATGGTCTTCATCGTGCGGCTGCGGCACGCCGCTGACGTTGGCGAAGGTGTAGCCCTCGTTACCCAGGCGGCGGGTGATCAGCTCGGACGTGGTGGTCATCAGCTTGCGCGAGAACACCTGGCCCTTCTGCACCAGCAACAGCGACTTGACCTGGTCCTCGGGAACCTTCAGGTCACCGCTGAGCTTGACGTCACGAACGGTGTACTTCTCGCCTTCGTTGACGTTGACGGTGATGTAGACGTGCTTCTTGTCCGGGGTGATGGACACCTGGGTCGAAGCGATGTCCATGTTGATGTAGCCACGGTCCAGGTAGTAGGAACGCAGGCGCTCCAGGTCACCGGAGAGTTTTTCACGGGCGTACTTGTCGTCGTTCTTGAAGAACGACAGCCAGTTGGTGGTCTTGAGTTCGAACAGGTCGATCAGGTCTTCATCCGGGAAAACCGTGTTGCCCACCACGTTGATGTGCTGGATGGCCGCCACGGTGCCTTCGTTGATGTTGACCTTCAGGCCGACGCGGTTGCGCGGCTGCGGCACCACTTCGGTGTCGACGGTGGCCGAGTAGCGGCCCTGGGCGACGTACTGGCGTTGCAGCTCGTTACGCACGCCTTCGAGGGTGGCGCGCTGGAAGATCTCGCCTTCGGCCAGGCCGGACTGCTTGAGGCCTTTCATCAGGTCTTCAGTGGAGATCGCCTTGTTGCCTTCGATCTCGATACTGGCGACCGACGGGCGCTCGACTACCGTGATGACCAGGACATTGCCGTCACGGCCCAGCTGGATATCTTGAAAGAAGCCGGTCTTGAACAGCGCACGCGTGGATTCCACCAGGCGCCGATCATCCGCCTGCTCGCCGACGTTCAACGGCAAGGCACCAAAGACGCTACCCGCGGAAACCCGCTGGAGGCCGTTGACGCGAATATCAGAGATAGTGAAGGACTCGGCGTGAACTTCGGCGATCATCAATACGGTGAGAACCGCAGTTAGCAGCAGACGTTTCATGAAGTCCTTTCTTATTCCAACTGGCAATAAACAAACTGCCGCAAAATGCGGCAGATTCGCAATTCAGCGAAGCGTTACAGACGACCCAGATCGTTGACGAGGGCAAGCAACATGACCCCGACCACCAAGCTGATACCGATCTGTATCCCCCAACCTTGCACCCGATCCGACAAGGGACGACCACGCGCCCACTCGATCAGATAAAACAGCAGATGCCCCCCATCCAGTACCGGGATGGGCAGCAAATTCAGAACCCCCAGGCTAATGCTCAGATAAGCAAGGAAATTCAGGAAATCAGCGACGCCCGACTGGGCAGAAGCGCCCGCCACTTTAGCAATGGTTATCGGTCCACTCAAGTTTTTTACCGAGAGCTCGCCGAACAACATTTTCTTGAGCGAGTCCAGCGTCAGGATGCTCATGGTCCAGGTACGACGCGCACCCTCGCCAATCGCCGCCACAGGGCCGAAACTGACTTCGCGGATCATTTCCGGTGGCCAGTCGACCGCCTTGACGCCCGCCCCCAGGTAACCGGTCGGCGCCTTGCTTTCGCCACGGGCGGCCAGGGTCACCGGGACGTCGATTGGAGCACCGTCGCGCTCGATGCGCAGCAAAATCTTGGTATCAGGACGTACACGAACCGAATCGACCACCTGCTGCCAGTCGCTGACCGGCTGGCCATCGAGGGCCAGCAACCGATCGCCGGTCTTCAGGCCGGCAGCCTGGGCCGGGCCTTTCGGGTCGAGTTCGGCGAGAACCGGCGGCAACGCCGGACGCCAAGGCTTGATCCCCAGGGAACGGATCGGATCCGGCTCGTCGGCGCCCTTGAGCCAGTTGTCCAGGATCAGTTCGCGAGGCGAATCCACCGTGGAACCCTGCTCGCGCACCATTAACTGCAACGAACCGCTCTCACCCAGGCGACGTACCAGCTGCAGGTTGACCGCCGCCCAGCCCGATGTCGGCTCGCCGTCGATCGCGACGATTTCCTGCCCGGCACCCAGCCCGGCACGAGCGGCAACGCTGCCAGCCTCTACGCCACCGATGACCGGACGCACCTGCTCGCTACCCAGCATCGCAAGGCCCCAGAAAAACACCAAGGCCAGCAGGAAGTTGGCAATCGGTCCCGCCGCGACGATGGCGATACGCTGGCGGACGCTCTTGCGATTGAAGGATTGGTCGAGCTGATCGGCCGGGACTTCGCCTTCGCGCTCGTCGAGCATCTTGACGTAGCCGCCCAACGGGATAGCCGCCACGACGAACTCGGTGCCTTGCTTGTCGTGCCAACGCAGCAATGGCATGCCAAAGCCCACGGAAAAACGCAGGACCTTGACGCCACAGCGACGCGCGACCCAGAAATGACCGAATTCGTGAAAGGTGACCAACACCCCCAGCGCAACCAGGGTGCCGACAATCATATAGAGCGCGCTCATCTGTTTTCTCCGCAATCCTGTCCAAGGCAACCCTGGCTAACGTATCGCAGCTTCAACGCCCGTGGCGCTGCAGCCATTGGCCCGCCAACTCACGAGCCCTGGCATCCGCCGTGAATACCGTATCGAGGTCCTCGACCGAAACCACGGCTTCGAGGTTCAAGACTTCCTCGATGATACTCGCGATCTCGAGATAACGGACACGTCCATCGAGAAACGCGGCAACGGCCACCTCATTGGCAGCGTTAAGCATGGCCGGTGCACTGTTGCCCGCCTCGGCCGCCTGGCGCGCCAGGCGCAGGCAGGGGAAACGCTGCTCATCGGGCGCCTGGAAATCCAGGCGCGCGATGGCGAACAAATCCAGCGGCGCAACGCCCGAGTCGATGCGCTCCGGCCAGGCCAGGGCGTTGGCGATCGGCGTGCGCATGTCCGGATTGCCCAACTGGGCCAGCACCGAACCGTCGACGTAGTCCACCAGGGAGTGAATCACGCTCTGGGGGTGAATCACCACCTCGACCTGCGCCGGCTTGGCATCGAACAGCCAGCAGGCCTCGATCAGCTCCAGCCCCTTGTTCATCATGCTGGCCGAATCCACCGAGATCTTGCGCCCCATGGACCAGTTCGGGTGCGCACAGGCCTGCTCGGGAGAAACATGCACCAATTCTTCCAGCGGCGTCTGCCGGAACGGACCACCGGAGGCCGTCAGCAAAATCCGCCGAACCCCTACCGCACCGAGACCACGGGAAAAATCCTGCGGCATGCATTGAAAAATCGCATTGTGTTCGCTGTCGATGGGCAACAACACCGAGCCGCTTTTGCGTACAGCCTGCATGAACAGTGCGCCGGACATCACCAGCGCTTCTTTATTGGCCAGCAGGATCTTCTTGCCGGCTTCCACCGCCGCCAGCGTCGGACGCAAGCCCGCCGCACCGACGATCGCCGCCATCACGGCGTCGACTTCGGGGTCGGAAGCCACTTGGCAGAGGCCCTCCTCCCCTACCAACACGCGGGTTTGCAAGCCGGCTGCGCGCAGATCGTCCTGCAACGCCCGCGCCACGCCAGCCTCAGGCACCACGGCAAACCGCGGGGTGTGGCGAATGCACAACGCCAGCAATTCACTCAAGCGCGTGAAGCCACTGAGGGCAAACACCTGGTAGCGCTCCGGATGCCGACCGATGACGTCAAGCGTACTCAGGCCAATCGAACCGGTCGCGCCAAGAACAGTGATCTGCTGGGGGCGACTCACGATGCCGCCACCCACAACAGCACCGCAAAGATCGGGATCGCCGCCGTCAGGCTGTCGATGCGATCCAGCACGCCACCGTGACCGGGCAACAGGTTACTGCTGTCCTTGATCCCGGATTGACGCTTGAACATGCTTTCGGTCAGGTCGCCGACCACCGACACAAAGACGATCAGGGCCGCGCCAATAAGGCCCATGAACAGTTGCGCGACCGTCCAGTCCCGTACGAAGCCGACCACCGTGGTGATCACCAGGCTCAGGACCAGGCCACCATAGACCCCTTCCCAGCTCTTGCCGGGACTGACTTTCGGCGCCAGCTTGCGCTTGCCGAAGGCCTTGCCGGAGAAGTAGGCCCCGACATCGGCGCCCCAGACCAACACCATCACGGCCATGATCTGCCAGTTGCCCAGCGGACCTTGCTTGATCCAGATCAGCCCCTGCCAGGCCGGCAGCAGGATCAACAGGCCGATGACCAGCTTGGTCGCCGCGTTGGCCCAGTGATGCGTGGTCCGTGGGTAGGTCAGGACCAGGAAGGTCGCCGTCGCCCACCACAGCACCGCAGCACCCAGCACCCAAGGCGCGAGGCCGGGCACCACGTACATGATGAACAGCATGGCCGCCACGGTCGCTGCGTAGGCCACCCGCGCCGACTGTGCAGGAAAACCCGCCAGCCGCGCCCACTCCCATGCGCCCAGGGTCACGACCAGCCCGATGAACAGCGCAAAACCGGCGCCTTCGAGCAGGAAGAAACCACCCAGGGCGATGGGCAACAGGATCAAGGCAGTGATGATTCGTTGTTTAAGCATTAAATCCGGGCTCCAGCTTCGATCTGCTCGCTCGTTTTACCGAAACGACGCTGACGGGAAGCGAAATCGGCCAATGCGGTGCGCATGGCTTCGTGTTTGAAGTCCGGCCAGAACAGGTCGGAGAAGTACAGCTCGGCATAAGCCAATTGCCAGAGCAGGAAGTTGCTGATGCGATGATCGCCACCGGTACGGATGCACAGGTCCGGCAACGGCAGGTCACCGGTCGCCAGGCAAGTCTGTAGCAGCTCAGGGGTGATGTCTTCTGGACGCAAGTGCCCGGCCTGGACTTCCCGCGCCAGCCGCTGCGCAGCCTGGGCAATGTCCCATTGGCCACCATAGTTGGCGGCGATTTGCAGGACGAACCGATTGGCACCCGCCGTCGCGGCTTCGGCTTCACGCATCGCAGCCTGCAACTCAGGATGGAAGCGCGAGCGGTCACCGATGATGCGCAAGCTGATCTTGTTATCGCTGAGGCGCTTGGCCTCGCGACGCAGGGCCTTGAGGAACAGGTCCATCAAGGCGCTGACTTCATCCGCCGGGCGCTGCCAGTTCTCGCTGGAGAAGGCGAACAGGGTCAGCACCTCGACCCCTGCCTCGGCGCACACCTCGATGACCGCACGAACAGCGTCGACCCCCGCCTTGTGCCCGGCGACGCCAGGCATAAAGCGTTTCTTGGCCCAGCGGTTGTTGCCGTCCATGATGATCGCCACGTGGCGCGGCACCGCGAACGGCACGGCCTGCTTGGTCTTTTCCATGAAAACGAGACCCTTATACGGCCATCAGGTCTTTTTCTTTCTCGTCCGTGGCCTTGGTGATCTGGGCCTCGGATTCCTTGGTCAGCTTATCGATATCAGCGATGGCACGACGCTCTTCGTCTTCACTGATTTCCTTATCCTTGACCAACTTCTTCAGCTCACCCAACGCGTCACGACGGATATTGCGCACAGCGACACGCGCATCTTCCGCTGCGCTACGGGCTTGTTTGGTGAAGCCTTTGCGCGTCTCCTCGGTGAGGGCCGGCATCGGGATCAGCAGCAGCTCCCCCAGGTTAGTTGGGTTGAGGTTCAGGCCGGCGCTCTGGATCGCCTTGTCTACAGCAGCGAGCATGTTGCGCTCGAAAGCCACGACCTGCAGGGTGCGCGAGTCTTTCACGGTGACGTTGGCAACGCTGCTCAGCGGTGTGTCAGTGCCGTAGTAAGGCACCATGACGCTGCCGAGGATGCTGGGGTGAGCCTTGCCGGTACGAATCTGGCCGAATGCGTGGTTCAGGGAGTCCAGGGATTTCTGCATGCGCTCTTGAGCGTCTTTTTTGATTTCATTGATCATTGTTGAGCTTCCTCGATCAGTGTTCCTTCGGCGCCGCCATGGACGATATTCAGCAGGGCGCCCGGCTTGTTCATGTTAAAGACGCGCAACGGCATCTTGTGGTCGCGGCACAGGCAGATAGCCGTCAGGTCCATGACACCCAGCTTGCGATCCAGCACTTCATCGTAGGTCAGATGATCGAACTTCTCGGCATGCGGGTCCTTGAACGGGTCAGCGGTATACACGCCGTCGACCTTGGTTGCCTTGAGCACGACATCGGCATCGATCTCGATCGCTCGCAGGCAGGCGGCCGAATCCGTGGTGAAGAACGGATTACCGGTACCGGCGGCAAAAATCACCACTTCCTTGGAATTGAGGTGGCGCATGGCTTTGCGGCGGTCGTAGTGATCGGTCACGCCAACCATGGAAATGGCCGACATCACGATGGCCGAGATATTGGCACGCTCCAGCGCGTCGCGCATAGCCAGGGCGTTCATCACAGTGGCCAGCATGCCCATGTGGTCGCCCGTGACCCGATCCATGCCGGCCGCGCTCAGCGCTGCGCCGCGGAACAGGTTGCCGCCGCCGATGACCAGGCCGACCTGAACGCCGATCCCGACCAACTGGCCGACTTCCAGGGCCATGCGATCCAGCACTTTCGGATCGATCCCGAACTCTTCCGAGCCCATCAGGGCCTCGCCGCTAAGCTTGAGTAGAATGCGTTTATAGCGAGCCTGATAACCACTGCCCTGCTGAGCCATTGCGAATCTCTCCTGCGGCGTATGTGTTCAAAAAATTCTTTGCAAGCTGTTTTCAGCCTGCGTTCACTCTAGCCTTTGCACGAAAAGTGCCTGCGCGACGATCATACTGCGTTGAAAACTGGCTCGGAATGCTCATTTACAACCAGTAAACTCCGCTTCCTCGCCAGTTTTCGCCTTGCCTGATCGCCGCTCGGCGACTTTTCGTACAAAGCCAAGCTTGACGCTGACACAGCGCCATCGGAACACGGCTTTGTAAGCCAGTTCCGACAGGAAACCAATAAAAATCGGCATCCCCATCCAAAAAGAGGCTGCGCGCATTAAGCGGGCAGCCTCTTCAGGGCGACAGTTATACAAACTGTCTTATTGCTTGCTGGCAGCCAGCTGAGCAGCTACTTCTTCAGCGAAGTTGTCTACTGGCTTCTCGATGCCTTCGCCCACTTTGAAGTAAGTGAAGGAAACGATTTCAGCGCCGCCCTTCTTGGCCAGTTCACCGACCTTGATTTCAGGATTCTTGACGAACGCCTGCTCAACCAGGCTGGCTTCAGCCAGGAACTTGGTGATACGACCGGCAACCATTTTTTCAACGATTTCGGCAGGCTTGCCTTTGATCTTGTCTTCGTTGAGCTGCATGAACACGGCTTTTTCGCGCTCGATGGCATCAGCGGAAACTTCCGACGGCAGCAGGAACTCAGGGTTGCTGGCAGCGACGTGCATTGCGATGTCCTTGGCCAGCTCGACGTTGCCGCCTTTGAGGGCCACAACAACACCGATCTTGTTGCCGTGCAGGTAAGAACCGACAACATCGCCTTCGACACGAACCAGACGACGGATGTTGACGTTTTCGCCTACTTTGGCAACCAGGGCCTCACGAGCCGATTCCTGAGCGGCGATCAGCGGAGCTGCGTCGGTCAGTTTGTCAGCGAATGCTTTTTCGACGCTGGCGGCAACGAATGCTTTGAAGTCGTCTTGCAGGGCCAGGAAGTCAGTCTGCGAGTTGACTTCGATGATAACGGCAGCTTTACCGTCATCCTTGATACCGATAGCGCCTTCAGCGGCAATGTTGCCAGCTTTCTTGGCAGCCTTGATGGCGCCCGAAGCACGCATGTCATCAATGGCTTTTTCGATGTCGCCGCCAGCCTTGGTCAAGGCTTTCTTGCAATCCATCATGCCTTCGCCGGTACGCTCGCGCAGTTCTTTGACCAACGCTGCAGTAATCTCTGCCATTTCAAAATCCTCTTGGATAGGTTTTCAACCATTCCACCCGATCGAACGGGCGATCAATTCTTCCTGGAAAACCACTGCTTATAGGCCACGGCAGGTTACAAACAAGTCACTGCGCTGGCGGCAAATGGTTTTCGAGGTGGCAAAAAGGGGGCCAAGCCCCCTTTTTGCTTACTGAGTCAACGCCAGGGGCGTCGATTACTCAGCAGCTGCTGCCGGAGCTTCTTCAGCGAAGACTTCGGTGCCGCCGTTAACGTTGTTGCGACCACGGATTACAGCGTCAGCCATCGAACCCATGTACAGCTGGATGGCGCGGATGGCGTCATCGTTGCCTGGGATGATGTAGTCAACGCCTTCCGGGCTGCTGTTGGTGTCGACAACGCCGATGACCGGGATACCCAGCTTGTTGGCTTCGGTGATCGCGATGCGCTCGTGGTCAACGTCGATCACGAACAGTGCGTCAGGCAGACCGCCCATGTCCTTGATACCGCCCAGGGAGCGGTCCAGCTTCTCAAGATCGCGAGTGCGCATCAGCGCTTCTTTCTTGGTCAGCTTGGCAAAAGTACCGTCTTCGGACTGGACTTCAAGGTCACGCAGACGCTTGATGGAAGCGCGAATGGTCTTGAAGTTGGTCAGCATGCCGCCCAACCAGCGGTGATCGACGTACGGCGAACCGCAACGTGCTGCTTCTTCAGCAACGATCTTGCCAGCGGAACGCTTGGTGCCGACGAACAGAATCTTGTTTTTGCCCTGGGCCAGGCGCTCTACGAAGGTCAGTGCTTCGTTGAACATCGGCAGGGTTTTTTCAAGGTTGATGATGTGGATCTTGTTACGCGCGCCGAAAATGTACTTGCCCATTTTCGGGTTCCAGTAACGGGTCTGGTGACCGAAGTGCACACCGGCCTTCAGCATATCGCGCATGTTGACTTGGGACATGATAGTTCCTTGATAAGTCGGGTTTGGCCTCCACGTATCCCAATGACCAACCAGCGGCTATATAAGCCGAAGGCACCCAGGTCATCGTGTCGACACGTGTGTGGATTTAAGCTTACGGGGTCATCCCCGGAAAGCGGCGCATTTTATACCACAGCAAGGGCGAAAACGGAACACGGATTCTCAAATCCCTGTGGCGAGGGGATTGTGGGAGCAAGGCTTGCCCGCGAAAAGGCGATGCGGTCCTTTAGAAATCGAGTCGCCTGGATCGCGAGCAAGCTTTGCTCCCACTCTCGCGCCCTGGCCACAGAGTTCCGGGCTGGGGAGTTCTTTGCGCTGATCGTCTGTTAGAATCGCCTCTTTCAGGGCCACGCGAGTCATCATCCGCTGCCCATTTCGTTTTGAACAGCGCCGTCGGGCGCAGAGAGAGCCTGTATGACCGTTACCCTCAAGACGCCTGAGGACATCGCCAAAATGCGTGTCGCCGGCAAACTCGCCGCCGAAGTGCTGGAGATGATCGCCGACTACGTCAAGCCGGGCGTGACCACCGAAGAGCTGGACCGTATCTGCCACGACTACATCGTCAACGAGCAGAAAGCCATCCCCGCCCCGCTCAACTACAAAGGCTTCCCGAAGTCGATCTGCACGTCGATCAACCACGTGGTCTGCCACGGCATCCCCAACGAAAAACCGTTGAAGGATGGCGACACCCTGAACATCGACGTCACCGTCATCAAGGACGGCTATCACGGCGACACCAGCCGCATGTTCCATGTCGGCAACGTGCCGGAGTGGGCCGAGCGCCTGTCCAAGGTCACCCAGGAATGCATGTACATGGCCATCGAACTGGTGAAACCGGGCTGCCGCCTGGGCGACATCGGCGAAGTGATCCAGAAGCATGCGCAGAAGAACGGTTTCTCGGTGGTGCGCGAGTTCTGCGGCCACGGCATCGGTAAGGTGTTCCACGAAGAACCGCAGATCCTGCACTACGGCCGCGCCGGTACCGGCATGGAGTTGCAGGCGGGCATGACCTTCACCATCGAGCCGATGATCAACCAGGGCCGCGCCGACACCAAGGTGCTGGGCGACGGCTGGACCGCCATCACCAAGGACCGCAAGTTGTCGGCCCAGTGGGAACACACCCTGCTGGTCACCGAGACCGGCTACGAAATCTTCACCCTGCGCAGCGATGACACCATCGCGCGCGTTTCCGCCTGATCCGTACCCAGCCTATAGATCCAACAGATATAGATAGAAAGGAAAGCCATTCAATGCCGCAGGTGGATCCCGAACTCTTCGACCGCGGCCAGTTCCAGGCTGAACTGGCCCTGAAGGCAAGCCCCATCTCGGCATTCAAGAAGGCCATCCGCCAGGCCCACGAAGTGCTCGACCAGCGCTTTCGCAATGGCCGGGACATTCGTCGGCTGATCGAGGACCGCGCCTGGTTCGTCGATAACATCCTGCAAAAGGCCTGGGAGCAGTTCGATTGGAGCGAGGATGCCGACATCGCCCTGGTGGCGGTGGGCGGCTATGGGCGCGGCGAGCTGCACCCCTACTCCGACATCGACCTGCTGATCCTGCTGGACAGCGCCGATCATGAAATTTTCCGCGACTCCATCGAGCGCTTCCTGACGCTGTTGTGGGACATCGGCCTGGAAGTCGGCCAAAGCGTGCGTTCGGTGCAGGAATGCGCCGACGAGGCCCGCGCCGACCTGACAGTGATCACCAACCTGATGGAAAGCCGCACCGTTGCCGGCCCCGAGCACCTGCGCCAGCGCATGCTCGATGTCACCAGCACGGCGCACATGTGGCCCAGCAAGGACTTTTTCCTGGCCAAGCACGCCGAGCAGAAGGCCCGTCACCACAAGTACAACGACACCGAATACAACCTGGAACCCAACGTCAAGGGCTCGCCCGGCGGGCTGCGTGACATCCAGACGATCCTGTGGGTCGCCCGCCGCCAGTACGGCACGCTGAACCTGCGCGCCCTGGCCGGGGAAGGTTTCCTGGTGGAAAGCGAAAACGCCTTGCTGGCCTCGTCCCAGGAATTCCTGTGGAAGGTCCGCTACGCCCTGCACATGCTCGCCGGGCGCTCCGAGGACCGCCTGCTGTTCGATCACCAGCGCTCCATCGCCGGCCTGCTGGGTTTCGAGGGGCAGGATGCCAAGCAGTCCATCGAAAACTTCATGCAGCAGTACTACCGGGTAGTGATGAGCATCGCCCAGCTCAGCGAACTGATCATCCAGCACTTCGAGGAAGTCATCCTCGCCCCCGAGGACGAAGAACCGCCGCTGCCGATCAACTCACGTTTTCAGTTGCACGACGGCTACATCGAAGCGCGTAACGCCAACGTGTTTCGCCGCACGCCCTTCGCCATGCTCGAGATTTTCGTGCTCATGGCCCAGCAGCCGGAAATCAAGGGTGTACGCGCCGATACCATCCGCCTGCTGCGGGAAAACCGTCATCTGATCGACGAGGATTTCCGTCACGACATCCGCAACACCAGCCTGTTCATCGAGCTGTTCAAATGCAAGATCGGCGTGCACCGCAACCTGCGCCGGATGAACCGCTACGGGATCCTCGGGCGCTACCTGCCGGAGTTCGGCTTCATCGTCGGGCAGATGCAGCACGACCTGTTCCACATTTATACGGTCGATGCCCACACGCTGAACCTGATCAAGCACCTGCGTAAATTGCAGTACACCCAGGTGTCGGAGAAATTCCCACTGGCCAGCAAGCTCATGGGCAAGCTGCCCAAGCCCGAGCTGATCTACATGGCCGGGCTGTACCACGACATCGGCAAGGGCCGCCAGGGCGACCATTCCGAGATCGGCGCGGTGGACGCCGAGGCGTTCTGCCAGCGCCATCAACTGCCTCTGTGGGACAGCCGGCTGATCGTCTGGCTGGTGCAGAACCATTTGGTGATGTCGACCACCGCCCAGCGCAAGGACTTGTCCGATCCGCAGGTCATCCATGACTTCGCCCAGACCGTTGGCGACGAAATCCGCCTGGATTATCTCTATGTGTTGACCGTGGCCGATATCAACGCCACCAATCCAACCCTGTGGAACTCCTGGCGCGCCAGCCTGTTGCGCCAGCTCTACACCGAGACCAAGCGGGCCTTGCGCCGCGGCCTGGAAAACCCGGTGGACCGCGAAGAACAGATCCGTCGTACCCAAAGCGCAGCCCTGGACATCCTGGTCCGCGGCGGCACCGACCCGGACGATGTCGAGCAGCTCTGGTCGCAATTGGGCGATGATTACTTCCTGCGCCACACCGCCGGCGACGTGGCCTGGCACAGCGACGCGATCCTGCAGCAACCGGCCGATGGCGGGCCGCTGGTGCTGATCAAGGAAACCACCCAGCGTGAGTTCGAGGGCGGTACGCAGATCTTCATCTATGCCCCGGACCAGCACGACTTCTTCGCGGTGACGGTGGCGGCGATGGACCAGCTCAACCTCAACATTCATGACGCCCGGGTCATTACGTCCACCAGCCAGTTCACCCTCGACACCTACATCGTGCTCGACACCGACGGCGATTCGATTGGCGACAACCCGGCGCGGGTCAAGCAGATTCGCGACGGCCTCACCGAGGCCCTGCGCAACCCGGCGGACTACCCGACCATCATCCAGCGCCGGGTGCCGCGCCAGCTCAAGCACTTCGCCTTCGCGCCGCAAGTGACGATTCATAACGACGCCCAGCGCCAGGTCACGGTGCTGGAACTCAGCGCGCCGGATCGCCCGGGCCTGCTGGCGCGGGTCGGCCATATTTTCCTGGAGTTCGACCTGTCGCTGCAAAACGCCAAGATCGCCACCCTCGGCGAACGGGTGGAAGACGTATTTTTCATTACCGATGCTCAGAACCAGCCATTGTCCGATCCGCAACTGTGCAGCCGCTTGCAGGAAGCGATCGTGCAGCACTTGAGCGTCAACCAGGAACCTGATGCCCACCTGACACGCATCAGCATCTGAACGAACACATGTCCCCTGTGGGAGCGAGCCTGCTCGCGATGGCGGCGGAACATCCAGCATTGATGCTTCCTGATACACCGCTATCGCGAGCAGGCTCGCTCCCACATTGAAAGAGGCCCTCAATGAACAACGCTCTGAACCAGCTCCAGCCCTACCCGTTCGAAAAACTCCGCGCCCTGCTCGGCAGCGTCACGCCCAACCCGGACAAGCGCCCAATCGCGCTGTCCATCGGCGAGCCCAAGCATCGCTCGCCAAGCTTCGTGGCCGAGGCCCTGGCCAGCAATCTGGAAAAGATGGCCGTGTACCCGACTACCCTCGGCATCCCGGAGCTGCGTGAAGCCATCACCGGCTGGTGCGAGCGCCGCTTCAATGTGCCAAGCGGCTGGCTCGACCCGGCGCGCCACGTGCTGCCGGTCAATGGCACCCGTGAAGCCCTGTTCGCCTTCACCCAGACCGTGGTCAACCGGGGCGACGACGCCTTGGTGGTCAGCCCGAACCCGTTCTACCAGATCTACGAAGGCGCGGCGTTCCTGGCCGGGGCCAAGCCGCACTACCTGCCGTGCCTGGACGCGAACGGCTTCAACCCGGATTTCGATGCCGTCTCGCCGGACATCTGGAAACGCTGCCAGATCCTGTTCCTGTGCTCCCCGGGCAACCCGACCGGTGCGCTGATCCCGGTGGACGTGCTGAAGAAGCTCATCGCCCTGGCTGACGAATACGACTTCGTCATCGCCTCGGACGAGTGCTACAGCGAATTGTATTTTGACGAACAGACCCCGCCGCCAGGCCTGCTCACCGCTTGCGTCGAACTCGGTCGCAAGGACTTCAAGCGCTGCGTGGTCTTCCACAGCCTCTCCAAGCGCTCCAACCTGCCGGGCCTGCGCTCCGGTTTCGTGGCTGGTGACGCGGACATCCTCAAGGGCTTCCTGCTGTACCGCACCTACCACGGCTGCGCGATGCCGGTCCAAACCCAACTGGCAAGCATTGCCGCGTGGAACGACGAAGTGCATGTGCGGGCCAACCGTGCGCTGTACCGGGAAAAGTTCGACGCCGTGCTGGAAATCCTCAGCCCAGTGCTGGACGTGCAACGCCCTGATGGCAGCTTCTATCTGTGGCCGAACGTGGCGGGCGACGACGCAGCCTTCTGCCGAGATCTGTTCGAACAGGAGCACGTGACCGTCGTGCCGGGTTCCTACCTCTCCCGCGACGTGGACGGCGTCAACCCAGGCGCCGGCCGCGTGCGCATGGCCCTGGTCGCGCCATTGGCTGAATGCGTGGAAGCGGCGGAGCGAATCCGCGCGTTCATCCAGCGTCGGGGTTGATGGCTATATCGCACTGAAGCGGACCGCTGTTGTGGCGAGGGAGCTTGCTCCCGCTGGGCTGCGCAGCGGCCCCTGAAGCAGTCAACTCAATCTGCCTGACATACCGCGCTGCCCGGTTTCAGGGCCGCCTCGCGCTGGAGCGCCAGCCCGGCCCAGAGGGAGCAAGCTCCCTCGCCACAGGGGGCTGGTGTCGCCCCCATATCTGCGAACACCACAAATCCCCTGTGGGAGCGGGCTTGCTCGCGAAAGCGGTGGTTCAGCTTGCACCCATGTTGAATGGGCCTACGTCTTCGCGAGCAAGCCCGCTCCCACAGAGGGTTGATGTTGATCGCGCGTCCTGTGAACAACACACAACCACTGTGGGAGCAAAGCTTGCTCGCGATGAGGCCGGCACTTATTGCATCAAGTCCGAAGCTCTACCCGATCCAGGCACTTATTCGCCAACAACATCCCCAACTCAATCATCTGCGCCACTCCCAATGCTACATGTCGTCGCGAGCCGTCCTGATCGAAGGCAAGGTCATTGAGCATTGCATTGGCCGAAGCCAGGGTTTCGCTGAGGTTGGCCAGCAACACTTCGGTGTCGATACCGTCAGCCACAGTGAATAACTGTACTGAGGGCTTGGGTTCTGGCTTGCTGTCGTCAGGTTTGAGGTATTGATCCAGCACACGATCAGCTGCCTCTTGCAGCTTTTCGGGGGCATAGTCGCCGTAGGGAAAAGTGGAGGCTGATTTTGGTGGGTTTGGAGTTTCTTTGATCATTTGGATGCTCCTTGGGTGTTGGAGCCGCCACAAAGCCTTCTCACGGACTAGAGAGTGGCAGCCGTACGCGGGGTGAGAATCCGGGTCAAACACCCACTAAATACCCGGCCATGTCGAAACATGCCCGCGCACAGCCGCCATAACATGATGTATGGACGAAACGCGCCTGCACTTTATATGGCGGGCGCTTATGCGCATAGTGGGTATTCGGATTCTCACGTCCGGTCGCTGAATTGGTAGCGACACCCAGAGGCTAGAGCCCTCGCTTCCGACGGACAACCTTAAAAACGTGTCGGAAACTTCGGTGCGTCTGACAGACCATAAGCGCTTATTCAGACAAGAAAAGAAATAAAACGCACCTCATCAAAGCAAGCCTTTGATTTTACGGGTTTAACACCTCAACAAAACTCATGCCGCCCTGTTTCAAGAATCAAGCTCGCTTGAATTCGCTGATACCAGTAGCCATGATCGCCCCCGTCACCAGTGAACGCTGGCAGGAGTCTGGGTCCCTCTCCGGGTTGACCCAGCCACGCAGACGGGGCAGAGCAAGCTCAGTTGCGTGTCGATTGAAGCCGCCTTCGGGCGGCTTTGCTTTTTATGAGGTCTGGCTAGCTGCACATGCCGCCTTGCTTGTCTATGCCGAGCCCGACGAAGTGATCGCCGTGAGCAGAAAGAATTTCGCCACCTCACCGGTATCGATTCGTGCAGCAAGCGTTCCGTCGATATGGACAGCGACATAGCAGTCGCGACCCGGGAACCCCGTGTCTCGAGTCACGACTACGGTTCCGTATGTCTCTTTCGGCTTTGCGGAGAAGGCAAGGATCGGTCTTTCGGAACCGGCTTCGCTTCGCCTGGAGAAACTGGCGACGTAGAACACCCCGCCAGCAAAGCAATAGCTACCGCGCCTACGAACAATCTCATGGGTTCCCCCCTACGGAAGATGGACCCAAGATATCGGACACGGAGCGCACGGCAGGACCGCAAGCTGTCGCTTGTGAATGCTTGCAAAAGTCCCACCACGGGACTACATTCTCATCCATGAGAATTATCGCCATCAGTCATCTGAAAGCCTTCTGGGAGAAATACCCAGATTCCGAACAGCAGCTTAAGGCTTGGCTTGACGATGCCAAAAAAGCCACTTGGACCACCCCAAACGACATCAAGGCGCAATACGGTAACGCAAGCATTCTCAAGAGTCGCCGCGTGGTGTTCAACATCAAGGGTAACGACTACCGCCTGGTGGTCGCCATTGCCTACCGCTTCGGCGCTGTGTACATCAAGTTTGTCGGCACTCATCGTCGGTACGATGAGATCGACGCAAACACCGTGGAAATGGAGTAATCACCATGAACATTCGCCCAATCCGCACCGATGACGAATACCGGGTAGCTCTCAAAGAGATCTCTCCCCTATTTGAGAATGAGCCTGAACCTGGCACCCCGGAAGGCGATGCTTTTGAAGTCATGGTCACTCTGATCGAGGCATACGAAGCCAAGCATTTCCCGGTGGATCTGCCTGACCCAATTGAAGCCATCAAGTTTCGCATGGAGCAATCCGGACTCACCGCGGCCGATCTGGCTCCCGCTATCGGAAAAACGAACCGCGTATACGAGGTGCTCAACCGTAAACGCTCGTTAACTCTGCCCATGATCTGGAAGCTTCACGATATGTTCGGCATCCCTGCAGAAAGCCTGATAAAGCCAGTAAAAGCTGCCTGATACTAGCCCGGCCCGCCGGGCTTTTTATGTCTTCCAGAAACGACAAAGCCCACATCTGCGGGCTTTGTCGTTAGGGTAAGGATCAGAAAATGGATGTGATCTCGATGATCGCAAATTGTTGACCTTCTGGATCCCTTTCCGGGTTGACCCAGCCACGCAGGCGGGGCAGAGCAAGCTCAACTGCGTGTCGATTGAAGCCGCCTTCGGGCGGCTTTGCTTTTTATGAGGATAGGGATGTACCCGCACTAAGCCAGCCCCAGAGTCTGATATTGGGGCGCAAAAGACAGGCAAGAAAAAGCCGAACTTTCGCTCGGCTTCAAGAATAGACAGGGCCAGTAGGCCCTCATGAAACATCAACAACCAAAAGGTTGGGGGGTTAGCCGCTGCCTAACCATCCCATTACTTACCCTTTACGGGCTGACCATGGGCGGTGCTACGCGGACCTCATCTGGATTTAACGAGCGGGGAGGCTCATGCACACTCGTGGCAAACATTAGAGAAGGGTGTACATCTTGTAAAGCCCATCATAAGGCTAGGTCCGCCTTGCAATGCCAACTACACACATCCCGCAACAGCTTGCCGTTGAAGTGCCATATTAACCGCCTAACATCAGCTTGGCCGTTACACCTATGTCGCAGCCCTGCCCTGTGGAATGAGCCAGTGGGAGCAAAGCTTGCTCGCGATGAACGATGGCACAGTGTTGCAGTTGAACCGTGTCGCCTGTATCGCGAGCAAGCTTTGCTCCCACAAGCTCGCTCCCACAGGTTTTGTAGCGCATCAACCTGGGCCGCCGCGAAACCGTCCGGTCATGGCATAATCCTTCACCTTTTATTTCTAGCACCTGCAAAGGGGGCAGTTCCTTGACCGATTCAAGCAAAACGTTGCACCTTTTCGGCATCAAAGCCTGTGACACGATGAAAAAGGCGCGCACCTGGCTCGATGATCACGCTGTGCATTACGATTTTCATGACTACAAGACCGCCGGCATCGACCGTGAGCACCTGACCCAATGGTGCGACGAGCATGGCTGGCAAGTGGTGTTGAACCGTGCCGGTACGACCTTTCGCAAACTCGACGACGAACGCAAAGCCGATCTCGACCAGACGAAAGCCATCGAACTGATGCTCGCCCAACCCTCGATGATCAAGCGCCCGGTGCTCGATCTCGGTGACCGAACCCTGATTGGCTTCAAGCCAGATATTTATGCGGCAGAGATCAAGTAAGCCTGCCCAGTCCATTTTGTAGAGGTAATTTCATGTCCACTACCCTGTTCAGCCTGGCCTTCGGCGTCGGCACCCAAAACCGTGAAGGCGCCTGGCTGGAGGTGTTCTACGCACAGCCGATGCTCAAGCCGTCGGCTGAGATCGTTGCCGCTATCGCGCCGATCCTGGGCTACAGCGAAGGCAACCAGGCCATCACCTTCACCACCGCCCAGGCTTCGCAGTTGGCTGAGGCACTGCGCAACGTCGATGCCGCGCAAGCCAAGCTGCTGACCCGCCTGGCCGAAAGCCACAAGCCACTGGTCGCCACCTTGCTGGCCGAAGATGCCCAACTGAGCTCCACGCCTGAGGCCTACCTCAAGCTGCACCTGTTGTCCCATCGCCTGGTCAAGCCCCACGGCCTGAACCTGGCCGGCATTTTCCCGCTGCTGCCGAACGTGGCCTGGACCAGCCAGGGCGCGATCGACCTGGCCGAACTGGCCGAGCACCAGCTCGAAGCCCGCTTGCGCGGCGAGCTGCTGGAAGTGTTCTCGGTGGACAAGTTCCCGAAAATGACCGACTACGTGGTCCCAGCCGGCGTGCGCATCGCCGATGCCGCACGTCTGCGCCTGGGCGCCTATGTGGGCGAAGGCACCACGGTCATGCACGAAGGTTTCGTCAACTTCAACGCCGGCACCGAAGGCCCGGGCATGATCGAAGGCCGTGTCTCGGCGGGCGTGTTCGTCGGCAAGGGCTCGGACCTGGGCGGCGGTTGCTCGACCATGGGCACCCTGTCGGGCGGCGGCAACATTGTGATCAAGGTGGGCGAAGGCTGCCTGATCGGCGCCAACGCCGGTATCGGTATCCCGTTGGGCGACCGCAACACCGTGGAGTCGGGCCTGTACGTGACCGCCGGCACCAAAGTGAAGCTGCTGGACGAAAACAACCAACTGGTCAAAGTGGTCAAGGCCCGCGACCTGGCCGGCCAGCCCGACTTGTTGTTCCGTCGCAACTCCGAAACCGGTGCAGTGGAATGCAAGACGCATAAGTCGGCCATCGAGCTGAACGAAGCACTGCACGCTCACAACTAAGCTTCACTCCCTCACCTGTGGGGGCGAGCTTTTTTTGTGGGAACTGAGCTTGCTCGCGATGGCAGCGACACGGTTTACCGCGAGACCGTGTCATCGTTCATCGCGAGCAAGCTTGGCTCCCACAAATAAAAGCCCGCTCCCACAGGGTCCGGCGTAACTCCAGCAGGGCCCGAAAGCATGTTGATCCAATCCCCTTGGCGCGCCGACTTCCCGGCCATCGCCGCCCTGCAACGGCAAGGCCAGACCTACCTGGACAGCGCCGCCACCACGCAAAAACCCCAAGCCCTGCTGGACGCCCTGACGCACTATTACGCTAACGGCACGGCCAACGTGCACCGTGCGCAACATTTGCCCGGAGCGCTGGCCACCCAGGCATTCGAAGACAGTCGCCTCAAGGTTTCGCAATGGCTCAACGCGAGGGACTGCGGACAGATCGTTTTCACCCACGGCGCCACTTCGGCGTTGAACCTGCTCGCCTACGGACTGGAACATCTGTTCAACCCTGACGATGAAATTGTTGTCAGCGCCCTGGAACATCACGCCAACCTGTTGCCTTGGCAGCAACTGGCCGAGCGTCGCGCGTTGAAGCTCGTAGTGCTGCCGCTGGATGCCGATGGGGTGATCGATACCAATGCCGCCGCCGAGCTGATCGGGCCGCGCACGCGCTTGTTGGCCGTGAGCCAGCTATCCAACGTCCTCGGCACGTGGCAGCCATTGCCGGCATTGCTGGCGATGGCCAAGGCGCAAGATGCGCTGACGGTGATCGATGGCGCCCAGGGTGTCGTCCATGGCCGCCACGATGTGGAGGCACTGGGCTGCGATTTCTATGTATTTTCCAGTCACAAGCTGTACGGCCCCGAAGGCCTGGGGGCGTTGTTCGGTCGCACCGAAGCGCTCAGCAAACTGCGTCACTGGCAATTTGGCGGCGAAATGGTCCAGCAAGCCGATTACCACAGCGCCACCTTCCGCCCGGCGCCGCTGGGTTTCGAGGCCGGCACACCGCCCATCGCCAGCGTGATTGGCCTGGGGGCGACACTCGACTACCTGTCCGGTCTCGACGGGCAAGCGGTCATCGACCATGAAACAGCGTTGCACGACTATTTGATTAGCGGCCTGCTGGCGCGCAACGGCGTGCGCCTGGTCGGCAACCCACGCCTGGCCCTGGTCAGCTTCGTGGTCGAAGGTATCCACAACGCCGACCTGGCGCACCTGCTGACCGAGCAAGGCATCGCTGTGCGCGCCGGGCATCACTGCGCAATGCCGCTGTTCAAGCATTTGAAGCTGTCCGGGGCGATTCGGGTGTCGCTGGCGCTGTACAACGACTCCGCCGATCTCGAACGTTTCTTCGAAGCCCTGGACCAGGCCTTGGAGATGCTGCGATGAGCCTGCCCGCCGACGCCCTCACCGCGTTGCAGGTTTTCCAGGAAGCCTCCGGCTGGGAACAACGCGCCCGGCTGCTGATGCAATGGGGCGAACGCCTGCCGCCCCTGAGCGATGCGGACAAGTGCGAGGCCAACCTCGTCCACGGCTGTGAGAGCCAGGTGTGGCTGGTGGGTCGCTTGCACGACGGGCACTGGCAGTTTTCCGCCAGCAGCGATGCGCGGGTGATCCGGGGGTTGGTGGCGTTGTTGCTGGCGCGGGTCAATGGCTTGTCCGCTGACGAGTTGCAGCAGGTGGATTTGCCGGATTGGTTCAATCAGTTGGGGTTGTCGCGACAGCTGTCGCCGTCGCGCAGCAATGGGTTGAATGCGGTGTTGAAGCGGATGCGCGAGTTGACGCAATAACTGTGGCGAGGGAGCTTGCTCCCGCTTGAGTGCGAAGCGCTCATGAAAATGGGGACTGCTGCGCAGTCCAGCGGGAGCAAGCTCCCTCGCCACAGGCTCACCACTCCCTTAGTGAGCAGCGTTGCATTACTGACCGGGCTTGACCCGATCCGCCGGCCGTCGCACACCCGCCACGATCTTATCCACAGCCTTGGTCGCCGCGACCATGCCGAACGTCGCCGTGACCATCATCACCGCGCCAAACCCACCCGCGCAGTCGAGCTTGACGCCGTCACCGACAAAACTCTTCTGCAAGCAAATGCTGCCGTCCGGCTTCGGGTAGCGCAGTTGTTCGGTAGAGAACACGCAAGGCACGCTGTAGTGGCGGGTCACGGTGCGGGAAAAGCCGTAGTCGCGGCGCAAGGTGGAGCGCACCTTGGAGGCCAGTGGATCGTTGAACGTACGGTTCAAGTCGCAGACCTGGATCAGCGTCGGGTCGATCTGCCCACCCGCGCCGCCGGTGGTGATGATCTGGATCTTGCGGCGCTTGCACCAGGCGATCAGCGCGGCCTTGGCGTTGACGCTGTCGATGCAGTCGATCACGCAATCGATGTTCGGCGTGATGTACTCGGCCATGGTGTCGCGGGTGACGAAGTCCGCCACCGCGTGCACCGTGCAGTCGGGGTTGATCCCGCGCAACCGCTCGGCCATGACCTCGACCTTGGGCTTGCCGACGGTGCTGTCCAGGGCGTGCAACTGACGGTTCGCGTTGCTCACGCAGACATCGTCCAGGTCGAACAGCGAAATCTCGCCCACGCCGCAACGGGCAATGGCTTCCGCCGCCCAGGACCCGACACCGCCGACGCCGACAATCGCCACATGGGCCGCCCGCAGGCGCTCCAGGCCTTCGATGCCATACAAACGGGCGATGCCGGCAAACCGTGGATCTTCTGTACTCATGACCATTACCCCAAAAACCGGCGCGCATTATAGGGCTTTGTCGCGGCAATTTAAGCAAAACCTCTGTGGGATTTGTGTTCCAACCGACCAGCACCAGGGGCCCATGGTGGTCGTTTTGCTATAAGATAACCGCCATTTTGTAAGCGTCGGCCGAATACCATCCAACGGTCGAACTCAGGACCTGTGGGAGCGGGCTTGCTCGCGAAGGCGTCATCACTGACGCTAAGAGCTTCGCGAGCAAGCCCGCTCCCACATGGACTGCGATCTCCTTTCCAGCTTCCGGAGTTTTCCATGACGGCCCACGCCGACCTCTCGCCGACCCTGCAACTCGCCTGCGACCTGATTCGCCGTCCGTCCGTGACGCCGGTGGATGCCGATTGCCAAAACATCATGATGCAGCGCCTGGGCGACGCCGGTTTCAAGCTTGAGCCGATGCGTATCGAGGATGTGGATAACTTCTGGGCCAGCCATGGCAAGCATGACGGGCCGGTGCTGTGCTTCGCCGGGCACACCGACGTGGTGCCGACCGGTCCGGTGCAGGCCTGGCAGCTCGACCCGTTCAACGCGGTCATCGACGAGCAGGGCATGCTCTGCGGCCGTGGCGCGGCGGACATGAAAGGCAGCCTGGCGGCGATGGTCGTGGCGGCCGAGCGGTTCGTCGCCGACTACCCGGACCACAAGGGCTCGCTGACTTTCCTGATCACCAGCGATGAAGAAGGCCCGGCCCACCACGGCACCAAAGCCGTGGTCGAACGCCTCAAGGCCCGCCAGGAACGCCTGGACTGGTGCATCGTCGGCGAGCCGTCGAGCACCACGTTGGTGGGCGACGTGGTCAAGAATGGCCGGCGCGGCTCCCTCGGCGCGAAGCTGACCGTGCGCGGCAAGCAAGGCCACGTGGCTTATCCACACCTGGCGAAGAACCCGATCCATCTGGCCGCGCCGGCCCTGGCTGAATTGGCGGCCGAGCATTGGGACCACGGCAACGATTTCTTCCCGCCGACCAGTTTCCAGATTTCCAACCTCAATTCCGGCACCGGTGCGACCAACGTGATCCCCGGTGACCTGGAAGCGGTGTTCAATTTCCGTTTCTCCACCGAATCCACCGTCGAAGGCCTGCAACAACGCGTCGCCGATATCCTTGACAAGCATCAACTGGACTGGCACATCGACTGGGCCTTGTCCGGCCTGCCATTCCTCACTGAGCCGGGTGCCTTGCTGGACGCCGTGTCGTCGAGCATCAAGGACGTGACCGGACGCGAAACCAAAGCCTCCACCAGCGGCGGCACGTCCGACGGTCGTTTCATCGCCACCATGGGCACGCAAGTGGTAGAACTGGGGCCGGTCAACGCGACCATCCATCAGGTCAACGAACGTGTGCTGGCCGCCGATCTCGACGTGCTCACCGAGATCTACTACAAGACGCTGATCAAGTTGCTCGCCTAATGCTTGCCTGTCCGATCTGCAGTGAGCCGCTGAACGCGGCGGACACCGGCGTGGTGTGCCCGGCCGGGCATCGGTTCGACCGTGCGCGGCAGGGTTACCTGAACCTGCTGCCGGTGCAGCACAAGAACAGCCGCGACCCTGGCGACAACCAGGCGATGGTCGAAGCTCGCCGCGACTTTCTCAACGCCGGGCATTACGCCCCGGTCGCCCGGCGCCTGGCCGAGCTGGCCGCCGAACGTGCGCCTGGGCGCTGGCTCGACATCGGTTGCGGTGAAGGCTACTACACCGCGCAAATTGCCGAAGCGCTGCCCAATGCCGATGGCTATGCCCTGGACATCTCTCGCGAAGCGGTCAAACGAGCCTGCAAGCGTAACCCGCAACTGACCTGGTTGATCGCCAGCATGGCCCGGGTGCCGCTGGCGGACGGCTGTTGCCAGTTCCTGGCCAGCGTTTTCAGCCCGCTGGACTGGCAGGAGGCCAAGCGCTTGCTCAGCCCCGGCGGCGGACTGATGAAAGTCGGCCCTACCGCCGGCCACCTGATGGAATTGCGCGAGCGTCTCTACGACGAAGTGCGCGAATACACCGACGACAAGCACCTGGCCCTGGTACCACCGGGCATGGAGCTGGATCACAGCGAAACCCTCGAATTCACACTGGTGCTCACCGATGGCCAGGACCGCGCCAACCTGCTGGCGATGACGCCCCATGGCTGGCGCGCCAGTGCCGAACGCCGTGCCAGCGTGATCGAGCAGGCCGAGCCGTTCGAAGTCACGGTGTCGATGCGCTACGATTATTTCATTCTTCAATAATGACCTTTTGGCCTCGGGCAATCGCCTGGGGCCAGTTAAATCCGCGAATGGATTTTTCAAGACCGCAGCGAGGACATCCATGCGCCAACCCGATATCGAGATTTACCTGAAGGACGCCGACGTCGACCACAAGGCCATTGCCCACTGGCTCGGCCAGGCCCTGGGCCCTTGCAGCGACTGGGTACAGAAAGGCCAGACCTACAAGTGCAAGGCTGGCAACATCCCGGTGACCTGGCTGCCGAAGGCCGTGGGCAAATGGAACAGCCTGTACCTGGAAAGCGACCAGACCCCGTGGGAAGACGACATCGCCTGCGCCCGCGCCGCCTTCGCCGCGCTGAACGTCGAAGTGCGCTGCGCGCCTGGCTCCTGGGTGGAAGAGGAAGGGGAAGAATCGGCGGACCGCTGGATTCGCATCAGCGCCGATGGGGAAGAAGAGATTACCTGGAAGACGGCGTGACCCTAGTCTCAGGTCCAACCTGAACCTAAATGTGGGAGCGGGCTTGCTCGCGAAAGCGGTATATCAGGCAATATTTTCATTGGCTGACACACCGCTTTCGCGAGCAAGCCCGCTCCCACAAGGGATTTGCAGTGACTGCAAGAACGGGTTACAACCCCACCACATCCTCAGCCTGCAAGCCCTTCTGCCCTTCCACCACCGCGTACTCGACCTGCTGGCCTTCAGTCAGTGAACGGTGGCCTTCGCCGCGAATCGCGCGGTAATGCACGAATACATCCGCGCTGCCTTCACGCTGGATGAAGCCGTAACCCTTCGCATCGTTGAACCACTTCACACTGCCGGTTTCCCGTGCTGCCATGATGCTCACTCCCATCTCTTATTATTAAGTCGGCTTTTCCCGCCCGACTGCAAAAGGCAAAGCCGTACGAACCCAAGCCACCGTCCGGCCGTCCATGGAGAAGACCGGAGCAGTAACCGGCCGAGTATATGACACCCGGAAAAACTCTCAACTGACTTTACTTCGGCGCTTTTTTGCCGATTTTCGATGAATCCGGCACACTAGCGAGCCCGAGCAGCCGCTCGGTTTTATCCACTCATGCAGAAGCCGTATGACCCGCTCCCCGTTCCGCCGTCTTGTGTTTGGCACCCTGCGCCGACTGTTGTACCTCTGGGTTCGCTCCGAGACGATCAACCAGTCGTCCTTCACCCTCAACCTCGACCGCAGTCGTCCGGTGTTCTACGTCCTGCAAGATCCCTCGCTCACCGACCTGGCGGTGCTCGACACCGAATGCACCAAGGCCGGCCTGCCCCGTCCGGTGCTCCCGGTCTCGGTGGGCAACCTGCTGGAGCCGGCGGCGTTTTTCTACCTGACGCCAGCGCCAGACTGGATCGGGCGCCAGGACAAGCGCGGTGCGCCGCCCACCCTGACGCGGCTGGTCGACGCCCTGACCCACAACGCCGCCGAAGATGCACAGATCATCCCGGTCAGCGTGTTCTGGGGGCAGTCGCCGGACAGCGAATCCAGCCCCTGGAAGCTGTTGTTTGCCGACAGCTGGGCCGTCACCGGGCGCCTGCGTCGCCTGCTGAGCATCATGATCCTGGGGCGCAAGACCCGCGTGCAATTCTCCGCGCCGATCCACCTGCGCGAATTGATCGAACACGACAAGGGTCACGAACGCACCGTGCGCATGGCCCAGCGGATTTTGCGGGTGCACTTCCGCAATCTGAAGGCGGCGGTCATCGGCCCTGACATTTCCCACCGACGCCACTTGGTCAAGGGCCTGTTGAACCAGCCGCTGGTCAAGCAGGCGATTGCCGAGGAAGCCGAGCGGGAAAAGATCTCCCCGGAAAAAGCCAAGGCCCAGGCCCTGCGCTACGGCAACGAAATTGCCTCGGACTACACCTACACCGCGATCCGTTTCCTGGAAGTGGTGCTGAGCTGGTTCTGGAACAAGATCTACGACGGCATCAAGGTCAACCACATCGAAGGCGTGCAGAACGTCGCCCAGGGCCACGAAGTCATCTATGTGCCGTGCCACCGCAGCCACATCGACTACCTGCTGCTGTCATACCTGCTGTTTCGCAACGGCCTGACGCCGCCGCACATCGCTGCCGGCATCAACCTCAACATGCCGGTGATCGGCGGCCTGCTGCGCCGTGGCGGGGCGTTTTTCATGCGCCGCACCTTCAAGGGCAACCCGCTCTACACCGCGGTATTCAACGAATACCTGCACACGCTGTTCACCAAAGGCTTTCCGGTGGAATACTTCGTCGAGGGCGGTCGTTCGCGCACCGGGCGCATGCTGCAACCCAAGACTGGCATGCTCGCCATCACCCTGCGCAGCTTCCTGCGTTCGTCACGCATGCCCATCGTCTTCGTGCCGGTCTACATCGGTTATGAACGGGTATTGGAAGGCCGCACCTACCTGGGCGAACTGCGCGGGGCCAGCAAGAAAAAAGAATCGATCTTCGACATCTTCAAGGTCATCGGCGCCCTCAAGCAGCGCTTCGGCCAGGTGGCGGTGAACTTCGGCGAACCCATCAAGCTGGCGGAATTCCTCGACAGCGAACAACCGGATTGGCGCCAACAGGAATTGGGCCCGCAATTCAAACCGGCCTGGCTCAACGCGACCACCCACCGCCTCGGCGAACGCGTGGCCCGGCACCTGAACGAAGCCGCGGCCATCAACCCGGTCAACCTCGTCGCCCTGGCGCTGCTGTCCACCAGCCGCCTGGCCCTGGACGACCGCGCCATGGCCCGGGTGCTCGACCTGTACCTGGCGTTGTTGCGCAAAGTCCCGTACTCGCCCCATACCACCCTGCCCGAAGGCGATGGCCAAGCGCTGATCAAGCACGTCAAAGGCATGGACCTGCTGTCGGAACAGAGCGATGCCCTGGGCAAGATTCTGTACCTGGACGAGCAGAACGCGGTGCTGATGACCTACTACCGCAACAACGTGCTGCACATCTTCGCCCTGCCGGCGTTGCTGGCGAGCTTCTTCCAGAGCAGCTCGCGCATGAGCCGCGAACAGATCCTGCGCTACACCCATGCGTTGTACCCGTACCTGCAATCGGAGCTGTTCATTCGCTGGTCGCTGGAAGAACTGGACGGCGTGGTCGACCAGTGGCTCGACGCGTTCGTCGAACAGGGCCTGCTGCGTTTCGAAAACGACCTGTACCTGCGTCCGGCGCCAAGTTCGCGGCACTTCGTGCTGCTGACGTTGCTGTCGAAAAGCATCGCCCAGACCTTGCAGCGCTTCTACATGACCGTCTCGCTGCTGCTCAACAGCGGTCAAAACACCGTCAGCGCCGAAGAACTGGAAGACCTCTGCACCGTCATGGCCCAGCGCCTGTCGATCCTGCATGGCCTGAATGCGCCGGAATTCTTCGACAAGAGCCTGTTCCGCCACTTTATCCAGACGATGCTCGACCTCGACGTGCTGCGCCGGGACGAAGCGGGCAAGCTCAGCTATCACGAGCTGCTCGGCGAACTGGCCGAAGGTGCGGCCAAGCGGGTGCTGCCGGCGGAGATTCGTTTGTCGATCCGCCAGGTGGCATTGCATCGCAGTGAAGACGCGGCGGAGGTCGCCGTCAACCCCGACCTTTGACGCATGCCGATCACTCACCGTGAACAGAGAACGGTTCTGGTGAGTGCATCGGTCGATAGACAGGCGTACTCCGACGTTGCGCAGCGGCCAAAGCGACGTCAAACGGAGAAAAGACCTACAGAGAACTTTGGAGCAGCTCTCTAGGATGGGCTTACGTCAATCTCGACGTATTGAAAAGGAATTCAACTCATGAAACACGCAATCAACGTAACACTGCGTCTGCCAGACGATTATCAAGTCCCACAAACAGGCGCAGGGGACTATGCAATTTCCATCGAAAAAAAGACCGGCCTGCCAGGCGCCTATCCTGCCATCAGCTCCAACGTATTTCCGGCGGGAACACCTCTGGTCTTTTCCTTCCACATCGTTCCCGGTTTCGACCCGGCTGTCCCAGGGGATGAGTTCTCGGCGAAGATGCAAATCAACCATGAAGGCACTGACCTTCTAGCCGATAACGAACACACCTTCATTTGGAATGGAGGCGATCAAGACGTTGAGATCGATCTGAGCCTGGCGCCCTCGTCGGCCAATGAAACTGATCGTTCGATCGCGTCCAACGTCTGAGTCGTTACGTTTCGGCTGGATTTTTAGTGCCGAATCCTCCAGATTCTCTTTGACGCCAGCGTGTTGCTGGCGTCAAAGGAAAGGTACTTCCACATGAAAAAATGTCTTCTGCTTGCATTCACTTCACTGCTGGCCGCGTGCCAATCATCAACGCCACCCGCCGCCTCCGTCGCGAGCCTCGATGGCGAAGTCTTCTATCTGCAACGCATCGCCCTGCCGCCCAACGCCACCTTGAGCGTGAGCCTGCAGGACGTTTCCCTGGCCGACGCTCCCGCGGTGGTGCTCGATGAGCAGCGCGGCCCGGTCAAAGGCCAGGTCCCGTTGCCGTTCCACCTCAGTTATGATCCCAACCAGGTCAAGCCCGGCCATCGTTATGCCGTGAGCGCCCGCATCGAAGTGGACGGCCAGTTGATGTTCATCACCACTGAACAGCATACGGTCCAACTCGATGGCAAAGATCCGCAGCCGTTGAAGATTCGCGTCAACGCCGCACGCTGATTCCTTTTAAATTCCATCAAGGAAGCTGCCATGCTCCGCTCTACCCTTCGTTTCACCGGCCTGTGTGCCGGCCTGTTGATCTGCGCCAATGCCATGGCCCTGTCCCTGGGCGAACTGTCGCAACAAGATGCCACGGGTGGCCTCAAGGACGCCTTGACCCAAGGCGCACAGGTGGCGGTCAAGCAACTGGGCACACCCGGCGGCTTCAGCAACAACCCGGACGTGAAGATCGAACTGCCAGGCAAGCTGGGCAAAGTTGCCAGCAAGATGAAGGCCTTCGGCATGGGCGAGCAGGTCGATCAACTGGAAACCAGCATGAACCAGGCTGCTGAGGCCGCAGTGGTCCAGGCCCAGCCGATCCTGGTCAATGCCGTGAAGAACATGAGCGTGAGCGATGCCAAGGGCATCTTGAGCGGCGGCAACGACTCGGCCACGCAATACCTGAACAAGAGCAGCCGCGAGCAGATCCGCGCCAAGTTCCTGCCCATCGTCAAGCAAGCCACCGACAAGGTCGGCCTGGCCCAACAATACAATGCCTTCGCCGGCCAGGCCGCCACTTTCGGCGTGCTGGATGCCAAGAGCGCCAACATCGAAAACTACGTGACCGAACAGGCGCTGGACGGCTTGTTCGAAATGATCGGCAAGCAGGAAGCCACCATTCGCCAGAACCCGGCGGCTGCGGCGACCAGTTTGGCGAAGAAGGTGTTCGGTACGCTCTAAGCCAAGCGCAAAAACACTGTGGGAGCGAGCCTGCTCGCGATGAATACACCGTCTATCTGACAAACCACAATCCTGTGGCGAGGGAGCTTGCTCCCGCTGGGCTGCGCAGCGGCCCCAAGCTTTTGCGGTTGCTGCGCAACCGAGCGGGAGCAAGCTCCCTCGCCACAGGTTAGGTGTACACCTGTTGATCAGGTTTTCTTGACCCTGAACCACGCCGCATACAACGCTGGCAGGAACAACAGCGTCAACGCCGTGGCCACGATCAGGCCGCCCATGATCGCCACCGCCATCGGCCCGAAGAACAAACTGCGCGACAGCGGGATCATCGCCAGCACCGCCGCCAGTGCGGTGAGCACGATGGGGCGGAAGCGTCGCACCGTGGCTTCGATGATCGCCTGCCAAGGCGCCAGCCCGG
Organism: Pseudomonas sp. R3-41; assembly: GCF_054161485.1. Taxonomy (NCBI): domain Bacteria; kingdom Pseudomonadati; phylum Pseudomonadota; class Gammaproteobacteria; order Pseudomonadales; family Pseudomonadaceae; genus Pseudomonas; species Pseudomonas sp. R3-41. Next base: position 5,621,507 of record NZ_CP096421.1, read on the forward strand.
CCTTGATGTCCTGCTCGATCTGGTCCACCAGGATCACCGAGTTGCGCATGATCATCCCCGACAGCGCAATGGTGCCCAGCATGGCGACGAAGCCGAACGGCTGGCGGAACACCAGCAGGAACAGCGTGACGCCGATCAATCCCAGGGGCGCCGTAAGGAACACCATGGCCGTGCGTGAGAAGCTGCGCAGTTGCAGCATCAGCAGCGTCAGCACCACCACGATGAACAACGGCACACCGGCATTCACCGATTTCTGGCCACGGGCCGAATCCTCCACCGTACCGCCCACTTCCAGCAGGTAACCGTCCGGCAGCTCGGCGCGAATCGGGTCCAGGGTCGGGAAGATCTGTTGCACCAGGGTTGCCGGTTGTTCCTTGCCGTAGATATCGGCCCGCACGGTCACGCTCGGCAGCCGATTGCGGTGCCAGATCACGCCCTCCTCGAAACCGTATTCCAACGTCGCGATCTGCGACAAGGCAACACTCTTGCCGTTGTCGGTCGGCACTGCCAGGCTCGGCAGCAACGACAACTCGGTGCGCTCATGCACCGTACCGCGCAGCAAAATCTCGATCAATTCATTGTCTTCCCGGTACTGGCTGACGCTGGAGCCGGTGAGGGAGCTGCGCAGGAAACTCGCCAGGTGGGTGGTGCTGACACCCAGGGCCCGGGCGCGGTCCTGGTCAACGTTGAGGTACACCACCTTGCTCGGCTCCTCCCAGTCCAGATGCACGTTGACCACGTAGGGGTTTTCGCGAACTTTTGTCGCCACTTTCCGCGCCAGGGCCCGGACTTCTTCGATGTGCTCACCCGTGACGCGGAACTGCACCGGATAGCCGACCGGCGGGCCGTTTTCCAGGCGCGTGACCCGCGAGCGCAGGGTCGGAAATTGCTCGTTCAGGGTCGAAATCAACCAACTGCGCAACGGCTCGCGATCTTCGATGGTCTTGGCCAGCACCACGAACTGGGCGAAGCTGGAGGCCGGCAGCTGTTGGTCCAACGGCAGGTAGAAACGCGGTGAACCGGTGCCGACGTAGGCTACGTAATTGTCGATGCCGGCATGGTCCTTGAGCAGCGCTTCCAGGCGCTTGACCTGTTCGGCGGTGTTGCTCAGGGAGGCGCCTTCCTGCAGTTTCAAGTCGACCATCAGTTCCAGCCGCCCCGATGCCGGAAAGAACTGCTGCGGCACGAAACGGAACAACGCCACCGAGCCGACAAACAACAGCACGGTCAGCAGGATGACGGTTTTGCGCCGACGCACGCACCACTCCACCATCCGCCGGACACGCTGATAGAACGGCGTGCCGTAAGGGTCGGTCTGGCCGTCAGTCGTGCCATGTTTGGCCGCGTGAATTTTCGCCAGGTCCGGCAGGAGTTTTTCCCCCAGGTACGGTACGAACACCACGGCAGCCACCCAAGAGGCCAGCAATGCCAGTGTCACCACCTGGAAAATCGAGCGGGTGTATTCGCCGGTGCCCGATTGCGCGGTGGCGATCGGCAGGAAGCCCGCCGCCGTAATCAAGGTACCGGTGAGCATCGGGAATGCGGTGCTGGTCCAGGCGAAGCTGGCCGCCTTGATCCGGTCGAAACCCTGCTCCATCTTGATCGCCATCATCTCCACCGCAATGATCGCGTCGTCCACCAGCAACCCCAGGGCCAACACCAGCGCACCGAGGGAAATCTTGTGCAGGCCGATCCCCAGGTAATACATGGCGGCGAAGGTCATCGCCAACACCAGCGGAATCGCCAGGGCCACCACCATCCCGGTGCGCAACCCGAGGGAGAAGAAGCTCACCAGCAACACGATCGTCAGGGCTTCCACCAGCACCTGGACGAACTCACCGACCCCGGTCTTTACCGCCGCCGGCTGGTCCGACACCTTGTGCAATTGCATGCCGGCCGGCAGTGAGTTCTGGAGGCGAGCAAAGTCGACCTCAAGGGCCTTGCCCAGAATCAGGATATCCCCGCCTTGCTTCATCGCCACGGCCAGGCCAATGGCGTCCTCGCCCATGAAGCGCATGCGGGGCGCTGGCGGGTCGTTGAAACCGCGGCGCACGTCCGCCAGGTCGCTGATACGGAACGTCCGGTCGCCGACCCGGATCGGGAAGTTGCGGATCTCCTCCACGGTCTGGAAATTCCCCGAGACCCGTAGCTGCAAACGCTCGCTGCCGGTTTCGAAGAAGCCGGCGGTGGAAACCGTGTTCTGCTCTTCAAGGGCCTGCTGGACCGCCGCCAAGGGCAGGCCGAGGGTCGCCAGCTTAACGTTCGACAACTCGATCCAGATCTTCTCGTCCTGCAAACCGATCAGTTCGACCTTGCCCACATCCTTGACCCGCTGCAGCTGGAGCTGGATGCGATCGGCGTAGTCCTTGAGCACGGCATAGTCGAAGCCTTCGCCAGTCAGCGCGTAGATATTGCCGAAGGTGGTGCCGAATTCATCGTTGAAGAACGGCCCCTGGACATCCGGCGGCAAGGTGTGGCGAATGTCGCCGATCTTCTTGCGCAACTGATACCACAGCTCGGGAATCTGCGCCGAATGCATGGAATCACGCGCCGCGAAAGTCACCTGGGATTCCCCCGGGCGGGAGAACGAGACGATCTTTTCGTAATCGCCGGTTTCCATCAGCTTCTTTTCGATACGCTCGGTGACTTGGCGCGACACTTCCTCGGCCGTCGCTCCCGGCCACACGGTGCGAATGACCATGGCCTTGAAGGTGAACGGCGGATCCTCGCTCTGGCCGAGCTTGGTGTAGGAAAGCGCCCCGACGATGGCCAGCAACAGCATCAGGAACAGTACGATCTGGCGGTTACGCAACGCCCATTCGGAAAGATTGAAACCCATTGGGATTACTCCTTGGCCGCCAGGTTGACCACGCGGTTGGAGCGATCCACCGGCCGCACCTGCTGGCCGTCGAGGAGCACATGTATGCCAGCCGCCACCACCCAGTCATTGGCGCTCAAGCCTTCGAGCACCGGCACGTTTTTTTCGCCAAAGGCACCCACGCGCACCGGGGCTTTCTTGACCGTGTTGTCCGGGTTGACGACCCAGACGTAGGTGGCGCCATTCTCGGCAGTGAGGGCTGATAGCGGCACTGACAGCGGCGCCTTTTCAGCCGTCTGGATAAACACCCGGGCACTTTGGCCCAGCTCCGCCGGAACACTGCCGGCGGTGAAGGCCACGCGGGCGGCGAAGGTGCGGGACTTGGGGTCGGCGGCCGGCGACAGCTCACGAATCCGCCCGCTGAAGCGCTGGTCAGGCTGGCTCCACAACTCGACCGACACCGGCTGGCCAATCTTGAACCGGCCAAAGCTCTGTTCCGGCAGGCTGATCAGCACTTCACGCTCGCCATCGGTGGCCAGGGTAAAAACGGTTTGCCCGGCCGAAACCACCTGCCCGACTTCCACCGAGCGCCGGGCCACCACGCCATCCTGGGGCGCACGCAGCACCGAATAGCTGGCCTGGTTGTTGGCGACATCGAACTCGGCCTTGATCTGCTTGAGCCGCGCGGTGCCGGAGCGGTAGAGGTTTTCGGCGTTGTCGTATTGGGAGCGGCTGACCATCTGCCGCTCCATCAAGGTCTTGTAGCGGTCACGTTCGGCGCGGACCAGGTTCAGGTTGGCCTCGGCGGCGGCGACCTGGGCACGGGTCGCTTCCAGTTGCAGGCGCACGTCCTCGGGGTCGAGCTCGGCCAGCGGTTGATTGGCCTTGACCCGCTGCCCCTCTTCCACCAGTCGTCGGCTCACCTTGCCGCCAATGCGAAAGGCCAGTTCAGGCTCGAAACGTGCCCGCACTTCGCCAGGGTAACTGTCCATCGCCTGGGCCGACGGCTCGGGCTTGACCACCATGGCGGGACGCACGGCGACGGGCACCGGCTCGTCATGACCGCACGCAGACAATAAAAAAGCCAGGGCGACTGGCATGACGAGGGGCAGGGCATAGCGGAACATGGCGAGTGACCTTTCGCTAATGGTGCTTGGAATAATTATACTGGCGAGTATGTTATTAATAGCAAACTCACCAGTCCAGTATTAAAGCGAAGAATGTCGAACAATCCTTCAACCCCTAGCGGCCCAGGCCGCCCCAAGGACCTGGCCAAGCGCCAGGCTATTCTCGACGCGGCGAAACGCCTGTTCCTGAGCATGGGGTATGCCAATACCAGCATGGACGCCGTCGCCACCGAGGCGGGAGTTTCGAAGCTGACGGTCTACAGCCATTTCAACGACAAGGAGACGCTGTTTTCCGCTGCCGTGATGGCCAAATGTGAAGAGCAGGTGCCATCGCTGTTTTACGAATGGCCTGACGGCGTTCCCATCGAACACGTGTTGCTGAACATTGCCCGCGGGTTCAACCAACTGATCAACAGCGATGAATCGTTGAACCTGCATCGCCTGATCATGGCCCTGGGCAGCCAGGACCCGAAGCTGTCGACGATTTTCTACGAAGCCGGTCCGCAACGGATGCTCTCAGGCATGGAGCGGCTGCTGACCAAGGTCAACCAGAGCGGCGCCCTGAGCATCGATAAACCGCGCAATGCCGCCGAGCATTTCTTCTGCCTGATCAAGGGCGCGGCGAACTTCCGCTTGTTGTCAGGCTGCGGCCCGGCCCCGGAACCGGAAGCCGCCGAGGCTCATGTGCAGGAAGTGGTGGGGTTGTTCGTGCGGGCTTATCGGCCTTAGCCTTTCGCTGGCTGGAAGGGCCCCATCGCGAGCAAGCTCGCTCCCACAGGGTTTGATGAACACCACAGATCCAATGTCGGAGCGGGCTTGCTCGCGAAGACGGCGGCCTATTCAACACCTTCCCCAACTGACCCACCGCTTTCGCGAGCAAGCCCGCTCCCACAGTTTGATCGACGGGGTTCACAGAATCAGCGCCCGCCACCGGCCCCTGTGGGAGCGAGCCTGCTCGCGATGCAGGCAACTCGGTCTCAAGGCTTGAGCGCTTTCTTCGGATAGATGTCGTAGCGACTGGACTTGCCATCGAGCCCATGGCTCGGCTTCGGCCCTTCGATGCACGGGGCCTTGCGTGGACGCTTGACCACCACTCGATGAGTCGCCAAGGCCAGGGCCGCGGCGAGCAGCGCCGGGGCGTCCGGGTCATCGCCCACCAGGGGCCGGAACAAGCGCATCTCCTTCTTCACCAAGGCGGTTTTCTCACGATGAGGGAACATCGGGTCCAGGTAGATCACCTGGGGCGGTTCGCCTTCCCAGTTGCGCATCACCTCGATGGAGTTGCCCTTGAGCAAGCGCATGCGCGCCACGATCGGCGCCACGTCGAAGTCCTCTGCGCCACGGGCCAGGCCATCCTCCAACAAGGCCGCGATCAGCGGCTGACGCTCGATCAAGCTCATTTCACAGCCCAGGCTGGCCAGCACAAACGCATCCTTGCCCAACCCGGCGGTGGCATCCAGCACCCGCGGGCGCACACCTTGGGCGATCCCGACTGCCTTGGCGATCATCTGGCCACTGCCGCCGCCGTACAACCGCCGATGGGCCGCCCCACCCTCGACGAAGTCCACGCGCACCGGCCCTGGCGCATCCGGGCCCAACTGCTGCAACTGCACCCCTTGCTCACCGACCTGCAAGGCGAACTCGCCTTCGTCCCCTTGCAAAGGCAGGCCAAGCCGCTCGGCCCAGTGTTCGGCCTGCGGTTGGAAGGCCGGGGCCAGGGCCTCGACATGGATGCGGCAGGCCGCGGGTTGCTCACTCATGGAAGTTGTTCACTTATGGAAAACATGCTCAAAAAATTAAGGATCGGCAAAAACGGCCGATAACAACGGTGAACGGCATTTTGCCAGAGCTGAGCGTCGACCGAGAAAAATGTCAGACATTCAATCCACATCGATAGGCGTTATCTCCCCTTACGGCGATTACAGCCTGCGTAACACCCAAGCGCTGAGCGGCGTCAGTCACCTGTGGCAGGATTTTTTTGCCCGGGCCCTGGCCGATCAACTGGGTGATAACGCACCGGCACCTGGCAGCTACCAGCCAGAGCCCCTCGATGAGGCCGTTGAACCGACCCTCGGCGCCGAACTGCTGGCGCATATCGTCAGCCAGCGCACCTGCGAAGTGACCGAAACACAGGTCAAGCCGCCAGAACCGCTGTTCCTGCCCATCGCCGAATTCGAACTCGACCTGCTGGATAAACCCTTCCCGCCGTTCCCGCCAGAAGAAATCGTTGCCCAGCAACACCAGCAGACCTTCGAAAGCAACTGGGTCCGCCCACTCGTCCTCACCGCCGGCCAACCACTGCCGGAACCGGGCCCGGCGCCACAACCGCGTCCGTTGCACCTGCCGATCGCCGAATTCGAACTCGAGCTGCTGGACAAGCCGTTCCCGCCGTTCCCGAAAGAGGAATTGGTGGCGCAGCAGAAACAACTGGACTTCGACACCCGCTGGGCACGTCCGATCGTGCTGCAGAACCTGCGCATCGCCGCTTAAATCAGCGACAGATCCACCATGGCCCCACATCCAGATGAAAATGGTTGCGGTGCGCCGCGTTGTAATCCGGGCTCAAGACCACACTGAACATATCGCAGGCGCCATCCCGAGCCTGACGCAAGAAGCGCGCATCGGCCGTGTCCTTGGGCCAGTCCCTGAGCACGCTGATCGTGCGCCCATCGGCCAGGCGAAACCCGGCGATGTCCAGCGCGCTGGCGGTGGCGTGCTGGCTGCGCGCCCCGCTCTCACGCCCGTACATGTTGCGACAGGCGAAACTGCCCAAGTGATCGACCCGCGTCACTTTCTGCCCGTAGACCGCCATTGCCGCCGGCTGCAACCCGTGACGCTCGAACAACGCAAACGCCACCGCCAGCGGGCAACTGGCGAGGAAGCTGCTGCTCAACGCCACCTCACCGCCCTGCACCCTCAACACATTGGTCAATGGGCATGTGGTATTGGCGCCGCTGTCGGCCTGGCGCGCGGTGCGCAGCCCGGAGGTAGCGAGGGCCTGGTCGCACAGCTGCGGGTCGTTGCGCAGGGCCATGAGTTTGAAACGGGTGAGCAGATTGGGCGCCAGGTTGACGTCCAAAGGCGCCCAGGGATTCCATTGGGGCGGCAGCGCCACCCAGCCGCGCCATACCCCCAGCACGGCAAGGCCAATGAGTAGGGCCACGACCGCAAGCGCTTTCAAAAACCGCACGATATTGCCTCGGGCATCAACCCTTGAATAATTGGTTGGCCTGCTTGAACGGCATCGAGCGGCGCGTGAAGGTGAATGTGCCCTGCTCCTGGATCTCCTCGGCGGCGCGGAAGAACTCGCCATACGCGGCCAGGGCCAGCGCCGAGCCGACACTGATGCGCTTGACGCCCAGCTCGCTCAACTGCGCCACCGTCAGGTCCAGCGCCCCGGACATCAGCACGTTCACCGGTTTTGGCGCCACGGCCTGCACCACCGCGAGCACTTGTTCGGCGCTGCTCAGCCCCGGGGCGTACAACACGTCGGCCCCCGCGTCCGCGAAGGCCTTGAGGCGGCGTATGGTGTCGTCGAGGTCCGGATTGCCATGCAGGAAATTTTCCGCCCGGGCCGTCAGCAGGAAAGGAAACGGCAAGCTGCGCACGGCCTCAGCGGCGGCCTTGACCCGAGCTACCGCGTGGTCGAAGCAATAGATCGGGCTGTCTTCGCGCCCCGTGGCATCCTCGATCGAACCACCCACCGCGCCGGCCTCCGCGGCTCGGAGCAGGCTGCGGGCGCAATCCTCGGGGGCATCGGCAAAACCGTTCTCCAGGTCGACGGCCACCGGCAGGTCAGTGGCCGCGACAATCGCCCGCACGTTAGCCAGCGTGTCATCCAGCCCCAGCGCGCCATCGGGTCGGCCCAGGGAAAAGGCGTGACCGGCACTGGTGGTCGCCAAGGCTTCAAAACCCAGGCTGGCCAGCATCTTGGCCGAACCGGCGTCCCACGGGTTGGGAATGACAAAAGCCCCTTCGCGTTCGTGCAAGGCCTTGAACGCCTGGGCTCGACGAATGTGCGCTTCCATGTAGTTCGCTCCTGAGCAGAGAGGGAGTGGGCCTCAGAGCAAACCCAGTTGCTCGGCGGCGGGCTCTCTATATAGCGCAGGCAGGGCCGGCAAGCCAGGCAATCGATGCATCAATCGCTCGTGAAAACGTTGCGCGAGCCTGGCGGCCAGCCGGTTGTCGGCGGTGTGCAGGAAGATATAGGGCGTGCGCCCTTCTTCGATCCAGCCGGCGATTTTCTCCACCCACGGCGTCAGGAACGGCTCGTTGGCTTCGAGCGCCGGATGACCGATGAAACGCACTTGCGGACATTGGGTGAACGCCGCGGGCCGGGGCGGCACGCGGGGCTTTTTCGATTGTGCGTGAAGCACGGCGGGATCAAGGGAGGTGCAACTGAACAAGGCCCGGGGATCGAGGCAGATGCGTTCGACGCCGCGATCGAGCAACAGGCGATTGAGCCGTCGTTCGGCGTCGCCCTTGGCAAAGAACTCGTCGTGACGGACTTCGACCGCCAAGGGGCGCTGCAAGGCGTCGATGAACCCCGCCAGTTCCGGCAACCGATTCGGGGTAAAGGCCTTGGACAGTTGCAGCCAATACGGCGCAACGCGCTCGCCCAAGGGGCTGAGTAGTTGCAGGAAGGTTTCAGTGGCCGTCAGCCGTTCGCGCAGGTCGCCATTGTGGCTGATGTCGCCAGGAAACTTGGCGGTGAAGCGAAAGTGCTTGGGCATGATCTCGGCCCAGCGCTGCACGGTCGGCGCAGACGGGCTGGCATAGAAGGTCGTATTGCCTTCCACGGCATTGAACACTTGGGAATAGAGATCGAGGAAATCGGTGCTTTTCGCATCCTGGGGATAAAGGTGATCGCGCCAGGCGTTTTCGCTCCAGGACGGGCAGCCCAGGTAGTAAGGCAAGACCATCAGATGTAGAGATCGAGTCCCAGCACTTCCATATCCCAATCGACGAAACCGGCGGTGCTCAGGTAGCTCGCCAGGGCCGTGGAGACACTGCGGCTCATCGCACGGTGATAAAGCATGTCTTGCTGACGGGCGGGGAGATTGCTCAGGCGTTGCGCAGAGGCTTTGGCGGCGCGGGCGGCCAGTTGCTCTTCAGACGGAAATTCCACCTCGCCATCGATGTCATCGAAGTTTTCCGGCTCGCTGGCTTTACCCGCACGAGGCCGACGCTTGATGGGGTAGGACTGGGATGAAACGCCGTCTATACGCATAACAGAATGCTCGGTATCAATGATGGCAATTTAGCGGCACTTTCGCAGCCGCGCAAATGCGCAAGTGATAACTAGAACACATAAAGTCAAAAAGGTTTAAAAACGGGCGGAAAAAGTGACGACTGGCAAGGTTGGGTGTGACTTTTGGGGGCGTAAATGACTTTTTCGAGACACCGCTTTTTGGGGTGACCCTATGGTTTTGTGGCGAGGGAGCTTGCTCCCGCTGGGGCGCGAAGCGGCCCCGAAATATGATTCGCGCCTTATCTTGCCGGCCTGAAATCAATTTTCTGGGGGCCGCTTCGCAGCCCAGCGGGAGCAAGCTCCCTCGCCACAACGCTGCCCGTTCGAGAGCGGAGTGATGCTTTCTATCGCTCGGACTTGGGGGTTGCGACTTTGTCCCGCAAATATACTGGCTGTGCATCATCCGCTGGAATGGCCTCGCCACGTTCCCAGGCGAAGCGTGCCAGGGCCAGCAGGTCCTCGGCATGGGGCAGCATCGAGGCGTCCTGGCCGATGAGGCTGACACCGATCCGCTCGCCATAGCCCCAACCAGTGCCGGCGCCGAACCAGTCGCCGCTGGCATCGCCCGGCAACGCCGCCGCTTCGGGCGGCAACACCGCTTCAGCACCGACCAGGCGCATCTCGCCGTCGGTTTCGCGGTAGCAGCCCCAATACACCTCATCCATGCGCGCATCGATGGCCGCGGCAACTTGGCGAGCGCCCTGTTCGCGCAAGGCACGCTGGGCCAGCACCGCCAGGTTTGACACTGGCAGCACTGGCCGCTCCAGGGCAAATGCCAGGCCTTGCACCACGCCGATGGCGATGCGCACGCCGGTAAAAGCTCCCGGCCCACGGCCAAAGGCAATCGCATCCACCGCCTGCAAGGTCGTGCCGGCATCGCTCAACAGTTTCTGGATCATCGGCAGCAGCTTCTGCGCATGCAGGCGCGGGATCACCTCGTAATGGCTCGTGACCTTGCCGTCGTGCAGCAAGGCAACGGAGCAAGCTTCAGTCGCGGTGTCCAGGGCCAGCAAGGTGCTCATCGATGTGTCCGTAAATCAGGTGGGGAAAAAGTGCGCCAGTATAAACAACTACGGCCCGCAAGCGGGCCGTAGTTGATGCAACTGATCAGGCTTTTCAGCTCAGCGCTTCGAGCACCTTGCCGGTGATCGCATCGACCGAGCCAACGCCCGGGATGTGGCTGTACTTCGGCTTGCCTTGGGCAGCCGACAGATTCTGGTAGAACGCCACCAGCGGCTTGGTCTGGGAATGGTAGACCGACAGGCGATGACGCACGGTTTCTTCGGTGTCGTCCTTGCGCTGCACCAGCTCTTCACCGGTGACGTCGTCCTTGCCCGCAAGTTTCGGCGGGTTGTAGACGGTGTGGTAGACACGGCCGGACGCCTCGTGGACACGACGACCGGCAATGCGCTGGACGATCTCTTCGTCGTCGACCGCGATTTCGACCACGTGATCGAGCTCAACACCGGCAGTCACCAGGGCTTCAGCCTGGGGAATGGTGCGCGGGAAGCCATCGAACAGGAAGCCATTGGCGCAGTCGGGTTGAGCGATGCGATCCTTGACCAGGGCGATGATCAGGTCATCCGACACCAGGCCGCCGGCATCCATGATGCTCTTGGCTTGAACACCCAGTGGCGTGCCAGCCTTGACCGCGGCACGCAGCATGTCGCCGGTGGAGATTTGCGGGATACCGAATTTTTCGGTGATGAACTTTGCCTGAGTACCTTTACCGGCCCCGGGAGCTCCCAGCAGAATGACGCGCATCGATGTGCTCCTCAATTTTTTTATGTAAAACGCTCGGATTCGCCTCGCGGGGCCAATCTTCGAAAAACTGGATCGTGACCGCCCAAACGGCCAAAGGCTGATCAAGATACACAGCAGGCCCGACCCACACAAGCCGCCGAAAGTCGGAGGAACCCGCGCCCGATACGACCTTCGGAGGGGGTGGCAAGCGTCGCAACCGGGCAACAAACTGTCGCCTGGTCGACCTGTCCCCGCCCCCGCCGAACAACGCCAGGGAACGCCGGGCGAGCCGTTTCAGTGCGCTGCCTGATCTTAGCCGGTATTGCGCAACCCGGCGGCAATCCCCGCCACAGACACCAGTAATGCCTGCTCCACGGGGCTGCCTTGGGCAACATCCTGCTGGCGTGAGCGCGCCAACAGTTCGGCCTGCAACAGGTGCAACGGGTCGAGGTAGGTGTTGCGCAGGCGGATGAATTCCAGCGTGGCTGGGCTATGTGCCAGTAGCTGCGACTGACCGGTCAAGCCAAGCACCACAGTGCAGGCCTGCGACAATAGGTCGCGTAAATGCGCACCCAAAGGCAGCAGCCCAGGTTCCACCAAACGCTCGTCATAAGAGCGGGCGATATCGGCGTCGGCCTTGGCCAGCACCATCTCCAGCATGTCGATGCGGGTCCGGAAGAACGGCCATTGCTCGCGCATCTGCCCCAGCAACGCCCCTTCGCCACGCTCCAGGGCCTTGCTCAGTGCGGTTTCCCAACCGAGCCAGGCCGGCAACATCAGGCGGGTCTGGGTCCAGCCGAAAATCCACGGAATCGCCCGCAAGCTTTCGATGCCGCCGGCGCGACGCTTGGCCGGCCGGCTGCCCAGCGGCAGGCGCCCAAGTTCCTGCTCGGGGGTGGACTGGCGGAAGTACTCGACGAACTGCGGATTCTCCCGCACCACCGCGCGGTAGGCACTGACGCCATCGGCCGCCAGTTCATCCATCAAATCCCGCCACTGCGGCGTGGGTGGCGGCGGTGGCAGCAGCGTCGCTTCAAGCACCGCGGCGAGATACAGATTGAGGTTCTGTTCGGCGATATCCGGCAGGCCGAATTTGAAACGAATCATTTCGCCCTGCTCGGTGGTGCGGAAACGCCCGGCCACCGAGCCCGGTGGCTGGGACAGGATCGCCGCGTGTGCCGGACCGCCACCACGGCCCACGGTGCCGCCACGACCGTGGAACAACAACAGTTCGACTTGCTGCTCGCGGCAGATGTCCACCAGCCGTTCCTGGGCCCGATATTGCGCCCAGGCCGCCGCCGTGGTCCCGGCATCCTTCGCCGAATCTGAATAGCCGATCATCACTTCCTGAGGGCCTTGCAGCCGTGAACGATAGCCCGGCAGCAGTAACAGCCGCTCGATCACCGGCCCGGCGTTGTCCAGGTCGGCCAGGGTCTCGAACAGCGGCACCACTCGCATCGGCCGCAATACCCCGGCGTCCTTCAACAACAGTTGCACAGCGAGGACATCGGACGCCGCGCCGGCCATGGAGATCACGTAGGAACCCAGGGACGCCGCCGGCGCCGCGGCCACTTCCCGGCACGTCGCCAACACTTCCGCCGTGTCGGCCGAGGGCTTGAAATGGGCCGGCAGCAGTGGACGCCGGTTGTTCAGCTCCTCCAGCAAAAAGCTGATGCGCTGCTCCTCGTTCCAATCCTCATAGCGACCCAGGCCCAGGTAGTCGGTGATTTCCGTCATGGCGGCGGTATGGCGCGTCGAGTCCTGGCGCACATCGAGGCGCACCAGGAACAAGCCGAAGGTCACCGCCCGCCGCAGGCAGTCGAGCAGCGGCCCATCGGCAATCACGCCCATGCCGCATTCGTGCAGGGAGTGGTAGCACAGCTCAAGGGGGTCCAGCAGTTCGCGGTTGTGCTGCAACACCTCGGCGCCTGGCGGCGTGGCGGCACTCAAGGAGGCATGGGCCCAGTTGCGGGTGGCGCGCAGGCGTTCGCGCAGTTGCTTGAGCACGGCACGATACGGTTCGGCGCTGTCGCCGGCCTGGGCCCGCAAGGCCTCGCTGGCGTTTTGCATGGACAGTTCGGCCGCCAGTTGGTCGACGTCACGCAGGTACAGGTCCGCCGCCATCCACCGCGCCAATAACAGCACCTCGCGGGTCACCGCGGCGGTGACATTCGGGTTGCCGTCACGGTCGCCGCCCATCCACGAGGCAAAGCGGATCGGCGCGGCCTCCAGCGGCAGGCGCAGCCCGGTGGCGGTATGCAAGGCCTGGTCGGCCTTGCGCAGGTAATTGGGGATGGCGTGCCACAGCGAATGCTCGATCACCGCGAAGCCCCACTTGGCCTCGTCCACCGGGGTCGGCCGGGTGCGGCGGATTTCTTCGGTGTGCCAGGCTTCGGCGATCAAGCGTTGCAGGCGCTCGTGGATCTGCGCGCGCTCGGCACTGGTCAGGTCGCGGTGATCCTGGGCCGCCAGTTGCGCGGCGATGGCGTCGTATTTCTGGATCAGGGTACGGCGGGCCACTTCCGTGGGGTGAGCGGTGAGGACCAGTTCGATTTCCAGGCGGCCCAACTGCCGGGCCAGGGCCTCGGCGCCATGGCCTTCGGCCCGCAGCCGGGCAAGCAACTCAGGCAGGACCCGTGCCTCGAAAGGCGCCGGTTGCGATTCTTCGCGGCGATGGATCAGTTGGTACTGTTCGGCGATGTTGGCGAGGTTGAGGAATTGGTTGAACGCGCGCGCCACCGGCAGCAGTTCGTCCTCGCTCAGTTGATTGAGGCTGGCACTGAGTTCGGCATCCACGGAACCGCGTCGGTCAGCCTTGGCGCCCTTGCGGATCTGCTCGATCTTGTCGAGAAACGTGTCCCCGTACTGTTCGCGGATGGTATTGCCCAGCAGTTCGCCAAGCAGGTGGACATCCTCGCGCAAGCGGGCATCGATATCGGTCATCAGCATTTCTCCAGCAAAAAAGTCCGGACAGCTCTTGGATCAGAGAGTGCCGATGCCGGTCGCTTATGACAAGCGACGAAGGGACTTTAAACCTTGCACAACAAAGCTAGTCTCATGGGTAAGCCACACAACGGCTTGTCACTCACCGCGCCTGCCACGAGCAGGCTGATTGAGGTCATCATGAAAATTCGTGAACTTGCCCAGCATTGGGAAGAAAACGCCAAGGGCCGCCTGACCCAGACGGGCTACACGATCCACCTGGACGTCGAAGCCGCCGCACGCCTGGCTGCGATCTGCGACATGTACCCCAAGCGCCAGCCCGAGGAGCTGCTGGGCGAGCTGATCGGGGCCGCATTGGAAGAGCTTGAAGCGAGCTTCCCCTACATCAAGGGTTCGCAAGTTGTCGCCACCGATGAGGAAGGTGACCCGCTGTATGAAGAAAGCGAGCACGCAATAGGAAAAAGTGAAAAGCTCCTGAGAGCTGCGTAACACATGGCCTTCCGGTCATTTCAACGAACCATGAGCCGTAATGACAGCCACAGTCTAGGAACACATCTGGCCAATCAGGAGATACCTTATGGACGCCTTCAAAACGATGCTCAGCAACTGGGAAAACAAAGCTCACGAAACCTCGAAGCTTGTTGAAATCACCCTGACCATTCGCAAACAAGACCTAGTGAAAATCAAGGCGTTTGCGGAAGCCTATGGACTAGATCAAAGCAACATCACGGAAGGTCTGATTCACGCTGCTATAAAAGAAGCGGAAACAGCCATGCCCTACGTCAAAGGGGCTGAGGTGATCCGCGTGGAGGAAGGTGAAGAGATTTTTGCCGACGCTGGTAAGACACCCGCCTACGTCGAAGCTGAACAAGCAATTTCAAAGACCCTCCGGGAATAGGGTCTGGGAGACTGAATCTAGCCTCGCATGGGGCTATTCAGGTTGATTCTGTTCAAGACGCAACTCTTCCTCTACCTGAGCGTAAAGTTTTTCGTAACCTTTAAACTTACTCATCCGAACCCGATTCAACGGTGTCAGTTCTGAAAGCTTCAGCAACGCACCATAAGTTTTCATAAAAATATTTCTAAAATCATCCGTAATATCCTTCTCAACCGAACGAACCTCACCACACTTCAGTAAAGCTCTAGCATGCCGCGTGAAATCCTTACCATCCAAACTACCAAAATACTCATAAAATTCATTATCCCCTTTTTGGGCTATCCCTCTTCTAAGATCCCCATCTGGGAAGCCCGACCCCTTTACGACTGCGAGAACGAGATCAGACAAGTCCCCCTTCACTGCTAAGCTAGCAAAATATTCATCAAGCCTCATTGCCAGATAAGAATTACGCGGCCAAGGATAAACTTCATCTTTTTCCTGAACCCCAGATACAGGAAGGGTATTAGAACAATAATTATCAATCACTGAGTTAATCAGTTCATCTCGACCCAAATCATAATAAATAGATGCAACGGAATCTAAATCATTTAACGTAAAATATTGCAAGGCTTTAGAGATCGCCTGTTCAAATGCACTAAACACTTCCTCTTCATTATTACCGAAAGACGAATGAAACAAATCCCATGCCAGCCCAAGAAGAGCAATATCCGCATCATGCTTTATCTTTTTTTCTAAAGCATCGACAAGAAGCCCTAATGCATCCTCATCTGCATAACCTTTCTTTATGAGATGAATTATTGCAACATCAAACTCATCACACCTTCCAAAGCCGTACTCATCAAGATAATTACTTTTTTCCTTCTCAATTCGCTTGCTTTCTAACTCATCTGCTGATGCATTAGGATCATCTGGCATATAAGAAAACAAACTGCCTTGATAAGTCAAAATAAAATCAACATCAACCTTACTCTTATCCCCTCCATACACAGCAAGCACTGCAAGAGGCAATGTATTATGAGCCTGCTGAATTACTCTAGAATGAGCATTCTTTAATGCACCATCAAGCACGCCTGCAAACAAGGCAATTTTTTTCAACAACCGAATATTATTTATATTTAATTTTATCGCATTTTCAGCTATCCCCTTACGATCATCCCCTGCAGAGTCGAAAACAAGCTTGACCGACTCTTGTACGGAAGGACTAAATGTTACTTCGTAGTCAAAAACCTTTTCGCTGAAGGTGAAAAATTCATCGTTCTTCTCTAGCGACCCTTCATTGAGGACAAGGATAACTGAGCAGTCTTTAGACTCGATCAGGTTTGAAACCAAACCTAAAACGTCTCTCGCCGATAGAGAATTACCTCGACGCTCAAAATCGTCGATACAAAGAATAGTATCAACCACCAATGAATATTGAACTGAATCGATAACACTACCTAAGCTTCCAACAAAGGGAATTTTGACTTCCCTACCATGACCAAAATTTCTCTTTAACCATCCAGCACCATCACTAAAATCAAGTTTCTTAAGATTCGCGATTACTGAATCTTTTGTAGTGACATCACCAGCTTTCTTGCTAGGAATAGAATTCTCAAAAATCGAACGTTTTAAGTCAGCTAAAGAATTGATGCCGAAAAGTGAAACGTAAGAATAGTTATTGCGAGCAAAACTAGATCTATGCTTCGTAATAACAGAATTCCAGAGATAGGTTTTACCTGTCCCCCACTCCCCTTTCAAGACAATTGCAGAACCCATTTGCTTAACAGCAAAATCGTGCAGGGCGTTTTCGACTTGAATAACAGACATTAATGTACCCCCTTAGCTTTATCTTCAATTGCCATCTGGTTACTCCTTGACCAATACCCATGGTTTATTTTTTATTGTTCTTACAAGCTGGCTTCCTTCAACACCTAGCAATTTCATTTTAGCGTTAGCAGTTCTATCAGCAATTTCTGAATAGAGGCATAGTTCGAAACCTATCAATTTTGTTTCCAGTGGCGGAGGAGATATAGTATTTCCAAACATCACGAAATTAGGTGCTTCAATCTGACTCATGAAAATCTCAGACTTAGGGCCCTGTCCGTCAATAGCTTTCATCATATCTGGCCCCAGAGATGAAAACTCAGCGTTCCAGACTTCACTTCCAGCATCAACGCTATCAACTATAGAGCCTTCAATTACATGATAATACTGATTGATACGTAGCTCGTCCTCTTCTTCAATTACGAAAGAACGTAAAATCAGAGGTTCGTTTATTTTTCCAGCAATAGCCCTTCCCTTTTCGAGCATTTGAATCATCCAGCGAAAATAATTGAAAAACTCTTCATACTCCGCCGACAATTCTTCCCCAATCCTAACTGGTTCATCCGTAAAGAAAAACTCGATAGAAATTCTAACCCCAGAATGCCCTGCAATAAATCTTGCTGCTTTCAGAGCCTTGTTAAAACTAGGTAACTCGTTAAATGGTTTATCTTGCCAAGCTAGGAGACTGAAATTAAATTCAAGCTTAATCTCAGCAGGAGCCAATTGATAATGATACTTAAAAGATAAAATACCACCTACTGCCTCGCCTTGGATTTGAAATTTATTTTTTCCAGAAAAAGATTCAGACTCTATCGATGCCAATTCAAATTCATCACCATTATCGGCAACGAGATACATCACCGTATCAATTTTCCTCCTGATGCCACCGACAACCAATCTTCCTTCGCTCGACTTTTCAGAAACGGCCTCAAATAATGGAGAGCCAACAAAGTCAAAATCCTGAAGCGGTATTTCGATAGATTCACCTGTATTAATGAGGTGCATCCATGCGTCTTTCATTTTCTGTTCAACATCTTCAGTTTTAAACTTTAGACTTATTTTTGGCTTTTCGCCGGGTTTGGCCGACACTCTATGAAAAATGCCTTTTTCAGAAATGCTTACAGACACCTCAAAACGAGAATCCAACTCTGAAATACTTTGCTTATAAGCAGAAAAAAACTCTATCACTGGTGCATTTAACGGATTACTAGAATTTTTGAAACTAAAAGTCAGAGCTTTCACAACCTCATTACGAACGGTTTCCGACAGTTCGAAGGGCGTAATAGACCTCTGACCTATTAACGACATTGCCCGCACTTCGGCCCTTCTCTTCCACTCATAAAGCAGAGTAATTGGATAGCGTAACTCGTCGTGATCGATAATTACAGAACAAGAAGCACATAACCAGATTCCATTCTTGTAAGACTTCCTTTCGAGTTGCGACTGTGCTTTATCATAGCGAGCAGCACCCGGACCCGGTGCTGCAGCACAGATATGTGCTGCAACTCCATTGCCAGCATAGTTATTTCGTGCGAGATTTGAGCCTACAGTATGGTTTAAACAATCAGGATTGGAGCAAACTCCTGCAACCATATGCTGTAAAAGTAATTTGGTCGGCTTATCAAAATCGTGCCTCGGGTGATTTTTAATTTTTGAGCCATCTGGCAGTGTCACGTACTCATCAGGTTTTTTTTTGGTCACAAGTCGTTCTCGATCTTCATTCAGTCTTGTCACAAGCTTCACATCGCTTGTGGGATTCATACGCCATCTCCATGCACAAGAATAGCTCTTAGCCATACTGTACAGACATACAAAAGTCAGAGGAGCTGAAGAGTGGCTTAGATTGATAAAAACTATCATCATGAACGGATTGATAATTCGCATTTCGATTTTCGACCAACATCTGAAGACGTAGGACCGACCCCACGATTCCTCGCCCTGTCGCGCCGGCATCTGCACGAACTTTCCTCGCAGAACGACAAATCCAAACACTGATTCCCTTCACTCCAGGTTGCGGTTTTCCGGCGCGGGGCCTTTCCCACCTACGCCGGGAATACCGCTGCGCGCCTTGAAAGTTCAGCTTTTCTGCCGCTGACCGATCAGTCAGTAATTCTTTTGGCGAATGGCCATCCTCGCTGAACTTTTGAAAAACGCCTCGGGTCACACCGAGTAACCATACTGGAACGGTCGTTTAAATAAACGCGCCTTGGCGCCAACACCAAACCAGACGTCATGGCTTCGGTCCCAGCATGGATTTGTCGTTTTTTCAGGAGTTTTCCAATGGAGTTGAAGCCTATGAATACCTGCACTGCCAAACCCTCATCCAGTGGCCTGCGCGGCTTGAAGTTGGCTGCCCTGGCGATCGGTAGCAGCTTCATTCTCGCCGGTTGCGCCGGTAACCCACCTTCGGAGCAGTACGCGGTGACCCAGTCGGCGGTCAACAGCGCCGTCAGCGCCGGTGGTACCGAATTTGCCGCCGTGGAAATGAAATCGGCCCAGGACAAGCTCAAGCAAGCCGAAATCGCCATGCATGACGAGAACTACGAAGAAGCCAAGCGATTGGCCGAACAAGCCGAGTGGGATGCCCGTGTCGCCGAGCGCAAGGCCCAGGCCGCCAAGGCCGAACAAGCCCTCAAGGACTCTCAGAAAGGGGTTCAGGAACTGCGTCAGGAAGGCATGAACAAGGTTCAGTAAACCGTTCACGCCACGACGTACTTCTCATTGATAAAAGGACGACAGACTATGATGCACAAACACTTGATGATGCCCGCCCTGCTCGCTGCCTGCGTAGCCCTGGCCGCTTGCTCCCACGACCCGAACGCCAATCTTGAACAGGCGCGGACCAATTACAACGGCCTGCAAGCCGACCCGGCGGCGACCAAAGTGGCTGCCCTGGAAACCAAGGACGCGGCGGACTTCCTGGCCAAGGCCGACAAGGCCTACCTGGATCGGGAAGACGAAGCCAAGGTCGACCAACTGGCCTACCTGACCAACCAGCGCGTCGAAGTGGCCAAGCAGACCATCGCCCTGCGCAATGCCGAAGCCGAACTGAAAAACGCCGGCGACGAACGCGCCCGTGCCCTGCTCGACGCGCGCAACGCGCAGATCAAGCAACTGCAAGACAGCCTCAACGCCAAGCAGACCGAACGCGGTACGCTGGTGACTTTCGGCGACGTGTTGTTCGCCACCAACAAGTCCGACCTGCGCACCAGCGGCATGACGAATGTGAGCAAACTGGCGCAGTTCCTCCAGGAAAACCCGGACCGCAAGGTGATCATCGAAGGCTACACCGACAGCACCGGCTCGGATTCCTACAACCAATCGCTGTCCGAACGTCGCGCCAGCTCGGTGCGTACCGCCCTGGTGAAAATGGGCGTCGACCCGGCTCGCATCGTGACCCAGGGCTATGGCAAGGAATTCCCGGTGGCGGATAACACCAGCGTCTCGGGCCGCGCCATGAACCGTCGCGTGGAAGTGACCATCTCCAACGACAACCAGCCAGTGGCCCCGCGCTCGACCATGAGCGCCAACTGATCGGCTGAGTGAAACCAAAAAGCCCCGCCTGATTGAAGTCAGGCGGGGCTTTTTATCGGCCAACACAAATCCCCTTGTGGGAGCGGGCTTGCTCGCGAAAGCGTCCAGCCAGCTACATATGCAGTGACTGACACACCGCCTTCGCGAGCAAGCCCGCTCCCACAGGGGATTTGTGGTGTCGTTGGGATTGGATTACGGCTGCAGTTTTTGTGGTGTTTCCTGCCCCATGCAGCGCACCGCGCGTTTCTTCTCGTTGATCAACACGCCGGTCAGGCCTTTCTGCTCGGTGTCGAACAACACCAGCACGCCATCGATGCACTGGGCAACCTGGGGCGCGGGTTCCAGGGACACCTTGTAGTCCTCGCCCGGCACGGTCTTGAGCATGGTGAACTGGTCGAGCAGCAACGCATCCTCGGGCTTGGCGAAATGCAGGTAGCCGTAGTACCACAGCACGGCGACGGTGCCCAGGATGCTGCAGATACCGGTGATAATCAGGGGGATGGCGTTACGTTCTTCGCTCATTGCGGGTTCTCTGGTGATTCAACGGGTGATTTCGGGTAGTTCGGGACCTCCCCCAGGCGGCGCAGGCCGTCAAAGTGCCGGGGATCGTCGAGGTAGCGCAGCATCACGGTGCGCCACGTCGGGTCGGCGAAAGTCTGCACATGGCCGCCCCGTGTCAGCTGCAGGACCCGCGGCGGCGGCGCAGCTTGATACAAGCGGATGCCATTGGAAAGGGGCACGATGGGGTCGTCGAGGCTGTGGTAGATCAACTTCGGCACGTCGTTCAACTGCGCCACGGAGCTGATCGCGCTGTCACCGTCCGGCACCAGCCAGGACAACGGCACCTGGAACGGCCAGGTCAGCCACGAGGTACTCAGGGCAAAACGCCCGACGTCGCGATAGCTGGCGGGCACGCCATCGAGCACCAGGGCCTTGAGCTGCCGTTGGCGCTGGGGATGTTCGACCAGGTAATGCACCGCCAGCGCGCCGCCCAGGCTCTGGCCGAGCAGCACCAGCGGCTTGCCCTGGACCTCGGGCGACTGGTCGAGCCATTGGAACGCGGCGTCGATGTCCTGGTAGATCGCCGGCAGGCTCGGCTCGCCTTCAGACACGCCATAACCCCGATAATCGACCATCAACACTTGGTAGCCCTGCTCTGGCAACCACCAGCTCCCGCCCAGGTGCCACGCCAGGTTGCCGCCGTTGCCGTGCAAATGCAGGACCGTGCCCTTGATCTCCACGCCTGGTTTGACGGGCAGCCACCAGCCCCGGAGCTTGAGATTGTCAGCGGTGGTCAGGGTGACGTCGCGGTACTCGAGCCTGGCCCGCTCCGGGGTAAACGGCAGGCCGCGTTCGGGGTAGAACAGCAGGGAGCTGCAACCGCCCAGGGCCAGCAGCAGGCAGATGATGCCGAGGGTTCGCATCCGGTGAAGCCTCGCAAAAAATCAGAGTTGAAACACCGTCCTTTGTGGGAGCGGGCTTGCTCGCGAAGGCGGTGTGTCAGTCAATATTATCCTTAGCTGACACACCGCTTTCGCGAGCAAGCCCGCTCCCACAGGGGGACGGTGTTGTGATTAAAGGATATTGGAATAATCCGCTTCGATCCGGTCCAGGCTCAGGTGGTTCAGGAAGTTGGAGAAACACATCCAGGCCGACAGGGCATTCATGTCGCGGAATTGCTCAGGCAAGTATTTAGGCGGCACCACCAGGCCTTCGTCCACCAACTGGCGCAACGTGCGCATGTCCTCCAGAGTGGTCTTGCCGCAGAACAGCAGCGGCACCTGCTCCAGCTTGCCTTTGCGCACGGCCAATTGAATGTAGTTGTAAACCATGATGAAGCCCTTGAGGTAGGACAAGTCTTTGGTGAATGGCAGCCCGGTGGGCACCGAACCACGGAACACCCGACTGGCGTTGCCGTAGCTTTCGGCCATTTCAAAACCCTGCTCGCGGAAGAACTCGAAGACCTGCAGGAAATCGGCGCCCTCCTCCACCATATGAATGGCCCGGGTGCGGTTGGTGAGCTTGCGCAGGCGACTCGGGTAGGAGGCGAACGTGATGATTTCCATCAGGATCGCCAGGCCTTCCTGGGTCACCGTGGACGAGGGCGGGCCCTTGGACAGGAAGGTGCAGATCGGCTGGTTCAAGCCGTTGAGGGTAGTGCCAACGTGCACCAACCCTTCGTGGACCTCCAGCGCCCGTACGTCGCGCTCGTTGAACATCGCATCGGTGCGGATCTTGATGTAGTCGGCGCCCGCCGCCGCGTCGGCGACGATGCCGTCGGACTCGAACACGCGGATGGTTTCCTCGGCTTCGCCGAACACCCGGTTGAGGCGATGCTGCAACAGGCTGACGGCTTCCTTGGCACTGAGGACTTTCGGCTCGTCCTTGAGGTCACCACGGCCATCGATGTTGTTCAGGTAGTCGGAGAGCATCAGGCCCAAGTCGGCCAGGGTCGGGTCGCCGGCGTGAAAAGCATCGGAGGCGGCGCCATAGAGCTCCTGGGAAATCAGCCCGAAATCCTCGGTGCCACGCGCTTCGAGCATGCGCACCACCATGCGGTATTCCTTGCACATGCGGCGCATGATCTGGCCCACCGGGTTGAACTGCCCCAGTTGACGGGTGATGTCGCGCTCGATGTTCTGGAACTCCAGCTTTACTTTGCTGGAATCAAAAGACAGCGGCCGGTTGAGGTAATAGTCGCGATCCACCGCAGGCATTTCCTTGCCCTTGGCCTTGAGGAACCCCTTGCGGATGTTCTCGTCCCACTTCACCGCGTCGAGGATGCGAATCGGCGTTTGCGCCAGCACAATGCGATCGGACAAGGTGCGTATCGTCTGCTGGTAATCGTCCACCGAAAAACTCCTGTGAAAAAACGTCCGCTTGTTGCAATTATTGGGATTTGGCCAGTCGCTGGTAACGCACGGCTTCCGAGAACACATCGGAGTTGGCCGGGTCGTCGAGGTAGCTGAAAACCTTGTTCATGTCGCTGTCCACCAACACACCGTCGCCCTCTTCGCTCTGGTTCGGCTGGCCACTGAGGATCTTCTGGCCGATGGCCTGGTTGATCTGCTCCAAGTCCAGGTTGTAGACCACCAGTTCCTGTTTATCGGTCAATTCGAAACCGGCGATCAGGAAATGTCCACCGTAGCGGGCCGGCACCTTGGCCGACAGGTACCAGCGACTGCCATGACGGGAGACGGTCAAGGGGATGGCTTCGCGCTCATGGGGCTGGGCCCTGAAGTAGCTGATGGCCTGGTAGCGGTGCTTGCCGACTTGCGTCAGTTCCAGGTTCAACGGTTCGCCCCAGGCATTGGTGCTGGTCCATTGGCCGAGCAGGCCCTCGGGCGCGGCTTCGCTGTTGGGTAACGGCGCCTTGAAGGACACCAGGCAACCACTGAGCAGTAGCAACGACGCGGCCAGTACAACGGCAGGCCAGGCTTTCATTTGAACTCCCTATGGCACAGGTCGCTTTATCCCCTGTGGCGAGGGAGCTTGCTCCCGCTTGAGTGCGCAGCGCTCACAAAAAAGGGGCTGCTGCGCAGCCCAGCGGGAGCAAGCTCCCTCGCCACAAGGGCTGTGGTGAACCCATCTGGATCACACCGACGCCAGTACCAGGTGCATGTAGCGGGTCAGGATGCCGAGCATGTCTTCATCGGCTACCGGCTCGGCGCCATTGAGCAAGCCCTGATATTCCATCCGTCCGATAATCGCCGTCAACACTTTGGCATCCTGTTGCGGTTCGCGGGAGCCTAAAACCTGGAAAAACTGACACGTGCCATGCAGCAAAATCTGCTGGTGGGAACGCACCAACTCCGCCAGGCGTGGGTTGAGCAGGGCTTCCTGGCGAAAGGCCTGCTCGGCCATCAGGTACTCGCGACGGCTGTCCAGTTGATGCCGCACATAGTCGGCGGTCATCCGCGCGATGTCGTCCGCCAGTTGCGAGCGCGACTGGGCGCTGCCATCACCATAGGCGACCATTTCCCGCAGAAGGCCTTCGTTGTTGGCCCACAGCTTGCCCATGAACGCCGCGCTGCGTTCCACATACTGGGCGAAGGTATCGGTGAGCAAATCGTCGATGTCCTTGAAATAGTACGTAGTGGCCGACAGCGGCACGCCCGCTTCGGCGGCCACCGCACGGTGACGCACCGCACGCACGCCATCGCGCACCACGATGCGCATGGCCGCGTCGAGAATCTCCTGGCGACGCTGCTCACTGCCCTGTCGGCTGGCCTTGCGGCCCTGGTACTGAACACTTTCAGCGACAGCCGTGGCGACGCCCGCTGCACCTTCTGAAGCCATTGCACGATTCACGACAGGTCTTCCTCGCTCTTTGAAAAAGTAACCAATTGATACGTTTGTACCAGACAGGCAATAAAAAGCCGCCCATCGAGGCGGCTTTTTATTTGAAACAATTACGCTTGGGGCCGCATGTGCGGGAAGAGGATCACATCCCGGATCGACGGTGAGTTGGTCAACAACATCACCAGGCGATCGATGCCAATGCCTTCGCCAGCGGTCGGCGGCATGCCGTACTCCAGGGCGCGCACGAAGTCGGCATCGTAGTGCATGGCTTCGTCGTCGCCGGCATCCTTGTCGGCCACCTGGGCCATGAAACGCTCGGCCTGGTCTTCGGCATCGTTGAGCTCGGAGTAGGCGTTGGCGATTTCACGACCACCGATGAACAGCTCGAAACGGTCGGTCACGCTTGGGTTCTCGTCGTTGCGACGGGCCAACGGCGACACTTCGAACGGGTACTGGGTGATGAAGTGCGGCTGCTCCAGCTTGTGCTCGACCAGTTCTTCGAAAATCATCACTTGCAGCTTGCCCAGGCCTTCGAAGCCGAGGACCTTGGCGCCGGCCTTCTTGGCGATGGCGCGGGCCTTGTCGATGTCGTTCAGGTCATCGGCAGTCAGTTCAGGGTTGTACTTGAGGATCGAGTCGAACACCGACAGGCGCACGAACGGCTCGCCGAAGTGGAACACCTTGTCGCCGTACGGCACGTCGGTAGTGCCCAGGACCAACTGCGCCAGCTCGCGGAACAGTTCCTCGGTCAGGTCCATGTTGTCTTCGTAGTCGGCGTAGGCCTGGTAGAACTCGAGCATGGTGAACTCGGGGTTGTGCCGGGTCGAAACGCCTTCGTTACGGAAGTTGCGGTTGATCTCGAAAACCTTCTCGAAGCCACCCACGACCAAGCGCTTGAGGTAAAGCTCCGGCGCGATGCGCAGGAACATTTCCATGTCCAAGGCGTTGTGGTGGGTTTCGAACGGCTTGGCCGCCGCGCCGCCGGGGATGGTCTGCAGCATCGGCGTCTCGACTTCCAGGAAGTCACGCTTCATCAGGAAGCTGCGGATGTGGGCGATGACTTGCGAGCGGACGCGGAAGGTCTGGCGCACGTCTTCGTTGACGATCAGGTCGACGTAGCGCTGGCGATAGCGTTGTTCGGTGTCGGTCAGGCCGTGGTGCTTGTCCGGCAGCGGGCGCAGGGACTTGGTCAGCAGGCGCACGTTGGTCATCTCGACGTACAGGTCGCCCTTGCCGGAACGGGCCAGGGTGCCTTCGGCGGAGATGATGTCGCCCAGGTCCCAGGTCTTGACGGCGGCCAGGGTTTCTTCCGGCAGGGTCTTGCGGTTGACGTAGACCTGGATGCGCCCGGTCATGTCCTGGATCACCATGAACGAACCACGGTCGAGCATGATACGACCGGCCACCTTGACTGGAATCGCCGCCTCGGCCAGCTCTTCCTTGGTCTTGTCCGCGTACTTCTTCTGCAGGACGTCGCAATACGCGTCGCGGCGGAAGTCGTTGGGGAAGGCCTGGCCCTTGGCGCGCTCGGCAGCAAGCTTTTCCTTGCGCAGGGCGATCAGGGAGTTTTCTTCCTGTTGCAGGGCTTGCGGGTCGAGTTCTAGGTCGCTCATGTCTTTAAGGATTCCATCACAGGTTCGTTGCCCCCGGCCCGGGCCGGAGTTTGCGGGCGAGCCGCGCTTCCTGTGGAAGCGTGCCCGTCCGCCGCATGGGTGTCGCGTTACAGGCCTTGTTTGAGGCTGGCGATCAGGTATTCATCGATATCGCCGTCGAGCACCTTGTCGCAATCGCTGCGTTCGATGCTGGTCCGCAGGTCCTTGATCCGCGAGGCGTCGAGCACGTACGAACGGATCTGGTGACCCCAGCCGATGTCCGACTTGGTGTCTTCCAGGGCCTGGGACGCCGCGTTGCGCTTCTGCACTTCCTGCTCGTACAGGCGGGCCCGCAGCATCTTCATCGCGGTGTCTTTGTTGGCGTGCTGGGAACGTTCGTTCTGGCAACTGACCACGGTGTTGGTCGGTACGTGGGTGATCCGTACGGCCGAGTCGGTGGTGTTGACGTGCTGGCCACCGGCTCCGGAGGAGCGGTAGGTGTCGATGCGCAGGTCCGCCGGGTTGATCTCGATTTCGATGTTGTCATCGATTTCCGGCGAAACGAACACGGCCGAGAACGAGGTGTGGCGACGGTTGCCGGAGTCGAACGGGCTCTTGCGCACCAGGCGGTGCACGCCGATCTCGGTCCGCAGCCAGCCAAAGGCGTATTCGCCCTTGATGTGCACGGTGGCGCCCTTGATCCCGGCGACTTCACCGGCCGACAGCTCCATGATGGTGGCGTCGAAACCGCGTTTGTCGGCCCAGCGCAGGTACATGCGCAGCAGGATGTTGGCCCAGTCCTGGGCTTCGGTGCCGCCGGAACCGGCCTGGATGTCCAGGTAGGCGTTGTTCATGTCCATCTCGCCGCTGAACATGCGACGGAATTCCAGCTTGGCGAGGTTCTCGTCCAGGCGGGTCAGCTCGGCGACGACATCGCCGACTGCGCCTTCGTCGTCCTCTTCGACGGCCATGTCCAGCAGGTCGCGGCAATCGGCCAGGCCGCTGGACAGCTCGTCCAGGGTCTCGACGATCTGCGCCAGCGCAGAACGCTCGCGGCCCAGCTCCTGGGCGTACGAAGGGTTGTTCCAGACATTCGGATCTTCAAGCTCGCGATTGACTTCGGTCAGGCGCTCATGCTTTTGATCGTAGTCAAAGATACCCCCGAATAGTTTCGGAGCGCTCGGACAGGTCCTTGATGGTGTTAAGGATCGGGTTGATTTCCATGGCGGGCAGCACTCGTTGGCGAACTTTTGAAAGCCGGCGAGTATAACGTAATCAAGCGCCAGCGGCAGCCCGCCTGGCGGCTTTAGGGGCAATGAGGTTCAGCGTCCGGCCCCTGTGGCGAGGGAGCTTGCTCCCGCTGGGTTGCGCAGCAGCCCCAAAACGGCCCCCTCAATCGACCTGGCACACCGAGCCAACTGGTTTCAGGGCCGCTACGCGCCCCAGCGGGAGCAAGCTCCCTCGCCACAAAGGCATCCCTGCCGACATTCAGGATGGCTTATTCAACCCCAACCCGATTACGCCCATTGTGCTTGGCCAGGTACAACCCCTTGTCCGCCGCCGAGATCAGCTGACGGCTGTCGCCACCCTGCTGGGGAGTGAAGGTCGAGACGCCGATGCTGACGGTCAGGTTTTCGCCGCCGTCGGGCGTGGCGTGGGGGATTTTCAGGGCGACGACGCTCTGGCGCAGTTTCTCGGCCATCAGCCGGGCGCCGCCTGGCGAGGTGCCGGGCAGCACCAGGGCGAACTCCTCGCCGCCGTAGCGGGCCGGCAGGTCGGACGGCCGACTGCACGCCTCGCGGATGGCCGTGGCGACCTTGCGCAGGGCTTCGTCGCCTTCCAAGTGGCCGAAGTTGTCGTTATAGGACTTGAAGTAGTCCACGTCGATCATCAGCAGCGACAGTTGACTCTGGTCGCGCATCGCCCTGCGCCATTCCAGTTCCAGGTACTCGTCGAAGTGTCGGCGGTTGGACAGCCCGGTCAGGCCGTCGGAGTTCATCAAGCGTTGCAGCACCAGGTTGGTGTCGAGCAATTGCTGCTGGCTGACCCGCAATGCGCGATAGGCCGCGTCGCGCTGCAACAGCATCATGTAGGAACGCGAGTGATAGCGGATGCGCGCCACCAGCTCGATGTTGTCCGGCAGCTTGACCAGGTAATCGTTGGCCCCAGCGGCGAACGCCGCGCTCTTGATCAGCGGGTCTTCCTTGGTGGACAGGACAATGATCGGGATATCGCGGGTGGACGGATGGTTACGGTACTCGCGCACCAGGCTCAGGCCGTCGAGGCCGGGCATCACCAGGTCCTGGAGAATCACCGTCGGCTTGATGCGCACCGCGTGGGCGATGGCCTGGTGGGGGTCGGAGCAGAAGTGGAAGTCGATATTGTCTTCCTCCGAAAGCCCGCGCCGCACCGCCTCGCCGATCATCGCCTGGTCGTCGACGAGCAGGACCATGGCGGCGTTCTCATCGCGCTTGAATTCGTCGAGCTGCAAATCAGTCATGATGGCTTACCTGGGTACGGCCTGGGGCAAGGCTCGCGGGGTTCTTCATGGGGTCACAATCTCCAACAGCCGTGGCGCAATGGCGTCCAGGGCAAGAATATGGACGGCGGCGTCGATGGCGGCCGCCGCTTTGGGCATGCCGTACACCGCGCTGCTGCGCTGGTCCTGGGCGATGGTCACATAGCCCTGCTGGCGCATGAGTCTAAGCCCTTGCGCACCGTCGCGGCCCATGCCGGTGAGCAATACGCCCACCGCGTCGCCGCTCCAGTACTGGGCGACACTTTCAAAAAACACGTCGATGGAGGGCCGGTAGATCTCGTTCACCGGCTCGGCGGTATAGGCCAGGGTGCCGTCCTTCAACAAACGCAGGTGATGGTTGGTCCCGGCCAGCAACACCGTGCCGCTTTGCGGCGTCTCACCTTGCCGGGCCAGGCGCACCGTGTGGCCCGACACACTGCCCAGCCATTCGGCCATGCCCGCGGCGAACACCTCGTCCACATGCTGGACCAGCACGATCGCCGGGGCAAAGTCCCGCGGCAGAGCCTTGAGCAGCACTTCCAACGCCGCGGGCCCGCCCGCCGACGACCCGATGGCCACCAGGCTCTTGCGCGACACCGCCGCGCGCTGGGCTGCCGGCGCGGGGCGCTCGCGCTTGTTGCGCTCACCGATCAGCCAACCGATGTTGGTGATCTTGCGCAGCAGCGGCGCAGCAGCGTCCGCCGGGTTACCGACGCCCAGGGCCGGGGTATCGACCACATCCAGCGCGCCATGGCCCATGGCCTCGAACACCCGGTGGACATTCTGCTGGCTGTCTCCGGTCACAATCACGATAGCGCATGGGCTGTCGGCCATGATCCGCCGGGTAGCCTCCACGCCATCCATGATCGGCATGAACAGGTCCATCAGGATCAGGTCGGGGGTGTATTCGGCACAACGCTGCACCGCCTCGGCACCGTTGGCGGCGACCCAGACCAGTTGGTGCGCCGGCTCGAACGCCAGGGCGCGGCGCAGGGCCTCGACCGCCAGGGGCATGTCATTGACGATGGCGATCTTCAAGCGCGTGCCCCTCCGATCAATTCGACCACGGCGTCGAGCAAGGCGTCGTCGTGGAAACTCGCCTTGGCCAGATAATAGTCGGCGCCGGCGTCGAGGCCACGGCGGCGATCTTCTTCGCGGTCCTTGTAGGACACCACCATCACTGGCAGCGATTGCAAGCGGTTGTCGCGCCGCAACAGCGACACCAGTTCGATGCCGTCCATGCGTGGCATGTCGATGTCCGTGATCAACAAATCGAAATCCTCCGAGCGCAATGCATTCCAGCCATCCATGCCATCCACCGCCACTGCTACGTCATAGCCGCGACCCCGCAACAACTTGCGTTGCAGCTCACGCACGGTCAGGGAATCGTCCACCACCAGGATCCGCTTGCGCGGGGCCTGGGCCTGGTTTTGCCGGGCGATGCGCTCCAGGCGCCCGGTATCGAGCAGCTTGTCCACCGACCGCAACAAGTCTTCGACATCGACAATCAACACCACCGAGCCATCGTCGAGCAAGGCCCCGGCGGAAATGTCCTGGACCTTGCCCAGGCGCTCGTCCAGGGGCAGGACCACCAGGGTGCGCTCGCCGACGAACCGCTCCACCGCCACGCCGTAGATCGTCTCGCGCTCGCGGATCACCACGACCTTGAGGGTCTGGCTGCCGTTCTGCGTCGACGGGCGATTGAGCAACTGGCTGGCGGCGACCAAGCCGATATGCCGGCCTTCGTGCCAGAAATGCTGGCGCCCTTCGACCTGGACGATGTCCTCCGGCGCCAGGTCGCACATGCGTTCGATGTGGGCCAGGGGGAAGGCGTACGCTTCACCGCCGACCTCCACCACCAGGCTGCGCACCACCGACAGCGTCAGCGGCACCTCGAGATGGAAGCGGCTGCCCTCGCCCGCCGTCTGCTCCAGCACCACCGCACCGCGCAACTGCCGGACCATGTGCTGGACGGCATCCAGGCCGACGCCGCGCCCGGACACTTCGGTGACTTTGTCGCGCAGGCTGAAACCGGGCAGGAACAGGAACGTCAGCAGTTCCTCTTCGCTCAGGCTGGCGGCGGTTGGCTCAGGAGAAAGGCCGCGCTCGACGATGCTGCGGCGCACCCGTTCCAGGTCCACCCCGGCGCCATCGTCCGCCAGCTCCAAGACCAGCAGGCCGGCTTGATGAGAAGCGCGCAAGCGGATCAGGCCTTCGGCGGGCTTGCCGGCCAGTACCCGTTGTTCCGGGGTTTCGATGCCGTGGTCCACGGCGTTGCGCAGCAAATGGGTCAGAGGCGCTTCGAGCTGTTCCAGCACGTCGCGGTCGACCTGGGTTTTCTCGCCTTCGATTTCCAGGCGCACGTGTTTGCCCAGGCTGCGGCCCAGGTCACGGACCATGCGTGCCTGGCCTGATAGCACATCGGCGAACGGCCGCATGCGACAGGCCAGCGCTGTGTCGTACAGCACTTGCGCCCGCTGGCTGGCCTGCCAGGCGAACTCATCCAGCTCGGCGGTTTTCTGCGCCAGCAATTGCTGGGTTTCGGCGAGCAAGCGGCGAGCATCGCCCAGGGCTTCCTGGGCTTGCAGGCTCAGGGCGTGGTCCTTGAGGTGCACGTTCAGCTCTTCAAGGGCGCGCAAGCCGGTGCCTTGCTGGCGCTTGAGCCGTTGCATCGCCGCCAGCCAAGGCTTGAGGCGCTGAGTCTCCACCAGGGACTTGCTCGACAGGTCGAGCAAGCTGTTGAGGCGTTCGGCCGTGACCCGCAAGACCCGCTCGCCGCCTTCGGTGACCCGTTTGCGCTTGGGGGCCGGCTCCGTTGCGGCGAGCGGTTCCGGCGCGGACGGCTCGACGCTGGCGGGTTCGACAGGCGTCTCGATTTTTGTCGGAACCTGCGCGGGTTGTTGTGCAGCGTTGGGATCGAGCAGGCGCCCCATCAACGCCACATAGGCGTCGATGTCCGGCGCGCCGACGTTGTTGCCCGGCGTGGCGATGCGCGTCAGCAAGTCGGTGCCTTGCAGCAAGGCGTCGATGTGCTCGGCGCCCAGCACCAGGCGCCGTTCCTGGGCGCTGACCAGGCAATCTTCCATCACGTGGGCCACGCTAACCCCGGCATCCACCCCGACAATGCGCGCCGCGCCCTTGAGGGAATGCGCCGCGCGCATGCATGACTCAAGGTACTCGGCCTGGGTCGGATCGCGCTCCAGGGCCAGCAGGCCGGTGCTCAGCACCTGGACCTGGGCCTCGGCTTCCAGGCTGAACAGTTCCAGCAGCGAGGCGTCGCGCATTTGGTCGGGGGTCATGACAGGCTCCGGGCCACGGCGGTCAGCAGCTGTTCTTCATCCAACCAGCGCAAGCTACGCCCCTTATACGGCAGCACGCCACGGGTGTACTTGCCCGCCGACGGCGAAGCGTTCGCCAGGATACGTTTGTCGATGGCGTGGATGCCATCCACTTCATCCACCGGCACCACCACCGGCCCGCCCTTGGCCGCGACGATCAACATGCGCGGCATGACCCGTGTACCGGCCACCGCCGCCGCGCCGGGCTCCAGATCCAGCAGCTCCACCAGCGACAGGCAGGCCACCAGCGCCCCGCGCACATTCGCCACGCCCAGCAGGGCCCGTGAGCGTTGGTGGGGCAACGAGTGAATCGGCTGCAACGGCGCCACTTCCACCAGGCTGCGCGTGGTCAGGCCCAGCCATTCCTCGCCGAGGCGGAACATCAGCAACGAGCGCGTGACCACATCGTTGTCCACCGGGGCCAGGGACAAATCCCGCTGATCCTGCGGCAAGGCATAACGGTCGAGCAGCCGAGTCGCGGCCGCCGAATACACCGAGCAATTGCGGCAATGGATATGCCCGACCAACAGCGGGCAGGATTTATCGCCATGCACGCCGATGCGGTTCCAGCAATCGTCGATGGCCTGGGCATCGTCATGGGTGATGGTGTAGGAAGCCGAACCGCTCATTGTTTGTGC
This sequence comes from Pseudomonas sp. R3-41, assembly GCF_054161485.1. Lineage (NCBI taxonomy): Bacteria > Pseudomonadati > Pseudomonadota > Gammaproteobacteria > Pseudomonadales > Pseudomonadaceae > Pseudomonas > Pseudomonas sp. R3-41. The sequence goes on from NZ_CP096421.1 coordinate 5,654,012, forward strand.
TCACTGTCTGCCGTGCGCCCGCTGCGGGCGGCGCGTTCCTGCAACCGACGGGCTCCGGCCGCGTCTCCCTGGGAAGCCAGCAGCGCCGCCAGATGCACCAGGGCCTCGGCGTGTTGCGGTTCAAGATAAAGCGCCTTGCGATAAAAACCCTGGGCTTGCAGCGCGCTACCGGCCATGTCGCTGAGCAGGCCCAACCAATAGAACACCTGGGCGTTCGGCGCGTGGCTGCGCAGGTATTCTTCACACGCCGCGCGGGCCTCGGCGCTTTTACCGCCGTTGGCCAGGGCCGCGATATTGGCCAGCAAGCTCGCGGCGTCGCTGCTCTTGGGTGGGGCAATCGGTGTCACGCTCGTGGCAAACGGCCGCGGCCGAACCACCGGCGGGATGACGCGAGGCGGTGGCTGACGAATCGGTAGCGGCGGTGGTATCAAGGCTGGCAACGGTTGGGGCTCCGACGCCCCCTGTCGACTGAAAGCGAACGATTGGGCAATCCCGATCGAGCGCATGCCCAGGCGCCCCAGCAGGCTGCCTTCGGCAGGGCCGATAAACAGCACGCCGTCCTGATGGGTCAAGCGCTTGAGCACCTCGAAAACCTGCTGCTGGGTCGGCTGGTCGAAATAGATCAGCAGGTTGCGGCAGAACACAAAGTCGTAGGGGGCCTCGTTCGCCAGCAAGGCCGGATCCAGCAGGTTGCCTACTTGCAAGCGCACTTGTTCGCGCACCCGTTCGCTGAGGCGGTAGCCTTCGTCTTCGGCGTCGAAGTGCCGCTCGCGAAAACCCAGGTCGGCGCCCCGAAAGGAATTCCTGCCGTAACGCGCGTCCTTGGCCCGCGCCACCGACAGCGGGCTGACGTCCATGCCGTCCACCTTGAACTGATGGGCGCCCAAGCCGGCGTCGAGCAAGGCCATGGCAATGGAATACGGTTCCTCGCCGGTGGAGCACGGCAAACTGAGGATGCGCAGCGCACGCAGGTGCTTGATCTCCGCCAGGCGCTTGACGGCCAGCCTGGCGAGGGTCGCAAAGGACTCGGGGTAGCGGAAGAACCAGGTCTCCGGGACGATCACCGCTTCGATCAACGCCTGCTGTTCCGGGGCCGAATGCTGCAGGGCCTGCCAATACTCATCGGCGGTTCGCCCAGGCACGGCACTGATCCGTTGGCGCACGGCGCGCTCAATGATCGCGGTGCCGACGGAGGTCACATCGAGGCCGATGCGCTCCTTGAGAAAATCGAAAAACCGTTGGTCGTTGTTCATGGCGTTGCCTCGAGGTCGTCGAGGCTCAGCGGCGTAGCAGGAAACAGCAGCGCCCGAACGGATTCGTCGAGCAGGTCATTGACCCGCACCCATTGCAGCAACCCAAGGGCATCTTCGCGGACCGGTCCAAGGTACGGCGCCTGCCGATTGTCCAGGCCATAGGGTTTGAAATCGCCCGGATCACAGCGCAGGGTGTCGGTCGCCTGTTCGAGGATCAATCCCAGCACTTGCCCGGTTTGTTGTGTATCGCCTTGATAACGCACCAGCACCAGACGCGTGCTGGTCCGGGGTTCGGCGCTCCGGCCGAACGTCAGGGCGCACAGGTCGATCACCGGCACCACGGTGCCGCGCCAGGCAAACACCCCCGCTACCCAGGATGGCGCCCGGGCGATCGGCTTGAGGGGCAGGCGCGGCAGCACTTCCACTACATCGGTGGCCTGCAGGGCGTAACGTTCGTTGCCGATGCAGAACACCAGGAACAACGTCTGGCGGGCCGTCGCTGCGACGCCACGCCGGGTCTCGAGCTCGCCCATCAGACTTTGAAACGCGAGACGCCGCTGCGCAGCCCCACGGCGACCTGGCTCAGCTCGTCGATGGCGGAGCTGGCCTGGCGCAGGGACTCCACGGTCTGGCTGCTGGCATCGCCCAGTTGCACCAGGGCGTGGTTGATCTGTTCGGCGCCAGTGGCCTGGGCCTGCATGCCTTCGTTGACCATCAATACCCGCGGCGCCAGAGCCTGGACCTGATGGATGATCTGCGACAGTTGCTCGCCGATCTGCTGCACTTCGGCCATGCCACGGCGCACTTCCTCGGAAAACTTGTCCATGCCCATCACACCGGCCGATACCGCGGATTGGATCTCGCGCACCATCTGTTCGATGTCATAGGTCGCCACGGCGGTCTGGTCGGCCAAGCGCCGTACTTCCGTGGCCACCACGGCGAAACCGCGCCCGTACTCACCAGCCTTCTCGGCCTCGATGGCGGCGTTGAGGGATAACAGGTTGGTCTGGTCGGCCACTTTGACGATGGTCACCACCACCTGGTTGATGTTGCCGGCCTTCTCGTTGAGGATCGCCAGCTTGGCGTTCACCAGGTCGGCGGCGCCCATCACCGAATGCATGGTTTCCTCCATGCGCGCCAAGCCTTGCTGGCCAGAGCCGGCGGCCACCGAGGCCTGGTCGGCGGCGGTGGAAACTTCGGTCATGGTGCGCACCAGGTCCCGGGAGGTGGCGGCGATTTCCCGGGACGTCGCGCCGATCTCGGTGGTGGTGGCGGCGGTTTCCGTGGCCGAGGCCTGCTGCTGGCGCGAGGTCGCGGCAATTTCGGTGACCGAGGTGGTGACCTGCACGGATGAGCGCTGGGCCTGGGATACCAGCGAGGTCAGTTCGGCCATCATATCGTTGAAGCCGGTTTCCACGGCACCGAATTCGTCCTTGCGCGCCAGGTTCAGGCGTCCGCTCAGGTCGCCGCTGCGCATGATCTCGAGGATCTCGACGATGCGGTTCATCGGCCCCATGATCGCCCGCATCAGCAGCAGGCCACAGAGTACCGCGACGATCAGCGCGACCAGGAACGACAGGCCCATGGCGACCTTGGCCGCCGTCACCGCATCGCCAATGGTCAGGGTGGCGCTTTGTGCCAGCTCGCGATTGCGCTCGATGATTTGATTCAAATGCCCGCGGCCGCCGATCCATGCAGGCGTCAGCTCTTTCTCCAGCGCCAACCGGGCGCCGTCGTAGTCCTTGCGCTGGTACAAGTCCAAGACCTTGGCCATGGCCTGGTTAAATGCCAAGTGGAAGGCCTCGAACTCGTCGAACGAGGCTTGGTCCGCCGGGTTCTGGATCAACTTTTGGTAGTTCTGTATTTCTTCGCGCAGGTGCTGCTCGAAACCCTGGTAGCGGGCCTTGTCCTCGGCGGTGATTTCCCGATTCCCGGAAAGACCGACGATTTGCTGGGTCAGGACGTAGCTGTCGACCCAGCCACCGCGGATCATCGAGCTGAAATACACCCCCGGAACCGCATCGGACCGGACCTTTTCTTCACTGTCCTGGATCTTCAGCAACCGTGAATACGAGACAACCACCATCAGCAGCATAATGGCGATGATCACCGCAAAACTCGCCAGGATGCGTTGGCGCAATGTCCAATTCTTCACAGTAAAACCTCGGGCACTTGAAAATGCTGGGGAGTATAGCCGAGGGCGGCGCGGCGTCTGTATGGCGGCGTGGGAGGATTTTGATTGAGCCGAGGCTCACCGGTACTTGAAGAAATGGAACCCGCCCCTGTGGGAGCGGGCTTGCTCGCGAAAGCGGAGTGTCAGTCAACCATGCTGCGACTGACCGGACGCCTTCGCGAGCAGGCTCGCTCCCACAGGGAATAGCGTTGGATACAAGATTGCCAAACACCACAAAACCACTGTGGGAGCGGGCTTGCTCGCGAAAGCGGTATATCAGTCAAAAATACTGCCACTGACCGGACGCCTTCGCGAGCAGGCTCGCTCCCACAGGGGATAGCGTTGGATGCAAGATTGCCAGACACCACAAAACCACTGTGGGAGCGGGCTCGCGAAAGCGGAGTGTCAGTCAAAAATACTGTCACTGACCGGGCGCCATCGCGAGCAGGCTCGCTCCCACAAGGAATAGCGTTGGATACAAGATTGCCAGACACCACAAAACCACTGTGGGAGCGAGCTTGCTCGCGATAGCGGTGTATCAGTCAAAAATACTGTCTCTGACCGGGCGCCATCGCGAGCAGGCTCGCTCCCACAGGGGATAGCGTTGGATACAAGATTGCCAGACACCACAAAACCACTGTGGGAGCGAGCTTGCTCGCGATAGCGGTATATCAGTCAAAAATACTGTCACTGACCGGGCGCCATCGCGAGCAGGCTCGCTCCCACAGGGGATAGCGTTGGATACAAGATTGCCAGACACCACAAAACCACTGTGGGAGCGGGCTTGCTCGCGAAAGCGGAGTGTCAGTCAACCATGCTGCGACTGACCGGGCGCCATCGCGAGCAGGCTCGCTCCCACAAGGAATAGCGTTGATGCTGCTTTATACAGTCGCCTGGCGCACCTGTTTTTCCAGTTCCACCTTCAACCCCGGCTCCAGCTTGAGTTGGCGCGCCAGTTCATCGAGGTAGGACTTCTCCATGAAGTTTTCCTCATCTACCAGCATCACGCTGGCGATGTACATTTCCGCAGCCATTTCCGGGGTGCTGGCGGCACGGGCGACGTCGATGGGGTCCAAGGGCTTGTTGAGTTCAGCATGCAGCCAGTGTTGCAGCTCCTGGTCGTTGTCGAGCTTGGTGAACTCGCCTTCGATCAATTGCCGCTCGCGCTCGTCCACATGGCCGTCGGCCTTGGCCGCCGCCACCAGCGCCTTGAGGATCGCCTGGCTGTGCTGCTCGACCTGCGCCGGGGGCACGCGATCGAGGGTCTGCGGTTCGGTCTTCGGCGCGTTGCCCTGCTGGGCCTGCCAGTTGCCATAGGCCTTGTAGGCGATCACGCCCAAGGCCGCCAGGCCGCCATAGGCCAGGGCCTTGCCGCCGAAGTTGCGGGCTTTCTTGTTGCCCAGCAACAGGCCCATGGCCCCGGCGGCCAGTGCCCCGCCACCCGCGCCGGAAAGCATCCCGCCCAGGTTGCCGGAGCCGCCGAGCAATCCGCCCAGGCCACCGGACGACTTGCCCTGTGAACCGCCAGCCTTGTTCTGCAACATTTCCTGGCCGGACTTGAGAAGCTGATCGAGCAATCCACGGGTGTTCATTTGTTGCCTCCAGATGTTCGGGTCAACGTAAGGCCCCCAGCCTAGATCGAAAGTGCCCGACGCCGTAGGCGAGATTGCTTCCAGATGTTGCCTGACGCCGCCAGCGGTGCACGTTCCTTTCCTTCTAAAAAAACGATATACACTCCAGCACATCGATAAATCCGCCCACCGGTACGCGTCCATGATGACTCTGCGTCAGATCCGCCATTTCATCGCGGTGGCCGAAACCGGCTCCATCTCCGCCGCGGCGCAAACGGCGTTCATTTCCCAGTCCACCTTGACCCTGGCCATCCAGCAACTGGAGCAAGACATCGGCGTCAGCCTGTTCAACCGCCACGCCAAGGGCATGACCCTGACCCACCAGGGCCATCAATTCCTGCGCCAGGCCCACCTGATCCTGGCCACGGTCGACAACGCCAAGCGCAGCCTGCAACAAAGCACCGACCAGGTGGCTGGCCAAGTCACCATAGGCGTCACCAGCCTGGTCGCCGGTTATTACCTGGCGGACCTGCTGACCCGCTTCCAGCGCGCCTACCCCAACGTGGAGATCCGCGTGATGGAGGACGAACGGCCGTACATCGAACATTTGCTGGTCAGCGGCGAAATCGACGTCGGCGTGCTGATCCTGTCCAACCTGGAGGACCGCCACGCCCTGCAGACCGAAGTCCTGACGCATTCGCCGCACCGTTTGTGGCTACCGGCGCAGCATCCCTTGCTGGAGCACGACAGCATCCACCTGGCCGATGTGGCCCGCGAGCCGCTGATCCAACTGAACGTCGACGAAATGGACCGCAACGCCCAACGCCTGTGGCGCGGCGCCGGCCTGCAACCCAGGGTCACCCTGCGCACCGCCTCGACCGAAGCAGTGCGCAGCCTGGTAGCGGCGGGGTTGGGCGTGTCGATCCAGCCGGACATGACCTACCGCCCCTGGTCGCTGGAAGGCGACATCATCGAAGCGCGACCGATTGCCGACCTCAACCAGACCCTCGACGTCGGCCTGGCCTGGCGCCGGGGCACGGCGCGACCGGCGTCGGTCGACCCGTTCCTGGCGGTGGCCCGGGAACAGCCTCATGGCGGACGCAAGCCATCTATTTAATCGAATGCAGCCTTGAGTATTTCGAATTTGTCGGCATTGAGGCTGAGCACTAGTCTTGCTGCATCGCCGCAATCCATTGTGGGAGCGAGCCTGCTCGCGAAGCGGTGATACAGATAGACCGCTATCGCGAGCAGGCTCGCTCCCACAGGTTTTATGTTGTAACTGATAGCAGTAGTCACCTCTAAAAAGAGAGAAGGCGAACATGGCTGGCACGCAAACCCCGTTGTGCACCGCGTTGCTGATCGACGGGGAACTCGTTCCCGGTGAAGGCGTTGTCGAGCCGATCCTCAACCCGGCCACCGGCGAAGTCGTGGCTCACATCGCCGAGGCCAGTACCGAGCAGGTGGAAGCCGCGATCCTCGCCGCCCACCGCGCCTTCGACGGCTGGTCGCGCACCACGCCACAGCAACGCTCGAACCTGCTGCTGGACATCGCCAGCGCCATCGAACAGAACGCCGATGAGCTGGCCCGCCTTGAAGCCCTGAACTGCGGCAAGCCGCTGCACCTGGCGCGCCAGGATGACCTGAGCGCCACGGTGGATGTCTTTCGTTTCTTCGCCGGTGCCGTGCGCTGCCAGACCGGCCAGCTCAGTGGCGAATACCTGCCCGGCTATACCAGCATGGTGCGCCGCGACCCGATCGGCGTCGTGGCGTCCATCGCGCCGTGGAACTACCCGATCATGATGGCCGCCTGGAAAATCGCCCCGGCCCTGGCCGCGGGCAACACATTGGTATTCAAGCCCTCGGAGCACACGCCGTTGTCGATCCTGGCCTTGGCGCCGATGCTGGCCCGGCTCCTGCCACGGGGTGTGATCAATATCCTCTGCGGCGGTGGCGAAGGGGTGGGCAGCCATCTGGTCAGCCATCCTAAAGTGCGCATGGTTTCGCTGACGGGCGATATCGTCACCGGGCAGAAAATCCTCCAGGCGGCGGCAAAAACCCTCAAGCGCACACACCTGGAACTGGGCGGCAAGGCGCCAGTGATCGTGTGCGACGACGCCGATATCCAAGCCGTGGTCGAAGGCGTGCGCACCTACGGCTATTACAACGCCGGGCAGGATTGCACCGCGGCGTGCCGGATCTACGCCCAGGGCGGAATTCACGACCGGCTGGTGGCCGAGCTCGGCGCGGCGGTCAGCAGCCTGCGCTTTGCCGGCAAGCGCGACGCCGACAATGAGATCGGCCCGCTGATCAGCACCCGCCAGCGCGACCGCGTGGCCAGTTTTGTCGAGCGCGCCCTCGGCCAGCCGCACATCGAGCGCATCACCGGGGCGGCGGTGCATTCCGGCGCCGGCTTCTACTACCAACCCACACTGCTGGCCGGCTGCAAGCAAAGCGATGAAATCGTCCAGCGCGAGGTGTTCGGCCCGGTCGTCACCGTGACTCGCTTCGACGAACTCAGCCAGGCGGTGGAATGGGCCAATGATTCGGAATACGGCCTGGCGTCCTCGATATGGACCCAGAACCTGGACAAGGCCATGCAGGTGGCGGCGCGGTTGCAATACGGCTGCACCTGGATCAACAGCCATTTCATGCTGGTCAGCGAAATGCCCCACGGCGGCCTGAAACGCTCCGGCTACGGTAAGGACCTGTCCAGCGATTCGCTCCAGGACTACAGCGTGGTGCGCCACATCATGGCCCGTCACGGCCAGCATCTCTAGATAACAGCTCTACTCTAATAACAGGCCAACCATGGCGTTTCATCCTGTTCGAACCCTGCCCCGACCATAATTAAAGCAAGAGGGATTTCCATGTACGCGCACAAGACCGCATTGCTCAGTGCACTCACCACGGCGCTGCTGACCAGCGTCAGCCTCCAGGCCGCCGAGCCGCTCAAGGCCGTCGGTGCCGGCGAGGGCCAACTGGATATCGTCGCCTGGCCGGGTTACATCGAACGCGGCGAAAGCGACAAGGCCTACGACTGGGTCACGGGTTTCGAGAAGGAAACCGGCTGCAAGGTCAATGTGAAAACCGCCGCCACGTCCGATGAAATGGTCAGCCTGATGACCAAGGGCGGCTACGACCTGGTCACCGCCTCGGGCGACGCCTCGTTGCGGCTGATTGCCGGCAAGCGCGTGCAACCGATCAACACCGCGCTGATCGCCAATTGGAAAAACCTCGACCCGCGCCTGAAAGATGCGCCGTGGTACGTGGTCAACCAGCAGACCTACGGCACCCCGTACCAATGGGGTCCCAATGTGCTGATGTACAACACCGAGGTGTTCAAGCAAGCGCCCACCAGTTGGAGCGTGCTGTTCAATGCCCAGGAATTGCCCGACGGCAAGCCGAACAAGGGGCGCGTGCAAGCCTACGATGGTCCGATCTACATCGCCGACGCGGCGCTGTACCTCAAGACCGCCAAGCCTGAGTTGGGCATCAAGGACCCGTACCAACTCGACGAAGCCCAGTACAAGGCCGTGCTGGAATTGCTACGGGCCCAGCAGCCGTTGATCCACCGCTACTGGCACGACACCACGGTGCAGATGAGCGATTTCAAGAACGAAGGCGTGGTGGCGTCCGGCGCCTGGCCCTATCAGGTCAACGGCCTGATGAACGAGAAGCAACCAATCGCCTCGACCATTCCGAAAGAAGGCGCTACCGGCTGGGCCGACACGACGATGCTCCACGCCGAGGCCAAGCACCCCAACTGCGCGTACAAGTGGATGGACTGGTCACTGCAACCAAAAGTCCAGGGTGACGTGGCCGCGTGGTTCGGCTCCTTGCCAGCGGTGCCGGCGGCGTGCAAGGGCAGCGAGCTGCTGGGCGCCGAAGGCTGCAAGACCAACGGCTTCGATCAATTCGACAAGATCGCCTTCTGGAAAACCCCACAGGCCGAGGGCGGCAAGTTCGTGCCGTACAGCCGCTGGACCCAGGATTACATTGCGATCATGGGTGGGCGTTAACCCCCAGCACATAAATGGGAGCGGCCCCTGTGGCGAGGGAGCTTGCTCCCGCTGGTGTGCGAAGCACGCCCAAAACGGACCGACGCGGTATTAGCTGACACACCGCATCGCCTGGTTTTGGGGCGGCTGCGCCACCCAGCGGGAGCAAGCTCCCTCGCCACGGGATCGCCTGCCAATCGTTGAGATTTCATACCCGCCCCGCTTTCTGGAGCCCCGCACCATGACGCTTGCAGTCCAGTTCACCCAGGTATCCCGGCAGTTCGGCGATGTAAAGGCCGTAGACCGGGTCTCCATCGACATCCAGGACGGCGAGTTCTTTTCCATGCTGGGCCCGTCCGGCTCGGGCAAGACCACCTGCCTGCGGCTGATCGCCGGGTTTGAACAACCCAGTGCCGGCTCGATCCGCATCCACGGAGAGGAAGCCACGGGGCTTGCGCCGTATCAGCGGGACGTCAACACGGTGTTCCAGGACTACGCCCTCTTCCCCCACATGAACGTGCGCGACAACGTGGCCTACGGTCTGAAAGTCAAAGGCGTCGCCAAGGCCGAGCGCATCCAGCGCGCCGACGAGGCCCTGGAGATGGTCGCCCTGGGCGGCTACGGCGAACGCAAGCCGGTGCAGCTCTCCGGCGGCCAGCGTCAACGGGTGGCCCTGGCCCGTGCGCTGGTCAATCGCCCCCGGGTGTTATTGCTCGATGAGCCCTTGGGCGCCCTGGACCTGAAGCTGCGTGAACAGATGCAGGGCGAGTTGAAGAAGCTGCAACGCCAGTTGGGCATCACCTTCATTTTCGTCACCCACGACCAGACCGAAGCGCTGTCGATGTCCGACCGCGTGGCGGTGTTCAACAAGGGCCGTATCGAACAAGTCGATACGCCGCGCAACCTGTACATGAAACCGGCGACCTCCTTCGTCGCTGAATTCGTCGGCACCTCCAACGTGATTCGTGGCGAATTGGCACGGGAACTGAGCGGTTATCCACAGCCGTTCTCGATTCGTCCGGAACACGTGCGTTTCGCCGAGGGCCCGTTGGCCAGCGGTGAGGTCGAAGTCCACGGCCTGCTGCACGACATCCAGTACCAGGGCAGCGCCACACGCTATGAGCTGAAACTTGCCAACGGCCAGACCCTGAACCTCAGCCAGGCCAACACCCAGTGGCAGGACAACGCCGCCCCGCACCAGGCTGGCCAACAGCTGAGCGTTCGCTGGGCCCGTGAGGCGATGGTCACGCTGCACGACGCCGTCAGTGGCGAGGTGTGAGATGAACACGCTGGCCATCACCCCAACGCCTGCGCCCGGTTCGCCGCTGCGGCGTTTTTCCAACCTGCTGTACCGACGGCCCAACCTGTACTTGTCGATGCTACTGGTGCCGCCATTGCTGTGGTTCGGCGCGATCTACCTTGGCTCGCTGCTGACCTTGCTGTGGCAGGGTTTCTACACCTTCGATGACTTCACCATGGCGGTGACGCCGGACCTGACCCTGGCGAACTTCACGGCGCTGTTCCAGCCGTCGAGCTTCGACATCATTTTGCGCACCCTGAGCATGGCCATTGCGGTGTCCATCGCCAGCGCCATCGTCGCGTTCCCGATCGCCTACTACATGGCGCGCTACACCCGCGGCAAGACCAAGGCGTTTTTCTACATCGCGGTGATGCTGCCAATGTGGGCCAGCTATATCGTCAAGGCCTATGCCTGGACGCTGCTGCTGGCCAAGGGCGGCGTGGCGCAGTGGTTCGTCCAGCACCTGGGCCTGGGGCCGGTGCTGCAGTTCGTGCTGGGGATCCCGGGCGTGGGCGGCAGCACCTTGTCCACCTCACACCTGGGGCGTTTCCTGGTGTTCGTCTACATCTGGCTGCCGTTCATGATCCTGCCGATCCAGGCGTCCCTGGAGCGTCTGCCGCCGTCGCTGCTGCAAGCCTCGGCGGACTTGGGCGCCAGGCCGCGCCAGACGTTCATGCAAGTGATCCTGCCACTGTCGATCCCCGGCATTGCCGCCGGCTCGATCTTCACGTTCTCGCTGACCCTGGGGGACTTCATCGTGCCGCAACTGGTAGGCCCACCGGGCTACTTCGTCGGCAGCATGGTCTACGCCCAGCAAGGCGCCATCGGCAACATGCCCATGGCCGCGGCGTTCACCCTGGTACCCATCGTGCTGATCGCGATCTATCTATCCGTCGTCAAGCGACTGGGGGCATTCGATGCACTCTGACTCTCAAGACCGAGCCTCGTGGGGCTTGCGGATCGCGGCGTGGGGCGGATTGGTGTTCCTGCACTTTCCGATCCTGACCATCTTCCTCTACGCCTTCAATACTGAAGATGCGGCGTTCAGTTTTCCGCCCAAGGGCCTGACCCTGAAGTGGTTCAGCGTCGCCTTCTCACGCCCGGACGTGCTGGAGGCGATCAAGCTGTCGTTGCAGATCGCGGCCATCGCCACGCTGATCGCCATGGTGCTTGGCACCCTGGCCTCGGCGGCGCTGTACCGCCGCGATTTCTTCGGCAAACAGGGCATTTCGCTGATGCTGATCCTGCCAATTGCCTTGCCGGGGATCATCACCGGCATAGCACTGCTGGCGACCTTCAAGACCCTGGGCATCGAACCGGGGATGTTCACCATCATCGTCGGCCATGCAACCTTCTGCGTGGTGATCGTCTACAACAACGTCATCGCCCGCCTGCGCCGTACTTCCCACAGCCTGATCGAAGCCTCGATGGACCTGGGCGCCGACGGTTGGCAGACCTTTCGCTACATCATCTTGCCTAACCTGGGGTCGGCCCTGCTGGCCGGTGGGATGCTGGCGTTTGCGCTGTCGTTCGACGAGATCATTGTCACCACCTTCACCGCCGGCCACGAACGCACCCTGCCGCTGTGGCTGCTCAACCAGCTCAGCCGCCCACGCGACGTGCCGGTGACCAACGTGGTGGCGATGCTGGTGATGATGGTCACGATGCTGCCGATATTGGGCGCGTATTACCTGACCCGTGGGGGTGAGAGCGTGGCGGGGAGTGGCGGGAAGTAAATGTCACTGTGGAACCGGATCCCTTGTGGGAGCGGGCTTGCTCGCGAAGGCGGTGTGTCATCCAACATTTGCGTCGACTGACACGCCGCCTTCGCGAGCAAGCCCGCTCCCACCCAGATCAAAAGCAAGAATCAAGAGGACATGGACATGCAAACCAAACTGCTGATCAACGGCCATCTGGTGAACGGCGAAGGCCCTGGCCAGGCGGTGTTCAACCCGGCGCTGGGCCGGGTGCTGGTGGAGATCAATGAAGCCAGCGAAGCCCAGGTCGATGCCGCCGTGCGTGCCGCCGACAACGCCTTCGAAGCCTGGTCGCAAATGCCACCCAAGGACCGCTCCTTGTTGCTGCTCAAGCTGGCCGATGCCATCGAAGCCCACGGCGAGGAGCTGGCGAAGCTGGAGTCGGATAACTGCGGCAAACCCTTCAGCGCCGCGCTGAACGACGAGATCCCGGCGATTGCCGACGTGTTCCGTTTCTTTGCCGGCGCCAGTCGCTGCATGAGCGGTTCGGCGGGCGGCGAATACCTGCCCGGGCACACCTCGATGATCCGTCGCGACCCGGTGGGGGTCATCGCCTCCATCGCGCCGTGGAACTACCCGCTGATGATGGTCGCCTGGAAAATCGCCCCGGCCCTGGCCGCCGGCAATACCGTGGTGCTCAAGCCGTCGGAGCAGACCCCATTGACGGCGTTGCGCCTGGCGGAACTGGCGTCGGAGATTTTCCCCGTCGGCGTGCTTAACGTGATCTTCGGACGCGGGCAAACCGTCGGCAACCCGCTGGTCACTCACCCGAAAGTGCGCATGGTGTCGCTCACCGGCTCCATCGCCACCGGCTCGAACATCATTTCCAGCACGTCCGACAGCGTCAAGCGCATGCACATGGAACTGGGCGGTAAAGCCCCGGTGATCATCTTCGACGACGCCGACATTGACGCGGCCGTGGAAGGCATCCGCACCTTCGGTTTCTACAACGCCGGCCAGGACTGCACCGCCGCCTGCCGCATCTATGCCCAGCAAGGTATCTACGACCGGTTCGTCGAGAAACTCGGCGCCGCGGTAGGCAGCATCAAATACGGCCTGCAAACCGCACCAGACACCGAGATGGGCCCACTGATCACCGCCCAGCACCGCGACCGTGTGGCCGGCTTCGTCGAGCGGGCCATCGCCCAGCCGCATATCCGCCTGATCACCGGTGGCAAGGCCGTGGACGGCAACGGGTTCTTCTTCGAACCGACGGTGCTGGCCGACGCCCAGCAGGATGACGAAATTGTCCGCCGGGAAGTCTTCGGGCCGGTGGTGTCCGTCACTCCGTTCCTCGACGAAGCGCAAGTGCTGGCCTGGGCCAACGATTCGGACTACGGCCTGGCCTCATCGGTATGGACCGCCGACATCGGCCGTGCCCATCGCCTGTCGGCACGCCTGCAATACGGCTGCACCTGGGTGAACACTCACTTCATGCTCGTCAGCGAAATGCCCCATGGCGGTCAGAAACGTTCCGGCTATGGCAAGGACATGTCCATGTATGGACTGGAGGATTACACGGTGGTGCGGCATGTGATGTTCAAGCATTGAGCCAATGCTAATTGCGATTACACCACGACCAAGGGGACGATATTGGTCGTGGTGAAGCGCACCTCACGATGGCACCACCAACTGCACCGAAGGAAAATAACTTCGGTAACGCTTCGCATCACGTGTAAGCAAAGGAAGACGCTTGACAGCTGCATGGGCACCGATGAAAAAGTCGGCGAGCACATTATTTTTGCCACCGCCCACCTTTCGATAACGCACAAAAGCCTTCCCTGCCAAAAACAACGCTGGACGAGGTACCTCCTGCATTAGCAGCCCCATCTCTTCGACAACCTCATCCAACGCTTCGAAGGTAGAAAATGTCTGGGACAGTTCAGCATAAATAACTGGATTGATTACCAAATTGTGAATTTTGGATTGGGCACGCATCTGCTCGATGGACCAATCAGCCCAAACCGGATCATCTTCCAGCACATCGATCAAGACGTTGGTATCGACCAATATCATCAGTCTTCACCACGCAACAGGGCCATTAGATCGTCTGTGCGCCATTTGATATCCGCCCTGCCACGGACAGCTTCAAAGCGATCACCGATAGCTGCCTCGGCTGTTCCGGGCTTACCTGCATGCAGCACTACCTCGCCCTGTGCATTGATGCTGAACTCTACCGCACAGCCAGGAATCAAGTGCAGCGCGTCGCGAATGGGTTTGGGAATGGTGACTTGTCCTTTGCTGGTCATAGTCGTCGGCATTGTATTCTCCTCAAAGTATTACCTCGCATAGAAAAGTAATACTTCACGCTCAGGCCTGCAACCGCCGCTGACGGTAGGCCGATGTGCTTGGCCTCGTTTGAAAATTCCCACTCGTTGGTAGGAAAATTGCGAGGCCATTTAAAGGCTGCAGGGTCTCTGGTCAAAACCGCGAAACACTGCGCATCGCATCCACCAGGTAACGCATGGCGATGCGGTCGTTTTCCGACAACTCCCGATAACGCTCGACCAATCTCATTTCTTCCAGGCTGAGCCGGCGTGTCCTGCGCGGGTGGGTCAGCCCTGGAAAGATCCCCAGCATTTCGGTGATGCCCTGTATTTTTGTCATGAATTTGTCCTTCTGTACGTCGAGGTTGACCCGATAGCGCCGTCTGAAACCCGGGTTGGATCGTCTGTCACGCTAAAGAATAGGGAGGATTCAAAGCGTGAAAAGGGAGTTTTAGAGTAATTAGTCAAAAAAACAGGGAATCGGCATAAAAAAAGAAATAACTGTAAGAAAATTTAACCATGCCACGCTTTCCTATCTCTCCAAGCCTGTATTTCCCCTATGATTTTGCGCCTCGGTGAACCGATCCAGCTCTCAGGCATCTGTTCTAACGTTCGTCGCGTTTGGCCAAAGGCATGTCCGAACTCCTTTATCAGTCGCTGTGGCCAGGATCGGCTCGGGGCTGTTTCGAGAAAGGTTGTATTTATGCACCGCAGGAATCTGCTCAAGGCCTCCATGGCCTTCGCCGCCTACACCGGGCTATCGGCCTCCGGGCTCATGGCCGCACGCGCCTGGGCCGCCGAACAGACCGCCGACGGCGAAGCCCGTCCCTTCGACTTCAACGGTTTGAAGGAACAGGCCAAGCGGCTGGCCGAGAGCCGCTACGTCGACACCAAGCAAGTCCTGCCACCGACCCTGGCCCAGATGTCGCCGCTGCAGTTCAACGCCATCCAGTACGACGTCAACCATTCGTTATGGAATGATCTGGACGGGCGGCAACTGGATGCACAGTTTTTCCACGTCGGCATGGGCTTCAAGCAGCCGGTGCGCATGTACAGCGTCGATCCGAAGACACGTATGGCCCGTGAGGTGCACTTCCGTCCGGAGCTGTTCAACTATGAGAAAACCACGGTCAACACCTCGCAATTGACGGGTGACCTGGGCTTCGCCGGCTTTCGCGTCTTCAAGGCGCCGGAGCTGGATCGGCACGACATCGTTTCGTTCCTGGGCGCCAGCTATTTCCGCGCGGTGGACGCCAGTGGCCAGTACGGGCTGTCGGCCCGCGGCCTGGCCATCGACACCTACGCCAAGAAGCGCGAGGAATTCCCGGACTTCACTAAATTCTGGTTCGAAACCCCGGACAAGAACAGCACCCGCTTCGTGGTCTACGCCCTGCTCGACTCCCCCAGTGCTACCGGTGCCTATCGGTTCGACATCGATTGCCAGCCGACCCAGGTGGTGATGGAGATCGACGCGCACGTCAACGCCCGTACCGCCATCGAGCAACTGGGCATCGCCCCCATGACCAGCATGTTCAGTTGCGGCACCGTCGAGCGGCGCATGTGCGACACCATTCACCCGCAAATCCACGACTCCGACCGTCTGGCCATGTGGCGCGGCAACGGCGAGTGGGTCTGTCGTCCGTTGAACAACCCCGCCACCCTGCAATTCAATGCGTTCGCCGACAAGAACCCAAAAGGCTTCGGCCTGGTGCAGACCGATCACGACTTTGCCAGCTACCAGGACACCGTGGACTGGTACAGCAAGCGTCCGAGCCTGTGGGTCGAACCGACGACGGCCTGGGGCGAAGGCTCGGTCGACCTGCTGGAGATTCCGACTACCGGCGAAACCCTGGACAACATCGTCGCGTTCTGGACGCCGAAAAAACCGGTGGCCGCCGGTGACTCGCTGAACTATGGCTACAAGCTCTACTGGAGCGCCCTGCCGCCGGTCAGCACCGACCTGGCCCATGTCGACGCCACCCGTTCAGGCATGGGCGGCTTCATCGAAGGTTGGGCACCGGGCGAGCATTACCCGACCGTCTGGGCACGCCGTTTCGCCGTGGACTTCAGCGGCGGTGGCCTCGACCAACTGCCGCCGGGCACCGGCATCGAACCGGTGGTGACCTGCTCCCACGGCGAAGTGAAGGACTTCAACGTGTTGGTGCTGGATGCGATCAAGGGCTATCGCATCACCTTCGATTGGTACCCGACCGACGACCGTGTGGACCCGGTACAGATGCGCCTGTTCATTCGCAGCAAGGACCGGACCTTGAGCGAGACCTGGTTGTACCAGTACTTCCCGCCGGCGCCGGATAAGCGTAAGTATCCCTGAGCCTTTCTGCGTCAGGGATGACGCCTTCGCGAGCAAGCCCGCTCCCACAGTGGGCTTGTGTTATCCACAGAGTTTGTGAGCCACATCCAATCCCTGTGGGAGCGGGCTTGCTCGCGAAGGCGGCAGTACAAGCACCAACGACTCCAGATAAAACAAAAAAAGCCCCGGCCAATCGACCGGGGCTTCCTGTTTTATCAGGCCCTCAGTCCCGCAAATCCGACTCATGAATCGGCTGGTCCCGATGGGTGGCCCGCTGGTATTGCGCCGGCCACGTGGCCTTGCGGCCGCCCAAGTCATCATCGGCATGCAAGGCCCAGTACGGATCACGCAACAATTCCCGGGCCAGGAAAATGATGTCGGCCTGGCAAGTGCGCAGGATGTGCTCGGCCTGGGCCGGTTCGGTGATCATGCCGACGGTGCCGGTGGCGATTTCCGACTCCTTGCGCACCCGCTCGGCAAAACGTGTCTGGTAACCCGGGCCGGTGGGAATTTCCGCATTGGCGGCCGTGCCGCCCGATGACACATCGATCAGGTCCACACCCAGCGCCCTGAAGCGCCGCGCCAGTTCCACGGTCTCATCCGGGTTCCAACCATCCTCGACCCAATCGGTGGCGGAGACGCGGACGAAGACCGGCAGTTCTTCAGGCCATACCGCCCGGATCGCTTCGGTGACTTGCAGCACCAGCCGGATACGGTTTTCGAACGAGCCGCCGTATTGATCGCGCCGCTGATTGCTCAACGGCGACAGGAATTGATGCAGCAGGTAGCCATGGGCCGCGTGGACCTCGACCACCTTGAAACCGGCCGTGAGGGCGCGCTTGGCCGCCTCCACGAAGGCCTGGATCAGATCGGCGATCTGCCCTTCGTCCAACTGCACCGGCTGGGTGTGTTGCGGATCGAAGGCAATCGGCGACGGGCCGATCGGCACCCAGCCGCCGTCCGCCGGTTTGACGCTGCCATGTTTGCCCAGCCAGGGTCGCCAGGTGCTGGCCTTGCGTCCGGCATGGGCCAGTTGGATGCCCGGCACGGCGCCTTGGGCGGTGATGAACCGGGTGATGCGTTGCAGGGGTTCGATCTGTTCATCGTTCCACAGCCCCAGGTCCTGGGCGGTGATGCGACCGTCGGCGGTCACGGCGGTGGCTTCGGT
Source organism: Pseudomonas sp. R3-41 (assembly GCF_054161485.1). NCBI lineage: Bacteria > Pseudomonadati > Pseudomonadota > Gammaproteobacteria > Pseudomonadales > Pseudomonadaceae > Pseudomonas > Pseudomonas sp. R3-41. The sequence continues at coordinate 5,671,810 of NZ_CP096421.1, forward strand.
GAACACCAGGCCGGCACCGCCCACGGCGCGGCTGCCCAAGTGCACCAGGTGCCAATCGTTGGCCAGGCCATCGGTGCTCGAATACTGGCACATCGGCGATACCGCGATGCGATTGGGCAGGGTCAATTGGCGAAGGGTATAGGGTTCCAGCAGCAGACTCATGGGGCACCTCTCGAATCAGTGGGCAGGCTCCAGGGTTCTGTTTGAACAGTCGACGAGTGACAAAAGGTACAACTCCCGCCCCCGCGGGCAAAAAATTCGACAAGACGTCACAAGGGCTATCAAGCAGTGCTTAGAGCCTAGTCGACAACCCGCGAGCACGGAGGGTTCAGAACTTAAAAACCGACGGTGTGACGCAACGACGTTCGCTCAAGGCTGCTTGCATCTCGTGGCGAGGGAGCTTGCTCCCGTTGGGCTGCGAAGCGGCCCCCTGAGTTCCAGCCATCACATTGCAAGGGGACGCTGTCGCGTCCAGCGGGAGCAAGCTCCCTCGCCACAAAGGCCGATCGGCGTATCGCCTACCGCGGCTCGATATGGGCAATCATCAACTGCACCGTTTCCTGGCCGCGGAACTCGTTGAGGTCGAGCTTGTAGGCCAGCTCCACCCAGCGCACGGTAGGGTTGGGCCAGATCTCGCGGTCGATGCCGAAGGCAATGCCGTCGAGCTTCACCGAGCCGCATTCGCTCTTGAGGATGACCTTCAGGTGCCGTTCGCCCACCACGCGTTGCTCGACCAACTGGAACACGCCATGGAACATCGGCTCCGGGAAATGCTGGCCCCAGGGACCGGCATGCCGCAGCGCCCGGGCCAGTTCCAGATGAAACTCCTCCACCGCCAGGGTGCCATCCGACAACAGCCGGCCGGTCAGGTCTTCTTCGCGCAGTTGCCGGCGCACTTCCGCATCGAACGCTTCGGCGAACAATGGAAAATTCGCCTCCGGCAGCGTCAGCCCCGCCGCCATGGCGTGACCGCCGTACTTGCTGATCAGCGTCGGATGCTGCGCCGCCACCACGCTCAGCGCATCGCGAATGTGGAAGCCCGGCACCGAGCGCCCCGAGCCCTTGAGCAAGCCGTCGCCGGCGTCGGCAAAGGCGATGGTCGGCCGGAAATAACGTTCTTTCATCCGCGAGGCGAGGATGCCGATCACCCCTTGGTGCCACTGCGGATCGAACAGGCACAAGCCGAATGGCATCGACTCCACCGGCAGGTCCTTGAGCTGGGCCAGGGCTTCACGCTGCATGCCTTGCTCGATGGATTTGCGGTCCTGGTTCATGCCGTCCAGTTGCGCCGCCATTTCCCGCGCCAGGGCCGGGTCGTCGGTGAGCAGGCATTCGATGCCCAGGCTCATGTCGTCCAGGCGCCCGGCCGCATTCAGACGCGGCCCGAGGATAAATCCGAGGTCAGTGGAAGTAATCCGCGCTGCGTCGCGCTTGGCCACTTCCAGGATCGCCTTGATGCCGGGCCGGGCGCGTCCGGCGCGAATCCGTTCCAGGCCCTGGTGCACCAGGATCCGGTTATTCGCGTCCAGCGGTACCACGTCGGCCACGCTGCCCAGGGCCACCAGGTCGAGCAATTCGCCAATGTTCGGCTGAGGGGTGCTGGCGTACCAGCCCAGGCTGCGCAGACGCGCCCGCAGCGCCATCAGCACATAAAAAATCACCCCGACACCGGCCAGGGCCTTGCTCGGGAACTCGCAGCCCGGCTGGTTCGGATTGACGATGGCGTCTGCCGCCGGCAATTCGAGGCCCGGCAAGTGGTGGTCGGTGACCAGCACCCGAAGCCCCGCCGCTTTCGCCGCCGCCACGCCTTCCACACTGGAAATGCCGTTATCCACGGTGATCAGCAATTGCGGTTCGCGGGCCAGGGCGACTTCGACGATTTCCGGGGTCAGCCCATAGCCATATTCGAAGCGATTGGGCACCAGGTAATCGACATGGGCCGCACCCAGCAGGCGCAAGCCCAACATGCCCACCGTGCTGGCCGTCGCGCCATCGGCATCGAAATCCCCGACGATCAGGATCCGCTGGCGTTGCTCCAGCGCCGTCACCAGCAGATCCACCGCGGCGTCGATCCCCTTGAGCTGCTGGAACGGAATCAAGCGCGCCAGGCTCTTGTCCAGTTCGGCCTCGGACTGCACGCCGCGTGCTGCGTACAGGCGGGTCAACAGGGGCGGCAGGTCACCGAGGAACGGTAGGGTGTCGGGCAGTTGGCGGGGTTCTATACGCATGGGGGGACGGATATTTCTCTACTTTTTGGTCCTGGACCGTGGCGAGGGAGCTTTCTCCCGCTGGGCTGCGTAGCGGCCCCCTTGATTGTGGGCGCTGCGCACCCAAGCGGGAGCAAGCTCCCTCGCCACAATGAGTTCACTCAATACCTGTCAATGGCTCAACCGCGTTCGCCCAGCAACCATTGGAGCTGGACTTCATGCTGGCCACGGTCGTCAGTCACGAAAATCGTGCCTTCGCTGATCATCACATCCCACTTGATCACCCGGGGCATGTCCTTGGCCAGGGTTTCGAGCACTTCCTGGGGCACGGCGGCGATGTTGACGTTCTTCAGGTTCTTGACCGCCGGAATCACCTTGCCTTCCCACACCCGCAGGCTGCCGTAGGCCAGCAGGCTGGTGCGCTCGGTCCGGCGCGAGCACCAGGTCAGGCGATCGGCATCCGGCTGACCGACTTCGATCCAGTGCAGCACCCGGTCATCCAGGCTTTTTTCCCACAGCGCAGGCTCATCGACGTCTGACAGACCACGACCAAACGCCAGCAGCTCGTTGTACCAGAACGCGTAGGCCAGCAGGCGCACGGTCATGCGCTCTTCGGTTTCCGAAGGGTGGCGGGCGATGGTCTGCTTCACATTCTCGTACACATTGCGGTCGAGGTCGGTGAGGTTCAGTTCAAACTTGTAGGTCGTGGACGGCTGGGCCATGAACGGGCTTCTTGATACGAGGAAAGGCGGCAAGTCTAACCGATGACGCGGGCAATCCACGAATTGCCGACCATCAACCTGCGGCGACCGGCCCTGGCCTATGATAAAACGCTCTATCCGTTCTGCTTTGTCCTACAGGATCCGTCATGTCGCTTACTGCCAAACCCCTTGCCGGCGTCAAAGTCATCGAACTCGGCACTTTGATCGCCGGGCCCTTCGCCTCGCGAATCTGCGGCGAATTCGGTGCCGACGTCATCAAGGTCGAATCCCCCGATGGCGGTGATCCGCTGCGCAAATGGCGCAAGCTGTATGAAGGCACATCCTTGTGGTGGTTCGTCCAGGCACGCAACAAAAAGTCCCTGACCTTGAACCTCAAGCACCCTGAAGGCCTGGCGATCCTGAAGAAACTGATCGGAGAAGCCGACATCCTGATCGAGAATTTTCGCCCCGGTGTGTTGGAAAAGCTCGGCCTGGGCTGGGATGTCCTGCACGCACTGAACCCGAAGCTGGTGATGGTACGGCTTTCGGGCTTTGGCCAGACCGGGCCGATGAAAGACCAGCCGGGGTTTGGCGCGGTGGGCGAATCCATGGGCGGCCTGCGCTACATCACCGGCTTCGAAGACCGCCCGCCGGTGCGCACCGGGATTTCCATCGGCGACTCCATCGCCGCCCTGTGGGGCGTGATTGGCGCATTGATGGCCCTGCGTCACCGCGAGGTCAACGGCGGAACCGGGCAAGTGGTGGACGTGGCTTTGTACGAGGCGATTTTCGCCATGATGGAAAGCATGGTGCCGGAGTTCGACGTGTTCGGCTTCATCCGCGAGCGCACCGGCAACATCATGCCCGGCATCACCCCCTCGTCCATCCACACCAGCGCCGACGGCAAGCACGTGCAGATTGGCGCCAACGGCGATGCGATCTTCAAGCGCTTCATGCAGATCATCGGGCGTGACGACCTGGCCAATGACCCGCAACTGGCCAGCAATGATGGCCGTGACAGCCGGCGCGATGAGCTCTACGGCGTCATCGATCGCTGGGTCAACGGGCTGCCGCTCGACAGCGTTATCGACCAACTGAACCAGGCCGGGGTACCGGCCAGCCGGATCTTCAGCGCCGAAGACATGTTCAGCGACCCGCAATTCCTGGCCCGTGAAATGTTCCTGCAGGCCAAGCTGCCGGACGGCAAGGCGTTCAAGATGCCAGGAATCGTACCGAAACTCTCCGACACCCCGGGCACCTCCGAATGGGTCGGGCCGGCATTGGGTGAACACAATGCCCAGGTGCTCGGCGAACTGGGCTACGACGCGCAGCAGATCGCCAAGCTGCGTAGCGACGGGGCCATTTGACGGACCGCAAGGGGGCAGTCACTGAAGATCAAACTGTGGGAGCGAGCCTGCTCGCGATAGCGTCGGGTCAGACGACTTGATGTTGACTGGCACACCGCAATCGCGAGCAGGCTCGCTCCCACACAGGTTTTGGGTCGTTTATAAGATCAGTGTCCGCCGCCGATCCCTGTGGGAGCCGAGCTTGCTCGCGATAGCGGTGTGTCTGCTTGCATCAATGCTGAATGTGCCGCCGCAATCGCGAGCAGGCTCGCTCCCACAGTTGGGCCCACAAAAGCTCCACCAGGGCCTGACAGAACACGCTAAACACATAAAAGCCGGGCAAAAAGAAACCCCGAGAAGTGGGGAGACGACTCGGGGTTAAACGTAACCAATCATGGTTAGTACAACAAGCGACAAGCACCGGAGCACAATGCTTGCTCTTGCTGGTAAAAGGTCTGACTCATCAGGACGTAGGAAGGTTCCCACAAAACCCGGTCAATTCGCCGCGACCATGACCTTGTCGCGCGCCAGATTGCGCAATGCCGCAATCACACAGGGCTCAAGGCGACCCTCGGCAATCAGCACATCGCGATGCAGGCCATCGACCACGTCGGTCAACTGACGCTTGTCGGCCAATTGGGCCTGATTGAACACTCGCTCGACGATGATGCTCCCGCTGGCATTCCTCAGCGTTACCCGGCATTCGCCCTTGGCACCGGAGGGAGTCAGCGAGACCTGGTACGGGCTCAAGGCTTCATTCAGCAATAGGCTGATACTTTCCATTCGCTCACCCTTCAATAGTCCGAAACAACTGCATGTACACAGTCAATGACCGTGGGCCGCAGCAGAAAGTTCGTCAGCGCACCGAACCGGCACGCCTCAACCTGTTCAACCGAGCATGCGCGTCCAATATGACAGTCAAACAACAGCCTTCTCCGGGCGCCGTTACGGGCTGACGGCCGGCACAGCCAAGCCCCTGTCGCAACGGCGCCACCGGCGCCCGACATCGGTCCAGCCCCCCAGAATGCCACGCAGGTGCCCATCGGCCCCATAGAACGGCACCGACCAATGATAGATTTCCCGCAATCCGCCGCTGAACATCAATTGCCGGTCGACGAACCGAGACTGGCCGGTGCGCAATTGATCCATCACTTCCCCATGCAGCAGCTCGGCGGTGGCCGGCGGGAATGATGCCGAGTCGGTGAGCCGCGTGCCCCGCAGTTTTTCGAAGCGGGTCGCGAACTGCTCTTCATAGCTTTTGTTGCACATGATCAGGCGACCTTCCAAATCACGGATGAAAATCGGGTCGGGAATGGCATCCATCAAGGCCCGCTGGAGCATCAACTGATCCTTGAGGACCGCTTCGACCTTGAGGCGTTGGTCGATCTGTATCTGCAGGCGGCGGTTCCACAGCAGGGACAAGAGACCAAAGACCACGACCACGGTCACACACCAGTAACCCCAACTGGATATCCGCGCCCAGATCGTAGGCGCCTGGACTGGGGTCGTGCCGGCCATCCATTTCGAACGCAGCGCACGCATGTCCTCGGCCGGGAAGGCTTCCAGGGCTTTATTCAAGATACTCAGCAACACGGTCAGGTCCTGGCGTACCGCCAGGTAATCCGGTTCCCACTTGCCCTCAAGGCCGCTGCCGACCTGCAATTGCCCGGCCGGATAGAGATGCACCCCGGTTTCATTTTCGATAGTGGCGAAGGCTTCCCGACTCTCTACCAGCGCCCGTGCCTCGCCAGAGGTCTTGGTCGTGCGTAATGTGATCGTCGGGTAATCGCGCCGGATTTCCGCTTCCAATGCATGGCGTGCCGGTAATGCCAGGACTTTCCCTTCGAGCTGCCCCAGCGAATGAAGGGACGATTCCCCGTCTCGGCCGACGAATACCCAGCCGAAACCACCGAACGCATGGCTGAAACCGAGGAAATCCCGACGTTCTTCATTCATCGCCAGCAGGGTCGTCATGTCGGCCTCGCCATTCTCCAGCATCGTCAACAACTCACCGGGGGAGAACGACTCCCGATGCACGAACTCGAGGCCGCTCAGGTGCGCGATACGCTGGAGAATATCGTGGTTCAACCCACTCCACTGTCCCTGCTCATTCTTGAACAAGTACAACGGAAACTGCATGGTGGCCACGATGACCCGGGGGTTCTCCTTGACCCACTTCAACTCTTGCGCGTCCAGCACCAGCCGTTCGCCAGGGTTGCGCGGTGGCGTTTCGAAAGCGCTCAGCGGCGCCGCACCGCCTCCCTGCGTCCAGTACATCAGGGCCAGAACCATTACCCAGCCCAGGGCTGGCTTGCCTTTGATAAAAAACGACATCTGCATTTCCTTCGAGATGACTCGCCCATCCCTCCAAGGGCGAAAACCCGGCCAGTTTGGCATGCATAAACAAGAAAGCCCGTCAGGAGACGGGCTTCAAAATGTGACAGATTCAAGCGGTCAGAGTGGCTTGCCGCGATTGCCATGCAGGCTGACAAAGGCCTGCACGGCTTTCAAGTCGTTGGGCAACACGGTGCATCGCTCATCTCGCTCAAACAAATCAGAAAGATGCGCAGGCAGTTCGAGCGCTTTTCCTACACCAGCTTTCTCCACCGCTTCCGGGAACTTGACCGGGTGAGCCGTGCCCAGGATCACCATTGGGATGTCCAGGCTGCGACGGCACTCACGAGCGGCCTTGACACCGATGGCCGTGTGCGGATCGAGCAACTCACCGCTCTGCTCGAACACCTCGGCGATGGTTTCGCAGGTCTGCTCATCGTCCACGGCCAGGGAGTCGAACAACTTGCGGGCTTCGGTCCAGCGCTCAGGCTCGACGCTGAAACCGCCGCCCTGCCGGAAGCTGTCCATCAGGCCGGCGATCGCCGCGCCGTTGCGACCGTGCAGGTCGAACAGCAGGCGTTCGAAGTTCGACGACACCATGATGTCCATCGAAGGCGACAGCGTGGCGTGCAGGGTTTCCTTGACGTACTGGTTGCCGCTCATGAAGCGGTGCAGGATGTCGTTGCGGTTGGTGGCGACGATCAACTGGTTGATCGGCAGCCCCATGTTGCGCGCCAGGTACCCGGCGAAGATATCGCCAAAGTTGCCGGTCGGCACCGAGAACGATACGGAACGGGCCGGACCGCCCAGCTGCAGGGCCGCATGGAAGTAATAGACGATCTGGGCCATGATCCGCGCCCAGTTGATCGAGTTCACCGCCACCAGCCGCGTGCCCTTGAGGAAGCTCTGGTCGGCGAAGCTGGCCTTGACCATTTCCTGGCAGTCATCGAAGTTGCCTTCGATGGCGATGTTGTGGATGTTATCGCCAAAAATGGTCGTCATCTGCCGACGCTGCACTTCCGAGACCCGGTTGTGCGGGTGCAGGATGAAAATGTCGACGTGCTCGCAATGCTTGCAGCCTTCGATGGCCGCCGAACCGGTGTCGCCAGAGGTGGCACCGACGATCACCACGCGCTCGCCACGCTTTTGCAGCACGTAGTCCAGCAGGCGACCGAGCAGTTGCAGGGCGAAGTCCTTGAACGCCAGGGTCGGGCCGTGGAACAGCTCCATGACCCATTCGTTACCGTTGAGCTGACGCAGCGGCGCGATGGCATTGTGGGAAAAGACGCCATAGGTCTCTTCCAGGATCTTTTTAAAATCGGCGTCCGGGATGCTGCCGGTGACAAACGGGCGCATGACCCGGAACGCCAGCTCGTGATACGGCAGGCCGGCCCAGGAAGCGATTTCTTCCTGGGTGAAACGCGGCAGGTTTTCCGGCACATAGAGACCGCCGTCCGTGGCCAGGCCGGCCAGGAGGACATCTTCGAAATTCAGGGCCGGTGCCTGGCCGCGGGTGCTGATATAGCGCATAGGGGCAAACCTTCGGTTTGAGCTGCGAGCTGTAAGCTACAAGCTGCAAGTAAAAGCGGATCTGCTTTTACTTGGAGCTTGCAGCTTGAAGCTTGTAGCTGCTTAGTTCAAATGTTCAACGCGGATACGGACCACCGGCCCAACGACACCCTGGAGCGCTTCCAGCGCCGCGATCGCGTCGTTGATGTTCTGCTCGACCACACGGTGGGTCAGCAGGATCATCGGCACCAGGCCGTCGTGTTCCTCGACTTCCTTCTGCATGATCGACTCGATGTTGATGCCGCGTTCCGAGAGGATACTCGCCACTTGGGCCAGCACACCCGGATGGTCCTTGGCCTGGATGCGCAGGTAGTAGGAGCTTTCGCACGCCTCGATCGGAAGAATCGGGTGAGCCGACAACGAGTCTGGCTGGAAGGCCAGGTGCGGCACGCGATTTTCCGGGTCGGAGGTCATGGCGCGAACCACGTCCACCAGGTCGGCAATGACCGAAGAAGCCGTCGGTTCCATGCCCGCGCCAGCGCCGTAGAACAACGTCGAGCCAGAGGCATCGCCGTTGACCATCACCGCGTTCATCACGCCGTTGACGTTGGCGATCAGGCGGTCGGCCGGGATCAGCGTCGGGTGCACGCGCAGCTCGATGCCGCTGGCGGTGCTGCGCGCCACGCCCAGGTGTTTGATGCGATAGCCCAGGGCTTCGGCGTAGTTCACGTCCGCGGTGGTCAGCTTGGTGATGCCCTCGGTGTAGGCCTTGTCGAACTGCAACGGAATACCGAACGCAATGGACGCCAGGATCGTCAGCTTGTGCGCGGCGTCGATGCCTTCCACGTCGAACGTCGGATCAGCCTCTGCGTAGCCCAGGGCCTGGGCTTCGGCGAGCACGTCTTCGAAGGTGCGACCCTTCTCGCGCATCTCGGTGAGGATGAAATTGCCGGTGCCGTTGATGATCCCCGCGACCCAGTTGATACGGTTGGCCGACAGGCCTTCGCGGATCGCCTTGATCACCGGGATGCCACCGGCCACGGCGGCTTCGAACGCCACGATCACACCCTTCTCGCGGGCCCTGGCGAAAATCTCATTACCGTGAACAGCGATAAGCGCCTTGTTCGCGGTGACCACATGCTTGCCATTCTCGATGGCCTTGAGTACCAACTCGCGGGCAACGGTATAGCCGCCCACCAGCTCTATGACGATGTCGATCTCAGGGTTCGTGGCCACTTCGAACACATCGTTGGTAATCGCAATACCGGTCGTCTGGAACTGAGGCTTTGGCGTGCGCATGGCAATTTGTGCCACTTCGATCCCACGCCCGGCACGACGAGAAATTTCCTCGGCGTTGCGCTGAAGTACGTTGAAGGTGCCGCCACCGACGGTACCTAACCCACAGATGCCTACTTTGACCGGATTCACTCTTGACTCCCCATGAAACGGCCGACGCAAGGTCGGCCGTGAAATACAGCCGCGCAGCAACGCGACTCTGTGTTTAACGGCCCGACGAAAGCTTTCGCCGAGCCGTGATCTTCAAAAGCGGATCGCCCATGATCATTTCGCGCCGAGGGCCAGTTTGGCCACTTGTGGCGCTGGCTGGTAGCCCGGAATTAGCTGACCATCGGCCAAAACAATCGCCGGCGTACCGTTCACACCTATTGACTGTCCGAGGGCAAACTGCTTGGAAACCGGATTCTCGCACTGGGCGGCCTTGATTTCCTTGCCGTCGACCATCTTGTCCATGGCCGCTTTCTTGTCCTTGGAGCACCAGACCGCCTGCAACTGCTCATCACCCGGCGAGCCCAGGCCCTGGCGCGGGAATGCCACATAACGCACTTCGATGCCGCGCTTGTTCAGTTCCGGCACTTCGGCGTGCAGCTTGTGGCAATACGGGCAGGTGGTGTCGGTAAACACGGTGATGTGGGACTTGGTTTCGCCGATGGCCGGATAAACCACGGTTTCAGCGACCGGAATGCCGTTGATCAACTTGGAAATGCCTTGGCGCTCGGTCAGCTCGGTGAGGTTGACCGGCTTGCCGTCCTTGAGCTCGAACAGGTTGCCCTGGACGATGTATTGGCCGTCGGCGCTGGCATAAAGCACGCGGCTGCCCTTGAGCTTGACCTCATACAGGCCGGCCATGGGACTGGCCGAAATGGTGTCGATCGGCACGTCGAGCTGAAGGTTTTCCAGGCTTTTGCGGATAGCCTTGTCGGCCGCGTCATCGGCGATGGCAAAGGTACTGGCCAACGCAATGGCGGCGGCGGTGAACATCTGGATCAAACGCATGGGGACTCCTGAGGCGAACAAATGAGACGGGAAACGCCGACCCGCAGATTCGGGTTCCAACCGCCCACTGTGCAAACCGACAAAGCCTACCACAGAAGGCTGGCGTGACCGAATGCCGCTGACGCAAGACATTGCTGGAGGCTGCCCTGTGGAACTGTCCTGTGGGAGCTACCTGTGGAAGCTACCTGTGGGAGCAAGGCTTGCCCGCGATGGCCACGCTGCGGTGTAACAACTACACCGCGTTATCGTTCATCGCGGGCAAGCCTTGCTCCCACAAGCTTGCTCCCAAAGGCTCCCACAGGGGACTTCATTCAGCCGCGAGGATGATGCTTGGCATGCAAGTCCTGCAACCGTGCCCGAGCCACATGGGTGTAGATCTGGGTGGTGGACAAGTCGCTATGGCCAAGCAGCATCTGCACCACCCGCAGGTCGGCGCCGTGGTTGAGCAGGTGTGTGGCGAAGGCATGACGCAAGGTGTGGGGCGAGAGGGATTTGTTGATCCCGGCCACCTTGGCCTGGTGCTTGATGCGGTGCCAGAAGGTCTGGCGGGTCATCTGCTCGCCGCGCAGGCTGGGGAACAGCACATCGCTGGGACGCCCACCCAGCAGTTCATGACGGGCATCGCGCATATAACGCTCGACCCAAACAATCGCTTCCTCGCCCATCGGCACCAGGCGCTCCTTGCTGCCCTTGCCCATTACCCGCAGCACACCCTGGCGCAGGTTGACTTGCTCCAGCGTCAAGCTGATCAGCTCGGTGACACGCAGGCCACAGGCGTACAAGACTTCCAGCATGGCCCGGTCGCGCTGGCCGATGGCCTCACTGAGGTCGGGCGCCGCCAGCAACGCCTCCACATCGGCTTCCGACAGGGACTTGGGCAGCGGACGTCCCAGCTGCGGCATTTCCACGCGCAAGGTCGGATCCACCGCGATGAGCTTTTCCCGCAGCAAATAGCGATAGAACCCACGCAAGCCGGAGAGAAACCGTGCCGTCGAGCGCGGTTTGTAGTTCTGCTCCAGGCGCCACGCCAAGTGATCGAGGATCAACTCCCGGCCGGCATTGATCAGTTCCAGGTTATTTTCCTGCAACCAACCGTTAAACAGTGCCAAATCGCTGCGGTAGGCACCGCGGGTGTTATCGGACAGCCCCTTCTCCAGCCACAGGGCATCGAGAAACTGGTCTATCAGTGGATGATCGATGGCTGGCATAAAGACTCTTGAAAGATGCGGGCACACACGGCATCAAAAATGGAAACGAAGCTATGCAGGGTGCTCAAAGCACAAATCGCAGGCAACAAAAAAGCAGCCCGCAGGCTGCTTTTTTTTGCATCGGAAGCTGGACTTAAGCCAGTTTTTCCTTGATGCGAGCTGCTTTACCCGACAGGTCACGCAGGTAGTACAGCTTGGCTTTACGTACGTCACCGCGACGCTTGACAGCCATGCTGTCGATTTGCGGGCTGTAGGTCTGGAAAGTACGCTCTACGCCGACACCGTTGGAGATTTTACGAACGGTGAATGCACTGTTCACGCCACGGTTACGCTTGGCGATAACGACGCCTTCGAACGCTTGCAGACGGGAACGGTCGCCTTCCTTCACTTTCACCTGAACGACAATGGTGTCGCCCGGGGCAAAGGTAGGGATTTCTTTGGTCATCTGCTCTGCTTCGAGTGCAAGGATGATTTTGTTAGTCATGCTGTGCTCCTAAGGCAAGTCGTCGGACTCACCATCGATACGTTGTTAACTATCGTCCCGCTCGCGGATGTATTCCTCGAGCAGCTTCTTCTCTTCTCCAGAAAGCGAGCGGCTTTCCAGAAGATCGGCGCGTCGTTCATAGGTCCGACCAAGGGACTGCTGTAAACGCCAACGCCGGATGTGCGCGTGGTTGCCACTTAGCAACACGTCGGGAACACGCTGATCCGCATACACCTCCGGTCGGGTGTAGTGCGGGCAATCCAGCAGACCATCCGTAAAGGAATCTTCCTCGGCGGAATCTGCATGCCCTAAAGCTCCAGGCAGCAGTCGTGTAACCGCATCGATCAGGACCATCGCCGGCAGCTCGCCGCCAGACAGTACATAGTCGCCAATCGACCACTCTTCATCGACATGAGCTTCAATGAAACGCTCGTCAATGCCTTCATAACGGCCGGCAATCAGGATCAATGCATCCAAATTCGCCAGCTCGCGTACCGCCGACTGAGTCAGCTGGCGGCCTTGGGGCGACAGGTAGATCACCTTCGCACCCTCCCCGGCTGCCGTCCTGGCCTGAACCAGCGCATCTTCCAGGGGCTTGATCTTCATCACCATGCCCGGACCACCGCCAAACGGGCGATCGTCCACAGTGTGATGTCGATCCGTGGTGTAGTCCCGCGGATTCCAACAGGTGAGCTGCAACAGCTCCTGTTTCACCGCGCGGCTGGTTATGCCGTACTCGCTGATGGCGGAAAACATCTCGGGAAACAATGTGATGACTTCAACGCGCAAATTAGCCACGTTTAGAAATCCGCATCCCATTCCACCTTCATCTCGCCTGCGGCAAGGTCGACGGCCAACACGCATTGCTCGGTATAGGGCAACAGGCGTTCGCGATCATCCAGGCTGCCGACGCAAGGCTTGACCACCATGACATCGTTCGAACCGGTCTCGAGCAGGTGATCGATTTTCCCGAGCAATTGCCCGAGGTGGTCGATGACCTTCAGACCCACCAGCTGGTACCAGTAGTACTCGCCGTCGGTCAGTTCAGGGAACAGGTTGCGCGGCACGCAGATCTCATAACCGGCCAGAAGACGTGCTTCTTCACGATCATCGAGACCCTTGAGCTTTGCGACCAGGAACTTGTCGTTCCCGCGTCCGCTGACCAGCTCCACCTGTTTCACGCTACCTTCGCGCTTGAGCGTCCAGGTTTTGTACTCCAACAGGTTCTTGATCGGATCAGTAAAGGAATACACCTTCACTTCGCCGCGAACGCCATGTACAGAATAGATCTTGCCGACAACGATCAAATCACCGGCATCTTTTGGCGTCGCGTTCATATTGCTCAGGCCGCAGCCTTAGCCGATTCCTTCAACAACTGAGCAACGCGCTCAGAAGGTTGTGCACCAACGCTCAGCCAGTAGGCTACGCGCTCTTGGTTCACGGACAGACGAACTTCCTGACCACGGGCAACAGGGTTGAAGAAACCAACCTGCTCCTTGTGGGAACCGTCACGCGGGTTGCGGCTGTCGGTTACGGTCAGGTGGTAAAACGGGCGCTTTTTGGAGCCGCCAAGGGCAAGACGGATTGTTAGCATGTGAACATCGTTCCTGTAGTCGGTGCTGCAAATCTAAATGCACAGCGGGCATAGGTGCCCGAAAGGCCGCATATTCTAAGGAATATCCCGACTTTTGCAAATGTCTTTTTCCGGCGCCTGGTGCCATGCGATCAAGATTTGCCATAGAGCCGTCATGAAAAACGGCAGGTCAGCTCCCACGTAGCGCGGGTTTGCTGGAGATCCCCGCATCCGTGCGGGGCAACGCCGACATGACAGCCGGCGCAGATTCTTTACATTTTCGGCATGCCGCCGCCGGGCAACATACCGCCCATGCCGCGCATCATCTTGGCCATTCCGCCCTTGGCGGAGAATTTCTTCATCATCTTCTGCATCTGCTTGTGTTGCTTGATCAAGCGACCGATGTCCTGCACCTGGGTGCCGGAACCCATGGCGATGCGGCGCTTGCGCGAACCGCTGATCAGCTCAGGGTCGCGGCGCTCGGCCGGGGTCATGGAGTTGATGATGGCTTCCATCTGCTTGAACTGCTTTTCAGCCGCGCCCTGGGCATTGCCCATCTGCGCCAGGTTCACGCCACCGATGTTCGGCAGTTTGTCCATGAGGCCGCCAAGGCCGCCCATGTTCTTCATTTGTTGCAGCTGGTCGCGGAAGTCTTCGAGGTCGAAGCCCTTGCCCTTCTTCAGTTTCTTGGCCAGTTTGTCGGCCTTGTCCTTGTCGAGGGTCTGCTCGGCCTGCTCGATCAGGCTGAGCACGTCGCCCATGCCGAGGATGCGCGAGGCGATACGCTCGGGGTGGAACGGCTCGAGCGCTTCGCTCTTCTCGCCCATACCGATGAACTTGATCGGCTTGCCAGTGATGGCACGTACCGACAGCGCGGCACCGCCACGGGCGTCACCGTCGACCTTGGTCAGGATCACGCCGGTCAGCGGCAGCGCGTCACCGAACGCCTTGGCGGTGTTGGCCGCGTCCTGGCCGGTCATGGCATCGACCACGAACAGGGTTTCCACCGGGTTGATCGCGGCATGGAGCGCCTTGATCTCGCCCATCATCTCTTCATCGATGTGCAGGCGACCGGCGGTATCGACGATGACCACGTCGATGAATTTCAGTTTTGCTTCTTTAATAGCCGCCTGGGCGATGTCCACCGGCTTCTGGCTCAGGTCGGACGGGAAGAACGTCACGCCGATGTCGTTGGCCAGGGTTTCCAGTTGCTTGATCGCCGCCGGACGGTAGATGTCCGCCGACACCACCATCACCGACTTCTTCTTGCGCTCTTTAAGGAAGCGCGCCAGCTTGCCGGCTGTCGTGGTCTTGCCCGCGCCTTGCAGGCCGGCCATCAGCACGACCGCTGGCGGTACGGCGCTGAGGTTCAGGTCTTCGTTGGCGGCGCCCATCAGGCTTTCGAGCTCGGCCTGGACGATCTTCACGAACGCCTGGCCCGGCGTCAGGCTGCGCGACACTTCGGTGCCGACAGCGCGTTCCTTGACCGAATTGACGAAGTCCTTGACCACCGGCAGGGCGACGTCGGCTTCGAGCAACGCCATGCGCACTTCGCGCAGGGTGTCTTTGATGTTGTCCTCGGTCAGTTTCGCCTTGCCGGTGACATGGCGCAGCGTCTGCGAGAGACGGTCGGTTAGGTTTTCAAACATGCGCGATCCTTTCAGGCCCAGATGAGACCGGGATAATGGCGGCCCAGACCGTGAAAAATGTGCTCGGCGAGCCTGCGGCGTGGGCAGGTCGCGGATTATAGCGAAGAAGCGTGCGGCGTACACCTTGCAGTGGTCTTTCGTGTGGAGGGGGTTCTATGCCAAACTCAGCGCCTTTCGGGCTTGCCTAACAGGATTTATGCTCCCCTTGTCACCCAGCTTGCTTGCCACCCTCGCCGCCGCTTGCCTTTATGCCGCTGCGACCCTCTATCAAGGCACACGCCTGGCCACCGGCGCCAAGGCGAACAAACGCCTGCTGGTCACGCTTGGCGTGCTGGCCGTGCTCGGCCACGCGGCCAGCCTTTATACCCACCTGATGACGCCGATCGGCCTGGGCCTGGATTTTTTCAACGCCGCCAGCCTGATCGCCGTCGCCGTGATCGCCCTGACGCTGCTGGCCTGCTCGCGCATCCCGGTGGAGAACCTGTTGGTGCTGCTGTTCCCGCTGGGGCTGGCCACGGTGCTGCTGGCGCAGTTCGCGCCGTCGGGCACCGTGCAGATCATCGACGAAGAGCCAGGCATCCTCGCCCACATCCTGCTGTCGATCCTCGCCTACGGCCTGTTCACCATCGCCGTGTTCCAGGCCTTGTTGCTGCTGGTGCAGGATCACCAGCTCAAGCACAAGCACCCGTCCGGACTGATCCGCAACTTCCCGCCGCTGCAAACCATGGAAAGCCTGTTGTTCGGCTTCCTCTGGGCCGGCTGGACCCTGTTGTCCCTGTCGCTGATCTCCGGCTGGTTGTTCGTCGAGAACCTGTTCGCCCAGCACCTGGTACACAAGACCTTGCTGGCGTGCCTGGCGTGGGTCGTGTTCAGCGTGCTGCTGTGGGGGCGCAACCGCCTCGGCTGGCGTGGACACAAAGCGATTCGCTGGACCCTGGCCGGTTTCTGCCTGCTGATGCTGGCGTACTTCGGTAGCAAGCTGGTTCGTGAATACATCCTGCATATCTGACGGACGGCCCTGATGGATACGTTGCCCGTAGCGCCGTTGTTCGCCGTGCTGGTGGTGCTGATCCTCTGGTCGGCCCTGTTCACGGCCATCGAAGCCGCCCAGCAATACCTGCTGGCCCAGCGCACAGCCTCGCGCGCCAGTGACAGACCGCTGGCGGCGCTGACCTTCCCGCTGGCCAGCCTGATCCTGTGCAATACCCTCTGTCGCGCCCTGGCCGTGGTCATCGGCACGTTGCTGGCCATTTTTACCTGGCTGGAAAACGGCCCGTGGGTCGCCTGGCTCGGCACCAGCGCCGCCCTGCTGGTGTTCGCCGACTACCTGCCGCGCACCTTGGCCAGCCGTCAGCCCGACGCGGTGCTGGCATTGGGCAACACCTTGCTGGGCATACCGCTGAAGATCCTCTACCCGTTTGCCTGGTTGCTGAATAGCGCCAGCCAGTTGTTGCTGCGCCCCTTCGCTCGCAAGCCCGGCATGGTGCAGCAGAGCGACGACGAAATGCCCGCGCCACCGCGTAGCGAGCAGGAATCCGAGCACGGCAGCAGCCGGCTGCATCCGATTTCCGGCATCCACGCCTTGGACAACATCACCGTCAACGATATCCTCGTACCCCGTAGCGAGGTCGATGGGATCAACCTCGACGACCCCATCGGCGACATCATCGAACAGCTGCGCCTGAACCGGCGTACCCGCCTGCCGGTGTTTCACAGTGACATCAACCAGGTCGAAGCGGTGCTCAACACCCGCCAGATCCGTCATTTGCTGGCGGACGCGAGCCTGACCAAGGAAGCGCTGCTGACCGCTTCCCACGAGCCTTACTTCGTGCCCGAAAGCACGCCACTGCAGCTGCAACTGTTGAATTTCCACAAGCAGCAGCGGCGCTTGGGCATGGTGGTGGACGAATACGGCGAAGTGCTGGGTATTGTCACCCTGGAAGATATCCTCGAAGAAATCGTCGGTGAATTCGAGAGCGAGCACAGCCTCGACAATCCCCACGTTCATCC
This sequence comes from Pseudomonas sp. R3-41, assembly GCF_054161485.1. Lineage (NCBI taxonomy): Bacteria > Pseudomonadati > Pseudomonadota > Gammaproteobacteria > Pseudomonadales > Pseudomonadaceae > Pseudomonas > Pseudomonas sp. R3-41. The sequence goes on from NZ_CP096421.1 coordinate 5,689,123, forward strand.
CCAGCCCGACGGCCGCCTGATGATCGATGGCGCGGCGTCGATCCGCGAATTGAACCGGACCCTGGGCTGGCACCTGCCTTGCGACGGCCCCAAGACCCTCAATGGGTTGGTGACCGAAGCCTTGGAAACCATTCCCGAAAGTCCGGTCTGCCTGAAGATCGGCCGTTATCGGCTGGAAATCATCGAGACCGTGGACAACCGCGTCAGCCAGGTGCTGGCGTGGCATAACAGCTCGGTGCCCGCAGTCCTCTAATTACCGCACCGTGGCGAGGGAGCTTGCTCCCGCTGGGCTGCGCAGCAGCCCCAAAAGCAGCCCCCAACTTACCTGATACACCGAGTGATATGGTTTCAGGGCCGCTTCGCAGCCCAGCGGGAGCAAGCTCCCTCGCCACAAAAAGCTCAGCGCACCCTTCAATATTGTGTACGGGCTCACTTGTTGATTCATTAGCCCCCTTCCTATACTCAACCCGCTTACCCAGCCCCGCCCGAACCCCGTGCCTACCCCGCACTTGGCTGGTTCCGGCCAGACCATCGGCAAGATCCGCAGCAACCCTGGGACTGTTCCTACCCGAAACAGCGACGGGATACCCGCCCACATCCCTGGGGGTTCGACCATAATAATTCGCTCCAACGGAGCATATGACTGTCAGGGATAACCGCATGACGACCGCTACCTGCAACGAGGCAGTGACTGCCCAGCCGACCAACTCGGCCACTCGCGTGGCGACCGCGAGCTTCATCGGCACCGCCATCGAGTTCTACGATTTCTACGTCTACGCCACGGCTGCGGCCCTGGTGATCGGGCCAGTGTTCTTTCCGCAAACCTCAGGCACGGCACAGATGCTGTCGTCCTTCCTGACGTTCGGCATCGCCTTCCTCGCCCGTCCGCTGGGTTCGGCGCTGTTCGGCCACTTCGGCGACCGGATCGGGCGCAAGTCCACATTGGTGGCGTCCTTGCTGCTGATGGGCGTGTGCACCACGCTCATCGGCGTGTTGCCCGGCTATGCCAGTATTGGCGCCTGGGCACCGATCCTCCTGTGCGTGCTGCGTTTCGGCCAAGGCCTGGGGTTGGGCGGCGAATGGGGCGGCGCGGCGCTGCTTGCCACCGAGAACGCCCCTAAAGGCAAGCGTGCCTGGTTCGGCATGTTCCCCCAACTGGGGCCCTCCATCGGCTTCCTGGCGGCCAACGGCTTGTTCCTGACCCTGGCCATGAGCCTGGACGACGAGCAATTCCGCTCCTGGGGCTGGCGAATTCCGTTCCTGCTCAGCGCCGTGCTGGTGATCGTCGGCCTCTACGTGCGCCTCAAGCTCCACGAAACCCCGGTGTTCGCCAATGCCGTGGCCCGCCAGGAGCGAGTCAAGGTGCCGCTGGTCGAGCTGTTCAGCCAGTATTGGGCGCCAACGCTGCTGGGCGCGGCGGCGATGGTGGTGTGTTACGCGCTGTTCTACATCTCGACGGTATTCTCCCTGAGCTACGGCGTGTCCACCCTCGGCTACAGTCGCGAAACATTCCTGGGCCTGTTGTGCTTTGCCGTGCTGTTCATGGCCGCTGCGACCCCGTTGTCCGCCTGGGCCAGCGACCGCTACGGCCGCAAACCGATCCTGATCATTGGCGGCCTGCTGGCGATTGCCTCGGGATTTCTCATGGAGCCCTTGCTGACCCATGGTTCCACGGGCGGCGTGGCGTTGTTCCTGTGCATCGAGCTGTTCCTGATGGGGGTGACCTTCGCCCCCATGGGTGCCTTGCTGCCGGAACTGTTTCCGACTCATGTGCGCTACACCGGCGCCTCGGCAGCCTACAACCTGGGCGGCATCGTCGGCGCCTCGGCCGCGCCATTCTTCGCCCAGAAACTGGTGGCGATGGGCGGCTTGAGCTATGTCGGAGGCTATGTTTCAGCGGCCGCGCTGCTCAGCGTCATCGCGGTGTTGTGCTTGAAGGAAACTCGCCATAACGACTTGAATCGGGTCGCCTAGGCCGGGCCCGTGGCGAGGCCCCGCGCCTCGCCACGCCAACCTGTCGCCAGCCTGAACGGCCACCAATGAAATAACCGTTAACAATCCCCCACCATTGAAACCACCCCCCACCTGCCCCATCTAAGACCCATACCCCATTGCGCAGGTGCCCCATGAGCGACCAGCACTCTACTGAAGCCACTCACGAATACGCTGACTCCGAACACGTCGAACACACCTCCTCCGGTACCGGCCTGGCCCTGCCCGGCCAGAACCTGCCGGACAAGGTCTACATCATCCCCATCCACAATCGCCCCTTCTTCCCGGCCCAGGTGCTGCCGGTCATCGTCAACGAAGAACCGTGGGCCGAGACCCTGGAGCTGGTGGCCAAGTCCGAACATCATTCCCTGGCGCTGTTTTTCATGGACACGCCCCAGGAAGACCCGCGTCATTTCGACACCTCGAAGCTGCCGCTGTACGGCACGCTGGTGAAGGTGCACCACGCCAGCCGGGAAGCCGGAAAATTGCAGTTTGTCGCCCAGGGCCTGACCCGCGTGCGCATCCGCACCTGGCTCAAGCACCATCGCCCACCGTATCTGGTGGAGGTCGAATACCCGCACCAGCCGAGCGAGCCGACCGACGAGGTCAAGGCCTACGGCATGGCGCTGATCAATGCGATCAAGGAACTGCTGCCGCTCAATCCGCTGTACAGCGAAGAGCTGAAGAACTACCTCAACCGCTTCAGCCCCAACGACCCTTCGCCACTCACCGACTTTGCAGCCGCACTCACCTCCGCCACCGGCAATGAGCTGCAGGAAGTGCTCGACTGCGTGCCCATGCTCAAGCGCATGGAGAAAGTGCTGCCAATGCTGCGCAAGGAGGTCGAAGTGGCGCGGTTGCAGAAAGAGATTTCCGCCGAGGTCAATAACAAGATCGGCGAACATCAGCGCCAGTTCTTCCTCAAGGAGCAGCTCAAGGTCATCCAGCAGGAACTGGGGCTGACCAAGGACGACCGCAGCGCCGACCTCGAGCAGTTCGAGCAGCGGCTGGAAGGCAAAGTGCTGTCGGCCCAGGCGCAAAAGCGTATCGAAGAGGAGATGAACAAACTCTCGATCCTGGAAACCGGCTCGCCGGAATACGCCGTCACCCGCAATTACCTGGATTGGGCGACTTCGGTGCCGTGGGGCGTGTATGGCCAGGACAAACTCGACCTCAAGCATGCGCGCAAGGTGCTCGACCAACACCACGCTGGCCTGGACGACATCAAGGACCGCATCCTCGAATTCCTCGCCGTCGGTGCCTATAAAGGCGAGATCAGCGGTTCCATCGTGCTGCTGGTGGGCCCGCCGGGCGTGGGCAAAACCAGTGTTGGCAAGTCCATCGCCGAGTCCCTGGGCCGGCCTTTCTACCGCTTCAGTGTCGGCGGCATGCGCGATGAAGCCGAGATCAAGGGCCATCGGCGCACCTACATCGGTGCCCAGCCGGGCAAGCTGGTGCAGGCGCTCAAGGATGTCGAAGTGATGAACCCGGTGATCATGCTCGACGAAATCGACAAGATGGGCCAGAGCTACCAGGGCGACCCGGCTTCGGCCTTGCTCGAGACCCTCGACCCGGAACAGAACGTCGAATTCCTCGACCACTATCTGGACATGCGCCTGGACCTGTCGAAAGTGCTCTTCGTGTGCACCGCCAACACCCTGGACTCGATCCCCGGGCCGCTGCTGGACCGGATGGAAGTGATCCGCCTGTCGGGCTACATCACCGAAGAAAAAGTCGCCATCGCCAAGCGCCACCTGTGGCCCAAGCAACTGGCCAAGGCCGGCGTGTCCAAGGGCAGCCTGAGCATCAACGACAGCGCCCTCAAGGCCTTGATCGACGGTTACGCCCGTGAGGCCGGGGTGCGCCAGCTGGAGAAACAGCTGGGCAAACTGGTGCGCAAGGCGGTGATGAAGCTGATCGAAGAGCCAAAAGCGGTGATCAAGCTCGGGCCGAAGGATCTTGAGGCGTCCCTGGGCAAGCCGGTGTTCCGCAACGAACAGGTACTGTCTGGCGTCGGGGTGATCACCGGCCTGGCCTGGACCAGCATGGGCGGCGCGACCTTGCCGATCGAAGCGACGCGCATCCACACCCTCAATCGCGGCTTCAAGCTGACCGGGCAACTGGGGGAGGTGATGAAGGAGTCGGCGGAAATCGCCCACAGCTACGTCAGTTCGCACCTGAAGCAATTTGGCGGCGATCCGAAGTTCTTCGACGAGGCCTTCGTTCACCTGCATGTGCCGGAAGGCGCCACGCCCAAGGACGGCCCGAGCGCCGGCGTCACCATGGCCAGCGCCTTGCTGTCCCTGGCTCGCAACCAGCCGCCGAAAAAAGGCGTGGCCATGACCGGCGAACTGACCCTCACCGGGCATGTCCTGCCCATTGGTGGCGTGCGTGAGAAAGTCATCGCGGCGCGCCGGCAGAAGATCAACGAACTGATCCTGCCGGAAGCCAACCGGGGCAACTTCGAAGAACTGCCGGACTACCTCAAGGAAGGTGTGACGGTGCACTTTGCCAAGCGGTTTGCGGATGTGGCGAAGGTGTTGTTCTGAGGGTTATGTAGCGCCTGCGTTACCGCCTTCGCGAGCAAGCCCGCTCCCACAGTGGAATTTGTGTCGTTCACAAAACTTGTGATCCACACCAATACCTAATGTGGGAGCGGGCTTGCTCGCGAAGGCGGCATCAGCAACGACACATGCCCAGCTGACACACCCAGTAGCATCTTCGGTTATGCTCGCCGTTCGTCGTAAACGCCGGAGCCGTTACCCTTATGTCCCTCACTCGCCTGCTCGTCCCCCTCAGCCTCGTGCTGCTGAGCGCCTGCGCCACGCAAACCAGCCACAACGTGACCGTGGAAAAACTGAGCCAGTGCCCGGTCAGGCTCAACAACGGACAGAACCTGATCCTGAGCCTGCCCAGCAACCCCAGCACCGGTTATCGCTGGGCGATCCAGGATTCAGCGGGAGGCGTGTTGAAAGGTTTGGGGCCGGAGGTCTATCGCAACCCGGAAGACGCCGGCATCGTTGGCGCCGCCGGTGTCTCGACCTGGCGCTTCCAGGCGTTCAACGCCGGTACCGGGCGCTTGCGCCTGACTTATCAACAGCCTTGGGCGCCGGAAGTGCCGCCGGTGGAAACCTTTGACTGCGCCATTGCGGTGAACTGACCGTGGGTTGGCTGATCCTCGCACTGATGGGTGCGGCCACCTACCTGTACGGCCTGGCCATGCATGCCACGTTGCTGTGCCTGCTGGTCAAGCCCATGCCGGTACTGGCCCTGCTCGGCTGGCTGCACGATGCGCCGCCGGGCGACTATCGACGCTGGATCAGCCTCGGGCTGATTTTTTCCCTGGTGGGCGATGTGCTGCTGGCCTGGCCGGGGGATCTGTTCGTGTTCGGCCTCGGCGCGTTTCTGCTGGCGCACCTGGCCTACCTGAAAGCCTACCTCAGCGACTGTCGCCGTCCGGCACTGCGGCCGTTGGCCCTGGCCTTGGGCATCGGCGTGGTGCTGTTGGGGATCCTGGTGTCGAGCGGTCTCGGGCCGTTACTGGTGCCGGTGGTGGTTTATGGTTTGGCCATCAGCGCCATGCTCTGGCGAGCGTTGGCAAGATTGGGCACCGATGTACCCAAGCGTTCGGCCTGGCTAGCCGCCGCCGGGGCCCTGGCCTTTGTGTTTTCCGACAGCCTGATCGGCATCAACCGGTTCGTGCAGCCCTTCCATGCCGCGCCTTACCTGATCATCATCAGTTACTGGCTGGGCCAATGGGGCATTACCGCGTCGGCGTTCCCGCAAAAGCAGCACTGAACAAAGATTAATGTGGTAGCAGAGCTCTGTGGGAGCAAGGCTTGCTCCCACACAGCCCTGCTCCCCCAGGCCTTACCCCCACAAAGCTCGCTCCCACAGGTTTTTTGGTTAAAATGCCGGCCTTTTCACCACCCATGCCGCTGGAACCGCCGTGAGCAAAGACCCCGACCGTCTATTCGCCCAACCCCTGGCCCAAGTGCCGGACTTCGCCTTCAACGAGGACGTGGTGCGGGTGTTCCCGGACATGATCAAGCGTTCCGTGCCGGGTTACCCGACCATCGTCGAAAACCTCGGCGTGCTCGCCGCGCAATTCGCCCAGCCCAATAGCGTGCTCTACGACCTTGGCTCGTCCCTGGGCGCCGTGACCCAGGCCCTGCGCCGTCATGTGCGCACCGACGGTTGCCGGGTGATCGCGGTGGATAACTCGGCGGCGATGGTCGAACGCTGCCGTGAATACCTCAACGGCCAGGACTCGATGTTCCAAGAGCTGCTGCCGGTGGAAGTGATCGAAGGCGACATCCTCGCCCTGGCGTTCCAGCCGGCCTCGGTGGTGGCGCTGAATTTCACCCTGCAATTCATCGCGCCGGACCAACGCACAGCACTGTTGAGCCGCATTCGCCAGTCCCTGCTGCCAGGCGGCGCCCTGATCCTCTCGGAAAAGCTACGCTTCAACGACGCCGAGGAACACGCCCTGCTCACCGACCTGCACGTGGCGTTCAAGCGCGCCAACGGCTACAGCGAGCTGGAAATTGCCCAGAAACGCAGCGCCATCGAAAACGTCATGAAGCCCGACAGCCTCGAAGAACACCGCGAGCGCCTCTTGGCGGCCGGGTTCTCGAAAGTCGTGCCGTGGTTCCAGTGTCTTAACTTCGCCTCGTTGATTGCCCTGCCATGATCGATCTGTCCCCCCTCGCCCGCCATCTGGCCGGCACACCCCTGGCCGATTGGGCCGCGACGCTGCAGACGCAACTCGACAGCAAGATGGAAAAGGGCCACGGCGACCTGGAGCGCTGGCAAAGCGCCCTCGATGCGCTGCCGGTCTTGCAACCCACCACCGTCGACCTGCTGAACGGCCTGACGCTCGACGCTGATTGCTCCGACGAAACCCGTGGGCAAATGCGTACCGCGCTGATGGGCCTGTCACCCTGGCGCAAAGGGCCGTTCGACCTGTTCGGCGTGCACGTGGACACCGAATGGCGCTCGGACTGGAAGTGGTCGCGGGTGGCGCCGCACTTGGATCTCAAGGGCAAGCGCATCCTCGATGTGGGCTGCGGCAATGGCTACTACATGTGGCGCATGCTCGGCGCCGGGGCCGACACGGTGATCGGCGTCGACCCCAACTGGCTGTTCTTCTGCCAGTTCCAGGCGGTGCAGCGCTACCTGTCGCAGCCCAACGCCTGGCACCTGCCGTTCCCCTTCGAGGCCCTGCCAGCGGAACTGGAAGGCTTCGACACGGTTTTTTCCATGGGCGTGTTCTACCACCGCCGCTCGCCGATCGAACACTTGCTGGCCTTGAAGGATTGCCTGGTCAAGGGCGGTGAACTGGTGCTGGAAACCTTGGTGATCGAAGGCGACGAACATCAGGTGCTGGTGCCCGAAGACCGCTATGCGCAGATGCGCAACGTGTGGTTCCTGCCGTCGGTCCCGGCCCTGGAACGCTGGCTGCGCCGCGCCGGGTTCAGCGATGTGCGTTGCGTGGACGTGAGCCTGACGACCGTGGAAGAACAGCGCAGCACCGAGTGGATGAAATATCAGTCCCTGAGCGACTTCCTCGACCCCGCCGACCACAGCAAGACCATCGAAGGGCTGCCAGCGCCGATGCGGGCGGTGATTGTGGCGCGTAAATAAATCGCCCGGAGCCCCTGTGGGAGAACAGCCTGCTCACTTAAGGGCTGCCAATCATTGTGGCGAGGGAGCTTGCTCCCGCTCGGCTGCGCAGCAGTCGTAAAAGCTGCCAACCGATTTTTCCTGATGCACTGTGTTGAATGGTTTGGGGCTGCTGCGCAGCCCAGCGGGAGCAAGCTCCCTCGCCACAAGGGTATGTGTTCAACCTTGCGATTTGGCTCTTCGGGCCTTGAAGAACTCACTCAGCACCGTACTGCACTCCTCAGCCAACACCCCGCCCTCGAACAGCACCCGATGGTTCAGGAAGCCCTGGCTGAAGAACTGCCCCTGGCTCTGCACGATGCCGGCCTTGGGCTCCAAGGCGCCATAGACGACCCGGGCGATGCGTGAATGGACGATCAAGCCGGCGCACATGCTGCACGGTTCCAGCGTCACGTACAGCGTGCTGCCGGGCAGACGATAGTTGCTCATGGCCTGGGCGGCGGCGCGGATCGCGACCATTTCGGCGTGGGCGCTGGGGTCGTGACCACTGATCGGGCAGTTGAAGCCGCGCCCAATGATTTCACCGTCCTGCACCAGTACTGCGCCCACCGGCACCTCGCCCAGGGCGGCGCCTTGTGCGGCAAGGGCCAGGGCTTCGCGCATGAAGTCCTGGTCACGGCTGCGGTCGATGATCTTGGCGGGGCGAATCTGGCGCATCACGCCACCTCGATGGCGGCCATCAGGCCGGTTTCCATGTGGTCGATCACATGGCAGTGGAACATCCACACGCCTGGATTATCCGCCACCAGCGCCACCTGCGCCCGCTCGTTCTTGCCCAGCAAGTAGGTGTCAGTGAAATACGGCACGACCTTGTGCCGGTTCGACGCAATTACCTTGAAGCTCATGCCGTGCAAATGGATCGGATGCTGGTACTGGGTCATGTTCTTCAATTCGAAAATGTAGCTCTGGCCTTTCTTCAGCGTGGCGATCGGTCGGTCGGCGCAGGTCTTGTCGGTGATGTCCCAAGCCTTGCCGTTGATTTGCCACAGACTTGGCGGCTTGCCGTTGTCGACATTCACCGACACCGAGCCGACCCATTCGAAATTGAAGTTGAGTTTCTCGGCATTGGCCAGGTCCGGCTCGGCCACCGGGTTGGGCGGCAATGCTGGCGGCCATGGCGCCGGCGCGTCATTGTTGGACACCGAACGCAGCGTCCCCAGGCGCACCGGGCCGTTGCGCAGCGATAACGCCTCGCCAGCCGGCGGTGCCTTGATCGCCAGGCAAATGCGCATGCCTGGCCCCAGCCAGTATTCCTTGCCCAACGGGCGCGGTTCGATGGGGTTGCCATCCAGCGCATAGATCTGCGCTTCAACACCGGGAATGTTGATGCGGTAAGTCAGGGTGTTATCAAGGTTGAGCAAACGCACCCGGGTGATCTGCCCGGCCGGCAGGTCAATCACCGCTTGCGGCACGCCGTTGATAGTCGACAGCCGCCCGGCCGTGCCGCCACGGGCCGCCTCGCGGGGAATGCTGAACGCGACGAACTCGCCCTGCTCATCCACATGCCAGCTCTTGAGGCTCAGGGTCTGCTCGTATTTGAAACCGGTCGGCTCGCGCTCTTCGATGATCAACGGCCCCACCAGCCCACGCCCGAGTTCTTCGCTGCTGTTGACGTGGGGGTGATACCAATAGCTGCCGGCGTCCGGCACACGGAATTTGTAATCGAAGTACTCGCCCGGCAGCACCGGCAGTTGCGAGACATAGGGCACGCCGTCCATCTCCAGCGGCAAACGAATCCCGTGCCAATGGATGGTGGTGGCGACCGGCAGATGGTTGATGAAACGAACCCGCAACCATTCGCCCTGGCGCACCCGCAGCTCGGTACCCGGCGCCGAGGGGCCAAACGCCCAGGCCTGGGTCTTGTGCCCGGCCACCAGTTCCACATCCAAGGGCGCGGCGATCAATTCATAGTCGTGACCGGCCTCGGCATCCGTCCTTTTGCCCAACCAGTACCGTGACGCGCCGCCTGCACCCACACCAACGACAACAAGACCGGCCAGGCCACCGAGTATTTGGCGACGGGTAAAGGACATGAACGCAACCACCTATTGAATCCGCGCGAACCGTTGGGCCCGCAAAAGGCGAATACGATACACCCGCAGATGAGAAACGGTAAGGAAACCAAGATGAAAAAAACGTGTAGTGGTCATTTCCCGACAGATGAATGAATCGAGCGCTCAGCGCTTCGCCCCCAGCGGGAGCAAGCTCCCTCGCCACGGTTTTGCGGTGGTGGGAGCGGTGAGGCGAACCTTCAAAATTCCAATACCCGCAAAACAACGAACGCCCCCCACGCCGAACCGCTCTTGTGGCGAGGGAGCTTGCTCCCGCTGGGCTGCGCAGCAGCCCCCCCGAACGGTCAGCCCTGCAAGCCGGTGATCAGATGCACCACCCCGTTGTCCAGCGTCATCACCCCCGTCACACCGGCGACGCTCAGCCCGGCCCGATCGATCCGCGCCATATCCCGCAGCTCCACCCGCAACCGCGTCAACGCGACGGGCTGATGAGACTTGAGGTTTTCCGTGCCGCCCAACGCAGCAATGAGGGCCGGCGCCAGCCCATCGAGCGTTCCCGGCCGCTTGGGTTCTTCCGGTACCAGGTCCGGTGTCAGTGCTTTCCAGAAGGCCTGTTGTAGTTTGTCGAACATGTTCAATGCTCCATGGCCAGGGTGGCCGGGTTGGCCGTGGATGAGTGAGTACGCAGGAGGTCACGCACCTGCTCCGCGCTGTCCTGGCCCAAGGCCTCTTGGGCCAGCGTTCGGCACTCGCTCAGGTTCCATTCACGCACGCAGGCCTTGATCGCCGGAATCAGCGGCACACTGACTGACAACTCGTCCACGCCCAACCCCAACAACAGCGGCACCGCCAGGGGTTCCGAGGCCAGCGCGCCACACACTCCGACCCATTTGCCATGGGCGCGAGCGGCCTCGACCGTACGGGCGATCAGGCGCAACACCGAGGGATGCAGGCTGTCGGCCTGGCTGGCCAAACGTGGATGGTCACGGTCCATGGCCAGGGTGTATTGGGTCAGGTCGTTGGTGCCGATGGAAAAGAAATCCACTTCAGGGGCAAACAGGTCAGCCATCAGCGCCGCCGCCGGCACTTCGATCATGATGCCCAGCTTCGGCGCCTGCGTGAGTCCCAACTGACGGACCTCCTCATCCAGCATTTGCCGCGCCAGGCGCAGCTCCGCCAGGTGCGTGACCATGGGCAGCATGATGTGCAGCCGTGCCAGCCCCGAACAGGCGAGGATTGCCCGGAATTGTTCGCGCAATAACTGGGGTCGCTCCAGGCACAGGCGAATGCCGCGCATGCCCAGGAATGGATTGGCCTCATGCGCCATCGGCACGTAAGCAAGCGGCTTGTCCCCACCCACGTCGAGGGTGCGAACCACCAGGTTGCGCTCAGGTCCGAGAACCCGGGCGACGGCGCTGTACAGGGTCGCTTGCTCGTCGTGGCCAGGTGGGTGGGCGCGATCCAGGTAGAGCAGTTCGGAGCGCAACAGTCCCACACCTTCGCCTCCAAGGGCCATGGCCTGCTCCACGTCTCGCAGCGACCCGACATTGGCACTGACCTCGACTCGATGGCCGTCCAGGGTACGAGCCGCCAGGGCCGACTGCTCCAGGTCTCGCTGATGTCGCTGGCGCTGCCGCTCAGCCGCGACCTGGCGTTGCTCGATCAAGGCCTGATCCGGGTTCACGTGCAGTTCACCGCTATCAGCGTCCAGCAGTACCCGAGTGCCGTTCTCCAAGGCCAATACGTCTTGCGCCACGCCACACAACGAGGGCAGGCCCAGCGCACGAGTCAGGATCGCGACATGGCTGGTGGCGCCGCCACCCACGGTGACAAACCCGGCGATGCGCGAGGTGTCGAGGCTGGCGGTCTGGGAGGGCGTCAGTTGCTCGGCCACCAGAATCGCCTGTTCGGGCAGGTTCCAGGCGTTGTCCTGCACGCCCAGGATCAATTTGAGTACCCGCTGCCCGACATCGGCCAGGTCCGTTGCGCGCTCGGCCAGCAAAGCGCTGCCCAATTGCAGGAACAGCGCGGCGCTTGCCTCGGTGGCGGTTTTCCAGGCAAATGCCGCGCTCTTGCCCGCAGCGATCAAGGCTTGGGCCTGCTCCAGCAAGGTAGGGTCTTCGAGCAATTCTTGATGGGCACGAAAAATCTGCGCCTGGACGCTGCCTGCCGCCTCGCCCTGTAACGCTTTCAAGGCTTGCGTCGCCTGCTCCAGTGCTTGATCCAGGGCCGCCTGCTCGGCCTCGATGCCGACGCCCGCCGCCTCGATGTCCAACACCTGGGAAGCGATCTGGACCACTTCACCAAACGCCGAGCCGGGCGATGCGCAGACACCCCGCAGCCGGCCGGGCATCGACGGTTCGACGGCGGTGATCGGCTCCAGTGCTAGCGGCGCTTGCACTGTTTCGCCGCACCCTGACAGCAGCATTTGTTCCAGCGCTTCGATGGCCTGCCCGGCCTGGGCACCGGCGGCGCTGATCTGCACACAGTCGCCCTTGGCCGTCTGCAACGCCATGATCGCCACCAGGGATTTGGCGTTGGCGCTGGCTTGCTGCTTATGCAGTTGGATATGGGCGTCGAAGCCCTTGGCCGCCTGGGCGAACACCGCGGCGGGACGGGCGTGCAGGCCACTTTCATTGGGCACGACCAGCCGCCGGGAAAACAGCACCGTGCCCGGCTGCGCCTCGTCGGCCGCTCCCTGCTCATCTGAGCGCACCTGCAACAGCGGCGCGCCGCTCTCGATGCCAGTGGCCTCGTCCACGAGCAGGCTGAAGGGTTCGCCACTGACCACCAGCATCAGCGTCAACAGACTGCGCGCGTGCAAGGCGATGTAGTCGGCATCGAAATCGATCAGCGGCTGACCGGCCTCGACCCGTTGCCCCATGGTCACCCGCGAGGTGAACCCCTTGCCCGCCAGGTTGACCGTGTCCAGGCCGATATGCATCAGCACCTGGACACCATTGTCAGCGGTGATACTCACCGCATGGGCGCTGTCCTGGAGCGTGCCGACGACACCGGACAGCGGCGCGCAAAGGGTTTGCGAGGTCGGATCGATACAAATGCCATCCCCCACCACACGGCTGGAGAAAACCGGATCCGGCACGCTGTCCAAAGGCATCAAGACCCCGGACAGCGGTGCGAGCAATTGCAAGGATTGCGTTGTGTTCATGACTTCACCTGCTGCTGTCTGTTCTTTTTCGCATTGCGGGCACGCCGATCAGCGACCCGCGCCTGCACGGGTCATTTCCACCAATATTCGACCTGCAGGCCCACGTTGGAACCATGCCGCGCCCCACCAAACGCACCGGTGTCGGACAGCGCCGAGCCGGCCGCCAACTCATTGGCTGCACGCTGGGCCGCCGCGTTCCAACTGGCGTAGGTGTAATAGAGCCGTATTTCCGGGCGCGCCCAGAATTCCGGGCCCTTGGGCGACCAGGTGGGGGCAAAGGTGAATTTGCTCAGCTTGCGTGTTCCATCGTTGGCCTGCACCTGGTCGTGGCCCAGTTCGGCCACCAGCTTGAACTGATCGGTGATGGCGTACGCCGGGCGAACCCCCAGTGACAGCCAGTTCTGGTCGGCACCATCGGGGCGGATGTCCTTCTGGTACACCGCCTGCACCTGCCCGCCGAAACGCGGCGTGACCTGCCAATCGAAAAACTCCACCAGACGATAGCTCTTGTTGCTGTCGTCCAGCCCGGTGTCGCCGGTATAACCCAGCCCGGTGCCGGGGCCCTCGCCGTATTGCAAGGCCAGTTTATTCTTGCCACCCAGGAAGTCCTGTTGCACATGCTGGACGGTCAGGGCCCAACCGCGGTGGGCGTCACGACGGTTCGCCCGGTCGATGAAGCTCAGGCCAAATTCCAGCTCGCCGCCGGGGTTGGTCCTGAAACCGGCGACGTTGAAGTCATGCCGGTTGACCGGGTCTTTCTGGTAGAGGTTGTCCTTGCGCGAGAAGGCGTAGCTGTATTTCAACCCGCCGATCAGCACGTCCTCGATCCCGCCACCGGTGGCGCTCTGGTTCCAGTAGTAGAAATCCGAAATATGGATGTCGTTGCGTTTGTAATACCGCCGGCCGGCCCACAACGACCCGCCGTTCAGGCTGGGCATATTCGACCATTGGGCATACATCTGCGGCATGCGCGCCGCGCCGTTTTCACCCTGGAAGGTCGGCGTGCGGTCGTAGCGGTTGTACAGCGACGCCATGCCGTCCACGCTCAACACCGAGCCATCGTCGAGGGTGAACAGATCCTGGCGCAGCTCCAATTCCCCGTACTGCTCGCACTCGTTGCCCAACCGATATTTGGTCTGCGCCCCAGGCAATTGGAAACAGGATTGGGAACGGCCATTGGTCGCGCTGCCGACGCCACTGCGCAAATAACCGGAAAACTCCAGCGCCTGAACCGGGAACGGCAGCGCCAGGCAGATACAGGACGCGGCCAGGCCACGGTTTATTATTGTTTTCATACGCCTCTCCATTGTTTCTTATTGTTGTTTGCTCCATGACTTCCCCCCTTGTTTGCCGTTTGGCCGGCGACAAAGGGCCCACGATGCGTCTGGCGCAACGTGTTCGCTGTCAGGCATTGCCTGGGTCAAGGGAAGTTTTTTATTCAGTCGCTCAGGTGCAGCACGAACGACTCGTAGGGCCGCAGGCGCAGCCGTCGGTATCGGTGTTCACCCGCTTCGTAGTTGCCAATCACCCAGCGTTGTTTCGTCTCTTGGGTGAGGATCCCTTCGGGCAGCTCCACCTCGCAGTCGCCGCCATAAAAATGGCTGACCACCAGCAGGCGCTCACCCTGCCCTTCGCGCAGGTACGCCCACACGTGTGGATGCTCAGGCAACAGCAGGCGATAGACGCCGTCCTGGATCAAGGCTTCGCTGCGACGCAGGGCGATCAGCTCGCGGTAGTAATGCAGCACCGAGGTCGCGTCTTTTTGTTGTTGCTCGACGTTGATGAACGCGGCGTTGGCAGGCACGCCAATCCAGGGTTCGACCCGACTGAACCCCGCGTTCGGCCCTGCGCTCCATTGCATTGGCGTGCGCCCGTTGTCACGGGACTTCTGCATGATTGGCGCCATGGCCTCGGCTTCGGGGACTCCGGCGTTGCGCTTGAGGCGATAGATATTCAGGGTTTCCACATCGCGGTATTGCTCGATGTGATCGAAACCCGGATTGGTCATGCCCAGCTCCTCGCCCTGGTACACGAATGGCGTGCCCTGGAGAAAATGCAACGCCGTGGCGAGCATCTTCGCCGAAGGCACGCGGTACTCACCGTCGTCACCGAACCGCGACACCACTCGCGGCTGGTCATGGTTACACCAGAACAGCGCATTCCAGCCGTCACCGGCCTGCATGCCGACCTGCCAGTCGGACAGGATGCGTTTGAGTTCGAGAAAGTCGAAGTCGGCCCGCACCCACTTTTGCAGGTTCGGGTAGTCCACCTTCAGGTGATGGAAATTGAAGGTCATCGACAGTTCGCGGGAAGTCGGGCACGAATAACGAACACAGTGCTCGAGGCTGGTGGACGACATCTCGCCAACGTTGATCAGGTCGAAACCCTCGAAGACTTCCCGGTGCATTTCCTGCAAGTAGCGATGCACATGGGGACCGTCGGTATAGAAACGCCGGCCGTCGGTGTGGTCGTCTGGAAAGTCGGCCGGCTTGGAAATCAGGTTGATCACATCGAGACGAAAGCCCCCCACGCCCTTGTCCCGCCAGAAACGCATCATCTTGAACACTTCGGCGCGGACCTGGGGGTTGTCCCAGTTCAAGTCGGCCTGGGTATGGTCGAACAGGTGCAGGTAATACTGTCCGGTCTGCGCTTCGTATTCCCAGGCCGAGCCACCGAACTTGGACTCCCAGGTGTTCGGCTGGTCCCGCCAGATATAAAAATCGCGGTACGGGTTGTCGAGGCTGCTGCGGGCGGCCTGGAACCAGGGGTGCTCGATGGAGGTGTGATTGACCACGATGTCGAGCATCAGCTTGATACCGCGCTTGCGCGCCTCGGTGATCAACAATTCGCAATCGGCCATGGTGCCGTAGCTGGGGTCGATGGCGTAGTAGTCGCTGATGTCGTAGCCATTGTCCCGTTGCGGCGAACGCAGGAACGGCGTCAGCCACAGGTAGTCCACACCCAGCCAGTGCAAGTAGTCGAGCTTGTCCACCACCCCCAGCAAATCACCGGTGGCCTGGCCGCCATGGCTGTAGAAACTCTTGGGATATATCTGGTAGATCACCGAGCGTTGCCAGTCTTGCATGTGCAATTCCTTCAGTCTGTTTGGTACTGGCCTTGCGGGCCTCATCGCGGGCAAGCCCGCCCACAGGGTCAGGCCACCCGATACCCCGGCCGGACGATCTTCATGCTCAACGCACAGGTCAGGGCAAAGGGCACGCTCATGGCGATGACCATGCCGACCACGAACATCGGTATGTAGTCAGGCACGATGGAAATGAATCCCGGCAGGCCTCCGACGCCAATCGCCGAGGCCTTGATCTTGTTCAGTGACAGGAAAATGCAACCCAGGGCCGAGCCGGTAAGGGCGCAATAGAAGGGGAATTTGTAGCGCAGGTTGACCCCGAACATTGCCGGTTCGGTGATGCCGAAATAAGCGGAAATCGCCGAGGTGGACGCCATGCTCTTGTCCCGCGCATTGCGGGTCATGTAGAACACCGCCAGCGCCGCGCTGCCCTGGGCCAGGTTGGACATGACGATCATTGGCCAAATGAAGGTGCCGCCCTGGGTCGAGATCAACTGCAGGTCCACCGCCAGGAACATGTGGTGCATGCCGGTCACCACCAGCGGCGCATAGAGCAGGCCGAAAATCGCCCCGCCAATCACCGGTGCCAGGTCGAACAGCGCCACCATGCCTTCGGTGATCAGGATGCCCAGGTGGCGGGTGACCGGACCGATGATGGCGAGGGCCAGCACCCCGGTGATCACGATGGTGGTGATGGGGATTACCAGCAGTTGGATGGCGTTGGGCACCCTGGCCCGCAACCATCGCTCGATCACGCTCATGACATAGGCCGCCAGCAGGATCGGCAGGATCTGCCCCTGGTAGCCGACTTTCTCGATCCGGAACCAGCCGAAGATATCGAAATACGGCAGGCTCTGGCCGTCCAATCCCGCCACGGCCTTGCCGTAGTTCCAGGCGTTGAGCAGGTCCGGGTGAACGAGCATCAGGCCCAGCACGATGCCAAGGATCTCGCTGCCGCCGAAACGCTTGGCCGCCGACCAGCCCACCAAGGCCGGGAGAAAGACGAAGGAGGTGTTGGCCATGAGATTGATCAGGCTCCAGACGCCGTCCAGGTTCGGATAGGCATCGAGCAACGTCTGCCCGGCAATGAACATGCCCTTGGCGCCCAGCAGGTTGTTGACGCCCATCAGCAGGCCGGCAATCACCAGGGCGGGCAGGATGGGCATGAACACATCGGAGAGCACCCGCACCAGGCGCTGCATACCGTTGCCTTTCTGCGCGCCCTGGCGCTTGACGTCGGCGATGGTCGCGGCGGCCAGGCCCGTCAGCTCGCGCAGGGCCGCGTAGACCTTTTCCACCTCGCCGGGGCCAATGACCACCTGGAACAGGCCACCGGTGAAAAAGGAGCCCTTGACCAGGTCGATCTGGTTCAGCGTGGCGCTGTCCACCCGGGTCGCGTCCTTGAGGGACAGGCGCAGGCGCGTCACGCAATGGGCCGCCTGCTCGATATTGTCGACGCCACCCAAGCTTTGCAGCAGCTCGCTGGCGATTTTGGAGTAATCGTGGCTCATGCTTTTTTCTTCCGCGTCATTCTTGTTATTGAGAGTCGACAGCACGTGGAAGGGAAAGTACTCGTCTGTACGAGTTAAATCAACAACTCGTACAGACGAGTTTTGTTTTTGTTTATGATAGGTCCTCGAAAAACCGGGAAACGTCCTACGCTTCTGTCGTCAAAGAATGACAGCCGAATGGACAAATCCCCCACTTGGCCCGTAAGGTTCCGCCCCGGTGAACAGCGCGGTACAGAGCCCTCTCCATGAGCAAATACAACCAGATCTACAACGATCTGCTGACCAGCATTACCACCGAGCGCCTGGAGCGAGGCGCCCGCCTGCCCTCCGAAACCGAACTGATGGACAGCTACCAGGCCAGCCGTGGCACGGTGCGCAAGGCCATCGAACAACTCCAGGAGCGCGGCTTCGCCCAGAAAATCCATGGCAAGGGCACCTTCGTGCTGTCCACCCAGCCCATCGAATTCCAGCTCGGCGGCATCGTCAGTTTCCAGGAGACCTACCCGCGCCTGGGCAACGATGTCAGTACCGAAGTGGTCGAGTTCAGCCAGTTACCGTTGGAAGGCGCGCTGCTCGAGCACATCAAGGCCCCCGCCGGCAGCCAGGTCACCCGCATCAAGCGGGTCCGGAGAATCGATGGCAAGCGCGTGATCCTGGACATCAACCACTTCGTCAGCGACGTAATCCCCGGCCTGACGCGCGACATCGCCGTGCAGTCGATCTACGCCTTCATCGAACAGACCCTGCAGCTGCAAATCGCCTACGCCCAGCGCACCATCGAAGCGGTCCGCTGCGGCAAGGACGACCAGCAGCACCTGGACCTCGAAGGCCAGAGCCATGTCATCGTGGTGAGTAACCAGACTTTTCTCCAGGACGGGCGGCAGTTCGAGTACACCGAATCGCGGCATACGCTGGATAAGTTTTATTTTTCGGATGTGGCGCGGCGGTGAACGCAAAAAAGGCGTGTGGATACGGGTTCACACGGATTTGATTCGTTCACAGTTCTCTAATACCTAAGCCTGAAGGACTTCAGCGGTCGACAGGTTTTCCCGGCCGATATCGATCGATCACAGCAGCACACGCTCCGCCGTCCTCCTCAAACACCCGCGAGACGGCAACAGCGATTTCGACTCATACCCTGAACTGCTGCAGCACGGGCATTCCAGAAATGATGTCGTGCACCTGATCTTGTAGGTAACGGTTATGGTTGTAAAAAAACGATTAGATAAAAAGAGCCGCGCACAAAAACGATTACTCCTGACAACCGGCTCGTCGAACAGAGGAGAGGCTGAGATGTCTGTCACCCAACCAAAGCGTCCAATTCTTCGGAAGCCATGCCAGGTAACCGTCGGCCTTCTTTCGCAACGTTGACCTGCAACGCCACCTGAGCCACATCCAACACATTCTGGGTAAGCGAATAGCTGCCCTTGGCCTGCAGCCAGGTCAGCACGTCCGCCAAATGCCAGATAGAAGCACTCCCCTCGTGCACCGGCGTCGGGAAGCTGCTCGGATGAGCCAACATCAGCTTGCGCATATTCTGCCGAGACACGCCTACGATCTCCGCGACATCGGTCAGTCCGACCAAATCAGGCGCGACCTCGATCAATTTGGCCGACGGCACTGCGCGATGGACGTCGACCAGAGCGCTAAGCACCGCCTTGACCGCATCAGGCGCCTCGCGGGTGAACTCAAGCGCCAGCCGGCCCGGTTGCCCGATGCCGACCAGAGCATCGTCGCAGCCCGCTTCTCCCAGCCGCTCCACCAGTTCATCCATGACACAGCCATCGTCAGCAAGCTGATATTTCAAGGTAAAAATATATTCCATTTTTCTACTCCTCATCATCGCCATCAGCGTCGCGCCGATTGCGATGCGCAGTGCAATTGTCCACGACGCGTCGCAATGCTCGCGCGTGGTTGCCAGGATTCTGCGGCGTGCTCCATATCGATGTGAT
Source organism: Pseudomonas sp. R3-41 (assembly GCF_054161485.1). Classification (NCBI taxonomy): domain Bacteria; kingdom Pseudomonadati; phylum Pseudomonadota; class Gammaproteobacteria; order Pseudomonadales; family Pseudomonadaceae; genus Pseudomonas; species Pseudomonas sp. R3-41. The sequence goes on from NZ_CP096421.1 coordinate 5,708,529, forward strand.
ACAGAATTCGCCACAGCGGCACTCCGCGTCTTTGTACGGGCAATAAACCCGCCCCCAAGCGTGACTGCCACTAGCGTCTATGCGCCACCCCTGCCCTTCGGCATACCTGAGCGTTTGTTCGATTTCTTTCTTCGGGTGCGTTGGACGAATCATCCGTGATCTTCAGTATTCGCATGAGTCGCCAGATTGTCAAATGACAACCTAAGCATCCCCTTAAAGCGGCGCCACTCAGCAGCGTCTTAAACGAGGAGATAGGTTGGCATTTGACAGGTCCTCGTGAAAAGGTGCGATCACTCAGGCAAAGACGGTAACATCCCACTTTGCAAACACGCACTCAACTATCAAGGATGAACACCATGATCATCACGATTGCTTTCAGCGTAAAAAATTATGTTGAGGTTATGGAAAGTTGACCAATAAAGATTGATGACGTCATATTTACTCTAGAGCGAAAAGACAATACCGTTCAAAAAGTATGTATTTCTTTCCCCAACGTAGACATCGAGAACGCACCCCAAATTGTACGACCTAAAAAAAATCGGGTATACCTCAAATAAATATGCGAGGCAATGAATTCGTAAAAATCGCTTTGAAGAAGGTATTAAACTGGCAAGCCGTCGTCATCAGCCAACAGCTATTTGATTTAGACTTCGACAGCTACGAGATGCGATTCATTGCGGAAACCCCGTTAGAGCAAAGCCAAATTCACATCAAATCATTTCGTAGTATTGAAAACGACGCAATGAATAAATGTTGTGATTTCGAGAAGATCAACTCCATTACATGTCAGCCAACTTCTGAAAGGTCTTCTTGTGAGTCCTGAGAACGAGCTTGGTTTCTGAATAAACGATCTGCTTACCCAAGTCGCCACCCAAATCCAGCTTCTTGATGGCTTTAACTTTAGGCCGCTCTACTATGGATACGCCATAGGTGTTCAGCTTGTGGCTCATGACATGAATACCCCAAACGGTTTGATCAATTTCTGCTCACACGGTAGCACACTGAGAGGCAAGATACACCGAGCCGTCGACTGCGTTGTACGCCGCTTGCTGGTTGGCATCAGTGCCACGCCAGCGCATGACTCAGCATCAGTCATTACTGACAGAAAAGCATCTGCAGCGGTAGTGCGTCAATACGTTCAATCACGTTGGCCTCAGGCAAATGTCGTAACGGCTCCGAATCACATTCGTATCAAGAACGATCATTCAAAGGTCACTGTCCGGGCGGGCGTCTTGTCGTGCGCACTCTCAAAGGCCGCGAACTCGTAATCCGTCAGGCTGGCCTTGCGGCTCATCTCGGCAGCAGCGCGCCCAGCTTGACCCAGCCTGACGGCCTCACCGTAGGCATCCAAAATGTCTCGCATCCCGGCCTTGAGATTGTGATCGTGTTGAGCTGCCTTTAAACAGGTGCGCCAGTTCCGGAGGGTGACAAATGCAAAAAGCCCGCAACTCAGCGGGCATTTTTGTTAGTCAACACAGGTCCCTTAGAGGGCGTAGGCTCACTCCCACTCAATCGTCGCCGGCGGCTTGCTCGACACGTCATACGTCACGCGAGAAATGCCTTCGATTTCATTGATGATCCGCCCGGAGACAGTTTCCAGCAGCTCGTACGGCAGGTGAGCCCAGCGCGCAGTCATGAAGTCGATGGTTTCCACGGCGCGCAGGGCGACGACCCAGGCGTAGCGACGGCCATCGCCGACCACGCCCACGGATTTCACCGGCTGGAACACCACGAACGCCTGGCTGACCTTGTGGTACCAGTCGGCCTTGCGCAGTTCCTCGATGAAGATGTGGTCGGCGCGACGCAGCAGGTCGGCGTATTCCTTCTTCACTTCACCGAGGATCCGCACGCCCAGGCCCGGGCCCGGGAATGGGTGGCGGTAGACCATGTCGTACGGCAGGCCCAGTTCCAGGCCGAGGCGACGCACTTCGTCCTTGAACAGTTCGCGCAGCGGCTCGACCAGCTTGAGGTTCATCTCTTCCGGCAGGCCACCGACGTTGTGGTGGGACTTGATCACGTGGGCCTTGCCGCTCTTGGCGCCGGCCGACTCGATCACGTCGGGGTAGATGGTGCCCTGGGCCAGGTACTTGATGTTGTCCAGCTTGCAGGATTCGGCATCGAACACGTCGATGAAGGTGCGGCCGATGATCTTGCGTTTCTTCTCCGGGTCGGACTCGCCGGCCAGGTTGTTCAGGAACTGCTCTTCGGCGTTGGCGCGGATCACCTTGACGCCCATGTTCTCGGCGAACATGGCCATCACTTGCTCGCCTTCGTGCAGGCGCAGCAGGCCGTTGTCGACGAAGACGCAGGTCAGCTGGTCGCCGATGGCCTTGTGCAGCAGCGCGGCAACCACCGAGGAGTCAACGCCGCCGGACAGGCCCAGCAGCACGTTGTCGGTGCCGACCTGAGCGCGGACTTGGGCGATGGCGTCTTCCGCGATCTTCGACGGGGTCCACAGGGCTTCGCACCCGCAGATGTCGAGGATAAAGCGCGACAGGATCCGGCCGCCCTGCTTGGTGTGGGTCACTTCAGGGTGGAACTGCACGCCGTAGTAGCGGCGATCATCGTTGAACATGCCGGCAATCGGGCAGCTCGGGGTGCTGGCCAGGATGTGGAAGTCTTCCGGCATCTTGGTGACCTTGTCACCGTGGCTCATCCACACGTCCAGGCCGAACAGGCCATCGGCGTCGACGTGGTCCTCGATACCGTCCAACAGGCGGCTCTTGCCGACCACGTCGACGCGGGCGTAACCGAACTCACGCAGGTCCGAACCTTCGACCTTGCCGCCCAGCTGTTCAGCCATGGTCTGCATGCCGTAGCAGATACCGAAGACCGGCACGCCCAGGTCGAACACGGCTTGCGGGCAGCGCGGGCTGTCGGCTTCGTGCACGGACTCGGGGCCGCCGGCGAGGATGACGCCTTTCGGAGCGAATTCGCGAATCGCTTCGTCATCCATGTCGAACGGATGCAGTTCGCAGTACACGCCGATCTCACGCACGCGGCGGGCGATCAGTTGGGTGTACTGGGAACCGAAGTCGAGGATCAGGATGCGGTGAGCGTGAATGTCGAGGGCCATGACTCATTCTCATGTAGTGAATCAGAAACAACTCGGGGCTGAATGAACAGCCCCGGTGATTAACGTTTTGCTGGAAGCCTTAACCTACACGGTAGTTCGGCGCTTCCTTGGTGATCTGCACGTCGTGGACATGGGACTCGGCCATGCCGGCGCCGGTGATGCGCACGAATTCCGGCTTGGTGCGCATCTCTTCGATGTCAGCGCTGCCGGTATAGCCCATGGAGGAACGCAGGCCGCCCATCAGCTGATGGATGATGGCGCTCAGGGTGCCCTTGTATGGCACGCGACCTTCGATACCTTCCGGCACCAGCTTCTCGGCACCCGCCGAGGAGTCCTGGAAGTAACGGTCGGAAGAGCCCTGGGCCTGGGACATGGCGCCCAGCGACCCCATGCCGCGATAAGCCTTGTAGCTACGGCCCTGGAACAGCTCGATCTCGCCCGGCGCTTCTTCGGTACCGGCGAACATCGAACCCATCATCACGCAGTAGGCACCGGCAACGATGGCCTTGGACAGGTCACCGGAGAAACGGATACCGCCGTCGGCGATCAACGGCACGCCAGTGCCTTCAAGGGCAGCGGCGACGTTGGCGATCGCGCTGATCTGCGGCACGCCGACACCTGCGACGATGCGGGTGGTGCAGATCGAGCCAGGGCCGATACCGACCTTGACGGCGTCGGCGCCAGCGTCGGCCAGGGCCTTGGCGGCTGCGCCGGTGGCGATGTTGCCGCCGATCACTTGCACGTCAGGGAAGTTCTGCTTGACCCAGCGAACGCGGTCGATCACGCCTTTGGAGTGACCATGGGCGGTGTCGACCACCACCACGTCAACGCCGGCATTGACCAGGGCGGCGACGCGGTCACCGGTGTCCTTGCCGGTGCCGACGGCGGCGCCGACGCGCAGGCGACCTTGGTCGTCCTTGCTCGCCAGCGGGTAGGCCTTGGCTTTTTCGATGTCGTTGACGGTCATCATGCCCTTGAGGGCGAATTTGTCATCGACGATCAGCACGCGCTCGATGCGGTGCTTGTGCAGCAACTCGCGGACGTCGTCCTTGCTGGTGCCTTCCTTGACCGTGACCAGGCGCTCTTTAGGCGTCATCACTTGGCGGACGGAAGCATCCAGGCGGTTCTCGAAACGCACGTCGCGGGAGGTGACGATGCCGACCAGGTCGCCATCGTGCAGCACCGGAACGCCGGAGATGTTGTGCATGCGGGTCAGTTCGAACAGATCCCGGACCGTGGCATCAGCCTCGATGGTGATCGGATCCTTGACCACGCCAGCCTCGAACCGCTTGACCTTGCGCACTTCGGCGGCCTGCTGTTCGATGGTCATGTTCTTGTGGATGATACCGATACCGCCTTCCTGGGCCATGGCAATGGCCAGACGGGCTTCGGTCACGGTGTCCATGGCAGCGGAAACCAGGGGGATATTCAGTTCGATGCCACGGGTGAGACGGGTTTTGAGACTGACTTCGTTAGGCAGTACTTCGGAATAACCGGGCACTAGGAGAATGTCGTCGAAGGTCAGAGCTTCTTGGCTGATACGCAGCATCGCGGGGGCTCCCGAGCGGGAAAATGGAAGCGCGCCATTATACTCATGCACCCCGTCTGGCTCAATGTAAAACTCTGTCTATTATTGGCGGGGTGATTGACGGGCTGAAACCACCGCCTTCAACCAAACACAGAGAGTGGGGAAATGGTGGCCCCTGTGGCGAGGGAGCTTGCTCCCGCTCGGTTGCGCAGCAACCGCCAAAAGCCGGGGCCGCTTCGCAGCCCAGCGGGAGCAAGCTCCCTCGCCACAGGGTTTGTATTCCATTCCACAAGGGCTGCGTGTTCCTGGCCACAGCGTTTGGGTGTCCTCGCTACAACTCCACCTTCACCCAACTCACCGGCTGATCCAGCCAATCGGCGAATTCATCGAGGAAGTCCTGCTTGAACCCCGCCTCCAGCCAGTTATTAAAGATGAACCCCAGGTTGGAAAAGCCGCACGGCTGCAGGAACAGGAAGCCATTGATGTCATCTTCATGACCGCATTCGGGGCAGGTGAAGTTGTCGGTGCGCCCTGGCATCCAATCTTCCAGGCTTTCGAACAGCGCTTCGCCAATCTCCCGGCGACACTCGGCGCAACCGGCTTCTTCAAGAAAGCCCTTGGCCGGCGTATAGATGCAGCGCTTGGTGATGATCTCCAGGCCATTGACCGGCTCGCCGAACGGCAGTGCGTCGGGATGCAGCACCACGTCGCGGGCACCGGGGGCGATGGCGTGGGCCATGCGATTGCCGGTACGCCCGCAGGTGGTCAGTTGTTCTTCGACGATGTTCTTGCGCACCAGCCAGCGCACGATTGCCCGGGCCCGAGGCTCGTGGACCGGCAGGGTGGAAATTTTCGGGACGATGATGCTTTGCGAATTCATGGCGAGGCCTGGCGGTTTCCCTGGCGGTTCTTATAAAGGGCCGGCAGCTTAATCCCTGGCTGGGCCAGGTCAAGCACTCAGGTAACGCCCGATCAAGGCGATACCGCTGGCGAGCACCAGCCAGGTGACCAGTCGCACGAACGCCTCGCGCGACAACCTCATGGTCAAGCGACGGCCCACCCACAACCCCAGCGCCATGGCCGGCAACAAACACAGCGCCAGTACCAACAAGGGTAGCTCGGCATACACCCCGGCGATGATAAACAAGCTCAAGCGCACCACGGTGCTGCAACTGATCAAGGCACTTTGCGTGGCACGGGCCGGGTCCTTGGGCAGGCGACTGTTCAGGTAGATCGCATACAAAAAGCCGCCACTGCCAAACAACGCCCCGAACATCCCGCCCACCGTGCCCATCGGAAACGCCCACAGGGAAGACAACTGCGTCAGCCGGGTCTTTATCAACAGGCTGTAGATGGCATAAGCGCAGATGAACAACCCCATCAACAACAGCAACACGTCGGACTTGAGGTTGAGCAGGAAAATCACCCCCAGGGTGCAGCCCAGCGCCATGCACGGCAGCAAGCGCAGCAGTTCCGGCCGGGAGACGTCACGACGCGAGGGCAACAGGTTGCCGAAGGCCGCGACAAAATCGAGCAAGACCAGCAGCGGGACGATTTTCGACAGGGGCATGAACAACAGCAGGATCGGCGCCGCCACCAGCGCCGTGCCAAACCCGGCGATGCCGAACACGATGTAGGCCAGGACAATGGCCGAGGCGATCACCAGCCATTCCATCGGGGCAAATGCCCACTGGCCCAACCATGGGAGAAGATTCATCCGGCACTTCCTTGATGAGGAGAGCGGGGACTTTAGCCAGATGTGTCGGGGCATATCCAGTATTTGTGGTGACTGACCTATCGCCTTCGCGAGCAAGCCCGCTCCCACAGGGAGAAATCAGCGATCTGAAGGTTGATGCTGTACCTGTGGGAGCGGGCTTGCTCGCGAAGGGGACGACTCGGTCTGGCAGAAAGCGCACAGGAGGATTTGTTTTCACTCATGGAGATTCACCAACGAATCCCCTTATCATGCCGCCCATGATTAAAGATCCCTTTGCCCGACTGGGCCTGGACCGCGAAGTCCTGACTGTCAGCCAGCTCAACGGCCGCGCGCGGGTGTTGCTCGAAGACGTGTTCAGCAACATCTGGGTCGAGGGCGAGATCTCCAACCTCGCCCGCCCCGCCTCAGGCCACGTGTATTTCACTCTCAAGGACAGCGGCGCCCAGGTGCGTTGCGCGCTGTTCCGACAGAACGCCGCACGGGTGCGCCAGGCTCTGAAAGACGGCTTGGCGGTGAAGGTGCGCGGCAAGGTTTCGCTGTTCGAGGGCCGTGGCGACTATCAACTGATCCTCGACACCGTGGAGCCGGCCGGCGATGGCGCCCTGCGCCTGGCCTTCGATGCCCTGAAGGAAAAGCTCAGCGCCGAAGGCCTGTTCAGTGCCGAGCGCAAGGTGCCGCTGCCAGCCCATCCGCAACGCATCGGCATCATCAGCTCGCCCACCGGCGCGGTGATCCGCGACATCATCAGCGTGTTCCGCCGCCGCGCGCCGCAAATTTCCCTGACCTTGATTCCCACCGCCGTGCAAGGCCGCGAAGCCACCGCGCAAATCGTCCGCGCCCTGAAACTGGCTGATGCTCGCGGTTTCGATGCGCTGATCCTGGCCCGGGGCGGCGGTTCGCTGGAAGACTTGTGGTGCTTCAACGAAGAAGCCGTGGCCCGGGCGGTGGACGCCTGCGTCACACCGATCGTCAGCGCTGTCGGCCATGAAACCGATGTGTCCATCAGTGACTTCGTCGCCGACGTCCGCGCCCCGACCCCTTCTGCCGCCGCCGAACTGCTGGCGCCGGATGCCGGCGACCTGGTGCGCCGGGTCGAAAGCCTGCATCGCCGGCTGGTGATGCGCATGCGCGACCGGCTGATGCGCGATCAACTGCGCCTCGAAGGCCTTACCCGACGCCTGCGCCATCCCGGTGAACGCCTGCGCCAGCAGGCCCAACGCCTCGACGACCTGGACATGCGCATGCGCCGGGCCTTCGAACGCAGCCTCAATACTCGCCGCGAACGACTGATCCGCCTGGAAACCCGCCTGGCCGGGCAGCATCCGGGCCGCCAACTGGCGATGTTGCGCCAGCGCCTGGACAGCCTCGCCGAACGCCTGCCCCGGGCCATGCGCGAAGGGCTCAAGACGCGACGCGTGCAATTGCACAACCAGATGCAGACGCTGCACATCGTCAGCCCCCTGGCGACCCTCGGTCGCGGCTACAGCATTTTGCTCGACGAGCGCGGCCATGCGATCCGCAGCGCCGGGCAAACCCAGACTGGCCAGCGCCTGACCGCCAAGCTCGGCGAAGGCGAACTGCTGGTGCGGGTCGAGGACAATCACCTGACGCCGGTCACCCTTTCTTTACTGGATTGATTCATGCCGCGATATCTCGCCCCCTTGTTCTTGCTATGCCTGACCGTCAACGCCCACGCCGACAGTTACATCACCCGCTTGCTGAACAAGCCGGTGCCCGGCGGTGTGGCCGTGGTGGACCTGGGCAGCGCGGCCCAGGCACCCAAAGCCACTTACCAGGGCAAACCGGTGCTGGTGGTCAAGGAACAACAGAACTGGCTGGCGATTGTCGGCATTCCGCTGACGGTCCAGCCCGGCACCCAGCAGATCAGCAGCGCCGGCACTACCCAACCGTTCGTGGTCGGCTACAAGAAGTACCCCGAGCAGCACATCACCCTGAAGAACAAGCGCCAGGTCAATCCGAACCCGGCGGATCTCAAGCGCATCGACGCCGAGCTGGCGGTGCAACTGAAGGCCTATCGCAGCTTCAGCCCGAACATCCCCAGCAACCTGTTGCTGGACAAACCGGTCAACGGTCCGCTGTCGAGCAAGTTCGGCGTGCGCCGTTTCTTCAACGGCGAAGAGCGCAACCCGCACGCCGGGCTGGACTTCGCCGTGCCCGCCGGCACGCCGATCAAGACCCCGGCCGCCGGCAAGGTGATCCTCACCGGCAATTACTTCTTCAATGGCAACACCGTATTCGTCGACCATGGCCAAGGCTTCATCAGCATGTTCTGCCACATGTCGAAGATTGACGTGAAGGTCGGCCAGCAACTGGCCCGGGGCACCGTGGTGGGCAAGGTCGGCGCCACCGGCCGGGCGACGGGGCCGCATATGCACTGGAACATCAGCTTGAATGATGCGCGGGTGGATCCGGCGATTTTTATCGGGGCGTTTCAACCCTGAGTGTTTGTGGTGAGGCTACTGGCCTCTTCGCGAGCAAGCCCGCTCCCACAGGTACAGCGTTGATTTTGAAATCACCGACATTCCCCTGTGGGAGCGGGCTTGCTCGCGAAAGCGTCAGCCGCATCGCAGTCCATCATCATGGATTGCCAAGCGAGAAACATCGACGCAATAAAATTACAATTACCTCAGCGTCACGCGATTAAATCTCGCAAACCCATCTAAAAGCAGAACTTCTCCCAATTTTCCCCGTCTGCTTGCAACCCCCCGTCCACGCGGTTAGGGTTGAAGGCATGAAAACCTCTCACACCCTCATCCAGCTTCGCCAGCACCGCAGCCTGTGCCTCGTCAGCGCACGACTGCCGGGCTGAATCGCGGCACCTCGTCCCGGCTGTAGAGCCACCCCCATTCGAACCACCGGCAGGCCGCCTTTTTCCGGCCACGACAATAAGGATTCCGCCCATGAGCATGCTCAAAGACCCGTCTTCGAAATACCGCGCCTTCCCGACCATCAACCTGCCGGATCGCACCTGGCCGTCGAAGACCATCACCGCCGCGCCGATCTGGTGCAGCTCCGACCTGCGCGACGGCAACCAGTCGCTGATCGAGCCGATGGACGCGGTCAAGAAGCTGCGCTTCTGGAAAACCCTGGTCGCGGTGGGCGTGAAGGAAATCGAAGCGTCGTTCCCGGCCGCCTCGCAGACCGACTTCGATTTCGTGCGCACCCTCATCGAGGAAGGCCACATCCCGGACGACACCACCATCCAGGTGCTGACCCAGGCCCGTGAAGACCTGATCGCCCGCACGTTCGAATCCCTGCGTGGCGCAAAAAAAGCCATCGTCCACCTGTACAACGCCACCTGCCCGTCGTTCCGCCGTATCGTGTTCAACCAGGACAAGGAAGGCGTGAAGGAAATCGCGGTGAACGCGGCCAAGCTGTTCGTCAAATACGCCGCCCAGCAGCCGGAAACCCAGTGGCAGTTCGAGTATTCGCCAGAGACCTTCAGCGCCACCGAGCTGGAATTCGCCAAGGAAGTCTGCGACGCCGTGATCGAAGTGTGGAACCCGACCCCGGCGCGCAAGGTGATCCTCAACCTGCCGGCCACCGTGGAAGTCGCCACCCCGAACATCTACGCCGACCAGATCGAGTGGTTCCACCGCAACATCACCCGTCGTGACAGCGTGCTCATCAGCCTGCACACCCACAACGACCGTGGCACCGGCGTGGCCGCTACCGAGCTGGGCCTGATGGCCGGCGCCGACCGTGTCGAAGGCTGCCTGTTCGGCAACGGCGAACGCACCGGCAACGTCGACCTGGTAACCGTGGCGCTGAACCTCTACACCCAGGGCATCAACCCTGAGCTGGACTTCTCCGACATCGACGGCGTGCGCAAAGTGGTCGAGGAATGCAACCAGATCCCGGTGCACCCGCGTCATCCGTACGTCGGCGACCTGGTTCACACCGCGTTCTCGGGCTCGCACCAGGATGCGATCCGCAAAGGTTTTGCCCAGCAGAAATCGGACACCCTGTGGGAAGTGCCGTACCTGCCAATCGACCCGGCCGACATCGGTCGCAGCTACGAGGCAGTGATTCGTGTGAACAGCCAGTCGGGCAAGGGCGGCATCGCCTACCTGCTGGAGCAGGAATACGGCATCAGCCTGCCCCGTCGCATGCAGATCGAGTTCAGCCAGGTGGTGCAGCGCGAAACCGATCGCCTGGGCCTGGAAATGACCGCCCAGCAGATCCACGCCCTGCTGCAGCGTGAATACCTGCAAGCCAACACCCCGTACGCGCTGGTCAGCCATCGCCTGCAGGAAGAAAACGGCAACAGCGCCGTGGAAGTGGAAGTGGCGAGCAAGGGCCAGGGCGAGACCAACCTGCACTGGCGCGGCCGAGGCAACGGCGCCCTGGAAGCACTGGTGGCTGGCCTGCCAATTCCGGTGGAGATCATGGACTACAACGAACACGCCATCGGCGCCGGCACCAACGCCAAGGCCGCGGCGTACATCGAACTGCGAGTCAACGGCGAGCGCGCGGTGCATGGTGTGGGCATCGATGAGAACATCACCACCGCGAGCTTCAAGGCGCTGTTCAGTGCACTGAACCGTTCGCTGAGCCAGCCAGAGGCCAAGGCGGCTTGATCCAAGGCTGAAATGCAAAAAGGCCCCGGGGTGTGAACCCTGGGGCCTTTTTGTTTGGCTGATGGTTTTGGTTGGCTGTTCCGGCCTCTTCGCGAGCAAGCCCGCTCCCACAGGAGGTTTCTGCCAAGCACAGAGTCTGCGTCCGCCGCAGTTCCACTGTGGGAGTGGGCTTGCTCGCGAAGGGGCCCTCTCAGACGGCCGAGATGTCAGGCATGGGTATCGATCGAAATAGTCATCGCCTGCAACAGCGCGGCCTGCAAGGTTTGCAAAGTCGCCTGGGTCGCCATGATCTGGGTCTGGATCGCCATGGTTTCCTGAGCTTTCTGCTCCTCATCGGCCCGGCTTTTTTGCACCCGGGCTAGCTGGGCTTGCTGTTCGGCCAGCAACTTCTCGGTCTGTTCGATCTGCTTCTTCAGTTGCTCGATGACATCGCCGCTGCCGCTGCTGCCACCCGCACCAGCGATATTCGCGCCGCTGGTGTCGACTGCCAGTTTCTTGTCTTTGTCTTCGCTGCTATCAGTCGGTGCCACTGGACTGACTGCTTTCTCTTCTTCAGCCCCGCGGATGGAGACCTTTGGGGCCGACAATGGATAAGGGTTAACGGTGGTTGCGCTGATACTGGTCATAGGGACTCCTCCTTGGCTGACCCGTTATCGGCACCCGACAGCGTTTCTTGAGGCTGAATCGTTTCAATAAATGAATTCGAAGCGATCGGCATCCAGGTTCGCCGGAAACCGCGTGCGATACGCTGCCAGATCCGCCGCCTTCAAACACACCCTGAACACGCCATCGGCTTCGCCAGCGCTGAGCAAGCTCTCCCCCTGGAAATCCAGTACCTGGCTGTCCCCGGTGTAGGCGAAGCCCTTGCCATCGGTACCCACACGGTTGACCGCCGCCACGTAGCACAGGTTTTCGATCGCCCGGGCCGGCAACAGACGATTCCAGTGCTGACGCCGCGCCCCGGGCCAGTTGGCGGTGTACAACAGCAGGTCGGTGTCCTCGGCATCACGGCTCCACGCCGGGAAGCGTAGGTCGTAGCAGATCAACGGCCGGATCCGCCAACCCTGGAGTTCGAACAGCACCTGCTGGTCACCCGGTGTGTAGTGGTTATGCTCGCCGGCCATGCGGAACAGATGGCGCTTGTCGTAATGCAGCACTTCACCGTCCGGCCGCGCCCACAGCAAGCGATTGCGATGGCTGCCGTCGCCGGCCTGGATGATCACGCTACCGGTGATCACCGCGTCCAGTTTCGCCGCCTGGTCCTTGAGCCAACGGCTGGTGGGCCCGTGTTCAGGCTCCGCCAGGGTCTCGGATTCCATGGAGAAACCGGTGGTGAACATTTCCGGGAGGATGATCAGGTCAGCCCCGCGCGCCTGTTCGAGCAGCGCTTCGAAATGCTCCAGGTTGGCCTCGCGGTCATGCCAGGCCAAGGTGGTCTGGACCAGGGCAATGTCGAGGTCCGGCAACGCGCTCAAATCACGCATAGTTTTTCCGCCGCTTCGCGCAGCGTCTCCTCGCGTTTGGCAAAGCACAGGCGCACCAGGCGCTGGCCTTGCGGTGGGTCCTGGTAGAAGACCGAGATCGGAATGGTCGCCACGCCGTGTTCGCGGGTCATCCACAGCGCCATGTCGACGTCATTCAGGTCCGGGCGAATCCGAGAGTAGTCCACCAGTTGAAAATACGTGCCGGTCACGCGCTTGAAGCTGAACCGCGACGGGGCCAGCAAATCGCAGAACAGGTCACGCTTGGCCTGGTAGAAGTCCGGCAGTTCGTCGACGTGTTCCGGATGCTCGGCCATGAAGTCAGCCAGGGCGTACTGCAACGGCGTCACGCCGCAGAAGCTGACGTACTGGTGCACCTTGCGCAGCTCCGCGGTCAGCGCCGCTGGCGCCACCACGTAGCCGGTTTTCCAGCCGGTGACGTGGTAGGTCTTGCCGAACGAACTGACGACGAAGGCGCGGCGGTACAGCTCTTCATGGGCCAGGACACTGGCATGGGCGACGCCATCGAATACCAAGTGCTCATAAACCTCGTCGCTGACCAGATAGATGTCGCGGTCGCGAATCAGCGCCGCCAATTGATCCAGTTCGGCGCGGCTGATCAGGGCGCCGCTGGGGTTGTGCGGCGAGTTGAGGATGATCATGCGCGTGCGCGGGCTCAGGGCTTCGCCGAGCTTCTCGAAGTCGATGGCAAAGTCATCCAGGCCCAATGGCACATGCACGCAACGCCCACCGGCCAATTGCACGGAGGGCTCGTAACTGTCGTAGCTGGGGTCGAAGACGATCACTTCGTCACCGCTGTGGACCACCGCCGCGATGGCGCAGAAAATCGCCTGGGTCGCGCCAGGGGTCACGGTGACTTCCAGGTCGGCATCGACACTGGCGCCGTAGCTGCGGGCGATCTTCGCTGCGATCTGCTGGCGCAGCGCCGGCAGGCCGGTCATGGGTGAATATTGGTTGTGGCCTTGGGCGATGTGCCGACCGACCGCGTCGCGCAAGGCCTGCGGACCATCGAAGTCGGGAAACCCCTGGGACAGGTTCAACGCGCCCGTCTGCGCGGCGAGCTGGGACATCTGAGTGAAAATCGTGATGCCGACGTTCGGCAACTTGCTGGTGATCATGGAGGGTCCCTGCTCTGCACCCGGCTCTGGCGCGGCGCGGGAGAGCTCGAGGATAGCCCAATCGCCGGGCATGAAAAAGGGTGCCGCCAAGGGCACCCTTTTCTTGTCACCGAATCGCAGGAAAACTCTGTGGCGAGGGAGCTTGCTCCCGCTGGGCTGCGAAGCAGCCCCTGTGTTTCATCTGATGCACTGCGGTGGCAGGTACATCTTTGGGGCTGCTGCGCAGCCCAGCGGGAGCAAGCTCCCTCGCCACAAAAGCGGTCCTGATTCAGCGCTTGTCGCGGCGCTTCTTGTCGGCCTTCTTGTGGTGCGACATCAAGCGGCGCTTCTTGTTGACCTGGCGGTCGGTGAGCGTGTTCTTGTTGCCTTCGTACGGGTTCTCGCCGCCCTTGAACTCGATGCGGATCGGCGTGCCGACCAGCTTCAGGACACGACGGTAAGTGTTCTCCAGGTAGCGAACGTAGGACTTGGGCACCTTCTCGATCTGATTACCGTGGATCACGATAATCGGCGGGTTGGCACCGCCCAAGTGGGCGTAGCGCAGCTTGATTCGACGGTTGTTGACCATCGGTGGCGCGTGCTCGCCGACCGCATCTTCGAGGATCTGGGTCAGGCGGTTGGTCGGCCAGCGAGTGACCGCCGACTTGAACGAGTTCTGCACCGAAGCGTAGAGGTTGCCCACGCCCGTGCCGTGCAAGGCCGAGATGAAGTGGATGTCGGCGAAGTCGACGAAGAACAGCCGACGCTGGAGTTCGACTTTCACAAAGTCGCGCTCGCTCGGCGTCATGCCGTCCCACTTGTTGATCGCGATGACCAATGCACGACCGGCTTCCAGGGCGAAGCCCAGCAGGTTCAAGTCGTGGTCGACCACACCCTCGCGGGCGTCCATCACGAAGATCACCACGTTGGCGTCTTTGATCGCCTGCAGCGTCTTGACCACCGAGAATTTTTCAACTTCTTCGTGGATCTTGCCGCGCTTGCGCACACCGGCGGTGTCGATCAGCGTGTACTTCTCTTCGTTACGTTCGAAGGGAATATAGATGCTGTCACGGGTGGTGCCGGGCTGGTCGTAGACGATGACCCGGTCTTCGCCGAGCATGCGGTTGACCAGCGTCGACTTGCCTACGTTCGGGCGACCAATGATGGCGATCTTGATCCCGTCTTTTTCGCTCGGGCCCGGAATGCGCTTGGCTTCCTCGCCTTCGGCAACGATCTCTTCTTCGCCGTCTTCCGGCTCTTCGGCGTCGTCCTTGGGGAAACTCTCCAGGGCGATTTCCAGCATCTGGGTGATGCCGCGACCGTGGGCGCCGGCGATCGGGATCGCCTGGCCCATGCCCAACGGTGCGAACTCGGCGCGAGCCATGTCCGGGTCGATGTTGTCGACCTTGTTGGCGACCACGTAGGAACGCTTGTTACGCTTGCGCAAATGCTCGGCGATCATCTGGTCGGCGGCGGTAAAACCAGCCTTGGCGTCTACCAGAAACAGCACCACATCGGCTTCTTCGATGGCGAGCAGCGACTGCTCGGCCATTTTTTCGTCCATGCCGTGTTCATCACCGGAGATGCCGCCGGTGTCGACCAGAATATAGGTACGCCCTTGCCACTTGGCCTCACCGTATTGGCGATCACGGGTCAGACCGGACAAGTCGCCGACAATGGCGTCGCGTGTCCTGGTCAGGCGGTTGAACAAGGTGGACTTGCCGACGTTCGGTCGGCCCACCAGGGCGATTACGGGAACCATGCGGCTCTCCACTTCGTTATTTCAGAAAATACAAAAGCCGCTGCGAGGCAGCGGCTGGTGCTCGGGGGCCATTCTGTAGGAGCGAGCTTGCTCGCGATAGCGCTAGTCCAGTGACATGAATGTCGACTGATCCACCGTCTTCGCGAGCAAGCCCGCTCCCACATGAATGAAGCCGCTTGGGAATTAACCCAAGCATAGTCTTACTTGATGGTCAGGGCTTCCAGTTTGCCGCTGTTGCCATACACATAGATCATGTTGCCCACCACCAGCGGACGGGCACGCAGGCCGTCGCTGTCGATGCGCTCACGGCCGACGAAACGACCGTCCACCTGGCTGAGCAGGTGCAGGTAACCTTCCAGGTCACCCACTGCGACGTAGCTGGAGAACACTTCCGGGGCCGACAGTTGACGACGGGCCAGGGAGTCGTTGCTCCACAATGCGGTGGTGGAACGCTCGTCAACGCCTTCGACGGTGCCCGAGGACAGGCTCACGTAGACGCTGCCAAAGCCCTGGGCGACACCGGCGTAGCTGGACGCATCGCGCTGCCACAGCGGACGACCGCTTTCCAGGTCCAGTGCCGCGACGCGACCCTGGTAGCTGGCGACGTACAGCGTACCGCCGGACAGCAGCAAGCCGCCGTCGATGTCGACCACACGCTCCAGTTCCGAACGACCTTGCGGGATCGCTACGCGCTGTTCCCAGACCGGCACGCCGTTGGAAATATCCAGGGCAACCACTTTACCGGTCGACAAGCCAGCCACCGCCAGGCGGTTGGTAACGATCGGCGCACTGGTGCCACGCAGGGTCAGTACCGCCGGGGTGCTGTCATACAACCAGCGCTGGTTGCCGGTGGCGGCATCCAGGCCGATCAGACGGTCATCCTGGGTCTGCACCACCACCACGTCACCGTTGGTGGCGGGCGGTGCGAGCACTTCGCTGGTCACGCGGGCGCGCCATTTCTCTTCACCGCTGCTCGCGTCCAGGGCGACGATCTCACCCTTGAGCGTGCCGATCATGACCAGGCCATAACCCACGCCAACGGCGCCGGAAACAGGCAGCTCAAGGTCCTTTTCCCATTTGACGTCGCCGTTGGTGCGGTCCATCGCCATTACCACGCCGGTGACGTCGCCGGCATAGATGGTGTCGCCGTCGATGGCCGGCACCAGCATGTTGTAGGTTTCACCCTGGCCATCGCCGATGGAACGGCTCCACTGCTTCTGCAGCACGACTTCTTCTTTGAAGTCGGTCAGTTCGGCCGGCGGCAGTTCTTTCTTGCTGTTGCTGCTGCAACCCGCGGCCAGAATGGCCAGGGCCAGCAATGCTGCATGTTTCCAACGAATCACGTCACGCATCCCCTTTGGCCAGGTCGTCCAGCTTGATTTGCAGGCCACCGACCGCGGCTTCATCCGACAGCGCAGCCTTGGCTTTTTGGTAGGCCGCATGGGCCTCATCGGCACGGCCCAGCTGTACCAGCAGGTCGCCCTTGAGTTCTTCGCGGGTCGCCAGGAACGCCTTGTCGGCGTCACCGTCGAGCAGCTTCAAGGCGTCTTCGGCCTTGTTCTGCGCCGCCAGCACCTGCGCCAGGCGCTGACGCGCCACTTCGCCCAGGGTCGGGTTGACCGGCTTGTCGACAATGGCTTTCAGCTCGGTGGCCGCGTCGTCCAGCTTGCCGCTGTCCACCGCCACCTTGGCCACGAACAGGCGACCGTATTGGGCGTAGGCAGTGCCGCCGAATTCCTTGTCCAGCTTGCCGGCCAGGTCCGCCACGCGGGCCGCGTCAGGCTTGCCGTCCGGGGTCAGGGTGGTTTCCAGCAATTGCTGGTAGAGCACCGAGGCGCCTTGCGACTGGTTGCTCTGGTATTTCTGGTAGGCCTGCCAGCCGAACACGATGACCAGCGCCAACAGGCCGCCAGTGACCAGCGGCTTGCCGTTGCGCGTCCACCAGTCCTTCAAATCCGCCAGCTGTTCATCTTCGGTACTCGACACCCCAATACTCCTTAATCGCTAAATCGGCTGTTTGACAGCTTCAACCCTGCACGACGCAGGTGGCCAGGTGTGCAGCAAGCGCATCCCAGGCAATGCTTTGTTGTTCGCCCTGGCCACGCAGGGGTTTGAAACCTACCACTTGTTGGGCCAGTTCGTCGTCACCGAGGATCAGTGCGTACAGCGCACCGCTCTTGTCGGCCTTCTTGAATTGGCTCTTGAAGCTGCCGGCGCCGGCGTTGATCTGCAGGCGCAGGTTGGGCAACTGGTCGCGGATCCGCTCGCTCAGGGCCAGGGCGGCCAGTTCGGCGGCCTCGCCAAAGGCGCACAGGTAGACGTCGACCTGACGGGACAGCTCTTCAGGCACTTTATCCAGCGCCTCAAGCATCAGCACCAGGCGCTCGATGCCCATGGCAAAGCCCACGCCCGGGGTCGGCTTGCCGCCCATCTGCTCCACCAGCCCGTCGTAGCGGCCACCGGCACAGACGGTGCCTTGGGCGCCGAGCTTGTCGGTGACCCACTCGAAGACGGTCTTGCTGTAGTAATCCAGGCCACGGACCAACTTGGGGTTGATCACGTAGGGAATGCCCACGGCGTCGAGGCGTGCCTTCAGCCCCTCGAAGTGCGCACGGGACTCGTCGTCGAGGTAGTCGGCCATTTTCGGCGCGTCCACCAGGATCGCTTGGGTCTCGGCGTTCTTGGTGTCGAGCACGCGCAGAGGATTGGTCTTCAGGCGGCGCTGGCTGTCTTCGTCCAGCTTGTCGAGGTGGGCGGACAGAAACTCCACCAACGCTTCACGGTAGCGGCCACGGGACTCGCTGGTACCCAGGCTGTTGAGCTCGAGCTTGACCGCGTCACGCAGCCCCAGCTCGCCCCATAGGCGCCAGGTCATGACGATCAGCTCGGCGTCGATGTCCGGGCCGTCGAGGTTGAACACTTCGAGGCCGATCTGGTGGAACTGGCGGTAACGGCCTTTCTGCGGGCGCTCGTGACGGAACATCGGGCCGATGTACCAGAGTTTCTGCACCTGGCCGCCGCCGGTGATGCCGTGTTCGAGCACCGCCCGCACGCAGGCCGCCGTGCCTTCGGGGCGCAGGGTCAGGGAATCGCCGTTGCGGTCGTCGAAGGTGTACATCTCTTTTTCGACGATGTCGGTCACTTCACCGATGGAGCGCTTGAACAGCTCGGTGAACTCGACGATCGGCATGCGGATCTGCCGGTAACCGTAGTTATCCAGCAGGCGCGCCACGGTGCCCTCGAAATAGCGCCACAGGGGCGTCTGCTCGGGCAGGATGTCGTTCATGCCACGAATGGCTTGCAGAGACTTGCTCACGTGTATTCCTTAATCTTTCGACTTAACCGCGCGCGATGACCGCTGCGTCGGCTTCGACCTTTTCGGCCGCTTTCTGGCGAATCAGCCGTTCCAGCTCATCCACCAGATTGTCATTCGTCAGTTTCTGCGACGGCTTGCCGTCGATGTAAATCAGGTTCGGCGTACCGCCCGTCAGGCCGATATGGGCCTCCTTGGCTTCACCCGGCCCGTTGACCACGCAACCAATCACCGCGACATCCAGCGGTACCAGCAGGTCTTCGAGGCGCCCTTCCAGTTCGTTCATGGTCTTGACCACATCGAAGTTCTGCCGCGAGCAACTCGGGCAGGCGATGAAGTTGATGCCACGGGAACGCAGGTGCAGGGACTTGAGAATGTCGTAGCCGACTTTCACTTCCTCGACCGGGTCAGCCGCCAACGAGATGCGGATGGTATCGCCAATCCCTTCGGCGAGCAGCATACCGAGGCCGACGGCGGATTTCACCGTGCCCGAGCGCAACCCACCGGCTTCGGTGATGCCCAGGTGCAGCGGCTGGACGATTTCCTTGGCCAGCAGACGGTAGGCTTCGACGGCCATGAACACGTCGGACGCCTTCACGCTGACCTTGAAGTCCTGAAAGTTCAGGCGTTCGAGGTGCTCCACATGGCGCAGCGCCGATTCCACCAGCGCCGCCGGGGTCGGTTCGCCGTATTTCTTTTGCAGGTCTTTTTCCAGGGAACCGGCGTTCACGCCGATGCGGATCGGGATGCCCCGGTCGCGCGCGGCATCCACCACGGCACGCACACGGTCTTCGCGACCGATGTTGCCCGGGTTGATGCGCAGGCAATCGACGCCCAACTCGGCCACGCGCAAGGCGATGCGGTAGTCGAAGTGGATGTCGGCGACCAAGGGGACCTTGACCAATTGCTTGATCTTGCCGAACGCCTCGGCGGCGTCCATGTCCGGCACCGATACTCGCACGATGTCGACACCGGCGGCTTCCAGGCGGTTGATCTGGGCGACCGTGGCGGCCACGTCGTTGGTGTCGCTGTTGGTCATGCTCTGCACAGCGATTGGCGCATCGCCGCCCACGGGCACGTTACCGACCCAGATTTTCCGGGATTCGCGACGCTTGATTGGAGATTCGCCGTGCATGACTTATTGACCCAACTTCAGGCGAGCGGTCTCGCCACTGGTGAACGGAGCGATGTCGACTGGCTGGCCGTTGTAGCTGACCTGCGCGCCACGGGCATAACCCAGGCGTACGGCAAACGGCGGCTTGCCGTTGACGGCCGTGTTGTCGCCCTTGCGCTTGAGGCCGCTGAACAGCACCTTGCCGTTGCCGTCGGTGATTTGCGTCCAGCAGTCGGCGGTGAACTGGATTTGTACCTGGCCATCACCGGGTGCAGGGGCCGGGGCCGCTGGGGTTGCAGGAGCAGCCGGTACGCTCGGCGCAGCAACGGTTGGTGCTGGCGTGGCGGGAACTGGCGCTGGAGCCGCCGGTGCGGCGGGAGCAGCCGGCGCAGTGCCCGCGTGGGCCGGCGCGGTCGGTGCGGCCGGCGCAGGAGCTGGCGCCGGAGCGGATGGCACGGTCGGCTCGGCGCCAGCGGTAGCATCGGCTTCGCCGCTATCCTGGCCTTGAGGCAACGCCAGGGCGGTTTCGCCTTCGGCCTGGCCTTCGACAACCGCCTGGTCTTCCGGCTCGTCCAATGGATGGATCTGGGTGGTGCCGTCAGCGCCCTCGACTTCGACGTGCTCGGGGTTCATGGCGACCGGCTCCTTGTTGCGCAAGGAAGCCTGGTCCTGCCACCAGACAAAACCGCCACCGATCACCGCAATCAGCAGCAACAGGCTGACGATTCGCAAAATGGTGTGGGAAACGCGAACCGGCTCCTCGATGCGCCCCAGGCTGTGCACGTTGCTGCCCTGGGCATCGGAACCGGTGTATTGATCGAATTGCTGGACCAGTACGGTCTGATCCATGCCGAGCAGCTTGGCATAGGCGCGGATATAGCCGCGGGCGAAGGTGTGCCCAGGCAGCTTGTCGAACGCGCCCGCTTCCAGGTTGCCCAGGGAAGCCACGGTGAGATTGAGCTTGAGGGCCACTTCGGCCAGCGACCAACCATTGCTTTCGCGGGCTTGACGCAGGGTCTCACCGGGATTTACGCGAGTCGCTGCTACAACTTCGGGATGCGCCGCTTTCATCATTGCTCCGACAGGTATTGCTGATATTCCGGCGTACCGGGATAGAGTCTTTTGAGTTGCAAGCCGTAGCTTGCAGCTTTGTCGCGATCTTCAAACACATGTGCCAGCCGAACGCCGAGCAATAGACTACGTGCATTTTGCTCACTCAGCAGGCTAAAACGCTCGTAATAGTCACGCGCGGGCACATAATGCCTGTCTTCGTAGGACAACTCAGCCATTTCCAGCAGCGCCCGCGGTTGCTGGCGATTGAGCCGTAGCGCCTTTTCCAACTGCTGGCGGGCCAGGTCACGCTGGCCGAGCTGCGCGGCGGTCATGCCGAGGTTTTCGAACACCCGCGAGCGCTCAGGGTAAAGGGTATCGGCGGCAGCCTGCTCGAAACGCTCGTAGGCTTCCTTGTAGCGTTTCTGCTCGAAAAGAAAGCTGCCGTAGTTGTTCAGGATCCGTGCGTCTTGCGGCCGGCCAGACAGCGCCTTGCGAAAATGCTGGTCGGCCAGTTCCGGCTCCATCTCGGCCTGGAACACCAGGGCCAGGGCCGCGTTGGCATCCGGGTCGGAATCGTCCAGCTCCAGGGCTTTCTTGAGCGGTACCTTGGCCCGTTCGGTCATGCCCTGTTGCAGGTAGCCGATGCCCAGTTGCACATAGGCCACACGTGCTTCGTCGCGCCCTTTGCTGGTCTTCATCGGGTTGTAGTCACCCGACAGGACGCAACCGGAACAAAGGCCGGCCAACAGCAAAACGAGCGCGAAGCGCAGGGACATAGAGATCCTCTCTTAGTGACTGTTCGCAGCGTTTTGCACCGCATCGTCCGCGGCGTTCAACTCACGCACGGCAATGTAGCGTTCGCTGCGACGGGTGCGATCCAGCACCTGTCCTACCAATTGGCCACAAGCGGCGTCGATATCTTCGCCGCGGGTGGTGCGCACGGTGACGTTGAAGCCAGCGTGGTGAAGCTGATCCTGGAAGCGACGAATCGCGTTGTTGCTCGGACGCTCGTACCCGGAATGCGGGAACGGGTTGAACGGGATCAGGTTGATCTTGCACGGGATGTTCTTGAGCAGCTCAATCATCTCGACCGCGTGTTCGACCTTGTCGTTCACATCCTTGAGCAGCGTGTACTCGATGGTCAGCACGCGCTTTTCGCCCAGGGACGACATGTAGCGCTGGCACGACTCGAGCAGCATCTTAAGCGGATATTTCTTGTTGATCGGCACCAATTGGTTACGCAATGCGTCATTGGGTGCGTGCAGCGACAACGCCAGGGAGACATCGATGTGCTTGGCCAGCTCATCGATCATCGGCACCACGCCGGAGGTGGACAGGGTCACGCGGCGCTTGGAAATGCCGTAGCCCAGGTCGTCCATCATCAAGTGCATGGCGGAGACGACGTTGTCGAAGTTCAGCAGCGGCTCACCCATGCCCATCATCACCACGTTGGTGATGGCACGGTCGACGGTCGCCGGGACGCTGCCAAAGGATTTGTTGGCAATCCACACCTGGCCGATCACTTCGGCGGCGGTGAGGTTGCTATTGAAGCCTTGCTTGCCGGTGGAGCAGAAACTGCAATCCAGGGCACAGCCTGCCTGGGACGAAACGCACAAGGTGCCGCGCTTGCCCTGGGGAATGTAGACGGTCTCGACGCAGCTGCCGGACGCCACGCGCACCACCCACTTACGGGTGCCGTCGCTGGAGATGTCCTCGCTGACCACTTCGGGGCCGCGAATCTCGGCAACAGCCTTGAGCTTCTCGCGCAGGGCCTTGCCGACATTCGTCATGGCGTCGAAGTCGTCGACGCCAAAGTGGTGAATCCATTTCATCACCTGACCGGCACGGAAACGCTTCTCCCCGATCGAGTCGAAGAATTTCTCCATTTCCGGCTGGGTCAGCCCCAGCAGATTGGTTTTAACAGTCGATGTAGTCATGGATTCACCTTCACTCTTAAGCCAATGCTTAGCGAGTGGTTACTTCAGTAGCAGCGAAAAAGTAGGCGATTTCGCGAGCAGCGGCGGCTTCGGAGTCCGAACCGTGGACGGCGTTGGCGTCGATGGATTCAGCGAAGTCAGCACGGATGGTGCCGGCAGCAGCTTCTTTAGGGTTGGTAGCGCCCATCAGCTCACGGTTGCGAGCGATAGCGTTTTCGCCTTCCAGCACCTGAACGACAACCGGACCGGAAGTCATGAAGGCAACCAGCTCACCGAAGAAACCGCGCTCGCTGTGCTCAGCGTAGAAGCCTTCGGCTTCGGCTTTGGACAGTTGCTTCATTTTCGAAGCTACAACGCGCAGGCCAGCGTCTTCGAAGCGGGTAACGATCTTGCCGATCACGTTTTTTGCAACGGCGTCAGGCTTGATGATGGAGAAAGTACGTTGAACAGCCATGGTGTAACTCCAGAAACGGTAATTTACGAAAAATTAAACCCGCGAATTATACGCGGGTTCTTAGGTATTGCCTAACCTGCGAGGCGATCAGTCCAATTCGGCGGCCCAGAGCTCCTGAACCGCTTCCAACACTTTCTCGCCGACTCGGCCAGAGGTGGCATCGAAGTCAGGCAGCTCCAGGATCATCTGCTGCAAACGGACGAAACCTACAGAGTATGGATCGAGACCCTCGTGGGCTTCGGCCAACTCTTCTGCGATGCGTTGTACATCATTCCAACCATAGCTCATGACAGTGTCACCATCAGTGCGGCGCTTCGGCCGCATGGTTAAGCGAATATTTCGGGATTTCGACGGTCAGGTCTTCGGTGCCGACGATAGCTTGGCAGCTCAGGCGCGATTGTGCCTCCAGCCCCCAGGCCCGATCGAGGAAGTCTTCTTCCAACTCGTCTGCCTCTTCCAGCGAATCGAAGCCCTCACGAATGATGCAATGGCACGTCGTGCAAGCACAGACGCCGCCACAGGCACTCTCTATCTCGATATGGTGCTCATGGGCCAGTTCGAGAATGGAAGTCCCGGGCTCAGCCTCCACGACCATGCCCTCCGGACAGAACTTCTCGTGGGGCAGAAAAATCACCTGCGGCATCAGTTATTCCTCGATTTCATTCAGGTTGCGCCCCGCCAGGGCGGCTTTCACCGTCGAGTCCAGGCGGCGGGCAGCAAAGGCATCGGTGACCTGCGACAGACGCTTGGTCTGCTGCTCGATGGCATAACCATCGGTGCCTTTCATCAATTCGGACAATTCCTGCATCTGCAGCTCGATGACCATGCGCTCTTCAGCGTCGAGCAACCGGTCGCCGTCGGCCTCAAGGGCACCTTGCACGGCTTCGATCAGGCGCTGGGCATCGACCTGTTGCTCGCGCAGTACACGGGCGACCTTGTCGTCGCTGGCGTGCTGGAAGGAATCCTTGAGCATCTTGGCGATTTCGCCGTCGGTCAGGCCATAGGACGGCTTGACCTGGATGCTCGCCTCCACGCCCGAACCCAGTTCGCGGGCGGAAACATTGAGCAAGCCGTCGGCGTCGACCTGGAAGGTCACGCGGATTTTCGCCGCACCGGCAACCATGGCCGGGATGCCGCGCAACTCGAAGCGGGCCAGGGAGCGGCAGTCGCTGATCAGTTCACGCTCGCCTTGCAGCACGTGGATCATCATGGCCGACTGGCCGTCTTTGTAGGTGGTGAAGTCCTGGGCGCGGGCAACCGGGATGGTGGTGTTGCGCGGAATCACCTTCTCCATCAGGCCGCCCATGGTTTCCAGCCCCAGGGACAACGGAATCACGTCGAGCAACAGCAGTTCGCCGCCGTCACGCTTGTTGCCGGCCAGGGTATCGGCCTGGATCGCGGCGCCGATGGCCACCACCTGGTCCGGGTCGATTTCGGTCAGCGGCTGGCGGCCAAAGGCCTCGGCAACGGCTTCGCGAACCCGAGGCACGCGGGTCGAACCACCGACCATGACCACGGCCTTGACGTCTTCCAGCTCCACGCCGGAATCACGCACCGCACGGCGGCAGGCCTTGAGGCTACGGGCGACCATGGGCTCGATCAGGGCATCGAAGGCTTCGCGAGTCAGCGCGGCTTTCCACTCGCCATAAGCCACTTCAACCGTGGCGGTGTCGGTCAAGGCTTCCTTGGCGGCGCAGGCGGTTTGCAGCAGGTGGCGTTGCGCACCGGGGTCGAGGTCGGCGGACAAGCCCGCCTGCTCGATGATCCAGCCAGCGATGGCATGGTCGAAGTCATCGCCGCCCAGGGCACTGTCGCCACCGGTGGCCAGGACTTCGAAGACACCGCCGGTCAGGCGCAGGATCGAAATATCGAACGTACCGCCGCCCAGGTCGTAGATGGCGACCAGGCCTTCGGCATGCTGGTCCAGACCATACGCGACCGCCGCAGCGGTCGGCTCGTTGAGCAGGCGCAGCACGTTCAGGCCGGCCAGCTTGGCCGCGTCCTTGGTGGCTTGGCGCTGGGCGTCGTCGAAATAGGCCGGGACGGTGATGACCGCACCCACCAACTCACCACCCAACGCCGCTTCGGCGCGCTGGCGCAGGACCTTGAGGATGTCGGCGGAAACCTCGACCGGGCTTTTCGGGCCCTGCACGGTTTCGATGAACGGCATATGGGACTCGCCACCGACGAAGCGGTACGGCAGCTGGTCGCCCAATTGCTTGACGTCGGACAGGCCACGACCCATCAAGCGCTTGACCGAGACAATGGTGTTCAAGGGGTCAGTGGCGGCGGCCAGCTTGGCCGACTCGCCCACTTCGACGCGGTCGGCGTGATAACGCACGGCGGACGGCAGGATCACCCGTCCCTGCTCGTCGGCCAGCGGTTCGGAAAGACCGCTGCGCAAGGCAGCGACCAGGGAATTGGTGGTACCCAAGTCGATCCCGACAGCCAGGCGACGCTGGTGCGGTTGTGGACTTTGGCCGGGTTCGGCGATCTGCAGTAGGGCCATCGTAATCAGGACTTATCTGTAATCAGGCGTGCGACCGGAGCGGCACTGGGTTAATCGTCGAGGCGCTCTTCTAACTGGCGCACTTCGTAGGTGAGCTTGTCGAGGAACTGCATGCGCCGCATCAGACGTTCGGCCTGTTCGCGTTGCGCGGCATCGTTCCAGCAGGCTGCGAAGCTTTCGTTCAGTGTTTGCTGGGCGTCCTTCAAGCGGCGCTTGAATACCGCGACACCGGCCAGGTCGGCGCTGTCCTGCAGGTCCTCGAGCTCTTCGCGCCATTGCATCTGCTGCAACAGAAACTCGGGATCGTGGACCGTGACCTCCAGCGGCAACTCATGGCCGCTGATGGCGAGCAGGTAACGCGCGCGCTTGGCCGGGTGCTTGAGCGTCTGGTAAGCCTCGTTGAGGTTCGCCGACTGCTCGAGCGCCCGCCGCTGCTCCGCCTCGGAAGCATCGGCAAAGCGGTCGGGATGGACGCCACGGGCCAGTTCAAGGTAACGCGCGGACAACTGCTCAAGATCCAGCTGGAACGCCGGCTGCATCTGGAACAACGCAAAATGACAAGGAGTACCCACAAGCCGCCTCAGATGTTGAAGCTTTCGCCGCAGCCACATTCACCGCGCACGTTGGGGTTGTTGAACTTGAAGCCTTCGTTCAACCCTTCCTTGACGAAATCCAGCTCGGTGCCGTCCAGGTACGTCAGGCTTTTCGGGTCGATGATCACTTTCTGACCATGACTCTCGAACACCTGATCGTCTTCGCCCACTTCGTCGACGAATTCCAGTACATAGGCGAGGCCAGAACAGCCCGTGGTGCGAACACCCAGGCGGATACCCTCGCCCTTGCCGCGCCCCGCAAGGGAGCGCTGGATATGGTTAGCTGCCGCTTCTGTCATCTGGATAGCCATGGAAAACTCCTTACCGTAACGCGGATCAGATCAAGCCTTTCTTCTGCTTGTAATCGCGAACGGCGGCCTTGATGGCGTCTTCGGCGAGTACCGAGCAGTGGATCTTCACTGGCGGCAGGGCCAGTTCTTCGGCCAGCTGGGTGTTCTTGATGGTTTCGGCTTCATCAAGGGTCTTGCCCTTCATCCACTCGGTGGCCAGGGAGCTGGACGCGATGGCGGAACCGCAGCCATAGGTCTTGAACTTGGCATCTTCGATGATGCCTTGCTCGTTGACCTTGATCTGCAGGCGCATCACGTCGCCGCACGCCGGAGCGCCGACCATGCCGGTGCCGACATCAGGATCCTGCGCGTCCATCTTGCCGACGTTGCGCGGGTTCTCGTAGTGGTCGATGACCTTTTCGCTATATGCCATTTGCTTCAATCCTCATCAGTGGAGCCGCTCTGGTGGCGACTTCTCAGTGCGCCGCCCATTCGATTTTCGAGATGTCGACGCCGTCTTTGTACATGTCCCACAGCGGCGACAGAGCGCGCAGCTTGGTAACGGCCTCGCAGACTTTCTGCGCGGCGTAATCGATTTCTTCTTCGGTGGTGAAACGGCCGAAGGTGAAGCGGATCGAGCTGTGGGCCAGTTCGTCGTTGCGGCCCAGGGCGCGCAGTACGTACGAAGGCTCCAGCGACGCCGAGGTGCACGCCGAACCGGACGACACGGCCAGATCCTTGAGCGCCATGATCAGCGACTCGCCTTCAACGTAGTTGAAGCTCAGGTTCAGGTTGTGCGGTACGCGGGCGGTCAGGCTGCCGTTGACGTAGAGTTCTTCGAGGTGCTCGACCTGCTTGAAGAAACGGTCGCTCAGGGCCTTGATGCGTACGTTCTCGGCGGCCATGTCTTCCTTGGCCACACGGAAGGCTTCGCCCATGCCGACGATCTGGTGGGTCGCCAGGGTGCCGGAACGCATGCCACGCTCGTGCCCGCCGCCGTGCATGGTCGCTTCAAGGCGAACACGCGGCTTGCGGCTGACGTACAGCGCGCCGATGCCTTTAGGGCCATAAGTCTTGTGGGCGGAGAACGACATCAGGTCGACTTTCAGCTTGGACAGGTCGATGTCGACCTTGCCGGTGGACTGCGCGCCGTCGACGTGGAACAGGACGCCCTTGGAACGGGTCAGTTCGCCGATGGCGGCGATGTCGTTGACGGTGCCGATTTCGTTGTTCACGTGCATGATCGAGACCAGGATGGTGTCGTCGCGCAGGGCGGCTTCGATCATGGCCGGGGTGATGATGCCGTCTTCACCGGGCTCGATGTAGGTGACTTCGAAGCCTTCACGCTCCAGTTGGCGCATGGTGTCCAGGACAGCCTTGTGCTCGATCTTGGAGGTGATCAGGTGCTTGCCCTTGGTGTGGTAGAAATGCGCGACACCCTTGATTGCCAGGTTGTCGGATTCGGTGGCACCGGAGGTCCAGACGATTTCACGCGGGTCGGCGTTGACCAGGTCGGCGACCTGGCGACGGGCGTTTTCGACCGACTCTTCGGCCTTCCAGCCGAACACGTGGGAACGGGACGCCGGGTTGCCGAAGTTTCCGTCGACCAGCAGGCATTCACTCATTTTTTGCGCAACACGCGGATCAACCGGGGTGGTCGCAGAGTAATCAAGGTAAATCGGCAATTTCATGGACTTTCTCCTAAATCAGGCTGGCTGGCGTTCCGCGTGCTCTGCGGCAGTCATTCGACGGCGGACGCTTCAATCTTGTCCAGGTGCAGCGTCTTGCTATTGCAACGGCGCTGGTCCTGACGCTGGGCTACTTC
The DNA here is from genome assembly GCF_054161485.1 of Pseudomonas sp. R3-41. Taxonomy (NCBI): domain Bacteria; kingdom Pseudomonadati; phylum Pseudomonadota; class Gammaproteobacteria; order Pseudomonadales; family Pseudomonadaceae; genus Pseudomonas; species Pseudomonas sp. R3-41. The sequence goes on from NZ_CP096421.1 coordinate 5,736,900, forward strand.
TTGCACCTCACGACGAGTTACAAGGTCAGCCAAGCTGATACCGCTTAGAAATTCGTGAATCTGCAGGCTGAGGTCGCACCACAAGTGGTGGGTCAGGCAAGTATCGCCGCCATGGCAGTCGCCAAGGCCCTGGCATTTGGTCGCATCGACCGATTCGTTCACCGCATCGATCACCTGGGCAACCTGGATGCCCTGCATGTCGCGCGACAGCTGGTAGCCGCCGCCGGGGCCGCGAACGCTGGAAACCAGGTTGCTACGGCGCAGCTTGGCAAACAGCTGTTCAAGGTAGGACAGGGAAATGCCCTGGCGCTCGGAGATATCGGCCAGGGACACCGGCCCGTGCTGCGCATGCAATGCCAGATCCAGCATTGCGGTCACGGCGTATCGGCCTTTTGTAGTCAGTCGCATGGACAATTACCACGGAGTTCGGAATGGGGGCGAGTATGCAATTCCCGAGTATTTAAGTCAAGTATAAGACCTAGTGCTTTACTCGGGTTTACCCGCGAAAGAGCGCGCGAATGATAGCAAAGGTAGGCGGCTAACGACCAGCTATACCGCGTTATCGTTCTTCGCGAGCAAGCTCGCTCCCACAAGGGATCTGCGGGGCGGCAGGGATCCAATGTGGGAGCGAGCTTGCTCGCGATGAGGCCGGCAGGGTTTCAACCGGCCTGGGTCTCATCCTTGTCCTTCACACACGCAAAGTCTTCCTCGCGCAGTTCAGGCAGGTCCTTGGCACAGTAATTACTGCCCAGGTCCTTCAGGGCGCCGCACATCCCTTCCAGGCGCCCATCGACGGCTTGCAGGTGATCGAGCAACTGGTTGATGGCGCGGGCGACCGGGTCGGGCATGTCTTCGCCGACACCGTAGGCGTCGAAGCCGATCTTCTCGGCCATGGCCTTGCGGCGGGCGTCCTGCTCGTCATCGGACTTGACGATGATCCGTCCCGGAATGCCCACCACGGTCGCGCCCGGCGGCACGGCCTTGGTCACCACGGCGTTGGAACCGACTTTCGCCCCCGCCCCGACCGTGAACGGCCCGAGCACCTTGGCGCCGGCACCGACCACCACGCCGTCTTCCAGGGTTGGGTGGCGCTTGCCTTTGTTCCAACTCGTGCCGCCGAGGGTCACGCCCTGGTAGAGCGTCACGTCGTCGCCGATCTCGGCGGTTTCACCTATGACGATGCCCATGCCATGGTCGATGAAGAAGCGGCGGCCGACCTTGGCACCCGGGTGGATCTCGATCCCGGTCAGCCAGCGGCCGAAGTTCGAGACCAGCCGCGCCAACCACTTCCAGCCCATGCCCCACAAAGCGCCGGACAGGCGATGGATCCAGATGGCGTGCATGCCCGGGTAGCAGGTCAGCACTTCAAAGGCATTGCGCGCCGCCGGGTCACGATGGAAAACACTTTGGATATCTTCACGCAAACGTTCGAACATTTTATTTCTTCCGCTTAATCAGCTCGCCACGGGCCGCTTTCTGGGTTTCCGTGAGGATGCCGCGCAATATATTCATCTCCGCCCGGCTCACCGAGCTTCGTCCGTACAACCGACGCAGGCGCGCCATCAAGTGCCGCGGCTTTTCCGGGTCGAGGAATTCGATGTCCACCAGGGTCTGCTCCAGGTGTTCGAAGAATCGTTCCAACTCGTCCATGGTCGCCAGTGTCTCACTGCGCGGCGACGTCACCTCGGTTTTTTCGACTTTGCTGGGCTTGCCTTCGGCCGCCAGCCAAGCCATGCGCACTTCATAGCTCAACACCTGCACCGCCGCCCCCAGGTTCAAGGAACTGAACTCGGGGTCGGAAGGGATATGCACGTGAAAGTGACATCGCTGCAGCTCGTCGTTGGTCAGGCCGGAGTCTTCACGACCGAACACCAGGGCGATCTCGAAGCCTTGCGCGGCCTCCTCGACCACTTTGGTGCCGCATTCGCGGGGGTCGAGCAGCGGCCAGGGGATGCGGCGGTCGCGGGCGCTGGTGCCGAGCACCAGGTTGCAACCCACCAGGGCATCTTCCAGGGTGGCGACGACCTGGGCGCTGGCAAGGATGTCACCGGCGCCGGAGGCCCGGGCATCGGCTTCGTGATGGGGAAACAAGCGCGGCTCGACCAGCACCAGGCGCGACAGGCCCATGTTCTTCATGGCCCGCGCAGCTCCGCCGATGTTACCCGGATGGCTGGTATTGACCAGGACGACACGAATGTTCTGCAACAAGGGAGGCGCTCTCGAACACGATAAAGGGAGCAAATCTTACCTAAGCACCTACCGTTAAGCTATGAAAGCGAACACCAACCTTCTCCTGAGAAAACTTTCTGATAGAATGCGCGGCTTTCTTTAACAACCTTAGGTGACACATCCATGCAGCCCATGCTGAATATCGCGCTGCGCGCCGCCCGCAGCGCCAGTGAACTGATCTTCCGCTCCATCGAGCGCCTGGATACCATCAAGGTCGATGAAAAAGACGCCAAGGACTATGTGTCCGAGGTCGATCGCGCCGCCGAACAGAAAATCGTCGACGCCCTGCGCAAGGCTTACCCAAACCACTCCATCCTCGGTGAAGAGACCGGCATGCACGCCGGTACTGGCATCGAAGGCGAAGAGTACCTGTGGATCATCGATCCGCTGGACGGCACCACCAACTTCCTGCGCGGCATTCCTCACTTCGCGGTCAGCATCGCCTGCAAATACCGTGGCCGCCTGGAACACGCCGTCGTGCTGGACCCGGTTCGCCAGGAAGAATTCACCGCCAGCCGTGGCCGTGGCGCCCAACTGAACGGTCGTCGCCTGCGCGTCAGCGGCCGCACCAGCCTGGACGGCGCCCTGCTGGGTACCGGCTTCCCGTTCCGTGATGACCAGATGGACAACCTGGACAACTACCTGGGCATGTTCCGCGCCCTGGTCGGCCAGACCGCCGGCATCCGCCGCGCCGGTGCTGCGAGCCTGGACCTGGCTTATGTGGCTGCTGGCCGTTTCGATGCGTTCTGGGAGTCGGGCCTGTCCGAATGGGACATGGCCGCAGGCGCCCTGCTGATCCAGGAAGCCGGTGGCTTGGTGAGCGACTTCACCGGCGGCCATGATTTCCTTGAGAAAGGCCACATCGTTGCCGGCAACACCAAATGCTTCAAGGCTGTACTGACGGCCATCCAGCCGCACTTGCCGGCTTCGTTGAAGCGTTAGGTAGTTCGGTTAGAAAAAAGCACCTTTCGGGGTGCTTTTTTTATGCCTGTTTCACACCACCCAGCCCAGAGGCGGACATTGTGGCGAGGGAGCTTGCTCCCGCTCGGTTGCGCAGCGACCGCAAGATCTTGGGTCTGCTGCGCAGCCCAGCGGGAGCAAGCTCCCTCGCCACAATGCATCACACCTTGGACATGGATGCAGGCTGAACCACCGCCATCGCGAGCAAGCTTTGCTCCCACAGGGGAGGTTTGGGTAGCCGGGAAATCGAAGCCTGCCGCAGACCTACTGTGGGAGCGAGCCTGCTCGCGAAGAGGCCGGCCATCCAACATCCTTGCAAGCTGACCCACCGCTATCGCGAGCAGGCTCGCTCCCACAGGGGGACTGGGGCAGGCACAGGTTTTGTGTCTATAGTGGATTGATGTGAGCATGGAAATGCGGACGTAAAAAAAGCACCCCGAAGGGTGCTTCTTGTACATCTTCCAATTACTGGGCCGGTTCGTTCTGGCCCAGGATCAGTTGGCCTTCCTTGCTCACCGGGATCTGGTTGCCCGGGTCGCGGTCCATGCGGACCTTGCCTTCTTTGCCGTCGAGCATGTAGCGAACGTCGTAGCCCACAACCTTGTCGCTGATGTCATTGACGGTGTTACAGCGAGTCTGGGTGGTGGTGTAGGTGTCGCGTTCCTGCATGCCTTCCTGGATCTTGTTACCGGCATAACCACCACCGGCCGCACCCGCCACGGTGGCGATCTTCTTGCCGTTGCCGCCGCCGATCTGGTTGCCCAACAGGCCACCGGCCACAGCACCGAGCACGGTGCCGGCGATCTGGTGCTGGTCCTGGACGGGCTTCTGCCGAGTCACGGTGACGTCCTTGCACACTTCACGCGGGGTCTTGATCTGGGTCTTGACCGGCTCCACGGCCAATACTTGCGCATACTCAGGGCCACTTTTTACCAAGCTGTAGGTGGCGACCGCACCACCGGCTGTTACACCGACAGCACCCAATACCGCACCAACCAGCATCGATTTGTTCACTTGAACCTCCTGACCATCACAAGCGGAATAATCCGCGCTTCTCCCAGCCTTGGAGCATAAAAAAAGGCGCGAGTTCAACTCGCGCCTTTTCAGCGGTGACGGACGGAAAGCCGAGCCTTACGGGCGGTCGTCCACCTCGGTGTCAGTGGCCGCAGGAGGAATCAGATCCTCGGAGCTCAGGTTCAGCCAGATCAACACCACGTTGGCGATGTAGATCGACGAGTAAGTACCCGCCATCACACCGATGAACAGCGCAATGGAGAAACCGAACAGGTTGTCACCACCAAACACCAGCAGCGCGACAATCGCCAGCAAGGTGGAGATCGACGTCGCCATGGTCCGCAGCAGGGTCTGGGTGGTCGAGATGTTGATGTTCTCGACCAAGGACGCCTTGCGCAGCACGCGGAAGTTCTCACGCACCCGGTCGAACACCACGATGGTGTCGTTGAGCGAGTAACCGATGATCGCCAGCACCGCCGCCAACACCGTCAAGTCGAAGGTGATCTGGAAGAACGACAGGATGCCCACGGTCACGATCACGTCGTGGATCAGCGAGACAATCGCGCCCACCGCGAACTTCCACTGGAAGCGGAACGCCAGGTAGAGCATCACGCCGCCCAGGGCCAACAGCATGCCGAGGCCGCCCTGGTCGCGCAGCTCTTCACCCACTTGCGGGCCGACGAACTCCACGCGCTTGACCTGGGCCGGGTTGTCGCCGCCAGCCTTCTGCAAGGCTTCGGCTACCTGGTGGCCCAGTTGCGGGTCTTCACCCGGCATGCGCACCAGCAAATCGGTGGTCGCGCCGAAGCTCTGCACGATGGCATCGGCATAGCCCGACGACGCCAGTTGCTCACGCACCCTGGTGACGTCGGCCGGACGCTCGTAGGTCAGCTCGATGAGCGTACCGCCGGTGAAGTCCAGGCCGTAGTTCAGGCCCTTGGTGGCCCAGCTGAACAACGCCAGGGCCGTAAGGAACAATGTGACGCCGAACGCAATGTTGCGAACGCCCATGAAGTTGATTGTACGTAACATGGCAGCCCCTTAAATCCACAACTTCTTGACGTCACGACCACCATAAATCAGGTTGACCATTGCACGGGTCACCATGATGGCTGTGAACATCGAGGTAAAGATCCCGAGGGACATGGTCACTGCGAAGCCCTTGACCGGGCCGGTGCCCATGGCAAAGAGAATCCCGCCGACCAGCAACGTGGTCAGGTTGGAGTCGATAATCGCAGTGAATGCGCGGCCGAAGCCTTCGTTGATTGCCCGCTGGATCGACATGCCCGCGGCGATCTCTTCACGTATCCGCGAGAAGATCAGCACGTTGGCGTCCACCGCCATACCCATGGTCAACACGATACCGGCGATACCCGGCAGGGTCAGTGTGGCGCCCAGCAAGGACATCAGGGCCAGCAGCAGCACCATGTTCACCGCCAGCGCAACCGTGGCGATCAAGCCGAAGAAGCGGTAGATGGCGATGATGAACAGCGACACGAACAGCATGCCCCACAGCGAAGCATCGACACCCTTGGTGATGTTGTCGGCACCCAGGCTCGGGCCGATGGTGCGTTCTTCAGCGAAGTACATCGGCGCGGCCAGGCCACCGGCACGCAGCAGCAGGGCCAGTTCCGAGGATTCGCCCTGGCCATTGAGGCCGGTGATGCGGAACTGGCTGCCCAGTGGCGACTGGATGGTCGCCAGGCTGATGATCTTCTTCTCTTCCTTGAAGGTCTGGACCGGTACGTCTTTCTCGACGCCGTTGACCACTTGCTTGGTGTAAGTGGTGGTCGGCTTCTGCTCGATGAAGATCACCGCCATGCTGCGACCAACGTTGCTGCGCGTGGCGCGGCTCATCAGTTCGCCGCCATGACCGTCCAGGCGAATGTTCACCTGTGGACGACCCTGCTCGTCGAAGCCCGCCTGGGCGTCGGTCACCTGGTCACCGGTGATGATCAGGCCACGCTCGATCTGCGCCGCCGGACGACCGCCTTCACGGAACTCGAAGCTCTCGGAAGTGGCCTTGGACGCACCCGGCTCAGCGGCCAGGCGGAACTCCAGGTTGGCGGTCTTGCCGAGGATACGCTTGGCTTCGGCCGTGTCCTGCACGCCTGGCAGCTCAACCACGATGCGGTTGGCGCCCTGGCGCTGCACGATCGGCTCGGCCACACCCAGCTCGTTGACGCGGTTACGCACCGTGGTCAAGTTCTGCTTGATGGAGTACTCGCGGATTTCCGCCAGCTTGGCCGGGGTCATCGCCAGACGCAGCACCGGTTGGCCATTGAGGTCGGCCGGCACAATGTCGAAATCGTTGAAATTCTTGCGCACCAGCGCACGGGCCTGTTCGCGGGCATCTTCATCGCTGAAGCCCAGCTGAATGGCACCTTCGAACTGCGGCAGGCTGCGATAACGCAGGCGCTCTTTACGCAGCAGGCTCTTGACGTCGCCTTCGTAGACTTTCAGGCGTGCGTCGAGGGCTTTTTCCATGTCCACTTCCAGCAGGAAGTGCACACCACCGGACAAGTCCAGGCCCAGCTTCATTGGGTGTGCGCCAAGCTTGCGCAGCCACGGGGGCGTGGTCTGGGCCAGGTTCAGGGCCACAACGTAATCGTCGCCCAACGCCTTGCGCACCACATCCTTGGCTGGCAGTTGGTCTTCAGCCTTGACCAGGCGCAACAGGCCGCCCTTGCCGTTTTCGGCGATGGACGCAGCCTTCACATCGATATTGGACGCCTTGAGCGCAGCGCTCGCACGGTCCAGATCGGCCTGGGTGACCTGCAGCGCAGTGCTTGCGCCACTGACCTGAATGGCCGGGTCATCCGGGTATAGATTGGGAGCGGAATAAATCACACCGACCGCCAGCACCGCCAGGATCAGTAGGTATTTCCACAGAGGGTATTTGTTCAGCATCACGCCGCCCGCTTATGACGCGGGGCGCCTTGCGCGCCCCGTCGATTGAAAAGAAGTGGTTACTTAGATCGCTTTCAGCGTGCCTTTTGGCAGCGTGGCCGCGATGGCGCCCTTCTGGAACTTCATTTCAACAGTGTCGGACACTTCCAGTACCACGAAGTCATCAGCCACTTTAGTGATCTTGCCAGCGATGCCGCCGGTGGTGACCACTTCATCACCTTTTTGCAGGCTGCTGAGCAGGTTTTTCTGCTCTTTGGCGCGCTTGGCCTGTGGACGCCAGATCATCAGGTAGAAGATGACCAGGAAGCCGACCAGGAAAATCCACTCGAAACCGCCACCCATAGGCGCGGCTGCAGGTGCAGCGGCATCAGCCATGGCGTTAGAGATAAAAAAGCTCATTTAGCACTCCAGTTGCAAGTATTGAATCTAGGGATCGGAAAACTCAGTCCAAAGGCGGAACAGGCAACCCGCGCTTGGCATAGAAGGCCTCGACAAAGGCGGCCAATGTACCCTGTTGGATAGCCTCGCGCAAACCAGCCATAAGCACCTGATAATGGCGCAAATTGTGGATGGTATTGAGCATACTGCCGAGCATTTCGCCGCACTTGTCCAAATGATGCAGATAAGCGCGGGAGAAGTTCTGGCAGGTATAGCAATCGCACGTCGGATCGAGCGGCGAATCATCATGGCGATGGAACGCGTTACGGATCTTCAGCACACCGGTGTCGATGAACAGATGCCCATTGCGGGCATTACGGGTTGGCATCACGCAATCGAACATGTCCACCCCGCGGCGCACACCCTCAACCAGATCTTCCGGTTTGCCAACGCCCATAAGGTAACGAGGTTTGTCAGCCGGCATTTCGCCCGGCAGGTAATCGAGCACCTTGATCATCTCGTGCTTCGGCTCACCCACCGACAGGCCACCAATCGCCAGGCCGTCGAAGCCAATCTTGTCCAGGCCTTCGAGGGAGCGCATGCGCAAGTCGCGGTGCATGCCGCCCTGGACGATGCCGAACAGCGCCGCCGTGTTCTCGCCATGGGCATTCTTCGACCGCTGGGCCCAGCGCAACGACAGCTCCATGGACACCCGCGCCACGTCTTCATCGGCCGGGTACGGCGTGCATTCGTCGAAGATCATCACGATGTCCGAGCCCAGGTCGCGCTGCACCTGCATCGACTCTTCCGGCCCCATGAACACCTTGGAACCGTCCACCGGAGAAGCGAAGGTCACGCCCTCCTCCTTGATCTTGCGCATCGCGCCCAGGCTGAACACCTGGAAGCCGCCGGAGTCGGTCAGGATCGGGCCTTTCCACTGCATGAAATCGTGCAGGTCGCCGTGGGCCTTGATCACTTCCATGCCTGGGCGCAGCCACAGGTGGAAGGTATTGCCGAGGATGATCTCCGCGCCAATCGCCTCGATGTCACGCGGCAGCATGCCCTTGACCGTGCCGTAGGTGCCCACCGGCATGAACGCAGGGGTTTCCACGGTTCCGCGGGGGAAGGTCAGGCGTCCGCGACGAGCCTTGCCATCGGTGGCAAGCAACTCGAAGGACATGCGACAGGTGCGACTCATACGGTTTCCTCGGGCCCGCGTGGCGCGGGGTTACGGGTGATGAACATCGCATCACCGTAGCTGAAAAAGCGGTACCCATGCTCGACGGCGGCCTTGTAGGCGGCCATGGCTTCGGGATAACCGGCGAACGCCGAAACCAGCATCAACAGCGTGGATTCAGGCAAATGAAAGTTGGTGACCAGGGCATCGACCACATGGAACGGCCGGCCCGGGTAGATAAAGATATCGGTGTCGCCACTGAACGGCTTGAGCACGCCATCGCGCGCAGCGCTTTCCAAAGACCGCACGCTGGTGGTCCCCACCGCCACCACCCGCCCACCGCGGGCGCGACAGGCCGCCACGGCATCGACCACGTCCTGGCTCACTTCCAGCCATTCGTTGTGCATGTGATGGTCTTCGATACGCTCCACCCGCACCGGCTGGAACGTCCCGGCGCCGACGTGCAGCGTCACGAACGCCGTCTCCACGCCCTTGGCCGCAATCGCCTCCAACAACGGCTGATCAAAATGCAGCCCCGCCGTCGGCGCCGCCACCGCCCCCAGGCGCTCGGCGTACACCGTCTGATAACGCTCGCGGTCCGAACCTTCGTCCGGGCGGTCTATATAAGGAGGCAACGGCATGTGCCCGACACGGTCGAGCAGCGGCAACACCTCTTCGGCGAATTCCAGCTCGAACAACGCATCATGCCGCGCCACCATCACCGCCTCACCGCCGCCGTCGATCAGAATCGACGAACCGGGCTTGGGCGACTTGCTCGACCGCACATGGGCCAGCACCCGATGACTGTCCAGCACCCGCTCCACCAGAATCTCCAGCTTGCCGCCGGAGGCCTTCTGGCCGAACAAACGCGCCGGAATCACCCGGGTATTGTTGAACACCATCAAATCGCCCGGGCGCAAATGCTCGAGCAAATCAGTGAATTGACGGTGAGCCATGGCACCGCTGACCCCGTCCAGGGTCAACAGTCGACTGGCGCGCCGCTCGGCCAGCGGGTGGCGAGCGATCAGCGAATCCGGGAGTTCGAAGGTAAAGTCAGCAACACGCATGATGGGGTTCGTCTAGCAGGGCCGGAAAGTCTAGCGGAAATATTAAAAATTCACCATGAAACGTGATTGACCAACGGTAGGCACCTCTCTATACTTCGCCGCCATTGAGCCCTGATGGCGGAATTGGTAGACGCGGCGGATTCAAAATCCGTTTTCGAAAGGAGTGGGAGTTCGAGTCTCCCTCGGGGCACCATCTTAAAGAAAGACCTTGAAATTCAAGGTCTTTTTTTTCGTCTGCAGGAAAGTGATCCACCTCCAGGAACACCACAATCCTCGTGGCGAGGGAGCTTGCTCCCGCTTGAGCGCGAAGCGCTCACAAAAATGTCACTGCACCCACCGATGCTCCGAGTGGCCACACCCTCCCCACCCAGTCACAAAGGATTTCACCCCATGGAATTGCTGCTGGAAACGGTCGCTCTCTATTCCCTCAAACTGGCCTATGAGACAGAAGGCCACAGCCCGATCCTGCGGGATGATCCGTTGATGGGCAGTTGCGACCGGGAGATTTTTGAGTTGCTGATACGGCGGGGCGATGTGGCCGGGATTCAGGGCGAAATCAGTCGATGCCTGGATTTAGCGTTGGGGGCGGTGGGTGGGGTGGATACAGTGCTGGGCCGAGAGCTGCATCGTTTGGCTGCGGACTTCAACGCAGTGCAGAAAATGGACGATCTTTACGCTCCGCTCATCGCGCTTAACGGTTACGTGAAAGATATTCTATAAACCCCAGCGCTCGCACGTTCCGCGTGGTAACGCATACCGCGATGCTCCGCGTTGCAGATCCAACAGCCAAAACACGCTCCTACGCAGGCAACCAGGGACGACATCATCACAGCGATAGGCAGTTGGCTAACCGAAACCCATGAAGCGAAACGGCGAATGGTGAGCAACCTGGAAATGCTCTTCTGGATCGCCGCCGCGATTTTCGGCGCGATCGCCGCGAAAGATTACGCCGCGAAGCGTAAGGCACTGATGAGGCGAACGGAGCAAGCCTTGCCAGAGAAGGAGCTGAGCGCTACGTTGTTGAGTGACGAACAAGGTCGTGCGGTTAAATTCGTTGGCACCCTGCGGCGGGTTGAGGGCGGGTATACCGTCAGCCTGATTCGAGAGACTGACGGGGAGCGTACCGAGTCGTGTAGCGAGGTGATGCCGTCGCTGGAGAAGGTTGAGGTTTATCTTACAAGCTGTACTTCGTTTGTTTTGTCGGATTTCAAACACTGAAAATGCCGTGCATGTGGATTCATACCGTGCGCTCAGAGACGAGTTTCGTGCTCCGACCATCGCATTCGGATACATTTAGAAGAAATGAAGCATCCATAAGCCCACAATTCAACCATCTCCCTTTCTCGATATATGCCGCCTGCGGTGGACCAAGAGCATGAATACCGCCAATTTGAGTCTTGAGATTGTTAGGGTGCCCCGCGTAGAATAGCGACACCATATAGACACCAGAAGGAACTGACGCCACCCCTTAATAACTGCATACTTATACAGTATCAAACTCAGCATTCAAAACTTGCAAACATTAAACCCCCCCAAGCAAGACTTCAAGCAGCCCCCCCAGCATGATACTCGAGGTACTCTTTGAACAAAAAATATTATTTTAGCAACCTATTAATCTCACTCAGCTTACTCGCACTGGGTTTAATCGTTTGGTTTTACAAAGAGCCCTTATACGAAACAACAAACCTGTTCTATCTAATCACATGCCTCTGCAGCACTTTTCTTTTCCCCTTCTCCAGAAAGCTTATTGAAAATACATGCTTGCGCTTTACAAGCCGTGAATTTTGGACAACTGGTTTATTGACTGAAAGCCCCGGAAAAAACGGACTGTACGTCATATATTTTTTCATATGCATGATTACAGCAATACCTTTGGGGGGCAGCTTTTTAATATATCTTGGATTGAAGAGAGTGGTCTAAATAGACCACTCTCCTTTGCTCTTATCGACTCAAAACAGAATCAAGAGCATCATTGAACATTTTTACACGCGCATCATTAATAAACGCACTAACCAACGCCATAACTAGACCAAATGCAATAATACCCATAGGTGTGGTAACTGCTAGACCGAACGCAAATGCTATCAGTCCAGTTGCCGCCGCGCCGGCAAATAGGGTTTCAACTTTCAAAACCGTACTGTTCCAGTCACCCGTCTCATAGCCTTTTTTGATTTCGACGAGCAAATCCATGGCATCAATAGCTTTCCCCACGTACCCAAAAGCCTTACTAAAAACATTTAGGTTCTTTGCCAGCTCGCCCCTATCTAACGACTCAAGAGCGTTAGCAATTGCCGTCCGATCAGCGACACTAAATTTTTTGTTCAGATTATCCTTGTACTGATCGAACGCTCGTAAAGCTTCATCAGCGCTTCGCAGTACTTTACCTTTCGCATCATCAGTCATTTGCTGAGCTAAAGCTGACATCTGTGTGCCAAACCTCCCACTAATATCTTTGTAAAAATCAGCAGTAAATTTAATAGCGCCCTTTAACTCATCATCTGCTTTGGTCTTCTCATCTGCCAACCGCTTAGCCTCAGCTTCTGCTTTGGCCTTCTCCTCCGCCAAACGCTTAGCTTCGGCCTCAGCTTTGGCCTTCTCCTCTGCCAAACGCTTAGCTTCGGCTTTAGCCTTCTCTTCCGCCAGCCGCTTAGCTTCGGCTTTGGCCTTCTCTTCCGCCAGCCGCTTAGCTTCGGCTTTGGCCTTCTCTTCCGCCAGCCGCTTAGCTTCGGCTTTGGCCTTCTCTTCCGCCAGCCGCTTAGCTTCGGCTTTGGCCTTCTCTTCCGCCAGCCGCTTAGCTTCGGCTTTGGCCTTCTCTTCCGCCAGCCGCTTAGCTTCGGCTTTGGCCTTCTCTTCCGCCAGCCGCTTAGCTTCGGCTTTGGCCTTCTCTTCCGCCAGCCGCTTAGCTTCGGCTTTGGCCTTCTCTTCCGCCAGCCGCTTAGCTTCGGCTTTGGCCTTCTCTTCCGCCAGCCGCTTAGCTTCGGCTTTGGCCTTATTTTCTGCCGCTTGGGCTACGGCAATTTTCGTCGTGAAAGCTTTAGTTTTCGCAGTGAGAATTCTAATCTCCTCAGTTAAAACTTTAACATTGTAAGCCGCAGTACCAGCCGCGATAAAAAGATTATAGTATGCATCTTTATCACGATGAGAGTAACTTCTATTAACAAAGTCTACTCCGTTCTGCTTAAAATCCTTACTTAAAAAAGCCCTTCCAAAAAAAGCACTGGATTTTACAGTATCACTCTTAATCTCAGCTTGCTTGGCCAGTAAAAGGGCGTCAATCGAAGCCTTTTTTTTCTTCAGCCCCTCTAGCGACTCATTAGTATTTGATCCAGTGGTTGCGTTAATTTGCATTTCAAGACTGGCGGGAATATTTGGCACACTGGCTTTGTATACATCTTCAATTTTTTTTAAGGAGCCGGCAGCCACCACAAATATGGTCGTTCCCGCACTGTCGTGATTTAGATTTATTCCCAGGTCACTAAGCTTAGTGATGGGTCCGACTCCCTTAACCCATGGTTGGGGTTTCGCAACATAACCACCACCTGGTATCGGTTTGGGCGGCTGCGGCGGCGGGGGGTTAGGTGTGATTATGATTGGGGGTAATTCCATGGTTCCGTTTGTAGACATCATGTTCTCCTAATATGAGATCACACTGTTGATCAGTGGGATATCAGCACTGTTAAGGTCTCCATCGAGACCTGCGGCTTCCGTGTCTGTGTTCCCCTCAGCCTGTTGGGGCTGGGATCGAACAAGGCAAAAAGACTGTACAAAAACACAGTCGTGAAATCAACAAAAATATGCATTTATGCATATCTTGATGCGAAACCTAGCTTCCCAGGCTCGCTTACTCCATCGGAATGCACCCCATGGAGCCACGAATTAGGCATTGAGTGATGTCATAAAGCCCCATGACCCTCTGTAAGGTTCAGGGGATGACAAGCTGAGTGTGGAAGCACCATAGGGGACAGGCCTCATCTACCCTTCTCAATTGGCTTGTATCCGACGTGGGTTTCCGTGGTGTCATCGACGAGGCGCACAGGCGATGTAGGGGCTTCATGCTCCGGCGATCATGCTCAGAAATTTTCCCGATATTCTGTGACTGGCACATGGCGGGTAAACGAACCTTACATCTATTACTGCGATTAACGCTTTCCGTAATAACCTAGACAGTCATTCCCGCTTGCCAGATTGTTATAGCTGTCGAACGTTTCGAGGCTTGAACAGAGACCCGCCCACAGCTTGTGCAGATTGATCTAAACGGAGTGATGAGTGCCAACGAACTCCATTCCACCCTGAGCGATGCGCTCGGCTTCCCCGGCCGGTACGGCTGTAACTGGGATGCCTTCTGGGACGCAATCACAGGACTGGTGGAAATGCCCGTGCACCTGAAAATTTCCGGGTGGGATGCGTTATCCAGGCGCTTACCCAAAGATGCTGAGCTCATGCAAAAATGCCTCGAAGACCTGAGCCTTGGGTATCCATCGTTCGCGTCAAACGTAGAGTTCGACTGAACGCAAGAACGCGGCGACGGCTGGCGGTGCGACACCCAAGGTCATCGACCCACTATCCGAGGCGTCGTAACATCCCATCGCACCACCCAAACCATGGAAACGGTTGAAGAGCGGCCAAGGACACACGTGAATCTACAAATCGAAATCGAACGAATCTTTGGCAACAACACGTTCGCCAGACCGCTGTTCTATTCCTATCCCGGCGGCCTGCGCTTTGAACTCTCCGAATCCGGCGGCGTGGTCGATCAGTTTCTAACCGCGCTCCGCAAAGCGACAAAAATCTGCAACGACATCTTCCACGGCGAAGACGAGCTTGTCGTCTGCCTGTGCGCCTACTCTGACGCAAGCCATTTCATCCACAGGCCAGAACTTCGCGCGCTGCGATCTGCCGGGATACTCATTCCCTCTGCGCGTTCAATCTGGCGCGAGGATGTAGCCGCTGACGAGTGGTACAGCGCAGATCAGCCAGAGTATTGGGTTAATGTCGCCTTCAAACTCCCCATCTCCCGCCTTGAGACATTGCTGTGGGGAGCCCTAGCCAAAGACCTCGCGCCGATCCAACCGCAATTCAACTGCATTTTGTATCTCTTCAACCTGCCGCAGGGCGTTATGGTCTTTCCCTATGACGACAGAGGCATGGATGTCGTTGGGCCTAACGAAACGCTACTCAGGCAGTTGTACTGTCAGCATCAAGAATATTTGCTGGACTATGACCGTGCAGAGATGGATAGCACGTTCGCATCGGTTACCCCTTCCCCACCTCCTGGCCCTTCAGGCAACAAGCGCTTCAAGTAACCAAGGAATGTCTACCGCATTGAAGGACTCAGAGTGATGTCAATTTCCATAGGGACTTTCTTCTACCCTTACGTAAAGTTTCTCCACGGCGCGGCCTACAACCTGAACCAGATCCTGGAGGGGCTTGGCGTCGTCTCATCGACCTTCACCGGGCGTAACGACGCCGGGCAAATCATCGGAACCTACTGGTCGCCCGATGAAGCGATGGTGAACACGCTTGGCTGTCTGATGATGCTGTCGCTGCTGCTGATCCCCTTGCTGGCAGCAGCCGCCTACACGGTGGGCAAGAAGAGAGGCGTGCTCATCTTCTTTGCGCTCTTGCTCCTACCGGGAGTGTTGAACTGCCTGGGCCTTTTCCCCAACATCAATTACCTGCCCATCCGTTACGCCATCAATGGCGTTGGGAAACTGGGCAGCGAGATCGGGCTGATCCCCTTGTTGATGCTTTGCGCCATCACCGGATGGGCCGTCATGGTGCTTATCTATGACAACCTCAACCTGACCGAACGCTTCCGTCAGATATACGATCACTTCTGGTTTCCACTGGCGTTGGTCGCCGCGGTGTTCTTCGTGGCGGACAACGGCGCCAATGAAGACACCGCAATGCTGAAGGAGGCGACAGCGAGCATCCAGGAGGCCAGCGCGTTCCTGCTGAGCCAGATCAAGCGCTACGATGATTACTGCAGGGCGAATGGCCTGGATAGCCTGAAATCGTGCCAGTGGAGCAGCGATTCACAGTGGACCTTCACCCATATCAAGGAAGGTGAAGCCAGCTACTTCATGGATTTCGCACCGAACGACTCCAAAGGGTTCTACGCCGCGACGAGAAGAACCATAAGCGACGAGGATGTGATCGCCATCCGCAAAGAGATCAACGACTACAACCTACGGTTGTGCCCCGTGAAGCACTTTTCCAATGGCATGTCGCGCTCATCGCCACTCTCCAGCACCTGCGAGTACGTCCCCCGTGGCTTTTGCTTGAACAATCCTGATGGCCCACCCGGCCTTGTGGATAACAATATCAGCAGTCACACCGTAGCCTTGGCCAGCGAATGCATCGTTCCCTGGCTTGCGGGTGTCAAGCCCTCCTTGAAGCAGCAGTTGACGCTGGTCGGCCAGCATGACAAAGCCAAGAATCACCGTTGGCTGTATTTCCTTGCTGTTGCTGTAGCGGTCGGAGCGAAGGTGGCCTTGGCGACTACCAAGCTATGCTTGATTGATGCGCGGCCTGGGGCTGATAGGCGTCGGGTTCTGAGGGTTGCGCGGCAGAGGCTGGGGCAGTGTGCTCGGGTGCTGAAGCGCGTGCTGGTCGGTATCGGCCAATTAACATGGTTCGCCGCTCTCCGGGTATCGAAGCTGCTTAAACGGGAATAGCACAGCGGGACTAACTTCTATTGGTAGGTACACTGGGGGCTGGGCGTTTTGTGCCAGGGGCAATCTGGGAGACAAAGGAGACGCCAAAGAATAAATCGTCCCCTTTTTCCTAGCGATGGAAATCGGAAGAAAAATCGTAGACATCATGGCGGGGACTGATCAGGTTCCGGGCAGCACCGACGACCTATATTCACCTCGCCTCAGGTGGTGCTCTGGTTGATACGAACACCGTTGCAATCGCCCCATCTGTTATCTCAGCGCCTTCGTCATTAATTGCATAGAAGAGCGTTTGCGTGCTGTTGAGGATCAGCAAAGTTTTTGTGACATCAAGCGGCATAGCGTAGAACTCGTTAAAATTACACAAAAACCTCGATACTTAAACGATTAAGCTTACTATCCGACCAAAAAATTATTCCTCGACAAAGTGATATCAAACGGCTAGCTTTGGTACTTCCATATGCCAAGGGACTCCGCATGAAAATCATTTCTTTGTTCAACCATAAAGGTGGCGTAAGTAAAACTACTACCACTTTCAATTTAGGTTGGATGTTAGCAGAGCAAGGCTACAGAACGCTCATTGTCGACACAGACCCTCAATGTAATTTGACGGCACTTGTTTTGGGTTACAACTCCATTGACGACACATCAGATTTTTATTCAAAAAACCCCAACTGCGATCTTTATAGTTGCATATTACCAGTATTGAACGGCGAAGGTCGCCACATAGAAGCAGTTCCAGTAGAAACAGCTCACCCTAACCTGTCTTTATTATGCGGTAATCTTCAGCTTTCCGAGGCTGAAACTCAGATCAGCGTAGCATTGACTACAGCACTTAAATTACCGGCAATGAGAAATATACCAGGTGTACTGGGCCAGTGCATTCGGTCAACAGCTGAAAAATATGAATTTGATTATGTTATCGTCGATATGAGCCCCAGTGTCGGCGCACTGAATCAATGCCTGCTGATGTCAAGTGACTACTTTATCGTTCCAACAGCCCCGGACTTTTTCTGCGCCCAAGCAATAAAATCTTTAACCCGGGTAATTCCAAAATGGCACAAAGAAGTTGCGGAGTTCAGAGATTCGGAATTCACCTACCATCTGCCATTAGACCCACCTAAGTTCATTGGAATAATTTCGCAGAAGTATCGCCCTAGGAACGGTGCGCCGGCAAAATCATTTCAAAGATGGATCGATATCATTAACAATGAAGTCGCGAAATCTCTAATGCCCGCCCTGGCTCCTCTTAGCATGACAATCGAAGAAAATTTATTCCATGAGTATTCGGTACGGGATGAACCATACAACCTTGAAAATATTGCAGACTTCAACTCACTCATAGCGCAAGCTCAGAAACATAACGTACCTGTATACGCACTAACCGACGCACAAATTGAACAAGGAGGAAATACACTGGACAACATGAAAATAAGCCGAGACGACTTCAAAAAAACCTTCGAAAGACTTGCTGAAACTGTCTGCAACTTGACTGAGCAAGAATAACGAAATTTATTCCGAGCAAGGGGTTTATTTAGGCCAACCCCTTTCTCCCCAGAGCCACCTAAAAACCTTAATTTGCTGCACCTTCCTGCCCCCCCAAATAACGACAATCAATTAGATAAAACAATGCAACCAAGGGAGAAATTGATCTGCAAATATTCAAGTGTAAGTCGAGAGCTATTCCCCCCCAACAAGAGAAAAAAATAATTGAAACCACTCGTTGAGTATTGCCACGGTGCTGTTAAAACCTTGACCGCTCAGTACGAAATGACCAAGGTGCTAGGTCATTCGGTTACAGCGGGAGCTGCGCGTGAACGCCTAATCCAAGATTTTCTCACAGCACATCTTCCTCAAATGACCAGTGTTGTAAGTGGTATAATTATCGATTCAGACGGGATCCGATCAAAACAACAAGACATAGTTCTTATGCTGAAATCCATGCCTCGATTGCCATTTGCAAGCGGACATGACCTCATTTTTCAAGAAGGAGCTGTAGCAACTTTTGAAATAAAGACGGGCATCACTCCATCTGATTTTGGTGACATCGCGCTAAACATAGCAAGCGTAAAGTCATTAAAACCAAGCACTTTGGAAGGTGCTCAGATAGGTAATTTAGATTGGTCTTATACTCGAATTTTGAGTGTCGTTCTCACCTATGGAGGAACTAAACTCAACAGCATTGAACAGGAGCTCGGCAGGCTACCAGAAACAGGCCAACCTGACATCTATTTAGACCTCAGCCAAGGAATCCTAATAAAAAACGAAGGACTGTTGCTGAGCAAAGAGGGGTCTGAAATTTATCTCCGTTCCGAGGAGCCGGGTGTGGGCCTAGCTAAGTTACTGGCGATACTATCCAAGGTGACAGGCAGCTTAATCATGCGCGGAGTAAGATGGGACGCCTATATCTCCTAACCCCCCCAAAAAAAGAAAAAGACAGCTTTATTTGCAAACAAGCACATCTGCCACTGTATTCGCAGTCCACCTTAACCAGTTTTGAACGATTTGAACAATTTTTCAGGCACCAGATACAGCCTCCCGCGCGTCCGTGAAAAGGCAACATACAGTTTGTTTTTTGTCTGTGGAGGGAGCGTATCAAGCAAGGACTCTTTGTAGCTCTTCCAGTGAGTAGCACCCAGCACAACGCAGACATCTCCATAATGATCCAGCCCCTTACTGGCGCCCCAATTGTTAGACACACACCCGTACTTGTAATGTTCTTGATAGAACAACTTTACGACGCTGGCGTCCGCATGCACAGCGTTAGCTTCCGCTTGACTAGCCAACGATATGATTTCGGTTTTATCGGTATGTTGTGACTGCATATCAATCTGCAGGTGTGCACGAATAAAATCGCACACGGTGATGCCACATCTCCAACTTCGACTCAATGTCTTTTTATCAACGGTGACACCCGCCTTTAGAAAATGCTTTTCGTATTTATCGATATCAGCGTGTAAAGAGCTATTCACGTTTCCATCACGACTGGTGTCAAAGGTATGCTGGTAGAAGTCGCCTACAAACAGCATTTCAATCTTGGCTTTCGCTAAAGCCATCAGCAGATTGAAGTCATGGCCTGCTAGATCTTGAACCTCATCGACATAAAACTCATCGTAAAAGCGCTCCATTCGGGCCATCACATCAGGAATTGCGCCTTCGACCTCAATAAGCTTCGCTAAACGGTTGTGATATAGGCTTCCACCTTTATTTGTATAGTAAGCTATATCGTCACGCTTGAGTTTCAATGTTCGAGGGTGTGGTATTCGGAAGCTGACCCCTCTAGTTTCCAAGCGCACCTGCAGCAACGGGCGATAGCAAAAGCTATGGAGGAATGTGAAATAACTGAGGAGATTTATATTCCGGGGAACATGACCGAACCGTTTAATGATGCTATCGCGCAAGTGGCGATAATTATTTTCCGTGTAGGTGACAATTAGCGCGCGTCTTTCCAGGCTCAGGCGGTTCACTAGCAAGGTTGTCTTACCTGATCCTGCTACAGCGAACATCACTCGTTTATCCATTGGATTGCCTCCACGATGTAGGCCGGAACGGTGAGTTCACCTGGCTTGTCCTTGAGTAGCTCAAATGCAGCTTCAGCCTTGTTTGCTAGCATGTATTCCAAAGGAGAAAGCGTTTTTCGTCCTGGTCCGAAGGCGGTCTTGCAGGTTTCTTCGTTGTCGTTGTGCAACCCTATTTCGAAGGTTGAACGTTTATCATCTCTGTCGGCAAATACTTTGGCATGGTCCGATACGAAGTCGACGTAGTTTTCTACGCAGTTCTTCTGATAGTTCTTGTCATTGTCCCGTATGGCTGCGACCCGAATTCCAAGCAGGTTGGCGAGCTCCATGTATCTTTTGAAGCTGGTTCCGCCGATTGAGATTATATGGACGTCGTCTGCATGCGGTAGACGCCCGTTTGTACATTGCTTATAGAATTCCTCCACAAGGATGAATTCGGCATCACCTTCAACCAAAATCACCTTCTTCGAAAGCGCGAACTCCAAAACATTATTGTCCGGGGCCTTCATGAAGAATTCTGCGGTTTCGGTTGATAGGGCTTTAAGTGAACCAGCAGCTGCATTCGGGCCGATCAAAAGGGCATGCCGAAGATCTAGCCTTGAGCAAATATGGCTGCTGTGGGTTGCGATGAAAAGCTGTGTACTCTCGTTCTTCGCTAGCTTGGCGACAAGTGCTTTCATGGAGGAATGGCTGAGATGGTTTTCAGGTTCCTCCAAAAGCATTACATCTAAACCGCCTTGCTTGTGCTTGCTCAGCGCGAATTCGGTTTTGATGAAGCACTGCCTTCCTTTCCCATGGTTCTCAAGCGGAATATTGTCTTCCGTGATGATTAGGTCGGTTTCCAGATTCGACCGGACGCTAGTACGCACGTCAAACTGATACGCGGGAAGGTCAGCGTTGAGGCCTGCTAGATGCTGTCCGGTAAACGCATGCTTGCCTTGGCGATACAGGTTTTCAAGTTTATAACGGTCTTCGACGGGGGCGTTGAACGCGTACACGGCTCGGGTGTATTCACGAGATGCGTAGTCTCCATCGATACGTGAGCCGTCCAGCATCATGTGCTTAATGGGGCGGTTGAATGCTGCGTAGGGTCTGCCGGCGAACGTTTCAAACCGCACCGCGTAATATTCGAATGGGAAGTTCGGTTGATCGTCAGCCAAGATGGCTCGCACCGCTTCGCCATACTCAGCCATCACCGCAAGGATCATGCGCAGCCCGTCAGTCTGGCGCTGGTGGGCGTTGTTGGTTCCATAGAGGCTTTCGTCGTCGCCTTCCTCTAGGAAAACGTCGACTACCAGCTCAGGTAGTTTCTCCAGGCTCTTCTCCCCTGCAAGGAAGGTGTTCACCGAATCCTTGTTGAGCAGTGTTTCTGCACCCAGAGCTTCAATGCGGTTGCGGCTCCCGCCGAGTGCGAGGTCTAGAGCAAGCAAAATGCTGCTTTTTCCTGCCTCATTGTTGCCAATCAGCACATTCTTGCCAGACTCGAAATCGAGAGTGAGAGTCTTGAATTTCTTGAAGTTCAGAATTACCACTTTCCTTATGGTGTGCATGTCACTGGACTCCTATTACCACCGCACTGAATAAATGATCAAATGAGGTATAGCAGCAAAACGCCACTGCTGCGCTACGAAAAATGTCATACCTCCGCTAGCAGAAGAAAGCCTCAGATTTAATAGAGAGCGAAGCTATTCGAGGCCTTAGATTTACGGGAGCGCTAGTCTTCCTTGGGCACAAAAAAAAGGCCTTGCTGGGCAAGACCTTTTTTTCAATCCAGAGAGCACGTACCGTTACTGCCCTACCTCACGTCAACAATATCCAAAGCCCGATTCGCCAACAGCTCACTCACCTCAATCACCTGCAAAATCCCCAACGCAACACGCCGCCGCGATCCATCCAGATCAAACGCCAGATCACTGATCATGGCATTCGCCGAAGCCAGATTCTCACTGAGATTCGCAAGCAAACACTCAGAATCCACATTCGGATCAATGCGAAGAATGGAGTCGGACTTGTCAGACGTTTCGCCCTTAGGCTTGGGTTTCAGGTAGTAATCCAACGCGCGAGTGGCCGCGTCGTCGAGCTTTTTGTTGCGGGCAGACTGGGCACGAGATGTGGGTTCGTCTGTTACTGGAGGATTCGGTGTAATTTTGACCATAGCCTTAGCTCTCTTTTGGTTGAGGCTACGACCCGCTCGCGACTAAACGATTGGGAGGCAGCTGTACGCAGGTTAGTCGACCGACGAGCTAAGAAATCGGCGCGCCCGGAGGCGCCCTGCGCACAGCCACCATCGAGTGCAGGGATGGGGATACCTGACTGATGGACGCTTGAGCGACTTAGCAACGACGGGCGACTAAACCCGATCACTGATGAGCAGTGACAGGTCACAAACTACCGGCGCAGCCCAAGGCGGACAAGCCGGCGGATTCTGGCGTAGTTGTAGGCAAAGGCGCAAGGCGGTGTGGGCTGGCGAGCTTTGATTGTCCGGGGTCTGTAGGCTTATGCCGACACTGTTTCTCTTCGACAGGTAGGTCAGCATGGGAAAGGGGTCGGCCAACGGAAATAGATAAATCTGCCCTCGATGACTCGACATCAGGGTCACAAAAAAAACCAGCTTCCCTGGGAAACCTATCTATCTGTGCCGTCAGAAGGATCAATCAATGTTGCTAGGTAGAACGTCACGGTGTCTACGAGCAGGTCCACCAGTTCAGGGTCCATGTAACGGTAATCATCGGGAATATCCAGAACATGAAGCCGCTTGTGTTCAAGCAGCCTAGCGTACTCTGCCCGCAGCCGATGCTCGTGCTTGCGCTCCATCACAAAGATGACATCGGCCCAACGGATATCCGCTGGGCCGATAGGTTTGCGTGCGTTGGGGCTAGTGCCCGCCGAGCGAGCGCCGAAACCGGGACGGCGACGCCAGATCGCTTCCGCCGTAGGGCTACGCCATTGGTTGCGGCTGCAAACGAACAGGAGGTTAGTCACTCTTGATCCAACAATTGGCGAGTGGTGCAAATGGGATAGCTCATGCCGAGTTGGCGTGCCCTGTGCAGTTTGTCGGCACGGGTGTATATCAGCTTCCAGTTCTTTTCTGGCCTGGCTTCCTGCGGACGAACCGCTTCGTGCCTACCATCTTTACGGGACTGTGCGCGTCTCCAGCTACGGGTTCTTTCCATGGTCATTTCCTCGTGAGTACCGGGTTCAGCAGCCGCGGTAATACGAGGTGGGAGATATGGTAAGCATTAATCGGGGAGGTGGCTAGACGCTGTAGTAGCCACCTCACATAACGAAAACCGCTCCCCTATTGTTTCAGCCGCATCTCGTTCAACGAAAAAGGCCTCGCACAGCAAGACCTTTTTCGTTGGGCTGCAAGCGGCTTGGGCTACCTCACCTCAACAATATCCAACGCCCGATTCGCCAACAGCTCACTCACCTCAATCACCTGCAAAATCCCCATCGCAACACGCCGCCTCGACCCATCCAGATCAAACGCCAAATCATTAATCATCGCGTTCGCCGATGCCAAATTCTCACTGAGATTCGCAAGCAAACACTCAGAATCCACACTCGGATCAATCCGTAAAATGGAGTCGGTCTTGTCAGACGTTTCGCTCTTAGGTTTGGGTTTCAGGTAAAAATCCAACGCTCGCGCGGCAGCGTCATCGATTTTCTTGTTGCGGGCAGACTGAGCACGGGAGACGTGTTCGTTCGTATCGGGGGGATTCGGAGTATCTTTTGCCATTATCTTGTTTCCTGTAGTTGGAGCCATCACCCGCTCGCGACTAAACGATGGGAGGCAGCTGTACGCAGGTTAGTCGACCGGGGAAACAAGAAACCGGCGCGTCCGAGGACGCCCTGCGCACAGCCACCATCGAGTACAGGATGGGAATCCCGACTGGATGACGCCTTGCACAACCTGTTTCACCCTGGGCGACTAAACCCGATCACTGATGAGCAGTGACAGGTCCCAAACTACCGGCGCAATCCAAGGCGGACAAGCCGGCGGATTCTGGCGTAGTTGTAGGCAAAGGCGCAAGGCGACGTCGGCTTGCGAGTTGCGGTTGCCCAATGACTGACAGCCCCATTTGACGCGCCAGATTGTCCCGGTCTTCGATAGCCAGCCCTACCTGTTTTGAGGAAACCGGAACAACCACTTCAAGAAACTTCCTACATCGCGTCCCGCTCTTCCCGCGTTAGCGTCTGTCCTGCATTTCAGCGGACGAGATTCACTACGTGGCGACACGCAAAAAAGACATCCCCCAGGTTCGAAACCCGCCCGGCGGCGACGGGCATCACCTCACTTATCGGGACATGAGCGCCAGCGAACTGGCCGAGCGCGACGGCCTACAGCAGGCTTATGAAGCCATGCTTGCCCGGCAATCCGCCTACGAACAAGCGCGCTGGGCCACGGTGGATAACAAGCCGTTGTCCAGCGTTGCCGGATGCGTGTTTGCCAAGAGCTGCAAGCTCCCCAACGGCATCATCGATTACAGCAACCCCAACGGTTACGTCCCGGCGGACCTGGTCAAGCAGTACGGCGATCTCATGTGGCTTGGCGGTCGGAGCGCCGACCCATCCGGCGCGATCCCCCTTGAGCGGATCGGCGCTGGCGCGGTTCCCGTTACCTTGGGCCGGCTCGCGCTGGGCGGCTCGGCAACTTCCACGGCTGCCGCTGCGGGCGGCACCGTCGGCGCTGCCCTGCTGACAGGCATCGTCGCCCTGCTCTGGCCGTCCAATCTGGGCGACAGCGCGCTTTACAGCGAAGACCAGCTACGCGACCTCAAGCAAGCCCGCAGCCGCATGCGTCTGAGCATCGAGCAGCAGGCCGATGGCAGTCTCAAGGGGTATGGCTTCTATACCGGCCAGCATCCCGATTGGGAAATGGTTGATGTTGTTCAGTTCACTCCGCGAGCCGATCAGTTCATCGCCGACCTGGGTGATGGCATCGAACTGATTTGGACGCCGGCTATCAATCCGGCTGACACCCTTGGCATCCCTGCCTTGGAAGCTGCGCCCCAGGCACCGCCTATTTGGATTTATCCGCCGACGCCGATGGCTGACAGCATCATCGTCGATCCGATCTATCCGCCGGAGTACAGGGATTTCATTCTGGTGTTTCCGGCGGACTCGGGGGTTCGACCGGTTTATGTTGTGGTCTCTGTCAGGCGAAGCGGTAACGCGGACCATGACTACTATCCAGCACCAGAAACCGAAGAAATTACCGGCTTTTCAAATCTAAAAGAGGTGAAAAAGAAAACACCAAAACAAGGAGGGGCAGGACTTAGAGAACGGTGGGCTGATCCTAAAGGAAGGACCATTTACGAATGGGATTCCAGGCATGGTGAGTTAGAGGCATACCGTGCAAGCGACGGAAGCCACCTAGGCGCGTTCGATCACGAAACGGGTTTGCAAGTAGGTCCGGCCAGAAAAAACCGCAACATCAAAAAATATTTGTGAGGACTCGATGGGCTTAAAACTTAGATTGGATTGGTACGACAAAAAAACCGAGGTAGGTGAAGGCAAAGAATATTCGAACGACATGGGAGATGATGCATCGGTAATCTCGGCGTTGAATCTGGAAAGCGAACCAGAAATATATGATGGGGGCTTTGATGTGCGCGCCGAATGGATACCTATCATCCAGCCCTTCTTTGACCATCCAATCTCCCCGGAAAAATTCGATTATCAAATTTCATTTCGGTACCGAGATAATTGGTAAAAAACACTAGCCACCTATCGAGACAGCTGGTAGCCATGGACCGAGCGCTTAATAAAAGAAGAATGCAAATTCACGCCACATACCGGGCCCGGCTAAAAAACAGTGCCGCGCCGATACCAATAGCACTGGTCGAGGCGACCCCCAGATCAAAACCGGAGATGAAAGACGGCAGCATAAAAATACTCGCAAATCCCAGGACAACCAGGGCAATGCCTAGCCATTTCCTGAGGCCGTAGGATTTCATATAGAAGAACAACAGCAGGAATACTGCGTATGCCAAGGCGTATAGGCCATATTCGTTCATATTCTTAGCCGCCTTGAGCCTTGATGATCATGGAGGATCCGGAGTGTTTCGGATCTATGCCACCATTTACCTGTGCATCGAAGCTCACGATAAAGGCGGGGATTTTGTCTTAGCTGGTGCGCTTTTCGCAAATGGTAAAAACGGGGCGTCGCTGCAATGGCCCGGATCAGCTACGTGGCTACGAACAAGAGAGGTCTCGTTGCCAAGACCTCTCTGGAGCGGAGGGCAAACGCCTCGCCTACCTCACCTCAACAATATCCAAAGCCCGATTCGCCAACAGCTCACTCACCTCAATCACCTGCAAAATCCCCATCGCAACACGCCGCCTCGACCCATCCAGATCAAACGCCAAATCATTAATCATCGCGTTCGCCGAAGCCAAATTCTCACTGAGATTCGCCAGCAAACACTCAGAATCCACCCCCGGATCAATCCGAAAAATGGAGTCGGTCTTGTCAGACGTTTCGCCCTTAGGCTTGGGTTTCAGATAAAAATCCAACGCTCGCGTAGCCGCGTCATCGATTTTCTTGTTGCGAGCAGACTGAGCACGGGAGACATGCTCGTTCGTATCAGGAGGATTCGGAGTCTCTTTTGCCATCGTCTTGCTTCCTGTCATTGGAGCCATCACCCGCTCGCTGCTAAACGATGGGAGGCAGCTGTACGCAGGTTAGCAGACCGGGGAAACAAGAAACCGGCGCGTCCGGGGACGCCCTGCGCACAGCCACCATCAAGTGCAGGAAGGAGATTCCTGACTGGATGACGCCTTGCACAACCTGTTTCACCACGAGCTGCTAAACCCGATCACTGATGAGCAGTGACAGGTCCCAAACTACCGACGCAACCCCAGGCGCACAAGCCGGCGGATTCTGGCGTAGTTGTAGGCAAAGGCGCAAGGCGCTGTGGCTTGGCGGGCCTTGTCGCTAGTGTCTGTCGGTCTTTACTGACAGGACGTCACTCGACGGGTCCGAGCAGGTGTCCGATGCCGTTCAATTGAGGCTGTCGAAAGTTCTGTGGCAAGGCGCTCATGGGAGGGGGCTGCTGCGCAGCCCAGCGGGAGCAAGCTCCCTCGCCACGGGGTTTGGTGGTTACCCAGTGAGCAACGTGGTGCTAGGCGTCTTCGCCCTTCTGTGCCGATTCAGCGCTGTGCACCACCACCAGCAACTGCGCCTGAACATCACCCACCGAGCGCAGGCGATGGGGTTTTTGCGCGTTGAAATGCAACGCATCGCCGCGATTCAACACGACGCGCTCGTTCATGAAGTCCACTTCCACCTGGCCTTCGTGAACGAACAGGAACTCCTCGCCCATGTGCTCCTTGAATGCATGATGCGCCGCGAATTCGGCCGGGGGGTAGAGGATGAAGGGCAGCAAGGTTCGCTCGGAAACCTGGTGAGCCAACACGGCGTATTCAGCGCTGCCAGGGTTCGCCGCCAGGGATTGGCGGTCTTCACACCGCACCAGGCTGTAGCTGTCGAGCGAGACGTTTTCCTCGGAGAACAACTCCTCGACTTTCACGTTCAACGCCTTGGACAGCTTGAGCGCCGTGGCGATGGAGGGCGTGCTCAGACCCCGTTCCACCTTGGACAGGTAGCTCTTGGTCATCCCGGTTTTTTCAGCCAGGACGTCCAGCGTCACACCGAGTTTTTTTCTGAGCAATTTCAAGCGAATGGACATAGGTAACCCACATTTCCAGGGAAACGGACAATCTGCGATTGCAAATGACACTTTGTGTCATATAGTCTATTTAGTGTCATTAGCACCTCCGCCCCACAGCTTCCATGACGCGGATCAAGAACGGTCAAAGAACGAATCAGGAGAACTGACATGAGCAAGACACTGGCGACGCCCAAGGACCAATTGGTCCAGCATGCTGTCAACCAGATGCAGAAATCACTGCCGGATAATACGTGGACTGTGCGACAAAAGCTGGCCCTGACCTGTCGCATCTTGTTCGAGAATGGTCACGACTCCGGCCTCGCCGGGCAGATTACCGCGCGCGGGCCGCAACCTGGCACCTACTACACCCAGCAACTGGGCCTGGGGTTTGACGAGATCACCGCCGGCAACCTGCTGTTGATCAACGAAGACCTTGAGGTTCTGGAGGGACACGGCATCCCCAACCCGGCCAACCGGTTTCACACCTGGGTCTACCGCGCCCGGCCGGATGTGAATTGCATCATCCACACCCACCCAACCCACATCGCCGCGCTGTCGATGCTGGAAGTGCCGCTGCAGATTTCCCACATGGATCTCTGCCCGTTGTACGAAGACTGCGCGTTCCTGGAAGGCTGGCCGGGCGTGCCCGTGGGCAACGAGGAAGGCGAGTTGATCGCCGGCGCCTTGGGTGACAAGCGAGCGATTCTGCTTTCCCACCACGGTCAATTGTCCACCGGCGAGACCGTGGAAGAAGCCTGCAATATCGCCCAATTGATCGAGCGCGCCGCGAAGCTGCAATTGCTCGCCATGGCCGCCGGCGAGGTGAAGCCGATCCTGCCGCACCTGGGCCGCGAAGCTCACGACTGGATCGCCCGTCCCAAGCGTCACGCGGCCGCCTTCAACTACTACGCCCGGCAGAACCTGCGCCAACACGCCGATTGCCTGAACTGAACCCAATAGGAGCGACGCCATGTCTACCCCCAACATCCACGGCATCATCGGTTACACCATCACGCCCTTCTCCGCCGACGGCCAAGGCTTGGACCTGGACGCATTGGGCCGGTCCATCGACCGCCTGATCGACAGCGGCGTGCATGCCATCGCGCCCTTGGGCAGCACCGGCGAAGGCGCCTACCTGAGCGACGTGGAGTGGGATCAGGTCAGCGAATTCAGCATCGCCCGCGTTGCCGGCCGGGTGCCGACCGTGGTCAGCGTGTCTGACTTGACCACCGCCAAAGCGGTGCGCCGCGCGCGTTTCGCCCAGGATCACGGCGCCGATGTGGTGATGGTCTTGCCGGCTTCCTATTGGAAACTGAGCGAGGCGGAAATCCTCAGGCACTACCAGACCATCGGCGCCAGCATCGATGTGCCGATCATGCTTTACAACAACCCGGCCACCAGCGGCATCGACATGTCCGTGGACTTGATCCTGCGAATTTTCAACGCCGTGGATAACGTCACCATGGTCAAGGAAAGCACCGGCGACATTCAGCGCATGCACAAGCTGCAACTGCTGGGCGAAGGCCAGGTGCCGTTCTACAACGGCTGCAACCCACTGGCGCTGGAAGCCTTCGCGGCCGGTGCCAAGGGCTGGTGCACTGCCGCGCCGAACCTCATTCCGCAACTCAATCTCGACCTGTACGCGGCCGTGTTGGCCAACGACCTGAGCAAAGCCCGGGCGCTGTTCTATCGTCAATTGCCGCTGCTGGATTTCATCCTCAAGGGCGGCTTGCCCGCTACCATCAAGGCTGGTCTGCGCACCCTCGGCCTGGAAGTCGGCGACCCGCGCTTGCCGGTGTTTCCGCTCGACGAGTCGGGGAATGACCGGTTGCAAGCGATGCTGAAGCAACTGCTCTGATTCGCCCTGCCCTGCGACCCGGCGGGTGGCGACTCAAAACGTCAACCTGTCGGTCGCTTCACTTCATTCTCAAACTGCAAAACGGCGAGGCGTGAGATGGACACCTATAAACCGCTGCACTGCGACCTGCACGACTACCTGGAGATTGCCTGCCTGTGCGGCTACACGCTGGACATCGAACTGACTGACGGCCAACGCGTGACGGCTCGGGCGATTACTACGCGGACCGCTTCCACGCGGGAAGAGTTTCTCGAAATCGACACGGCGGACGGTCGTCAGGAGATTCGTCTCGATCAGTTATTGGCAATTACGCCGCTGAATGAGAATGCGAGGTTTGGGCGGGTTGTGTTGATGGCCGATGACCAGGCAGGCCATTGAGATGGGTTCTTAAGTCGCGCGGGGCGGGTTTTCGTCCCGTGAGGTTGAGTCGGCTGAATACTCGTTGACTGACGCACCGCTATTCGCGAGCAGGCTCGCTCCCACAGGGGGCGCGTTGTGCCTGAATTCATTGGACATCCTGTCATCCCGTGGCGAGGGAGCTTGCTCCCGCTGGGCTGCGTGGCGGCCGTTTTGTGAGCGCTTCGCACTGGAGCGCCAGCCCGGTCAAGCGGGAGCAAGCTCCCTCGCCACGGGCTCATCGTCGTTCCTGAATGAGTGGTAGTTCAATGACTGACAGACTCATCCATCACCTTCTCCGAACAACCCCACCCCCTTTTCGCACGCCCAAGAACTCAAGAAAAAACGCCCACTCAAATTTCCTAGGCGCACGCACAAACCCATCAGCCAGTTTATCGACCTCGGCTCTCGCTCCCTCTGCGCTGTCATACGTCAGCGCGCAGACCGTTCCATCTGGAAAAAAGACGCTGTAATCATAACGAGGCCCCACCCAAATCCCATCGGCCCATCGGCCGCCCACCGGGCTTTTGTTGATCACGCAGCCTTTGTAGTTTTCTACGAATTCCATATCGCACCTCACGAAATCAAGCACCGTGATAGCGCGACACGTTTCGAGCGAAATCTCGCGATATCGCCTTCAGCATACGGCCCTCGAAAATTCTCGCGCACCAGTAGGAAATGACAGTAATTAATAACAACCAGCCACAAGCACGCAGCCGTTAATTCTGTTTGGCTATAAACCCCTCAAAAAATCTTTCCCCTCCATCCCTTCCCGCAAAGCCCACATCCTCTCCAGCAAACGCCCCTCCAGTTCCCCGCCTCGATAATCCCCGCTTCAGAAACCCCAAGCGCTGCAACCGAGCCCCCGTGTACCTCCCATGAACCTACGCACCTTCATTCGCAGCTATTGCCTCAACGCCAGGCTCGCCACGAATGCCCTGACCCGCCTGCACAAATCCCTCTCTTCCCTGGTCGCCTATCTGGCCCAGCAAGGCTTCGATTCCAACCTATGGCCCGCCACCCGTGACGAAGCCACACTGGACAACCGCATCAGCACCCTCTGCCCAGAGCTGGCCACCACCGTATTCAGCCACGCCCGCGAGGGCATCATCCTCGTCGACCCCTACGGTCGGGTCATCGCCGTGAACGAAGCCTTCTCCCGCCTCACCGGTTACAGCCAGGAAGAGGTGCAGGGCCGCGAGTTGAATTCCCACCGCATGGTCCGTCGCCTCACCGCCTTTTACGCCCCCATGAAAAACGCCCTGGATTTCCACGGCCATTGGTCCGGCGAGATCCAAAGCAACCACAAGGACGGCCGGGAGATGACGTCGCGGATCAGCATCAGCGCGGTGCATGACCGGCACGGCAATGTTCAGCACTACGTGGCGCTGCTCGGCGACATGACGCAGATGAAGCAGCGTCTGCAGTTGCTGGAGCGGGATGCGCGGTATGACGCGCTCACGCAATTGCCCAATCGGTTGTTGTTGGCCGAGCGGATGCGGCAGGCGTTGGGCAAGGCGCGGATTCATCAGCAGAAGGTGGCGATTGCGTTTATCGACCTGGATGGGTTCAAGGCGTTGAACGACAGTTATGGGCATGACTGGGGGGATCGGGTGTTGCAGATTGTCGCGGCGCGGATCAATGCGACGTTGCGGGACGGCGATACGTTGGCGCGCCTTGGGGGTGATGAGTTTGTCGCTGGGCTGGTGGGTTTGCATGCCGAGGAGGACAGCGAGCCGTTGCTCAAGCGGATGCTGGCGGCGGCGAATGCACCGATTTTGATTGGCGCGCAGACGGTGGAGATCGCCGCGAGTATTGGGGTGGCGTTTTACCCTGAGCATGGACAGGAGATCGATGGGCTGATCAGTAAGGCGGATCAGGCGATGTATCTGTCGAAGAAGGCCGGCGGCAATCGCTTGGCGTTTTGTCCGACGCGGTTTATTTCGCTCAATAGCGAAGCCTGACGGTGGTGCCGACGGTGCGTTCGCTGCCGGTCATGACGCCGTAGTCGCCGGCGCCGAGCAATGAGTAGACGGCAGTAATGTACTGGCGGTCGAAGACGTTGCGCACCCAGCCTTCCACTTCCCAGGCGCGGTCCTGGCTGCGCAGGCCCAGGCGCAGGTTGGTGAGGCCGTAGCTGGGTTGATAGCTGCCTTCGCCGCCTTCAAGGGTGCCGTAGTAGCCGGTGCGGAAGCTGTAGTCGATGCCGCTGAAGGCTTCCAGGCCGTAGGGCAGCGGGTGGGTGTGGTCGAGGCCGCTGCTGAGGTTCCATTCCGGCGCGTTGTAGAGGCGCTCGCCGCTGAGGTCGCAGGTCCATTGGCCCGAGGCCGGCGGGCACGGGGCGTTGGGGAAGCTGCGGTAGCGCGCGTCACTCCAGGCCACGCCCAGGCGGCCGGTGAGTCGGGGGGTGAGTTGCCAGGCGGAATCTAGTTCGATGCCGCGCAGGCGGACTTTGCCGACGTTGATCAGGTTGTCCCGCAGGGGGGGCGCGAACAGCGAGGTGGGCGGGCTGTAGGTGAGCGCTTGGTAGTCGTCGACGTCGGTCTGGTAGACGGCGAGGTTGAGCAAGGCGCGTTGATCCCAGAAGCGTGTCTTCATGCCCACTTCCAGGGACGTGGCGCGCTCCGGCTCGAAGGTGGGCGCGGTGAACGGGCCGATCACGTCGAAGTTGATGCCGCCGGCCTTGTAGCCTCGCGACCAACTGACGTAGCCCATCACCCCGTCGGTGAAGCGGTAGCTGGCGCTGAGCAGGCCTGAGACGTTGTCTTCTTTGATCGAGTCTTCGCGGTAATAAGCGCTGCCGAGGGCGATGTCGCGGAGCAGTTGCCCACCGGCCTGGAACACCGGGGGCAAACCCGTCAGCGGAGCGAGGTTGCTGACGTCCCGGGAGACCCAGCCGTCCTTGCGTTCCTGGCTGTAGCGCAGGCCACCGGTGAATTCCAACGGGTCGATTGGGCGCCAGGAGAGCTGGCCGAAAATGGCGCGGCTGTCGCCCTTCTGTTCGCCGTCATAGCGTTGCCGGGCGCCATCGAGCAGCACCGAAGGCACCTGCCTCGGATCGGTGAGGCTGACGCCGAAGATTTTTTGCAGTGCCTCCAGTTGATCGCCGACGAACCAGGGCGCGGCGTCCGGGCCAAATTCGGCGTCGATCTGCCGGTCGAGTTGTTGGCGCAAGTAATAGAGCCCGGCGACATAATCGACGGACGAGCCGGCGCTGCCGGAAAGGCGCCATTCCTGGCTGAACTGCCGATGGCCCAGGTCAGTTTCGGATTGGGCCACCGACAGCGCGGTGCTGTCGCCGTCGCGGCTGGCGCGGTAGTCCCAGTCGCGGTAGGCGGTGATGCTGGTGAAACGCATGGCCTCGTCCAAGTCCCAATTCAATTCCAGCGACACACCGTTTTGCAGGGTTCGCGGGCGCCCCGGCGCGTCGATGCGGTTTTCCCGTTGGTAAGGGTCGGGCTCCGCCAGCGGATAGCCAAGGAATTTGGCGCGTTTGCGGGTTTGCTCGCTGTAGTGATTGACCAACAGGACGTTGCCGGCGTCGTTCTGCTCGGCGTAGTCGGCGATCAGGCGGGCGCTGAAGTCGCTGTTCGGCGTCCACAGCAATTGGCCGCGCAGGCCTTGGCTGTCGGAATCGCCGAGGCGGCTGCCGTCTTGCAGGTTTTCAACGGCGCCTTCACTGGCGCCGTCGAATACGTTGAGTCGCCCGGCCAGTACGTCGTCTTGCAGCGGCCCGGAAAGCGCCCCGCGATATTCCCGCAGACCGCGCTCACCGTAAGTCGCTTCGAGATTGGCTTCGGGCTGGAACGTTGGTTGTTTGGTGATGATGTTCAACGCGCCGGCGGTGGTGTTCTTGCCGAACAAGGTGCCTTGGGGCCCGCGCAGGACTTCGATGCGCTCGATGTCCATCAACTCGGTGAACGCCATGCCCTGGCGCGCCTGGTAAACACCGTCGACGTAGGTGCCGACGCTGCCTTCCAGGCCATCGTTGTAGGCGGTGGCGCCGAAGCCGCGCAGGCCGAAGCCGGCGTAACGGGCGTCGTGACCGGAGACCACCAGGCCCGGAACCCGTTGCTGGATGTCTTGCAGTCGATGCAGGCCGGCTTCGTCCAGCTGATCGCCGTAGAGGACGTTGATCGGGATCGGCACGTCTTGCGGGTCTTCTTCGCGGCGGCGAGCGGTGACGGTGGTTTCGTCGAGCGTGAGGGCGCCAGGCGCCTCTTGCGCGGCATGGGCCGATGCCCAGGGCAACGCGAAGAGGCCGCCGAGCAAGAGCAGCCGATAACCCAGACCCGGCATGCTAGAACTCCCGGGCCATTTCGCGATGCTCCGTGTCCGGGCAAACCAATGTATTGATCCGTGCCAGCAGTTCGCGGCTGTCGGCGGGCTTGAGCAGTGCCGCGTCGAAGGCCAGGCCTTGCGGGTAACCTTCCGGCCTGCGTGGCGGGATCGCTGAATACAGCATCACGGGCAGCTCGTGCCCATGGTCGCGCACGTGTCGCAGCAGTTCCCAACCGTCCATGCCGGGCATCATCTGGTCGCTGATCAGCAGGTCGACCGGTTGATCAGCCAGGCAGGCCAAGGCGTCTTTGCCGTTCGCCGCGATGCTGACGTCGAAGCCGTAGCCGGCCAGCAGGTCGTAGAGCCACTCAGTGTTTTGTTCGATGTCGTCCACCAGCAGTACGTGTTTGCCCTGGCCATCGAGCGGCGTGAAGTTGTTGTCGACGATGCCATTCTCCAGGTCGTGTTCCTGGGCGCATTTGAGTTGCAGGCGAAAACTGAAGTGGCTGCCCTGCCCGGTGGCCTGGGGTTCGAGACGGCTGTCCATGCGCTCCAGCAGTTGCGTGACGATGGACAGGCCCAGCCCGCTACCTTCGTAGCGTTGCGCGTTGCGGCCACGGCGGAACGGTTGCAGCAGTTGTTCGAATTCTTGCGGGTCGATGCCGATGCCGGTGTCGATCACGCTGAAGCGCAGCTCCACGGTGTCAGCGGCGGTACCCGGGGAACAGCTCACTTCGAAACGGATCTGGCCGTCGCGGGTGAATTTTGCCGCGTTCGCCAACAGGTTCATGAGCACCTGCCGAAGCCGCTTGAAGTCAGCCTCCACCAGGGGCGGCAGGTCCTGCGCCAGCACCGCGTTGAAACTGTTGCACTGGCGCGCGGCGAGGAAGCCAGCCTCGTCGGCGACCTCCTGGAGGAAGCCGTACAGGTAGGCAGGCGCGAGGGTCAGTTGCATTTGCTCCAGTTCGCCACGGGAAAACTCGAGCATCTCGTCGATCAGTTCCAGTTGTTGGCGAGCGTTGCGCTCGATGGTGGCTTGATAGTCGCGGTTCGGCCCCGCATGGAGCAGGCGTGCGTAGTCGATGATGCGCACCAGCGGCGAGCGCAGGTCGTGGCTGATCCGCGCCATCAACGCACTGCGGGCCGCGAGGGATTCGCGCAACTGCGAGGTGCGCAGCGCCACGGTGCTTTCCAGGCGTTCCTGTTCGGCCTGGCGTTGTTGTTCGAGGCTCGACAGGGCGTGCTTTTCGCGGTTGCGGCTGCGGCTGACTTCCATGATCAATGTGAAGACCAGCAATACCACGCCCGGCAGGGCCGACGATAAGCTGTTTTTGCTTTCCGGCGCTTGCCAGGGCAACTGTTCCTGGGGAAAAAACCACCGCATCAGCATTTGCCCAACCAACAGCCCTGGCACCAGCCAGGCCATCCAGTTGTAGGGCAGACGCCTGCGCCACGCCATAAACAAGGTGGGGACCAGCGCACCGTAGAAACTCATCAGCGAGATTTGGACAATTAGCGCGCCCTGGACCGGGTCGACCTTGAGCCACCAGAGGCGGCCGAAGACACAGCCCAACAGCGGCACCCAGTAGCTCCAGCCAATGATCTTGGGCAATTGGGAAACCTGCAACAGCACGCGCATGTAGGCCAGGAACAGGACGATCGAGGTTGCACTGGTGAACGTCAGCAGCTCGCGTGTCCAGCCCAGTGCGCTGGGCCAGTAGATCAGGTAGCCATTGAGGATGCAGGTCAGCAGGATGTAGCTCAGGACTGCGCCGGCATTCACCGTCAGCAGTCGGGAACGGAGGATCCGGCCAACGATAAAGCCGAACGGCACGACCAGCAGGACAATGCCGAGGGAGAGTCCGTCGCTCAAATAGGTCTGTTGCTGGCTGCGGAGCAGCGCCGGTTCGGACCACAGTTCCGGCTCCAGCAACATCTGGAAATTGCTCGCCACTCGGACGAATACCGTGGCGCTCTCCCCCGCCGCCAACGACACCCGGAACGCCGGCTGACGCGCCGCCGGCTGCGGCCATTCGGCCAGGGGATGGGCGGCTCCGGCATGGGCTTCCTGCCCCGGTTGGTAGACACGAATGTCTTCCAGGCGCGGCGCGCCGACCACCAGCAAGCGCGAACACGCCGCAGCGCTTGAGTTGGTCAGTTGTAATTTCAACCAGAATGCAGAGCGGCTGTAACCCTGCGTCGGCCAGCTTGGGGTCGCGGCCTTGAAATCGGCGTCAGGCCGTTGGGCGATTTGTTCCAGGCTCAGGTGTGCCTGGGTGTCCTCGAAAATCTGCGCCACCGGCATCAGGCTCAGAGAGTCGGTGCGGCAGATATCCACAGGCGCCGCATGCACCAGGCCTGTGGATAACAACGTTATCGTCAGGGGTAGAAACTGTAGAAGCCGCATCAGGCGCGTCCGGCCGACTCGGTTTCGGCAATGCCCAGGGCTTGCTGGCGAAACTGGCTGGGCGTCATGCCGATGCGCTGGCGGAAGGCGGTGGTGAAGTTGCAGGCGTTGCGAAAACCCACCAGTTCGGCGACGTCCTGCACGCTCATGGCGCTTTCGCAGAGCAAGTCCTGGCCGCGCCGCAATCGGGCGTCGCGAATGTAGGCAAACACGGTCATTCCCAGGTGCTCGCGAAAAATCGCGGTGAGGCGTTTTTCGTGGGTGCCGACTTTTTGCGCGAGCATGCCCAGGGACGGCATGTCGTCCAACTGGTTTTCTATCAGTCGCATCGCCGCGCGCAGCACGATCTCATCGCCTTGCGGCTCCGGATCGGCGGGGCTTTCATGGACGGCCGGTGGCGCGCGCCAGGTCAATTGCAGGTGGATCTTGATGCGCGCCAGCACTTCTTCGGGGGCGCAGGATTTGGGGATGTAGTCCACCGCGCCCACGGTCAGCCCTTCCAATCGCTCCAACGACGTGTTGGCCGAGGACAGGAACAGGATCGGGGTGTGCCGGGTGGCCGGTGCCTCGCGCAGTAGCCGGCACAGGCTGAAGCCATCCATTTGTGGCATGTGCACGTCCAGGACGATGAGGTCCGGGCGCAGGGCCAGTGCCCGTTGATAACCCTGGTACGCGTCGCTGGCCAGGGAAATGCGCCAGGGCTGGGTCTTCAAGAGAATGAGCGTGGCGCGGATGTCTTCGGGCACATCGTCGATCAGCAGAATATGCGGCAACAGCTCGGACGCCGCCACGCCCCCCGCCGTCGCTGCCTGCCTTTCGTATCGTCCGTTGTCCATTCGCCAGGTCTCTTGTTGTGTTTAGCCAGGTCACTGTCGCGAAATTGCCAGGCGAGGAAACACGTATCGGGCCGGCAACAAGTCGATATAGCGGCAGGTAAGGCGAGAACTGAAGCTATCAAATTTTTGATGGGCGATAAACGGTCATGCCGACCGTGGGGTCCACTGATGCGGGACGATGCTGATGACCGTGGCGAGGGAGCTTGCTCCCGCTGGGGGGCGAAGCCGCCCCAAAGCAGCGAACCCAATCTTCCTGACTCACCGAGTAGCCTGGGTTGGGGGCCGCTGCGCAGCCCAGCGGGAGCAAGCTCCCTCGCCACAGGTGGGTGGAGCATGTGGCGGGGATAGGGAACAAGCGGTGGCTGCGCCTGGAAAAACCCAGGCGGGTGACCAATGCGGTTGATGCTGATGACCGTGGCGAGGGAGCTTGCTCCCTCGCCACAGGTGGGTGGGGCATGTGGCGGGGATAGGGAACAAGCGGTAGCTGCGCCTGGAAAAACCCAGGCGGGTGACCAATGCGGTTGATGCTGATGACCGTAGCGAGGGAGCTTGCTCCCGCTGGGGGGCGAAGCCGCCCCAAAGCAGCGAACCCAATCTTCCTGACTCACCGAGTAGCCTGGGTTGGGGGCCGCTGCGCAGCCCAGCGGGAGCAAGCTCCCTCGCCACAGGTGGGTGGGGTATGTGGCGGGGATAGGGAACAAGCGGTAGCTGCGCCTGGAAAAACCCAGGCGGGTGACCAATGCGGTTGATGCTGATGACCGTGGCGAGGGAGCTTGCTCCCGCTGGGCTGCGAAGCGGCCCCATAGCAGCGCACTCAATATGACTGGTACACCGAGCTGCCTGGTTTGGGGGCTGCTGCGCAGCCCAGCGGGAGCAAGCTCCCTCGCCACAGGTGGGTGGGGCATGTGGCGGGGATAGGGAACAAGCGGTAGCTGCGCCTGGAAAAACCCAGGCGGGTGACCAATGCGGTTGATGCTGATGACCGTGGCGAGGGAGCTTGCTCCCGCTGGGCTGCGAAGCGGCCCCAATGCAGCGCACTCAATATGACTGGTACACCGAGCTGCCTGGTTTGGGGGCTGCTGCGCAGCCCAGCGGGAGCAAGCTCCCTCGCCACAGGTGGGTGGGGCATGTGGCGGGGATAGGGAACAAGCGGTAGCTGCGCCTGGAAAAACCCAGGCGGGTGACCAATGCGGTTGATGCTGATGACCGTGGCGAGGGAGCTTGCTCCCGCTGGGCTGCGAAGCGGCCCCAATGCAGCGCACTCAATATGACTGGTACACCGAGCTGCCTGGTTTGGGGGCTGCTGCGCAGCCCAGCGGGAGCAAGCTCCCTCGCCACAGGTGGGTGGGGTATGTGGCGGGGATAGGGAACACAAGCGGTGGCTGCGCCTGGAAAAACCCTGGCGGGTGACCAATGCGGTTGATGCTGATGACCGTGGCGAGGGAGCTTGCTCCCGCTGGGCTGCGAAGCGGCCCCAATGCAGCGCACTCAATATGACTGGTACACCGAGCTGCCTGGTTTGGGGGCTGCTGCGCAGCCCAGCGGGAGCAAGCTCCCTCGCCACAGGTGGGTGGGGTATGTGGCGGGGATAGGGAACACAAGCGGTGGCTGCGCCTGGAAAAACCCTGGCGGGTGACCAATGCGGTTGATGCTGATGACCGTGGCGAGGGAGCTTGCTCCCGCTGGGCTGCGAAGCGGCCCCAATGCAGCGCACTCAATATGACTGGTACACCGAGCTGCCTGGTTTGGGGGCTGCTGCGCAGCCCAGCGGGAGCAAGCTCCCTCGCCACGGGGTTGTTGAGTACCTTGAATAAGCAGCAGTCGGTTAGAACTGGTAACCAATCTGAGCGAGCAACTGCGGGTTTTCCTGACGCGTATCGCTCTGGGCTTCACCGCCGGAGTGACGCCACGCCACCGTTGCATCGAACGAGATCTGGCCGTACTGGGCACGCAAACCCACACCGCCGCCAGAAATGCTGCGGGTGTTTTCCTCATCGGCCCACTCGTTGTGGTTGATGCGCACCTTGCCGGCATCCCAGAACAGGTAAGGTGTGAGCTTGTCGATCGGGTAGCGAAGTTCGATCTGGGTCAGCATGCCTTCGTCGCCCGAGGCTTCGCTTTGAGGATAGGCCCGCACGCCATCGATGCCACCAAGGCTGAAGTCTTCGGAAGAGTCGAGGTTGTCCTGGCTCCACTGCCCGAGGACACGGGCAAACAGCGTGAAGTTGGCGGGCAGCGCTTGCAGCCGGGCGAGATCGACGTTCACTTTGCTGAATTGGCCCTCGGTCTGGGCGGTCTGGCGGTCGCCCTCGCGCAGGGCCGAGTCCAGTTTCAGGTCACCGTAGGTCAGCGTCGCGCCGCCGTAGGTGATGCCGCCGCCGAACAAGGTGTCCCGTACGTCGAATTGCAAGCTGATGGGCAGCGAGTTGCTGCTTTTTTCAAAGCTCAGGCCCAGCACTTCGTATTTGTCCTCAAGCTCTTTGTGCTGGTATTGCCCGGCCAACATGAGGTTCGCCTGATTGCTGCGAATGAGCGGATAACTCAAGCCAATGCTGCTGACCTCGGCGGTACCGGTCGCCCCCAGGTCGGCGAATTCCTCGCCCAGGTCGTAAGCGCTCTGGGCATAACCGACGTTGCCACGCAGGCCGGATGTGCCCAATGGCATCGAGTAGCCGAGGCTGCCGAAATACAGCTCCTCATCGGTGGCCATCACGGCGGCGCTGAGCTTGTCGCCGAGCATCATCGGGCTGTTCCAGTCACCTTGTACCGTCAGGCGATTGCGCCCCGAGTAGCGGTTGCCGTGGTTGTCCAGCGTGGCCTTGCCTTCGAAGGCCTTGGTTTTGCTCACTTGGGCATTGAGGTCGCCCGTACCGAGCTCGTCACCCGGGCGGATGACCGGACGAACCGCCACGCCCGGCAAGTCCGAAAGCACCAAGATGCTGCGCTCCAAGCGGTCACGCTCGATCACATCGCCCGGCTTCAAGTCGTCCAGGAACGGCTGCGCCTGCTCGGCGAGTTTCCCATCGTCGTTGACGGCGGTGACTTTGCCATAACGGCCTTCGATCACGGCGATGGTCAGCTCGCCATTGGCCATGCGTTGGGCCGGCAAATAGGCGCGTGCGAACGGGTAGCCGTTCTCGCGGTAGTAAAGCGTGACCTGCCGGGCGATTTCCCGCAATTCGTCCAGATCGTGAGCCTTACCCACGGCTGGCGCGACGACGCGTTGCAGGCTGGCTTCGTCGATGCGGGTGTTGTCGGTGAAACGGACAGCGTTGAGCTGGACCTTGGCGCCGCCGACTTTTTCCTGGGCCGGTTGCGGTGCTTCTACATCCAGGCGAATGCTTTGCGGCAACTCCTGCTGGGGAATCGGCAATTCCTGCAGGATCCGGCCGGCGTCGGGGATCGGGCGTGTCGGCAGGGTCGCGGCCCAGGCCTGGGAAGTGGATAACAACGCCAGACCAGCGGCGCAGGACATCAGTTTGTTATGCATTGAATAAGTCTCGAAGAATGCGGGTTGCCTGAGCCCATGACCGCGTCCGGGGGACGCGGCCAAGGGGCTCCTTCAAATGGAAAAAATGGATGTCAGGGGATCAGGGACGCATGGCCAGACCTGGACCTGGCAAGCGCACACCGCCGCGCACGACGAACACGGTCTGCGGCGGGTAGGCCGCACAAGCGCCGCCCTCGGATACACCGCCATCGGCGCAGACGTTCCCGGCCAGTTCCCGCTCGCTGTCGGCGCTCTCGGCCTGGGCCGCCGAATCGCCGTCGCCATTGCCATTGCCAGCGCCGTTGCCACGCGTGCCGCCCTGGTCCACCAGCAACAGACCACCGTCCTCGACCCCGGCGCCGGACCAGTCAGCCGGTTTCGGCTGGGCCGGATTGAGCTCTGGAGCATGGGGCGAAGCCACCTGCGCGCCGACGCGTGTTGCATCGGCGACGCTCTGCCGGACGGCGTCGTAGTCAACGGACGGTGTCACGGTCAGATTGGCGTTGGCCGGGTTGCTCACGATCAGGTAACCCAGGTCGGCCAGCCCACCTATGTTGATCAGGTGCGAGCCTGGGCCTTGAGTGCCTACCGAATACAACGGGTTGCCGAGCATCGGCTTGGTGTCGCCGTTCCACAGGCCGCTGGCGTCATAACCGGCGATACCGCCGCCATTGAACGTGGTCTGGCCATCGAACGGCTTGGTCTGGGTGGTCGTGCCGTTGGTGGACACCAGCAGGGTCGGTTGCTCGCGGTACACGGCATGAACGCCCGTGGTGCCCAGCGCCCGGCCGAAGTTGCTCTGCTGCTCGTCGCTGTTGTAGCGGAAATTGCCGCTGCCACTGCCGACCACATCCACCAGGCGGGTGCTGCCAGCGAGGCTGCCGGTGTAGATCACCGCCCGGCCGCCAGCGCCGGTAGAGACTGTCACACCCGCGTCGGCCTTCACGTCGCCACCCGCGGCCACGCCCGCCGAAGCGGATTGACCGGCGTTGAGCACGATCGCGTCGGAAGCGTTGCTGGTGGTGCTGACGTTCTCGGTCAGGGTGATGTTGCCGGTGGTGGTCACCACCTGGACTTTGCCGGTGTTGCCGATGCCGACGATCTGATCCAGCTGGGTGCCGTCCAGTGCCGTCTCGGTCAGCCTGCCGACGGTGACGTCGCTGCGGTTGACGAAGCTGACGTCCTTCGCGCGGCTGGCGAGATCGCCGACCCAGTTGCTGGCGTTGCGCAGGTCGAAATCACCGCCCTTGAGCGCCAGGCCATCGGCGATGATGTTGCCCTTGGCGTTTTGGGTGGTCTTGCCATCCACGTTAAGGAACACGTTGCCGCGGGTCGCCAGCCCTTCGTTGATCGCCAGGTTGCCGTCGGTGCCGATGCTGACGTCGCCAGTGTTGTTCACCCCGGTAGTGGTCTTGACCACGTTGCCGTTGCCATCGGTTTCAGTCAGCGTGCCGACCTTCAGGTTGCCGGTGTTGTTGAAGGCGACCTTGCCTGCCTTGCTGGCGATATCGCCCACGATGTTGCCGTTGTTGCGCAACTCGAAATCGCCGCCGTTCAGGGCCAGGCCATCGGCGGTGATATTGCCCTTGGCGTTCTGGGTGGTTTTGCCATCGACATTGAGGAACACATTGCCGCTGGTCGCCAACCCTTCGTTGATCGCCAGGTTGCCGTTGGTGCCGATGCTGACGTCGCCGGTGTTTTTCACCCCGGTGGTGGTCTTGACCACGTTACCGTTGCCGTCGGTTTCAGTCAGCGTGCCGACTTTCAAGTTGCCGGTATTGTTGAACGCGACTTTGCCCGCCTTGCTGGCGATGTCACCCACGATGTTGCCGTTGTTGCGCAACTCAAAGTCGCCACCGTTCAGCGCCAGGCCATCGGCGATGATGTTGCCCTTGGCGTTTTGGGTGGTCTTGCCATCGACGTTAAGGAATACGTTGCCGGTGGTCGCCAGCCCTTCGTTGATCGCCAGGTTGCCGTCGGTGCCGATGCTGACGTCGCCGGTGTTTTTCACCCCGGTGGTGGTCTTGACCACGTTGCCGTTGCCGTCGGTTTCGGTCAGCGTGCCGACTTTCAAGTTGCCGGTATTGTTGAACGCGACCTTGCCTGCCTTGCTGGCGATATCGCCCACGATGTTGCCGTTGTTGCGCAACTCGAAGTCGCCGCCGTTAAGCGCCAGGCCATCGGCGGTGATGTTGCCCTTGGCGTTTTGGGTGGTCTTGCCATCGACATTGAGGAACACGTTGCCGCTGGTTGCCAGCCCTTCATTGATCGCCAGGTTGCCGTCGGTGCCGATGCTGACGTCACCGGTGTTATTCACGCCGGTAGTGGTCTTGACCACGTTGCCGTTGCCATCGGTTTCGGTCAGCGTGCCAACCTTGAGGTTGCCGGTGTTGTTGAAGGCGACCTTGCCTGCCTTGCTGGCGATGTCACCCACAATGTTGCCGTTGTTGCGCAACTCAAAGTCGCCACCGTTGAGGGCCAGGCCATCGGCGGTGATGTTGCCCTTGGCGTTTTGGGTGGTCTTGCCATCGACGTTAAGGAACACGTTGCCGGTGGTGGCCAGCCCTTCGTTGATCGCCAGGTTGCCGTCGGTGCCGATGCTGACGTCGCCGGTGTTATTCACGCCGGTAGTGGTCTTGACCACGTTGCCGCTGCCATCGGTTTCGGTCAGCGTGC
This sequence comes from Pseudomonas sp. R3-41, assembly GCF_054161485.1. NCBI lineage: Bacteria > Pseudomonadati > Pseudomonadota > Gammaproteobacteria > Pseudomonadales > Pseudomonadaceae > Pseudomonas > Pseudomonas sp. R3-41. The sequence continues at coordinate 5,780,447 of NZ_CP096421.1, forward strand.
CGACCTTGAGGTTGCCAGTGTTGTTGAACGCGACCTTGCCCGCCTCGCTGGCGATGTCACCCACGACGTTGCCGTTGTTGCGCAACTCAAAGTCGCCACCGTTGAGGGCCAGGCCATCGGCGGTGATGTTGCCCTTGGCGTTTTGGGTGGTCTTGCCATCGACATTGAGGAACACGTTGCCGCTGGTTGCCAGCCCTTCGTTGATCGCCAGGTTGCCGTTGGTGCCGATGCTCACGTCGCCGCTGTTGTTCACGCCGGTGGTGGTCTTGACCACGTTGCCATTGCCATCGGTTTCGGTCAGCGTGCCAACCTTGAGGTCGCCGGTGTTGTTGAACGCGACCTTGCCTGCCTTGCTGGCGATATCGCCCACGATGTTGCCGTTGTTGCGCAACTCGAAGTCGCCGCCGTTGAGGGCCAGGCCGTCAGCGGTGATGTTGCCGTTGGCATCTTGGGTGGTCTTGCCATCAACATTAAGGAACACGTTGCCGCTGGTGGCCAGCCCTTCGTTGATCGCCAGGTTGCCGTCGGTGCCGATGCTGACGTCGCCGGTGTTGTTCACGCCGGTGGTGGTCTTGACCACGTTGCCGTTGCCATCGGTTTCGGTCAGCGTGCCAACCTTGAGGTCGCCGGTGTTGTTGAACGCGACCTTGCCCGCCTCGCTGGCGATGTCACCCACGACGTTGCCGTTGTTGCGCAACTCAAAGTCGCCACCGTTGAGGGCCAGGCCATCGGCGGTGATGTTGCCCTTGGCGTTTTGGGTGGTCTTGCCATCGACATTGAGGAACACGTTGCCGCTGGTTGCCAGCCCTTCGTTGATCGCCAGGTTGCCGTTGGTGCCGATGCTCACGTCGCCGCTGTTGTTCACGCCGGTAATGGTCGTCTGCGTGCCGTCGGCATGGGTCGCGGTGAGCGAACCCACCTTGAGGTTCCCGCTGTTGTTGAACTGGACCTTGCCCGCCTCGCTGGCGATATCGCCGATCACGTTGCCGGCGTTGCCCAGCGCATAATTGCCGCCCAGCAGCACCAGGCCGCTGGCGTCGAGCTTGGCCCCGGCGTCGCCGGCCTGGGAGGTGTTGCCCGCCACTTCCAGGGTGATGATGTCGTCGGCACGGGTCTGGCCCTGATTGACGTCATCCCGTGGACCATTTTCGATGGTGATGCCTTTCGCCAACGTCAGGTCGTGATCGGTTTTCAGGGTGACCGCTTCATCGGAGGTAATCCCCACGGTGCCGTCCACGACGCCCACCGTCAGGTTGCCGTTGCCGGCGAATACCAGGCTGCCGACATCGGCAGCGATCACGCCCACGTCATGTCCCTTGCCCAGGTTGAAATCACCTTCGCCGCGCAGGGCCAATTCGTCTGCGGTAATGGTTGCGCCCGTAGCCTGGGTCGCCCCTTGGCCCGCGTCGACGCTAAGGGTCAATCCCTTGCCGGTGGTGCCATCTTCGTCGGTGCCTTCAGGATCCTCGAGGGTCAGGTCGCCCAGCAGGTCCAGGACGCCACTGGCAACCAAAGCCAGATCGTCCTTGAGCGTCGCGCCTTCGTCATCAACGGTGATGTTGCGGGTCTTGTCGTTACCAATGACGACCTTGTCGAAGCCATCCTGGATATTCGCCAGGTCAGCGTCAGACAGCACCAACGGATCGTTAGGCCCGGTCACTTCCGGATCATCGCTGCCGCCCAGGTGGATATCCAGGCCTGGGGTCTTCTGCTGCAGGGTGAGACTGCCGCCACCGGCAACGCTTGCGGCAAGATCGATTTCGTCGGCGGTCAGGCTCGTATTGCCCTGGGTGGCCAATGCCTGGCCGACCGTGAGCGTGTCAGCGACAAGGTTCAGGTCGCCGGTCTGGGTCATGCCGGCAACCGGCACGCCTTGCGGGTTGGCCGGGGTCTGGCTGTCGGGAATGGTCACGACGCCGGCGGTCAGGTCATCAACATCGGCAAAGCTCACCGTGCCGGTGTCGCTGGCGATCGTATTGACGTCGTTGGCGGCGTTGTCCAGGTCATGAACGGCACCGTCACCCAGCAGCACCAGGCCATCGGCGACGAGGGCGCCGCCGGCGGTCTGGTCGATCTTGCCGCCATTGCTTTGCAACGCCAGGACCGGAGCCGGTTTGTTGTCGTCGTTGCCGGTGCCCTGTGCGTCCGCCACGGTCAACTGGTCATTGATGTGGATATTGCCGGTACCGGCATCGAGGATGAGGTTGTCGTTGATGCGGGTCGCTTCGATGATGCTGATGTCACCGGTCATGTCCGCGCCACCGATCTTGACCGAGGTGAAGCCATCGCCCAACGCGCCGATGTCGCTGCCGGTCAGTTCCAACGCACCGGGCGCATCGCCGGTGCTGCCGCCCACGGCAATGTCTTTGCTCGGGGTGTTGGTCTCAAGGGCAATCGAGCCATTGCCGGTGACGCTGCCGGCGCCGCCGTTGAAATTGATATCGTCGGCCTTGATGGCCAGGTTGTTGTCGGTGCTGTTGAGGCTGCCGTTGAAGGTGATGGAACTGCCTTGCAGGCCTTTGCTGCCCGAGGTATTGGTCTTGATGTTATCGACGTACAGCGAACCGCCGACCCGCTTGCCTGCGGTCTCGTCGAAACTGCCCGAGACGAACACGAATTTGTAGGTGCCGGCCTTGTCAGCCGTGGCCGTATGGCTTTTCCAATCCACCGTGCCGATACCGTTCCCCGTTTCGTTCAGGATGATCTGGTACTCGCCGGTGTTGACGTTCAGCAGATAGCCGAAGACATCGTAGGTGTCGCCGCCGGCAACCGGTTTGTAATCGAAACTGACCGCTTCCCCTGCCGCCAGGGAAACCGTGCCCTCGCTGACGACCGAAGGACCACGCATGATGCAGCCGGCGGGGGCGTTCTGGCAGTTGGAGTTGTTCTCGGTACCCAGCAGCAGCGCAGCGCCGCCGTCCTTGCCCTGGCCAGCCGCGGCGACCGGGGTGAGGGGTTTGTAGTCCATGTCGCCCTGGTCGCCAGGCGAGACTATCGGGGTACCGCCGCCCGTAGGCGACGTGGTCGGCAACGTCGGGTCATCCGGCGAGACCACGCCGTCCACCACGGTGACGCCAGTGAAGAACTGGGCGATGGAGGTCTGCCACCCGACCAGGCCGTTTTCGAAGTCGGCGTTCAGGAACTGCGAGGTGCCCAGCTCGACGGCGCCGGTGTAGACCTGCTCGCCGGTGGTGAAGACTTTGGCGCCGTTGATAAAGGTCTTGCCGGCGCCGCTGGTGGTCGCGTAAAGCGCGCCCAGCGCGCTGTTACCGCCGACCATGTCGCTGAAGATGATCGAGCCCGAACCTGCGTCCACGCGCAGCTCGCGGTTGTTGGCCACTGCATCGGAATCCACCACGCCGGCAAACACGACGTTGCCGCCGTTGCTCTTCAAGCTGACGTCGGTGTTGAGGGCAATCTTGCCGTTGAGGATCAAGGCCAGGCTGTTGCCATTGCCGGCGCCACTGGCGTCGATGTCGCCGTTGAGGAAAATATTGCCGAAGACGTAGCGGCCTGTTCCGCCGTCGTTGTGTCCGGATTGCAAGGTCAGCGTCCGGTCGCCGCTGATGCTCGTCGGGGTGTAGTCACCGTTCCAGTGGATGCTGTTGTCGGCCTTGATCGCCACATCGGTGCCGCCGGCCAGGGCCGTATCGATCGCGTTGAAGCCAACCGTGGCGTCTGTCCCATTGACGCCGCCGGTCAACCCGCCGTTACCCGGCCCCACCGTGACGCTGTCCGGGTCGAGCAACCACAAGCCGCCCTTGCCGTTTTTGGCTGACGCATCGGCGGCCTTGCTCACCGCCAGCTTGGCGCCGCTGGTCTCGATCTTGCCGCCGTCGCCGCCCTTGGCGCCGCCGGTGGCTTTCAGCGTGCCGTCCACGCGGGTCACGCTGCCCGGTTTCTTGACGTCGGACCAGGCCACCACGGTACCGCCCTTGCCGTTGTCGGTCGCCGATGCGTCGAGCACGGCACCGGCGGCGACGGTGGTCTGGCTGGCCTGTTTGATCGCAGGATCCTTGCCTTGCCAGCTACCGCCCACATAAATCTCGCCGCCACCTTTGGCGCCCGTAGCGTCGAGTTCGGCGCCGCCCTTGATCGCCACGCGGTCGCCGGTCACGACGATCTTGCCGCCCTTGGCGGTGTCGGAAGACACATCGATGCGTCCGGCGACTTGCACATCACCGTGGTCGCCCATCAGCGTGACCACGCCGTTTTCACCGATATCCAGGGAGCGGGCTTCGATCAGACCGGTGTTGTTGATGACGGTGCTCGCCAGGGTTTCCGCCGCACGGGCGGTCAGCAGGATTCTGCCGGCATCGGCACGAATGGCCCCGCCGTTTTCGATCAACGCCTGCAACGCGCCCTCTTGCACTTCCAGTTGCACTGGCCCGCCCAAGTCGAGGGTCACGACACGGCCGGCACCCAGCAGTACATTGCCCTTGTGGGCGGTGATGTTACCGTCGTTGACGATTTTTGCCGCGATCAGGGCAATGGTGCCGCCTTGTGCCGCGTTGATGTTGCCCTGGTTGACCACCGATGCGGCGCTGTCGCCGCTGAAACGGTAGTTGCCGGCGAGGAAATCTTCTGTGGATAAGTTGAGCGTGGAGGCCACCAGGCCGCCGACATCAACCTGCGCGCCGGGGGTAAACAGTACGCCGTTGGGGTTGACCAGGAAGACTTGGCCGTTGGCTTTCAGTGCGCCCTGGATCACCGACACATCCGAGCCCAGTACGCGGTTCAAAGCGACGGAATTGGCGCCAGGCTGGAAGAATTGAACGGTGTTGCCTTTGCCAATGGAGAAGCTCTGCCAGTCAATGGCGAGCTTGTCGCTGCCCTGGTGAATGGCCATGTTGTTGCCGTTGTGCTGAACGCTGCCGCTACCCGCCACGATGTTGCCGCCGGAAGGCAATCCTCCCGCCGCAGCGACCGAGGCGAAGACGCCGCTGCCCACGCCGATGACGAGGCTGAGGGATGTGCGGCTTTTGTCTTTGCCATGGCTCTTGACCAACTCGGATGCCACCTGCCACGCGCCCATCACGGCATTCCAGACGACTCGGTACACTCTATTCATTTTTGTTCACTCATCCTTAATACGGCGGGTCGCGCCAGGCGGTTCGCTGTCGACAAATCAAATGGAAAAGCGCATCCGGACGGATTGCGGCTCGAAAATCCCACAGTGCTCTGCGCCATCATGTCGACGGCTTGCAGGGCGCGCTTTTGCTTGAGCGCCCAGGGCTTTTGATTGAAGGGATCCGATGAATCTTTTTTTAAGATGGGTGGGTGAAGAGCGGCGGATGGGCCCTGGCCGCCTCGTCGTGGGCGACCTATGCTGGGGCAGTCCCACTTCGACAGGCGAATCCTGATGATCCAATGCAAACGCGCCTATGAAACCGCCAGCGCCGAGGATGGCGTAAGGGTTTTGGTGGACCGCTTGTGGCCGCGTAATTGTTCCAAGGACGCGTTGGCGATTGCTGAGTGGTTGCCGGAGGTTGGGCCTTCTCATGAGTTGCGCAAGGCATTCAAGGCGGGGGCGCTTTCATTTGCCGAGTTCAGCGTGGCCTATCGGCGTGAGCTGGCGGCGCGGCCGGAGCATTGGTGGAAGCTGGTGGATGTGGCGCGGGGTGGGACGCTGACGTTGGTGTATGCGGCCAAGTCGACGGTTGAAAACAATGCGGTGGTGTTGGCGCAGTGGTTGGAGGATGAAGTTACGACGCGGGCAGAGGGGAGTTCGTCGGTGTGTTATTTGTCGGAGTTTCCTGAGTTTTGAAATGGGCTTGCTGTAACCCGTGGCGAGGGAGCTTGCTCCCGCTTGGCTGCGCAGCAGTCGTAAAACCTGCCGACTGTTTTTTCCTGTAGTACCGAGTTGAATGGTTTGGGGCCGCTGCGCAGCCCAGCGGGAGCAAGCTCCCTCGCCACGGGTTATTGATTTGCCTAAGATCGGCGCAGAGCAATCACAAGGATGACCACCGTAATGCAATCGCCATTCGATCCATTGGTTCATATCGATTGGAAAACACCGGGCAGCGACGTGCTCGGGCTGTTGCAGCATTACTATCCCGACATCGGTGTGTTTGCCGGGCCGGGGTTCGAGGCGTTGTTGGATGAGCTGTCCAACGAGATGCCCGAGGTCTGCTTCGAGGCGCTGGCGCCGGTGTTGGCGGCCCAGGGGTTTGACTTGTGGAACCTGGACGCCGGTGGCGATGATTATCGACCGGTGGTTTTCCCCTCCGATCAACGCGAGGCGTTTGCCAGGCATTGGCAAAGCTCGCAGGGGGAGCCGAGGTTCACGGCGACGTTGATCGAGCCCCCGGCGGTGAAAGTGCGCAAACCGGCCAAACCCAAGCGCGGCAAGGTGAAGTGGCTGCAGGAGATCCATGACTACCCCGGCGACACTTATGTGCACGAAGACAACTACCGCAACGGTTGGGCCGCCATCACCGAGCAGGACGAAGACCAGTGGTTGTGCTTCCTGATCGATTACAACCAGTGGCCGCCTACCGAGCAGGACATGCTCGAACACCGCACCGATGGCGTAGACGGCGCGGACTTGCAGCTCATCGACGCCGATGCCCAGCGCAGCCTGTGGAAACGTCGGGTTGTGCGCGGCGATTACGGCAGGGACGACCGCTACCAATACGAAATTCGGCAAGGCAATGAGATCGCGGCGTTCGGCCCTGCCGGGGTGCAATGGCCGGAATTTGAACAGCCCTGCGTGGTGGCGGACTCGGAGATATTCGAACGCCAGCGCCTCTACGAACCCGAGCATCTGACGCGGATCTGGCGGATCACGGCGGACCGCAGCGAGGTGATTTTCGAATACGCCGATGAACTGACGATTTTGCCCATCGGCCCTCGCCGCTTGCTGTTCATGCAGCACAACGGCCCGAAGTGCTGGGTCTGGCATCAAGACCCGCCGCACCATGCCATCGTCGCCAAACGGATGCCCGTTGAAGCCTACAAGTTGCGGGCCTCAACCGCTTATCTCGACGGGGATGAAGTTCTACTGTTTAGCGAAGGCGCGCGGCAGAACGCTGAGCATGCGGGTTATCAGGACACCGTGCTGCTGGCGTGGCGCTTCAACTTCATGACCGGGGCCAAGACCAAGGCGATGCTGGACGGTTTCGGCAGTGAACTGCGCCAGGACACGCGCCTGCTTGTCACCCAGCCCAAGCAAGTCATTACGTTGCGCACGTTTCATGGGCAACTGCATGTTTCGCGTGGGCACGGCGATTGGAGGGTGTGGACTTACCGCGCCAATACCTTCGGCACCCACACACTGGCGTGGTTCTGGAATCAGGAAAGTAACGAGGTGGTGAAGCTCTCGACCAAGGATATTACGCGGGTCAAGCCGCAGGTCCGTTATGTGCCGGGGCAGGATCGGTACCTGGCGTTCGAGACGGCGTTTGTGGCGCGGTTGCCGGCGTTTGGCGAGATGGTTGAGGCCAAGGGGAGTGAGGTTTTGGATTTCCAGTAAGGCGATTCCGTTACATGGAGCCACTTCCAAAGCATGGCGCTTTTGTGGCGAGGGAGCTTGCTCCCGCTCGGCTGCGCAGCAGTCGCAAACCCTGCCAACCGTTTCCTCCTGACGCCCCGCCGGGGGGGCTGCTGCGCAGCCCAGCGGGAGCAAGCTCCCTCGCCACAGGGGCAGCGGTGTTCTTGAGGGGCTCAAACGCTCAGCACGCCACGAAACCCACGCGCCGCGTAATAAGACTGCACACCGTTGTGGTAGATGAACACCCGGCCATAGCGGTAGTCGCCAAAAATCGCCCCATCGAGGGCGCGAAGTGCTAGAGGGGTTGCCAGCCAACTGGAGGTCTTGGCATCGAACTCACCGAGGGTTTGCAGGGCCCGATACTGGTCTTCCGTCATCAGGGCGATGCCCATCTCTTCGGCCATTTCGATGGCGCTGCCTTTGGGCTTGTTCTCCTTGCGCGCATCCAGGGCCGCGCGGTCGTAGCAGAGGCTTCGGCGACCGGTTGGGCTTTCCTTGGCGCAATCGCAGAAGGTGACAGTGCCGGTCTTCGGATCGAGGCCGATCACGTCTGGCTCACCGCCGGTGGCTTCCATGGCTTGGAGGGACTTCAGGGCGTTGGGGTTGGCTTCGAGCCGGGCCTGGACGTCGGCCCAGGGGATGTCTGGGTGGCGGTTCAGGTTATTTTCGAAGCGAGTTTTCAGGGTTTGGATGAGGCTTTCTTGTTCTTGTTTTTTCATGGTTCGGGTGTCCGCCTGATAATCGGTCATCCAATGATAGTGACTCTGACGGAACGCGTTGAAGCCGCAAGAGATCGCCGAAGTGGCTTTGCACCGTCACGTCTGAACACCCGTGGCAATGGCTTTTCCTCACGCGAAACCAGGAAGATTTTTTTCACCCAGGCAAGGAAGACATTGGGAGGGACGTACCCAATCGAAATGAGAGTAAACGGAGCGCGGTAGCAAAGCCGAAGAGGTCCAACTCGGACCAGAAACCTGGCGTTTTTTTGTGGGAGCGAGCTTGCTCGCGATGGCGGTGTATCAGCCGGCAATTGGTTGAATGTGCATCCGCTATCGCGAGCAGGCTCGCTCCCACACATGCAGTCCCCCGGTGTGGGGAATACAGCTGCGCCCCAAGAAAGAGATTGCATTTGCAACCATATTGATCCGTGCCGTATGGTGCAAGCACGACGGAACGCACGGAGACAAAGGGATGATTGGATTTTCCAGCTTCAACAAAACACCAGAAACCCGCCTGGCCGCACAGGTCTGTATCGATAAAATCCGAACGCTTCCAGAGCAGCATGCGAGTGGTTTTTCCTCACCTCTGCGCACCATGCTCGATATCGCCAACCGCCTCGAGAGGGACCCGGGAACAGCCAGGCATAGCTGGGTGATCCGCGCCGACAAGCAATCTCAAGCCGAGCACTGTCACACACGCATCAGCGCCTGGCCCTTGCGCTTGAGCGCTGCCGCTCGTGCCAGCGAAAAACCGTTGTTGTACTTGATCCGTTCCGCGACGTCGGCCGAACTTTGCGCGCTGTCCAACGAGACCGCAAACCGTGGCATCTTGTGCAATGACATCGAAACCCTGCCCTCGCGCTGGCCCAAGGGCGCCCACCCCTGGGTTCCGCTCTGGCTGGTGGCCAACCCGCAATGCATACCGTTCGACCCGGCCAGCGGCGCCGAGGCGCACGCCATTGCCCTGGCGGCCATGCAGAGTCTGTATGTGGAGGGGAACGATGGGTTTTATTACCTGGCGCTTCACGACGAACCCAATGACCACCTCGCCCCGATAGACAACATCAGTGCGAGTCAGGCGCTCAAAGGCATGTACAAGTGCAGCGGAATCGAGACCGATGTCGGAGCGCCCCGGGTTCGCTTGCTGGGCGCGGGGTTGGCGCTGCAGTCTGTGGTAAGCGCGGCGCAAATGCTGCGCGATCACTGGGGTGTCGCCAGTGAAATGTGGAGTTGCCCCAGTTATACCCGCCTGGCGCGTGAGGCGGACAAAGCCCGGCGCTGGAATCGCCTGCACCCCGAGATGCCGAGGCGGTCGTCGCATTTGCTTGATTGCCTGGGCACCGGAGGCAGTCCGGTCGTCGCGGTGACGGGATACGCCCAGCACGTCGCCGATCAGATCGGCGGGCATATCACGTCACGGTTCGTGGCACTCGGCGCCGACTCGACCAGAGCCGCTTCGCCAGCCGTGGACAAACATTGGATTGTGGTGCTGGCCCTGCAGGCGTTGGCTCAGGACGGCGTCATTGCCCAGACGTGCGTCGAGCAGGCGATGAATCGGTACCGGCTGCAGTGAGCCCCGTCCCCTACCCCGCTTTCCCACTGCTGCGCGCCGCATGGGCGGCACGCTCCAGCGCTTCGCTGAAGACCCGTTGCTGGTCGTCGTCGAACTGCGACAGGAATAATTCGTCCACCGCTCCTTCGTATATTTTCCACATTTTCTTGCGCAGCACTTTCCCGCTCTCGGTAATGGCGGCATACGCACCTCGACCGTCATCGCTGGCGCGGCTGCGGATGACCAGACCTTCAGCCTCCAAGCGGTCCACCAGGCGGGTGAGGTTGTAGCGTTCGATGGCCATGACATCAGCCAGTTCGCTCATGCGCCGTGTGCCGTCGGGGCCGCTTTCCAAGCCCCATAACGCGTCGTACCAGGCGTAGGCAGGCAGCCCGGCGGCGGCTAGCCGGCGCTCGATTTCGCGGATCAGGCAACGGTGGGCCCTGACGAATCTGAACCAGGTATCCGGCTCGCTTGAAGACATGCAGCACCTTTTTGGTGAAGTCGATTTAGTTGCAATTGTAGCGCGCGGCAGGCTAAGTTCTCGCTCGTAGTTGCAAATGCAACTACAAATTCCAGAAGGTTGGCGTCTACCCACGCCCCTTAGTCAGGCACCAAACGACTCGGTGCTGCAGCATTGTCCAGGAGACGACAACGATGGCACAACAATCCCTGTTTCTCGACGAGGATCCACAAGAGACTCGCGAATGGCTCGAATCCATCGAGTCGGTGGCAAGCGTCGAAGGGCGCCCTCGGGCTCATTACCTGATCGACCAGATGCTTGATTTCGACGCCAACCGCCACGGTGACTTCTACGGTCGCGTGACGACGCCCTACGTCAATACGATCCCGGTCGAGCGCCAGCAGCCTTATCCCGGCGACGTGACCGTGGAACGCAGAATCAACGCCTATATCCGTTGGAACGCACTGGCCATGGTGCTGCGCGCCGGCAAGCATTCGAACGTGGGTGGGCATATCGCGTCCTATGCGTCGGCAGCGGTTTTGTATGACGTCGGCTTCGAACATTTTTTTCGGGGCCGCACCGGGCAGTTCGCAGGTGACATGGTTTACATCCAGGGCCACTCTTCACCCGGCATCTATGCACGCGCTTATCTGGAAGGTCGTCTGAGCGAAGCACAGCTGGACAACTTCCGCCGCGAGACTGATCGCGATGGCGTTTCATCCTACCCACACCCAAGGCTCATGCCGGACTTCTGGCAATTCCCGACAGTCTCCATGGGGCTCGGGCCGATCACCGCCGCGTACCAGGCAAGGTTCATGCGTTATCTGGAAGATCGCGGGCTGAAGGATCATCAGGGCCGTAAAGTCTGGGCGTTCCTCGGTGACGGTGAGATGGACCAGCCCGAGTCGCTGGCGGCGATTTCCCTGGCAGGCCGGGAGAAGCTCGACAACATCATCTTTGTCGTCAACTGCAACTTGCAGCGCTTGGACGGGCCGGTGCGTGGCAACAGCAAGGTGATCCAGGAGTTTGAAAGCCTGTACCGCGCGGCCGGCTGGAATGTGATCAAGGTGATCTGGGGCAGCGGCTGGGACACGCTGTTGGAGAAGGACAAGAGCGGCCTGCTGCGCCAGCGGATGATGGAGTGCGTGGACGGCGACTACCAGAACTACAAATCCCAGAACGGCGCCTATGTGCGCGAACACTTCTTTGGCAAGTACCCTGAATTGCTGGAGCTGGTCAGCGACCTGAGCGACGATGACATCTGGAAGCTGTCCCGCGGCGGCCACGACCCGGAAAAGGTCTACAACGCCTATGCCGCCGCCATGCGCCATACCGGCGGGCCGACCGTCATCCTGGCGAAGACCGTGAAGGGTTTCGGCATGGGTGAAGCCGGCGAAGGCCAGAACATCAATCATCAGCTCAAGAAAATGGGCGACGACGCGGTCAAGGCGTTCCGCGATCGGTTCGCACTGGAACTCACCGACGACCAGTTGGGCGACATGCCTTATCTCAAGCCGGCAGCAGACAGCGTCGAAGCCCTTTACCTGCAAGCCAGGCGCACCCAACTGGGCGGCTACATCCCGGCACGTTTCAACGCCGTGGCGCCATTGCAGGTTCCACCCTTGTCGGCTTTGGACACGCAGCTCAAAGGCACCGGCGAGCGAGCGATTTCGACGACCATGGCCTTCGTGCGCATTCTCGGCACGCTGCTCAAGGACCCGAACATCGGCAAGCTGATCGTGCCGATCGTCCCGGACGAATCACGCACCTTCGGCATGGAAAGCCTGTTCCGCCAGATCGGCATCCACTCCCACGTTGGCCAGTTGTACACGCCTCAGGACGCCGGCCAGCTGAGCTATTACAAGGAAGCCCGGGACGGCCAGATCATGCAGGAAGGGTTGAACGAATCCGGCGGGATTTCTTCCTGGATCGCAGCGAGCACTTCCTATAGCACCCATGGTGTGATGACGGTGCCGTTCTACATCTTCTATTCGATGTTCGGCTTCCAGCGCGTCGGCGATCTCGCCTGGGCCGCAGGCGATGCCCGCGCCCGGGGTTTCCTGCTCGGCGCCACCTCCGGCCGGACCACGCTGATGGGTGAAGGCTTGCAACATGACGACGGTCACAGCCATGTGCTGTCCTCGACCATTCCTTGCTGCGTGTCCTACGACCCGACTTACGCCTACGAATTGGCGGTGATCATCCAGGATGGCATGCGGCGGATGTATGTCGAAGACGAGGACATCTATTACTACATCACCCTGCTCAACGAAAACTACGCCCACCCGCAGATGCCCGAGGGCGTCGAGCAAGGCATTCTTAAAGGCATGTACCGGCTCTCAGCCCCTGCGCAGCCCGTCGAAGGCAAACATGTACAACTGATGGGCTGTGGGTCGATCTTGCAGGAAGTTGTCGCCGCCGCGCAGTTGCTGGAACGGGATTTTGGTGTCAGTAGCGAAGTCTGGAGCGTCACCAGCCTGACCGAACTGCGTCGGGACGGCCAGGACGCCGAACGCTGGAACCTGCTGCATCCCGAACATGCGCCGCGTATCGGTTACGTGGAAAGTTGCCTGCAGGACACACAGGGCCCGGTGGTGGTCGCGACCGACTACATGAAAATATTCGCCGACCAGATCCGTCCGTTCGTGCCCCAACGACGTTTCGTGGCCTTGGGCACCGACGGTTTCGGTCAATCGGACACCCGCGAATCGCTGCGCCGGTTCTTTGAAGTGGATCGCCACTTCATTGCGTTGGCGGCGTTGAAGGCGCTGGCCGATGACGGAGAAATACCACGGGATAAGGTCATCGAGGCGATCACGCTGTACGGAATCGATCCGCACAAGCAGAACCCTGCGAAGGTTTGAATCCACGATCTAGCTGTGGGAGTGAGCTTGCTCGCGATGGCGATGTATCAACTGCCAATTGGGTTGAATGTGAATCCGCTATCGCGAGCAGGCTCGCTTTCATAGAGGCAGTTGTTGAGATGACAATCCAGCATGAATGGCTAAGGTGAAGTAACCCGTGGCGTCCATCACTGAGCATATGAGGCCTGTATGAAGAACTTCACGATTCAACGTATCGACCACATCGTCCTGCGCGTAAAGGACCTTGAGCGCAGCCTCGCTTTTTATACGTCGGTGCTCGGTTGCGAGCTCAAGAAGCGTCGGGACGATCTTGGCATGCTTCATCTGGGCACCGGTGTTTCGATGATTGATTTGGTGGCTGTCGACGGGCCGCTCGGTCGCCAGGGCGGGCCGGCGGCGGGTAAGCAGGGGCACAATGTCGATCACCTCTGCCTGCGTATCGAGCCGTTTGATGAACCCGCCCTTCTTGCGCATTTGAACTCAGCCGGCCTGACCGTTGAGAAAGCGCAGATGCGCTACGGTGCGGAGGGCAAGGGCTGGTCGATCTATTGCTTTGATCCCGATGGCAACCAGATCGAGTTGAAGGGACCAGCGCTGGAGCCCTGAGCTTCAACGGGCGGATGCTGCCCCTGTGGGAGCGGGCTTGCTCGCGAAGGCGGTCGGTCTGGGCCGGTGATGTTGGCTGTACCGACGTCTTCGCGAGCAAGCTCGCTCCCACAGGGGATCTCTGGCGGACGCCGAATTTGTGAACAGCCGCAATCAAAAACTGTGGGAGCGAGCTTGCTCGCGAAGGCGGTATGTCTGGGCCGGTGATGTTGAATCTGCTGCCGTCTTCGCGAGCAAGCTCGCTCCCACAGGATCTGTGGTGGGGTTATTGCGCGGTCGACTCGACCGCACCCTGGACCCGCTGCTGCATGTTGATCAAATGCAACCGCATCGACGCCCGTGCGGCTTCCCCGTCATGCCGCGCCAACGCCGCGTAGATCTGCTCGCGCTCACGCACCACCAACGCCCGATTTTCACCGGTCACCGCCGGTCCAGCCTGTTGCACGACAGCGATCAGCGTATTGCCCACATGGGCCATGACGTCGATGAAAAAGCTGTTGCCGGTGCACTGGGCGATTTGCCGGTGAAATTCGAAATCGAGCCGGGCGCTTTCGTCATCCGTTGGGTCAACCGCATTCGATGCGTCGAGCACTTCGCGCATCGCCTGCAACTGCTCCGGCGTGGCGCGTTGGGCGGCGATGCCGGCGGCTTCCACTTCCAGGCTCAGGCGCAATTCGATGACGGCCAGCGCATCGTAGGCGCCGCCCTTGACGTGTTTGCTGCCCTGAAAATCACCGGGGCGGGCGGTGTCCACCACGAAGGTGCCGATGCCATGACGGGTTTCCACCAAGCCTTCGGCCTGGAGTCGCGACATGGCTTCGCGGACGACTGTCCGGCTGACGCCGCGTTCCTTGATGATGACTTGTTCGGTGGGTAACTTGCTGCCTGCGGGCAACTCGCCGGCCAGTATCTGCTGCGTCAGGTCGACCACCAGTTGCTGGGTCATGCTCAGGCGTCGATCGGGTGTGACACGGTCCATTGCACCTTTCCATTAAAGCCAGACGATCGCGGCATTATAGCCGCGACCTTGCGCTAAAACTCACTATAATGCCCGCTGATCACACTAGAGCACGCCGATGACGGATCAAGCGTTATCTCCACTGAACAAGCCACGCCGCCTCGCCGAAACCCTGGTCGACCGCTTTGCCCAGCGCATGCGCGACGGCATTCTCAAGTGCGGCGAAAAGCTCCCCACCGAAGTGCATATCATGGAGGCCGAAGGCGTCAGTCGTTCGGTGGTGCGTGAAGCGCTGTCGCGGTTGCAGGCGGCGGGGCTGGTGGAAACGCGCCATGGCGTCGGCACTTTTGTCCTCGACATGCCGGCACCAGAGGGCTTCACCTTGGGGCCCGCGACCATTGCGACGTTGTCGGATGTGCTCAACCTGTTGGAGTTTCGCCTGAGCCTGGAAGTCCAGACCGCGGGCATGGCGGCCCAACGCGCAACCCCCGAAGCCCTTGCGGAACTGGCCCAGGCGCTGGAGGCGTTGCTGCAAGGGCCGGAAAAGTCCGGCACCACCATCAATGCCGATTTCCAGTTCCATCTGAAAATCGCCAAGGCCGCCGGCAATTACTACCTGATCGACATCATGAAGCACCTGGGCACGAAGCTGATCCCACGTACCCGCATGAACTCCGCCTATTCCGGGCAAAGTGACCGCAGTGCTTATCTTCAGGGGATCAATGCCGAACACCAGCAGATCTTCGACGCCATCGCCAGCGGCAATGTCGACGCGGCGCGGGCGGCCATGTACCTGCACCTAAGCAACAGCCGCATGCGCTTGTGCGAAACCCAGCAGCGCCAGGCGTTCTACAACGAATAAGCGTCCATAGGCCCTGTGGCGAGGGAGCTTGCTCCCGCTTGGGCGCGAAGCGCCCACAAAGAAGGACTGCTGCGCAGCCCAGCGGGAGCAAGCTCCCTCGCCACAGGTTCATCTATTCCTTGAATCAGCAGTGCTGTCTGTAGGCCCGCTCCACAACTCAGAAAAAGTTGTATTGAATACCCACCCGCAGGCGCAGTTGGCGATCATTGTCGACGGAGTTGACTTTGATATCACCCACTTCAAAAAACGGCGCCCAGCGTTTGTCCCACTTGTACTTGACCACGGCATTCTGCTCATAGTCGTCGGTGCCGCCGTTATAACGGATGTAGTTGGCATCGAAGTACGTCAGTTGATATTCGTACGCCCACGGCCCTTGGTTGGCGTAGTTGATGTACACGTCGTAGCGATGGATCTTCTGATCGTCCTGACCGTTGTCCGGTACGTCACGGTCGATCTTGTCGCGGTCGAGCTTGGAGGAATCGTAACGGTAGCGTCCGGCGATGCTCAGCTCCTTGGTGATCTTGTAGCCCAGGCGCATGCCCAGCTTGTAGGTGGTGGATTCCTCATCGCTTTCCATGGCGAACGAGGGCGTCAGTGTCCAGCGATCATCGATCTTGTGCTGGTAGTTGACGGTGAATTCATGGCCGCTGCCAACGGTGTTGTCGAAGGCGACGTCTTCGCGATCGCCAGCAGTCTTGTATTTGAGTTCACCTTCCAATCCCACGCCGTTGTCCAGCCGCATACCGAATTTGGCGCGGTCGGCGTGCATGCGGGTTTGTTCCGCATACTGGTGGCGTACGTTGATATAACCGGTGTCGGCCACGGCAACAATGGAAGTGAACAAGGAAGCGAGGGACAGCGCGACGAGTGTCTTTTTCATGTTTTTTATTCTTGTTAGTTGAATGATTTAGTTGGGTTGAACGCCAAATCACAGGCGAGCGCGTGCGCGGCATTGAAACCTGCGGTTCAACGTCTTCTTCGGGTTAAAACACGTGCTACGAAACAGTTACCTCAGACAGCGATAGGTATTCGCTGTATGTCGCGGCTGGCTTGCACCAGCAAACGGGTGTACGCATGGGTGGCGCCATCGCTCGCCAGCAGATGACTGTCGAGCGTCTCCACCACCCGGCCCTGCTGCATCACCGCCAGCCGATCACACAGATGCGCCACCACCGCCAAGTCGTGGGTGACCATCAGGTAGGTCAATCCTTCCTGGCGGCGCAAGTCGGCCAGCAGGTTGAGGATTTCCGCCTGCACCGAGACGTCCAGCGCTGAGGTCGGCTCGTCCAGCAACAGCACCCGGGGACGCAGGATCAGCGCCCGGGCAATCGCCACCCGTTGGCGCTGGCCACCGGACAACTGGTGCGGATAACGGAAGCGAAAGCTGTCGTTCAAGCCGACCTTGCGCAAGATCTCGCTGACCTTCTGGGCACGCCCGTCGATGCCATGGATGCGCAGCGGTTCCTGCAACGCGGCATCGATGGTGTAGCGCGGATGCAACGAGGCATACGGGTCCTGGAAAACCATCTGCACGGTGCGGTAGTGGTTCAGCGGCAACTTGCGCGTCACCGCCTGACCCGCGACGTGCAGCCGTCCCGTCCAGTGCTGGTACTGCCCGGCCAGGCAGCGCAGCACGGTGGTCTTGCCCGAACCGGACTCCCCCACCAAACCGAATGCCTCGCCTTCGGCCACGCTCAAATCGACGTCGTGCAATACCGCGTTCAGTGCCGCGCCGGTGCCAAAACTGAGGTTCAGGCCGGCTATTTCAATCATGCTCATGACAGGCTCCTCAAGCATTCAACCAGTGGGGGTCGCGCTGCAGCACCGGCAGCGTGGCGCGCCGATGGTCCAGGCTTGGCAGTGCGGCCAGCAGGCCTTGGGTGTAGGGATGGGTGGCGTGGTCCAGGTCGGCGGCGGCAATCGACTCGACCACGCGCCCGGCGTACATCACCAGCACGCGGTCACAGAAATGCCGCACCAGGTTCAGGTCGTGGCTGATGAAAATCAGCCCCAGGTCACGCTCGCTGACCAACTCCTCCAGCACGTTGAGCACTTGTCGGCGCACCGACACATCCAGCGCCGACGTGGGTTCGTCGGCGATGATCACCTGGGGATCGGTGATCACCATCATGGCGATCATGATCCGCTGGCCCATGCCGCCCGAAACCTCGTGGGGGTACAGGTCATAGACCCGCCGGGGATCGCGAATGTGCACCTTGGCGAGCATGTCCAGCGCCCGCTCGCGGGCTTCGCGATGGGGCACCTTGTGATGGGCCAGGTACGCCTCGGCGATTTGCTCGCCGACCCGCACCACCGGGTTCAGCGAGTATTTGGGGTCTTGCATGATCATCGACATGCGTGCGCCGCGAATCGCCTGGATCTGCTTTTCGCTGGCGGCCAACAGGTCGATATCGGCGAAACGCAAGGTCTTGGCGGTGACCCGCGCCGTCGGCGGATGCAGGCGTAAAAGGCTGCGGCCAACGGTGGATTTGCCCGAACCGGACTCGCCGACAATGGCGAGCTTTTCCCGTCCCAAGTTGAACGACACATCACGCACTGCCAGGGAGGTTTTGCCTGCGTTGCGAAACTCAACGCACAAATCCTGTACCGCAAGTTTTATCTCAGTCATGGCCGGTTCCTCAGGATTGGCTGCGGGGGTCGAGGACGTCGCGCAAGCCGTCGCCCAACAGGTTGAAGGCCAGGCTGACCAGCATGATCGCCGCACCGGGTGCTGCCACCAGCCACCAGCTTTCGAGCATGTAGCGGCGCCCGGTGGAGATCATCGCGCCCCACTCCGGCAACGGTGCCTGGGCGCCGAGGCCGAGAAAGCCCAGGGCGGCGGCGGTGAGGATGATGCTCGCCATGTTCATGGTCAGGCGGATGATCACCGACGACAGGCACATCGGGATTATGTGGCGCAGGATGATCCGGGTGCTCGACGCGCCCTGGAGCTGCACCGCGACGACGAAGTCGGCGTTGCGCAGCGGCAGGGTTTCGGCGCGGGCGAGCCGGGCAATCGGCGGCCAGGCAGTGAGTGCGATGGCGATCACCGCATGCTCCAGGCCCGGGCCGAGGGCCGCGATGAACGCCAGCGCCAGGACCAGGCTGGGGAACGAGATGAAGATGTCGGTGATGCGCATGAACAGGCTGTCGACCCAACCGCCGAAGTAACCGGAAACCGTGCCGACCAACAGGCCGATGGGGCCGACGATCACCGTCACCAGCAAGACGATGTACAGGGTGATGCGCGAGCCATACACCAACCGCGCGAACACATCGCGACCGTATTCGTCAGTGCCGAACCAGTGCGCGCTGCTGGGTGCCTGCAAGGCACCGGCGAGGTTCTGCAACAGCGGGTCGTGGCCGGCGATCCAGGGGGCGAAGATGGCGACCAGCATCAGGGTCGCGACGACGATCAGGCCGGCGAAGGTCATCGGGTTGCGCAGCAAAAACCGCAACAGGCGCAAGGTGCTGGCGACCATCGCCGCCGTGCTGGAAGCCGGCAACGTAGCGCTGCCAGTGGCGCTGGAAGCAAGAGGCAGGTTCATTAGCGAGTCCTCGGGTCGAAGATCTTGTACAGCGCATCGCTGATCAGGTTCAGCGTCACGAAGATGAGGCCGATCAACAGCACGCAGGCCATCACCGCGTTCATGTCGCCGAGCAACAAACTGCTCGTCAGGTACTGGCCGAAACCGGGCCAGGCGAACACGGTTTCGATCAAAACCGCGCCTTCCAGCAGGCCGCCATAGGCCAGGGCGACGATGGTCAACAGCTGCACGCGGATGTTGCCGAAGGCATGGCCCCAGACGATGCGGCGCTGGGACAAGCCCTTGACCCGAGCAGTGATGATGTATTCCTGGGACAGTTGCTCGAGCATGAAGCTGCGAGTCATGCGGCTGATGTAGGCGACCGAGTTGAAGCTGAGAATCACCGCCGGCAACAGGATGTGCCGCAGCGCACTGCGAAAGGCTTCCCACTCGCCGGACCAGGCGGTGTCGATCAGCAACAGCCCGGTGTGTTTCGGAATCAACCCGTCATAGGCCAGGCCGATGCGCCCGACGCCGCCGGCCCAACCCAGCCAGGCGTAGAACACCAGGAAGGCCATCATGCCGATCCAGAAAATCGGCGTGGAGTAACCGAACAGGGTGATCAGCCGCGCGACATGGTCGCCGGCACGGCCCTGATGGGTTGCCGCGTAGACACCCAGCGGCAAACCCGCCAACACGCCGAACAGGATGGCGAGCGTGGCCAGTTCCAACGTAGCCGGGAAGACCCGGGCGATGTCAGTGATGACCGGATTGCCGGTCAGCAAGGCCATGCCGAAGTCACCGTGCAGCAGGTCGCCGAGGTAAATCGCGAACTGGGTCCACAATGGCTTGTCCAGGCCCAGTTCCTTGTACACCTGGGCGTAGGCCGAGGCGTCGGCGTCCGGGCCGACGATGGCCAGCACCGGGTCCAGGGGCATCACCCGCCCAATAAAGAAAGTCAGCAGCAGCAACCCCAGCAGCGTCACCGCCACCGAGCCGCCGCGCCGGGTCGCCGAAGCGGCCCGGGTGGTCCAGATTGAAAAGGATGCAGTCGACATGTTCATTCCTGCCTTGGCCCTGTGGCCGTCGATTTCAGCGCTGCTTGTAGACGTCGCGAAGACGCGTGGTCGCGGCGGTGTGGCCGATGTAGTTGCGCACATCCGCGTGGATCACCACTTCGTCCACCATCTGCGAGACCGGCATGATCGCCCCGGCCTGTTGGTCGTAGAGGGTCTGGATCTGTGCATAGATTTCCCGCTGACGCTCGGGGTCACGCTCGCGCTCGGCCTGCTCGATCAGTTGATTGAGCTGCGGGTCGAAGAACGAGGTGCGCCAGCCCTGGAAGTTGCTCAGCTTGGCTTCGCTGCGGTTGTCCGGGTTGTACACCAGGGCCCGCAGGCTCGAATGGGGATGCCGCTCCGCCCCACCACCACCACGACCGACGAGGATGTCGAACTGACGGTCGCGCATCGCCCCATAGATCTGGTTGCCGGTGCCGGTGATGATCGTCGCCTGGATCCCCGCCTGGGCCAGCGTCGCTTGCAGGCTGGTGGCGATGTTGATGAATGGCGGATCGGTCAGTGAACGAATCGTCACCTTGAAGCCTTCGGCATGCCCGGCCGCCGCCAGCAGACGCTTGGCCTCGGCCACGTCCAGGCGATAACCCGGGTCGTCGAGGCGAGCCGGCAGTCCCAACTGCAAGGGCCGTTGGTTGATCACGCCGTAGTGCGGCATGACCACGTCGTTGATGCCTTGGTAGTCGATCAGCAGGCGGACGGCCTGGCGCACGCGGATGTCCTGGAACAGCGGTTGCTGCATGCTCATCGCCACGTAGTACAGCGTGCCGCGGGCGATGCTCTGGATGCGCACTTCGTCGACCTTGCCCAAGGCCTTGATGTCAGTGGCCGCCATGCCGCGGGCGACGTCCAGGTCACCGCGCTCGACCATCAGGCGCAGGGCCTGGGACTCGGTCATGTTGCGCATGATCACCCGGCGCAACTTCGGCGCGCCGCGCCAATAGTCGTCATTGCGGCTCATCAGGATCACATCGTTGGCCCGCCAGATGTCGAGCTTGAACGCGCCGGACCCAGCCGTGTGCGTCGCCAGCCACGCCGCGCCCTGGTCGTCGCCGACCTGATGCTGCAAAGCGATGCTGCGATCGATGATGAAGGCGCTGGGTGAGGTCGCCAGGGTGTTGAGCACCAGCATCGGGTCGGTGACCCGTGGCAACTCCATCACAAAGGTGTGCGGCCCTTCGGCGCGCATCAGTTTGACCACGTTGTCGGCGGTGAAACCGTAGGCCTTCCAGGTGGAGGCCAGGGCGCGGTTGAGGGTGACGACGCGCTGCAACGACCAGGCGACGTCTTGGGCGGTCAGGGGCGCACCCGAGTGAAACCGAACGTCGTCGCGCAATTGGAAGGTCAGGCGCGTGCGGTCGGGGCTGATGTCCCAGGTTTTCGCCAGGGCTGGAATCAGCGTGTCCGGCTGCGCCGCGTCCTGTTCCAGGAGCATGTCATAGACGTTGGCGTTGACCTCCGCGACCTCCAGGCCCGTCGCCGCGGCAGGGTCCAGGGACAACAGGTTGATCATGCTCATGCCCACCACCAATTGGTCGGGGGGCGTTTCGCCTTGGGCCAGGCTGACGGGCACCTGCACTGCGCACAGGGCCACGGTGACACACAGCAGCCTGGTCAGGCGCTTGGGCCAGAGATTCATGGTTCAGTCCTTTCTTATATTTATAAAGACTTGTCGCCCGGGCCGTCATCGGCCTCAGGCGTGGAACAGACTCAATGTCGGGACAAGGTGTTGGCCTCGATATACGCGAAGTTGATGTCCTCGCCCAAGCCCGGCCGGTCGGATAGATGCACAAAACCGTCGGCGTCCATGGGGTCGACGATGCTGTTGAGATGCGCCGGGACCTCTTCATAGTCGAGGAACGGGTGCAGCAGGCCGCGTTCGTACCAGCGGCAATTGCTGATCGCCCCGACCACCGCCAGGTTCGCCGCGCCATTGCCATGGACCTCGCAATCCATGCCGAACGACTCGGCCAGGTGCGCCACCTTCAGGCACGGCCCGATACCGCCGACCCCGGCCACGCCGGCGCGCAGGATGTCACAGGACTTCTGGGTCACCCAACTGGCGCGGCTGTGGAACTTGCCGGCGATGCTCTCCGGGCCCAGCACCGGGATGTCCAGGTTGGCGGCCAGCCAGGCATAGGACTCCGCCGAGTCTTCCATCATGGGTTCTTCGAACCAGGCGAAATTCAGCTTCTGCAGTGCCTTGCCGATGGTCAAGGCGTCCATGCGGCTGTACCAGTGGTAACCGTCGAGCATCAACGCGATGTCCGGGCCTACTGCCTCACGCACCGCGGCGCAGGCCTGGATGTCCATTTGCGGATTCGGCGCAAAGGAGATCGGTGGCATCCAGGTGTGCAACTTGATGGCCTTGTAGCCGCGCAGGACCAGCTTCTCGGCGAACTGGCCGTACTCGTCCGGCGTCGACAAACCACCTGGCAAGTCATCGCCGCACATCGTCGAACCGTACGCCGGGACCTTGTCGCGATAACCGCCAATCAATTTATGCACCGGCAACTTGAGCTTGCGCCCGGCCAGGTCCCACAACGCTTGTTCCACCAACGCCAGCGCCCGGTCGGTGAACTGCCCGGCACTGCCCCGCTGCCAGTGCGCCAGGTCTTGCCAGATGCTTTCACGGTCCATCGGATCGCGGCCGATCAGCACTTTGCGCACGAAGGATTCGATGATGTGCGGACGAATCAACTCAGGCGGGCCAAAGGCATAACCCTCGGAGCCATCGTCGCAGCCGATTCGCAGCAAGGCCATCTTGATCATGACCTCATCACCCGGATGGGCGTGACCGGCACTGTCCTGGGCACGGCGCGACGGTGTGGAGAAGACTTCGACGTGAACGCCTGTGATTCGCATAGAGGGAGCACCCTGTTGTTATTGTTTATTTGTATGTCGTCATACAACGCCACGGATTATTCTGACGTTTCGTGTGAGCTGTCAACCCACAGAATCAATAAAAATAGGGAGAGCAGAGGAATGACTAGCGAAAGGAGGTTATTTTTCTTGAGCAGCATCGAAAATGTCGTCATACCACGAGACGAAAAAGATACGACTCGCCGCAGGCAGGCCACGATGGCAGGAGGATAAAAACTGTGGGAGCGGGCTTGCTCGCGAAGGCGGTCTGTCTGAGACAGTGATGTTGGATAGGCCGCCGCTATCGCGAGCAGGCTCGCTCCCACAGGGTGGGCGGTGGTGGGCGCAGAATCCATGAACACCCGGGATCAAAAACTGTGGGAGCGAGCCTGCTCGCGATGGCGATCTGTCTGAGACAGTGATGTTGGATCGGCCGCCGCATTCGCGAGCAAGCCCGCTCCCACAGGGTGGTCGGTGGTGGTCGCAGAATCCATGAACACCCGGGATCAAAAACTGTGGGAGCGAGCCTGCTCGCGAAGGCGGTCTGTCTGAGTCGGTGATGTTGGCTGTGCCGATGTCTTCGCGAGCAGGCTCGCTCCCACAGGGTGGTCGGTGGTGGTCGCAGAGAGAACTTGCTCCGGACGTTCCAGGCCGAATGCTCCCCTGAACACATAGCCTGGCAGCCCCCTCGCCCCATGGATGCATTGAGCACTGGCGCCAGGTTGAAAGCCAGTAGCCATCACCGCTCCTTTATGGTTTCCTGCCCCAGGCACGATTGCTGACTGAAACCAGTCGAAATGACTGTTTGTGACGTTTCAGCCCGACGCAAGGAAGGCTCTAGCGCAACCTGTCGAGACTTACAGCCAAAGGACGGTTTTTCCCGTTAACCGCCCCCGACAAGTTGTTTTTCTGCCTAGACTCATCATTGTTCCGCCGTGCCGTGTTTTGAATGAGCCCGCACGAAAATACTAAAAACAAGAGGAAAGCCCGTAATGTTCAAACCTATCTGGAAAGCGCTCGCTTGCACGTTGGCCCTGAGTGCGATGAGCACGGCCATGGCGGCAGATCCGGTGGTGATCAAGTTCTCCCATGTGGTCGCCGAACAAACACCAAAAGGCCAAGGCGCACTGCTGTTCAAGAAGTTGGTGGAAGAACGGCTGCCAGGCAAAGTGAAGGTCGAGGTCTACCCCAACTCTTCACTGTTCGGCGACGGCAAGGAAATGGAGGCCTTGCTGTTGGGTGACGTGCAGATGATTGCGCCGTCGCTGGCCAAGTTCGAGCAATACACCAAGACGGTGCAGTTGTTCGACTTGCCGTTTCTGTTCGATGACATTTCCGCTGTGGACCGCTTCCAGTTGAGCCCTGAAGGCCAGAAGCTGCTCAAGTCCATGGAAAGCAAGAACATCACCGGCCTGGCCTATTGGCACAACGGCATGAAGCAGTTGTCGGCAAACAAGCCGTTGCGTGAACCCAAGGATGCCCGTGGCTTGAAGTTCCGCGTACAGGCATCGGCCGTGCTGGAAGAGCAATTCAAGGCGGTGAACGCCAACCCGCGCAAGATGAGTTTCGCCGAGGTGTACCAAGGCTTGCAGACCGGCGTGGTCAACGGTGCGGAAAACCCGTACTCGAACATCTACAGCCAGAAAATGCATGAAGTGCAAAAGTACATCACCGAGTCCAACCACGGTTTGCTCGACTACATGCTGATCACCAATACCAAGTTCTGGAGCGGCCTGCCGCCGGACATCCGCACTGAACTGGACAAGATCCTGGTAGAAGTCACCGCCCATGTGAACAAAGAGGCGGCGCAGCTGAACGAGCACGACAAACAACGCATCCTCGACGCCAAGACCACCGAGATCATCACCCTGACGCCAGAAGAACGCGGCGAATGGCGCGACAAGATGAAACCGGTGTGGAAGAAGTTCGAAGGCGATATCGGAGCTGACCTGATCAAAGCCGCCGAAGCCTCCAACAAAGCCCAGTGATTGGTTGGCCGGTACCGCCGCCCTGGCGGTGCCGGTCTGTCGTCCCCCCACAGGAGATGTCATCCATGAACGCCCTTCGGCGCACCTGGGAACACTTCGAGGAAGGTTTCATTGCTTTCCTTCTGGCCGCCATGACGCTCGTCACGTTCGTCTACGTGGTCCTCAACAACCTTTATTCAGTTTTCTACAGCCTCGGCGACCACTGGCCTGCCGCCAGCGAACCGATGTTCGCCATCGGCGACAACATCATGGGCATGGCCCAGGCGATGACATGGAGCACATCGCTGACCAAGGCGCTGTTTGGCTGGCTGATTTTCTTCGGCCTGTCGTATGGCGTGCGCACCGCCGGGCATATCGGCGTCGATGCGCTGGTGAAGCTGGCGAGCAAGCCGGTGCAGCGCTTCATTGGCGTCATCGCCTGCCTGTGCTGCCTCGCCTACGCCGGCCTGCTGGCGGTGGCGAGTTACGAATGGATCAACACCTTGATGATTGCCGAGATCGGTGCCGAAGACCTTGGCCATTTCGGCATCATGCAATGGCATATAGGGCTGATCGTACCGGTGGGGTTCGCGCTGGTGTTCATTCGTTTCGCGGAAATTCTCGTGCGCATCCTGATGAACCGCCAGACCGGCCTGGGCCTGGCCGATGAAGCGGCCGAAGCCATCAAATTGACCGAACACGAGGAAGACAAGCCATGACCATTGCCTTCCTGTTCATCGCACTGTTCGTGCTGATGTTTATCGGCGTGCCCATTGCCATTTCGTTGGGACTGGCGGGATCGCTGACCATCATTTTCTTCAGCCCCGACTCGGTGCGCTCCCTGGCGATCAAGCTGTTCGAAACCTCCGAGCACTACACGTTGCTGGCGATTCCGTTCTTCCTGCTGGCCGGTGCGTTCATGACCACGGGCGGCGTGGCGCGACGGTTGATCGACTTTGCCAACGCCTGCGTCGGGCATATCCGCGGGGGCCTGGCGATTGCAGCAGTGCTGGCTTGCATGCTGTTTGCGGCGTTGTCGGGCTCCAGCCCCGCAACGGTGGCAGCGGTGGGTTCCATCGCCATTGCCGGGATGGTGCGCTCGGGTTATCCACAGGCGTTTGGCGCCGGCATCGTGTGTAATGCCGGGACCCTGGGCATCCTGATTCCGCCGTCGATCGTGATGGTGGTGTATGCCGCGGCGACCGAAACCTCGGTGGGCAAGTTGTTCATGGCCGGCGTCATCCCGGGCTTGCTGTTGGGTTTGTTCCTGATGGTGGCGATCTACATCGTCGCCGTGAAGAAAAACCTGCCGGCCCTGCCCCGCGCCACGTTCCGCGAATGGTTGACCACCGCGCGCAAGGCCATCTGGGGCCTGTTGCTGATGGTCATCATCCTCGGCGGGATCTATTCCGGGATGTTCACCCCCACCGAAGCGGCAGCGGTGGCGGCGGTGTATTCGGCGTTCATCGCGTTGTTCGTCTACAAGGACCTCACGTTCCGCGAGACGCCGAAAGTGCTGCTGGAGTCGGCCAAGCTGAGCATCATGCTGATGTTCATTATCGCCAACGCCATGCTCTTCGCCCACGTGCTGACCACCGAGCAACTGCCGCAGCAAATCACCGCCTGGGTGATCGAAGCCGGGTTGACGCCGGTGACCTTCCTGTTGGTGGTGAACATCGTGCTGCTGATTGCCGGCGCGTTCATGGAGCCTTCGGCGATCATCCTGATCCTGGCGCCGATCCTGTTCCCCATCGCCATGAAGCTGGGCATCGACCCGATTCACCTGGGCATCATCATGGTGGTGAACCTGGAGATCGGCCTGATCACGCCGCCGGTGGGGCTGAACCTGTTCGTCACCTCGGCGGTGACCGGCATGTCCCTGCCTGCCACGATCCGTGCGGCGATGCCGTGGTTGATGATCCTGTTGGCGTTCCTGGTGCTGATTACCTATGTGCCGTGGATTTCCCTGGCGCTGCCGAATTGGTTGGGGATGAGTTAAACCCGGCAAACACTCTGTGGCGGGCAAAGGATGATTTGCCTTGCCATGGAGGTATCGGGCCGATCTGTCGGCCCTTTGCCTCCAGACCAAAAAAAGGACCTCTTGAATGCTCAAACCTCTATGGAAAGCCCTCGCCTGCGCCCTGGCTTTCGGCGCGTGGGGAACGGTCATGGCGACCGAGCCGATCGTCATCAAATTCTCCCACGTGGTCGGCGACCAAACGCCCAAGGGCCAAGGGGCGTTGATGTTCAAGAAGCTGGCGGAGGAGCGATTGCCGGGCAAGGTGAAGGTCGAGGTGTACCCCAACTCCACGCTGTACGGCGATGACAAGGAGATGGAAGCCTTGCTCCTGGGGGAAGTGCAGATCATTGCGCGGTCGCTGGCCAAGTTTGATCAATACACGCGGACCGTGCAGTTGTTCGACTTGCCGTTTCTATTCGATGACATCGCTGCCGTGGACCGTTTCCAGCAGAGCCCCGAGGGCCAGAAGCTACTCAGGTCCATGGAAAGCAAGAACGTCACCGGCCTGGCCTATTGGCACAACGGCATGAAGCACCTGTCGGCCAACAAGCCATTACGCACCCCGGAGGATGCCCGTGGCCTGACCTTCCGGATACAGACTTCCGCCGTGCTGGACGAACAATTCAAGGCGGTGGGCGCCAAAGCGCAGCCGATGATTTTCTCGGTGGTGTACCAGGGGCTGCGCACCGGTTTGGTCCATGGCACGGAAAACACCTATTCGAACTTCTACAACCAGAAACTCAATGAAGTGCAGAAATACGTCACCGAGTCCAACCACGGCATTCTCGACTACATGTTGATCACCACGTCGGACTTCTGGAACGGCCTGGCGCCGGACATCCGCAGCGAACTGGAGAAGATCGTCGTCGAATCCACGGCCTATGCCAACCAGGAAGCGGAACGATTCAACCAGCAGGACAAACAAAAAGTCCTGGACGCCAAGACCACCGAGATCATTGCCCTCACGCCCCAGGAACGCAGCGCCTGGCGCGACAAGATGAAACCGGTGTGGGCGAAGTTTGAAAAGGACATCGGGGCGGATTTGATCAAGGCGGCGCAGGCTTCCAACGTCGCGCAGTAATTGCATGAAGGGCCGGGAACGCTCACGGCTCAACACTCTCTGTGGCGAGGGAGCTTGCTCCCGCTGGGCTGCGCAGCAGCCCCCCAATGTTTGCCTGACACACCGTGGTGTCAGGTTTTGGGGGTGCTTCGCACCCCAGCGGGAGCAAGCTCCCTCGCCACAAGAGCGCAATTCCCCCACTTCAATCCAACCCTCCCCAGTTGCAAAGCACATTGCGCTATGATCCCCGCCTCTCCCTGAATAGAGGCTTTTTTCGCTAATGCTGTCGTCCACCCCAGACATCACCTCTACCCTCCCACCCGTCCTGGTCGGCCCGCTGTTACGGCGGCTGGAACCTGCGCGCCTGGTGATGTGGCTGGTGGGCACGCGAGCGTTGGCCTTGACGCTGCGCATTGACGGGGTCGGCGACCTGACGCTGGATGCGTCGCGTTGCACCGTGGTGCCGGTGGGGCAACACGCTTTTGTGCACCTGATCGACGTGACGCTCGACACGCCCCTGCCCCAGGACGTAGCGATTGACTACGACCTGCTGGTAGAGGGCTCGCCTATCGCCGAATGGGCGCCGCACCTGTTGTATGACGGGGCACAGTGCCCGAACTTCATGTTGCATTCGCGCATCGAGCAATTGGTCCACGGTTCCTGCCGCAAACCCCACTACCCGGCCAACGACGGCCTGCTGTGTGTTGACCGATTGTTGGCGCAAGACCCGGGGCAACGCCCGGCGCTGTTGATGATGAGCGGCGACCAGGTGTATGCCGACGACGTCGCCGGGCCCATGCTGCGGGCGATTCACGGGCTGATCGAACACCTGGGGCTGTTCGAGGAGCGCCTGGACGGCGCCGTGGTGGAAGACAGCGCCAAGCTCTATCAACACCCGGCCAGCTATTACCATCGGGCCGATTTGCTACCGGCCCTGGAAAGCAACGAAACCCTGCGCGAGCGCTTTTTTGGCGGGGCGCGCAAGCCGATCTTCACCAGCAGCAGCGCTGATAATCACCTGGTGACCTTCGCCGAGGTCATGGCGATGTACCTGCTGGTGTGGTCGCCGGTGCCCTGGACGCTGATCACTGTTCAACCGCCCGAACTGACCGTCGAACGGCGCCAGCGCTACGACCTGGAACAGCAGCGCATCGATGCGTTCAAGACCGGGCTGGGTGGCGTGGCACGGGTGTTTGCGCACTTGTCGTGCCTGATGATTTTCGATGACCACGACATCACCGATGACTGGAACCTGTCCGCGCAGTGGGAAGAAACGGCCTACGGCCATCCGTTCTCCAAACGCATCATCGGCAACGCCTTGATCGCCTACATGCTCTGCCAGGGCTGGGGGAATAATCCGGATGCCTTTGCTGATGTGCTAGCGCAAACCCTGGCCCTGAGCGACACCGCCCGGGACCGCTACCTCGACAGCGCGCCACAGGACCAACTGATCGACACCCTGCTGGGTTTCCAGCGCTGGCATTACGTGCTGCCAAGCACCCCGGCCCTGGTGGTGCTCGACACCCGTACCCGCCGCTGGCGCAGCGAGAACAACCTCAAGCAACCTTCCGGCCTGCTGGACTGGGAAGCCCTGAGCGAGTTGCAACAGGATCTGCTGGATCACCCCTCGGCAATCATCGTCTCGCCGGCACCGATCTTCGGCGTGAAGCTGATCGAGACCGTGCAGCGGGTGTTCAGTTGGTGCGGTTATCCGTTGCTGGTGGATGCGGAAAACTGGATGGCCCATCGCGGCGCTGCCCAGGTGATCCTGAATATTTTCCGACACTCGCGTACACCCGGTAACTACGTGGTGCTGTCGGGGGATGTGCATTATTCCTTCGTCTACGAGGTGCTGATCCCACACCGCAAGGGCGGCCCGCGCATTTGGCAGATCACCAGCAGCGGCATCAAGAATGAATTCCCACCGGTGCTGCTGGAATGGTTCGACCGCCTGAACCGCTGGCTCTACTCGCCGCGCTCGCCCCTGAACTGGTTCACCAAGCGCCGCAGCATGCGCATCGTCCCCCACACCCCGGAACACGCTGAAGCGGGAGAGCGGTTGTGGAACAGCGCAGGCATCGGCCAGGTGTTCTTCAACGAACAAGGCCAGCCCGCGCAGATCTACCAGCACAACGCCAACGGCCTGCCGCCGACGCGTATGTGCCCTCCCAAATCTCCGTCAGCCTGAAAATACCGGACATTAGATGTGGGAGCGGGCTTGCTCGCGAAGGCGGTGGTACAAACTGTATCTATGCAAGCTGACACTCCGCTTTCGCGAGCAAGCCCGCTCCCACAGTTGTGTTGGTCTGACTATAAATTTTGCATCCCCCCAATCCCTGTATCAGGTCAGAACGGTAGTTGCAGGCTCTCCTGGCCTTCGAGGCTGAGCAGGAACTGTTTGGCTGCCAGGCCGCCAGCGAAGCCGGTAAGGCTGCCGGAGCTGCCGATGACGCGGTGGCACGGGGCGATGATCGAGATAGGGTTGCGGCCATTGGCGGCGCCGACCGCCCGGACCGCTGTGGGTTGGCCGATCTGGAGGGCGACGTCTCGGTAGCTGCGGGTTTCACCGAAGGGGATGGTCAACAGGGCCTGCCAGACCCGGACCTGAAAGTCAGTGCCGGCAAAATCCAGTTCCAGCTCGAAACGACGGCGCTGGCCGGCGAAGTATTCCAGCAGCTGACGTTCGGTTTCCTTGAGGACCGGATGCCGGATGTCCTCTTCCAAAGGCCCCAGGCGCACCCGATTGAGCCGCTCGTTTTCCCACAGGATGGCCGCCAGCCTCGTCTCCCGGGCGACGAGGATCAGTTGGCCGACGGGGGATGGGATGGTTTTGTAGAGGGGCAACATCGAAGGATTCCTTGTCAAAGCCTTTGTGGCGAGGGAGCTTGCTCCCGCTGGGTTGCGAAGCGACCCTTCACGTGGCACCGCGGTGTGTCAGATTATCAGTTGGGGCTGCTTCGCAGCCCAGCGGGAGCAAGCTCCCTCGCCACGGGATCTCACCGGCCGCAAAATCTTGCTCAACCCAACAACCCCAATGCTTTCGCCCGCGCCACCGCCTGGGTGCGGCGCTCGACGCCGAGTTTGCTGTTGATGTGGCTGGCGTGGGTCTTGACGGTGTGCAGGGAGATAAACAATTGCTCGCTGATCTCCTGGTTCGAACAGCCTTGGGCAATCAACTGCAACACCGCCCGTTCGCGACTGCTCAGGGTTTCGACAGGTGCCGCAGGGTCGACCGGTTGGGCCACCGAGGGCAGGCGTTCGAGCAGATGTTCGCGCAAAGTGCTGGGCGGCGCGTTCTGCAGTTGTTCGCGCAGCCATTCACAGTGCTTGCCCAGCAACCACTCGAACGGCTGCAACACCCCACCGCTGGCGGCTTCGAAAGCCTGGGCCAGGGTGCGGCGGGCTTCGGGTTCGCGGCCGAGACTCAACAGCAAGGCGACTTTCTGGTTGAGCGCCATCACGCTGAGCATCTGCCGGCCGGTTTGCTGGCCGTGCTCCAACAAGGCATTGAGCCGGCCTTCGGCGAGCATCGGTTGACCCCGGATGGATTCCAGCACCGCCTGTTGCAGTTCGACATGCAGCGGCAGTTGCGGGTGGAATTCCGGAGGCGCGGCGGCCCGCTCACCCGTGTAGGTCTGGCCCAGGCGGGCCAGCCAGGCTTCGGCCAGGTCGGTACGGCCCTGGGCCAGCCAGAGTTCGCATTTGACCAGGGTAATCATCGCCAGGTAGTAGATCGGCGGAACATCCCAGATGTGCATCAGGCGCTCGGCTTCAGCCAGTTCGGCAAAAGCCCGGGCGAACTCGCCGCTGTAGCCTTCGATCCGCGCGACCACGCAGTGACCGATCAGCACGCTGATGTCGCGGCAGGCGCGGGCTTCGGTAAGGCCGGCCTGCAACCGCGCCAGGCCGGCCTGGGGCTGCATGCGCAAGGTCAGCAGGAAACCTTCGTACATGATCAGTCGTGCCCGCACCGCATAAAGCCGCTGGGGCGATAATTTGTGCAAGCGTTGCAGGCCATGGTGCACTTCATCCAGTGCCCGCAGGATCTCTCCCCGCGCCTGCAGGACCCGGGCCCGATCGTAATGGGCCAAGGCCTCGAACAATGGATTGCCGACCCGCTGCGCCAGCTCCAGGGAATCGCGGTTCAGGTTACGCGCGCGCCACAGGTCGCCGTCGGCAATGGCCAGGTTCGACAACGTAGACAGGCACATCAGCCGCTGGCCGTAACGTTTTTGCGGCAGGCTCTCCAGGGCTTCGCTGCAATAACGCACGGTGGCCTCGCGATCACCACGCCCCCGGGCGACGATGCCGCTCAGGGCCAGCCATTGGGCGAGCATGGATTTTTGCGCGGTAGCCGAAGGGGCGGGCAGGAAACGACTCAAGTGCGCGGCCAGCTCTTCGGCGGCATCCAGCTGGCAGGCCAACCCCAGCGCCCAACTGTAGAGCACGATCAGCCGCGGCGTGCTGATGAGCAGGCTGTCGGGCAGGTCCATTTTCCAGCGCAGCAACATGCCGACGTTCTGCTCGGCCAGCAGTTGTTCCTCCGAGAGGTTCTGCACCAGGTTCGCCGCCACATCCAGGTGGCCGGCCCGCAACGCCTGCTCCACGGCTTCGTCGATCAGGCCCTGGGCGTTGAACCAGCGGCAGGCCCGCAGGTGCAGGGTCGCGGCCGGGACCATGGCCGGCGCGCTGGGCCGACTGCGCAGCAGATCGGAAAACAGATGGTGGTAACGGTACCAATGGCCGTGCTCGTCCAAAGGCACCAGGAATACTTGGTGGGACGCCAGGTAACGCAGGATCTCGGCGCTGTCATGGGCTTCGCGCACGGCGTCGCACAGCGCGCTGCAAAAGCGTTCCTGAGGGGCCGTGTCATAGAGGAACGCCTGCACCTCGGCGGGCAGGCAATCGATGACTTCTTCGAGCAGGTAATCGCGAATCAGCCCTTCGCCGCCATTCAAGGCCTGGGGCAGCAGGCCTTCGGTGCCGGCTTCAGACGCCGCCAGCAACCAGAACCGCAGCCCCGCCACCCAACCTTCGCTGCGCTGGATGAGGTTTTCCAACGCCTCACCACGCAACGAGCTGCTGTGATGCTGGAGCAGGGTCAAGGCTTCGTCATGGGTCAGGCGCAGGTCTTGTTCATTGAGTTCGAGCAGTTGCCGCGACAGGCGCAGGCGCGCCAGGTGCCAGTCCGGACGCTGGCGGCTGGTGACAAGGACCAGCAGACCGTCGGGCAGGTGATTGAGGAAAAATTGCAGGCAGCGATCCAGCACCGGGCTTTGGGCCAGGTGGTAATCGTCCAGGACCAGCAACAAGGGGTTGCGCGGCGACAAGTGCGTGGACAGTTCGTCCAGCAGGCCATCGAGCCATTCTTCAAAGGCAAAGGGCTGGTGGCGCTGGCGCATTTTCAGCAACCCCAGCGCCCGGCCACCCAGTTGCGGGAAAAAGGCCTGGAGCCCTTCGAGCAAACGTTCCAGGAAACGCCCGGGATCGTTGTCCCGGGCGCTGAGCCCCAGCCAGAGACTTTGCCAATAAGCTGGCAGGCTCTGGCAGAACTCCACCGCCAGGGAGCTTTTACCAAACCCCGCCGGCGCACTGACCAACAACAACCTGCCTCCGAGCCCAGCGGCCAAACGCTCGCACAACCGCGGCCGCACGACATGGCCGTCGGGCAAGGGCGGGCGGTAGAAACGCCCGTCCTGTACCGCGATGGCTGCGCGGGCAGAATCCGGAAGTGAAGACAAATCAGTCATGGCCGGCTCTTGTTGGAATGCGGGTGGCGGCGTTGCAGATGTCCGCAGACTAGCGGTAAACGAGGAGGTATTGAAGGGAGTGCTACAAATGGCTACAAAAAGACTACACGCCGACCGACGTGAAAAATCCAGGCAGCCGCCGCTCTTGTGGCGAGGGAGCTTGCTCCCGCTGGGGTGCGCAGCAGCCCCAAGGCCGCCCCGTTTGATCTGACACCCCGAGTACTCTGCTTTGGGACTGCTTCGCAGTCCAGCGGGAGCAAGCTCCCTCGCCACGGGGGTTTTGTGTGGGTCAAAAAAAACGCCCCGAACCAGTCGGGGCGTTGTTTCGAGGATGCGGCCTCGGGTGGAGCGGTTTAGCGGATACCTTCCTGGCGCAATGCGTTCGGAGTGAAGTCGGCGGTGGTGGCGGTGAAGCCGAAGTCGTAGGCCGATTTCTCTTCGTTCTTCATGCCCAGCGCCAGGTAGCGGCCGGACTGCAGGTCGTAGAGGGTTTCCAGGGCGTACCACGGCACTTGCTTGTCGTAGTAGTTCTCGGCATGGGCCTCGGCCACGCGCCACAGTTGCCCACGACCGTCGTAGTGGTCGATCACCGCGGCTTGCCAGGTGTCTTCGTCGATGTAGAAATCACGCTTGGCGTAGATGTGACGCTGGCCTTCCTTCAGGGTCGCGGTCACATGCCAGACACGACGCAGCTCATAGCGAGTCAGGTCCTGGTTGATGTGGCCGGCCTTGATGATGTCGGCGTACTTGAGTTGCGGCGAAT
This sequence comes from Pseudomonas sp. R3-41, assembly GCF_054161485.1. NCBI lineage: Bacteria > Pseudomonadati > Pseudomonadota > Gammaproteobacteria > Pseudomonadales > Pseudomonadaceae > Pseudomonas > Pseudomonas sp. R3-41. The sequence continues at coordinate 5,814,988 of NZ_CP096421.1, forward strand.
CGATCTTGTAGCTGTTGGCGGCGATGTACAGCTCTTTCTTGCCTTCCAGCTTCCAGTCGTAGCGATCCGGCGCGCCGTTGTACATGTCCAGATTGTCGGAGGTACGCAGGCCGTCGGCGGCGGTACCCGGGCCGTCATAGGACACTTGCGGGGCACGGCGCACACGGCGCTGGCCAGCGTTGTAGACCCATGCCGAACGCGGTTCCTTCACTTGGTCGAGGGTTTCGTGCACCAGCAGCACGCCACCGGCCAGGCGCGCCGGCGCGGTCACTTGTTGCTTGAAGTAGAACAGGATGTTGCCTGGGTTGGCCGGATCGAAATCCTTCATCTTGTCGCGGAACACGAACTGGTCGCGGAAATACACCAGGCTGTAGGAGCCGTTGGGCTGCGGGGTGGCCTGGGTGACCAGGCGCGTCACGCTGCCGCCGCGATAGCGGGTGATGTGGTTCCAGATCACTTCCACGCCGCTCTGGGGGATCGGGAACGGCACGGCCGTCTCGAAGTTCTCCAGGCCGTTGCCGCCGGACACCAGCTTGGTGTTGACCGCATTCTTCTTGATGGAGGCGAACACCTCGTCCGGCACGGTGGCGCCGCGATGGGTCGGGTAGACCGGCATCTTGAAGGTTTCCGGGTAGCGCTTGAACATCGCGTACTGGCCCGGGGCGAGTTTGGCCTTGTACTGCTCGACGTTCTGCGCGGTGATGGTGAACAGCGGTTTCTCAGTCGGGAACGGGTCGGCAAGGAAACCCTTGCTGTCCACGGCACCGGCATTCTTGGCCATGGCTTTCCAGGCCGGGATCGAGCCATCGGCATTGCCGGCCATCTCGGCGCCCATCGGCGTCAGGCTCTTGCCCAGTTTATCGGCCTCGGCCGCGGGTACCGCCGCCATGACGCTGGCGGCCAGCAGGGATAGCCCCAGAACACCAGCCTGCATCAGATTCTTTGTTATTTTCATAGTGTGTCGTCCTGAAATACGGTGCTTAGAAGGTCACGCCGACGCTGAGCGCCAGGAAGTCGCGATCGTCCACGGTGCTGAAGTCGCCACCAAAGAAGTTGGTGTAGGCCAGGCTGGCGTTGTAAGTGTTCTGGTACTCGGCATCCAGCCCGAGGCTGACGGCCTTGCGGCCTTCTTCAAAGTTGGCGCCAGGGCCTGGCGAGTAGCCCTTGACGTCATGGGACCAGGCCACGTTGGGCTTGAGGTTCACGCCGGCGAAGACGTCCGGGTATTCCCAGATGGCGCGCGCACGGTAGCCCCAGGACGTGGAGGTGGTGAAGCCGTCGTTGTTGCAGTTGCTGTTCACGTCGTTGATGGTCTGGCCGCCACCTGCGGCGGTAGAGCCGTTGAGCCTGTCACAGGCTCCGCTGGGCAGTTGCCCCGGACCAAAGACAGGGTCACGACCGTAGCGAACGTCCGACTTGCTTTCCAAGCCTCCAACATGAGTAACGCCGACTTCACCTACCAGTGTGAGGCGACTGGCGCCCATGACCTGATCCAAGAAGTGAGTGAAGGTGGTCTGGAACTGAGTGATTTCCTTGCGACGATAACCATGCAGATCCTGGCCTGGCACACCCGGGAGCAGCGAAGCATTGCCCAACGTAGGACCACCGAGCGGGCGAACGCCGGCGAACAGGATATCGGTGGTGCTCAATTGCACCGGCGCGTTCGGCCGATAGCTGATCTCACCGCTCCACGCCGTACCGGTTGGCAGGGTGGTGGAGAAACTCAAGCCGTAGAGACGGATATCTTCCGGATATTCGACGAAATATTGGGAATTACCCGCGACGATCAATGGCGCCAGCGGCGAGCCACTGACCGCGTCGTAGACTGACTGAGGCGCACCGGTGGCACTGAAGATCGGCGCACGACTGTGGTAGTTCATGAAGTAGGCACCGAACTCGGTGTCCAGCGGTTCGAACATGTACTTCAACGACGCGCCCCACTGGCCACTGTCGCGGGCATCGCGATCCGGGCCACGGCGTACCAGCACGCCTTCTTCGTTGATATCGACACCCTGGCCTTCCAATATCGGAAGAAGGACGCCCGGCAGCGGAATGCTTGAACGCTTGTTCAGCACCCGCAGGTTATTGGTGCACCCATCGGCAATCACATCCGGCTGGGAGAAGAACGTGCCGCAGTTATCCACCACGGTCTGGTCCCACTCCAACTGGTAGAACGCCTCGGCCGACAGGTTGTCAGTCAGGCTCTGGGAGACGTAGAACATGTTCACCGGGATCAGGCCTTCCTTGACCTCGGCGCCAGGACGACGGAACGCGGACACGTCGACCGGGTTGATGGAGTTGATGCCGCCCTGGATGAAGGTACTTTCACCCCAGCTGACCACCTGCTTGCCCAGGCGGACCGAGCCCGGCTGATCGGCAATGGCGTAGTTGTGGTAGATGAATGCGTCGAGGATCTGCCCGCCGGAAGACTGGGCGCCTTCCTTGCGGTTGCTGTCGCTGATGTCCTTGTACAGGCGGTGTTCGTCCTTGAGTTCGAAGTCGTACCAGTACTTGCCGCGCACGAATACGCCGGTATCGCCGTACTTCAGTTCCAGGTCATGGATGCCCTTGAAGATCTTCGAGAAGGTTTCCCCGCGCTTGAAATTCAGGTGGCCGTCATCGGAGGTCTGCGACAAACCCTTGCCGCCATTGTTGACGCCGATCAGGTCCTTGTTGGCGTTGGCCGTGGACCAGCTCGCGCCGACGGACAGGGACGAGTCGAACTGGCCTTCGATTTCACCGATGTTGAAACTGACGCCGAATGCAGGCCCGGCGAGCGAAGAGGCGAGACTGACCGCCAGAGGCAGTTTTGCCCGGCGCCAGAACGTGGTTGCTGAGGTCATCGACGCTACTCCATGTGCATTATTGTTATGGCGATGGACATTTCAAGAACACCTCGGCGGCAGGGAGCGGCAGCGTCCCGACATCCGTCGAAGTCGCATCGCCCTTTCGTGCGTGCGCCCCGTTCTTGAGAATCCGTGAGCGGACTATAGCCAGCAGGTAGTACGGCTTGATCCCTCTAAAGTGTGATTTGCAGCCCTCAACCACTCTGGAACAGTCCTTTCGCCAGGCCGACAGATGCCGGCACGGCAAGGATGGCTGAAATTTTCGGTTTGACAAGGCAAGCGCTTGCTTGGTGGGCCTGCCGTGCCCTTTCGGGCACGGCAAAAAGGCCTAAAGCGTGGACAGGAAGGTGCTGTTGTTGCGCTGCCATTCGGTGATGTCGACGCGGATGCGCTTCTTGTCGAGCTTGCCGACGCTGGTCTTGGGAATTTCCGTAACAAGGGCGATCTGGCTCGGGATCGCCCACTTGCTCAGGTGCCCCAGCTCGACGAACGGCTTGAGGTGTTCCTTGAGCTCGCGAGCCCCGATCTCATGCCCTTCGCGAATCACCAGCAAGGCAAACGGCCGCTCGCCCCACTGCGGATCGGGAATGCCAACCACTGCTACTTCGCGTACCGCTGCGTGACGGCTGATGAGGTCTTCCAGGTCCAGGGAGGAGATCCATTCGCCACCGGTCTTGATCACGTCCTTGATGCGGTCGCGGATGTCGATGAAGCCCATGTTGTCCAGCGTGGCGACGTCACCGGTGTGCAGCCAGCCGCCAGCCCAGAGTTCGGCGCCCTTCTGCGGCTCGTTGAAATAGCCTTCGGTGAGCCACGGCGCACGCAGCACCAGTTCGCCCTGGGTCTCGCCGTCGGCCGGCAGGAAATTCCCCTCGGTGTCGACAATCGCCGCCTCCACCAGTGGCCCCGGCACACCGGCCTTGATCCGGTAGGTGGTGCGTTCGTCTTCGCTGCCGGCCATCAGTTCCGCGTTGAGGTGGGCGCAGGACACCAGCGGGCCGGTTTCCGACATGCCGTAGGCGGCGGTGAGCTGGATGCCCCGGGCCTTGGCCGCTTCGTACAGGCTGCGGTTCAGGGCGCTGCCGCCGATGACGATTTTCCAGCCGCCGAAGTCGGTGTCCTGGGCGCCCTTGGCATTGAGGACCATTTGCAGGATGGTCGGCACGCAATGGGAGAAGGTGACCTTTTCCTTGCGCCACAACTCGACCAGGAATTCCGGATCGTAGCGGCCCGGGTAGACCTGCTTGAGCCCGAGCATGGTCGCCACGTAGGGCAGGCCCCAGGCGTGGACATGGAACATCGGCGTGATGGGCATGTACACGTCGTTGGTGCCCAGCAGCCGCACGCTGTCGATGGAGCCCATGATGGTCGCCACGCCCATGGTGTGCAGCACCAGTTGCCGATGGGTGAAGTACACGCCCTTGGGGTTGCCCGTGGTGCCGGTGGTATAGAACGTGGTGGCGACGGAGTTTTCGTCGAAATCCTGGAAATCGTAGGTGGGGGCGGCGGCGGCCAGCAATTGTTCGTACTCGCCCACCAGGTTCGGCAGGTCGGCGGTTTTTTCCGGCAGGTCGGTCAGCAGCAGGGTCTTGTCCACCGTGGTCAGGTGCCCGGCTATCGCCTGGTACAAGCCGACGAACTCGCTGTTGACCAGCACGAAGCGGTCCTCGGCGTGGTTCATGGTGTAGACGATCTGCTCTGGTGAAAGGCGCACGTTGATGGTGTGGATCACCGCGCCGATCATCGGGATCGCGAACATGCATTCCAGGTAGCGATGGCTGTCCCAGTCCATCACCGCCACGGTATCGCCGGCCTTGACCCCCGCCTCGGTCAACACGTTGGCCAGGCGCGCGACCCGCTCGATCAGCGTCGGATAGCTGTAGCGCAACTGGTCACGGTAGATGATCTCGCGGGTTTTCTCGTAACGCGTGCCGGACATCAGCAGCCGCTTGATCAGCAGCGGGTATTGATAGGCGCCTTCGGCGGGAGGAATAACGCGAGTCTGCAACATAAGAGTCCCTTTTCTGACTGCACGGTCTTGGCTGGAAGTAAGCACTCTAGAGCGCTTATACACGGATCAAATCAGCCAAAGGAATGATTTGATCAGCGCGCAAATACTAGCCTTGAGCCATACCTGGGACCGTAGGAGCTGCCGAGTGCAACGAGGCTGCGATCTTTCCCCTGCCAATTGAATCCAGAGCGAAAGATCAAAAGATCAAAAGATCGCAGCCTTCGGCAGCTCCTACGCAAAGCGAGAGTGCATGGATCAGTGCGACTCGGTAAACGCCAGTTTCACGCCAATGGCGACGAGCACCGCGCCCATGGTCCGGTCGAACCAGTGGCCCATGCGCGCGAAACCGGCGCGTACCCGTTGCTGGCTGAACAGCAGCGCCACCAGGCAGAACCAGACGGCCGTCGCCACCGCCAGGTACACGCCATAACCGGCCTGGATCGCCAACGGTGTATGCGGGTTGATCACCACGGTGAACAGCGACAGGAAAAACAGCGTCGCCTTGGGGTTCAGGCCATTGGTGACAAAACCGGAAATGAACGCGCCGCGGGCGGTACGCTCACCGATCTCCTGGTGCAGGTTTTCCTCGGCCGGCTTGGCCGGTTGCGCCCGCAGTGCCTTGAAGCCGATGTACAGCAAGTACGCGGCGGCGGCCCACTTCAGCGCGTTGAACAGTACGATCGATTGCGACACGATCAGGCCGATGCCCAGCAACGAATAGCCCACATGCAGGAAAATCGCCGTGCCGACGCCCAGCGCCGTCCAGGTCCCGGCGCGCCGGCCATGGGTCACGCTTTCGCGCACCACCACGGCAAAGTCCGGCCCGGGGCTGGCGACGGCCAGCAGGTGGATCAGGGCGACGGTGAGGAATTCGGCGAGGTACATGGGGGGCTCCTTACGACATTCTTTTGTTGGATGACATCCCGTGGCGAGGGAGCTTGCTCCCGCTCGACTGCGCAGCAGTCGCTTGCCTTGTATCGGGGCCTGCTGCGCAGGCCAACGGGAGCAAGCTCCCTCGCCACAGGTATACGCCGCCACGGCAGCATTCCATCTGATAGGCTCGCCACATTACGCCTTCGGTTCTAGACATAAAAGGTACAGCTGATGACGAACACCGCCCGCGCCGTTTTCCTCGACCATCCTTCCCTGGACCTCGGCGACCTGGACCTGGGCCCGCTGCGCAGCTGCTTCAGCGAACTGCAACTGTTCGCCCGGACCGCGCCAGACCAGGTGACCGAGCGGCTCAAGGGCGCCACCGTGGCAATCACCAACAAAATCGTGATCGATGCCCAGGCGATGGCGGCCAGCCCGGACTTGAAGCTGATTCTGATCAGTGCCACCGGCACCAACAATGTCGACCTGGCGGCGGCCCGCAGCCACGGCATCACCGTGTGCAATTGCCAAGGCTACGGCACGCCATCGGTGGCCCAGCACACGATCATGTTGTTGCTGAACCTGGCGACGCGCCTGGCCGACTATCAAAAAGCGGTGGGTGAAGGCCGCTGGCAGCAAGCTTCGCAGTTCTGCCTGCTGGACTATCCGATTGTCGAACTGGAAGGCAAGACCCTGGGCCTGCTCGGCCATGGCGAGTTGGGCAGCGCCGTCGGGCGGCTGGCCGAAGCCTTTGGCATGCGTGTGCTGCTGGGGCAGATCCCCGGGCGCCCGGCCCGCCCCGACCGCTTGCCGCTGGAGCAATTGCTGCCACACGTCGATGCCCTGACCCTGCACTGCCCACTCAATGAGCACACCCGCCACTTCATCGGCGCCCGCGAACTGGCATTGCTCAAGCCCGGTGCGTTCGTGGTCAACACCGCCCGTGGCGGCCTGATCGACGAACAGGCGCTGGCCGAGGCCCTGCGCAGCGGCCACTTGGGCGGCGCCGCCACCGACGTGCTGAGCGTGGAGCCGCCGGTCCAAGGCAATCCGCTGCTGGCCGGCGATATTCCACGCTTGATCGTCACCCCCCACAACGCCTGGGGCAGCCGCGAGGCGCGGCAACGGATCGTCGGCCAAATGAGCGAAAACGCCCAAGGCTTTTTCAGCGGTACAGCGCGGCGTGTCGTCAGTTGATAAACTGCCGCACTTTTTTTCAAGGAGCAGACCATGGATCCGCGCAGTGAAGTACTGCTTCGTCAGGCCGAGTTATTCCAGGGTTCGGTGTTGTTGGCCGGCCTGCCCGCCGACGACCTGCTCGGCCGTTTGCCCGAGGCCCATGGCTGGTGCTGGCATGCCGGCGATCAGGCAGCGCTGGATGCTCGTTTCCCCGAGCGCAGCCACTTTGGCGTGAACGTCCCCGAGCATGGGTTCGACACCGCCGTGGTATTCCTGCCCAAGGCCAAGGACCTGACCGATTACATCCTCAATGCCGTGGCGGCGCGCCTGGCTGGTCGTGAAGTGTACCTGGTGGGGGAAAAACGCAGCGGCATCGAAGGGGCGTCCAAGCAGCTCAACCCGTTCGGCAAGCCGCGCAAGCTCGATAGCGCACGGCATTGCCAGCTGTGGCAGGTCACGGTCGCGAATGCGCCCGAGGCCAAGCCGCTGGAAAGCCTGGCCCAGACCTACGAACTGCCCCTGGCCGAAGGCCCACTGACAGTCATCAGCCTGCCCGGGGTGTTCAGCCATGGCCGCCTGGATCGCGGCAGTGCGCTGCTGTTGGAACACCTGGATAAACTGCCCAGCGGGCATCTGCTGGACTTCGGCTGCGGTGCCGGGGTGCTGGGGGCGGCGGTCAAGCGACGCTACCCGCACAATACCGTCACCCTGCTGGACGTGGACGCTTTTGCCGCCGCCAGCAGTCGCCTGACCCTGGCCGCCAATGGCCTGGAAGCCGACGTGCTGACCGGTGATGGCATTGACGCCGCGCCGATGGGTTTGAGTGCGATCTTGAGCAACCCACCGTTCCATGTGGGCGTGCACACCGATTACCACGCCACAGAGAACCTGCTGCGAAAAGCGGCCAAACATCTGAAAAACGGCGGCGAACTTCGGCTGGTTGCCAATAGTTTCCTCAAGTATCAACCATTGATCGAAGAGCATCTGGGCGTGTGCGCAATCAAGGCCGAAGGCCAGGGCTTTCGCATCTACCGGGCCAAGCGTGGCTGACATGTTTTAGGAAACAGCACTTGCCCAATCGGATTTGCCTAGGCAGAATCCGCTCCGTCCTAGGGGAGTAGTCTCCCGCGAGCGCCATGCTCGCCCGGCATACGTCAACATACTTGGTCAGCAGACCATGGCGTATGCGGCCCAAGCGTCCACGCAGATGGTCGCTGGGTTTGACAAGACCTATGACACGCACACCTTACCCGGGGCGGGAAGGCTGTACGTGTCATAGCCGTGTCGACCCGCCCCTTTAGGAATTCCCTGATGCTGGACTCACTCCTGGTACCCACGGCGATCGTTGCGCTGGCCGAAATCGGCGACAAGACGCAATTGCTCGCGCTCATCCTGGCGGCACGCTTTCGCAAACCCTGGCCGATCATCGCTGGCATCGTTGCCGCGACCCTGGCCAACCATGCGGCGGCCGGCGCGGTCGGCGCCTGGGTCAGCGGTTTTTTTCTCCGACGCGGTCCTGCACTGGATACTGGCGGCCAGCTTCGCGGCCACGGCACTGTGGACCTTGGTCCCGGACAAACTGGACGATGAAGAAGCCAACACGGCCCGCAAGTTCGGACCGTTCCTGACCACGCTGATTGCGTTCTTCCTGGCGGAAATCGGCGACAAGACCCAGATCGCCACGGTGATGCTCGCCGCGCAATACCCGGAGCTGTGGCTGGTGATCATCGGCACCACCGTGGGCATGTTGATTGCCAACGTGCCGGTGGTCCTGGCGGGCAATTTCGCCGCCGAGAAGCTGCCCCTGACCCTGATCCGCCGCCTGGCCGCCTCGGCGTTCTTCGTCCTGGCGATCGTGGCGGTGTACAAGGCGATGCAGAGCAGTGGGTGGGTTTGAGACTGTGTCACACCTTGGGCAGAGGATAACTGTGGGAGCATAGCTTGCTCGCGATAAACGATGACGCGGTCTGATTGACGTCCGCGTCGCCCCTGTCGCGAGCAAGCTTTGCTCCCACAGCTTACTTCTTGGCCTGCTGATACAGCGGCATCACCTTCGGAATCGCCGCCTGCAACGAAGCGATACGGCTGCTCGACGACGGGTGGGTGCTCATGAATTCCGGTGGCGCGCCTTCCGACGCCTTGGCCATCTTGTTCCACAAGGTGATCGCGGCGTTCGGGTTATAGCCGGCGCGGGCGGCCAGTTCGAGGCCGATCAGGTCGGCTTCGTTCTCGTTGCCACGGCTGTTGGGCAAGGTCATGCCGTAGTTGGCGACGGTGTCGGCCAAGGCCAGGCTGTCCTGGCCGAGGCCGAACAAGGCACCGGCGCCCTGCTTGGCCATTTCGATGCCGTAGGCCTTGGACATCGCTTCGCGCCCGTGCTCGCGCAGGGCGTGGGCGATTTCATGACCGATGATCGCGGCGATCTCATCGTCGGTGAGCTTCAGCTGATTGATCAAGCCGGTGTAGAAAATGATTTTCCCACCAGGGCCGCAGCTGGCGTTGAGCTCGTCGCTCTTGATCAGGTTCACTTCCCAGTTCCATTGCGCCGAATCCGGACGGAACACCGGCGCCTGGGCGATGAGTCGACTGGAGATGGCCTGGACGCGCTTGGCATCGCTGCTGGTCTTGTCCAAGACGCCCTGGGCACTCGCCTCGCCCATCGTCTTTTGATAGGACTGGGCATACATCTGGTTGACCTGGTCGGTCGACAGCATGCTGAACATGTACTGCTTGCGCTCCACACCCACGGCTCCGCCGCTGGTGGTATTGACCGACTGGCAACCGGCGAGCAGCAGCGCCGCGCTCAGAGCACTCACCATCAATGTCTTGTTCATGTAAAAGAAGCTCCCTGGAAACGTGGGCGTATCCTAGGCCTTGATTTGTGTCGGCGCCAGATACACAGCGAGGGGATTACGGTTTTTTTGGACAGAACCACCGCGCCCATTTGCGACACCCACCTAGCCAAAACAGTCACCCGACGAACAGCGCCTCATGCCGCGCCACGGAAACGCCGATAAAGATCCCAGACGTCATTTCCGCGTCCGGAGTCTTTATGAAATTCAGATCGATCCAGTTTTCCGTGGCCGCCCTGGCCGGTGCCATCGTGCTCAGCGTGGTCGGCGCCCTTGTGCTGTACGCGCTGTTTGCCGGTGCCCGCACCCAGGAGATGGTGCAACAGCGAACCAAGGCGCAGTTCGAACAACTCATCGAACAACGCCTCAGTGCCTTGGCGCGCACCCAGGCCAGCCTGATCCAGCGGGAACTGGAAGCCCCGCTGTTGCTCGCCCGCGGCCTGGCCACCCCGAATGCCTTGATGGGCATGAACGGCGCGGACGGCAACCCGCAACTGAAGGTGCCCCGCGAGCAGATGATCAGCCTGTTGCGCGAAACCGTCGTACGCAACCCGAAAATCCTCGGCGCCTACATCGCCTGGGAGCCGAATGCCATCGACCGCGACGACGCCAATTACGTGGACAGCCCGGTGCTGGGCATGGAAACCAACGGGCGTTTCCTGCCCTGGTGGTTTCGCAACCAGGACGGCTCCCTGGGCCTGGAAAAGCTCGCCGATGTGACCGATCAAAAACTGCTCTCCACCGGCATTCGCGCCAGTGAGTACTACCTGTGCTCCCAGGACAGCAAGAAGGCCTGCGTGATCGATCCGGCGCCCTACCGCGTCGGCAGCACGATGACCATGCTCGCTTCGTTCATCGAACCGATCATGATCGAGGGCAAGTTCCAGGGCATCGTCGGTGCCGACCTGTCGGTGAACTTCATCCAGGACATGCTCGTGGCCGCCGACGGCAAGCTGTACGACGGCGCCGGGGAAATGGCCTTGCTCTCAAGCAACAACCGGCTGGTGGCCTTCACCAAGGACCCGAGCAAACTCGGGGAAAAGGCCAGCGACCTGCTGGACGCCAACGAACTGGATAACCTGACCAAACTGGGCGTCGGCGAAGTGCGCTACGACATCGACGAAGCCCATGGGCATATCGAGGTGTACATGCCGTTCGGCATCGGCGAGACCAACGCCCGCTGGACGCTGATGCTGCAACTGCCGCTGAGCGCGGTCATGGCCGACCTGCAAGCCTTGCAGCAAGACCTCGACCATCGGCGCCAGACCGACATCTTCGGCATGGCGATGGTGGGCCTGGTGATTGCCGGGATCGGTCTGCTGGTGATCTGGCTGGTGGGCCACGGCATCGCCCGGCCACTCAAGCAAATGGTGGCGATGCTCGATGACATCGCCCAGGGCGAAGGCGACCTGACCCGTCGCCTGGTGAGCGACCGCGCCGACGAACTGGGCGCGATCGCCAGGGGCTTCAACACCTTCCTGAGCAAGTTGCAGGGCATGATCACCCAGGTGGTGACCTCGGTGCAGAGTGTCAGCGATTCATCGGAGCACACCGCTGACATCGCGATCCGTACCAACCAAGGTGTGCATAAGCAGATGTCGGAGATCGATCAGGTCGCCACGGCCGTGCACGAAATGACCGCCACCGCCCAGGACGTGGCCCGCAACGCGACCCAGGCCGCCCAGGCCGCCAGTCATGCGGACCAGGCTGCCAGCCAGGGCATGCAGATCGTCCGGGACACTTCCACCTCCATTGGCGCCCTGGCCGTGGAAATCGGCAAGGCGGTGGGTGTGGTGCAGACCCTGGCCAAGGACAGCGAGAACATCAATGCGATCCTCACTGCCATCCGCGGGATCGCCGAGCAAACCAACCTGTTGGCCCTCAACGCAGCCATCGAAGCCGCCCGGGCCGGTGAACAGGGCCGTGGTTTCGCGGTGGTCGCCGATGAAGTGCGCAACCTGGCGCAGAAGACCCAGCAGGCGACTGAAGAAATCCAGGCAATGATCCAGCAACTGCAACAAGGCACCCGGGATGTGGTTCGGGTGATGGAAGACAGCCAGCATCGCACCGATGAAAGCGTGCAGCATGCGGCGAAAGCGGCCCAGGCCTTGGAAACGATTACCCAGGCGGTGTCGGTGATCAACGACATGAACACCCAGATTGCCAGCGCTGCCGAGGAACAGAGCGCCGTGGCCGACGACATCAACCGCAACGTGATCAACATCGGGCAAGTGGCGAACGAAGTGGCCAGCGGTGCCGACGAATCCAGCGCGGCCAGCGCCGGCCTGACCAAACTGGCAGAGCAGCAGCGGCGGCTGATCAACCAGTTCAGGGTCTGATCCTAAGGCCCCATCGCGAGCAGGCTCGCTCCCACAGGGGGATTTGCGGAGGAATGCAGATCTTGTGTACACCACAAAACAACTGTGGGAGCGGGCTTGCTCGCGAATGCGTCAGTTCAGCCTACATTGAAGTGCCTGACACTACGCCTTCGCGAGCAAGCCCGCTCCCACAGGGGGGATTTGCGGCGGTACGCAGATCTTGTGTACACCACAAAACAACTGTGGGAGCGGGCTTGCTCGCGAATGCGTCAGTTCAGCCTACATTGAAGTGCCTGACACTACGCCTTCGCGAGCAAGCCCGCTCCCACAGGAGGGATTTGCGGGGGAGTGCAGATCTTGTGTACACCACAAAACAACTGTGGGAGCGAGCCTGCTCGCGAATGCGTCAGTTCAGCCAGCATCGAAGTGCCCTGACACACCGCCTTCGCGAGCAAGCTTTGCTCCCACAGGAGGGATTTGCGGCGGTACGCAGATCCTGTGAACACCACAAAACAACTGTGGGAGCGGGCTTGCTCGCGAATGCGTCAGTTCAGCCTACATTGAAGTGCCTGACACTACGCCTTCGCGAGCAGGCTCGCTCCCACAAGGGGATTTGCGGGGGAATGCAGATCTTGTGTACACCACAAAACAACTGTGGGAGCGAGCCTGCTCGCGATGGCGTCGGGTCAGCCTACATTGAAGTGACTGACACTACGCCATCGCGAGCAAGCTTTGCTCCCACAGACTCCACAGATTCCACAGGCTCAGTGCAGGGTTTCAGAGTTCGCCGAGGGCTTCGATCAGGGCCTGGTTCTGCTCCGGCGTGCCGATGCTGATCCGCAGGAATTGGGCAATCCGCTCCTGCTTGAAGTGCCGCACGATCACGCCCTGCTCCCGCAGTTTCGCCGCCAGCCCTGCCGCGTCGTGCCGGGGGTGGCGGGCGAAGATGAAGTTGGCCGCCGAGGGCAATACTTCGAAGCCCTTCGCTTCCAATTGATCCACCACCCACTCACGGTGTTCGATGACCAATCGGCAGGTCCGGTCGAAATGCTCGCGATCATCGAACGCCGCTGCGCCGCCGACATTCGCCAGGCGATCCAACGGGTAGGAGTTGAAGCTGTTCTTGATCCGCTCCAGCGCCTCGATCAGGTCCGGATGACCCACCGCCAGGCCCACGCGCAGCCCCGCCAGCGAGCGGGACTTGGACAGGGTCTGGGTCACCAGCAGGTTCGGATAACGATCCACCAGGCTGATGGCCGTCTCGCCGCCGAAGTCGATATAAGCCTCGTCGACCACCACCACCGAATCCGGGCTGGCCTTGAGAATCCTCTCGACCGCCTCCAGCGCCAGCAGGCAGCCGGTCGGCGCGTTCGGGTTGGGGAAAATGATCCCGCCGTTGGGTTTGGCGTAGTCGGCCGGGTCGATCTGGAATTGCTCATCCAGCGGCACCGCCTCGAACTGAATACCGTACAGGCCGCAATACACCGGATAGAAGCTGTAGCTGATGTCCGGGAACAACAGCGGCTGGTCGTGTTGCAACAAACCGTGAAAAATGTGCGCCAGCACTTCATCCGAACCGTTACCCAGGAACACCTGGTTGCCCTGCACGCCGTAATAGCGGGCCACGGCGCCTTTCAGCAGGTCGCTGTTGGGATCCGGATACAGGCGCAGATTGTCGTTCAGCTCGGCCTGCATCGCCGCGAGGGCCTTGGGCGATGGGCCGTAGGGGTTCTCGTTGGTGTTGAGCTTGACCAATCGGGTCAGTTTCGGCTGTTCACCCGGCACGTAGGGCACCAGGTTCTTGACGAACGGGCTCCAGAATTTACTCATTTCAGTTCCCCTGCCGTTCAACGGATGGCTCATCAAGAATACGGTACTCGGCGCTGCGGGCGTGGGCGCTCAGCGATTCGCCACGGGCCAGCACCGAAGCGGTCTTGCCCAGTTCGGAGGCACCCTGCTCGGAGCAGAAGATGATCGACGAACGTTTTTGGAAGTCATACACCCCCAGAGGCGACGAGAAGCGCGCGGTGCCGGACGTCGGCAATACGTGGTTAGGGCCTGCGCAATAGTCACCCAGGGCCTCGCTGGTGTGGCGGCCCATGAAGATCGCACCGGCGTGGCGGATCTGCGGCAACCAGGCCTGCGGGTCGGCGACCGACAACTCCAGGTGTTCCGGCGCGATGCGGTTGGCGACTTCGATGGCCTGCGCCATGTCATCGACTTTGATCAGCGCCCCACGGCCATTGATCGACGTGTTGATGATCTCGGCGCGGTCCATGGTCGGCAGCAGCTTGTCGATGCTGGCGGCAACCTTGTCGAGGAACTCCGCGTCGGGGCTGACCAGGATCGCCTGGGCGTCTTCGTCGTGCTCGGCCTGGGAAAACAGGTCCATGGCGATCCAGTCCGGATCGGTCTGGCCGTCGCACACCACGAGGATTTCCGAAGGGCCGGCGATCATGTCGATGCCAACCTGGCCAAACACGTGGCGCTTGGCGGTGGCGACATAGATGTTGCCCGGGCCGACCACCTTGTCCACCCGTGGCACGCTTTCGGTGCCATAGGCCAGCGCCGCCACGGCCTGGGCACCGCCGATGGTGAACACCCGGTCCACGCCAGCGATGCACGCGGCGGCCAGCACCAACTCGTTGATCTCACCTCGCGGGGTCGGGACGACCATGACCACTTCGGTCACGCCGGCGACCTTGGCCGGGATGGCGTTCATCAGCACCGAGGACGGATAGGACGCCTTGCCCCCCGGCACATACAGGCCGGCGCGGTCCAGCGGGGTGACCTTCTGGCCCAGCACCGTGCCATCGGCTTCGGTGTAGCTCCAGGAGTCCTGTTTCTGCCTTTCGTGATAATCGCGCACCCGAGCCGCAGCTTTTTCCAGGGCTTCGCGCTGGGGCACAGTGATCCGGGTCAAGGCCAGTTCCAGGCGCTCGCGCGGCAGGATCAGGTCGGCCATGGACGCCACTTGCAGGCCGTCGAATTTCTGGGTGAACTCCACCAGGGCGGCATCGCCACGCTCGCGCACGGCCTTGATGATGTCCAGCACCCGCTGATTGACCGAGTCGTCAGACACGCTTTCCCAGCTCAGCAGATGATCCAGATGATGTGCGAAATCCGGGTCGGCAGCGTTGAGTCGGCGAATCGAAGTGGGAGCGGTCATAGCGAGGGCCTCATTAATGGCAAATGCTCAGGCGCCCTAAGCTACCAGTCCATTCGCGTGGGCACCTGAGAAAATTGGCTATGACACGGATAGACGGGCGCGACTCAAGGTCGCGCAGGTGAATCAGCCGCGGTGTCGCGATTCCACTGCCTTGCGCAGGGTATCGATCAGAGCCTGGATACGAGCATGTTGCATTTTCATCGACGCCTTGTTGACGACCAGCCGGGAGGTGATGTCAGCGATGAAGTCCTGGGGTTCCAGGCCGTTGGCCCGCAGGGTGTTACCGGTGTCGACCACGTCGATGATCTTGTCCGCCAGGCCGATCAGCGGCGCCAGCTCCATCGAACCGTACAGCTTGATGATATCGACCTGACGACCCTGCTCGGCGTAATAACGCTTGGCGATGTTGACGAACTTGGTCGCCACCCGCAGACGCCCCTTGGGCTCCGGCGTGCCGACTTTCCCGGCAGTCATCAGCTTGCAGCGGGCGATCCGCAGGTCCAGGGGCTCGTACAGGCCCTGGCCGCCGTATTCCATCAGCACGTCCTTGCCGGCGACGCCCAGGTCGGCGGCGCCATGTTCCACGTAGGTCGGCACGTCGGTGGCACGCACGATCAGCAAGCGCACGTCGGCCTGGGTCGTGGGGATGATCAGCTTGCGGCTCTTGTCCGGATTCTCGGTCGGCACGATGCCCGCTTCAGCCAGAAGCGGCAGGGTGTCGTCAAGGATGCGGCCCTTGGACAGTGCGATGGTCAACATGGGAAACGTCAGTCCTTATCAAGGTACTCATGCCCGGTCGCAAGCGGCGCCGGACACACATCGAGGGTGCAAACACCCTCGACCTGAAAATCAACGGGCACATCCTTGTGCCCATGCAGCCGGAACTAGCCCGGTACGCGGCGGATCTTGGCGCCGAGCATCTGCAGTTTCTCTTCGATGCACTCGTAGCCACGGTCGATGTGGTAGATGCGATCGATCAGGGTATCGCCTTCGGCAACCAGGGCCGAGATGACCAGGCTTGCCGAAGCCCGCAGGTCGGTGGCCATGACTGGCGCACCCTTGAGCTTCTCGGTGCCCGTGACGATGGCGGTGTTGCCTTCGACCTGGATCTTGGCGCCCATGCGGTGCAGTTCGTAGACGTGCATGAAGCGGTTTTCGAAGATCGTCTCGATCACCGCGCCGGTGCCTTCGGCAATGGCGTTGAGGGAGATGAACTGCGCCTGCATATCGGTGGGGAACGCCGGGTACGGCGCGGTCCGCACGTTGACGGCCTTGGGCCGCTTGCCGTGCATGTTCACTTCGATCCAGTCTTCGCCGCAGGTGACTTCGGCACCGGCCTCCTTGAGTTTTTCCAGGACGGCTTCGAGGATGGTCGGATCGGTGTCCTTGACCTTGACGCGGCCACCGGTGACGGCAGCGGCCACCAGGTAGGTGCCGGTTTCGATCCGGTCCGGCATCACCTTGTAGGTAGCCGAATGCAGGCGTTCGACACCATCGATGGTGATGGTGTCGGTGCCGGCGCCGCTGATCTTGGCGCCCATGGCGATCAGGAAGTTCGCCAGGTCGACCACTTCAGGCTCGCGGGCGGCGTTCTGCAGCACGCTGCGGCCCTTGGCCAGTGCGGCAGCCATCATGATGTTCTCGGTACCGGTCACGCTGACGGTGTCGAAGAAGAAGTGTGCACCGCGCAAGCCGCCTTCCGGCGCCTTGGCCTTGATGTAGCCGCCTTCGACGTCGATCACCGCGCCCATGGCTTCCAGGCCACGGATGTGCAGGTCCACCGGACGCGAGCCGATGGCGCAACCGCCAGGCAAGGCGACTTCGGCTTCACCGAAACGGGCGACCATCGGGCCCAATACCAGGATCGATGCGCGCATGGTTTTCACCAGCTCGTACGGGGCGATCAGGGTCTTGATGGTGCGTGGGTCGATCTCGACGCTGAGCTTCTCGTCGATCACCGGCTCGATGCCCATGCGGCCGAACAGCTCGATCATCGTGGTGATGTCGTGCAGGTGCGGCAGGTTGGCTACAGTCACAGGACCGTCGCACAGCAGGGTCGCGGCCAGGATTGGCAGGGCGGAGTTCTTTGCCCCGGAAATACGGATTTCGCCATCAAGACGAGCGCCGCCGGTAATAATCAGTTTATCCATAAGAATCTCGAGGCCCTTGGGCTCAGGTGCGCTCGGCCCAGGCCGCGCTGCTGAAAAATTTCATCGTGACCGCGTGGATGCTGCCATCGGCGATCCATGGGTTCAAATGGGCATAGATGCTCTGCTGACGCTTCACTGGACTCAACGCCGCCAGTTCATCGCTGATTACGTTCAGCTGGAAATTGCAGCCTTCGCCTTCAACCTCCACCTGCGTACCAGGCAGCTTTCCTTCAAGGAAGCTCTTCACTTCTACAGCCTGCATGCTCAACCTCAATCGGCGCCCTGTGCGCGCGGGTCGCACATCATACAAAAAAGCCCCGCGCCTGCGAACCCCGCGAAGCAGGACTCTGACAGAGGGGCTTTTCCAACAATGTGGGTCAGGGGTGCACCAACAGCTCGGTCAGCTCGCTGACCTGGGCTATTTCGCGCATGTCTTCGGGCATCCCACGGATGCTCCACGTTTTGCCGGCCGCCTTGGCGTCCCGCATGAAACACAGCAGCAGCGACAAGCCGACACTGCTGGACTTCTGCACCGCCGAGCAGTCAATGACCACCTCGGCGCCGCCAATGGACTTGATCAGCGCCTGGCCCTGCTTGCGCAGGGCCGGCCCAGAGCGGTAATCCAACACGCCGCTGAGCAGCAGCTCACCGGCCCCGCCCAGACGAACGGCCGATTCACTCACCGACTCGATCATTGTTCCTGCTTCTCTTTGGCTTCTTCGGTCACTTCCTTGGCCTTGGCGACTTCACCGGCCCAACCGTCGATGGTCTTGTCCAGGTCGTTGCCATTGCGCTGCATGGCGTCGGCGAACTGATCGCGGAACAGCTTGCCGATGTTGATGCCGTTGATGATCACGTTGCGCACCTTCCACTCGCCGTTGATCTTCTCGAGCGTGTAGGACACCGGGTAGACCGCGCCGTTGTTGCCCTTGACCTGCATGTCGACGCTGGTGCGAGTGCCGCTTTCATCCTTGGCCGGGGAAACGGTGATGCCCTGGTTGTTGTACTCCAGCAAGGCGTTGCCATAGAACTGCATCAGGCTGCGCTTGAAGTTCTCCTGGAAGCGGGTCATCTGCGCCGGGGTGGCCTTGCGCGAGTACTTGACGGTCATGATGCTCTTGGAGATGCCATCGGCGTCCACCACAGGGCCGACGATGCCGTTCAGTGCGTCATAGAACGCGCTGGGGTCCTGCTTGTATTTCTCTTTGTTGGCGGCAAGGTCCGCCAGCAACCGGGTGGTCGTGTCCTGGATGATGTCATGGGCCGAAGGCGCGGCCACGGCGTTGGCCATCAACGGCAGTGCCGCGAGCAGCACCAACAGGCTACGTCGCAAGATAGAGATCATTCAAAAGCTCCTCATTTGGCGTCTTTGCTAACGGTATTGAGCAGGAATTTACCGATCAGGTCCTCGAGCACCAGGGACGACTGCGTGTCGTGGATGACGCCACCGTCCTTGAGCACGGTGTCCTCTCCACCCACGCTGATGCCAATGTACTTCTCGCCCAGCAGCCCAGCCGTGAGGATAGATGCAGTGGAGTCAGTCGGCAGGTTGTCCACGCGCTTTTCCAACTGCAGCGTCACCCGACCGGTGAAATCCTCGCGGTTCAGATCGATTGCCGTGACCTTGCCGATGGTCACACCGGCCATGGTCACCTTGGCTCTGACCGTCAAACCGGCGATATTGTCGAAGTTGGCATAAAGTTTATAAGTATCGGTGCTTGCCGTCGGCGCCAGTCCACTGACCCGCAGGGCCAGCAGCAGCAAAGCCAGGATGCCAGCCAGCAAGAAAAGGCCGACACCGATTTCCAGGGTGCGGTTTTGCATCAGAAATCTCCAAACATCAAGGCGGTCAGAATAAAGTCAAGGCCCAGGACCGCCAGCGAGGCGTACACCACGGTCTTGGTTGTGGCACGGCTGATCCCCTCTGAAGTGGGCTCACAGTCATAGCCTTGAAACACGGCGATCCAGGTCACGACGAACGCGAACACGGCACTTTTGATCACGCCATTGAGGACATCGTCGAGGAAATCGACGCTGTTCTGCATGTTCGACCAGTAGGAACCTTCATAGACCCCCAGCCAGTCGACGGCCACCCAGGAGCCGCCCCAGATCCCCACGACGCTGAAGATCATCGCCAGCACCGGCAGGGAAATGAAGCCGGCCCACAGGCGCGGGGCAACGATGTACTTGAGCGGGTCGACACCGATCATTTCCAGGCTGGACAGCTGCTCGGTGGACTTCATGTTACCGATTTCAGCCGTCAGCGCCGAACCGGCCCGCCCGGCGAACAGCAGCGCGGTCACCACGGGGCCTAGCTCGCGCAGCAGCGTCAGGGCGACCATCTGCCCGACCGCCTGCTCCGAACCGTAGCTGGACAAAATGCTGAAGCCTTGCAGTGCCAGCACCATGCCGATGAAGATCCCGGAGACGACGATGATCACCAGGGACATCACGCCCACCGAGTGCAACTGCTTGACCAGCAGGCCAAAGCCGCCGCCCGTCGAGTTGCGACCGAGCAAGGCGTGCATCAAAAACAGCGAGGAACGGCCCAGCACCGCGACCACGTCGATGCCGGAGCGACCGAACAGGCGAATTCTTTCCAACAGTGATTTCTTGCGCATCAGCGCTTCCCCAGCAGATCGGTACGGTAATCCGTGGCCGGGAAATGGAACGCCACCGGCCCGTCCGGATCACCCTTCATGAATTGGCGAATGCGCGGGTTGTCCGAATCCGCCAGTTCCTGCGGCGTGCCCTGCCCCAGCACCTGCCCATCGCCGACCACATAGATGTAGTCGGCAATGCTCGCGGTTTCGGCCAAATCGTGGGAGACCACGATACTGGTGATGCCCAGCGCATCATTAAGCAGGCGGATCAGGCGCACGAGCACACCCATGGCGATCGGATCCTGGCCGACGAAGGGCTCGTCGTACATGAGGATCTTCGGATCGAGGGCAATCGCCCGCGCCAGCGCGACACGACGCTTCATGCCACCGGACAGCTCGTCCGGCATCAGGTCGATGGCGCCGCGCAGCCCGACGGCCTGCAATTTGAGCAGGACGATGTCGCGGATCATTTCTTCCGGCAGGTCGGTATGGACCCGCAGCGGGAACGCCACGTTCTCGAACACATCGAGGTCGGTGAACAGCGCGCCGCTCTGGAACAACACCCCCATGTGCTTGCGCGCATCGAACAGGTCGCTGCGAGACAATTGGGGAAGATTCTGGCCATTGACCCAGACTTCGCCGGCGCTGGGACGCAGCTGCGCGCCCATCAGCCGCAGCAGCGTGGTCTTGCCACACCCGGAGGGCCCCATGATGCCGGTGACCTTGCCCCGTGGTATGCGAATATCGATGTCATTGAAAATGCTGCGCGTCCCTCGCTTGAAGGACAGTCCCTTCAGCTCGACCGCGTAGGCGTTGTCGGCACTCATCTAAACTCCTTGCGATGCAGCCTCACATTCGAATGCCTTGGGCAGCCGACAAGCGTCGCTACCGCCGGCAGCGAACCGGCGGCGAACTATATCACTGCAACAGCGAAGCGCCCAAGGCCAACGGCCCCGCCGTTAAGCCTGGCTTAAGGTAAAAAGTCTGATATTACGTCGAACCTTGCAGCCGCCAGCACAAAGCATGACGAACTTACGTGAGGGAATTGTTCATTGCCGCTATAATCGCCGCCTTTTCATCGGGCTATACGATTTCTGACATGAACCAATCCAGCGACCTGATTCAATCGGCACAACGTACCATCCGCCTCGAGCTTGAAGCCGTGCAAGGCTTGCTGGCCCATATCGACGCTGATTTCGTACGCGCCTGCGAGATGATTCTGGCCAGCAAGGGCCGCGTGGTCGTGGTCGGCATGGGCAAGTCCGGGCACATCGGCAACAAGATCGCCGCCACCCTCGCCAGCACCGGCACCACGGCCTTTTTTGTCCACCCGGCCGAGGCCAGCCACGGCGACATGGGCATGATCACCCGGGACGACGTCATCCTGGCCTTGTCCAACTCCGGCTCCACCAATGAAATCATCACGTTGCTGCCGTTGATCAAACGCCTGGGCATCCAGTTGATCAGCATGACCGGCAACCCGGACTCGCCGCTGGCCAAGGCCGCCGAAGTGAACCTCAATGTTCATGTCGAACACGAAGCCTGCCCGCTGAACCTGGCGCCGACCTCCTCCACCACCGCAGCCCTGGTCATGGGCGACGCCCTGGCCGTGGCGCTGCTGGAGGCCCGGGGCTTCACCGCGGAAGACTTCGCCTTTTCCCATCCCGGTGGTGCCCTTGGCCGTCGCCTGCTGCTGAAAGTCGAAAACGTGATGCACGCCGGCCAGGCATTGCCACAGGTTGTGCGCGGCACGCTGCTCAAGGACGCGCTCATGGAGATGACCCGCAAGGGACTGGGCATGACGGTAGTGCTGGAAGCCGACGGCAAGCTCGCCGGGATCTTTACCGACGGCGACCTGCGCCGCACCCTGGACCGCGCCATCGACATCCACAGCGCGACCATCGAGCAAGTCATGACGCCCCACGGCAAGACCGCCCGTGCCGAGATGCTCGCCGCCGAGGCCCTGAAAATCATGGAAGACCACAAAATCAGTGCCCTGGTCGTCGTCGATGGCGAAGACCGTCCGGTGGGCGCCCTGAACATGCACGATTTGCTGCGCGCGGGAGTCATGTAAATGAACACAGACCTGTTGCAACGGGGCCAAGCCATCAAGCTGGCCGTGTTCGATGTGGACGGCGTACTGACTGACGGTCGCCTGTATTTCCTCGAAGACGGCAGCGAGTTCAAGACCTTCAACACCCTCGACGGCCAAGGCATCAAGATGTTGATGGCCGCCGGCGTGCAGACCGCTATCATCAGTGGCCGAAAGACCCCGGTGGTCGAGCGGCGCGCGAAGAACCTCGGCATCCCGCACCTTTACCAGGGGCGCGAAGACAAACTGGTGGTGCTGGACGAACTCTTGGGCCAACTCAACCTAAGCTATGAACAAGTGGCCTATCTCGGTGACGACCTGCCGGACCTGCCGGTGATTCGCCGGGTCGGCCTGGGCATGGCCGTCGCCAACGCGGCCAGTTTCGTGCGCGAGCACGCCCACGGAATCACCACGGCGCGAGGCGGCGAAGGTGCCGCCCGCGAATTCTGTGAACTGATCCTGCGCGCCCAGGGCCGTCTCGAAGCGGCCAACGCCGCGTACCTGTGAGCCATTTATGCTGAGCAAAAAGATTCGCACCGTTGTGGTGTTTGCCTGTATCGCGGCGATTTTCGCCGCGGTGGGCTATTGGAACATCAGCCCTGAACGGTTTCTCGACCAGCCTGCGGCCCAAGTCGAGGAAAAGATCGACTGGTACGCGACCAACACCCACACCCTGCAGTACCTGCCCGACGGCAAAGTGCAATATGAGATGACGTCCGACAAGGTCGACCACGTCAAGGCCACTGACATTACGCTGGTCACCAAGCCGGACTTGAACATATTCCGCGGCACCGATTTTCCCTGGCATGTGCAGAGCGAGCACGCCGAAGTCAATTCCGGTGGCACCGAAGTGGAACTGATCGACTCGGTACGCATCGCCCGGACCGACGAAAAAAACCGTGCGACCATCATCACCAGCACACGCATGACGGTATTCCCGCAGCAAGAATATGCGCAGACCGAGCAACCCGTTAGAATCGACGGCGCCGGGGGTGTATCGACCGGCACGGGAATGAAGGCGTATTTGAAGGAAAGCAGGATACACCTGCTATCGAACGTAAGAGGACAGTATGAAGCTCGCTAAAACCCTCCCTATTTTGCTCAGTCTGGGCGCAGCACTGGGAAGCGCGAGCGCCTGGGCTCTTCCCACCGACCGCGACCAGCCTATCCGCATCCAGGCCGACGACGCGCAACTCGACGACAAGAATGGCGTCGCCACCTATAAAGGCGACGTGATCATCACCCAAGGCTCGATGAAGGTCACCGGCAACACCGTGACCATCACCCGCACCCAGTCCGGCGATATCGACGTGGTGACCTCGGTGGGCAACCTGGCCTATTTCGAGCAGATGCAAACCGCGGGCGACACCAAGCCGGTACAAGGCTACGGCGTTACCATCCAATATCACGCCTCCCAGGATCGCGTGGTCCTGATCGACCGCGCCAAGGTCGTCGACAAGGACAACAACGTCACCCAAGGCGAGAAAATCGTCTACGACACCAACAAGAAACTCGCCAGCGCCGGTCGCGCCACCGGCAGCAAGGTGACCGAGCAGCGTCCGCGGATCGACATGGTGATCCAGCCTAAAAAGAAAACCGAGCAGAAGGCCCAGTAATGGCAACTCTGAAAGCTCAGCACTTGGCCAAGAGCTACAAGAGCCGTCAAGTCGTGCGTGATGTCAGCCTGTCCATCGACAGCGGCCAGATCGTCGGCCTGCTCGGCCCCAATGGCGCGGGCAAGACTACTTGCTTCTATATGATCGTCGGCCTGGTCCAGGCCGATCAGGGTCGCGTACTGATCGACGACCTGGATGTCAGCCACCAGCCGATGCACGGCCGCGCGAAGGCCGGTATCGGCTATTTGCCGCAAGAAGCGTCGATCTTCCGCAAACTGTCGGTGGCCGACAACATCATGGCGATCCTCGAGACCCGCAAGGAACTCGACAAGGCCGGCCGTCGCCAGGAGCTGGAAAGCCTGTTACAGGAATTCCACATCAGCCACATTCGCGACAACCTGGGCATGAGCCTGTCTGGTGGTGAACGGCGTCGCGTGGAAATCGCCCGCGCCCTGGCCACCGCGCCGAAATTCATCCTGCTCGACGAACCGTTCGCCGGCGTGGACCCGATCTCGGTGGGGGACATCAAGCAGATCATCCATCACCTCAAGGCCAAGGGCATCGGCGTACTGATCACCGACCACAACGTGCGCGAGACGCTGGATATCTGCGAAACCGCCTACATTGTCAATGACGGCCAGTTGATCGCCGAAGGTGACTCCGCTGCGATCCTGGCCAACGACCTGGTCAAGGAAGTGTACCTGGGCCATGAGTTCCGCCTGTAAGCACACGTGTCTGGCGAATTGCCGGGGCGTCGTTTAATTTTATTATGGCGACGCTCTAGGCAAACACTTCAGTTTCAGGCATATAATTTGCTTAAGTTTGGCGCTTCGGCGCCCTGTAGTGGATGGCGCATGTGCGCCGGCGAATAAGGTGTTAAGCCCCTGCCATGAAACCATCGCTAGTCTTGAGAATGGGCCAGCAGCTGACGATGACACCGCAGCTGCAACAGGCCATCCGCCTGCTCCAATTGTCGACCCTGGACCTGCAACAGGAAATCCAGGAGGCCCTGGAGTCCAATCCGATGCTCGAACGCCAGGAAGAAGGCGACGACTTCGATAACACCGATCCGCTGGCCGACAACGTCGAGCAGAAGACCAATACCGAGATCCCGGAACCGTCCTACCAGGAAGCCGCCCCGACGGTGGACAACCTCGAGGAAGGCGAATGGAACGAACGCATTCCCAACGAGCTGCCCGTGGACACGGCCTGGGAAGACGTCTACCAGACCAGCGCCAGCAACCTGCCAAGCAGCGATGACGACGAGTGGGACTTCACCACCCGCACCTCTGCCGGCGAGAGCCTGCAAAGCCACTTGTTGTGGCAACTGAACCTGGCGCCGATGTCCGACACCGATCGCCTGATCGCCGTGACCCTGATCGATTGCATCAACAACCAGGGCTACCTGGACGAGACCCTCGAGGAGATCCTCGAAGCCTTCGACCCCGAGCTCGACATCGAGCTGGACGAGATCGAAGCCGTCCTCCATCGCATCCAGCAGTTCGAGCCGGCCGGCATCGGCGCTCGCAACCTGGGCGAGTGCCTGTTGCTGCAATTGCGCCAGTTGTCCGCCAAGACACCGTGGCTGGCCGAAGCCAAGCGACTGGTCACCGATTACATCGACCTGCTGGGCGGTCGCGACTACAGCCAACTGATGCGCCGCATGAAGCTCAAGGAAGATGAGCTGCGCCAGGTCATCGAGCTGGTGCAGAGCCTCAACCCGCGCCCCGGCTCGCAGATCGAATCCACCGAGCCTGAGTACGTGGTGCCCGACGTGATCGTGCGCAAGCACAATGATCGCTGGCTGGTGGAGCTCAACCAGGAGTCGGTGCCCAAGCTGCGCGTCAACGCCCAGTACGCTGGCTTCGTCAAGCGTGCCGACACCAGCGCCGACAACACCTTCATGCGCAATCAGCTGCAGGAAGCCCGCTGGTTCATCAAGAGCTTGCAAAGCCGCAACGAAACATTGATGAAAGTTGCCACCCAGATCGTCGAGCATCAGCGCGGCTTCCTGGAGTACGGCGATGAAGCGATGAAACCGTTGGTCCTGCATGACATTGCCGAAGCCGTGGGCATGCACGAATCGACGATTTCCCGGGTGACCACCCAGAAATTCATGCATACCCCCCGGGGCATCTATGAATTGAAATACTTTTTCTCCAGCCACGTCAGCACCTCCGAAGGCGGCGAATGCTCGTCCACGGCCATCCGCGCGATCATCAAAAAACTGGTGGCTGCGGAAAATCAGAAAAAGCCGTTGAGTGACAGCAAGATCGCTGGTTTACTGGAGGCACAAGGCATTCAGGTGGCCCGCCGTACCGTCGCCAAGTACCGTGAATCCCTCGGGATCGCGCCTTCGAGCGAGCGCAAGCGGTTGATGTAACAAGGCCACGCCACAGCGTTCCAGTGGCAGGCATTTCTGCCTGCCGCTTTATGCACTGGCAACGAAGGAGAAGCTGTATGCAAGTCAACATCAGTGGACACCAACTGGAAGTGACCGAACCCCTGCGCACCTACATCGGCGAAAAACTCGACCGATTGGAGAGGCATTTCGACAAGATCACCAACGTGCAAGTCACGATGAACGTCGAGAAGCTGCTGCAGAAAATCGAAGCCACGCTGCATATTCCCGGCGGAGAAGTGGTTGCCAACGCAGAGCACACAGACATGTATGCCGCGATTGACCTGCTGACCGACAAGCTGGATCGCCAACTCAAAAAGCATAAGGAAAAGACCCAGAGCCTCCTCCAGGGCGCTACCGGTCGTTAACCCCCCCAATCCATGATCCGACTAGAAACCATCCTGACCCCCGGCCGTTCCCAAGTGAACGCGCCGGGCGGCAGTAAAAAGAAAGCCCTCGAACAAATTGCCAACCTGATCCACCGCGAGGTGCCTGATCTGGTGATGCAGGACGTCTTCGAGGCCCTGGTTGCCCGTGAAAAACTCGGTTCCACCGGTTTTGGCAACGGCATCGCCATTCCTCACTGCCGTCTCAAGGGGTGTGCCGCGCCGATCAGCGCATTGTTGCACCTTGATACCCCCATAGATTTCGACGCCATCGACGGCGCCCCGGTCGACCTGCTGTTTGTATTGCTGGTTCCGGAAGCGGCGACCGATGCGCACCTCGAGCTGCTGCGCCAGATTGCCAGCATGCTGGACCGCAAGGAAGTGCGCGAAAAACTGCGCAGCGCACCGAGTAACGAAGCTTTGTACCAGGTGGTCCTGGACGAGCAGAACGGTCATTAAACATGCGCATGATCATCGTCAGTGGCCGCTCCGGCTCCGGTAAAAGCACGGCCCTCAACGTGCTTGAGGACAGCGGCTACTATTGCATCGACAACCTGCCCGCCGGCCTGCTGCCGGAACTGGCCGAGCGCGCCCTGATCCACACGGAACTGGCGCAGTCGCTGGTGGCGGTGTCCATCGATGCGCGCAATCTGCCGAGCCACCTGTCGCGCTTCCCTGAACTGCTCGAGGAAGTGCGCAGCCGGCATATCCAGTGCGATGTGTTGTACCTGGATGCCGATGAGGAGACGCTGCTCAAGCGCTTTTCCGAAACCCGCCGGCGCCACCCCCTGAGCAACGCCAACCGCTCCCTGGCCGAAGCCATCGAGGATGAAAGCCAACTGCTGGGGCCGATTGCCGACCTGGCCGACCTGAAGGTCAACACCACGCACCTGAACCTGTATCAGCTACGTGACACGATCAAGCTGCGCCTGCTGAACCAACCGGAGCCGGGCACGGCGTTCCTGGTGGAGTCGTTCGGTTTCAAGCGTGGCATGCCGGTGGACGCCGACCTGGTGTTCGATGTGCGCTGCCTGCCCAACCCCTATTGGAAGCCGGAATTGCGCGAGCAGTCCGGGCTTGACCAACCGGTGATCGACTACCTGGCCGCACAGCCGGACGTCGAGGAAATGTACCAGGACATCTCCAGCTACCTGCTCAAATGGCTACCCCGCTTTGCCGCGAGCAATCGCGCCTACGTCACGATTGCCATCGGCTGTACCGGCGGTCATCACCGCTCCGTCTACCTGACCGAACGCCTGGGTCAGCTCCTGCAACAATCCCTGAAGAATGTCCAGGTTCGCCACCGCGACCTCAGCTAAAGGATTCACATCGCGATGCCTGCTCGGGAAATTGAAATCATCAACAAGCTGGGTTTGCATGCCCGAGCGTCGGCAAAATTCGTCGGTGTGGCGGGAAAGTTTCCAGATACCACCATCAGGGTCGGACGTACGCCCGAGAGCACCGTCGACGGTAAAAGCATCATGGCGATGATGATGCTCGCCGCTGGCAAGGGCACGAAGATTCACCTGAGCACTGAAGGGGAGCAGGCGCAGGAAGCGATGGATGCGCTGGTGGCGCTGATCAACAACTACTTTGACGAAGGCGAATAACCGCCCCTGGACTCGAGCCGAGCTTAGTTGTGGCGAGGGAGCTTGCTCCCGCTCGGCTGCGAAGCAGCCGTAAATCCACAGCAGGAAAACACAACGGGGCCTGCTTCGCAGGCCAGCGGGAGCAAGCTCCCTCGCCACAACAGCACAAACGCATGGCCCCTGGATTGCATCAGGCCAACGCCGTATCCAACACCATCATCAGACAAAACCCCACCAGCAATCCCAGGCTCGCCAATTTCTCGTAACCATTGCGACGGGATTCGGGAATCACCTCATGGGTCACCACCAGCAGCATCGCCCCGGCCGCCAAGGCCAGACCCAGGGGCAAGAGCATCTCGGCCAGGCTCACCAACCAGGCGCACAACAGCGCGAACACGGGTTCGACCAGCCCGGACGCGGCGCCAATCAGGAACGCCTTCACCCGCGACATACCCGCCGCGGCCAGCACCAGCGCGATCACCAGCCCTTCGGGGACATCCTGCAAGGCGATACCCATTGCCAGGCTGTCGGCATCCGGCATGCCGCCGCCTGCGGACACGCCCACCGCCATGCCTTCTGGAATGTTGTGGGCGATGATGGCGAACACGAACAACCAGATCCGCGGCGCAATGACCGGACGTCCTGGCGCTGCGACCAGCCGTTCGGGGCTGGCTGAGACCTTGCGGTCCACCAGGTACAGCCCGAACGCCCCCGACATGATGCCAAAACAGATAAGACCGCTGGCGGCCCAAGGCGTGAGCCCCAGTTGCTCGGCCGCGGCAATGCCCGGCACGATCAGCGAAAACGCCGTGGCGGCGAGCATTACCCCGGCCCCGAAGCCTAGCAGCGAATCGCTCACAGCCTGGGGCATGCGTCGAATGACCAGCACCGGCACGGCCCCCAGCGCGGTACCCAAGGCGCACAACCCACCGCCTTGAAGCGCCCGCAACAGCTTGGGCTCCAGGTCCAGCCACGCCAGGCCCTGGGCCGCCAACAACGTCATGCCGGCCAACAGCAACAGCGACCCCAAGGCATAGCGGAACATCCGTCCGCCGCCAATCGCCAGTGTTTGAGTGTCCATGATCAGCCTTGGGTTGTGTTCATGAAGGACTTGAAGCCAGCGCTGCCTGATAGCGTCGGGCAACTTCAGGCCAATTGATCACGTTGTAGAAGGCGTTGATGTATTCAGGTCGACGGTTCTGGTAGCGCAAGTAATAGGCGTGCTCCCAAACGTCGAGACCAAGAATCGGCGTGTTGCCATTCATCAACGGACTGTCCTGGTTGCCGCTGCTTTCCACCACCAGGGTCTTTTGCGGGGTCACGCTCAACCAGGCCCAGCCGCTGCCAAACCGGGTCAGCGCCGCTTTGGTGAAGGCTTCCTTGAAACGCTCGATGCCGCCCAGTTGCGCGTCGATCGCCGCCGCCAGGGCGCCCTCGGGCTGGCCGCCGCCCTGGGGCGTCATCACTTCCCAGAACAACGAATGGTTGGCGTGACCACCGCCCTGATTGATCACTGCGGCCTTCAGGCTTTGTGGCAACTGCTCCACGCTGGCCACCAGTTTTTCGACGGGCCATTCGGCGTATTCGGTGCCATCCACCGCCGCGTTGAGGTTATTGATGTAGGTCTGGTGGTGCTTGGTGTAGTGGATCTCCATGGTTTGCGCATCGATGTGCGGTTCCAGGGCGTCGTAGGCGTAAGGCAATGCAGGCAAGGTAAAAGCCATGTTCAATGAACTCCATGATGAAGAGGGGCATAGCGCGGCCGGGGCGTGGTGGCATTGCAGTGCAGCAGACGTTGGGTACGCGGGTACTCACCGTGCTCGCTGATGAAATTCAGCAGTTCGACATAGGTCTTGTGGCTCTGGCGTTGCGCAGCGGCGCGCAGGGCCGGTGCCAGGCGTTCGTCCTGCATTGTCTGCAACAACCGCTGGTGGATCGCGCACAAGTATTCGGCGCTCTCCTCCGGCTGGTTCAAGCGCAGGTGAAGGTCCGCCAGGTTGTGGTGGGAGACGACGCAGGCAGCCACGGCTTCGTCGGCGTCCGCCCAACGCTCGAACAACACTTGGGCCAGCGCCAGGGCTTGCAGGTAGGCTTCGCGGGCATCCACCAGCTCGCCTTGCATGAAACAGCGATTGGCCCGTTCGATCGTACGTTTCCAATGTTCCATGATGAGTCCTCCACACAGGTGTCGGGGGTTACACGCCGCCAGCGGTGAGCTTCTCCGGGTCCAGCAGGACTTCGAGTTCGCTGCGCGTCAGGTCGGTGTGTTCCAGGGCGACATCGATGACCGGCCGGCCTTGCTGGTAAGCCTTCTTGGCGATTTCAGCGGCCTTCTGGTAACCGATGATCGGGTTCAGCGCGGTCACCAGGATCGGGTTGCGCGACAACGCTTCCTTGAGCCTGGCTTCGTTGACCTTGAACGTGGCGATGGCCTTGTCCGCCAGCAAGCGGCTGGCGCTGGACATCAGGGTGATGCTGCTCAGCAGGTTCTGGGCAATGATCGGCAGCATCACGTTCAATTCGAAATTGCCTGATTGACCGGCGATGGTGATCACCGTGTCGTTGCCGATCACCTGGGCGGCCACCATCGCGGTGGCTTCAGGAATGACCGGGTTGACCTTGCCGGGCATGATCGAGGAACCCGGCTGCAAGACCTCGAGTTCGATCTCGCCCAGGCCTGCCAGCGGCCCGGAATTCATCCAGCGCAGGTCGTTGGCGATTTTCATCAGCGACACGGCCGTGGTCTTGAGCTGCCCGGAAACCGCCACGGCGCTGTCTTGGGAGCCGATCAAGGCGAACAGGTTCTTGCCTGGGGTGAATTGCACCTGGGTCAATTGCGTCAGTTGCTGGCTGAACAACTCGGCGAAGCGCGGATGGGCATTGACCCCAGTGCCCACCGCCGTACCCCCCTGGGCCAGGGATTGCAGGCTCGGCAGCAGGTCTTGCAAGTGGCCGATATTGGCCTTGAGTTGCTGGGCCCAACCGTCGAGCACCTGGCTCAGGCGCACCGGCATGGCATCCATCAGATGGGTGCGGCCGGTCTTGATGAACGGGTGGACTTCTTTCGCCTTGCGCTCGATCACCTGCACCAGGTGCGACAGCGCCGGTAGCAATTGCTCATGCAAGGCCAGCGCGGCGCTGACATGAATGCTGGTGGGAATGACGTCGTTGCTGCTCTGGCCGCAGTTGACGTGGTCGTTCGGGTTGACCGTCTCTCCCAGCAGGCCGCTGGCGAGGGTGGCGATCACTTCGTTGGCGTTCATGTTGGAACTGGTGCCGGAGCCGGTCTGGAAGATATCCACCGGGAAATGGTCCATGTAACGACCTTCGAGCAGTCCCAGGGCGGCATCGACGATGGCCTTGCCCTGGGCCGCGCTGATCTGCTCCAGCTCTACGTTGGCCCGTGCGGCCGCGGCCTTGGCCAGGATCAGGGCTCGGATGAATTGCGTCGGCATCCGCTGGCCGCTGACCGGGAAGTTTTCCACGGCACGCTGGGTCTGGGCGCCATAGAGAGCGTCCACCGGGACGTGCAACTCGCCCATGCTGTCGCGTTCGATACGGGTATTACTCATCGGGAGATCCTTGCACCAATTCAATAAGGGGAATCGACGGCGCCAGGGCACAGGTGGCCAGCGCCCAGGCGTGACTCTGCCAACGCTTGAGGCGGCAGCGGCACAGTGATTGTCGTTCGAGGTCACGCAATGGTCGCCAGGCCTGGTCAAGGCAGAGGCTGCGCCAATGCCAGGGCAGCGCGACGTCCGAGGCGGTGTCGAGCAGCAAACGGAAGGCAGTTTCGGAAATCATCCACGGCGAGGTGGCGGTACAACACGCCAGGTAGCGGCCCTCGGCCAGGTAATGCTCGATCAGCTTCGGCTCGTCCGGGTTCATCGCGCAACGGATCTGGCGACTCATCCAGCGCCAGCTTTCAAGGTAGGGTTGTTCGTGCAGGGCAGAACTCATGACCGGGGCTCACTCGACGAATGAGATTCATTATTAGATGATAATAATAAGCAACACAACCGCAAGCGATACAAATTCATCGTGGCGAGGGAGCTTGCTCCCGCTCGGTTGCGCAGCGACCGCAAGATTTTTGGGTCGCTTCGCGGCCCAGCGGAAGCAAGCTCCCTCGCCACAAAAGCGCTCTCGCCACAGGATCGTCGGGCACAAAAAAGGCGCGTCACCCCCAGTGGATGACGCGCCTTTTTTACACGGTGAGGCGTTAGCTCCCCGCCACCATCATCCGCTCGATCAGCACCGAGCCGGTGCGGATGTTGCTGCGCAATTCCAGATCGTTGCCCACGGCCACGATCTGTTTGAACATGTCGCGCATGTTCCCGGCGATGGTCACTTCCTGGACCGGGAACTGGATCTCGCCGTTCTCGACCCAGAAACCCGCCGCGCCACGGGAATAATCCCCGGTGACCATGTTCAGGCCGTGGCCCATCAGTTCCGTCACCAGCAGGCCCCGACCCATGCGGCGCAGCAAGGCAGCCTGGTCTTCTTCGCCATGGGTCACGAACAGGTTATGCACGCCACCGGCATTGGCGGTGCTCGGCATGCCGAGCTTACGGCCCGAATAGGTGCCGAGGATGTAGGACACCAGTTCGCCGTTTTCCACGAACGGCTTGGCATAGGTGGCCAGGCCATCGCCATCGAACGCCGAACTGCCCATGGCCTGCATCAGATGCGGACGCTCGTCGA
Source organism: Pseudomonas sp. R3-41 (assembly GCF_054161485.1). NCBI lineage: Bacteria > Pseudomonadati > Pseudomonadota > Gammaproteobacteria > Pseudomonadales > Pseudomonadaceae > Pseudomonas > Pseudomonas sp. R3-41. The sequence goes on from NZ_CP096421.1 coordinate 5,847,774, forward strand.
TGGTCATCCATTCCGGGAACAGCTTCTGGCCCAGCGCGCCCTCGAGGAACGACGACTTGCGGTACAAGTTGCCGCCGGACACCGCTGACAAGAAGCTGCCGAACAGTCCACCGGCCAACTCGGCCGAAAACAGCACCGGCACTTCGCAGGTCGGCACCGGCCGCGCGCCCAGACGGCTGGCCGCCCGTTGCGCGGCTTTGCGGCCGATGCTCACCGGGTCCGCCAGCAAGGTGCCCTGGCAGCTCACGTCGTACCAGTAGTCGCGCTGCATCTGGCCGTCGGCTTCGGCGATCATCACGCAACTGAGGCTGTGACGGGTCGATGCATAACCGCCGATGAAACCGTGGCTGTTGCCGTAGACCCGGCAGCCCTGGTGGGTATTGAGCGTCGTGCCGTCGGCGTTCTTGATCCGGCTGTCGGCCTCGAATGCCGCCGCTTCGCAACGCAGTGCCTGCTCGATGGCCTGCTCTGGGGTGATGTCCCAGGCGTGGAACAGGTCGAAATCCTTCAGTTCCTTGCACATCAGCGCAGCATCGGCCAGGCCCGAAGCTTCGTCTTCGGAGGTGTGCTGGGCAATCGCCAGCGCGGCGGCGACGGTTTCGCGGATGGCGTCCGGGCCGCTGGCCGAGGTGCTGGCCGAGCCCTTGCGCTGGCCCACGTACAAGGTGATGCCAAACCCCTGGTCGCGATTGAACTCGACGGTTTCCACCTCGCGCTGGCGTACCGACGTCGACAGACCCTGCTCCAGGGACACCGCCACTTCGCACGCACTGGCACCCTGGCGCTTGGCCTCGGCGAGGATCTGCTCGACCTGTTCCTGCAGTGCCGGCAATGCTTGCGGGCCGACGCTTTGAACTGCACTCATGGTGTTCTCCACTCAAATTCTGTTTTCGGTGATGGCCATCGAGCGACCGGGCCGGACAAGCGGCCCCCGACTGGTTATCATGGCGGCGTTTCTTTGCGGACTGCCACCATGGTTGATTCTTACGACGACTCCCTCTACGAGGGTGAAAAAAGCAAATCCCAGGTCAAACGCGAGCTGCATGCTCTGGTTGACCTCGGCGAGCGCCTGACAACACTCAAGCCTGACTTGCTGGCCAAACTGCCTTTGACCGACGCCTTGCGCCGGGCCCTGGCCGATGCGCCCAAGCACACCGCGAATATCGCGCGTAAACGGCACCTGCAATTCATCGGCAAACTGATGCGCGATCAGGACACTGACGCCATCCTGGTGCTGCTCGATCAACTCGATGCCTCCACCCGGCAGTACAACGAACGTTTCCACAACCTGGAACGCTGGCGCGATCGCTTGATCGCAGGCGACGACGGCACCCTGGAAAAGTTCGTCATCGACTACCCGGAGGCCGATCGCCAGCAACTGCGCTCCCTGATCCGTCAGGCCCAGCACGAACTGGCGCAGAACAAGCCACCGGCCTCGAGCCGTAAAATCTTCAAGTACATCCGTGAGCTGGACGAGACTCAACGCGGCCTGCGTTGAGCTTCACCCGCTTCACGCCCCTCCACGGGGTGACTGTTACCGTGGCGAGGGAGCTTGCTCCCGCTGGGCTACGCAGTAGCCCAAATGCGGTTGCTACGCAACCGAGCGGGAGCAAGCGCCCTCGCCACGACTCAAGCAAGTCCCCGAATGTCTTCAAGCGCCCGTGCCACCCACGGTAATCGCATCGATCTTCAGGGTCGGCTGGCCGACGCCCACCGGCACCGATTGCCCGTCCTTGCCGCACGTACCCACCCCGCTGTCCAGCGACAGGTCGTTACCCACCATCGACACCTTGCTCATCGCCTCCGGCCCGTTGCCGATCAGGGTCGCGCCCTTGACCGGTGCGGTGATCTTGCCGTCTTCGATCAGGTAGGCCTCGCTGGTGGAGAACACGAACTTGCCGCTGGTGATGTCCACCTGGCCGCCGCCGAGGTTGGCGCAATAGATGCCTTTTTTCACCGAGGCGATGATCTCCGCCGGATCGCTCTGGCCACCGAGCATGTAGGTGTTGGTCATGCGCGGCATCGGCAGATGTGCATAAGACTCACGGCGACCGTTGCCGGTACGGGCCACACCCATCAATCGGGCGTTGAGCTTGTCCTGCATGTAGCCTTTGAGCACACCGTTTTCGATCAGCGTGGTGCATTCGGTCGGCGTGCCTTCATCGTCGACGCTCAGGGAGCCACGACGCCCCGCCAGGGTGCCGTCATCGACAATGGTGCAGAGTTTCGAGGCGACCATTTCCCCCATGCGCCCACTGTAGGCCGAGCTGCCCTTGCGGTTGAAGTCGCCTTCCAGCCCGTGGCCCACCGCTTCGTGCAACAGCACGCCGGACCAGCCGGAGCCGAGCACCACGGGTAATGTACCGGCCGGGGCCGGGATGGCTTCGAGGTTGACCAACGCCTGGCGCAGCGCTTCGCGGGCATAGCCCATGGCGCGGTCTTCACTGAGGAAATAACGGTAGTCGGTGCGCCCGCCGCCGCCATGGCCGCCGCGCTCGCGACGGCCGTTCTGCTCGACGATCACGCTGACGTTGAAACGCACCAATGGCCGCACGTCCGCCGCCAGGCCACCGTCGGTGGAGGCCACCAGGATCCGTTCCCAGACCCCGGCCATGCTGACCGACACTTGCTGGATGCGTGGGTCGAGGGCGCGGGTGGCGACGTCGATGCGCTTGAGCAGCTCGACTTTTTCGGCGCGGCTCATGACTTCCAGTGGGTTGTCCGGGGCATAGAGCTGCGCCACGTCCTGGCTGCTGAATGCCTGGACCGTGCCGTTCTGCCCGGCCCGGGAGATCGAGCGGGCCGCACGGGCCGCTGCGCCGAGGGCTTCGAGGGTGATGGCGTTGCTGTAGGCAAAACCGGTCTTTTCGCCGGACTGGGCACGCACGCCCACGCCCTGGTCGAGGTTGAAACTGCCTTCCTTGACGATGCCCTCTTCCAGCGACCAGGACTCGGAGATCTGGCCTTGGAAATACAGGTCGGCGGCATCGATACCCGGGCCGGCCAGGTCGCCCAGCACGCCTTGCAGGCTTTCGAGGGTCACGCCGCCGGGGGCTAAAAGGTGTTCACTGACTGAGGACAACAACCCGCTCATATGTTTTACGCCTTGAATTCGTCGTCTTGGACAGGCCGCTGTCGAGCGCCCTGCGAGAAAAAGCGCCGATGGCTGGCCACCGGCATGCGCGCCCTGATGGACGCCTGTTCGCTGCTGTCGCGCTCGGCCACCAGCACGGCCTCGCCTTGATCCTGTTGCGCCAGCACGCGACCCCACGGGTCGACAATCGCGGCATGGCCAAAGGTTTCCCGAGGCCCCGGATGCACGCCACCCTGGGCGGCCGCCAGCACATAGCACTGGGTCTCGATGGCCCGGGCGCGGATCAGCACGTCCCAATGGGCCGCACCGGTCACCGCGGTAAACGCCGACGGTGCCGTGATCAGCTCGGCCCCGGCAGCGCGTAGTTCGCTGTAGAGCTCCGGGAACCGCAAGTCATAACAGACCGTCAGGCCCACCCGGCCGACGGGGGTATCGGCCACCACCACGTTGGCACCATAAGCATAGTCATCCGACTCCCGATAGCGCCCGCGATTGTCCGCCACGTCCACATCGAACAGGTGCAGCTTGTCGTAGCGCGCCACGACCTGGCCCTGGTCATCGACCAGCAACGAACAGGCATGGGACCGGCCCTCGGGCTGGTCCTTGGGTGGCAACGGCAGCGTACCGGCCACAATCCATAACTTGAGGTCACGGGCGGCCTGTTTCAACCAGGGCAGGATCGGTCCCTGACCAAAGGCTTCGGCGCGCCCGATGTCGGCCACGTCCCGCCGCCCCATCGCCGCGAAATTCTCCGGCAGCACCGCCAGCCTCGCACCGCCAGCGGCAGCCTGCTCCAGCAGCACCCAGGCACGAGCCAGGTTCGCGAGCACATCGCTTTGGCTGACCATTTGAATCACGGCGACTGGCATGGTGTTCCCTCTTTATCCTCGCCCAAGGCAGCTGTGGGAGCAAAGCTTGCTCGCGATGAGGCAAGTAAATCCAACATATAGGCTGATTGATACACCGCAATCGCGAGCAAGCTTTGCTCCCACAGGCTCGCTCCCAAAGGGGTGTTCGCATCGTCTGTCAAAACGGCTTGTCGAAGGTGATCTTCGGCTCTTTCCACGGCCCCTTGACGTCGTATCTTACGCTGGCAAAGCGCGCCACGCGGTCACCGATCAGCTTGTCGATCAGAAACAGCGCCCCACCCACCGCCGGCGCGCCAACGATCAGCGCGGCAATCGGCAGGTTGTTGGTCACCGGAAGCGTCACCAACAGCTTGGCGTCGACCCGGTCGGCCACCATGTCCAGCGTGCCGTTGAGTTCCAGGTTGCTCGACGGCCCGGTCAGGGTAATGGGTTCGCGGGTCACGTACACCCCGTCGCTCGCCACCAGCAGCCCCTTGACCCGGTCGTAGCTCAAGCCCTTGCCGAACAGGTCGGAGAAGTCCAGGCGCAAGCGTCGACCGATGGAGTTGAAGTTCAGCAGGCCAAACACCCGTAACGCCCGGGCGCTGCCTTCGACTTCGACGAACTGGCCCTTGCTCAACGACGCGTCGAGGCTGCCGGAAAAGCGCTTGGTGGCGACCCATGCTGGCGAGCCCGGCCAACGGCCATCGACATCCAGGCGGAACGCCTGGCTGGTCACGCTTGGCGCAAACCCCCAGCCCTTGAGCACATCGCCCAGGTTCTTACCGCTGATCCGGCCCTTGTACCAACTGCTGGTGGAACCGGGCACGCCTTCCCAGCCGCCACTGCCGTTCAACACCATGCCCTTGAGGCCCATGTCCAAGTTGTTCAGCGCGATACCCTTGGCGGTCGGTCGTACTTTCAACGACCACGCGCCGATCAGATCGGGGCCTTGGAACAGTTGGTCGATGGCGATATCCATGGCCGGGATCTTGCCGGGATCGACCGACGCCAGCGGGTCCGGCGCATTTTCATCCGCCTGGACCGTCGGGTCTGTGGCCGGCAGGCGAACGTAATCAAGCTTGATACCAATCGGTGCGGCCTTGGCGTCCGGCAGGTTGACGTTGCCCTTGGCCTGCTGGCTGGCGAGCTGCAAGGCCCAGGCGTCCGGCTTGCGGTCCAGTTGCACCGAGGCTTGGTCGAGGGTAGTGCCCATGGCCGTGAGTTTGCCGACGGTCAGGTCGACGCTGCTGAGCAGTTGCTTGGCACTGCCGCCTGGGTCGTGGCCGGCGTACTTGTTCACCAGGTCCTGCCAGGGGCTGACGTCCAGTTCCGACAACGTGCCACGCAGCCGCAGGCCCTTGGCGCCCGGCAACACCGCGTCGCCGGCGCCCAGCAACAATTCGCCGCGACCGTCAGCGACTTTCCCGCTTGGCGCGGCGTACGTGAAGCTGGCGAGGTCGCCATAGTCGGCCCAATAACGCCGCTCCGGCCCTTGCAAGGTCATGCGAAACACCGTGTCACGCCCGACGTCGGCGGCCATGCCGAAGGGGGCCGGCAGGTCGATGGCCACGCCCTTGAGGCTGGAACTGACCGACAACTGGCTGTCGGCGCCGTCGAGGATCACTTGTAACTGGTAGGGCACGACGCCGGAGACCGGCAGCGGTTGGGTGACATTCAGCCAACTGGTGAGTTTCTTGACCTCCACTTGCCCAGACGCGGTGACCCGCGTATTGAGCGCACCAGCACGGCCCTCGGCGAAAATCTGCGCGGTCACGGGGCGGTCGAATGCCCGGGCACTGATGCCCTTGCCGCTCAGGCCCTTGTGGCTGTCGAAGCGGAAATCACCCTTGAGCTGGGTCAGCTCCAACGCCGGTTCGCTGAGTTTGAGCCGGGCCTTGTCGGTGGCGAAATCCACCTGGATCTTCGGCTGCTCGCCTTTGACCAGCGGGATATCGAGCTTCACGCTGCCGTTCAGGTCGCCCTCGCCTTCCCAGCCGGCGAACGTCTCGGCCGTACCGATGGGCGCGGTCTGGAGGATTTTCAGGCCGTCGCCCAGCCCGCCGGCGAACCCGCCGTCCAGCAGCAGATGGGAACTCTGCCCGGTCGGTACGTGGGGAATGTTCACCGAAATATCCCTGACCTGAGTATCGAGCAACTGCCCTTGGCTGGCGAAGATGCGCACGCCGCTGTCTTCGACGAAGACATCGCCGCTGACCTTGCTGACCGAAGGCCAGCCCGGCTGGAACGCCAGCTCGGCGTCATGCACCTTGAAAAACAGACTGATGCTGCGGTCCGCGTCCCCGGCACCTTTGTTCAACGAGCCTTGGTACTGGAAAAAACCCTCATCCACCGCGCCCTTGACGATGGCCGTGCGCAGCCACTCATCCAGCGCCGGGCTGAGCACTGCCGGCAGGTACTTGGCGGTGTAGCGCCCATCGCCGTCCACCAGGCCGACCCGCAGGTCCATGTAGTCCTCCTGGCTATGGTCGAAATGCAGGCGGATCAGGAAGTCGCCGGCAATCCGGCCCTCCTCGCCCAGCACTTTCAGGTACGGCGCGATCAGGGTGAAGCCTTGCTTGTCGAGCTTCCAGGTCAGCTGGGCGTTGGCTTGCAGGTACTGCCAGGGCTTGGCGAAGATCGGGTCCAGGTGCAGGGAAAAGTCCTTGCTGTCCATGCGCAGCTCGCCGCCGCCCAGGTCGCCGCTCAGGCTCCCGGAAACGTTACGCGCCGCCGGGGCGCCGCGATAGGCATTGAAACCGACAGTGTCCAGGTTGGTGGCGAAGCTGATTTTCTGGGCGCCGGTGTTCTGCGGCCGATAGTCCAACAGCACGTTGCGCAGGGCGCCGGTCACCTTGAGCCGGTCAATCGTCGTGGCCAGGCCTTCGGGCAAAGGCGCCAGGGCGTTGAGCAACGGCGTGAGCGGAGTCAGGTCCAGGCGATCGGCCTGCAGGTGCCAACGCTCCTCGGCCTGCTCGGTGGCGGCGCTTTGTTGCAGTTGCAGGTGCGATTCCCAGCGGGTTTCGCCCAGGTTCATCGCCAAGGAGTCGAAGGTCGCGGTGAACCCTTGGCTGCCGCGTTGGAAGTACGCGTTGAGGGCCAGGTTGTGGATCTGCACCGGCTTGCGCTCGCCATAGGCGCCGTCGAGCTGCGGCGCGTTCAGGCGCATGGCCGCGCTTTGCACCGTGCCCTCGCCCCAACTGAGCCAGAATTCGCCGCCGGCCTGGATCCGGGAAAAATTCCATTGCTGGGTCAGGCGCTTCGGCAGCCATTTGGACCAGTCGCTTTGCGGCAGGCTCAAGTAGGCGTCGGCCTGGCCATTCTTCCAGTCGCTGGCGCGCAGGCGAGTGCGCAGGTTGATCGCCACCGGCTGGCCGTCGGGCAGGGTCAGGCGTGCGTCCAGGCGCTGGCGGGTGGCGCCGGTGCGCAGGCTCAAGCCGACGTAGGTCAGGGTCAGTGGGGGTTGCTCGACAGGTTGCAAGGTCACCTGGCTATCGAGCACCGAGAGCCTTGAAACCATTTGCATGCGTTCGAGCAATTGCTGCGGATCGAGGGGCTGATCGTCCTTCACCGGCAGGCCTTCCAGGGCCCATTTGCCGTCGGCGCCCTCCTTGAGGCTGATCTTCAGGCCGCTGACTTCCAGGTGGGCGATGCGCACCTGCCGCGCCAACACGCTGTCCCACAGGTCGGGCACGGCCCGCACCTGATCCAGGTGCAAGGCGTTGGGGCCCTCGCCAACCACCACGTCGCGCGCCGCCACGATCGGCGCCAGGGCGTCCCAACTGCCGTCGAGGCTGCCGATGTGCACGGGCATGCCCATGGCCGCGCCGGCGCGGGTCTCGACCTCGGCGCGGTATTCGGCCACCAGCGGGACCAGCTCGCGACCGAGGCTGACGTACAACGCCAGCAGCACCAGCAGCAGCGCGCAAAGCCCCAAGCCCCAACGAGTCAGCGTCGCGATCAAGCGTGTCAGACGCTCCATGTCAGTGGGCTCCCCTGGCAAAGACAATCAAATCCGCGGGCCCGCCGCTTCCCAAGCTCTTCAGAGCAACACCACGTCGTATTGTTCCTGGGAGTACATGGTTTCGACCTGGAAGCGAATCGTGCGTCCGATAAACGCTTCCAGCTCCGCGACATTGCCTGACTCCTCATCGAGCAGACGGTCCACCACTTTCTGGTTCGCCAACACTCTATAACCGGTCGCCTGGTAGGCGCGCGCCTCCCGGAGGATTTCCCGGAAGATTTCGTAACACACGGTTTCCGGGGTCTTCAGCTTGCCGCGCCCCTGGCAACTGCTGCACGGCTCGCACAGCACCTGCTCGAGGCTTTCGCGGGTACGCTTGCGGGTCATCTGCACCAGGCCCAGTTCGGTGATGCCGATGATGTTGGTCTTGGCGTGATCGCGTTCGAGTTGTTTTTCCAGGGTCCGCAGTACCTGGCGCTGATGCTCTTCATCTTCCATGTCGATGAAGTCAATGATGATGATACCCCCCAGGTTGCGCAGGCGCAGTTGCCGGGCGATGGCCGTGGCGGCTTCCAGGTTGGTCTTGAAGATGGTTTCTTCCAGGTTGCGGTGGCCGACGAACGCCCCGGTGTTGACGTCGATGGTGCTCATGGCTTCGGCTGGATCAACCACCAGGTACCCGCCCGACTTGAGCGGCACCTTGCGCTCCAGGGCCTTCTGGATTTCGTCCTCGACGCCGTACAGATCGAAAATCGGCCGCTCGCCAGGGTAATGCTCGAGACGGTCGGCGATTTCCGGCATCAGTTCGGCGACGAACTGGGTGGTTTTCTGGAAGGTTTCCCGGGAATCGATGCGGATCTTCTCGATCTTGGGGCTGACCAGGTCACGCAAGGTTCGCAGCGCCAGGCCCAGGTCTTCGTAGATCACGCTGGGGGTGGCGATGGTCTTTATCTGTGCGGCGATCTGGTCCCAGAGCCTTCGCAGGTAGCGGATGTCCATGAGGATTTCATCGGCCCCGGCCCCTTCGGCGGCGGTGCGCAGGATGAAGCCTCCGGTTTCCTTGATGCCCTCTTTTTCCACGCAGTCGCTGACCACCTGCTTGAGGCGCTCGCGCTCGGCTTCGTCTTCGATCTTCAGGGAAATGCCCACATGGGCGGTACGCGGCATGTACACCAGGTAGCGCGACGGGATCGACAGTTGCGTGGTCAGGCGCGCGCCCTTGGAGCCGATGGGATCCTTGGTGACCTGCACCACCAGGCTCTGGCCTTCATGCACCAGCGCGCTGATGCTCTCCACGGCCGGCCCTTCGCGCATGGAGATTTCCGAGGCGTGGATAAATGCCGCGCGGTCCAGGCCGATGTCGACGAAGGCCGCCTGCATGCCCGGCAGTACCCGAACCACCTTGCCCTTGTAGATGTTGCCGACGATGCCACGTTTTTGCGTGCGCTCGACGTGAACCTCTTGCAACACGCCGTTTTCAACCACCGCCACGCGCGATTCCATCGGCGTGATGTTGATCAGGATCTCTTCACTCATGGCAGGGTCTCGTTCAGGCATGTTCACGATAATGGCCGCATCAAGTCGGACGGCGCTCAGCGCACGTTCAAGGTTTGCCAACAGGGTATGCCGAAATGGCCCAGTAGTTCTGCGGTTTCGCACAGCGGCAGGCCGACCACGGCCGAATAACTGCCTTCCAGCCCGGCGACGAACACCGCGCCCAGCCCTTGGATACCATAGCCGCCCGCCTTGTCCCGGGGTTCGCCGCTGGCCCAATAGGCCAGCGCTTCCTGCTCGGTAATGGGTCGGAAACGCACCCGGCTGCGCACCACCCGGGACTCGCAGCGCGAGGCGTCCAGCACGGCAATGGCGGTCAGCACCTCATGCTCGCGACCGGACAGGCCCAGCAGCATGGACAAGGCGTCGGCCTGGTCCATGGGCTTGCCGAGAATCCGCCCCTCCAGCACCACGGCGGTGTCCGCCCCGAGCACGCAGCCATCCACACCGGGTTGCAGCGCACGTAGCCCAGCCTCGGCCTTGCCGCGCGCCAGACGCTCGACATAGGCCGATGGGGTTTCGTGATCCAGGGGAGTTTCGTCGATATCCGCACCGATGGCGGTAAAGGGCACGCCGATCTGCGTGAGCAGCTCACGCCGACGCGGCGAGCCTGAGGCGAGGTAAAGCGGTTTCATCAAGACATCTCCCTCTCAAAACACAGCCATCCAAACGAGCACAGCTTTTTGTGGCGAGGGAGCTTGCTCCCGCTCGGTTGCGTAGCGACCGTAAAAATGGGGGCCGCTACGCAGCCCAGCGGGAGCAAGCTCCCTCGCCACAGGGATGTAAGTCATCAAAAAAAGTGTCGATATCCTGCGCGAATCAGTTGATTTTGAAACGCAGGCGCAGGCCACGCAAACCGAAGCTGACCCATGGCCAGAGCAACGCGCTGACCAGGGCTGGCAAGACCAGCGCCAAGGTCGGCTGGCGATTGCCGGTCAGTGCGCTGAGCCACAGCTGCACCAGTTGCGCCAGGCCGAAGATCACCAGGATCACCAGGCATTGCTGCCACATGGGGAACATCCGCAGGCGTTGTTGCAGCGACAGCACCAGGAACGTGATCAGCGTCAGGATCAATGCGTTCTGCCCCAGCAACGTGCCGTAGAGCACGTCCTCGGCCAGGCCCAGGCACCAGGCGGTGACCATGCCGACCTTGTGGGGCAAGGCCAGCGCCCAGAAGGCCAGCAACAAGGCCAGCCACAGGGGACGCAGGATTTCCATGAACTGCGGCAGCGGCGAAACGCTGAGCAACAGGCCGATGGCGAAGGTCAGCCAGACCATCCAGCCGTTACCGGATTGGGTACTGCTCATTCTTCTCGTGCTCCCCTGGGCGCCGGTGAAGCGGCGGGTGTCGAGGCCGGTGGTCGAGCCGCAGGTCTGGCAGGCTGGGACGCCGGTGCGTGGGTGGCTGGCCTGGCGGGTGCCGCGGCAGGCGTGGCGGGTGCGGTCGACGGTGTGGTGGCCGGTGCGCTCGTAGCGGGTGTTGCCGCTTGAGGCTTGGGCACCGTGGCCGGCGCAGCGGGTGCAGGCGCGGGCGCAGCCGGCGTAACCGACTCGCCGCCCTGCCGGTCCTGGGCTTCCTGGGCCACGGCGGCGTCGTTGGCGCGCTCTTCGGGCGTACGGTTGTCGCTGAAGACCAGCAGCAGATAGCGGCTGCGATTCAATGCTGCCGTCGGCACCGCGCGGACGATCGCGAACGGCTGGCCGGAGTCATGGATGACTTCCTTGACCGTCGCCACCGGGTACCCGGCCGGGAAACGCTGGCCGAGGCCGGAGCTGACCAGCAGGTCGCCTTCCTTGATGTCGGCGGTGTCGGCTACGTGCCGCAGCTCCAGGCGTTCCGGGTTGCCGGTACCACTGGCAATTGCCCGCAGGCCGTTGCGGTTGACCTGTACTGGGATGCTGTGGGTAGTGTCGGTCAGCAGCAGCACCCGCGAGGTGTAGGGCATCAACTCCACCACCTGGCCCATCAGGCCCCGGGCATCGAGCACCGGCTGGCCGAGGACCACGCCGTCGCGCTCGCCTTTATTGATCAGGATGCGGTGGGTGAACGGATTGGGGTCCATGCCGATCAACTCGGCCACTTCGACCTTTTCGTTGACCAGCGCGGACGAGTTGAGCAACTCGCGCAGCCGCACGTTCTGCTCGGTGAGGGCCGCCAGTTTCTGCATGCGCCCCTGCAACAGCAGGTTTTCGGTCTTGAGTTTTTCGTTTTCGGCGACCAGTTCGGTCCGGCTGCCAAACTGGCTGGCGACACCTTGCCACAAGCGCTGCGGCAGGTCGGTGATCCAATAGGATTCCATCAACACCAGCGACATCTGGCTGCGTACAGGCTTGAGCAGCGTGAAGCGGGCATCGACCACCATCAGCGCGACCGATAGCACGGTCAGCACCAGCAGGCGCACGCCCAATGAGGGGCCTTTGGCGAAAAGCGGTTTAATAGGCCGCTCCTCCCAGGCAAATGTTTTCTTTATTCATACGGCATCAAACCGGCCTGGATACGAATGACAGAAGATAAACGCCAACGGGCAGCACTGCAAAGTGCTGCCCGGGCGCAAACAACATAGACCACTCAGCCAGACTTATTCGCTGGAGAGCAGGTCCATGGTGTGCTTGTCCATCATTTCCAGCGCACGGCCACCGCCGCGGGCAACGCAGGTCAACGGGTCTTCGGCAACGATCACCGGCAGGCCGGTTTCCTGGGCCAGCAGCTTGTCGAGGTCACGCAACAGCGCGCCACCACCGGTCAGCACCAGGCCGCGCTCGGCGATGTCCGAGGCCAGCTCCGGCGGCGACTGCTCCAGGGCGCTCTTGACGGCCTGGACGATGGTCGCCAACGACTCTTGCAGCGCTTCGAGCACTTCGTTGGAATTGAGGGTGAAGGCCCGTGGAACGCCTTCGGCCAGGTTGCGACCGCGTACGTCGACTTCACGCACTTCACCGCCCGGGTAGGCCGTGCCGATTTCCTGCTTGATGCGTTCGGCGGTGGATTCGCCGATCAGGCTGCCGTAGTTGCGACGCACATAGGTGATGATCGCTTCGTCGAAACGGTCGCCGCCCACACGTACGGATTCGGCGTAGACCACACCGTTGAGGGAGATCAGCGCGATTTCAGTAGTACCGCCACCGATGTCGACGACCATCGAGCCGCGAGCTTCTTCCACCGGCAGGCCGGCACCGATGGCAGCGGCCATCGGTTCTTCGATCAGGAACACTTCGCGAGCACCGGCACCGAGGGCCGACTCACGGATGGCACGACGCTCTACCTGGGTGGACTTGCATGGCACGCAGATCAGCACACGAGGGCTGGGCTGCAGGAAACTGTTTTCGTGAACCTTGTTGATGAAGTACTGCAGCATCTTTTCGCAGACGCTGAAGTCGGCGATCACGCCGTCCTTCATGGGGCGAATGGCTGCGATGTTGCCCGGTGTACGGCCCAGCATGCGCTTGGCTTCCGTACCGACAGCCACGACACTCTTCTGGTTACCGTGGGTGCGGATGGCCACGACCGAGGGTTCATTCAGGACGATACCGCGCTCGCGCACGTAAATAAGGGTGTTGGCAGTGCCCAGGTCGATGGAAAGATCGCTGGAAAACATGCCACGCAGTTTCTTGAACATGGGAAAGGGACCCTAGGCAACGCGTGGGTAAAAAAGTGCGGCAAACTCTAACAACGACAGGGATTTTGGGCAAGGCGCCAATATGTTAAATTGGCCGCTTTTCTGTGCACCAAACCCCACAATCGCGGCCGTAAGACCGTAGAAATGCGGTAGTGTTCCGACAATCTAACACACGGACAGACTGCGTCCGTTTTGTTTTCCACTGGAGAATCCCATGGCGCTTGAACGCTCCGACGTGGAAAAAATCGCTCATCTGGCCTGTCTGGGCCTCAATGAAGCCGATCTTCCACACATCACTTCTGCCCTGAACAGCATTCTAGGGCTGGTCGACGAGATGCAGGCGGTCGATACCGACGGTATAGAACCGCTGGCCCACCCACTGGAAGCCAGTCAGCGCCTGCGCGCCGACGTCGTGACCGAGTCCAATAATCGCGAGGCCTACCAGTCCATCGCGCCAGCGGTCGAAAACGGCCTGTACCTGGTTCCGAAAGTCATCGACTAAAGGGAAAGAGCCTCTCATGCATCACATGACCCTGGCCGAGATCGCCCGCGGACTCGCCGATAAAAAGTTTTCCTCTGAAGAGCTGACCCAAGTCCTGCTGGCGCGCATCGCCCAGCTCGACCCGCAGCTCAACAGTTTCATCAGCCTCACCGAAGAACTGGCCCTGAGCCAGGCCAAGGCCGCCGACGCCCGGCGCGCCAACGGTGAGACCGGTGCCCTGCTCGGTGCGCCGATTGCCCACAAGGACTTGTTCTGCACCCAAGGCATCCGCACCAGCTGCGGCTCGAAGATGCTCGACAATTTCAAGGCCCCGTACGATGCCACCGTGGTCGCCAAGCTGGCCGCCGCCGGCACCGTGACCCTGGGCAAGACCAACATGGACGAATTCGCCATGGGCTCGGCCAACGAGTCGAGCTACTACGGCGCGGTGAAGAACCCGTGGAACCTGGAGCACGTACCGGGCGGCTCGTCCGGCGGTTCCGCCGCCGCCGTGGCCGCGCGCCTGTTGCCAGCCGCCACCGCCACCGACACCGGCGGCTCGATCCGCCAGCCGGCGGCGTTCACCAACCTCACCGGCCTGAAGCCGACCTACGGTCGCGTTTCGCGCTGGGGCATGATCGCCTACGCCTCCAGCCTCGACCAGGGCGGCCCACTGGCGCGCACCGCCGAAGACTGCGCGATCCTGCTGCAAGGCATGGCCGGCTTCGACCCGAACGACTCCACCAGCATCGATGAGCCCGTGCCGGACTACAGCGCCAGCCTCAACGGCTCGCTGCAGGGCCTGCGCATCGGCGTGCCGAAGGAATACTTCAGCGCCGGTCTCGACCCACGCATCGCCGAGCTGGTCCACAACAGCGTCAAGGAGCTGGAGAAGCTCGGCGCGGTCATCAAGGAAATCAGCCTGCCGAACATGCAGCACGCCATTCCGGCGTACTACGTGATCGCCCCGGCGGAAGCGTCCTCGAACCTGTCGCGTTTCGACGGCGTGCGCTTCGGCCATCGCTGCGAGAACCCGGAAAACCTGATCGACCTGTACGAGCGCTCCCGTGGCGAAGGCTTCGGCGCCGAAGTGCAACGCCGGATCATGGTCGGCGCCTACGCGTTGTCCGCCGGCTACTACGATGCCTATTACCTCAAGGCGCAGAAAATCCGCCGCCTGGTGAAGAACGACTTCATGGCCGCCTTCAACGAGGTCGACATCATCCTCGGCCCGACCACGCCGAACCCGGCCTGGAAGCTCGGCGCCAAGAACAGCGACCCGGTCGCCGAGTACCTGGAAGACGTCTACACCATCACCGCCAACCTCGCCGGCTTGCCGGGCCTGTCCATGCCGGCCGGTTTCGTCGATGGCCTGCCGGTGGGCGTGCAGTTGCTCGCGCCGTATTTCCAGGAAGGCCGCCTGTTGAATGTTGCCCACCAGTATCAAATGAATACTGACTGGCACACCCGCACCCCAACCGGCTTCTGAGGAGAAACACATGCAATGGGAAGTCGTGATCGGGCTGGAGATTCATACCCAGCTCACCACCCGGTCGAAAATCTTTTCCGGTAGCTCCACCACATTCGGTTCCGAGCCCAATACCCAGGCCAGCCTGGTGGACCTGGGCATGCCCGGCGTGCTGCCGGTGCTCAACGCCGAAGCGGTGCGCATGGCGGTGATGTTCGGCCTGGCGATTGACGCCGAGATCGGCCAGCACAACGTGTTCGCCCGCAAGAACTACTTCTACCCGGACCTGCCCAAGGGCTACCAGATCAGCCAGATGGAGCTGCCGATCGTCGGCAAGGGCCACCTGGACATCGCCCTGGAAGATGGCACGGTCAAGCGCGTCGGTATCACCCGGGCGCACCTGGAAGAAGACGCCGGCAAGAGCCTGCACGAAGAATTCAACGGTGCTACCGGCATCGACCTGAACCGTGCCGGCACGCCGCTGCTGGAAATCGTCTCCGAGCCGGACATGCGCAGCGCCAAGGAAGCCGTGGCCTACGTCAAGGCGATCCATGCCCTGGTGCGCTACTTGGGCATCTGCGATGGCAACATGGCCGAGGGCTCGCTGCGCTGCGACTGCAACGTGTCGATCCGTCCGAAAGGCCAGGCCGAATTCGGCACCCGCTGCGAGATCAAGAACGTCAACTCGTTCCGCTTCATCGAGAAGGCGATCAACAGCGAGATCCAGCGCCAGATCGAACTGATCGAGGACGGCGGCAAGGTCATCCAGCAGACGCGCCTGTACGATCCGAACAAGGACGAGACCCGTCCGATGCGCAGCAAGGAGGAAGCCAACGACTACCGTTACTTCCCCGACCCAGACCTGCTGCCAGTGGTCATCGAGGATTCGTTCCTCAATGAAGTACGCGCCACACTGCCCGAGCTGCCGCCGCAGAAACGCGAGCGCTTCCAGGCGCAATTCGGGCTGTCGAGCTATGACGCCAACGTCCTGGCCACCAGCCGCGAACAGGCCGATTACTTCGAGAAAGTCGTGAGCATCGGTGGCGACGCCAAGCTGGCGGCCAACTGGGTGATGGTCGAGTTGGGCAGCCTGTTGAACAAGCAGGGCCTGGAAATCGATGAGTCGCCGGTCTCCGCCGAGCAATTGGGCGGCATGCTGGTGCGGATCAAGGACAACACCATTTCCGGCAAGATCGCCAAGATGGTGTTCGAAGCCATGGCCAATGGTGAAGGCAGCGCCGACGAGATCATCGAGAAGCGCGGCTTGAAGCAGGTCACCGACACCGGCGCGATTTCCGCCGTGCTCGATGAAATGCTCGCGGCCAACGCCGAGCAAGTCGAACAGTACCGCGCGGCAGACGAAGCCAAGCGCGGCAAGATGTTCGGCTTCTTCGTCGGCCAGGCCATGAAAGCCTCCAAGGGCAAGGCCAACCCGCAACAGGTCAACGAACTGCTCAAAAGCAAGCTCGAAGGCTGATAGCCATGGAGCCAGTCTTCCAATCTGGCTCAATCCCCTGTGGGAGCGAGCCTGTGGGAGCAAAGCTTGCTCGCGATGAAGACACCTCGATCCATCAGTGGACCGCGTTATCGTTTATCGCGAGCAAGCTTTGCTCCCACAGGTTTTGCTCCGACTGGCTTTGCTCCCACAGGCCAGCTCCCCTATCTGTAGTTGGAACCCCCTTGATGAAGCGTCTCCTCGGCGCCTGCGCCCTGCTGTCCCTGTTGGCCGGTTGCGCCAGCCAGAGCGGGACGGTCGATCCACACGGCTACGACCAGACCGGCGTCGCTTCTTATTACGGCGCCCGGCACCATGGCAAGCGCACCGCCAGCGGCGAGCGTTTCAACCAGCATGGCCTGACCGCCGCCCATCGCCAGTTGCCGTTCGGCACCCGGGTGAAAGTCACCAACCTGAAAAACAACGACAGCGTCGTGGTCCGCATCAACGACCGCGGCCCGTATACTCGTGGCCGTTTGATCGACGTGTCCCGCGAAGCCGCCGAGCAACTGGGCATGTTGCGCAGCGGCACTGCCCGGGTGCGTGTGCAAGCCCTCGACGACTGATAGACGGAGCCCGGCCATTTCCCTACTCACCGCCCTACCGCTGCTCAGCCTGATCGAGTTGTTCGGCGCCCTGCTATTGCTGATCGGCGGCGCCGAACTGTTGGTGCGCGCCGCCGTGGGCCTGGCGGCACGCTTGCAGGTACGGCCGCTGATCATCGGCCTGACCGTCGTCGCGTTCGGCAGCAGCGCGCCACAAATGGCCGTCAGCCTGCAGGCGACCCTGGCGCAAAACGCCGACATCGCCGTGGGCAGTGTGATCGGCAGCAGCATCTTCAACATCCTCGTCACGCTGGGGCTGTCGGCGCTGATCATTCCGTTGCGCGTCTCGCGCCAGTTGGTGCGCCTGGACATCCCGTTGATGATCGGCGCCAGCCTGCTGGTGTTCGTGCTGGCATTGAATGAAGAACTGACCCGCCTGGATGGCGCCTGGCTGCTGCTGGCCCTGGCGGTGTACCTCGGGCTGTTGTTGCGCCAGTCCCGGCATTCGGCGCGGCCGCACCCGGTGGGCGGCGACGTGGCCCACATGTCCTGGGTCAAGAGTGTGCTGATGATTGCAGCGGGCCTGACCATGCTGATTTTCGCCGGCCACCTGTTGCTGGGCGCAGCGGTGGAAGTGGCGACGGACCTCGGCCTTTCGGAGCGCATCATCGGCCTGACCATCGTCGCCGTCAGCACCTCGCTGCCGGAGCTCGCCACCTCGCTGATTGCCGCCCTGCGCGGCCAGCGGGACATTGCGGTGGGCAACGTGATCGGCAGCAACCTGTTCAACCTGCTGGGTGTGCTCGGCGTGACAGCCCTGGCCGCGCCCACGCCACTGTCCGTGTCGCCGAATGCCCTGGATTTCGACCTGCCGGTGATGCTCGGCGTGGCGGTGCTGTGCCTGCCGGTGTTCTATTCAGGCTACCGCGTCACCCGTGCCGAAGGCTTGCTGTTGCTGGGCTTGTACGCGGTCTACGGGCTGCACGTGGTGTCGTTCACCACCGGCATGCCCCTGGCCGGCCAACTGGAACGACTGATGCTGTTCTACGTGCTGCCGGCCCTGCTCGCGTTTTTGCTGTTCACCTCCCTGCGCGCCTGGCGCCGCCAACACCACAAGAGGGATTTGCCATGACCGACACTCCAAAGACCGGCCTCGACATGCGCCGCCAAGTGATGGGCGATGCGTTCGTCGACCGCGCCCTGGGCAATGCCACCGACTTCACCCAGCCGCTGCAGGATTTCGTCAATGAGCACGCCTGGGGCAGCGTCTGGAGCCGCGAAGGCCTGCCGCTGAAGACCCGCAGCCTGATCACCCTCGCCGCCCTCACTGCCCTCAAGTGCCCGCAGGAACTCAAGGGCCACGTGCGCGGCGCGCTGAACAATGGCTGCACCGTGGAAGAGATCCGCGAGGCGTTGCTGCATTGCGCGGTGTACGCGGGCGTGCCGGCGGCGATCGATGCGTTTCGGGCGGCGCAGGAAGTGATCGATAGCTACCAGAAACCTGAGTGAAGGCCCAAGCCTTGCGGTGACAGGCCAGGCCTCTTCGCGAGCAAGCCCGCTCCCACATTGACTGCGTTCTTCCATGGAA
Organism: Pseudomonas sp. R3-41; assembly: GCF_054161485.1. Taxonomy (NCBI): domain Bacteria; kingdom Pseudomonadati; phylum Pseudomonadota; class Gammaproteobacteria; order Pseudomonadales; family Pseudomonadaceae; genus Pseudomonas; species Pseudomonas sp. R3-41. Next base: position 5,866,428 of record NZ_CP096421.1, read on the forward strand.
ATGCAATCGAATGTGGGAGCGGGCTTGCTCGCGAATGGAACGAAAGAGCGCTGCAAATCCGAGGCTAGATCCACCCACCCCACTGCAACACAAAGATCCCCAGGTTGGTGGTAATCGCCGCCATCAAGGTGGTGATGACAATGATCGCCGCCGCCAGTTCATGGTTGCCATCGGCCGCCCGGGCCATGACGAAGCTGGCCGCCGCGGTGGGGCTGCCGAAGTACAGGAAGAGGATCCCCAGTTCCGCCCCGCGAAAACCCCAGAGCCACGCACCGAGGGTGGTCACCAGCGGCAGGCCGACCATTTTCACCAGGCTCGAACTCAGGGCCATCTTGCCGCTCTTGCGCAGGGCCGCCAGGGACAGCGTGCCGCCGATGCAGATCAGCGCCAGGGGCAAGGTCATTTGTGACAGGTATTTGGCCGAGGTCTCGAACCAGTTCGGCAGGCCGATCTGCCAATAGGCGAACGGCGCGGCGGCGATCACGCTGATGATCAGCGGGTTGCTGATCACGCTTTTGCAGATGCTCCACGGATCGGACTTGATCACCGGGCTGTAGACCGCCAGCACGATGGTCGACAAGGTGTTGTAGAACAGGATCACCAGCGCCGCGAGAATCGAACCCAGGGAAATCCCGTAGTCGCCATACATGCTCGCCGCCAGCGCCAGGCCGATCACACCGTTGTTGCCGCGAAACGCGCCCTGTGTGTAGATGCCGCGGTCTTCGCGCGGGCAACGCCAGATGGCCCAGCCCCAGGCCATTGCAAAGCTCACCAGGGTGGCGATGGAGAAATAAATCAGCAGGTCAGGCTGCAACGCCGCGTGCAGGTCGGCGTGCAGGATGCCAAGGAACAAGAGCGCCGGCATGGTGACGTTGAACACCAGGGACGAGGCGATGTGGATGAAGTTGTCGTTGATCCAGTCGATGCGCTTGAGCAGCGTCCCCAGAAACAGCATGGCGAACACCGGCGCGGTGACGTTCAGGGTTTCGAGGAAAATTGCCAGCATGCCGGGGACCTTGAGAAGGGTGTCGTTAGGTGGCTAATGATAAGCCACTCACGGCATTGGCGTCTGGTCGAGCCTCTTCGCGAGCAGGCTCGCTCCCACATTTGCTCGCGTGAACACAGAGCCAACATTCACCGCTGCCCCTTGTGGGAGCGGGCTTGCTCGCGAAGACGGCAGCACATCCAACATCAATGCCAACTGAACCACCGCTTTCGCGAGCAAGCCCGCTCCCACACTGGTTCTCCTGCGATCGCAAAATCCACATTCACCCCCACATCCTTGTGGGAGCGGGCTTGCTCGCGAAGACGGCAGCACATCCACCACCAATGCAAGCTGAACCACCGCTTTCGCGAGCAAGCCCGCTCCCACACTGGTTCTCCTGCGATCGCAAAACCCACACTCCCCCCACATCCCTGTGGGAGCGAGCCTGCTCGCGATCAGCGCCGGATCAGGTAATCGGCGCCGGGTTGAACAACGTGATGTCGTTGTACAGCTTGTGCCGCTCGGCCCAGGTCTGTTTCTTGCCGCTGGCCACGTCCAGGTAGTAGTGGAACAGCTCCCAACCCAACTCTTCGATGGTCGCCCGTCCAGTGGCGATGCGGCCGGCGTCGATGTCGATCAGGTCCGGCCAGCGCTGGGCCAGTTCGGTACGGGTCGAGACCTTTACCACTGGCGCCATCGCCAGGCCGTACGGTGTGCCCCGGCCGGTGGTGAACACATGCAAGTTCATCCCCGCCGCCAGTTGCAACGTGCCGCAGACAAAATCGCTGGCCGGTGTGGCGCAGAAAATCAGGCCCTTTTGCTTGAAGCGCTCGCCCGGGCCAAGCACGCCGTTGATTGCGCTGCTGCCAGACTTGACGATCGAGCCCAGGGACTTCTCGACGATGTTCGACAGCCCGCCCTTCTTGTTGCCCGGCGTGGTGTTGGCACTGCGATCGGCTTCGCCCTTGGCCAGGTAACGGTCGTACCAGTCCATTTCCCGTACCAGCTCCTGGGCAACTTCCTCGGTTTGCGCCCGGGAGGTCAGCAGGTAGATCGCATCGCGTACTTCGGTGACTTCGGAAAACATTACTGTCGCGCCAGCCCGCAGCAACAGGTCCGAGGCATAGCCCAGGGCCGGGTTGGCGGTGATACCGGAAAACGCATCGCTGCCGCCGCATTGCATGCCCAGGATCAGCTCCGAGGCGGGCACGGTTTCGCGGCGACGCTGGTCGAGTTTCTTCAGGCGGGTCTCGGCCAATTCCATGATCTGCTCGATCATTTCCGTGAAGCCGTGACTGGAATCCTGCAAGCGATACAGCCACGGCTCGCTGAGGTCCACCGAGCTGTCGCCCTCGTGCATTACTTGCCCGGCCTGCAATTTCTCGCAGCCCAGGCTGATCACCAGTGCCTCGCCCCCCAGGTTCGGGTTGCGCGCCAGGTTGCGCACGGTGCGAATCGGGATGTAGGCATCGGTGGCGGTGATCGCCACGCCACAGCCATAGCTGTGAGTCAGCGCCACCACGTCATCGACGTTCGGGTACTTGGGCAGCAGTTCGTCCTTGATGCGCTTGACCGCATGGTCCAGCACACCGGTCACGCACTGCACCGTGGTGGTGATGCCCAGGATGTTGCGCGTGCCGACGGTGCCGTCGGCGTTGCGGTAACCCTCGAAGGTGTAGCCCTCGAGCGGCGCATCGGCCGCCGGCACGTCGGTGGACAGCGGCAAGCTGTCCAGCGGCGGCGCGGTGGGCATGCGCAACTGGTCTTCCTTGACCCAACTGCCACGAGGGATCGGTTGCAGCGCGTAGCCAATGACCTGGCCGTAGCGAATCACCTCGCCGCCCTCGGGAATGTCCACCAAGGTGACTTTGTGGCTCTGCGGCACGAAGTCGACGGTGACCAGGCCGTCCGGGAATTCGGTCCCGGCCGGTACGCCCTGGTCGTTGACAACAATCACCACGTTGTCGCGCTCGTGCAGGCGGATGTAACGGGGCGAATCGGCATGTTCAATCAGATTCATGGACGCCATTCCTCAGGATTTGGCTTCAGACAGGCTGGAGAGGTCGGCTTCCTTGGCCGCTGGCTCCTTGAGCACCACACGCTTGATCGGGCCCACGATGACCAAGTAGCTGAACACCGCCATCAACGCGTTGCAACCGACGAACACCAGTGCCCATTTGAACGAGCCTGTGGAGCTGATGATGTAGCCAATGACGATCGGCGTGGTGATCGACGCCAGGTTGCCGAAGGTGTTGAACAGGCCGCCGCTCAAGCCGGCAATCTGTTTCGGCGAAGTGTCGGACACCACCGCCCAGCCCAACGCACCGACGCCTTTACCGAAGAACGCCAGGGCCATGAAGCCCACCACCATCCATTCGATGTCGACGTAGTTGCACGCCACGATGCTGCTCGATACCAGCAAACCGGCGATGATCGGCGCCTTGCGGGCAAAGGTCAGCGAGTGGCCCTTGCGCAGCAGGTAGTCGGAAATCACCCCGCCCAGCACGCCACCGATAAACCCGCAGATGGCCGGCAAGGAGGCGATGAAACCGGCCTTGAGGATGGTCATGCCGCGTTCCTGGACCAGGTACACCGGGAACCAGGTCAGGAAGAAGTAGGTGATGCCGTTGATGCAGTATTGGCCCAAATATACGCCGAGCATCATGCGGTTGGTCAGCAGTTGGCGAATGTAATCCCACTTCGGACCGTCGGCTTTCTTTTCCTTGCCCTTGTCCTGGTCCATATCGACCATCGCGCCGTTGGACGCGATGTGATTGAACTCGGCCTCGTTGATCATCGGGTGTTGGCGCGGACTGTAGATCACTTTCAGCCAGACCAGCGAGAACACGATGCCGATCACGCCCATCACGATGAACACGTGCTGCCAGCCGAAGCGGTAGACGATCCAGCCCATCAGCGGTGCGAACAATACGGTGGCGAAATACTGCGCCGAGTTGAAGATCGCCGAGGCAGTACCGCGTTCAGCGGTGGGGAACCAGGCGGCGACGATCCGGGCGTTGCCCGGGAACGAAGGCGCTTCGGCCAGCCCGACCAGAAAGCGCAGCATGAACAGCGCAACCACGGCCGTGGACATGCCGAATTCACCGACATAACCCTGCAGCACGGTGAACAGCGACCAGGTGAAAATGCTCAATGCATAGATTTTCTTCGACCCGAAACGGTCGAGCAGCCAGCCGCCAGGAATCTGCCCGGCCACATAGGCCCAACCGAAGGCGGAGAAGATATAACCGAGGGTGACGGCGTCGATGCCGAGGTCTTTTTGCAGGCTGGAACCCGCGATCGCGATGGTGGCACGGTCGGCGTAGTTGATCGTTGTCACCAAAAACAGCATGAGCAGGATCAAATAGCGGACGTGCGTCGGCTTGGTCTCTTGCATGTAATCTACTTCCACTATTTATTTTTATGCGGGAAATCAAATTGTACGGTCGGCGCCGGAGCCCGGCGCCGACCGGTGTTGCGTATTACGAGCCGATGTAGGAGGTCTTCACCACGGTGTAGAACTCTTGCGCGTAGCGGCCTTGCTCACGTGAACCGTAGGACGAACCTTTGCGCCCGCCGAACGGCACGTGGTAATCCACGCCGGCGGTCGGCAGGTTGACCATCACCATGCCTGCCTGGGAATGGCGCTTGAAGTGGTTGGCGTATTTCAACGAGGTGGTGGCGATACCGGCCGACAAACCGAACTCGGTGTCGTTGGCCATCGCCAGCGCCGCCTCGTAGTCGGCCACGCGCACGACGTTGGCCACCGGGCCGAAGATCTCTTCGCGGCTGATGCGCATCGAGGCTTCACTGTCGGCGAACAGGGTCGGCGCCAGGAAGTAACCTTCGGTGTCGCACGTCACCACACCGCCACCGCTGACCAGCCGCGCGCCTTCGCTTTGGCCGATGTCGATGTACTTCAAGTCCTGGTTGAGCTGGGCTTCGGAAACCACCGGGCCAATGTCAGTGCCGGCCTTCAACGCGTGACCGACCTTGATCGACTGCATGCGCTCGGCCATGGCCGCGACGAACTTGTCATGGATGCCGGCGGTGACGATCAGTCGACTCGACGCTGTGCAACGCTGGCCGGTGGAGTAGAACGCGCTCTGCACCGCCAGTTCGACGGCCTGCTTGAGGTCGGCGTCGTCGAGGATGATCTGCGGGTTCTTGCCGCCCATTTCCAACTGCACCTTGGCCTGGCGCGCCACGCAGTTGACCGCGATCTGCCGGCCTACACCCACGGAACCGGTGAAGCTGATGCCGTCGACTTTCGGGCTGTTGACCAGGATGTCACCGACCACACGGCCGCTGCCCATCACCAGGTTGAACGCACCGGCCGGGAAACCGGCGCGGGAAATAATCTCGGCCAGGGCCCAGGCGCAGCCCGGTACCAACTCGGCGGGCTTGATCACCACGCAGTTGCCGTAGGCCAGGGCCGGGGCGATTTTCCACGCGGGAATGGCGATCGGGAAGTTCCAAGGGGTGATCAGGCCAACCACACCGAGGGCTTCGCGGGTCACTTCGACGTTGACGCCCGGGCGCACCGATGGCACGTAGTCGCCGGACAGGCGCAGGCATTCACCGGCGAAAAATTTGAAAATGTTGCCGGCGCGGGTCACTTCGCCGATGGCCTCGGGCAGGGTCTTGCCCTCTTCCCGGGCCAGCAGTTGGCCGAGTTCTTCACGGCGGGCGAGGATCTCGGTGCCGACTTTGTCCAGCGCATCATGGCGGGCCTGGATGCCCGAGGTCGACCAGGCCGGGAACGCGGCGCGGGCGGCTTCGATGGCGGCGTTGACTTGCGCTGCGTCAGCCTTGGCGTATTCACCGATGACATCGGACAAGTCAGACGGGTTGATGTTGGTGCAATAGTCAGCACCGGCCACCCACTCACCGTTGATGTAGTTATCGAAACGCTTTGCATCTGCCACGGAGCTTCTCCTCTCACAAAAGCTGTCTAGGAACGCAGTGCGTCCCTGGCTGCATTTCCACGCGATGCGTGGAAACGATCAAGCCTTACGCAAAAAGCCGCTGATTGCTCAGCGGCCTTGTCGGGTCTGTTACTGCTTGCCTTGCTTGTCGATCAGCGCGGCCAGGGCTTCGTATTCTTCTGGCAGCAGGTCGGTCAACGGCGTGCGCACAGGGCCCGCGTCATAGCCAACGATCTTCGCGCCGGCCTTGACGATGCTCACTGCGTAACCGGCCTTGCGGTTGCGGATGTCCAGGTAAGGCAGGAAGAAGTCGTCGATGATCTTGCCGACAGTGGCGTGATCTTCGCGGGCAATGGCGTGGTAGAAGTCCATCGCGGTTTTCGGGATGAAGTTGAACACCGCCGAGGAGTAGACCGGCACGCCCAGGGCCTTGTAGGCCGCGGCATAGACTTCAGCGGTCGGCAGGCCGCCCAGGTAGCTGAAACGATCGCCGAGGCGACGACGGATCGACACCATCAGTTCGATATCGCCCAGGCCATCCTTGTAGCCGATCAGGTTCGGGCAGCGCTCGGCCAGTTGTTCCAACTGAGTGGCGTTTAGGCGGCAGACGTTGCGGTTGTACACCACCACGCCGATTTTTACCGATTTGCACACGGCTTCAACGTGGGCGGCAACGCCGTCCTGGCTGGCTTCGGTCAGGTAGTGCGGCAGCAGCAACAGGCCCTTAGCGCCCAGGCGCTCGGCTTCTTGAGCGTACTCGATGGCCTGGCGGGTAGCACCGCCGACGCCGGCGAGGATCGGCACGCTGGTGGCGCAGGTATCGACGGCCGTCTTGATGACTTGCGAGTACTCGCTGGCGGCCAGGGAGAAGAATTCACCGGTGCCGCCCGCTGCGAACAATGCAGAGGCGCCGTACGGGGCCAGCCACTCAAGGCGCTTGATGTAGCTGTCGCGATTGAAATCGCCATTGGCAGTGAAATCGGTGACCGGGAACGACAGCAGGCCAGACGAGAGGATGGACTTCAGTTCTTGTGGATTCATTATTCGAACACCCTGGACGCAAATGTTGTGTTGTAGGAAACGGTTCAGCTTCATGTGAAGTTGTAGGTCATCGTACAACTTAAAATATGAACGTCAACTGTATTTCGTCTTTTGGTCGGTGTCGGGGTTGGGGTGTTTGTCGCGAAGCCTTGTAGACCGGGGGTTTGGGTGTGATGGGGAGACGGATGAAACTTGCCGGTTGGGACACTAGGACCGCTCGTCGCCACTGTCAACTCTGCCAGTAGGCGCCGTTACGGCGAGGGGGCATAACCTAGGCATGGCTGTGCTGCGCACGGCCGTAGTCCCTTTCACAATCTTTTAAGTGAGCCGCCCGTACGCGATGATCGGGGCTGCCTCACAGGGAGTGACATCATGAAGACGTATGCGAAGCCCGCGCTCAGAGATCTTCCACTCGCTGAGGAAATCACGGTCGACTTGTCAAAAATAAAGACATTGACCGTGGAGATTCCGGATGCAGATTTCGACCAGAACTCGAATGCCCGACTGATTCTGGACGAGGGCTCGCCGGTAGGGGCGTTTACACCTCTGACCGAGGGCGAGGAAGGTACGCCACGTAAAGATGTAACGGTGACTATAATAACCAACACCGAGCTGGCAGCTTACCTCGGCAAATCGGTTGAGCTTCGTTACGAGGTTACTTACGAGAGCAGCGTGGATATCGATAGATCCGAGCCGCAAAAGTTGCGGATCACGGCGTCGCGCTAAGCGCCTACGATTCGTCAGACGGGCACACAGATACAAAGCCAGTCACCACTTCCCTGTGGCGAGGGAGCTTGCTCCCGCTCGACTGCGAAGCAGTCGCCAACCTGTAGAGGTTCGATTGATCGAAAGAGCTGAGGGGGCCGCTTCGCAGCCCAGCGGGAGCAAGCTCCCTCGCCACAACAGCATCCTTGCTTGCCACGACAGCATCTTTGCCAGCAGAGCAGTGAGCGACTTCAGCCCTGCGCCTGCGGCCAGTGCGCCTACGATTCGTCAGACAGGCAAACAGACATAACGCCAGACACCATTTCCCCTGTGGCGAGTGGATTTCTTTGTGGCGAGGGAGCTTGCTCCCGCTGGGCTGCGCAGCAGACCCAAACCTGACTCCTCGATGGATCAGATAAATTGCAGTCGCTGCTGTCGGGGCCGCTTCGCGCCCCAGCGGGAGCAAGCTCCCTCGCCACAAAAACGCCCCTGCCACATAGAATAGCGAAGCGCCTTAACCCTGCGCCTGTGCCTCTTCATGGGCCTGGCGCAGCCGTTCGCGGCTGTTGGTCAGGTGCAAACGCATGGCCGCACGGGCCGCGTCGGAGTCCTGGCGAGCGATGGCTTCGTAGATTTCCTCGTGCTCGCGGCTCAGGCGATCCATGTAGTGCTGGTGGTCGTCGTGGGCCAGGCGCGCCGAGTTCAGCCGGGTGCGCGGGATGATGCTGGTGCCCAGGTGGGTCATGATGTCGGTGAAGTAGCGGTTGCCGGTGGACAGGGCGATTTCCAGGTGGAAGGCGAAGTCCGAGGCCACCGCGTCGCTGGCATGGGCCGCGCTTTCGTTCAAGGCGTCGAGCGCCGCCCGCATCGCCGCCAGTTGCTCGTCGCTGCGACGCTGCGCCGCGAGCCCAGCGGATTCCACTTCCAGGCTGATGCGCAATTCCAGGATCGCCAGCACGTCCCGCAAGGTAACCACGGTAGCCGGGTCGATGCGGAAACCGCTCGGGCTGGGCGTGTCCAGCACGAAGGTGCCGATGCCATGGCGAGTTTCCACCTGGCCGGCCGCCTGCAACCGGGAAATCGCCTCGCGCACCACGGTGCGGCTGACGCCATGGGCTTCCATGATCGCCGACTCGGTGGGCAATTTATCACCGCGCTTGAGCAGACCGTCGCGAATCTGCTCGGTCAGCACCGTCACCAGCTCCTGCGCCAGGCTGCGGCGCTTGCGGGGAAAGCGTGGTACTTCGATCGGGGTTTCCATGGGGCTGTGTCTCGGTAAACGGCTGAATGGCAACATCATAGCGCAACGTGGTTGTACGATCACCGGGGGTGCAGTGGCAAGTCGGGGGCGGATACCGAGTCGCCTTCATCGCGAGCAGGCTCGCTCCCACATGGGATCGGTTGTAGAGCTAAACACCCGGTTCACCCCAAACCCTTGTGGGAGCGGGCTTGCTCGCGAAGGCGCTGTGTCAGATACATCAATGTCAACTGACACCCCGCCTTCGCGAGCAAGCTCGCTCCCACAGGTTTTCGGTGGTCAGGCGGTTACGGTGCGCTCCACCAGTTGGCCATTTTCGATACGCACATGTCGCGGATGGAACCGTTTCAAACTGCTTCGGTGACCAACGCTGACAATGCTCAGGCCCGGCAACTGGTCGATCAGCGCCTGGTACAGCGTCGCTTCGTCCTCTTCATCCATCGCCGAGGTCGCTTCGTCCATGTACAACCAAAGCGGTGCATAAAGCAATGCGCGGGCAAAGGCCAGGCGTTGTTGCTCACCAGGCGAGAGCATCCGCTGCCAGTGGTTGCTTTCGTCCAGGCGCGGGATCAGGTGCGGCAGGCGGCAGGTTTCCAGCACCTGTGCATAACGTTCGTTGGGGTAGACGTCGCCGGCCTGTGGATAACTCAACACTTCCCGCAGGCTGCCAATCGGCAGGTAAGGTTTTTGCGGCAGGAACAAGTAGCGCGCCGCCGGAAGCCGGATCGTCCCGTGCCCCGCAGGCCACAAATGCCCCATTGCGCGCAACAGGGTGGATTTGCCGCTGCCGGAACGACCGCTGAGCATGACCCGCTCGCCAGGTTCCACATTCATATCGGCGTTGTCGAGCAGATGACGCCCGTCAGCCAAGTCCAACCCGAGGTTGCGGACCGCCAACGCGTTGCCCTGGTTCTGCACATCGATGGCCGGCACGCGGTCTTCGTTGTCGCTCATCGCCTGGCGGAAACTCAGCAGACGATCACAGGTGGCGCGCCACGCGGCGAGGTTGGCGTAGGCGGTGATGAACCAACTGAAGTTCTCCTGCACGTTACCGAACGCGGAGTTGATCTGCATGAGCTCGCCCAGCTGGATCTTGCCCGAGAAATAACGCGGCGCGGCGACGATGAACGGGAAGATGATCGCGATCTGGCCGTAGCCGGACGTAAAGAACGTCAGGCGCTTGGACACGCGCATGATGTCCCAGAAGTTGTGCCAGACCAGGCCGAAACGACCGCTCAGGCGACGATTCTCGTTGGGCTCGCCGCCATACAGCGCAATGCTCTCGGCGTTCTCGCGCACCCGCACCATGGAGAAACGCAGGTCGGCTTCGAAACGCTGCTGGTTGTTGTTCAGGCCGATCAGGCGACGGCCGATCAGGTGCGTCAGCCAACTGCCCACCGCCGCATACACCAACGCAGCCCAGAACATGTAGCCGGGGATGGTGTAGCCGAACACTTCGATGCTGCCCGACACGCCCCACAAGATAATCGAGAACGACACTAGGCTGACGACCGTGCGAAGCAGCCCCAGGCCCAGTTCCAGTGTGTTGGAGGTGAAACTGTTGAGGTCTTCGGAAATCCGCTGGTCGGGGTTATCGGTATAGCCGCCCTGCTCCAGCCGGTAGTAATTCTTGTTGTTGAGCCAGCGGGCAAAATGCTGCTCGGTGAGCCAGGCCCGCCAGCGGATGGTGAGCATCTGCGTGAGGTACAAACGGTACACCGCGCCGAGGATCGCCACCGCCGCAATGCCGCAGAAATACAGGATCAACCGCCAGAATGCCGCAGTATCCTTCTCTTGGAGGGCGTTATAGAAGTCCCTGTACCAACTGTTGACCCACACCGAGATTGCCACGCTGAACAACGACAGCGCGATCACGGCAATCAACAGCGTCCAGGCCTTGCCCTTCTCCTCACTGCGCCAGTACGGCGTGGTCATCTGCCAGACACGGCGGAAAAACTGGCCGCGCACCGCGTCATTGACCGCGGAATATTCAGCGTTCTGATTCATGGTTAAGGCTCATAGGAGAAAAAACTCGGGCCGATCATAAAGCAACGGCCCGATGTGTCGCGAGGGTGGACAGCATTTGTTCAGCGCAGGTTCAGCGACGCACAGGACGCTTTTGCAATTTGCGCTGCAAGGTCCGCCGATGCATGCCCAAGGCGCGGGCGGTGGCGGAGATATTGCCTTCGTGCTCGGTCAGCACGCGCTGGATGTGTTCCCATTGCAGGCGATCCACCGACATGGGGTTTTCCGGCACCAGGGTGTCGAGGTCGGCGTGTTCGGACAACAGCGCCGCCAGCACGTCATCGGCATCCGCTGGTTTGCACAGGTAATTGCAAGCGCCGCGCTTGATGGCCTCGACCGCGGTGGCGATGCTCGAATAACCGGTGAGGATCACCACGCGCATCTCCGGGTCCAGCTCCAGCAGTTTGGGCAGCAGTACCAGGCCCGAATCGCCGTCCATCTTCAGGTCGAGGGCGGCGTAGTCCGGCAGGTCGGCCTGGGCGATGGTCAGGCCCTCCTCGGCAGAACCTGCAGTGCTCACGCGAAAACCGCGACGGGACATGGCCCGGGCCATGACGCGGGTGAAGGTGGCGTCGTCGTCCACCAGCAGCAGGTGCGGCAGTTCTTCGCCGTCGACTTGGATCTCGTCACTCATGTTTCGTCTCCTCGGTCGGCATGGGGCAGGCGCAGCTCGGTGAGCGTGCCGCCTTCCTCATGGGGGTAGAGTTTCACCGAGCCGCCGGCGCGTGTCACGCTGGCTTTGCTCAAGAACAGGCCCAGGCCGAAACCCTTGCCCTTGGTCGTGAAAAACGGTTTGCCGATCTGCTCGGCAATCGCCAGCGGCACACCGGCGCCGTGGTCGCGGATACAGATCGTCAATTCATAGGCATCCCAATCCAATACCACTTCCAAACCTTCGGGGCAGGCGTCGGCGGCATTGTTCAACAGATTCAGCAGCGCTTGGGTCAAGTCCGGCGGCGGCGCCATGCGCGGCACTGTGCCCTTGCCCAGGCACTGGAAGCGATAACTGGCCTCCGGACGCATCAAATGCCAGCGATTCAGGGCATCATCGAGCCAGAAGGTGACCGCCTGCATGTCGATGTCCAGCCGGCGGTTGGCCTCGGCGGCGCGCACCAGGTATTGCAGGGTTTCCTTGCAGAGCTTGACCTGGTCCTGCAGCACGCCGAGGTCTTCCTGCAACGCCGGGTCTTTATGATCCTGGCGCATTTCCTTGAGCAGCACACTCATGGTCGCCAGCGGCGTGCCCAACTCATGGGCGGCACCGGCGGCCTGGGTCGCCACGGCCAATAGTTGCTCGTCCCGCAGGCCTTCTTCGCGGCGGATCGCCCGCAGCTCCTCCTGGCGACGCAGCTCCTCGGCCATGCGCGCGGCAAAAAACGTGATGACCGCCGCGGCCAGGGCGAAACTCAGCCACATACCGTAGATCTGCAGGTTTTCCCGGGCGATGGGGAAGGTTTCCAGCGGATAGAAACGCGCCAGCAGCAAGGTGTACAGCGCCAAGGCGATGCCGGAAAGGATGAGCGAATACCGCCACGGCAACGTCACGGCGGCGATGGTCAGCGGCACCAGGTAATAGGAGACAAAAGGATTGGTGGAGCCGCCGGAGAAATACAGCAGCGCACTGTGGATAAACAGATCGCAGGCCAGCTGTACGGCGTATTCAAGCTCGGTCACCGGCCAGGACGCGCGCAGGCGAATCGCCGTCAGCGCGCACAGCACGCTGGAACAGACCAGGGTGATCGCCAGTTGCAGCCAGGGCAGCGGCAGCAGGTCGAACCAATAGGCGAGCCCCACGGAACCGGCCTGGGCCGCCAGGACCAGGATGCGGATGAATGTCAGGCGCCAGAGGTTCTGGCGAGAGGCGGAAGTCATTTGCAAGGGGGCGAGCATGAGCTCTCCTGATGAGCGCTCCAGGCGGATCGCACGGAGTATAACCAAGGCGGGGGTTGCAGCGGCAGATATGCGGCAAAGCGCCACAGCCCCGCATGCTACCTATAACCCCCTGTGGCGAGGGAGCTTGCTCCCGCTGGACTGCGCAGCAGGCCCAAAAGACTACGACTGCTACGCAGCCGAGCGGGAGCAAGCTCCCTCGCCACAAAAGCTCCACCAACCTTCGCATCTGTATAGAAGTTGTAACTGTGCGAACCCAACCATAAACGCTAGAGTCTTATCGTTCACGCAGGCCCGGAACCAACCCCTGCGCATCATCCCAAGGAGCTTTCATGCACACGTTCAGTCGCCCCGCCGCCCTGCTCGCCCTCAGCCTCGGCACCGTCGCCAGCCTGCCGGCCCTGGCCGCCGATGAGCTGCACTACAACCAGATCTCCCTGCGCGCCGAAGCCAGCCAGGAAGTGGCCCGCGACCTGATGATCGTCACCCTCTACACCGAAGAACAGAACACCGACCCGGCCAAACTCGCCGCCGCTGTCAGCACCACCCTGAACAAAGCCATCGGCCAGGCCAAACAGGTCAAGGGCATCAACTTGAGCCAGGGCAGCCGCAACAGCTACCCGATCTACGACAACAAAGGTGGGAAAATCACCGGTTGGCGCGAACGCGCGGAACTGCGCCTGGAAAGCGCCGACTTCGCCGCCCTGTCCACACTCACCGGCGAACTGCTGGGCGGCATGAAAATGGCCGGCATGGACTTCGCCATCGCCACCGCCACCCGCCAGACCAGCGAGGACGCCCTGCTCAAGGACGCCGTCAACGCCTTCAAGGCCCGCGCCCAACTGGCCACTGAAGCCTTGGGCGGCAAGGGTTATAAAATCGTCAACCTGAACTTCAACACCAACGGTTATCCACAACCGTACATGCGCCCGCAGATGATGATGAAAGCGGCGTCGATGGATGCCGAGTCGGTGACGCCTGAGGTGGAAGCGGGCACCAGCAAGGTGACGATGACGGCGGATGGGGCGATTGAGGTGTTGATGCAGTGATGATGGACAGCGGGTTCAGCCAGCTTCGTACTGGCTGAACCCTGAAGCCCTGCGACAAAAAACAACCCCCCGTGGCGAGGGAGCTTGCTCCCGCTGGGCTGCGCAGCAGCCCCAAACCTGACACCTCGGTGTATCAGATGGATACAGTTGCCGCTGTTGGGGCCGCTTCGCGCCCCAGCGGGAGCAAGCTCCCTCGCCACAGGGGGTTGTCACGGTGCAGGGCTGGCCGGTGCTTCGAGCTGATCCAACGCCTTGTCCACCAGCAACTGGCACAACTCCACCAACTGATGAATCCCCAGGGCCACGCTGCGTCGCGTGCCCTCCACTTCAAAGGCCAGGTCCTCGGCCATGGCTTTTATCGAGGCCAGGGTTTCGGAGGTGCTGGTCAGTAGTGTGTCGGCGTCGGCCTTGGCGGTGACGGAAAACAGGCTGTCGATTCGCTGATCGGTGCTTGGTTCTGGAGGTTTGGGGTTGAGGTAATGATTTAGGGCGCGCTCGGCGGCGGCGTGGTCTTTGAGTAGGTCTTCGATGGCGTCGAAGCCCGCCAATGGGTTTGTTCTGTTGAAGTTCGGTTCAGTCTTTCCTTCGTTCATGTGCATGCTCCTGATGAAATTGGAGCCATCACTTGCCGTTATGGTCGTGAGGCTTACGACCTATTAATTTCGGGTTCCCACTCCCGGTCGCTGTTTTGCAGCGACAGGAAAAAGGTTAGAGAACCCACTTCCGAGGGACAACCCTAAAAAGCTGTGGGATGTTTCGTTTCGAGGCCGGTGATCCTTCCGACATAAATGCATGACTCATCACACTTACTGGCGCTGCAACCCCCGTGGCGAGGGAGCTTGCTCCCGCTGGGCTGCGCAGCAGCCCCCAAACCTGACGCCTCGGTACGTCAAATGGATGCAGTCGCTGCTGTTGGGGCCGCTTCGCGCCCCAGCGGGAGCAAGCTCCCTCGCCACGGGTTTGGTGGTCGGCGGGACATAGGCATATTGCTTCGACCTCTGAAATGACCAGCCTTCACACCTGGGCTTTCAGGCCACCTTCGCGAACAAACCCACACACAACTGATCGGGTACATTCGTGAGAGATAGGCCGGCTACTAGGCCGCCTTCGCGAGCAGGCTCGCTCCCACAATGGATTGGGATATGACCGGGAGAGCCAGGTCGGCTACCAGGCCGCCTCGCGAGCAAGCTTTGCTCCCACAGATCCGACGACGTATGACTGGAAGAATCAGGTCAGCTTCCAGGCCGCCTCGCCCCGAAGCATACGCAAACTCCCAGGCGCCACTCCAGAAAGCCAAAGGTTGCGCCAGGCGCCACCCTCGACCCATGGGCAATGCCGGTGCATCGATTGAACCCTGGACCGAAGATAACGGCGCCTCCGGCAGCGATAAACAAAAAGGGGCCGGATCTCAAACTCAGCCCATTCAGCCCTATCCCCCTCTACGACGTGGGTTTGAAGAGGTAAAACCCGCCCCCTACCGGTGCGCCAAAGCCACGCAGCGCACCGGGAAAGGGCGCCAATCGCCCTTAAAAAACGCGCGCAAACGATCAAATGCGTCAGAAGTTACACAGATGCGACATTAAGGTACGTTCGTGCCACTGTTTCAGACTTGAAACCGCTCTGGATCTTGCATTGGGTATGGGGCCTGCATAAGTATCCGCAGGACGACTCACGAGGTCGCCCTCAAATCCAAAAATGACAACAAATCATGAGGCCAACATGCTTAAACACGCGGTCATTCCGTTTTTAGTCGGTGCAGGCTTGTTAGCCAGCGCTCCCTTCGCTTCCGCCGCGACTAACCTGGTGTTCTGCTCCGAAGGCAGCCCGGCCGGCTTCGACCCTGGTCAGTACACCACCGGAACCGACTTCGACGCCTCTGCAGAGACCATGTTCAACCGCCTGACCCAGTTTGAGCGCGGCGGCACCGCCGTGATTCCTGGCCTGGCCACCAAGTGGGACATTTCCGAAGACGGCCTCACCTACACCTTCCATCTGCGTGAAGGCGTCAAGTTCCACACCACCTCGTACTTCAAGCCGACCCGCGAATTCAACGCCGACGACGTGCTGTTCACGTTCAACCGCATGATCAACAAGGACGACCCTTTCCGTAAGGCGTACCCGACCGAATTCCCGTACTTCACCGACATGGGGATGGACACCAACATCACCAAGATCGATAAAATCGACGACCACACCGTCAAGTTCACCCTCAAAGATGTCGACGCTGCGTTCATCCAGAACCTGGCCATGAGCTTCGCCTCGATCCAGTCCGCCGAGTACGCTGCCCAGTTGCTCAAGGATGGCAAGGCCCCGGACATCAACCAGAAGCCGGTCGGCACTGGCCCATTCGTGTTCAAGAGCTACCAGAAAGACTCCAACATCCGCTACACCGGGAACAAGGACTACTGGAAGCCTGAAGACGTGAAGATCGACAACCTGATCTTCGCCATCACCACCGACCCGTCGGTGCGCATGCAGAAACTCAAGAAAAACGAATGCCAGATCACCCTCTTCCCACGCCCGGCCGACCTCAAGGCCCTGAAGGAAGACAAGGCACTGAAGATGCCTGACCAGGCGGGTTTCAACCTGGGCTACATCGCCTACAACGTGATGGACAAGATCAAGGGCAGCAACGAGCCGAACGTGCTGGCTGACCTGAAAGTCCGCCAGGCGTTGGACATGGCGGTCAACAAGCCGCAGATCATCGATTCGGTCTACCAGGGCGCCGGCCAGTTGGCTGTCAACGCCATGCCGCCAACCCAATGGTCCTACGACACCACCATCAAGGATGCCAAGTACGATCCTGAGAAAGCCAAGGAGCTGCTCAAGGAAGCCGGCGTCAAGGAAGGCACCAACATCACCTTGTGGGCGATGCCGGTACAGCGTCCTTACAACCCGAACGCCAAGCTGATGGCCGAGATGCTGCAGTCCGACTGGAAGAAGATCGGCCTGAACGTCAACATCGTCAGCTACGAATGGGGCGAGTACATCAAGCGTTCCAAAGGTGGCGAGAACCAGGCGATGATCATTGGCTGGAGCGGCGACAACGGTGACCCGGACAACTGGCTCAACGTGCTGTTCGGCTGCGACTCGCTGGCCGGCAACAACTTCTCCAAATGGTGTGACAAGAAGTTCGACGGCCTCGTGAAAGAAGCCAAGCGCACCACCGACCAGGCCAAGCGCACCGAACTGTACAAACAGGCACAACACGTCCTCAAGGATGCCGTGCCGATGACACCTATCGCTCACTCGACGGTGTATCAACCCATGCGCGCCAACGTGCAGGACTTCAAGATCAGCCCATTTGGCTTGAACTCCTTCTACGGCGTCAGCGTCAGCAAATAAGGTGACCTGTGGCGAGGGAGCTTGCTCCCGCTGGGCCGGTCCGACGCCTCGGGCGTAGCGGCCCCTTTTTTAAGCGCGATGGTGTACCAACAACACCATCGCGAGCAGGGCTCGCTCCCACGGCATGCCGTTGCTTTAAGCCAAGACTCAGGAAATCGCCTACATCCAAAAGCACTGCGTACCACAGCAGTTGGTTTAGGACGTATCGCCTTTTCCCACAAGTCTTTCAGGCATTACGCATTTACCCCCAGGCCCACGACTCATACCGTCGGGGCCTGGACGGCTTGCTGATCCTGCGGCATCGCTACGCAATGGAATGAGCTCAGTGCGCCGGACCTGTCCCCGGAAGGACACCGGTTCACTGTCAAACACCCCGAACGAGAGAGGGAGCGTCATGCGCCATACCTTGGTTTTATCCGCATTGCTGGGCACCGGCCTGTTGGCCGCGACATCCGCCACCCAAGCCGCCGGCGGCAGCCTGGTGTTCTGTTCCGAAGGCAGCCCCGCCGGTTTCGACACCGCGCAGTACACCACCGCGACTGATAACGATGCCGCCGAACCGCTGTACAACCGCCTGGCCGAGTTCGAAAAAGGCGCGACCAATGTCGTCCCGGGCCTGGCGACAAGCTGGGACATTTCCGAAGACGGCTTGAAATACACGTTCCACCTACGCGAAGGAGTGAAGTTTCATACGACTGATTACTTCACGCCGACCCGGGATTTCAACGCCGACGACGTTCTGTTCACCTTCAACCGCATGCTCGATCCGCAGCATCCGTTCCGCAAGGCCTACCCCACCGAGTTCCCGTACTTCAACGGCATGAGCCTGAACAAGAACATCGCCAAGGTGGAAGCGACCGGGCCGCTGACGGTGGTGATGACCCTCAACAGCGTGGACGCCGCGTTCATCCAGAACATCGCCATGAGCTTCGCCGCGATCCTGTCGGCCGAATACGCCGACCAACTGCTCAAAAGTGGCAAGCCGAGCGACATCAACCAGAAGCCGATCGGCACCGGGCCGTTCGAATTCAAGAGCTATCAGAAAGACTCCAACATCCGCTACGTCGCCAACAAACAATACTGGGCGCCGGAACGGGTGAAGCTGAACAACCTGATCTTCTCCATCAACACCGATGCGTCGGTGCGGGTGCAGAAGCTCAAGGCCAACGAATGCCAGGTGACCCTGCACCCGCGTCCCGCCGACGTGCCGGCCTTGAAGAACGACTCCAAGCTGCAACTGATCGAGAAGCCCGGCTTCAACCTCGGCTACATCGCCTATAACACCCGCCACAAGCCGTTCGACCAGGTCGAAGTGCGCCGGGCGCTGGACATGGCGGTCAACAAGCAAGGCATTCTCAATGCTGTGTACCAAGGCGCGGGGCAACTGGCGCAAAACGCCATGCCGCCGACCCAGTGGTCCTACGACGACACCATCAAGGACACGCCCTACAACCCGGAAAAAGCCAAGGAGTTGCTCAAGGCCGCCGGCGTCAAGGAAGGCACCGAAATCACCCTTTGGGCCATGCCCGTGCAACGTCCGTACAACCCCAACGCCAAGTTGATGGCCGAGATGCTCCAGGCGGATTGGGCGAAGATCGGCCTGAAAGTGAAGATTGTCAGCTACGAATGGGGCGAGTACATCAAGCGCACCAAGAACGGCGAGCACGACATCAGCCTGATCGGTTGGACCGGCGACAACGGTGATCCGGACAACTGGCTGGGCACGCTGTACAGCTGCGATGCCATTGGCGGCAACAACTACTCCATGTGGTGTGACCAGGATTACGACAAGCTGATCAAGCAGGCCAAGGTCGTCACCGACCGCGACCAGCGCACCGTGCTCTACAAACAGGCCCAGCAGTTGCTCAAGCAGCAAGTGCCGATCACTCCTGTTGCCCACTCGACGGTCAACCAGCCGCTGAGTGCCAAAGTCGAAGGGTTCAAAGTCAGCCCCTTCGGTCGCAACGTGTTCTCGGGCGTCAGCCTGAACCCATAACCGTCTAGCCGCACAGCGAGGGCTTCCCTGGAAGCCCTCACGCAGACGTCTTGCCTGAATTCGTCGATCAGACGTGATGCAAACGTTTGCTAGCTGTGAATGAGTTGTAAACCGTTAGCCGAATCATCCAAAAGGATCGGCACAAAAAAAAGAAAAAGGAGCGTTACCGATGAAACTGAGCAGCACCGCGATACTGGCCTTGGCCATCAGCAGCATTACCGCAACGGCTTTCGCAGAATCCCAGAGCCAGGCGGTCACCCCGGTGACCCTCAAGACCACCAGCGAGCAAAGCGAAGCCAAGGGTTTCATCGACGGCCAATCCGTCACGGGCAGCACGCGCAACTGGTACGCCAACGAGCAATTCAAGCGCGGCACGAAACTCACCTATCGCAAGAACGGCGAAGCACGCGAGACCGACCGCCGGATCAACTGGCTGCAAGGCACCATCATCAAGTACAACTCGGGCTTCACTGAAGGCACTGTGGGCTTCAGCACCGAACTGGCCGCCTACAACGCCATCGCCCTGGACCAGGACCGCAAGGACCTGGCGTCCAACAACGGCGGTGCACCGACCACCCGCCCTGGCGCCGGCAACAACCGTACCCTGACCCGCGAAGGCGGCGACGCCGTGGGCCAGTGGAGCAAACTGGGCCTGGCCAACCTCAAGGCCCGCGTGTCCAACACCACCCTGACCGCCGGCCGCCAGAACTTCAGCAGCCCGATGGTCGACGTGATCGGCAACCGTGCCCTACCTTCAAGCTTCCAGGGTGTGAGCCTGCACAGCGAAGAATTCGAAAACCTGGCGTTCGACATCGCCACCTTCGACCGCAACTCGCCACGTACCGAACAGAGCCAGCGCAAGTTCCGCTCCGAATACGGTGACAGCAGCGTCGAGACCGATCACGTCAACACGGCCGGTATCACCTACCAGCCACTGGCCAGCCTGAAGACCAGCCTGTGGGCGACCGAAGCCGAGGATATGTGGAACCAGTACTACTTCGGTGCCACCCATGAACTGGGCGACAGCTCGGTGCTGAGCCTGACCACCGGCCTGAACTACTACAAGACCGTGGACTCGGGCAAAAGCAAGCTGGGCGAGATCGACAACGACACCTACTCCCTGTCGTTCGGCCTGACGCACCAGGCCCATAGCCTGACGTTCTCGTACCAGGAAGTGAACGGTAACGAGTACTTCGACTACCTGCACGAAACCAACGGCATCTACCTGGCCAACTCCCTGCTGTCGGACTTCAACGGCCCGAACGAGAAATCCTTCCAGATCGCCTACGGCCTGAACATGGCCGAATACGGCGTGCCAGGCCTGAAGTTCAACATCTACCAGGCTCGCGGCTGGGGCATCGACGGTACGCACTACAACAGCACCGGTTATAGCGACGTACGAGCCATGGACGGTGAGCACCACTACGAATACGGCGTCGGCGCGTCCTATGCCGTACAGAGCGGCCCTCTGAAAGCCACGGCGATCCGTGCGACCTACACCGCACACCGCGCCAGCGAAAACCAGGCCGACGGCAGCCTCAACGAGTTCCGCCTGGTCACCACCATTCCGTTCAACATTCTCTAAACTGCCACCGGGCGGTCGACTCACAAGGTCCCCCGCCCGGTCTTTTGCCAATTACCCGATTGCAGAGGATTGACGATGAACATGATTCCCCTACGCGCCGCCATCGCCGCCGCATTGCTGAGCGTCGCCGTTGGCGCCACGGCCAAACCCTTGGTGGTTTGCACAGAAGCCAGCCCGGAAGGCTTCGACATGGTCCAGTACACGACTGCAGTCACCGCCGATGCCGTGGCGGAAACCATTTTCAATCGCCTGGCCGATTTCAAGCCCGGCACCACTGAAGTGATTCCGGCCCTGGCCGAATCCTGGGACATCAGTGACGACGGCCTGACGTACACCTTCCACCTGCGCAAGGGCGTCAAGTTCCACACCACCGACTACTTCAAGCCGACCCGCGATATGAACGCCGACGACGTGGTCTGGAGCTTCCAGCGCCAGCTGGACCCGAACCACCCGTGGCACAAATTGTCGAGCGTGGGCTTTCCGTACTTTGAAAGCATGGGCTTCAAGGAACTGCTCAAGAGCGTCGAGAAAGTCGACGAACACACGGTCAAGTTCAGCCTGACCCGCCGCGAAGCGCCGTTCCTGGCCGACATCGCCATGGCCTTCTCCTCGATCTACCCGGCCGAGTACGCCGACCAGTTGCTCAAGGCAGGCAAGGCCGGCGACTTGAACAGCAAGCCGATCGGCACCGGCCCGTTCGTGTTCCAGCGCTATAACAAGGACGCCCAGGTTCGCTTCAAGGCCAACCCGGACTACTTCCGTGGCAAGCCGCCGGCCGATGCGCTGGTACTGGCCATCGCCACCGACAACAACGTGCGCATGCAGAAGCTCAAGACCAACGAGTGCCAGATCGCGCTGTACCCCAAACCCGATGACATCCCCAGCATCAAGAAAGACCCGAACCTGAAGGTCACCGAGCTGGACGCGATGACCGTCTCGTATACCGCGTTGAACACCAGCAAGAAGTACATGAGCGACGTGCGGGTGCGCAAAGCCATCGACCTGGCCTTCGACAAGGAAGCCTACGTCAACGCGCTGTTCGGCAAGGGCAACGCCACCGCGGCGGTCAACCCGTACCCGCCGACCCTGCTGGGCTTCAACCACGACCTGAAGAACCCGACCCGCGACCTGGACAAGGCGCGCCAGTTGCTCAAGGAAGCCGGCGTGCCGGAAGGCACCGTGTTCACCCTGTTCACCCGTAACGGCGGCGGCCCGACCAACCCCAATCCGATGCTCGGCGCGCAGATGATGCAGGCCGACCTGGCAAAAGTCGGGATCAAGGTCGACATCCGCGTGATGGAATGGGGCGAAATGCTCAAGCGCGCGAAAAACGGCGAGCACGACATGGTGTCCGCCGGATGGGCGGGCGACAACGGCGACCCGGATAACTTCCTGACGCCTATGCTCAGTTGCGAAGCCGCCAAGAACGGCGAAAACTACGCGCGCTGGTGCAATGAGAAATTCCAGGCGCTGCTCGACCAGGCACGCGCCACAGTGAACCCCGAGGAGCGCGCGAAGCTCTATGAGCAGGCCCAGGTGATTTTCAACCAGGACCAGCCATGGATCAGCATGGCCCACACCCGCATGTTCACGGCAATGCGCAACAACGTAGAGGGCTACGTGATTAGCCCGCTCACCACCAACAACTTCGCCACCACCCAGGTGAAGTAGATAAGAAAACGCCCGGCAACCTTCACCAAAGGATTGCCGGGCACGCCTAACCGGCTGATGAGGTACACCTGAAGATGTTTAGTTTTATTGCCCGCCGACTGGGATTATTGATCCCCACGTTCTTCGGCATCACCTTGCTGACCTTCGCGTTGATTCGCATGATCCCCGGCGACCCCGTGGAAGTGATGATGGGCGAACGTCGGGTCGATCCCGAAATGCATGCACAGGCAATGGAACGCCTTGGCCTCAACAAACCGCTGTATGCCCAGTACCTGGACTACATCGGCAAACTGGCCCAGGGCGATCTCGGCGAATCGCTGCGCACCCGTGAAAGCGTCTGGACCGAGTTCAGCTCCCTGTTTCCCGCGACCCTGGAACTGTCCATGGCCGCGCTGTTGTTCGCCGGTATCCTGGGCCTGCTGGCCGGGGTGATCGCGGCACTCAAGCGAGGATCCCTGTTCGACCATGGGGTGATGGGCATCTCCCTGGCGGGGTATTCGATGCCGATCTTCTGGTGGGGCCTGATCCTGATCATGTTCTTCTCGGTGTCCCTGGGCTGGACGCCGGTGTCGGGACGGATCGACCTGCTCTACGACATCGAGCCGAAAACCGGCTTCATGCTGATCGACACGCTGCTGGCCGATGAGCCGGGCGCGTTCCTCGATGCCCTGCATCACCTGATCCTGCCGGCCATCGTACTGGGCACCATTCCGCTGGCGGTGATCGCCCGCATGACCCGCTCTTCGATGCTCGAAGTGCTGCGTGAAGACTACATCCGCACCGCCAAGGCCAAGGGCCTGTCGCCGTCGCGCGTGGTGTTCGTGCATGGCCTGCGCAACGCGCTGATCCCGGTGCTGACGGTGGTCGGCCTGCAAGTCGGCACGCTGTTGGCCGGTGCGGTCCTGACCGAAACGATCTTCTCCTGGCCGGGCATCGGCAAGTGGCTGATCGAAGCCATCGGCGCCCGGGACTATCCCGTGGTGCAGAACGGCATCCTGTTAATCGCCTGCCTGGTGATTCTGGTCAACTTCGTCGTGGACATCCTCTACGGCTTTGCCAACCCACGCATCCGTCACCAGCGCTGAGATCAAGACCATGAGTACTCCAACTACCGCGGTAGCAGTCGATCAAAGCCTGCTGTACCCATCCCCGTACAAAGAATTCTGGCAGGCGTTTTCCCGCAACAAGGGCGCCGTGGCCGGGCTGCTGTTCATGATCCTGATCGTGTTCTGCGCGATCTTCGCCCCGTGGGTCGCGCCTCACGACCCGAGCGAGCAATACCGTGACTTCCTGCTGACGCCGCCGGCGTGGCTTGAGGGCGGGCAGATGCAATTCCTGCTGGGCACCGACGAGCTGGGCCGCGACCTGCTCTCGCGGCTGATCCAGGGCTCGCGACTCTCGTTGCTGATCGGCTTGTCGTCGGTGGTGATGTCGCTGATCCCGGGGATCCTGCTGGGCCTGTTTGCAGGGTTCTTTCCGCGCCTCCTCGGCCCGACCATCATGCGCCTGATGGACATCATGCTCGCCCTGCCGTCGCTGCTGCTGGCCGTGGCGATCGTCGCCATCCTCGGCCCAGGCCTGATCAACACCGTGATCGCCATCGCCATCGTCTCGCTGCCGTCCTACGTGCGCCTGACCCGCGCCGCCGTGATGGGCGAGCTGAACCGCGACTACGTGACCGCCGCTCGCCTGGCCGGCGCCGGCCTGCCGCGCCTGATGTTCATCACCGTGCTGCCCAACTGCATGGCACCGCTGATCGTCCAGGCGACCTTGAGCTTTTCCTCGGCGATCCTCGACGCCGCCGCCCTGGGTTTCCTCGGCCTCGGCGTGCAGCCACCGACCCCTGAGTGGGGCACCATGCTGGCCTCGGCCCGCGACTACATCGAACGCGCCTGGTGGGTCGTGAGCCTGCCTGGCTTGACCATTTTGCTCAGCGTGCTGGCAATCAACCTGATGGGCGACGGGCTGCGCGATGCGCTGGACCCGAAACTCAAGAATGCCGCCTGAGGAGATTCCCATGTCACTGCTAGAAATCAAGAATCTCAACGTCCGCTTCGGCGACGCCACCGC
Source organism: Pseudomonas sp. R3-41 (assembly GCF_054161485.1). Lineage (NCBI taxonomy): Bacteria > Pseudomonadati > Pseudomonadota > Gammaproteobacteria > Pseudomonadales > Pseudomonadaceae > Pseudomonas > Pseudomonas sp. R3-41. Next base: position 5,890,976 of record NZ_CP096421.1, read on the forward strand.
CGTGCCGGTGGTCGACGGCCTCGACCTGAGCGTGGACAAAGGCGAAGTATTGGCGATCGTCGGCGAATCGGGCTCGGGTAAATCCGTGACCATGATGGCGCTGATGGGGTTGATCGAGCACCCTGGCATCGTCACCGCCGATGCGCTGAACTTCGACGGCAAGAACATGCTCAAGCTGAGCAACCGCCAGCGCCGGCAGATCGTCGGCAAGGACCTGGCGATGGTCTTCCAAGACCCGATGACCGCGCTCAACCCCAGCTACACCGTGGGTTTCCAGATCGAAGAAGTGCTGCGCCTGCACCTGAAGATGTCCGGCAAGGCCGCCCGCAAGCGTGCCATCGAGCTGCTGGAAAAAGTCGAGATCCCCGGCGCCGCCAGCCGTATGGACGCCTACCCGCATCAACTGTCCGGCGGCATGAGCCAGCGCGTGGCGATTGCCATGGCGATTGCCGGCGAGCCGAAACTGTTGATCGCCGACGAACCGACCACCGCCCTGGACGTGACCATCCAGGCGCAGATCATGGACCTGCTGCTGGCCCTGCAAAAAGAGCAGAACATGGGCCTGGTGCTGATCACCCACGACCTCGCCGTCGTCGCTGAAACCGCCCAGCGCGTGTGCGTGATGTACGCCGGCCAAGCCGTGGAAGTGGGCCAGGTGCCGCAGCTGTTCGACATTCCGGCTCATCCGTACAGCGAAGCGCTGCTGGCGGCGATCCCCGAACACAGCATGGGCGCCGAGCGCCTGGCGACCTTGCCCGGCATCGTGCCCGGTCGCTACGACCGTCCGCAAGGCTGCCTGCTGTCGCCGCGCTGCCCGTACGTGCAGGACAACTGCCGTCAACAACGCCCGGCCCTCGATCCGAAATCCAACAGCCTCGCCCGCTGCTTCTACCCGTTGAACCAGGAGGTGGCGTGATGGCCGTCGTACTTACCGCCCGTGACCTGACCCGTCATTACGAAGTGTCCCGTGGCATGTTCAAGGGCCATGCGACCGTGCGCGCCCTCAACGGTGTGTCGTTCGAACTGGAAGCCGGCAAGACCCTGGCCGTGGTGGGCGAATCCGGTTGCGGCAAGTCCACCCTCGCCCGGGCCCTGACGCTGATCGAAGAGCCGTCCGCCGGCTCCTTGAAAATCGCCGGCCAGGAAGTGGCCGGCGCCAACAAGGCCGAACGCAAGCAACTGCGCAAAGACGTGCAGATGGTCTTCCAGAGCCCTTACGCGTCCCTCAACCCGCGGCAGAAAATCGGTGATCAACTGGCCGAGCCATTGCTGATCAACACCAGCCTGTCGGCTACCGAGCGGCGGGAAAAAGTCCAGGCGATGATGAAGCAGGTGGGCTTGCGCCCCGAGCATTACCAGCGCTACCCGCACATGTTCTCCGGCGGCCAGCGCCAGCGCATCGCCCTGGCCCGCGCCATGATGCTGCAACCCAAGGTGCTGGTGGCGGACGAACCGACGTCGGCGCTGGACGTGTCGATCCAGGCCCAGGTGCTGAACCTGTTCATGGACCTGCAGCAGGAATTCAACACTGCCTACGTGTTCATCTCCCACAACCTGGCGGTGGTGCAACACGTGGCCGATGACGTGATGGTGATGTACCTCGGCCGCCCGGTGGAAATGGGCCCCAACGAGTCCATCTACAGCCGCCCGTTGCACCCGTACACCCAGGCGCTGCTGTCGGCCACCCCGACCATCCACCCGGACCCGAACAAGCCGAAGATCAAGATCGTCGGCGAACTGCCCAACCCGCTCAACCCGCCGTCCGGCTGCGCTTTCCACAAGCGCTGCCCGTATGCGACTGAGCGTTGCAAGACTGAAGAACCGGCGCTTCGCCCGCTCGATAACCGGCTGGTGGCGTGTCACTACGCCGAGCGCTTTCTAGACGGCGCGGCGGAAGGCTAAAAAGCAGCAAAGCACTTAAGGCAGAAAAGCCCTTGTGGCGAGGGAGCTTGCTCCCGCTGGGCCGCGCAGCGGACCCTCTTTTGGGCCTGCTGCGCAGGCCAGCGGGAGCAAGCTCCCTCGCCACAGGGGTAAATCTTCACCTTGGGCAGTGCACCCGGCATGAAAAACCCCTCCAGCCCCGACTGAGTATCAGTGGGGCTGGAGGGGTTTTCTTTAGGTCAGCAGTCTACGTCTGGCTATCGCCTTCGTCGGCATCGCCCTCACCACCATCACCGCTATCGCCACCGTCGTCGGTGTCCGGATCGTCTAGGGTCGAGTCATCATTATCCTGATCGCCTGGCTCCTCTGTGGTGGTCGCGGCAAGCATCAACCCACCCTGAACCACCGAGCCACTCGACGCGTGTTTCTCATGTTCATCACACTCGGCCCACGCCGCCGTGGAACCGAGGGACAGCATCACCAACACCTTCAGCAAAAACATCATGCGTAGCAGCTTGTTCATAACCCATTCCTTCTGTTCCGGATAAAGCCGGGGCCCGACGGTGCTCAAGAAAATCTAGTTCTGAACAGGCCAGTTCACCAGATAAGACGCCGCAGAACGACTGGAAATGCCCCGCCCAACAGAATGGTTTCGAATAAGGCTTATCTCAAAACCTACTAACCCCAAAAACCCTCGTGGGAGCGGGCTTGCTCGCGAAGAGGCCGGCACATCCAACATCCAGGCGAGCTGACCCACCGCTTTCGCGAGCAAGCCCCACAAGTTGGGTCCGCATGATACTGGCGCTAATACCTGGCTCGATCATCGGATTTCCTTGGGAAGGCAGTCTCCTGCCAAATGACCCTTTACATAAAACTATTTATCCCGTTAACAACTGCCTTGAACAACGCCGGCCACGTTTACCTGGGTTGGCGCCAGATAGGTTAGTTGCTCCTCCGCCATTGGAACGAATACGATATTTCAAACTCGACATTATTTCGGATATTGTTAACTCTTTCGTGTATACGTCTCACATCTTCAGCGGCCTCATGTACTACTGCAGCATGCATCTTAATGTCATCGACATCACGAACGCCTCTAGCGTTTTCCAGCTCCACACGAAGTTTCGCAATTTTCGGATCATTGCTCATGAAAGTGTCTACTTTTCTAGTCAAAGCCTGCTGACGTCTGCTAGTTAATAGTCCTGCCACTTTTGCGTTGATATGAGCTTCCCTCCGAGCGACCATATCTAAATCTATATTATTTGCCAATTCAAGCGCGGTTTTTTCCGAAAACTTTCTGTTCTTCGAGAGCCTAGCATACTTATGCGAAATACTATTTCTTCCGTATATTTTACCCGTGCCCCCCCCCAGCTTCACTGCGGTATAATCACCAACTGGTTTAAGAATCGACTTCTGCCGCCAAAAAAGATTACCTATGCCCTTGAATGGCGACATCCAGGAATGCCCAGACGGATCCGTTCTATTAACCGGGTCGCCCGTACAATACGCATAGGCGTTAATTCCACCATCACCAAATGGACTCTGGTTGTCAGGGCTATTAAAGCGCATCAGTACCGTGTTAAAAGCACGGTAGCCATTACCTAACAAATAAAATCCGCTGTTTTTATCGTAACGTTCCCCATTAAAACCCAGTACACGATGTGAAGCCTTGTCGATAGGACTGTAGCCGAACACGCTATATGCCGTTGCTTGCGGCTCTGTCTCGTTTGCCCTTAGGCTGAGAAGCGTCGAGCGTTTGTCATCATGAGCAATCAAGGTCGTTTCTTGGCCGCCCCCATTCGCTGTCTGTTGGCCAAGAAGAGCGCCTTGCGCTTCAAATACGCTGTGCACGACATCGTCCGCTACTTCAGTCGCAACACGGTCGCCGCGATGAAATATGCGGACGCTCGTACCGTCCGAATGCTTGACGCCCGTATGCCGGTCAATCGGGTCATAGCTATAGAAAACCTGGAAACCTTCTTTTTTTGAAGACATGTCTGCGCACCCGTCGATTGGAAACTTACGCGACATATAAACCAGTCTCCCGTCAACAGCCACTAGCAGAAGTACTAGGTTCCGTACGAAAGCCTGGTTTCGAATAAGCGCTATTTCCAAACAAACTAACGCCAGAACCCCCTGTGGGGCTTGCTCGCGACAGCGGCGTTACATCCAGCATCCAGCACGCTGCCCCATTGCTATAGCGAGCAGGCTCGCTCCCACAGGGAGTTATGGGTGACCGGGAGATTGAGGACTGACACAAAACCAGTGTGGGAGCGAGCCTGCTCGCGATGACGGTGGCACATCCAACCTCCAGGCAAGCTGACCCACCGCTTTCGCGAGCAAGCCCGCTCCCACAGGGACTATGGGTGACCGGGAGATTGAGGGCTGACACAAAACCAGTGTGGGAGCGAGCCTGCTCGCGATGACGGTGGCACATCCAACATCCAGGCAAGCTGACCCACCGCTTTCGCGAGCAAGCCCGCTCCCACAGGGGACTATGGGTGACCGGGAGATTGAGGGCTGACACAAAACCAGTGTGGGAGCGAGCCTGCTCGCGATGACAGCGGCACATCCAACATCCGGGCAAGCTGACCCACCGCTATCGCGAGCAAGCTCGCTCCCACAGTGGGTCACGCTTGATGCTTAGTGATGCTCCCGCGTCGCGCGGAATTTCACATCCGGCCAGCGCTCTTCCATCAGCGCCAGGTTCACCCGCGTAGGCGCCAGGTAGGTCAAATGCCCGCCGCCATCCAGCGCAAGGTTTTCCACGGCCTTGTTGGAGAATTCCTCGAGCTTTTTCTTATCACCACATTCAATCCAACGGGCGGAGTACACGGTGATCGGCTCGTAGGAGCATTCGACCTTGTATTCCTCTTTCAAGCGGCTGGCGACGACGTCGAACTGCAGCACACCGACGGCGCCGAGGATGATGTCATTGCTGCGCTCCGGGAAGAACACCTGGGTGGCGCCCTCTTCGGCCAGTTGCTGCAAACCTTGGCGCAGTTGCTTGGACTTGAGCGGGTCCTTCAGACGCACACGGCGGAACAGTTCCGGGGCGAAGTGCGGGATGCCGGTGAAGCCCAGGGCCTCGCCTTCGGTGAAGGTGTCGCCGATCTGGATGGTGCCGTGGTTGTGCAGGCCGATGATGTCACCGGCGAAGGCTTCTTCCAGTTGTTCGCGTTCCGAGGAGAAGAACGTCAGGGCGTCGCCGATGCGCACGTCCTTGCCGGTGCGCACGTGGCGCATCTTCATGCCTTTTTCGTATTTGCCGGAACAGATGCGCATGAAGGCGATGCGGTCGCGGTGCTTGGGGTCCATGTTCGCCTGGATCTTGAACACGAAGCCGGCGAACTTCTCTTCCACTGGCTCCACGGTACGCTCGTTGGCGACGCGAGGCAGCGGGCGCGGAGCCCAGTCGACCACTGCGTCGAGCACATGGTCCACGCCGAAGTTGCCCAGGGCGGTGCCGAAGAACACCGGGGTCAGCTGGCCGTCGAGGAATTCCTGCTGGTTGAATTCATGGCAGGCGCCCTGCACCAGTTCCAGTTGCTCGACAAAACGATCGTACTCGTCGCCCAGGTGGGCGCGGGCTTCGTCGGAGTCGAGCTTCTCGATGATCTTGACGTCGGTGCGCTCGTGCCCGTGACCGGCGGTGTAGACAATGATGTAGTCGTCGGCCAGGTGGTACACGCCCTTGAAGTCGCGGTAGCAACCGATCGGCCAGGTGATCGGCGCGGCCTTGATCTTCAGGACCGCTTCGATCTCGTCGAGCAGTTCGATCGGGTCGCGGATGTCACGGTCGAGTTTGTTGATGAAGCTGACGATCGGCGTGTCCCGCAGACGGCAGACGTCCATCAGCGCGATGGTCCGTGGCTCGACGCCCTTGCCGCCGTCGAGGACCATCAAGGCCGAGTCCACCGCGGTCAGGGTGCGGTAGGTGTCTTCGGAGAAGTCTTCGTGGCCCGGGGTGTCGAGCAGGTTGATCATGTGCTCGCGATACGGGAACTGCATGACCGACGTGGTAATGGAAATACCCCGTTGCTTTTCCATTTCCATCCAGTCGGAGGTGGCATGGCGGTCGGACTTGCGGGATTTCACCGTGCCGGCCACCGCAATCGCCTTGCCCATCAGCAAGAGCTTTTCGGTGATGGTGGTCTTACCGGCATCGGGGTGGGAAATAATGGCAAACGTGCGTCTGGCATTGACTTCATTGACAATTTTGCTGTCGGACATCGTTCAAAATCTCGATTGTGCATGCTGTTATGCACACACTGAAAAATTTGCTTTTGGCCGATTGCACAGGCCAGTACAGGGAACCGCGCATTGTAACAAAGGGCGGACGGGAGTGCTCGGTACGATGCCCGATAGCGCTTGGCTGGAACTGCGCACTCGCCGAAAGAGGTTGACTGGAAAACCAAAAGGCCATCCGTCTGGATGGCCTTTTTTCTTACTTGTAGTCCGCGTTCAAATCACGAAGACCTTCCAGCTTCACGGGGCCACGACCGGGAAGCCGGGCAACCAATTCCAGTGTCCCTCCCATAGCCTCAACGTATTCGCGCAGCGTAGAGAGCAGCATGTCGGTACGCTTCTCCACTTTAGAGACGTTGCCTTGCTTCATGTGGAGAAGACCGGCCATAGTCTCCTGCGTGAGATTCAGCTCCTTGCGCAGTTCCTGCAGGGTCATCTGTTCTGCAATGAGCTCTGCGCCGCGCTGTTCGATCTTCTGTCGACGGGCCGCGGGAAGCCCTTTCATAATCTCGTCGATTGACTTAGCCATTGCCTTACCCTTTCTTCAGTGTGCTTAGGTGCCGGTCAAAACGGACATCTGCTGTCTTGATCAAGTCCTTATAGAACTTCTTCTGGCTTCCGCCTGACTTGTCATCACCAATCAGCAGGACGGCTTTCCTTTCTGGATCGAACGCGAAGGCCACACGCCAGACCCCGTTATCAGCCTTGAAACGCAACTCTTTCATATTGGCGTGCTTTGAGCCGTTAAGCGTATCCACCTGCGGACGCCCCAGTTCCGGACCGAATCGCTCAAGTACCTTCATTTGGGCCAGCAGTTCATCCTGAACCGCCTCGGCCATGGCCTCGAATTCCGGTTCAAACTCATCACAAAGCTCGACAGTCCATGGCATTGCAAATATGTCCTTAAGAGAATATTCCGTCAAGTATATAATTCAATCCTGCCCGATCCCGGCCAATTCCATACGGCATGTTTGGTCATGGAAAATCGCCTGGCGGGTGACTCAAAAAAAGGGCAGAAACTATAGCCCAACGTGTGCCAGGCACCGAACCGTTGAGCACATCCAGGGTGGCCAGATCTTCCCTTACATGGGAACCTTTTGCCCCGTGGAGACGTCCACCCCCCTGATACGCGCAACCGTCAGGGCCTGAAAAATCAGCAAGTTAGCCTGACGAGGCTGCGCTCATGGCTCGCTTCGACGTCGTTTTACCGGCCTCGAAAAGAGCTGCTTCTCGCGAACGTTTTCCCGGCAACCCATGACGGTTTGTCGCTTGGGACAGCGTGCGCCGACTGAAAGACAAAGGAGTCCGCCTGTGGCTATCCGCTATGGCAAAGGGCTTATCGGGGGTGCGGTCGTCGTCGCCCTCCTGGCCCTGTTGGTCCACTGGATCGGCATCGATACGATCCAACGCTACCGCGACGATCTGCTGTTCTACCTGCAAGCGCACCTGATGCTTGTCCTGGCCTCCATGTTGGCGGCCCTGATTGTCGGCATCCCCGCCGGCATCGCCCTCAGCCGCCCCGGCATGGTCGGGCGCGCCGAACGCTTCATGCAAGTGTTCAACATCGGCAATACCGTGCCGCCCCTGGCTGTGCTGGCCATCGCCCTCGGCATCCTGGGCATCGGCAGCGGGCCCGCCATCTTCGCCCTGTTCCTCGCCTCGCTGTTGCCCATCGTACGCAACACCTATGAAGGCCTGAAGAATGTCCAGGGCTCCCTCAAGGAAGCCGCCGTCGGCATCGGCATGACCCCGCGCCAGGTGCTGTGGAAAGTCGAGTTGCCGAACGCCGTGCCGATCATCGTCGGTGGCGTGCGCGTAGCGTTGGCGATCAACGTCGGCACCGCCCCGCTGGCTTTCCTGATCGGTGCCAACAGCCTCGGCAGCCTGATCTTCCCTGGCATTGCCTTGAACAACCAGCCGCAATTGTTGCTCGGCGCCGCTTGCACGGCGCTGCTGGCATTGCTGCTCGACGGTCTGGTGACACTCGCCAGCCGCCTCTGGCTGGAACGTGGCTTGCGCCCGTCCTGAGCCTGGCTGGATAAAGGAATCGTTATGAAGAAGTTGAGCTTGATCCTGGGCTGCCTGTTGCTGTTCGCAGGTTTTGCCCAAGCCGCAGAAAAACCGCTGATCCGCCTCGGCGCCCGGGTATTCACCGAGCAGACCTTGCTGGCGGAAATCACCGCCCAATACCTGCGCAGCAAAGGCTACGACGCGCAGATTACCGGCGGCCTGGGCAGCAACCTGGCCCGCAGCGCCCATGAAACCGGGCAGTTGGACCTTCTGTGGGAATACACCGGCGTGTCACTGGTTTCCTACAACCATGTCACCGAGAAACTCGACAGCGCCCAGTCCTACGCTCGGGTGAAAGAACTCGACGCGAAAAAAGGCCTGGTCTGGCTCACGCCGTCGAAATTCAGCAACACCTACGCCTTGGCCCTGCCGGAGAAAGTCGCGAAGAAATACCCGCAGATCAATTCCATCAGCCAGTTGAACACCGTGTTGCAGGCCGAGGCCGACGAGAACCATCTGGTGGCCCTGGACACCGAGTTCGCCAATCGCTCCGACGGTCTGGCCGGCATGGTCGAACAGTACGACATGAACCTGACCCGCAAGAACATCCGGCAAATGGACGCGGGCCTGGTTTATACCGCCCTGCGCAACAGCCAAGTCTTCGCCGGCCTGGTCTACACCACCGACGGGCGCCTGAATGCGTTCAAATTGAAGCTGCTGGAAGACGACAAGCACTACTTCCCCGACTACACCGCCGCGCCGGTGGTACGCCAGGCATTCCTCGATACGCATCCGCAACTGGCCGCGCAGCTCAAGCCGCTGGCCGAGCTGTTTGATGACGCAACCATGCGCCAGCTCAACGCCCGGGTGGACGTCGATCACGAAAGCCCCTCGGCCGTTGCCGCCGATTTCCTGCGCCAGCATTCGCTGCTCTCAACCCAATGACCTGGAGGAAAAGCCATGGATTTTCTTGACGCCTTTTCCCATCTGGACTGGCCGCTGGTGCTGCACCTGACCTGGCAGCACATCACCCTGGTGGGCATCGCCGTGACCCTGGCGATTGTCATCGGTGTGCCACTGGGCATTTTCATGACCCGTTTCCCGGCGCTTGCCGGCCCTCTGCAAGCCAGCGCCACGGTGCTGCTGACGATCCCGTCAATCGCGCTGTTCGGCCTACTCTTGCCGTTCTACTCCAAGTTCGGCCAAGGCCTGGGGCCAATGCCGGCGATCACCGCGGTGTTTCTCTATTCGCTGTTGCCGATCATGCGCAACACCTACCTGGCCCTGACCGGCGTCGAACCGGGCATCCGTGAAGCCGCCCGCGGCATCGGCATGACCTTCGGCCAGCGCCTGCGCATGGTCGAACTGCCCATCGCCGTGCCGGTGATCCTGGCCGGCGTGCGCACCGCCGTGGTGATGAACATCGGCGTCATGACCATCGCCGCCACCATCGGCGCCGGTGGCCTGGGCGTGCTCATCCTCGCTTCCATCAGCCGCAGCGACATGTCGATGCTGATCGTCGGCGCCGTGCTGGTCAGCCTCCTGGCCATCTTCGCCGACCTGCTTCTGCAATGGCTGCAACGCTCGCTGACTCCAAAAGGACTCCTCAAATGATCGAACTTCAAAACCTCAGCAAAACCTTCAAGAGCAACGGCAAGGATGTAAAAGCCGTGGACTCGGTGAACCTGACCGTCAACGAAGGCGAGATCTGCGTGTTCCTCGGGCCGTCGGGCTGTGGCAAGAGCACCACGCTGAAGATGATCAACCGGCTGATCCCGCCGACCTCGGGCAAGGTCTTGATCAGCGGCGAAGACACCACCGGCCTCGACGAAGTGACCCTGCGCCGCAACATCGGCTACGTGATCCAGCAGATCGGCCTGTTCCCGAACATGACCATCGAGGAAAACATCACCGTGGTTCCGCGCCTGCTCGGCTGGGACAAGCAGAAATGCCACGACCGCGCCCGCGAATTGATGAGCATGATCAAGCTCGAACCCAAGCAATACCTGCATCGCTATCCCCGGGAGTTGTCCGGCGGCCAGCAACAACGAATCGGCGTGATCCGCGCCCTGGCGGCCGATGCGCCGCTGCTGCTGATGGATGAACCGTTCGGCGCGGTCGACCCGATCAACCGCGAGATGATCCAGAACGAGTTCTTCGAGATGCAACGGGCGCTGAACAAGACCGTGATCATGGTCAGCCACGACATCGACGAGGCCATCAAGCTGGGGGACAAGATCGCGATCTTCCGCGCCGGCAAGCTGGTGCAATGCGATCACCCGGACACGCTGCTGGCGCATCCGGCCGACGAGTTCGTCAGCAACTTCGTTGGTCAGGACAGCACGCTCAAGCGGCTGTTGCTGGTCAAGGCCGAAGACGCGGCGGACAACGCCCCGTCGGTCAGCCCCGAGACGCCGGTGGCCGAGGCGTTGGAACTGATGGACGAACACGACCGGCGCTACGTGGTGGTCACCTGTGCCGAGAACAAGGCCCTGGGTTACGTCCGCCGTCGCGACCTGCACCGCCAGACCGGCACGTGCGGACAATACCTGCGGGAATTCAACGCCACCGCCGCCTACGACGAACACCTGCGGATCCTGCTGTCGCGCATGTACGAGTTCAACCGCTCGTGGCTGCCGGTGCTGGACGCCGAGCGGGTGTTCCTTGGCGAAGTGACCCAGGAATCGATTGCCGAGTACCTGAGCTCGGGGCGCTCGCGCGGGGGCAAGACCAGCATTGTCTCGCCGGCCGAGACTGCCTCAGCCTAGTCAACGGCGACTGCCATTGTGGCGAGGGAGCTTGCTCCCGCTGGGTCGCGCAGCGGCCCCAAAAAAGCGATGAGCGCTTCGCACTCAAGCGGGAGCAAGCTCCCTCGCCACAAAGGCAAAAGCCATATCGAGCAGGCTCGAATACCAATCCGGGGGAACATCAACCTGTCACACCGGTCGGTTACATCATGAGCTGTCGCGGGCCGCACGACGGAGACGTGCAAAAACGCGACATTTTTAGTTGATCTCAGGCCCCTCACGCCCTAAAGTTCGCGCCGAACGTCCATGCTGGAAACGATCCATCCGGCTCAAGTACTGACGACGAGACAGCAAGGCCAAGGGAATCAAGCGTCCCATGGCCTTTTTGCTTTCGGCGACATGCCTTGGGAAGTAGGCGAACCAAAGTGGGGATACGGAGGACGTTCGCGAGGGTTGCTGCCCTCAAACCCATTGATCCTGATGTTTGCCAGTAGGAGTCCCAAGTATGTCGATCCAGGTCGAAGATTATTTCGCGCGCGAAACTTTTCAGAAAATGAAAGCGTTCGCCGACAAGCAGGAAACCCCGTTCGTGGTGATCGACACCGCGATGATCTCCCAGGCCTATGACGACCTGCGCGCCGGTTTCGAGTTCGCCAAGGTCTACTACGCCGTCAAGGCCAACCCGGCGGTGGAAATCATCGACCTGCTCAAGGGGAAAGGCTCGAACTTCGACATCGCCTCGATCTATGAGCTGGACAAGGTCATGAGCCGTGGCGTCGGCCCGGAGCAGATCAGCTACGGCAACACCATCAAGAAATCCAAGGACATTCGCTACTTCTACGAGAAGGGTGTGCGCCTGTACGCCACCGACTCCGAAGCCGACCTGCGCAACATCGCCAAGGCCGCGCCGGGCTCGAAGGTCTATGTGCGGATTCTCACCGAAGGCTCGACCACCGCTGACTGGCCGTTGTCGCGCAAGTTCGGCTGCCAGACCGACATGGCCATGGACCTGCTGATCCTGGCCCGCGACCTGGGCCTGGTGCCGTACGGCATTTCGTTCCACGTCGGCTCCCAACAACGCGACATCAGCGTCTGGGACGCGGCCATTGCCAAGGTCAAGGTGATCTTCGAGCGTCTGAAGGAAGAAGACGGCATCGTCTTGAAGCTGATCAACATGGGTGGCGGCTTCCCGGCCAACTACATCACCCGCACCAACAGCCTGGAAACCTACGCCGAGGAAATCATCCGTTTCCTCAAGGAAGACTTCGGCGACGACCTGCCGGAAATCATCCTGGAACCGGGCCGTTCGTTGATCGCCAACGCCGGTATCCTGGTCAGCGAAGTGGTGCTGGTGGCGCGCAAGTCCCGTACCGCCGTCGAGCGTTGGGTGTATACGGACGTGGGCAAATTCTCCGGCCTGATCGAAACCATGGACGAAGCCATCAAGTTCCCGATCTGGACCGAGAAGAAAGGCGAGATGGAAGAAGTGGTCATCGCTGGCCCGACTTGCGACAGCGCCGACATCATGTATGAGAACTACAAGTACGGGTTGCCGTTGAACCTGGCCATTGGTGATCGCCTGTATTGGCTGTCGACCGGGGCCTATACCACCAGCTATAGCGCGGTGGAATTCAATGGCTTTCCGCCGCTGAAATCGTTTTACGTGTGATGTGTTTGGGCGTTTGAGCTCGTAGCTCTTGCCCTGTTGCGTAATAAAAAACGGCGCTTTTCAGAAATGAAAGGCGCCGTTTTTTTTCCGGTCGCACTCCGCTCCAATCGTGGGAGCGAGCCTGCTCGCGAAGGCGGTGTTCCAGTCGGCGAAGATGTTGGATGTACCGGCCTCTTCGCGAGCAGGCTCGCTCCCACAGGATTTCGTCGCCTGCCCGTTCATGCAAATGATCGAGGCTTTTAGGTGTGTTTATGAATGCTTCTCGATAACACACGGCATAATGCACGCCGTGATGAACAGTAAATGAACAAGGCAGGCGACGTGTTGAAGAAAACCCTGTTCCAGTTGCACTGGTTTTTCGGCATCAGTGCCGGGCTGGTCCTGGCGTTGATGGGCGTTACCGGGGCGGTGGTGTCGTTCCAGGATGAAATCCTGCGGGCCTTGAACCCGCAGGTGCTGACGGTGGCGAAACAGCCGGCCGGCGTCCTGCCGCCCGCCGAACTGGTGGAACAGATCGAAGCCGCCGCCGGTAAGACCGTCGCCATGCTCTGGGTCGAGACCGACAGCGGCAACGCCGCACGGGTGATCTTCGCCGCGCCCCCCGGGGAAAAGCGCGGCGCCATGCGCTATTTCAACCCCTACACCGCACAGTTCATGGGTGAGGTGACCGGCCAGGATTTCTTCGGCCTGATGCTCAGGCTGCACCGCGTCCTGACCCTGGACGACGTGGGTCGGCAGATCACCGGTGCCTGCACGCTGATCCTGGTGTTCTTCTGCCTGTCCGGGTTGTACCTGCGCTGGCCGCGCCAGTGGAAAAACTGGCGCGCCTGGCTGACCCTCGATTGGCGAAAAAAAGGCCGCGGCTTCAATTGGGACCTGCACTCCGTGGCGGGCACCTGGTGCCTGGTGTTTTATCTGCTGGCGGCCCTGACCGGGCTGACCTGGTCCTACGAGTGGTACAACAAAGGCGTGACCCGCCTGCTCTCCGATTCACCTAAAGAGGAACGGGTGCGCAATCGTGGCCCGGCGCCGAGCGGTCCACTTCCCGTGGCCGATTACCGGGCCATGTGGAGCAGCATCTACAGCGCCGCCGGCCCGGGGCTGTCGGCCTATAACGTGCGCATGCCGCCCGTGGCCGGGCAACCGGCGACCGTGTTCTACCTGCTGAAAAACTCGCCCCACGACCGGGCACTGAACCAGCTCATCCTCGACCCGGCCACTGGCGTCGTCAGCCGGCACAGCCGCTACAGCGACAAGAGCCTCAAGGCACAGTTGCTCACCAGCGTCTATGCCCTGCATATCGGTAGCTATTTCGGCTTGGTCGGGCGGATCCTGGTCACCGTGGCCGCGCTGACCATGCCGCTGTTCTTCATCACCGGCTGGTTGCTGTACCTGGACCGTCGCCGCAAGCAGCGCCAGGCCAGAAACGCCCGCCAGGCCCTGAGCGCCAACCCGACCGATGCACCGGCCTGGCTGATCGGTTTCGCCAGCCAAAGCGGTTTCGCCGAGCGACTGGCCTGGCAGACCGCCGGCCAACTCCAGGCCGCCGGCTTGCCCGTGAACGTCCAGCCACTGGCCGGTGTGCGTGAGCAAGACCTGAACAACGCCACCCACGCACTGTTTGTCGTCAGCACCTTCGGCGACGGCGAAGGCCCGGACAGTGCCCGTGGTTTCGAACGCAAGGTCTTGGGCCAAGCCTTGAGCCTGGAGCGCCTGCAGTATTCGGTGCTGGGCCTGGGCGACCGTCAATATGAACATTTCTGCGGCTTCGCCCGGCGACTGCACGCCTGGCTGGCGGAACACGGCGGCAAGACCCTGTTCGCGCCGGTGGAAGTCGACAGTGGCGACCCTTACGCCCTGCGTCACTGGCAACAACAACTGGCCGAACTGACCGGACACGCGCCCGCGCAGACCTGGCAGGCCCCCCGCTTCGAAAACTGGACGCTGAGCCAACGCACCCTGCTCAACCCCGACAGCAGCGGCTCAGGCGTGTACCTGCTGGGCCTCACCGCCCCCGGGCCGAGCAGTTGGCTGGCCGGTGACCTGGTGGAAATCCTGCCGCGCAATGACCTGTCGGCCATCGAACATTTCCTCGATGGCCTCGGCCTCGCCGGCCACGCGCGCGTGCAGGTCGATGACCTGTCCCAGAGCCTCGACCAGGCCCTGGCGACCCGCCAGTTGCCGGAAAACCGCGCCCATCTGGTCGGCCTGCATGCCCAGGCCCTGGTGGATGCGCTGGCACCGCTGGCGATACGCGAATATTCCATCGCCTCGATCCCGGCCGACGGCGTGCTGGAGCTGATCGTGCGCCAGGAACGCCACCCCGACGGCAGCCTGGGCGTCGGTTCCGGCTGGTTGACCGAGCACGCAGCGCTGGGCAGCGCCATCAGCCTGCGACTGCGCCGCAACAGCAGCTTCCACCTACCGGCCCAGGGCGTGCCGATGATCCTGCTGGGCAACGGCACCGGCCTGGCGGGCCTGCGCAGCCTGCTCAAGGCCCGCGTCACCGAAGGCATGCAGCGCAACTGGCTGCTGTTTGGCGAGCGCAATCGCGAGCACGATTTCCACTGCCGTGATGAGCTGCAGGAATGGGTGACCTCCAGCGACCTGGAACGCCTGGACCTGGCGTTCTCCCAGGATCAGAAGCAGAAGATCTACGTCCAGGACCGCCTGCTGGAATCGGCCGCGCTGCTCAAGCAATGGCTGGCCGACGGTGCGGTGATCTATGTCTGCGGCAGCTTGCAGGGCATGGCCTCCGGCGTGGACCACGTGCTCAACAGCGTGCTGGGGCACGAGGCCGTGGAACGGCTGATCGAGCAGGGGCGGTATCGACGGGATGTCTACTGACAAACTTCAAGAACACACAACATCCTGTGGGAGCGGGCTTGCTCGCGAAGGCGGCGTGTCAGACAACACGTCTGCCAACTGACACACCGCCTTCGCGAGCAAGCCCGCTCCCACAGGGGAACTCTGTGATCCTTGGTTCAAACCGGCTGCAACTTCTTCTCGAACACCGCCACGCCCTCCAGATCCCGCAACACCACGCCCATCTCCCCGCTCTGCCCGTCGATGTTCACCTCGCCAAAGAACTGATACCCGGCGAATGGCGAGGTGTTCTGGGCCGGCGGGGCTTTCTGGAACACCACCTCCGGGCCGAAGGTCTTGTCCAGGGCGTTGGGCCCGAAGCTGCCGGCGTTCAATGGCCCGGCGACGAACTCCCAGAACGGTTCGAAATCCTGGAACGCGGCCTGTTCGGGGTGGTAGTGATGGGCGGCGCAATAGTGAACGTCGGCGGTGAGCCAGACGTAGTTGCGCACCTGATGCTTGCGCAGGTAACCGAGCAGTTCGGCGATTTCCACTTCGCGCCCCTGGGCCGCGCCCGGGTCACCATTGGCGACCGCTTCCCAGCGTGGCACGCCGGGGCTGACCTCGCCGTCCGGCACACCGAGGCCGATGGGCATGTCGGCGGCGATGACTTTCCACTGGGCCCGGGACTGCTTCAACTCGCGCTTGAGCCAATTCAACTGCTCACGCCCCAGGAACGGTTTGGCCGCGCCGAGGTTGGCGTCGTTGGCTTCGCGGTAGCTGCGCATGTCCAGCACGAACACATCCAGCAGCGGCCCGTAACCGAGCTTGCGGTAGATGCGTCCGCCGCCGTCGGCCTTCTGCCGGCGCATCGGCGCGTATTCCAGCCAGGCCTGGCGCGCACGGCCCACGAGGCTGTGGATATCCTTGGTCTGGTAGCGCTCGTCCAGTTGCTTGCCCGGCGACCAGTTGTTGACCACCTCATGGTCGTCCCACTGCCAGATTTGCGGCACCTCGGCGTTGAAACGGCGGACGTTTTCGTCCATCAGGTTGTAACGATAGTTGCCACGATATTCATCCAGGGTTTCGGCGACCTTGCTCTTGGCTTCGGTGGTGAGGTTACGCCAGATGCGACCGCCCTCCGTGGTCACCTGCGCGGGCACCGGGCCGTCGGCGTAGATGGTGTCGCCACTGTGGATAAAGAAATCCGGCAGGCGCAGGCGCATGGCTTCGTAGATGCGCATGCCGCCGATGTCCGGGTTGATGCCGAAGCCCTGGCCGACCGTGTCACCGCTCCAGACAAACCGGATGTCGCGCTTGAACTGCGGCACGCTGCGCAGGTGGCCGAGCCAGGGTTCGCTGGCGACGCCGCTCTGGGCATCTTCGAAATGCACCCGGTAGAAAATCGCCTGGTCGCGGGGCAGCCCGGTGAGTTCGACCCGAGCGGTGAAATCGCTGCGGGCATCGACCATGGGTGAGACGAAGCGGCGGGGATTGCTGAACTTGCTGCGGGTGTCCCACTCCACCACCATCCGCGCCGGACGGTCGCTGCGGCTCCAGATCATCGCCCGGTCGCCCTGCAAATCGCCAGACTGCACACCGTCGGTGAGCACCGGCCGATCCTTGACCGAAGCGATCACCGCCGGCGCCAGCCCCGGCAACAACAACCCCGCCCCCACGGCTTGCATTACACGACGACGGCCCAGGTCGAATTCGCTCATGGTGTTCTCCCTTGAAATGGGAAAACTTAAGCATGGGAGTGTGAAGTGGGTGTGACAGGAACTCATGAACACCGCATAACGAAATGTGGGAGCGGGCTTGCTCGCGAATGCGGTGTGTCAGCCAACGAAAATGCTGTCTGACACGCCGCCTTCGCGAGCAAGCCCGCTCCCACAGGTAGGGTGGTGTAACTTAAATCAGGCCTTGGCCGGCTCCAACGCCATCTCTACCACCTCAGGCCGCTTGAGCAGCGCATACGCCACCGCCGTCAGCAGGCTCCCCGCCACGATCGCCAGCAGGTACAACAGCGCATGGTTGATGGCGTTGGGGATCAGCATCACGAACAGGCCGCCGTGGGGGGCCATGAGCTTGCAGCCGAAGTACATCGACAGCGCACCGGTCAGCGCGCCGCCGGCGATGCTGGCCGGGATCACCCGCAGCGGATCCTTGGCCGCGAACGGGATTGCACCTTCGGAGATAAAGCACAGCCCCAGCACCAGCGCCGCTTTACCGGCCTCGCGTTCGGTCTGGGCGAATTTGCGCCGGGCGATGAACGTGGCGATCCCCAGGCCAATGGGCGGCACCATGCCTGCAGCCATGGCCGCGGCCATCGGTGCATAACTCTGGGACGCCAGCAGCCCCACGGAAAATGCATAGGCAGCCTTGTTGATCGGCCCGCCGAGGTCGACGCACATCATCGCCCCCAGCAACACGCCCAACAGGATCGCATTGGTGGTGCCCATGCTGTCGAGGAAGTGGGTCAGGGCTTCGAGCATGCCCGCCACCGGTTTGCCGACGATGTAGATCATCACCAGGCCGGTGAACAGGCTCGCCAGCAGCGGAATGATCAGGATCGGCTTGAGCGCTTCCAGGCTCTGGGGCAGACGCGCATAGCGGTTGATCGCCTTGGCCGTGTAACCGGCCAGGAAACCGGCGATGATCCCGCCAATGAAGCCGGCGCCGAGGGTGCTCGCCAGCAACCCGCCGATCATGCCTGGCGCCAGGCCTGGCCGGTCAGCGATGGAATAGGCGATGTAGCCGGCCAGCAGCGGCACCATCAATTTGAACGCGGTTTCGCCGCCGATTTGCATCAGCGCCGCCGCCAGGGTTCCAGGTTCCTTGAAGGCCTCGATGCCGAACACGAACGACAAAGCGATCATCAAACCACCGGCCACCACCATCGGCAACATGAACGATACGCCCGTCAGCAGGTGCTTATAGGCACCGCTTTTTTCCGTTTTCGCCGGCCCCGAAGCGGCGCCACTCGCCCCACTTTCCTGGCGGCCTTCGGCCAAGGCTTTTTTCAACGTGGCTTCGGCCTGTTTCAAGGCAATGCCGGTGCCACAACGATAAATTTTCTTGCCGGCAAAACGTTCGGTGGCGACTTCGATATCGGTCGCCAGCAGTACCACATCGGCCTCGGCGATCGCCTCGAGGCTCAACGGATTGCGCGCGCCCACCGAGCCTTGGGTTTCGATCTTCAGGTCGTAACCCAAGCGCGCCGCCGCCTGCTGCAAGGCTTCGGCGGCCATGAAGGTGTGGGCCACGCCAGTCGGGCAAGCCGTGATCGCCACCAGGCGTGGAGCGCGCTCGGTCGGAGTCGCCGGTTCTTGCGCGAACACGTCGGCCTCGCCCAGGACCTCAGCTTCTTCGGCGCCACGACGCAGCACCGCATCAACGTCCTGGAGAGCCAGGGCCGGTGTGCTGCGGAACACCCGCTTGCCAACGAACCGCGACAGGTCCACCGGGCCGCTGGCGACCAGCAACACCCACTCGGCCGCTTCGAGGGTCGCCGCCGACAACTGGCGCTCCGGATGGGCCGCATCATGGACTTCGACACTGGTGCTCCAACCCTGGCGCTGCGCCGCAGCGTCCAGCAGGCGGGCGCACAACACACTGGTAACCATGCCGTTCGGGCAGGCCGTCACAATGGCTAGTTTCATTCTTGCTAACCCTCTTATTGTTCTGTCAGGGGGCGCACGCGCACGCCCTGTTCAAGCGACGCCAGCAATGCGGTGTCGTGGATGCCAAAACCGATCTGCGTGACGGCCATGGCAGCGATGGCCGTGGCGGTGCGCAGCGTCTGCTCCGGGGTGTCGGCACTGAGCAGGCCGTGCAGCATGCCCGCCAGCAGCGAATCGCCGGCGCCCACGGTGCTGGCAACCGTCACCTTGGGTGGCGAAGCATGCAGCGCCGAACCGACACTGAACCAGTTCACGCCATCGGCTCCGTGGGAAATCACCACATGTTCGACACCCTGAGCATGCAGGCGCTGCGCCGCTTGCGCCTGGGCCGCTTCGCTGACCACCTCGCAACCCAGCGCATCGGCCAGTTCCTCGGTGTTCGGCTTGATCAGCCACGGCCCCGCCGCCAGGGCGACGCGCAAGGCTTCGCCACTGGTGTCGAGGGCCACGTTCAGGCCGAGTTTTTTCAGGCGCAGGATCAGCGCCTGCAACCACTGTGGGCTGACGCCACGGGGCAGGCTGCCGGCCACCACAACCACCTCGTGGCCGGGAGCGATTTGCTCAAGGCGCGCCAGCAACGCTTGCTGCGCGGCTTCGTCGACCATCGGCCCCGGGCCATTGAGGTCGGTGATACGTCCGTCCTGCTCGGCCAGCTTGATGTTGCTGCGAGTCTCGCCGGGGACACGGATAAAGGCGTCGACAAAACCACGCTGGGCAAACAGCGTCTCGAACACTTGGGCATTGTCTTCGCCCAAAAAACCACTGACCGTCAGCGTATGACCAAGATCGGCCAACACCTGGGCCACGTTCACGCCCTTGCCGGCGGCGTGGGCATGCATGCCGTCGCTGCGGTTGACCTGGCCCGGCTCCAGGCGCGCCAACTCCACCGTGAGGTCGAGCGCCGGGTTGAGGGTCAGGGTAAGAATCTTCGCCATTACAGCGCCTCCACTAATGCGCGCACATCATCGGCGCTGCCCACGGCCAAAGCCTCTTGGGCCAGGGTTTGTACTTGCGCCAGGCTCAACTCGCGGACCCGCGCCTTGACCTCGGCAATACTGCGGGCCGAGACACTCAGTTCGTCCACGCCCAGGCCCACCAGCACCGGCACCGCCAGTGGGTCGGCCGCCAGTTCGCCACACACACCGACCCATTTGCCATGGGCATGGGCGGCGCGCACGGTGATATCGATCAGTTGCAGCACCGCCGGGTGCAAGCCATCGGCCTGGGCCGAAAGGGTCGGGTGACCACGGTCGATCGCCAGGGTGTATTGCGTCAGGTCGTTGGTGCCGACGCTGAAGAAATCGACTTCCTTGGCGAGCACCGGCGCCAGCAACGCGGCGGACGGCACTTCGATCATGATCCCCAGTTGCAGGTCTGCCACGGGGATTTCCCGGCGCAGGCGCTCGGTCATGTCCCGGGCCTGGCGCCACTCATCGACGCTGCCCACCATCGGGAACATGATCCGCAGCGGACGGCTGTCCGCCGAGCGCAACAAGGCCCGCAGTTGCGCTTCCATGACCTGCGGGCGCTGCAATGTCAGGCGAATGCCACGCACGCCGAGGAACGGGTTTTCTTCTTTCGCGATCGGCCAGTACGGCAGCGGCTTATCGCCGCCCACATCCAGCGTGCGCACCACCAGCGGCCGACCGGCCAGGCCATCGAGCACTTTGCGGTATTCGGCTTCCTGGGTCGCTTCATCCGGGGCCTCGTTGTGGGCCATGAAAATCAGTTCGGTGCGCAACAGGCCAATGCCTTCGGCGCCCTGCTCCACCGCGCTGGCGACGCCGGCGCTTTCGCCAATGTTGGCGAACACTTCCACGGCATGACCGTCACGGGTCACCGCCGGTTCGTGACGCTGCTCGGCGGCGATCTTGAGACGCTGCTCGCGGGTGTCGCGTTCTTCCTTGGCGCGCTGCAAAGTGGCGGCGTCAGGGTCCACGTGCAGGCGACCGCGTTGGCCATCCAGCAGCAACGATGTGCCCGGCGCCAGCAGCAACACCGCCGCACCGGCGCCCACCAGCGCCGGAATGCCCAGGGCGCGGGCGACAATGGCACTGTGGGCGGTGGCGCCACCACGGGCGGTGAGGATCCCCGCCACGCGAGCCGGGTCCAGACGGGCGACATCGGACGGGCCGACTTCGTCCATCACCAGGATGTAGGGTTGTTCGGGTTCAGCCGGGGTTTCGATGCCGCACAGCTGCGCCAGTACCCGACGGCCAACATCCCGCAGGTCGGCGGCACGTTCGGCCAGCAAGGCGTCCTGCAAGGCTTCCTGCTCTTTGGCGGCGGCTTCGATCACGCCCATCCACGCCGCTTGCGCACTCTCGCCCAGCTTCAAGCGGGTGTCGACTTCGTCGGTCAGTTCCGGGTCGTCGAGCATTTCCTGGTGGGTGATGAAAATCTCCCGGATGGCCTTGGCCTTGGCGCGTTCGATCAAGCCCTGGATATCGCGGCGCACCTGGTTCAAGGCGTTTTGCAGGCGCTCGCGCTCGATGGCTGCCGATTCACCGCGCATCGGATAATCGATGGCCTGCAACACTTGGATGTGGGCCGGGCCGATAGCGATGCCCGGGGCGGCGGCGACGGCCTGGATCAGGCTGCCGGCTTCGGGCGCCAACATGACGGTCGCGACTTCGGCCATTGCGGTTTCCCGTGGCGCACTCGGCGGCGGCAGCGGTTCGACTTCTTCGCCCAGGCCTTCTTCGATGGCCGCCAGCAGCGCCGGCAAGGCATCGGCGGCAATGCTCGGCTCGGCGATGAATTCCAGGACCTGGCCGCGACGGGCGCCCAGGCTCAGCAACTTGCTCAGGCTCTTGGCCGACACGGCGCTGTCCTGGCCGTCGACGATGCGCACGCGGATCTCGCCTTCGAAGCTTTTCGCCAATTGGGCGAGGATCTTCGCCGGACGTGCATGCAGACCATGGGCATTGGCCAGGCCGATGCGCGCGCTGGGCCAGTCGGCGGGTAATTCACCGCCGAGCACTTCCAGCACTTTGCGGCTGCTGGTGGCGCGGCCCAATTCGTGGCCGCGGCCTTCGATCAGCAGGGCGCAAAGCCTTTCCAGCAAGGCCTGGTGGGCCTCGCCGAGGCTGGCGAGGCAGAACAGACCGCTCAACGGTTGGCCCAGGTAACGGATGGGTTTGTCCGGGGTAACGAACGCCAGGCCCGGGCGCTTGACGGTCTGTTCGCTGTGCAGCCACCACAAGCCATCGCCCAGGGGCAGCGCATCGACTTGCTGCAACACGCCGGCAAAGCCGTTGCTCACGCAGTCGGCCTGGCGCAACAACCGAGCGCCGCGCCATACCAGTTCTTCAAAATCGTCAGCCGACACACCGAGGCCGATCATCTGCGCATCCAGGGCCAATTCCTGGGGCGCGCCTTGCAGCAGCTTCAGCAAGGCTTCGGCGGAACCGGCACGGCGCAGGGCCTGGCCCAGGTCCGTCTCGCCGAGGGCGCGGGTCAGCAGTTGCAGCAGGCGCAGGTGTTCGTCGGACTTGGCGGCGATGCCGATGGCCAGGTAGACAATCTGGCCGTCGCCCCAGTCCACGCCGTCGGGGAATTGCAGCAGGCGCACGCCGGTGGAATAGACCAGGTCGCGGGTCTGCGGGGTGCCGTGGGGGATGGCAATACCTTGGCCAAGAAAGGTCGAACCCTGGGCTTCGCGAGCCTGCAAGCCGGCGAGGTAACCCTCGGCCACCAGGCCATCGGCCACCAGTTTGTCGGCGAGCAATTGCAGTGCAGCGTCTTTATCCACAGCCGTCTGCGCCATGGATATCTGCTCTAGAGTGAGCTCGAGCATGCTTTCTCCTTTTTGGCGTCCGGTTGGCGCCAGGTATTGTTTTGAATGAATCAGCTTAGCGTTGCAGGACAGCTTTTGGCGGTATCGCGGCAGAGCGGCCAAAAATTCTGCTAGCCTTGAAAATACGCTTGCTGAAACGTTTAATCTAGAAAGATTGGCACGTTACTCGATAATCTCTCATCCTTGAAGTGCAACTTGTCGTAAGCGCTTGGACGGTGACCGTCAGCTTGAATCGGGTAGGATGGCCCTTATCGTCGGGGCTAACTCGAAAAAACAAGGAAAACCGGGTTGAAACTCAGTGATATTGCCCAACTGGCCGGTGTGTCCGTGACCACCGCCAGTTATGTGATCAACGGCAAGGCCGAACAGCAACGCATCAGCAGCGCCACCGTCGAACGGGTGCGGGCGGTGGTCGAGGAACACGGCTTCACGCCCAACCCCCAGGCCGCCGGGCTGCGCAGCCGGCACACCCGGACCCTGGGCTTCATCCTGCCAGACCTGGAGAACCCCAGTTACGCCCGCATCGCCAAGTTGCTGGAACAAGGCGCACGGGCGCGGGGCTATCAGTTGCTGATCGCCAGTTCCGACGATGCACCTGAGAGTGAACGGCAACTGTTGCAACTGTTCCGCGCCCGGCGCTGCGATGCATTGATCGTCGCCAGTTGCCTGCCGGCCGGCGACGACAGCTACCAGCAGTTGCAGGCCAAGGGCATTCCGATCATCGCCATCGACCGGGTGATGGAACCGGCGCGGTTTTGCTCGGTGATCAGCGACGACCGCCAGGCCAGCCTGCACCTGACCCGCAGCCTGCTGGAGACCCACCCTCGGCAAATCGCCTTGATCAGCGCCCGTCCCGAGCTGAGCATCAGCCAGGAACGGGCCGCGGGCTTTCGCGAAGCCTTGGCCGGGTTCGAGGGCCAGGTGTTGATCGAACATGGCGAGTCGTTCAGCCGTGAGTGCGGCCGCCAATTGATGGAGGAAATGCTCGCGCGCCTGGGGCATCTGCCGGATGCGTTGATCACGACGTCCTACGTGCTGCTGCAAGGGGTGTTCGACGCCCTGCACGACTTCCCGCTCAAGGTGCGTCCGCTGCGCCTGGGCACGTTCGGTGACACGCAGTTGCTGGATTTCCTGCCGCTGCCGGTCAATGCCATGTCCCAGCAACATCAATTGATCGCCGACAAGGCCCTGGAACTGGCCCTGGCGGCCATCGAAAACGATGATTACCAGCCAGGCGTGCAGGCCATCGCGCGGACGTTCAAGCAGCGGATCCACCAGGGCTGACGTTTCTTCAGGATTGATGCATGGAGTTGATCGACACCCACACCCACCTGGATTTTCCGGACTTTGACGCGGATCGCCCGGCCCTGCTGGCCGAAAGCCGCGCCTTGGGCGTGCGGCAAATGGTGGTACTGGGCGTGTACCGAGACAATTGGCAGCAGGTCTGGGACCTGGTGCAAAGCGACCCGGACCTGCACGCCGCCTTGGGCCTGCACCCGGTGTACCTCGATCAGCACCAACCCGACGACGTGTCGCTGTTGCGCGAATGGCTGGGTCGCCTGGCCGGGCACCGGCAATTGTGTGCCGTGGGGGAAATCGGCCTGGATTACTACATCCCCACCCTGGACCGCGAACGCCAGCAGGCGCTATTCGAAGCACAGTTGCAACTGGCCGTGGAGTTCGAACTGCCGGCGCTGATCCACGTGCGCCGCAGCCATGCCGACGTGATCGCGACCCTCAAGCGCATGGGCCCCAAACGCGCAGGGATCATCCACGCCTTCGCCGGCAGTTTCGAAGAGGCCCGCGAATACATCAAGCTCGGCTTCAAACTCGGCCTGGGCGGTGCCGCGACTTGGCCCCAGGCCTTGCGCATGCACCGGGTGCTGGCGCAATTTCCGCTGGACGCGGTGGTGCTGGAAACCGACTCACCAGACATGGCCCCGGCGATGTTCCCCGGGCAACGCAACAGCCCGGCGCATTTGCCGGCGATTTGCGAGGCATTGGCGGGGATCATGGGGGTCAGCCCGGAGCGACTGGCCGAGGCCAGCACAGCCAATGCCCGCGAACTGTTCAACTGGTGATTCCTCCTGTGGGAGCGGGCTTGCTCGCGAAAGCGGAGTGTCAGATAACCTGTTTGTCGATTGATACACCGCTTTCGCGAGCAAGCCCGCTCCCACATTGGATCGGCGACCGATAGCTACACCCGAAACGCATTGATCAACTGCTTGAGCTGCACCACCTGGGCGGACAAAGCACGGCTGGCGTCTTCGGTCTGGTGAGCGCCTTCGGCGGTGCGTTCGCCGGCGCGGTTGATCTCGACGATGTTCTGGTCGATGTCATGGGCCACGGCCGTCTGCTGTTCCACAGCGGCGGCGATCTGCTGGTTCTGGTCGACGATCATGCCGACCGCACCGAGGATATTTTCCAAGGCCTGCTGGACCTTTTCCGACTGGCCGACGGTGCCGCTGGCCATCTCGTGGCTAGTGCCCATCGCCTTGACGGCGGCACCGACACCGCCGTGCAGGCGGGTGATCATCGCTTCGATTTCTTCGGTCGATTGCTGGGTCCGCTTGGCCAGGGTCCGGACTTCATCGGCCACCACGGCAAAACCACGCCCCTGCTCACCGGCTCGGGCGGCTTCGATGGCGGCATTGAGGGCCAGCAGGTTGGTCTGTTCGGCGATGCTCTTGATCACATCCAGCACGCGGCTGATGGCCTGGCTGTCGGTCGCCAGTTGATTGATCACCTGCACCGACTGGTCGATCTCGCTGGCCAAGCGGGCGATGCTGCCCTGCTGGGACTCCACCAGCCCGCGCCCGCTGAGGGTTTCGTCGTTCACGCTGTGGGCGCTGCTCACCGCGGCGGCGGCACTGCGGGCCACTTCCTGGGCCGTGGCCGACATCTGGTTCATCGCCGTGGCCACCAGTTCGATCTGGCTGCGCTGGCCAGCGACAGCCTGGTTGCTCCGGGCCGATACCGTTTCCACCTGCCCGGCCTGGCGTTCGACTTCCGCGACGGTGCGACCGACCTGTTCGATCAGGTCGTGGATCTTCGCCACCGTACCGTTGAACACTTCACCCAATTCGCCCAGTTCATCCTGGCTACGGGCGACGAAATTGACCGTCATGTCCCCCGCCGCCACCTTATCCATCATCTGGCCCAGGTGTTGGAGGGTGGTGCGGGTCGACGCGTAGAAACCGGCGTACAGGTAGAAAATCAACATGAACACCGCCATCAGCGCCACGGCTTGCAGCACCATATGGCTGCGATTCTGCTCCAGGCGCTGTTGCAACTGCACACCGAGAAAATCCTGGGTCGCTTCGTTCAATTGATAGGTCTGCGCCATCAAGCCGCTGACCTGATCAAAGAATGCCGGCCACGGCGCATCGAGGGTGTCGGCCATCACCACCTGCTCCTCGATCAGTTCCGAGGCTTTTTTCAGGGTGCCTTTGCTGCCGTCGGCCTGGGTGGCAAGGGCTTGTCCAGCCGCTTTGCTGGAACCGAGGGCGTCCTGCAGTTTCAAGTCGTACTCACCCTGGAGCTTTTCGATCTGCCCCAGCAACTCGTCGAAGCGGGTGCTCGACGCCGAATTGAGAAACCCCAGCCCCAACGAGGACGCACCCAGCGCCCGGCCTTCGCCGAGGATCTGGGTGACCTTGGGGGTGGTGCCGATGATCAGTTCGCTGAGCTGGCGGATGTCGCTCTGGTTGTCGCGGCTCAGCCCCGCCTGGCTGGCGATGATCTGGCTGAACATCTGGGCGCTGTTGAGCAATTTGCCGATCAACACACTTTTGCTCTGCAGGGAGCTTTCAGCTTGCTGGGCCTTGAAAGCGCCAATCATCTCGTCACGCTTGGCCTCGAAGGCACTGACCTGCTCGGGCTCGATGGCCATGGCGGTCATGCCTTGCAGGCGCGTGAGGACCTGTTGTTCCAGGCTGCCGATCTTCGCCTCCACATCACCGGCCTTGCCGGACTGGCCCAGGCTGGCATTGATCTGCACCAGGTTGTTGAGGGTTTCCAGGTCCCGGCGCAGGGCCAGGCTGCTGCCCAGCAGGTCGAGGCTTTGCAGCTCCACCTGGGTGCCCTGGAATTCCCGATAGGAATCACGCACCAGAAAGAAGTTGGTCACCAGCATGGGCAGCAGGAACAGCACGCTGATCAGGCTGAACTTCATGCCGAAGCTCAGGCGGTTCATCAGCGCGACGGCGGGCCAGAGCAAACTCTTCACTAGGAAGTCTCCCGGTAGTGTTCTTATTGTTATGAGCGCGCGCACGGAGACAGCAGAAAGCCACTATTCGGGCGCTGTCCCTGTATAGCCTAAATCGGCGGGGAGATTTGTAACTTAAGGTTAACGAGAGAGATGGACCACGAAAAACACTGTGGCGAGGGAGCTTGCTCCCGCTGGCCTGCGAAGCAGGCCCCGGGGTTGCTCAGGCAGATCGCTTTGTCCGGGTTTGCGGCTGCTGCGCAGCCGAGCGGGAGCAAGCTCCCTCGCCACAAAAACGCCTGGCTACAACCTTGCTTACGTTGATCAGGCCAACACCGTCCACAACGCAAACCCGGCATACCAGAGCACCGCCGCACGCAGCAGCAATTCCCATAGGCGATCCAGGCTGTTGATGCCGTCCGGCCCGGCGACGGGCTTGGGGATCTCGCCAGCCACCAGACCGGCCTTGTCGATAAGGTCGGCGGCGCTGATGTTCCAGTTCAACAGTTCATGCAACATGACCCGGCTGACCGCAACAAAATTGCCCACCAGGGCGAAGCTCGCCGCCAGCAACCGCACCGGCACCCAATCGAAGGCATGGCGCATTTGCGAGGCCCGCTCGGCGACGCCGGGGTTCTGGCTGTGCTCGGCAGCCAGCGCCAGCAATCGATAGCTCAAGGCCGCGACCGGGCCCAACACGAAGTACCAGAAAATCACCGCGAAAAAGCTCTGGTAGGCCTGCCACAACAAATGGCCCTGGACTCGCTCCAGCAACTGCTCACCGTCATCGGCTTCAATGTCCAGGTCGCGCTTGGCCACATGAGCCGCCGCTTGCAGGTCTTCCCGCCGCCAGGCGTCGCGAAACGGCCCGAGGGCGGCCAGCAGATCGCCGCGCCCCAGGCTATAAATCACCACCAGCAAGTGCACCGGCAGCGCCAGCAAACCGTAGGCCACTGGCTCCAGCACCCACAAAAGCAACGCCAGCAGGGCCACGGGCAGCAGGACCATCGCCGTCAACACCAGCCAAGGCCGGTTGACCCACCGTGGGCTCGCCTCGAGTTTGTTCAGCTCGCGCAGCCAACCGCCGTCGCGCTGGACCCGCAGGCGCAAGGCCGAGAACTTCTCGATCCAGACGGCCAGCAGCAACACCAGAAAACTCATTGTCCTTCCCCTTCTGTCAGGGCCGCGCGATAGCGCGCCCAGTCGAATGCCGGTCCCGGATCGGTCTTGCGCCCTGGAGCGATGTCGCTGTGCCCGCAGATACGCTGCACGGTGATCGCCCTGAACGCCGCTTGCAACTGCCGGGTCAGGTCCACCAATGCGACATATTGCGCGTCGGTGAATGGCAGATCATCCGTGCCCTCCAGCTCGATGCCCAGGGAAAAATCGTTACAGGTCTCACGCCCCTCGAAGCACGAGACGCCCGCATGCCACGCGCGATCCAGACAAGAGACAAACTGGGTCACGCTGCCGTCACGTTCGATCAGGAAATGTGCGGAGACGCGCAAGTCGGCGATACCGGCAAAGTAGGGATGTTCCGTGACATCCAGACGATTCTGGAAGAATTCCTGCACCTTGCCCGTGGCGAATTGTGCCGGTGGCAGGCTGATGTTGTGGATCACCAGCAGGGAGATTTCGCCTTCCGGGCGCGCATTGAAGTTGGGCGACGGGCAATGACGCACCCCCTCGCACCAACCGCTCGCGGAGTCCAACTGCATACAGGTTCCTTCGATGACGACGGTGAATGCCGTCAGTATGCCGTGATCGGGCCGGGCTGCGCGATCACTTGCCGCGATTGAGCTGGCGCAGATTGCCCAGCACCGACTCCAGCGCCCGGTCGAACAACAGGGTGTCGTCCAACAGCCGCGCCGCGCCCCGGCGGAACTCCAGGGCCAGGCTGGTGCGGCTGTGCTCCAGCACCTTGAGGCCAGTGCGATTGACGAAGACGTATTTGCCGGTGGCCTCGATGATCGCCGCCAGCTTGCAACGCAGGGAATTGTCCTCGTCCTCCTGGAACTCGACCCAGCTCCCCAGGTGCAGTTGGTCGACCTGCAGCAGGCCGACGTCATCCGCCGGCAAATGCACCGCCACGCTCTCCCCCGCCGACTTTTGCGGCGCACGCAAAACAATTCTTTCCGACACCTCGACCATGGCCGGCGAATCGAGCGACTGGACCTGTTCCGTTGCCTGGCCCACGCGTTCGAGCGCCTGCACATGGAGGACTTCCAGCTCACTGAAAAACTCGCTGGTGGCGAATGGGTCGAACGCCGAACGGCTGAGGCCTTCACGCAGGGCCTTGAGCAGCTCCGGCACCATCGCCAGCAGACGCAGGCCCGCATCGGGCTCGTCGTGAGGCTCGACGCTCCAGATCAATTGCTCCAGGGTCAGGACGTCAGCCTGCCACTCGGCGGAATACTTGCCGTGCTTGAAACAGGTCAGCAACAACACCTGGCTCCAGGCCTGCTGCACGAACTCCACCACCGCTTGTGGCAAGACTTTGCCCAGCATCACCTGGTTCAGCGCCCCTTCGACACGCTGGCGCGCCAGTTCGGCCTTGGCCCGCCCTTCTTCGGCGTCGCGGATACGCTGCTCAAGCAACTCGCTGCGGCGCCGCTCGTCACTGGTGAAGGCGAGGAAATCGGCGAGCAGTTCGGAGAAAATCGCCGGGTCATCGACGAAGTCATTCA
The DNA here is from genome assembly GCF_054161485.1 of Pseudomonas sp. R3-41. NCBI lineage: Bacteria > Pseudomonadati > Pseudomonadota > Gammaproteobacteria > Pseudomonadales > Pseudomonadaceae > Pseudomonas > Pseudomonas sp. R3-41. Next base: position 5,920,712 of record NZ_CP096421.1, read on the forward strand.
GCAAGCGCTGCACGACCTGCTCGATGCGCAAGTACAGGCTGTCACGCTGATGATCGTCGCAATCGCCCCACCCCATGGCCGCGGCCGCGATTTCGTTGAGCAGTCGCCGGGCCGGATGGTTACCGCGGCTGAAAAAGCTCTTGTCCTGCACCGCGACCTTGAGCATCGGGATTTGCAGGCGACCGATCAGGGCCTTGAAGGAATCTGGCAGGTTATGGTCGTCGAGGATGAATTCGAACATCATCGAGATCAGGTTGATCACATCTTCATCCGCGCCGTCGACCACCCGGGACTTGCCACTCCTGACGCTGACCCGGGTCAGCAGTTGTTCGAGCTGGCTACGCAGGTCGAACTCGTCCTGCACGGCAGGCGCCGGCACGTATTGCTGCAAATGCGAGAGCAGCCGCAGCAGGTCACGGGTAGAAATTGGCTGGGGCGGCACACTGGGTTCCAGGGTCGGCGCCACGCTGCCACGCACTTGCATCAATAGCTTCTGCAAGGCGGCGAACACTTCCTGCACGCTGTCGTCGACTTCGGCATCGCTGGGTTTGGCGGCGATTTCGGCGTTGGGCCTGGGGTTATCCTCGGGGCGATCCGAAACCCGACGCGCCGGCGTCACCTTGAGCTCCGGCAGGATCCCCGTGGCCGCCAGCAACTGGTTAGCCTCGGTATAAAGTTGGTCGCACTCGCTGAGCACATAACGCTCGAACAGTTTGAGCAGGATCAGCTTGACCTTGATGCCCACGCCCAGGTTGCGCCCGGCCTGCAAGAACTTTTCGCACAGCAGTGCCGGGCTCAGGGGATTGTGCTGATTGCCCAGCGGTCGAGCCAGCAGCACACCGAGCCGGGCCGTCAGTTGCTCCAGCGCCACGCCATCGCGCCTGAGCACCCTAGCGACCATGGCCTCGACCGCCAACTGCCGCTCCAGGTCGTCCTGGGAGCGCCGGGGTTGACCGTCCGACGCCAGGGTAGGCGCCAAGGTGGCGTGGGTCAGGTCGTACTGGGCCAGGCTGACGAAGGTCTCGAAGAACTGCTCGATGAATTCCCGCTCGATGCTTTTGCGCTTCAGGCGCAGGTCCCGCATGGCCTCGAAGTACAAGTTCTGCTCGACGTCATCGCGCGCCCGGTCGGCCATTTCGAACAAGGTGTCGTCAGCGTTATCGAACAGCCCCTGCAAGCCCAGGCGCAACTGCTGGGCGGCCTTGTCGCGAACCTGAAGCAGAATCACAGGCAGGCGGGCGAGCGGCGAGCGAGTCGCCTGATCGGTAGACACCTTGTGCAAAGGCACTACATTCCCGTCGTTGTGCATCCTGGCCTCCTGAAACGGTTCTTCGGTTCATGACGTCAAAGCTATGGCGTCAATCGAAAGGCGGATTATGGGTAAAAGAACCCCGCCGCACCAGCGGTACTCTGTGACGCAGCTCGAAATACGGCGCAACTAGTGACCGAGGAAATGAGGAAATGTTGCGAGGACGCGACCAAATGCAGGTTTCGACACCCTATAATCCAGGCCACTTTGTTTGTGGAGCCCGTTATGCCGAATCTACGCCTCGCCGACCTGACCGCCGAAATCGAAGCCAACGTGCGCCGCGCGTTGCTTGAAGACGTCGGCAGCGGCGACATCACCGCGCAACTGATCCCCGCCGAACGCCTGGCCAAGGCCACCATCATCACCCGCGATGCGGCGATCATCAGTGGTACGGCCTGGGTCGATGCCGTGTTCCGGCAGCTGGATCCGCGTGTCGCGGTGCATTGGCAAGTGCGCGATGGCGACCGGGTCAGCCCCGACCAGGTGCTGTTCCATCTGGAAGGCCCGGCCCGCTCGCTGCTGACCGGCGAACGCAGCGCGCTGAATTTCCTGCAGATGCTGTCGGGCGTCGCCACCCGGGCCCGCTACCTGGCCGACTTTGTCGCCGGCACCCAAGTGAAGTTGCTGGACACTCGCAAGACCCTGCCCGGGCTGCGCCTGGCCCAGAAATACGCAGTCACCTGCGGCGGCTGCCATAACCACCGCATCGGCCTGTACGATGCCTTCCTGATCAAGGAAAACCACATCGCCGCTTGCGGCGGGATCGCCCAGGCCATCGCCGCCGCCCATAAGATCGCACCGGGCAAACCGGTGGAAGTCGAAGTGGAAAGCCTGGCGGAATTGAAAGAAGCGCTGACGGCCGGTGCCGACATCATCATGCTCGACGAACTGAGCCTGGACGACATGCGCGAAGCCGTACGCCTCAATGGTGGCAAGGCGAAACTGGAAGCCAGCGGCGGCATCAACGAAAGCACGTTGCGCCCGATAGCCGAGACCGGGGTGGACTACATCTCGATCGGGGCGATGACCAAGGATGTGAAGGCGGTGGATCTGTCGATGCGACTGAGCCTCTGACAGGCTGACGCCGGGCAATCAGAAACGAAGATAGTCCGTGGCGAGGGAGCTTGCTCCCGCTGGGCCGCGAAGCGGCCCCCTCTTTTTGGGGCTGCTGCGCAACCCAGCGGGAGCAAGCTCCCTCGCCACAGTGTCGCTCTTACCGCGTGTTCTCAGACCACCAGATTATTCATCTCGCAGTATTCTTCCCACTCCACACCCAGCACCTCGGCCGCTTCCTTGTGCAACGCAAGGCGCTGCACCTCGAACTCTTCAGGCGTGCTGGTGTACTTGAGCGTCAACTCCCAGGGTTGCAGCCCCTGGGCTTCGGCCTCGTCCTCGAATGCCCATTGGATCTGGTCTTTCTGATCGTCGGCGGACAAGTCCTTGATCTCTTCCAGCAACTGGGGCGCATCCAGCACATATTTCTTCAGTGCTTCTTCGTGCCTGGCTTCCTGTGTCAATTCTTTAACAGTCATGGCGTTCTCGTTGATCTGGGGAATGGAAGATGGATCTGGATCATCAAGGATCTCTCTGACGCAGGAAGCCGTTAGAAGCCCGGTTCACCTGGCCTTCAGAACCATTCGTGGATCATCTGAAAACTGCTGGGCGGTGCTCATGCAGGCAGTGAATATAGGATGTTTTGCCAACGATTTACACGGCTCTTTACATCTATCCCACAAAAAACCATGTGCATACGAAGCTAAGGGGACTAGGGAACATCTGTCAGAACAACCAGTCATAGCAATGTGCTATTCCGGCATCTCACAAGGAACCCCAGTGATGCGCAGCTTTTCGAAACGTTCGTCGACCCGTCTTGCTACCGCGACCTTGCTGCTCGGCAGCCTGACCTTGGCCGGCGTTGCCCAAGCGGCGGTTGAAGTCTCCTCCGATGGTCCCTCTGACCACGACGCCATTCCTGCACTTCATTACAACCAATTCGATAAGTACGTACTCGTAAAGACCAACGTCAGCGCCAGCGCCTTGGAAAACCTGCCAAAAGCCGTAAAGAACAATGCCGACGAACTGGAAAACCAGAAACGCACCCTCAGCGACCAGGCCCGCCAGATCGAAGAACTCAAGCGCAACAGCGGGTCCAGTTCCACCTCCAGCAGCAAGGAGATCGACGAGCTCAAGCGCACCATCAAGGAACAGGAAAGCGATCTGAAGGATCTTGGCAAGCAGGTGGAAGAACTCAAGCGCAATAGCGGCTCCAGTTCGAGTTCGAGCAACAGCGAGATTTCGTCCCTGAAACGGGAACTCAGCGATCAGGACAACGAGATGGACCAGCTCAAGCGCACGGTCGAGGAGCTGAGCAGGAAGGTGAAATAACGAGGGGAGATGGTGCCCGAGACAGGAATCGAACCTGCGACCTTCGCGTTACGAGTGCGCTGCTCTACCGGCTGAGCTACACGGGCGGTGGCTAAAACTAGCACCGTCCCCCGTAGCCAGGCAACCTGCCTGGCGGTGATTTTCACCACACAGCAAAACGCCCCGAACCAGTCGGGGCGTTTGCTTGTTCAGCAGCTAAGCGAGGGGGTGATTAAACGCCCGATGCCTTGGCTGCCGCGACGTCCTTGATGGACAGCTTGATACGGCCGCGGTTGTCCACGTCCAGTACCAGCACTTCCACTTCCTGGCCTTCCTTCAGGATGTCGGTCACTTTCTCGACGCGAGCATCGCTCAGCATGGAGATGTGAACCAGACCGTCCTTGCCCGGCAGGATGTTGACGAACGCGCCGAAGTCGACGATGCGTTCAACCTTGCCGACGTAGATCTTGCCGATCTCGGCTTCCGCGGTGATGCCCAGGACGCGCTGGCGTGCTGCTTCTGCCGCTTCCTTGGTTTCGCCGAAGATCTTGATCGAACCGTCGTCTTCGATGTCGATCGAAGCCTTGGTTTCTTCGCAGATCGCACGGATGGTCGCGCCGCCTTTACCGATGACATCACGGATCTTGTCGGTGTCGATTTTCATCGCAATCATGGTCGGAGCATTTTCCGACAGCTCGGTACGGGACTGACCGATGATCTGGTTCATCTGACCGAGGATATTCAGGCGCGCTTCCAGGGCTTGGCCCAGGGCGATTTCCATGATTTCTTCGGTGATGCCCTTGATCTTGATGTCCATCTGCAGTGCGGTGACGCCTTTGGCGGTACCGGCCACTTTGAAGTCCATGTCGCCCAGGTGGTCTTCGTCACCCAGGATGTCGGTCAGGACGGCGAACTTCTCGCCTTCTTTAACCAGACCCATGGCGATACCCGCAACCGGTGCCTTCATCGGCACACCAGCGTCCATCAGGGCCAGGGAAGCGCCGCAGACCGAAGCCATCGAGCTCGAACCGTTGGACTCGGTGATTTCCGATACCACGCGAATGGTGTACGGGAACACGTCAGCGGCTGGCAGCATGGCCTGGACCGAACGACGGGCCAGACGGCCGTGACCGATTTCGCGACGACCGGCGCCACCCATGCGACCACACTCGCCCACCGAGAACGGAGGGAAGTTGTAGTGCAGCATGAACGGGTCTTTCTTTTCGCCTTCCAGGGTGTCCAGCAGTTGCGCGTCACGGGCGGTGCCCAGTGTTGCAACGACCAGCGCCTGGGTTTCGCCACGGGTGAACAGGGCCGAACCGTGGGTCTTTGGCAGGACGCCGACTTCGATGTTCAGCGGACGAACGGTGCGGGTGTCGCGACCGTCGATACGCGGCTTGCCGTTTACGATGTTTTCGCGAACGGTGCGGTATTCGATTTCACCGAAAGCAGCCTTGACGTCGCTGGCCGATGGCTGGCCTTCTTCGCCGGAGAACTTGGCAACGACCTGGTCTTTCAGCTCGCCCAGGCGTGCGTAGCGGTCGGCCTTGATGGTGATGGTGTAGGCCTGGGAGATCGCGTCGCCGAACTCGGCACGGATCGCGCCCAGCAGCTCGGTGGCTTCTGGCTGTGGTGCCCAGGTCCAGGTTGGCTTGGCGGCTTCTGCGGCCAGTTCCTTGACGGCGTTGATCACCACCTGGAACTCGTCGTGGGCGAACAGCACGGCGCCCAGCATCTGGTCTTCGGTCAGCTCTTTGGCTTCGGATTCAACCATCAGCACGGCTTCGGAAGTACCGGCCACGACCATGTCCAGGCTCGACGCCTTCAACTGCTCGTAAGTCGGGTTCAGCAGGTAGCCGGTGCTTTCGTGGAACGCAACGCGGGCAGCGCCGATCGGGCCATCGAAAGGAATACCGGAGATAGCCAGGGCAGCCGAGGTACCGATCATCGCAGCGATGTCCGGATCGGTTTTCTTGCTGGTGGACACGACGGTGCAGACAACCTGCACTTCGTTCATGAAACCTTCTGGAAACAGCGGACGGATCGGACGGTCGATCAGTCGGGAAGTCAGGGTTTCCTTCTCGGAAGGACGGCCTTCGCGCTTGAAGAAACCGCCAGGGATCTTACCGGCCGCGTAAGTCTTTTCCTGGTAGTGAACAGACAGAGGGAAGAAGCCCTTGCCTGGATCGGCTTGCTTGGCACCGACAACGGTCACCAATACGCTGACGTCGTCGTCAACGGTGACCAGCACTGCGCCGGAGGCCTGACGGGCGATACGGCCAGTCTCGAGGGTAACGGTCGACTGACCGAACTGGAATTTTTTGATTACCGGGTTCACGGTGTCCTACCTTCTTTGTGGCTCTTGGGGAACTTGTCTTCTTGCGAAATTCTTGGGCAATGACGGGAATCGGCCCGACGCCTGTCCAGGGTAAAACGTGTATCCAGATAAAACTTGAGGCTGGGAGCCTGCCATGCGCCAGCGGGAAACCCCACTGACGTACGACAGACCACCAACCTCTAGCGCAATCGCTGATTAGCGACGCAGACCCAGGCGAGCGATCAGAGCACTGTAACGGCTCACGTCCTTGCCTTTCAGGTAGTCCAGCAGCTTGCGACGCTGGTTTACCATGCGGATCAGACCACGACGGGAGTGGTGATCTTTACCGTTGGCCTTGAAGTGACCTTGCAGTTTGTTGATGTTGGCGGTCAGCAGTGCAACTTGCACTTCTGGCGAACCAGTGTCACCAACAGCTTGCTGGTAGTCAGCTACGATTTGAGCTTTTTCTTGAACGTCGAGAGCCATGAGGCAATCCTTTTAGTCAGGAAACTGTTCCGAGGAACAGCTTCAACAGGCCAGGGACAAATCCCTGTATCTATAAATGAGTAGTGACCGTGCCTGTTAACAGCCACACTCGCCAACCCGCTGTTACGCAGGCTGGTTCCGGTCATTCCGACCGAATCAGTCGACGCGGCGCAATGCGCCCGTCTTCGCTCACTTCACCGATACCGATGAAACGACCGTTGTGATCCTGTACCCGGACCATGCCGAACTTCGGCGCATCCGGGGCGCGTACCGGCTGGCCGTTGAGCCAGTAGAACGCGCTGTGTTCCGAGAACTGCAAGAGCGGCCAATCCAGCAGGCCGCTGTCCGATGGCATCAGGAAACGGTCGACCGCTTCGTTGCCGCCTTCGGCATGCACCGCTTCAAGCTCTTCCAGCGTGACCGTCTGGGCCAACGTGAAAGGCCCGGCCTGGGTCCGTCGCAATTCTGCCACGTACGCACCACAGCCGAGCTGCTCACCAATATCCTCCACCAGGGTGCGGATATAGGTGCCTTTGCTGCAATCCACGGCAAGCCGCGCAGTATTACCGTCAAAGGCCAGCAATTCCAAGCGCGCAATAGTAACAGAACGCGGTTCACGCTCCACTACTTCGCCTGCACGGGCCAGTTTATACAACGGCTGTCCATCGCGCTTCAAAGCGGAGTACATCGGCGGTATCTGACTGATTTGCCCGCGAAATTTCGGCAACACCGCTTCGACATCCGCCTGACCAACGGTCACCGGGCGCTCCAGCAAAACTTCACCTTCGGCGTCCGCCGTGGTAGTCGTCTTGCCCAGTTGCGCCAGGGTTTCGTAACCCTTGTCGGAATCGAGCAGGTACTGGGAGAACTTGGTCGCCTCGCCAAAGCACAGCGGCAGCACGCCAGTGGCCAGCGGATCGAGGCTACCGGTGTGCCCGGCCTTTTCAGCATTGAGCAACCAGCGAACCTTCTGCAACGCCGCGTTGGACGTGAACCCCAGCGGCTTGTCGAGGAGGATGATACCGCTGACATTACGACGGATACGTTTGACCTGAGCCACCGATTACTCCTTGGTGTCTTCAGGTTCAGCCGCAACCGGGTGCTGGCTGTCTTCCGCCACGGCGCGCTCGATCAGTGCCGACAGATGCGCACCCCGGGCGACGCTTTCGTCGTAATGGAAGTGCAACTGCGGGACGCTGCGCAGCTTCATCTCCCGAGCCAACTGCATACGCAGGAAGCCGGCGGCCGAGTTGAGCACCTTGATGCTCAGGGCGATTTCTTCGGCGCTGTCCTGGCCCATCACGGTGATGAAAATCTTGGCGTGACCGACGTCACGGCTGACTTCCACTGCGGTGATGGTGACCAGGCCGACGCGCGGGTCTTTGACTTCGCGACGGATCAGTTGGGCCAGCTCGCGCTGCATCTGATCGCCGATTCGTTGGGTACGGCTGTATTCTTTTGCCATGTCTTGTTACCTGTTACTGCCCCACGGTGAAACCCGCGAGGTCTGAAAGCGGCAAACGCCCGGCCTGGCAAAAGCCAGACCGGGCGTTGCGTTTAGAGTCCGCCAGCCAGGCAGCGCATGTTCATGCGACTGCCCGGCGCGGCTCTTGAAGTGCGCGAGTTAGAGGCTGCGAGCAACCTGGACCTTCTCGAAGACTTCGATCTTGTCGCCAACCTTGACGTCGTTGTAGCTCTTGACGCCAATACCGCATTCCATGCCGGCACGCACTTCGGAAGCGTCATCCTTGAAGCGACGCAGGGATTCCAGCTCGCCTTCGAAGATCACGATGTCTTCACGCAGTACACGGATCGGACGGTTACGGTGAACGACACCTTCGATCACCATGCAACCGGCGATGGCACCGAACTTCGGCGAACGGAACACGTCGCGAACTTCGGCAACGCCCAGGATGTTCTCCCGGACGTCGCTGCCCAGCATACCGGTCAACGCTTTCTTGACGTCTTCGATGATGTCGTAGATCACGTTGTAGTAACGCATATCCAGGCCTTCCTGCTCGACGATCTTGCGAGCGCCGGCATCGGCACGCACGTTGAAGCCGAACAGTACAGCGTTGGAAGCCAGTGCCAGGTTGGCATCGGACTCGGTGATACCACCGACGCCGCCACCGACCACACGCACTTGCACTTCGTCGTTACCCAGGCCATTCAAGGCGCCGTTCAACGCTTCCAGGGAACCACGGACGTCGGATTTGAGGACGATGTTGAGCGTCTTCTTCTCTTCCTGGCCCATGTTCTCGAAGATGTTTTCCAGCTTGCCAGCGTGAGCACGAGCCAGTTTGACTTCGCGGAACTTGCCTTGACGGAACAGAGCCACTTCACGGGCTTTCTTCTCGTCAGCCACAACGCTCATCTCGTCGCCAGCGTCCGGGGTACCGTCCAGGCCGAGGATCTCGACCGGGATAGCCGGACCGGCTTCCTTGATAGGCTTGCCGTTCTCGTCGAGCATGGCGCGCACGCGGCCATAGTTCGAGCCGACCAGCACCATGTCGCCTTGACGCAGCGTACCGTCCTGGACCAGGACCGTTGCAACCGGGCCACGGCCCTTGTCGAGGCGCGATTCAACCACAACACCACGGCCAGGTGCCGAAGGCGTAGCGGTCAGTTCGAGAACCTCGGCTTGCAACAGAACGGCTTCGAGCAGTTCGTCAACACCAGTACCCATCTTCGCCGAGACCGGAACGAATGGAGTGTCGCCACCCCACTCTTCGGAGGTCACGCCGTGGACCGACAGTTCGCTGCGGATGCGATCGAGATCGGCGCCCGGCTTGTCGATCTTGTTCACCGCAACCACCAGCGGCACGCCAGCAGCCTTGGCATGCTGAACGGCTTCGATGGTTTGTGGCATCACGCCGTCGTCCGCTGCAACCACCAGGATCACGATGTCGGTCGCCTTGGCACCACGGGCACGCATCGCGGTAAACGCGGCGTGACCCGGGGTGTCGAGGAACGTCACCATGCCGCGGTCGGTTTCAACGTGGTACGCACCGATGTGCTGGGTAATACCACCCGCTTCACCGGCCGCCACCTTGGCGCGACGAATGTAGTCGAGCAGGGACGTTTTACCGTGGTCGACGTGGCCCATGACGGTCACGACCGGAGCACGGGAAACCGCCTCGCCTTCGAATTTCAGGGACTCGGCCAGGGAATCTTCCAGGGCGGTGTCGCTGACCAGGGTCACTTTGTGGCCCAGCTCTTCAGCAACCAGTTGGGCAGTTTCCTGGTCCAGTACCTGGTTGATGGTGGCTGGCGTACCCAGCTTGAACATGAACTTGATGATTTCAGCAGCCTTGACCGACATCTGCTGGGCCAGATCGCCCACAGTGATGGTCTCGCCGATCTTCACTTCACGCACGACAGGGCCTGTAGGGCTCTGGAAACCGTGGGCGTTGCGTTTCTTCAGCTTGGCCTTGCCGCGACCGCCACGACGGAAGCCGTCGCTTTCTTCGTCGGTGGTACGTGGCGCAACACGAGGTGCTGGCGCCTTTTCCTTGACCGAAGCACGATGAGGCGCGTTCTTGCGCTCACCATCGCCGCTGCCACGACGGTTGTCGTCGGCACGTGGTTTGTCCGGACGACGCTGTTCGTCGCGCTTGCGAGTGTCGGCTGGAGCCGGGGCAGCAGCCACGACTGGCGCCGCTTCGCGCACAGGTTCGGCGGCCGGGGCAACAGCCTCGACGGCTTCTACCGGGGCGGTCTGCGCAGCAGCAGGCTGGCGGCGCGCTTCTTCTTCGGCGCGACGCTTGGCTTCTTCTTCAGCCTTCTGGCGAGCAGCATTTTCTACTGCGCGACGTTCTTCCTGTTCGCGTTTGCGCTCGGCTTCGATTTCTTCCGGGCTGCGCTGTACGAAGACTTTCTTCTTGCGTACTTCAACGCTGATGCTTTTGCTACCGGCAACACGCAGGGTGCTGGTGGTTTTACGCTGCAGAGTGATCTTGCGCGGTTCTTCCACTTTTGCCTTGTGACTGCTCTTCAAGTGAGTCAGCAGGGACTGCTTTTCACTGTCGGTCACATGTTCCTCGGCGGCGGTGTGCGGCAGACCTGCCTCACGCATCTGCTGCAACAGGCGCTCTACCGGTGTTTTGACCTCATCGGCCAGTTGTTTCACCGTGACTTGCGTCATGCACTTCTCTCCTCAGGCCGCGCCTAATTACTCGAACCAGTGGGCTCGGGCGGCCATGATCAACTTGCCGGCACGATCATCGTCAATGCCGTCGATGTCGAGCAGATCGTCAATAGACTGCTCGGCCAGGTCTTCGCGGGTAATTACGCCGCGCACCGCCAGTTCCATCGCCAAATCCTTGTCCATGCCCTCAAGCGAGAGCAGGTCTTCGGCCGGATGGGCGTCTGCCAGCTTTTCCTCAGTAGCGATGGCTTTGGTCAACAAACGATCCTTGGCCCGAGCGCGAAGCTCGTTGACGATTTCCTCGTCAAAGCCGTCGATGTTGAGCATTTCCTCCACCGGTACGTAGGCAATCTCTTCCAGGCTGGTAAAGCCTTCATCCACCAGCACCTGCGCCAGCTCTTCATCGACTTCAAGCTCTTCGATGAAGTTGCGCAGGATGTCGCCGGTTTCAGCTTGCTGCTTAGCCTGGATGTCCGATTCGGTCATCACGTTCAGGGTCCAGCCAGTCAATTGGCTGGCCAGACGCACGTTCTGACCACCGCGACCGATGGCCTGAGCCAGATTGTCTGCGCCAACGGCGATGTCCATGGCGTGGGCATCTTCGTCGACGATAATTGCCGCCACTTCAGCAGGCGACATGGCATTGATCACGAACTGAGCCGGGTTGTCGTCCCACAGGACGATGTCCACGCGCTCGCCGCCCAACTCGCCGGATACGGCCTGGACACGCGAACCACGCATGCCGATGCAGGCACCTTGTGGGTCGATACGCTTGTCCTTGGAGCGGACCGCGATCTTGGCGCGCGAACCCGGATCACGGGAAGCGGCCATGACTTCGATCAGGCCTTCAGCAATTTCCGGCACTTCGATGCGGAACAACTCGATCAGCATTTCCGGCGCTGTACGCGACAGGATCAGCTGCGGGCCCCGGTTCTCGGTGCGGATTTCCTTGAGCAGCGCACGCAAACGCACGCCAACCCGGAAAGTTTCGCGAGAAATGATGTCTTCACGAGCCAGCAACGCTTCGGCGTTATTGCCCAGGTCGACGATCACGTTGTCGCGGGTGACTTTTTTCACGGTGCCGGAGATGATTTCCCCCAGGCGCTCGCGATAAGCGTCGACGACTTGTGCGCGCTCGGCTTCGCGAACCTTTTGCACAATGACTTGCTTGGCAGTCTGTGCAGCGATGCGACCGAATTCGATGGACTCGATTTTTTCTTCGACGACATCACCGACCTTGGCGCCCGGGTGCGTTTCCGCAACCTTGCTCGGCCAGGTTTCGATAGCTGGATCGTCCAGGTCGGCTTCCTCGACGACCGTCCAGCGACGGAAAGTCTCGTAGGCACCGGTGTGGCGATTGATCTCCACACGCAAATCAACTTCGTCTTCGAACCGCTTCTTGGTAGCAGTGGCCAGAGCCAGCTCCAGCGCTTCAAAAATAACGTTAGCCGGTACGCCCTTTTCATTGGATACCGACTCAACAACCAGCAGTACTTCTTTGCTCATCGTACGCCTCGCCTTTCGCAAGCCATTGGATCCGCGGGATCCGCAGTATCTGGCACGTATCAGTCAAAACTGGGAATAATGTTGGCCTTGTCGATCATATCGATCGGCAACAGGAACTCATGGTCATCTACCTGCACCACGACGTCCTGCTCTTCTACACCGCGCAGAAGGCCTTGGAAGTTGCGTCGACCTTCGAAAGGCGAGCGCAGCTTGATCTTCACTTGTTCACCGGCAAACAAAGCGAACTGTTCAAGTGTGAACAGGGGGCGCTCCATGCCAGGCGAGGAAACTTCAAGGGTGTATTCGGAGGTGATTGGATCTTCAACATCCAGTACACCGCTGATCTGACGGCTGACGATGGCGCAATCGTCCACCAACACGCCGCCTTCCTTATCGATATAAACGCGCAACAGTGAGTGGCGACCTTGAGCCGAAAACTCAATACCCCAGCATTCATAGCCAAGGGCCACGACCACCGGGGCCAACAAGGCCTGCAACTGTTCTAGCTTGCTCGACACCTGAACCCCCTCGTGCATGTTTGTGCATGCTGTGCAAATAAAAAAAAATGGGCGAATCGCCCATCCCTGAAACGCCGTCGAACAGCGGCGTTATAAAGTGTCCAGCTAACAAAAAGCCCCTTGGAAGGGGCCCCTGAAACTGGTTGCGGGAGCCGGATTTGAACCGACGACCTTCGGGTTATGAGCCCGACGAGCTACCAGACTGCTCCATCCCGCGACAAAGCTGGGGCGGAAGTATACGACCGATCCCTTACAGGGTCAATGTAACCCTTCCACCTACAAGAAAGCCCGCAATCGCGGGCTCTCCTGATAATTGGTACCGAGAAGGGGACTCGAACCCCTACACCCTATGGGCACAACCACCTCAAGGTTGCGTGTCTACCAATTCCACCACCTCGGCAATACAGCGTTTGAAACCTTCTTACTTCTGCTCTTGAGCTGGAGGCACGTCAGTCGCCGGGCTGGCCGACTTTTGCTCTTGAAGCACCGGGACATCATCAGAAGCCGGTTGTTGCTTTGGCGCTTCCAATACCGCTGGGTTTGGCAAACCTACTTGAGTCAGCTCGTGAGCTTTCTCTTTAGCAAAGTAACCTAACCCTAAGCTGGTTATGAAGAAACCGGCGGCAAGTATAGCAGTAAACTTACTGAGAAAGGTAGAGGAACCTTGGCTTCCGAATACAGTATTTGAAGCACCTGCACCGAAAGACGCACCAGCATCCGCACCTTTACCCTGCTGCAGCAATACGAGAGCAACTACGCCCAGTGCACCCAGCAGATGAAAAACGACTACGACTGTTTCCAGCATTTTTTCAGTTTCCCGCGGCGCGACAGATCGCACCGAACTCATCTGCATTCAGGGACGCTCCACCAATGAGCCCCCCATCGATATCCGGCATGCCGAACAGTTCGACCGCATTGGCCGCCTTCACGCTGCCGCCGTATAGAAGCCGCACACCTCGTGCCACTTCAGAATTCTCTGCCGCCAACTGCGCGCGGATGGCTGCGTGCACATCCTGCGCCTGTTGCGGCGAAGCAGTCAGCCCAGTGCCGATGGCCCAGACTGGCTCGTAAGCAATGATCGCCTTTGCAAAAGCACCGACACCCAGCTCCTCGATGATGCTGCCCAGCTGACGCTCGACAACCTCAAGGGTCTTGCCGGCCTCACGCTGCTCGCGGGTTTCCCCTATGCACAACACCGGAGTCAGACCACAGGCCTGGGCCGCAGCAAATTTGCGGATCAAGGTCTTGTCCTGCTCGCCCATGATCTGGCGACGCTCGGAGTGCCCGACCAGGACCAGGGAACAACCTGCATCCACCAATTGACTCGGTGCAATCTCACCGGTCAACGCACCTTGCATGGCTTCCATCGCAGAGTTCTGCGCGCCGACCGAAATCGACTTGCCCTTCAAGCCATCAATCACTTGATTGATATACAAGCAAGGCGGAAAAACCGCGACATCAACACCGCTTGGCAAGGCCAGATGACGAAGGCCATTGATCAGCTCAGCGACGCTGGCGCGGGTACCGTGCATCTTCCAGTTACCAGCTACCATAGGGCGACGCATGCTGTACCTCGTCGGTCAAAGTGGGCGCAGATGTTACCCAACGGATTCATGACTGGCAAGCCGAATTCAGGCAGAAACTTCAGTAACCAGTTTTGCCAGCTCTTCGGCATAACCGCGAACTTGCGCTTCATCCTCGCCTTCGACCATGACACGCACCAACGGCTCTGTGCCGGACTTGCGCAACAACACGCGTCCACGCCCCGCCATCGCTTGCGTTACGCGCTCGCTGGCCTGCTTGACCTTCGCATGCTCGAGAGGGTTTACACCGCCACCGAAACGTACATTGATCAACACTTGCGGGCATTTGCGCAACGCCTGGCGCGATTGTGCGAGCCCCTCGTTGCGCGCCTTGAGTGCCATCAGCACCTGCAAGGCCGCGATGATCGCATCACCGGTGGTGGTGTGGTCGAAGCACACGATGTGGCCGGAGTTCTCGCCCCCGATCACCCAGTTGCGCTCCAGCAACTCCGAGATCACGTAGCGGTCGCCCACATTGGCCCGCACGAACGGGATATCCAAGTCCGCCAGGGCCAGTTCCAGCCCAAGGTTACTCATCAACGTGCCGACCACGCCGCCCTGCAGCTTGCCACGCCCATGCAGGTCGCGAGCAATGATGAACAGCAGCTCGTCACCATCGACAACCGTGCCGGTGTGATCAACCATCAGGACGCGATCACCGTCACCATCGAAGGCGATCCCCAGATCAGCCTGCTCGGCCAGCACCGCAGCCTGCAACGCCTCGGTATGGGTGGAACCACAGTTGTGGTTGATGTTCAGGCCATTGGGCTGAGCGGACAGCACCACCACTTCGGCGCCCAGTTCGCGAAAGACGCTCGGCGCGACCTTATAGGTTGCCCCGTGGGCGCAATCGACGACGATTTTCAGGCCAGAAAAACTGGTGCCGGTCGGCACACTGCCTTTGCAGAACTCGATGTAGCGACCCGACGCATCGTTGATCCGCGACACCTTGCCGATCTTGCTCGACTCGACCACCGTCATCGGGGTGTCCAGCAGCTCTTCGATCATCAGCTCAATATCATCCGGCAGCTTGGTACCCTGGCCGGAGAAGAACTTGATGCCGTTGTCATCATGGGGGTTGTGCGAGGCACTGATCACGATGCCTGCCTGGCCTTGGAACGTACGGGTCAGGTAGGCGATGGCTGGCGTCGGCATCGGGCCGAGCAGCATCACATCGGCGCCCGCCGATGTCAGGCCGGCTTCGAGGGCCGATTCGAACATGTAGCCGGAAATTCGCGTGTCCTTGCCCACCAACACCTTGCAGGCGCCCATCTTGCGGAACGCCATGCCGGCCGCCCAGCCGAGCTTGAGCATGAAATCAGGGGTAATGGGGTATTCGCCGACCCGACCACGAATACCGTCGGTGCCAAAATATTTCTTGCTCATAAGTGCTCCGTCATTCTTATTCGGCTGAATCCACAGCTGCGATCATCCGCACGACATCCATCGTTTCGGCCACATCGTGCACGCGCAATATGCGTGCACCTTTACCAAGGGCCAAGGCCGCCAGGGCGAGACCGCCATACAGGCGCTCGCCCACCGGGCGACCCAAGGCATTGCCTATCATGCTCTTTCGCGAGACCCCGACCAACAGGGGCCGCCCCAGGGCATGCAAGGCTTCCATATGTTTGAACAGGCTCAGGTTGTGCGCCAGTGTCTTGGCAAAGCCGAACCCGGGATCAAGAATGATCCGGTCGGCAGGGATGCCCACGGCAGCACACTGGCCCAGACGCGCCACGAGGAACTCACCCACTTCCCGGGTGACGTCATCATAGTGCGGGTCGTTCTGCATGGTCCCCGGTTCGCCGAGCATATGCATCAGGCACACCGGCAACCCCGTGTCCGCCGCAGCATCCAGGGCACCATCGCGCTGCAAGGATCGAACATCATTGATCAGGCCCGCCCCCAGCCGTGCAGTTTCGCGCATGACCGCAGGCGTGGATGTATCGACCGAGATAATGACATCGAGCTCGCGATGGATGCGCTCGACAATCGGCGCCACCCGCTCCAATTCCTCGGTAGGCGAGACCGCCCGCGCGCCCGGCCGAGTCGATTCGCCCCCCACATCGATCAGCGTTGCGCCGGCGGCCACCATGGCCTCGGCATGCCGCAGTGCAGCATCGAGCTGGCTGAATCGACCACCATCGGAAAAGGAATCAGGGGTGACATTGAGAATGCCCATGACATGTGCATGGGCCAAATCAAGAACCCGGTTGCCGCAAGGCAACCGGGTCGAGGACTGAACAGAAGTCATTTCAAGCCTTAGACATCAGCGGCCGGGCCGCCAATCGGTGTTTCCGGACGCTCACCCTGTACCGCCGGTGGCGTGCCGGAAGTACCGGTACCGCCGCCCGACCAGTCACGCGGTTCACGAGGCTCGCGCCCCGCCATGATGTCGTCGATCTGCTCGGCATCGATGGTTTCATACTTCATCAGGGCATCGGCCATGGCATCGAGCTTGTCACGGTTGTCCGTGAGAATCTGCCGGGCAGTGCCATAACACTGGTCGATGATGCTGCGCACTTCGGAGTCGATCAGCTTGGCCGTCTCGCCGGAGAAGCTTGCATGCTGGCCACCGCCACCACGACCGAGGAACACCTCGCCCTCTTCCTCGGCGTACATCAGCGGCCCCAACTTCTCGGACAGGCCCCACTTGGTGACCATGTTCCGGGCGATCTGGCTGGCGCGCATGATGTCGTTGGACGCCCCCGTGGTCACACCGTCGAAGCCCAGCGTCATCTCTTCAGCGATACGACCGCCGTATAACGAACAGATCTGGCTGATCAATGCGCGCTTGGACAGGCTGTAGCGATCCTCTTCCGGCAGGAACATGGTCACGCCCAGGGCACGACCGCGCGGGATGATCGAGACTTTGTAGACCGGGTCATGCTCGGGCACGACACGACCGACGATCGCGTGGCCCGCCTCGTGATACGCGGTGTTCTGCTTTTCTTTCTCCGACATGACCATGGATTTGCGCTCCGCGCCCATCATGATCTTGTCCTTGGCCAGCTCGAACTCCTTCATTTCCACGACGCGCTTGCCAGTGCGAGCAGCAAAGAGCGACGCTTCGTTGACCAGGTTCGCCAGGTCAGCACCGGAGAAGCCCGGCGTACCCCGCGCGATGACGGCCGGAACAACGTCGTCACCCATTGGCACCTTGCGCATATGGACCTTGAGGATCTGCTCGCGACCACGAATGTCCGGCAGCCCCACCACGACCTGGCGGTCGAAACGACCTGGACGCAGCAGCGCAGGGTCAAGTACGTCAGGACGGTTGGTGGCGGCAATCACAATGATGCCGTCGTTCATTTCAAAACCGTCCATCTCGACCAGCAACTGGTTGAGGGTCTGTTCACGCTCGTCGTGACCGCCACCCATGCCGGCGCCACGATGGCGACCGACGGCGTCGATTTCGTCGATGAAGATAATGCAGGGTGCGTGCTTCTTGGCCTGTTCGAACATGTCGCGGACACGACTGGCGCCCACGCCGACGAACATTTCGACGAAGTCGGAACCGGAAATCGTGAAGAACGGCACCTTGGCTTCACCGGCAATCGCCTTGGCCAGCAAGGTTTTACCGGTACCGGGCGGACCGACCATCAGCACGCCACGAGGAATACGACCGCCCAGGCGCTGGAACTTGCCCGGATCGCGCAGGAATTCAACCAGCTCGCCGACTTCTTCCTTGGCTTCGTCGCAACCTGCGACGTCGGCCAAGGTGGTTTTCACCTGGTCTTCGGACAGCAGCCGGGCCTTGCTCTTGCCAAAGCTCATCGGCCCGCCCTTGCCTCCACCGCCGCCCTGCATCTGGCGCATGAAGAACATGAACACGGCGATGATCACCAGGATCGGGAAGCTGGCGACCAGGAGCTGGGTCCAGATGCTTTGCTGCTCAGGCTGCTTGCCTTCGACCACGACATGGTTGTCCACCAGGTCACCGATCAAGCCATTGTCCTGGATTGCCGGACGAATGGTCTTGAAGCTGTCGCCATCGGTGCGCTTGCCGGTAATCACATAGCCATCAACGGCTACACGCTCGACCTTGCCATCCTTGACCTGCTGGATGAAGTCGGAATAGTTGAGGGTCTGCGGCTCGTTAGGACTGGAGAAGTTGTTCATCACAGTCACCAGGACAGCGGCGATGATCAACCACAGGATCAGATTCTTTGCCATATCGTTCAATTAACTACCCTCTGAAGCAAGCTCCGCTACTGGCGCGCGCTTCGCATGATATTCACCGGCCTAACTTACTACATTACCTACGACTCTGGCAGGCGCCGTCTGTAACCCTTTGTGAAACACTTTCTACACATTATTCGCTAATGCTCACGGGACGAAATACGAAAAACCTATCGCCCCGGTCGAAAAACCTCTTATTCCTCACTGCGACCACGGAAACCACGGCCCAGCAGGTACTGCTCACGGGAACGATCACGCGATGATTTCGGCTTGCGCGTCGTGACCTTCTCGAACTGCTTGCGCACGCTCTTGTGATATTCGTCGAAGCCTTCACCCTGGAAGACCTTGATCAAAAAATCACCACCTGGCTTCAACACCCGAGTCGCAAGATCCAGTGCCAACTCGCACAGGAACATCGATCGCGGCATATCAACAGATGCCAATCCACTCATATTGGGGGCCATATCGGAAATCACAAGGTCCACCTCGTTTTTTCCAACCGCTTCAAGGATCTGCGCCAGCACGGCGTCCTCGGTAAAGTCGCCCTGAATGAAGGTCACATCCGGGATGCTGTCCATTTCCAGGATATCGGAAGCGATCAGCGTGCCTTGCCCACCAATCAGACGACTGGTCACTTGGGACCAGCCACCCGGAGCGGCGCCCAAGTCGATCACGCTCATGCCTGGACGGATCAAACGGTCTCTTTCCTGAATCTCCAGCAGCTTGTAGCTGGCACGGGAACGATACCCGTCCTTTTGCGCCATTTTCACGAATGGGTCGTTGAAATGCTCTTGCAGCCATTTAAGACTTGTCTTGGAACGGGCCACGGGCCACCTCAAAAATAAAACGGGTCGTGATTAAGTGGGCGGTCCCGGACTTGCTCGGGTAAACTGGCCGCCGCTTTTTACAAGATCAGACGCAGGGGTCAGATTATGCCGCTCACTCAAGAGCAGAAGAAACAATACAAATCCATTGGCCACCATCTGAAACCGGTTTTGACTGTGGCTGACAACGGTTTGACTGAAGGTGTACTCGCCGAACTGGAACGCGCCTTGGGCGATCACGAGCTGATCAAGATCAAGCTCAACATCCTCGATCGCGAAGCCCGCCTGGCTGCCGTTGCCGAACTGTGCAAGACCGGCAAGGCAGACCTGGTGCAGGTCATCGGCAAGATGGCGCTGATTTATCGCAAGAACTTCAGCGTCAACAAGCAACTGTCGAACGTTCACCGCTTCAAGTGATGTCAAAGGGTCAAGGGTGTGCCTCGCACACCCTGCCGCCCCACCCGGGAACCGGCTGCAACACCAGCACCAAACCGGAAAAGCCCAGCACCAGGTAACTGAATACCTGCCACTGGCTCGCATCCGGCCAGCCGAGATGCACCGCAAAGAACATCCCGCACGCATACATCGACATGAGCAGCAACGGCCCACGAATGTCGCGCCATAGACTGGCAAGGCCTTCGGCCTGAACCAGCACCAAAGCCTGAAACATCACGCACGCCGCGGAAAACGCCACCAGCAGCACCGTCAGCATGCCGGCGATTTCATCGATGAGCAGCGGTGCCAGGCCGACTCGACCCAGCACCGGCAGCAAACCAATGTGCAACAACCAGATGCCGCCCACCCACAACATCTGGGTGAGCTGCCAGATCATGGCGCCGGCTCGCAGCGGGCGCCTTCGTTCAGATGTGACGGACTTCGACAATCTCATACTCGATGACGCCACCCGGCGTCTTCACCGCCACCACATCGCCCTCTTCCTTGGCAATCAAGGCGCGAGCAATAGGTGAACCGACGGAAATCTTGCCGAGCTTGATGTCTGCCTCGTCCTCGCCAACGATCTGGTAGGTCACGCTTTCATCGGTCTCGACGTTGGCGATTTCCACCGTGGTGCCGAAAATGACCTTGCCGGTATGCGGAATCGTCGTGACATCGATGATCACCGCATTCTGCATGCGGCCTTCGATGTCACGGACACGCGCCTCGACCATCCCCTGCTCCTCTCGGGCAGCGTGGTATTCGGCGTTTTCCTTCAGGTCGCCCAGCTCACGCGCTTCACCGATAG
This sequence comes from Pseudomonas sp. R3-41, assembly GCF_054161485.1. NCBI lineage: Bacteria > Pseudomonadati > Pseudomonadota > Gammaproteobacteria > Pseudomonadales > Pseudomonadaceae > Pseudomonas > Pseudomonas sp. R3-41. Next base: position 5,941,191 of record NZ_CP096421.1, read on the forward strand.
CCTGGCTCAAGCGCGGGCGCTCGACCTTGGTCAGGAAAGCGTGTTCTTCTTCCAGGGCCTTCGCGCCCTGAACAGTCATCGGGTACTTGGTTATGCTCATGCCTTCAATCCTGCATGTAGATCCTGCAAGCGACGCACGGTCTTCTCGGGACCGAACTTGAGCGCTTCGCAGATCGCTTCGCCCGCAGCAATGGTCGTGGTGCAGTAGATCTTGTGCTGCAGCGCATTGCGACGAATGGAATAGGAATCGGCGATCGATTGACGACCTTCGGTGGTGTTGATGATCAGCGTGACTTCGTCATTCTTGATCATATCGACCACGTGCGGACGGCCCTCGGTCACCTTGTTCACGCGGCGCACTTTCAGGCCCGCCGCTTCGATCAGCTTGGCAGTACCGGCAGTGGCGACCACTTCGAAGCCCAAGTTGATCAGATCACGGGCTACGCCTGCAACCAGTGGCTTGTCGTCATCACGCACACTGATGAACGCCGTGCCGCCAGTCGGCAACACTTCGCTGGCGCCCATCTGGGCCTTGGCGAAGGCTTCACCGAAGGTATCGCCCACGCCCATCACTTCACCGGTGGACTTCATCTCAGGGCCGAGGATCGGGTCCACGCCAGGGAACTTGGCGAACGGGAACACCGCCTCTTTCACACTGTAGAAGTTCGGGATGATTTCCTTGGTGAAGTTCAGCTCTTTCAGGGTTTTGCCAGCCATGACGCGCGCCGCGATCATCGCCAGGGAAACACCGATGCACTTGGAAACGAACGGCACGGTACGGGAAGCGCGTGGGTTGACTTCGATGACGTAGATATCTTCGCCTTGCAAGGCCAGTTGCACGTTCATCAGGCCGATGACACCCAGTTCCAGGGCCATTTTCTTGACCTGCTCGCGCATCTCGTCCTGGATGTGCGCCGGCAGCGAGTACGGCGGCAGCGAGCAAGCGGAGTCACCGGAGTGAACACCGGCCTGCTCGATGTGCTGCATGATCGCGCCAATCACCACGTCCTTGCCGTCGCTGACCGCATCCACGTCCATTTCGATGGCGCAATTGAGGAAGTGGTCCAACAGCACCGGGCTGTCGTTGGACACCTGGACCGCTTCGCGCAGGTAACGCTTGAGTTCGTCTTCCTGGTAGACGATTTCCATCGCACGACCGCCCAGCACATAGGACGGACGCACCACCAGCGGATAACCGATCTTGGCGGCGGCACGAATCGCTTCGTCTTCGCTGCGCACGGTGGCGTTTGGCGGCTGGCGCAAGTTCAGGCGCTCGACCATCTGCTGGAAGCGCTCACGGTCTTCGGCGCGGTCGATGGCATCCGGGCTGGTACCGATGATCGGCACGCCGGCGGCTTCAAGGGCGCGAGCCAGTTTCAAAGGAGTCTGGCCGCCGTACTGGACGATCACGCCTTTTGGCTTCTCGACGCGGACGATTTCCAGCACGTCTTCCAGGGTCACTGGCTCGAAGTACAGGCGATCGGAGGTGTCGTAGTCGGTGGACACGGTTTCCGGGTTGCAGTTGACCATGATGGTCTCGTAACCGTCGTCGCGCAGGGCCAGTGCCGCGTGTACGCAGCAGTAGTCGAACTCGATGCCCTGGCCGATCCGGTTAGGACCGCCACCCAGGATCATGATCTTGTCCCGGGTCGATGGCGCGGCTTCGCACTCTTCTTCGTACGTGGAGTACAGGTAGGCGGTGTCGGTGGCGAACTCGGCCGCGCAGGTGTCGACGCGCTTGTAGACCGGGAACACTTCCAGCTTGTGCCGATGAGCACGCAGGCTCTTCTCGGTCACACCCAGCAGCTTGGCCAGGCGCATGTCGGAGAAGCCTTTGCGCTTGAGGCGGAACATCGTGTCGCGGTTGATGCTGGACATGCCCAGGGTCTTGACCTTCTCTTCTTCCTTGATCAGATCTTCGATCTGGACCAGGAACCAAGGGTCGATCATGTTCATGCCGAAGATCTGCTCGACAGTCATGCCGGCGCGGAAGGCATCGGCCACGTACCAGATACGCTCGGCACCCGGCACGGTCAGCTCGCGCTTGAGCACGCTCATGCTTTCCGGGTCGTTCAGATCCAGCTTCGGATCGAGACCACAGACACCCACTTCCAGGCCGCGAAGGGCTTTCTGCAGGGATTCCTGGAAGGTCCGGCCGATGGCCATGACTTCACCGACCGACTTCATCTGGGTGGTCAGGCGGGCATCGGCCTTGGCGAACTTCTCGAAGGCGAAGCGTGGCAGCTTGGTGACAACGTAGTCGATGGACGGTTCGAAGGACGCCGGGGTCTTGCCGCCGGTGATGTCGTTCGACAGCTCGTCCAGGGTGTAGCCCACGGCCAGCTTGGCGGCGACCTTGGCGATCGGGAAACCGGTGGCCTTGGAGGCCAGGGCCGACGAACGGGATACCCGCGGGTTCATCTCGATGACCACCATGCGTCCGGTGTTCGGGCAGATGCCGAACTGGACGTTGGAGCCGCCGGTTTCCACGCCGATCTCACGCAGTACCGCCAGGGAGGCGTTACGCAGGATCTGGTATTCCTTGTCGGTCAGGGTCTGGGCCGGTGCAACGGTGATCGAGTCGCCAGTGTGCACGCCCATCGGGTCGAAGTTCTCGATGGAGCAGACGATGATGCAGTTGTCCTTTTTGTCGCGGACAACTTCCATTTCGTATTCTTTCCAGCCGATCAGGGATTCGTCGATCAGCAGTTCCTTGGTCGGCGACAAGTCGAGACCACGGGCGCAGATTTCTTCGAATTCTTCACGGTTGTAGGCGATGCCACCACCGGTGCCGCCCATGGTGAAGGACGGACGGATGATGCACGGGAAGCCGAGGCGTTCCAGGACGGCGTTGGCCTCTTCCATGCTGTGGGCGATGCCCGAGCGTGGGCAGTCCAGGCCAATGGACTTCATCGCCTTGTCGAAGCGCGAACGGTCTTCGGCCTTGTCGATGGTGTCGGCATTGGCGCCGATCATTTCCACACCGAATTTTTCCAGGACGCCTTCGCGCTCCAGGTCCAGTGCGCAGTTCAACGCGGTCTGGCCACCCATGGTCGGCAGCAGCGCGTCCGGGCGCTCCTTCTCGATGATCTTGGCGACGGTCTGCCACTTGATCGGCTCGATGTAGGTGGCGTCGGCCATGGCCGGGTCGGTCATGATGGTGGCCGGGTTGGAGTTCACCAGGATGACGCGGTAGCCCTCTTCGCGCAGGGCTTTGCAGGCCTGGGCGCCGGAGTAGTCGAATTCGCAAGCCTGGCCGATCACGATCGGGCCAGCGCCGAGAATCAGGATGCTTTTTATGTCTGTACGTTTTGGCATGGGTTTGTCACTCAAATCCGCAGGTCAGTCGGCTAGGCCGTCGAACAATCTTTGAAGCGCCCGAGGGGGCCACCGTGTTCGGGGCCGCCCTCGGGCTTCGCGCGGTCAGCGTCGCTTGGCCATCTCGTTGATGAAGCGATCGAACAGCGGCGCCACATCGTTCGGGCCCGGGCTCGCTTCAGGGTGGCCCTGGAAGCTGAACGCGCTCTTGTCGGTACGCTCGATACCTTGCAGCGTGCCGTCGAACAGCGATTTGTGGATCGCGCGCACGTTGGCCGGCAGGGTCGCTTCATCCACCGCGAAACCGTGGTTCTGGCTGGTGATCATCACCACGCCGGTGTCCAGGTCCTGGACCGGGTGGTTCGCACCGTGGTGGCCGTGGCCCATTTTCAGGGTCTTGGCGCCCGAAGCGAGGGCCAGCAACTGGTGACCGAGGCAGATACCGAATACCGGGATCTCGGTTTCCAGCACGTCCTTGATCGCCTGGATCGCGTAGTCGCAAGGCTCCGGGTCACCCGGGCCGTTGGACAGGAACACGCCGTCGGGCTTGAGGGCCAGGACGTCGGCGGCCGGGGTTTGCGCCGGTACCACGGTGACGCGGCAGCCACGCTCGACCAGCATGCGCAGGATGTTCAGCTTGACGCCGTAGTCGTACGCCACCACGTGGTACGGCAGCTCGGAAGCCTCGATCGTCGCGTGACTGTCGGTCTTCAGGTCCCAGACCGTGGAGCGCCATTCGTATTGTTTCTGGGTGCTGACGACTTTCGCCAGGTCCATGCCCTTGAGGCCAGGGAAACCCTGGGCAGCGGCGATGGCGGCTTCTTCGGAAATGTTGTCGCCGGCCATGATGCAGCCGTTCTGCGCGCCTTTTTCCCGAAGGATGCGGGTCAGGCGGCGGGTGTCGATACCGGCGATCGCCACGACGTTGTTGGCTTTCAGGTAGTCGGACAGGGACATCGTGTTACGCCAGTTGCTCGCTACCAGCGGCAAGTCACGGATGACCAGGCCGGCGGACCAGACACGATCGGACTCGGCGTCTTCCGGCGTGGTGCCGGTGTTGCCGATGTGCGGGTAAGTCAGGGTAACGATTTGCTGGGCGTAGGAAGGATCGGTAAGAATTTCCTGATAGCCGGTCATTGCGGTGTTAAACACCACCTCACCAACGGTCTGACCGTCGGCTCCAATGGCTTCGCCGCGAAAAATGCTGCCATCAGCAAGGGCGAGTATGGCTGGCTTAGTCAAGAAGACCTCCCGTAAATAAAGCCTGAAAGGGCGATCGCAGGTTGTAAAAAAGCGGAGTGACGTATGGACACGTCACCCCGCTTGTTCACTGAATTATTCTGCGCGCTTTTAGTGGACACACTAAAGCTGTAGCTTACAGAAAAAGGGTTTTTTGGTCCACCGCTAATGAGCCTTAAAGGCAGGGGAATGCGACAGGCCGTCGCGAAGCGGTGTAAAACGGGGCGCAGTATAACCTGAACCCCGCCCCTAATGGCATCAACGCAGGTCGAGAACGTCCTGCATGTCGTACAAACCAGGCTCGCGACCATCCAGCCACAGCGCGGCACGTACCGCGCCCTTGGCGAAGGTCATCCGGCTCGACGCCTTGTGGGTGATCTCCAGTCGCTCGCCTTCAGTGGCGAACAGCACGGTGTGGTCGCCCACCACATCGCCACCACGCACCGTGGCGAAACCGATGGTGTCGCGCTCACGGGCACCGGTGTGCCCTTCACGCCCATACACAGCGACCTTCTGCAGATCACGCCCCAGCGCATCGGCAATCACTTCACCCATGCGCAAGGCCGTTCCCGACGGCGCATCGATCTTGTGCCGGTGATGAGCCTCGATGATTTCGATATCGGCATCGTCACCCAACACCCGGGCCGTCAGATCCAGCAGTTTGAGCGACAGGTTCACGCCCACGCTGAAGTTCGCCGCGAATACGATCGGGATGTCCTTGCCGGCATCGGCCAACAATTGCTTCTGCGTCGCATCCAGCCCGGTCGTGCCGATCACCATGGCCTTGCCATGCTTGCGGCAGATCGCCAGGTTTTTCAGCATCACCTCCGGCAGGGTGAAGTCGATGAGCACGTCGAACTCGTCGAGCACCTTCTCCAGGCCGCCGGACATCGGCACGCCGATACGTCCCAACGAGGCCAGCTCGCCAGCATCGGCGCCCACCAGCGTACTGTCGGGCCGAACGATGGCCGCCGTGAGGCCGGAGAGCGGCGAACGCTGCTGCACCGCCTCGACCAGCGCCTTGCCCATGCGCCCCGCAGCGCCCATCACAGCTATACGTCGCATGCGAACTCCTTACAGGTCGCCGAAGAAGCGCTTCACGCCTTCGAACCAACCGGTGGTTTTCGGTGAGTGGCTGTTGTCATCGGCCAGGGAGTTGCGGAACTCTTCCAACAGTTCACGCTGACGACGCCCCAGGTTGACCGGCGTTTCCACCGCCACGCGACACATCAGGTCGCCTGCACCACCGCCACGCACTGGCGCGACGCCTTTGCCTCGGATCCGGAACTGCTTGCCGGTCTGCGTGCCCTCGGGAATTTTCAGCTTGACGCGACCGTCGAGGGTCGGGATTTCAAGCTCGCCACCCAAGGCCGCATCGACGAAGCTGATCGGCACCTCGCAGAACAAATGCTTGCCGTCACGCTGGAAAATCGCGTGTTCGCGGACGTTGATGACCACGTACAAGTCGCCAGTCGGGCCACCCTGGGCACCCGCCTCGCCTTCGCCGGACAGGCGAATGCGATCACCGGTGTCGACACCGGCCGGCACCTTGACCGACAGCGTCTTGTACTCTTCGACACGCCCTTCTCCATGGCAGGAGTCACACGGATCGGAAATGATCTTGCCTTGGCCATGGCAACGCGGGCAGGTCTGCTGGACCGAGAAGAAGCCCTGCTGCATGCGAACCTGGCCAATGCCGCCGCAGGTCGGGCAGGTCACAGGAGAGGAGCCCTTCTTGGCACCGGAGCCATCACACGGCTTGCAGTTGACCAGTGTCGGCACGCGGATATTGACGGTGGTACCGCGCACCGCTTCTTCCAGATTCAGCTCCAGCGTGTAGCGCAGGTCACTGCCACGCTGGGCGCCACCACGGGCACCGCCGCGACCGCCGCCGAAGAAATCGCTGAACACATCACCGAAAATATCGGAGAAGTTCTGGCCGCCGAACCCGGCACCGCCGCCACCCATGCTCGGGTCGACACCGGCATGCCCGTACTGGTCGTAGGCCGCGCGCTTACTGGAATCGGACAGGACTTCGTAAGCCTCGTTGGCTTCCTTGAACATCTCTTCCGACGCTTTGTCGCCGGGATTACGGTCCGGGTGGTGCTTCATCGCCAAGCGACGATAAGCCTTCTTCAGCTCCGCCTCGCTGGCTCCCCGCTCGACACCCAATACTTCGTAAAAATCACGCTTCGCCATTAGTCTTTGCACTCTTATAGGACGTCCGGCAAACCTCTCCTGAACCTTGCCAAACTCGTTGAGCCCCAATGCAGGCCCGGACCCAACTCACGTCAATTCAACGATCCTGGTCGTAAACTTTCAGCCAGGTACCCGGCCAAAACGCGGCGTCCATCGCCGGAAAGCAGGAGCATTCCCGAACACGCCGTCAGCACCCGAGCTTTGTCGCATGCTGTAAAAAATTCGTTGCCTCCAGACACGCCAACGCGGGAGCAAGCTCCCGCGCGGCGACATCCTACCAGCCACCGCACAAACGCAGTCAACCGGCCGACCAACAAGCGATTACTTGTGGTCTTTCACTTCTTCGAACTCGGCGTCGACGACGTCGTCGGCTTTCTCGGCCGATTCGCCCTGCGCAGCCGCGCCTTCGGCAGGCTGGGCCTGCTCGGCGTACATCTTCTGAGCCACAGGCGCGGAGACCTTCGACAGCTCTTCGATCTTCGCCTCGATGGCCGCCTTGTCGTCGCCTTTCACAGCGGCTTCCAGGGCAACCACGGCCGCTTCGATGGCGGTTTTCTCTTCCGCGGTCACTTTCTCACCAGCATCGGCGATCATCTTACGGGTCGAGTGCACCAGGGCATCGCCTTGGTTACGGGCGCTGGCCAGCTCTTCGAACTTGCGGTCTTCCTCGGCGTTGACTTCAGCGTCGCGAACCATCTGCTGAATTTCTTCCTCGGACAGGCCGGAGTTGGCCTTGATCACGATCGACTGGGTCTTGCCGGTGGCCTTGTCTTTCGCACCAACGTGCAGGATGCCGTTGGCGTCGATGTCGAAGGTCACTTCGATTTGCGGCACGCCACGTGGTGCTGGCGGGATCTCGGCCAGGTCGAACTTGCCCAGGGACTTGTTCTGGGCAGCTTGCTTGCGCTCACCTTGCAGCACGTGGATGGTCACGGCGCCCTGGTTGTCGTCGGCCGTCGAGAACACTTGGGATTTCTTGGTAGGAATCGTGGTGTTTTTCTCGATCAGCGCGGTCATCACGCCACCCATGGTTTCGATACCCAGGGTCAGCGGGCTGACGTCGAGCAGCAGAACGTCCTTCACGTCACCGGCCAGAACGGCGCCCTGGATGGCAGCACCCATGGCAACGGCTTCGTCCGGGTTCACGTCCTTGCGGGCTTCTTTGCCGAAGAAGTCGGTCACCAGCTTCTGGACCAGCGGCATACGGGTCTGGCCGCCCACCAGGATCACGTCGTTGATCGAGCCAACGTCGATACCGGCGTCTTTCATGGCAATGCGGCAAGGTTCGATGGTGCGCTGAACCAGGTCTTCCACCAGCGCTTCGAGCTTGGCGCGGGAGATTTTTACGTTCAGGTGCTTAGGACCGGTGGCGTCTGCGGTGATGTACGGCAGGTTCACGTCGGTCGACTGGCTCGAGGACAGTTCGATCTTGGCTTTTTCAGCGGCTTCTTTCAGGCGCTGCATCGCCAGCGGGTCACCCTTGAGGTTCATGCCGCTTTCTTTCTTGAACTCGTCGACGAGGTAGTCGATCAGGCGGATGTCGAAGTCCTCACCACCGAGGAACGTGTCACCGTTGGTTGCCAGTACTTCGAACTGGTGCTCGCCGTCGACTTCAGCGATTTCGATCACGGAAACGTCGAAGGTACCGCCACCCAGGTCGTAAACGATCACGGTGTGATCGCCCTTGGCCTTGTCCATGCCGTAGGCCAGAGCGGCCGCGGTTGGTTCGTTGATGATACGTTTTACGTCCAGGCCCGCGATGCGACCGGCGTCTTTGGTCGCCTGGCGCTGGCTGTCGTTGAAATAGGCAGGAACCGTGATGACCGCCTCGGTCACCGCTTCGCCGAGGTAGTCTTCGGCGGTTTTCTTCATTTTCTTGAGGATCTCGGCCGAGATCTGTGGCGGCGCCATTTTCTGGCCGTTCACTTCAACCCAGGCGTCGCCGTTGTCAGCCTTGGCGATTTTGTAAGGCACCATCTTGATGTCTTTCTGAACGACTTCTTCGTCGAACTTGCGACCGATCAGACGCTTCACCGCGTACAGGGTGTTATGCGGATTGGTCACTGCCTGACGCTTGGCCGACTGGCCAACCAGAATCTCGCCATCATTGGCGTACGCAATGATCGACGGCGTGGTGCGCGCGCCTTCAGCGTTTTCAATAACTTTGGCCTTGCCGTTTTCCAGCACGGAGACGCACGAGTTGGTGGTCCCCAGGTCGATGCCGATAATCTTGCCCATGTTAACTCTCCCGGAACTTGGATTTTGTTGCCGCAGCAGTGGTGGCTAACTGCGGTAGCACTTAAACGCTTGACTTATAGATGGGGCCGCTGCGCCCGATTTCAAGCCTGCTCATCAATAGAAGGCGAAACCGGTGCCGGCGCCTTGCTGACCACGACCATGGCCGGACGCAGCAGGCGGCCGTTAAGCAGGTAGCCTTTCTGGAAAACCTTCAGGACGCTGTTTGGCTCGACGTCAGCGCTTTCCTGCATCGCCATGGCCTGGTGATGCTCGGCGTTGAAGGGCTCGCCATGGGGATCCAGGGTTTCAAGCTGATAACGCTTGAGAGTGTCCTGGAACATCTTCAGGGTCAGCTCGATACCTTCACGCATCGGACGGATGTTTTCGTCATCCGGATTGGACAGCTCCAGGCCGCGCTCCAGGCTGTCGATGATCGGCAGCAGGTCGCCGGCGAAACGCTCCAGGGCGAACTTATGGGCCTTTTCTACATCTTGCTCGGCGCGACGGCGGACATTCTGCAGGTCGGCGGCTACACGCAACGCCTGGTCCTGCGCACCGGCCAGTTGCTCCTCGAGCACTTGTACACGTGCCGACAGGTCTTCACCGGAATCCTGGGAAGCCTGATTGGCGTCTAGATTTTGCGTGTCCTGCATCTGTTCGTCAGCCATAGAGATTTCTCCTTTCAACTTCGTCCGCGAGCTCGACTCGCGCTTCTGCCCCGGTATATGGGGCCGGGTTTTCCAGCTTCAAGGGTCATCTGACGAATTAACCTTACAAAAAGCAGCCGCATAATCATTCCGTGCCGCGCTAAGAAAATCATTTTCCCAAGCAAATCGAGCTAAGCGTGGGCATTGTCAGGCCGAAACAAAACACTGTATAAATAACCAGACCTAAAGCCTGGGAGCGGCCTTATGCTGGTGCACCTGTCCGTACACAACTACGCCATTGTCGAACACCTCGACCTCGAACTTGATCGAGGCATGAGCGTGATCACCGGTGAAACCGGCGCGGGCAAATCGATCATGCTCGACGCCCTGGGCCTGACCCTGGGCGACCGCGCCGACAGTGGCGTGGTGCGCCCCGGAGCGGACAAGGCCGACATCCTGGCGACCTTCGACCTGGTCGATATCCCCGAGGCCAGCGCCTGGCTGGCCGAACGCGACCTGGACACCGATGGCCTGTGCATCCTGCGCCGGGTTATCACCGCCGAAGGCCGCTCCCGAGGCTACATCAACGGCACACCCTGCCCGCTGGGCGACCTCAAGGCCCTCGGCGAGTTGCTGATCGACATCCACAGTCAGCACGAACATCAATCCCTGCTCAAGACCGACACCCATCGTCGCCTGCTGGATGAATACGCCGGCGCTACCGACCTGGCCCGGCAAGTCCAACTGGCCGCCCAACGTTGGCGCCAGACCCGGCAGGAACTGGATCGCCTCTCCAATTCCGGCGACGAACAGCGCGCCCGTCACCAGCTATTGAGCTACCAGCTCGAAGAACTGGAGAACCTGGCCCTGGGTGAAAATGAACTGGAAGAACTGGAGCAGGAACACAAGAACCTGACCAACGCCGAAACCCTGCTGGGCATCTGCCGCCAGGTGGTCGAGCAATGCAGCGAGAGCGATTCGGGCAACGTGCTCAATGCGCTGATGGCGAGCCTGAACCGGTTGTCCAGCGTGAACAATTCGGTGGGCGCCCTGAGCGAAGCGACCAACCTGCTGACGAGCGCGCAGATCCAGGTCGAGGAAGCCGTTGGGGAACTGAATCGCTTCCTCGATCATTTCGACGCCGACCCGGCACGCCTGCAATACCTGGAAGAGCGCCTGGACACTATTTATACATTGGCGCGCAAACACCGCATCCAGCCGACCGAGGTTGCCGAACTCCAACAGCGGTTGCTGGAAGAACTCGAGACCCTGAACGCCAACGATGAGTCCATCGAGCGCCTCGGGGACGAATTGGCTTCTTATGCCCGTCATTATCAGGAAAAGGCCAAAGAGCTCAGCGAGCTGCGACGCCAAGCCGCGACAGGGCTGGCCAGTGCCGTGGAGCAGGAAATCCAACGCCTGGGCATGCCCGGTGGACGCTTCACCATCGAATTGCGCCCCAACGCCGGCGACGAACTCCAACCCAATGGGCTGGAACAGGTGGAATTGCTGGTCAGCGCCAACCCCGGGCAACCACTCAAGGGCCTGGCCAAAGTCGCCTCCGGCGGTGAATTGTCACGAATCAGCCTGGCCATCCAGGTCATCACCGCGCAGACCTCCCGCGTACCGACACTAGTGTTCGACGAAGTGGACGTGGGCATCGGTGGCCCGACAGCGGAAATTGTCGGCCAATTGCTCCGCCGACTGGGCGAGCGTGGCCAGGTGCTGACCGTCACTCACCTGCCCCAGGTCGCCGCCCAAGGGCACCAGCATTTATTTGTGCACAAGGTGCGTGGCGAGGACGCGACTCGCACCGCCGTGTCGAAGCTCAACAAAAACGAGCGTGTAGAAGAAGTGGCACGAATGCTGGGCGGGATCGACCTCACCAAGGAATCCCTGGCCCACGCGAAAAAAATGGTCGTTACCGCGAAAAACTGAGAACGGCAGAAAGCACGAAGGCGACCCTGGGGTCGCCTTCGTTCGTTTCGCGAACCTTAAGTCCGCGCGACATGCTTACTTTTTCTTGCGTACGTACAGCACAAGATTGTGATCAACCATCTCGAAGCCATACTTGTCGACGATTGCTTTCTGCAGCCGCTCGATTTCTTCGTCGAAGAATTCGATGACTTCGCTGGTCTCGACGTTGACCATATGGTCGTGATGCTTGCCGTCGTCCAGTTCGAAGACCGCATGGCCTCCGTCGAAGTTGTGTCGCACCACAAGGCCAGCTGCCTCGAACTGGGTCAGGACACGGTAAACCGTGGCCAGACCGACGTCCTCACCAGCCTCCATCAGCGCCTTGTAGACATCCTCGGCGCTCATGTGGCGTTGCTCGGCGGAATCGAGCATTTGTAGAATCTTGACCCGTGGCAGGGTCACTTTGAGGCCGGCTTTGCGTAGTTCGCTATTTTCAACCATGGTCAGCTTTCTCGCGATGCTGCTTCGCAGCTTCTCTTAATGCGGGTATGATCGGCGTTTACGTTGTCCCAGCCAAGATAGTGGAAGTCGCCCACCGATGCAAAACACCAAGCTCTTGCTAACCAGTTTCACCTTTGTGGGACTGCTCGCACTCGCCGGTTGTTCATTCCCCGGGGTTTACAAAATCGACATCCAGCAGGGCAATGTCGTCACGCAGGACATGATAGACCAGTTACGCCCGGGAATGACCCGCCGGCAAGTACGGTTTATCATGGGTAACCCTCTGCTGACCGACACGTTCCATGCCGATCGCTGGGATTATCTGTACAGCTTGCAGCCAGGTGGCGGTGAGCGCCAGCAGGAACGCATCAGCGTCATCTTCAGCCCTGACGACCAACTCGTCAGCCTGTCGGGCGATTTCATGCCTGGTGTGAGCCGCGACGAGGCCATCATGGGCAAGGACAGCGGCACCACCGTGACCGACCCGACCCAGAATGCCGAACAGCCGAAACCGGAAAAACCGGTCAAGCCAGGTTCGTTGCTGGACCAGATCCAGAAGGACGTGGACAACGTCGAGACCGTACCGGTCCCGACTCCGGAGCCTCTGGATACGTCGCCGCAATAAATCGCGACAAGAAAAAAACCCGGCATGCCGGGTTTTTTCTTGCCTGCGATTCCGGCCAGGTTATTGCTCCGATTGTCGCGCCTGGGCAGCCTTGGCCGCGCGCAGGCGACGAATTTCCTTCGGATCAGCCAATAAAGGTCGATAAATTTCCAATCGATCGGCCGCTTGCACCACCTGGCTATCCAGATCGGCAACCACCTTGCCAAAAATCCCCACCGGGCAAGTTGCCAGGTCCAGCTCCGGGAATACGTCGGCAATCCCCGACGCCACCAGCGCTGCGCGAACACTGGTGCCTTCCTGCACCCTGCATGTACGCAAGACCTGGCGATCCGCCGAGGCGTACACCACTTCTATCTCGATCAACGCTTGAGCTCTGCGTTCTGCTTGGCGCGCTGACAGAACGCATCGACCAGGGTATTGGCGGCCTGGTTGAACAGCGGTCCCAATGTCGCTCGCACCAACGGACCGGCGTAGTCAAATGAAAGGTCCAGGCTGATCTTGCAGGCTTTCTCGCCAAGCGGCTTGAACACCCATACACCGTGGAGCTGGCTGAATGGCCCTTCTTCAAGGTTCATTTCGATGGACTGGCCAGGCACCAAGGTATTCCGAGTAACAAAATGCTGGCTCAGGCCGCCCTTGGCGACGCTGAGACTGGCGCGCATATGGGTTTCGGAGCTCTCGAGCACCTCGGCAGACGAGCACCAAGGCAGGAACTCCGGATAACTCGCCACATCATTGACCAAGTCGTAAAGCGCCTGCGCCGGGTAGGGCAGCAAGGCCGAGCGTTGAATATGTGTCGTCATGTAAGCGTCACTTCCACAGCTGAGCGGCAAACACTACGAGAATACCAATGGGCGCCACATAGCGCATCAAGAACAGGCTCAAGGCGAACAATACAGGACTGCGCAGCGACAACTCATCACGCACGGCTTCACGCCCCATGATCCACCCTGCAAACACCACGAAACACAGACCTCCCAGTGGAAGCATGATCCGAGATGTGAAGAAATCAATCACGCCAAAGAAATCCAGCCCTCCGGTTGCTCCCCACTGGTAGAGACGGAACAGACCGTCTTCGTTCACGAAAAACTTCGCCTGTTTCCATATATTGAAGGAAAACACCGTGCCCAAGCCCACGAACCAGCAAGTGAAAGCCAGCCAGAACGTGACCCAGGCTCGACTCAAGCGGGTGCGCTCGACCAGATAGGCCACCATGGGTTCAAGCAGAGAGATGGCCGAGCTCCAGGCGGCAATCGCCACCAGGACAAAAAACACCACACCCATGACTTGGCCGAACGCCATGCTACCGAAAGCAAATGGCAGGCTGACGAACATCAGCCCCGGCCCTTCGCTGGGGTTCAGGCCGGCAGCAAACACAATCGGAAACAATGCCACCCCCGCCAGCAGCGACACGAAGGTATCCAGCAGCGCAACACCGACAACAGTCCTGGTCAGCGACGCATTTTTCGGCATGTAGGCGCCGTAGATCATGATCGAACCGACCCCGACACTGAGGGAAAAGAACGCGTGTCCCATGGCCGGCAGCAGGCCATCCATGACTTTTTCCGGCTTGAAGTCGAACATGAAATGCACGCCTTCCATGAAGTGCCCGGTCGTCATGCTGTAGCCCAACAGGACCAGGATCATCACGAAAAGCAAGGGCATCATGATCCGCAGGCTGCGCTCAAGCCCTGCCACCACGCCCCGGGCTATCACCACGGCGGAAAGCACCATGAAAAGTGTGTGCCAAAGCGTGAGTCTCCAAGGGTCGGCGATCACATTGCCGAAGTAAGCGCCGACCTGATCAGGCGTCGCCCCCTGGAAATCGCCTCGCCCCATGTCGATGATGTAGTCCAGCGACCAGCCACCGACCACGCTGTAGAAGGACAAGATCAACAGTGCCGTGATCATCCCGGCGAACGCACCCCAGGACCACTTCGGCGAGTGTCCTGCCTCCACGGCCAACACCTTCAGCGCGTTGGCCGGGCTTTGCCGGGCGCGACGGCCGATCAGTGTCTCCGCCAGCATGACCGGCGCGCCGATCAGGGCGATGCAGGCCAGGAACATCAATACGAAGGCACCGCCACCGTAGACGCCGACCATGTATGGAAACTTCCAGATACTACCCAGCCCCACGGCAGAACCGGTCGCCGCGAATATGAAGACCCAGCGGCTAGCCCAACTGCCGTGGACAGAAACCTTGTCTGTCGACATCGTGATCACGCCCAAGCGTTCAAAAAAGAGGCCGCATTGTCCGGGATTCACTCAACGTGCTCAAGCACGCAGCTTCACCGTAGCCGACACGCACGCAACTGCCTATAATGCCGCCCCTATGGCTAAACAGAAGAAACACCCCACAGGGACCATCGCGCAAAACAAAAAGGCGCGACACGATTACTTCATCGAACAACGTTTCGAGGCTGGCATGGTCCTGGCCGGCTGGGAAGTAAAGAGCTTGCGTGCCGGCAAGGCGCAACTGGTCGACAGTTATGTCTTGCTCAAGGACGGCGAAGCGTGGCTGCTGGGCAGTCATATCACGCCGCTGACCACCGCCAGCACCCATGTCATCGCCGATCCTGTGCGTTCGCGCAAGCTGCTGCTCAACAAGCGCGAGCTGGAAAAGCTCTTCGCCTCCGTGCAGCAGAAGGGCTACACCTGCGTCTGCACGTCGTTGTACTGGAGCAAGCACTTGATCAAGTGCGAAATTGCCTTGGGCAAGGGCAAGAAGGAGTACGACAAGCGCGATACCGAGCGCGAACGCGATGCCGGCCGCGAGCTGCAGCGCGCGGTGCGCAACAAGGGCAAGGAAGACTGATTCTTTCGTCCTTGAGACCGCTTTCGCGAGCAAGCCCGCTCCCACACCAGATCCCGGCAATACACAGATCCTGTGTTCACTGAAGATCCACTGTGGGAGCCGAGCTTGCTCGCGATGACGGTGGTACATGCGACATGTGATGTGTCAGACAGACCGCTTTCGCGAGCAGGCTCGCTCCCACAGGGGGCCACCGGCGCGATTACATCCCTTTACGCCGCTCCGCCCGCGCCACGCGCTGTACTTCCTGACGCACCTCTTCCAAGACTTCCTGCACATACAAGATATGTCGGCTGGAAACTTCCCGCGCCTGTTCGGCATGCCCATCCATAATGGCCTGGTATAACTCCCGATGCTGGCTGATCAGCATGTCGCGGGTCTCACTGCGCTGCTTGTACATGCCGCCGATATTGGTGACGACGTTGCGCTTGAGCAGGTCGAACAAGCCGCGAATGGTGTGCAGCAGTACCGCATTATGACTGGCCTCGGCGATCGCCAGATGGAATCGGGCATCCGCCGCGCCCTCCTCCGCCCGACTGACCTCGTCGTGGCGCGAGTAACAATCCTGCAGTTCGTCGAACGCCGCCGTCAGCCGCTCGCGATCCACCTCCGTGGCCCGCAGTGCCGCGTAATAAGCGCAGGAAGCCTCCAGCGTGTGACGGAACTCCAGCAAATCGCGCTGTGCTTCGGGGTTGCTTTCCAACAGTTGCAGCAGCGGATCACTGAACGTCGAGCCCAGCGACTCCACCACATAGTTGCCGCCGCCCTGGCGACTGATCAACAAGCCTTTGGCCGTCAGCTTCTGGATCGCTTCACGCAACGAGGGGCGTGACACACCGAACTGCTCGGCCAGGGTCCGCTCGGCGGGCAGCCGCTCACCCGACTTCAGCGTGCCCTCAAGGATCATGCCTTCAAGCCGCTCGACAATATCGTCAGACAAACGGCGCTGACGAATCTGATCAAACCCCATAACTCAATTCTCCACGATCCCGACGGCTCGCCGGGCTCTCTATTCTGGCCCATCCGGGCCGTGCTCACACCCACCAAAAGCTATTTGTTCGAACGGATCAGATGCCTTCTGCACCGCTTATTCGACGAAAGTTTCAGGGCGGCAAATTGACACACGACAACCAAGGCTTTTACCCTAGCCGACAGCGCTTGTAAATTGGTATTACCAATTACCCAAAATCGCTGACAGTGCCTGACCAACAACAATTAGGGGCCCACCCATCATGCAAACCTGGCAACAGCTCTACAGCCCGCTCGGCAGCCTCGGCTTGTCCGCACTCGCGGCCGTTATTCCCATCGTATTTTTCTTCCTGGCCCTGGCGGTGTTTCGCCTCAAGGGGCATGTGGCCGGCAGCATCACCTTGGCCCTGGCGATTGCCGTGGCGATCTTTGCGTTCAACATGCCCGCAGACATGGCCTTCGCCGCTGCCGGCTATGGCTTTGCCTATGGCCTGTGGCCCATTGCCTGGATCATCGTCGCCGCGGTGTTTCTCTACAAACTGACCGTCAAGAGCGGCCAGTTCGAAGTGATTCGCAGCTCGGTGCTGTCGATTACCGATGACCAACGCCTGCAAGTGCTGTTGATCGGTTTCTGCTTTGGCGCATTCCTGGAAGGTGCCGCGGGCTTCGGTGCACCGGTGGCGATCACTGCCGCCCTGCTGGTCGGCCTGGGCTTCAACCCTTTGTATGCCGCGGGCCTGTGCCTGATCGCCAACACCGCCCCCGTGGCGTTCGGCGCGCTGGGCATCCCGATCATCGTGGCCGGCCAGGTCACCGGGATCGACGCGTTCAAGATCGGCGCCATGACCGGTCGCCAATTGCCCTTGCTGTCGTTGTTCGTGCCGTTCTGGCTGGTGTTCATGATGGACGGCCTGCGCGGCGTGCGGGAAACCTGGCCAGCAGCGTTGGTGGCTGGCTTGAGCTTTGCCATCACCCAATACTTCACCTCCAACTTCATCGGCCCGGAACTGCCGGACATCACCTCCGCCCTGGCCAGTCTGATTTCCCTGACGCTGTTCCTGAAAATCTGGCAGCCCAAGCGCACCGCTGGCGCCCAGATTGCCGGCACCACCGCCAGCGCAACGGTCACCGCCAACGCCGGCGGTTTCGGCCAACCGCGCAGCACCGTCGTGTCGCCCTACAGCCTGGGGGAAATCATCAAGGCGTGGTCGCCGTTCCTGATTCTTACCGTGCTGGTGACGATCTGGACCCTCAAGCCATTCAAGGCCATGTTCGCCGCTGGCGGCTCGATGTACGGCTGGGTGTTCAACTTCGCCATTCCGCACCTGGACCAGATGGTAATCAAGGTCGCGCCCATCGTGATCAACCCCACCGCCATCCCGGCCGTGTTCAAGCTGGATCCGATTTCTGCCACCGGCACGGCGATTTTCTTCTCCGCACTGATCTCGATGCTGGTACTGAAGATCAACCTGAAAACTGGTCTTACCACTTTTAAAGAGACGCTTTTCGAGCTGCGCTGGCCGATCCTGTCCATCGGCATGGTGCTGGCGTTCGCGTTCGTCACCAACTATTCGGGCATGTCGTCGACCATGGCCCTGGTCCTGGCAGGCACGGGCGCGGCGTTCCCGTTCTTCTCGCCATTCCTTGGTTGGCTGGGCGTGTTCCTGACCGGTTCCGATACGTCGTCCAACGCGCTGTTCGGCTCGCTACAAGCCACCACCGCGCATCAAATCGGCGTCAACGACACCCTGCTG
The DNA here is from genome assembly GCF_054161485.1 of Pseudomonas sp. R3-41. Taxonomy (NCBI): domain Bacteria; kingdom Pseudomonadati; phylum Pseudomonadota; class Gammaproteobacteria; order Pseudomonadales; family Pseudomonadaceae; genus Pseudomonas; species Pseudomonas sp. R3-41. The sequence continues at coordinate 5,959,410 of NZ_CP096421.1, forward strand.
GTGGCGGCCAATACCAGCGGCGGCGTAACCGGCAAGATGATTTCGCCACAATCGATCGCGGTGGCCTGCGCCGCGACCGGGCTGGTGGGCAAAGAATCGGATCTGTTCCGTTTCACCCTCAAACACAGCCTATTCTTTGCAACGATTGTCGGCTTGATCACATTGGCCCAGGCCTACTGGTTTACCGGCATGCTGGTTCATTAAGTCCTACACGTAATACTGGAAAAACCGACGCCGAACCGTGATTCGGCGTCTGCTATTCACAACCGGGTCTGCAAGGCTGCTGAAAGATTTCCTGGCTATATTCAGCAGCCTCAGCGGACGGATAACCGGGACCACCCGGAGACACGCCTGATGAGCGAGCTTTTTTACAACGCCGTACCGAACGCGACCCGTGTCGCCCCGCCCTTGCCCGAACCTCGGCAGTACCCCAGCGAGAAACCGCGCAGGGTCTATCTGTTCGGCACATGCGTGGTGGACCTGTTCTATCCCGAAGCCGGAATGGATGCGATTCATCTGCTGGAGCGCGAAGGGATCCGGGTGGACTACCCACAGGGGCAAAGTTGCTGCGGCCAACCGGCCTACACCTCGGGCTACACCGAGCAGGCGCGGACCGTGGCCCGGGCGCAACTGGCCTTGTTTGCCGAAGACTATCCGGTGGTGGTGCCCTCGGGCTCCTGTGCCGGCATGCTGCGCGAGCATTATGCCGACCTGTTCAAGGACGAGCCGGAAACGCTCAAGCAGGTCCAGGCCCTGGCGGCCCGGACCTATGAACTGGCCGAGTTCCTGCTGTTTGTCTGCAAGGTGCAGCTGAACGACAACGGCGAGCCGGTGAAGGTCGCGCTGCATACGTCCTGCTCGGCACGGCGTGAAATGAATACCCACCTGCACGGCCGCGCGTTGTTGGCGCAGCTGCGCAATGTGGAGCGAGTCGAACACAGCCACGAAAGCGAATGCTGCGGCTTTGGTGGGACCTTTAGCGTTCGCATGCCGGATATTTCCGGCGCGATGGTGGCCGACAAGACCCGAGCGCTGAAGGAATCCGGCGCGCACCAGGTCGTCAGCGCTGACTGCGGCTGTTTGATGAACATCAACGGTGCGCTGGAAAAGCAGCAAGAAGCGTTACGCGGCCAGCATCTGGCGAGTTTCCTCCGCCAGCGCATCGGAGGTGTCGCATGAGCACGCCGACGCTGATCCCGACCGTTGAGGTGCAGGAAGATTTTCGTGCCCGAGCCCATAAGGCCCTGGACGACACGCAACTGCGAAACAACTTTCGCAGTGCGATGGATTCACTGATGACCAAGCGGGCAACGTCCTTCAGCGATGCCCACGAAAGAGAACACCTGCGAGTGCTGGGCAATGCCGTCCGCGCCCGTGCGTTATCCAAGCTGCCCGACCTGCTCGAGCAACTTGAAACCAACCTGACCCGCAACGGTGTGAACGTGCACTGGGCGGAAACGGTGGACGAAGCCAACGGCATCGTCCTTTCGATCATCCGCGCTCACGAGGCGCGGCAAGTGATCAAGGGCAAATCGATGGTCAGCGAAGAGATGGAGATGAACCATTTCCTCGAGGCTCGGGACATTGAATGTCTCGAATCCGACATGGGGGAATACATCGTCCAACTCGACCACGAGAAGCCTTCACACATCATTATGCCGGCGATCCACAAGAATGCCGGTCAGGTCGCGTCCTTGTTCCACGACAAACTCGGCGTGGAGTACACCAAGGACGTTGACCAACTCATTCAGATCGGCCGCAGGGTCCTGCGGCAGAAGTTCTTCGAGGCCGACGTCGGCGTCTCCGGCGTCAACTTCGCCGTCGCCGAAACCGGCACGCTGCTGCTGGTGGAAAACGAAGGCAACGGGCGGATGTCCACCACCGTGCCACCGGTGCACATTGCCGTGACCGGCATCGAAAAGGTGGTAGAGAACCTGCGGGATGTCGTGCCGCTGCTCTCGCTGCTGACCCGCTCAGCCCTCGGCCAGCCCATCACGACCTACGTCAACATGATCTCCGGGCCACGCAAGGCCGATGAACTGGACGGCCCCCAGGAAGTCCACCTGGTCCTGCTGGACAACGGTCGCAGCCAGGCGTTTGCCGACAGTGAATTGCGCCAGACCCTGAACTGCATTCGCTGTGGCGCTTGTATGAATCATTGCCCGGTGTACACCCGAATCGGCGGTCATGCCTACGGTGAGGTTTACCCGGGGCCTATCGGAAAAATCATCACGCCGCACATGGTCGGCCTGGCCAAGGTGCCCGACCACCCGAGCGCCTCCTCGCTGTGCGGTGCCTGCGGTGAAGTGTGTCCAGTGAAGATTCCGATCCCGGCCTTGCTGCGGCGGCTGCGGGAAGAAAACGTCAAGGCGCCGGACAGCCCTAACCAAGTGATGCGCGGCCAGGGCAGCAAATACTCGCCCAAGGAACGGTTCATCTGGAATGCCTGGGCCTGGCTCAACAGCTCGCCGCAGCTGTACCGGCTGTTCGGCTTCCTCGCCACGCGCCTGCGCGCCCTGACGCCTCGAAACGTCGGCCCGTGGACCCAGAACCACAGCGCCCCCAAACCCGCCGCCCGCTCATTGCATGACCTGGCCCGTGAACACCTGAACCAGCAGGGAGACCGCCGATGAGCGCCAAGGAAAATATCCTCGCCAAGCTGCGTAAAAGCCTGACGGGCACCACGCCGGTTGCCGACAACTTCGATGTCGACCTGGTGACGCAAACCTATCGCTATGCGCCCGAGGAACGTATCGCGCAATTGCGCAAGCTGATGGAGGCGGTGCACACCGAAATCCACCTGACCTCCGAAGAAGGCTGGCCGGCCCTGCTCGCACAACTGCTGCGCGACCGTCAGTTGCCGAGCCTGCTCATCGCGCCGACGACCATGCACGGGAAAAAAATCACACAGTTCTGGGCGAACAATCCGGACCTGCCCACCCTCAACGCCTACGACAGGCCGGTAGAGGAATGGAAAGCCGAACTGTTCAACGACACACCGGCCAGCCTCACAGGGACCCTCGGCGCCATTGCCGCCACCGGCAGTCTGATTCTCTGGCCGACGCGGGAAGAGCCGCGACTGATGAGCCTGGTGCCACCGGTGCATTTCGCCCTGCTCAAGGCCAGCGAGATCCGCGACAACTTCTATGAAGTGCAACACGAATTCGAATGGGCCCAAGGCATGCCCACCAACGCCCTGCTGGTATCGGGCCCGTCGAAAACCGCCGACATCGAACAAGTCCTGGCCTACGGCGCCCATGGTCCGAAGGATCTGGTGGTTTTGATTCTGGAGGACCAATGACCCTTCCGGCCGCTTTCCTACACGACGTTCAACAGCTGATCCCGCAGCAGCGACGTTTCGACGACCCGCTGTCGACCTTGGCCTTCGGCACCGACGCCAGTTTCTATCGGCTGATTCCGAAACTGGTGGTACGCGTCGAATCCGAAGATGAAGTGATTGCCCTGCTGAAACTGGCCCAACGGGACCGGGTCCCGGTCACGTTCCGCGCCGCCGGCACCAGCCTGTCCGGCCAAGCCATCAGCGACTCGGTGCTGATTGTGCTGGGGGATAACTGGAACGGGCGCGAGATTCGCGAACAAGGGACACAAATTCGTTTGCAGCCTGGCGTGATCGGCGCCCAGGCCAACGCCTGGCTGGCGCCGTTCGGGCGCAAGATCGGCCCAGATCCGGCCTCGATCAACGCCTGCAAAATCGGCGGCATCGTCGCCAACAACGCCAGCGGCATGTGCTGCGGCACGGCGCAGAACACCTATCACACCCTCGCCGGCATCCGCTTGGTCCTGGCCGATGGCACGCGCCTCGACACCGAAGACGACAGCAGCGTGGCGGCTTTTCGTACCAGCCATGGCGAACTGTTGGAGCGCCTGGCCACCCTTGGCCGCGAGACCCGCGCCAATACCGAGCTGGCAGCGCGAATCCGGCATAAATACCGTCTGAAAAATACCACCGGCCTGTCACTCAATGCCCTGGTGGATTTTGACGAGCCTGTGGATATCTTGAGCCACCTGCTGGTGGGCTCAGAAGGCACGCTTGGTTTTATCAGTGCAGTGACCTACAACACCGTCATCGACCATCCGAACAAGGCTTCGGCCCTGATCGTATTCCCGGATGTGGAAACCTGCTGCAACGCCGTCACCGTACTGAAAAGCCAGCCGGTATCGGCCGTCGAATTGCTGGACCGCCGCAGCCTGCGCTCGGTGCAGGACAAACCGGGCATGCCGGATTTCGTACAGCATCTGTCGATCAGTGCCTGCGCCTTGTTGATCGAATCCCGCGCGGCTTCTTCGTCATTACTACAAGAACAACTGGCCCGGATCATGGCCTCCCTGGCCGGTTTCCCTGTGGAAAAACAGGTCGACTTTACCGAAGACCCACGGGAAAACGCCCGGCTCTGGGCGATCCGCAAAGACACCTTCCCCGCCGTGGGCGCGGTCCGCAAAACCGGGACCACGGTCATCATCGAAGACGTGACCTTTCCAGTGGAACAACTGGCCATCGGCGTCAACCGTCTGATCGAACTGTTCGACAAACATCACTACGACGAAGCGATCCTTTTCGGACACGCGCTGGAAGGCAATCTGCACTTCGTCTTCACCCAAGGCTTCAACAGCGCCGAAGAAGTCGCACGCTACCAGGCGTTCATGGATGACGTGGCGCAGTTGGTGGCGGTGGAATTCGGCGGCTCGCTCAAAGCCGAACACGGCACCGGGCGCAACATGGCGCCGTTCGTCGAGCTGGAATGGGGCAGCGATGCCTACCAATTGATGTGGCAGCTCAAACGCCTGCTCGACCCCAACGGCATTCTCAACCCGGACGTGGTGCTCAGCGAAGATCCGCAAATCCATCTCAAGCACCTCAAACCACTGCCGGCCGCCGATGAAATCGTCGACAAGTGCATCGAGTGCGGTTTTTGCGAACCGGTCTGTCCCTCCAAGGACCTGACCTTGAGCCCGCGCCAGCGCATCGTGATCTGGCGTGATATCCAAGCGAAGAAACGCGCCGGCACCGACACCACCGAACTGGAACGTGCCTACCAATACCAGGGCATCGACACCTGCGCCGCCACGGGCCTGTGTGCACAACGTTGTCCGGTAGGTATCAATACCGGCGAGCTGGTGAAAAAGCTGCGCAGCCGCGACGCGACGCAGACGAAAACTGCCAACTGGATTGAAGGAAATTTCGCCACCACATTGCAAGGCGCACGCTTCGCCCTCCACGTCGCCAACGGTGCGCGCATGCTGCTGGGTGCGCCCCGCCTGGCGAAGCTGTCGGCCTCGTTGACACACCTGTCCAAGGGCCAGGTGCCACAGTGGACCAACGCCATGCCCCAGCCGGAAAAGGCCATCCGTTTCAGCCCCGCCGTGTCGGACGAACGGCCGAGAGTCGTGTACCTGGCGGCGTGCGTGTCGCGGGTCATGGGCCCGGCGGCAGCGGACAAGGAGCAAATGTCGCTGTACGACAAGACTCGCGGCCTACTGGAAAAGGCCGGTTATCAGGTAGTCTTTCCCGACAATGTAGACAGTCTCTGCTGCGGCCAACCCTTTGCGTCCAAAGGCTACACCGAGCAGGCCGAACACAAGCGCCAAGAACTGATCGGCGCCTTGCTGCACGCCAGTCGTGGCGGGCTCGATCCGATCTACTGTGACACCAGCCCTTGCACGCTACGGCTGGTCCAGGACTTGGGTGACGTGCGCCTGGACCTGTATGACCCGGTGCGTTTCATCCGTACTCACTTGATGGACCGTCTCGATTTCACCCCCCAGGAGGCGCCCATCGCGGTGCACATCACTTGCAGTACCCAGCACCTCGGCGAAAGCCAGGCGCTGATCGATCTGGCGCGCCAGTGCAGCAAACAAGTGGTGATTCCGGAAGGTATCCATTGCTGTGGTTTTGCCGGCGACAAGGGCTTTACCACCCCCGAACTCAACGCCCACTCGCTGCGAAGCCTCAAGGACGCGGTTCAATATTGCACCGAGGGCATTTCCACCAGCCGCACGTGCGAGATTGGTCTGACGCATCATGGGGAAATCGACTACCACGGCTTGGTCTATCTGGTTGACCGTGTCACCCGCCCCAAGCCCGCCAACGGTGAAGGCCTTGCGATAGGGCTCGAAGAAAAATCGAATTCCTGCGCTTCGCTGTAGTCACTTGAATAGGCCCGGCTCCGCTGGGCCACCTACTGACTCGGCCCGGCCGCGACTGTCCAGCGGCACCGAGACCCTACGTTCAAGGAGATACACATGAAGCGCACCGCACTTGCTGGCTTGTTCATTTCCGCTGCGATGTTGGCCTCTCCGGTGTTTGCAAATAGCCAGGATGACCTGTGCAAAATCAACCTGCAAAAGATCAGCGACGCCAAAGTCAGCACCGAGCAAATGAGCGAAGGTCTAAAGACCGACATCGACGCCACCGTCGGACAAGCCAAGGCTGAGCACGCCAAAGGCACCAAAGAAGGCACCGAAAATTGCATCTCGTTGACCAATCAGGCCATCCAGAAGCTGCAGAACAACGCCAAAGGCGACCAGTAGCATTACCGCAGGCCAACCTTCGGGTTGGCCTCGGACATGGATTGGCGTACACTGCACATGCCTGCCGCTCCAACAGACTCACGGAGCGACAGGTTCGGGGCCGTTTAGGATTCGACGCCGGTTGCGAAACTCTAGGTGCATGCCGAGTTGGTAACAGAACTCGTAAATCCACTGTTGCAACTTCTATAGTTGCCAATGACGAAAACTACGGCCAGGAATTCGCTATCGCTGCGTAAGCAGCCTTAGATCCTGAGCTTCTGGTACCTTCGGGTCCAGCAATCACGAGGGGATGTCCGTAAACCCAAAGTGATTGTCATATAGAACGGAATCGCCGTGCAGTACGTTGTGGACGAATCGGCTAAAACTTACACAACTCGCCCAAAGCACCCTGCCCGTCGGGTCGCTGAGGGTTAATTTAATAGACACGGCTACGCATGTAGTACCGACAGCGGAGTACTGGCGGACGGGGGTTCAAATCCCCCCGGCTCCACCACTTCATCATCTAAAGACGTCCACGGACGTCTTTTTTTGTGCCTGAAATCCAGTGAATACGGGGGTTTCAGGGCTACGGAAGGCTTTCCAGGTTTTTTGAGTTCCAGGCGGTTTGGTATTCCCAATGGTATTCCCGGCTACCCGGCGCTAATCTTGGGAATACCAAAAGGTGTCATGGAGTACTTCTCATGTGCGCTCAAACCACCCGCCTCTCCGACCGCCAGCTCAAGGCGGTCAAACCGAAAGACAAGGATTATGTCCTCACGGATGGCGACGGGCTCCAGCTGCGAGTCAGGGTCAATCGCTCGATGCAGTGGAATTTCAACTACCGGCATCCCGTCACCAAGAATCGAATCAACATGGCACTCGGCTCTTATCCCGAGGTTTCTCTTGCGCAAGCGAGGAAGAAAACCGTTGAGGCCAGAGAGCTGCTTGCACAGGGCGTCGACCCAAAAGCTCAGCGCAATGAGCTGCAGGAAGCCAAACGAGCGGAAACGGAACACACCTTCGAGAACGTGGCCACCGCCTGGTTCGAGCTGAAGAAGGATTCCGTCACCCCGGCGTATGCCGAAGACATCTGGCGCTCGCTCACACTGCATGTTTTTCCAAGCATGAAATCAACGCCGTTATCGGAAGTGAACGCCCCGATGGTCATCAAGCTGCTTCGTCCGATTGAGGCCAAAGGCAGCCTCGAGACGGTTAAACGAGTGAGCCAGCGCCTTAACGAGATCATGACCTACGGGGTCAACTCCGGAATGATCTTTGCCAATCCTCTCAGCGGCATTCGAGCGGTATTTAAGAAGCCCAAGAAAGAAAATATGGCCGCGCTGCCACCTGATGAGCTTCCGGAGCTCATGATGGAAATCGCGAACGCCAGTATCAAGCGGACGACCCGCTGCCTGATCGAATGGCAACTTCATACCATGACCCGCCCCGCCGAGGCGGCCACCACTCGATGGGCAGACATCGACTTCGACAAACGCATCTGGACCATCCCTCCGGAGCGAATGAAAAAGCGGCGTCCGCATACAATCCCGTTGACCGAACATGCACTCTCATTATTGGAGACGCTTAAACCCCATAGCGGCCACAGGGAATATGTGTTCCCGTCGGATAGAAATCCGCGCACCCACGCGAATAGCCAGACCGCCAACATGGCGTTGAAACGAATGGGTTTTCAGGACCGCTTGGTCAGCCACGGCATGCGCTCCATGGCCAGCACAATCCTGAACGAGCATGGGTGGGATCCGGAGCTAATCGAAGTCGCGCTGGCGCATGTTGATAAAGACGAAGTTCGAAGCGCCTACAACCGGGCGGATTACATCGAACGCCGGCGTCCGATGATGGCTTGGTGGAGTGAACATATCCAGAAAGCAGCCACCGGCAGCCTGTCAGCATCAGCCATCAATCAAACCAGGGACCGCAACGTGGTGCCGATCCGCTGAGCATTCAAGGTTAACGATACCGCCGACAGTCCATGTAGTGCCGCATGGCGACAGAAATGACGACTTTCGCTAAATCTCTGGTATGTCTGCGCTTGTTCAGCCAAGCCCCTGAGTATGGGAAGGCTCCGCATTCCCATACTCAGGGGCTCACGCTTAAAGGTCTATCAGACAACCACGACTTTTGCCTTCTGCGGCGGATCAAGCCTGCTGTTAAGTCAAAGTAGTAGACGGTAGCTGGAGCGGAGCATCGCAGGTAGTGCTCCAGAAACCATCTCACGTGCTTTTCTCTCCATGACCAGGGAGTCACGCAACCCCAGCGCTCACGAATCGCCTCGTGCATCCTTTCTGCCTGCCGGATATGCCGCTGCCGCGTGGCATGCGCACCTTTGAGCACCGGACTCAGAAACAACGCCATGTCGAACTCGGGCTTCATCGCCGACCTCCGATGTAGGCACTCACCACATCCATGCGGTTATGTCCTAACTCATGGCTGATTTGCTGACGGGCGTGCTGATCAAGCTCTCGATCTTCTCGATGAATACAACCGCCATTGACGAGTGTATTTAAACCAGTCAGTTGCTCATAGCGCTCACAGGCGTAAGCAGCCCGAAGCTCATGAAAGCCTTTCAATCCATGCTCATGCAAGACGTCCCGTGCCGGTCGCACAACTGACTGCATAAACTCTTTGTAGCTCTCCCTGGGGGCCAACAGGTTCCGACTGCCACTGGGAGAAGCCTCCCAGGCGCTATCCAAGGCGCCACGAATTTGATCAGTAACCGCGATCCAACGCGGTGCTGACGCGCCTGATCGACCGCCTTTGGTGCCGTCCTGGATATTGATCTTGCCCAGTTGCCTGGCCTCACGTTGCAGTCGGGGCAGGTCCGCCAAGATCGCCTCACGCAGGCGCATACCAGTATCCCGGGCCAGATGGACAATTGCGGCCACACGTTGCTGACCTCGCTCTGACAGTACGAGCGCGATCAACTCGATCTGAGCACGATCTTGGCCTTGCGGTGCCTCACTACGCACGCTCGAACGCTGTAGGCCTAGCGCCTTGCTCGGACTGGGAATTTTGACGTACTGATCACCGCGCAGCGCAGCCATCGTTCGGTTCACGGTTGACAGTCGGTTCTGCGCGGTGGCGATGCCGACGTTGCCCTGGTCAACCTGCTGCCGCATATAGGCGGCGTACCGCATGAGGATCTCGCGGTCGATCTGTCGCGCGTCATTGAGCCTCGGCCCTTCCTCGGATCGACACCAACGCACGAATGCTTGCCAGCGATCGCTATGGGCTTTGACGGTAGCAAAATGGCCGTCGCCAAATAGATCTTTCAGGGCTTGCGGTCCGGCATAGCTGAGTTGGCGACCGAAGCCAAAATTGCGCCCAGATCGCTTACCGACCCGGACCATTTTTCTGCCCCTGATCGACTGCAGCGAGATCATGTAAAAGGGCTCTCCAGTTCGCACTCACGATGGCGAACTGGGACCAATCAGTCGGGCGAAAACACAGCGTGTTGTCGGTGACGTAGAGATGCGCGCCCTCCTCTTTCAACCACTGAATGATGGCTGTCGTCGAGGTGATAGTTTTACGGGTGGTGGCGACACCGGCGACAGCGGCGCCCCCCCTTGTCCTGCCTGGCTTTGAGCGTGGCGACAAAGTGGCGACAGTAGCGGCGACAAATCGCGCTTTCGGCTCCTTTTGGCGCTGAGCCAGATGGTTGCGCAGCGCTTCATCAAGATTGAACATGGCGCACCTCGAAGGTTTGGCCATCGGTGATCAACCACTGATGATCAATCAACTCGACCAACAGCTTGGCGGCATGACGACTGCTCTTGCGGGCAAAGCGGGGACCGTTGCGATTCAGCTCTCGAATACTGAAGCGCTTCCAATCCTTGACCTGCAACCAGCGCAGCAGCCGATCCGCCTCTTCCTTTATCCGGCACACCGGTTCCTGTTCGGTCAGGCGTTGGATCTCGGCAAGGTAATAGCCAATTAAGGTCGAGGCCCGTTGGATGTGGTCGACCTCCACGACACTGCTCTCCTCCACCACGGCCAAAATGCCAGCGACACGCAGCAGGTTTTCGGCAGCCTTCGATCCGCTGGGCCGTACGCTGGCCAGTTCGCCAAACTCACCCAACTGGGCTTCGATGGCATCGTGTAAATCAATCCAGCGACGACGAGCCAACGGACTGAGGTTCAGTAGTGATAGCTGTAGAGCACCGTCAGGGCTAAGTGACCACGGCTGACGAAACAGGGCCGAAAGACGGTGGTGATAGCGCTTTAGGGCGGCGTCTTTGGACAAGTCGACGGCCTGGTAGCTGCGCTGTCCGGCCAGGCTGGTAGGCCAGGTCATCAGGCAGCGACCGAGAATACCTTGCCCCTGTAGCAACGGGTCACTGAGTAACTGCATGGCCAAATACGGTTGCAGCATCAGGTGCAAGCTCAAGCGCCGGTCATAAGCCCGTAGGCTTTCGCCTGTCATGGAGCGCGCTCGATCAATCGGGCTACCGTCCCAGAGTGACGACAAGGTCGTGACCGCTTTCAAACGGTGATCCCGACTCATGGTGCTGCTGCCGAGGAACTGTCCCCCTTCATCGCAGAACAGTCCCATGCTGGGCAGGTCATGGCAGAGCCCCTTGATCAGCGCTTCGATCGTCGGGTCCGTGGTGATCAACCTAGGTGCAGAGGGCTCCCCTTCGAGCAGCACGCCGTTTGTGGGGGCGGGATCGACAGGGTTGGCACGTTGCGCCTGTCGCTGCGCGGCGAGGTACCGAGCAAGTTGTTCGCGGTAGCGCTGCCACTGCTCACGCTCCCATTGCCGTGCAGGCAGCAACGCACATCGATCTGCCGCGGTCTTGCGATCACCGGATGCGGCCATTGTGATCAGGTACAGCGACAGGGGATAGTTTCTCCCGTCGAGCTGTATGCCCGCATGTCCTTGGGTGGCCAGCGCCGAGGCAGCCAACACCGATTGCGCGGCCAGCGCTTGGGGCACGCCGATGACCTCGGCCATGCGCTCCACCGCCGGCCCAAGAATCCCACCGAGTGCCTGGACTGGATAAGGCTGGGCCACGGGATTCGACTCAATAAGCGGTCGAGGCGGTCGTGGTAGTTCAAGCTTCGGATCTAACTGCTGCATGGGCCCTCTCCTCGATCATTGCTGGTTGTCCTCACGTAGTCCCGCCACGGCTGTTGAGTGTTATCAGGGATCAAGGCCCCTGCGGCCTGTGAGGTGTTCACTGACGCGGAACGAACGGCTCCTTACGACCGGGAGCAAGGGCATGAACCCATGACTCTGGCCTCCTTAGGCGCATCCGAAGATGCGGGCGGGTGGAGGCTGCGCCGACTGACGAGTTCAGCACCTAGAGATCCTGGGTGAGAGAAGGCAACAACATCGACACCTGGGGCATGCCTGACTGTCAGTCAGGTGCAGCCTTTCCATAGGCTGCGGCACCGGTGCCTGTGTCGTTGTGGATGGCGACGAATCGGACTTGTCACGCCGATTGTCGCGAGGAGAATTGCGGCAATGCCATGTAAGACGTGGATTGCAGCAGTGATACGAGCGCCCGTCTCTTTCCAGGAGAAAGAGACGGGCGCGGTCTGGCGCAGCGAAGTGTGCTAAGAGGTGAGGTTGCTGCAATGCAGCGAGGTAGATCCATCGTCTGCCGCAGCGGGCAGATTGGTCGAGTAGGCATCCATCACTCTTGGGGAGTGACCGTGCGAGCCGCCGGACGCTAATCGCACTAGGGGAAGAACCACCACGCAAATGGCGTAGCCTTAAAGGTTCTGGCTACCTGGGCAGGTGCTGTCAACGACAGCGATCCGTGCGCCAATTTTTATACCCACTCGAAAAGACGGTCAAGCGTCACGGCCAAAACGTCCAAAAAACGGCGACTGTCGCCACTTTTGTCGCCATGCTCCAGAGCCCGCTCTTCATGGGTTGTCGCCGCTGTCACCGTTGTCGCCACTTCTCTAGCCATGGCCACGCAAGACCGTTCTGACACTGGAGCGACACTCGAAAAGTAACTTCTGACGATAAACGAGGGCGTAACGCTAATCAAATTTGAAATGGAGTGGTGGTACGACCGGCCTCAAGAAAAAGCGAATGAACCCTCCGATCGGCGTGATCAAAGATCGCTGGATCGGAGGGTTTGGTGGAAAAGCAAAGCCTCAAACGCCGAAGACAGCCTCAAGCATCACCACTGGTTAATTGGGCAGCGGCCTCATACCGCATGATCAGCGTTTGCTGCAAACGCTGCAGAAAACCGGCTTCGAACGCTTCCAGGGAACCCTGGGCGATGACGCTTTCGGTTTTGCGCCAGTGCCCACCACAAAGGTAGAGGCGAGCCGTCAAGCCAGGTCTGCGCACAATGAACGCCGTCCTCAATGATTGGGCCGAACTCATTGCCCCATGGGCCCGGATACTGGGATGGCTTCAACGGACGGGACAGAGAAGTACTCACCGATCTGTTGATGAACACGCTGAGCAGGGATACCGGACAGATAGCCTGTAGTTACTGCTTCGACCTTCAAAAATGACCTTTGGAGGCCCCGAGATTGTGCCAGTTTTGACAGTTCGGAGCAGAAGCGTCTTGAAATTAACTCGTAGCACCCTCAAACTTTGATCATTATGGGGGAGCACGCATTGAAGTCACATGATGATTTAAAAAAAAGTGTTGTGGCACTTGGATTGGGCCCATCACTTTCGATGGATATCGCACCAGAAGTACGCAGAGCCTATGCATATCAAAGTGCGGCAGGAGTCACGCTAATTTGCGAGGCAATAAAAAGAAACACCTATAAAGAATTTTGGTTTGAGCATCATGACGACATACTTGGTGTAAAACACAACGGAAAATTTGATGTCTTTCAAGTAAAAACTAGGGAATCCACTAAAAAATGGGTGCTGAGAGACAAGGAGATAGTCAAAGCCATTATCAAATTTGGACGTCTCGAGAGCAGTCAGGGGGCCAAAATAGATAATTATTTCATATATTCAAATGCACTGCCCTACCTGCCCTCCGAGTCAACTCCAAATAGCTCCAGACAACAAACCAGCTTATTGTCGTTAAAAGAAGCCCTCGCAAACTCAGCTCACGCCTCTTTAGAACCTATATATCTTGAAGAGCTGGACAAGCTATCAGCATCTATAGGCCAAACAACAAAAATCACAACTAGTATAATCGGCAAATTGGAATTCATCAAAGGTAGAAGCTTAGAGGACTTTCGCGAAGGGTTAGCAACAGATTTATTTTCGCTTCCCCACCTACAGAAGCTCTCGATATCCAAACTGCATAATTTAAGCAGCATGATTTTTCAAAAAGTGGAAATGGCCAGCACTCTAGATCTACCTGGACTAGATATTTTCACATCCATTATTTCGAAGGCCGGTGTTCCCTCCCGGCTTATCGAAAACAAATGCGTCACAGTTTCAGCTGCTAAAGCAATGCTTGATGCAGAGCTAGGATTGGACAGAAAAAAATATCGCCTTAAATCTGTTGGAATTGTAACGGTAATAATAGGATGCACAGCTCTGAGCGGCATGTATTTTTACAAGCCAGAAGCAGAGGCATTGCTGGAAAAGTCTGTCAGGGTAGTTTACTCCGCAAGAAATGCACCGCTCCCTCCAACTTTCCCCGAGTCTATCTCTGCGATACGAGCGGCAAAGCTGCCTCTCGACAGCTTGGATTTAGAGGGTGCAACACTCCGATGCCAGGATTTGTCAAAACTGAACCTAAGCCGAATGAACGGGCAGTGGATCAGAGGCACTGGCGCTAAGTTCATTGAGTCACAGTTATATATGGCCAACTTCACGCAAAGCGAACTCAATGCATCCTCATACGCAAGGGCCACAGCCGATAGTTCAATATTTGACCGATCCAATATGCTCTATACAGACTTCTCCGACTCAATTGTCAGATGGGCAAGCTTTAAGAATGCGACGCTCAATGGATCAGACTTTTCTCGATCAGACCTTTCACAGTCTGACCTTTCAAATGCAGACCTAACGTTCGCAGAGCTTAAAAATGCTAATCTCTCCGGCTCAAAACTTTACGATGCCAAATTGGAAAAAGCTAACATCTCAGGGGCGAACTTCAAGGGTGCATTGGGACTAACTCAAAACATGCTAAACTCGACATGTAGCAACCAGCACATCCCACCATCTTTAGATCCAGGTCTAAAGCCTCCTACCGCTGATTGCTTCATTGACGACAGATCGAAAGATGAGCGGTTAATTACGCAGCAAGTTTATGCACTCGTAGGACAGATGGCGGCACTTGGTGGCTATTGCAATGACGGAGAAGTTGTGCCTCGAGCTCCCAATGGACATGGCCATGCCGACAAAGAAGTGCCTTTCTTTATACAGCTAAAACCAAAAGAGTGAAGGTGCGCAATAGGTAAGCCAAAACATCAAAGTTTTTCGGGCCTACCTAGATTCTGTACGAAAAAGTAATGCCGTCAGCAGCGCATGACACAGGCTAGTGTGCTGCCTTTGAAATAAACCCTCCTCGAAACTGGCTATGCTTTCCATGTTAACAATTACAGTATCAGTTCTGCCACCACCAGTCAGCATTATGGGCGTCGTGCTCGGGTGATTTTGTTGGCGGCTAAAGGCCACTCATGGGTAGACATTGCCTGTCTGATTGGCTTTTCTCTGCGCTCAGTTACTCGCTGGCGCCCGCGTTTTCAAGAGCTGGGATTAGAGAGGCTGATTGATAAGCCGGGACGCGGGCGCCCTTCGTCCCCTACGGTTACCCGCCCCAGCTGACCGCTTTGCTTATCAACTACCATGACCTGCCAGTCGTAAAGGGCAGGAAACGGCCACAAGCGGATGAAGAGCTCAGCGCCGCTTCTGGCTACACAAAATCAATAATTTTATTTACACAATCAAGAGCGTCTAGCCTACGCATGGAAGTCTTATCTCAAAACAAACACCCCCCTCAAAATTGCGTGCAGTGAGGCTGCCACCCAGGCGAGATACAAATGTCTTCGCCATATACAACCCCTGACCAAGATGTTCGCCCTCCATAGCCTCACCCCGCACAGAGACGCCATACTCGAAGATATCTTCGATAGGGACAGTCTCAATATGGGGCCCTTTATTTTCAACCCTTACAACAGCATCGCCTCGCTCCAAAAAACCGTGAACAATAATATCTGTACCAGGCGATTTAAAGTCATTAGCGTTACTGATTATAGCCGTTAGTACGGACTCCAACATATCGGCATCAACCATGACATAGAGTGCAGCGTCGCTACCCGTATATCTGATATCAGCGTTTGGAGTGTCAGCAGCGTTAACCAAGTACTCGGTTATATTTTCCTTTGTAATGTCTCCGGAAAGCGAGTTCATTGCCTCCTGCGGCGTCTTGAATGTGACAGCATCAGGAGACTCTTGCCCTAACGAGGCACCATACAAATACTGAACCGCAAAAGAGATCCTTCGGACATAGCGAGTACTCGGATCATTTTCATCATTGTGGCGCAACATCAAATCCTGTAACGGCGATCGAATTTCATGACCAATTGCACGGAGAAATTGGTGTTCTCTTTTTGAACGCTCTGAAGCAATTTTTCCATAGGCTAACAACTCCTCATTGAACTCCATAATATTGCGCCAAAGTACACCCACCTCGCTTTGGCTTTCTTTTATAGGAAACGGAAGAACATAATGCTCAAAAGTATTAAGACGCTGTTTCATATACAAGGTATTGCGCCTCACCTTGTAAAGCGGCGTTAATACAAAAGCACGAAGAACGATATAAGAAGCGAACAACAGCAGCATCAAAATAAACGAAAGTAAAATAATTGACTGGGCAGCGATACGCCACCCACCGAAAACATTCGATGCATCACCTCGAATGGCAACCGTGCTTCCATCGGACAAAGTGACAGCTTCTTCTGTTTTTGTTTCAGGGAGGATCACCTTAATAATAAAATCGGTCAACCGATCGACCATACCAAAAGGAAACACACGTACTGAATCTGAACGATCAACCGCTGAATGCTTGATCTTGATTTCCGCTGTTGAGCCAGCAGGAGAGAATATTAATAGCTCCCCGGGGGTCAAGTAATTACTCATCTTATCAAACGAAAACACGGTATTTGGTTCGGATAATGTTGTGTCCATAAGTATGCTGCTTTCTCCTGCAGCCCCTTTACTAATTAACTTAACATCCACCCGAGCATCAGAAATATCTTTGGGTGGCCAAATAACGGGCTCCCCATGCAACTGATTTGCTTCATAAGCATCGCCTGCAAAGGCGTATAGGGGCACTTGAAAAATAAACTCGAATCTGTTGATTGAGCCCTGATTAATAACCTTCAGCGCACGCCCTTTTATCTCGGGCTCCCTTGCGTAAGCGCGCCCTGTCAAAGTCCCCATTTTGAATCCAGTCATGCTCCATGCCGGAGACAAGTAGGGAGCGGTAGAGCTTCCAACGCGCTTTAAGGCATCGAACGTAACGACAAATCGACTCATCGCCCCCCGAGCAGTGATGGTGACTAAAAAGTAATCTCCCGTCCTTGGATCATCTATGTAGCTGGGAGATACCAAATCCCCCGACTTGTCGAAACCGCCTCTGACAAAACCGATCGCACCCAGTGCTTTGTTTTCAAGCACACCGGCGCACAATCTGTTTTGTGACGCGGAAACGCCTGGAAAGCTGCAACCATAAAGGGGCTTCATATCCTCAACATGCCCCGGCATGACATTTATATATTCTAATGGAACTTTATACAGCGGTACGCCGTAGCTGTCAGGTTTAGGAGCTTCATAATTGACAAGATTGATCCTCCCATCCAGAGAGTCAAACTCATACGCCACACGCTGTAGATTTCGCTTTACACTGGCTTCATATTGTTCGGCAACTGATCCAAAACTCAACTTAAGTGCAAATATCGTCCCAACGAAAACCACCAAAAAAACCAAAAGCAGTACACCAACAATATAAATTCTAATCGAAGCTTTCTTTATATTGCTTTTGAGTTTGTTGAAATTTAATCCTGCCACCTAACCCCCTTCATCCTGATGACTTCAACGTGCGCCTCCGACACACCCACTTCCTTAAGTGCATCACGAACTGTCTTCACATGTTGACGAATGGTCTCTCTATTTTTTCCACTACCGACAAAATCATACAACTCTTCATAAGTAACAAGATCACCCCTACTTTTGTATATTTTCTGCAGGATTAATTTTGCTGTTTGAGGAATATTCAGAGGCTTCCCTTTATAGCTGGCTTTTCCCGTATCCTGATCGATAACGAAATTCTCTTCAACCAGCTGATCCAACTCACCCTGTTCAACCTGCGCCTCTGTTGAGTCCGCTGTAATTCTCAACACCTTCATCGCTGCGGCCAAAAACATTTGGCCATCCGGTGCAATAGGTTTCTCAAGAAAATCCCAGACATCTAATTGGTACATAATTGAACGATAAACTGAGGAGTCTAAACCTGAAACCACGATAACCGGGCTTTTATGACACTGCGAGTTAGTATTGATAATACCTATGCCCGCATTTTTCTCAGGCGGCAACTCAATATCCAATACGATGAGAGAGTAATTATTTTTCTTTATAGCCGCCTCTGCAGTCTCTCGATCAAAGAACTGTTCCACTTCAACATCGTGATTGAGTTTCCGGCAAAACTCCGCAAGCGCGCCGTTCACGGCTTCGGAGTCTTCTACTACGGCTATTTTATACATCTGGCGAACCTCGAAAAAATCAATGCAAATCGATTGCGGCTGATAATCTCACAAAGGTCAATAGCGCGCACGTGAGCAAATACTCACGAAGCATAAGATCTACTCACGACTCCAACTAAACGCAAACGTTACACAAATAACCCATCTCCAACCTGCCTTTTTTACTCACGCGCCGGCCGGTAACGTAGCTGTCAATCGCGCTCATCTCGAAGCGCTGGAGATTCTTACCTATGTCATCGAAACGCTTTCAGGTTTTAGCACTATCAGGCGGGGGCTACCGAGGTCTCTACACCGCCACCATTTTGGCTGAGATTGAACGGGAGATCGGAGGGCCCATTGCCCGGCACTTTGACCTCATTGCGGGAACGTCTATCGGCGGGATCCTGGCGCTGGCTATCGCATCTGAAATTCCTGCCCAGACAATCGTAAACATGTTCAAACAGCACGGCGCAGCAATCTTCAAACCGAGAACGCGCGTTCCGATTTTCGAATCCACGTTCAGCAGTGACGAGCTGAAAAAACAGATATCGGCACCCACGATGCTGGGGGACAAGTTGCTGGGTGATTGTCTTCATCCTGTGGTCATTCCCTCGATCAATTACTCAACCGGCAAGCCAGTGTTGTTCAAAACCCCCCACCACGAAACTTTTCGACGTGACCATCTTCACCCAATGGTAGACATTGCGCTCGCTACCAGCGCCGCCCCCACCTACTTTCCTCGCCACCAACTCCAACACAGTCAGTACGTGGATGGCGGGTTGTTCGCCAACGCCCCTGGGCTACTCGCGCTCCACGAAGCCGAGACCTTTTTTGACGTGGCCAGCTCAGATATTCACCTCCTGGCTATCGGGACGATGTCATCCAAATTCACCGTAAACCCAAAAAATAATCGTGAAGGTGGCGCCTTGGACTGGGGTGGCGGCAATCCACTCAAAGCTGCCCAACGTCTGTTCGGCTTGTCGATTTCTGTTCAAGAGTCGCTTTGTGACTTCATGCTGCAACACAAACTTGGCTCACGCTACATGCATGTGGATGAGGATCTGACCGACGATCGCTCCAAAGCAGTCGCGTTGGATAAAGCAGATATTTATGCCCAGGAAGTCCTCATAGGCTCTGGTCTTGAAAAGGCAAAGGTTTGCCTTGGCAAGCCGGATTTCATGGCGTTCGTGGCACACAAAGCTCGACCGATTCAATTCTATTACGGTAGCAACGCGACCAGTCCGGAGGCTGAAAAATGCTGAACCTTACCAAACTCTTTTTTTCTTCCGCTGACGACATCGTTTTCAGCGACAACATCGCAACAACCGAAGAGCAACGTATCTTTCTTACTGAGTGCCGGAAAAAGATCCGGGACTACCTGAAGCCTGCCATTGCCAGCGCAACCGTCGCAGTGTTGGGTATGGAAAAACGCGTGGAACCTCGTTTTCGGACGCAAGGATCCTGGTCATACAAAACCTGCATTCAACCCGCACAACCGGAACTGCAGGAAATTGACCTTGATTATGGCGTTTACCTGCCAGTCGATGTTTGGCAGGAAAATGGCCCACCAGCCGCAATGGCCAAAAAATACTTCGACTTGGTTGAAACGCTTCTCCAAGTACTTTGCGTCCAGGAAAACTGGAAGTTGATTACAGGTACCGAAGCGAAGGCCACCTGTATCCGTATCGACGCGTGCACGTGGGCCCACATCGACATCCCGTTGTATGCCGCTCCGATTGAAGAGTTTAACAAGGTTGTTGAACGCACGGTCGTACTCAGTTGTGAGCAGCGCGTGCGAATGCTCGACGAGGCCTGTGGCTCTGAATCGTACATGGAGATTACGAAGGCCAAATCTCAGACATGGGATGACCTGGACACGATCATGCTGGCCACCCGATCCGGTATCTGGAAAGCTTCTGATCCCGAAGATGTTGCAAAGTGGGTCAGAGACCAAGTCGCGCGCTTTGGCGATCTGGGCAATCAATATCTTCGTGTATGCCGCTACGCCAAAGCATGGCGAGACTTTCACTGGGAGTCCGGCGGCCCAACGTCTATTTCCTTGATGATCGCCATCGCTCAAAGTTTTGAAGGCAAACGAGGACGTGATGACATTGCTTTTGAGAAGGCTGCCAGTGCGCTAGCGATCGCCCTTAACGAAGAAATTCGTGAATCAGGCATTGATGACAGCGCCGAAGATTTCAATCGTATGAAACCCGCAGAGCGCGAACAAGCTGCAAGCAAGGCACAGACTCTCGCAGATGCCCTCAAACGAGCTCGGGAGTGTCAGGAGTACCAAAAGCACAACGCGATGCAAATCACCACCGCACAGCTGGGTGACCGCGTCCCATCGTCCACCGACCTAATTGAAATAGAAAGCGCTACGGAGATTGTGCGATCGACTGCGCCTACCATAGTGCCCGCTCCCCTTGTCCCAAATACGTCAGCAGGTTAAACATGGAATTCAAAGGCCTTGGGGATGTACTGCAGCTTATGCATGGACTGGGTTTCAAGCCCCGTCCTATCAAGAAAGGGACTCGCAGATTCCTCGGAACGTTAAACTCCACTGCCGGGCCGGTTCCCATTGAACTGGCCATTTCCGACTGGGATTTTCTGGTTTACCCGAAGATCAAAATTACCGAAAAGCCCTCCTTTCTACCTACCCGAATGGCACATGGATTCGTCGGCGGTGGCTTTTGCTATCTGGCCGAAGGCTCGGTCGTGCTAGACCGGTACAACCCAGCGGGAGTCATTGCTTTCTGCTTGCAGCAAGCCACGAGTGTTCTCAACCAAAGCATCAGTAACCCTGCGCAGAGCGAAGCTGATATTCAAGCTGAATTTCAATCGTATTGGACGGGATCAGAAACCGGGACTTTTCTCTCGGTCGGGCTATCTGAACTGTCACCAGGTCTCAAAAACGCGCAGGTGTACAAGCTACCCAAAGGACAGATTGGGGAGATCATTACCACCAATGAAGAGGCTGTGGAACGGATTGCGCGCTCGTGGAGCACAATCGCCAATCTGCGTGAAACCCGGTGCTGTTGGCTGTTCCAAACGACCGTTGCGCCGGCAGCATCATCGGCCCTGCCTTGGACGGTGAAAGAGACACTTGCTTGGCTAAGAACGTGGGACCCTTCTCTTTACGCAACCGTGCAAAAGCGGATCGAAGCTGAAAAATCGCTTCTGGACTTGAGTCGGATTTATATCTTGATCGATTCACCCGTCGGCCGGGTTGGTTTTGGTTTTACGGTCAATAAACCCTACATCAAGAAAGCGACGTCCAAAGAATCTGGCAGCAACCGCAAATATGCTGGAAAGGCTTACTTTCAATACCTGCGTCAGTTTGGCGGATCAGAGAAAATATTTCGCCTGGCGACCATCGATCTTAGTGCCAACTTTGTACACACACGAAACCTCTCAGGCACACTTAAACAAGGTCTGTCAGGACTAAAAATCGCTCTTCTGGGATGCGGATCAGTTGGGGGATATGCTGCTCAAGCAATCACTCGACTGGGGGCTGGCACGGAAGGAGGATTACTTTCGCTTATCGACAATCAGTACCTGAAGCCAGAAAACATCGGCCGGCACGTTCTTGGCTTTGATGCGCTATTCAAACGTAAATGTGAGGCGCTCAAGGACGAACTCGACCGCCAGTTCCCCTACAGCACGATTGAGGCACAACATGTCGACATAACGCCAAAACTGGATTACTCGCGTTTTGATCTCATCATTAATGCGACGGGTGAGGAGCCTCTCTCAGACATGTTGAATGCGCAGCGCATCAGTAGCGAGGGGGCATTCCCACCGATTTTGCATGCATGGATCAAGGGCAATGGCGAGTGCGTTCAGGCATTGTGGACTGACTCACCGAAACACGGATGTTTTCGCTGCCTGCGGCGACGCGAACCGGGCAACGACATGGCAGAAAGATACACTGTGCTTAAACACGACGTGGAAAAGGGCTTTCGTGCTTGCCAGCATTTCACTCCATACGCCGTATCCGCGTCGCTGTCTGCTGCAGCCCTTGTTGCGGATATGCTGATCGACTGGAGAAAAAATGGGGATCCGAGTCCGAGATTCCGAACAAGAGCAGTTGAAAACGCAGACACCTTCAAACTGAAAAACCAAGACATCAAACCGCTGAATGGCTGCCCTGCATGCGGAACGAAATAGTCCTTACAGCTCCACAATTGGACGGCCTATACGTCCTAGTGGAAGGCCGCGTGTTGGACGTGATCAGCACTTATTGTCAGAACTCCAAAGGAAAGTGCGAGGCCGGCGGTACGCTGATGGGATACAGATCGGGCAAACACCTGCATGTCTTGCATGCGACCGTACCCATGCCTTTGGACAAGCGATCACGGATAAGCTTTGACCGGCTCGATCCCGGTCACCAGCGCGAGGTGACTAAAGCCTGGGAAGAAAGCCAAGGCCGTGTTGATTACCTCGGCGATTGGCATACACACCCGCAGTTGAATCCATCGCCCTCAGTCACTGATTACACTGAATGGGCAAAGCTCGGCTCGACCCTGAATAAGCCTCTGTTCTTCATGATCTTAGGAGAGTGCGCAAACCTATTTGCGGCCTATCACACTGAGCAAAAAACAATTCCACTAAACTTTACGTGAGTGAAAAATCACACAGAGGCGATGTAGTGCTCAACAGAACACCCTTAAAACACAAGTGCTGCCGCGGACCGATACTTGACCCAGCCAAAAGGACTCCAAAAAGCAGCCGAGCCTTTAAATAGTTCTTGAAACGTCGTGGCCTTGATCAGCTGTAAAACCTGAGCATCGACTACGAACAGCTTTATAGAAACCCGATTGGTTGTTTTTACACACTCTGGGCCGATTGCTGTCCGTTGCCACGGCAGGTGTACGCAGTTGATCACTCATCTCGAACACGAAGCACTCTAGCCAGCTCGGACGTGAACGGTGCCAGATCAAATACAAGCAAGCTGTCAAGCTGAGAGTAATTTCTCTAGGTATTCCAGACGGTATTCCAACTAAAAATCAAAAAGAATATTAATTATAAAAATCAATATGATAAAAGCCATATTCAAATTACCCCGGCCCATCTAAAGACGTCCACGGACGTCTTTTTTTGTGCCTGGAATTCAGTGAAATCAAGGGCTTTCACGCCACCGGCAATTTTTTGGTGACGGCAATTCAGAAAGAGAGAAGCGGGAAGTTCGTTCCCATACGCTGATCGGTAACGGCTCCAATTGGCAACGTAATTAAGCCTTAGACGGCTTGAAGGTCTCGCAACGCCTCAGGGTGCTGGCTCGCGATCCGCAGAAGAGTCCGTGCCGCACCGGCAGGTCGCCGACGACCCTGCTCCCAATCCTGCAACGTACGCAGGCTGACTCCCAGCAGCTCTGCAAATGCACTTTGGGATACACCGACTTTAGCCCTGGCCTCAGCCGCAGCCGAAAGCGTCACCTCGGTTTTGCGTGCCGCCTTGCCAGCTTTCATTTGGCGTACCGAAGCCAACAAGTCTTTCTGAAAGCTCTCCATTTCATGATCCATTACTGATCTCCTCTTTCAATTGATTCAAGAAGGCGGTCGGCAGGTTGTCGAACTTCGCCTTGGCGTAGGCGATCAGCAACCAGATGTGGCCTTCAGAAAGCGCGTTGTAGTAGATAACCCGCACCACCACGCTTACCCGTCCCACCGCGAGACCAGCACATCTTACGCAACCCACCGCAACCCAAAAAAGCGACGCCCCAACCTTCTCAAACACCAGAAGCAGATTTCACCGCTATAACCATAATCTCCACCAGCACCTCAGGCCGCGCCAGGCGCGCCTGAACAGTGGCCCGTGCCGGAGCGCTATCCGCTGGCAGCCAGGCGTCCCACACTGCATTCATCGGCGCGAAATCACGATCAATGTCTTTGAGCCAGATCTGTGCGCTCAAAAGCTGGCCCTTGTCGCTGCCCGCCAACGTCAACAAGGCTTCGATCTTGGCCAGCACCTGCCGCGTCTGCTCTTCGATGCCAACGTGTAGATCCGTGGGCACCTGGCCGGAGAGGTAAAGCAGATCGCCGTGACTGACCACACCGGACATCCGCGCGTTGCTCTGAAAACGTTGAATCGTTGCCATCGGGTTTACTCCGTGAATTGAGAAAGTTAAGGCGCTGCGCTAGCAGAGCGGGATCGGCCAGCGCTTGCAACGGTGACGTTACGACCGGCCTTGTGTAAAAACCAGGCACTGCTCAAGCCAACGATATCAGCTCCGACGACACAGATTTCCATCACGCCACCACTCTGTCCGACAGGTCCCAACCCACAGGCCGCCGCTGGTGCCAATCACTGATTTGCTGGTAGGCATGGGCGATCCGCAGGACCAAGGGTTCGGCGAAAGCACGCCCGACGATCTGCATCGAGACCGGCATACGTTGCTCGTCGAAGCCCACCGGCAGCGCCACTGAACAGAGATTGAGCAGGTTGGCGAAACGGCCGAGCAAGGCCAGCGGCGTACCGTATTCATCGACCTGATTCAGCGGCACGCTGCCAATGGCGTTGGTCGGAAACGCACAGGCATCGACGTTGGACATGGCCTCGTCCATGGCTTGGCGGGCAACACGTCGCTGGTTGTGCAAATCGATATAAGCCGCCGCGTCGATGGCGCGTCCGCTCAGCACCCGACGCTGCACATGAGGATCGAAGCGCAGATCATCGCGTTCGAACAAACTGCCAAGGCTGGCGTAGCCTTCGGCACTCATGAGGCCACCGGCAACGCGCATGCACTGCTCCAGCGAAGTCGGTAGCGGCTGTTCGACCAAATGCATGCCCAGTGCGGCCAATTGCTCAAGCCCCTGGTCATAGGCTGCCAATACGCCAGGCGCGATGTGTACGCGTTCGGCCTGTGGCAACACCCAGACGCGCAGACCGGCCACCGGAAGATTCAAGCCTGCCGCGGCACTGAAGACTGGCGACTTGGCCGAGACCGAGTCCAGCGGGTCCGGCCCCAGCAGCGCGTCAAGCATCCACGCGGCGTCTTCGACGGTGTGCGTAATCGGCCCCACCGAATCCAGCGATGGACACAACTCAATCAAACCGTGACGGCTCACCAACCCACGCGTGGTTTTCAACCCCACCAGACCACACATACCCGCCGGGATTCGCACCGAGCCGCCCGTGTCGGTGCCCAATGCCGCGCTTGCCAATCCGCCGGCCACGGCCACCGCTGAACCACTGCTGGACCCGCCTGGAGCACGATGCACGTCGCAGTCCCATGGGTTCCACGGCGTGCCCATCACGGCATTGGTGCCCCACCCCCCGAAAGCAAACTCTACGGTGTGAGTCTTGCCCATGATGATCGCCCCGGCGCGCTCCAGTCGCTGGACTGCCGTGGCGGTGAGCCGCGAGATACGCGGCTGCTGTGCCAGCGAACCACCGGTGATGGCCTTGCCGTCGATTTCGAACAGATCCTTGATCGCAACCGGAATGCCATGCAATGGCCCCAGGTT
This sequence comes from Pseudomonas sp. R3-41, assembly GCF_054161485.1. NCBI lineage: Bacteria > Pseudomonadati > Pseudomonadota > Gammaproteobacteria > Pseudomonadales > Pseudomonadaceae > Pseudomonas > Pseudomonas sp. R3-41. The sequence continues at coordinate 5,985,050 of NZ_CP096421.1, forward strand.
GACACCGGCAGCCCGTTGCCGATCGGCCGCGATGGCGGCATCGAGCGCGCGCTGGGGATAGGCCTCGACATAAGCATTGAGTTGACCGTTGAAACGCTCGATCCGCTCCAGTTGCGCGCCAACCAGGGACTCGCTTGTGAGCGCTCCGGAGGCCAGCGCTTGCCGCAACTGGCCGATGCTGTGGGAAGCGGTTCGATCCTTGATGTTCATGTGTTCAGCCTCGAATGGTTTTGCGTCCGCGAGAAAATCGTACTTCCAGTACTCGCGATAACAGAGAAAGAGGGAAAGCGATGACGAAATAGAACAACCCCACCAGCAGGAAAATATGCATCGGCAAAAAGGATTCGGACGCGATGGCCCGGGCCGCCAGCATCAACTCATCGGTGGCGATCAGGGCGCACAGGGAGCTGTCCTTCAGAATCGACACATAGGCATTGAGCAAAGGCGGCAACATGCCGCGAATGGCTTGCGGAAAGATCACCGAGGTAAAGGCTTGCAACGGCGTCAGGCCGGTGGCGATGGCCGACTCACGTTGGCCGCGATGCAAGGAGTCCAGTCCACCGCGCAGGATTTCCGCGACGTAGGCCGAGCCCTGCAAACCCAAACCGATGGCGCCGGCCCAGTAACCAGACAGCGTCAGCCCGAGGCCGGGCAAGGTGAAGTACAGCGCCAGCAGCAACGCCAGGAGCGGCACCGCACGCATCCCCTGGATGAAGAACACCGCCAGACGCTTGAGCAATATGCTGGGGCTCTTCATCGCCCAGACCAGTAACGCGCCCAACACCGCCGCCAGGGCGAAGCCTGTCAGGGACAGCTCGGCGCTGACTCGCGCGCCGAGTAGCAGGCGCGCGAACCAATCGCTCCAGTATTCCGGGTATTGCTGGAAAAAACCGATCATCGCGCCGCCCTCAGATGACGTTCAAGTCGGATGAATCCCACGCCAATTGGCAGGATCATCGCCGCATAGATGCACATCACCGCCAGATAAATCAACGAGGTCTGGAACGTGGAGGTCACAAGATTGCGGGCAAGGAACATGATTTCCGGCACGGCAATGGCCGAGGCGATGGACGTGTCCTTGATCAGTTGCGTGACATAGTTGGCGTAAGCCGGCAACGCAACGCGCAGGGCCTGGGGCAAGAGGATGTAGCGCAAAATTTGCAGACGGTGCAAGCCGACAGCCTGTCCGGCTTCATGCTGGCCGACGTGCAGCGACTGCAAGCCGGCTCGGAAAGTATCGGCCAGCACTGCGCTGCCTACCAGGCTCAAACCGACGATGGCCGCCAACCACGCGGGCAAGTTGATTCCCAGATAGGACAGCCCGAAGTAGATCAGGAACAAGTGCGCCAGCGCAGGCACGTTGCGCATCCATTCGATAAAACAGGCGATGGCGCCGTGTACCAGTCGCGATCGGCTGAACGTCAGTAAAACCGCCAGTATCAAACCGCCCGCACTGGCCAGCACCAAGGTGCAGAGGGCGATTTGCAACGCGTTCATTGCGCCTTTCAACAGCAAGGGCAACAGTCCGAGGAAAGCTTGCAGATTCACCATCAGGCGCTCTCCACAGCCATGCGCCCCAGAAAACTGCGGGTGCGTTCGTGACGAGGGTTGTCGATGACTTGCACCGACGGCCCCTGTTCGACAATGCGCCCGCCGTCCATGAAGATCACCCGATCCGCCACATCGCGAGCAAACCTCACTTCGTGGGTGACCATGATCATGCTGCGGCCCTCTTCCGCCAGCTCGCGAATCACGGCCAACACTTCGCCGACCAACTCGGGATCCAACGCCGAGGTCGGTTCGTCGAACAGAATCACTTTCGGTTGCTGGGCCAAAGCCCGGGCGATGGCGACCCGCTGTTGCTGACCACCCGACAACTGCTCGGGATAAGCCTCGGCCTTGTGCCGCAGATGGACTTTTTCCAACATCGCGTCGGCCAATTCGTACGCCTGCTTGCGCGGCATGCCTTGGGCCTTGATGGGACCGAGCGCGACGTTATCGCGCACGTTCAAGTGCGGCCAGAGATAGAACAACTGGAACACCATGGCGATCTCGCGGCGCTGCGGCGCCATCTCCCGATCACTCATCAGGCGCAAACGCTTACCGTCCTTGACCTGCCCGATCAGCTCATCCCCCAGCCAGATCTCGCCGCTGGTGGGTTTTTCCAGGTAATTGATGCAACGCAGGCAGGTGGACTTTCCAGAACCGCTTGGGCCAATCAATGACAGGGTCTCACCGGGCTTCAACTCCAGGCTGATGCCCTTGAGCACTTCCAGATCGCCATAGTTCTTGTGTAATTCGTGCACGCGCAGCAACGCGGTGTCAGACGGGCTCGACATCTTGGCTAACCTCTTTTTGTTATAGGCATGGCGATGAGTCCGGCGCATCGGCATGAATCCGCCCCATCGCCGCACACACTTATTTGCAGCCAGGTAGCGTCCAGTCCGCTGGGCGATCGACGCCCAGGCGCAGGTCCTTGCCTTCGGGCATGAACCAGACATCCTGGGTCAGGCCGTAGCGAGCGCCGACCTTGCGCATCTCACAGTTTTTCCAGAGCGTCTGAATCTGCGCGTTGACCGCCGTCACCAGTTCCGGACTGGCCTTGTTGAAGCCGAACACCACCTGGCCCAAGCCAGTCAGCAATGGGAAATTCGGATCGTTGTCGACAAAGGCGTTGAAACGCAGGTGCCATTGCTCATTGCGAGAAATGGCGTATTGCATGACCGGTGGATCGCCAATCACCGCATCGATCCGTCCGGCGAGCAGATCGCGAACGGCCGCATCAGACGTGTCGTACAGGGCGACCTGCAGGCCATCGATCTTGCGCATCTCGGGGATGAACGAAAAACCGGTGATGGTGCCGACTTTCTTGCCTTGCAAATCCTTGAGGCTGTTCCAGTTGGTCTTGTCTGTCTGGGTGATACCGTTCTTGAAGTAGTGAATAGGATCGCTCAAGGTCATGATTTTCGAGCGCTGTTCGGTCCAGCCCATGGTGCCTGCCATGACATCCACTCGCTTGGACTGCACCGAGGCGATCGTCCCTGACCATTCCATTAATGCCGGTTTGACCTTAAGGCCCAGCTTTTCGGATATTTGTTGAAGGATTTCACCGTCATAGCCGACCATCCGACTATCTTGATACCCTGTTCCTGGCATATCACCACTGAAGGCGATGGTCAGGCTTCCCGGCTCTACTGTCTCCAATGCGAACACCGGTGCCGTGGCCAGCACGGACACCAGAAAACCGGCACAGATAGCGGAAAAACGCTGGACTTTGGACGTCTTCATCGGATGCTCCTCGATAGTTTTTATTGTGGCAGCAGAACGTTTCGCATCGGTCCATCGTAGTGGGCCCGGCGGTATAACTGGTTGGACGCTTTGCACGAATGATTGAACATTTGCGACATTCTGGCGGCACAGAGCCCGTGGCACCCCAGGAAAGCCTCGTGGACGAGCTCGATCATGGACAGGCGCGTCATCCACCCATGCGCCGCGGCACCGCCGAGCTGTCTATTGGCATCATGTTGTGGCCACGCTTCCCTTTGCTGTCACTGTCAGGGCTGACCGATGCGTTGCGGCACGCCGCCGATACAGGAGATCAAAGCCGCCCCATACGCTGCCAATGGAAAGTACTGGGCACCCCCGGGCAAAGAGTCATTTCCAGTAGCGGACTGGACGTACCGATCGACAGTGAACTCGCTGATCCGAAGCGTTTCGACTACATCGTGGTGATTGGTGGATTGCTCGACTCCATCGAGGCAGTGCCGAAAACCTATCCCGCGTTCCTCCACCAGGCCGCGGCGGCACAGGTGCCGTTGATCGGCCTGTGCACCGGCAGTTTCGTGCTCGCGCGACATGGCCTGATGGAGGGGCGAACGGCGTGTGTCCACGCCTATCATGGCGACGACTGGAAGCGACTGTTTCCCTCGTTGCGTTTTGTCATCAACAGAGATTTTCTGATCGACCGGGACCGGATCACCTGCGCGGGCGGTGTGTCAGTCATCGAACTGGCGCTTCACCTGATTGGCCTGCACTGCGGACCGGATCGTGCGGGCAAGGTTGTGCATCAGATGACGGTGGCAAAGAACACGTCCAGCAGTTTCGTCGACCGACGCAAGGCCCTCGGGTACGCCAGTTCATCCAATCGCCGGCTGCACGAAGCCGTGATGTTGATGGAGAAACACATGGCCCAACCCCTGGATATCGAGGCCATTGCGCATCTGGTCGGCACCAGTAAACGGCAATTGGAACGCCTGTTTGTCGCTGAAACCAACAACAGCCCGGCCCAGTTCTACCGACAGGTCCGACTCAGGTTCGGCAGATGGTTGCTGGTGAGTTCCGACCGCCAGATTAGCGAGATTGCCTTTGAATGTGGCTTCGCCGATGCGCCACATTTTATTCGGCACTTTCAGAGCATGTTTGGCATGTCACCCGGGAAGTTACGCAAGGCCCTGATGCAGCAAGATGGGAAATGACGCGGCAACTAACAACGTCATCCATAGAGCTCAGGCTCGATCGGACAGTTACCGGATTTCAGACTTAAGTAATGCCAGTCAGTTAAGTGGAATACCACGGGCGAACACAACCCGTGGCGAGGGAGCTTGCTCCCGCTGGGCTGCGTAGCGGCCCCCAAAACAGGGCCGCTTCGCGACCCAGCGGGAGCAAGCTCCCTCGCCACGGGGTTACTGCCCGGCTTTATTTCGCTTAACTGACTGGCATTAGTCCAAGGATGTCTTTTTTGTGCCTGAAATCCAGGCAATCAAAGCTTCAGCACGACCAGGCAAGCGATGCTGATTATTTCTGCGCGGCCAACGCCCTACGCGCCGCCTTTTCATTTTTCATGGCCGCGATTTCCCGCTCACAAGCATCCACATCGAAAGAATTGTCCCACTTGGCAATGGCGAGGGTGCCGATGCCATTGCCGATCAGGTTGGTCACCGCCCGCGCTTCGTTCAGGAAACGGTCAATACCCAGGAGCAGGACCAGGCCGACCAGCGGAATGGAGTGGATGGTGGTCAGCGTTGCTGCAAGGGTGACGAACCCGGCCCCCGCGACACCCGCCGAACCTTTCGAAGTCAGCAGGAAGACGCCCAACAGAATCATCTGATCCATAAACGTCAGCGGTGTGTTGGTGGCCTGGGCGATGAAGATCGCGGCCATGGTCAGATAGATACAGGTGCCATCGGCATTGAAGGTGTAGCCAGTCGGCAGCACCATTCCTACCACTGACTTTTTGCAGCCCAGCTTCTCCAGCTTGACCATCATCCGCGGCAGCACAGCCTCGGTCGAGCAAGTCCCGAGGGTAATCAGAATTTCGTCCTTGAAGTAACGGAGAAACTGCAACAAGGGCATGCCCGACCATCGAGCAACGGTGCCCAGCACGACCACAATGAACACCAGGGTGGTGACGTAGAGCGCTACCAGCAGTTGGCCGAGGGACAGTAGCGTACCGATGCCATACTTGCCGATCGTGAACGCCATGCCCGCGCCAGCGCCAATTGGAGCCAGCCGCATGACCATGGCCACAATCTTGAACAGCCCTTGCAGAAACAGATCGATGGTATTGATCAGCGGTTTGCTGGTCTCACCCATTTGAACCAGGGCCACCCCCATCAAGACAGAAAGCAGAATGACTTGCAGCATGACGCCGTTGGAGAACGCACCGACAAAGGTTGGCGGGATGATGTTCATGAAGAAATCAATTGTGCCGCCCTGGGCAGAAGCGGCCTGGCTGTACTTGGCGATAGCACTGCCATCGAGTGTCTCGACATGGATGTTCATCCCCACGCCGGGCTTGGCGATGTTGACCACGACAAGGCCGATCACCAGCGCGATGGTTGAAAGAATCTCGAAATAGATCAGCGATTTTACGCCAATTCTTCCAACCTCTTTGATGTTGCCCATCTTGGCAATACCGACCACCACGGTGCCAAAAATAATCGGGGCCAACAGCATTTTGATCAGGCGGATAAAACCATCGGCAAAGGGTTGAAGCTTGGCGCCGAACTGCGGTTCGAAGTGACCAATTGCGGCGCCGACCACGATGCCGATCAGGACCTGCACATACAGCTGGCTATACCAGCGGGACTTGGAGATTTCCACGGGAGCACCTCATTTTATTGTTGTGATGGGCGTGTGGTGTGGCGTCAGTGGGTGACGCCTGATAACGGCGGCCTCAGGCGAAGAGGCCGCCGTTCGGGCTATCAGCCCTCGCCCAGTTCGCGCATGACGGCGTACAAGGCAGACTTGGCTTCGAAGCCGACGCCTGGAATATCCGGCAGCGCCACATAGCTGTTTTCGACGCGAATCCCGTCAGCAAAACCGCCAAACGGCTGGAACACATCCGGGTAGGATTCGTTACCACCCAGGTGCAGGCCCGCGGCGATATTCAGGGACATCTGATGGCCCCCGTGGGGAACGACACGACGCGAAGACCAGCCCATGTCTTCCATCACTTCCAGCGTGCGCATGTACTCGACCAGACCGTAGGACAGCGCGCAGTCGAACTGGACGTAGTCACGATCGGAACGCATGCCGCCATGGCGCAGCAGGTTGCGGGCGTCTTGATGGGAAAACAGGTTTTCGCCGGTAGCCATCGGCAGGTCGTAGTGCTTGGCCAACTCAGCCTGCAAGGCGTAGTCGAGAGGGTCGCCGGCTTCTTCGTACCAGAACAGGTTGTAGGGTTTCAAAGCCTCTGCATAAGCAATGGCCGTGTCTTGGTCAAAGCGACCGTTGGCATCCACTGCCAGGCGACGCCCGTCACCGACCACCTTGAGTACCGATTCGATGCGACGAATATCGTCAGCCAGAGGCGCCGCGCCGATCTTCATCTTGACCACGTCGTAGCCGCGATCCAGATAGCTGCGCATTTCGTCCTGAAGCTTGGCGTCGTCCTTGCCTGGGTAGTAATAACCACCAGCGGCGTAGACCCAGACCTTGCCGTCAGCCACGCCGCTGCGGTAACGGTCAGCCAGCAGGCGATACAACGGCTTGCCTTCGATCTTGGCGACGGCGTCCCAGACAGCCATGTCGATGGTGCCCACGGCCACCGAACGTTCACCATGGCCACCGGGTTTTTCGTTGGTCATCAAGGTTTTCCAGATGGCGAACGGATCGAGGTTATTGTGCTCTTTATCGATCAGCGACTCGGGGTCGGCTTCGGTGATGCGCGCCAGGAAGCGGTCACGCATCAAAGCGCCTTGGCCATAACGACCGTTGGAGTTGAAACCGTAGCCGATGACAGGTTTACCCTCGCGAATCACATCCGTGACGACAGCGACGACCGAGCAGGTCATTTTGGAAAAATCGATGTAGGCGTTGGCAATTGGCGAGGCAATGGAAACGGTTTTTTCACGGATGTCGACGATACGCATGACGGGGTCCTCTTGTTGTGGGTGACCTCACGTTATGCTTTGCGATGACACCCGCCCAATGCTAATAATGCCGCGCCCCATGCACAGGAGGCATTGCCCTTGGAACTCGTTTGGCTAGAAGATTTTTCAGCGCTGGCAGAGTACGGCAGCTTTGTACGTGCCGCTGAAGCACGCCACGTGACCCAACCGGCTTTCAGTCGCAGAGTCCGCGCATTGGAGAACTGGATGGGTGTCGAACTGTTCGTTCGCACGCCACAAGGCGCCACGCTGACCGAGGCGGGGAAGCAGATTTTGCCAAGCGCCCAAGAGACGGCCAGGCGCTTGTACCGAATGCGCAGCGAAGCCCAGGAAGTGGCGGGCATGGCGATCAAGACGCTGCAATTCGCGGCCACCCATTCGCTGTCGTTCACGTTTTTCCCAAGATGGCTGCGGAGCACGGAAAACGGCGCCCCCATCGAGGCGGTACGACTGCATTCCGATAGCATGGCGGCCTGTGAGCAAATGCTGATTCAAGGCCACGTGCAGTTCCTGCTTTGCCATCGTCATCCCGATGTTCCACCGCTGTTGGCCCCCGATCAGTTCATCGGCAAAAAAGTGGGCGAGGATGTGCTCGTTCCGCTGGCGAGCGCTTCTGCGAACTTTGGCAATGCGCCCGCATCGCTGCCCTACTTGGCGTACACCCAGGAGTCCGGTCTGGGACGCATCGTCGCTCATCGACTTCAGGGCAAGGAAGAATTCCTGCACCTCAAACCGCTGTTCAGCAGCCACCTCGCAGCGGTGCTCATGTCCATGGCGCTGGAAAACAAAGGGGTGGCCTGGCTGCCAAGAAGCCTGACCGAACAGGAAGTCGCCGACGGACGTCTTGTGCGGGCGCTCGATGAAAGCTGGGATATCCCGTTGGACATTCATCTCACTCGCCCAACGGGTGCCATTAGCCAATCGGCGGAGGAGTTTTGGGCGAAGTTAAAGGATTGCTGAAGTTGCTTCGCAGGCGTCGGGCCATTGCGCCTCGACGGTCATGTCAGGTGTGATCGCGCCTCATCTCTGCCCATTCGATCAACGCCTGGATCGACGGCCCGAGTGCATGCCCCATGGGCGTGAGCTTGTACTCCACTTTAGGTGGCACTTGTGGGTACACGGTCCGCTGCACAATGCCGTCCTTTTCCAACTGTTTTAGCTGTTGGATCAGCATCTTCTGGTTGATCCCTTCAATCAACTTCTCCAGATCCGAGAAACGCAGCGCGCCCTTCGCCGCGAAAAGCTGGCACAAGATAATGATCTTCCACTTCCCTTCCAGTACGCGAAGCGTTTCGGTTGTTGCCTCGGCCCATTTCCGACGATTTTGCGGATCGCCGCAATCCCATTCCCGTTCCGTTTCTTCCTCGATGGTGAGTTACACACCTTTTGGTAGGTACTTACCATTATCACACCAGCCTCCTAGAATCGGTGCAAGACAAATGACTCAGGAGGCTTAGCCATGAAAATCGGCATCATCGGAACCGGTAACATCGGAGGCACCCTTGCTCGCAAATTCAAGGCAGCCGGTCACGACATACGTGTTGCGAACTCTCGAGGCATCAACGGCGTTCGCCCCTTCGCCGAAGAGATTGGAGCCAAACCGGTGGACATTCGCGGCGCAGTCGATGGCGCGGATGTGACCGTGCTATCCATACCGCTACCGGCGTTGAGCGCACTGCCTGCTGATCTGTTTGCCGCTGTACCAGACAGCGTCCCGGTGGTGGACACGAGTAACTACTACCCTGGCCTACGTGACCCCAACATTTCTGAAATTGATCAAGGGATGACGGAAAGCGTTTGGGTTTCTAAGCAGATTGGGCGACCTGTCATCAAGGCCTTCAACAATATTCTGGCCTATACCTTGGCGGAGTTGGGCAGTGCCCAAGGCACGCCAGGTCGCTTGGCCGCAGCAGTGGCCGGCGACGATCCCAAGGCTAAGGAAACGGTGATGTCCCTGGTCAACCAAGCGGGCTTTGATCCGGTCGATGGAGGTTCCCTGGAAGAGTCCTGGAGACAACAACCGTGTACGCCAGGCTATTGCTGTGACTACGACGCCGAGACTCTGCGCAAGGCGCTTTTGACCGCTTCCAAAGGGCAAGCCGCTGCGAAACGAGACGAGTTTCCTAAACACTTCGAGCGGCTCGGGCCCAACCCAAGCCATGCCGATATTGTCGCGATGAACCGCTCCTTCAACGCACTGGATTGACGCAGTCCCAGGCTAATGCCTGTCAGTGGACACCACGGGCAAACACACAAACCGTGGCGAGGGAGCTTGCTCCCGCTGGGCCGGTCCGACGCTTCGGGCGAAGCGGCTCCAAGATTTTGCGGTCGCTGCGCAACCGAGCGGGAGCAAGCTCCCTCGCCACAGTTCTCTCTTTAGCCGTGACAATGCGTCGAATGGACGGCTGGCTAAAACTCGTTGATATCTGTAAACAAAATGTAGGGAAATGCAGTCGCTAAAAGGCCAAAGCTCCTACATAAAGCTCGGAAAGCGGTGTCTTGTGACGCTTGAGCGGGACGGCCTATAGTTCCTTGTCGCCCCAATGGCGACTCGGGTTTGGCGACCCGGCAACGAGGTGCGAGAGCGATCTGCTTGTTTGCAGGCCTCCCCGCATCAGTGATACTGCCACCACAATGGCAGTTGTACGCGGGAGATCTCCGGGTCTGCCGGTACCTCGTTCCGGTTCGCCAACCTGCGTACGGCTGCCACCATTCGTTTGGCGACGATTAGTTGGTAGCTCTCACTGAATAACGAGGTTACAACTCATGAATCGATACATGCCCATCACCGGCATCGACTGCACCCCCGCTACCCTGCTGATCGACACCGAAGCCCCGCTTGATGTCCTCTTCGAAACCGCTGACTACCGCATCCGCACCGTGACCCAACTGCTGGAAAACATCGCGTTCCGTTCGGAGGTCAGTTCCGACACGCTGGTGCTTTCCGATTTTTGCAAAATGCTGACGATCGCGTTGCGCGACGGGTGTGATGTGATGGATGTGATTGGCAGACGATTGCGGGCGCAGGCTGCTGAGTAAATGAAAACGGGGCGACCTTTGGGGTCGCCCGTTTCGCTTATATGCTTCAGTTAGCGCACACGCGTACTGACTTACCTTAGACCCTTGCGCTTATTGCACCGAAGCCGTCTTGAAGTGACTGACCGAGTTGTCAGCCCCGTTTGGCACTCGGGGACAGGACGACCGGCGCCACGAAGTCGAACGTTTCCTGACCCGCTGGAAACATGTAGGGATCTTTCATAGTCAGGCGGTACACCGCAGACACCACAGCCGTGTCCATCCCTGGATCGCCGGAACTCTTGGCTAGGTAAACCTCGGGCTTCGGACTCCTGGTCGAGAACCTGAAAAGCACTCTAACTGTCATCGTTTGATTAGAGTGATTGAGCCCACCGAGCTCATACGAGCGCCATAACTCGAAACGCATCTGGCGCAGAAGCCCCCCAATCCATACTCGATTGTATTTCTGCACCTGCTCAGCATTGAGCTCCAGCCCAAGGGCCAATAGCGGCCGCATTGCCTTCCAGGCGGGGTCACCATATTTTTGGGTAGCATCGACGTACAGCTTCAAAGCACCCGACACATCCTGCGCACCACCCTTGCCCTGCTCCATCAACCCACCCAACCCCACCACACCACCTATACCTGCGCGGGTGTAATAATCGCGGGCCTTCACCGGGTCAACTGGCTCGTCAATCCCATCCCGCGCCATGCGCGCGAGCTCCACATAGGCATATGGATCGGCCGGCGCCGCTTGCAGGTAGAGTAACCTGGCCCGGGCAGTGTTCTGGCTCACGCCTGTGCCGCTCTCATAGAAGGTCCCGAGCACATGCTGGCAAGTCGGAATTCCACCTTCGCTCGCGGATATGACGAGCTGCAAGTCGGACGGTTGAACAGTTCGGTAGTGGGTGGTTTGGCGACATGCCTTGCCTTGGTTGCCATCCAAGGCGTCGTCAAAGGTGCCAAGCGGCACGAAGGGATTGCGCAACTCCGCAAGGTAACGGTCCGTCGGAGTGGTGCGGGACTCCTCAAGGTACTCGACGGTGCTCTTCCCAAGGTCTTTCATGCTCTGGCAACCGCCGAGGGCAATCATCAGACCGATCCATACGATATTTTTAGTCATGCGGTATCTGTGTCCATACGTGAAACGCGGTTGCTCTTCGTGATGACCCGCGTGTGCTCCAATAAATAAACAACAAACGGGACAGACCTAGCTCTAGCAAAAATAACTGCCCCCTACCTGACAAAGGATGTCTGTCCCCACCTTCTTCACTCCACACATGTCTTGGGCGTGATACGGATACCTTCAGACAGGTTTTCACCACTTTGTATCTCGGTGCTCAACGCTGGTTCTTTGCGTGCGCTCAACTCAATAGGGTATGGCCCGGTCTGCGCTAGGATTGCTCTTGTTTGAGCGATAAAAGCTTCGTCGTTGCGTGTATAGAAGATCCACTCCCGCTGTTTTCCACCCGTCACCGTGCACACCCACTTCGCTAGCCCTTTATCCTGCATCGCCGGGAGTATCAGCCTCTCCATTCCATCCATCCGGACACGGTCTCGGGGAGCGGGTATGAGCCCCTCGGAGGAATACTTCCAGGTGATCTTGATCTTGAAAGGCAGCGCCCGTTTTTCAGTCGCAGATATCGAACCAACACCCTTGTAGAGCATGGGAACGGGTGTATCTGGAAAATCTGACGGTTGATAAATATCGTCGACAACTTCGACTATTTCCATTGGTTGAGGATAATCGCCGGTATCATCGAGAAGGGTGCTGAGAGCCACATTTTGGCTGACCACCCTATCAGCCACACAGTTATCGTCATCCACACTTTTAACCGGGCCTGCATCCAGGCATCGGTCGCGCTTGACCGGTGGGGGCGAGTGGGTTTGCGAGCTGGAGCAGCCCGTGACGAGTACGCCTGCTAGCGCCAACAACCGGAGCCGGTTATGGACGCCCATCTGGCTAAGCCCAAAGCCCAGAGACTGCGATCCGGCGAGTTTGCAGTCCTGGCGTTGCCTGCGAAGCTTTGCTGTGACGTACTGCACGCCATGACCAGACTCCATCAAAGGGAGCTCGGACTTTTCAGTGACCATCGGTGTTTTTTCCTCAACTCGCGACCTCGTCCTGAAGGCCGCTCCCTCTAATTCTTGGTCGGACTCAGTGCCCCTGGACGCTCGCTACAGGGATACGCTCCTGTGGCTGAGTGACATCGTAAACATGCTGCTCACAACCTGCCCCAATGATCACGAACTCCACCAGGTAAACCTTTTGCTTCTCGGGCTTGAAGGTGGAGCTCATAGGGCCGCATGCATAAACTATTTTTTCGGCATAGCGGTAGTAGTTCGAGTCGTAGACCCGTGATTCACCGATCACTTCAATCGCCTGCCCGGGATCAGCCTGCACCTCCAGCTGGGGGAAGCGTTTTACGGTGGCGCTGTTGGCAACCTCGTTCACTTTGGCGATCCAGCCGAATACCTTGCCACGACCGGAATCGACCACGGTTCCCAAGACCTCGGCACGTTGGTCCGCATCGGAACTGCGCCGCACGGAAAATTGCACCGGGTGGGTGAGTCCTGTCGCCTTCATGACGATCTTGGCGTGTTCCGCGTCAGCGACGACCTTGGGTTGTTGCAACTGCACGCCATCCTTGAGCAGGCTTGGCGAGGAGTCCCTGACGTTTGAGTGACAGCCTGCCAGGGCCATGGCTAGAACTAAAAAAGTGGTTTTTTTCATGATTACTTCCCTGCAAAATTTGAATGACCACAGACCTTCGAAGTACTTTCGACGACAGCAGAATGGCAAAAACGGGACAAAAAAAATGGACAAAGGACAGATTTATTTATGATCTTGGCAAAAACAAACTAGTCCCTTCTACATTTCAAAGTACTCCTCCAGCCTGTCGCCATACCCGTTCTCTAACCATTGGCGGACAAATAAACGCTCAATATATTAATTAAACCCACCTTATAAATATAATCAACAATATACTCTGCCGCGCCCTCGTCCGCTTCGCATACTGAAGCGGACATTTTCTTCTGCTGCCCTGAAACCTTATAAGCTTGATGGGCAAAAAAACCGACAACCAACATTATTAGGATCAAACTATCTTGTTCTAAACTTTCGGATTTGAAATTATGCTCTGCCAAGGGGCCATTTTGCATTTCATCTGAGTCCAGAAAATACGCCAATCTATCAGCACTGACACTGTGATCAGACAGCCACACCCAGCACAGCTCAACTGCCTCTTTACATTTACTATGCGTTACAACCGCCGACTCCAAATTACTTAAAGCATGATCAAGTACCAGAAGAAAAACTGCGGCCTTCTTGGTCCACATCATTCCACCAATAAGATCGATAGCCTCTTTATTGTCCATTGACTACTCGCCCCCCCTTAACCAATACAGTTAGACGATTTGGCATTGCTGACCCACCTTCTGCGGTCACCCTCAAAAGCAACGTAGGATAGCGCTCGCTGAACTGTTTGACAACGCCATTCAAATCAGTATTACCTACCAACCCGGCGCTACATTTATTGCAAATACCACTCGCATTAGAAATCTTTACGTCCACAACTCGACCATTTAACTGAGCAGATGTTAGACCTTGCCTTTCTATTTTATTAGCCACATTGTTAAACAAGTCCTCTTCCGCATGCCGGGTGAAGAGAGGGTTGTTATATGGAGACTTGATCAACCTTTCTTTACCATACAAGTCATCAAGACTTGGTAAACCGGCGTTTCGACGGAGTACAGGTGAGAGACCTTCAATAACCTCCGACTCAAAACCGGGAATATCTGTTCTAGCGACCCCAATCGTATCTCCCTCAGGTAAATTATATTTGGTTCTCACTATAGCCAGATCATCAACAGTAGCAATTTCAAAAAACTTTCCGGCGTCCTTCGCCGCCTGCCTTTTTGCCAGTAATTTCGCAGCTATCTCTGAGATAGCTTTACCAGCACGCACCCCCGTCAAGGACAAAAGGACATCGTCAACAGTTGTATCTGGCTCCGCAGATTTTCTTGCTAAAACTAACAATCTCGACATTGCATCTTTCGAAGCGACGTCGTTGGTAGAGATATTAATAATTTCTGTTGCGTGATTATCTGCTTGCTCACGGCCATACTGACTCCACTTGTCTGACAAGCGCAACTCGCCATAAAGGCCTGACCCAGTACCATTAAACAAGCTGGTGTCTTCAAACTGCTCCTTGGTCGAGCCAAAGGCATAAACAACAGAACCATTGGCAATAATAGGCGTGCCATCTTTCCACGTTAATGGAATTTTTTGGTCTGCCAACTCTTGAATAACATCTTTTGCGATTGCCAGATCCCTATCGAGCCAATCGCGCGTTGGGTCGTTACCCCACTTTTCTTGCAGCCCATCCAAACGGGCTTTCTCGACTGCATCGACATTCGATCCAGCAGCCATACGTAGCAAGTCTTCCCACAGCGCATCCGATTTCGGCTTACCGCGGGTTTTCTCCAACTCTTCCGCTTTCCTCTTCAGAATCGGGACTTCTTGGGTCAAGTGTAATTGTCGGTTAAAAACTTCCACGCCGTAACTAGTCCCAGCGGCAACCGAAGAACCGCTCACTCCTTTCCCTGAGCCGGCGCCAGCCCCTATCCCAGTCGCAATCAAAGAACCGATAGTTTCCTGATCAATCTCCGACATCCCGCTGCTTCGCAACGCGTCCCCAATTGCCGGCATTAATGCAGCCGACGCTCCCGCCCCCAACGCACCGCTCTGCACGCTGCCACTAGATAACCCAATCGCCGCACCTGCCAGCGCATGTAGCATCACCCGTGCAGCCCCACCTTCTGCCCAAGCCGATCTAGTCGCAGCGTCGGATTTCGGGTTTTTGGCTTGCGCCTCCGCGTAATCACCAATTCTCTTGAAGATATCGCTAGAAGCCGTATTGGCAACGATGCCTACCGTTGTACCGGCCGGAGCGCCACCAAGGCCTGCGGCGATTAATCCAGAGGCGATATCGGCCATCATTTTTTTATCGCCGCCAAACTGCCAGCGCTTGGCTTCTGCATAAGCCGCATCAGCTGCACGTGCTGTATCGGCGGCGCCAGACATCCCCGCGTCTGATTGTGCCTTTGCCTCCTGCCCAAGCCTCTTGGCCTCATCCGCCTTAGCCTTAGCGACCGTGCTGATAACACCGCTGGCCAGTTGCGCCGAGCTTTGAATCAGGTCGATACGCTCCTGCATGGCCTCTTCATCGGGCTTGTCCAGCTTCTGATTGGCGTTGGCGGTATCGCGGTTCAGCCCCACCAGGTCAGTCGCGCCCTCGGGGTTACGAACAACGATCGTGCCTTCGCTGACAGCACTGCGGGTGTAGCTGTGATCTTTGTCCTTAAGGGCTACTGGGATGCTGCCGCCGAATGAGGAGCCGCCAACATTGCTGCCCGAGATGGAAATTCCCGCCGATTGGCTCTCGATATTGCTGCTGTTCTTGATATCGCTGACGAGCAAGCGATCCGTGCTGAGGCGGTTTTTATCCGCGAGCGCCTCACTGGCAATCACAGCGCCCTGCAGGGTCGTGGTTTTACCCACATGGATGTCGTAGCCACCGGCACCAGCGAACAATCCGCTCTGCTCGGTCACGGCCTTGTAGTCACTGTTCATGTTGGCGGCGGCAATATTCGCCGAACCCGCGACCATGGAGCCGTAGCAGAACGGCGGAACGCAGATGCTCGCTCCGATCCCCCCACTGCTTTGCTTGCTTTTCGACGATTCGGTGTCCTGACGAGAAACAATATTCAGGTTGCCGCCAATCGACGCTTTGATGGTGTCCGCCCGGACCTGGGCGCCTTCGAGGGTTGTGTCGCGACCGCTTTGCAACAACAGCGATCCAGTTTCCAACGTGGTATTGACCTGAGTGACGGACTTGCCGTTACCCATGTTTTTCGCACCTTGGGCCCCCAGATCGAGGGTGAAGCCGTTCTGCTCCCCAATGTTGAAGCTGGCACCAATGGCCGTTTTGTTGCTCGACCCGTCGTTTTTGCGATCAACGGTGTCCTGTGCACTTTTCAGCAGCAGATCATTTTTAGCCAGCAACAAGGTGTTTTCAGCCTTCAGGCTGCTGCCGGTTATCTGGATATCACCCAGGGTTCCCGCCGCGTCCCCCGTGGCAACAATCGATAGCTCTTGACCGGCATTAAGGGTGCTTTGCTTCGCCGTCAGGCTGTTGTACTCGCTGCTGCTTTTGCTGCGCGTATTGGCCAGCTCGGTACCGATCTTGATCAGTGAGCCATTGCTGGGGGTGCCGCCTTGCTTGTTTTTGAACCCGGAGCTCTGCCCGTTGGCATCCGAGGCTTGGCCACCCAGGTTGTAAAACGCAAGCGCAGCCTGTGCGATTTTTACTGCCTTGAGTCGAGGGTCATCGGCATTCTTCGCAGCTTTGGACGCGTCGCGAATAGTCCTTGCGGTATCGACGATCGCACCACCGATGACCCTACCCACTGCCAAGCTTTTAGAGCTGTCCTCAGTGGTTTGCCGCGCGGTTTCATCACCCGCGGTGATGGTCACGTTGGAACCGGTAAGTGCCATGTCCTTGGTACTGACCAGATCACTGGCCACAACACTCAACTCGCGCCCAGCCGTGAGCGTTACATTGCCGGCACTGGAGCCAACTGTGCTGCCGGTAAGCGTGGTTTCTGCAGCCGTACCGTTGTGCTTCTGGCTGTTGATAAACAGATGCTGATTGCCCGTCATGTCATCCAGGCCCAGCTTGTTACCAGTCAATACACCTGTCAGGTCGCGATTCTTTTCCTTGTGCATATCGGTGCGCGAGAAGGTATTTTTCGCCGCATCGATGGTCAGGTCGCGCCCGGCCTGGACTGCCAGATCACCGGTACTGACCAGGGACGAGCCCGTCACTTTCACATCTCGGCCGCCCGCGACGGTGACCGTCTCGCCTGAGACCATGCTGCCCACGGCAGTCGTGCGCTTCTCATCGACCTTGTCCTGGACTTTGCTCGACTTGAACCCACCCCAACTGCTTTTGCTTTCCTTACGCTCATGGCGGGCGCTGTCGGAGTCGGTCACGGCAAGAATCTGTACGTCCTTGCTTGCGACCAATTTCGTCGCGCCTTTCTCGGAAGTCACGGCGCTGCCTGCCAATAGCAGGTTTTCTCCCGCCACCAGTGTGCTGTTGCCGCCAGAACTGACCAGGCTGCCCACCTGGGTAGTGCTGTCCGTTTCATCCAGCCGGAATTTCTTCCCGGAAGAAGACTTCTTGGTCTTGCTGTAGAAGCTGTAGTCCTGATCCGCAGCAGCCTTCAGGGCGAGGTTGTTACCCGCCACCAGGTACGCCTCATTCCCCGCATTGACCGTACTCGCTACCAGCGTGAGATCCTGCCCCGCGCTCAGCGTCGCATCCCCGCCCGCCTTGAGCGCGGTGGACACCTGCTGGACATGATCCTCGATGCTCTTGACCTTCTTGCTCTGGCCATACGAATGCTGTTCATTCGCCGCTGGCCCCAAGGTCAAGTTCTTGGTAGCGACGATGGCCAAGTTCCGCTTGGCTTCGACCTGGCTGGCGATCACGTTGAGGTCACCGCCCGCAACGGCCTGAAGATCCCGCCCAACCGTAACGCTAGAACCATTCTGGGTAATGGTCTGGTCTCGATGTTTGCTGCCCTGCGTATGGCTGTCCACCTGCTCGGCGGCGGTGATGTTCATATTTCGGGCTGCGCGCAATGTAGTGTCGTTACCACTCTTGAGCACACCACCAACATTGGCGATATCCCGCCCAGCGCCCGCGCTCAGGTCATTACTCGCCTCAATCCGCGCCGCGTTGTCAGCAAATTCGCGTTGCTCAGTCTTGTAGCCAGTGCTGCTGGCATGCCGAGTAATGGTTCGCTCATTGGTCAAATCACCAGCCACGGCAACAACACTGACATCCCGCCCAGCAATAACCCCACCCGCCCTGTTAGTCAGGTTATTACTCGCCAACGCATCCAGCCGACCACCCGCTTCCATCAACCCGCTGTTAACCAGACTGTCGCCCGCCGTCGCCCTCAGGTTGCTGGACGCACGCAAGGTGCCCGCATTGTTCAGGTTCTTACCCGCAATCAGGCTGACGTCTGAGCCCTGAATCAGCGCACCATTCGGCGCCAGACGGTGGTTAGCCTGGGCCAGATAAAGCACCGGCACCAGCACCTGTTGATTATTCACCGTCCGGTTTTCCATCCAGACGATGTCATGGGTCAGGGCCGCAACCTGTTCGGCGGTCAGGCTGACGCCCAGGGACAGGTTGAGACTGTCCTTGCTAGCGATGGCGTTGTTCATCAGGTACTTGAACATGCCGTCGTCGGAGTTCTGGCCGTCGAGGAAGCGTTGGCCGGTGCGGGCGATCACCGCCTGTTGGATCAGGCGTTGTTCGTAGAAGCCGTCGCCCAAACGCTTGGCGGCGGTGTCCGGGTCGTAGCCGAGGTTTGTCAGCAGGTAATCGGAGCTCATGAACCGGCGCATGTCGGTCAGCGCCGGGTTGGTCTCGATCAGGTACTTTTGCGGGTTGGCCTGGAACGAACGGTCCGGCAGGCCACGCACTTGCGTCAGGCCCGTGCTCTGGGTCGGTGTGGCCGAGCCGTCGCCGCTCATGCGGAACAGGCCGTTTTGCCCGGTGGGCAAGTCAAAACCCGGCAAGGTCAGCGGATCGACTTGTTGCTGGGTCAGGTTCGGGGGTAGCTGTCGATTGACGCTGATGCGGGTCGAGAAGGCGTTGTCGGCCTGGGTGTCGGTGCGTGGGCCGGCGCCAACGTAGTTGTAGCCGCCACGCACGACGCCGCTGTTGAGGTCGCCCTGGGTAGGAATGTCGATGGCGCCCCCGGCCTGGATAATCGCGGCATAGGTTTGGCTGTCGGTGGTGGTTGTCTGAGTACGGAACTGCGTCAGCTCACGTTCGGTTCTGCCGATAAAATGGCTCATCGCCGCTTCAAGACCGCTCAGGTCATTGGCGTTGTAGCCTGGGCTCTGCAACCAGTATTTGTTGGTGAAGTCATTGGCCTCTGCGCGCCAGCTACCCGGGCGGCGCGTGCGTTGGGACCTGAAGGTGCGCGAGGTTTCAATCTCGCCGGTCTCGATGCCGATGTTGTTCAGGCTGACGAGGTTGGCGGTCAATGCACCGCCGACGCCGATGCTGCTGCTCCGGTTGGTCAGAGTGTCGCCCTGGATATTCAGGTTGCCGCCGGTGGTGATGCTGGAGGCGGCGCTGGCCGCGGTGACTTCGAACTTATCGCGCTGGACGATCTGCCAGACGTGGTTTTGCTTGGGGCCGTCGCAATCACCTGGGACGCAGGCCACTTCCCTGATCGAGGCGGTGTAGATGCCAGCATCGTTGGTGGCCAAGACCTCACGGACGTTGTCGATGGTGCTGGCCGCCAAGCGCATGTTGCCGTCGCTTTGCAGCGTGCCGGAGCTGTTGAGAATGCGGTTGGCACGGGTGCCGAGGCCGTCGCGATCGATGCTCAGATCACCCAGGCTGTAGATGTCGGCATAGCGGTTGGTCAGGTTGTTTACGCGCAGGCTGGTGTTGCCGCCGCTGAAGATCAATCCGTGTTCGTTGAGCAGGTCGCCGGTCGATACGCCAAGCGCTGCGGCACTGCCCAGCGTGCCGTAGTTGTTGAGCGTGGCGGCCGTGACGCTCAGGTCCGCCGCCGAGGTCAGGCGACCGTAGCTGTTGAGGACGCCATCGACCACGACGGTTGTGTTGCCACCGCCAGCGATGCTGCCGTTTTGCTCCAGATTGATCAGTGCCGCCTTGAGGCCCAGGGTACCGAGACTGCTCAAGCGACCGTTACCGGTATAGGCGCCGGTCAGTTGCAGGTCGATGGCTCCATCACTGCCGATCAGGCCGTCGACGCGCCAGTTGCTGCCGCGGCCCACCATACTATTGGTGCTGAGCAACTGGCCGGTGGCGGTCTGGGTCAACTGGTCGACATCCACGACCAGGTGCCCGGCCTGGATCGCCGTGTTGTTGGTCCAGCGATCAGCCGTCACCGTCAGGTTGCCGTAGGTCACCAGCTGACCGCCTGCCTGCCCCAGGTTGGCTTGGCTGATGCCGAACAATCCCAGGCCAGTGTGCAGCAGCTTGCCGCCCACGTTCTGGACGCTGCCGGTGTTGAAGCCCACATCATTACTGGCGGTTTCCAGGGTGCCGTCGTTGTTATCGAACAGACCACCGATCTTGAACACCGTGGTGCTGTTCTGGCCCAGGGTGCGCAGTTGGCCTTTCTGGTTGCTCAGGCTGGCGGCCAGAATATCCAGGCTGTCCTGGCTTTCGATGATGCCGGCGTTGTTGTTCAGCGCCCCCGAAAGATCGAAGTCGATGCGATTGGCGCTGACCTGCCCGCCGCCGCTGTTGTCCATGCCCCGGCCAGTGACCCAGACCTTGCCCGTGGCGTATATCCCGCCGTTGCGATTGTTGATATTCGCCGCTGCGTTGGTGACCACGACATCGCCGGCTTGCGCAGCGATGCGTCCGCCGTCGTTGAACAGCCCAGCCAAGGCTTGGATGCTGAGTCCTTGGGCCTGGATCGTGCCGCCCTGACGGTTCACGTCATAGCCGTTTTTCAGCACGCCGGTGGTGCGTGCCTCCAGCGCGGCCTTAACGCTGGACAGCACGCCGCCACGGTTGTCCAGGTTGGCCGCTTCGATGTTCAGGTCGGCGTCTTGAGCGATGATCGTGCCGCCCTGGTTATCAATATCGCCCGTCACAACCACGGTCACCAGGCCCTTGCCTTGCAGCGTGCCCTTGGCGTTGTCCAGGCGGGCGGCCTTGAGCTCGACGCCGGCACTGCGGCTGGCGATCAGGCCTTGATCAGCGTTGTTGACCTGGCCGGTCGCCGTAACCAGCAGCTTGCCATTGGCGGCGACGGTGCCTTTGTTGCGGTTGTCCAGGCTGGCGGTGCGCACGGTCACGCTGCCTTGGCTGGACAACTCGCCGCCCTGGTTGTTGACCGCGCCCGCGTTGGTGATGTCGAGGTTCTTGCCGGCCATGACCAGGCCGGTCAGGTTGTCCAGGCTGCCGAGGATCAGGGTCGCGCTGTTCAGGCTGGACAGTTCGCCTGCGCTGTTGTCCAGATAGCCCAGGTTGGCAGTTAAAATGCCTTGGCTATTAATCAGGCCGCCCTGGGCGTTCAGCACCTGATTGGCCTTCAGGTGCAGTTCGCTGTTGCCAAGGATTCGGCCTTTGTTGCGGTTATCCACAGTATCGGCTGTGACCGTGGCCTTGCGCTGCCCGCTGAGCGTACCGCCCTGGTTGTTCAGCGCTGCGGTGGTCGTGACATTCAGGTCGCGACTGGCAATGACGGTTTTGCCGCCATTGTTCAGCTGTTTTGCCGTGAGGGTGACATCGCCCGCCGTGTTGCGGCTGTTGTCGGGATTGACCCCGGCTTCGATGATCGCGTTGTTGCTCAGCGTACCGCCGCTGTCGAGGTGAATGCTGTCGCGCGCCACCAGGTTTTTCTGGTTGCTCAGGTCGCCCTGGGTCTTCACGTCCAGGCGGCTACCGGCGTACACCTGGCCACGGGTTTCCAGACTTTTGGCTTCGATGTCGATGGCTCCGGCGGCGGCCGTCTGCGCCAAACTCAAATGCCCATTGGCATCGAGCTGAATATCCCCGCCACTGGCAACCATCTTGCCATCCAGCTTCACCCCGACCCCCGCTTCGGTGCCCACCAGCTTGATCGCCCCGGCATACATGCCGCCCAACGCCGAGGAGTCGATCGCCAGTTCGGGCTTGGCGCTGCCGTCATCGGCCCGAGCGGTGGCGTTGAGGGTATTGGCATTGACGTCATTGCGCCCGGCCACGATGGTCAGGTTCTTGGCCTGTATTTCGGCGTTGATCCTGGCGCTGCGAGTAATGATTTCGAAGCGGTCAACGTTGTCGGCGTTCAGGCCCGCGCCTTCAATGGCGACGCTGCCCTGGTCCACCTGATAGCGACCCACCTGGCCGTTTTCGATGATCGGCTTGCCCGTGGTCAGGGTCGCCTTGGGCGTATTGATAAACCCGCAACCGTTACAGGTAATGCCATAGGGGTTGGCGACGATGACATGGGCTGACTGTCCCGCCACTTCGGTGTAGCCACGCAATTGGCTCGGGTTGCCACCATTGACTTCGTTGAGGATGACTTTCGCGGCCGTACCCTTGAGGTTCGGGTTGCCAAGAATAATCCCGCCCAGTTGCGTGGACTGGGCGGGATTGGTGGCGTTGTTGAGGATCACGCCGTTGCTGCCGACGTTGTAGTCCTTGAACTGGTTGTGGGACAGGCCACTGCCATTGGGTTTGGCGATGTTGACCACCGGCACGCCATTGCCGGCCTGGCCAACGCTGGTG
The DNA here is from genome assembly GCF_054161485.1 of Pseudomonas sp. R3-41. Lineage (NCBI taxonomy): Bacteria > Pseudomonadati > Pseudomonadota > Gammaproteobacteria > Pseudomonadales > Pseudomonadaceae > Pseudomonas > Pseudomonas sp. R3-41. Next base: position 6,007,806 of record NZ_CP096421.1, read on the forward strand.
CCCGGCGCGCTGACCACGATGCCGCCCGCCTGGGCCCACATCGGTTGCCAGAACATGACGTTGGCCAATAGGAACGCCAGGCCACGCTTGGGCATGCCCCAGAAGGCGTCGCGGGTTTTCAGGGCAGCAGAAGGCTGGCGGGCCAGGAAGGCGTATTGGCGGTCGTCCATGATCAGGTCTCGTTGCAGCAAAAATTAGATGGATACATCCAAGCGGAAGTAGATCGGCGCTTCGCGCTCGGTCAGGGCATCCGGGCGTTCCAGGGAATGGGCGAAGGTGACGCTGGCGTTCAGGTGTTCACCACGGGCGAACAACTCCAGCGAATTGCTCGACATGCGCCCGTGCTCGTCGCCGTTGTAGCGATTACCGCGAATCACGCCCTGGTCATAACCGAGGCTGGTGCCGTATTCAGCGAACACCGGGCGCATCCACTCCAGTGTCACCGGACGACTCCAGCGCAAGTCGTTGCGCCAGTAGCCGCCGCTGTCGCCGGACAGCGTCTGGTCCTTGTAACCGCGAACCGACGACAGGCCGCCCAGGCTCATGCGCTGCGGGCTGAACAGCACGTCCTCGCTGCGCTGGCCGGTCATCAGGCTGCTGAAGCTGAAGGACTCGCCACCCAGCTCAAAGGGTTGCAGGTAGCTGAGGGTGGCGGTGTATTTGCGATGGCGTGCATCCGGCAGCCCAGGCCCCGGCTCGTGATCGCCCTGGGCATCGAGGGCGCCAATACCTTGTTGCAGGCCCAGGTCGAGGTTGACGAAGACATTGCCAATCCGCCGTCCATGGTTGATGCCGAACTGCGCCTCGCTGATGCGATTGCTGCTCCCGGCGAGCTTGCTGTCGGCGACGAAGTTGTTGGTACGCAGGTACGCCAGGCCCGTGTTGAGGGAGGTCTTGCTCACCGCATCGCGATGGACCACCCGTTCCAGGCGCACCTGGTGGTTCTGGCTGTCGCCGCTCTGCTTGAAGTTGAAGCCGTTGGCCTGGCCCACGGCGCGGTACTCGCTCTGGCTGTAGGTGTAGCTCAGGTTCCACCAGCCAAACGGCAAGTTGTAATAGAGCATGCCGTTGCGCGAGGTTTTCTGGTGATCGCTGACGGCATCGTGGCCGCCGCGCAAGGCCAGTTGGTCAGCCAGGCCCAGGGGACTGTCCCAGTCCAGGGAGGCGCCCCATTGCTGCTCGCCGGTGCTTTTCTGCCCATCGTTATGCCGTGAAAGGCCGGCGCGCCAAGGTTTTTGCGGGGTGTTATTGACCCGCACTTCGCTGCCGCCGATGTTCTGCCCCGGCGTCAGTTCCATTTGTGCACGGTTGGACGGCAAGCGATTCAGTTGATCGACCATCTGTTCCATCTCACGCAGGTTGAGCAGTTCGCCGGTTTTGCCGGGAAACGCCATCGCCAACTCGCGCTCCGAAAGCTTACTGTTCTCGGCACCTTTCAATCCTTCCAGGCGCCCCTCGACCACCAGCACTTGCAGGTGACCGCTGGACAGGTCCTGTTGCGGCAAGTAGGCGCGACTGGTGACCAGGCCTTTTTCCAGGTAGTAATCGGTGATGACTTTGAGCAACTGGTTAAGCTGCGGCACGCCCAGGCACTGGTTGAGAAAGGGCTTGAGCAGGCGCTGGCGCTCGCTTTCGGAGAGGGCGTCGGCGCCCTTGAGCTCTATGGTCTTGATCGGGAAACAACGGGTATCGACAGGTGCCGTGGGCTGGGCCGGCTTCGCCTCCTTGCCAGGCAGGTCCTTGAGTTCTTCAAGACGTCGGCGCTGCTCTTCGAGCAGCCGGTCCTGACGCTCACGGATCAGGTCCGTATCGCCGGGGGTTGGCGCGGCGACGGCAATGTTCATCGCTAGAAAACACAGCGAAGCGACGACTAGCCTCGTCCCTAAGGCAAATACGGACATGTTCGATCCCTCGATACAGAAATGACAGCAGGCATGCACAGCCATGCGCGCACACCAGACCCTGCATATCGCCTTCGGTTCAAGAGAGCGGAAACTTTCTACGCAAAAAAGAGACGCGTCTCACAGTCAGCGTCGACAATCACAGGGGAAAAAGACTTCTGTAAGGCACGAGCAGGTTCGCAACACTGTTCATTTAAAGCAGTGAAAATCCGTGGTGAGGGAGCTTGCTCCCGCTCGGTTGCGCAGCGACCGCAACATTGTGGGGCCCCTTCGCGGCCCAGCGGGAGCAAGCTCCCTCGCCACGGGTTCATCACTTTCTTAAGTGAATGGCTTCGACCTTGGTACGCACAGTGATGCTTTTATCGGTTGACCGTTCCCATCATCTGCCTCACCGCTTGGCCTCGTTAAAAGATTGACCCTATCGAGCGTTAATACTGCGCCTATTAGCTATCTGGCAAAGGGGAACTAGCCTGAATTCAGGCTGGTGCAATCCGGCCGGTGAAACCTGACAAAGAGATACGAAGCGCTCAGAAACGTATTGGGCTTGCCGTGGGCCATTGCACGGGCAACTAGCGCACGTAGCCGTGTCGCCACACACGATCAGTTGAGCGAACTGTGAGCCCTGCGCCCTGTGTCATTTATTTCGCCTGTCGCTATCCGAAGCCCGGCCGGGCTGGATAGCTGGATGAATACGACCAAAGGTAGCTTCCCATGGCAAACGAATCGAAATGCCCGTTCAATCACGCCGCTGGCGGTGGCACGACGAACCGCGACTGGTGGCCGAACCAACTGAATCTGAAGATCCTGCACCAGCATTCCTCGCTGTCCGACCCCATGGGCGAGGATTTCAACTATGCCCAAGCGTTCAAGCGCCTGGACTTCCAGGCCTTGAAACAAGACCTCAATGCGCTGATGACCCACTCGCAAGACTGGTGGCCGGCGGACTTCGGCCACTATGGGCCGCTGTTTGTCCGCATGGCCTGGCACAGTGCAGGCACCTACCGCACCGGTGACGGACGCGGTGGGGCGGGTTCCGGCCAGCAGCGGTTTGCGCCGCTCAACAGCTGGCCCGACAACGTCAGCCTCGACAAGGCACGCCGGCTGCTGTGGCCGATCAAGCAGAAGTATGGTCGCAACATTTCCTGGGCCGACCTGATCGTCCTCACCGGTAACGTCGCGCTGGAGTCCATGGGCTTCAAGACCTTCGGTTTTTCCGGTGGCCGCGCCGATGTCTGGGAGCCGGATGAAGACGTCTACTGGGGTTCCGAAAACAAATGGCTGGGGGGCGATGTTCGCTACGGCAAGCCCGACAAAGCCGCCATGCAGGATCCCGGCGAAGGCCAATTGGTCGCCGAGCCTGGCAACGAAGAAAGCCGCACTGACGACGGACGCAATCTGGAGAACCCGCTGGCCGCCGTGCAGATGGGGCTGATCTACGTCAACCCGGAGGGCCCCGAGGGCCAGCCGGACCCGGTCGCCGCCGGGCTGGACATCCGCGAAACCTTCGGCCGCATGGCGATGAACGACGAAGAAACCGTGGCACTGATTGCTGGCGGCCACGCCTTCGGCAAGACCCACGGCGCGGGACCTGCGGACAATGTCGGTGCCGAGCCCGAAGCCGCCGGCCTGGAGCTGCAAGGCCTGGGCTGGAAGAGCACCTTCGGCACCGGCAAGGGCGCCGACACCATCACCAGTGGCCTGGAAGTCACCTGGACCACCACGCCCACCCGCTGGAGCAACAACTACCTGGAGAACCTGTTCGGCTTCGAGTGGGAACTGGCCAAGAGCCCGGCCGGCGCGCACCAATGGACGCCAAAAAACGGTGCGGGCGCGGGGATCATTCCCGATGCCCACGACCCGGCCAAACGGCGCAACCCAACGATGCTGACCACCGACCTGGCACTGCGCTTCGACCCGATCTACGAAAAAATCTCCCGGCGCTTCCTGGAAAACCCGGAGCAACTGTCCGACGCCTTTGCCCGCGCCTGGTTCAAGCTGATCCACCGCGACATGGGCCCGCTCTCACGCTACCTCGGCCCGGAACTGCCCAACGAAGAACTGCTATGGCAAGACCCTATTCCAGCGGTCAACCATCCGCTGGTCGACGACAGCGACGTCGCCGCCCTGAAAGGCAAGCTGTTGGCCTCGGGTCTCACGGTTTCACAGCTGGTGTCTACGGCATGGGCGGCGGCTTCCACGTTCCGCGGCTCCGACAAACGCGGCGGCGCCAATGGAGGCCGCCTACGCCTGGCCCCGCAGAAGGATTGGCCAGTCAACCAGCCTGAGCAACTGGCCCAAGTGCTGGCGATCCTCGACAAGGTCCGGAGCGCGTTCAACGCCGCTCAATCCGACGGAAAGAAAATCTCCCTGGCGGACCTGATCGTGCTGGCCGGCAGCGCCGGTATTGAACAGGCGGCGAAAAATGCCGGGCTCAGCGTGACGGTTCCGTTCGCACCGGGGCGCATGGACGCGAGCCAGGAGCAGACGGACGTCGAGTCGTTCGGTTTTCTCGAGCCCATCGCCGATGGTTTTCGCAACTACCTCAAGGGGCGGTACCGCGTGTCTGCCGAGGCGCTGCTGATCGACAAGGCACAACTGCTGACCCTCAGCGCCCCGCAAATGACGGCGCTGATCGGCGGTCTGCGGGTACTCGATACTAACGTCGGCCATACGGCGCACGGTGTCTTTACCCAACGGCCAGGGACGTTGAGCAATGACTTTTTCGTCAACCTGCTGGACATGGGGGTGGAATGGAAACCACTCTCCGACACTCAGGAAACCTTTGAGGCCCGCGACCGCAAGACCGGCCAGGTCAAATGGACCGGCACCCGTGTCGACCTGGTCTTCGGCGCCAACGCCCAGCTACGGGCCTTGGCCGAAGTCTATGCCAGCGCGGATGCGCAAGAGCAGTTCGTCAACGATTTCATCGCGGCGTGGGTCAAGGTGATGAACCTGGATCGGTTTGATCTCAGGTGAAAAGTGTCCGAGGACATGGGGTCGTGCAAGGCGCCGGCCCCATGAACTTTTCTTCACCCCACGCCCCCGCGTGATTCGGTAAAGTCGCCTCGCTCATTCAAGAAACTAAGGTTTTAGCCCGCGCTCCCAGCGGGCTTTTTTTTGCCTGGCGTTCAGGCTGACGAAGGGCGTTGCCCGACACCGGTTGTTCCAAGGCCGCTCGCCCATAAAACAGCAACGCCATCAGCCAACAGCTCAACCAGACAAAGATCCCCGCCCAGAAGGTGTGGGACATGTAGTGCCAGCCCTGTAGGACTCGCGTCGTGCCATAGACAAACCCCAAGGCCAGCGCCCCATACATCACGGCTTTGGAGTGCCGCCAGCGGTAGCGCCGGGCGATGAAATACAGCGCCAACATCGTGAAGCCGCCGGATGCATGACCGCCGGGCCAGCAGCGACCGTCGCCGGCGACCTTCAGCAGGTCGAAATTCTGGAACCATTCCCTGTGCTCGATCTTGCCGGCGTATTGGGTGGTTTCCACCGGGCAATACACGCTGGTGTGGCCCTTGAGGTAATGGATGACGCCGGTGCTGAGGGAAAAGGCGAAGACCACATAGAGAAAATCGCGACGGTGCCTGTGGGCAAAACGCAGCGGTTTGGTCAACCTGGCCTTGTCCAGCACACGAAGCACTGCGGGGTGTTTCTCCGGCTTGAACAACGGCCAGATAAACGACAGCAGGGCACCGCAAATCGCCGCCTCGCCCGTCCAATCCGGAATGCCCCTCGCCCACTTGTGGGTGATTTGCTCGAACAGGCGCTCGTGCTGCAACGCAAAGACCTGGTGCAAGGGGTCGTAGAAAAGATCGCTGATGGCGATGTCGATACGGGTCAGGTCGAACAGCAGGAACACCACGGCGGCACAGGCCAGGGGAATTCCGAGGTTGAGCCCGTAGAAACGGGCGCGAGCAGACGTCAGCATGAGCGGTCCTGATCGAGAGAAAAATTACTGGAATGTCACCGAGCGCCAATCGGAGGCTTCGATAAAACCGAGCAATCGTGGTGCTTGTGGCTGGGCGCTGGAAACGAACAACGAAGCCCCATAGCCGAACGAGGAAGTCGGGCGCTGGAGCGCGGTTTCCATCGCCTGCATGCATTCGCTGTGGGTGACCAGGATCAGGTTGCGCCCGGCCACCTTGTGGGCCAAGGCGTTGCGCAGCAGATCATGTCGGCAGTTGAACAGCCAATCGTCACCGGCACTCACCTTGTTGAACATGTACCCCGCCGTCTGCGCCGTGCGCACCCGTGGGCTGTTGTAGAGGTCGACGTTGTCCAGGCCCAGTTGTTCGAAGCGGGCACCGAGGCCCACCGCAACGGCGCGGGCGCGGTCGGTGATGCCTTCGCGGTCATTCAGGCACGCAGCCTTGGAGTGGTCGCAGCGCTCGACATGGCGCACCAGCACAATCATCTCGCCCTTGGCCCAGCCCTCGGCCAAGGCCCGGGCGCCAGCGACGTTGCCATGGGCCAGGTCCGGCACCGCCGCCGGGCTGAGTAGCCAGAAGACCAGCGGGATGACCAGCAGCGCCGATGCCAGCACGACCATCGTGTTTTGGTAACGGGCGAAGCGACTCGTATCGATCGAGCGCGTCAGGCCGAAAAAACTCAGTCTCAGTTCCACATCAAGCCGCCCCGACGGCATCCACCCAGTGATTCGATGGCGCGACAGTAGAGAGGCCGACGTAGGCAGGCAGTGAAAGCGATGTGAAAAAAACTTGGTGGGAGCAAAGCTTGCTCACGAAACAGACACCTCGATTCTGTGGCAGAGCGCATCGCCTTCATCGCGGGCAAGCCTTGCTCCCACAGATACTCGGAAAAAAACTTTCAGATCCAGGACCAGCGGCCGATACAGGCCTGCACACGTTTTTGCTGGCTCTTAACAACAACAATCTTCCAGCGTACCGACGATCAAGCAGCACAACGTTCCTGGAGGAATTGATGAACAGCTGGTTTGGCAACATTAGCGTCAACATGAAATTGGGCCTGGGCTTTGGCCTGGTGCTGGTACTGACCTGCCTGCTGGCCCTGACCAGTTGGACCAGCCTCGGCGGGCTGATCGATCGCAGTAACTGGATGAGCGACATCACCCAGCTCAACGCCGGCCTGACCAAGCTGCGCGTCGTTCGCCTGCAATACATGCTGGCCAACGGTGACGAGACCGTCGCACAAAATGTGCAGACCACCCTCGATGGTTTCGTGGCGCAACAGAACGCCTTGCTCAGCAGCTTCAAGAGCCCGGCAAACGTCAAGCTGCTCAAGGAGCAGAGCGCAGTCATCGGCGCCTATCAGGTGTCCCTGAATAAAATGCGCAGCGCCTACCGCACCGGCAACAGCGCCCGCGATGTCATGGGCACCAACGCCGAGGTCGCCCACAAGCTGATCGAGACCATCGATGCCGACGTGCGCCAGATGGCCCTCAGCGATGAACGTTTCGCCCAGTTCCAGGCCATCACCGAGGCCAAGCAGGCCTTCATGCTGGCCCGCTATGAAGTGCGCGGCTACACCGCCAACAGCAACGCCGACACTGAACGCAAGGCCGTCGCCCAACTGGACGCCGCCATCGCTTCGCTCAAGCCATTGAATGAACTTTTCTCCAGCACCCGCCAGGATGAACTGCGCCAGCTGGAAAACGCCCTGACCCAATACCGCAGCGCTGTGCAGGCTTTCAAGCTGGCCACCGCCGATGTGGTACAGGCACGCAAGGAGATGACCGACCAGGGCGCGACCATCGTGGCCCTGAGCGAGCAGCTGTACCAGATCCAACTCGACCGCCGCGACGCAGAAAGCGCCGAGGCCCGCACCCTGCAATTGATCAGCACCCTCCTGGCGCTGCTGGTCGGTGTCATCGCAGCCGTGATCATCACGCGTCAGATTACCGGCCCACTGCGCGAAACCCTGGCCGTGGTCGAACGCATTGCCAGCGGCGACCTGTCGCAGAACGTTATCGTCACCCGCCGCGACGAACTGGGTGTGCTGCAACAAGGCATCGCCCGCATGGGCGTGACCCTGCGTGACCTGATCAGCGGCATCCGCGACGGCGTGACCCAGATCGCCAGCGCCGCCGAAGAACTCTCCGCCGTGACCGAGCAGACCAGCGCCGGGGTCAACAGCCAGAAAGTCGAGACCGACCAGGTCGCGACCGCCATGCACGAGATGACCGCTACCGTCCAGGAAGTGGCGCGCAACGCCGAGGAAGCCTCCCAGGCCGCGGCCGCCGCCGACGGTGAAGCCCGCGCCGGCGATCAGGTGGTCAGCGAAGCCATCGCCCAGATCGAGCGCCTGGCCAGCGAGGTGGTGCGCTCTACCGATGCGATGACCGTGTTGCAACAGGAAAGCGACAAAATCGGCGCGGTGATGGACGTGATCAAGGCCGTGGCCGAACAGACCAACCTGCTGGCGCTCAACGCCGCCATCGAAGCCGCCCGCGCCGGTGAAGCAGGCCGTGGCTTCGCGGTCGTCGCCGACGAAGTCCGTGGCCTGGCCCAGCGCACGCAGAAATCCACCGAGGAAATCGAAGGCCTGGTGGCCGGCCTGCAGAACGGCACCCAGCAAGTGGCTGCGGTGATGAACAACAGCCGCAACCTCACCGACAGCAGCGTGGCGCTGACCCGCAAGGCCGGTGTGTCACTGGAGAACATCACCCGCACGGTGTCGAACATCCAGTCGATGAACCAGCAGATCGCGGCCGCCGCCGAGCAGCAAAGCGCCGTGGCTGAAGAGATCAGCCGCAGCATCATCAACGTGCGCGACGTCTCCGAACAGACCGCCGCCGCCAGCGAAGAGACCGCTGCTTCCAGTGTGGAACTGGCGCGGTTGGGCAATCAGTTGCAGATGATGGTGAGCCACTTCCGGGTCTAACACCCTACGCACTGTGGGAGCGGGCTTGCTCGCGAAAGCGGTGGGTCAGTCAACTTCAATGCTGGCTGCCCCACCGCCTTCGCGAGCAAGCCCGCTCCCACAGGGTTTGCATCAGCGCAGCCCACAAATCGCTCTTTCGTACAAATCTCCCGCCCCCGGTCCTACCGCCTTTTTTTGCCCGCTCCTGTACGGTTTTCGCTTGGACAAGCACATTCCGTTCGCACAGGAGATGGCAATACATGGACGTAAGCAACAACTTACTGTTGCATAGGCTCGTTGGCTCCCACGACGGTGAGGACGCCACAAAAACCGCTTTGAAAACCGCCCTGGAACAAATGGGCGTGACATCGGTGTTCGACATTGTGCGCATGACCAAGGCGCAGTTCGTCCAGGAAGTCGCCAGGTACTGCGATGCGAATGCCGAGCAGGCCTACGACAACGCGCAGAGCCATGCCCGAAGGATCAGTCGCTTGTACCTGGAGCATCAACTCTCCTCCAGCGACGCCAAGCCCCGTGTCCGACGCAGCCTGGATTCAGACCCAACATCAGAGCCGATCAGCTATCAAGGGCTGTTCCAGGAAAACTGGGATCAATTCTGCAAGGACGGTGACATCGCCGCGATCGACTCGCCCGTGGCCTACCTGCGTGCACTGTACCTGTTCGCCAGGCGGCTGGAAGGCAGCTCCACGGATGGCCGCAAGATATCCCTGGCATCACGTCGAGCGGATCTCGACATACTGATGCTCGATCCACAGAGTGCCTTGGTTCCACGCCCCATGCTCAACATTGTCAACGACACGTTGCGCAGCCATATCGAGGCCAGTCTCGATAAGGGGACGACAGTCCATCAGGCATTGGCCAGCGCGCACTATCCCTTTTCATTGCCCTATGACCTTCACCATCATCAATGCCTGCTTGGGTTGGGCTCAGGCAAACCAACCTTGGGCGAAGTGGATTACCGGATCAGTCTCAAGCTTCCGTTTTGCCAGGACGGCTCAACGTACGGGGAAGTTTCGCAATCACGTATCGAAGCTCAAAAACTGCTTTCAGGGCTCAGTCCGCAGCAGCAGAAAATCTTGCTCGCACCGCTCGCTTCGCAAACCGACTTCGAAGTCCTGGAAATATCCTACGGCACTGAAGAAGTTGGGCGCCTGGGCGAACTCGAATTCTTCAAGGAACGCACCGGGCTTACGACGGAACAGGTCGAGCAACTACTGGGGCATGGCCGGTACAGCCCTCATGTCTCGTCCAACAGCCCGCCCTCGACTCGTAGCCGCCAGGACGCTACTTACATCAATGGCCCCTACCCGTCCCCGGCCCTACAGCTTGAAACCCAAATGACCCGACAAGGGTTCAGTCACAAGTCCTTCGAACGTTTCGACCGCATGCAGCGAATGATCCGCCTGCAGCAATGGACGGGTATTTCCTTTGCCGAACTGGATACTTTGCTCATCAATATCATGTATTCGGAAGGCAACACCGCGATGACACTCAGCGCCAATACCTTGCGAGCGCTTGGGGTCTATCAGTACATGACGCGGCGCCATGGCATCACAGCAGACGAGTTTGCCTCGCTCATCAGCGAAATGCCGACTCGCGCTAGCGCAGAGCGTGTTTCGTTGTTTGACCAGGTATTCAATCGCACCCGCCTGCTCGAAAGCCCTGCGTGGGAAGGGCAGGCGACGGATCTCAAAACCACCGACCTAAAGATGCTCAGCTATCTCGGCGCGGGCCTGGGACTTGCCATCACTGAAGATGCGTTGTTGCTGCTTGTGAAACAGACTGAAAAATACCTGCCATTGAAACAGGATTTGCCGACGATCTCCTCGCTCTACCGTCAGGCCCGTATCGCACGGATGTTCGGACTATCGCCTCTTGAGTGCACGGAACTGGCTCGGTTACTCGGTGGGGATAAGTTCTGTCGGGCGTTGGTGACGGGGGCACTGGACACTACGTCCCCCGACATTCTCGACGTACTGATGGCGATGGATTGGGCAGTGGACTGGCTCAAGCAAAACCATCTCGATGTGCTGGCGTGGTGTCGCCTGTTCGACACTTCCCGAGATGACTTACCGTTGAATCAAAATCTGCAAAACCGACTGGCCGCGCTTCGAGAGCACGCCAAGCTCACCAGAGACGACCAACGCCTGGTAGAAACACTGCTGCACGATAGCGATGACTTGTCCGCCGAGTATTCCCCCTTCGTGATGAAAATGGCCGAGACGAATGCCGAGGAAATTGTCGAGGCCATCATCGCACCTGACGGCGAAGTCTCCCCGTTGCTGGCACGCGTGCTTCGCACCGCGCAAGCCTGCCAGAACTTACATCTGAGCAGCGGCACGCTACAGACATTGATGGACCACCCCACGTGGTTAGCCTCGAACAGTTCGGGAACGCTTAAACCCCAAACGTTGTATTTACTCGAACGGTTCAGTCATTGCGCAAGACATCAGGCGCAGTCAGAAGAAAACCTGTTGCATTACTTCCAACTCGCCAATCAAGACCTGTCACAACATTCAGCGGAGACAGCCAACGGACTGTTGGCCCACCTGCTGGGCTGGAACGTTGAGCAAGTGAGTTGCCTGACAGCCCAACTGCCTTCAGGACGCGCCACCACCATGCAAGATGTGGATTGGGTCATGCGCTGCCAGGCGTGTTGCATGAGTACTGGCCTGTCGGCAAGCCTGCTGCTCAAGACCGCCGCACTCAATAACGACAGCCTGGTGCAGGACTGGAAAATAGTCGGTGAAGGCCTGATCGCTGCGAGCCATTGAAGTGCACATTTTTTATTCAAGGATTGAATATGACCGTTGCCATGAAAAAGCAGCTGGATGAAAGCCTGCGCGATGCGCAGTTGGCGTTCTACCTACACAAGATCGCGCCGGGCAAAAGCTTGCCAGGAACAGTGCGACTCAAGACTGCCCGAGACCTTTATGAATACTGGCTGCTGGACGTGCTGGTCAGTCAGGATGTGCCCACCACGCCTGTGGCCTGCGCCATTGCCAGCCTTCAGCAATACATCAATCGCATCCTGATGAATATGGAGCCTGGCTACGACCAGGCAAACATCACGCCCGAGCAGATGCAAACGTGGCGCAACGAGATGCATCAATATCCCGTTTGGGCGGCTCATCAAAAGCTGCTCTATTTCCCTGCAAGTTACCTGGACCCTGTCCTGAGAAATAACAAGAGCGACAATTTCCAGCAGTTGGAAAACGAGCTCAACCAGAACCGGATCCAGACCGACGCGGTTCAATCGGCGGTCATGGCCTACCTGACCCGATTCGAAGAAATCGCCAACCTGAATATTCTCAATGGCTACATCGACGGCGAAGACTTTGCCAACAGCAACTACTATTTCATCGCCAAGTCACGTACCGAAAATACCTATTTCTGGCGCTCGCTGAACATGACGCAACGGCCGCTGAACGGCACGCCAGCGCAGCCCCCTGCCATCGCCCACAAACTGGATCAGCCGGATCCGTATGCCTGGTCGGATTGGGAAAAAGCCGATGTGCCGATTCCCGATAGCGCCGTCGAACACTCTATTCGTCCGGTGTGGTTCAACAATCGTCTGTTCGTCGTGTGGGCCGAATGCATCCATCAGGACCCGTCGGCCTCCAGCGCTCCTTCGAGCGCAGGAGCCATGGCCCCCCGGGTGAATCATCCGCTACTGCGGTTAAGCTATTGCTTCAAAAAACAGGATGGCATTTGGAGTACTCCAAGAGTTGCCCTGCAAGGATATTGTGACGACGACGCGGTTCGCGTGAAGGATCAGACGGCGATCCAACAATCGATATGTACCGTTGCGGTGCAGCACCGCGTGAGTTCGCAAGCGTTACTCTATCTAGCGATAAGCGTTCGACGATCAACAATCGACTCGGCACCGGCATCGTCCAGTCCTTACAGTTTCATCAAAACAATTTACATCGACAAAAACCTAGCTCTCGCGTCTGCCAGCGTAACAAGCATCAAACAATCGCAGACCCAACGCCCTGCCCTAGACCTTGACTACACCTTCATCGAACCTGGTAGACAGAACATACAAACATGTATGTCTTTACTGAATATCGAGCGTAATGCGACCCCCTCTCCAAAAAACATCAGCCATCAACTTTCGGTTCTCGATGAGCATCTTAATGGAGACATTTTCAAACCTATCGACGCGGCACCCAAGCTATTGATTAATGCCGACGATGAGGCTTTTCCGCTTGCTGTGGGTGACATCCACTTTACGTTTTCCGATTATCTTGAGTTCGTTTTACCTTCCCTTGGCGAAAGCTCGCCTTCCTCTTATATAAAACTTAGCGCCGGATCCATACTTCATGCTAAATGTGTAATAAATGAAAGTTGCACACTGCAAATCGGCGAACTATCCGACGTCATTAGAGACGATGAAAAAACCCCAGGCTTCTCGACGAACTCCGTAGTTGCTAGCGGTAGTAGAAGCCTGGCTGGAAAATTTATCTCAATGCCAGCGGTACGCTACTTGATCAAGCTTTATAAAAATCGTCCCCTGCATACGTCTAACACCGCTGCCGGACAAATCCACATATCATTTGAGTATCCTAATTCTTATAATGTCGAGGGCCCAACTGAGTTCACATGCAAAATAGATGAGCTGCACCGAAAGTACATAATAATGCGCCACCCCATCTCATTAGAGGCAAATTCGTTAACCTATGACAAACTAACACTGGTGACTGAGTCCGACTTGAAGGAGGCCTTGCCCAGCCAGTTTGACTACCCCTTGCGAATTGAGGATGTTAATTGGAACTGCGAGACTTTGTTTTATGGGGTTGCGCTGGCTCGCCCTAGCGAACCGGAAAAAACAATTTACTTCGCCCTCAAAGAAATCAGACTTACCCTGGTTCCACAGCGCTTCGCCCCGCCAAAGATCGCCGCCCTATCGACGCCCGACCTGGGAACCACCCAATTCATCGACTTTGCCACTTCTGACATCAGGAACAGCGACAGCAAAAGCCAAAAGCGCCAACCGATCAGGCTAAACACCGTGTTCGCCCCGGAATTGATCCAGCGTACCGAAAACAGCCTGGATGAACTGTTCGACACTACGACCCAACACCTGGCAGAACCCGCCATTGCAGACGACATCGTCAACAGGATGGACTTCCACGGCTCTTACGGTCGTTACTTCACCGAACTGTTCCTCTACTTGCCCTGGCTGGTCGCTCATCGCTTGAACGTCGAACAACGCTACGACGAGGCCGAACGCTGGTTGCGCCGCGTCTTCGATCCAAGTCGCGGCAAAGAAGACTGCTGGAGGGCCCTTCCGTTAATCGATAGCAGCACGCCTTCGTATGCCGACCAGGCGCCCCACGACCCTCATCAGATCGCGCTCAGTCATCCAGCTCACTTTCGCAAGGCGCTCTACTTCCTGTACCTCGACATCCTGATCAATCGAGGCGACGCAGCGTACCGCGAACTGACCCCTGACGGCCTCAGTGAGGCAAAGCTGTGGTACGTGCGGGTGCTGGATCTGTTAGGGCCACGCCCGACCGTTCAATCGGTCGATCATTGGGCGAGCATCAGCCTGCAAACGCTGAGCGAAGCGAGCAGCGAGAAATTGCGTGAATTTGAACGATCGGTGCCACACTCCCAGGCCTCATCGCCGGTCCGTGAGGGCGCTTCGCACGCGTCCTTGCCAACCATCGATAGCCCGCATCTACGTCTGCCGTTCCACCCGCAGTTGCTCCAGTGCTGGGACATTGCAGAAAGCCGCCTGCATAACTTGCGACACAACCTCGACATTGCCGGCAAACCGCTGCATCTGCCGATATTTGCAGCGCCGCTGGATCCTCGCGTGTTACTCAGTTCCGGGGTCTTGAATACTTCGGACAATACGGTTCGCGGGGGGCCGCCCACCGCGATCCCGCACTATCGATTCTCGCTCATGCATCAACAGGCATTGAGTGCCGTGGAAAGCCTCAACCAATTTGGCGCCGTGCTGCTGTCGCTGATCGAGCGCAAGGAACAGGCGCAGTTGCAAGAGCTACAGCAGCAGCAAGCCTGGAACCTGGCGAAAATCTCGGTCGACCTGCAACGCCAGGCCTTGAATATCGATCGTCAGAACCGCCAGGCGCTGCTCGCAAGCCAGGCAATTGCTCAAAACCGCGTAACCCACTACAAAAAACTGTTGGACGATAGTCTAAGTGGCAAGGAAATGGCCGTCAGTGGGCTCTCCATATCCAGCGGTTCGTTTGAGGCTGCTGCTTTGGCCTTCCAAGTGGCGGCGGGGGGGCTCATGCTGGCGCCAAACATCGCGGGCCTCAGTTTTGGCGGCAGCCGTTGGGAGGGGCCGGCACTCGCGGCCTCCGCGGCAGCCCATAGCGCCGCGATCATAAACCGCACGATAGCGGCCGACCTTGACCGCCAAGCCATATTCGATCGCCGCCGGGAAGATTGGCAACACACCCATGACCAATCACAGCTCGAGCTGGCCCAGATTGACGCACAACTGGCGCAATTCACCGAGCAGGAAACCGCCACTCGCCTGCAACTGCGCCAGGCCGAATCAACCCTGAGCCAAACCAAGACTAATTACGACTTTCTCAGTAAGCGCTTTACCAGAGCTCAGCTGTATCAATGGCTGAACAGCCAGTTTGCCGCCCTCTATCGCCAGGCCTACGACACCACGCTCTCCCTGTGTTTGGCCGCAGAGCAATGTTGGCAATACGAAATTGGTGATCTCGATGCGCGATTCATCCAACCCGGAGCATGGAATACCACCTATCGAGGACTTGGCGCAGGCGAGCAATTGAAACTCAGCCTGTTGAACATGCAGGCCGAATATCTGCGCCGTAACCAGCGAGAGCTGGAGATTCGCAAGACGATTTCACTGCGCCAATTGAAAGACCAGACCAAGACTAAAACGATCAACAAGCCATGGCTGGAAATGCATGCCGAACTGAAGAAAGGCCAATGCGAATTCGAGCTGTCCCAAGAGCTGTTCGAGAGTGATTACAAAGAACAGAAGCACTACCTGCGGCGGATCAAAACCATCAGCGTTTCCTTACCGACCGTTGTGGGTCCTTACGAAAACATCCGCGCCATACTGACCCAGACCTCTAGCAAAGTGTTTACGTCCGCTAATGACACTGGACGCCTCATGGAGGGCCGGCGCGCTAACCAACAGATCGCCCTTTCCACAGGCGTCGACGACAACGGCCTGTTCACTTTGAACTTCAACGATGAACGTTACCTGCCGTTTGAATACACCGGCGCGGTCTCCCAATGGCAACTGACGTTCCCGAACCCCGAAGCGCAAAAAGACCTGCTCGACTCACTCACCGACGTCATCGTGCATGTGAGCTACACGGCCAGGGTCGGCGGAGGTGTGTCATGAATGAACAAACCGCACTGCCGATTAACGCGCCGTCGCTGCCCAAGGGGGGCGGCGCCATCCAGAGTATCGGCAAAGGGTGGGGCGAAGTCGGCGCCCACGGCACGGCTTGTTATGAGATGGCGCTACCGATTTCGCCCGGGCGTGGCTTTGCTCCGTCCTTGTCCTTGAGCTACAGCAGCTCGGCCGGCAACGGTGTATTCGGCACCGGCTGGGGATTGTCGTTGCCCAGCGTGGCGCGGCGCACCAGCAAGGGCGTGCCGACCTATAACGACGATGACGAAATCGTCGGCCCCAGCGGCGTGGTCTGGTTGCCCGAACATGGCATCAGTCCAACTCAAGTCAATCGCTACAACGACCTGGACCTGGGCACGACCTACACAGTAACGCGTCACCTGCCAAGAATCGAAAGCAGCTTCGACCGGATTGAACATTGGTCGTCGGATGGGGATACACCGGGTTTCTGGCTCGTGCACGAGGCCGATGGCAGTCTGCATGTCTACGGAAAAAATCCCGAGTCGCGACGAACAGATCCAAAAGACGCAAGCCGAGTAGGTGAGTGGCTGTTGGAGGAAAGCCTGAATACGCGTGGAGAGCACATTCAATATGTGTACGCGGGAAATGGCGGAGCCCAACGCTATTTGAGCCATGTGCGCTACGGCAATGTGAAGGCCAACGCCGAACTTTACGCTTGGAAAACAGATCCACCGAAGCCGGACCAATGGCACTTCGAGTTGGTGTTCGACTACGGTGAGCGAAGCACCGAATACAAGACAAAACCACGCTATGAAGCACTGCAATCGCAAAAACGTAGCGATGCGTTTTCCATCTTTGCCTACGGTTTCGAACTACGTACCGATCGCCTATGTCGCCAGGTATTGATGTTTCATCGCTTCCCCGAGTTGAGCGCCGATCCTGTTCTCGTACGGCGTGTGTTGCTTGAGTACCGCGAGACCTCCCTGGGATATAACCTCCTGAGTGCAGCGCACGACCAAGCGTTCGGCGACGAAGCAGCGCCTCAAAGTCGTCCTCCCATGGAATTTCGCTACAGCGAGTTCAACGGCCTGACCGATGTGGGCGCCTGGAAGCGTTTTGAGGGCGTGCCAGGGCTCGACGGCGAACAGGGTTTTCAACTGGTGGATTTGTACGGTGAAGGGTTGCCCGGCGTGCTCCATCGACGCGCGGCAGGCTGGTATTACCGTGAACCCATGCGCGCTAAAGCCAAGACTGATGAAGTGGCTTACGGTCAGTGGCAAGAGCTGCCCAAGACGCCTGTCACCGACACAGCGAAAACGCTGCGCCAAACATTGAGTGACCTCACAGGCGACGGCCGCCTGGACTGGATCATTGCCCAACCGGGGCTCAGCGGTTTCTTTTCGCTCGGAGCGGATCGCAAGTGGTCGAACTTCGCGACCTTCCAGGCGTTTCCTAGCGAATTCTTCAGTCCGAAAGGGAATCTGGCCGACCTGATGGGTGAAGGCCTCAACGACCTCGCCCTGATAGGCCCACGCAGCGTTCGCTTGTATGCCAACCAGCGCGAGAATGGTTTCGCCACGGCGCGGGAAGTTCCTCGCGACGACGATGACGATGCCCTGCCGGTATTCAACGGGTCACCTTCCGAGCTGGTGGCGTTCAGTGATCTACTCGGCAGTGGCCAGCAACACCTGGTGCGCATTCGCCACAACGAGGTGAAGTGCTGGCCGAACCTGGGCCACGGGCGATTCGGCAAAGGCATCGTGTTGGATTTTCCGGGCCTCGCCTACCTTACCTTCGATGCCTCGCGCATCCGTCTCGCGGACCTGGATGGTTCCGGTGCCGCCGACCTGATCTATCTGCAAGCGGATCGAGCACTGATCTTCATGAACCGCTGCGGCAATGGCTTCGCTCCCGCGATTACGCTGCCGTGGCCAACCGGCCTGCGCTACGACAACCTATGCCAGGTGAGCATCGTCGACCTGCTAGGGCTGGGTTGCTCCAGCCTCGTGCTGAGCATGCCGCATCTGACCCCGGCGCAACATTGGCGCTACGATTTTGTCGAGGAAAAGCCATATCTGCTCACCGGCACCCACAACAACATGGGCGCCGCAACCCGCATCGCTTATCGCAGCTCGGCCCAGGAGTGGCTGGATGAGAAAGCGGCAAGGGTCATGGCCAAAGAGTCCCTCACCTGCCATGTACCGTTGCCCCTGCACCTGGTGTCGCGCCAGGTCCAGCGGGATGAGATCACCGGTAATCGCCTGACGCAGCGGTTTTCCTATCGCCAAGGTTATTACGATGGCGTCGAACGGGAGTTCCGCGGCTTCGGCTTGCTGATACAAACCGACAATGAAACCTATCCCAACGATGCCGATTCGCCAGGTTTCACAGAGCCTTGCTTGAAAAAAAGCTGGTTTCATACCGGCCAGGCATTGGACATGGACCGACGCGACTATCACGGTGCCGATTCGCAAGCCAAGGCGTTAGGTAAAGCGTTACTGTGCCGATACAAAGATGAAGAAAATGCCGACGCATTGGTTGACGCGCCGGACGAAGCGACCACGCTTGAGATGTGCCGCGCCCTGAGCGGTCATTTACTGCGCAGCGAGACATACGCAGGGAGCGATCCCAAGACGCTGTACTCGGTTCAGGAAAATCGTTATCGGGTTCGCCTGCAACAGCCCCCCCAAGGCCCGCGGCGCTATGCTTCCCTGTTGCCACTGCTGCTGGAATCCATCAGCTACCAATACGAAGGCCAGAGCGACGATCCACAATGCCAGCACCTGATCAATTTGCAGCATGACCCGTACGGTGCGGTCACACACAGCGTGAACGTCCACTACGCCCGACGCAAAACGGCTGATGATGCCGCACCATTCAGCGACCCGGACCAGCAACAATGGTGGCAGGACGCCCATGACCCCGCGCAACAGTTCTACTACCTGACGCAAACTCGCGCCGAATTCATCAACCTGCAAGCACCTCAAGGATGGCGCCTGGGTTTGCCTTATCACCAGCGGACCAACGCGTTGAAACTATCCAAGACACCTGATGACGGAGGGCGGGCATCGAAGGATATTACTTATGAGAGACTTATCGAATGCGTCAGGAAACGAAGCTGGGCTGCCCAGGCCGTTCTCACCGGTCTGTCCGTAACACGCTACAAAAAGACATCTGCCAACGAAACACTGCCGGACGGCAACGCCAGCTTCGAAGCCCTGGTCGACCATCTGGAAACCGCCGAGCTGGACGAAACCGCCCTACAAGCCTTCCATCTAGAACCGCCCGTATCTCAACCCGACGACAAAATGCTCACGGAGATTGGCTATCAATCCATGGCTGAGTTCCTGGCCACAGCCAGACCAGTTGGCAAGCTCTGGTCAGTCAAAAGTGGCTTCGCGACCTACGCCGGCTTGGAAGGTTTCTACAAAACCAAGACCGTGCAGTCGAGCAACAGCCACGGCGTGACCAAGATCAGCTACGACCCATACACTTGCTTTGTGACCGGGTTCGAACTGCCCGATGGCTGCACGACCAAGGCGCAATACGATTACCGTAGTCTCCTGCCCCAATGGGTCAAAGACCCCAACGGTAACGTGCAGGAATGCCTTGCCGATGCCTTCGGCCAGATACTGGCCAGTACCTTTTACGGCGACGAGAACAACAACCCCGTTGGTTTCAAACCGATCGCGGCGTTCAAGCATTCGCCTAAAAGCCCGGCAGAAGCGATCACGCTGAGCAAGGACGCGTTGCTGGACGCCGCCACCGCTATCTATTACGCGCCATTCAGTTGGATGGGAAACCTATCGGCGGCAGCGCTGAAAGACACCGACTGGCTAGCGCGATGTGTGGCCAAAGGCGACGTACTACCAACCGGGCAAATCCGCGCTTCGGCTCGCGCGCGGCTGTCGAAACTCAAGGTACTTTCTGCCGACGATAAAAAACTGAAACACGAAATTCGTACTTCGAAACGTGAGCCGATCCACATCGCCACACTCGTTGCCGATCGTTACCCCGATGACGACCAGAAACAAATCCGCATCGCCATGACGTGCTTCGATGGCTTTGGTCGCCTGCTGCAAAATAAGCAGCGAGTCGAACCAGGCATCGCTTACATCGTGGATGCCAAGGGCGAACTGACACTCAACGAGGACGGCAAACCGCTGGAACAGATCACCGCAACGCGCTGGCGCGTCAGCGAACGGGTGGAATACAACAGCAAGGGCTTGGCGATCCGGGTTTACCGTCCCTATTTTGCTGACCAGCATCGCTATATCAACGACAAATCCTTTCGGCAGTCCGGCCATTGCGACCAGCAGTTCTACGACGCATTGGGCCGCCCTACCCACACCCGTCTCGCCAAACAGAATGGTCTTAGCTGGATGCGCCGACAGACCCGTCATCCGTGGTACACCGTGGACGAGGATGAAAACGACACGCTGGAAGAAGTCATGGCCGAACATGCCCCGACAGCTGGAGGTGAGGCATGAGCGCACGCCTTCATCGCAAGACGCCCTCCATCAACGCCGTCGATGGCCGCGGCCTGCCGGTGCGCCAGGTCGCTTACTGCCGAGGCAAGGAAGGCGAAAAACCCCAGATGCGCGCCAGCCGGCAAGAGTACGACGTCGCCGGGCGGCTGATTACCCAGCGCGACCCTCGGCTTGCCAACGCAACTGACGCCAATCTTGCGACTGTCTACAGCCTGTCCGGCAAACCATTGCGAGTAAACAGCGTCGACGCCGGATGGCACCTGAACTTGCCCGGCGACGCCGGACAGATTTTGCGCAGTTGGGATCAGCGAGGAAACCACTGGCAATCGACTTACGACAACCAACTGAGACTGATCACAGTCGAGGAGCAAGCTGCGGGAAAAGAGCTGCGTAAAGTCGAGTGCTTGAGCTATGGCGACAGCTCGCAGGAATCGGCGGCGCTCAATCAATGCGGCGCGCTCATTCGCCACGACGACAGCGCGGGCACGTTGATCGTCGACGAATATGCGTTATGCGGTAAACCGCTTGGCCAGACAAGGCACATGCTGATCGAGGCTGCACAACCTGACTGGCCAACCGACTTGAACGATCGTGGTGGTCTTCTCGAAAAGGGCGAAGGCTACAAAACGAGTTGGTCCTATGACGCACTGGGACACATCATCCAGCAGACCGATGCCGCTCGACACGAACAGCACTACACCTTCGATGTCGCGGGCCAACTCAAATCCGCGAGCCTGAAAATAAAAGGCACCGAGGCTAAAAAAACGATCGTCGAGAACCTCGTCTACAACGCATTCGGCCAAGTCGAATCGCAAACCGCCGGCAATGGTGTAACGAGTCGCGCGATGTTCGATCCAGCCAGCGGGCGACTTATGTCGCTCAGCGCATCGATGCCTGGCAAAACCTTGCAAGAACTCCACTACACCTACGACGCCGTGGGGAACGTGTTGCAAATTACCGACAACGTCCAACCGGAGCGTTTCAACAGCAATCAACGGGTAAAACCCGTCAGCACCTTCACTTACGACAGCCTCTACCAATTGACCAGCGCCACGGGGCGTGAGGCCGCCGGATTGACCGCGCCCCCCGGTCTTCCGGGCACCGGTACGATTTCATTCGACCCTACGCAACTGTTCAACTTTACCGAGCAATACACCTACGACGACGGCGGCAACCTGACCGAGCTGCGTCATGTTCGCGACGGGAATAACTACACCCGCACATTGAACGTGGCCGCCGCCAGCAATCGCCTCATGTCTTGGAGCCAGGGCGACGACGCAACCCAAACAACGATGGACTTCGATGACAACGGCAACCTGCAGGCCCTATGCCCAGGCCAGCCATTGAAGTGGAGTAGCCGCAACCAACTAGATTGCGTGGTGCTGGTCAAGCGTGAAAACCGTGCCGACGACACCGAGCACTATGCCTACGACAGTAGCGGTCAACGCGTGCGCAAGATCAAGACAACCCATGCCGCTGCAATGATCCGCACTGAGGAAGTCCGCTACTTGCCGGGGCTCGAAATCCGCACTCGTCATAACGAACGCCTGGAGGTTATCACCCTGCAAGCCGGACGCTGCAGCGTGCGTTACCTGCATTGGACCGAAGGCCGACCGTCCAGGATCGCGGCCAATCAACTGCGCTATAGCCTTGATGACCACCTGGGCTCCAGCTCACTGGAACTCGACGACAAGGCCGACCTGATTAGCCAGGAAAGTTACCTGCCCTATGGAGGAACCGCTTGGGTGGCATCCCGTTCGGCCGTGGAAGCCGATTACCGGACCATTCGTTACTCCGGCAAGGAACGCGATGCCAGCGGGTTGTACTACTACGGACACCGGTATTACGCGCCGTGGTTGCAACGTTGGATCAGTCCCGACCCGGCGGGGGCGGTTGATGGGTTGAACTTGTATTGTATGGTGGGGAATAACCCGGTGAGGTTTGTCGATCACCAGGGGTTGATACTCACTGATGCTCAGGGAAAGGAAATCGACCCTGTCGAATGGACGAAACAGGATGGGGAGGAACGCTCAAAAAAAATGATGAAGCCACCATCTCCAGCGAAGAAGGGCAAACAAGGCCCTGAAGAAGACCCCGATGCCAGCCCCGGCTTTAGCAAGACAAAACGCGACAACGTTATTGTTGTTCACTCCTATGGCGTTATTGAAGATTACGCGGGCGACAACCATGTGGCCATCATGGAGCATTACAATCTTCCCAAGCCAAAGCCCAACGAAAAAGGCGCACCGGGATATCGCGGGGTGGACCCGCATTATGATGGCACCGCTACCAGCGAGGATTTCCAACTGAATTTCGGAAGCTACCAAATCAGCAATACGGCTGATTACATGGAAAACTTGGCCCAAAAATACCGAGACAGGAAAAACGACCCACACTATCAGTTTCAAGTAGATGCCGATGCACTGAGGCTCGACCCAACGCTAAGCAGAACAAAGGACGACCTGTACGAACTTCAACAGCCAACCCGAGAATTTATCGAAAGACATATCGAGGCTTCCAATGGAATCATTCCAATACTAACTGGAGGACCAGGGGCTCATGGGGAAGTTGGAGCGCTGAACACCGTTATTGCTCTCTATCCGGGGAAGCGTGAAAGAATGCTTGCGGATACGACTCTGTACACCCAAAAATTACAGAACGTGACGCAACCGGAGCCATTTATCGCCTGTTTCAATTGCAGCGGAATCATTCCATCAAACGTTAGTATCCCAACAGGCCGCCAACTGAGGACGCCACGTTTATATAATGTCCACGTAGCGTCGATCAATGAGTATCGTCAGTAAAGCTCAGCGCGGGTAACGACCAACCGATTGCCAAACGGATCGACCACCGCCATGTTCTGGCTCCCCCAGGGCATGGCCTGCCTGAACGATCAGATCAAACCCTCTACTCGGCCTGCCAGGGATCAATCACCTCGACCCCAGAAAACTCAAAATCCCGAACATTTCGAGTCGCTATCGAAGTGGACTGGGCTCGGCAAATAGCGGCGATCTGCGCATCGGCCATCGACACCGCCCGTCCCCTTGCCTCGCTGTTCGCCACCAGAGCCGCGTACTCAACGGCGGCATAAGCGTCAAACGGAAATATTCGCCCAACGAAATCCTCTTCGAACATCGCCATCGCATTGGCTTCAAGCTTCTGTTTGCGCTTGCCGGATGGGAGCCGGGCAATGCCATGGAGAATTTCCGCCACGGTCACCGCAGTGATCGCAAGCTCCATCGCTGGCAGCACGTCGACCCAAGCCAACACTCTAGCGTCGGGTTCAGACCGCATGAACTCTGACAGGACATTGGTATCGAGCACGATCATTCGTCAAGATCCACCGCCTTAGCCTTCTCCTGTCGCGAAGGCAGATCGAGCTCAACCCCGCCGCTTGCGCTAAACCTGCTGCGGATCCGGCTGCCAAGACCTCCCGCCTGGCTAACAGAGGCCAATGCCTTTCCCAAGATCAACCGAGCCTCTTCTTCCATCGAATGCCCATTATGAGCAGCGGCGATCCGCAGTTTTTCTTTGATCTGGTCGTCAAGGTTTCGAATGGTGATGCTGGCCATGATGCCCCCTGCAATCAATGAAATCATTGATTTAGGCTAACACACCTTGGGTCAGTAGGATCCAGAGAGTCGCTAACGGCTCAGACGTTAATCGCATTGGTAAACACCAACCGATTCCCGAACGGATCACTGATCGCCATGTCCTGGCTGCCCCAGGGCATGGCCTGGATCTGTGGGTGGGCGTAGCGGTATTGTTTGGCAAGCAGCTGCTGCTGGAAGGCTTCCAGCTCATCGGTCTCGATCCGCAGCGCCGAGCCCGGCGTACAATCGCCATGGTGCTCGGACAGGTGCAGCACGCAGTCCCCGCGGGAGACTTGCAAGTAGAGGGGAAAGTTGTCACCGAAGCGGTGTTGCCAGTCAACGGTAAAGCCCAGGAAGTCGACATAGAACGCCAACGCCTTGGCTTCATCGAAGATCCGCAGGATCGGGGTGGTTTTACCGAAGCTCATGGGTTGCTCCCTGGCTGAAAAGACCCAGTGTAGATGGGTTGACTCCAATGCTTCGGCTTTAAACCCGGCTTCTTTAGTGTCGCAATGCCATTATTGTGACGCCAATTAACACACTACCAGCCATTTACACGCCATTCGATGGACCAAAGCCTCGACGCAGATCGCCTTCGCGTGCCAGGAAGCGCCCTTCCCGGCGGCCATTCGCCTGGCCGTCGCGATAGCTCAGGGCACCGTTGACCCACACACCATCAATCCCTTCGGCCGCCCGCTGAGGTTCATTGAAATCGGCGACGTCACGAATGGTGTGGGGATTGAACAACACCAGGTCCGCCCAATGGCCCTCACGGATTTCTCCTCGTTGCTTGAGGCCGAAACGCGCGGCGGAAAGGCCAGTCATTTTGTGCACGGCGGTGTGCAACGGAAAAAGCCCAATGTCTCGACTGAAATATCCCAGCACCCGTGGGAAAGCGCCCCACAAGCGAGGATGGGGAAACGGGTCTTCGGGCAAACCGTCGGAGCCGACCATGGACAACGAATGGGCGAGGATCCGTCGTACGTCGCCTTCATCCATGCCGTAGTACACCGCGCCTGCCGGTTGCAGGCGCCGCGCCGTCTCCAACAGCGACACTTCCCAATCGCGTGCGATGTCGATAAGGTCACGTCCGCCCATCGACGGGTGCGGTGTCGACCAGGTGATGGTGATGCGATGGGCATCGGTCACTTGCTTGAGGTCCAAGGTCGAGGAGCTGGCCGCGTAGGGGTAGCAGTCGCAACCGACCGGATGGGTTTTCGCCGCGTTTTCCAACGCCGCGAGCACCTGCGGGCTTCGTCCCCAATTGCCGGCGCCCGCGCATTTGAGGTGGGAAATGATCACCGGACTCTGCGCATGACGGCCGATCTGGAACGCCTCGTCCATGGCCTCGAGCACCGGTTCGAATTCGCTGCGCAGGTGGGTGGTGTAGACAGCGCCGAATGCGCTCAATTCTTCGGTCAGTTGCATGACTTCGTCGGTGGACGCTGCAAAGGCGTTGGCGTAGGCCAGGCCGGTGGACAACCCCAAGGCACCGGCCTCCAGACTTTCGCGCAATTGCCGACGCATGGCGGCGATTTCTCCTACCGAGGCCGTGCGCAACAAATCGTCCATGTGGTTGCTGCGCAACGCTGTGTGCCCGACCAACGCAGCCACGTTGACCGCTGGCGTCGCCGCTTCCACCGCTGCGCGATAATCGGCAAAGCGTGGGTAGGCGAACGCCCGGGCCGTGCCGAGCAAGTTCATTGGGTCCGGCGGATCGCCCCGCAGGCTCACCGGCGCGGCGCTGATGCCGCAGTTGCCAACGATCACGGTGGTCACGCCCTGGCTGAGCTTGGGCAGCATCTGCGGTTGGCGAATGACCACTGTGTCGTCGTGGGTGTGCACATCGATGAAGCCTGGCGCCAGCGCGCGGCCGGCGGCGTCGATGTCTTCCACGGCCTGGGCATCGCGCAGCTCGCCGATGCGTTCGATGCGACCGCCGTGGATCGCTACGTCGGCGTGGTAGCCGGGCGTGTCGCTGCCGTCGATGACCAGCGCATTGCGGATAAGCGTGTCGTACAGCATGTCAGTCTCCCAGCGGCAAATGATCGTCGCCACCGCGGTAATCGTCCAGGGCGAGTTTGACCCGCCGCAGGCGCTCTTGATTGTCTTCGGGGTGGGCCAGCGCCAGCTCGGTGGCGAGCACGTCAATGGCCAGCAGCATCCCGTAGCGCGCCGCCGTGGGTTTGTAGATGAAGGAAGTCTCGGCGCTTTGCAGGGGCAGCACGCAATCGGCCACTTCGGCCAGTGGCGAGCCGGCGCGGGTGATGGCGAGGATCGCCGCACCGTAGCTGCGGGCCAGTTCAACCGCACTCAACAGCTCCGGCGTGATACCGGTCAGTGAGCAGGCGATGACCAGATGCTGGTCGCTCAGCGAGGTGGCGGTGATGCGCATCATCACCGGGTCGCGGCAGGCGGCAATCGGGTAGCCAAAACGCACCAGCCGCACTTGCAACTCCTCGCCGCACAGCGCCGACCAGCCACCCAGGCCGAACGCATGGATCATCCGTGCCTTGCCGATCATCCTCACGGCATCGCCAAACCGCGACTCTTCGAACCCTGACAGATGTTGGCGCAGGGTCGCTTCGATATCGCCGACGATCTGTCCATAAAACGCCGACTGCTCCGGCGCGCCGGCCGGGTCGAGGAAACGGCTGCCGACGCCGCTGGCCTGGGCCAGTTGCAGGCGTAGGTCTCGCAGGTCTCGGCAACCGACGGTGCGGGCGAAGCGCGACAAGGTGGCGCTGCTGACTTCCGCCCGTTGGGCCAGTTCATCGAGGCTGGCGGAGGCTGCGAAGCCTACGTCTTCGAGCATCAGCCGGGCGATTCTTCCTTCGCCGGCGCTGAAGGAATCCTGACGGGCACGGATCTGGTAGAGGATGTCCATGACGGCTCCTTGCAGTGGCGGTCAAAGCACGCGCGCAAGCCCGAGGGTCAGGGCGAACGCGACCAGGGATATCAGTGTTTCAAGCACCGTCCAGGTCTTGAAGGTCTGCGTGACGGTCATATTGAAGTATTCCTTGATCAGCCAGAAGCCGCCGTCGTTGACGTGGGAAAAGATAACCGACCCGGCGCCGGTCGCCAGCACCAGTAGCTCGGGATGGGGATAACCCAGGCCAATCGCCACCGGCGCGACGATGCCCGAGGCCGTGGTCATCGCCACCGTGGCCGAACCCGTGGCAACCCGCATCAGCGCAGCGAACAGCCAGCCCATGACCAGCGGTGACAACTGGAATTCCTCGGCCAGGCCGACGATCTGCTGCGTGACCCCGGCGTCCACCAGGATCCGGTTCAAACCACCACCGGCGCCCACCAGCAAGGTGATGCTGGCGGTCGGCGCCAGGCATTCGTTGGTGAACTTGAGGATCGATTCGCGGTTGAATCCCTGGGCCAGGCCGAGGGTCCAGAAACTGAGGATGGTCGCCAACAGCAAGGCGATCACCGAGTTGCCGATGAACAGCAGGAACTGGTTGAAACCGCTGCCCGGCGTGGAGATGAGGTTGGCCCAGCCGCCGATCAACATCAGGATCACCGGCAGCAGGATGGTCCCCAATGTCACGCCGAAACCCGGCAGCTTGGCCTGCGGTTCACGGTCGAGGAATTGTCGCTCCAGCGGATTTTCGGCCGGCAGCTGGATGCGCGGCACGATGAATTTGGCGTACAGCGGGCCGGCGATAATCGCGGTGGGAATGCCGATCAGGATCGCGTACAGCAAGGTCTGCCCCACCGAAGCCTGGAACGCCTGCACCGCCAGCATCGCCGCCGGATGCGGCGGCACCAGCGCATGGACCACCGAAAGCCCGGCGACCATCGGCAGCCCCACCATCAGGATCGACACGCCCACACGCCGGGCGATAGTGAACGCGATGGGCACCAGCAGCACAAAACCGACCTCGAAGAACAACGGCAACCCCACGAGGAAAGCAATGCACACCATCGCCCAGTGGGCGTTGCGCTCGCCGAAACGTTCGATCAACGTCTGCGCCATGCGCTCGGCCCCGCCGGACTCGGCCATCATCTTGCCGAGCATGGTGCCCAGGGCCACCACCAGCGCGATGTGCCCCAGCGTCTTGCCGACACCCGCCTCGTACGCCCCCACCACACCCGACGGCGGCATCCCGGCCAGCAACGCCAGGCCAATGGAGACCAGGGTAATCACGATGAACGGATTGAGCCGGTAGCGCGCAATCAGGACAATCAGCGCGATGATAGCGATGGCCGCGTAGACCAATAGCCAATAACCGAAAGCAGGTGCCATGCGTTACTCCTCGAATGGGGTCACGTCGATGTGTTGTGAAACTCATAAATCATTTCGACGACGAATCTTCAAACCCGTTGAAAGTAATTTTCGCGCAGAGGTAAAACTTGTCGCTGACGGACAACGCGACACGGCGTTGATGAAAATCCGGCGCAAGATTTTCATCGCCCTCATTGCTTTTGTGGCGAGGGAGCTTGCTCCCGCTGGGCTGCGAAGCGGCCCCAAATTCACCAGCACAATCGACCAACGGCTGGCCGCCCCGCATTCAATTCCGTACCATCCGCACCTGTTTTTTGCACCACTCCCCGGCAGCCGACGGTCCACCGGCGCCCAGTCAGGTAAATCATGAAACCAACACGTCTTCGCGCCGACGCCCTCGCCGGCCTCACCACCTCTTTCGCCTTGCTCCCCGAGTGCATCGCCTTCGCCCTGGTGGCCCACCTCAATCCGCTGATGGGGCTGTACGGCGCGTTCATCCTCTGTACGCTGACCGCGTTATTCGGCGGTCGCCCCGGGATGGTGTCAGGCGCGGCGGGGTCGATGGCCGTGGTGATCGTCGCGCTGGTGGTGCAGCACGGGGTGCAGTATCTGTTGGCGACCGTGCTGCTGGGCGGGTTGATCATGATGGCGTTCGGGCTGTTGCGGCTGGGCAAGCTGGTGCGCATGGTGCCGCACCCAGTGATGCTTGGTTTCGTCAATGGCTTGGCCATTGTGATTGCGCTGGCGCAACTGGAGCATTTCAAGAATGACGGCGTCTGGCTGAGCGGCACCCCGCTCTATCTGATGGCCGGGCTGGTGGCGTTGACCATGGCCATCGTCTACCTGTTGCCGCGCCTGACCCGCAGCGTACCGCCGGCCTTGGTGGCGATCCTCGGCGTTGGCCTGGCGGTTTATCTGCTCGGTCTGCCGACCCGGACCCTGGGTGACATGGCCCACATTGCCGGCGGCTTGCCGACGTTTGCCCTGCCGGACATTCCCTGGAACCTGGAAACCCTGCAAATCGTCGCGCCCTATGCGGTGATCATGGCGATGGTCGGTTTGCTGGAAACCCTGCTGACCCTGAACCTGACCGATGAAATCACCGAGAGCCGTGGGTATCCGGACCGTGAATGCGTGGCATTGGGCGCGGCCAACATGGCCTCTGGATTGCTGGGCGGCATGGGCGGTTGCGCCATGATCGGCCAGACGATGATCAACCTCAGCTCCGGCGGACGCGGGCGGTTATCGGGCGTGGTGGCCGGGGTGATGGTGTTGCTGTTCGTGTTGTTCCTGTCGCCGTTGATCGAGCGCATTCCGCTGGCGGCGTTGGTGGGCGTGATGTTCGTGGTGGCGCAGCAGACGTTCGCCTGGGCCTCGTTGCGGGTGGTCAACAAAGTGCCG
Organism: Pseudomonas sp. R3-41; assembly: GCF_054161485.1. Taxonomy (NCBI): domain Bacteria; kingdom Pseudomonadati; phylum Pseudomonadota; class Gammaproteobacteria; order Pseudomonadales; family Pseudomonadaceae; genus Pseudomonas; species Pseudomonas sp. R3-41. The sequence continues at coordinate 6,037,634 of NZ_CP096421.1, forward strand.
GCCAACGATGTGCTGGTCATCATCGCAGTGACGGTCATCACGGTGTTCACCGACCTGGCCGTGGCCGTGCTCTGCGGGATCATCATCGCGGCGCTCAACTTCGCCTGGCAACAGGCCCGGGAGCTGTATGCCGACACCCATGAGGAGTCCGACGGCAGCAAGCTGTATCGCCTGCACGGCACGCTGTTTTTCGCCTCGTCGACGCCGTTTCTCAACCAGTTCGACCCGGCCAACGACCCGGCCCTGGTGACCCTCGATTGCCGTCACTTGCGCTTCGTCGACTACTCGGCCGTCGCCGCGCTCAAGACCTTGCGTGAGCGCTACAGCAAAGCGGGCAAGCACCTGCGCGTGTATCACCTGTCCGAGCGCTGCAAACAAATGCTCAAGCGCGCGGGCGTGCAGCACGACTGAAGCAACACCCACAGGGGGTTATAGGACTGATGAAGATAGAGTGGTCACTGGCGATCAAATGTGGGAGCGGGCTTGCTCGCGAATGCGGTGTGTCAGTCTGCGCCAATGTTGCCTGACACACCGCTTTCGCGAGCAAGCCCGCTCCCACAGGTCCTATGTTTTACTGACGGATCACACCATTTCTTCAAGAATCCATGCCACCACCGACGTCCGCTTCGGTGCCCACCCCTGCAGCTCATGGGCATTGTTGCCGCGCATACTCGTTGCCCAAATCACTCTTGCCTTGAAGTCACGAATCAACCCTTGAACTCCCGCGAGGCGTAGTCGGCGAGCTTGCCCTGGATGAAGTCCAGGAAACACTGGATCCGCAGGGCCAGTTGCGAATTGCGGTAGTACACCGCGTTGATCGGCTGGCGGTAGCCGCTGTTGGCATCGGCCAGCAGCACCTTCAGCCGGCCGGCGTGAATGTCGTCGCGGGTCATGAAGTCTGACAGGCAGGCAATGCCCTGTCCTTGCAGCGCCAAGTGACGCACGGTCTCGCCGCTGGACGCGCTGATGGCTGGCTGGATCGCCCAGCGATCACCGTGCGGGTGACGCAGCGGCCACTGGTTGAGGCCATCATTCTGGGCAAACCCCAGCAGCGCATGCTCCGACAGTTCGGCAACGCTTGCGGGAGTGCCGTGCTGCTTCAAATAGGCCGGGCTGGCGAGGATGTGCAACGGGCTGCAACCCAGGGAGCGGGCGTGGAGCGTCGAATCGATAAGGGTGCCGATGCGGATGGCGATGTCAGTGCTTTGCTCCAACAGGTCGATGATCAGGTCGTTGCTGTTGAGTTCGAGCTGGATGTCTGGGTAAAGCCGGCGGAATTCTTCGATGTGCGGCACGATGGCGTGCAGCATGAACGGCGAGGCCGCGTTGATCCGCAAGCGTCCTGAAGGATTTTTCTGGCGAGACGACAGGCGCTCTTCCAGCTCATCCATCTGGTCGAGGATGCCTTTGGCCTGTTCGAAGAAATACTTGCCCTCTTCGGTGAGGTCCATGCGCCGCGTGGTGCGGTTGATCAGCGTGGTATCGAGCTTGGCCTCCAGCCGCGACAACGTGCGGCTGACCGCCGACGGCGTCTGCCCGACTTGCTCGGCGGCGGCGGAGATGGATCCGCATTCGATCACGCAGACGAAAATCTGCAACTCGTCGGATCTGGCTTTCACAGACATCCTCTCGTGGAATGCACATCCAGTGTGAAGGATGCTTTTGTGGCGAGGGAGCTTGCTCCCGCTCGGCCGGGCCGGCGCTCCAGCGCGCAGCGGCCGCTTTTTTGGGGGGCTGCTGCGCAGCCCAGCGGGAGCAAGCTCCCTCGCCACAGCAAGCTCCCTCGCCACAGAAGCCCGCTCGCCTTGGGTGCAGGATTGCGTTCGGGTGAGTCCCGATAGTATCTGGATTACCGCGAAAGGCCGAACACCTCGATCAAATGCCGCTCATACCGCGCCACATCTTCTTCGATGTTCGGGCGCTTCATCACATCCACGCACAGGAAGGTTGGCAGGCCGGTCATGCCGAGGAATTGATTGGCCTTGTGGAACGGGAAGTACACCGCGTCCACACCCTTGGCTTCGAAGAAATCGCTCGGGTCGTCGAAGGCTTGCTGCGGGGCGTTCCAGGTCAGCGACAACATGTACTGCTTGCCTTGGATCAGGCCGCCGCTGCCGTATTTCTGTGAGGCATCGGAACGGGTCCGACCGTCACTGGCGTAGAGGCTGCCGTGGCCTTCGGTGAAGACTTCGTCGATGTACTTCTTCACGGTCCACGGCGCGCCCATCCACCAACCTGGCATCTGGTAAATGATCACGTCGGCCCAGAGGAACTTGGCGACTTCCTCCTGGAGGTCGTAGCCGCCATCGATGAAAGTGGTTTGCACATCAAACCCGCCACGGTCCAGCACGCTGAGCGCCGTCTCGTGGAGGGTGGCGTTGTAGCGACCGTCGGAATGGGCGAATTGTTTGCCGCCGTTGAGCAACAGGACTTTTTTCATGGTGAGCCTCATCGGGTTCCACGGCGTGGGCCGTTGGCTGGCCGCCGCATGGAAAGATTGAAATTGATGGCGGCAGAGTACCGACGAGCTTCGCGCGGAATAAGCACCGCAACGGCAAAAGTGATTTGACCTATACGCAAGAATGAACGGTCGATTGTTGCCGTAAGCTTCGGCACTTCTTTTATTTCAGGAGCCCTCTCCATGAGCGAACTGCACGGTTTCATCCTGCACGCCAAGACCCGCCCGGAAAAAGCCGAGGCCTTCGAGGCGCTGTTCCGCGCCTACGTCGAACCAAGCCGTGCCGAGCCTGGCTGCATCGAATATCACATGCTGCGGGACCAACAGGATCCAACGCTGTTTATCTTCTATGAGATCTGGGCATCCCAGGCACACCTGGAGGTGCATTCGAACCTGCCGCATATGAAGCAGTTCTTCGAGCGACGCATGGATTATCTGGAGCGCGACTTCGACATCCGCCGCGTCGACATGCTCAGCCCGTCCTCGGCTAGCCGCTGACCAGCAGATGGCCGCCGAGCACACCGAGGCCGATGAAAAATACCCGTTTGAACAACACGGCGCTGATCCGCTGGCGCAGCCATTGCCCCAGCCACATCCCCAGCAGCGCCGGGGCCAGCGCCAGCAACGAAGCGCTCAATTCGCCCCCGCCCAGCTCGCCGCGCCACAACAGGCCGGCGGCCAGGGCCAGGGTCGAAACGGTGAACGACAGGCCCAGGGCCTGCACCAGTTCATCCTTGCTCAAGCCCAGCGCTTGCAGATAAGGCACTGCCGGAATGACGAACACACCGGTAGCGGAAGTGACGAGGCCGGTCAGCAACCCGCAGATCGGAGCGATCCACGGCTCGGCATCGGGACCGACCCGCAGCGTTGGCAGCAACAGGCCGCTCAGCGCATACAGCAACAACGCCCCGCCCAAGGCCCGCACCACCCAGGCCCCGCCTGTCATGCCGATCCACAGCGTACCGAGCCCGGTGCCAATAAAAATCGCGAGTAACAGCGGCCACAAGCGCCGGATCAATGTTTGCAGATGGCCACCGAACGCCAGTTGCCAAAGATTGGTCAGGGTCGCCGGAATGATCAGCAGCGCCGCAGCCTGCGCCGGCGCCATAGCCAGACCGAGCAAGCCCATGGAGATGGTCGGCAGGCCGAGGCCGATCACGCCCTTGATGGTGCCGGCCAGCAGGAAGGTGCCGATGACCAGTAAGGAAAGGGCCAGGCCTAGGTTTTGATAGAAAGCGATGAGTGTGTTCATGGGGCTATCGTGCGCCCCGGGGCTTGGCTTGAAAATCTGCCATATACTGAGGGTGCCTCTCTTTCAGCAAGAGGCTGGAAATTTTGTGCATGCTACTGGCGCCTTCGCGAGCAAGCCCGCTCCCACAGTTTGAAATGCATTCTCCCTGTGGGAGCGGGCTTGCTCGCGAAGGCGGCACACCAAACACCGCAACACTTGAGACAGGATCACCAGCCCATGCACTTCGACTTCACCGACCTGCGCCTCTACCTGCACATCCTCGACACCGGCAACATCACCGCCGGTGCGGCCCGCAGCCACTTGTCCCTGGCCGCGGCCAGTGCGCGAGTCCGGGCCATGGAAGGGTCACTGGGCATCGACCTGCTTGAACGCGGACGACGTGGCGTAACCCCAACGCCGGCTGGCAAGGCGTTGGCCGAACACGCCCGGCTCCTGCTGCAACAGGCCGAACGCCTGCAACAGGACCTGGCCGAATACGCCAAGGGCGTCAAAGGCCGGGTGCGGCTGCTGTGCAACACCAGCGCCATGACCGAGTACCTGCCCGAACTGCTGGCCGGCTTTCTCAAGACCCATCCCAACCTCGACATCGACTTGCAGGAGTTGCCCAGCTCACGGATCACCCATGCGCTGCGCGAGGGCGCGGCGGACCTGGGGATCGTTTCCGACGCGGTGGACACCGATGGCCTTCAGGCCTGGCCGTTTCGCGACGATCCGCTGGTATTGATCCTACCGAACGGACATCCCCTGGCTGACGGTCGAACCGTGCGTTTCAGCGAAACCCTCAGCCACGACTACGTCGGCCTGAACGCCGCCAGCGCCCTGGCGATCCACCTGGAAGAACAGGCCCTGCACATCGGCTCGCGCATGCAAATCCGCATTCGCGCCGAGGGTTTCGACGGGATGATTCGCATGGTGACCCATGGCGCAGGCATTGCCATCGTGCCGAAGGCGGCCGTCGATCGGCGACCGACCGAGCCATCGTATCAATGCGTCCCACTGCAAGAGGCCTGGACCCACCGGGCGCTGCTGCTGTGCGCCCGCAACTTCGAAGGTTTGCCCACCTACGCCAAGGCCCTGGCACGGCATCTGGCCGATTGATGCGCGTTTCTGGATAGCCCGGTGTCGACTACAGACATCTACCCACCCCTGCCGCGCGTTAGGGTGCCTGTCCTCTTCCGCCCTTTCGGAGCTCACATGACCGCCCCCATCACCGTCCTGCGCGACACCCATCCGCTGCCCGTACTCGATGCCTGCAAATGGGAAAAACTCGAAGGCGACCCGCACACCGTCAACCTCAACGCCTACACCAGCGAAGACGGCAGCAAGATCATGGGCACCTGGATCTGCACACCGGGCAAATGGTATGTGGAATACGTGAAGTGGGAGTACTGCCATTTCCAGGAAGGCTACTGCATCATCACCCCAGAGGGCCTGGAGCCGATTCATCTGCGCGCCGGTGATATTTTCGTCATCGAACCCGGCATGAAAGGCACCTGGGAAGTGGTCGAGACCGTGCGTAAATATTTCGTCTTCGCCTGAAACAAAAAACCGAGAGACCACCCGACGTGGTCTCTCGGAAAACAACCGTGAAAACTTCACCGCTTCAGCACTGCCCTGTGGCGAGGGAGCTTGCTCCCGCTCGGTTGCGCAGCAACCGCCAACAAACAGGGCTGCTACGCAGCCCAGCGGGAGCAAGCTCCCTCGCCACAAAAGCCTCTCGATTCACAGGTTTACTGCGGCTTGCGATAGCTGTTCACAATCGCCGAAAAGTCCTTGCCGCCCTCGCCCCGCTGGCTCATCGCCTGGTACAACTGTTGCGCCACAGCCCCCAGCACCACCGGCTGATGGGCCTGCCGCGCGGCTTCGGTCGCCAGGCCCAGGTCCTTGAGCATCAGGTCGGCGCCAAAGCCCCCCGTATAGCCACGGGACGCCGGGGCCGTTTCGATCACGCCCGGCCACGGGTTGTAGGTGTCCGAACTCCAGCAGCGGCCCGTTGAGCTATTGATGATGCCGGCCAGCACTTGGGTGTCGATCCCCAAGGCATCGCCCAGGGCCATGGCTTCGCTGACGCCCACCATGGAAATTCCCAGCAGCAGGTTGTTGCAGATCTTGGCGATCTGCCCGGTACCGACTTCACCACAATGCACAATGTTACGACCCATTTGCGCCAGCACCGGTTGCAAGGTGGCAAACAACTCAGCCGTGGCGCCGACCATGAAGGTCAACGTGCCCGCCGCCGCGCCGCCGGTGCCGCCCGAGACCGGCGCATCGGCCATCGCCACGCCTTGTTTCGCCGCGGCAGCCGCTACGTCACGGGCGGTTTGCGGATCGATGGTGCTGCAATCCACTGCCGGCGTGCCGGCGGCGATGCCGGCCAGCACACCGTCTTCACCCAGCCAGACACTGCGCACATGGGCGGCGGCCGGCAGCATGGTGATAACCAGTGCCGCGCCCTGGGCCGCGTCGCGCGGCGAGGCGCTGATGGTACCGCCCAATGCTGCCAGTTCGGCCAGTACCGTCTGGTTCAGGTCGAACAGGTTCAGCGAATGGCCGGCCTTGAGCAGGTTGCGCGCCATGGGGGCGCCCATATTGCCCAGGCCGATAAATGCGATGTTCATGTCCGGCTCCTTAACGCAAATTGATGGTGGTGTTCACACCGTCATTGACGCTGTCGTCATCGAACCAGCGCGCGGTCACGGTCTTGGTCTGAGTGTAGAACTGCACCACTTGTTTGCCGTACGGGCCGAGGTCGCCGAGTTTCGAACCGCGGGAACCAGTGAAGCTGAAGAACGGCACCGGCACCGGAATCGGGATGTTGATACCCACCTGACCGACGTCGATTTCGCTCTGGAATTTGCGCGCCGCCGCACCGCTCTGGGTGAACAGGCCCGTGCCGTTGCCGAATGGGTTGGCGTTGACCAGGGCAATCGCCTGGTCGAGGGTGTCGACTTCCAACACCACCAGCACCGGCCCGAAGATTTCTTCGGTGTAGATGCGCATGTCGGTGGTCACGCCGGAAAACAGGGTCGGGCCGACAAAGTTGCCCTGCTCGAAGCCCGGCACGCTGATGCCACGGCCATCGAGCTCCAGCTTCGCCCCTTCCTTCACACCGCTCTCGATCAACTCGAGGATCCGCGCCTTGGCCCGCTTGGAAATCACCGGGCCGACATCCGTGCCCGGCTCGCTGCCGGCGTTGACCTTGAGCTTCTGCGCCAAGGCCTTGAGCTCCGGCAACCACTGCTTGGCCGCGCCCACCATCACCACCACGGAGGTGGCCATGCAACGTTGGCCCGCCGCGCCGAAACCAGCTCCCACCAAAGCATTGAGGGTTTGTTCACGATTGGCATCGGGCAGCACCACGGCGTGGTTCTTGGCGCCCATCATCGACTGCACGCGCTTGCCGTGGCGACCCGCCAGGTCATACACATGGGTGCCGACCGCCGTCGAGCCGACGAAGGAAACCGCCTTGATGTCCTTGTGGGTGCAGAGCGCATCCACCACATCCTTGCCGCCGTGCACCACGTTGAGCACACCCGCCGGGACGCCGGCCTCGATGGCCAGCTCCACCAGCAGCATGGTCGACAGCGGATCCTGTTCCGACGGCTTGAGCACGAACGTGTTGCCGCAGGCGATGGCCATCGGGAACATCCACAGCGGAATCATCGCCGGGAAGTTGAACGGCGTAATGCCCGCACACACGCCGATCGGCTGGCGCAGCGTGTAGGTGTCCACGCCACCGGCGACATTCTCGGCGAACTCGCCCATTTGCAGGGTACCAATGGAGCAAGCGTGCTCGACCACTTCCAGGCCGCGGAAAATATCGCCCTCGGCGTCAGCGATGGTCTTGCCCTGTTCGGCGCTGAGCACTGCGGCGATGCGCTTGGAATGCTCGCGAATCAATGCCTGGAGCTTGAGCATGATGCGCATCCGCGCGCCGATGGGCGTCAGTTTCCAGGTCTGGAACGCACGCTGGGCAGCGGCAATGGCGGCATCGACTTCCGCGGCCGTGGCGAACGGAACCTTCGCCAACACCTGCTGGGTGGCCGGGTTGACGATGTCGTGCCATTCGCTGGATTGGGATTCGACCCACTCGCCATCGATCAGCAGTCTGACGGTTTGCAGGGTGGTATCGCTGGGCGTAAGGGAAACGTTCATGCTGGCCTCCGGGATTGTTCTTATGAGAGAGCGCTGGTTCAGCAAAGACCAAAGTGCGCGAGCACGGTTGGTGATGAGACGGTTTTTGGAGTATAGATGTGCAAACTTCTAATAAGAATGCACATAAAAGCCGGTCCATCATGCAAAAAAACATCACCTCCCTGGGGTCGCTGAATTGGGACGACCTCAAGTTTTTCCTCGAAGTGGCCCGCACCCGCAAGGCCAGCACGGCCGCCAAGCGCCTGGCCGTCGACTACACCACGGTGTCGCGACGCATCAGCTCGCTGGAAGCCTCGTTGGGCACGCTGCTGTTCGAGAAATCGCGGACCAACGGCTTTGTCCTGACGGCCGAAGGCCAGCGCCTGCTGGGTTATGCCGAATCGATCGAAAGCACTTTGCACATGGCCTGCGAGCAGGTCTCGGGCTCTGGCGTCGCGTTGTCCGGCCACGTGCGCATGGGCTGCACCGAAGGCTTTGGCAGCTTCTTCATCACCCCGCAGCTGAGCCACTTCGTCGATGCCTACCCAGCCATCTCGGTGGACATCCTGCCGCTGCCACACTTCATCAGCCTGTCCAAGCGCGAGGCCGACATCGTCATCGCCCTCGAACGTCCCGAACACGGCCCGTATGTATGCTGCAAATTGTGCGACTACCGGCTGCAGCTCTACGCCACCCAGTCTTACCTGGACAATCACCCACCGATCCAGCGCCCGGCCGACCTGGCCAGGCACTCATTCATCAGCTACGTGGATGACCTGGCGTTCAGTTCCGAGTTGCTCTACCTGGCCAACGTCCTGCCCGGCGCCAATGCCCACCTGCGCAGCACCAGTGTGATCGCGCAATTCGTGGCAGCGCAGCAAGGCCGCTCGCTCGCGATCCTGCCCTGCTTCCTCGCCGCCCAGGATCCACGGCTGTTGCCGGTGCTGCCGGTGGAAATCAACGTCACCCGGCAGTTCTGGATGTACTGCCGGGAGGACCTGCGCAAGCTCAAGCGAATTACGCTGTTGTGGGATTACATCCGCGAGGTGACTGAACAGAACCGGCCACTGCTGATGGGCGACAGCCGGGAGATGGTGTTCGCCGATTAATCGGCGATGACCACGATAGCGACGCGGCGGTTTTCGGTGCGGCCCTCGACCGTATCGTTGGACGCGACCGGCTTGCTGCTACCGAGTCCGCGCGATTGAACGTTTTCTTGGCGCATGCCTACGCCGATCAATACCTTGCTCACGCTGTTGGCCCGACGTATCGACAGTTGTTCGTTATAGGCTTGAGAACCCGATGCGTCGGTATGACCATCGATCCGCACCCGCTCGATTCCGGCTCCGAGCAGCGCCTTGCCAATTCGTTCGACGATTTCGGTGCTGGCTGGATTAAGGCTTTCCACGTCGCTGCCAAACAGCACCTTGCCCGACAAACCGAAGGCCCAGCCATCGTCAGTCAGTTCGAAACCTTGTTGCTTGAGTACCGCAATTTGCGCCGGGGTCAGGCCTTTCGGCGGTGCCGTCTGGCAACCGCTCAGCGCCACGACGGCAAGCAGCAAAAGCGCCGCGAACCAGCGCAGGGAAATTTGAAGGGATGAATGCACGAGTCAGCTCCTGGTTTGAAGATCAGCGACGGAGTGATCCAACCCCGCCGTATGTTCACCGCCTCGGGCGAGGCGTTTGGCTTGGTACATCGCCGCATCGGCGGCGTGTAACAGGGTGCCCGGCGTGGCACCGTGATCGGGGAAAACGGCAATGCCAATACTGAGGGAGGTCAACACGGAGGCGTTGCCGGGCAATTGAATCGGCATTTCCATGCTGGCGATGATCTTTTCAGCGATCAGCTCAGCGTCCTCGGCCTTGTGCAAAGGCGCCAGCAGCACGGCGAATTCGTCGCCCCCCAAGCGCGCGACCAAGTCATCCTCGCGCAACTGCGCCCGGACCCGGGTCGCCACGGCCGTCAGCACCGCGTCGCCGGCGGCGTGGCCGAAATTGTCATTGATGCCCTTGAACCGATCACTGTCCAGGTACAGCACGGCCACTTGTTCATTGAGCTTGCTGGCATTGCGCAAGGCGCGAATCAGCCGGCCCTCGAAAAATGCCCGGTTCGGCAAGCCGGTCAAGCTGTCGTGGCTGGCCTGGTGGGCCAGGGTTTCGTTTTCGCTTTGCAGGTGGGTCTGCCAGGATTCCAATTCATCGAGCAGTGCGTTGAAGTCATTGGCCAGATTATCCAGTTCGGCGATGGCGGCCGGCGGCACGCGTCGGTCCAAGGCTCGTTCACTGCGGGCTGCGTGGGCCACCTCGGCCAGGCTGCGCAGCGGCCCGGTGATCGCCCGCAACTGCCGCCGCGCCAGGTAAAGCGCCACCCAGGCGCTCACCGCCGTGCACAGGATGATCCCCGCCAAACCGCTGAGTAAAAAACGCAACAGGCTGCCGCCATGCCCCGCCAACACAATGCGACCGATGCTCTGCCCTTGGTGAACGATCGGCAGGCTGATGGGCTTTTCCAGGAATGCCTTGGCAATGTGCACTTCCAGTTCCGACAACAGGCCGGTTTGCGGGCGTTGCCAGCGCGCCAACAGACGGCCATGTTCATTGAACACCTCGGCATCGGCGACCTCCTCGGTGGAGGCGATCAAGGCCAGTGCCTCGGTGGCCGCGGCCGAATCATCGAAGACCACGGCGGCCTCCACGGTGTAGTTGATCGAACGGGCGATCAAGTGCAGGTTGTGATCCGCATAGACTCGCAGCGCCAACAGCCCGAGCAAGGTCAGGGACACACTGGCCATGGTAATAGCCACCAATGCGACGATCAGATGACCGCGACCGATGACCGAGCCCAGGGTGGGACGGACCCTTGGTTTGCTCTGCTTCATGGGGTTGCGGACCTGCGGCGGGAAAGCTGCAGCACACTCGGATGGATGCGCACGCCACTACGTGCCACGGAATCGAGGTTGACCTCGAAAGACACTTGTTCATCACCTACCCGCAGGCAGAACAGGCTACCCACGGTGCACTGGTCGCCGCCCTCACTGATGCTCAACACGGGCTTGCCGATCAAGGACGCAAACAGACGGGTGTGCTCATCGTTGGTCAGCCTGCCGACGTAGACCGCGTTGCACTCAGTGGCGATATTGGGATGATCGGCCAACAACCGCTGCACAATTACCGGCCGCCCCGTGGCCTGGGTAGTGCCCTTGACCAGATCGTCGGTGTATTGGGTCGGCCCGACGATGCACAGTTGCAGTTGAGTGGGTTCCACCGGCCAGCGGGCATAGCTGAGAATGCCCAAGACCACTTGGGTCACCGCTTCGGCCCGCTGCTCGGCCTGGGTCGTGGAGGCCTGCTCCTGGGCAACCGCGACAGGCAGCAGCAGACACAAAAGGCCGGCAAGCAGAACATGCCCCCAGCCCTTGCTGCGCACTGCCTCCCCTACAGGCACTTCCATGGAAAATCTCTTGATCCAGACGATAAGTGCCGGAACGATAGCACAGTGCCAAAAAGCCAGCGAGACAGCGTGTTACGCAGGCTTGGAAGCGAAACAGGCCAAGTTGCCACAAGGGCATGAATCCTTGAAAGCCAATGATTCAGTCAGCCTGTTCCAACGCCAGCATCAAACCGCTCAAGCGCTTGACCTTGCGCCCGACCGCCTCCTCGAAGACCCCCGCCCGCGGTTCGATCAGGCTGAACCATTGCTTGCCCCGGGTAATGGCGGTGTACACCAATTCCTTGGTCAAGACCGGGTTGAGCGCATCCGGAAGGATCAACGCGGTATGGGTGAATTCCGAGCCCTGGGATTTGTGCACCGTCATGGCATACACGGTTTCCACGTCATTCAGGCGGCTGGGCAGGACGAAACGCACGCCACCCTGGCCGTCATTGCGCGGGAAAGCGACCCGCAGGACCTGTTTGCCGGCATCCGGCCCGTCACGCTCGGGGAGCTTGAGGGCAATGCCGATATCACCGTTCATCAACCCCAGCCCATAGTCGTTACGGGTCATCAGTACCGGACGGCCTTCGTACCACTGGTGATCGCTATCGATAAGGCGGGCCTTGAGCAATGCGGCGGTGATTCGCTGGTTCAGTCCTTCGACGCCCCACGGGCCTTTGCGCACCGCGCAAAGCAATTGGAATTCGTCGAAGGCCGCCAGGACCTCACGGGCCCAATCGGCCCAGCAACGATCTTCCAATGGCTGAAAAATGGCCGGACGGCGCTGCCGCAGCAGGCTCAGGTAATGCCGATAACCCTTGGGTCCTTCTGGCTTGCCGTCGAGTAACAGTTTTTCCAGCTTCGTGTCGTATTCACCTGCCAATTTCAAGGAAAACAAATCGACGTACTGCCCGTTATCCAATAATTGGCGGGCTTTCTCCGGCTGTTGCTGGTTGACCGAACGAGCGAGCTGACCGATCCCACTGCCTTCGCCGAAGCGCCGGGAATGCCTGAGCATGACCACTTGCTGTGCCAGGGGATGAGTGCCGTCGAGGTCTTGCAGCAGGTCACTGGCCGCCAGGTTTTCCCCACTGACCGACTCCAGCCAGGCACGGGTCTGGGGGCTGTACCAGCCGTCCTCGGCGTCTCGACACAAATCCCCCAACACCGCACCGGCTTCCACCGAGGCCAACTGGTCCTTGTCCCCCAGCAATACCAACCGTGCATGGGCCGGCAGTGCATCCAGCAGATTGGCCATCATCTCCAGGTCGATCATCGACGCTTCATCGACCACCAGCACATCCAGCGGCAAGCGATTGCCTGCATGGTGACGAAAATGCCGAGTGCCGGGACGACTGCCCAGCAATCGATGGACCGTCGTGACGTCGCAGGGAATGCACCCGCGCACAGCCTCATCCAGGGTTCGGACCTGCTGGCTGATGGACTCGGTCAGGCGCGCCGCCGCCTTGCCCGTGGGCGCAGCCAGGCGAATCCGCAGCGGCTTCCCGGCCTCGACGGCCGGAGCCTGCAACAGGGCCAGCAGACGCACAACGGTGGTGGTCTTGCCGGTGCCCGGGCCGCCGGTCACGATGCTGAAGGCCCCACGGGTCGCTAGCGCGCAGGCCAGTTTCTGCCAATCGATCGGGCCGCTGGCGTTGGCCGGCCCGAACAGCCCGTCCAAACGCTCGCGCAGGTCACCGGGCGCCGCTTCCTGCTCGATCAACCGTTGGCGCAACGCCTCGTCGATCCGCCGTTCATACCCCCAGTAGCGACGCAGATAAAGACGTTTGCCAGACAGTACCAAGGGACGTTGCTGCGCCTCTTCGCTCTCGTCCACAGCCAAGGCCACCAGCCGACTGGACGCCAGGGCCTTGCACCAATGGGCGCCGTCGAGCGTCTGCAATATTTGCGAGGGCAGCAACATCGCGCCTGTCTGCGGATCACCCTCGGGGGGCAGCGACAGGGCAAAGTCCGGTTCCTTGAGGGTCTCGAATATATCCAGGCAAACGTGCCCGTGGCCCAACTGATGGCTGGTCAGCGCAGCGGCGAGCAGGACCAATGGATCATCGTCGGGCGCCAGTTCATGGAGGAACGCCACGAAGGCCTTGTCCAGGGCACGCAGCCAGCCGCGCTCGACCCAGCGCGTCAGCAACAACAGCAGGTCCTGTGCCCGGCTCAAGGGGGCCAGGTCAACCAGGCTTTCATCGTCGGACGCCTTGGGCAGCAGGTCGGCAAAGGAACGACTCATAGCAATTCTCCCTGTACCCACGCCGGCTCAGCCTTGGGCTCTGGCGCGCCCTGGAACAGCCGATCCAGCTGTTCGATCAAGGCCCGTGGCGGCTTGGTGAAATACACGCCCTGGCTTGTCGAGCGGGTCCCACGAAGGAACAGGTACAGCGCGCCGCCGACGTGCCGGTCGTAGTCATAATCGGGAAGCCGAGCCTTGAGCTGGCGATGCAGGGCCAACAGGTACAGCACGTATTGCAGGTCGTAGCGATGGTCCAGGATCGACTGTTCCATGGCCTGTACGGTGTAGGCCATGTCATCGACACCCAGCCAGTTGGACTTGTAATCGGCCACGTAATACCGGCCGTCGTGCTCGAACGTCAAATCGATGAAGCCCTTGAACATGCCGTTGAGCAGCACCGGCTCCGCCGCGACGCGGGCGACACCGCCATGGGTGAACCGGCAAACCAGTTGATCGAGCTTTTGCACATCGACCTTGTGGCTGGCGAACCAGAACTCCATCTCGACCTGGAACCGGGTCAATTGTTCGAGCACCACCGGCGCCTGGTCGCTGCCGACGGGCATGGGCATTTTGATCAAGTGCTGCAGCCAGTCGCTCAGCGTGGAGATCCAGCCTTTCCAACCTCGGCGATTGCAGCGTCGGGCAATGGCATCCTCGATATCTGCCGGCGCGGATGAAAATCCTTCCCCGGCAGCCCACTCCAGCAGGCCATGGAGAAAAGTGCCGGGACCGGGGCCGCGGGGAAAGCGGTGTATGTCGCCACCGACGGCGATGGTCTCCCTGGGCGCGTCCGGGTCAAGACGCTCATCGTCGAACAGTTTCTGGGCCTGTGGATTCTCCGGCGCGGTATCGCTGCCTTCGCTCAGGCTTTCGCCGATGCGCAAGGCGCTGTAGGAGGCGATCCACCAATTTTCGCTGGCTTTTCGCAAGGGCACTAAGGGTTCGAGTAACACAGCGTCGTTGCGTGGCGGCCGATAGTGTTCGTCGGTAGGTTCGGGCATGGGCTGGCAGTTCACCGCGACGCTGCCGTGTTGCAGGTCTTCCAGCCAACGCCTCAGCTCCACTGATTCGGTCAGCGGTGCACCACCGCCCAACAGATAACCCAGCGCGGACACATGCAGGATCGAGCTGTTGTTATTGCCCCGCTTGAGGTCCGCGACACCCAGCCAGCAGGCATGTTGTGCGCGGGTCAGTGCCACGTAGAGCAGCCGCAGATCCTCCGCCAGTCGCTCGTCATCGGCCTTGGCGATCAATTCGGCGGTGGGCTTGAGGCTGATCTGCGCCTTGTTGGCCTCGTCGTGGTAATGCAACGGCAATCGACTGCCATCCACCGGTTTCGTCGAGCAGATGAAGGGCAGGAAAACCAACGGATATTCAAGCCCCTTGGACTTGTGGATCGTGACCACCTTGACCAACTGCTCATCGCTTTCCAGGCGCAGGATCTGCTCTTCTCCCGCCTGTCCGGACAAGGCCAGGTGCTCGGACAAATGCCGGATCAAGGCTTGTTCGCCATCCAGCTCGCCAGCGGCCTGCTGCAACAGTTCGCAAAGGTGCAGCAAGTTGGTCAGCACCCGCTCGCCATCGCTGCGCGTCATCAGGGCCTGGGGCAATTCGAAATCATGCAGCAAGCGCCGCAACATCGGCAGCACGCCCTGGCTGCGCCAGACTGTGCGATAACCGCGAAACTGCATGACCCGGGCTTCCCAGGCCAGTTCATCCTGATTGAGACGCTCCAGCTCCGTCAGCGGCAGGTTCAACGTGATGCTGGCCAGCGCTGCCCGTAGCGGTCGCTCCACATCCGGCTCGGCGCAGGCCTTGAGCCAGGTCAGCAAATCCCGCGCCTCTTGCGAAGCAAAGACCGAATCCTTGTCGGAGAGATAGACACTGCGCACGCCCCGCGTGGACAACTCGTCGCGCACGGCCTGCGCCTCTTTACCGTCGCGCACCAGGATCGCGATATCCGCCGGGCGCAACCCGCGCAGCGTTTCGCCATCGACGGTGAAGCCGTCGCGCCCCGACTGCCCACCGTTGAGCAATGCCGTGATTTCACTGGCGCAGGCGGCTGCCATGGATTGCCGATACACCGCACCGGAGAGCGGCTGGTCCGACGACAGGTGCCAGATGTTCAGTGCCGCAACGGTGTGTCCTGCCATCTGCAGGGACTCCTTGCGCCCCTGGGACTCAACGGACAGGAACGGCACCGGGTTCTCGCCCGAAGGCTCACGGAACAGAAAAGCCCCACGCCCCTTCGAGCGGGACTCGGCCTTCTGGAAAATATGGTTGACCGCCCCCACCATGGCATGGCTGGAACGGAAGTTCGTGCCCAGCGTATGCAACCTGCCGGCCGTGGCCTCGCGAGCACGCAGGTAGGTGTAGATGTCGGCACCGCGAAAGGCGTAGATCGCTTGCTTCGGATCGCCGATCAGGAAAAGTCCGGTCCCGGGGTCGTTGTCTTCAATACGGTAGATACTTTCGAAGATCCGGTACTGAACCGGGTCGGTGTCCTGGAACTCATCGATCAGCGCCACCGGAAACTGCTCGCGGATCAGGCTCGCCAGGCGCTCGCCCCCGTCGGCCTGCAACGCCGCGTCGAGACGCAGCAGCATATCGTCGAAACCCATTTCGGCGCGGCGACGTTTCTCCGCTTCGAAACGCGCCCCGACCCATTGCGCGGCATGCTGCAGCACGGCGGCATCAGGTGTGGGCAACGCATCCAGGCTGGCCTTGAGACCGGCCATGGCCTCCAGCCCGGGATGGTTGGGCACTTCGCCTTTCCAGGCTTCGGCCATGCCCTCGGGCGTCAGGCGCGTGAACCCGGTGCCGATATCCAGCAGCTCATGGCTTTCGTCATCGACCCAGGCGGTGATTTTCTGAAACCACGGCTCGAAGTAACGCGCCTGCATCTTGCGTCCATCAACAGACTTGCTGGCGACGCCTTGCTGGCAGATCTCCAACAGCTCCACTGCCCATTGCCGCCACGGCGCCTTGAGATCGAGCAAGGCGGCACTACGCTCCTGCAACGAGGCGGCGATTAGCTCGGCAGGCTCAAGCCCGTCAGCGCTGCCAGGCTCGCTGGAAAACAATCCCCTCACCCGTGGCAACAGCGCCGCTGGACCTCCCCAATGGGTACGCACCCAATTCAGCGCCTCGCCTTGCATCGAATAGCAGAACAACCGCCAATAATCGCGCAATACCTCGCCCAGCAATTCGCTGTGGTCGGTTTCCAGGGTCTGGGTGAACAGGCTGCCGCTGTCGAAGGCATGCTCACGCAACATGCGCTGGCACCAGCTATGGATGGTCGAGACGGCTGCTTCGTCCATCCACTGCGCGGCGATGTCCAGTCGATTCGCACAGCCAGGCCATTGCTCAGCACGGAACTCATCGCGCAATGCGCCGATCAGTAAATCCGGAGCTGGAATCTCATCGCGAAAGAAACGTGCGGCTTCGGCCAGACGGGTGCGAATTCGTTCACGCAACTCCTTGGTGGCGGCGTCCGTAAAGGTCACGACCAGGATTTGCGGCGGAAGCAACTCGCGGCCAAAACCGGACGCCGAACCGCCGTGCCCTAGCACCAGGCGCAGGTACAGCGCCGAAATGGTGAAGGTCTTGCCGGTACCGGCGCTGGCCTCGATCAGTTGGCTACCCCGCAGCGGGAAAGCCAGGGCCAATGGTGCCTGCTGACTCATGAACGGGCCTCCTCGCTGACCAATGAACGCCACGGGGCTTCGAGCAATGGTCGGTAAAGCGCATCGCACCAGTCGGGGAATGTTTCGTCAGCCATCAAGCCTGCGAAATCAGGAAACTGTCGAGCCAAGGCCGGGTTTTCCCGCCGCTCGCCCTCGAACGTCTGTCCGTCGCCCTCATAGGCTTTGCGCGCCGCGGCTTCGGCCTTGAGCAGATCACTCTGGCCGAGCCAGGCGAACGCCGTCTTCACCGCGATCGGTAGCGGCTGGCGCATACCGGCCTGCCAGGCCTGCAATAGGTCGCCAAGCATTTTTTGTGCGACGGGCTCTTCAAAAGGTGACAACAGCAAGCTGTCATCACTGGCCACCAGCGCCGTGGTCAACGACAAGCCGTTAGCGCAGGCCACGAGATGATTGACCCAGGGCCGTATCAGGCGATGCCACTTGCGGGTCTTGGTGGAGCCGATGCTGTTGGGTATGGCGGTGATGGCGAGAACCGAACCGTCGGAGCGTTGGTGCAGGCCACTGAGCCACCCTTCGACACTCACTCCCTGCAATTGCAGGCTGACCGGCACAGCACTGGTCAGCGGTGTGGGCCACAACGCCAGAAGCTGTTGGTAGCGCTGGAGCAGATCCGGCAAGGGTTCGATCAATTCGCGCTGCATGCACTCACCGAACCCGGCCATCGGCAACAGCCCGCTGTTCTGGAGCCTCTGGGCATGGGCGGCCAAGGCCAGGTCCGGCTGGTCCAGGCGTACCAGGGCGGCCTCGAGCAGGCTGTCGCTCAGGGTGTAGCGTTGCAGCGCGTCGAGCACGAAAGGTTCGTCATCGGCCAGAGGTGCTTCGATGGCGTCGAAGAACACTTTCAGCCGCTGGCTGAAGAAATGGCGGACGGGGTTGCGCAGGAAGTCCTGCAACTGACCGAGGCCCAAGGGCTCCTCCTGGACGTAGGGTTCCAGCACCTGGGTTTTGTCAGTGTCATCGGAGATGTCGTGGAGCATTCGCCATTCGCTCGCGTAACTGAACAGCTCGTCTCCTTGATGGAAATAACGCGCGCTGAACGGTTGCAGCGGATGCTCCTGAGTCAGGGCATCGAGGAGAGGCTTGCTGTCATCGGCCAACCGCCAGCCATTGGCGAGGTGATCGCGCAGTTGGCCGATCAATACCGATGCCGGCCGCTCGCTGTTATCGCGGATACTGCGTCCCACCCAACTGATATAGAGCTTTTCCCGGGCCGAGAGCAGCGCTTCCAACAACAGGTAACGGTCGTCCTCACGGCGAGAACGATCGCCCGGGCGATAATCGCCGCCCATCAGATCGAAATCCAAAGGCGGTTGGGCTCTTGGGTAATCACCATCATTCATCCCCAGCAGGCACACCAGCTTGAAGGGGATCGCACGCATTGGCATCAAGGTGCAGAAATTGACGGCTCCGGCCAGGAAGCGTTGGGACAGTCGCCCTTGATCCAGCCCGGCCAACCACGCTTCACGTACCACCGTCAGCGGCAGTTCATCGTGCAGCCCTACCGACTCACAGGTTTCCAGCCAGGTTTCACGCAAGTCCTCGAGTTGCGCCAGCAGATAGTCGTCATGCTCGTTACTCGCCTGGAAGAATAACTGCATCAGATCGTGCAGACGCGAACCCCATTGCTGCGGCGAGGCTGGCTGGGTGAGTTCCTGATGGGCGACTTCCAAGGCATCCAGCAAAGCAACCAGCGGACCGATCAGCGCCGCGTCCAGGCCACCGATCTCGTCATAGGGCTCGATGCCGTCATAGGCCTGCGAGCTGCCGACGGCGTACCCCAGCAACATGCGCCGCAAGCCGAAATGCCAGCTGTTCTGCTCAAGCTCCGCGGGCAAGCCCAACCCGGCGCGGTGTTCGGCACTCATTCCCCAGCGAATTCCCGCCCCTTCGATCCAGCGATGCAATGTCGGCAGGTCGGCCTCATCAATACCAAACCGTTCGCGCAACGCCGGGACATCCAGCAGATCGAGGATTTCGCTGACTGGGAAACGACTGTCCGGCAGCTTGAGCAAATGCTCGACGGCGATCAGCAGTGGATCACGTCCGCGCTGGCCCTGGTCGGTCAGCGTGAATGGAATGAAACGCGGGTCACTTCTGTCGAGCTGGCCGAACACCGCGCGAATGTGTGGCGCATAGCTGTCGATGTCCGGGACCATGACGATGATATCCCGTGGGCGCAATGTCGGATCCGCACTGAAATGGGCCAGCAACTGGTCATGGAGAATTTCCACTTCACGCTGGGCGCCGTGGGCCACATGAAAACGGATCGAGCCGTCTCGTTCCGTGTCGACGACGGGCCAGTGTTCCCGTGTTTCATTCAGGGGGCGGAGTTCCAGGATGTCATCCTGCAACTGGCTGAGAAGGGTCGTCGGGGTCCCGTCAGTGAACAGGTCGATGCGCCCGTCGCGAAATACCGCGCGATAGCTGTTGGGGTCATCGTAGCTGTCGAGCAGGTTGATATAGTCGCGCCCCTGCTTGCCCCAGGCGGCCAATAACGGATGGGCATGTTGATGCAGGGTTTGCGGATCGAGGGCGACAGGCATGCCAGCCTTGCGTGCCTGGCGCTTGTATTGATGACGTAGCAAGTCCTTGTCGGCAACGATGTCCGCCCAATGGTGGCGACACGGGTTATGCACGCAGAGTAGAACCTGGCTGAACCGGGAAAGACCGGCGAGCGCCTCGAGGACTTGGGCAGGCAACGAGGAAATACCGAACACGATGACTCGCGCGGGCAAGCCTTTCGGAGCTGCTTCCAGGTTGTTGATACGTTCGATGTAGCGCTGGTGGACGCCTGCGCGGCTTTGCGCCATGCCTTGTTCCCCCACATCCAGCAACAAGGCTCGCCACAGTTCCGCTTGCCAGCAATTCGCCGGCGCGAGCGGCTTGATTTCACCTCGGACATTTCGGGTCTGGTGTCGACCCTCAGCCCAGTCCTCGAGCCAGTCGGCCCGGTACACCTGGTATTGGTCGAACAGATCGGCAAGGCGCTCGGACAGCTGATAGCGCTTGCGCAAGTCGGTGTCGTGGGTAAGGAATCGTCGTAGAGGTTCGAAATGCGGCTGCTCGATCAGTTGCGGCAGCAGGCGCATCAGGCGCCAGGTTAGCGGAGCCTTGTCCAGCAGCGACTTGGCCGGAATCTGATCACGCCCCAGGACCATTCGATAGAGCTGCCACATGAAGCTGCCTGGCAGTTGCACATCAATAGCCGCCGCGATACCGCAGCCGCCGGAATCATCATCTTCCGGGTCTTCAGCCAGTGCGAGCTTGAGCCATTGGGCAATACCATTGCTCTGTACCAGCGCGATTTCATTTTCAAGGGGAGCCAGCGGATAGCGCCGCATCAGGCTGATCACCAGGCCGCGCAATTCATCAAGGCGATTCCCGTGAACCACCATGAAAGCAGGGCTGAGGGACGTTGCGTCCGGCATGAAAGGCATCCTTGAAAATGCAAAAGCTAGGGCAGAACCTTAGCACTGTCGGGGGGCTGTGACAGCCGGGAGCAATCCGAGCTTGTCGTAAGAACTTTCCTGCGGGCAAAACAAAACCCCTACCTGCATCAGCAGATAGGGGTTTCGGAATTTAATCTTGACGATGACCTACTCTCACATGGGGAAACCCCACACTACCATCGGCGATGCATCGTTTCACTGCTGAGTTCGGGATGGGATCAGGTGGTTCCAATGCTCTATGGTCGTCAAGAAATTCGGGTACCGAGTCGTGGCCTGATGGCCGCGCTTCAGCAAATTGGGTATGTGATAGCTTTCGGTGTTTTGTGAAATTCGAACTTTCGGTTCGTTTCGTCTTCACACACCGCAATCTGGCGCTCTTTCGAGTCAGCAAATTGCTTGGGTGTTATATGGTCAAGCCTCACGGGCAATTAGTACAGGTTAGCTCAACGCCTCACAGCGCTTACACACCCTGCCTATCAACGTCGTAGTCTTCGACGGCCCTTCAGGGGACTCAAGGTCCCAGTGAGATCTCATCTTGAGGCAAGTTTCCCGCTTAGATGCTTTCAGCGGTTATCTTTCCCGAACATAGCTACCCGGCAATGCCACTGGCGTGACAACCGGAACACCAGAGGTTCGTCCACTCCGGTCCTCTCGTACTAGGAGCAGCCCCTCTCAAATCTCAAACGTCCACGGCAGATAGGGACCGAACTGTCTCACGACGTTCTAAACCCAGCTCGCGTACCACTTTAAATGGCGAACAGCCATACCCTTGGGACCGGCTTCAGCCCCAGGATGTGATGAGCCGACATCGAGGTGCCAAACACCGCCGTCGATATGAACTCTTGGGCGGTATCAGCCTGTTATCCCCGGAGTACCTTTTATCCGTTGAGCGATGGCCCTTCCATACAGAACCACCGGATCACTAAGACCTACTTTCGTACCTGCTCGACGTGTCTGTCTCGCAGTCAAGCGCGCTTTTGCCTTTATACTCTACGACCGATTTCCGACCGGTCTGAGCGCACCTTCGTACTCCTCCGTTACTCTTTAGGAGGAGACCGCCCCAGTCAAACTACCCACCATACACTGTCCTCGATCCGGATAACGGACCTGAGTTAGAACCTCAAAGTTGCCAGGGTGGTATTTCAAGGATGGCTCCACGCAGACTGGCGTCCACGCTTCAAAGCCTCCCACCTATCCTACACAAGCAAATTCAAAGTCCAGTGCAAAGCTATAGTAAAGGTTCACGGGGTCTTTCCGTCTAGCCGCGGATACACTGCATCTTCACAGCGATTTCAATTTCACTGAGTCTCGGGTGGAGACAGCGCCGCCATCGTTACGCCATTCGTGCAGGTCGGAACTTACCCGACAAGGAATTTCGCTACCTTAGGACCGTTATAGTTACGGCCGCCGTTTACCGGGGCTTCGATCAAGAGCTTCGCGTTAGCTAACCCCATCAATTAACCTTCCGGCACCGGGCAGGCGTCACACCCTATACGTCCACTTTCGTGTTTGCAGAGTGCTGTGTTTTTAATAAACAGTCGCAGCGGCCTGGTATCTTCGACCGGCGTGGGCTTACGCAGCAAGTGCTTCACCCTCACCGGCGCACCTTCTCCCGAAGTTACGGTGCCATTTTGCCTAGTTCCTTCACCCGAGTTCTCTCAAGCGCCTTGGTATTCTCTACCCAACCACCTGTGTCGGTTTGGGGTACGGTTCCTGGTTACCTGAAGCTTAGAAGCTTTTCTTGGAAGCATGGCATCAACCACTTCGTCACCCAAAGGGTAACTCGTCATCAGCTCTCGGCCTTGGAATCCCGGATTTACCTAAGATTCCAGCCTACCACCTTAAACTTGGACAACCAACGCCAAGCTGGCCTAGCCTTCTCCGTCCCTCCATCGCAATAACCAGAAGTACAGGAATATTAACCTGTTTTCCATCGACTACGCTTTTCAGCCTCGCCTTAGGGACCGACTAACCCTGCGTCGATTAACGTTGCGCAGGAAACCTTGGTCTTTCGGCGTGGGTGTTTTTCACACCCATTGTCGTTACTCATGTCAGCATTCGCACTTCTGATACCTCCAGCAAGCTTCTCAACTCACCTTCACAGGCTTACAGAACGCTCCTCTACCGCATCACTTACGTGATACCCGTAGCTTCGGTGTATGGTTTGAGCCCCGTTACATCTTCCGCGCAGGCCGACTCGACTAGTGAGCTATTACGCTTTCTTTAAAGGGTGGCTGCTTCTAAGCCAACCTCCTAGCTGTCTAAGCCTTCCCACATCGTTTCCCACTTAACCATAACTTTGGGACCTTAGCTGACGGTCTGGGTTGTTTCCCTTTTCACGACGGACGTTAGCACCCGCCGTGTGTCTCCCATGCTCGGCACTTGTAGGTATTCGGAGTTTGCATCGGTTTGGTAAGTCGGGATGACCCCCTAGCCGAAACAGTGCTCTACCCCCTACAGTGATACATGAGGCGCTACCTAAATAGCTTTCGAGGAGAACCAGCTATCTCCGAGCTTGATTAGCCTTTCACTCCGATCCACAGGTCATCCGCTAACTTTTCAACGGTAGTCGGTTCGGTCCTCCAGTTAGTGTTACCCAACCTTCAACCTGCCCATGGATAGATCGCCCGGTTTCGGGTCTATTCCCAGCGACTAGACGCCCTATTAAGACTCGCTTTCGCTACGCCTCCCCTATTCGGTTAAGCTCGCCACTGAAAATAAGTCGCTGACCCATTATACAAAAGGTACGCAGTCACCCAACAAAGTGGGCTCCCACTGCTTGTACGCATACGGTTTCAGGATCTATTTCACTCCCCTCTCCGGGGTTCTTTTCGCCTTTCCCTCACGGTACTAGTTCACTATCGGTCAGTCAGTAGTATTTAGCCTTGGAGGATGGTCCCCCCATATTCAGACAAAGTTTCTCGTGCTCCGTCCTACTCGATTTCACTTCTAAGATCCTTTCGCGTACAGGGCTATCACCCACTATGGCCGCACTTTCCAGAGCGTTCCGCTAAAATCAAAGAAGCTTAAGGGCTAGTCCCCGTTCGCTCGCCACTACTAAGGGAATCTCGGTTGATTTCTTTTCCTCAGGGTACTTAGATGTTTCAGTTCCCCTGGTTCGCCTCTTGCACCTATGTATTCAGTACAAGATAACCATCTTATGATGGCTGGGTTCCCCCATTCAGACATCTCCGGATCAAAGTCTGTTTGCCGACTCCCCGAAGCTTTTCGCAGGCTACCACGTCTTTCATCGCCTCTGACTGCCAAGGCATCCACCGTATGCGCTTCTTCACTTGACCATATAACCCCAAGCAATCTGGTTATACTGTGAAGACGACATTCGCCGAAAATTCGAATTTCTCAACTAAGAGAACTCACAAATTTTACCTTAGCCTGATCCGTTACCAGTGAAAGTAACGTTCAGTCTATCTTTCTATCACATACCCAAATTTTTAAAGAACGATCTAATCAAAAGACTAGAAATCAACATTCACCATCACCTTGATGGAATGCTCATTTCTAAGCTTTCAGAAGCAGTTTATGGTGGAGCCAAGCGGGATCGAACCGCTGACCTCCTGCGTGCAAGGCAGGCGCTCTCCCAGCTGAGCTATGGCCCCATAACAAAATTGGTGGGTCTGGGCAGATTCGAACTGCCGACCTCACCCTTATCAGGGGTGCGCTCTAACCAACTGAGCTACAGACCCAATTTCGAGCTTGTAACTGTTAGCTGTGAGCTATCAGCTTGGAGCTTAAAGCTGCTTCTATCGTCTTCTTCAATGAATCAAGCAATTCGTGTGGGAGCTCATGAAGCAGCTGCGGTCGTCGATTAAGGAGGTGATCCAGCCGCAGGTTCCCCTACGGCTACCTTGTTACGACTTCACCCCAGTCATGAATCACACCGTGGTAACCGTCCTCCCGAAGGTTAGACTAGCTACTTCTGGTGCAACCCACTCCCATGGTGTGACGGGCGGTGTGTACAAGGCCCGGGAACGTATTCACCGCGACATTCTGATTCGCGATTACTAGCGATTCCGACTTCACGCAGTCGAGTTGCAGACTGCGATCCGGACTACGATCGGTTTTGTGGGATTAGCTCCACCTCGCGGCTTGGCAACCCTCTGTACCGACCATTGTAGCACGTGTGTAGCCCAGGCCGTAAGGGCCATGATGACTTGACGTCATCCCCACCTTCCTCCGGTTTGTCACCGGCAGTCTCCTTAGAGTGCCCACCATAACGTGCTGGTAACTAAGGACAAGGGTTGCGCTCGTTACGGGACTTAACCCAACATCTCACGACACGAGCTGACGACAGCCATGCAGCACCTGTCTCAATGTTCCCGAAGGCACCAATCCATCTCTGGAAAGTTCATTGGATGTCAAGGCCTGGTAAGGTTCTTCGCGTTGCTTCGAATTAAACCACATGCTCCACCGCTTGTGCGGGCCCCCGTCAATTCATTTGAGTTTTAACCTTGCGGCCGTACTCCCCAGGCGGTCAACTTAATGCGTTAGCTGCGCCACTAAGAGCTCAAGGCTCCCAACGGCTAGTTGACATCGTTTACGGCGTGGACTACCAGGGTATCTAATCCTGTTTGCTCCCCACGCTTTCGCACCTCAGTGTCAGTATCAGTCCAGGTGGTCGCCTTCGCCACTGGTGTTCCTTCCTATATCTACGCATTTCACCGC
The DNA here is from genome assembly GCF_054161485.1 of Pseudomonas sp. R3-41. Lineage (NCBI taxonomy): Bacteria > Pseudomonadati > Pseudomonadota > Gammaproteobacteria > Pseudomonadales > Pseudomonadaceae > Pseudomonas > Pseudomonas sp. R3-41. The sequence continues at coordinate 6,063,000 of NZ_CP096421.1, forward strand.
TACACAGGAAATTCCACCACCCTCTACCATACTCTAGCTCGACAGTTTTGAATGCAGTTCCCAGGTTGAGCCCGGGGCTTTCACATCCAACTTAACGAACCACCTACGCGCGCTTTACGCCCAGTAATTCCGATTAACGCTTGCACCCTCTGTATTACCGCGGCTGCTGGCACAGAGTTAGCCGGTGCTTATTCTGTCGGTAACGTCAAAACACTAACGTATTAGGTTAATGCCCTTCCTCCCAACTTAAAGTGCTTTACAATCCGAAGACCTTCTTCACACACGCGGCATGGCTGGATCAGGCTTTCGCCCATTGTCCAATATTCCCCACTGCTGCCTCCCGTAGGAGTCTGGACCGTGTCTCAGTTCCAGTGTGACTGATCATCCTCTCAGACCAGTTACGGATCGTCGCCTTGGTGAGCCATTACCCCACCAACTAGCTAATCCGACCTAGGCTCATCTGATAGCGCAAGGCCCGAAGGTCCCCTGCTTTCTCCCGTAGGACGTATGCGGTATTAGCGTCCGTTTCCGAGCGTTATCCCCCACTACCAGGCAGATTCCTAGGCATTACTCACCCGTCCGCCGCTCTCAAGAGGCGCAAGCACCTCTCTACCGCTCGACTTGCATGTGTTAGGCCTGCCGCCAGCGTTCAATCTGAGCCATGATCAAACTCTTCAGTTCAAACATCTTTGGGTTTTGAGAAAACCCTAAACTTGGCTCAGCAATCGTTGGTTACATCTTTGATTTCTCGCGGAGTAACTTGTGATGCTGATAATCTGTTGACTAGCAGTCTGACTCCACAAGCACCCACACGAATTGCTTGATTCAGTTGTTAAAGAGCGGTTGGCTGAGTCTTTCGTCTCAACCGAGGCGCGCATTCTACAGCGCCCCGTGTATCTGTCAAGCGGTTATTTTAAGAAGTTTTCAAAGTTTCGCTTCGGAAACATCAACAACTTCAACCACTTGCGCTTCCGATCTCTCGTTAGCGGGAGGCGAATTCTACAGCGTTACTCGCTGCTGTCAACACCTCTTTTTCACCGCTTTCGACCGAGAAGATCGAACCGCCGATAGAGCCAAACATCACCGCTCTACCTGCTCCTTTCCAAGCTTCGATGAACTGAAGCCCTACACCTTCGAAACCTACTCAACTCATTGAATCTCAAGGAGTTTTCCGTTTCGACTGCGCCGGAAGTGGGGCGAATTATAGACTTCCAGAATCTGCCGTCAACACCTATTTTAACAATTCTGTCATATCAGCCAAAAAGCCCCGTAAACACAGAGGCCGGCGCCCAAGGGCGCCGGCCTCTTCACTTCCAATTACAAGCTGGGGAAAGCGAATTGTGAAGCCTCATGGCTGGCACGCTGCGGCCAACGCTGGGTAATGGCCTTGCGACGGGTATAGAAACGCACGCCGTCCGGGCCATAGGCATGCAGGTCGCCGAATAGCGAGCGCTTCCAGCCACCAAAGCTGTGATAGGCCACTGGCACCGGCAATGGAACGTTGACGCCCACCATGCCGACTTCGATCTCATCGCAGAACAACCGCGCCGCTTCGCCATCGCGGGTGAAGATGCAGGTGCCGTTGCCATACTCGTGATCATTGATCAGTTGCATTGCCTCTTCCAGGCTATTGACCCGGACGATGCACAGCACCGGCCCAAAGATCTCTTCCTTATAGATACGCATCTCGGGGGTCACGCGATCGAACAGGCAACCACCAAGGAAGAACCCCTCCTCATGTCCGGCCACACTCAAGCCGCGACCATCAACCACCAGTGAAGCGCCTGACGCCACGCCCTCTTCTATATAGCCACTGACCTTGTCCCGATGCTGACCGGTCACCAGCGGCCCCATGTCCAACCCGCAAGACGTACCGGCGCCAATCTTAAGCGCCTTGATTTGCGGCACCAATTTGGACACCAGCGCATCTGCCACTTGGTCGCCGACACACACCGCCACCGAAATTGCCATGCAACGCTCCCCGCATGAACCGTATGCCGCGCCCATCAGCGCGCTGACGGCATTGTCCAGGTCGGCATCCGGCATCAGCACCGCATGGTTCTTCGCCCCACCCAGCGCCTGGACACGTTTGCCACGGCGAGTGCCCTCGGCATAGATGTACTCGGCAATCGGCGTCGAACCGACAAAACTCAGTGCCTTGACTTCCGGCGCTTCGATCAGTGCATCCACCGCAGCCTTGTCGCCATGGACGACGCTCAGTACACCCTTGGGCAAACCGGCTTCCAACAACAACTGGGCGATCAGCAGCGTCGAACTCGGATCACGCTCGGACGGCTTGAGAATGAAGCAGTTGCCGCAGACGATCGCCAGCGGATACATCCACAGCGGCACCATCGCCGGGAAGTTGAACGGGGTGATGCCCGCCACCACGCCTAAAGGTTGAAAGTCTGACCAAGCGTCGATGTTCGGCCCTACGTTACGGCTGTATTCGCCCTTCAGGATTTCCGGCGCTGCACAGGCAAACTCGACGTTTTCGATGCCGCGCTTGAGCTCACCGGCTGCGTCTTCCAAGGTCTTGCCGTGTTCCTCGCTGATCAACTGGGCGATACGCGCCTCGTTCTGCTCCAGCAATTGCTTGAAACGAAACATCACCTGGGCGCGCTTGGCCGCTGGCGTATTGCGCCAGGCCGGAAAAGCCGCCTTGGCGGCATCGATGGCCTGCTGGATAGTCGCACGATCAGCCAATGGCACCTTATGAATGGCCTGGCCAGTGGACGGATTGAAAACATCGGCGGTGCGAGCGCTGTCGCTCAGCAGTTCGCCATTGATCAAATGCGGGATGAGGCTCATGGGGACTCCAGGATTATCCACAGGCGCCCGTGGCCGGGCACCCGTTGTTAAAAGATTGCGTCAGTCGAGTTTGTTCAGCACTTCACCGACTGCATCGAACAGGCGATCCAGGTCCTGTGGCTTGCTGTTGAACGTTGGCCCGAACTGCAGAGTGTCGCCGCCGAACCGCACATAGAACCCGGCTTTCCACAACGCCATGCCGGCTTCGAACGGACGCACGATGGCATCGCCATCGCGCCCGGCGATCTGGATCGCGCCGGCCAGGCCGTAGTTGCGGATGTCGATGACGTTCTTCGCGCCCTTCAGGCCGTGCAAGGCATTCTCGAAATGCGGGGCGATTTCGGCCACGCTCTGCACCAGGTTTTCCTTCTGCAGCAGGTCCAGCGCCGCCAGGCCCGCCGCGCAGGCCACCGGGTGTGCCGAGTAGGTGTAGCCGTGGGGGAATTCCACTGCGTACTCGGGCGTTGGCTGGTTCATGAAGGTCTGGTAGATCTCGGAGCTGGCAATCACCGCGCCCATGGGGATCGCGCCATTGGTGACTTGCTTGGCGATGCACATCAGGTCCGGGGTCACGCCAAAGCTGTCGGCACCAAACATCGAACCGGTGCGGCCGAAACCGGTGATCACTTCGTCGAACACCAGCAGAATGCTGTGCTGGTCGCAGATTTCCCGCAGGCGCTTGAGGTAACCCTCAGGCGGCACCAATACGCCGGCCGATCCTGCCATCGGCTCGACAAACACCGCAGCGATATTGGACGCATCGTGCAGTTCGATCAGCTTCAACAGCTCATCCGCCAAGGCGATGCCACCCTCTTTCGGCATGCCACGGGAATAGGCGTTGCTGGCCAGCAAGGTGTGGGGCAAGTGATCGACGTCCATCATGGCCTGGCCGAACAGCTTGCGGTTGCCGCTGACACCACCGAGGCTGGTGCCGGCGATGTTCACACCGTGATAGCCACGGGCACGGCCAATCATCTTGGTCTTGGTCGCCTGGCCCTTGAGACGCCAGTAGGCGCGGACCATCTTCACTGCGGTATCGGCGCACTCGGAACCGGAATCGGTAAAGAACACATGATTGAGGTTGCCCGGGGTCAGGCTGGTGATCTTTTCCGCCAGTTGGAATGACAGCGGATGACCGTACTGGAACCCCGGCGAATAATCGAGAGTACCCAGTTGCTTGGCGACCGCTTCCTGGATTTCCTTGCGGGTGTGCCCGGCGCCACATGTCCACAGGCCCGACAGCGAGTCGTAGACCTTGCGCCCCTTGTCATCCACCAACCAGCTGCCTTCGGCAGCGACGATCAGGCGCGGATCGCGCTGGAAATTGCGATTGGCGGTGTAAGGCATCCAGTGGGCATCCAGCTTGAGCTGGCTAGCCAGGGAACCGGCAGCGTGTTCGGGCATGTTCATCGACAAAACCTCGCAGGTCATAAGCGACAGGGGATCGAAAGGCGTTCTTGCAGCTAAGTTGCCACGACGATAAAGTCAATGAAATCCAACTTTTGTAACCTTCAGTCGGCGGATCACTAAACTATGAGCGCTCGTCGTCCCGATCCTCTGGCCCAGGTCAGCGACTTTGATATTCGCCTGCTGCGCATTTTTCGCAGCGTCGTGGAGTGCGGTGGATTCTCCGCCGCGGAAACCGTACTGGGCATCGGCCGCTCGGCCATCAGCCAGCAGATGAGCGACCTCGAGCAGCGCCTCGGCCTGCGTCTGTGCCAACGTGGGCGCGCGGGGTTTTCCCTGACCGAAGAAGGGCGCGAGGTCTATCAATCGGCGTTGCAGTTATTGAGCGCACTGGAAAGCTTTCGCACCGAGGTAAACGGGCTGCACCAGCATCTTCGCGGTGAGTTGACCATCGGCCTCACCGACAACCTGGTCACCCTGCCCCACATGCGCATCACCCACGCCCTGGCGCAACTGAAAGAGCGCGGGCCCGACGTGCAGATCCAGATTCGCATGATCGCCCCCAACGAAGTCGAGCAAGGCGTGCTCGACGGTCGCTTGCATGTCGGCGTGGTGCCCCAGGCCAGTGCCCTGTCCGGGCTGGAATATCAACCGCTCTACAGTGAACGTTCGCTGCTGTACTGCGCGGTCGGGCATCCATTGTTTTATGTCGATGACCAACAACTTGAAGACGCACGCCTCAACAGCCAGGACGCCATCGCCCCGACGTTCCGCCTGCCGGCCGAGATCCAGGCCCACTACCAGGCGCTTAATTGCACCGCGAGTGCATCGGACCGCGAAGGCATGGCGTTCCTGATTCTTACCGGGCGCTACATCGGCTACCTGCCCGATCATTACGCCAACCTCTGGGTCCAGCAAGGTCGGTTGCGGGCCCTTAAGCCTGGGGCACGGTTCTATGACTTGAGTCTGGCGTCGGTCACGCGCAAGGGGCGCCGGCCTCACTTGGTGCTGGAGAGTTTTCTCGAGAGCCTCGCAGCCACCCGTTAACCCCTGTGGGAGCGGGCTTGCTCGCGAAGGCGTTGTATCAGTCGACACCTGTATTGAATGGACCTCCGCTTTCGCGAGCAAGCCCGCTCCCACAGGGGACCAGATGATCGCCACCAAGAAGCTTTTAGTGTGATGGCACTTGTCGGATCGATGCCGGTGCGCTATCAACGCATTTGCTTGCCCACAGACCCAGCCCGGAAACGCCCATGACCTTTGAAGTCCCTGCCCACGGTGGCAAGCCCACCAGCCGCATTCGTCAAAAGAACGAAGAGACGATTCTCAAGGCCGCCGAAGATGAATTCGCTCGCCACGGGTTCAAAGGCACCAGCATGAATGCCATCGCCCTCAAGGCCGGGCTGCCCAAGGCGAACCTGCATTATTACTTCACCAATAAACTCGGCCTGTACGTGGCGGTGCTGAGCAACATCATCGAATTGTGGGACAGCACCTTCAACACCCTCACCGCCGAGGATGATCCGGCCGAAGCCTTGACCCGCTACATCCGCGCCAAAATGGAGTTCTCTCGCCGCCAGCCCCAGGCCTCGCGACTGTTCGCCATGGAAGTGATCAGCGGGGGCGAATGCCTGACCGAATATTTCAACCAGGATTACCGTGCCTGGTTCAATGGCCGGGCCGCCGTGTTCCAAGCCTGGATCGACGCCGGCAAGATGGACCCGATCGACCCGGTGCATCTCATCTTCCTGTTGTGGGGCAGCACCCAGCATTACGCCGACTTCGCCACCCAGATCTGTCGCGTGACCGGTCGCAGCAAGTTGACCAAACAAGACATGATCGACGCAGGCGACAACCTGATCCGCATCATTCTCAAGGGCTGCGGCCTGACACCCACTCTTTAAGATCGCCATGCCCTTTACCCTTGCCGGTTTTTGCGAGCACCGCGAAGAAATTCGCAAAAGCCGCTTCATTACCTTCGCCGCGCCCATCACCAGCCCCGCCGATGCCCAGGCTTTCATCGAGCAGCACAGCGACTTGGATGCCACCCACAATTGCTGGGCCTGGAAACTCGGCGACCAGTACCGCAGCAACGACGATGGCGAGCCGGGTGGCACCGCCGGGCGGCCAATCCTGGCCGCGATCGAAGCCCAGGCCTGCGATCAGGTCGTGGTGCTGGTGATTCGCTGGTATGGCGGGATTCAACTGGGCACCGGTGGGCTCGCCCGGGCTTACGGCGGCGGCGCGAACAAGTGCCTGCAAAACGCTGAGAAAATCGAATTGATCAGCCGCGTGCCGCTGCACTGTAGTTGCGGGTTCGCCGAACTGCCCCTGGTGAAACTGCGCGTCGCCGAGTGCGGTGGGCTGGTGAATGAAGAGCGCTTCACCGCCAACGGCGTGGACCTGCAATTGGCCGTGGGCGAAGCCCACATCGAAACCTTGCAAACGCAACTGGCCGACCTGAGCCGTGGACGGATCCTGTTGGAGCGTTGAGTTCGCAGGCTGCAATCTTTCAGGGCATCGCGCAATCGTTCAACTTGCCCACATCCACTGTGCACCCGACTGTGGATAACCTGAGCACATCCCTCTGTAACCCTTCTGTCATGCGGGTTTCAGCGGGTTGCTCATTTTTCAGCCAAAGTCCTGCAGAAACGACAAATCCATCCACAAAACAACCGCTTGCGGCGGTTTATCACCTTTAGAAGAAAGCCTCGCAGTGCTTATGCCCGAGTTTCCGGCTTGCACACAATAACTGTGGAGCAAGCTGTGGATAACCCGTTCATGGCTCCTTCCGCCCCATGAAGGACATGGCTCACAGCCGCTTGTTCAATTTTTGACCACCCATTTCAGGGCAAACCACTGCCTGGGCCAGACCCGTGCGCGCCAAGGCGGTGCAGAATTTCCCCACTACAGATGCTCAGACCTGACGCGGAAGGCCTCAGCAACGGCACTCAAGGCAATTTCCTGACCTGATGGCCAGGAAATTGCTTTATCCACGGGCATTCCTGTCCATCGGCCCGAGCCTGTCATGTCCAACCCCGACTCCATCGCGCGCCTGCAATTGCGCAAGATCAGCAAACGCTACCCCGGTTGCCTGGCCAACGACGCCATCGACCTGAGCATCCAGCCCGGCGAAATCCACGCCCTGCTGGGGGAAAACGGTGCGGGCAAAAGCACCCTGATGAAGATTATCTACGGCGTCACCGCTGCCGATTCGGGTGAGGTGATCTGGCAAGGCCAGCGCGTCAACCTGCGTAACCCGGCCCAAGCTCGCAGCCTGGGCATCGGCATGGTGTTCCAGCATTTCTCGCTGTTCGAAACCCTCACCGTTGCGCAGAACATTGCCCTGGCGATGGGCGCGGCAGCCGGTACGCCAGCGCAACTGGAGCCCCGGATCCGCGAAGTTTCCCGGCGCTACGGCATGGCCCTGGAACCGCAGCGGCTGGTCCACAGCCTGTCGATTGGCGAACGCCAGCGGGTAGAGATCATTCGCTGCCTGATGCAAGACATTCGGCTGTTGATTCTCGATGAACCGACCTCGGTACTCACGCCCGCAGAAGCCGAAGAACTGTTCGTGACCTTGCGCCGCCTGGCGAGCGAGGGCTGCAGCATTTTGTTTATCAGTCACAAGCTCGGGGAGGTGCGCGCGTTGTGCCACAGCGCCACGGTGCTGCGTGGCGGACGCGTCTCAGGGCATTGCACCCCGGCGCATTGCTCGGACCGAGAGTTGGCGCAACTGATGGTTGGCGAGGCCGCAGGACTGATTACGGAGTACCCCAAGGTCAGCGCAGACAAAGCCTTCCTGCACATCAACAAGCTGTCTTGGCACAACCCCGACCCGTTCGGTTGCTCGTTACGGGACATTGACCTTGAGGTTTGCAGCGGCGAAATCGTCGGCATCGCCGGGGTGGCGGGCAATGGCCAGGACGAATGGCTGGCGTTGCTCAGTGGGGAAACGCCGCTTCCCCGCCAGCAAGGCGAAACGATTCGATTCGGCGGCCAGCCCGTAGCGCACCTGCGCCCCGACGCTCGTCGCCGGCTTGGCCTGGCATTCGTCCCCGCCGAACGCCTGGGCCATGGCGCCGTGCCGCAACTGAGCCTGGCGGATAACGCCTTGCTCAGCGCCTTCCAACAGGGCCTGGTCAGCCATGGGCTGGTTCGACGCAGCAAGGTCGAACACCTGGCCGAGGAGATCATCCGTCGTTTTGGCGTGAAGACACCCGACACCAAAACCCCTGCGCGCAGCCTTTCGGGGGGCAACTTGCAAAAATTCATCCTTGGCCGGGAAATCCTTCAACAGCCAAAGCTGCTGGTGGCCGCGCACCCGACCTGGGGCGTGGACGTCGGCGCGGCAGCGACCATCCATCGCGCCCTGATCACCCTGCGCGACGCGGGCGCGGCGATCCTGGTGATCTCCGAAGACCTCGATGAACTGTTCCAGATCAGCGACCGTCTCGGTGCCTTGTGCGGCGGGCGCCTGTCGGCCTTGCGTCCTACCGTCGAGACCCGCCTCAGCGACGTCGGCGCCTGGATGGCCGGCCAGTTCGACGCCCCTCAATCCCCTGCCCCCGCGCCGGTTTAACGGAGTTCCACATGCTGCTTTCTCTCGAACCCCGCGGCCAGCAATCGCGCCTGATGCTCTGGTGCTCGCCGCTCTTGGCCGCCGTGTTGACCCTGGGCTGCGGCTCGCTGCTGTTTATCGCCCTTGGGCATGACCCGTTGCAAACGTTGTACACCCTGTTGATCGCCCCGATCAGCGACCTGTACGGCGTGTCCGAATGGCTGATCAAGACCTTGCCGATCCTGCTCTGCGCCCTCGGCCTGGCAGTGGCCTATCAGGCGCGGATCTGGAACATCGGCGCCGAAGGCCAATTGCTGCTGGGCGCCCTGGCCGGCAGTGCCGTGGCGGTGAACATCATCGACGTGCAGAGTCGCTGGGCATTGGTGTTGATCCTGCTGACCGGCACCCTGGCCGGGGCGGCTTGGGCAGCGCTCACGGCGTGGCTGCGCACGCGCTTCAACGCCAACGAGATCCTGACCAGCATCATGCTCAATTACATCGCCCTGAACCTGCTGCTCTTTTGCGTCCACGGGCCGTTGAAAGACCCGGCGGGGTTCAACTTCCCCGAGTCGGCGATGTTCGGCGAGGCCAGTCGCCTGCCGTTGCTGCTGGACGATGGCCGGGTTCATGCCGGGCTGTATTTCGCCCTGCTGGCGCTGGTAGCGGTGTGGGTCTTGCTGCAGAAAAGCTTTGTTGGCTTTCAGATCAAGGTGCTGGGCCTCGATGCCCGCGCCGCTGGTTTTGCCGGCTTTCGCCAGAAGCCGCTGGTGTGGCTGGCGCTGCTGATCAGCGGTGCGCTGGCCGGTCTGGCCGGCGTCTGCGAAGTCGCCGGGCCGATCGGCCAACTGGTGCCGCAGGTGTCGCCGGGCTATGGCTATGCGGCGATTACCGTGGCATTCCTCGGGCGCCTCAATCCGATCGGCATTCTGTTTGCCAGCCTGTTGATGGCCCTGCTGTATATCGGCGGTGAGAGTGCGCAGATGTCGCTGAACCTGCCCCAGGCAATCACCCAATTGTTCCAGGGGATGATGCTGTTTTTCCTGTTGGCCTGCGACGTGCTGATTCTCTACCGGCCACGCCTGAACCTGCGCTGGACTCGGCGCGCCCGAACCACCGCGGTACAGGCAGGAGCCTTGTGATGGATATCGACCTGTTGAGCAATATTTTCTATGCCATGGTTCGCTGCGGCACACCGCTGCTGCTGGTGGCCCTGGGTGAGTTGGTTTGCGAAAAAAGCGGCGTCCTGAACCTGGGCCAGGAAGGGATGATGCTGTTCGGCGCGGTGATTGGCTTTATCGTCGCGTTCAACAGCGGCCACCTCTGGCTCGGCGTGCTGTTGGCAATGGCCGCGGGGATGCTGTTGTCGGCATTGTTCGCGCTGGTGGCGCTGGTGTTCAACGCCAATCAAGTCGCCACCGGACTGGCGCTGACGATTTTCGGGGTGGGCCTGTCGAGCTTTGTCGGGGCGGCCTGGGTCGGCAAGCCGTTGGCCGGCTTCGAGCCGCTGGCCATTCCCTACTTGAGTGACATCCCGCTGATCGGACGAATGCTGTTCGCCCAGGACCTGCTGGTGTACCTCTCTTTTGCGCTGTTTGCGCTGGTGGCGTGGGTGTTCGTAAAGAGCCGCGCCGGACTGATCATCCAGGCCGTCGGCGAGAACCCCGATGCCGCCAGTGCCATGGGCCTGCCGGTGTTGTGGGTGCGGACCTTGGCGGTGCTGTTTGGCGGCGCCATGGCCGGGTTGGCCGGCGCCTATCTGTCGCTGGCCTACACGCCGATGTGGGCCGAGAACATGAGCGCCGGGCGCGGCTGGATCGCCCTGGCGCTGGTGGTGTTCGCCAGTTGGCGGGTGTGGCGCCTGCTGCTGGGCGCCTACCTGTTCGGCCTCGCCAGCATCCTGCACCTGGTGGCCCAGGGATTGGGGTTGGCGATTCCGTCGAGCCTGTTGGCAATGCTGCCGTATGCCGCGACCATTTTGGTGCTGGTGTTGCTGTCCCGGGATGCCGTGCGCACGCGACTGTATGCGCCGGTGTCCCTGGGGCAGCCTTGGCAGGCGGGGCATTGAGAACCCTGTGGCGAGGGAGCTTGCTCCCGCTCGACTGCGCAGCAGTCGCCTGCCTATGAGGGGTGCCGCGCCCCCCAGCGGGAGCAAGCTCCCTCGCCACGGACGGGCAGCATCTGCATGACGCCCCACACCACTTCGAAAAACAGGAAAACCCACAACACCGCACTGGCTCCATGAAGCAGCGCATACAACATCCAGGCCGAGAACAGAAACCGCCCCACCGCGTCATAACGCCCATACAGCGCCTGCGGATCACGAATCCGCAGCACCGACCACACGCAGACAATCGAGCCCATCAGATTCACCATCAGCACATGCGCCGGCGCAAACGGTGGCAGGTCCCCAGGCAGGTCAAAGAGCTGTGTCATGCTCACCAACACGCCATGCACCGCCGCAAAGCTCCACGGCGTGGCCAGCGCGGCCGACACGATCAGGTCGTACCAGGCGCTGCCAAGCACCACCCGGCGATATTGCATCGAACTCCACATACACGTTGCTCCAGATAATCGAGGAGCAAAGAGGCTAAAGCCTGGGGTATGCTCCAAGGTCAAGTCCTCTGGAGCTTCGCAATGCGTATCGGTGAATTAGCCCAAGCCTGCGCCGTCAGTCGAGACACGCTGCGTTTCTACGAGCAACGTGGCCTGATCGCAGCATCGCGCAGCGCCAATGGCTATCGCGACTACCCCGCCGACATCGTCCAACTGGTGCTCTATATCAAGACCGCCCAGCGCCTGGGCTTTACCCTGGGCGAGATCGGCGCGAGCGTCGCCGCCCTGTGGAACGCCCCCGACCCCGACTGCGCCGTGACGCAATTGCTGCAAGACAAGCTGAACCTGATCGAAACCCGCATGACCGAACTCGACGCGTTGCGTCAAGAGCTGAAACAACGGCTCGGGCAACGTTGTCCATTAAACCCGTGACCTTATTCTTTCAAGGATGCCCCTCATGACTTCGGCAAGAAACGCATTGATCATCGGCGCCTCCCGGGGCCTGGGCCTCGGCCTGGTGAAGACGCTGCTCAGCGATGGCTGGAACGTGACCGCCACCGTGCGCAACCCGCAGAACGCCGAGGCTTTGAAAGCGCTGGGCCCGGTGCGGATCGAAAAACTCGACATGGACGACCAGCAAGCCGTCATCGCCTTGAGCCAGCAGCTCAAGGGCGAGACCTTCGACCTGTTGTTCGTCAACGCCGGGGTCAAGGGCCCGGATAACCAGAGCCCGGGCGGCGCGACGCTGGCCGAAGTCGGCCAGCTGTTCTTCACCAACGCGGTGGCGCCGATCAACCTGGCCCAGCGCTTCGTCGGCCAGATCCGCGACGGCAGCGGCGTGCTGGCATTCATGAGTTCAGTGCTGGGCAGCGTGACCATGCCCGACGCGCCGGAACTGGCGCTGTACAAGGCCAGCAAGGCAGCGCTCAACTCCATGACCAACAGCTTCGTCAGCCAACTGGGCGAACAGTCATTGACGGTACTGTCGCTGCACCCGGGTTGGGTGAAAACCGACATGGGCGGCGAAGGCGCGGACCTTGATGTCGAGACCAGCACCCGTGGGCTGATCGACCAAGTGAATGCCTTCGCCGGCAAGGGTGGGCATCACTTCGTCAATTACAAAGGCGAAACAATCCCCTGGTAACCACCCGATACCCTGTGAAACCCCATAACCCTGTGGGAGCGGGCTTGCTCGCGAAAGCGGATTGTCATTCAACATCGATATCGCCTGATACCTCGCCTTCGCGAGCAAGCCCGCTCCCACATTTGATCTCGGCGAACTCTGGAAAACTGCAACACAACCTGAGTAAACTCCGCACCTCGCCCTATCCAATGGGCGACCCTGGATCAGCAGACAGGGCATCACTGAGCTGGCTAACCTGAACCCACTTTCAGAGGAGCCGGCCACCATGCCTGCGACCCGTACCTGGTTAAAAAATCCCCTCGCCATTTTCACGGCCAACGACCTCGATGCCCGTGGCGGTCTCGTCCTGCAGGACGGTGTGATCGTCGAACTGCTGAGCGCCGGCCAACAACCCGCCCAGCCCTGTGACCACGTCTTCGACGCGCGAGAGCATGTGATCCTGCCGGGGTTGATCAACACCCATCATCACTTCTACCAAACCCTGACCCGCGCCTGGGCGCCGGTGGTGAACCAGCCGTTGTTCCCCTGGCTGAAAACCCTCTATCCGGTGTGGGCGCGGCTGACCCCGGAAAAACTCGCCCTGGCGAGCAAAGTGGCCTTGGCCGAGTTGCTGCTGTCGGGCTGCACCACGGCGGCCGACCATCATTACCTGTTCCCCCAGGGCCTGGAAAATGCCATCGACGTGCAAGTGCAAAGTGTCCGTGAGCTGGGCATGCGGGCGATGCTGACCCGTGGTTCCATGAGCCTGGGCGAGGCCGACGGTGGGCTGCCACCGCAACAGACCGTGCAGCAGGGCGAGGTGATTCTTGACGACAGCCAGCGCTTGATCGCCGAATACCACGAGCGCGGCGACGGCGCGCAGATCCAGATTGCCCTGGCGCCCTGCTCACCTTTTTCGGTCACGCCACAGATCATGCGTGCCAGTGCCGAGTTGGCGGAGAAGCTCGACGTACGCTTGCACACGCACCTGGCCGAAACCCTCGACGAAGAAGCGTTCTGCCTGCAACGCTTCGGCCTGCGCACCGTGGATTACCTGGACAGCGTCGGCTGGCTCGGCCCTCGGACCTGGTTGGCCCATGGCATTCACTTCAACCCTGACGAAATCGCCCGACTCGGTGCCGCCGGCACCGGCATCTGCCATTGCCCCAGTTCGAACATGCGCCTGGCCTCGGGCATTTGCCCGACCCTGGAGCTGACCACCGCCGGCGCACCCGTGGGCCTGGGTGTCGACGGCTCGGCATCCAACGATGCCTCGAACATGATCCTCGAAACCCGCCAGGCGCTGTACATCCAGCGCCTGCGCTACGGCGCGCAAGCGATCACGCCGGAGCGCGTACTGGGCTGGGCGACCCGGGGCTCGGCGCAACTGCTCGGGCGCAGCGATATCGGCGAATTGGCCGTGGGCAAACAGGCCGACCTGGCGCTGTTCAAGCTCGATGAGCTGCGCTTCTCCGGCAGCCATGACCCGGTCTCGGCCCTGCTGCTGTGCGGCGCGGACCGGGCGGATCGGGTGATGATCGGTGGGCAATGGCGGGTGATCGACGGGCAAGTCGAGGGGTTGGACTTGAAGGGCTTGATTGCCGATCACAGCCAGGCGGCGCGGGAATTGATCGCCGGCGCCTGACCCAACGCCATCGCGGGCAAGCCTTGCTCCCACAGTTCTCATGAATCCCATAGATTTGCATTGATCTGTGGGAGCAAGGCTTGCTCCCACAGTTTTTCATGAGTCCACAGACTTGCAGTGATCTGTGGGAGCAAGGCTTGCCCGCGATGCTCTTCTAGAGGCCCAGCAGGGACAACATGATAAACGTCGCGAACAACACAAAATGGGTCATGCCTTCGATGGCATTGGTTTCACCATCGTTGAGGTTGATCGCGCAGACGATCAGGGTGATGAAAATCATCACCGTCTGCACCGGTGTCATCGCCATCTGGAAAGGCTGGCCGGTGTAAAGGGCCATGGCTTCCATCACCGGCACGGTGAGGATCACGGTGGACAACGACGCCCCCAGCGCGATGTTCACCACCGCCTGCATGCGATTGGCGAGGGCCGCGCGCAGGGCGGTGAGGATTTCCGGCGCGGCAGAGATCGCCGCCACCAGGATCGCCGTGACCACGGGCGGAGCACCCGAGCCTTCCAGCCCCAGGTCGATGGCCTTGGACATCACTTCAGCCAACGCACCGATCACCACCACGCCAAACACCAGCGCACTGATGGAAATCGTCAGGCTGATAGGTTCTGGTTCGTTTTCCACCGGTTCTTTCTTGCGGCGTTTTTCCGGGTAGCTGTAGCTGAAGAAGTAACTGTGGGGCCCGACCTGCATGCGCAGGAACAGCGTGTACAACACGATCATCGCGCCGATGGTGAAGGCAGAATAGGTTTTCCAGCTATCCCGGGGGATGAACTCCGGCACCACCATCGACACGCCCATGGCCGTGAGAATCATCACGCTGTAGGTGCGCGCCGAATCGTCGTTATAGACCTGCTCGCCATGCTTGATCCCGCCCATCAGCGCCGCGAGCCCGAGGATGCCGTTGATGTCGAGCATCACCGTTTTCTAGACATGTCAAAACTTAATTTTCGTATTAATCCGTTTATTTCAGATACTTAAACGAATCAATTGAATTTTCTTGATACCTAAATTTGACACCTGACCACCTGGAGCTAGGCTCAATCCCTACCAAGTGGGAGGATGCTGTCGATGCAATATCGTCTAGCCGAAGAAGGCCAAATCCAATTCCGAATGCCCGACCTTTTGAAGGGATCAGGGTGGCGGATTGCTACGGCCACCTTCCCACCAACCGTTCATATCGAAGACGTTTTGGTCCTATGCAATAGCACCGTGCAGATGAGCGAAGGCGCAGCCCTTGAATCCCAGTTGGGATATATCGAGGGATTGAAGCGCAAATTCAAATTCATGGCGAGTTGGGGAGGCAGGCTTCCAAAATCAGAAAAGGAGTGGAGGCCTTTCTGCCTCGCCCATTTTACATACCACCTGACAGACACCGACCACTCCACCGCCTCATTTATGAGTCGCAAGTCATCGTGGCCCGCAGCACGAGCTTTGTATCAGCAGTTGAAGGTTGACGGGCACATGCCTTGGACGGTGCCGATCCTCACTTTGTCGATGAGAGGATCGACAATCGGATTTGAGGACAGTGAGACGCGAACTGTACTTGGTGAGAGCCGGCAGAGAGTTGAATTCAAGAACAAAACACTCCCTCAGATATATTTATTTGATCAAACTTTCGCATTATCTGACGAGGAATACATCGATGTAATTGAGTCAAAACTAAAAATCGCGTCATCGGCAGTTCGCGATGGTTGTTATGATTACTGGGTCAAAATGAAAGCAGCCCATGCTAACGGGCAAGAACTCATAAATTCTATTAGCAAAGAACAAATAGAAAAAGTACTAGCATCTGGCAAATTCGGGCCTGGAAATAAGCCGTGCATCTGCGACCCAAGATCACCGAACGGAATTAATTGGTTCTTGGCGGTCGCTAATTACTACCTGCATAACGACCCAAACTTAACTCACATCTCATTTACAGGTCTAGCGAAACGGTATAGGTTTTTTAAAAGATTGAAATCTTCACAAGATTTCAGAAAACTAATTGGACCAGCATTACGCAAGATTGCCGGTGTCGGGAATGATGACCGAATGCAGGCGACAGAAATACTGAACAGATTGCTAGGGCTATTATCTATAAGGGATTGCTCTGCCGCCGCCGTATTGCTCACTACGGAGAATCCTGTTTTCAATTCAATGCCGCTTCAACAAGCCAAATTGATAGACGATGACGGCAACAGCTTCTACAGCATCACTATCAACGAAAATGTAGTTTTCAGCGTCGAAAAAGCGCGGGCTCAGAGCAGGAAATTTTCTTCCCTCCCCTCCATGTCAGAGATGGTCATGGAGGATGTAATTCAAGCGACACAGATAATCAGAACAAAACTGCTAAATTCTCATGACGCACGGTATCGCTACCTATTTTTGGTATCTCATAGGTTGAATATGGGAACCACCATGGATATTGATACGAAGTTAAACGGAGGATCAGGTTTAAATCTTTATGACGCAATACATCTTGGAGAAAAGGCACCAGATGTAAAACCGAACACATTCACGCTTTCACACATACGGAACACTGAAGGTATTCTTGAATTTTTAGCCAGAGGCAGCCTTGAGGCAATGGCGAAGAAATTGGGCAATACAATACAAGCGATCCTTAGCTCCTACATACCGCCATGGATAATCGAGCGCTGGTGCGAACGCCTTATCCGGCGATTCCACCAGAAACTGGTGATTGTCGCAAATGCTGGAACACCCTGGCTGCTACCAGCATCAGACTTTACCTCGCTCGACCAAATCACCGTGTTTGTCAAAAGTATGTTGACTGAAGGACGGGAGGGAGACGCCTTCACCCAAGCGATTGAAGAGCGATTCGGAAGCAAGGATAAGAGTCCACCTTCAGAAGTCTTATTCATTAACCTGAAGCCCGATTCATTGGCAGCTTTGTACGCCTATGAAAGCTTATTAGACAACCAGCCGCATCATGCAGCCCTAGACGATTTGGAAGAAGAGGAAGCCAAGCTCATTGCATTGGCTCGGCTAATGAGATGCGTAGCTGAAAACCCTGCCGACTCGGCTTCGGACTTCTCGGCAAATATAGAACTACAAGGCGAGTCTAGTTTGGAATTCAAACTCGTTCACCAACGCGCCTGTAAAATAGCTGGTGAATTCTTGCAGCGATTTCGCACAGCCACGGCGTTCTACAAGGACTGAATCTATGGGCAGATACACGGCAAAACCTGTAGACGAGGCAGCGGAAATACAACGTTTACTCGCAAACGCTAACAGCCTAATGTATCCAGCAGCTGACCTTGAAGCGAAGCCATGGCTGCTCCAAGGCGCAATGGGCGACAGCTTTTGGGTTGTGAAGGATAATGGTCGAAAGAAGAAACTGACTGTTTACTTTACACACGCCCTTCCAGATGGAACGAATCTTTGCGACCCATGCAATAGACAAATGCTGTACACCGTGCAGCAAATGGCGGCAATGATGCGCAACAATCCGATGCGCTACAGCGTAAAAACCCAACGTTGGGGAGAGTATGTTGCCGCCTCCCTCCAAGTTTGTTCTTGGCTAGTTCTGTACGAAGACAAGTATGAACCTACAAAGTACGGTTTCATGCGCCTAGATGATAACGCCTTGGCTAACCTTATGAGCGATCTGTCGCTCGGCAGCTGGACTGAAGCACTCCAATATATTCCCCGCATGATACAAGGCATTCATACTTTAACGCACTCAAATACTGAATTAGCCCCACTACTGAATTACCCATTTGATCTTCCGAAAGATTTTTTAAAAGAAGCAGTTCGATTTTTCTCCGCTAACAAATGGTACACCAAAGCTCATCAGCGTGGTGACACAAAAGTAAACGGCACGCTTTCTCGCATTAAGCTTGGTGAGTTAATCGGATGTGAATCCCAACAGTTACATCACGACCCTAAAATACGTGTATTCCTTCGACAGTTTGAACCGGCGTTGTCACATCCGAAACTTCTAATCAATGCTCGCCCCCGGGCGAATTATCACAGCCAGAATACCACAACGCTCGAAGAAGCTAAAAATCACCGCCCGACAAAAAAATCTTTCAAGGATCAAATTGATCTTCTTTATGCAATCTTCGCCTCACACAATTTTCTGCCGCAGCTCTTTCCGCCAATAAAAATTAGCACCCCGGAAGTTCTTTTAACATTCAAGGCCAATACAACCGCATCGAAACACCACAACACTTTGCGACTTGGTATCGGATTGCACCTCTTACGACAAGCTTGCAAATGGGTGGTACTCTACGGGGACGACATTATCAACGCATGTCTTTTCTACGCAACGGAAATCAAGCTATATGATAGCTTAGATCGCAGCTCACGCTCTAGGGCACTAGACAAACTATACAATTCAACATGCGTCAGATGGCGTTCAACTGAAATCGAAGGTCTGGAGTCAAGATCTCTAACGACAGACCTGAATATTAAATTCCGTCAACTTAGAGCCCACAGAAGTATAGATCCAAGGGAAATGTCATTCCACCAAGTGGTCGAAGGCTACATCGGGGCATGTGCGACATTAATAGGAATGCTCAAACCAATACGTGAAAGCGAATTGGCCCGACTAGCAAGGAATTCGCTGCTCCTATCAACCTTCGACGAGGGGCTATGGCTTGAGCATTCGGCCGGTAAAAGGGGTACCCATGGCGTCAACCCGCTGATCCAGAGGCCTATCCCATCTATCGTCGGACAAGCAATCGGTCAATTGCAGCATCTTGGAGAAAACCTGAAGGAGATTAATCAGGATACTAGTGCTCATGCCGACGAACTATTTTACTTTCCATCCACTAAATATTTCCCATTTTCGGATGGCAAACATCTTAAGCACCGTGTGGCACGCGCTATGGATACGTTCTCAGATATTGTCGAGACCCCAGTGGATAACGTTGGGCGCCGATGGTACGTACGAATTCACGAATTACGGCGGTTCTTCATTCACACGATCTACCGTCACGAGACTAGCCATGTACTGGATGCTATCGGCTGGTATGTGGGCCACGGGGATGCCGAGCATACGAAGGCATATTACGAAGACACTTTTCGCGGAGAAGAGTTACAGGGTTATGAGGCGGAATCTGTTGCGTCCCGCTTGATAGAATTTGGAGCTAACCGTCTGGATGAAGGAAAAAATCCAGGCACAGCGACTCTATATAAAAGGGTTTGTGAAATTCATAACGTCAAGAGCCTTTCCGGCGTCTCGGCGGATGACTATCACGATACGGTCAAGAGAATGTTAGCAGCAGGGGAATTCAGTATTCAGCACTACATGGTTGGCTTACGAGCCAAGGACGTTCAGGACATGGACATCGAAATTGCAATTATAGTTGGAAACAAAGCTGATGAAAAATCTAACTAGCACTCAGGTTGTTGAGCGCTTTGAATGGTTATATCAGGTAAAAAACAGAGAAATTACTGCGACCCAAGAGCAAATAAAACTGCTGGAGAACACGAAAGCATTCTGTGCTTTAGAAATTCCGGGGAAATTCAAACCAATCTCCTACAACAGCTTAAAAAAGTATTGCTCGACGATTAGTCTTCCAATCCACTTACTTGGTCAAGGCGCTGCTTGGGATCATATATTACGGCTTAGGGAAGATGCTTATAGATCAACTGTAGACTATCAAACAGATTGTGAGACAGTCAACACAGATCAACTCTTGGAGGAAATGTCGAGACATATGCATCGCTATGAAACGGCCTACTTCTCCTTGTTCCGTGAAATCAGAGCCATCGCAGAGTCCGATCCGAATTTACCAGATCTGTCTAGAAAAAGATTAGTACAAGCGCTTAGTCAATCAAAGGCGCTACAGATGACGACATTTGCCAACCCTGTTCGATATGAGGAATCTACGAGCCTCAAGATAATCGACGGAGGTAAATCCTAATGCAACTTTTTCGTGAAACCGAAGGCGTGAAAATTCCATCAACAGTTGGCTATCGCGATCCTGCCTTCGTGAACTACCGTACGCATAGTCGTCTCTACCACCTCACGTGGCCAAATGGTGCTCCATGCGCATTAGCAAATGAGTGGCTGCGACAACAAAGCAGGAAGAAAGGAAACCACGACAGAACTAAAACCTGTCGTACTTACGCCTCACACTTATCATTCCTACTAAGGCACTGTTACAAATATCGCATAGAGCTTTTAAATTTACATGATGAAGACATCAGCAAGCTGGTTACTTATCTCGAAAAAGAGACATCTTTTAAGAACGGGATAAGTGGCAACCGCAGAAACAACAATCAGACTATTGCCATACTACAAACCATATTTCGTTTTTTACGCTGGATTCAAGCAAATGTTATACTAAATGTCGATCCAACGTTTATTGGGGACGAGTCATCCGGTGCACAGATACACGTCACCATAGGTCGAAACCCCAAGACTGGGCGCACTACGTATACACACGCCAGCATGCCATCAGCGGTCGCGCCAAAAGGGGACAAGATTCCAATTCCAGATGAGTATATTAGCCAACTCAGAGATACAATCTTTGTGAGGTGCTATGGAACTTTACCAGAGCCTCCTTCCGACAAACAAATCGACACAGCGAGTCCAAAGCAGTTAAAAAAAGTATATATGTATGAACGTCGAATGTTTTCTATCCACATGTTTAAAATTAGCGGGCTTCGACCAATGGAGCTTTGCAATATTCCAATAGACAAGAACACCGACCCTATTAACGAACTTGCCTTATACCTTCCAACTGGTAAAACTAGAGACAATGAACTCCCACTAAGAAAATTCCCTATCTCAATTGCTGAAGCTAATAGATTCGAAAAGTATCTAAAAGCACGAACTGATTTTTTAGCCGTTTTTGGTGAGAAACAGTTACACCCTAGTGCAGCCCAGTCAATACTACTCACCGAAGATGGAGCCCCGCTTGATGAGGATTCACTCACACGGGATTTTTCCCGGTTAGTTGTTGCAGCTGGATTAGGCAATGTCAAATTATGCCTATCGATGTTCAGGCATAGATTTATCACCATTGAAATTCTTCTAGAGATGCAACGCACGACGAAAAATCCCAATGTTGCTGCTATCTGGAACGAAGGTATTCGCCATAGTATCTGTGCGATTGTTGCAGCAAAAACCGGACATGGAAGCCCAGAGTCACTTTATACGTATTTCAATAATGCATACAAATTCAGTACAAAATTCGACACCTATGAGGAGGCGATACAACATCTCAAACAATTGGATGACAAGCTTGAAGATCTCACCACTATGCGTTATGAAGTTCGCAAAGCTATGTTGTCGAACCAAGTGGATCTTGAGTTCGCAAATCATATGTTGAAACGCTTTGAAGAGATGCAAGCAGATGTTGAAGCACTCAAGACAATCGCGCTTCAACATAAATTTTAGGCTTGCGACTCCTTTCGTAGACTTTGTGCCAAGCGCACAAGTGTTACAACAATGACGCCTGCAATCACTCCAATGCCCGCCTCGGGAAGGTATCCTTGCAGATGAAGTTTCAGGGTCGCAGGAATCAACCAGCTTGGTGCCTCTGACATGGCTTGTGCGATGAACGATCCGCCTACGAAGAACATCGCTATTGTTCCTATCCATGACAGCAATTTCATCAGCTTGGGTGCGACAGCAATAAGCCCTCCCCCTACGCTTCGTACCGCTTGCGCGAAGACGCCATGGGTGGTGACTTTCTTCATGCGTAACCCCAGGTCATCGATCCGGACAATGCCGGCGACCAGGCCGTAAACACCAAATGTGACCAACAGGGCTATCAGACTCAGTGTTGCGACTTGCTGAAGGAAAGGCGCTTCAGATACAACATTCAACGTGATGACTACGATTTCAGCGCTCAACACGAAATCCGTAGTGATTGCGCCTTTGATCTTCTTGGCTTCATACCTCTTCGCCTCTTCATCGCTGAGCACCTTCACCTTGCGCGCACCATCCCCTTTATCTTTGGGAGTAAGCTTCTCAATCAAAGACTCGATGCCCTCATAGCAGAGGTATATGCCGCCGATGACCAGAAGCCCGTGCACGATCACTGGAGAGATGTAATTCAGCCCAAGCGCCAAAGGAACCAGGATGGCCTTGTTAACAAGCGATCCCTTCAGAACGGCCCACACCACCGGCAACTCACGATCCGCCTTGAGTTCAACCACCTTCTCCGCATTCACTGCCAAGTCATCGGTGAGGACGCTCGCCGTCTTCTTTGCCGCCACCTTGCTCATCACGGAGATGTCGTCCAGCAGCGTTGCTATGTCGTCAAATAATGCAAAAAAACTGCTCGCCATCAGTTACCTCCTTGGGCCCACTCCCTAGACATCAGTGGCGGCCGGACGTTCTGATTGGCAAGTTGATAGACGGTTTGCTAGCGGGTGCAGGGGGCTAGCCAATTCTCCCAAACGCATACCATAGCAGCAAGTCCGGTCACGCGATTACTCAATGCACCGTGGGGATATCGTCACTGACTGCAACAAACTCCGCTTCAATTTTTACCAAGTTTCGATCTTCCACCATTCGAAGATGACTAGAGATTAGTCGCTCACATCTGCAAAAAAATATTTGCTACATATTGAAATATATTAAAAACTAATAAATCATGCTTACCTAGAATATTTTTGATGAAGATAAAATGAAAAAAACGGAAATTTACAGCATGGCCGAGAGCGGCGCATGGAACAGCGCGTACATGTCACACCATCAGAATGCATGGCACTACTATAGCGACTACGCCACCCTGACTAAGAGACTTACCAAATCCGAAAAACGGCACCAAAAAAAGGGGCACACCTGTGAGAGCCTCGTCTTTCACCTAACCTCTGATTTGCACCAAGCTTCATATCGTGCTGCTACGTCGACTCACCTCTACGCATGTCTAGCAATGGAAGGCTTTCTCAATTTCTATGGCGTGAGGAGGTTGGGTGAACCATATTACAAAGCAGAAATTGAAAGATTACCTATTTCTAAGAAACTTGAAAAAATATTCCTCACAGTGTTTGGAGAACATCCAAGCGACCTATTGGCGAAAGGCGTATTTGAAACATTCCAGCTAAGGAATAATTTAGTACATCCAAAAACTCAAGAAATCACATCTTCTAACATCGAAACCTTCATAGATCCTCACCCCCGCGATCATTACGTGAAAAAATCCATGAAAACTCTTAAAGACTTCGCTTTAGAGGTATGCGCAAATGATCCGGATCTTAGCTTGAACTTCTATTTCCCAAGGCAAAATTAATCCAGAGATCAATAGTAATGAATATCAAGCAGCTTGAGATAGATATTGATGAATACTTTCAACTATTTGAGCGTGTTCCGCTCAGAGCTGCTTGGCAGAGGCGAGATGCAAAGGTTTGTTTGATTTGGACGGGAACGGTCTTGATAGCTCTTCTATGGGCCTTGGTAACTGTTCCTAATGTAATGCTTACTGATTTCATCCCTACTCTACTCCCGATATTGATAATCACGATGATATGCGCGATTCACATGGGGGAAGTATCATCACAGGTGCGCGCAACGCGCCTCGGAGCAGGCCCTACCACCTCGCTTACCGAACGCTTGCACTTAAAGCAACAGTGGCTGTGCGCCCGCTATGAATGCACGCCAGAAAAGCTCTTAGACAAAGCGCGGGAGATTAGACTCCTGTGGGAGGAGCGCGAGGAAATCCGGAACTTGGCTAGCGACGACACGATGGGGCCGCGCTTCGCTGCATTCCTAAGACTTCCCGACCCCGCGAGATTCATAGGGTTGTTGACTGCTATTGCCGCAATTTTTGCCACTGTAGTGACACTCGGAAGCAACATCGACTCATTTTTCGAGGCGCTGCAAGACTGGAAAACGATTGTGGCCAACATTTTAATTTCGACCGTTTTGCTCGCCGAACTAATACTTCTATGGATTATGGTTACTGGGATGGTAGGTCAAATTGGACCTTCTATTTTGGAGCAAGCTGGACTATTACCTCTGAGTAGACGTCGAGTGTATCGCTATCTATTCACGATGCACATTGCGAGCGAGCCGATCACTCCGTTCGGGAAGAAGTTGCCACTATTTTTGAAAGCAGTATCACTATTATTCGTTCCTATTCCCACTCTATGGACAAAAGCCCGAGCCCGTGTGCTGAGTCAGATCTGATTTAAACCAGTGGGTAATGAGAAGCAACGCCCCGCGTCGACCACACCACTCAGGCCTTCAAAACACCGCCCTGTAAGTCTTCAGCTTCAGGGCTCCTGGCCGACGTAAATTCTAAAACCACAAATTCTCCTCGGATCTACTCATGATGGTTAAGCGCGCCCCCCAAGATGTTTCGCTTTCGAGCACAGTCACCGTCGCCGATTACCGAGCTTTCAAACGGGCAAAGGACAAGGAAAGCATTGCTGATTTTGTGTACCAACGATTTCAGGAGCGCTATCTCAAGCCCTTCGAGTCTAAGGAGCATAAGCATGGCTTTGCGATGATGGCATGTGCGTGCCTGATGGTCGAAACGCTAGAGGCTTTCTGGACTGGCTCCGCAAAGTCGGGTCTCAGCGGAGTTGCTTTCAGCCAATTCTTCGACCGTGTTGATCATTTTTCATCCCTGCGAGAGCACGGCAGACTCTTCTACAAGCACGTCCGTTGCGGAGTCATGCACCAAGGCGAAACAACCGGAGGGTGGCGAATTCGAAGGGATACGTCTCAACTGTTTGACGCGGAAAACTTGGTGATCGATGCCACACGATTTCTATCTGCGCTCGAAGAATCGCTTCGCGAGTATTGTGATCTGCTCAAGGCGTCGCCTTGGGAAAGCGAGGTTTGGAGCCGTCTCCAGATGAAAATGAGGTTTATCTGCGCGGGCGCTTTGGTACCGCCTGAGTATCTGGATGTGCCAGTAGCGTCCTAATGCGTTCGCACCACTGGCCGATGGTTCGCCGAAGGGAAAGTGGCCGAGCGGCTCATCCATTCATCCCCTTGAAGCCCTGCTCTCCCGGCGGGACACTAAACTCGTATGAGCAAGGGGGAGGAAGCCCATGACCCGAAAAAAATCACAGTTACGACCTAAAGACCCAAGGGTTAAGCCGCACACGGGCTCATCGAGCCAGGTCCATTCTGTAGCGCCATTGAAGCCTACGAAGCTTTCCCTGGAGAGCTTGCTAGCAGAAACTCCCGAGAACAATCGAGACGAAGCCTGGGAAAAAATGGCACCGGAGGGAAAGGAATTTTAGCTCGGTAGGATGACAGCCCCGAGGAGCGCTCGGCATTCGATTCGTCGAACCTGTCCTATGCGCGATCGGCCCTGATGCAAGGCGATTTAGCCGAGAGATTCGACCTCAGAACTCATCGGTAAAGAACCCCCATTTGCCGACCAAATCGTCTATCGCGGCCGAGATTCTGGATTCTGCCATCAGCTCCGCAGGCGTGTAACTCAACGCCACCGCAATCGCCATAGCGAACTCATTTAGATCTCTTGGCTCGTATGGCCAGATCTGAAGCTTCATCAACGACGGATCGTTGGGACTGTATTCATCGACAACCTCTACCGCGCCCTCCAAAAGCTGATAATTCGTGAGCGATATAGCCATGGTTTTTTGAGGGTAGTCCGCCAACAGCGTGCGCGAATCCAGAAACGTGTCTCCAGCTTCGGCTAGTGCGGGATGACTGAAAGCCCGGACGAACATCGACCTCAACCTCGGCGACGATACGAGACTTCGCACATACCTCAAATCCACCGGACCTTGGCTGAATTCCCATTCCAATTCACCGCGCAAATGATTCTCTAGATTTGGGTGGGTAGCCATCACCACACAAGTCGCTCGAACCAGTTGCGAAGTCAAACGCCAACCCCATATTCAAGCCGTTTGAGCATCAGGTAAATCGCCTGGCACCCCTCCTCCATTGCCAGCAACTCGCACGGTCGCCGACCAGCAAAAGCGGTGCGTTCTTGCTGTACCCAAAGCACTGCACCTTCTCCGAAAAACGACAAAATCGCGTCTACGGCTTCTACATAGCTTGCGATGTAATTGTCGTTATTCTTAACGTTTTTAACCCTAGCTCTTTTTCCCGCCGCTGAATGTTGGCTACAGCGAGCCTGAAGCCAACCATCAACACTTATAACCCCACCTGGCATCCCGCACATCTCACAAACACTACCTGATACCACCTCCGCGATCTCGAAAGCGGCACCGATGCTCTCGTCACCTCCGCGATGGTAGATCCTGAGCTGACCGAACTTTTCTTTCACCTGCGTGACCTCCACGTCGAGCGCGCTCAACGGGGCACGTCGCTGAACAAGCCACAAAGTTGCTTGGATCAAATCACCCCATCCGTCATTGCATTCAAAACCGAAGATTGCCTCTCCGCAGAAGTCTTTCGGAAAAAGCAGAGAGCGGTACTGAGCTGCAAGAATCCTTTCGATTAGATTATTCATTACCCATTGCCCGCTTTGACCACAACGGGACGCGGGTTCCTAGCAAATTTGATGGATAAACCTGTCCATCCATCAGCTCGTAGCAGACCCGCTCGTCCGCCTCTTGGATCTCCCGAATTGGCTCCATCAACCAGTTGCCTTTTTGATTCAGCCAAGGCGGGGATACGAGCTGAACCTCACGGATGAACCGTCCAGACGTGTCCCTTGAGGCCAAATCCAAGAGGAATTGTACTTTCGAAATCATGAACTGCTGCTGCGAGGAACCCTCCTCGCCTGCCACTTCATATGTGACAAAAAACCACTCGTCATTCGACTTTTGCGAAATGTACTTCCAGCGGCGTACGCCTTCCTCAAGCACAAAAAAAGTATTTTGCACACGTGCTTGCTCGTGAGTTTCGAACATACCGATTCTCCAGATAACTCATTGCGTTAGGCGACTCACCTTCACCGCCACACCCCGCTATGAATGCAAATCGAGCAGGTAGCGTGTCCGCGACCACCCAGCGCGATAGCAACCTTTTGGCCTAAGACCTAGATCGTCTTCCTATGGTTTTTTCAGAAGGACGCCTAATTGAACGCTTGTGAGTCGCTGGTTTGAAATACCGACCAAAACTACCAAAATGGTAGCTTTTAGAAAAGCAGCAATCGCCCCGAGGCGCTAATGAGCTACGAGAAAGCACTATGAACAGCAGTACCATCAACCCGGCATCAAGGATGCTCGACTTCGGTCCAACCGTTTAGGAAGAGCTGGACATACGCATCGACTTGATGCAGAGCTGGGCGGGAGTTTCCTATTTCTGGTCTAACAGCCCTTGCTGGACCGCAAGCCTGACGGCATGGATGAAAACCTCCAGCTTCACCGTCGACCGCGGCCCACTATCTACCGGCCAGTGCTCAAAATCACTAGCACCACTTCCACTGCGCGCGATCACTATTGGAACAGGGAGCCCTTGCCGGCAAAAGTAAAGGTCGAGCCGCCCCTTGGTGCCAAGAAATGTGCAATCGCCGGGGTGTTCTGCGTGCTGAGGTTGAGACATCTAGATTTTTCCCTAACAAGTAGCATTAACCCAAGCGAATCAGCTTGCCAATGCGAAGCTTCTGTTCTTTGGTGTGAATATCCAGAGTCCAAACGTCGTTATCTGCGATCCAGATTGCGCTAAAAAATAGAAACTCGACTTTACGATCCTCCTTGACCCCAGCTTGCGCAGGCCGCACCTGACCTTTCGCATCGACCAGCACATACGCATGGTCATCCGAAGTCATCAGGATTTTTTTCACTGACACTTCTTGTGTTGATCCATCATCGGTTTGAATTACAGCTTTCAGTATTGGGTGGTTTTCCAGGCCATTCATGGTCAAGGATCCTTTTCAGATTGTTCAAAATTCAGAACGCCATAGGCATCCCTGTAATGGGTTAGCCCCTCGGTTTGACGGCTGCGCTTACGGTGCTCCTGGCGCGGAAAATCTGCGCCTTTTTCCGCGAAAACTAGCGGGTGTAGTTGACGAAGCCGAAGCTGTAGCCGCGAATCATGTCTACGGTCTTCTGCGCCCGTTCTGGGAGAGGTGCAAATTGCGGTGCTAGCTGCTCAAAGTATTTCTTGGTGACATCGATAAAGTGCTCAGGGAGGTCAGGGTCTGCCAGATTCTCGAACATCCCACCCTTCTTGAAATGACGTTCAAGATACATCGCAACACCGTGCAGCTTCGACTGCCATGAGTATGGGTAAACATCCTTCATATCGTCGGTCATTTTTACCGTCGGCTGAATGAGCGTTGTCCCGTGAGCGAGCACGTTTCGCAGAGTAAACAGCACGCCAATGCCTTCCTTCAAGTCCTTGTCGACCTCGGAGTCAAGCGCTGCTCCGTAATAAGAAACACCAGCCGTCTTCACGAGGTTGTCCCATCCTCCAGAACTCTCCAACTCAATTAGGAATTTTTGCAGAAGACGGGTAGGAGCATCATGCTCGGTGCGGCCGGCGCGGATACCTCGCTGAACGGCCTCGTCCAAGTCGGCCTTCACCTTTTCAGTAAGGATTGAGCGGACAGTTCCTTCGACAAAGGAAGCGTTGAGAATGAGTAGTCCGAACGAATGCATGTAGCTGTAATAGGCGTGCGGCTCCCCGCCATCCGAGCTAGCCCTTCGTAATGTCGAACGGTGCGCAAGTGCCATGCTTTCATACGCGAGTAGTAGAGACGTGGCTGTTTCCCAGCCCAGATATTTTGACATGTGTTTTTTCCTGACGGGCTCCTGGTTGTTCAAAGTCGAGACAACCGAATCTCTTAACTGCCTTGGCCCGGCTCATTGAGGCCTGGGCTAGGGGCAGCGGGCGGAATTTAGATCTACTGCTTCAGATAAATGGCTTTGTTCGCGCTGTTGCGGCGCAACCACACGGCGATGCCTAAGCGCTCAACCTCTTTTCGGAAACTGCGGCCTAGCGACTTACGGTCACCACCACTCAGTCGATTCCAATCCTCATGACCCAAAACGTCATCGAGTGAAAATTCAGCCATTTTTTCGATTGCCTCTACCCCAACTATCGCCACGTGAAGGAAGGCACCAAGCGATTTGCTCTCTAAATCAGGGTCATCAAGGGCTTCCCGCAAAATGTCGTCGATAGCAGCCTCCACCGTCGAGCCATTTGTTTTAGCGTGTGTGAGTAAGGCGAGGAGTAAATCATCTTTGATCGGGATATTGACTAGCATTTTGGGGAAGCCTCATGGAGTTCATCATTTGAGATGAATTTAAATGAATAGCCCAATGAATGCAATTCATTTTACACATGAGTTCTACAGGAATGACCCTTCCCGGCTAACTGCCCATACAAGACGGTCAATAAAAAGCAGGTAAATGCCCAACGACTTGTCGCTTGATCGGCGTTCAAATAGGGCTTGCTGTGGTCATTACAGGCATGGAGAACGATGGTGAGCGCGTTCTCAATATCGTGGTTCGCCGCGAGACCTTGGCCACCACAGAGCGGCTGCCCTCAGTGACGATCCGTGGTTGATACCGGCCTCTTGTGGAGCGAATCACAAGCGCGGTAGGCGTGTGGCCCACCGTCTAGTTCACAGTGCTGAACGCCAGCGCAAACGCTTGGCCCCTGAGTGTAGTGCCCCACGTTGAACCCGGACGCAGGCCGATGTATTCGTCAGCTCCAGAAAAGCTCCAGAGGCGCAGCAAGCGAACTGCGATCCGGCCGTCGAGGGCGGCAAGGCAGCGTGGATGAGTCAGCCACGCATTGCGCGGTCGACGACCTTGGGTGATATCTGCTCGAAAAATATCTCGGGCTTGATTGCCCCGCTTGGATACAGCACATCTGCAATCCTCAGCAAGGCCAATTCAGTAACGGAAACGGTCGATGATGAATGATTCCTATGGGCCGATTACTGCCAGTAACGAGAGGCAGAATACGACCCAAAGCGAACCTTCGCGGAAGGCACTAATCTGCCAATAACACTTTCGGGCCTGCGCCGCGCATGACTGTTTAGTGCAGCCCTTGTGCAGTCAATGCTCACCCCCACGTCCAGCCGTTGAGGTATGCCGGTGGTTCGAGCGGCAATTCGTACTGCTCGACATCGATCAGCAGCCAGCCGCCGGCTGGTTCGTCGCTGCCCTCGACAATCGGGCCTTGCAGCAGCAGCCCGCCGGGCAGCACCACACGGATGGCATTGGCTTCCTTTGGGCCTGGCAGGTAACGGTCAAATTCTAAGCGAAAACGCCCCGCACCGACGTTGAGCAATCGGATGTTCAGTTCCAGCGTAGTCAGCTCGTTCGGCTGTAGCCCCTGGTAAAGGGCCAATACAGCGACGGTCGCCAACCCTTCATAGGCGTACGACAAGGGCGATGATCCTGTTCAAATGAGGAAAGACTGAGTTCGCCAGACCGTTAAGCAATGGTAGACCAGCCGAGGTGGTGTAGTTTCAGTGCACGGAAAAGGCCCTCGCACCGGCGTCACGTGTGGGGCTTATTCAATAAATCGGCGTCCCGCTTACTGATCTTCACGGGCCCCCAAACGACCCAAAGCTGACGGTGGGGACAGGCTGAAACCGGCCAAAAAAGGACAGCTGGGTAGCGCTTAGCAGGCCTCACTTGTGGCCTGGAGCACACTACAAAACTAGGGGCGATTCACACATCTTTTTTTATAGGAGAGCTATGACCAAGACGGAAAATGGCTGATTGATAGCGTAGACATACTGCAAATGAGGAACTATTGTAGGTGCAAAATAAGGATCTACTACAAGATGGTAAGTTTATGAGTGGATATTTAAAAGCTTGTCATGTTTTTAATTTTTCTGAGTCGTACGCATATGCTGATAAGGTGCGAAAATCTATTTTTGAAAATGACTTTCCGGTTGATCCATTAGATGTTGCCAGTAATTTGGAAGTGCAAGCCGCGAAACCTCAGCAGAAAACTATTTTGCACGATTACATTGATTATGTAATTCGTGAAGACTTGAGTTTTTATTTTGGCGGTGGTGGATGGGAGTATGAAGATGTAACTCCTGTTTTTGCCATGCTGGATTCGCATGGCATTCACTATATTTCATTAGAGGAATATGTAGCGGAACAATATCGCGACGATGAGACGGGAGAAACGGTAGCAGTCACAAATGATCTTATGGACAAGATGAAATTTCAGTACCTTAGTGAGTATTTAGAAGATATAGCTATGGACGGCCTCTCTTCTCTATTGGTGACAGAAGTTTTTACATTGCTTTTTGCTGATCGTGAAGCAATGAAAGTTTTTAATCTCAGGATAGCTGATAGCCTGGAAGAGCGAACGCCTCGATGCACGTACTGGCCGAAATGGCTAGAGCGGGCGTTATTTTGTAGAGAAAAAGGTCTATGTGCAATTTGTAAGACGGATTTAACATCTTTGTTCCATACCTATGGAAAACTGGCTATTGACCATATAGTTCCTATCGCCCTTAAAGGGGTGAATGACCCTACCAATTTGCAAGTTCTTTGCGGAAAGTGCAATGGTGAAAAAAGTGGAACAACAGTGGTTACGTCAAACTCTATGCCGGTATTTTGGTAGTAATTTTCCTAAAAATCATACGTCTATCCATTTTGGCGTCAATCTTATGTCGCAAAAATGCTAAGCCGCAGACCTTTAACTGCTGCGAGTTTCCTCGCGTGCAGGGGCACCGCGGGACTCTGAATGGACATACATTTTCAATAGATCAAAAAACCGCTGAGATTCAGTAGGTAACGGCGACTGCGCACAAATTCCATCATAATAAACCCCGACAACCTCACGTGCCGTTTCCAGGCTGGAAGACTTTTCATATTCATTTTTCAAAAGTTCGGAAAACTTTGCGCGACTCATTTTCATTTCAACTTCGCTGTAGGCGAGACGCACAATTGTAGTTAATGAGTTTGCAAGTTCAAAATTAAAGTAAATCGAAAACAGCGCAAAGAGTCCGCTCATTTCAGCCGTAATTTCTCGGAAGTCTGCGTAAGCTGAGTGTGCTTGTTCCATATACTCTTGGTGCTTATCCCAGTACATTTTGTACGCGGTCCCGTTTTCTTCATCTTTCGTAATGCCTGCCGCAGCCAGCGCTAACTCTCGCTCAGAAATCAGCATTTGATATCTTTTAACTAAATTTATAACTTTTGCCACGTCAGTTACAGATTTTTTGAATGTCTCAATTTTTAATTTTGACTCTTCACGCGCCCAAAGGTGTGCTTGTTGCTCTTGCCATAATTTAAGTTTGTAATTCTCAAACTGCTTGGCATGCTCACCTTTGACTGATTCTATTTTATCGGTAATTGCTTCTATGTCTTCCTTGGTAGCTAGATTTTTCCCTTTCTCTCTTGAGTAGCTAGTTAAGTAATACTGCATGACCAGAAGTATTGCACCACCACTCAAAAAACTCATAATTTGGGTCAACTGTTCCGAAGCCATCCAACTATCCTCTAAATTATAAATTGCCGTGATCGCATGGCGAATGCCGAAGCAATACTAGACTCTACGTCAAAAGCACACAGTCGTGCCGAATACGCACGCCGGTTGCTCCGGCGTTTGCAGCGCTACCACTGGCGCCTCACCTGTGGTTGCCGCTCGTCTCGCCTTAGGCTCTTTAGTTCTATGCGATCTACCGCGAAAGATCGCTATGGGTCGAAAACGGCTATTCATACGGTTGCTCTTGGCCGTTTTCTGCCCGTTACCACTGGCAGCTTTTGGCCGGTGGCGGTCGCTTGCCAACGTTCCCTTCTGGCCGAAAGCGACTAGTAGCCAAACGTTGCTTTTGGGTCACAATGAGCAGGCAGAAACCACCCCGATGATGGCCCTGGGATTCTTGCTAAAGGCCCTACGATAAGGGTAGAAATGTTCATGCGCAGAGCGCGCCTATCATCATGTTTCAACGATTGCAATTCGCGAATTCTACTTATACGGAGAAACCTTAAAAAAAGGTCGAGCTGTTTCTATCATCGCTGCATGCATCTGTCGGAGGTATCCTATTCCAGTGCCATTGTAGTAAGCACAGCTTTTATTTCGGCGGAGCAGGAAACTAGGCCATTGCGACGGGATTTGAGATATCGTTTGAGCATGCATGATGCCATCGTGAGCGTCTTTAAAATCCGACTTGGATACCACACGATATTTTTTATGCTCTGCCGTCTCTTCGCCCTCAAAAATTGCAAAATTGACGATATGCCTTGCTGCTGGCCTGTGGTGAATAAACTCATCAACAAAGCGGTGCAGTCCTTCAGCATAATCCAGGCTGCCAACAAAAAGATTGGCTCGACAATTTAATACTTGAAATTCATTGAGGGCCTCCACGTCAGTGGCGTTACGTAATGTTAGCCAGCCGCTGTCACTTGGAACCCGATAGACATCTGGATCGTAGCCTAGACAAAATATCGTTGGAGATAACGGAAGTAATAATATTGCTCCGGCATCCCTGAGGCCGAGCGAGCCACCACGAGTCCGCTTGTCCTCCAACTGCCATCGGTTCGTTAAGACTGCCGGATCATCAGAAACAAGGAACGGAACGCTGGTAGCATTCCTAACCAGACAAACTTTTAAATCAGACACAACTTCCATGTTTTCAGCAAAGGCGCGCATTGCCGTTTGTACAGCCTCCTTAATACTCATGGAAAAGTCGCTATCGAGCCCAGTAGGCTCGATCATATCCGCAAACATTTCAGCCGACCGCCTACATGCACCCTCAGTGCGTAGATATTGAAATAGCCAAAAAATCTTGAGAGTATATTGATGCTCCAACTGGAGCTTATATCCAGGCTCAATTATCTCACTGATAACTGAGCCATACCACTGTTCCAGCGACTGGATAGCCTTCTCAAGCTGATCGTCTTGACCGTAAAAATAGTCGCGCGAGCACTGATTTTTTACCGGTGCATTAGTTATGAGCCTTCGCCTATCAAGATTGTAAACATTGATAGCAGCACCTTCACCTTTGATTGTGAACGGCTTTAGATAACAACGCGGAACAAAATGCTGATTTTTATTCGATGCCATATTTGACTCCATGCATGGGCAGGTCTCAGCCGCTTTTCAACCGCTTCCTGCGAGACGCGAGCTGCAAACTTATCGGTGATTGCATGGCTTGAGGTTTTGCGTCGGCGGCGGGGATGGTGGCCTAGAGACATTATCACTACCTGACCTCAGTTTGATGGTATGCGATCCATAAACCCCACCTACCCAACAGTGGGTTAACGGTTTACCGTGGCATTTCTGGCGAGCAGTTCCACGGCAGTAAAGCTTCATAATCTTCAAGCGACGAAGCCTGAGGCAGCCGCTCCAGTACGTGGCGCAGCCACGTATAGGGCTCTTGGCCGTTGACCTTGGCGGTCTCGACCAGGCTGTAGATCTTTGCGCTGGCAGTGGCGCCGTTGACGGTATCGCTGAACAGCCAGGCCTTGCGTCCAATGACAAACGGCTTGATCGCTCTTTCGGCCGGGTTGTTGTCGATGGGCAGATAACCCGCTTCGACATAGCGCTCCAGTCGGCTCCAGTTATTCGCCAGATAATGCACCGCCTTGCCTAATGCACTTTGCGGCGTCACCTGGGATTGGGTTTTATCAAGCCAGACTTTCAGCTGCCCCAAGATCGGCAGGCTCTTTTCCTGGCGGGCGATAAACCTCTGTTCATCACTGGCTACCTTGAGTTCACGCTCGATTCCATACAGTTTGTTAATCATCGTCAGCGCGATATCCGCACGTCCCGTCTTGCCCTTGGGTTGCACTTTTTGCGCGTCCACGAACTTACGTCGTGCATGGGCCATGCACGCCAAGCGTTCCACGCCCAGCTGCAACGCCAAAGCGTTATAGCCAGCGTAATCATCGGTCATGACGTAGCCACGATAACTTTCCAGCAAACGCAACGGCACCTCCTGCGCACGGCTGGACGTGTAATCGAATAGCACGACTTTTCGATCCGGCGGACCACTGGTTTGCACCCACATCCAGGATTGACTGGTCGGGTCTCGATCCGGCTCTTTCAACACCTGGACGCGGGTTTCATCGCAATGGATCACCGGACTTTCCAGTAATCGGTCGCGCATCAAATTCAACAGTGGCTGAAAGTGCTCGCTGCACTGGATGATCCAGCGCGCGAGAGTCTGGCGCGGAATATCAATGCCATGTCGGCTTAGCACCGTTTCAAACCGGTGCAACGGCAAGCCATCAACATATTTGGTGGTCAGCAGCATCGCCAACACGCTGGGGCTGGCCATGCTTTTTTCGATCAACTGGGCCGGTTTGTCGACGGTGACCGGTGCAGTTTCGCAGCCTCGGCAAGCGTAGATCTTGCGGATATGTTTGATGACGCGGATCTGCATCGGCACGATATCCAGCTGCTCGCTGGTTTCCTCGCCAATGGCATGTTTGCGGCAACCACAGGCACAGGTCAGCTCGTGTTCGGGCAGTTCATGGATAACTTCGATACGCGGCAGCTCAGCCGACAACGGCTTGCGTTTGCCACGGCGAGGTGTCGGTGCAACGACTTCTTCATCAGCGTCGCCAACTAGCGGCATGGGTTCGCTTTCAGGCTCGTTGAACAAGGCCAATTGCGGCGTGTTGGGCTCAACAGTTTGCTCGGACTTGCGCCCAAATAGACGGTCGCGCAACAGCTTGATCTGTTCTTTCAGGTCGACAATGTGGGTCTGATAAGCTTGCGCCGATTCTTCCTGGCGGCTGAGTGCCTCAAGCAGCAATTGCTTGAGCAAAACAGGATCATCAGGAAGGTCGTCGGGTAGAGAAATCATGGCCCGGATTATACCGAGTCACGCCACGTAGCGCGGCGTCAAAACTTGATGAGGACGGTTGCGCCAGAGATCAAAACCGTCGAGCAGCCAGTTCAGCTCCTGGACGCTGAGGATAATCGCCTCGTCCGTAGCATCGGGCGACGTTTTGAAGCGCTCGGATTCCAAGCGCTTGAGCCAAAGACAGAAGCCGTTGCGCTCCCAGTACAAGATCTTCACGCGGTTGCGGGACTTGTTGAGAAAGACGAAAAGCACCGGATCGAACACGGCCACTTTTATATCCAGTTCGACCAATGCGGCTAGGCCATCGATGGATTTTCGAAAGTCCACTGGCTTGGGGTAGAGGTACACTTTTTCGACTTTGGCGTCGGGTCGCATCATGGCGGGGCTGGCTCCAGAAAGAGATCGGGAGCGAAGCATCGGGGATCAAATGCGGGCTTGGAATGTGGGGATCATGGATCACTTACGTTTGATGGGGCGGGCAAAAAAAACTCAAGCCACGATATTAGGCTTAAGCCCCTCCTTTGATTTGATACCAAATTAGGCAGGCGTCGATGTGCATGGAGTGGCGTACGCTCTGCCCGCATGGCGACTACAATTGGCGTGAACGAGAGCAGATGTAACCGCCGGCTTGCCGGCGAACATGCGCGTGACGAGGCCATGTGATGTTGAATAGATGAAATCCCGCTTCGGGTCAAAAGCGGATGGTCGCGACGAGCCAGATGATGTCATCTGACGCACCGTGCCTCTGACAAAACCTGTAATTTCGCCTGCTACATGAAAATCCACACGGTTGATGCATCTCGTCAAATCTTCAGTTTGAAGTGCATGAGCGGTCCATCTTTCAACCGATTCAGCACATGGGCTGTGATCTCCTCCATTTGACGGCGATCCTCTTCAATGTCTATTTCTGTTCCTTGGAAAGCCTTTAACGTTGAGCGGCCCAGGGCATCTTTGATCGATGCGCAATGTAAAATTATTTTTTGTTCCCAATAGTCATCCCCGGCTTTCACGTCGTCAAATTTCGTTGACTTGCCTAAGCTATCAAAGGCAAACACCCCTCCCGCCAAGAAAGTGCGTACGCGATTCGTGGGATGGTGATACTCGGTGGAACGTGCTGACACAGCTTTCAGTAATGTTCCCAATAAGTAAGAAGCTCGGATGAGGCGCCTGTACATATCCTCTTCTAATTTAGGCTTCCTATAGGTCGCAGGCAGGTGCCAAACCCAGACCCCAAACATGGTACCGGCATTGAAATCAGCGTCTGACTCTAACGCCCTTGCTTCATCATCGTTGTTTGGTCTGTAGTCACAATGGCCGTGGATTGCGTGAGCTAATTCGTGAAAATACAGCAAAAGACAGGCATCCAGTGCAAGCCCGAGCGCGTCGAATCCCGCCTCATCAGGTTCCTGCACACCAGGGAATAAACAGCGAATTGAGTTCTCACCTGGACGATATTGATTTGACAAGCCGGCCGTGGCGCTGTCCTCTTCAAGAGCACATAACTCAATAGCGGCCGACAGGGTCACAAGCAATGTTCCAGCAGCAATATCAATTCGGTACTGACCCTCACCGCCTCCAACCATAGCTTGAAAGGTATCATTGCCTCTGAATTCCCTGTCTATCGTCCAGCCCTGCTTGGCTAGCCTGTGCTTGCGCAACTCCT
The DNA here is from genome assembly GCF_054161485.1 of Pseudomonas sp. R3-41. Classification (NCBI taxonomy): domain Bacteria; kingdom Pseudomonadati; phylum Pseudomonadota; class Gammaproteobacteria; order Pseudomonadales; family Pseudomonadaceae; genus Pseudomonas; species Pseudomonas sp. R3-41. The sequence continues at coordinate 6,100,363 of NZ_CP096421.1, forward strand.
TCATCAAGAATTCAATCTCTGAATCAAATTCCCTAAACATCACTTCTGACAAAGCAAGTCTGCCGTCAACCAGATCGTGCGTTTGAAAAATGGCGTTAAGGATGTGGCCTTGCGGGTACGCCCGCAAGGAAATACCACCAGACTGAGGAGATTGCCCATCTATTAGGTACATGTAGTTTTCAGCCCTATCCTATTGATTTATTGGCGAAAGACCATTCCACCGAGTACCCGCCTAGCGGCAGATCATCGCCTCCCCATCCTATGGACAGGTTCGGGTGCCCCCCACTGGTTTAGACGGCAAAAAGCCGCTGAGATCCCAATCGAACGGTCTCATAAGTAATCGGCAACCCAAAGCTAAAATTGAGGCGGGTTGGAGAAATCAATACAATCGTTAAATGCCCCAGGTAGAGGATGGTTGCATGATAACAATCCATACAACCGTTACAACAGCGCAGGAGCACGGAATATCGTTAACGAGTGATATTGAATACTTTGCGAGCTTTGAAGTGATCTTTCATTATGAAATACGCAATACCCATTCCAGTTCCCACCAATATTATTAATGAAACCATGATCGATTGAGTAGCGCGCAAAATAGCTACGAATATTGGACTCATCAAAAGAGAAAAAGCGAATCCAAGCATTATCACCCAAACGACAGCTAGCCCCTTACCTTTGGAGACTATTTCACCGTCTTCAAGCTGCGCGGAGTACAGAACATGCACACCCTGAAGTCTACGAACGAGCGCGAGTTTAATCTTTCGCCCTACCACCAAAAATGAACGCATGTAGTCGTCACAAATGACATCTTTTACTCGAACACCGTTTATTTTTACAAATGAGATGATTCTTTGCCCATCCATGTATGAGCCGAAGCCAATTTCTTGAATGACGCCGTCTAGAATTACAAGTGCCATACTCACATCACCGTAGAAAAAGTTATATATCTGGTCAAATATTCTTCGAATAAATTATCTTGCCATCAGCACTTTTGAGATCAATTCGCTGTGGGCCTATTAAAACAATTCGTTGTGGACCAAATTCACCTGCGAAACGCTCCCGCTCCACTGATTTCACGTAGCCCCAAATATCAATCTTCAAGCTATCTCTAGAGGCTTCTATTTTGCGAGCAAGAACTTCATCTTGTACGTCCAGGAGTATGTCGGAACCACCCTTAAATCCTAGATAATAGGGAGTTGGCCCAGGATTGATATAGCAGCGGAGCTTCGGAACTCTTGCCATAGCGGTGGAATTGCGCTTTTCTTCATCTGAATATTCCAGCTTGTCAGAAAACAGACAATGATCTATTCGAAAACCTTTCGCTTGCTGGTCATAGTTACTCAGAGAAATTGGCGTCCAATCATCAGAGCTAAACTTGACAAAATTGTACTGCTTGTATTTTTCGGCCTCCTCTCCAACCAGTACACCTATCGCTGTCGTCAGATCTTTCTTTTTGAATGAGTCCTGCTCCGACAGTCTTTCTGACGCCAACCGATAAAGCTCCGGATTTGCCTTCCGGACGTTAAACGCATCGGCAATGGACTCAGCGATATCCTCGGGTGATTCGTTCCAATCGCGTTTCGCGTTGTACAAATTGAAAGTCGTCATTGGTTGTTTGACGTCAAGGTAGGCAGTTGGCTCTCCTATCCCCGGGTCTTGGAAAGCAACCAGGCGTGGAGCATTTTCTTGCTCTAGTTGTTGCAAAACCGCTTGGTCAGACGTCTTCGCGTCAATCGCCGCAGAGTTTGCAGAGGACTTAGTGTTTTCAGGTCTAGGCGTCTCACTTCCTCCCCCACATCCTGCTAACAGCATGAAGCCGGCAGGTATTGCGAGCGCAAGCAGCCTGCGCCCTCGCAGCGAATATTGGCCAAGGAGCATGAATTGTATCCCTATGAAATTTCCCGAATGACGGCCGATTGAGTGCTTCTGAGCCACCGATTTGCCATCGCCGGCCAAAGCTACCAAATCGGTAGTATTTAGAAAAGCAGCAAATTGCACCATGACGTCACTGATTTTCTAGAAGACATCATGACAACCAGCACGCTATCCATACGGCTCAAACACGCACGACTAAGTGCTGGGCTGTCTCAAGAGGAATTGGGGATACGAATCGGCCTTGATCCTGCTTCGGCGAGCACGCGTATGAATCGCTATGAGCTTGGCAAACGCGTTCCAGCGCCTGAGTTGATAGAACGAGTCGCAGTTGAGCTGGACCTGCCCGCCGCATACTTTTACGCCTACCGTCATGATGAAGCGGACCTGCTTGAGCGTTACTTTCGGCTCAGCGAGTCTGGGAAGGAGCGGTTGATGGCTTATCTCAATAGCCTTGAATAATCCCTGCCCCAATCACATTCCGAAAAGGTCCAGCAGAGACGCTCAAGACTGCATACCTGCGTGCTGGTTGAGAGGATCATCGAAGGACTTGTGCGGACGGCTGTATGTCTGCGATGCAGTACCACTGGCGCTAATGCAGCTAAAGCTAATCGCGACTATTGGGTTGTACCGTAGTCATCCCATGCCGATTTCGGAGAAAGAAAAAAGGCCCCACAGGGCCTTTTGTCACACTCGCGCTCTTTACTTCTTGAGCCAGGATTCGACGGTCGCAGACCCATGCTCAGATTTCCACTGCTTCAAAATCTTGTGGTTGCCACCTTTGGTTTCAACGCGCTCACCCGTTTTTGGATGTTCATAGATTTTCACCTCGCGCGCTCTCCGAGTTCCAGCTTTCGGAGCATCAGCGGCAGCGGCAGCGCCAGCCCCCCGACCTACGCTTTTTGGCTCCAAAAGGTTAACGACGTCCTTAAGACTGAAGCCATATTTCGCAAGTAAATCGCGAAGCTTCGTTTCAAATTCAATTTCTTTTTTCAGCCCGGCGTCACCCTTCAGCGCTTCAAGGGCCTCTAACTGCTCGGCCAAATGTTTTTCCAATTGACGATATTCTGCAAGCTTAGACATATGCTGCTCCTATGTTCGAAAGGCGATGGCTACTCAAGACGACATAGCATCGTTTTTACCCGACAATCAACGAGATTGAATCACAGAGTTTGCGATCCTAATACAGCATCTTGTTATAGCCTTAGTAGATCGCGCCATGGCTGCGTCAAATTCGAAACTGAGCACTTTTTCTGTACTCATTAGCCAAATGACTGCTGGAACGCAGGATAATTCCAGCCAGCTTTTTAGGACTTGTCCGGTATTCAAGTAATGTCCAATCTCCTGCTCCAACTCACGCTTTGGGCGCCTTAAACAGCCTCCGCCAGCGAAGTCGGACATCGTCGATGGCTGGTTTGCGGCTGAAGGTTGAGCGGCTCTGTACCCATACGCTATTGGAAGCCGTCAGATTGATTCGATCGACACCAACTCAAAATATTTGAACTTGCGTTTCTTCGCTTCTGACTTTGCCTCCTGTTCAGCAACGAGTCGACTCAGCGTGCTTGCGTCATAGACCAGCGTCTCCGCTGAGCCTTCGAATTCCGACCTAACACAAAGTGTTACTCTCAACTTGGGTGAACGGCTAGCGTGTGCAGGTCGGGCTTTTGAAACGTGCTGCTGATCTGCCGTAACCTGCGGGGTTTCAATGACTGGAGCAGCTCCATTGCTCTGCGTTCCAAAAAGCGCCTGGCGCATCTCTTCTTCGCTCAGATTATCTTTCATGTAGATGTCTCGTCTGTTGTCTCTGGTTGATCAGTATTAAATGGTGAGCAGCCTAGCCTTTCTGGAAGTCGGGCTCATGCGCCCATGGCGTATCGGCAGCGATGGGAAAGTGCAGTGTCTAAGTGTGCTCCTCCGATCAGATAAAATGGATTAAAAAGGTCAACGCAATTTTTCCAGCATTCGGTAGTACCACATGCCCGCGGCTAGCATCGGGCTTCCAAGCAGTCGCCCCATCGGCACACTAATGTGCTGGCAGGCGGCGAAGGTATGGAAAGCATCTCGGCGCTACCGAACAGCGCTCGCGCATCCTTTCTTTGCCAAATCTTCACGCATCTGAGGTTCAAAAAGGGTGCTATCAGGCTGGCCTCATAATACCAGCGTTGCCCAGGGACCCGATTCCCTCTCCTTCCATCTCAGTGCCTTATAGCCAACCTGATGAGGAATTGAGCCCCAGGGGTTGTGCCACGCGGGAAAATGAGTCAACTTAAAGGCAGGCGTGGATGGACGCCTGCCGCTTGCGTTGGCGAAGCTCAGCACCATCAAGAAAGACCCTTCCCTGTGTGGCACCTTTCCCATGGCGCACACGGTTAGCAAGCTATCGTCGTGCTAATGCTGGAGAGTGCTATGTCCAAGTACAGCTACGTCAACATTATCAAATCACGATGCAAAGACTTTGCGCGTGAAAATCAAATGCCGCTTAACGTTGTTCATGAAATGGCAGCCGAAAGCGTCGGCTTTACGAGCTATCACGACCTCACTCAGGTCTCAAAATCTAGTCCGCAAGACATCAGGCTTATGAGGCTTGCGTTCAGCTTAGAAAAGCTTGAAGACGCGATATACCAGGACGAAATCCTCCCCAATTTGGATAGACAGCTTGAGGACCAGATGTCCGGAGAGATGGCGGAAACCAATGCCACATTTTTCACCATCGAGAACGTCGATCCAGCTAATGCATCCTATGACGCCACTAATGGTCATTTGACGCTGGAGCTGAATTTTGATTGGCAAGGAGAACAGGATGAAGAACGCCCTTGGTCCGGCAACGATTTCAACATCGATGCCGTGGTAACACTGGTGTATCGCTCTAAGGGCTGGAAGCTGCACGATCAGCATGGACTAGAGATCATCAGCTCCGAATCGAATAGGGACCGTGAATCGTACTTCGAGTAGTTCTTTGCGGCGAGTAAGAGTCGTACTCAGGGTTGTATCAGCGATATCGTTTTTTATCGCTGATGTAGCCGTGAGCTTTATCCTCGGTCTGCGGCCACAGGAGGTGAGCGTCGGTATTCAGGGCATTACTGGAGCAGATCACCCGGCTGGCATCGCAGGATCTCGCAAAGAGCAGTCATCGTTGAGAAACGGATTGCACGGGCTCTCAGTAAGCCTCATCGACTGAGTGTAGGGGCAACCGCTCCACTCGCGAGGCTGCACGTGGTGATCTCGTCGGAATTGCAGCGTTCTATAAACTATCGCCCCGCTGGCGCCCTTCGGACCTTCATCTAAAGGTCCGGTCTCTCACGGCGGAGTTACCTCCACAGTCTGCACAGCAAACAACCTCAAGACCTCATGTTACTAACGGTGATCGCCAAACAATAACTGCTACAACACAAACTTTTTAGAGTTGGCAAGCCTCGACCCTGAGAGATTGTGACTGAAGATCAATATTAGTCACGCGCAAATAAATCATCAATTGGATCAATTGCAACACTCAACGCACCCGACCAATCAATTTTTTGATCTCTATAAGAATCATAATCAGGTTCATATTCCGAGCTATAAAAATATTTATCGTAGTGCTCATCTACGTCCACAGCATCTATGACGGTATTGGCGACGCTAGAAGAGTCTGTTGCCCCAAGCTCACTCGCTCTTTCATCCATCAAAATTTTTAGTTTGCTGCGCGCGTCTGACTGAGAGGAACAGCCTGATAAAATTGACTCTGGAAAATCGTCCTCAACGGAGGAAATCAAATAGTCTGCTACAGCATCATCATAAGCCTCTGAAATCGATTCATCTTCCGAATCGCGAAAATATGCAACCAGCTCACCTAAAACCAACAACTCATCTTCGTTTGGATCATTTACAAATGCACCTTCCAAGAAACCTTCAACTGCTTTCTTATCAACACTGCTATTACACAACGCCCAAAGCAGAATTTGTGCCGAGGCCAAAAAAGATCGCATGCATATCTCATTAGAAACAAATTCAATGGCTTTCAGCAGACTTTTATCGGAAGAACTAAGAACTTTGCCAAGGTCGGATCTTATGATACAAAGCTGTGCTACAAACTCAGCATTACAGCCAAGAAAATTTATTTCAGAGACAGTCTTAAATACATGATCTGTCACATTAACAGCGATTTGTTTTGAAATAATTTTGTTACCCAGCATATCCTTCAAGCTTTTTAAAGATGCCAGCGTTCTCAAGCTACCAAAGCAGTCCCGTAACGCAGGGGCATTATTAGAAAATCTATTAATTACATAATCACCCAACGAAGGGTTAAACAACCGTACATAAGGATGGGGATCGCCATTCACAAACCTTGTAAGCATGGAACCCGAAAGATGCCGTAGATTAAGCAAAAAATCCTTCTTACCCATAATGCTCGCGGTGCTTGGAGAAGCTAAATATCTCGCAAACGCCTCCGCAAGCTCTGATTCGTTGATCACCCGCCCATTCAAAGCAACCAGTAGTACAAGCGCACGGCCACAGTCATCCAATTGCGCTTGAAATGGATGATCCCAGACTTGAGAAGGATTTTTTAATAAATCAATTGCATGCGACCAATATGAATCAGCTGGAACGTCCTCTAACCGCTGAGCGTCGGTAATGAAACGGATTAGCCTGGGGTTAAAATTTGGATGATCAATGATGGTTCGGTAACGCTTACCTAGATATAACTGTTCGACGTAGTCGCGATCCATCTCCGAATGCCAAATATGGTTATATAGAATTCGGGCCTTGTCTATCTTATCCAAAGATTCCAGCGTAATTTCAAACTCATTTCGGCTTACGTTTGAGTTATGAAAAACATCATTCAAAATCTTTCCCTGATTGAGAATGGTGGTACGAGACGTCAATACAAATCGCTTTTTTGGATCTTTCACAATGCGTCGAATAAAGCTCACGATCTTAGCGCCTTCGTGCCCAGAAAGCGCCTCCAAATAGTTACGACCCAAAAAATCATCAAAATAGAATATTTGCTTTGAATCTTGGTCGTATACCCCTTCTGCTTCTTTAATATCATCAGAAATAACCGACAGCGCAAAGCCTTCTGCCGCATACTGTAGGATCAGTTGACCAGCCAGCGTCGTCTTACCGATCCCTGCCGGACCTGTGATAATGACGACATTCATAGACTCCAGTTTCTCAATGGCCTCATCATGGTTGACGGTCGGCACATACAGACGAGACGCCTCCATGATTTCGTCAAGCTCAAATTGACTTCTATCATATATAGGCTTATTGAAGATATAACTCAGAACATTTGAGCTAGCAATCCAGAGCTTATAATGTCGTTTTTCGACATCAGCGTGGTTCGCCAAAATATCATTTAAATCCTCGCGACCTAATATGTCATCAGGAGAGCACACAAAAGGCGAAAGCTTCTCCATTAAAATGCTTTTATCTTTTCGTGAAAGCGGGTGTGATACTGCCAAAATATATCGACTAGGCGATAGCTTCTGAACTTTTAAGCTCTCCGAGTCCTCGATGTGCTTAACCAGACGTTCCAACGGCGTCGAAATCCAATGCTTACACTGAAGAATCCACTCATTCCCCTCGGACTTAAAATAACGACCATCCACCCCTCCATCACGTCCAGGCTTGAAGCGCTCAAACCGGACTCCTTCCCTTGCGCTGAGCAGGTCAGTGCAGAAGACTTCGAATTCCTTGTCGTTTAGTCGCGAAAAGTCGTATTCGTTCACAGAGGCCTCGGTATTGGTGAGCCACATGCCACTCACCAGATCAGCACGTAGTTGTAGTTTTTGATGTTTTTCTAAGGCCTATAGCTGGGAGAGCTGTGTAGAGAGAGCTACCAGGCGACTTCGCTACATCTTACCTGTAGAAACCGGGCGAATAGAGCATTCGCCCGAACTAAGCCAGAGGGTTAGCTGACGGGTGCGGGCCAACCAATTCCTTCTCCGATTTTTTCGAAATAGTAGTTCACACGATCACGAAGCATTTTTGCAAACGGCGCAGTGTCGGCATCGGCCATTGCCAGTAAATGAGTCTTCAAGTTTTCGACCCACTCGTACTCAGCCTTCAGGGACTGGCCGATTTGGAAATTATGCTCGTATCGCTTTGCGAGCGACGCGAAAAGCTGGTCATTGGTGCGAGAATCGGCGATCAGGAGAGCCGCCAGATCCTCCACATTTGTATGGTGAAGAAATGGTGCACCGGCATAGTTTTCGTCCTCAATGCCATGCTCGTATAGTGAAGAATAGCTGTCAGGCCCAGTCGCTAGGCGCGCCACGTAGTTGTGCGCTTTAACCTTCAACTGCCTACGTAAAACTTCTGCACTGGCGTCTTTCACCATCGTATAGATAGAGGTAAACTCTGGGTTGGTATAAGAAGAATATCCGAGCCCAACAGCGCTCATGCTGTCGAAGCCATAAACGCCCTTGTTTGGTATCAACGTACCCGCGTCTACCAATCTGAACACATACTCAGTGAAATACTTTAGTAGGTCCCGCTCGCCGCCTATCAAGTGGTCACCATATCCACCTAGGGTAATGGCGATTCCTGCCACATGCAGAATCACACCTGGATGAGTAAGCTTTTCGTCAGCCAATTCACTCAACAGCTCAGTCTTGGCTTTCTCATACTCCGATTTACTCATGCGCGACCAATCCCAGAGAAGCCGCCATGCCGGGATATGAGCGTGCCCGACTACATCTGGATGGCGGGCTAACTCATCGTTGATTGCATCTACATCGATTTTGCCGCTGAAGAACAGATCGGCCAGATGCTTCAGGCTGACAATGGGGTCCGTCCAGCGGACCTCGGGGTAGCGGTTGTTGAGCATCTCAAAGGCTTGCTCTGTAGGAGTCTTTTCTGATTTCGAGAACAGCCGTCCCACTGAGAAAGCGGTAGTCGGAAGCTGCCGGAGCATAGCCTCACTCAAATCTGCACTGCGGGCTTCACATCCTGTCGCAATCATGTACAACAGGAGCTGCTTCAGTGCATCTGGGGCTTCGCTCAGCCGCTTATCCACTACCCCCACCAAGCGCTCGAAGTCCGCTAGTACGGCGCGCAGATTGCGATAATTGGGTTTCTTCGAGGCGTTGAAAGTGGCCAGCAACGCCATCTTTTCAGCCGACACGATCTCCTTAACAGCGCCTGACTTCAGGTCGCTCGTTAGCTTGTCCAGAACCTCAGCAGGATCTGCCTTAACCTCAATAGTCTTGCCTACAAGCTTCTCTTTCTGCCTGTCGTAGTCTTCACGCTGGGCTTTGGGGATCTCGCTCTCGTTGGCGAGGATGATCACTTTGAGCTTCTCATGCTCGACCAGAGTGTTGATGAAGCCCATGACATCCGAGATCTTCATCGAGCAGCGTTCTAGGTCATCGATTACCAGAATCTTGCCGTCCAGGTTTAGTAGCAACTCCTTCAAAGCCTGAGCGCCACCCTTAGCGCCGGAAAACTTTTCTAAGACCCCAGAGGCCATATTTCCGAAAAGCTGAAAACCCTTCGAATTGAGCTGCGGATGAATCTGGGCGAAAAATTGATCTTTGATCGCAGAGATAGCGGTGACGCCGAAAAGGCTCGCATACAAGTAGTAGGGGGCTTTTTCCTCAGTCAGACTAGCCGAACGGTGATCCAGATATTTCCTGATGAAGTGAGTTTTCCCAGCTCCCCATGGGGCAGAGAGCATAATTGCGTATTCTGTATCGACAGAATCATCAAGGTAATAGTCCAGCAGTTTGGTCGCTTCGTTGGATTGGCTGCTCGCCATGGCTAAAACTCCGGAATGCCTGTAGCGGGTCTAGGTTCTTACCACTCTTGAGTGGGTTGGATTTCAGGTCACATTGGCGAAGGGTATCGACGATGGCCTTCCAGCACAGTGCTTGGACGAATGAACAATGGATCACTAAGCTTTCCACGCTGCCCAAAACAAAAAAAGAGAGCATAAAACGAATGGCACTTCCAATCACAGACTTGATCGTGGCGACAGTTAGTAAGATGGTCGATGACTCCCAATCGGGGGCGTACAGAGAGCCAAGTCATTCGGATCTGGATTTCTACATTAGCCGCGCGGGACTATCGAACATCGACCCAAAGGTACAGGGTCAAACGGTGGGCAAAGCGAAGCGTGTACGGGCTGTGCTGTCCTGGGCACTCGATAACGACCAAGTTGCCGGAGGAAAGCTGGTCGAGAGCTTGATTTCCAAGATAAGAGCTTCCGGTGGTTTCAGGGAAACGTCCGAAAACTATGTAGGAAATGATGTCATTTTGCGGGCCGTAGACGCCTTCAATTCCGAAGGCTATGTGCTCGCAATGGATGGAGATCTACGATCCAAGAACTTGGAATCACTAAGTGGCCGGAACCTCACCGAGGCACTACGAGCATATGCTAGACGCGCTAAGAAAGGTTCGGAAGACGCAGCGCTGCTCTCCGGCACAAGCAAAGACTTACTAGAAGCGACGGCGGCTCACGTGATAACAGTGAAGTTCGGCGCCTACCCTCAGCAAGCCAATTTCCCAGCATTGCTTGGCCAAGCCTTTGTTGCTCTCGGCATGGCTACGCCGGAAGACCCGCCATCATCGACAGAAGCTCCATGCCGAGTTATGGAACGCGGCATGTATCACGTTGCGGTAGGCGTTAATCGTCTTCGAAATAAAGAAGGCGCCGGCCACGGCCGGCCTTGGTCTTCTGGCATTACAAAGGTTGAAGCAGAAGCGGCGGTAGAGGTAACTGGCGTAATCGCTGGGTACATGCTGGACAAGCTCAACACATACTAAAAGTGAAGATCGCCTGACTCTCACAGCTCTAGCGACTTGCTCTGACGCTGCTGACATGTGCTTCTTCGTGGTCGTTAGCTTAAAAATCCGGTCTGATACCGGAGATCCCCTAGAGAAAAGACAGATCTTTAAGGTTCCGCGCTGGTAGGAGTGGCCCATTTCCGACTTCAGTAGCTCCCTCAAATTTCGCGGGAGATTCGGCCTTCATCTTTTACACCTCCTGGCTGACACTCTCCGTCGTCCTCATTCCGAGGACATCAGAGACACCATCGGGAGACGAAAAATGAAAGACTACCTCGACGAGAAAAAACTGCTCATTCGTCAAGGCCATCAACTATGGCACCTCCATAACGCCTTGCTCGAAAACCCTGAGGAGATAGTGATTTGCGAGATGGCCAACGTGTATAAAGAGGTCGGTCGAGTGCGAACCATAGCTGAAGGCATGGTTCTGGCTGGTGCGAATATCACCGCCTACCGCAGCACCGAAGAAGGAGAGCGGGTGATGCAGCGCACCCGTGACAATCTCAAAACTCGCCCAAAGGGCGACCCACTTTTGGCTTAAGGAGACGAAAAATGGATCGCACGTTCCAGCCTATAGAGCGTGCGCTCAAAGATGAGTTCGAACGCATTGGGCGAGAGTATCCGGACCGAGAGATTAAGACAGCGATTGAGGACGGTATCGTCCGAAAGGTCATCCGCGAAATTTTGTCCTTGCCACCCCACGCAAAAGTCCCCGGTACAGCGGACGAGCATAGCTTGCTGGAAAGTATCATCTGCTTGGTAAGCAGTCATAACAGAAAGTGGCTGAGTGAAATTCAGGTTGCGATCCCATACAGCCGGCTCACTTCGAAGCTACGCCCAAAAGATGCGCAGTTGAAAGCCAAGGTACCAGTACGCACGGTTCCCGATGAGGTCGTAGGCTCCTGCATGTTGTCGGACATGCAGCTTCGCAACTACTTTCTTAAATGGCTATGGATGTGTGTTCCTGAATCCGAGTTGGAAACCTTTCCACACCTGCTGTCGCTGTTCAACCAAAATGAAGACGCGGCAGAAACGACAGATCGGTTAGAAGTCGTCATGGAGTCAGGGGCTTGGGAGGTTCTGACCAAATGCCAACAGTTCGTGTATGCCTCCGAAAAGAAAGCGCGCCCAGCGAAGAGAAAGAGCGTTCGGGAATACAGTAACGAAGATATAAAAGGCATTCAGGCCAAAATTCTTGCATCTATGACACAGAGCGTCTCTGAAAGTACTTGGCGCTCTGACCTCCTCAACACGCTACCAAGCCAAGATGGATTGTTCGCCAAACTGCTGATCAATGCTGCTCTCAATCGCTTCATTTTGGAGAACTGGGCGTTCGAAAAGCGCACCCGATCTGTGGCCGAAATTCACTCAGGCTTTTTATCAGAGCTTGAAGAAACTGCTCCTGAGGGACTAGTTCAGATGCTCGATGAGCACCGAATCGAGGGGAAAATCTGTCACCGTGATCTTGCCTGGAGCATGCTCCAGCATTCTCTTTCGAACCACAGAAGTGGCCTAACACCCACTGTCGTCGAAGCACTTGATGCGCAGAGCGATGCGGTGCTCGCAAGTGCGGCATTAAAAGAGTACGAGGCCGAAAGAGAAGTGAACCGCATTTTCAGCCTTGATTCTGACACATCGCGCGCCATGATCTGGTTAGCCCTAGCGTGGATCTATCTCAACGGCAAGACACTGCCCAATGACAATCCCACCCTTCATGCGACTGGTTTTCGTCCCGTGTCACGTCGAGCGAAAACGACGCAGATTGGTCAAAACATGGTTTCACTAAGACGCGTCCTATCATCACTACTACTCAACCATCATCATGAGCTTCCGTCCGCAGAGCGAAGCGGCCTGCATGCAAAGTGGGTCATTGATGTTAGAAGCACAGTGATTCGAACTCTCCTCGATAACTTCAAACAAGCGACGCTATCTCAGTGGGACAGCGCCCTCACGAGCGGGATGACGGATATTGCCCTGAGGGATTTGCTAGGCCGCTGCGGCCTGCCTTCGAGGCCCGTGTAACACATGTACAAACAGATCAGGTCAGACGGAAGCGATCACTCATGGACGCTTTCGCCGAATTGGTACATTTCGGCGGCAGCTTAGGGCCGTTTGCGGTCATGAGCGACCGGCGAAAGATGACCGCTTTCGAACCTTTCCACATCACGTCTTTGTTGACTTATCCTTCGGTTGCGCCTGGCATCACGCGTCGAACTCGGAGCTGCTCCTTGTACTCCTCACAATATTCATCGATCAGAATCTGCCGAGGCATATCGCTAAACATGTTGCCACTGTTGGCAAGTTCGTGATTTGGTGGTGGGGCCGTCGCAAAACTTCCATTCATTGCATCTACGACAAGGATATAAGAAAAGAGATGCCGTGCTTCCAGCCCACGAACCTGCCAGTTCGCCGCAAGTTGTTTGCGAGCATGGTATTTAGCTGCTTGATTTTTAGACCAAAAAAGCAACGCATGGATACCCTTAGCATGCCCCAAACCAAAAGGTGCTCCGGTTTCCAAGTCGAAGAAAGTCCAGAAAGGGGTTCCAACGCAGAGTTCGGTTGGTATCGCATTATGACGAAGCCGCATTCCTAACAGCTGTCCAATTGAGGGAATCTCTTCGATACTCAAAGCTGAAATTCGGTTCCGCTCAGCGAAATCCTTTGCTCCAGATTGGAAACCGCTGGCAGAAACGATGACGCCTACTACATCAGAAAACTCGCCGATCTTAGCTTTGAAAGCCAATACATCGTTGCGTTCTACTCGTCGTTTTGTATTTTTACACTCAATAGCAACTCGATGCCGTATTCCAGCCACCTCAAACTCGTAATAAACGTCAATTTGATACTCGGCGCCTTCTCGGCCCATCAAACAAGCATCCTTCGCAACCACGACGTTGTGGCCACCAAGGCTCAGAAGTGTTTGATAAACATATTGAACGTGGTCCTCAAAATCCCTCCAATTTAGTGAGCTGGAGGGGTCGGCACGTTGCTGTTCTAGGGTTTCTATGAGGCCTAACATCGACCGCTGGATTGTTCTAGACATGGCGGGAAAGGTTCGAATTGGAAGCCATTGGAAACCGACGCCATAACGCCGGAGTGCATGCCTGTATTTTATATGAGTTACATTGCGCCCCGCATTAACTCAGCAGAATGCATCTATGAGGTGAATGGGCAAGATGCTTCAGACACGTGACGGGGCTGCTACTGGCCGTTCCCTGAAACTCACGTCAGGCAGCAATCGGTAAACTGCTGCCTACGCACCATTACAAGTCGACTAGGGCTTGCTCGGATCTGCCGGACGCCAAATTAGTTTGCTGGTGTCATACCCCCTGTCGCTGAGCAATCTTTAGCAGCTGTTCGCGGTTGACGCCGGTAATTTCAGATGCGCGTGAAAGTACCCATAGATATTCTCGATTCGGGTGGCCGACCAATGCGAACTGGTAGGCGGGGTCGTGGTAAAGCACCCAATACTCACCTTTGGCTATTCCTGGTGCAATGCGGCTGAACCAGTTATCAAATTGCACCCACAGTTTGTCTGTCTTACCTGGCTGCTGCGGATCGGCAATTCCGCGTACCTCTTTCCAATCGCCACCCTCCTCCCTGCAACGATTGGTGACGTCAATGCGGCCATCATCACGTAAACCATAATGCGCCTCTGACTGCTGGCAATTCCGCTGAAAGAACATAGGTAACCTGGCCTGCTCATACCAAGTGGCCTGGTATTTCTGAAGGTCGACTTGCATGGTCGTGGGAGGGGGCTTCTGGCTTGGGCCTGCACATCCGGCGAGTGCTAAACCCAGGGAGGAACGTAAAGCGATCTTGCGAATCGACATATCGACCTCCAGTTTGTCAGGAGAAACGCACATGTCATTGGAGATAAGTGAGGGTGAAAAGTGCTATCAATTTCTTGATGGCGGCGTTCACAGTTGGGACGGGCCGATTGCTGCCTTTCGCGACCGGCAGCATTCGGCCAAAAGCGATTGGTCATGAGCGGTTGCTAGCGATCAGAAACAGGCATTTCAGGTAAAAAATCGTCGACTTGTCGGTAATAGGAACTAGACCTACCATCTGGTATCCATTGGCGCGATGAACCAAATGGATCGGCAGTTCCAGACAAAGGAAGGCGAGCAATGGCGATTCAGAGCGGCAGTGAGCGCGGTTCAGAGTGGCGGCAGTGGGATTTGCATATTCACACTCCAGCGTCATTTGAGTGGAGCGGGCAGAAATTTGACCGGAAGAACCTAGGTTCACCTGCTAACAACGCCCTTGTGGACGAGATGATTAAGGCGCTGAATGAGGCGGAGCCCGATGTCTTTGCGCTGATGGACTATTGGACGTTTGACGGCTGGTTTGCGCTGAAACGCAGATTGAGCGAGCCGGACGCCCCGAAGTTGACGAAAACTGTCTTCCCTGGGATTGAGCTGAGGCTTGCTGCCCCTATGAAGGGCCGCCTTAATGCCCATGTTCTGTTCTCCAACGAGCTGAATGACCAGATCCTCAAAGATTTTTTATCCCACCTCCGACTCGCCGAAAATAGCAGGCCATTGTCAGATGGGGCTCTCATTGATTTTGCCAAGCAAGTTCCGGACGCGCTTCTCAGGTATCACGGTTTCAAGCCTGAGCAGGTGGCAGCAGATGATGCGCAGGCCTATATGGCTGGCGCTAAAATTGCCGAGTTGACTTGTGACAGCTACAAAGAGGCCATAGCAAAAGTTCCTGATGAACAAGCTATTGGGTTCATGCCATACGATACGAACGATGGCCTGAGCGATGTGAAATGGACAGATCACTACGCTTATTTCATTGGGCTGGTACGATGCTCTCCGATTTTCGAAAGTCGAAATCTAGATGTCCGTGCCGCTTTTGTCGGGGAAGAAACACCCGGTAATGCCAAGTTTTATGTTGGTATAAGAGAGGGATTGAAAGACGTATCTCGCCTAGTTGTGGCCGGAAGTGATGCGCACTGCTTTGTTGGTATTCATGGAAGCAATGATCGTCGTGGATACGGCGACTTTCCGTCAGACAAGAAAACCTGGATCAAGGCTGACCCCACATTTCGTGGGTTGCAGCAAGCAATACTAGAGCCCGCAAAGCGCTCATTCATAGGCATATCACCGCCGAAGCTAGATCATATCGCGGCCAACAAAACGTATTTCATCGACCATGTGATGATCAGCAAAGTGCAGGGATCTGCACTGGCCTCGCACTGGCTGGGCGATGTCCAGCTTCCGTTGAACTCCGATCTTGTCGCCATAATTGGCAACAAGGGGAGTGGCAAAAGCGCTCTGGCTGACGTCCTGGCTCTGTTGGGCCATTCGCGCCAGACCAATCACTTCTCCTTCCTTCGAAAGGAGCGGTTTCGGGGGAAGGCTGGAGAGCCTGCTCGACAGTTCGAGGGGCTCATCATCTGGCATGATGGAACCATTAACACCTGCAATCTCAATGCGGACCCGCCCGCCGAGATGGTTGAAATGGTGAAGTATATCCCTCAAGGACACTTCGAAGATCTCTGCAACGCACATGTTACCGGCCAATCTAACGCTTTTGAAAATGAGCTTAGGGCGGTCATTTTCTCGCATACCGATGATGCAATCCGTTTAGGCGCACTGGATTTTGACCAGCTAATTGAGCAGCAGGAGAGCACGTACCGCCTTCAGCTGAACGAGTTTCGTAAGGATCTGAAACGGGTCAATCTTGAGATCGCTACCTACGAAAACCAACTCCATCCTTTAGTCAGAAAAAGCCTAACGGAACAACTGACCCTCAAGCGACGGCAACTTGCGGAGCATGAGGCTGTGAGGCCAGCGGCAATTGAAAAGCCCTCTGCTGAGCTATCACCTGAGCAAAAAACGACGGCCGAGGCCATTGAGGCAATCGCTGCAAATCTCAAAAGTTTGGAAGATGAACACAACAAAGCTAATGAGAAGGCCTCACAGCTAGCGGCCAAGAGCAAGGCCATCAAGGACGTGAGGGAGCAAGTCCGGTTGCTCCAGCGTACCTACGACCAGTTCGTGAACGACACCAGTAGAGATCTCGACCTATTGGGCCTGGCCGTCACCGACGTGGCGAAAATCGACTTAAATCTTGGTACGTTGGCACAGTTCGAAGAAGCGTTTTTAGCTGAGCAAAGGACCATTGGTATTAGGGCCACCGCAGCGGAAGGTGAACGCCAGGAACTCATAGGGAAGCAAGTCGAAGCTAAAGCGAAGTTGGATCAACCTCAGCTGTTTTATCAGAATCATCTGCTCGCAGTTCAAGAGTGGGAGAAGAAGTATCTGGAGCTTATTGGCTCTAGTGACTCTCCAGAAACGGTGAAAGGACTGGAGGCTAGGATCGCTCAAATAGATGCTCTGCCAGAGTTGTTGAACGCGCATCGGAGCGTTCGACTGGCATTGGCAGGCGAAGTCTACGACATCCTCGATGCTCAGCGACGAGCTAGGGAGGCGCTGTTCAAGCCGGTTCAAGAACTAATTCAGGGAAACAGTCTGATTCGCGAGGAGTACAAACTCCAATTCAAGGCGAAGCTCGGCGGCTCAATTGACGCTTTCGCCACCAGCCTTTTCACTCTGCTGAAGCAAAACGTCGGCGAGTTTCGAGGCGAGGACGAGAGCCTCAACACAGTGCGCCGATTGGGCGAAGCTGCTGATTTCGACAACCGTGAAGAGGCTGTTGTTTTTGCTCAAGCGCTGCACGACAGGATCTCAGCTGCGGCCGCTACGATTGGCGACAGGGTTGAATACGGCATCGACTCAATGCTGCGTAAGGACAAAAGTGCGAATGAGGTTTATGACCTCCTATTTGATCTTTCCTACCTAGAACCCCGGTATTCGTTGACGTTTCAAGATGCTGAGATCGAGCAGCTCTCGCCAGGTCAACGGGGTGCTCTGCTCTTGATCTTCTATCTGCTGGTGGACAGGGGGCGCAACCCAATCATTCTGGATCAGCCGGAAGAAAACCTCGATAACGAAACTGTGGTGAGCCTTCTTGTCCCAGTGCTCACCGAGGCTAAGAAGCGTCGGCAAATCATCATGGTTACGCACAACCCGAACCTTGCGGTTGTCTGCGACGCGGAGCAAATCATTTGGTCTCATTTTGATCGAGCGAACAGCCAAAAAATCTCCTACACCGCAGGAGCCATTGAGAGCCCTGCTATCAACGGGCATGTGGTGAAGGTGCTTGAGGGGACGAAGCCTGCCTTCGATAATCGCAGGTTCAAATATCATTGATGAGCGCCCGGCATAATGCATCCGTACCGATGCAACTGTGCCGGGTGCTTCCTTCACTGGAATCTACCCGGCGTTACTGCCGACTCAGCGACGTAATGCTCGATGACATGTTTTTAATCCACGACGGAGTCTCTAGCTACCCCTTTTACAGCGACTAATGGATGGTCGACATTCATGACCGCCATCCGTCGTACTGAGCGCAGAGCATGCTCGGGAGTGTGGTGATCCGAATGCCTCACCGCTACGAGCTTCGGAACTAGCCTGGCAGTGCTCTCGGAAGGTTGGGGACGTCGGCTGGTATCCGGTTGGTAAGGAGGTCGAAAACGTGCGGAATCAGGGGTCAGAACTGATTGACCCACTGGTTGCTTGGCTGCGATGACCCTGTAGCTCGCCATCCGAGTCGCGCAGCTCGACATCAACCCTACGAGCCAGGTCTGATAAAAATCTTGGTCCCAATGGCCATATGGGCCCAAGTGACGCGCGCGCGATAATCACGAGCATGACTAATTTGATGCAGAATCAGATACGCGTGACGAGTCAAAGTGGTCATAGCGAGAAAAATCCAGATGGCGAGTCGACTCTCTGATGGCAATTCGCCCCCAAAGAGCACTATGCTCGTGCCTTCGTATGGCCGGTAACGTGTCAAGGCGAACTCGCCAACACAACCTTCCGAAACAATTTATCTGCCGACTCGCATCAATATTCGTGGCTACGGCCGTCGTCCACTCAGGAAAAGGACATCCAGATGAGCATGATCACATGGGTAAAAAAAGAGAACAAACCCAACGCGGTGATTTTCGTACACGGGCTAAAAGGAGGACAAGAAACCTGGTCTTTTGACGATAACGTCTCATTTCCAAGTCTTTTAGCGGCCGACCCACAGCTCATCGACCGTTACGATATCGGTTGTTTCAATTATTTCACCACATTCACCTCATCGTACGGTGTTACCAAAAGTTTATTTGCGCGTCTGTTTAGCTCAAGAACGAGTATCAGAACAAATCTTCCGATCACTGAAATCGCTCAACTGCTACGTACAGAATTTGAAGTCAATCTCGGTGATTACGAGAAAGTCATGGTCATAGCACACAGCATGGGCGGCCTGGTATCTAAAGCATGCATCCTTGGCCAGCTAGAGGAAACCCAATCAACGGCTGTTAAGGGCTTCATTTCTCTGGCAGTCCCCCACACGGGGGCGAAAATCGCAAACATGGCGTCCTTTATATCCTCGAACGTCCAACTTAGTGACCTGAATGTTTTGAGTGACGCGGTCTACCAATTCAGCCGCGATTGGATTAATACGTCCACCCCACCCCCTACGAAATACATCTACGGCGCCCATGATAAATTTGTTGACAAAAAAAGCGCACTAGCAATTGAAAGTCTGAAAAAAGACTCTAGAGCGGTGGATGAAGATCACACCAGCATCTGCAAACCTAAAAGTAAAGAAGAAACAGTTTATAAGGCGGTAGTCAAGTATATCCTGGAATTTGAAGCGGCATACAAAGCTCCACTCGCGGTGCAGGACTTCAAAGACAACAATCAATATGATGATCATTTCTTTGTTCTTAAGATGGTTATAGCAGACGTTCATGAGGGCATTACAGGCAACGCAAAGGGATACTTCTTCAACGCGGAAGAAGCCAGAAAACTGTTTACCAGCGACCATGACAAAAAGCTTCTAAGCGTACTATACGGAAAAGTAAGAGAAATTTATCGTCAAGAACACGAACACCACATTGCGAATAAGACTACTCCAGATCAGTTTGTGCAAAGAGTTCATGCCAAAATAATGAGCGAAGACGGTTCATACCTGAAAACTTTGTTGGCTGAGCTAGATGGTGTTCACAAAAAAGGCATGATCCACCAACTTGCCAACAAAGAGGATATTGATGTTGTATGGTCAGCGAATACGTGCCTTGAGGATGTACTGGCGAAAAAAGGACCCTCACAATGAACCAAACACTTCCATATCTACTGTTAGACGATGACTTTTCGCTTAATTATTCCTTACTTGCACTTATAATTTATAAACTGGGAATATCCTCCAAAAAAAATGCAGTGCTAGACTTCGAAAAAATTCAAGTATTTATATATCTTACAAAAAACCCATCAAAGATAAACGAAATACTGCGATTGGCAGGTAAAAAATTTGCACCCATCAACTCTCAGTACACCTACACAATTGAGAGTTTATCAACAAACGTGGACATACTCTTTGACCGATCGAAGCTTAAAGCTTTAATCAAAGAATTAGCAGCACGTGGAATGTTAGCATGCGATGACAAAACAGATCCGAATTCAATTAAGTACTTACTGAGCCCGACAGGAAGATCTTTTGTAGAAAGCTTGATTAGTCCAACCCTCCACGATGCAGTAGCGTACTCGCAATCGACCTCAGCCAGTCAAAATAGCCAAAACTATTTCTCTTCAGTTCAAGAGTTGATAGACAGCCTCTCAGCTTTACAAACGCAAACAACTAGCAAACTTTATTCATTTCTCAATGAAGCTTTCAAAAGGAATTGAAATTGAAATCTCACATTAGCATTAGCGGCTTAAATCTTGTCGGCTATCGGAAAATATACTCAATACCATTTTTTCCAGGTGTAAATATTATCTATGGCGATTCAGATACAGGCAAGTCGAGTATTTTGGAGTTTATAAACTATTTACTCGGCGCCAGCAGCATCGAACTCTCGGATGAAGTTAAGGCATCCATTGAATATGCCGCTCTAGAGCTGGAAATAAATGGTGCCTCTCTCACTATAAAGCGCAACATTTATGATCCTAAAGAATACATAGAAGTCTATCCATGTGTATTTGAACAATGCGCAGACTTCTTTCCAAAAAAATATTCACCTAATTTCACAGACACACAATCTCCTGATGGTTTTTTTTCCGACTTCTTGCTGGATAGCTTAGGCTTCCCGAAAGTGAAAATTAAAGTTTCACCGTCAAAAGCAGATTCTGAAGTAAAACGGCTCAGCTTTCGAAATCTATTTAAATATGTGTACGTCAACCAAGACGATGTCGGAAGCAAGAGCTTCTTAGATTTGAATAACTGGATAAAATCCACTACCAATCGTGAAGTCATTAAATACATTTTCAATGTGCTGGACTCAAGCATAGCAGAGCTAGAAGTCCAAATTGCAGAACACACTCGCGAAAGCAAGAAACTCCTCAACAAATATACATCCGTTTCTGAGTTTTTGAGAGAGACGGGTTACGACAGTCAAACCTCCATTGATGATTCGATTACAACAATAGACAAAATAATAGATACATTAGAAACTGAATTTACAAAAATCAATAAATCTATGGTCGCCAGTTCTCAAAACCATACTGAACTTAAAGCTATTTTCAACGAACTATCACTGAATGAAAAACATGCAACGCAAGAAATTATCAAAACGAGAGCACAAATAGAAAAATACTCACGTTTGAAAAATGACTATGAAAATGACATTGAGAAAATAAATGGCATTATTCATGCGCAAACTAGAATTGGACAAACCACATCGCACGCTAACCCTTGTCCTGTCTGCGACGCGCCCATCGAGCCAACGCACGCAACGAATAGCTTTCAACCAGTTAACAGAGACACCTTGTCAGATGAGCTGAACTCCATTCAGAAGAAGAAGAAAAGCATACAGTCGCTCATTGATGAACTATCTTCTAAATCGCGAAATTTGTCTAAAGACCATGCAGCATATAATTCGGACCTGTCGCGCGCCAGAGAAATGTTAGACACCGAAAGTCAGGCAATGATCACGCCATATCTCACGCAACGAGATACTCTAGTTAAGGAAATAGCATCCAACAAAAAAGCTCGTGACTTCCTACTTAATAACATCCGCGTTAGAAATCAACAGCAAAAAATCCATGATGCTTACGAAAATTTAAACCTCATAATTAAGCAACTAAACGAGCGCCTAGCTGAACTTCGGGAGACAGCACCCAGTGTTGCAGAGGTGTTAGAGACGCTCGGAGATTACCTGTGCAAATACCTCAAGAAAGTAAACATTAAAAGACAAGAAGGGATCAGCATCAGCCCCAAAAGCTTCGCGCCTATTATCCGAGATCGCGACTACCTGAACATAACTTCGGGAGGACTTAGAACAATATCCTCCGTTGGCTTTATGATTTCCCTCCTAGAGTATGCGGTTGATTCAGAAATAAACCATCCTAGATTATTGATGATCGACACCGTAGGAAAGTATCTGGGAAAAACGACCAAAGAGAAATATCAGGATCAAACTAACGTACAGGAGGATACTCGCGAAGGTATTTCCGACCCCTTGAAATATCAAAACATCTATGAGTATCTGCTCAGTGTGGCGACCAGAGCCGAAGAAAAAGACGTCCCATGCCAGATTATTTTGGTAGACAACGACGTTCCTGATACTTTTATCAATCGGTATAAGGCTTATATCGTTGCTCACTACAGTTCCACTGGCGAAAACGGGTTGAGCGTGGGGCTGATAGACGATATTGAACAATAAAACACATATAACTTAAGGATGAAGGGGCGGATTTGTTTCCCAATGCTAATATATTCCCCCCTTTTTCCATCCCACCAGAGTTGACTTCCCTCGTCGGCGATGGCCAAGTACCTCCTAATTTATTGGGGAGACGACTTGAGGCGGTTAAATTTCACCGACTTCTTATTGCCGATCTTTGCCGACCCAATCGAAACACGCGGTTCACATAGATATTCACAACCGTCTGATTGCATGGGAACAACTCGCCAAGCAAGTGCGATTAACAACCCATTCTATGTCTCTAGGTCTTAAGGCAGTTTACAACGTAAATGAAGCCGAGCACCGCTAGGATTGGCAGAGTCGAAACGCTGAACTGATGCTTGTTCTAGAATAATGAAATTCTGGTATCCACAATATGGATCTTAATCCATGCCATTTGATACTAGCGCACATGCTTTCAATGTCTCGACCATCACATGACCATCCTCTACCATTTCTAGTGCGCTAATGACTTCCTGAACGGTGAGTTTGGTTTCAATTTCGACTTCCACGTCTGGAAAAATAGGATCTGGGACGATCGTGATTTTCTTCAGCGATGTGGCTTCAGGCAGCGCTAGAAAGCTAAGTACATCGTCGCGGCATTCGGCGCGAAAGGAATACGTGCTTATGTGGTTAACGTTCACATTTTGTTTAATCATAACTTCACCATTTAGTTGATAATATTTACGGCAGAAGCTAGCGAGCCGTGTCTAGGAAGTCGAGCCAAAACCGTCCAAGTTCATGGCCCCTCAGGAGCAAGCGCTTTCCGCTCGATTCGATGAACGTAGGTCAGCGTATTCGGCTCGGTCTGATGCGCGAGGTTTTGTGATAAGGCTTCCGAGACCCTCCGTCCGTGTCTTCACACCGTGCGACGTCTCCACCAGGGATAAGCGGTCATAAGGACAGCGGCCCACCGGGAAGCAATGGACTGAACTGATGCTCCAGAATGCTTAAGCTGGTGGTTTGTCAGGACGATCAGGCGTAGAGCACTCCCAATCAAAAGCCCTTTTCTAAGGTTTCCAAAGGCAGATCAAGAACGTCAGAGCCTTATGGAATTTGACACTGAAATAGGGTCTGTCTGGAAAATCACCGCCGAGTAAATCGTGTCCCGCACCAGCGTCGACGAGGCTTCGTTGTTCATCATGATCGCCAGGATCACCACTTCCACCAGCACCGCCGACAAGGTCAGGATCATGGTGCCGTAAGGATCACCGACCTTTTCCGCCAGCAACTCGGCGTGATGGGCTACGCGCATGGAGGCGGCGACAATAAAACCGATCAGGACCAGGCCGCCGAGCAACGCCACCAGTTGCCCGCTGCCCAGCAGCCAGTGCTCCAGCGGATAGGCGACACATACGGCGGCCAGCGCCAGCAACAGCAGTTTTTCTTGCTTGATCAAAGTGAGCATCGCGGGCCTGCCACTGTGAACGGATCATGAGTTACTGACTGTCGGGGGAGGCGAACGTTTCGTTCGGTGTGATGCACCAGGGGGTGGCGAGTGGCTGGCAGGTGCACCGTTATCGATCTGGACGGCCCCATCGCGAGCAAGCTCGCTCCCACAGGTTATGCGGATGTAGAACCTGTGGCGAGGGAGCTTGCTCCCGCTCGGTTGCGAAGCAACCGTAAAAAACAGGGCCGCTGCGCAGCCCAGCGGGAGCAAGCTCCCTCGCCACAATAAGGTCGTGTCGATTAGTTGTCCTGTTGGTCAGCATTTTGCATTGCTGCTGCACAGCCAACCTCACAACAAAATGGAGTTCGAGTTCATGCACAAACGTCCCTTGAAGAAATTGCTTTGCGCCGTCGTCGCGGCCGTCGGCCTGGGTGCCGGCCTGAATGCCAGTGCCGCCGACCCGCTGAAGGTCGGCTTCGTCTACATCGGCCCCATCGGCGACCACGGCTGGACCTATCAGCATGAACAAGGGCGCAAGGAACTGGCGGCGAAGTTCGGCGAGCAGATCACCACTCACTACGTGGAAAACGTACCGGAGGGGGCCGACGCCGAGCGGGTGATCCGTAACATGGCCAAGGACAAGTACGACCTGATCTTCACCACGTCCTTCGGCTATATGAACCCGACGCTGAAAGTCGCCAAGCAGTTTCCCAAGGTAACCTTCGAACACGCCACCGGCTACAAGCAGGACAAGAACCTCGGCACCTACCTGGCTCGCACCTATGAGGGTCGCTACGTCGGCGGCTTCCTCGCGGCCAAGATGACCAAGACCAAGAAGATCGGCTACGTCGCCTCGTTCCCGATCCCGGAAGTCATTCGCGATATCAACGCCATCCAATTGGCCCTGAACAAATACAACCCCGGCACCGAAATCAAAGTGGTGTGGGTCAATTCCTGGTTCGACCCGGGCAAGGAAGCCGACGCCGCGAACGCGCTGATCGACCAGGGCGTGGACGTGGTGTTCCAGCACACCGACAGCCCAGCACCGATCCAGGCCGCCGAACGCCGCGGCGTCTATGCGGTGGGCTACGCTTCGGACATGGCCCATTTCGGGCCCAAGGCGGTGCTGACCTCCATCGTCAATGACTGGGGCCCGCATTACATCCAGGCGACCCAGAGCGTGCTTGACCACAACTGGAAACCCCAGGACTACTGGGGTGGCCTGAAGGAAGGCACGGTGAAACTGCCGATCAGCGACCTGGTGCCGGCAGCGGTCAAGGGCGAAGCCGAGCAGATCATCGCCGACATCGAGAGCGGCGCCCTTCACCCGTTCACCGGCCCGATCAAGGACCAGGCCGGCGTCGAGAAAATCCCCGCGGGCGTGAGCGCCACCAACGCGGAACTGGCGTCGATGAATTATTACGTCGAAGGGATGAAGGCTGAGATTCCGAAATAGCTGGCGAATCAACACAAAACCCTGTGGGAGCGGGCTTGCTCGCGAAGGCGGAGTGTCAGTCAACATTGATGCTGAATGTCCCGCCGCCTTCGCGAGCAAGCCCGCTCCCACAGAAGTCCGCATCCGAATTCAGGAAAAGCCATGAACAGCCTGCCCATCATCGACATCAGCCCGCTCTACGGCGATGAGCCCGACGCCTGGCAAGGCGTCGCCGAGCAGATCGACCGCGCCTGCCGTCAGTGGGGCTTCTTCTACATCAAGGGCCACCCCATCAGCCCGGCGCGCATCGCCGAGGTGCTGGGCAATGCCCAACGCTTCTTCGCCTTGCCCGTCGAAGAAAAACTCAAGATCGACATCACCCAGACCCGCCACCATCGTGGCTACGGCGCCGTCGCCACGGAACAACTGGACCCGACCAAGCCCAGCGACCTGAAGGAAACCTTCGACATGGGCCTGCATCTGCCGGCCGATCACCCCGAGGTGCTGGCGGAAAAACCGTTGCGCGGCCCCAACCGCCACCCAGACCTGAGCGGCTGGCAAGCCTTGATGGAGCAGCATTACCGTGACATGCAGGCGCTTGCGCAAACCCTGCTGCGGGCCATGACCCTGGCCCTGGGCATCGAACGGGACTTTTTCGACACGCGCTTCAACGAACCGGTGAGCGTGCTGCGCCTGATCCATTACCCGCCCCGCGACACCGCCAGTTGCGCCGAACAGCAAGGTGCCGGCGCCCATACCGACTACGGTTGCATCACCCTGCTCTACCAGGACGCCGCCGGTGGCCTGCAAGTGCGCAACGTCAACGGCCAGTGGATCGACGCGCCGCCCATCGACGGCACCTTCGTGGTCAACCTCGGTGACATGATGGCGCGCTGGAGCAACGACCGTTACCTGTCCACGCCGCATCGGGTGATCAGCCCACTGGGGGTGGACCGGTACTCGATGCCGTTCTTTGCCGAGCCGCACCCCGACACGCTGATCCAATGCCTGCCCGGTTGCCAGGATGACGCCCACCCGCCAAAGTACCCAACGACTACCTGCGCCGAATTCCTGTTGTCGCGCTTCGCCGACACCTATGCTTACCGGCGAGAGCCGCTCGCCGTGTAGTGGATCAGCCGGTCAGGTTTTACCCGACAGGACGGCCAGCCCCCTGTAGAATGCCCGCCATCGATTCGCTGATGAGAAAAGACCATGTACGACTGGCTGAACGCCCTGCCCAAGGCTGAACTGCACCTGCACCTGGAAGGCTCGCTGGAACCCGAGCTGCTGTTCGCCCTGGCCGAACGCAACAAGATCGCCCTGCCGTGGAGCGACGTCGATACCCTGCGCAAGGCCTATGCCTTCAACAACCTGCAGGAATTTCTCGACCTCTATTACCAGGGCGCCGATGTGCTGCGCACCTCCCAGGACTTCTACGACCTGACCTGGGCCTACCTGTTGCGGTGCAAGGCGCAGAACGTGATCCACACCGAACCGTTCTTCGACCCGCAGACCCACACCGACCGTGGCGTCCCATTCGAAGTGGTGCTCAACGGCATCGCCGCCGCCCTCAAGGACGGTGAGCAGCAACTGGGCGTTACCAGCGGCCTGATCCTGAGCTTCCTGCGTCACCTGAGCGAAGAACAAGCCGAGAAAACCCTCGACCAGGCGCTGCCGTTCCGCGACGCCTTCGTGGCCGTGGGCCTGGACAGTTCGGAAATGGGCCATCCACCGAGCAAGTTCCAGCGCGTATTCGACCGCGCACGCAACGAGGGCTTCCTGACCGTTGCCCACGCCGGCGAAGAGGGCCCGCCCGAGTACATTTGGCAAGCCCTGGACCTGCTGAAGATCCAGCGCATCGACCATGGTGTGCGCGCCATCGAAGATGAGCGGCTGATGCAGCGGATCATCGACGAGCAGATTCCATTGACCGTGTGTCCGCTGTCCAACACCAAGCTGTGCGTATTCGACGACATGTCGCAGCACAACATTCTCGACATGCTCGAGCGCGGCGTGAAAGTGACGGTGAACTCCGATGACCCGGCGTACTTCGGCGGCTACGTCACCGAGAACTTCCACGCGCTGTATACCCACCTGGGCATGACCCAGGACCAGGCCAAGCGCCTGGCGCAGAACAGCCTGGATGCGCGACTTGTAAAACCCTAAGCCCACAGGTTTTTTGATCGCTTGCAAATCCACGGTTGGACGCAGATCCAATCGTGGGAGCGAGCCTGCTCGCGAAGGCGGTGTATCAGTCGACATTAGTGTTGAATGCCAGACCGCTATCGCGAGCAGGCTCGCTCCCACAGGGGATAGTGTTTAGTCGGCGACGGGCGCTTCGCTCAACTCTTCCAACGTCTTGCCCCGGGTTTCCATCCCGAACACCCAGACCACCCCCGCCGCCACGGCGAAGCACAGCGCGCCCAGGGCGAATACGCCGCCCTGGCCGGTGATGGGGAACACCAGGCCGGTCACCAAGGGGCCGAGCAGCGAACCGATACGCCCAACCGCTGAAGCAAAACCCGAGCCGGTGGCCCGCGCCGAGGTGGGGTACAACTCCGGCGTGTAGGTGTAGAGCACCGCCCACATGCCGAACAGGAAAAACTGCATCAGCAACCCGGTGCCGATCAGCAGCCCGACGTTGCCGCCAAACACCGCGCTCTGCCCATACAGAAACGCCATCACCCCGCCGCCCAGCAACGTGATGATGCACACCGGCTTGCGGCCCCAACGCTCCACCAGCCAGGCCGCCATCAGGAAGCCGGGAATCCCGCCCAGGGAAATCACCACGGTGTAATACACCGACTGGGTCACGGCGAACCCCGACTGCTGCAACAGTGCGCTGAGCCAGGACGTCAGGCCATAAAAACCGAGCAAGGCAAAGAACCAGACGCTCCAGATCATCATCGTGCGCTGGCGATACAGCGGCGACCAGATCTGCGCCAGGGCCGAAAAGAAATTGCCCGGCACACTCTCCACCCTTGGCAGGCGGATCGGCTCCGGCAGATCACGACGTCCGAGCGAGGTCCGGACCTTGTCTTCGATCCGCTTGAGCACCGCGTCCGCTTCGTCACCCCGACCGGCCTGTTCCAGCCAGCGCGGCGACTCGGGAATGAAGAAGCGAATCGCCAGGACAAACACCGCCGGCACCGCCAGCACCAGGAAGATGTCGCGCCAGCCGATCACCGGCAGCAGGAAATACGACAGCACCCCCGCCGCCACGAAGCCCAGGGGCCAAAAGCCATCCATCAAGGCGATGTAGCGCCCTCGACGCTTGGCCGGGATCAACTCCGACAGCATCGACTGGGCAATCGGAAACTCCATGCCCATGCCGATACCCAGCAGGACGCGAAACAGTGTCAAGGTCTCGACATCCTGGGCGGTGGAGCACAGGTAACTGGCAATGCCCCACAACACGATGCTCCACTGGAACACCGGCTTGCGCCCGAACCGATCGGCCAGCATGCCCGACAGCGACGCCCCCAGCACCATGCCGAAGAAGCTGGAGCTGGCGAGCAAACCGGCCTGGGCGGTGCTCAGGCCGAACTCGGTTTTGATCGAGCCCAGCAGGAACGTCATCATTGCCAGGTCCATCGAGTCGAAGAAAAACGCCAGGGCAATGATGATGAAAATCACCCGGTGATACCCACTGATGGGTAACCGCTCCAGGCGTTCCGCCGCGCTGTAACCGTGAGTGTCCATGCTGCCTCCCCAATCCGAGAATTCCCCGGACCGAGTGTGCGCGAACCTTGCGAGCGGCTATTGCTGAATACGACCTGTCGACAGCCCTGAACGACGTGCCAGTTCCCTAGAACGCCATCTCCACGGCATCCTGCCGGGCGAACCGGTGGATTTCCTGCTGGCCGAGCGTCGTCACCTGCAAGGCCCTCGAATCGTTGGGCAAGGCCAGCCAACCTGACTGCATGAACAGTTGCAGCAACGCCGCCCCCAGCGCGCCCCCCAGGTGCGGACGACGCTCGCTCCAGTCCGGGCAGGGGCAAGCGATACGGGCATTGCGATAAGCCAGGGCCTGGACGAATAAGCCCCGCTCGGCCAGTTGATTGGCACCCTTGTGCGTGACGATCACCCGTTGTTCGAACTGCTCGATCCATCCGGCGTCCAGCAGGCGCTGGTAGAGGTCGGCCGCCAGGGTTCCCCCCAGGTGGTCGTCGCACAGCCTGGCCCGCATCAACGAAGCGGGGACCGACGGGGCCTTGGTCGGCATCACCCGGCGCCTGAAGACCTCCGGAATCTGCCGTGGCGTACTGACCAGGGTCGCGCTGGCCAGCGCTTCGACGGCGGCGCCGATTTCAGGCGCGGCCAGGCGGAAGAACCGCTTGCGGCCCCGGGCTTCGACTTTCAACAGACCTCCCGCGGACAAGCGCCCCAGGTGCGCATTGGCCGAGGACGGCGACAATCCGGCGAGCAACGCCAGCTCCTCGGCCTGGCGGGCCGTGCCGTCCATCAAGGCCCACATCATTGCGCTGCGCTTGGGGTCAGCCAGCAGCGTGGCGATCTGGCTGATGCAAGGTGCATGTTCCATGTATTCACTCCCTGTTGAATCATTCGTCTACTGCTCTGGCGCAGGCGGTCGCTAGTATAAGCGCGGTGACCGCGCTTTCCTGTCCTCCGGAAACCTTTGGAGGCGATTGTTCATGAGGGAAAAGTCTCTAATTGCGTGCGACTAATGGCCCGCCCCCGCAGAGAGTGGAAATCGAGCCGTCAACTCACCGCAGCGGTCCCGGAGCATGTCCCGCAAAAGGTTGATGGGTTTGCTCAATTGTGCCCGGTGGGCACACAGCAGATTGAGGGGCGCGCGCTCGCATTGCAGGTGCGGCAAGAGGATTTTCAAGCGCCCGGCCAGTACGTCGGTGGACACATCCAGCCACGACTTGTAGGCAATCCCGGCCCCCGCCACCGCCCAGCGGCGCACCACATCAGCGTCATCACTGAAGCGATCGCTGCCGACGGTGAGGCTCACCTCCCGTTTGCCGTCATGAAAGACCCATCGGTCATGGACCCGGCTGCCCAGCATGTACAACAGGCAGTTGTGCTGGGCCAGTTGTTCCAGTTGATGAGGTTCACCCTGGCGCGCCAGATAGTCTGGCGACGCACACAGCACTCGACGGTTATCCGGGGCGACGGGCAAGGCCACCAGGCTTGAATCTTCCGGCTCGCCATAACGCAGGGCGATGTCCACCGGCTGCTTGAACAAGTCGGCCATGCGATCTCCCAGCAGCAGCCGCACCGTCAGCCCGGGATGCTCGCGCTGGAACTCATCCAGCCAGGGCAACAGCAGGTTGCGCCCCAAGTCCGAGGGCGCGGACAACTGCAACACCCCGCTGACCTGATCCTGGCCGCTGGTCAATAACCGCCGTCCTTCGTCGAGACTGCTCAACGCGGCACGGGCGTATTCGAGAAACCCCTCGCCTTCGGCCGTCAGGCGCAGGCTGCGGGTGGAACGGGCCAACAGCCGCGCACCGAGGTGCTGCTCGATCCGTTTCAACGCGGCACTGGCCACCGCTGCCGACAGGTCCATGACCCTGGCTGCCGCCGAAAGACTGCCCAGGTCCGCCGCCCGGACAAACAATTGCAAGTCATCGAAGCGAAGCATGACGACTCCATTATCAAAATATTATTGAAAGAGCCTGTTGTTTTAGCCGGTTTTATCTCGGTGATAAATAGCTAAACATGGCCTTCATCGAAACTCACCTCACGGAGCCGCTTCATGAAAGCCATTGCCTACTACCATTCGTTGCCCATCACCGACCCGCAATCGCTCCAGGACATCGAGCTGCCGGAACCGGTCGCAGGCCCCCGGGACCTGCTGGTGGAGGTCAAGGCCATTTCGGTCAATCCGGTGGACACCAAGGTCCGCCAGAACGTCCAGCCCGAAGGTGGTGCCGCCAAGGTGCTGGGCTGGGACGTGGCCGGCGTGGTCAAGGCAGTCGGCAGCGAGGTCACGCTGTTCAAAGCCGGGGACAAGGTGTTCTACGCCGGTTCCATCGCCCGGGCCGGTGGCAACAGCGAGCTGCATGTGGTGGATGAACGCATCGTCGGCCACATGCCCAAGACCCTCGGTTTCGCCGACGCCGCGGCGCTGCCGCTGACGGCCATTACCGCTTGGGAACTGTTGTTCGAGCGCCTGCACATCCAGGAAGACCAGGATGACCAGGGTCAGAGCCTGTTGATCGTCGGCGCGGCGGGAGGCGTGGGTTCGATCCTGACGCAACTGGCCCACCAACTCACCGGGTTGAAGGTGATTGGCACCGCGTCCCGTGCGCAAACCCAGGAATGGGTGCGCAGCCTGGGTGCTGACCTGGTGATCGACCACAGCCGCCCTTTGAGCGAAGTATTGAAAGAAGCGGGCCAGCCCCAGGTGACTCACGTCGCCAGCCTGACCCAGACCGACCAGCATCTGGACCAACTGGTCGAAGCCCTCGCACCCCAGGGCAAGCTGGCGCTGATCGACGACCCCAAGGCGCTGGACGTGACCAAGCTCAAGCGCAAGAGCCTGTCGTTGCATTGGGAATTCATGTACACCCGCTCGCTGTTCGAAACGGCCGACATGCTTGAACAGCACAAGCTGCTCAATCGCGTGGCCGCCCTGATCGACGCCGGCACGCTGAAGACCACGGTGGGCGAGCATTTCGGCACCATCAACGCCGAAAACCTGCGTCGGGCCCATGCCTTGCTGGAAAGCGGCCAGGCCAAGGGCAAGATTGTGCTCGAGGGCTTCTGACCGAACACGGCGGTCGCCCCGCTAACAATCCCGTGGAGAGGGAGCTTGCTCCCGCTGGGCTGCGTAGCGGCCCCTGGTTTTTGCAGTTGCTGCGCAACCGAGCGGGAGCAAGCTCCCTCGCCACAGTGATTGCCTCATTAGCCGGCGACTAACCGTCAGTCCGAGAATTGACCGTTGTCACAAATGCGATCGCATTCGGGTCTACACTCGAGGCCTTTGCAACGCAATCTTTTCGTGAGGAGGTCAGCAATGAAGATCCTGATAAAAGAAGTGGCAAAATCTCAATGGCAAGTGCGTCTTGACCAGCACGTAGTCACCTTCCGTACCGAGGCCGAAGCCCAGGCTTTTGCCACGACCTTGCAGGCGCGGATCCACGCGCCCCATCGTTTCCCCGAACAACAGCAGCGCGCGGTCGGCTGAGTCAGTCTTCGCGACTGGCCTGGACCAGTGCCCGGGCGTTTTGCAGGCGACGAGTCAGCATCGCTGCACTCACCACCAACAGCCCGCAAAGGCTAATGACCAGCGCCATTGGCACCGCGGTGCCGTCATGCAGCGCAGCGACCAACGCAGCGGCTCCCGCCGCCACGGAAAACTGCAGGCATCCCAGCATCGCCGAGGCACTGCCGGCCCGGGCGCCCTGCCCGTTCATGGCGCAGGCCGAGGCATTGGGAAGGATGCAACCCAGGCTGGCGATGCAGATAAACAGTGGGACCAGCAGCGGCCACAACTGCGCAGGTTGCAATGAACTGACCGCCAGCAGGCTCAGCCCCGCCCCCAGGTAGACCCATACCGCGCGGTTCAACAGAAACGCCGGGCCGCGCTTGGACAGCAACCGGGCGTTGACCTGGGCAACCAGGATGAAGCCCGCCGCGTTGGTGCCGAACAGCCAACCGAAATGTTCGGCCGGTACACCGTAGAGCTTGATGAAGACGAAAGGCGAACCGGCGATGTAGGCAAACATCCCGGCGATAGCGATGCCCCCCGTCAGCGCATGGCCGAGGTAGACGGCGTCGGTCAATAACCGGCCATACTGGCGCAACGCCCCCGACAACGGTTGCCGAGGTACATCGTCCGGCAAGCTTTCCGGCAACCACAAGGCCACCGCCGTCGACGCCAATGCGCTGAACACGGTCAGGGCAATGAAGATCGACTGCCAGCCATGCAGGTTCACCAGCAACCCGCCCAGCATCGGCGCGAGAATCGGCGCCAGGCCCATCACCAGCATCAGTTGCGAAAACACCTTCGCCGAGCCCACCGCGTCGCATTTGTCACTGACCACGGCCCGGGAAATCACCATCCCGGCGCAGCCGCCCAAGGCCTGGACGAAGCGGGCGCCAATCAGCCATTCGAGGTTTGGCGCATAGGCGCAGGCCAGGGACGCCAGGGTGAACAGACCGACGCCCGTCAGCAGCGGAATCCGCCGTCCGAAGCGGTCCGCCACAGGCCCATAGGCCAACTGCCCGATGGACAAGCCGAGGAAATAGGCCGCCAGGGTCAGCTGGATGTGTTTTTCGTCAGTACCGAAGGCCGTGGCCATCGCCGGAAAGGCGGGCAGGTAGAAATCGATCGCCAAGGGACCGAAAGCGCTCAAGGCGCCAAGAATCAGAATCGTACGGAGGTTCATCGGGCGTCCAGCTCAGGCGTCGTTCGACAGCCCGACAGTCTAGCCGTGCCGGGCGCTCTTGAACATTCCGATAGGTCGCTAACGATTAAAAAAACTCAAGCCACACTGATCCCATAACCCTCTTCCTTGATGGCCGCGACCACGGCATCGGCCGGCAACGAACTCTGGACCTGGACGGTCTTGGCGCCCAGGTCGACGCGCACGTCAGCCGCCGGATCCTTGGCCTGGACCGCCTCGGTGATGGCCTTGACGCAGTGACCGCAGGACATGCCCTCGACATTAAAAGTTTGCATGAGATGACTCCTTGGGATTGAGGTTGCCGCCAGTCTCAAGCTTGCCACGATGGAAAGGTCAAGTTCTGACAAAAACTGCCGGGCTGGCAATCGGCATCGCCCTCAGCCAAGCTGCACACATCAAGGATTTCACACCGGAGGTTCAGCCATGCGCTGGTCAGCGTTCAGCCTGTTTTGCATGCTCGGTCTTTCAGCGGTAGCGCCCCCGGCCTCGGCCGCCGGCGAAGACTATGGCGTGTTGATCATTTCCCGCGAGCGCCTGGAGGTGTCGACCAATTGCGAAATCGGCATCTATATCCAGGACCAACTCTCGGCCCGGCTGTTCCAGGAGCAAAGCACCTCGTTCAACCTGCCGCCAGGTCAAGTCTCCTTGCGCCTGAAGTTGCTGCCGGGGCAGGCGCCGGGTTGTAATCCGGGCATGCTCGCGCCAGGGTCTCAGAACATCACCCTCAAGGCCGGTGACATCTTGAAGTTCCGCATCGCCATGAATGAACAAGGCATGTACCTCAAGCAGGCTGGGCTCGGTTACTGACACCCCCATCTTGTGGTTGCCAGCCCCTGTGGGAGCGAGCTTTGTGGAAGCAAAGCTTGCTCGCGATCCAGGCACCGCGGTCCCTCAAGAGACTGCGGTGCTTTCATCGCGGGCAAGCCTTGCTCCCACAACGTCAGTCCCATCTTAGGGATATGTTAGCTTTTGGATTGGCGCTTGACCTTGCCAGCATGGCAAGGTTGATCCTGTAGTCATTCACTACAGGGAGCCTGACCCATGTCCGAATCCACCACGTTCGATCTACCCATTGCCGGGATGACCTGTGCCAGTTGCGCCGGGCGGGTCGAGCGAGCCTTGAGCAAAGTCGCCGGTACCCGTGCTGTCAGCGTCAACCTGGCGACGGA
The DNA here is from genome assembly GCF_054161485.1 of Pseudomonas sp. R3-41. Lineage (NCBI taxonomy): Bacteria > Pseudomonadati > Pseudomonadota > Gammaproteobacteria > Pseudomonadales > Pseudomonadaceae > Pseudomonas > Pseudomonas sp. R3-41. Next base: position 6,135,125 of record NZ_CP096421.1, read on the forward strand.
ACTGGCCCGAGTCCAGGCCCCCAAAGGCAGCCTGCCGGCCTTGAAGCAGGCCGTCGAACAGGCGGGCTATAGCGTTCCCGTGCAAACCCTGGAGTTGAACATCGAAGGGATGACCTGCGCCTCCTGTGTCGGTCGGGTCGAACGCGCCCTGGGCAAGGTCGATGGCGTGAACAACGTCAACGTCAATCTGGCCAACGAGCGGGCCCATCTCGAACTGCTCGGCCACGTGGATGCACAAACCCTGATCGATGCGGTCAAGCGCGCGGGCTACGACGCCACGGTCTGGCAGGCCGAGCAGGCCGCCGATACCCAGGGCAACCGCCTGAATCGTGAACGCCTGGCACTGGTGCTGGCGATCCTGCTGTCCGTGCCGTTGGTGCTGCCCATGTTGCTGCAGCCGTTCGGCGTGCATTGGATGCTTCCGGCCTGGGTGCAGTTCGCCCTGGCGACGCCGGTGCAATTCATCTTTGGCGCGCGGTTCTACGTCGCCGCCTTCAAGGCCGTGCGGGCCGGTGCCGGGAACATGGACCTGCTGGTGGCCCTGGGTACCAGCGCCGGCTATGGCTTGAGCGTGTATGAATGGGCGATCGCCCGTCCCGGCGGCATGCCGCACCTGTATTTCGAGGCCTCGGCGGTGGTGATTGCCCTGGTGCTGCTCGGCAAATACCTGGAAAGCCGCGCCAAGCGCCAGACCGCCAGCGCCATCCGCGCCCTCGAAGCCTTGCGCCCGGAGCGGGCGATCCAGGTGATCGATGGCCAGGAGCGGGACGTTGCCATCAGCGCCCTGCGCTTGAATGACCGGGTGCTGGTCAAGCCCGGCGAACGTTTCCCGGTGGACGGTGAAGTGCTGGAAGGCCAGAGCCATGCCGACGAAGCGCTGATCAGCGGCGAAAGCCTGCCGGTGCCCAAGCAGCCCGGCGACAAAGTCACGGGTGGCGCCATCAATGGCGAAGGCCGGCTGCTGGTCCGCACGCAAGCCTTGGGCGCCGAAACCGTTCTGGCGCGCATCATCCGCCTGGTGGAAGACGCCCAGGCCGCCAAGGCGCCAATCCAGAAACTGGTGGATAAAGTCAGCCAGGTCTTCGTGCCGGTGGTGCTGGTGCTGGCCCTGGCGACATTGATCGGCTGGTGGCTGTACGGAGCCCCACTGGAAATCGCACTGATCAACGCCGTTGCGGTGCTGGTAATCGCCTGCCCCTGCGCCCTGGGCCTGGCGACGCCCACGGCAATCATGGCTGGCACCGGTGTGGCTGCGCGCCACGGGATTCTGATCAAGGATGCCGAGGCCTTGGAGCGCGCCCATGAAGTCACGACCGTGGTGTTCGACAAGACCGGCACCCTGACCTCCGGCACGCCCCGCATCGCCCACCTGACCGCCCTCGACGGCGACGAGGACGCGCTGCTGAAAATGGCCGGGGCGCTGCAACGCGGCAGCGAACATCCGCTGGCCAAAGCGGTACTGGATGCCTGCGCCGAGCGCGGCCTGCACGTGCCGGATGTCAGCGACAGCCAGTCCCTGGCCGGACGCGGCATTGCCGGTAGCCTCGACGGGCGCCGCCTGGCCTTGGGCAATCGTCGTCTGCTTGAAGAACGGGGTCTGAACCCCGGTTCGCTGGCCGAATCTGCGCAGGTTTGGGAAACCGAAGGGCGCACGTTGTCCTGGCTGATCGAACAAGGCGCAGTGCCGCGGGTGCTAGGCCTGTTTGCCTTCGGTGACACCCTCAAGCCTGGTGCTCTGGCAGCCGTACAGGCCTTGGATGAACAGCACATCGCCAGCCATCTGCTCACCGGCGACAACCAAGGTAGCGCCCGGGTAGTGGCCCAGGCGCTGGAGATTTCCAATGTCCATGCCGAGGTACTGCCGGCGGATAAATCCGCCATCGTCCAACAATTGAAGCGCCATTCGGTGGTGGCGATGGTGGGCGACGGCATCAACGACGCCCCGGCCCTGGCCGCCGCCGACATTGGCATTGCCATGGGCGGCGGCACCGATGTGGCGATGCATGCCGCGGGCATTACCCTCATGCGTGGCGATCCGCGCCTGGTGCCGGCGGCGCTGGACATCAGCCGCAAGACCTACGCCAAGATCCGCCAGAACCTGTTCTGGGCGTTTATCTATAACCTGATCGGCATCCCCCTGGCGGCGTTCGGTTTTCTCAACCCGGTGCTGGCCGGCGCGGCCATGGCGCTGTCGAGCGTCAGCGTGGTGAGCAATGCGTTACTGTTGAAGTTCTGGACACCCAAGCCATTGGAGGACAAGCGATGAACATCGGCCAAGCGGCCCGCCAGAGCGGCCTGAGCGCGAAGATGATCCGTTATTACGAATCCATCGGCCTGCTCAAGGCTGCACATCGTACCGACAGCGGTTACCGGATCTACGGCACCGATGACCTGCACACCCTGGCGTTCATCAAGCGCTCCCGCGACTTGGGATTTTCCCTGGAAGAGGTCGGCAAACTGCTGACCCTCTGGCAAGACCGCCAACGCGCCAGCGCCGACGTCAAGGCCCTGGCCCGGCAACACATCGATGAGCTGAACCAGAAAATCCGCGAGTTGGCCGAACTGCGCGACACCCTGCAAGACCTGGTCGAACACTGCCACGGCGACCACCGCCCGGATTGTCCGATCCTCAAGGAACTGGCGTCGGGGTGCTGTAAGAATTGATGCCAACCGCCAATCCCCTGTGGGAGCGAGCCTGCTCGCGAAGACGGTTGCCCATTCAACATCCATGCAAGCTGACCCATCGCTTTCGCGAGCAGGCTCGCTCCCACAGGGGGCTTGGTGGGGGACATCAGATTCGAGCTCCAACACAAAACCTCTGTGGGAGCGGGCTTGCTCGCGAAGGCGGCGGCACATTCAACATTGATCCAAGCTGACCCACCGCTTTCGCGAGCAAGCCCGCTCCCACAGGGATTGGCTGTGAATATAGATATTGAAGGCATCGAAAAACCAATGTGGGAGCGAGCCTGCTCGCGAAGACGGCGGCACATTCACCATCAATGCAAGCTGACCCACCGCTATCGCGAGCAAGCTCGCTCCCACAAAAAACCCGGCCATTGGCCGGGTTTTTGTTCAACCGATCATTGCATCCACGGCGGCGGTGGTTCTTCGGTCTTGCCGGGTGGTGCATCGTCGGCGGCGCGTACCGCCTGACGGCGTTCTTCGTCCAGGCGTGCAGCCTCGATTTCACGCATGATCCCGCCGACATCCGCCAGCTCTTCCGGCTCGTCGAACTCGCCGGTCAGCACGCTGGCCGGGTGCAGGGTGCCGGCTTCGTATAGTGCCCACATTTCCTTCGCGTACTTGGTGCGCTTGAGCTCCGGGGCGAACCGGCCGAAGTAGGACGCCATATTGCCCACGTCCCGCTCCAACATACTGAAGGCATGGTTGTTACCCGCGGCATCCACGGCTTGTGGCAGGTCGATGATCACCGGTCCCGTTGGCGTGAGCAGGACGTTGAACTCCGACAGGTCACCATGCACCAGACCGGTACACAGCATCAGCACGATCTGGGAAATCAGATAGGCGTGATATTCACGAGCCTGGTCCGGCTCCAGCACCACATCGTTCAGGCGCGGTGCCGCATCACCATACTCGTCGGCCACCAGCTCCATCAGCAGCACGCCTTCGAGGAAGTCGTACGGCTTGGGCACACGCACACCCGCGCTCGCCAGGCGAAACAGGGCCGCCACTTCGGCATTCTGCCAGGCGTCCTCGGTTTCCTTGCGCCCGAACTTCGAGCCCTTGGCCATGGCCCGGGCCTGACGGCTGTTGCGCACCTTGCGGCCTTCCTGATATTCGGCCGCCTGACGAAAACTTCGCTTGTTCGCCTCCTTGTAGACCTTCGCGCAACGTAGCTCGTTGCCGCAGCGCACCACATAAACAGCTGCTTCTTTACCACTCATGAGTGGGCGCAGCACCTCGTCGACCAGACCGTCCTCGATCAGGGGTTCAATGCGTTTTGGAGTCTTCATCAGCTTTTATTGTGGGTCCTTTATTACCAAACACGCGAATGACAGTCGTTATACGGCAATCCTTGCTCCACGGGGAGGGGGTGCCGACCTATGAACCGGTGATGCACACACTGTGCCGGATTATCGACCGCGCCAAATCATAGCCGAGACCGGACCTGGCGTTGGCAACTGAATGCCCAGGTATTTGCGACAAGAGCTGACAGCCATGTCTACCGCCGCCGTAGGTCAGTGCGGCGACTCAATGCTTGAACAACTCCCCCGGGGTAAACCCGAACATCCCCTTGAACGCGGCAATGAACGCGGACGTTGAATCATACCCACAGGACAACGCGGCGCTGGTGACGCTGTCGCCTTTCTCCAGCGAGCCCAGGGACGACAACAAACGCATGCGCTGGCGCCAGGCCCGAAAACTCAGGCCCGTCTCGCGCTGGAACAGGCGCATCAGGGTTTTTTCCGACGTGCCCAGACGCTCGGACCAAGCGTGCAAGGTGACGTTCTGTTCGGGCTGTTCGATCAAATCGTTGCACAGCGCCAGCAAGCGGGCATGTCGCGGCAGCGGCAGGGAAAATCCCACCTCCGGCAGCGTCGCCAACTGATCCAGCAGCACCAGCACCAGCCGTTCTTCCTGGGTATTACCCTGGGGATAATCGACCGGCAGCTGACAGAACACCTTGATCAGTTCACGGGCCAGCGGCGTGACCTCCAGCACCCGACAGCGCTCATCGGCCCAGGGGCAAGCGTGGCGATGGACGTACAGACTGCGCATTTCCGCCCGGGTCGAGGTCACCACCTGATGCTCCAGGTCCGCCGGAATCCAGATGCCCCGTTGTGGTGGAGCAAAAAAACTGCCGGCGACGGTGTGTACGCCAAGAACGCCGCTGATGGCGTAGGAAAATTGCACCCAATCATGACGATGGGCTTGGGTCCAGGAACCGGCGCTCAGGCTTTCGACACGGGCGTACAGCGGCCTCGGCAATTGCCCCAGGTCGGGGATATGGCGTTCCAGCTGCTGATGTCCGTTAGGCGGCATTGATTGGCCTTATGTCGCAAGACGACTAATGAAGACGACGTTAGGCTAAGTCGACTTTTCCTACAACTTGCGGTGCCCTATGCATATCGTCAGACACCTCAAACGCCTGGTGACCGACTGGTTCCTGTGCGGCATGTTGCTCGCCACGCTGTTGGCGTATTTCTTCCCGACCTTTGGCGCCACGGGCGGTGCCATGCATGCCGAATGGGTGGTCAACATCGGCATCTTCGTGGTGTTCTTCCTGCACGGGGTCAACCTGTCCGGCGAGCAGATCCGCCACGGCCTGAAGAACATCCGGCTGCATGCGATGGTGCAGGGTTTCACCTTTGGCGTGTTCCCCTTGATCTGGCTACTCAGCAACTGGCTGCTGGGCAGCCATGTGCCGGCGCTGCTGATGCTGGGTTTCTTCTACCTCTGCGCCCTGCCCTCGACGATCTCTTCCTCGGTGGCCCTGACGGGCAGTGCGAAAGGTAACGTGCCAGCGGCGATTCTCAACGCGAGCCTGTCCAGCGTACTGGGGATTTTCCTGACACCGTTGCTGGTCAGTTTCGTCGTCGGCAGTGGCGCCGGGGGCATCGACCTGGGGTCAACCTTGCTCGACCTGTGCCTGATGTTGCTGCTGCCGCTGGTGCTGGGGCAGTTCCTGCGGCGTTGGCTGGCCGGCTTTTTCGGACGATACAAACGCTACACCAGCCTCATCGACAAGTTGGTCATCCTGCTGCTGGTCTATGCGGCGTTCTGCAACTCGATGGTGTCCGGCATCTGGCGCCAGCAAGGCAACGGCGTGTTGCTCAGCGCAGTGGTGGGCAGTGCCGTGCTGCTGGCAATCATCCTGTGGGCGACCACCCGTACCGCCCGCGCCCTGAAGTTCAACAGCGCCGATGAAGTCGCCGCGGTGTTTTGCGCCAGCAAGAAATCCCTTGCCGCCGGGGTGCCGATGGCGGCGTTGATTTTCGGCAACCATCCGGGCCTGGGGCTGATTCTGCTGCCGATCATGATCTATCACCCGCTGCAGTTGATCGTCTGCTCGATCCTGGCCGAGCGCTATGCTAGCCAGCACAAGGCGCTGACATCCGGCCAGGACGGCGTCCTCGTCAACGCTCGATGATCGCCGTCACGCCCTGGCCGGCGGCGGCACAGATGGAGATCAACCCTCGACCTCGCCCGGCGGCATCCAGCAACTTGGCGAGGTTGGCGACAATGCGCCCGCCCGTGGCGGCAAACGGATGCCCGGCGGCCAGGGAACTGCCCTTCACGTTCAGCCGGCTGCGGTCGATGGACCCCAGCGGCGCGTCGAGGCCCAGGCGGGTGTTGCAGTAGTCCGGGTCTTCCCAGGCTTTGAGCGTGCACAGCACTTGGGCGGCGAACGCTTCATGGATTTCGTAGTAATCGAAGTCTTGCAAGGTCAGGCCGTTGCGCGCCAACAATCGCGGCACGGCGTAGACCGGGGCCATCAGCAGCCCTTCGGCACCGTTGACGAAATCCACCGCTGCCGTTTCACCGTCACGCAGGTACGCCAGGATCGGCAGGCCCCGGGCCTTGGCCCATTCTTCGCTGCCCAGCAGCACCAACGAGGCACCGTCGGTCAGTGGCGTGGAGTTGCCGGCAGTCATCGTGCCCTTGGCGCTTTTTTCGAAGGCCGGCTTGAGGGACGCGAGTTTTTCCAGGGTCAGGTCTGGGCGCAGGTTGTTGTCCCGGGTCAGGCCGAGAAACGGCGTCATCAGGTCGTTCTGCCAACCTTCGGCGTAGGACGCGGCCATTTTCTGATGGCTCTCCAGGGCCAACTGGTCTTGCGCCTCCCGAGGGATCTGCCAGGTCTGGGCCATCAATTCACAGTGCTCGCCCATGCTCAGGCCAGTGCGCGGTTCGTTGATGCGCGGCAGATCCGGCATCAGGTGTTGGGGGCGCAATTGCAGGAAAGCCTTGATTTTCTCGGCGGTGGTCTTGGCGCGATTGGCTTGCAGCAGGATCCTGCGCAACCCCTCGTTGACGGCGATCGGCGCGTCCGATGTGGTGTCGACGCCGCCGGCAATGCCGCTGTCGATCTGGCCCAGGGCGATCTTGTTGGCCACCAGCAGCACCGTCTCCAGCCCCGTACCGCAGGCTTGCTGTACGTCATAGGCCGGCGTCATCGGTGACAACCGCGAACCGAGCACGCATTCGCGGGTCAGGTTCATATCCCGGGAGTGCTTGAGCACCGCACCGGCCGCCACTTCGCCGATGTGCAAGCCATGCAGGTTGTAGCGTTCGATCAGCCCCTCGAGGGCAGCCGTCAACATCGCCTTGTTGCTGGCGGTGGCATAGAGCCCGTTGGAGCGGGCGAAGGGAATGCGGTTACCGCCGATGATCGCGACGCGACGTAGCTGTGTCATGAAAGAACTCCCTGTGTACCCTGTGAAAACTCAACCGGACCCTGTGGGAGCAAAGCTTGCTCGCGATGAACGATGACGCGACCTACCTGAAAAACGCGGTGTCTGCATCGCGAGCAAGCTTTGCTCCCACAGGTATCCCGTGCCCTGGAAACAGCGCTCCGGCACAAGCTTAGGCTTTATCTCGCCGATCGAACGACTGATTGCCAATCATGGTCCACACTTGGAACCTCATCAGCCGGAGTGTGTTCCATGTCTGACCGTTATATCGACTTCGCCAATTCGCCCATTGGCCGGCGCATGGTCGGGTCCCTCGGCCTGCCCTCGCCGGTACGCCTGGAACGCTGGCAGGCCGGGCGGCTGCGGCCGATCGAAGGCGCGCTGCTGCTGGGCGGTGGGCCGTTGACCGAACAGATCGGCACCTTTGCCAAGCGCCTGACCGACAGCATTTTCATCTACGGCGGCGAACCGACCCTGGCCACGGAATGGATCCCCGGCCACGGCCCGAAAATCAAGGCGGTGGTGTACGACGCCAGCCATTTGGTCCAGGCCGACCAGCTCAAGCAACTGCGGGAATTTTTCCAGCCACTGATGAAAAACCTCGACCACAGCGCCCATGTCGTCATCCTTGGGCGTGCACCGGAAAGTCTTGGCGATCCGTTCGCCGCCAGTGCCCAGCGAGCGTTGGAGGGTTTCAGCCGGTCCCTGGCCAAAGAGCTGCGCCACGGCGGGACGCTGCAATTGCTGTACGTCGGCGACGGTGCCGAAACCCAGTTGGAAGGTGCGCTGAGGTTTTTCCTGTCGCCCAAAAGCGCCTTCATTTCCGGGCAGGTCATTCGTCTTAACGCCTGTGACACCCAAGTCCAGGACTGGACCCGGCCGCTCACGGGGCTCAAGGCGTTGGTCACTGGCGCAGCCCGCGGGATCGGCGCCGCCATCGCCGAAACCCTGGCCCGCGATGGCGCCGACGTGATCCTGTTGGACGTCCCCCAGGCCAAGACCGATCTCGACGCCCTGGCGGCACGCTTGAGCGGGCGCAGCGTCACGCTGGATATCTGCGCTGAAGAGGCTGCCCCACAGTTGATCGAGCACCTGCCCGACGGCGTCGATATCGTGGTGCACAACGCCGGCATCACCCGGGACAAAACCCTCGCCAACATGACCCCGGAATTCTGGGACGCCGTGCTGGCCGTCAACCTCAACGCCCCGCAAGTACTGACCAAGGCCCTGCTGGACAGCGGCACCCTGCGGGACAATGGCCGGGTGGTTCTGCTGGCGTCCATCAGCGGCATTGCCGGCAACCGTGGGCAGACCAACTATGCGGCGAGCAAAGCCGGGCTGATCGGCCTGGCCCAGGCGTGGGCACCGCAGTTGCAGACACGCGGGATCAGCATCAATGCCGTGGCGCCGGGCTTCATTGAAACCCGCATGACCGCCGAGATCCCCTTCGCCTTGCGCGAGGCCGGACGGCGCATGAGCTCCCTTGGCCAGGGCGGTTTGCCCCAGGACGTCGCCGAAGCCGTGGCCTGGCTCGCACAACCGGGCACCGGCGCCGTGACCGGGCAGGCCCTGCGGGTGTGCGGTCAAAGCCTATTGGGAGCGTGACCATGACGATCCAATGGCATGACGTCAGCAGCCCGCCCTCCATGTCCGGGCTTTATTCGAAAGCGGCGACACGGCGCAAGGTCACCGGAACGACCTTGCCCGAGGAAGGGTTGCGCCAGGTGCTCCAGGTCGACCCGCAACGGCTGGCGGCTTATCGCAAGGTTTGCGGTTTCGTCGATAACGGACTGCTGCCGCCGACCTATCCCCACGTCTTGGCGTTCGCCCTGCAAATGCAATTGCTCACGGGGCGGGACTTCCCTTTTCCGTTGTTGGGGCTGATCCACTTGAGCAACCGCATTCGTGTATTGCGGCCCATGGGCGGGGTCGGCCAGGTGCGGACCAGCGTCCACGTCGAGAACCTGCAAGCCCATGCCAAGGGCGCGGTCTTCGACCTGGTGACCCGCCTCGATGATCAATTGGGGCCGCTGTGGGAAGCCCGGAGCCAGATGCTGTGCAAAGGGGTCCAGCTTGACGGCGCACTGGTGGACGACTCGCCCGAGGCCAGCTTGCCCTTGATTGAAGTCGCGCGTTGGGCCGCACCGGCTGACATCGGTCGGCAGTACGCCAAGGTCTCCGGCGACTACAACCCGATCCACCTGAGTGGCATGAGCGCTCGGCTGTTCGGCTTCCCCACCGCCATCGCCCATGGTCTGTGGAACAAGGCCAGGACCCTGGCGGCGCTGGATGACCACCTGGCCGAGGCCAACATCGAAATTGACGTGACCTTCAAAAAACCAGTGCGCCTGCCCAGCGAAGTGACCCTGCTGGCCAGCGCGGCGGGCTCCAGTGGGCAACTGCAACTGATGGGCGCCGGGGCGCTGGAGCATATGGTGGGAGCGTGGCGGCCGGTGGCCTGAGCAGGTCGATGGTATTCACCGCGCCCCCTGTGGGAGCGGGCTTGCTCGCGAAAGCGGTGGGTCAGTCTGAATCAATGTGACTGTGCAGCCGTCTTCGCGAGCAAGCCCGCTCCCACAGTTTGTCCAGGGATGTTCATAGATCCGATAGCCACCACCAATCCCTGTGGGAGCGAGCTTGCTCGCGATGGCGGTGGGTCAGCTTGCATCCATCTTGAATCACCCCACTCAGCGCGGCGGGTAGTTGGACAGGATCCGCCCGACCGTCTCTCGCACAGCCGTGTTGCGGTCGGTCGGGTTGGGGGAGTTGCTGAGCAATTGCTCATCACTGCCACGCCACACCAGCTTGCCGTCCTTGCCATCGAGCAGGTCGATCTGTACGGTGGCGACCTTGTAGCTGATGTTGCGGGTTTCGTTGTACATCGGTCCGCCCCAATACCCGTTCCAAGGGCCGCCCCAACCGCCGCCATAGTTGGTCGTGACCTGCTGCTGGCGGTCCTCGACAATCAAATAGGCCTGGACCAGCACATCGCCGCGCCCACCTGCCGCGGCCGGACGCAGGCCGCGCTGGTCGAGTTGATCGGCCACCGCCTGGCGGATCCGCTGCTCGGTCAGGTCGCTCTTGATACGGGGGTCATCGGGACGATATTGCAGCGCCGGGTCTTTCCAGCTCCAACTGCGGTATGCCGCGAAATCACGGCTGGTGTCGAAGTCATGATTGACCTGGTTAGAAGCACAGGCCCCCAGCAGCAAGGTGAAGGCCAGTAGAGCAAGACGGCGAAACATGGTTTTTCTCCGTTGCGTAATCAACTTGGCGGATACGCCGACAGGGCTTTTTCCACCGCTTCACGAATGGCGTCGGTGCGCTCGGTCTGGCTGCCCCGCTGGCCAGTCTCGGCGCTGGCGCTCCACACCGGCTGACCGGTGCGGGCATCGAACAGGTCCACCCGAACCACCACGACTTGTTCCTGATACGTGCGCACCATCGGCATCGGACGGTACACGCCATAACCCGGACCGTAGCGGTCGTAACGGTTGTAGCCACCGTAGTACCCCGCATCATAGTCGTCCCGAACCTGACGCACGCGGGTTTCCAGGCGCAGGTCGGCGCTGACGAACAGGTCGGCGGGCCGGTTGTCATGCAGCGGCCGCAGGCCCCGCTGGTCGAGGGCATTGCTCACCGCTTCGGCCACTTGGGCCGAATCCGCCCAGGCAGTGCCCGGTGGCAAACGCCCGTCACGCCAGGCCCAACTGCGATAGCGCCCGTAATCACGGGGCGGCGCCGGATAGGCGCTACGGTCGAACACCGTGGCGGCCTCGGGCGGCGCCGGCGGCAGCGGGTTGGACGTGGCGACATAGGGATTGCTGCCCTGGCAGGCCACCAGCCCCAGGCACAGCACCAACAACCCTGAACGACCTTTCATTTCGCGCTCCGATTGCACGTTCAGATCAGAGGGGACGACACATCCAGTGCAGATAACGCCCCAACCCGGCAAACGCCGGATGGCGACGGTGGGCCAGTTCCATTTCCAGCAACTGCGCTAGCTCCACCCGCCCCTGGAATTCTACGGGCATGTAGTCATGGAAAACCCGCACGCCACTCTGGCTTTCGACCTGCCACAGGCCTTCAAGTTGCGCCGCCAATTCGCGCGGATCAAGGGGCTGTTGTGGTGTCAGGCTCTGTTTTTCGCCGGCCATGTCGTTTTTGCGCAACTTGCGAAAATGCCCCTTGAGCAGGTTGCGATAGACCAACGCGTCACGGTTGTAGAACGCCAGGGACAACCAACCGCCCGGGACCGTGAGTTGGTGCAACACCGGCAGGATCGCGTGGGGCTCGGCCAGCCACTCCAGCACCGCGTGACACAGCACCAGGTCGTAAGGCTCGGTCAACTGGCCGAGCAGGTCCTGCCACGGCGCCTGGATAAACGTGGCCTGCTGGCCGGCCTCGGCAAAGCGTTGGCGGGCGCCTTCGAGCATGGGTTCGGCCGGCTCGGCCAGGGTCACCTGGTGGCCGCGCTCGGCCAGCCACAACGACATATGGCCCAGGCCGGCGCCGATGTCCAGCACGCGCAACGGGCGTTGCGGCAAGCTTTCCAGCAGGTCGGCCTGAAGCACTGCCAGGCGGATCGCGCCCTTGGCCCCGCCGTAGATTTTCTCCGCGAAACGCGTGGCGAGCTGATCGAAATGACGGTCGCTCATTGGCCGAACCGCCGTTCGCTGTCCGCCAGCTTGCTGCGCACCACGGCGTCCATGTCCAGGCCCAACTCGCTGCACAGCAGCAACAGGTACAACACGATGTCACCGACTTCCTGCCCGGCGTGGGCCAGTTTGTCCGCCGGCAACTGGCGGGACTGATCCTCGGTCAGCCACTGGAAAATCTCCACCAGCTCGGCCATTTCCACGCTGGCGGCCATGGCGAGGTTTTTCGGGCTGTGAAATTGCCGCCAATCGTTACGATCGCGAATGGCATGCAGGCGTTCGGTCAGTTCAACAAGGTTCATCGGGTTCTCCTGAATGCGCATAGCTTCACGGGGATGATCGGGGAAGGCAAGAGTCCTCGGTACGAAGCGGCGGTTTGCCCCATAATCGAACCAACTCGGCCGCCACAGCTCCTACAATCAGGAGCCAACGGCTCAACGCAGATTCCCTCCCATCAGGATGCACATATGCAGGCAGAAAGCTTTTTCGAATGGCTCGGCCAGGCGCTCGGTTCGGTGATCCGGTTCATCGTCGACCTGCTCAGCGGCCTCTTCAACACCCTGGCCAACGCCGGCGGCAACTTCGTCGACGGGCTGTCACGCACCCTGGGCATGGACACCTCGATCATCAGCATCATCGCCCTGATCCTCGGGCTGATGCTGCTGTACTCGGCCATTCGCGCGTTCATGCGGGCCTCGATCGTCATGGGCATCATCTGGCTGGTGCTGGGGTTGTGGTTGTTGAGCTGGATCATTCACTAGAGCCTCCAGCATCCCCTCGCCTGACACAACACTCTGTGGCGAGGGAGCTTGCTCCCGCTGGGGCGCGCAGCGGCCCTGTTTTTGGGGACGGCTGCGCAGTCCAGCGGGAGCAAGCTCCCTCGCCAATGAATCCAAGTTCCGCAGGGAACGAGCAGGCAAGAACCCGCTACAATCGCGCTCCATCAAGGAGCCCGCATGCCCAACCTGATCACCGACTGGCGCGACCGCCTCACCCATCGCCGGGTCTGGGCATTGGCTGCGCCGATGATCCTCTCGAACATTTCCGTACCGCTGGTGGCGCTGGTGGACAGCACGGTCATCGGCCACTTGCCCCATGCCCATCAGTTGGGCGCGGTGGCGGTCGGGGCGAGTTTGTATACGGTGCTGGCGTGGGCCATGGGTTTCTTGCGCATGGGCACCACCGGGTTCGCCGCCCAGGCCGCCGGGCGGGGTGACGGCGCGGCGTTGCGGCAAGTGTTGCTGCAAGGCCTGCTGTTGGCGATGGGGTTGGCGATGTTGCTCGGCGCCGTCGGCGTGCCGTTGAGTAACGTGGCCTTGCACTTCATGCAGCCGTCCGCTGAGCTCAACCAGTTGACCCGCGACTTCTTCCATACCCGGCTCTTCGGCTTGCCGGCGGCGCTGGCCAGCTATGCGCTGGTGGGCTGGTTCCTTGGCGCCCAGAATGCCCGGGCGCCGTTGGCGATCCTGCTGGTGACCAACCTGGTCAACATCGCCCTGAACCTGTGGTTCGTGATCGGCCTGGACTGGGGCGTGACCGGTTCGGCCCGGGCCTCGGTGATTGCCGAGTGGACCGGTGCGCTGGTTGGCCTGGCCTTGGCTCGCAAGACACTGCGGGCCTGGCCCGGACAAATCGCCTGGGCAGCCCTGGGCGTTTGGCGGAACTGGCGTCCGCTGCTGGCGGTGAACCGGGACATTTTCATTCGCAGCCTGGCCCTGCAAGCGGTGTTCTTCCTGATCACGGTGCAAGGAGCGCGCCTGGGGGACGCGACCGTGGCAGCCAATGCCCTGCTGCTCAACGGCCTGCTGTTGACCGCCCATGCCCTGGACGGCCTCGCCCACGCCGTGGAGGCGTTGTGCGGCCATGCCATCGGCGCTCGCGACCACCTCGCCCTGCGTCGTTCGCTGGTGGTGGCCGGCGGTTGGTCGCTGATTGCCAGCCTCGGCTTTGCCCTGCTGTTCCTGCTCGCCGGCCACGTCTTCATCGACATGCAGACCGACATCCCCGACGTACGCGCCACCGCTTATGGCTACCTGCCCTACCTGGCGACCTTGCCGCTGATCGCGGTCTGGAGCTACCTGCTCGACGGCCTGTTCATCGGTGCCACCCGCGCCCGGGAAATGCGCAACGGCATGGTCTTGACCCTGCTGCTGGTGGCGCCAATCGCCTGGATGCTGCTGGGGTTGGGCAACCATGGACTGTGGATCACCTTCCTGCTGTTCATGGCCTTGCGCAGCCTCACCCTCGGTGCGTTTGCCTGGCACTTACAGCGGCACGACCGTTGGCTCGGCGCGCCGACGTAATAGTCCTCAACCCTGACGGCCCTGCCAGCGTCGCCGCAGGTGATCGAGCCGCTCGCGTTGCGAACCACCCTCCGGCCCCGGCAAGAGCCGGGCATTGGGGTATTGCAGTCGCAGCCAGAGCCAGTCGTCGAGCACCGTCCGCTCGGTAAAACCCAGCGCCAGCCCCTGCTGCACATCCTCCCAGAGCCGGCGGTAATCACGGCCGGTGGAATGGGACCATTGCCACGCGTGACGCTCCAGCAGGCAGCGCTGCAACTGGCCCTGCTGTCGATCGCTGAGGCCGTGCTCCTTCTCCAACGCCGCCACCGGCAATCCGGGGTTGGACAGTTGCTGCCAGCCCTGGCTGCCGATCGCCCGGTCGGCCCATGTGCCGCCGAACCAGCGCAACAGGCTGATCGGACCCAGCCAGCAACTGAGTTCATGGGCGTCGCAACCGTCGAAGAAATAGCTGGCGGTGTGCGGGTTGTAGTAATTCAACAAGGCTTTGTGATGCAGGCCCAGCGTCACCGTCAGCATGCGCCGCAGATGCGCCAGTAATTGCACCGCAGGCTGTGGACAGGCCAGCAACAGCCCTGGCCAGGCGCGCGGGTCCAGGTGGCAAAGACTCGTCAACGCGGGCGATTGGCGCAGATCCACCAACAGCGGGCCGTGGTCGCGAAGCCCATGCAGCTCAGTACCTTCGAACAGGGCAAAGTGCTGGGCATCGGCGAACTGCGCGTGAACACGCTGCACCGCCTCAGGCGCACTCGGTGCGTCCAGCAACAACCACTGCGGCGTCGATCCAGGCACGGCCACGGCGCTCATCGAGCAATGCCCGCGCCGCGGCCCATGAGCATGCGGCAGGTGCACCGGGGTTGGGTGCAAGGGTTGAAAGGCCCGCCTTCGGGCAACAGGCACAACAAGACCAGCGGCTCGGCCTCCCGCAGCGCCGACAACAGCACCGGATCGACCACGGATGGCCCAAGTGTTTCGCCCGAGAATGACTCATCCGCGCCCTCTACCGAGGCAGGCTCGCTCAGAAATGCACTGATCAACGGCCGATCCGGATCGCCTTCGATAAAGCTCACCAGCACCTCGGTACCGTCACCCATCGCGTCCACCCCGCCAGCCGCCAGCTCGGGCGCCAAAGGCAACCAGCAATGGCTGGGACTGGAACCTTCGCCCTGATAGACCCAGTCGAACTCCACCGCCACGCGCCCTGCCCCGAGCACCGGAGGCTCGTCAACCGCCACGACCCAACCGCGTTGCCGGCTTGCCATGCGGGGCTTGACCGGGACGTTGTCCGGCATGAACAGCACGCCCCGGGGAATGGCCCTGAAATGATTGCCATACATGCCCGCCTGGGCGCGATGCTCAACCTTGGTCAACAGCCAGCGCCGGTTCCAGCTGGCAAACGGATGGGCCGTCAGCGTCAGTATCTGGCCCGCGTGCAGGTTCGTCAGGTCGCTACGACCCTGGGCGACTTGCTGCCCCGCCACAGCGGTTTGCACGCTGAAGGTCCGCACCGCGGCAGTCGGCCCGTCGTCCGCATAGACCGCCTGGCCGGCAGGGGGAAAACTGTGCGGGTTGTCCGCGAACACCAGGCAATGCCCGTCGCGGGCGTGTTCGAAATGAAAGTGGATACCCGCTTGGGTGCACACGCGCTGGAGGAACTGCAGGTCCGATTCCCGATACTGGGTACAGAAATCCTGCGGTGGGTAATCGCCACTCAGGTCCAGGCACAGGCTGCGCCCGCTGATGCCATGGGCCTTGAGCACTTGGCGAATGATCTGCGGCACCGAGCGGGCGCTGAACACTCGCTGGTTGAAGCGCTGAGCCAGACAGGCCAGCCTGGGGCTGATACGCACCCGGCAGCCGGCGCCATGGGAATGCTGGACCCACTCATGGATCTGCCCATGAATGCCTCGGCCTGGCGCTCCGAAACTCAACCAGACGCTGCGGTACAGCAAGCCCGCCAAGTCCAGGCTCGGATCGAGCAATGGCAGCTCCGCTTCATAGACGAAGGGTTCGCTGATCGCTTCACTGCCCGTAAAAGCGACCACGTCAACGGGCTCGGGCAGACCGGCTATCTCCAGACGAAAAGCTGGCTCGCGGGCTGAATCGGACATCGGCGTTTCTCTACAGGAGGGGCGACCGGGGATTCTCGCCGACCGACATGGCCGCGTAGAGGGGCCAAGTACAAGTTAGGAAAGGGACTACATGAAATAAGGACATCGCCGATTAAATGAACCGGTGTGAAGAAATAGCCGTGGCATAAACAAAAATGCCCTCCGGGACTGTCCGAAAAAACCGCAATGTACGGTGTTTTTTCTGACAGCCCCGGCGGGCAGTGTTGATCAGCCAAGAGGTGGACCTGATGCAATCCTGTGGCGAGGGAGCTTGCTCCCGCTTGGGTGCGAAGCAGCCACAACGAATGGGTCCGCTGCGCAGCCCAGCGGGAGCAAGCTCCCTCGCCACAGTGAATCGCGCCAACCTTGAGGGAGCGGCTGTGGGGCTATCTTCTATCAGGACGACAGATACGACGAACGCGTCAGCCCCAAACGCAGCGCATCGAGGAACTGGGTGCGCTCGGCGGCGCTGATGCGGGCGCTGGCGCATTTGTCGCGGTAGTGCGTCATCAACTCCTCTGGCGACAAGTGCACGTAGCGCAGCATGTCTTCGATGGTGTCGTGGGTTTCGATGCCTGCGTGGTACACACTGCCGTCGGCGTTCTGGTAGATGTTCACCGAGTCGGTATCGCCGAACAGGTTGTGCATGTCGCCGAGAATTTCCTGGTAGGCGCCCACCAGGAAGATGCCCAGCAGGTAATCTTCACCGGGATTGAGGGCGTGCACCGGCAGGCTGGTCTCGATGCTCTGCTCATCGACGTACTGCTTGATCTTGCCGTCGGAGTCGCAGGTCAGGTCTTGCAGCACGGCGCGGCGCAGCGGCTCTTCGTCCAGGCGATGCAGCGGCAGGATCGGCAGCACTTGGCCGATGGCCCAGGTGTCCGGCAGGCTCTGGAATACCGAGAAGTTGCAGATGTACTTGTCGGCCAGCTTGTCGTTGAGTTCGTCCAGCACCTGGCGGTGCGAGCGCTGGCGGGCCTTCAACGAGTTGTGAAGGCGACGGCACACGGCAAAGTAGCACTGCTCGGCCAAGGCTTTTTCCGCCAGGGTCAGCTTGCCGTCGGCATATTGCGCCGCCACGTCGCTCATGTAGTGCGTGGCGCGCCAGTAGGTCTCGGTGACCATCTCGATGTCGGTGGGGCCCAGCAGGTCAACCAGCCATTGCACGGTTTCCGGCAGTTCCTGCTTGTTGTCGATCGCCGGCACGTCGTCGTTGTGTTTTTCGACGTCGGTCACCTGCACCACCAGCATCGCGTGGTGAGCGGTCAGCGAGCGGCCGCTTTCCGAGAAGATGTGCGGGTGCGGCAGGCCCTGGGCGTCGCAGAATTCCTTGAGCATGCCAACCACGACACCGGCGTAATCGTCCATGTCGTAGTTGATCGAGCTGGCATTGCGCGAGTGCGTGCCGTCGTAGTCCACGCCGAGGCCGCCGCCGACGTCGATGTGATCCACCGGCAGGCCGAGGTTGCGCAGCTCACCGTAGTAACGGATCGCTTCCTTGAAGCCATGCTGGTAGTCCGCCAGGTTGGCGATCTGCGAACCCATGTGGAAGTGCAACAGGCGGATGCCCTGGTCCAGGCCAGCCGCGCGGAAACGCTCGACCACCGACAGCAGTTGCGCGGCCGACAAGCCGAACTTGGACTTCTCGCCACCGGTATCGGCCCACTTGCTCGACGCCAGGGACGACAGGCGCACCCGCAGGCCGACCTGTGGCTTGACCTTGAGCACCGCGGCCTCTTCGATCACCAGGCCGACTTCGGACTCTTTCTCGATGACGATGAAAACGTTGTGGCCAAGCTTCTGGCCCATCAGCGCCAGGCGGATGAACTCGCGGTCCTTGTAGCCGTTGCAGACGATGGTCCCGCCCTTCGGTGCGAGGGCCAGCACCGCCAGCAGCTCCGGCTTGGAACCGGCTTCCAGGCCGATGGAGACGTTCTGGGTGGCAATGATGTTTTCGATCACCGCTTCCTGCTGGTTGACCTTGATCGGGTAGAGCGCGGTGTACTTGCTCTGGTATTCCAGGCGCGCGATGTTGCTGTCGAACGCGCCGGTGAGCTGGCGCACACGGTCTTGCAGGATGTCGGGGAAGCGCACCAGCAACGGCAGCGAGAGGCCGCTCTGGCGCAACTGGTCGACTTGCTCGAACAGGTCGATGGGCGAACTGCCTGGACCGTTCGGACGGACTTCGACGCGACCGGCTTCATTGATCGCGAAATACCCGGCCCCCCAATGGCGAATCCCGTAAACGCTGCGGCTGTCCGCAACTGTCCATTGGCTGCCATCGTCTTTGCGTGTGCGTCGTACGGACATCGAAGTCCCCTATAAAGAAGTCAAAATGCACCATCCGGTCGGAGGCTGGGGCAGTCTAGAGAGTGAAAATGACGAATTGCCTGTTAGCAAGGTAGACCCTGCTCCCAGCGATGAGTTTAGAAACCCGTTCAGAACAGGCTCTGTGAAAACCATGCGGGCGACCTCGGACGGCGAGTCCGGGTCAAGCCGAGGGTGGTTTTCACAGAAGCTGCTAGCCGCCGGATTTCTTTGCCTTGAAGCCGTGCTTGACCAGTTCCGCCAGCAGCAGCTCGACGTGATCGCCCTGGATCTCGATGATGCCGTCTTTCAACGCACCACCGGTGCCACAGCGTTTCTTCAACGTGGTGGCCAGTTCCTTGAGCGCGTCTTCGGCCAACGGCACACCGGTGATCGTGGTCACCGTCTTGCCGCCGCGCCCTTTGCTTTCCCGGCGCACACGGGCAATGCCGTCACCGGCGGGGATGGCGGTCTGTTTGCAGATGCAGGCATCCACCGGCTGACGGCAATCAGGGCAATGACGACCGGCGTCGGTAGAAAATACCAGGCCGCCCAGGGCGGCGAAGGATGCGGCTTTTTTGGCCACCGGCAATCCTCTTGGGAGGACAAAGACTGGTCGAGGGGAGAATGGGCCTCGACCGCGAAACCCCACTCAGGCAGGGGCAGCGCTACTGGACCGCAGACACGGTTCAGCTTGAAAAGTCGCGCAGTGTAACGGCAAAAAGGCGACTTGCTAAGGGCCAATCAGCGCCAATTTATAGCTTCTTTGCGACGCTGCCACCGTGGACGCGCAAATAGCGCTCAAGTGCCGCCAGGGAGTCCGGGCAGTAAGGCATGCGCTGGATTTCATCGAGCACCTGTTCGAGGGGCAGGAAACGCGCTTCGAGGACTTCTTCGGGTTGCAGGACCAATGGGCCGTCCCACACCGCCGAGAACGCCGAGCACCACAGGCGACTGCCGGGGTCTTCGAAATAAAAATGGTCATGGGCGGTCAGTTCCACGCCGCTCACGCCCAGCTCCTCCGCCAGTTCACGGGCCGCCGATTCGGCATAGGTCTCGTCGGCCTGGACCATGCCGCCCGCCGCCACGTCCCAGAACCCCGGGTAGATGGCCTTGCTCAGGGTGCGCCGGTGAACACACAGTTCACCGGCCGAGTTGAACAGCATGATGTAGGTGCCACGTCCGATCAGCCCGCGTTCGCGCAACTCCGAACGCACCAGGCTGCCGAGCAGGTTGTCGTGCTCGTCGACCCACGCGATCAACTCGGCATCCGAGGCCACTCGGTGAGCGACCTCCCGGGGGCTTTCGTTCATGGATCAACCCTGGTTCAGCAGTTGCCGCAAGTCGATGACCGCTGCGTTGGCCCGGGAAATGTAGTTGGCCATGACCAGCGAGTGGTTCGCCAACACACCGAAGCCGCTGCCGTTGAGGATCATCGGGCTCCAGACCGGTTCCTGGGACGCTTCCAGTTCACGAATGATCTGCCGCACGCTGACCGTGGCGTTCTTTTTCGCCAGCACATCGGCGAAGTCCACTTCGATGGCGCGCAGCAGGTGCGACAGCGCCCAGGCCTGGCCGCGGGCTTCATAGAACACGTTGTCGATCTGCAGCCATGGGGTCTCGACCACCTCTTCGTCCACCTGCGGCACCTGGCCCGGGGCCGGAACTTCGGTTTTCAGCGAGGTGTTGAGCTTGACCCGGCCAACGCTGGCCGACAGGCGCTGGGACAACGAACCCAGGCGCGTGCCGACGTCGCCCAGCCAGTTGTTCAAGTTGTCGGCGCGCGCGTAGAACAGCGCGCTTTTCTGGTTCGGGTCGGACAGCCGCGCCTGATAGCGGCTCAGGGAGTTGATGCCTTCCTGGTATTCGGATTCGCTGGAGGGCAGCACCCAGCTGCGGTTGTCGAAGTTGAAGCGCGGCTCGGCCTTGGCCAGGTCGGCGTCCTCGGCGGACTGGGACTGGGAGCGGGCGAAGTCCTTGCGCAGGGCGCGGCTCAGGTCGCGGACCTGCACCAGCACGCCGTATTCCCAGCTCGGCATGTTGTCCATCCACAGGCCCGGCGGGAAGCGGTCGTTGGAGATGTAGCCACCTTGCTTGGTCAGCAAGGTCCCGGCCACGGTCTTGAGGGTCTCGACCGTGGTGTAGCCCACCACCATCTGCCGACCGTCCTTCTCGGCCGCGGCCTGGGCGTTCTGCTGCACAGGGAACAACGCGGGCTCCTGGCTCCAGTACCAGCCGAGGGCAATGGTCACCAGCAGGTAGAGGGCGATCAGCGTGGCCAGTGCGCGGCTGAAAAAAAGCCCACCCAGGTAGCTGCGGGTGGCCGATTTCGGCTCGGCGGCGCGTTCAGGCGCGCTGCCCGCGCGGTTTTTCCAGTCCAGCATGGCGATGTTCCTTCAATCACTTGAGTTCTCGTGTCGACCACAACCCTACGCCATCGTGCCTGATTTGAAACGCGATAATGCGGCGCCAATCATGCCGGGCGCGACAGGGCAATCGAACAGCACTATAAAGGAAGCGTTGCCATCGGCCTACGAGACTGTCCAGTCACAAACTGAATTTCGCGACTGGACAGAATATTGACGTACGACACTCATGCGAGGGAAAAGAGGTGCTAGCATAGAGCCACCAGTCGATCTCAGCATGCACCCTAACTAGTAGTCAGGATATGACCGAGCCAGAAGACCCCAGCCGTGAGCGCCTCAAGCACCACTTTGCCCAGCGGGTAATTCATCAGGCTCGTCAGATCCTGGAGATTTGGCAGCGCCTGCAACGCAGCGAATGGTCAAGCACCGACCTCTCGGAACTCAGCGAAGCCAATCTGCGCCTGCTGCGCTTTGCCGAGCGCTTCGAACAGCCCGAGCACTCCCAACTGGCCCAAGGCATCAGCCAGTCGCTGCAAGCGGTGAATGCCAATCGTGGGCGCCTGAGCAGCCACCTGATCACCGAAATCAACCGCCTGATGCAGCGTTTGTCGCGCACCGGCCTGCGCCACGGCGACCAGCTCGAACAAACCTTCCTGCCGCCGCTGCGCAAACCCATCTACGTGATGCTGCAGGACCATGACCGCGCCGAGCGCCTGGCCAAGCAATTGGAATTCTTCGGCCTCAGCGCCCAGGCGCTGGACAGTGTCGCGGCGTTCCGGGCCTCGATGGTCGAGCGCCTGCCGGCGGCGATTGTCATGGATGTGGACTTCAGCGGCCCCGGCACCGGCCTGAAACTGGCCGCCGAAGCCCAGGAAGGCCTGGAGCAACCTTTGCCGCTGTTGTTCTTCAGTTTGTTGGAAACCGACACGCCGACACGCCTGGCCGCGGTACGCGCCGGCGGGCAGGAATTCCTCACCGGCACCCTCGAAGCCTCGAGCCTGCTGGAAAAGATCGAGGTGCTGACCTGCGTTGCCCAATACGATCCCTACAAAGTGCTGATCATCGATGACTCCCGTGCCCAGGCCTTGCACACCGAGCGCCTGCTCAACAGCGCCGGCATCATTACCCGCACGCTGATCGAACCGATCCAGGCCATGGCCGAGCTGGCGGATTTCCAGCCCGACCTGATCATCCTCGATATGTACATGCCCGCCTGCACCGGCACGGAACTGGCCAAGGTGATCCGCCACAATGACCGCTACGTCAGCGTGCCGATCATCTACCTGTCCGCCGAAGACGACCTGGACAAGCAGCTCGACGCCATGAGCGAAGGTGGCGACGACTTCCTGACCAAGCCGATCAAGCCTCGGCACCTGATCACCACCGTGCGCAACCGTGCGGCCCGGGCGCGCAACCTCAAGGCGCGGATGGTGCGCGACAGCCTCACCGGCCTGTACAACCACACCCACATCCTGCAATTACTCGAAGATTGCAGCTTCCGCGCCCGCCGCGAAGGCAAGCCCCTGAGCTTCGCCATGCTCGACATCGACCACTTCAAACGGGTCAACGACAGCCACGGCCACCCCATGGGCGACCGGGTGATCAAGAGCCTGGCGCTGTTTCTCAAGCAACGCCTGCGCAAGACCGACTTCATCGGCCGTTACGGCGGCGAAGAGTTCGCCATTGTCATGCCCGACACCGACATCGACGCTGCCTGCAAGGTGTTGGATGAGATTCGCCAGCGCTTTGCCGAAATCCATTACCCGGCCCAGCCCCATGATTTGTGGTGCACCTTCAGTGCTGGCGTGGTGGAAATGAGCGATGACTCCGACAGCCTGATGATGGCCAGCCAGGCGGACGAAGCGCTGTATCGCGCCAAGCACGCCGGACGCAACCGGGTACAGAGCGCCCGTCAATCAAAGCAAAGTGCCACTTTTTCATCGGAATCGACTGATTCAGTCATAAACCTGTAACTCAAGCGCAATAAATTCAGGCACTTACGATTCTGCCCCCGGTAGACCCTTGATGCGCCTGAAGCTGCTGACCAATCTCAACACCCTTCTTTTAGTTGCCGTTTGCCTGGGCCTCGGGGCCACCCTATGGTGGTCGCAGATCGCCCTGGAGCGGCCCTACTTGCTGATGGAGCGTTATCTGGGCCTGTCGCGGCAGTTCCAGGGCGAAGTGGCGCGCAACATCGAGGACTACCTGGCCAGCGGCGACGCCTTGCGCCTGAGCGCGGCCACCCAGGCCTTGGAAACGCTGCAAAAAGACCTCGACCAGTTTCCCCTGGAGCTGGCCAAAACCTTGCGTCCGAGCCTGTCGAACCTCGATAGCTTCGGCAAGACCGATCTGCTGGCCGCCGGCAAACTGGCCGGCGATCCGCAGGCGTTGCTGCTGCAGGCCGAGCGCGAACTGAGCGCCAGCCTCGATCAACTGGCCCAATACGCCAACGGTGCCCCGGCCTACTTGCCTCCCTTGTTCGCCGCGTCGCAGCACCTGGGCCGGTTGTCCCTCACGCGGGACAAACTGGTCAGCAGCGGCCGCAGCGAACTGGCCACTGATGTCGAACGGGAACTGGCGAGCATCCGTATCGAAGCCGAACGCCTCGACAGCCTGCCGCTGCTGGGTGTCACCGCCAGCAGCGATTCGGGCAGCGACGATTTCGCCGCGCTGATGGGCCTGGAGACTCAGGAAAAAGCCGCCGCCGAAGACGCTGGCATCGCCCTCAAGCGCGAACTCAACAGCCTGCTCGGCCGTTATCCGGCGGAATTGACCCGCACCCGTGAATTGATCCAGAAACGCACCGAGCTAAGCAGCGCCACGCACCTGAAAATCACCGACGTGCAAACCGCGATCGATACCCTGGAGCCGGCCGTGCGGGCCCAGCATGGGCAGATCCAGGGGGAGGTACGCTTGATTCAGGGGGTGATGATCGGCCTGATCCTGCTGATCGCACTGTTGATCGACACCTTGCAGCGACGCCTGGCCCGCACCTTGACGCACCTGGCTCCGGCCCTGTCGACCTGGGCCGAAGGGGACTTCAGCCGGAGCATCCACGTGGGCGCCAGCAACCGTGAAATGCAAGACATCGAGGCTTCGCTCAATCGCCTGCGCGCTTATCTGGTGGACCTGGTGGGCACCATTCGGGTGAATGCCGAACAGGTCGCGGGCAGCAGCCGGGCCCTGGCCGATCTGAGCGGCGAATTGCACAGCGGGGCCGAGCATCAGGCCGGCGACACGGCGCTGATCCGTGATTCCCTCAGCGAACTGGAAGCGACGATCCAGCAAGTCGCCGGCGACGCCAGCCAGGCCGCAGACGCCAGCCGCAGCGCCGGGCAAGCAGTGGAGCAAGGGCAGAAAGTCATCGGCCTGAGCCTCACGGGCCTGCACGCGCTGGTAGGGGAAGTGCAAGGCAACGCGCAGATGATCGAACAACTGGCCGAGGAGTCGGCCACTATCGGCGGCGTGCTGACGGTGATTCGCTCGATTGCCGACCAGACCAACCTGCTGGCCCTCAACGCCGCCATCGAAGCAGCCCGTGCCGGGGAAATGGGCCGGGGTTTTGCGGTGGTGGCCGAGGAAGTCCGCTCCCTGGCCCAACGCACGGCCGGCGCCACCGCCGAAATCCAGACCCTGATCGCCCGCCTGCAACTGGCCGCGCGCCAATCGGTGGACGGCATGCGCGCCCAGGTCGAACACGCCGAAGCCACCGCCAGCCAGGCGCAAGCGGCCGACGGTGCCCTGGATGAAATCGTCGGCGCCATCCAGACCATCGCCGACACAGCGGTCCGCATCGCCGACGTCACCGCCCAACAAAGCGGCGCCGTCAGCGAAATCCGCGACCATAGCGAGCGGATTCACCAACTGGGCGGGGACAACCTGCTGCGCATCGGCCAGGGCCGGGAGCAAGGCGACCATCTCTTGGTGCTGGGCGGGCAATTGCACACCGCAGTCCAGGCGTTTCGGGTTTAGCACCTAGAAACGGTATGGCTCACTGTGGCGAGGGAGCTTGCTCCCGCTCGGCTGCGCAGCAGTCGTAGAACCTGCCTACTGGTTTTTTCCGACACACCGTGTTGGATGGTCTTGGGGCTGCTGCGCAGCCCAACGGGAGCAAGCTCCCTCGCCACCGGGTCGATTCCGAGAGAAAGTGAACACTCACCGTCAACCGCCACCGCCTGTGGGAGCGAGCTTGCTCGCGATATCGGTGGGTCAGCTTGCATTGGTGTTGGCTGTGCAGCCGTCATCGCGAGCAAGCTCGCTCCCACAGGGGTTCGGTTTCCAACCGTATGACCGGATCACGGGCCTGGGTCATAAATTTCGCGCAAACATCGGTCATCGTGCTGGCTATTGCCGAGAACTGGACAGTCATTAAGGCTTTGCGGCATAGTCGCCGGGTTCTGATACCTGCTCACAGATAACAAGGAACAGCAGATGGCGACCCTATTGGTCCTGCACGGACCCAACCTGAACCTGCTGGGCACCCGCGAACCGGGCGTCTACGGCGCCGTGACCCTGGCCCAGATCAACCAGGACCTGGAACAGCGGGCCCGCAACGCCGGCCATCATTTGCTCTATCTGCAAAGCAACGCCGAATATGAATTGATCGACCGTATCCATGCCGCGCGTGGCGAAGGCGTGGACTTCATTTTGATCAATCCAGCAGCTTTTACACACACAAGTGTCGCATTACGTGACGCGCTGCTGGCGGTGAGCATCCCATTCATCGAAGTGCATTTGTCCAACGTGCACAAACGCGAACCTTTCCGCCATCACTCCTACTTCTCCGATGTAGCAGTGGGAGTGATCTGCGGCCTTGGCGCCAGCGGTTACCGACTGGCCCTGGAGGCCGCCCTAGAGCAGCTTGAGAAACAGGCAACAGCTTGAACAACAAGCGTTAAGCGCCCCTGACCGACCCTTGGGAGTTGATGATTCATGGATATCCGTAAAGTTAAGAAATTGATCGAATTGCTGGAAGAGTCCGGCATCGACGAGCTTGAGATCAAGGAAGGCGAAGAGTCCGTACGCATCAGCCGCCACAGCAAGACCCCGGCCCAGCAGTTCTATGCACCGGCCCCGATGCAGGCTCCGGCCGCCGCGCCAGCTCCAGCAGCCCCGGTTGCCGCCGCAGCCCCCGCCGCACCGGCAGCACCAACCTTGAACGGTACTGTCGCGCGTTCACCAATGGTGGGCACGTTCTATCGCAAGTCTTCGCCATCCTCGCCGTCCTTCGTTGAAGTCGGCCAGACCGTGAAGAAAGGCGACACCCTGTGCATCGTCGAAGCCATGAAGATGATGAACCACATCGAAGCTGAAACCAGCGGTGTGATCGAGTCCATCCTCGTCGAAGACGGCCAGCCGGTTGAGTACGACCAACCGCTGTTCACCATCGTTTGAACCGCGGGGAGCCTTTGATGACTGCGAAGTTGGAAAAAGTTCTGATCGCTAACCGCGGTGAGATCGCCCTGCGGATTCTGCGTGCCTGCAAAGAGATGGGCATCAAGACCGTCGCCGTTTACTCCAAGGCCGACAAAGAACTGATGCACCTGGGCCTGGCGGACGAATCCGTCTGCATCGGTCCGGCGTCGGCTGCGCACTCCTACCTGCACATCCCTGCGATCATCGCCGCTGCCGAAGTGACCGGCGCCACCGCCATTCACCCTGGCTACGGCTTCCTGGCGGAAAACGCCGACTTCGCCGAACAGGTGGAAAACTCCGGTTTTGCGTTCATCGGTCCGAAAGCCGACACCATCCGCCTGATGGGCGACAAGGTGTCGGCCAAGCACGCCATGATTGCCGCCGGCGTGCCGACCGTTCCGGGTTCCGACGGGCCGCTGCCTGAAGACGAAGAAACCGCTTTGCGCATCGGTCGCGAAGTGGGTTATCCGGTGATCATCAAGGCCGCTGGCGGCGGCGGTGGTCGCGGCATGCGCGTGGTGCACAAGGAAGAAGACCTGATTTCCTCGGCGAAACTGACCCGCTCCGAAGCTGGCGCGGCGTTCGGCAACCCGATGGTCTACCTGGAAAAATTCCTGACCAACCCACGTCACGTCGAAGTCCAGGTACTGTCCGACGGCCAGGGCCAAGCCATCCATCTGGGCGACCGCGACTGCTCGCTGCAACGTCGTCACCAGAAGGTCCTCGAAGAAGCGCCAGCACCCGGCATCGACGAGCAGGCTCGCCAGGAAGTCCTGGCACGTTGCGTCAAGGCCTGTATCGACATCGGCTATCGCGGCGCCGGTACCTTCGAGTTCCTCTACGAGAACGGTCGTTTCTACTTCATCGAAATGAACACCCGTGTTCAGGTGGAGCACCCGGTTTCGGAAATGGTCACCGGTATCGACATCGTCAAGGAGATGCTCAGCATCGCCGCCGGCAACAAGCTGTCGTTCACCCAGGATGACGTGGTCATCCGCGGCCATTCGCTGGAATGCCGGATCAACGCCGAAGACCCGAAGACCTTCATGCCAAGCCCAGGCACGGTCAAGCATTTCCATGCCCCGGGCGGCAACGGCGTTCGTGTCGATTCGCACCTGTACAGCGGCTACGCCGTTCCGCCGAACTACGATTCGCTGATCGGCAAGCTGATCACCTACGGGGCGACCCGTGAAGAAGCCATGGCGCGCATGCGCAATGCGCTGGACGAAATCGTAGTGGACGGGATCAAGACCAATATCCCGCTGCACCGCGACCTCGTACGTGACGAAGGCTTCTGCAAAGGCGGCGTCAACATCCATTACCTGGAGCACAAGCTGGGTAACCAGCACTGATGTTCCAAGGGATGTAGAAAAAGACCCCGGCTCATTTGAACCGGGGTCTTTTTTTTACAGCGGTCTCGGAATCAAGGATCAGGTCAACACAACCAGCGAGAACTCGTTCATTTCAAGTTGCGCCGCAGTCGCCGGCCTGCCCTGGCGGGTGCGAACAGCACCATTGGCATTGACCACCAGCGGTTCACTGCGCACGCGCGCCATGAATTTACGCGCACGCGTCGATACGGGGTCGGAACTGTTTTTCGCCCGAGCCAGCACCGGGATGTAATAGCGCTCGACCAGGCTCTGTGATGTCTTGAAGACCGATGTGATACCGTTTTTTAGATCCAGCGAAACACCGTAGGTATTGCCAAAGCAAGACGAATACGACCAGTAATCCCAGGTTGGCTGGAAGCCTTGGCGCCTCATCACCTGCCTGACCGGCTCACCAATGTCCGCCCCCGTCAGCCAGTCTCCGCCCACCAGGGTGACACGAACGTCTTTCGCAGGTCCGCCCAGGCGCGACGTTACAGCCTTGATGCCTCGCTCGATGAGTTTTCGAATGTTGTGATCGAAATGAATGACTGCCCCCATCCGGGTGGCGGGGTTGTACATCGACGCGACCACACAGGTCTGTGCATTCAACGAGAACAGATAATTGTCCGTCGCCGCCTCGCTGAACCTGGCTACGACGGTCTCGCCCTGCATCGCCCCTCTCGTCACGCTGGGGGGGATGCGCCCGGGAAATGCCTCCCGCAAATCATCGACTCGTCCCAAATAGCGCACACCGTCATTGCCGCCCCTCAAGCCGACAATGTTATGCGCCCACTTGCCATTCGCCATTCTGCGGATGGGCAGTTTGTATAACGCGCCGGGCCGGCTGGCGTCCACCAGGCACACGCCACCGAAATAAGGGTCTTCCTTGACTTGGAAATACCGGCCTCGGCTCCGAATGTAATAGGCGGCTCGCGGTTGCGATACGCTGGGCGGGCTACGGTAGGTCCCATAGAAGATACCCTCCTCGGTTACCGGCTTCAGGTTCTCGGGCGTTGCCTTGACTGCCTGCCCTGGCTTCAAGCGCAGGGGCTGGACCAGCGGCCCGGCTTCTTTGGCAGCGGCCGATGGCGCGGTTCTTTTCAAGCGCTGCGCCGACAACGACAGGGGCCTCAGCGCAAGCTTCAGGTTCATCGCCGTCCGCCCGAGTACTGCCGCCATGCTGGCCGCTCCCAGCACGGCGAACAACGCCCCCCAGGACACGGCCAGCCACTGTTCAAGTGCCTCCTGGGTATCGCCTCGCACATGTGCCACGATCGCCTGCCTGGTACTGATGCCGATAAAGGTGAGGTCCAGCAGCAAGACAAAGGGCGGATAGACCATGCACACGGGCACAGCCGCAAGCAGCAGTCCTTTGATGACCTGATGCTTGATGACCTCGGCGCGACTGGTGGTGACATCCTCCACATCGGTTATCGCGCGCTCGATGCAGGCGTCGAACTCTGCACCGATGTCGACCACCCGATTGAACTCTCGCAATGTATCGACGCGCGAAGAACCGGCCGCCAGGGCTCGCAGCGAACCGCCAACCTCGGAACGCGCCGTCAACGCTACCCGCTCCAGCACATAATCATGCAACCGCGCGGCGATGCCCCCGGCGAACGCCAGGTAGTTGCGAAACAGGATGCCGTCCGGGGCATCGGGCATGTAGAGCCAGTAGGAACCCTTGGGGTCAAAGTAGGCAAACACATAGACGCCCAATACCACATGCCCGCCGACGGTAAACTTGAGCACACCTTCACGTGTCACGGCCGTGCCGGGATATTTGGCTCGGTCATCAAGCCCGTTGTCGCTCAATAGCGTGACTTGGCGGGTGAGCCATTTGAATTGATCAGCGCTTAACAAAGACTGGCCATAGGCGATACGCAAGTCACGATCCATCCTCGCCAACAGCATGTGGCGACAAGCGGCGCGACGCTTCGAGTATTCCGGCGCACGGGTGTCGAGGAAGCCGGCGCGAACCTGCCTGGCGTATTGCTCGCCCAGGTACGCCCTGCGAATGTAGCGCGCCAGGTCAGCACTGCGGACCTGCTCCAGCGCCTGCCCAACCGAGGAGCGCACACCTTTGTTGGGATTATCGATGCCTGAGTTATCGTCATAGCCATGAATCGCCAATTCCAACAAGGTGGCGACCTTTCCCTGGCCAGCCAACCCTGGCTGGTAGTCGATAAGCACCGTTTCGGGATCCACGGGCTCGTACACGCCCTTGCTACGCATGTAGGGTTCAATCGCCTGCGCGACGGTACGTTTGGCGAAGCTCAAGAAGACTTCATAATCAGCGAGTTGATCATTGAAAACCTGCTGATGAACCCGGAACTCCTGGCCCAAGCCACTGATGTTCCGTCGCGACTCCAACGGCAACGCCGAATACCAACGAGGCGACTCGCTCATATCCACCTGCATCAGGTTATGGCGCAACCCCGTTAGCACAGCATGTTCGAGGCATGCCGCGAAACCTCGTACCCTCCCCCTGGGATCAGCGTTCAAATCCCATAGGGTTGGTTTCTCCGTCACGTTGACGAAGTATTCCCGGCCCCTGGAACGATCGACCGGTGAAAGTTGCTGTAATAAATACTCGCGACCGGCTTCGGCTGCGGTCCAGCCTCCGATTTCCGCACTGACGGCCCGAAGCGAAGCCAACCTGATCCATTCCTGGCCATTTGGCTTGCCTGGGGCATACAACAACAGCTGGCTGGCTTCCCCACGCACGTCCTGACGGTAAAACAGCAACAGATCGGCGCAGGTCAAGGCACCGGGTAACTGAACGTTGGAGACTTGCAATCCGCCCAAGGTTTGCGCCGAGGGCTCACTCCCCCATAACGCGTTGAGCTCACCGTGGCTGACTACCGTCATCTGACCGGCGCAACGTGCGACATACGCGCTGTACTTCACCCGCGCCATGAACCAATCGAGCATGGCGTCCTTGAGGTCCGCGCGGTTATATCGGCTCGACAATGCGGGCAAATAGTCAGCCGACGCATCCACTACAGCCAGCAATTGGCTGATGAACGCGGGTGCCAGGGGCTGGTTGCGTAACATGTCGCCATTTTCCACCAGCAATACCGAGACGGCATCTGGCCTGATCAGGCCCGCTGCCACCCACTCGCTCAGGCTATTGGTTCGCACGGGTTGGCCAATGACGGTTCGCCACTGCAATTGCACGCGGACATTATCCGGCTCGACATCCATGTCCAGCTCATGCCTGATGTAGTCCTTGGCCTGACGTCGGGCGAATGCTTTCAGCGAGCCGAAGCCGTCGAGCAAATCGTCGACCAGAGCCTGCGCTTGCACGGCGTGCGATTGCAAAGTCTCCAGCCAGTTTCGATCCACTTCGCCCAGCCAGCGTAGCCAATCAGGCAATTGCACGCGCGCCAACGCCGCCAATTGCTGCCGCTCCTGCTGGGTTGCCAACGTGGTCCATTGCACCAGCCGACGCCAGGAAACCTCTAGCTCCTCAATCTCCGCGCGCAGTGTTTCAACGTCCATTGCGGCCAATCGATCGGGTTGGAACATCGCGTCGACTGCCGTTGAATGGCGGGTGAGCTGCTCGCCGATGGACGCTTCAAGGGAGGTATCATCGACTGCCATCCTCCAATGTCGTCGCAGGTAATCCTTGTAGTGGTTGATGAAGCCCGAGACAGTCCCCTCCACCATCTGGGCAACGGCATCCCGGCGCTCCGCCGCAAACCCAAGGTCAGCCCCCCCAGGCCAGCGATACGGCGCATCTCGTTGTTCCTCATAATCCAAGGGTGCCTGGTCGACCATCCGTTGCAGGACCGTGTCGAGCAACGTGGCGATGTAATGTGAATCGACGTTGCCTTGCTGATAACGAGTGCGAAGTTCAACCAGCAGGTACTCTTCCAGCACCTCCAGCAGCCCCAACTGGGTTCGCATTCGTGCACCGATGACGGTTTGCCAGCGCGCCCACTTTTCCAGCGTCAACTGGGGCGAGGGGCCCCTTGACGCAGATACCAGCACCGCGCCATCCCTGTTTCGCTGCCACTCGGTCGTATTGTCCATGCACATCCTTCCCTGTTGTCTGGACCCGCACCTTATCCACCTCGCGACAGGCTATTGGCGTACATATATATATCGGAACACCCATCCGGACCTTCCAGGCCTCCCTTATCCACTTTGATGGCGACCTGGCGTACACTGCGCGCCTTTGCAGCCCCGCTGCTGCCCCCTGTCGATTTTTTCAAAGGTGCCCGCCATGCCTTGGCTGCAAGTACGTCTGGCCATCAGCCCGGAACAAGCCGAAACCTACGAAGACGCGTTTCTTGAAGTAGGTGCCGTATCGGTAACCTTCATGGACGCCGAAGACCAGCCGATCTTCGAGCCGGAGCTCAACACCACGCCGCTGTGGTCCCACACCCACCTGCTGGCCCTGTTCGAAGGCGGCACCGAGGCGGCCAGTGTGCTTGCCCATCTGGAACTGCTGACCGGCGGCCCGCTGCCCGAGCATCACAGCGAAGTGATCGAGGACCAGGACTGGGAACGCAGCTGGATGGACAACTTCCAGCCGATGCGTTTCGGCCAGCGCCTGTGGATCGTCCCGAGCTGGCATGCCGCGCCGGAGCCGGATGCGGTCAACCTGTTGCTGGACCCGGGCCTGGCGTTCGGCACCGGCACCCACCCGACCACCGCGCTGTGCCTGGAATGGCTCGACGGCCAGGACCTGAAGGGTTGCAACGTACTGGACTTCGGCTGTGGCTCGGGGATCCTGGCGATTGCCGCGCTCCTGCTGGGCGCCAAGGAAGCGGTCGGCACCGACATCGACGTCCAGGCCCTGGAAGCCTCACGCGACAACGCCGGTCGCAACAACATCGCCGAATCCCTGTTCCCGTTGTACTTGCCGCAGGACTTGCCCCAGGTCCAGGCCGACGTGCTGGTGGCCAACATCCTGGCCGGCCCGCTGGTGTCCCTGGCGCCGCAACTGTCGAGCCTGGTCAAGCCGGGTGGACGCCTGGCACTGTCGGGCATCCTCGCCGAACAGGGCGAAGAAGTCGCCGCCGCTTATGCCGCGGACTTTGACCTGGACCCGATCGCCAATCGCGATGGCTGGGTGCGCATCACCGGACGTCGGCGCTAGAATGAGCGCCTGTATCCACCGGATTGCCGCATGACTGACAGCTTCGTCACCCAGTGCCCGCATTGCCACACCCGTTTTCGCGTCAGCCATGCTCAATTGAGCGTGGCCCGCGGGGTGGTTCGTTGCGGCTCGTGCCTGCAAGTGTTCAATGCCGCACGACAGCTGCTGGAACAACGCACGGGCAAGCCAGTCGCGCCCGCCGTCGCGCCGCCCGCCAAGCCTGCCGCCGAAGCCCCACCCCGGGCCATCAGCCAGAAACAATGGAGCGCCGCCGAGCTGGACCTGGACGACCTGGACAAGGAACTGGCGCGCCTGGAGCGACGTGACAATCGCGCCCCAGGCAGTGCCGGTCGGCGTCGGGAAGACAACCTGAGCGCGCAACGCGATTCGCTTTCCGGCGAACAACAAGCCTGGCCCGACAGCCTGTACAGCGAAACCTCGGACGAACCCGTCGAAACCGTCCTCGATACGCCCTTCGAACCGTTCGAACCCCACGAACCGGCGCGGCCGCCGCGTACCGAACCGTCCCTGTCCCTGGCCCTCGAACCGCTGGAACCGGACGACGAACCCGTCGCCCCACTCCACCTCGCACCGGACGACGAGCCCGAAGAACACCTCGAGCGCCTGTCCGCTACCGACGACCACGACGACGAACCCGAGCCACCGCTGCCACTGCGCAAGTCACGGGAGCGCCAGGAGCCGGGCATACGCGCCGAAGCCCTCCACGACCTGGACGACGACCCGTTGCATCTGGACTGGCGCAAACGTCGTTCGCCCTGGGGCCGACGCCTGTTGTGGATTCTGCTGATCCTGCTCGCCGCCGCAGCCCTGGGTGGCCAGTACATCGCCTACCATTTCGAAGAACTGGCCCGCCAAGACCAGTACCGGCCATGGTTCCTGCAAATCTGCCCGACCATCGGCTGCGACGTACCGTCCAAGGTCGACATCGCCAAGATCAAGAGCAGCAACCTGGTAGTGCGCAGCCATCCGGAATTCAGCGGCGCCCTGATAGTGGACGCGATCATCTACAACCGTGCGCCCTTCTCCCAACCTTTTCCGTTGCTGGAGCTGCGCTTTGCCGACCTCAACGGGCACCTGATCGCCAGCCGCCGCTTCAAGCCCGGGGAGTACCTGGGCGGCGACCTTGAGGGCCGCGGCGAAATGCCGCCGCAGACGCCCATCCACATCGCACTGGATATCCTGGATCCGGGCCCCAAGGCGGTGAACTACAGTCTGAGCTTCCATTCCCCCGAATGAAGCCGGCCAGGGTCGGCCAATTGACGGCAGCTTTCTGACTGACCCCACCCAGACCAAACCGCTGGCGATAACAAAATAGCTGTTCAGATTTTATCCAATTCGATCTTTATCCAGTCATCGAGAGCGGGTATCATGCCAACCCTTTTTCGAAGTCTCATGATCCGGCCCCACTTCAGGGAAGTCCTATGTCGGCGGTACGCATCGGCCCATATACATTGCAGAACGGCCTGGTTCTCGCCCCCATGGCGGGCGTCACCGACCAGCCCTTTCGTCAGTTGTGCAAACGATTGGGCGCGGGCCTGGTGGTTTCGGAAATGGTCACCAGCGACATGAGTTTGTGGAACACCCGCAAATCGCGTCTGCGCATGATCCACGAAGGCGATCCCGAGCCCCGCTCGGTACAGATCGCCGGTGGCGACGCACAGATTCTGGCGGAGGCGGCCCGGGCGAACGTCGAGCTGGGGGCGCAGATCATCGACATCAACATGGGCTGCCCGGCGAAGAAGGTCTGCAACAAGGCCGCCGGCTCGGCGCTGTTGAAGGATGAAGCGCTGGTCACCGAGATCCTGCAGGCAGTCGTCGCCGCAGTCGATGTGCCGGTGACCCTGAAGATCCGCACCGGGTGGGACCGGGAGAACAAGAATGGCCTGGTGGTGGCGAAGATCGCCGAACAGGCGGGTATCACGGCGCTGGCGGTGCATGGCCGCACCCGTGCCGACCTGTACACCGGCGAGGCCGAGTACGACACCATCGCCGCGATCAAACAGGCGGTGTCGATTCCGGTGTTTGCCAACGGCGACATCGATTCGCCGGAGAAGGCCCGGTACGTGCTGGACGCGACCGGTGCCGATGGGCTGTTGATCGGCCGGGCCGCCCAGGGGCGGCCATGGATTTTTCGTGAGATCGAACATTACCTGCGCACCGGCGAAAAGCTCGCTGCGCCGCAGTTGTCCGAAGTGGAACGTATTCTGCTAGAGCATCTGGCCGCGCTACATGCCTTCTACGGAGAAGTCATGGGCGTACGCATCGCTCGCAAGCATGTGGGCTGGTATCTCGCAACCCTGCCGGGCGCCAGGGAGTTTCGCGCCCGTTTCAATCGTTTGGATGGTACGCAAGCACAATGCGCCGACGTTCAGGCGTTCTTCGCTGAGCGTTACAAGAGCCTGACAGGGGACGAAGGGGTGGCCGCATGACGATGATGACCGAGACTTTAGTGAGTGGAACAACACCCGTGAGCGACAACGTGAATTTGAAACAGCACCTCAATACGCCCAGCGAAGAAGGCCAGACCCTTCGCGGGAGTGTCGAGAAGGCGCTGCACAATTATTTCGCCCACCTTGAAGGCGCTGCCGTCACGGATGTGTACAACCTGGTGCTTTCCGAAGTCGAGGCGCCTCTGCTCGAAAGCGTGATGAACTACGTCAAGGGCAACCAGACCAAAGCCAGTGAGCTGCTGGGCCTGAACCGCGGCACCCTGCGAAAGAAACTCAAGCAGTACGACCTGCTGTAAGCATTCAATCGAACCAGAAAGGCGCCCGCATCAAAAACGGTCGCCTTTTTTGCTGACTTCCCTTGCTTTTGATGGAAATTGAAATGACCGACCAGACCACCCGCCTGCCGATCCGCCGCGCCTTGATCAGCGTTTCCGACAAGACCGGGATCCTCGAATTCGCCCGCGAGCTGCAACAGCTGGGCGTCGAGATTCTCTCCACCGGCGGAACCTTCAAGCTGCTGCAGGACAACGGCGTCGCCGCAGTGGAAGTCGCGGACTACACCGGTTTTGCGGAAATGATGGACGGTCGGGTCAAGACCCTGCACCCAAAAATCCACGGTGGGATTCTCGGCCGTCGCGGCATCGACGATGCCATCATGAACGAACACGGCATCAAGCCAATCGACCTGGTAGCCGTCAACCTCTACCCGTTCGAAGCCACCATCAACAAGCCTGGCTGCGACCTGCCGACCGCCATCGAGAACATCGATATCGGCGGCCCGACCATGGTCCGCTCGGCGGCCAAGAACCATAAGGACGTCGCCATCGTAGTCAACGCCAGCGACTATGCCAGCGTGCTGGAAAGCCTCAAGGCCGGTGGCCTGACCTACGCCCAGCGTTTCGACCTGATGCTCAAGGCCTTCGAACACACCGCCGCCTACGACGGCATGATCGCCAACTACATGGGCACCGTGAACCAGGCTGCCGAAACCCTGGGCACGGAAGGCCGCAGCGAATTCCCGTGCACCTTCAACACCCAGTTCGTCAAGGCCCAGGAAATGCGCTACGGCGAGAACCCGCACCAGAGCGCGGCGTTCTACGTGGAAGCCAAGCCCGCCGAAGTCGGCATTGCCACCGCCACCCAGCTGCAAGGCAAGGAACTGTCGTTCAACAACGTTGCCGACACCGACGCCGCGCTGGAATGCGTGAAGAGCTTCGTCAAGCCGGCCTGCGTGATCGTCAAGCACGCCAACCCGTGCGGCGTGGCCGTGAGCCCGGACGCCGAGGGCGGTATCCGCCAGGCCTACGAACTGGCCTACGCCACCGACACCGAGTCGGCCTTCGGCGGCATCATCGCCTTCAACCGTGAACTGGACGCCGAGACTGCCAAGGCCATCGTCGAGCGCCAGTTCGTCGAAGTGATCATCGCCCCTTCCGTCAGCGAAGAAGCTCGCGCCATTGTCGCCGCCAAGGCCAACGTGCGCCTGCTGGCCTGCGGCCAATGGTCGGCCGACCGTGCGCCGGCCTGGGACTACAAGCGCGTCAACGGCGGCCTGCTGGTCCAGAGCCGCGACATCGGCATGATCGGCAGCGAAGACCTCAAGGTCGTGACCCAGCGTGCCCCGAGCGAACAGGAAATCAATGACCTGATCTTCGCCTGGAAAGTCGCCAAGTACGTCAAGTCCAACGCCATCGTCTACGCCAAGAACCGCCAGACCATCGGCGTCGGCGCCGGCCAGATGAGCCGCGTGAACTCGGCCCGCATCGCCGCCATCAAGGCTGAGCACGCCGGCTTGCAAGTACAGGGCGCGGTCATGGCCTCCGATGCATTCTTCCCATTCCGCGACGGCATCGACAACGCGGCCAAGGTCGGCATCACCGCAGTGATCCAGCCGGGTGGCTCGATGCGTGACGCTGAGGTGATCGCTGCAGCCGATGAAGCCGGCATCGCCATGGTATTCACCGGCATGCGCCACTTCCGTCACTGATCCAACCCGATCGAAATGTGGGAGCGAGCCTGCTCGCGAATGCAATCTGCCAGCGACGTTGATGTTGGCTGACACACCGCTTTCGCGAGCAGGCTCGCTCCCACATAAAGCGCTCCAGCAGCGCCTTATAGAATTTGAGGTTTTTGAAATGAACATTTTGATCATTGGCAGCGGTGGCCGTGAACACGCCCTGGCCTGGAAAGTGGCCCAGGATCCCCGTGTGCAGAAGGTTTTCGTCGCACCGGGCAATGCCGGCACCGCCATCGAAGCCAAGTGCGAAAACGTCGCCATCGACGTCCTGGCCTTGGAACAACTGGCCGATTTCGCCGAGAAGAACGTCTCGCTGACCATCGTCGGTCCGGAAGTGCCGCTGGTCGCCGGCGTGGTCGACCTGTTCCGCTCCCGTGGCCTGGACTGCTTCGGCCCAACCGCCGGTGCCGCGCAGCTGGAAGGCTCGAAAGCGTTCACCAAGGATTTCCTGGCGCGTCACAAGATTCCGACCGCCGACTATCAGAATTTCACTGAAATCGAACCGGCCCTGGCGTATCTGCGCGAGAAAGGCGCGCCGATCGTGATCAAGGCCGACGGCCTGGCCGCCGGTAAGGGCGTAATCGTTGCCATGACCCTGGCCGAGGCCGAGGACGCCGTGCGTGACATGCTCGCGGGCAATGCCTTCGGTGACGCCGGCTCCCGCGTGGTCATCGAAGAGTTCCTCGACGGCGAGGAAGCCAGCTTCATCGTCATGGTCGATGGCAAGAACGTCCTGCCGATGGCCACCAGCCAAGACCACAAGCGTGTCGGCGATGGCGACAGCGGCCCGAACACCGGCGGCATGGGCGCCTACTCCCCGGCCCCGGTGGTGACCGCACAGGTGCACCAGCGCGTCATGGACCTGGTGATCTGGCCTACCGTGCGCGGCATGGCCGAAGAAGGCAATGTCTACACCGGTTTCCTCTACGCTGGCCTGATGATCGACAAGGCTGGTAACCCAAAAGTCATCGAATTCAACTGCCGTTTCGGCGATCCTGAGACCCAGCCGGTGATGCTGCGCCTGCAATCGAGCCTGGTCCTGCTGGTCGAGGCTGCGCTGGCCCAGGCCCTGGACAAGATCGAAGCCCAATGGGATCCGCGCCCAAGCGTCGGCGTCGTATTGGCCGCTGGCGGTTACCCGGGCGACTACGCCAAGGGTAGCGCGATACAGGGCCTGGACGCCGCGGCCCGGCTGGAAGGCAAGGTGTTCCATGCAGGCACGGCATTGAAGGATGGGCAAGTGGTCACGGCCGGCGGTCGTGTGCTGTGCGCCACCGCCTTGGGCGCCAGTGTCGACGCAGCTCAGCAGCAGGCCTACAAGCTTGCCGCCGAGATTGACTGGGAAGGTTGTTTCTACCGCAAGGACATTGGCTACCGTGCCATTGCCCGCGAGCGTGGCGAAAATCTGGAATAACCCAGCCATTCAGCCAGGCAAGGGTCTGCGGCCCTTGCCTGACTGTTCCGGCGCCGCGCATAGTTATAATCTGGCATCAACCTACGAAGGGATTTCGCCGTGCGCTGGCTCAGGATTGCCATAGGCTTTACCGTCACCCTGCTGACGTTGCTCTGCATGCTCCCGGCCCAGGCCGCGCCAGGCAGTGGCTGGGCGGTATTGCTCGACGAGCAGGGCGACCTGACGCTGAGCGATATCCGATCCGCCCGCTATACCAATCAATTCAGCCCCATCGACCTGGACCGCCTCAAGGCCGCCGAGCCTGGTGGTGCATTGTGGCTGCGTTTCCGCCTGGCCCCGGACAGGCACGAACAGATCCTGCGCATCTTCGCACCCGACCTGTCACGCCTGAACCTTTACGTGCTGGACGGCGACGCCCTGGTCGAACAACAAATCAGCGGCAATGTCACGCATACCGAACCGTCGGTGCCCAGCAGTGACTTCATATTGCCCCTGCCGCGCAGCGACAAGTCGCTGGACGTCTACCTGCGATTGGCCTCGCGCCATGAACTGCGCCCCTACGTCACGTTGCAATCGGCCGTCACAGCGGCGGCCGATCAGAACCAGACACTGATTTATGGGCTGCTGTTCGGCTGCATCGCCATGCTGATCCTGCACAACCTTACCCGCTACGCCTATACCCGTTCACGCAGTTGCCTGTGGCTGGCCGCCTGTGAAGGGCTGCTGATGCTCAGCCTGGTGCTGTTGCTGAACCTGGCCGGCCCCTGGCTGCCCGACTGGCCGGCGGTGCAGACGCCCGGGGCCTACCTGGCATTGTTGCTGACGGCGCCTTGCGGCCTGATGTTCGCCTACCGCTTCTTCGCGCCCTTGGGCCCGCACCCGTTGAACCGGCTGCTGCTGGGGGACATTGTGTTCGTCATGCTGTGCAGCCTGCTGCTGTTGTTCGTCAACACGCTGCCACTCAATATCATGACCTATGCCCTGGTGGCCCTGGCCGGCCTGAGCATGCTGTTCGTCAGCGCCTGGCACTGGCAAAAGGGCTACCGCCCGGCCCGGCTGTTCGTCGCGGCCATGGTGGTCTTCAACCTGGGCACGTTGATCATCCTGCCGGCGTTGCAAGGGCTCACGGAGGTCGCACCCCAAGGCTTGATCATTACCCTGCTGGTCTTCATCTGCATCAGTGGCCTGTTGATGAGTGTCGCCCTGGGCGAGCGCCAGCGCTCGATCAACGAAAGCCGTTTCAGCCTCAGCCGCGACCTGGCGGCGAGCAATGCCGAAATCAATGCCAAGGCCGAATTCCTGGCGAAGATCAGCCACGAGATCCGCACCCCGATGAATGGCGTGCTGGGCATGACCGAGTTGCTGCTGGGCACGCCGCTGTCGGTCAAGCAGCGCGACTACGTGCAGACGATCCATAGCGCCGGCAATGAACTGCTGACCCTGATCAACGAGATCCTCGACATTTCCCGGCTCGAATCCGGGCAGATCGAATTGGACGATGTGCAGTTCGACCTCAATGCCCTGATCGAGGATTGCCTGAGCATCTTCCGCGCCAAGGCCGAACAGCAGAACGTCGAGCTGATCAGTTTCATCCAGCCCCAGGTACCACGCGTGATCAGCGGCGACCCTACGCGGCTGCGCCAGGCATTGCTGAGCCTGCTGGAAAATGCCCTGAAGAAGACCGACGAAGGCGAAGTGCTGATCGTCGTCGCCCTCGACGAACGCAGCCATCAGCCCCGCCTGCGCATCGCCGTGCAGGACAGCGGGACGCCGATGGACGCAGAGGAGCGCGACACGCTGATGCACGCCGAGCTGCACAGCAAGAACTTCCTCTCGGCAACACGCCTGGGCGGCAATCTGGGCCTGGTCATCGCCCGCCAACTGATCATCCTGATGCACGGGGAATTCGGCATCAAAAGCGGCAGCAACCAGGGCAGTACCCTGTGGCTGACCTTGCCGCTGGACCCGGATCGCCTCGAACACCCGACTTCCGATCTCGATGGCCCGCTGCAAGGGGCACGGGTGTTGATCGTCGACGACAACGACACCTGCCGCAAAGTACTGGTGCAGCAATGCAGCGCCTGGGGCCTGAACGTCAGCGCGGTGCCCTCGGGCAAGGAAGCCCTGGCACTGCTGCGCACCAAGGCGCACCTGCGCGATTATTTCGACGTGGTGCTGCTGGACCAGAACATGCCGGGCATGACCGGCATGCAACTGGCGGCCAAGATCAAGGAAGATCCGAGCCTGAACCACGACATCCTGCTGATCATGCTCACCGGCATCAGCAACGCGCCGAGCAAGATCGTGGCGCGCAACAGCGGGGTCAAGCGCATCCTCGCCAAGCCGGTGGCCGGCTATACCCTCAAGACCACCCTGGCGGACGAACTGAACCAGCGCAACCGGGGCCAGGCGACGAGCATGCAAGTGAATGCAGGCCCGCCCATCCCGGTGAAAGTGCCGAGCGACTTCCGCATCCTGGTGGCCGAGGACAACAGCATCTCCACCAAGGTCATCCGCGGCATGCTCGGCAAGCTCAACCTGCAACCCGACACCGCCAGCAACGGTGAGGAAGCCCTCAAGGCCATGAAGGAGCAGCGCTACGACCTGGTCCTGATGGACTGTGAAATGCCGATCCTTGATGGTTTTTCCGCTACCCAGCAATTGCGTGCCTGGGAAATGGGTAACCAGCGCACCCGCACGCCAGTGGTAGCGCTCACGGCGCACATCCTGGCCGAGCACAAGGAGCGCGCCCGCCAGGCCGGGATGGACGGGCACATGGCCAAGCCAGTGGAGCTGTCCCAACTGCGCGAGCTGATCGAACACTGGGTAGCCCAGCGCGAACAGCAGAACAAGACCGCCGCGCATTCGTCCTAGGCCTGCGCTAGTGTCCTATATCACAAATACTGTTCCTTTTTGACGGCGTCTGTTGTCGTCATGCTGCGTTGCCGCTCCTCGCCATAGCGGGCTATGACTCGTCGCGGCGCCTTGCCTGACGAAAACAGCCACTCGTCAAAAAGAAACGTATTTGCGAAACAGGACACTAGAAACCGAAGCCTTGTTCAAAACTCCAGTGCATGGATATTGCGGGTTGTTTCGGCGATAACGGACGCCCGCACCCGTTCCCGAAACGTTGAATAATGCAGTGTGCTGAACGTGACAATCGCCATTTCTTCGAGGCTGGTTTGCACCACCTCTTCGATCGGCCAAAAAAGAAAGGTCGAAACCGTTCTACGAATGCTGAATTGCTTGTGATAGAGAGCGATTTCTATTCGTCCTGACGATTTCGGTAGGCAAGGGATCACTTGGAAGAATGCTGATTCCTGCTGCAGGCTAGCTCGTTCGAACACCTCAAGGGCATCGGGATGTCGTTTCAGGGCTCCGATCGATTCAATCGCCGGCTGCGCGAAGCGCTCCTCGAATGACTGGGACAGTTGATGGGAAACACTTTCGGCCATTGATCCCTCGCCAGGCTGTCCAGACCTGAGCGGGCGCGCCGAATCCCACCCCAGGTACCTGAGCTTGTTCGTGTAGTAGCTGAACCAGTCGCCCACCAATCCGTCCCGGTAAGCCGAGCGTGTCGCCAACTGGGCGTACAGGTTGCTCAGGCAGATGTCTTCGCGATCCTGACGGGACAAGCCCTCGCCAAATGAAACGAGACTGCCCGCCACCACGGCCGCTCCTGTGGCGTCGCTGCTATACAGCGCCTGGTCATGATCCTGAAAATATCCGGCACTCACGGGGCTACCTCCGCCGGATCGAGTTCAACAGCGCTCGAAATATCAAAGATATGCTTCGCGGGCTTATCGCCCAGTTTTTGAACGATCGCACCGCGGAGCTGTTCGTAAAGCTCTTTCGATAAGCAGGCCTGGAAGCACTTGGACTGAACATTCCCCACAGCATTGGCGACCGACAGACACTGCCCAAACGGGTTGGAAATATCAGCTTGCGAAGTCTCGTAGTTCAGGTAGACGCTGCTTAGCAGGGTCCCCGGCTGGGCCAGGATCACTTGCAAGCAGATCCTGGCGGCAGATTCGTCGTTTGCTTGTGGCAGCACGACGTGCTCGCGCAACTGCTTCATGGCCGGCAGGGTTCCGGGTAGTTTCGCGATACGATCCAATAAGCAAATGACTTCATCGGCAGCCGTTTGATCGGCAAACTCTTCCAACCGTCGTCCCAGCCATTGCGCTGTAGTTAAGTGGCATTCTTCATCAGGCAGGAAGTTGCCCCATGCAACAGTCTTCTGCAGCCAGGCATTTTTCAAGACTTCACGATACGCTTCATACCATTTCGACACCATGGCATAACCCGGGTACTTTTTATGGGCGACTAGTTGCGCAAACAACAGGGACTCCAGTACATCGTTTTTCTCCTGCTCTGCCATACTCCGCGACAACATCACTACTGCCCCGGCATTAATAAAAACCGAATAACGATCATTCATTGCATTCACCCTTTTTTATGGTTGGCGACTACAACGTAGCCGCCTTAGAGGCTATACAAAATCAGAGTTCGTACGCTTCGATTTTTTTCTGGGCGCGATCGCCCAGTCTTTCAATAATGATATCGCGCGTACGGTTAATAATGGACGGCACCATGGTCATATGACTTTCACCGCGATACAAATCGACCGAGCTGCTGTCCCAATTAACGAACAAGACTTGAGTCTGGTTGGAGCGCTTGATGAAACGCACCGCA
Source organism: Pseudomonas sp. R3-41 (assembly GCF_054161485.1). NCBI lineage: Bacteria > Pseudomonadati > Pseudomonadota > Gammaproteobacteria > Pseudomonadales > Pseudomonadaceae > Pseudomonas > Pseudomonas sp. R3-41. The sequence goes on from NZ_CP096421.1 coordinate 6,178,732, forward strand.
CCCAGCGCCAGGATGACTTCGCCATCCGGCGTCTCATGGCAGGTTGCTACACCAAAACCACCCGCACCGGACTCTTGGAGGTTCTGATCAAACACCCGAAGCGGCTTGTCACGGCCCTGCAACGCAGCGATTGCATCACCGGCGACCTTGAGCATCAACACTGAGGTGGGACCGGGAATGGCAGCTGCCGCCACCGCCGAACCGAGAATCTGCAACACCAGTTCATCCATAGTGAAGCTTTTGCCCGAAGCCTTAACCGTGTCGTAGTACTTTTTCAGGATCACCCAACCGCAATCCTGCATGACCTGCAGGAAGAGGTGATACCACTCCTTGCCTTGATGGTCATGGGGAAATGCCTTGTTAGCCACTAACGAAGCAAACAGATAAGAATGCTGGATGTCCGCCTGGTTCTGTTCAGACATGCCTGAAACAAAAGCCAGGATACTGTCACCCACGATCGATGCACGATCCGGTTTTTCCGTTTGCTCAACGAACTGGGCGCTACGAACTACAGGCGCCTGCGAAATTATTTCAAAGTCATCTGGCGATACATCGTAGGACTTCAAGCGATTAACGCGATCAGCCAGAGTCAGCACGGAATCATATTTAATGCTCATACTATTTCCTTTTTTGATAAAAGATCCTCCATGGATCCGAAAAGCGAACTTACGCAACCCCCTTCACAACAACAAGTGCACAACTGTAACCGTAGATAATCCGATCCAACTCGCTCATTTAAAATCGGCACAGTCATGAAGTTGCGTTTCGTCCCCACCGCGCACCGACAAATACCCCGACGCCTGATAGACTTCACCTCAAATTCATTCGTCGTGAGCCTCAACCATGCTCCATGTGCTGTTCAGCGTTTACTTGAAGATGCTGGTGCTCTACAGCCCCTTCTTCGTCCTGTCCTGCTTTATCGGGTTGACTCGCGGCTATTCGCGCAAGGAACAACGCCGCCTGGCCTGGAAGGTGGCGACCGCGACGCTGATTTCCAGCGTGTTGCTGTATTTGTTCGGGCGAGTGATTTTCAGCGTGTTCGGCATCACCGTGGACGCATTCCGGATCGGCGCCGGCAGTGTGCTGTTCATTTCGGCCCTGGGCATGGCCCAGGGCAAGTCGGCCGTGCAGACCGACAATGTGCAGCAGGACGTGACCATCGTCCCACTGACCATTCCGTTGACCGTCGGCCCCGGCACCATCGGCGCCCTGCTGGTGATGGGCGTGAGCCAGCCGCACTGGGACGACAAACTCATGGCCATCATCAGCATCGCCCTGGCGAGCTTCACCGTCGGTGTGGTGCTCTACCTGTCCAGCCGCATCGAGCGGATTCTTGGCGACCAGGGCTTGCAGATTGTCAGCCGCCTGATGGGGCTGTTTGTCTGCGCCTTGGCGGCGCAGATCATTTTTACCGGAGTGAAGGGCTACCTGGTGCCCTGAAGCAAAGCCACTTACCCAGCGACTGGCGCCGACGCCAGCAGCTCCTCCAGGGTTGCACTGCCAGTCGCACCAAGGCCCCTTAAGCGCGCCACGAACGTCGATACCGGGCGCGATTGCGCGTCGTTGAAGCCGAGGCCTATTTCACCGCGCAAGACCGGATCGGCGGAACATGCATCACGCAGGATCAAGCAGCGCTCACTGTCCGGATCGACAATGACCAGGTGCGCCTGGACGATCTCGAACACGAGTTTTCCAGGCTCATCGAATGCCCAGATCAACGTGCTCGCCGTAACGGGTACCTCACCCAAGGCATGGCGACAGTCGACAATGACCGACTCCAGCTTCAACCACACCGCTTTCGTCAAATGGCAGGTCACCGCGCCCTGGCCCATACGCAGGACCAACCGGTTGACCTCATCGGGAATCAGCGGCAAGAGGTCGCGGCTGACCTTCTCCCCCTCGACCACCAGCACCTGGGCGCTGCGCTGGACGTAATCGAACGGCCCGATGCTGCGCTTTTCCGGATAGATCCGCACCCGCCCATCCTGGTGCTCGTGCAGGAGCACGTTCTCCCGTGCTTGCGTGCCCAGCAACGTAAAGTCCTTGGGCAGGTTCTTGCCGGTGACTCGCAGCAACCGGGCACTTTGCACGTCATACCATTGCAGGCTTCCAGGCTCGGACTCCACCGACACGAATTCGTCATGTTGCGCAGCGTCCAGCAATCGCTGGAGGGCGTCGACCAAGTGCTCGCCCTGGGCGAGCACCCAGGCGTGGTTGACCCCAGTGATGGTCGCCATTTCCTGATGCCCCAGCGCCAGCGACACACCGTCCACGCTGATCCCGCGCAAGCCGCTGCCTTCGGGGGTGACGTCGGCGAACCGCCAGCCCACCCACTCGCGCTGATAAGCCGGCAGGCTAGCGCCTGGCAACAGTTGCGTGCCGGTGTCGAATACCTGATTCAGTTGCTGTGGGTCGAAGAATACCTGGCTCAATATTTCGCCGCTCGACCTATCGAACAGCCAGACCGACTGATTATCCGGCGCCACGCCCAGCAAGCGAACGTCCTTGTCGAGCCCCGGGTCGCACAACAACAATCGGTGCTTCACGTACCAGGCACAGAGGTTACCGTCACCGGCGGCATTGCGCAGACCGGCAATGGCAAAATCCTTGCCCGGGTATTGCTCGGCCAACGGTTCAAGCGCTTGCCACCACTGCGCACGCCCCTTGAGCCAGTGCTCGCTCACGCCGGCAAACTGCAGCGCGTCTTGCGCCACCAGGTTGAAGAACAACCCGTTTTCATCGAGCGCCACGTAGCCCCCTTCAACGGCCAGGATCTGCTTGAGCCCATCTGGCTGCACCCATTGGCGTGTCCAATGCGCCGTACCGTCCTTCACGCTGCGTTGCAGTCGGCAAAGTGTCTGGTTGGGGGTGACTCGCTGATAGATGAAGAACACGTCGCTGTCGTCCGCCATCGGCAAGAGCATCAGCCCGTCCAGCTTCTTGATCGAGTCATCCCAGCCACGGGCATGATGTTCGGCGGGTTGCGCAAGGATCAGGCGTCGATCGCTGCTGCGTACCCACGCCATGTCTCGGGAATTGGGGGCAATCGTCCAGCAGATCGAAACGTACGGCGCCGGCTGCCAATCGACCGTGGCGAGCCCATTATTCGAAGGTCCGGCGGGCAGTCGCAGAAAGTCGCCGAGCACGGATGACCACTCGGCCAGGGTATCGTTGGCCGATAGCAGCGCCTGCAACTGCGGTGCCGTGTCGTAGGTGACGGAACTCAACAGCAACTGCCCGTCATGAATCACGTATCGGTATTGCCGGACGGTTTGATTGTCGACGATATATTCCTGCACGACATGAATCACACCATGGGCATCCGCCTCGATACTACGAATGGTGCTCTGGCCGTCCTGTATGAGTAACAGATAGCGGCACTTGAGCAAGCCTGTGGCGCACTCCGTCTGCCAGATCTGCAGTTCCTCGGGATCGTAGAAATAGGCGAAGCCATCCAGGACCACCGACAGTTGCGGCTCGCCGAGCACTTCACTGTCGTCGCGAATGTAGAGGAAGCGGTCCTCGGCCGCGTCATACCAGGCCGTGGTGTAGCTCGGTTGCAGGGGATCGTCGAACGGAACCAGATAGCGATGGATAGGCGTATACGGCAGCGCCAATCGATGCTCGCGCGCAAGGGCCTTGTAGTGCTCGAGCAACGCTTGCTCATCGAGCCCCTCGGGCGCCGTCTGCTCGACAAGGTCCAGTTGGCGCTTGTCCCCGGTGACGCTGAACAATTGGTCGGCCGTACGGATCAGCACTTCCTGCCGGCCGTCTCGGGCGACATGGACGGCGCCGATGTACAGTTCACCGGAAGGCTCGATCCGAATATCGCTTTCATTGGCCCAGGTTGCCTGCAACAGCCAGCGACAATACGTCAGGTTCGGCGCGATAAGCCTTATGTCGGCCCCTGGATTGAGCATCACGGTACAGCGCCCGCCCGCGCCCCTGAGCCAATAGGACAACTTGCCTTGCCAGGCATCTGGCAGGACGGGAACCACCAGTGTGCGCTCCAGCACATCCAGATTCACCCGGATGACCGTTTCGCCATACACCGGGTTCAGGCGATTGAGAATGTAGTCGGAGGGAAACGAATAGAACGAGAACAGAAATAGCCAGGAGCCGTCCGCTTGCTGTTTCTCCAGCCGTCGGGCCGTGTCGAAGCCCCGATCATGCCGCAAGCGGGCGAAGGGCAGCGCCTTGTATTCATACCCGTAAGTGGTTTGCGGTGTACAGGGCAGCACGATGGGTTGTCCGGCGGGCGGGGCGAATCCGATCTGCCTGGGTAGCCCCAGCTCCCGGCGAATATCGATGGCTCGCGCGTCATCGGGATCGAAACCCGGCACACCGAAATGATCATGCAAGGGATACAGCTTTGGACTGTTGAGCTGCAACGTTCCGTCGTTCAGATCGATGCTTTTAATCAGCAGTGAAGGACGCGCCACCCACGCGGCCAACTTGTGATCATAGGCGTAGCCCTCGCCACGATAGGCCTGCTCCAGGTCATCGAAAAACTGACCGACTTGCCGGGCCTCGCGGGCGATGGTGGCAAATCCCTGGGCCAGCGCGGCGACCCCGACGGCCAAGCCACCGAGAATCACGCCCGCACCGCCGAGTACCGCCGCGGCGGTCGATGCCCCGGCCAACCCAGCCCCGACGCCGCCCGCCGTCAAGGCCAGGCTGGCGGAATCGAATGTCAGCTGGGTACCGAATTGCGCGGTCTCGATGCCGGTTTGCGCAGTTTTCAACTGGTAGATATCAAAGCCAACATTGGCCAACCCCAACACAGCGCCGACGCCTTCGTTGGCTGCATGTCCTAAGGCCTGGCCGACAATCGGCGCGCAAGTACGGGCAATGATCCGTTCTTCCACCAGAGCGGTGCGGGCCAACTGCACCAGGCCCGCCACGTCCACGACATTGCCGTGCACCAGTTGCGCATAGTTGACGTACGCGTGCAGGCGCACGGCGGTGGTCAGTGTCCGGTCGTCCCCTTCGCGTCCACGTAAGGCATTCATCAACGCCTGGATGGTGAAACCGGCGTTGAGGGTATGGACGCTGCCGGCTTCGGTCGGGTCCAGGACGCCGCCCGTCTGCACGGGTTTGCGCGCCAGGGTCGAAAACTGTTCCGACAGCCAGCTCTTGATCCGCAGTAGGCGTTGATCGTCGCTGAGCACGCGGACCGGCTGTTGTGGGTGCGCGGGGTCGATCAGGCTCACCCGATATTTGCCTTGCGGCGTGATCTCCAGCGTTTCGAACAAGGGCACCAGCGGCGTCGTCGAGCCATGTAGCTCCTGCAAACCGACCGTCGCCTGGGCGATCTGCTGGCCCCACCAGTGGCTGTCCAATTCCAGCAAACTGCTGCCCAGGTGCGCGTTGTCCACCAGGGACCTTCCATGGGCACTGTTCAGGCGCCGGCGAATCGCAAGGGCCGGTTTTCCTGGCAAAGGTTCGGGCTTGAGCAACTGCGCCACGGTGAAGCCCTCGGACAATTCCAAGCTGGCGATCTTTTTGCTGTGCAGATCGATCAGATCGAATTCCGGTCGAGCGTCAGGGCCATAGGCAGCGTAATAACGGGCCATGCCCTCAGTCCGGAAAAAATGCTCCAGCCCACGTTGCAGCCCATCCGGGTGGTCGAATTTGCACAGGCCGAAGTTGGGGTCGAAGAAATGATAAGCGGCACCTTCTGCGCTGACGGTCTTGGACACCAGCATCGAATGGTTATCAGAGTTGAGCATCAGCGTACGGGAGCCGCTGTAATGCTCGAGCAGGTCCCTGACCTGGTCCAGGTTCGTCAGCCCCAGGCGCGTTCCGACGTCACCCAGCGGCACGTCCCGCAGCGTCTCCAGCGTTTGCACAAAAGCCTGGGAATCGGCCTGCCCGGGTTCGAGCACCGCCAGGTAGAAACGTTCGCGCAAGTGCCCGGAAGAAACCTCACCCTTGGCCAGTGCTGCGCTCATCACCAACGCCAGGGGATAGCAGCGCCCGCCAATCGCCTCGCCATCGCTGTTGAGCAGCAAATCCTGAGGGAGCATTTGCACGCCGCTGTGGCCGAACCCGTCCAGCACTTGCCCGGAGCGTTCGACGACTTGGAGACGGTGTTCAAGGGTCGCCACTTTCTGGATCCGTGCAACATGACGGCCCCACTGGAATAACGTTCGCGCCTGTTTCAAGGCCGTTCTCTTCAACTCCAGCGCACTGTCGGACGGCAGTGGCGCATCCGCCGGATCGCTCGACAGGCCGCCCATGAACTCGGCCGCCTTGCGCTTGAATAATTGCCGCTCGATGACCGCGTAACGGCCGGCTACGCCCTGTTCGACAACGCTATTGGCCAAGTTCTCCAGCTCACTCGTAGCCGTGTTGAAGCTCGAGTTCTCCAGGGTGTCCAAGCCGAGCAACACGCCCAGCGACAGCCTTTGCACAGGGCTGGCCTCAATGACGCGCCGGGTGCCACCGGCGATCTCGCCCAAGACGTCGTCGATTCCCAGGCTTTGCATTTTTGCATCGCTCAGGAACACCGGCACCAGTGCATCGGCAGGCTGACGCCGGATACGCTGGCGATCATCGAAACTCAGCGGCAGCGGCTTCTCGAAACGTTTTTCGCCATCATGCCCCTGGCTCATCGCTTCGATGAACGGCTCGCCGAGTCCTTCGACCAAGCGCTCCAGCACATCGGTCAGCAACACGGCTCGGCCTTCGATCAGTGGCCAGCCCTGTTGGAACTCAACGGTTGAATGCTTGAGTAACTGGGCGATGTCGCCGTTGTAGCGTGTGCGGTACTGACCTTCACGCCAGCGTGCCTGCTCGTTGGCGAGCCATTGTTCGGGTTGGTTGCCATTTTCTTTCCAGGAATGATCCTGCTCTTCTTCGGTGGCGCTGTTAATCGTCAGGTGGAGGGCAACACCCGCCTCCTCGCGCAAGGTCTTGGCAACCGCCGCGCTCAAGTGCGCGTTCGCGTAGTCGGCCATACCATCGCGCATGGCACCGGGGCCTGTCAGATGGAGAGTGCCCTCGGTCTCGAAGCGAATACCGTCGCCGAAGTGGGTCGCTACGGCCGATATCCGCGCTAGAGTCCTGAGTACTTCGCCCATCGGCAGATGGCTCAGCGATCCATTAGTTTTTTCGAAGACTTCTTCCACCAGACCCAACATGCCCGCAACGTCGCTCAATGCAACATCGCGCTGGGCAGCCAGCTGAATTGACGCTTCAACCAACTCATGGTTGGAGCCCAGACGATCGATCACGCTTTTGAGAATCTCGGCGCCCGAATGGGCCATCAGAAACGAATTGTTCAATGATCCCTCCACAGCCAAGGCCCGCAGCGCGAAAGGTCGAACCAGCCTCTCTGCCGGCAGTTCGAAGACCTCGCTCAAGCTTGGCCGGCTTTGCGCGAACGCCTCCAGTGCCGACAGATGCTCGGCGGGAATATGCACGCGATAACGGGAGGAAGCCTGGCGACCCGGCATCCATCCGGGGTTCTCGTTCAGCAGCAATTGCAGGGTCCCCAGCCGGGCATCATAGCTAAACCCGCTGATGTCGACGCCGCCCAGGGTTGTCGATAACGGCGGAAGGTGGTCGATGTCGGTATAACTGCCACCTTCGGTAAACAGGACTTCGGCACGCACCACATCCGATGCCGCCGCCATATTGCCGAGCAAGCGCATCTCCCTGTCATAGACCTCCTGCAATCGCAGCGAAACCGCGCCAACGGCGAGGTCACGCAACGCGAAACCGTCCATGTCCAGGACACTGCGACGATTGCGTTCCAACTGTTGGCGCAAGGTTTGTGCATCCTGCCCGTAGGCGCGGGACAGTAAATCGATCCGGGCCTCGTCGGCTGATCCGCCCTTCGCCACAGCGGCAATGATATGGGCCTGCATCTGTTGTTTCAAAACAAGGGCATGTTCGTTGTACAGGGCACCCAGCTCAACCTCACTAATATGTTCATCCACGCCGTGTAAAAAAACATTGGCCTTGGCGGCTTCAACAATAAGCTTATTGGTTTGCCAGGCCAGTAGCGCATCGCTGTCATACCAAAGACTCAGGGTATAACCCTGCCGGGCCAATACGTGTCGCCACACATTGAGGTAATCGCGTTGAATGTCGCCGAGGCCACCGCCGAGCCAGACAAAGTGCAACGTCTTGGACACTTCCGTGGGTAACTTCTTCATCAGCTCAGAACTGAATTGAAGGCGCGCTTCATGCGCTTCGATTTTGTCGTATATCTGCGGCAGGTCAATTCCGGCCACGACGGGAGCGGACACCCGCTCATCCTGGCTGCGCTTGACCCTGCGGCTGCCCAACAGCTGAGCCAGCATGTGCTTCAAGAGCCCCAATGGCTCGAGCAGACTGTGGGAATCCGGCATGCCGACACAGGCAAAGTAATAACGGATGATCGCGTCGTAGTGCTCAGTGTTCTTATAGGGCAACAGTGCCCGCTCGAGGTCGGCCAGTTTGAAAAGGCTGATAAAACCGAGCGCACTGTCGTCCGTCTTGATGTTTGCTTCCTGCATAAAGATACTCCTTGGCCTGTTCCGTTAAAAACAGGCATATAAGAACGGCGCCGCCAGAGCATGTTCCGGCGACCGGTTATTTAATTCGATATTTTGCCAAACGCTTATAAGCGCATGCCGATAACTTAACAGGCACGCAAACTAACGCTTAAGAACAAACAATTCAAATGGGAAGGCTTTCAATGCGTTTCAAAGGCGGACAAAATATATAACTTGCTTTTTACTTATCGGATCGACAAATAAGGAAAGCGTCGATAACGCGATCTTGAAGCCCCCTATTTATCCTGTGGCGAGGGAGCTTGCTCCCGCTGGGCTGCGAAGCGGCCCCCAACCTGACACCTCTGTGCATCAGGTAGATCGAGTCGCTGCTTTTGGGGCTGCTGCGCAGCCCAGCGGGAGCAAGCTCCCTCGCCACAGTAGCTCCCCCCACCACAGAACAGTGTTGCGGTTCAAGAGGCCGGTTTGGCCCCATACCAGCGAGGCGTATACACCCAGTTTCCACCGGATGCACGCGGGAACACACAGGTGGTGGAGGAGCCGATCAGGACCATCGTGCGCATATCCACCTGCTCGGCGGTGAGCTGCCCCAGCGTGGTGACACGCAGGGTCTGGCCCGGGCGACCAATGTCGCGCCCCAACACCACCGGCGTCTGCGGTGTGCGGTGCTGGCCGACGATCTCCAGCGCACGCCCCAATTGCCAGGGGCGCGCACGGGAAATCGGGTTGTAGAAGGCCAGCGCCAGATCGGCTTCGGCAGCCAGGTCCAGGCGTTTTTCAATGATCGACCAAGGCTTGAGATTGTCCGACAGCGACATCACGCAGAAGTCATGCCCCAACGGCGCACCGGCCTGGGCGGCGGTGGCGAGGGACGCGGACACGCCCGGCAGGATCTCCAGCTCAACCTGGTGCCAGGCCGGATCGCTGGACTCGTGCAACGCTTCGAGCACCGCTGCCGCCATGGCGAACACACCCGGGTCACCGGACGACACGACGATCACCGAACGGCCTTGCGCAGCCAACTCAAAGGCGTGTCGGGCGCGCTGCATTTCTTCGCGGTTGTCGGTGCAGTGCAGCACTTGATCATCGCGAAACGGGCCGGCCATGCGTACATAGGTTTCGTAACCCAGCACATCGGTGGCCCGCGCCAACTCGGCTTTCACCGCCGGCACCATCAACTCGGCAGCGCCCGGCCCCAGGCCGATCACCGCCAGGCGTCCGCGCGGGCGGCCGATTTGGGCCACATCCAAGGGTTGAGCGGCAACGGCGATGGCCAGGTTGTCCGTCGTCGAAACAACGGTCGCGCCCGGTACCGAACTGCGGGCCAAGGTGGCGGCATCGCCCGTTGCAGCCACAAAGCGCAGCGCCACCCCGAATTCCAGCGCCGCTTCACGCAAGACCGTGCTGCCCATCAGCGTATCCGCCGCCACCAGACACGCCAGGCTCCGAAGCGCCACGTTCGCTTGCTGCAAAGCGGCACGAACGGCGCCCGGCAGGTCAGCCAACCCGGCGCTCACCACCACCGCGACACTGCGCGGATAAATCAGCAGTTCGTGAGTGCTCGCCTCACGCTCGGCATGGCCGACGTGGATCGTGCGCCGCGCCTGCGGGTCTTGCGGCAACTGCGCCTGATCCAGCCACGGCGCCGCGCCTTCGATACGCACCGGCTCACCGGCCAGCAAGTCGGAGACGAAGCGCTTGCCCTGCTCCAGGTCGCCGAGGCTGTAGCCGCTTGGCGGATTGAGCAGGCAAGTGCCGAAACGCAATTCGCCGCTGGTGGTAATGGCCGGCGCGACTTGCAGCGCTGCCGCGATGTCCCGGGCCATGTCATTCACCCCGCCCAGGCCGCCCAACAGAGGCACCACGGCGCTGCCATCCTCGGCCACCGCCAGCACCGGCGGCTCGGCGCCTTTTTCCAGCAACAGCGGCGCCAGGGTACGGATGACAATGCCCGCGGCGCACAGGGCGATGATCGGTGTGTCCTGTTGGTAGAGTTCGCGCAACGTCGCGCCAAATTCCAGGTACTGCCGATCGCCCTCGACCCGCCCGGCCAAGCCGTGGATCAGGGCGTCGGGGTAGCGCTGCTGGATCCGTCGAGCCGTCGCCAGGCTGCCGGGGCCGAGGATGACGATGGCCGGCGTCTTGGCGGCCATCAACCCTGCCACCGTTCGCCCGGCACGATGATCAGCGAGAAGTACGGCGAAGACATCGGCTCGACGTCATCCAACGGCACGATTTTCTGGTTGGCCATGGTCGCGCGCTCGACATACAGCGCCCGTCCGTCCATGCCCAATTCCTGAAGCACTTGGCGAACCTTGGGGAAATTGCGCCCCAGCTTCATGATCACCGCCGCATCCGCGTCGGCCAGGCGACGCTTGAGATCATCGTGAGGCAGGACGCCCGAGAGCACCGACAGGCTCTGGTTGCGATAGACCAGCGGCGCACCGAGCACCGAGGCTGCGCCGAGCATCGAGCACACGCCGGGGATGACTTGGGCCTCATAACGCCCGGCCAGGCGATCGTGCAGGTACATGTAGGAACCGTAGAAGAACGGGTCGCCCTCACAGATCACCGCCACGTCGCGACCGGCGTCCAGGTGCACGGCCAACTGCTCGGCGGCGGTGTCGTAGAAATCGGCGATCACCTGTTCATAGGACAGCGGCGCCGGCAGCACCTCGGTGGTGACCGGGTAGACCAGCGGCAGCAATGTCTGCGCGTCCTGCAAATGCGCCTCGATGATGCCGAAGGCGTTGCCTTTCTTGCCCTTGGCGACGAAGTACGCCACCACGGGCGATTCGCGCAGCAGGCGCAGGGCCTTGACCGTAATCAGTTCCGGGTCACCGGGGCCCACGCCCAGGCCGATCAGACGTCCAGGCTGCTGCATCATTCAACCTCCGTAGCGAGGGCGTTGACGGCGGCGGCGGCCATGGCGCTGCCGCCCAGGCGGCCTTGCATGATCACGAACGGCACGCCCCGGCTGTTGGCCGCGAGCATCGCCTTGGACTCGGCGGCACCCACGAAGCCCACCGGAAAACCGAGGATCAAAGCCGGCTTCGGCGCGCCGGCGTCGAGCATTTCCAACAGGTAAAACAGCGCGGTCGGCGCGTTGCCGATGACCACGACGCTGCCTTCCAGGTGCGGACGCCACAACTCCAGCGCCGCCGCCGAACGGGTGTTGCCCAGTTCCAGGGCCAAGGCCGGCACGCTCTCGTCGCGCAAGGTGCAGATCACCGGATTGTTGGCCGGCAGGCGAGCGCGGGTCACGCCTTCGGAGACCATCCGCGCATCGCACAGGATCGGCGCACCGGCGGCCAGCGCCTGACGCCCGGCCGTGCCCGCGCCCTCGGAAAACTGCAGGCCATCAATGGCCTCGACCATGCCGCAGGCGTGGATCACCCGCACCGCGAGTTTCTCCAGATCGGCCGGAATGCGCGCCAGGTTGGCTTCGGCGCGGATAATCGCGAAGGAGTTGCGATAGATCTCCTGACCGTCGCGGATGTAATCAAGCATCAAGGGGGCTCCGGGGATGAGCGTCGAGCCATTGGCCGAGCGCTTCAATAGTCAGATTGTGGGCTTGCAACGCGCCGAAACCTGGCAGCGCGGCATCACGAAAATACAGGTCGTAACGACCGGGGGCGACCGCCAGCAAGGTGGCGGGCGCGATATGGGCTGCCGCGCAGGAACGCGGGCAGCCGGACAGATGGACTTTCAGGGTCTGGCCCTGGCGTTGCAGCAGCTCGGCCAATTGACGAGCATCGGCCTTGGTGTCGGCCAGGGCTTTACCGCAGCCACTGGAACCGGTGCAGGCGATGAGCTGCGCCAGGGGTTGGTCGACCGACACCAACAGGCCCAGCGTTTGGAGCCGCGCCAGGACTTCTTCGGCATCCTCGACACACACGTTGGGCACCAACAGGCTTTGCCAGGGCGTGAAACGAAGGCTGCCGTCGCCCTTCTCCCGCGCCAGTTGCGCCGCCCCCCGCAGCATGACCGCATCGAGCCGCCCCAGGGGCGCCGCCGCGCCGACGTAGACGCGGTCGTCGTGCTGGGAATGGATGCCGATGTGCAGTTCGTCGACGGGCTCGTCCCGCTGCCAATCCAGGCAAGCTTGCAGCGGCACGCGGCAGGCCAATCGGGTCATGAATTCATCGTTGGGGATTTCAGCCAACAAGTGACGCATGCGGATCTGGTCCGGGCGGGCCAGGTCGAGGAACAGCTCCAGCACCGCCACCACCAAGGCATGCCCCTGGGCCAGGGGCACCCTGCCCGCCGGTTTATCCAATGGGGAACCGGCCAAGCCGAAGGCCAGCCAGGGCTCGCCATCACGGACCAAGGCCGACAACCACAGGTCGTGGTGATGTTCGAGCATTGCCAGCGCCTCTCCACCGTCCAGTTGCACGGCGAACTTGGCCGACAGTTCGGGGAAGCGTTCGTGGGTTTGCAGGGTGATGAGGATCTGCTCCGCCAACGGGCGGGTGTCAAACAGCATCTGCCGATCGATCCCGGCCGCGGGGCTGAGCATCAGGTTGCGCACGTCATCGCCAGACGGTTTGCGAGGACCAAGCCCGGCGGCCAGCAATGACTGGATCAGCGCGTCGTGCCCGGGGCCGATCCCGCGGATCTGCAGGTTGGCCCGGTTGGTCGCCTCGATCACGCCCCCGGCGAACCGCTCGGCCACCAAGGCCACGACGTCAGCCTGATCCGCCTGGATGGAACCGCCATCGAGCTTGATCCGACAGATCCCCCCGTCCAACGCCTGGACGACACGCAGCAACCCCGGGCAACCGGAGGGGCGGATGACGTTGGAGGATGGACGTTCGTTCAAGGGCAGACCGGCAGCTGAGAAACGCCACATTGGCGAAGGTGCGCCATTATGCCTGCTTTGCCGGTGGTCATGAAAAGCTTGCCTGTCGGATTGAGGCGAGATTGCTCAAGAACACGGGTTGCCTGATCCAATGATGTTATCTGTATCGCCGCCATCGCGAGCAGGCTCGCTCCCACAGTTTTGATCGGGGTGTTCACAAATTCTGTGTTCACCCCCAGATCCCTGTGGGAGCGAGCCTGCTCGCGATAGCGGTCTGTCTGGAAAAGTGATGTTGGATGGACCGCCGCCTTCGCGAGCAAGCCCGCTCCCACAGTTTTGATCGGGGTGTTCACAAATTCTGTGTTCACCCCCAGATCCCTGTGGGAGCGAGCCTGCTCGCGATAGCGGTCTGTCTGAAAAAGTGATGTTGGATGGACCGCCGCCTTCGCGAGCAAGCCCGCTCCCACAGTTTTGGATCGGGGTGTTCACAAATTCTGCGTTCACCCCCAGATCCCTGTGGGAGCGAGCCTGCTCGCGATAGCGGTCTGTCTGAAAAAGTGATGTTGGATGGACCGCCGCCTCGCGAGCAGGCTCGCTCCCACAGTTTTGGCCAGGCTGTTCACAAATTCTGCGTTCAACCCCAAATCCCTGTGGGAGCGAGCCTGCTCGCGATAGCGGTCTGTCTGAAAAAGTGATGTTGGATGGACCGCCGCCTTCGCGAGCAAGCCCGCTCCCACAGTTTTGGCCAGGCTGTTCACAAATTCTGCGTTTGACTCCAAATCCCTGTGGGAGCGGGCTTGCTCGCGAATGCGGTCTCGCAGCCACAATGATGTTGCGCCAGGCGCCTGATCCGCCGGGGCGCGGTATGATGGCGGCCCGGTTCGCGGCGGCAACACGCCTGTCGATCAACCCAACTATTCGAGGAACAGAGATGACCCCCTGGCTGACCGTAGTGGGCATCGGTGAAGACGGCTTCAAGGGCCTGGGCCGAACGGCTCGCCATGCCTTGCTGCGAGCATCGCGGATCCTGGGCAGCCCTCGCCAGTTGGAGCTGTTGCCCCTGTGTATCCGCGGCGAGCGGGAGCTGTGGCCCAGCCCGTTTTCCCTGGAACCGCTGCTCGCTCGGCAGGGCGAACCGGTGTGCGTGCTGGCCAGCGGCGATCCGATGTTCTATGGCGTGGGCGCCAGCCTGGCGAAACAGGTGCCGAGCGACCAGATGCTGGTCATCCCCGCGCCATCCTCCTGTTCACTGGCCGCGGCGCGCATGGGCTGGCCGTTGCAGGAAGTGGTCACGCTGTCGCTGGTGGCGCGTCCCCTGGCGGCGCTCAATGGGCATTTATCCACAGGCGTCAGGCTGTTGCTGCTGAGCAACGACCGCCACAGCCCCGCCGCCGTGGCAAGCTTACTTCGCGAGCGGGGCTTCGGCCCAAGCGCCATGACGGTGCTGGAACACTTGGGCGGCACGGCAGAACGATGGATCGAAAGCACTGCGACACAATGGTCCGACACCACCGTCGCCGACCTGAACCTGATCGCCGTCGAATGCCGGGGCGAACCGTCGACACCGCGCCTGTCACGCCTGGCCGGTTTGCCGGACACCGCGTTCGAACATGACGGCCAGTTGACCAAACGCGACGTGCGCGCCATCACCCTCGCCCGCCTCGCCCCCACACCCGGCGAGTTGCTCTGGGACGTCGGCGCCGGCAGCGGCTCCATCGGCATCGAATGGATGCGCACCCACCCCAGTTGCCGGGCCCTGGCCATCGAAGCCGACGAAGGCCGGCAAGGCTTGATCGAACGCAACCGCGACACCCTCGGCGTACCCGGTCTGCAACTGGTTCGCGGCAGCGCCCCGCTGGCGCTGGAGAACCTGGAGCGACCAGACGCGGTGTTCATCGGCGGCGGCGTCACCCGCGAAGGCGTGCTCGACGCCTGCTGGGCCCAACTCAAGCCCGGCGGTCGGCTGGTCGCCAATGCCGTGACCCTGCAAAGCGAAATGACCTTGATGCACTGGCGAGAACGTCATGGCGGTGAACTGACCCGCATCCACATCGCCCAGGCCCAACCCTTGGGCGGGTTCGACACCTGGCGCCAGGCCTTGCCGATCACCTTGCTCGACCTGGTCAAACCTCTCGATGCGTGACGAAACCGCCGAACAACTCGCCCCCCTGCGCAGCGGCCTGACCACCGGCAGTTGCGCCACCGCCACCAGCCTGGCGGCGGCCCGATTACTGCTGCGCGGCACCGAAGCCGATGCCGTGGAGATCGTGCTGCCGAAGGGCAAGCAGGTGCAGATGCGCCTGGAGTTCTGCCGGTTGACCGAGCAAGGCGCCGAGGCTGGGACGATAAAGGACGCGGGCGATGACCCGGACGTGACCCACGGCGCCCTGTTGTTTTCCCAGGTGCGCTTGATCGCCGAACCCGGCGTGCGTTTCATCGCCGGTCGCGGCGTCGGCACGGTGACGCGCCCCGGGTTGGTGCTGGGTGTCGGTGAGCCGGCGATCAACCCGGTACCACGCAAAATGATCAACGATCACCTGGGTCGCTTGGCCGAAGAATGCGGTTATGCCGGAGGTTTCGAAGTCACGGTCAATGTCGAGGGCGGCGAAGCCCTGGCGTTGAAAACCATGAATCCGCGATTGGGCATCCTCGGCGGCCTGTCGATCCTTGGCACCAGCGGCATTGTCCGGCCGTTTTCCTGCGCGGCCTACATTGCCTCGATCCATCAAGGTATCGACGTGGCGAAGACCAACGGCTACCTGCACATCGCCGCCTGCACCGGCAATGCCAGCGAAGACACGATGCGCCGGGTCTACAACCTGCCGGAAATCGCCCTGATCGAAATGGGCGACTTCGTCGGCGCCGTTCTCAAGCATGTGCGCAAGGTGCCGGTGGAAAAACTCAGCCTCTGCGGCGGCTTTGGCAAGATCAGCAAACTCGCCGCCGGCCACATGGACCTGCACAGCCGCCATTCGAGCATCGACCTGCCGCAGCTGGCCGCATGGGCGGCTGCCATCGGTGCCGATGAGGTCTTGCAGCAAGGCATTCGAGAAGCCAACACCAGCCAACAGGCCCTGGCGATGGCCAGCGCCGCCGGCATCGCCTTGGGCGATGCGGTGTGCGAACACGCGCTGGCCTTCGCCCGCAGCGTGGTGCCGGCCCAGGTCCAGGTCGAAGTCTTTGCCATCGACCGCCAGGGCGGGATCGTTGGCCAGGCGGGAGCCCTGCCATGAAGAGCCTTGAAATGAAACGCATCCTGCTGCTCGGCGGCGTCACCGAAGCCCTGGCCATCGCCCGCACCCTCGGCCCCCAGCACATCTACAGCCTGGCCGGCATCGGCCGCGTCCCCACCGACCTGACCTGCCAGGTGCGCGTCGGCGGCTACGGCGGCGCCGAAGGGCTGGCGCACTTCATCCGCGCCGAGGGCATCGACCTGCTGCTGGACGCCACCCACCCCTACGCCGCCCAGATCAGCCACAACGCCGCCCACGCGGCCCGTGCCTGCGCCATCCCCTGCTGGGCCCTGCGCCGCCCGGCCTGGCAACCCCAGGCCGGCGATGACTGGCGCGAAGTGGCCGACTGGGCCGAACTGATCCAGGCCCTGCAACCCTTCCACCGCCCCTTGTTCACCCTCGGGCGTGAGCCGCTGCAACACCTGCATGAAATTCCGCCAGAGCAATTCTGGACCTTGCGGGCGCTGGACGTTTACCCCGGTAATGAGCGCTGCGAAGTGATTGGGGCCCGTGGTCCTTTTCATATCGAGGGCGAGCGTGAATTGTTCGAACGGCGGCGGATTGATGTGCTTGTGAGCAAGAACAGCGGTAGCACGGCGACTGAACCGAAGCTGGAGGTGGCGCGGGAACGGAGGTTGCCGGTGTTGGTGTTGAAGCGGCCGGTGCTGGCGGGGGTGGATCGGGAGTTTGGGACGGTGGATGAGGTGTTGCAGGGGCTGCGGCAGTTGGTCTGACAGAAAACTGCACCGTCCTACAAGCCTGTCCTGTCAGAACTACGTCAGCAGGCTACATCACCTTGCGTCGCTGCCTACAACTACGCCAGAATCCGCCGGTTTGTGCGCCTTGGAGGCCCTCGGTAACTTGATTCCCGTCACTGCCCTTCAGTGATCGGGTTTAGTTGCCCAAGGTTTTCAGCGGGTTCACAAGCTTCGTCAGTCAGGTATTTCATCCTGCACTTGATGGTGGTTGTGCGCAGGGCGCCTTCGGGCGCGCCGGTAATGCTGGACTCCCCGGTCGACTAACCTGCGCACAGCCGCCACCCTGTGGCGAGGGAGCTTGCTCCCGCTGGGCTGCGCAGCAGTCCCAAAAAAGCGGACGCGATATTCCTGACACACCGCAATGTCCGATTTTAGGGCCGCTCCGCGCCCCAGCGGGAGCAAGCTCCCTCGCCACAAAAGCACTCATTCGAAGATCTGTTGCTACTGTTAACACAAGCCCTGCGACCCTACACCGCACGTGGCTTTTTTACTTCTCAACCCTGATCAGGCTAAATACCGCCACCTGATCGCCCAACCGAGCGGATTGCCCCATGTCCCGACAACGGCTTGCATTTGCCTGGATCGCCTGCTTCGCAGTGCTGTTCAACATGCTTGCCATGCCGCTTTCCAACAGCGGTGGCGCGACTGCTGATGCACCAGCCGAGCAGCTGTTGTGGGGCAGTTTCTGCTCATCCAGCGGCACGAGAATGGTGGCGATTTCCCTGGGCAAGCTCGAACAGGGCACGCCGCAACAGGACAGTCATTCAACGATGCAGCATTGCTGGTGCTGCTCAGGTTCCCCGCCGTTGGTGGCGCTCGCCGGGCATGTCACGCAGTTGTACCTGGATGCACAGCTGGCCCATCGCGGTGCCGTCCATTCGAAGCTCGACAGCCCCACGCCACGCCAGCAATGGCCCAGCCTCAACCCCCGCGCCTCGCCTCTGGCCTGATTCTTCCGCATACACCTGCGCCCTGAATCGTTCCGGAGATTTGCCATGTTGAACAGACTTATCCTGCTGGCCGCCCTGCTGCTTCCTGTCGGCTTCGCCCAAGCTCATCAATACAAAGCGGGTGAGCTTGAAATTGCGCACCCGTGGTCTCAGGAGTTGCCGCCCAATGCGCCGACCGTAGCCGCGTATTTCGTGATTCACAACAGCGGCACGACCGCCGACAAACTGCTCAGCGTCGACTCGCCCATCGCCGGCAAGGCCGAGCTCCATGAGCATGTGATGCAAAACGACCTGATGAAAATGCAACCCGTACCCGTCGTGGCTATCGCCCCCGGTGCGACCGTCACCTTCGCACCAATGGCGTATCACGTGATGCTGCTGGATCTGAAGGACCGCAGCCTGCTCAGCGACGGCAAACGTTTCCCCATGACCCTGCGTTTCGAAAAAGCCGGGGATGTCACGGTGGACGTCAAGGTGCAGAAAAAAGCACCGGACGGCACCAAGACACACATGCACGCTCAGTAGACGTCTCTGCCCAATGCACCCTCGTCGCGCCAGCTTGTCCACTCGCCGTCGTCAGCCCATGAGCCTGACCCGCGGTAGTTGGATCAGCCTGTTCGCCATGCTGATGATCTTTATCGGTCCACTGGTTTCCCAGTCGATGCCGATGGATCAACGCATGTCCATGCCGATGACCATGGACATGAGCATGGACATGGCGGCGCACGAAGCGCCCGCAGCCGAACATTGCCCGCCCCAGAGCGAGCACCATGCGCTGTGGGAAAAGTGCGGCTATTGCAGCCTGTTGTTCAACTGCCCCGCGCTGCCGGGCGGTCACACCTTCGCCGCTTTCGACACCCCGCACTTCAACACCTACACCAGCCTGTCCACACGCCTGGGCCATGCCCGGCTCGCGTTCTTCCCGGGTGCCCGCACCCGCGCACCACCCTTCCCAGCGTAGCTCCCGACACTTACTCAACCGGTCGCAAAAGATAGCCACAGGCTGCCCGACCGTGTCGTCTACGTCTGTTCGATGGAATCATCATGTCCAGGTTTTCTGCCGGCATCGCTTCGGGCTCTGCCCAGGTTAGCTGCCCTTTGAACGAACCACGGGTTCGTTCGCGCCAAACCATTGCCGCACTGTGCGGCCTGCTGCTCACCCCGTTCGCGCTGGCCGATGAGCACGAGCATCACGACCATCCGGTCGAAGAACTCAGCCCGACGGTCATCACCGCCGTCGCCCCCAGCTCGCCGCTGACCGTCGTCACCAACCCCAAGGACCCGCGCCAACCGGTGCCGGCCAGCGATGGCGGCGATTACCTCAAGACCATTCCCGGCTTCGCCCTGGTGCGCAACGGCGGCACCAATGGCGACCCGGTGTTGCGTGGCATGTTCGGTTCGCGGCTGAACATCCTCACCAACGGCAGCATGCTGCTGGGTGCTTGCCCGGGCCGGATGGACGCGCCAACGTCCTACATCTCGCCGGAAACCTACGACACGCTCACCGTCATCAAAGGCCCGCAAACCGTGCTCTGGGGCCCCGGCGCATCGGCCGGGACCGTGCTGTTCGAGCGCGAGCCGGAGCAGTTCGGCGAGCTGGGCACCCGGGTCAATGCCAGTGTGCTGGCCGGCTCCAACGGCCGTTTCGACAAGGTGGTGGATGCCGCCGCCGGTGGGCCTCTGGGCTATGTGCGGGTGATCGGCAACACCGCCCATTCGGACGATTACCGCGACGGCAATAACGATACCGTGCCGTCGCGCTATGACAAATGGAATGGCGACGTCGCCCTCGGCTGGACGCCGGACGCCGATACCCTGCTGGAGCTGACGGCCGGCAAGGGCGACGGTGAAGCGCGCTACGCCGGGCGCGGCATGGACGGTTCGCAGTTCAAGCGCGAAAGCCTCGGGCTGCGTTTCGAGCGTTCGAACATCGGCGAGGTGTTGGATAAAGTCGAAGCCCAGGTCTACTACAACTACGCCGACCACGTGATGGACAACTACACGCTGCGCACGCCGTCCGGCACCGGGATGATGGCCGGGCCCATGGCCTCCAATGTCGATCGTCGCACCCTCGGCGCGCGCATCAAGGCCACTTGGCGCTGGGCCGATGTGCAATTGATCAGCGGCCTGGACGCCCAGACCAACGAGCATCGCCAACGCAGCAGCATGGGCGTGGACACCTACAAGGACCTGCCGTACACCAAGGACGCCGACTTCCACAATTACGGGGTGTTCGGCGAACTGACCTGGTACGCCGCCGACCGCGACCGAGTGATCACCGGCGCCCGGCTCGATCGCGCCTCGGCCAAGGATTACCGCCAGAGCATCGGTTCCGGCATGTCGGCCCGTCCCAATCCTACTGCCGATGACACCCGCGCCGACACGCTGCCCAGCGGTTTCGTCCGCTACGAGCACGACCTGGACGACAGCCCCGCCACCCTCTACGCAGGCATCGGTCACGCGCAACGGTTCCCGGATTACTGGGAGCTGTTCTCGCCGAACACCGGCCCGAGCGGTTCGCTGAATGCTTTCGACGCGATCAAGCCGGAGAAAACCACCCAGCTCGACTTCGGCCTGCAGTACAAGACCGAAACCCTCGAAGCCTGGGCATCGGGATACGTCGGGCAGGTACGCGACTACATCCTGTTCGACTACACGCCGGGGATGATGGGCACCACTTCCCGGGCCGAGAACATCGACGCACGGATCATGGGCGGTGAACTGGGCGCGGCCTACAAGCTCACCGAGCGCTGGAAAGCCGACGCCACCCTGGCCTACGCCTGGGGCAAGAACAGCAGCGACGGCAGCGCCCTGGCGCAGATGCCGCCGCTGGACGCGCGCCTGGGCCTGACCTACAGCGAAGACCGCTGGAGCGCCGGGGCCTTGTGGCGGGTGGTGGCCGCGCAGCACCGGGTCGATGAAAACAAGGGCAACGTGGTGGGCAAGGACTACGGCAAAAGCTCGGGGTTCGGGGTCTTCTCCCTCAACGGCGCCTACCGCATCAACCCGCACTGGAAGGTCAGCAGTGGCGTCGACAACCTGTTCGGCAAAGCCTACGCCGAGCACTTGAACCTGGCCGGCAACGCCGGGTTCGGCTACCCGGCGAGCGACCCCCAGGCCATCAACGAACCGGGGCGTACGCTCTGGACGAAGGTGGATATGAGTTTCTGACAACACAGGCAAGGCCTGACACCTGACCTTGTGGCGAGGGAGCTTGCTCCCGCTCGGTTGCGTAGCAACCGCAAAAAGCCAGGGACTGCTGCGCAGTCCAGCGGGAGCAAGCTCCCTCGCCACGGAGTCTGTGTTTAAGGCTCCCTGCTTATCGGTTGCCTGGCAACCGCACAACATAACAACCCAATTTGCCCTGCGGAGCGCTTTGCAATGAGCCAACCGAAACCGAATTTCTACAACCTGGCCTGGCGCTGGCATTTTTATGCCGGGCTGTTCGTGGCGCCGTTCATGGTGATGCTGGCCCTGACCGGGATCATTTACCTGTTCAAGCCGCAACTCGACCCATTGATGTACGGCAGCCTGCTGAACGTGCCGGCCGGGCATCACGCCCTGGCGGCGGACGACCTGCTCAAGCAGGTCCGCCAGGCTTACCCCGAAGGTCAGGTCAAGCAGTACCTGCCACCGGTCAACGCCGAGCGCAGCGCGCAGTTCGTGGTGATCGACCAGGGCCGGGAGTTGAATGTGTTCATCGACCCGTACCACGGTGATGTCCTCGGCGAGCAGGACGCGAAAGACAATTTGCAAGCCATGGCCCGAGCGATCCACGGCGAGTTATTGATCGGCACGGTGGGTGACCGATTGGTGGAAATGGCCGCCGGCTGGGGCGTGGTGCTGGTGGTCTCCGGTCTCTACCTGTGGTGGCCGCGCGGGCAATCATCGGCGGGTGTGCTGTGGCCGCGCTGGAGCGCGCGCGGTCGGGTGTTCTGGCGCGACGTGCACGTTGTCGTCGGTTTCTGGGGCGCGGCATTCCTGCTGGTGATGCTGCTCAGCGGCATGACCTGGACCGGCTTCTGGGGCAAGCAGTACGCGGATCTCTGGAACCGCTTCCCGGCGGCGATGTGGAATGACGTCCCCAAGTCCGACGTCGAGGCCGGCAGCCTCAACAACGCCCATCGCCAGACTGTGCCGTGGGCCATGGAAAACACGCCGATGCCGATGTCTGGCGACCATGCCGAGCACATGGCCCACGGCGGCATGCACGAGGGTCCCGCCGCCCCGGCCGTCAGCCTGCAAGCGGTGCAGGATATCGCCACCGAGCGCAAGGTCGAGCCTGGCTACAGCATCACGCTTCCAACGACCGCCTCGGGCGTGTTCACCATCGCCGTGTTCGCCGATGACCCGCGCAACGATGCGACCCTGCACGTGGATCA
The DNA here is from genome assembly GCF_054161485.1 of Pseudomonas sp. R3-41. Taxonomy (NCBI): domain Bacteria; kingdom Pseudomonadati; phylum Pseudomonadota; class Gammaproteobacteria; order Pseudomonadales; family Pseudomonadaceae; genus Pseudomonas; species Pseudomonas sp. R3-41. Next base: position 6,201,360 of record NZ_CP096421.1, read on the forward strand.
ATACACCGGCAAGGTCCTGGCCGATGTGCGCTGGGAACACTACGGCATCGTGGCCCGCGCCACCGAGACCGGCGTAATGCTGCACGAAGGCAAGATGTTCGGCCCGCTGAACCAGATTCTCGTGCTGCTGGTTTGCCTGATGATCCTGCTCAGCGCGGTGAGTGGCCTGGTGATCTGGTGGAAGCGCCGGCCCCAGGGCAAGTTCGGCGTGCCGCCACTGCGCCACGACCTGCCGACCTGGAAGACCGGGGTGTTGATCATGTTGTCCCTGGCGCTGGTGTTCCCGTTGGTGGGCGCTTCGCTGGTGGTGGTGTGGGCGCTGGATCGGCTTGTTACCCGCTTGAATCGCCAGTCTGAAGTCGCTTCATCTTCAAGCTGAAGACAGTGCGTTAACGGAAAGCGGCGCGAAACCTCTACAATCGTGCCCGCTTTCCAAACCACGAACACAGTTAAAACTGTGGGAGCGGGCTTGCTCGCGAATGCGGTGTGTCAGACACATGAATGTTGACTGACACACCGCATTCGCGAGCAAGCCCGCTCCCACAATGAGACTGTGTTTCACACCAAATGCCGAGTAACCGCATGACCTCCCTAACCCTCTCCCACCTCGCCTGGACGCCCCTGGGCCATGGCCACTGTCATCACCAGTTCCAGCTGCGTGATGCCACGCTGCAGGTGGCGGCCGGGGAGTTTGTCGGGTTGATCGGGCCCAACGGCAGCGGCAAGACCAGCCTGTTGCGCTGCGCCTATCGCTTCAGCCGGCCAGAACATGGCGAGGTCAGGCTCGGACATCACAACCTCTGGAAACAGTCCTCGCGCTGGTGCGCCCAACGCATCGCCGTGGTGCTGCAAGAATTTCCCGATGCCTTCGGCCTGACGGTGGAGGAAGTGGTCGCCATGGGCCGCACGCCCCACAAAGGTCTATTCGACAGCGACAATCACGAAGACCGCCGGCTGGTGCTCCAGGCATTGGCATCGGCAGGGCTCGAAGGCTTTGGCGATCATGCTTTCGCCACGCTGTCGGGAGGGGAAAAACAGCGGGTGATCCTCGCCCGTGCCTTGGCCCAGCAGCCGCAGTTGCTGATCCTCGACGAGCCGACCAACCACCTCGACCCGCACTATCAATTGCAATTACTGCAACTGATCAAGGGCCTGGGCATCGGCACCCTCGCCAGCCTCCACGACCTGAACCTGGCCGCCGCTTTCTGCGACCGCCTGTACGTGATCGAACACGGGCGCATCGTCGCCAGCGGCACGCCCAAGGACGTCCTCACGGCAGAGCTGTTGCGCGAGGTGTTCGGCGTCGAAGCCCTGGTGGATGAACACCCGCTGTCCGGCTACCCACGAATCACCTGGATAACCCAACCATGACCTTGCGTTTCCTGTTGTTGCTGCCCCTCCTGCTGGGCAGCACGAATGCCCTGGCCGAAGCCACCCGCTACCCGTTGACGGTCCAGAGCTGCAACCGCCAGGTGGTGTTCAACGAGGCCCCTCGCCATGCGGTCAGCCATGACATCAACATGACGCAGATGATGCTCGCCCTGGGCCTCAAGCCGCGCATGGTCGGCTACAGCGGTATCAGCGGCTGGAAATCGGTGACACCCGAGATGGCGAATATCCTCGACGGCCTGCCGGAACTGGCCGCCAAATATCCCTCGGTGGAAACCCTGCTCGATGCCAACGTCGACTTTTTCTTCGCGGGCTGGGACTACGGCATGCGCGTGGGCGGCGACTTGACGCCGCAGACCTTGCAACCGCTGGGCATCAACGTCTACGAACTGACCGAATCCTGCGCCTTCGTGATGAAACGCCCGGCGGCCTCCCTGGAAGACACCTACAACGACCTGCGCAACCTCGGCAAGATATTCGATGTGCAGGATCGCGCCAATGCGCTGATCGCGACGATGCAGGCCCAGGTGGCCGAAACGCGCAAGCACCTGCCGACCCGACAACCGCGCGTGTTCCTGTATGACAGCGGCGAAGACCGTGCCATGACCTCCGGCCGTCTCGGCATACCTCAGGCGTTGATTGACGCCGCCGGCGGACGCAACATCCTCGAGGACGTGGAAACCAGTTGGACCCGGGTGAACTGGGAGAACGTGGTCGAGCGCAACCCGCAGGTGATCGTGATCGTCGACTACGGCGAAGTCAGCGCCGAGCAGAAGCAACAATTCCTGCTGGATAACCCGGCCCTGCAATCGGTGGATGCCCTCAAGCACCGGCGCTTCATCGTGATCCCTTACGTGCAGGCCACGCCGGGCATCGATAACGTGCTGGCGGTGCAAACCCTGGCACGGGGTTTCCACGACCAATGAATAATCGTCGCTACGGCGCCCTGCTGATGGTCCTCGGCGCGCTGTTGCTGGTGTCGTGCGTGGTGTCCCTGGGCTTTGGCCCGGCGCGGGTGCCGGTGGCCGTGGTCTGGGATCTGCTGCTGCACAAGGCCTTCGGAGTGGGCGAGGTCTATTGGACGCCCGGCCAGGAGCATATCGTCTGGCTGATCCGCGTCCCGCGCCTGCTGCTCGGAGCCCTGGTCGGTGCCGGGCTGGCGCTGATCGGCGCGGTGCTGCAAGCGGTGACGCGCAACCCGCTGGCCGATCCGCACCTGTTGGGTGTCACCTCCGGTGCGACCTTGGGGGCGGTCATCGTGGTGTTGCATGTCGGTGAAATAATCGGTTTGCTGACCCTGCCTCTGGCGGCCTTCATCGGCGCGCTGCTGAGCATGTTGCTGGTGTTGGCCATCGCTGCCCGCCAAGGCCGGCTGGAGAGTGATCGGCTGTTGCTGTGTGGCGTGGCGGTGTCCTTCGTGATGATGGCGGCGGCCAACCTGTTGTTGTTCCTCGGTGATCATCGTGCCAGCTCGGCGGTGATGTTCTGGATGCTCGGCGGCCTGGGCCTGGCCCGCTGGGAACTGCTGGCCGTGCCGGCCGCCAGTGTGCTGCTGGGGCTGGTGTTGCTGCTGGGCATGGCCCGGCCGTTGAACGCGCTGATGGCCGGCGAACAGACCGCCGTGACCCTGGGTTTGAACGCGGCGAAGGTGCGGTTGTGGATTTTCCTGATCGCGTCGCTGATGACCGGCGTGCTGGTGTCCATCAGCGGCTCGATCGGTTTTGTCGGGCTGATGGTGCCGCACATTGCCCGGCGCCTGGTGGGCGCCGAGCATCGGCGGCTACTGCCGGCTTGCGTGCTGCTCGGCAGCCTGTTCCTGGTGTGGGTGGACGTGGCGGCCCGCACGTTGATCGCGCCGGAGGACTTGCCGATTGGGGTCGCCACAGCCGCTATCGGCGGACTGTTCTTTATCGGTCTGATGCGCCGTCGCTGAAAAGATGCTTCTTTTTGTAGACGCCGAATAGCTCGGTCCCAAGGCCTCCATTGCGAAAATGCTCGAGCTCCGCTCGCACCAGTTCAATCACTAAGGCCCGGTCTTCAGCTTGTTCAAGATTGAAATTCCCGCTGTAGGCAAGATTCACCATTCGCCAGAGGAAGCAGTTGGTGCGGTAAACGTCTACCGGCTTCAGCCAACGCTCAAGGAGCGCGGTAATCTCCTCGCTTCGAATCCCCTCGAAACAACCAATCGAATGGTCCTTGTCCGGAATGACAGCATCGACAACCTGAGTGTCGGCATTGAGTCGGTAGCGCGCCGGCAAGGAAGAGAATACGGCGTCAGCGGCGATTATTGCGTCGGGCCACAAGCGATTGCCATTACGTCCCACGGCCTCCCCCACACTCCAGAACTCTCCATCATTTTTCAAACTACGGGAGATAAAGCGCATGACCTTTTCCAGTTCTACCAAATGATGCAATGCCGACACACAAATAATGACATCCCACTGTTCACCGGTAGGCACCAGGTTATTCGCATCCGCCACGATCAAATCGAGGTGGATCCCTGGCGGAAACTGCTTTGCGGCGATTTGAAGCAGATCTTCATTGATATCCAGCAACGACCATTCCACGCCTTCGGGAACAGCCGCTGACAAACCGGCCTCTATCCGCGCGGCGCCACTGCAGATCGACAAGACCTTTATCGCCCCGTGGTCCGTGACTTTCCGGCGTAGCCTCGCTTGAAAATCAGGCGGCATTTGCGGGACGTTCACCCTCAGCAGACGCGTCGCATAAGCGTAGGCGGCCTCTCCTTCAAACGGCTCCAAAATGACCATGTCAGCCGGCGCACCAGGCCCTTGCGCCTGAACCGGTCCATTTAATCGGCGGACGGCGCGAGCAACGCCCATTGCCGTTTCACTCTGTCGCTCCTGGACGTTTGCATAGAACTCATTTCGGTAGACGCTGCTGAAGTGTGCGATCTCGTTTTTCATGCGCATGGGTTGATGGGTTTTCGCCAGAAGCGCTTTTATTTCCCACTGTCTGGCTATGCACAGGTCAGCGATCGCCAGCCAATCTGCCGTTGAATCGTTCTTCGCCCCAGGCCCACACGCTACCAGGAGACGGCCACGCTTGCCCGCCAACCAAGCCAGATCCAAATCCACCGTCCTCCATTCCGACGCGGTATAGCCTCCGCCAACATGAAACGTTCCAAGTTGAAATTCGGCTTGAGCTTGATCATCGAAAAAAACAACTGAGCAGGTGAGGCCATCCGAACTGATGCTGGGTAGAGCCGCCGAAAAACGAACGTGCAAGGTTGTATCAGCAAACACCTGCAACTCGCTGCTTCGAAGGTGCTCTCCAGCGGTGAGAATCAGCGAATACCTGCCTTCTCTCAAATGCGTCACATGCATCCATTTCGGGTGCTCGGCCGGTTTAACGCCAGGCAATACGTCAAAAACCGCCGTCTCGTCGAGAAGAAAACTGCTCGTAGCGCCAGAATCATTCAAACGGATTTCCCCTGTTCAGAATGGCAGAAGAGTCAGCATAGTCGGGCGGTCGAAAATCTCACCTTGAATTGGCCCACATCCACGCCCCAATGCGGAGCGCCGTATTGCACCAGCGTCCGCGAGATGGTCGTTGATGGTGCATTGTCGTTTCCTCTCCCGCCGCCAACCCCGCATTTCAAAGCTCTTTGCCCGACCGGGCACATCCCTTGCAAAAGCGCCTTCAGCGTTTGCATCTGCCACCTAAAACTCATAAGTCCATGGAGATCGCACAATGAAGCGTCGTAGCTTGATCAAGGCTTTTACACTCTCGGCAAGTATTGCCGCGATGGGCATGGCCTGGACCGTCCAGGCCGCCGAGACCATCAAGGTCGGCATCTTGCATTCGCTGTCCGGCACCATGGCGATCTCCGAGACGTCCCTCAAGGACATGGCGTTGATGACCATCGACGAGATCAACGCCAAGGGTGGTGTGAACGGCAAGAAGCTCGAAGCGGTGGTCGTGGACCCGGCGTCGAACTGGCCGCTGTTCGCCGAAAAGGGTCGGCAGTTGCTGACCCAGGACAAGGTCGCCGTGGTGTTCGGCTGCTGGACCTCGGTGTCGCGCAAATCCGTGTTGCCGGTATTCGAAGAACTCAATGGCCTGCTGTTCTACCCGGTGCAATACGAAGGCGAAGAGATGTCGCCCAACGTGTTCTACACCGGCGCGGCGCCAAACCAGCAGGCAATTCCGGCGGTGGAATACCTGATGAGCGAAGAAGGCGGCAGCGCCAAGCGTTATTTCCTGCTGGGCACCGACTACGTCTACCCGCGCACCACCAACAAGATCCTGCGTTCGTTCCTGCACGCCAAAGGCGTGGCGGACAAGGACATCGAAGAGGTCTATACCCCGTTCGGCCACAGCGATTACCAGACCATCGTGGCCAACATCAAGAAATTCTCGGCCGGTGGCAAGACCGCGGTCATCTCCACCGTGAACGGCGACTCCAACGTGCCGTTCTACAAAGAACTGGCGAACCAGGGCCTGAAGGCCACCGACGTACCGGTCGTGGCGTTCTCGGTGGGCGAAGAAGAACTGCGCGGCATCGACACCAAACCACTGGTGGGCAACCTGGCGGCGTGGAACTACTTCGAATCCGTGGATAACCCGGCGAACAAGAAATTCGTCGATTCCTGGAAAGCCTACGCCAAGGCCAAGAACCTGCCGGGCGCCGACAAAGCGGTGACCAACGACCCGATGGAGGCCACCTACGTCGGCATCCACATGTGGGCGCAAGCGGTGGAAAAAGCCAAGTCCACCGACGTCGACAAAGTCCGCGAAGCCCTGGCCGGCCAGACCTTCGCCGCACCGTCGGGCTACACCCTGACCATGGACAAGACCAACCACCACCTGCACAAGCCGGTGATGATCGGCGAGATCCAGGCCGACGGTCAGTTCAACGTGGTCTGGCAGACCGAAGGGCCGATCCGCGCGCAACCGTGGAGCCCGTTCATCGCCGGCAACGACAAGAAGCCTGACTATGCGGTGAAGAGCAACTGAGCCCATGGGTGTCGGGCTTGAGCATGACGCTCAGGTCCGACACAACTCCCTTGTGGGAGCGGGCTTGCTCGCGAATGCGGAGTGTCAGTCAAAGTTGTTCTGCCTGACCCACCGCCTTCGCGAGCAAGCCCGCTCCCACAAAAGAAGTTTTGCGCAAGGCCAACAATATGCCCACCGCCCTCTACCGCCTCATCCTCGCCCTGGCACTGCTGTTGCCACTGACGACCCATGCCGGCGACGCCGAAGACTTCGTCGCCGCCAACCCGACCCAGCAGGCCAAGCTCCTGGAAGCCTGGGCCGCGCAGCCGGAGCCTGAGCGTGTCGAACTGATCAACGCCCTGCAACAAGGCCAGTTGACCGTCGACGGCCAACCCAAGACCCTGCGCCTGAACAACCGCTTGCGCGGGCTGATCGAAACCGCCCTGGCCAGTCATCAATTACTCGCTGTGGATGCCCGCGTACGCCTGGCCGCCGCGCAGCAACTGCAAAAAAGCGCCCGCCCGGCGCAACTGGCGTTTCTCGATCGGCAATTGGCCGGCGAGCAGGACGAAGACGTACACGCCGCCCTGAGCCTGGCCCTGGCGAACCTGCAACTGGTGGACACCAACCCCAACGTGCGCCTGGCCGCCGTCCGCCTGCTGGGGGAAACCGGCGACCCGCTGGCCCGCACCCGCCTGGAAGGACTGCTCGAACCCGGCGTCGAAACCGATGCCGCCGTGCGCACCGCCGCTGAGACCAGCCTCAGCCAGGTCAAGCGCAAGCTCCTGGTGGGCGAATTGCTGGGCCAGGCGTTCAGCGGCATGTCCCTGGGCTCGATTTTGCTGCTCGCCGCCCTCGGCCTGGCGATCACCTTCGGCCTGCTGGGGGTGATCAACATGGCCCACGGCGAGATGCTCATGCTCGGCGCCTACTCCACCTACGTGGTGCAGATGCTGTTCCAGCGCTTCGCCCCGAACGCCATCGAGTTCTATCCGCTGATCGCTTTGCCGGTGGCGTTTTTTATCACCGCCGCCATCGGCATGGCCCTGGAGCGCACGGTGATCCGCCACCTCTACGGACGGCCGTTGGAAACCCTGCTCGCCACCTGGGGCATCAGCCTGATGCTGATCCAATTGGTGCGCCTGGTGTTCGGCGCGCAGAACGTCGAAGTCGCCAACCCAGCGTGGCTGTCGGGCGGGATCCAGGTGTTGCCGAACCTGGTGTTGCCGTACAACCGCATCGTGATCATCGCCTTCGCGCTGTTCGTGGTGGCGCTGACCTGGCTGCTGCTGAACAAGACGCGCCTGGGCCTGAACGTCCGCGCGGTGACCCAGAACCGCAACATGGCCGCCTGCTGCGGCGTGCCCACCGGGCGCGTGGACATGCTCGCCTTCGGCCTCGGCTCGGGCATCGCCGGGCTCGGGGGCGTGGCCCTGAGCCAGATCGGCAACGTCGGGCCGGACCTGGGCCAGAGCTACATCATCGACTCGTTCCTGGTGGTGGTGCTCGGCGGCGTCGGCCAGTTGGCCGGCAGTGTGTTCGCCGCGTTCGGCCTGGGCATCGCCAACAAGATCCTTGAACCGCAGATCGGCGCCGTGCTCGGCAAGATCCTGATCCTCGCGCTGATCATTCTGTTCATCCAGAAGCGTCCGCAAGGCCTCTTCGCGCTCAAAGGACGGGTAATCGACTGATGAACCAGCCCCTGATGCTCACGGCCACGCAAAAGGCCGGCCCCAAAGTCACCCTCGCCGTCGGCGCGCTGATCCTCGCCGTGCTGCTGAGCCTGCCGCTGCTGTCGCTGCTGGCGGCGGACCATCCGCTGCACGTCTCGGCCTACACCCTGACCCTGGTGGGCAAGATTCTCTGCTATGCCATCGTCGCCTTGGCGCTGGACCTGGTCTGGGGCTACGCCGGCTTGCTCTCCCTGGGCCACGGTTTGTTCTTCGCCCTGGGCGGCTATGCCATGGGCATGTACCTGATGCGCCAGGCCGCCGGGGATGGCTTGCCGGCATTCATGACCTTCCTGTCGTGGTCCGAGTTGCCCTGGTACTGGGCCGGCACCGACAGTTTCCTCTGGGCGATGTGCCTGGTGGTGCTGGCGCCGGGTTTGCTCGCCTTGGTGTTTGGTTTCTTCGCCTTCCGCTCGCGGATCAAGGGCGTGTATTTCTCGATCATGACCCAGGCCCTGACCTTCGCCGGAATGTTGCTGTTCTTCCGCAACGAAACCGGGTTTGGCGGCAATAACGGCTTCACCAACTTCCGTTCGATCCTGGGTTTTGGCATCACCGAGCCAGGCACCCGGGCGGTGCTGTTTTTCGCCACGGTGTTGCTGCTGGTGACGAGCCTGTTCATCGGCTGGCGCCTGGCCCGCAGCAAGTTCGGCCGGGTGCTGACCGCCCTGCGCGACGCGGAAAACCGCCTGATGTTCTGCGGCTACGATCCCCGGGGGTTCAAGCTGTTCGTCTGGGTCTTGAGCGCGGTGTTGTGCGGTTTGGCCGGGGCGTTGTATGTGCCGCAGGTGGGCATCATCAACCCCAGCGAAATGTCGCCGACCAACTCCATCGAAGCCGCCGTGTGGGTCGCCCTCGGCGGGCGCGGCACGTTGATCGGGCCGTTGCTGGGCGCCGGTGTGGTCAATGGCATGAAGAGCTGGTTCACCGTGGCGTTTCCTGAGTATTGGCTGTTCTTCCTCGGCGCCCTGTTCATCGTCGTGACCCTGTACCTGCCCAAAGGTGTGATCGGGCTGCTGAAGAAAAGGGGCGAACAATGAGAATCACTCCAACGGCGGATTTCATGCTCGAACCGATTCTTGAACCCAACAAAGATCAAGGCAGCAGCCGCGACGCCATCGGCCTCGGCCAGGCGGCCGGCGTGGGCCTGAACACCCGCCACGGCACCATCCTGACCCTGGAAGACATCAGCGTCAGCTTCGATGGTTTCAAGGCCTTGAACGATTTGAACCTGTACATCGGCGTCGGTGAGTTGCGCTGCATCATCGGCCCCAACGGCGCGGGCAAAACCACGTTGATGGATGTCATCACCGGCAAGACCCGCCCCAGCCACGGCAAGGCCTGGTTCGGCGAGACCCTCGATCTGACGACCATGAGCGAAGTACAGATCGCCCAGGCCGGCATCGGTCGCAAGTTCCAGAAACCGACGGTGTTCGAAGCCCTGAGCGTGTTCGAGAACCTGGAGCTGGCGCTCAAGACCGACAAATCGGTGTGGGCCAGCTTGCGGGCAAGACTGACCGGCGAGCAGCACGACCGCATCAACGAAGTGCTCGAGACCATCCGTCTCACCACCTCGGTCAACCGCGCCGCCGGGCTGTTGTCCCACGGCCAGAAGCAGTTCCTGGAGATCGGCATGCTGTTGGTGCAGGACCCGCAATTGCTGCTGCTCGACGAACCGGTGGCGGGCATGACCGACGCGGAAACCGAGTTCACCGCCGAGCTGTTCAAGTCCCTGGCGGGCAAGCATTCGCTGATGGTGGTAGAGCACGACATGGGCTTCGTCGGCGCAATCGCCGACCACGTCACCGTGTTGCACCAGGGCAGCGTGCTGGCTGAAGGGTCGCTGGAACAGGTGCAGGACAATGAGCGGGTGATCGAGGTTTACCTCGGTCGCTAGATCGACAAACACGTTCCCCCTGTGGGAGCGGGCTTGCTCGCGAATGCGCAGTGTCAGTCAAAGTTGTTCTGCCTGACTCACCGCTTTCGCGAGCAAGCCCGCTCCCACAAGGGACTTAAGGGGAATTCAAGACATGCTGCAAGTCGACAAACTGCACCAGTACTACGGCGGTAGCCACATCCTGCGCGGCCTGTCGTTCGACGCCAAGGTCGGCGAGGTGACCTGCCTGCTGGGGCGCAACGGCGTGGGCAAGACCACCCTGCTCAAATGCCTGATGGGCCTGCTGCCGGCCAAGGAGGGCGCGGTGAATTGGGAAGGCAAGGCCATCACCACGTTCAAGCCGCACCAACGGGTGCACGCCGGCATTGCCTACGTGCCCCAGGGCCGGGAGATTTTTGGGCGGCTGACGGTGGAAGAAAACCTGCTGATGGGCCTGTCGCGCTTTCCGGGTTCAGAAGCCAAGGAAGTGCCGGCCTTTATCTACGAACTGTTTCCGGTGCTGCTGCAGATGAAACAACGCCGGGGCGGTGACCTGTCCGGCGGCCAGCAACAGCAGCTCGCCATCGGCCGGGCCCTGGCCAGTCGGCCGCGCCTGCTGATCCTCGACGAGCCCACCGAAGGCATCCAGCCGTCGGTGATCAAGGAGATCGGCGCGGTGATCAAGAAACTGGCGGCCCGGGGCGACATGGCGATTTTGCTGGTGGAGCAGTTCTACGACTTCGCCGCCGAGCTGGCCGATCATTACCTGGTGATGTCCCGGGGCGAGATCGTGCAGCAGGGGCGCGGAGAAAATATGGAAGCCGAGGGTGTGCGCGGGCTGGTTACGATCTAGTCTTAGCGTCCCGACGATCATCAGAAAATCATGAATCTACCTGTATCGCCTCAAGCCCTGTTCACCCCCAGCTGGCATGCCGAGCTGGACTTGGGTTACGCCCGATTCGGCGACTGCACACGCCCGGTACAGCGCCGCCACAAAGGCCCGTTGCGGGTGCAGAAGCACTTGTACGCCGAAGGGCCCGAGGTGTGCCAGCACATCATCGTCCACCCGCCCGGCGGGATTGCCGGCGGTGATCGCCTGGACATCTCCGCCCAGGTCGGCACGGGCGCCTGGGCACAACTGACCAGCCCCGGCGCGGCCAAGTGGTACCGCGCCGCCGGCCCGGCGTACCAGCAACTGACCCTGAGCGTGGCCTCCGGCGCGACCCTGGAATGGCTGCCCCAGGAAACCATCGTCTTCAGTGCGGCCCAGGCCGAGCTCAGCACGGGCATCGACCTGCACGGCGATGCCCGGTTGTTCTACTGGGACATGGTTGCCCTCGGCCGACCGGCCAGCGGCGAGCGGTTCGACCTGGGGCACTTTCAATCGCGGCTGGATATTCGCCGCGACGGTGAGTTGTTGTGGCATGAGCGCCAACGCATCGTTGGTGCTGATGGGCTGCTCGACTCGCCCATCGGGCTGGGCGGCGATCCGGTGTTCGCCACGTTGCTGGTGACCGGCGAGATCGACAGTGAACTGCTTGAACGCTGCCGATCCCTGGGCCATGCCGTGCGCGGCGACCTGACCCAACTGCCCGGTTTGCTCGTGGCCCGTTGCCTGGCGAGCGAGGCGCTGCTGGCGCGGGGGTGGTTGATTGAGTTGTGGCGTTTGCTCAGGCCTGCATTGCTCGGAAGAGAAGCCATGCCACCGAGAATCTGGAGTACCTGAATTTGCTTTTACCTGTGGGAGCAATGGTATGAAGCATGAGTTTCTGTGGGAGCAAAGCTTGCTCGCGATGGCCACGCCTCGGTCGACCAGAAAGACCGCGTTATCGTTCATCGCGAGCAAGCTTTGCTCCCACAGGCCTGTTCCCACTGGTAGCTGTGTTTAACGCAAAAATTTTATCTGCCCTTATGGATTGCACATGGACCTGACCCCACGCGAAAAAGACAAGATGCTGATCTTCACCGCCGGCCTCGTCGCCGAACGGCGGTTGGCCCGGGGCTTGAAGCTCAACTACCCGGAGGCCATGGCCTACATCTCCGCCGCGCTGCTCGAAGGCGCCCGCGACGGCCAGACCGTCGCCGAGCTGATGCACTACGGCACCACGCTGCTGAGCCGCGAGCAGGTGATGGAAGGCATCCCGGAAATGATTCCGGAAATCCAGGTGGAGGCGACGTTTCCCGACGGCACCAAACTGGTCACCGTCCATCAACCCATCGCCTGAGGCCACGCCATGACTGCCCACGTTCGTGACGCCCATGCCGCCGACCTGCCGGCGATCCGCGACATCTACAACGACGCCGTGCTCAACACCACAGCGATCTGGAACGAACAAGCCGTGGACCTGGGCAATCGCCAGGCCTGGTTCAGCGCCCGGCAAACCCAGGGCTACCCGGTGCTGGTGGCCGTCGACGCCGAGGACAACGTGCTCGGCTACGCTTCCTTCGGCGACTGGCGGCCGTTCGACGGCTTCCGCCACACCGTGGAGCATTCGGTGTACGTGCGCAGCGATCAACGCGGCAAGGGCCTTGGCCCGCTGCTGATGGACACGCTGATCGAACGCGCCAGGGCCTGCGACAAACACGTCATGGTCGCCGCCATCGAAAGTGGCAACGCAGCGTCGATTCGACTGCATGAGCGGGCCGGTTTCGTGATCACCGGGCAGATGCCCGAGGTGGGGACCAAGTTCGGCCGCTGGCTGGACCTGACCTTCATGCAGTTGAACCTCAACCCCGGGGCGCTACCGCCTGCCGTCAACAAGGAGTGAAACGCCAATGAACGCCGCCCAGTTGCGTCGAGTCCACGCCGAGAGCTTTGCGCATTATCGCCAGGGCCTGATCGATCTGTTGCTCGACGCCGTCGGCTACGGCGCCAGCGTAGGGTTCATGGCCGATCTCGATGCCGTCCAGGCCCGCGCCTATTTCGACGAGGTCCAGGCCAGCCTCAACCAGGGCCACCTGCTGCTGTGGGTGGTGGTCAAGGATGAACAAGTGCAGGCCAGCGTCCAGCTTGCCCTGTGCCAGAAGCCCAACGGCCTCAACCGTGCCGAAGTGCAGAAGCTGCTGGTGCGCGGCGAGGCGCGCCGCCGGGGCCTGGGCCAGCAATTGATGAGCGCCCTGGAACTCGGCGCCCGCCAGCACAAGCGTGGCCTGCTGTACCTCGACACCGAAGCCGGTTCCGAGGCCGAGGCGTTCTACCGCGCCATGGGCTACACCCGCGTTGGTGAACTGCCCGACTACTGCCAGAGCCCGGACGGCACCTACAGCCCGACCGCCATTTACTACAAGACTTTGGGGCAACCGCAATGATTCCAGGGCAATACCAGGTCCAGCCTGGCGACATCGAACTCAACGTCGGCCGCCGTACCCTCACGCTGAACGTCGCCAACAGCGGCGACCGGCCCATCCAGGTCGGCTCGCACTATCACTTTTTCGAAACCAACGACGCCCTGACCTTCGACCGCGCCGCCAGCCGTGGCATGCGCCTGAACATCCCGGCCGGCACTGCCGTGCGCTTCGAACCGGGCCAGAGCCGCGAGGTGGAGTTGGTGGACCTGGCCGGGCACCGCCGGGTGTTCGGGTTTGCCGGGCGGGTCATGGGCGAATTGGACTGAAGCGCCTCTGTGGCGAGGGAGCTTGCTCCCGCTGGGCTGCGCAGCAGCCCCAAAAACCCAGGGCCGCTGCGCGCTGGAGCGCCAGCCCGGCCCAGCGGGAGCAAGCTCCCTCGCCACAATGGACTGCATACGACTTAAGAACCTCAAGGCGAGCACATGAAGATTTCGAGACAAGCCTACGCCGACATGTTCGGCCCCACCGTCGGCGACAAGGTCCGCCTGGCCGACACCGAGTTGTGGATCGAAGTGGAGAAGGACTTCACCACCTACGGCGAAGAAGTGAAGTTCGGCGGCGGCAAGGTGATTCGCGACGGCATGGGCCAGAGCCAATTGTTGGCCGCCGAGGTCGTCGACACGCTGATCACCAACGCGCTGATCATCGACCACTGGGGCATCGTCAAGGCCGATGTCGGCCTCAAGGACGGGCGCATCGCCGCCATCGGCAAGGCCGGCAACCCGGACATCCAGCCCGACGTGACCATCGCCATCGGCGCCAGCACCGAAGTGATTGCTGGTGAAGGCATGATCCTCACCGCCGGCGGCATCGACACCCACATCCACTTCATCTGCCCACAGCAGATCGAAGAAGCGCTGATGAGCGGCGTCACCACCATGATCGGCGGCGGCACGGGTCCGGCCACCGGGACCAACGCCACCACCTGCACGTCCGGGCCGTGGCACTTGGCGCGCATGCTCCAGGCCGCCGATGCCTTCCCGATGAACATCGGCTTCACCGGCAAGGGCAACGCCAGCCTGCCGGAGCCGCTGATCGAGCAAGTCAAGGCCGGCGCCATCGGCCTGAAGCTGCACGAAGACTGGGGCACCACCCCGGCGGCCATCGACAACTGCCTGAGCGTGGCCGACCAGTACGACGTGCAGGTGGCGATCCACACCGACACCCTCAACGAGTCCGGTTTCGTCGAAACCACCCTGGCCGCGTTCAAGGGTCGCACCATCCACACCTACCACACCGAAGGCGCTGGGGGCGGACATGCGCCGGACATCATCAAGGCCTGCGGTTTCCCCAACGTGCTGCCCAGCTCCACCAACCCGACCCGGCCGTTCACCCGCAACACCATCGACGAACACCTGGACATGTTGATGGTCTGCCATCACCTGGACCCGAGCATTGCCGAGGACGTGGCGTTCGCCGAAAGCCGCATTCGTCGCGAGACCATCGCCGCCGAAGACATCCTCCACGACCTCGGCGCCTTCTCGATGATCAGCTCCGACAGCCAGGCCATGGGCCGCGTCGGCGAAGTCATCACGCGCACCTGGCAGACCGCCGACAAGATGAAAAAGCAACGCGGCGCCCTGCCCGGCGACGGCGAAGGCAACGACAATTTCCGCATCAAGCGCTACATCGCCAAGTACACCATCAACCCGGCGATCACCCACGGCATCAGCCATGAAGTGGGTTCCATCGAGGTGGGGAAATGGGCCGATCTGGTGCTGTGGCGCCCGGCATTCTTCGGCGTCAAGCCAACGCTGATCCTCAAGGGTGGGGCGATTGCCGCCAGCCTGATGGGCGATGCCAACGCCTCGATCCCGACACCGCAACCGGTGCACTACCGACCGATGTTCGCCAGCTTTGGCGGCTCGCGACATGCCACCAGCCTGACCTTCATCAGCCAGGCCGCCGCCGAGGCCGGGTTGCCGGAACAGCTTGGGCTGAAGAAAAGAATCGCCGTGGTCAAAGGCTGCCGCGATGTGCAGAAAACCGACCTGATCCACAACGACTACCTGCCGAGCATCGACGTCGACCCGCAGACCTATCAGGTCAAGGCCGACGGCGTGTTGCTGTGGTGCGAACCGGCCGAGGTGCTGCCGATGGCGCAGCGTTATTTCCTGTTCTGAACAACACCATTTTGTGGCGGGGGCGCTTCTGTGGCGAGGGGATTCAGCCCAACGGGGCGGTGCGACGTTTCGCTGAATCCCCTCGCCACAAATGAGTCCCCCACCACAGTTTTCATTCCGGCCTGAAGTGCCGGGTCAGATTCGCTTACAGATCGGTACCTGCCGTCAGCGTATCCAGCTCATCTTGAGTCAACGACTGGATCAGTTCCGCCTCCTTGATCTTGCGTTGCAAATCCAAGGCCTCGGACTGGCTGACATAAGCCGAATCTTCCAGCGTTCCGGCGGCCTTCGCCTCATCCAGTTCAATCTGGCGAGTGATGAAAGGCTCGCTCAACACCTGGAAGGACGACGCGTATGCCTGCTTCACGTAATCGACCCAGAAATCCCGGCCTGCCAACGACTGGAACTCGCTAGGTGAGTCATCCAGGGCGAGAATATCGGCCGCCGCCGTGTCGAGCATGGCCTCGGTAACATTGGCCATCTGGATAAATCGTCCGCTTTTTGGCTGCCCCGGCAACGCCAGGCGATCCTTGAGGCCCACTCGGTAAGCCAGGCGAACCTCAACCTCTTCTATCAGCCTCAACTGCTCGACCCGCTGAACGGCCGTGAGATTGCGGTTGGCATTCACCGCATCGCGACGTCCCTGAATGTCACGCAGGGCAATGCGTTCCACTTCATCGAGGCGAAACAGTCCCCTGGCCAGCCGGATCAAGGTTGCAGGCTCATCTGCCCCGGCAGTCTTGGCGTTGTGGATCATCAGTTTGATTTCAAGATAGCTGAACGATAACGATGCACGATCCTCGCACGCCGGCTCGCCGGCCAGTTCGAACAGCTGACGTCGCAGATCCGTGGATTCGCTGGCCGCTTCGAGCATTTGCCAGACACGGCCCTGGAGGTCCGAATAATTTTCCTCGCCTTGATAAGACTCGGCCAATCGGTTCAACAGCTCAAAGAACTCCAGGGATCGAGGTTCGCTCTCCAAGCTACGCCATATTGCCTGCCTGCTGCGCCGTTGATCGCCAGGCAAGTTTCGCAACCATGGCTCAACGTTGTCTGGCCTCGCCACCACGCGCGGTTCAAGCTCGAACGCGCCCGGTCGGCGCAAGATGACCCATTCGGGATGAGACTCACGGAGGTCCAACCAATAATTACGCAAGCGAGCCGCGGTGTCCTCCCCAATTGGATTACCTTGGATAAAAGTCATTCCATTGAGGCGTGCCGCGGCGTGAACCTCATCGGCCGGCGGGTCGATCAATGAGTCCGGCACGTCGAGCAACCGGTTGTCACGCAAATCAAGCAGCTCCATCGGCTGATTACGCAGCCCGGTGGGCCAGGTGTCGATGCCGGTTCCCCTCAACATCAATCCACGCAAGTCGGGCATTCTGCTGAAATCCGGCAACCGTGCCAGAGGGTTCCGGTCCAGTTGCAATATTTTGAGCCGAGTGAGGTTGCCAAGAATCTCTGTTTCGCCAGGCATCAGGCTGATCCGGTTCGATTGCAAGTACAGCCTGGTGAGACTATCCATCGTTTCCAGAGAGGGCGGGAGCTCACTTATCCGGTTGTGGGACATGTCCAACCAGCGAAGGGAGGAGAACCCAAAGAGAAAATCCTCGCTCACTTGCGACAACCTCATGCCTCGCAACTTCAACGAAGCCACGTGGCCGAAGTCAGCCGTCAGTTGCGGCAAGACGCCTACCTGGAGTCCGGAAAGATCGAGTTCGTAACCTAACCTGCTGCCATCCTGCGCGGACACGCTCGGCGCCTGACGTCTCCAGCAGCGCTTGATCCGTCGAGCCGCCTCGGCCTTGAGCTCTGCAGGTATCGGCAGAGGCCGGTCATGACCGACCTCGATCAATGTGCCAGAGGTTACCCATCGATCCAGATCCCGCTTCAGCATGTCCAGTTGCACTTTACGGCGCTGAAGCTCTGCAACGGCGCCATCACCCAATGAATCCAGCAAGGCTCGCACTTGCGCCGGCCTATAGTCCGGGTACAACTCGAGCACTCGCGACTCGGGCGATCGCACCAGTCCCAATCGCTCCCGCAGGCCGCTCATGGGATAACCCAACCTGTCCGACGCCAGGCGCATCGGCGATTGAAAAAACGGTTTGACCGGACGCTGCTTCAGCGTTTTTGCCAACACATCCCGCCCCAATGGCGCAGCGCCGATAGCCTCTTTCAAAAGCCCATCCTGATGAATGGAAGGCCTGCCCATGGCCTGGCGCTCGGCATCCGGAAGGGCGCGCTGCAAAGCCACGTAGAGGTTATCCCAATTGCTTAGGTCATTGCCGGCGTTGTCGTAAGCCTTATACAAGTTGTCGCGCTTGACCAGGGTCTTGAGCTGCGTCGACTCTTGCGGCCCGATACTGTCGATCAACGCGCCTGTAGTGCTGTTGTCGCGCAACTCGATACGCACCGTGTCGCTCCAGCCGGACAAGGTTTTCAAGGTGGCCAGGGCCAGTCGAGGCGTGTCCGGCGTGGCCAGCGTGTCCTGGTACAACCCCTCGTAGGCCCGGTTCAAACGCACCTTCTGCTGGAAATGACGCAGCTCTTCGGCGATGCGCGGTGGGATGGGTTTGGTCTGGAACGCGTCGGCGAAACTCCAGCGGGCCATCTGCTGGACTTCCACATCGCTGGCATGGTTCATCATCTGGTCGATGGCCGCTGCGGGGACCGAGGGGAACCGGGACTTGATCAGCGTGACACGCGGGTCGCTCGACACATCGCCCTTGGCGTAGTAGTCATTGAACAGCTGTGCTTTCTCACGCACCGCCACCTCGGCAAGGTTTCTTCTGAATTGCCGGACCCGGGCTGGCATATTCGTTTTCGCAATCGCCGGAGTCGTGCCGGCCAATAGATCATCACCCGCGGCATCCACCGCTTCGATCAGATTCCGGGGAAAAGACGATGTGTAGATCTTCGCGTCGGTGATAAGGACATCACGCAGCGGAGCTGCTCCGTCCGGGTCTGCGGCATGCTCCCAGAGGAGCTTGCCCGAAGGATCCACCACCTTGAGCTTCAAGCCCTTAGGCCACGGGCCGTAACTTGTCAGCAGATGTAGTTGGATCATTGGACTGGCCTGCTCATGCAGCAGCGGGTCCTCGCTGTTTATCTGCGTGACGAAATTATCCACCTGGCGGGAGATGTCGAAGCGTTTGATCGTGTCCGCCAGCGCCACAGGCAACGGTTCACCTTCGACATGCAGCCGCCGCAATACAGCTTCGGTCGTACCGCTGGCGACGCGGATCTGCTCCAGTTGCGTATCGCTGAAGCCCTTGACGCCATGGCCGAGCCGGCGCATGAGGGGCGTCCCCTCCCAGCTCTGGGGTTGTTCCAGCTCGTGGCTCCAGGCACCGCTGCCGTTGTGTGTCAGTGCGGGCTGATACGCATCGGGGCGGGAGGGATGGCGAATGCGATAACGATCGGTCGCGCGCTCCCGTTGCACCTCATAGTTCGTACCGTCCAATGGCAGGATTCGCCGGCCATTGACCCGATGCAGCCCAAGGCCATCCGGGGTCGAGGACACAGGCGGCTGCAGCTCGCTCTCGTAGCTCGCCAGGTCGGGGCGCCAGAGGCGCGATTCGCCATTGGCCAGCGTAACAGGCTCCAATTGATTCACAGTTTCCGACGGCACGATCCGGGGCAACACTTTGGCGCCTGCGGCGGCAAAGGCGACGTTGAGCGCCAGGCTCGAAAAGTGTGCCCACATTTCCTGGACCTCATCCTGCTCGAAACTTTCAATGCCTTCGAATGCCTCGTCAAGCATCTCCACCGCCCACACGGTCATCATCACCGGCCCAAGGCCTGGCACCACGAATGCGGCCATGTTGAGCACGTCCAGCAACGTGTTTTTCCAGCTGTCCAGACGCGCCATGCGGGCTTTCTTATCTTCCTCACCGGTAGGCACCGCCGTTGCGCGCGCGTCCGCCAGGATCTTCGCTATCTGCCTGTGGCGTAACGTTTCCCATAACGGGTCACGCAGTAGCGACGCCTCCATGGGGAGGCTGCGCAAATCGACCTTGGGCACAAAATCAGCGTGTAGATTGGCCTGTGGAGAAGGGCGATAAAAATGGTTGAACCGTTCGAAAAAGCCCCCTTGCTCGCGCACGGGCACGAAACGGCTAAAAAAACGACGGTACTCAACGCCGTGCAGACGGCGTCGCAGCTCCACCATGAACTCGGCGCTGGACGTGTACTCCTTGACGGGATGTTCCGGATCGTCCGGCAGGTAGGCCACCACCCGTTCGACCCGGTTGCTGCGCTCGCGCTCCGGGCCAATCAGCAAGGGGCCGACCAATTCGACGTCGAGGACTTTGAGCGACGCAACAGTCACTGCTCGGCCATCCAGCTTGACTCCGCTTTGACCGCTGATCACCTGCTGGAGCATTCGATAAGTGTCCTGGCGGATATCCGACTTCGACCAAGCGATTTCAGTGCTGATAGCCAGTAACTGTCTGTGATGCTCGCGCAGTTGCTGATCCAACTGGCTCCGGGCCGGACCATCGTTGGGTTGCAGGATTGCCTTGATATGCGCCTGATATTGTTGCCCTAAGTCCAGCTTGCGGCATAGCTTGATGAACGCTTCGGGGGCAATCGGCAAGGCTCCCGCACGGACGGACTGCAGGGTATGACTCAACGTGCCGTCGACGGACATCGGCGTCGTGGTGATGAAGTGGCAGTCATCACAGTCCAGCTTGTGCTCTTCTTCGGGTTCGAAATTGGCCAGCGCCGCGTCCAGTAGCGAGCTGCCCCGGTACTGGTAGGTATCGAACGCTTCCCCCGTCAGACGGTGGAGCAGGTCGCTGCCCAGATCGGTACGCGTCTTGAGGGCGAACTTGCGGGCGAAGTAAACCTTACGCACGTCAAGGGTGCGCTTGAAAGTCTGCTCGATAGCCACGCGAAGCAAGGGTTCGGCAAAATCCCGGATATCCCGGACACTGCCCAACGCTGCGTCGACCTGGTTCATGACCTTGCAGTACTGCTCATGGCTACGCTTGAGGCCGGCCCTGGCCTGGTGGGTGGCTTTCAAATACCAGTCTGGTATTTGCAACGAATGGTTGCCCAGCGCCACTTGCCGCTGAAGGCTGGCTGCGATGTAACAGGGGGAAACGCGGTTCTTGAGCAAATCGTAATGCTCACCGCGCGTTTCGGAAGACGAAGTCTTTTCGGGGCTGATAACAATGGTTTCAGGCATACCGGATCATCCTTGATGTGGAAAACCCGAAGCCTAGCCAGTGCCCTGGCGACGAATGTGGTAGCTATTTACCGCATGTGCGACAGGACATGACATGCAAGACACATGTCGTCAGTCCACCCAACGCCCCAGTTGCTGTCGCAGCCTGCGGTTCTCGCTACGCAGTTGTTGCACTTCTTCCAGCAAGTCCAGCGCCAGGGCGACGCCGTCCCATTCCAACTCCAACTCGCGCCGCAGCTTCGCCGCGCGTCGCGCCAGGACCAGTTCGTAATCGGTAAAACGCCAATCCGTCGGGGCCGCGCCGTGGGGCTCGAGGATTCCATGCTCGACGATTTCGATCACATGGACATCGGCCAATGCGGCGGCTTCGCAGAATTCCAGCAGGTTCAGTTCAATGATCGGGGTGTTCATGGTCTGCTTCTCCCAATGCTTTAACTGTCGAGTCTAGCCAGGATTGTGGCAAGGCTGGCTGTGGCTGTGGCTGTGGCTGTGGCGAGGGAGCTTGCTCCCGCTCGGCTGCGCAGCAGTCGTAAAACCTGCCTACCGGTTTTTCCTGGCGCACCGTGTCGAATGGTTCTGGGGCTGCTTCGCAGCCCAGCGGGAGCAAGCTCCCTCGCCACGGGGTTGTGTTGCCAGGCCTGTGATTACCGGTCAGAAATTCTCCCGCGGGTCGAACGCGGCTTTCTTCGCCAATTCAGCCCACAGCGCCTTGACCGCTTCGTCGCCGGCCTTGGGCATCACGGCCTTGAGTTGCACGAACAGGTAGCCGCGCTCGCCGGCCTTGTTGCGCAGGCCGTGGCCCTTGGCGCGCATGCGCTGGCCGTTCTGGCTGCCGGCCGGCACCTTGAGGTTGATCTTGCCGGTGAGGGTCGGCACCGCGACCTCGGTGCCCAGCGCCAATTCCCATGGCGCCAGGGGCAAGGTGATGATCAAGTCCTGGCCTTCGACGTCGAACTTGGGGTGCGGCGCGAAACGAATGGTCAGGTACAAGTCACCATTGGCGCCACCACCGATTCCCGGCGCGCCCTGGCCCTTGAGGCGGATACGCTCGCCATCGGTCACGCCCAGCGGGATCTTCACGTTCAGGCTCTTGCTGGTGTTGCTCACGTGCTGGCCCGCCGCGTTGTATTGCGGCACCTGGAAGGTGACCTTCTTCGACTCGTTCGACAGGGTTTCTTCCAGGAAAATCGGTAATTCCATTTCCACGTCTTGCCCTCGACGGCCGGCGCTGCGACCTGACTGTCCGCCGCCGAAACCCGGCCCGCGATTACCGAAAATCGAACTGAAGAAGTCCGAGAAATCCCCCGTGTCCTGGCCACCGAAACCGCCCCGGCTCTGCCAACCCGGCGGGCCCTGGAACGGCTGGCCATGCTGGCCATAGCGGCGCAGGTCGTCGTACTCGGCGCGCTTGTCGGCGCTTTTCAGCGCTTCATAGGCTTCGGAGACGTCCTTGAACTTGGTCTCGGCGTCTTTTTCCTTGCTCACATCCGGGTGGTACTTGCGCGCCAGCTTGCGGTAGGCAGCCTTGATCGTGCTGTCATCCGCCGTCGGCTCAACACCCAGGATCTTGTAATAGTCTTTGAAGTCCATCTAAGCATCACCATCCGTTATCGATGTCGCACCGCCACGCACAGCTTGCCCGGATGACCGGACAGCGGGTTGACCGACCTCAAGATTGGGACCGGGCGGCACGTCAGAAGTTTATCGGCAGCCGGTGGCGGTTCTTGTGCCCACCCTGTGGCTACCAGGCTCATGCCAGCAAGTTTGGGGGTGCAACGCTGTCTTTCAAGGCCAACGATTGCGAATTAGCAGATAACCGGCCTTCGAATCCGCGCCGCACTGACATACACTGCGCGGCCGTTTTTTCAACTGGAACCCGAAAGACATGAAAAACGCATCCCCGGCCCGTGCCTGCGGCATCGACTTTGGCACGTCCAACTCCACCGTCGGCTGGCTGCGCCCCGGCATGGAAACGTTGATCGCGCTGGAGGACGACAAGATCACCCTGCCCTCGGTGGTCTTTTTCAATCTCGAGGAACGCCGCCCGGTGTACGGCCGCCTGGCCCTGCACGAGTACCTGGAAGGCTACGAAGGCCGGCTGATGCGCTCGCTCAAGAGCCTGCTGGGTTCCAAGCTGATCAAGCACGACACCAGCGTGTTGGGCACGGCCATGCCGTTCAAGGATCTGCTGGGGCTGTTCATCGGCCAGTTGAAGCAACGCGCCGAAGCCGCCGCCGGTCGGGAATTCGAAGAAGTGGTGCTGGGGCGCCCGGTGTTTTTCGTCGACGACGATGAACTGGCCGACCAGGAAGCGGAAAACACCCTGGTGGACGTTGCCCGTGCCATCGGCTTCAAGGAAGTCTCCTTCCAGTACGAGCCTATCGCAGCGGCCTTCGATTATGAATCGACCATCGAGAAAGAAGAGCTGGTGCTGATCGTCGACATCGGCGGCGGGACCTCGGACTTCTCCCTGGTGCGCCTGTCGCCCGAGCGGCGTATGCATGACAACCGTCACGCTGACATCCTCGCCACCGGTGGCGTGCACATCGGCGGGACCGATTTCGACAAGCAACTCTCCCTGGCCGGCCTGATGCCGCTGTTCGGCTACGGCAGCCGCATGAAAAGCGGTGCCTACATGCCCACCAGCCACCACATGAACCTGGCGACCTGGCATACCATCAACGCGGTGTACTCGCAAAAGTCCACCCTGGCCCTGGGCAGCATGCGCTACGACATCGAAGACACCGGCGGCATCGACCGGCTGTTCAAGCTGATCGAACAGCGCGCCGGGCACTGGCTGGCGATGGAAGTGGAAGAAACCAAGATCCAGCTGACCCACGCCGACCAGCGCCATTTGCTCCTGGACCGGATCGAGCCGGGCCTGAGCGTGGACCTGAGCCGGGCGATGTTCGAGTCGGCCATCGACGGCCTGCTGGAGCGGGTGCGCGGCAGCGTCACGCAGTTGCTCAACGACGCCAACGTGCGGGTCGATAAGGTCGACACGGTCTTCTTCACCGGCGGTTCCAGCGGCATCCCGGCGCTGCGCAACAGCGTCTCGGCGATGCTGCCCCAGGCGCGGCATGTGGAAGGCAATATCTTCGGCAGCATTGGCAGCGGGTTGGCGATCGAGGCGATGAAGCGGTATGGGAGCCAGGTCTGATCCGAGACCGAGGCGCCCCCTTCGCGAGCAAGCCCGCTCCCACAGTTTGACCGAGTTCTTTCAGAAGAAATGCGATCGAACTGTGGGAGCGGGCTTGCTCGCGAAAGCGGTAGATCAATCAACACAACTTCCGGATCAAACCATCCCCACCTGCTTCAACTCGCTCTTGAGGTACGCATAATAAATCGGCCCCGCCACCACCCCCGGCAAGCCGAACGCGGCTTCGAACACCAGCATCGCCATGAGCAATTCCCAGGACTTGGCGCTGATCTGCCCGCCAACGATACGGGCGTTGAGGAAGTATTCGAGCTTGTGGATCACGATCAGGTAACCCAGCGCCGCCACCGCCACCCAGATCGACAACGACAAGGCGACGATGGTGATCAGGGTGTTGGACATCAGGTTGCCAATCACCGGCAGCAGCCCCAGCAGGAACGTCATCACGATCAGGGTCTTGGTCAGCGGTAGCTGGATGCCGAACAGCGGCAGCACCACCGCCAGGAAAATCCCGGTGAAGAACGTGTTGAGCAGGGAAATCTTGATCTGGGCGAAGACGATGTTGCGAAACGCCTTGACCAGCAGGTTCAGGCGATCGAACAGCGCTGCGGCCAGGGGCTTGCGCTTGGTCAGGTCGGGAATGCGCTGCAGGGCAACGATGGCCCCCAGCACCATGCCGATCAGCAATGTCACGAACATGTGGGCAGCGTCCTTGCCCACCAGTTGCAGGTCGCTCAGGTGCTTGCTCACCCAGTCGCCGATTGCCACTCGGAACTCGGCAGCGCTGGCCGGTAGGTAGGCGTCGATGAACGGCGGCAATTGTCCACGGGCGCGGTCGACCACCGTCATGAACTTGTCCAGGGACGCGCCTGGGTTTTCTGCTTCATGGAGCAGGAAACTGAAGGCCCCGGCGAAAATCAATGAAAGCACGCTGACCACCAGCGTGCCGAGCAACGCCACTGCCAGCCAGCGGGCACGACGGCCTTCGATCAGGCGCTGCAACTGCGGGGTGAGCATGTTGACCAGTTCGAACACCAGCAGCCCGGCCAGCAAGCTCGGCAACAGGCGCAGCGGCAGCACCAGCAACAACCCACCAAAAATGATCACCCAACTGATCACCAACAACACATGACGCTGAGAAAACGTTGGCATACAGCCTCAGGACAAAACGGCGTGAAAGGATCGGCAGTCTGCCAGCGATCCGCTGGCAGCACTAGGGATTGTGTCGGCCGACCTTCGTCGCAGTTCAGGGCTTTTTTGTAACTTTTGCGTCGGCCCCATCGCGAGCAGGCTCGCTCCCACAGTGGATCGGCGTTGGCCTGTCCATGTGGGAGCGAGCCTGCTCCGGGCGGCGATCCGACGATGGGGCCCCACAGATCCAACACTTATTTTTTCTTCAGGCACTCACTCATGAACGCCTTTCGCGCATCGCCCTTCAGCGCCTGCTCGGTGGCGGTGGCGTTGCAGCTCTTCATGCGCTCCTGCGGGGTAGCCTTGAGGCAATTGCTCATGAACGCCTTGCGCTCGTCGCCCTTGAGCGCCTTGGCGGTGGCGTCGGCATTGCAGGTGGTCATCTTGCTCTGCTGCGCCGTCTCGGCGAAGCCCTGGGAACACAGCAGCAAACCGATCATCAACAAAGGCACACGAAGCATCTTCATGGTGTTTCTCCTGGCTGCCACACGAGGGGGTGGCGATGGGTGGAGTGTAGACAACGCCTGTTACACCTCCCAAGAGATTCTCGGCGCCTGAACAACCGCTTTCGCGAGCAAGCCCGCTCCCACATTCGATCGAGTTTCTTCAGAAAGAATGCGGTCAATGTGGGAGCGGGCTTGCTCGCGAAGAACGATAACGCGGTCCAACGGGCTACACCCCGGCAGCCTTCAACCGCTCGGCATGCTCGACAAACAACCGAATCGGCTCGGCCCCCTTGCCCACCAGCCCCAGCGACTGGTTGACGATGTCGAAGTGGTCCAGCGGATAGTCGTCGCCGATGACCGTGCCCAGGTGGGAGCTGTAGCGTCCGACCAAGCCGTCGCATTGCCCCGCTTCCCGGACAAAGGTGCGGGCAAATAAACGGCACGTGCGGTTGGTGCCGTCGAACAGGTTGCGCCCTTTATCGGTGATGCCCGGCTGCAAGGTGCCGGACCACGAGTAATAGCGCACGCCATTGACCTCTTCCGGCCCCTGCCCGCCCCAAGTGAGCGGCAGCCCCTGTGGATGACGTTGGTTGAACAGCGCCACGCCAGCAGTGGTCAGCGAGACGTGGGACGCGTGAATGTCTACCGGCAGCTTCGGCCCGCGATAGCCGGTGTCCAGCAGGCTCATCAGGGCGTTGATCAGGCGTAGCACGGCACTGAGCATGCGGCCCTTGGCGCTGTCGGCCGGGTAATGGCGCTGCAGGTAATCAGCCAGTTCGGAGCCGTGGTTGGGGCCGGCCACCGACGTGACCGACGCCACCAGGTCCGGACGCTTGGCGGCGGCATAACGGGCGGTGAGGCTGCCCTGGCTGTGGCCGATCAGGTTGACCTTCTGCGCACCGGTTTGCCGCAGGATGTCGTCGATCACTGCCAGCAACTGCTCGCCGCGCACCTCGGACGAATGCAACGGCGAAACCTTTACCGCCACCACCACGGCCCCACCGCGACGCAACGCCGAGACGATTCCATACCAGTACGGATATAGCACCAGACGGATGAACCCGAGCATGCCTGGGACCAGCACCAGAGGGTAACGAGTGGCGCAGCGTTGCGACATGGCGACATCCTTGATCAAGAGGGGTCAGCATCGGTACTGATGATGACCAGTCTATGACACCCGGATGAATCCGTGGCGAGGGCGCTTGCTCCCTCTGGGCTGCGCAGCCGCCCCTTTCTCAAAACGTCCGCGCCAGCGCCAGCAAACGCTCCTCGGCCTCGGCGCAGGACAACGCAAAACTGCGCTCGGCCGACTCTTCGCCTTCGGCGGCCACCACCGTCACATCGGTGATGCCGATGAA
This sequence comes from Pseudomonas sp. R3-41, assembly GCF_054161485.1. NCBI lineage: Bacteria > Pseudomonadati > Pseudomonadota > Gammaproteobacteria > Pseudomonadales > Pseudomonadaceae > Pseudomonas > Pseudomonas sp. R3-41. Next base: position 6,228,131 of record NZ_CP096421.1, read on the forward strand.
TCCCAGCACGGTGCGCAACAGCGTGTCGGCGTGGTTCATGCCCTCCAGTTGGCCGCCGGGGCCGAAACCGAAATCGCCGCGGCTGGTCACGATCAGCGCCTTCTTGCCCAGCACCAGCGGCTCGTAGTGCGACACGCCGTTATCCAGGCTGTGATTGAACGTCAGCCCGATGCGCACGATCTGGTCGATCCAGGCCTTCACGCCGCTGGGCACGCTGAAGTTGTGCATGGGCGCGGCGATCACCAATCGGTCATGGGCTTGCAGCTCATCGACCAAGGCGTCGCTCAGGGCCAGGTCCGCCTGCATGATCAACGGTCGATTCTGGGGCTCGGGGTAGAACGCCGCCGCGATAAAGGCTTCGTTGACCGGCGGTATCACCGTCCGTCCGACCTCGCGGCGGGACAATTGGGATTGCGGGTTCGCGGCCTGCCACGCCGAAACAAACGCCTCGGCCAGGCGCCGGGAATGAGAACGCTCGCCACGGGGACTGCCATGCACCACAAGAATCTTGCTCATCTGAATCTCCTTTTATGCGGCTACAATCAACACTGCTTGTGCGGCGCAGATTGAAGCCCGATGCTGCCAGCAGACAAATGAGCGTTAGTTCATCTGGATGAGTTAATTTCATCCGTAGCGTTTTTCAGGAGAATCCGGATGTTCGCCAACTTGCCGCTCAACGCCCTGCGCGCCTTCGAATCCGCCGCGCGGTTGCTCAGTTTCAAGGCGGCTGCGGCGGAGTTATCGGTGACGCCTACAGCGATCTCCCACCAGATTCGAGCGCTGGAGAGCTGGCTGGGGCTGGTCCTGTTCGAACGCCTGCCCCGCCAGGTTCGCCTCACCGACGGCGGGCAACGCTTGTTCCACAGCTTGCACGGGGCCTTGCTGGAAGTAGCGCAAAGCGTCGATACCTTGCGCCCGCAACGCAGCACCACCCACCTGACCCTGTCCACCACCGCCGCGTTTGCCGCCCTGTGGCTGGTGCCGCGCCTGGGGCGTTTTTACGCGCGCCACCCGAACATCAACGTGCGCCTGGACACCCATTGCGAGGTGCTCGACCTGCACCAGGACGCCAGCGTCGACCTGGTGGTGCGCTACAGCCTCGACGCCTACCCGAACCTGTACGGCATGTGCCTGTTCGATGAAAGCTTCGGGGTCTATGGCTCGCCTGAACAGGTGGCCCTGGCGGCCCGGCAGCCGCCGACGCTGATCAGCGTGCGCTGGCACAACTCCAAGCTGTACGCCCACGGTTGGGATGCCTGGTGCGCCCAGGCCGGGGAAACCTGGCTCACCCGTCAGCCGTGCATCCGCGAGTACGACGAGGAGCACTACGCCTTGCAAGCCGCGATCGCCGGGCAGGGCCTGGTGCTGGCGAGCAATATCCTCGCGTCGCAAAGCATCGCCAGCGGCTTGCTGGTGGGCTATCGCCCGGACGTCCAGGTCAATGGCGCCGGCTACAGCGCCCTGTGCGTCCCGGGCCGCGAACGCCATCCGCCGGTGCGGGCGTTCTTCCAGTGGCTAGGGGAGGAAGCACGGCTGTCCGGCTATGCGCTGAAAAACTCGGTAAAACTTTTCCAGGACCGTGTCACTCAGACTTAGAGTGATCGCGCCATCAGAGCGTGACGCTCCCACCGGATCAGCCTCCAGGAGAACGAGATGAGCGACATGCACTTATCCGATGTAACCACCCTGCGCGAACGAGCACGGCAGAACGTGCAGAACGGCGCCGTGACCGAAGGCTACGGCGCCGATCGCCAGGAGGTCATCCGCCTGCTCAACGAAGCGCTGGCCACCGAACTGGTTTGCGTGTTGCGCTACAAGCGCCACTACTTCATGGCCACCGGTCTCAAGGCCAGCGTGGCGGCCAGTGAGTTCCTCGAGCACGCGAACCAGGAAGCCGAACACGCCGACACACTCGCCGAGCGCATCGTGCAGTTGGGCGGCGAGCCGGAGTTCAACCCCGACCTGTTGACCCGCAACTCCCACGCCCAATACATAGCGGGCAACACCCTCAAGGAAATGGTGTACGAGGACTTGGTGGCCGAACGGATCGCCATCGACAGCTACCGGGAAATCATCCAATACATTGGCGAAAAAGACCCGACCACCCGGCGCATCTTCGAAGACATCCTGGCCCAGGAAGAAGAGCATGCCGATGACATGGCCGATATCCTGGCTGATCTCTGATACACCTGAGGGCCCCTTCGCGAGCAAGCCCGCTCCCACAGTTGAACCGCATTTCTCTGAAGGAACTTGGTCAACTGTGGGAGCGGGCTTGCTCGCGAAAGGGCCCTAAGCTTCATAACAATTCGCCGGCTACCGGGTCGGCTTGACCGTCACCGGCGCCTTGCCCGCCTTCATCTGTTCCAACAGCGGCGCGCACTGGTTCGGCTCTCCGCCGCTGGGCGCCACCAGCGCCAGCAACCCGGCCGCCGGCGCGGCGATCACGCCCAACGCCACCATGCCGGCACCGCGCAGCATCAGGGGCACGGCCTTGACCCCGGCGGCGGGCTTGGCGAACGTGCCCCGCACATACAAGGGCGAACGCAGGGAAATCAGGCGCCAGCCCTTGGACTCTGGAGTGATGGTCAGGTCCAACTTTTCACTCGCCATATTCGCCGTGCCGTCGATGTAGATGATCGCGTTCTCGGTATCGAACACGAACAGGCGCGTGGTCGCCAGGCCCGTCTTGATGTCGAAGTCGGCTGCCGCGCAGTTGATCTTCACTTCCTTGTCGCCAAAGATTTTCCCTACCACGTAGTTACCAACGTTCAGCCCCGCCAGCTCCATCAATTCCCGACTGATGGCGCCATCGTTGATGAGCATTTTCAGCGTGCCGTTGGAGGTGCCCAGCAACGCCGCCACCGAATTGCCGCGCCCGGCGATGTCGGCATCGCCATTCAATTCGCCGAAGCTGGTTTTCATCGGCTCGAAACCCGGGAACAATTGCTTGAGCTTGAACCCCCGCGCCGTCAGCTTCGCCTGGCCTTCCAGCGGCCGGGTGCGCCCGTTGAGGCGGATCTGTGCATCGAGGCGGCCACCGGCCACACCGAAACGCAGGGGCTCAAGACTCAACTGCCCGTCGTTGAGCACCAGATGGGTATACAGGTCGGTGAACGGCAGCTGCTCGCTATGGACAATGCGTTTGCCGGTGAACTCCACATCGGCGTCCATCACGCGCCAACGCTCGGTGCGAAACTCTTCTACGGGCAAGACCTTGCCGGTCGGCTGTTTGCTGGCGCCGCCGCGGGCCTTTTGCTCGGTGTTGGAGTCAGCACCGATCAACGGCGCCAAGTCGCTGAACAGCAGTTGATTGGAGACCAGCGCGCCACTGAGTTTGGGCCGCGGCTGACTGGCGACGTAAGCCAGGTCGCCATGGATATCGCTGTCGCCGATCTTGCCGTTGAACCCCTCATAGCGAAACAGCGCCCCACCCGGGTCATGCAGTTTGGCGATCAAGCGGCCATCGGTGGCGTAAGGCGGTGAGTCCGGCAGGGTCACGCCGGTCAGTGGGTAGAGCTGGGCGAGGCTGGTGCCCGCCAGTTTCAGGCGCAAGTCCAGGGCCCCGAGGTTCAGCGGATCGGTGAGGGTGCCCGCCAGTTCGACACGGGTGTCACCGACCTTCGCCTGGGCCTGGAGTGGAAAAGGTCGTGACGCATCCTTCAGTGCCAGCAAGCCACCGACCTTGCCGGAGCCGGTCAGGTTTTGCCCGTGATACTGCCCGTTGACCTTGAAGGCGAACGCGTAGTCCTGTGGCGTCGCGCCTTGGTCCTGGGCTTTTTTCGCGGCTTTGTCACCGACGATATCGCTGAACGGAATGGGTTTGCCCAACGGGTCGATCAACAGGTCGAGGCGGGTCTTGAGTGTCTGGTCGTCAAGGGTGACGTGCCCCTTGTCGAAACCAATGGCGCCAATGTCCACCACCCAGCTGGACGGCTCCGCGTCCGGGTCTTTCGGATCGAATTGGAAGGTCCAGTTGGCGCGACCGTCCGCCAGGCGTTGCAGATTGGCGTTGGGCTCCACCAGGTCGATGCGTGGAATCACCACTCGCCGGGCCAGCAAGGCCAGAGGCGAAACGCGCAGCTCGACACGCTTGAGCGTGACCATTTGCGGCGTTTTCGACCAATCCGGGTTACCCAGGCTCAAATCTTCGGCCACCACATGGGGCCACGGCAACCAGGCGCGCCAGCCACCTTCTTCCGGCTCACGCTGCCAGATCACCGCCAGGTTGCCGTTGATGGCGAAGGGACGATGCAATTCCTCGGAAACCTTGGCATTGAGCGGGGGCTTGATGCGGTTCCAGTCGAAGAAGGCGATGACCAGCACCAGCACCGCCAGCAGGACAACAAGGCTGGCAAAGCTCCAGGCGAGGATTTTCGAGGTGCGCGTCATGCACAAGGCTCCTGATGACAAGTCAGCGTCCGCAACCGCGGCGCTGTTTTAAATACGAACCTGCACCGGTTCGTCATGAAGGGTTGGACTGGCGAAACGGCCAACAGGTGCCGATGAACGGCACAAAAAGATGCCAGGATTCTGACTGATCGGCCAACAAACTGTTACCGCCCCCGCACATTTGCGAGGCAGCGATGGGTACAAAATACCCACCACGGTGCAAAACAGCACCTTGGAAACGCCCGTTCTAGAGCCTTCGCCGCGAACAATCAATTCCGTTGATTATTACCATTGCGTTTATGAACTTTTATATCGACTTATCGAGAGTAGCATTGCCCTCGTACCCACTTTATCGCCCTTCCAAGGAGCAACGATCATGAAACGCCAATTACTGATGAGCCTGTCCCTTTCACTGCTGGCCTCTACTGCCTTCGCACTGCCAGCCTCCGAACAAGCCACGCCACAGGTCAAGGACAGCCATTCTGTCTACAGCCAGACGGTTGCCGAAGGTGGACGTGATCGCCTGGAAGAAAAAGGCCTGGCCGAAGACGGTTATGACCGTACCAAGCAGAGTGATACCGTGGCAGCTGACGGTTCCGACCGCACTCCAGGTCAAACCCTGGCAGCTGATGGTTCCGACCGCACTCCAGGCCAAACCTTGGCAGCCGACGGTTCCGACCGCACTCCAGGCCAAACCTTGGCAGCCGACGGTTCCGACCGCACTCCGGGTCAAACCCTGGCAGCCGATGGTTCCGACCGCACTCCAGGCCAAACCCTCGCTGAAGACGGTTCTTCGCGCACTAAAATGGGCGATACCGTGGCCGAAGGCGGTGGTGATCGTGTGATCGAACGCAACAGCACCGTGAGCTGAGCCCATGGTGGCCCAGAAAAAAGCCCGATTCCTGCAATCGGGCTTTTGACTTTTCAAGCCCTTCGTTTTCCCCGCCCGATCCCCCTCTACCGTTCGACGTCGGCAAAGCCGATTTGCTAGAGTGCACCGCTCCCGTGAATCAGAAGTCAGCCTTGTGATGCTGCCCCGCGCCGAACAGAAACAACAGACACGCATTGCCCTGATGGACGCAGCCCGTCATTTGATGGAGTGCGGCCGGGGATTCGGCAGCCTGAGCCTGCGAGAAGTCGCCAGGACGGCGGGCATCGTGCCCACCGGGTTCTATCGGCACTTCGAGGACATGGACCAACTGGGCCTGGCACTGGTCAGCGAAGTCGGCCAGACCTTCCGCGAAACCATCCGCCTGGTCCGCCACAACGAATTCGTCATGGGTGGCATCATCGATGCGTCGGTACGGATCTTTCTCGATGTGGTTCAAGTCAACCGATCCCAATTCCTGTTCCTGGCCCGCGAGCAATACGGCGGCTCCCTGCCGGTGCGCCAGGCCATTGCTCAATTGCGCGAAGACATCAGCTCGGACCTGGCCGACGACCTGGCGTTGATGCCCAAGCTGCAGCACCTGGACCTGGCCGCCCTGGGCGTGATGGCCGATCTTATCGTCAAGAGCGTGTTCGCCACCCTGCCGGACATCATCGACCCACCCGCCCAAGCCCTCCCCGAACACCTCACGCCCCAGGCGAAGATGACCCAGCAACTGCGATTCATCTTCATTGGCCTCAAGCATTGGCAGGGGCTGGGCAGTACCGAATAACTGTCAGCATGCCTCCTTTGTGGGAGCGAGCCTGCTCGCGATAGCGGCGTCTCAGCCCCCTGATTGCTCACCTGGCACACCGCCTCCCGAAAAACCACGCAACAGATACTTTCGATGTAGGAAAAGGTGCATCTTGGCCTACGAACTTTCCTATTCGCTGCAAATGCGCCCCACGCCGGGATTGCCCGCTATCAGCGGCTCATCGTCTTATTCATCGCTTCCAAGACCTGTCAACGCGGCCTTGCGTACGACGTCTTTGTATAGGAGCCATGAAAATGACTGCACCCTTGCTATCCCACCACACCAATGAAGCCTCTCTTGAATACCTGAGCCATCTCGACGATCCCTACTTTGAGCCGGATCGGTTGGAGGGTTGCGTCGAAGAAGTCGCGACACTGCTTAGACAACAACAGGCTTACGTCAAAGCCCATCCGCCACTCGGTATTTACCGACTGGCCGCCGAGGGTAGTCAGACCCGGGACGGCGGAACGATCCAACATGCTTCATCACCGTTTGAATTCAAGATGGATGGCCGCACGCTACGCGCCGCCCAGAAAGGCGATCACGTCGTGTATGCCGATGGCAGCACGGCGCGGATCGTCACCGGGGCCGGTGAAAGCAACAGCGATGTTGCACTGGTCGGCAGCCGTCTGAGCAACGGCGACGAAATCATCAATACGCCCCAAGACATAGCGGTTCTCATCGTCCGCAAAGGCGTGTCGAACGCAGAAGATTTTTTGCCCGCAGTAGGGCCAGCTGAGGGCCGCCGTCTGCGCCGGAATGAGATGAAGGAGAACATGCAATGACCGAGGGTTACTTCATCGGTCAGGGCGACAAGACCTCTTGCGGCGGGAAAGTGCTGGATGGCGATGACAGGGTCAACATGTTTGGCCTGCTGCATGCCCGCGAAGGTGACCGCGTCTCGTGTGGAAAGGACGGGAAAACTTATCAGATCAAAGGTGGCATCGGGCACATTGTCAGCCATGGCAAACACATGGCCGGAACGCTCGATAGCCATAGTACCTGCCCCTGCAAAGCGCAACTGATCCCTTCGGTATTCTGGGCCACCTATGAAGGTGCGAATTCTGCACCGCAAGCCAGCCGAGCCGCTCAGCCGGCTCCACAGCCCGCGACCAGCGCTCCAACTGCTTCACGCCAATCGTTTTCAGCCCCATCAATCAACCCTCCGCCCCCAACATCTACCCGCGTAGAACCCCAGGAACCGGGATTCTACGTTGTGCCCAAAAGCGTGACCCGCGAAGCGCTGGAGGCCACGTTGTTCCCGTCACCCGACCCGGCGGTGATGCGCAAATTCCGCGCATTGAATCCTTATCGCGATGTGGTCAAGGCCGGTTCGATGATCGTGCTGAGCGATCCGAACAATCACCTATGCACCCGCGAAGAGGCGCAGGTGATGGCGGCGGCGCAAACAGTGAATACCGCGCTCGATGACCTGACCGCCGAGCAAGCCGACTTCATGCACCGCCACGCGGCTGAGATCGCCAGCTTCACCGGCCAGACCTCTACTTGGCTTGGCGTAAGCGCGGTGATGATGGAAAAACACCTGACCAGCTTGCGCGACACGCTGCAAGCCATGGAACGCTTGCACCAGGAAAGCTATCGCCAACACGGCCACCTCAAATCAGCGCAGTTTTTCACCGAGCGTAAGCTCCTGCTCGCCCAGCTGGATGCCCACCTGCTGAACTCCACCCGCCTGCGCGGCCATACGACCCTGGGCGACCATCCCAAACTGAAAACCGCCCTGGGCATTTCGAGCCGTAGCTTAGTGCACCACTGGAACAAGGCCGGAGCACCGGGGCAGATACCGGGGTATGCGACCCACGTCGAGAGCACCAGCCGAGCAGCGAAATATATGCAGATGGGCGGGTATATCGGGATTGGAGTTGGTGGGGTGTCTTCGATATTAGCTGTTCAGGACGTGTGTAACGGAGGCTCTGAGGCGGCTTGTGAGAGAATTAAGTTCACTGAAGGAGGAAAATTCGGCCTATCTACCGTTGGTGGCGCTTGGGGTGGAAATTTAGGTTTATCAGCCAGCGGGCCGCTTTGCTTGGCGCTTGGAGCCTCTACTGGTATCGGAGGTGTGATTTGTGTCGCGGCCGTAGTGGGCGTTGGTGCTTGGGCGGGTACAGCTGTTGGAAGTATGGGAGGCGAAAAAATAGGTGACGTTATGTACGAGATAGCTTTGCCATGACGCTGGGGGAGTTCTGGAACTCTTCGCTGTCTGACTGGATTGTGTTGGCTATGATCCCTATGAACCTTGCGTGCTTGACATTCAGTTTGTACCTAATTCGCCATCATTTGAACCCCATGATGGATGCCTTGAAAAACAGCCGCTTCATATACCTTTGGGCTCCCGCTTGGCGAAATCGAGGCTACTTTGGGGGATTTGTGCTGCTGAGTAAAATTGCCGGGATGGTGATTTTTTCAAATGCGTATATCCGCATCGGGGATGTGGACCCCGTTGATGTCAAACATTTCCCACCCTATCTGAAACGTCTTCTCATCATTGATAGAACGTTGATGGCTTTTACTTTGGCATGGATGGGCATCGTAGCCGTGCTGATCAAGCTCAGATAACACCTGGGTTCCAAGTCGAACCAAGCTCAATCTCGATCCACATTCACTGTGAGAACGAGTTCCCATAGTTGATGGCTACTTGCCCCCTCGCTCCACCAGACATTCAAAATCGCAACTTTCGGCAGCCCCTACGCAATTTCTGTAGGAGCTGCCGACGGCTACGATCTTCCGGTGCTTTTCCCCGCCAAACCCTCGGACATTTCCTTCAACACGCGGGGCTGTTCATGAACTAGGCAGCGCTCTATGGCGCGGCTAACCTCTGTTCGTCATCGCAAAAACGGTGATACGGACGTGCAAGTCCGGTCTAGGAGCGTATTCGTTATGGCTATTCGCCGAGCATTTTTCTATGCTCGCTGACTATTATGGCGGCTGCGCGTGGGAGATCTTCGGGTCTGCCGGGTTCCTGGACCGGTCTTGCACACCTACGTACAGCTGCCACCCATTTTTCGACGTGCAATCGGAGGGTGCCGGCTCCACTTCCAGGAATTTTCACTATGTTCAAAGCAACTCCGAATCCGCCAAAAAGCGGCCACAAATCCCGCGTCCAAGCGCAGGAAGAAAAAAAGCTCGATGACGCCGCCACCCGCGCCCTCGACTACTACCTCAAGCCCAAGCCCACCTCACCGCCCGAACCCGATAAAAACCAGCTCTTCATCGTGTCCCCTCACATAGACACCGAAACCCTGCTCGCCAACGCCTCCGAAGACCTGCTCTCCATCAGCACCATCGCCGCCGACCTGGCCGACGACGTGGACGACTCACGCCGCTGCGTCGCCTTGGCGATCAGTCGCATGGCCGATGGGGTGCAGTTGCTGGTCGAGCGGGCGTTGGATCATCTGGAAACCAAGGAGATGGCGGCGCCTGGGGCCAAGGGATAGCGCCTTGCTTTGATGCGAGCTGGGCCGACGCCATCGCGAGCAAGCTCGCTCCCACAGGGTTTTGTGTAGAGCCGAATATCAAGTTCAACACCAATCCATTGTGGGAGCGGGCTTGCTCGCGAAAGCGGTGGATCAGACATATTGATGTCGACTGACACGCCGCCTTCGCGAGCAAGCCCGCTCCCACAGGGTTCTGAGTCGAACCGAATCTCAAGCTCAACACCAATCCATTGTGGGAGCGGGCTTGCTCGCGAAAGCGGTGGATCAGACATATTGATGTCGACTGACACGCCGCCTTCGCGAGCAAGCCCGCTCCCACAGACGCTTTTGTGTTGGTCGCAAAATGGTGCACAGCCCCACGACGCGCACCAACATGGCACGCAATCCGCCCCATCCTGAAACGCCATCCCCAGATATTTCCTACACCCCCTTCGATTGGCAAGCCCCTTGCTCTAAACACAGCACCGTTCATTGCTGGAAGCACTCCGATGCTGGTGATTCACCGCAGAATCGACACTCAACCGCGCTGGGACGCAGAGCTGCACCTGACCTTCGACGCCCGCAGCAAAAGCCGTCTGCGCTGTTTCAGTGCCGAAGGTGAAGACGTCGGGTTGTTCCTGGAGCGAGGCCAGCCGCCGCTGTACGACGGTGAGTGCCTGCAGGCCGAAGATGGGCGCATCGTGCGCGTTTGCGCCCGCGCCGAACAATTGCTGCATGTCACCTGCGCCAATGCCTTCGAACTGACCCGCGCCGCCTACCACCTGGGCAATCGCCACGTGGCCCTGCAAGTGGGCGATGGCTGGTTGCGCCTGCTGGACGATTACGTGCTCAAGGCGATGCTCGAACAACTGGGCGCCCGCGCCGAAGCCATCGAAGCCCCGTTCCAGCCGGAACACGGCGCCTATGGCGGCGGCCATCATCATTCCCGGCACGGCGACGAAGACTTCAACTACGCGCCGCGCCTGCATCAATTTGGCGTGCGCACATGAACCCGGCCTGGGCGCTGCTGCGTCTGGCCAGCCCGCAGTTGCCGATTGGCGGCTACAGCTACTCCCAGGGTCTGGAAATGGCGGTGGACAACGGCCAGGTGAAAAAACCCGACGATGCGCGGCGCTGGATCAGCGACCAATTGCTGTTGAACCTGGCACGCTTCGAAGCGCCCCTGCTGCTGGCACACTGCACCGCAGCCGCCGCTAACGATTGGGACACGCTGCGGCAACGCTGTGAAGAGCACCGCGCCAGCCGGGAAACCCGCGAGCTGTACCAGGAGAGCCGGCAGATGGGCTACTCGTTGCAACAATTGCTCGCGGGCCTGCCGGAACTCGACCGCGCCGCGCGAGGCTTTCTCGAACAGCACAGCGAACCGCACCTGGCACTGGGCTGGGCCCTGGCCGCCCGCGCCTGGCAGATCGCCCCCCAGGATGCCCTCGCCGCCTGGCTGTGGAGCTGGCTGGAAAACCAACTGGCGGTGCTGATGAAAACCCTGCCCCTGGGCCAGCAAGCGGCCCAGCGCCTGACCAGCGAACTGCTGCCGCTGTTGCAACAGGCCCAGCACGACGCCTCGAACATCGACCCCGACCATTACGGCAGCGCCGCGTTTGGCCTGTCCCTGGCGTGCATGGCCCATGAGCGCCAGTACAGCCGTCTGTTCCGTTCCTAGGAGACACACATGAACACACAACCTCTGCGCGTCGGTATCGGCGGCCCGGTGGGCTCCGGCAAGACCGCCCTGACCCTGGCCCTGTGCCTGGCTCTACGTGAACGCTACAACCTGGCGGTGGTCACCAACGACATCTACACCCGCGAAGACGCCGACTTCCTGGTGCGCAACGAAGCCCTGGCGCCGGAGCGGATCATCGGCGTGGAAACCGGCGGCTGCCCGCACACGGCGATTCGCGAAGATGCCTCGATCAACCTCGAGGCGGTGGACCAGTTGAACCGGCGCTTTCCGGGCTTGGACCTGATTCTGGTGGAGTCGGGCGGCGACAACCTGTCGGCGACCTTCAGCCCGGAGCTGTCGGACCTGACGATCTATGTGATCGACGTTTCCGCCGGGGACAAGCTGCCGCGCAAGGGCGGGCCGGGCATTTGCAAATCCGACCTGCTGGTGATCAACAAGATCGACCTGGCGCCGCTGGTGGGCGCGTCCCTGGAGATGATGGACAGCGACACCCGGCGGATGCGCAACGGCAAGCCCTTCGTGTTCAGCAACCAGAAGACCGGCCAGGGCCTGGACGACATCATCGCCTTCATCGAGCGCCAGGGTCTGCTGAGCGCCGCCTGATTTTCCGACTGACCACAAGGAAGCTTATCCATGACCTTCAAACGCCTCTTCGGTGCTCTTGCCCTGCTGCTGACCCCGGCCCTGGCCTTCGCCCACCCCGGCCACGGCGACAATGGCCTGATCGCCGGCCTCGGCCACCCCATCGGCGGGCTCGACCATTTGCTGGCGATGCTGGCGGTCGGCTTGTGGGCCGCACAACAACAAGGCGCCGCGCGCTGGGCGCTGCCCTGCACCTTCGTGGGTACGATGCTGCTGGGCGGCCTGCTGGGCTTTGAAGGCCTGAACCTGCCGGCGCTGGAAAGCGGGATCGCCGCCTCGGTGTTGGCCCTGGGCCTGGCGGTGGCACTGGCGGTACGTCCACCGTTGAGCCTGGCGGTTGGCGCGACGGCGTTGTTTGCACTGTTCCACGGTGTGGCCCATGGCTTGGAACTGCCGGACATGTCGAGCCCGTGGGCCTATGCGGTGGGCTTCGTCGCAGCCACGGCGGCGCTGCATGGCGCCGGGTTTGCACTGGTGCGGGTGCTGCCACGCGCGGCGACGCCATTGGTTCGGTTGGCTGGAGCAGCTTCGGCGGGGGCTGGGGTGTGGTTGTTGGCGGGTTGATTCTTTAGCGCCTTCGAAGACGCCTTCGCGAGCAAGCCCGCTCCCACAGTTAGGTCGGTGTACGCCGCCTCCTGTGGGAGTGAGCCTGCTCCCGCAGCTTGATCGCTGTACACCGTACCCTGTGGGAGCGGGCTTGCTCGCGAAGGCGGCCTGATAGCCACCCCATCTCCCCAGGCCTGCCACTCTGCTACCATGTCGCGCAATCGCCCCCAAGCCGTGACGACGTCCGCCCATGCCTGATGCTTCCCGCCCCGCTCCCCCGCCTGAATTGACCGCCCTGTTCGCAACAGTGCGGCAGCATTTTCACGACGTGATCGTGCCGATGTGGCAAGGCCCGGGCTGGAATGCCGAACTGGCGCTGCCCTATGAATCCCTGGATGCCGAACATGCGCCGCTGCCGCCCCAGCGCTACCGGGCCATGGCCTGTGCGCGACAACTGTATGTGTTTGCGAGCCTGATTGGCGAAGTGCCCCAGGCCGAGGAACGGGCCAGCGCACTGTTCCGCTCGCTCCAGCGTCATTTCCACGATGCCGAACATGGCGGCTGGTTCTACAGCATCGACCCGCGAGGCGCGCCGCTGGACACCGGCAAGGACCTCTATACCCACGCGTTTATCCTGTTCGCCTGCGCCCATTACTGGGGCAAGGTCCGCGAACCGCTGGTGGAATCGGTGCTCAACGCGAGCCTGGAAGTCATCGCCCGGCGCTTTGCCAGCGTCGACGGTCTCTACGAAGCCAGCCTCAAGCGCGATTGGTCGACGACGGGTTCCGGCCCTTTGCAAAACCCGTTGATGCACCTGGCCGAAGCGTTTCTCGCCACCCTCTCGGTCCGCGAAGATGCCAACGTCCGCCAGGCGTTGCTGGACTTGTGCGACGGGATGGCCAAGCACTTCATCGATCCGCAGCAGCGGGTCATGATGGAAAAACCGCTCAAGGCTGTGGATAACTGGTTCGAGCCGGGCCACCAGTTCGAATGGTATTACTTGCTGGCCTCATCGCCGCTGTTGCGCAACGGCAAGTTGCACACCGCCCTGGAGCGCAGCTTCGGCCATACCGAACAACGCGGCGTCGATCCGGATTCCGGCGCGGTGTGCGCGATGCTGGCGGTGGACACACAAGCAGGCCCACGGGATGCCACCCAACGCATCTGGGCCCAGGCGGAATACCTGCGGGCGCTGACTTTGCGCCCGGACAATCAGGGGGCATTGCTACATCAACTACAGGCGTTGCGGCAACAATTCCTGCATGGCAAAGGCTGGAACGAATGCCTCGACGCCGACGGCATTGTCAGCCGCCGGGACATGCCGTCCACCACGCCGTATCACCTGCTGACCTGCTATCGCGGGCTGGCCGATTATCTGGCTTGACCCCCACTGTGGCGAGGGAGCTTGCTCCCGCTGGGCCGCGCAGCGGCCCTAAAAAGCTTACGACTGCTTCGCAGCCGAGCGGGAGCAAGCTCCCTCGCCACAAGGGCTCAACATTTCCAGCTCAAGTACGTCAGCGGTCAGGCCTTGTTACGCTCAATCGCAAACCCAGCCCAGGTCTGGCTCACCGGCATCAGCTCCAGGCTGTTGATGTTGATGTGCGCCGGCGTGTTGAGCACCCAGAAAATCGTGTCGGCGATGTCTTGTGGCTGGATCGGCTCGGCGCCGGCATAGGTCGCGTTGTAACGCGCCTGGTCGCCACCGAAGCGCACCAGGGAGAATTCGCTTTCGCACAGGCCCGGCTCGATGTTGCTCACTCGCACGCCCGTGCCTTGCAGGTCGCAACGCAGGTTCAGGGAGAACTGTTTGACGAACGCCTTGCTCGCGCCATACACATGGCTGCCCGGATACGGGTAGTTGCCGGCAATGGAACCCAGGTTGACGATCCCGGCGCCACGGCCGTGGGCGATCAGGCGCGGCAACAGCAGGCGGGTGCTGTAGATCAGCCCTTTGACGTTGGTGTCGACCATGGTGTCCCAGTCATCGAGGTCGCACTTGGGCGCCGGGTCGACGCCCAGGGCCAGGCCGGCGTTGTTGATCAGCCCGCGCAACGTGGCGAAGGACGGCGGCAGGTTGGCGATGGCCTCTTCCATGGCCTTGCGATCGCGTACGTCCAGGACCAGGCCATGGACTTCGGTCTGCTTCGACAGCTCGGCACAAAGGGCATTGAGGCGTTCTTCACGACGACCGGTCAGCACCAGTTTCCAACCGGCCTCGGCAAAACGTCGGGCACAGGCTTCACCAAAACCGGATGTCGCGCCGGTGATAAACAGAGTGTCAGACATCGTGTTCTCCTTGTTGGAACTTCAAAAGCCGTTGAATGGAATCGGCCCACAGCATGCCCGGCCTGATACGTCGGGGGCAAGGTTTGCACACGTGCTTTTGGCCCACATCTGCTCATAAAACAACCAATCCGCGCCAGACCTTGCCCAGCAAGGCCCGCAGCCGGTTGCCCGCACCTTATCCACAGGCACGTCCACAGTAATCGGGGGCAAGTGCAAACCCCACAGGCCGCTGTGCATAAGGCTTTGCGGGGTATTTGGAAAATTTTTTCGCTTGACCCTGCAACTCAGGTTGTGCAACGCAAGTTATCTGCTATAAGTCAGCGCCCCAGAGGCGATGGCTCCAAGCCAGTAACCACGGCCCTCAGCGCGGTCTTTCCAGAGTTTAATCACAGACTTATCCACAGGATTACCGATAGACTTCCGGGCCCATTCCAGTGCTCACAAAACTGTTGACAACTGCCGCTCACGCTTGACCGAAAACGCCTGATCAAAAAACGATCACAGCCCTGCAAGCCACGTAATCAAAGGCTTTCAGCCAGCTACTCCCACGTTACCCACAGCCAGTTCCACAGCAAACGGGGACAAGTCAAAACCGTGACAAAACAACTGTTTGCGGCGACTTTATGTCGCGGTTTCGCAGGGGCTCAGGATTGTTGTCCACAATTCCTGAAACCATACAAATTCCCCCTGTGGGAGCGGGCTTGCTCGCGAACGCGGCGTGTCAGTCGACATCAATATGTCTGATCCACCGCTTTCGCGAGCAAGCCCGCTCCCACAGAGGGATGGTGGTGTTTGGGAGAGATAAAAAAACCGGCGATTCACTCGCCGGTTTTTTTCATTGCTTCAACCGCCTCAATGCCCACCCAGGTACGCGTTGCGCACCTCTTCGTTGGCGAGCAGTTCCTTGCCGGTGCCGGTCAGGCGGATTTCACCATTGACCATCACATAAGCCCGGTCCGACAGCCTGAGGGCGTGGTTGGCGTTCTGTTCCACTAGGAAAATGGTCATCCCGGTGGAGGCCAGTTCACGCAGGGTGGCGAAGATCTGTTTCACCACGATCGGCGCCAACCCCAGGCTCGGCTCATCGAGCAACAACAACTTCGGCCGGCTCATCAATGCCCGGGCGATGGCGAGCATTTGCTGCTCGCCGCCGGACATGGTCATGGCCCGCTGGTTGCGGCGCTCCTTGAGCCGCGGGAACAGCTCGAACATGCGTTGCATGTCTTCGCTGGCGTATTTGTCACCGATGGGAATGGTGCCCATCAGCAGGTTTTCCTCGACCGTCATGTCGGGGAAAACCCGCCGCCCTTCTGGCGACTGCGCGATGCCGTTGGAGGCGATGTAGTGGGAGGACTTGTGGGTGATGTCCACGCCCTGGTAGATGATCTGCCCACCCGCCGCGCGGGGCTGGCCAAAGATCGACATCAACAGCGTGGACTTGCCGGCACCGTTGGAGCCGATCAAGCTCACGGTCTCGCCTTCGCCAATGTGCATCGAGACTTTCTTCAGGGCCTGGATCGGCCCGTAGAACACGTCCAACTCCTTGAGTTCGAGGATAGGTCCACTCATACCAGTTCCTCTTCGTCGGCACCCAGGTAGGCCGCGATCACCTTCGGATCGTTGCGAATCGCCTCGGGACCACCCTCGGCGATCACGTTGCCGTGGTCCAGCACCACGATGTGGTCGGAAATGCTCATTACCATGCCCATGTCGTGTTCGATCAGCACCACGGTCAGATCATGCTCATCGCGCAGCAGCCGGATCATCGCGCTCAGCGCTTCGGTTTCCTGAGGGTTGAGGCCGGCGGCCGGTTCGTCGAGGCAGATGATCTGTGGGCGCGTGCACATGGCCCTGGCGATTTCCAGGCGGCGTTGCTGGCCGTAGGAAAGCTCGCCCGCCAGACGGTTGGCGCAATCCACCAGGTCCACCACTTCCAGCCAATAGAACGCATGGTCCAGGGCGTCGCTTTCGGCCTTGCGATAGCCCTTGGTGTTGAGGATGCCCGCCACCAGGCTGCGGTTGATCCACATGTGCTGGGCCACCAGCAGGTTTTCCAGCACCGACATTTCCTTGAACAAACGAATGTTCTGGAAGGTACGCGCCAGGCCGGCGCGGTTCACCAGGTGGGTGCCGCCGAACATCTTGTAGTACAGCCGGCTGGCGAAGGATTTCGGCGAGACGAAGTCGGTCGGGCGGAACGCTTCGCCCAACAACTTGATGACGTTGGTCTGCTCGCCGCGCACGTTGAGTTCAATCTTGCCGCCCGAAGCCTTGTAGAAACCGGTCAGGCAGTTGAACACCGTGGTCTTGCCCGCACCGTTGGGGCCGATTAGCGCGAAGATCGAGTTGCGCTTGACCTGCAGGCTGACATCGCTGAGGGCCTTGATGCCACCGAACTGCATCATCAGGTTTTCAACTTTGAGTACGACTTCGCTCATGGCGCTACCCCCTTGCGCGGCGTCACACCGGTACGGCTGATACGGATCAAGCCGCGCGGGCGCCAGATCATCATCAACACCATCAGTACGCCGAACAGCAGCACCCGGTATTCAGAGAAACTGCGCAAAAGCTCCGGCGCCACGGTGAGCACGAAGGCGGCAATCACCACGCCGACCGTCGACCCCATGCCGCCCAGCACCACGATCGCCAGGATCAACGCCGACTCGAAGAAGGTGAACGACGATGGGTTGACGAAGCCCTGGTAACTGGCGAAGAACACCCCGGCCAGGCCAGCCGTGGACGCGCCGATGGTGAAGGCCGAGAGCTTGACCAGCACATGGTTCAGGCCCATGGAGCGGCAGGCGATCTCATCCTCGCGCAGGGCTTCCCAGGCACGTCCGACCGGCATGCGGGTCAGGCGATGCTTGATGTAGAGCACCAGCAATACCGTGATGAACAGCACGATGTAGATGAACAGGAATTTGATGTTGGGGTTGTAGTCGAGGCCGAAGAACTCATGGAACGGCACCCCGCCATCTTTCGCTCGCCGGCCGAACTCCAGGCCGAAAAAGGTTGGCGACGGCACGGGCATGCCATTCGGCCCGCCAGTGAACGACAGCCAGTTGTTCAGCACCAACCGGATGATCTCACCGAACCCCAGGGTCACGATGGCCAGGTAGTCACCGTGCATTCGTAACACCGGGAATCCCAATATGCACCCCGCCATCGCCGCCGCGATGGCCGCCAGCGGCAATACGGTCCAGAAACCCAGCCCCAGGTATTGGTAGCCCAGCGCCAGGCCATAGGCACCGATGGCATAGAACGCCACGTAACCCAGGTCGAGCAGCCCCGCCAGGCCGACCACGATGTTCAGGCCCAGGCCCAGCAACACGTAGATCAGGCCGAGAATGACCACGGTGAGCACGTATTTGTTGGCGAAGAACGGAAACACGATGGCAATCACGATCAGCGCCGGGATGATCCAGCGCAGGCGCGACTTGTAGTCCGGCGGCAGCACATGCACGCCGGAGCCGGTGCTTTCGAAGCCCTGGAGAATCTTCAGTCCCTTGGGGGTTTGCAGGAACAGGCTCAAGGCAAAACGGCCGATCATCACGATCGCCACCAACCAGCCGACCCGGGCCGGTTGAAGGTTGAAGCTGTAGCCGTCGAGCACCACGCCGACAATCGGCCCGAACACGATCAGCGAGATCAGGCCGGCCAGGATCGCGTCGATGACGCTCTGTTTGATATCAAGCGGTTTATTGGCAGCAGACATACTTATACCTTCGCCACGAGTGGGCGACCCAGCAGGCCTTGGGGACGGAAGATCAGGATCAGCACCAGCAGCGAGAAACTGAACACGTCTTTGTAGTCAGAGTTGATCAGACCGGAGAACAGCGACTCGGAGATCCCGAGGATGATCCCGCCGAGCATCGCCCCAGGCAGGGAGCCAATGCCGCCGAGTACCGCTGCGGTGAACGCCTTGATGCCGATGATGAAGCCGGCATAGAAGTCGAACGTGCCGTAGTTCATGGTGATCAGCACGCCGGCCAGGGCCGCCATGGCTGCACCGATGATGAAAACGTAGGAAATCACCCGGTCGGTGTTGATCCCCAGGATCGAGGCCATCTTGCGGTCTTGCTGGGTGGCGCGGCACATGCGCCCGAGCTTGGTGTATTTGATGATGTAGGTCAGCGCGGCCATCCCGGCGAACGCAGCGACCAGGATGAAAATCTTGGTGTAGGTGAGCTGGACGAAACCGCTGCCGATGTCGACGCGCATGGCGCCTTCGAGCAGCGTCGGGATCCCTTGTTGGCGGGCGCCCTGGCTGATTTGTGCATAGTTCTGCAAGATCAGCGAGATGCCGATGGCACTGATCAGCGGTGCCAGCCGGGTGGAGTTGCGCAGGGGTTTGTAGGCGACGCGTTCGATGACCCAGCCGTATACGCCGGTGACCACGACCGTGAACACGAGGGTGCCAAGGATCATTAGCGGAAAGGATTCAATACCGAAGTAAGCCAGCAGAGCCAGACTGATTGCCGCGAGGTAAGCGGAAATCATGTAAACCTCGCCATGGGCGAAGTTGATCATGCCGATGATGCCGTAGACCATTGTGTAGCCTATGGCGATCAGACCATAGACCGACCCGAGGGTCAGGCCATTGATCAGTTGCTGCAGGAAAATACCATCCATAACGCAATCTCACGCAGTGAGACAGCACATCCCGGGGACGCGACGACGGGTTCGAAGCCCAGCGCCAAAGGATGTGCGGCTCGTAGAAAAAAACAGACGGGCCTTTGGCTAATGCCAATCAGGACAGGGTGAACACAGTCTCCGTGGCGAGGGAGCTTGCTCCCGCTGGACTGCGCAGCAGTCCCCTTTTTGGGGCCGCTACGCGCCCCAGCGGGAGCAAGCTCCCTCGCCACAGGCTAGTCATCCCTTCAAATTACTTCTGTTTTTCCAACTGGTGGTATTTGCCGTCCTTGTCCCACTGGTAGACCACGTAGTCGGAGACTTTCAGATCGCCCTTGGTGTCCCACTCCTTCTTGCCCATCACGGTCTGGACAGGGTTGGCCTTGAGCCACTTGGCCGCATCCTCGCCTTTGTTGGACTTGGCGCCGTTGAAGCCGGCGGCCAGGGCCTGGACCGAAGCGTAGGCGTACAGGGTGTAGCCTTCAGGCTCGGTGCCATTCTTGCGGAACTCCTCGACCACGACCTTGCTGTCTGGCAGCAGGCGCGGGTCGGCGCCGAAGGTCATGTACACGCCATCGACGTATTGCGCGCCGCCAGCGGTGGTGACCAGTTCGTCGGTAACGATGCCGTCATCGGACATGAACTTCACATCCTTGAGGCCTTGCTCACGCAACTGGCGAACCAGCGGGCCGGCTTCTGGGTGCAGGCCACCGAAGTAGACCACGTCGGCGCCAGCCCCACGGATCTTGGTGACCACGGCGCTGAAGTCTTTCTCGCCACGGGTCAGGCCTTCGTACAGCACCGGGGTCACGCCGCGCTTGATCAGTTGTGCCTTGGTGGCATCCGCCAGGCCTTGGCCATAGGTGTCCTTGTCATGCAGGACAACGACTTTCTTGCCCTTGAGCACGTCGACGATGTAGTCGCCGGCCACGATGCCCTGCTGGTCGTCACGACCGCACATGCGGAACATCGCGCTGAGGCCGCGCTCGGTCACGGCCGGGTTGGTCGAGCCGGGGGTGATGGCGATGATGCCGGCTTCGTCGTAGACCTCGGAGGCCGGGATGGTGTTGGACGAGCAGAAGTGCCCGACCACGCCGATCACCTTGTCCTGGTCAACCAAGCGGTTGGCCACGGCCACGGCCTGCTTGGGCTCGCAAGCATCGTCGCCGGCAACCAGTACGATCTTCTCGCCATTGACGCCACCTGCTTTGTTGATGACATCGGCCGCTGCCTGCGCACCCTTCATGTACTGCTCGCCAAATGCAGCGTTGGCGCCGGTCATCGGCCCCGCCACACCAAATTTCACATCAGCTTGAGCAAACGCAGAAACACCCAATGCAGCTGCCACTGCGAGGGCCAGGAAACCTTTCTTGTAAAACGTCTGGGACATGAGGTGGTGCTCCAAGGTTTTTTTTAGTTGGCACTGCGACTTCATTTCACTGAAAAGCTCAGAGCAAGGGCCGTGCCATCGGTTTTTTATTCTGAAAAAAGTCGCTGCTTTATTGTTATTTCGACTGTTTCGAGCCCTTTTTCATGGGGCGTGCAACCGTCTAAACCGCACGAGGTGCAACCTTTTATTTAAATGGGTGAAACCCTCCGTGAGCCATCATTGCAACCATCACACGAAACGGCGTGCAACCACTGTGTAACAACCCACGTCACCGAACTGCACACTGTCGGTGCGCGACTGCTACAAGCCGCACCATAACAGGCTAGACGCTACGCCGGAAAACGCGGGTTCCAGCAACAATTTTCAACACTCAAATGACGATCCGCAGGCACTGGCCCGCGTGATACAGCGAAAAACCGGCCTCATACAGGCAACTGCGCAACCCCACCCCGGCCAGTGGCTGCATGGGCGCGAACGGGATCGGCAGGGCCTGGGCGTTACCATGGCAGAGGTAATCGGCGAACGCCTTGCCGACCACCGTACCGGTGGTCACGCCTCGGCCGTTGTAGCCGGTCACGGCCACCAGCCCGGGGGCCGGCTCGAACAGGCGCATCAGATGATCGGGGGTGAAGGCGATGCAACCGGTCCAGGTGCATTCCCACTCCACCGGCTTGAGATAAGGAAAATAGTGTTGCTGTACTCGGTCGGCCCAGGCCTTGAGGAACCAGGTCGGCTTGCGGTTGCCGTTGCCCAGGCTGCCCAGCAGCAAGCGGCCGTCCTTGTCCCGGCGGATGCTGCTCAGCACCTGGCGGGTATCCCACGAACCCTGGCCGCCTGGCAGGATGCGGCGGGCGGCCTCGTCGGTCAGCGGGACCGAGGCGACCTGATAGTAATAGCCAGGGAAAAAATTGCGCCGCAGCTCGGTCCAGTCGCCCTCGGTGTAGGCGTTGGAGGCAATCACCACCTGCTCGGCCAGCACCGAACCCTGGGCGGTTTGCACCGACCAGCGCTGGCCTTGGCGTTCCAGGCGGGTCACCGGGGAATGGTCGAACAACTGGCCGCCCAGGTCCGTTGCGGCCTTGGCCAACCCGCTGGTGTAGGCCATCGGGTTGAGCGTGCCGGCGCGGCGGTCGAGTAATGCCGCAGCGATTTTCGAGGTGCCGGTCGCCTCCGCGCAGGCCTGGCCGGTGAGCAACTCCACCGGGGCGCCACGGCGTTTCCATTGTGCTTCGCGACTGCGCAGGTCGGCCTCGCCCCGGGCGTTATGGGCCATGTGCAGGGTGCCTTCGCGACGCAACTGGCAATCGATGCTGTATTTATCGATGAGACTGAACACCAAGGCTGGCGCAGCCCCCAGCATGCGGTTGAGCTGGCTGCCCACCGCCTCGCCGAACCCGGCCTCGATGTCATCCGGCGGGATCCACAGCCCGGCGTTCACCAGGCCGACGTTGCGTCCCGACCCGCCCTGCCCGGCCCGATGGGCTTCCAGCACAGCCACGCGCTTGCCTTGTTCGAGCAAGTGCACCGCCGCCGACAGCCCGGTGAAGCCTGCGCCGATCACACAGACATCCACCGTGATTTCACCGGTGAGCGCCGTGTTTTCAGGCCTTTGCGGCGTCAGTTTTTCCCACAGACATTCTTCGCGTAACGGCATTGCCAGACTCCAAAAAAGAAACCTAACCACTACACCATTCCATTTGTGGGAGCGGGCTTGCTCGCGAAGGCAGTGGGCCTGTCGACACTAATGTTGAGTGACAGTCCGCTTTCGCGAGCAAGCCCGCTCCCACATGGGATCACCGCTTGGCTCAAGCCTTAATCGAAGGTAATCCCCTGCGCCAACGGCAACTCCAGCGAGTAATTCACGGTGTTGGTCTGGCGGCGCATGTAGCCGCGCCAGGCGTCGGAGCCGGATTCGCGACCGCCGCCGGTTTCTTTTTCGCCGCCGAACGCGCCGCCGATTTCCGCGCCGCTCGGGCCGATGTTGACGTTGGCGATGCCACAGTCGCTGCCCACGGCCGACATGAACTGCTCGGCTTCACGCACGTCGGTGGTGAAGATGCAGGACGACAGGCCTTGGGGCACGGCATTGTTCAAGTGCAGGGCCTCGGCAAAGTCCTTGTAGCCGACCACATACAGGATCGGCGCGAAGGTTTCATGGCGCACCACATCACTCTGCTCGGGCATCTCGACGATGGCCGGCGAGACGTAATAGGCATTCGGGAATTGGTCTTCAAGCTGGCGCTTGCCACCAAACACACGACCGCCTTCGCTCAAGGCCTGCTCCAGCGCGTCCTGCATGCCCTCGAAGCTGTGCTTGTCGATCAGCGGCCCGACCAGGTTGCCTTCCAGCGGATGGCCAATGCGCACTTTCGAATAGGCGGCCTTGAGGCGGGTGACGATCTCTTCCTTCACCGACTCATGGGCAATCAGGCGACGCAGGGTGGTGCAACGCTGGCCGGCGGTGCCGACGGCGCTGAACAGGATGGCGCGCACGGCCATGTCCAGGTCGGCGCTCGGCGCCAGGATCATGGCGTTGTTGCCGCCCAGCTCCAGGATGCTGCGGGCGAAACGCGCAGCGACTTTCGGCGCCACTTCACGGCCCATGCGGGTGCTGCCGGTGGCGCTGATCAACGCCACGCGCGGGTCATCCACCAGGGCTTCACCGGCATCGCGGCCGCCGATGATCACCTGGCTCAGGTACGGTGGCGCGTCGCTGAAGTTCTCCAGCACGCGCTCGAACAGCGCCTGGCACGCCAGGGCGGTGAGCGGAGTCTTTTCCGAGGGTTTCCAGATCACCGAGTTGCCGCAGACCAGGGCCAGCGTGGTGTTCCAGGCCCAGACCGCGACGGGGAAGTTGAAGGCACTGATCACCCCGACCACGCCCAGCGGATGCCAGGATTCACGCATGTGGTGGCCCGGGCGTTCGGAGGCGATGGTCAAACCGTACAACTGGCGGGACAGGCCGACGGCGAAGTCGCAGATATCGATCATCTCTTGCACTTCACCCAGGCCTTCCTGGGTGATCTTGCCGGCTTCCCAGGACACCAGTTCGCCGAGATCGGCCTTGTATTCACGCAACAGATCGCCGAATTGACGCACCAGCTCGCCGCGACGCGGGGCCGGCACCTTGCGCCACAGGTCGAAGGCATGCTCGGCACGGCTGACCTGCTGCTCGACCTCAGCGGCGCCTTCCCAGTTCACGGCACCGATACGACTGCCATCGATAGGCGAATGCACCGGCTGTGCGCCGCCCTGGTACAAGGCCGGATTGACGCCCAGACGATCAAGCAATGCAGCAACCATGGGTAACTCCTCTAAACGAGCGATAAAAGATTGGCAGGCGGGCAATTACCCTCTGCTCAGGCCTCTAGTTTTAGCTGGCTCGAGTCTTGCCAACAAACGACCATTAAGCGAGATATCATTCCGTTTATTCATGCTGCCCCTGACTCGATTTATAGAGCAACAAGAAAAAGGCCCTCGTCATGCTCAATAAGCGCTATTTACCGTCGATCACCGCCCTCCAGTGCTTCGAAGCCGTGACCCGCCACCTGAGCTTTACCCGTGCCGCCGAAGAGCTTCACCTGACCCAGAGTGCCGTCAGCAAACAGGTCGCCCAGCTCGAGGAATTGTTGCAGCACCTGCTGTTCCGGCGCGTGCGCCGTCGCTTGCAGCTGACACCGGCCGGGGATTTGTATCTGGGGGAAGTACGAAAAATCCTCACCCAGGTGGAGATGTCTACCCATTACCTGCGGTCCTACGGTGGCGACACCGAAGTCCTGCGTGTTTCCACGCCCCCGACCTTTGGGGCTCGCTGGCTGGTCCCGCGCCTGAAAGGCTGGCGCCTGCGTCATCCGAAAATTCATCTGGACCTGTGCAGCGAGCAGGAAGCCGACGACTTGCAGCAGGGGCGCAGCGACCTGGCGTTCTACTTCGGCCAGGGTTCACGTCCCGGCACCGAGTCCCTGAGACTGTTCGACGAGGAGCTGGTGCCAGTCTGCGCGCCCGGCAGCCTACCCGGCCAGCCCTTCACCGACCCGACCCAATTGGCCGAGTTGGTGCTGCTGCAAAACGCCTCGCGACCCCAGGCCTGGCACGACTGGTTCGACAGCCAGGGCTACCACACCGAACACAGCTACCACGGCCCGCGTTTCGAAACCTTCTACATGTGCATTCGCGCCGCCCAGGTCGGCTGTGGCGTCGCCCTGCTGCCACGGTTCCTGGTGGAAGAAGAACTGGCCGACGGCAAGCTGGTCATCCCCTGGCCCCACGCGATGCCCAGCACCAGCGCCTATTACCTGGCCTATCCGGAGCATTCGGCGGAAGTACCCAAGGTGCGGCTTTTCGTGGAGTGGATGCTGGAGCAGATCGCCAGCCCGGAGGTACCGCAATAACGGCACCCCACACAAAACCCGTGGCGAGGGAGCTTGCTCCCGCTCGGGTGCGAAGCACCCGCAAAAAAAGGGGAGCGCTTCGCACTCCAGCGGGAGCAAGCTCCCTCGCCACAGTAAGCGCGCTCCCGCAAAGGTCTGAGGACTGTTAAAAAATCGCTGGCAAAACCCACCACGGTTATGCGCCACTAGCCGTTCACTGAACTGCCGAACTTCGCTGCCCACGGCTGCGGCCTGTCTGGAGAACCCTATGAGCGAGAGCGTATTTGCCGATCGTATCGTGCAGAACCTGCTCGACACCGACTTCTACAAACTGACGATGATGCAGGCGGTGCTGCACAACTACCCCAACGTCGAAGTCGAGTGGGAGTTCCGTTGCCGCAACAGCGAAGACCTGCGTCCGTACCTGGCGGAGATCCGCTTCCAGATCGAGCGCTTGGCGGAGTTGAACCTGAGCGCCGACCAGCTCGGTTTCCTGGAGCGCATCAGCTTCCTCAAGCCGGATTTCCTGCGGTTCCTGGGGCTGTTTCGCTTCAACCTGCGCTACGTGCACACCGGCATCGACAACGGCGAGCTGTTCATCCGCCTGCGCGGACCGTGGCTGCATGTGATCCTGTTCGAAGTGCCGCTGTTGGCCATCGTCAGCGAAGTGCGCAATCGCTATCGCTACCGTGAAGTCGTCCTGGAACAGACCCGCGAGCAGCTGTACCGCAAGTTCGACTGGTTGAGCGCCAACGCCAGCGCCGATGAGCTGTCCGAGCTGCAAGTCGCGGACTTCGGCACCCGTCGTCGGTTTTCCTTCCGCGTTCAGGAAGAAGTGGTCAACGTCCTCAAGCACGATTTTCCCGGGCGTTTCGTCGGCACCAGTAACGTCCACCTGTCCCGGGAACTGGACATGAAACCCCTCGGCACCATGGCCCACGAGTGGATCATGGCCCATCAGCAACTGGGCCCGCGGTTGATCGACAGCCAGATCGCCGCCCTCGATTGCTGGGTGCGTGAATACCGAGGCCTGCTGGGTATCGCACTCACCGATTGCATCACCATGGACGCCTTCCTCAAGGATTTCGATCTGTTCTTCGCCAAGCTGTTCGACGGCTTGCGCCATGACTCGGGCGACCCGGTGATCTGGGCTGAAAAAGCCATTGCCCACTACCACAAGCTCGGCATCGACCCGATGAGCAAGACCCTGGTGTTCTCCGATAGCCTGACATTGCCCAAATGCCTGGAGATTTTTCGGGCGTTGCGTGGTCGCATTAATGTCAGCTTCGGTATCGGCACCCACCTGACTTGCGACATCCCGGGTGTCGAGCCCATGAGCATCGTGCTTAAAATGATCAGCTGTGCCGGGCAACCCGTGGCCAAGATTTCCGATGAGCCCGGCAAGACCCACTGCAAGGACCCGAATTTCGTCGCCTACATGCGACACGTTTTCCAAGTACCTGCCGCCCTTTCAGACGCATCAAGCAAGGAGTGAATTCATGCAAGCCGTACAGCGTGAGATTGCTGAACAGCTCAAGGTCCAGCCACCGTTCGCCAATGACGCCGCCCTCAAGGCCGAAATCGCCCGGCGAGTGAGCTTTATCCAGGATTGCCTGGTCAATTCCGGGCTCAAGTCCCTCGTGCTGGGCATCAGCGGGGGCGTCGACTCGCTGACCGCCGGGCTGCTGGCCCAACGCGCCATGCGCGAACTGCGGGAGAAAACCGGCAACGCGGCCTACAAGTTCATCGCCGTGCGCCTGCCGTACGAAACCCAGTTCGACGAACATGAAGCCCAGGCCTGCGTGGACTTCATCGACCCGGACGAGCGCCATACCGTCAACATCGGCCCGGCGGTCAAGGCCTTGGCCGAGCAAGTCGCGGCGTTCGAGGGCAAGGCGGCGGTGTCGCGGGATTTCGTGCTGGGCAATACCAAGGCGCGGATGCGCATGGTGGCGCAGTACACCATCGCCGGCGCTGAGCAGGGCCTGGTGATCGGCACTGACCATGCGGCTGAAGCGGTCATGGGTTTTTTCACCAAGTTCGGTGACGGCGCCTGCGACCTGGCTCCGTTGAGCGGCCTGGTGAAAAACCAGGTCAGGGCCATCGCCCGGGATTTTGGCGCGCCGGAATCGCTGGTGGAAAAAGTCCCCACCGCCGACCTTGAAGACCTGTCGCCCGGCAAGCCGGATGAAGCCTCCCACGGCGTGACCTACGCCGAGATCGATGCGTTCCTGCACGGCCAACCGATTCGCGAAGAGGCGGCAAAAATCATTTGTGATACCTATCGCAAGACCGAGCACAAGCGCGTGATGCCGTACGCCCCGTAACCACCGCGACGGTGTGACAATCCCTGTGGGAGCGAGCCTGCTCGCGAAGGCGTCGCATCAGCGACATCATTGCTGACTGACACACCGCTTTCGCGAGCAGGCTCGCTCCCACAGGGGGCTTCATCGAATACAAGAGTTGTGTCGGATCAAGTTTAAAATGTGGGAGCGGGCTTGCTCGCGATAGCGATGGGTCAGCTTGCATTGATATGGAATGCGCTGACGCCATCGCGAGCAAGCTCGGCTCCCACAGGATAGGCGGTGGTTACTTCAGGGTAACGGTGCCCTTCATCATCGAGATGTGGCCCGGGAACGAGCAGAAGAAGCCGTACTTCTCGGAAGCACTGAGTTTCGACACGTCGAAGGTCACCGAGTCGGTTTCCTTGGCCCCAATGAGTTTGGTGTGGGCGATGACACGAGCATCACCGTCCTTGAGGTAGTTCTTGTCGATACCGGCGCTCAGACCATCGGTGGCGATCGGCTGCATGTCAGCCTCCTTGCTCAGCACCCAGTTATGGCCCATGACGTTTTTTGGCAAATTGCCCGAGTGCGTCAGCTCAACAGTGAACGTCTTGCAGCTCTTGTCGATCTCGATGGCCTTGGTGCTGAAGGACATCTGGTCGGTCGAGTCGATGGTGGTCTTGCACTCCGCTGCCATCAGTTGGCTGCTGGCCAGTGTCAACAGGGATACTGCTACAAGTTTGGCAAACATCGTGAATCTCCAAGGCATGGTTAACAAAATTCCGTCAAAGGAAAAGACTGCCTGATTTTCCGGCAAGTTCCTATGACCTGAGTCAAAGATTGTATACAACTTAAGCCTATCAGCCTGATGGACAGAATCAACCAGCCAGAAGTATGAGGCGGCCCTATGATCAGGCCCATCATCTTCTGGAGCGATCATCATGAACGTCAACAGCCTGCTGTGCAGCTTGCTCGCCGCCTACGCCTGCGGCGCCAGCGGTACCTACGAAAAGCCCCGGCGCGAGGTTTAAGTCCTTTGCGCAACACAGGCCAGGCTTTACTCTGGCGCGGTGACTGACCACGGAGTAAAGCATGTCCATCGCGTCTGTTTGTGTATTTTGCGGCGCCAGCACTGGCACCACTCCCGCGTATCGTGAAGCGGCGCAGGCCCTCGGCCGCGCCTTGGCGGAACGAAAACTGACCCTGGTCTACGGCGGCGGCGCTGTGGGACTGATGGGGATTGTCGCGGATGCGGCCCTGGCCGCTGGCGGCGAAGTCATCGGCATCATCCCGCAAAGCCTGAAGGACAAGGAGATCGGCCACAGCGGCCTGACCCGCCTGGAAGTGGTGGACGGCATGCACGCCCGCAAGGCGCGCATGGCTGAACTCAGCGATGCCTTCATCGCCCTGCCCGGCGGCCTCGGCACGCTGGAGGAGTTGTTCGAAGTCTGGACGTGGGGCCAGCTCGGCTACCACGGCAAACCGCTGGGGCTGCTGGAAGTGAACGGTTTCTACGGCAAGCTCACCGCTTTTCTCGATCATATCGTCGGCGAAGGCTTCGTCCGCACGCCCCATCGTGACATGCTGCAAGTGAGCGAATCCGCGCAGAACCTGCTCGATGCCCTGGACGAATGGCAACCGTCCGTGCAGCCAAAGTGGGCCGAACAAAAACCCAGCTAACGGCTCGGCCCCGATACAGGGCAGAATATGCGCCGCTCAACCTCACCTTCGACCCCAGAGGATCGCCCATGGCCAAACCCAATTATTCCTTCGCCAAACGTCAGAGAGACTTGGCCAAGGAGCAGAAGAAAGAGGAAAAGCTCCAGCGCAAGAAAGCAACCGCCGATGAAGCAGCACTGAACCCCGATGCCGAGGGTGAAGTGGCGGCAGACGATGATGTCGATGCACCGAAAGATCAGGCTCCCGACGCCTGACTCCTCCAGGGCCCGATGATCCGATCCGGCCCCCCGGTTTTGTGTCCAGGACCGGCAGCCTCGCTGCCGGCCCTCACAACCTCAGCGCCTTGATAATCGACAGGCGATAACCCGCAGGCAGGTTCACCGGCAATTGGTCCGGCGCGAACAGCCCGATCTCCTTGTGCTCATGACTGATGGTCGGCACGAAACCGCCCAGCAACTGGCAGCGGTACGTGGAGATGAAGACGTGCTTGCCGGCAATGACCTCGAACAGGTACGAATCCAGCGGCTCCCCCACACTCACCTCGACCGCCAGCTCCTCGGCGATCTCCCGCGCCAGGCATTGCGGCGCCGTTTCGCCCAGCTCGATCCGCCCGCCGGGCAGCTCCCACTCATCCCGCTCGTTGAGCATCAGCACAACCAGGCCTTCGAGGGATTGCAGCACGCCTTTGATGGATACCGGGAACATAACGGGACTCGCTGTTAATGAGTGTTTCCTGTGGCGAGGGAGCTTGCTCCCGCTGGGCCGCGTAGCGGCCCCCCAGGTATTTGAGCGGTTGCTGCGCAACCAAGCGGGAGCAGGCTCCCTCGCCACAGGTATTTCACTGGGCAATTGATTCATGACTCCAACGGCATCACCGTCACCCGCACTTCGGGATCATGCGTACCGCCCCCCAAGATCACCCCGCGCAACGGCGACACATCGGAAAAATCCCGGCCCCAGGCCAAGGTGATGTGTTCCAGCGCCGGCTGTACGTTATTGGTCGGGTCGAAATCCACCCAACCCAATACCGGGCAATACACCGAGACCCAGGCATGGGACGCATCGGCGCCAATCAGCCGGGGCTGGCCGGGCGGTGGCTGGGTCAGCAGGTAGCCGCTGACGTAACGTGCCGCCAAGCCGCGAGAGCGCACGCAGGCCAGCATCAAGTGGGCGAAGTCCTGGCAAACCCCCCGTCGCCGCTCCAGCACCTCCACCAACGGCGTCGCCACCTGGGTCGCCTCGGCATCGAAGGTGAATTCCTCGAAGATCTTTTCCATCAGCGCTCGAACGCCCATCATCAACGGTCGCCCTGGCGCAAAGCAGCTTTCGGAGAATTCGACGAAGCTGCGCTTGAGGTGCACGTAGGGTGACTCGAAACGGTAACGGCACGCCTCCAGCAATGGCGCCGCCAATGGCCGGCCCGTGTAGGTCAGCGCGTTACAAGTCGACTCCCAGGCCGGGGACAGGTTGAAATCCAGCTCAGGGCGGGCCAGCACCTCGACGCTCAGGCGCGCATTGACCAACAATTCATCATGGGGCCGCTCGAAGGCCAGGCGGGTCAGCGGATTGCCGAACACATCCTGTTCATCGCGCCGGGTCGTCGGTTCCGGACTGATGAGTAACTGCCGCTCAGTACAACGCTGCCAATCACAGGCCCGTGGCCACAGATGGGCAAGCTGCTGGGCCAGGGACACCGGGCTGTCGTAGTGGTAATGGGTGTCGTGGAGAATCTGGTAACGAGCGTTCATCAGACGGACACCGTGCGTTGGCTGACATCATCGACATGGGCGAAATGACGCAAGGCCAGGCGATCGGACACCTGGCCGCTGACATCGGCCACTTCCTGCAACAGGTCGGCCAGCCCATCGAGTGCGGCGCGCAGGCTGGCTTCACCGAACAACGGGTTCTCCAGGCAACGCAGGTCAAAGCGCGACAGGCGTGCGACCAACTCCGGCAAGGCGGTTTCCCGGGGCGCGGCGAAATCATCGTTCAAGCGCTTGAGGGTGCGGGTCACCAGTTTCAATTGGAAAAGCACCGCGTGGGGGTTCTGTTCGTCCAGCAGCAGCAAGTCCAGCACCGGGATCAGCTGGGCCACCGCCAAATAGCGCGAGCGGTAGGTGATGCTGCTGTTACCCAGTTCCAACAACCACTCCAGCCCGGCCTGGTCGAAGACCGCATCGCTGCGAAGGAACGCCGCCAGGCTGCTGCTGAGAAACTGCAGGCGCTCCAGGCGCCGACCGATCATCAGGAAGCGCCAGCCTTCGTCGCGGGTCATGTCGTCCAGGGCGAAGCCGGACAGCGCCGCCAGGGACATCACCAACCGATTGAGGAAGTCCAGCAACTCGCCGAAATCCGCCTCCTCGGTTTCCAGCTCCATGGCTTCGCGCTGCAATTCCACCAGCGCCTGCCAGTTCTCCCGGGACAGCTTGCCGCGCACCTGCGAGGCGGCCCACTGCAAGCGCTGCAGGTTGGAACGCAGGCTGAACGACCAGTCGTCCCCCAGCAGCGCCGCCAGCAAACGCTCGGGCAATTCGCCCTCTTCGGGCAGCAGCATCAGGCTTTCGCCCAAGGCCACCGCCGATTCCAAGGCCTGTGGATCATCGCCGTCGACATAACGCGCCAGCATGATCCGCAGCAACCGCGCGCTGCCATCGCAACGCTCGCAGTAGCGGCCGAACCAGAACAGGTTTTCCACCACCCGCGAAGGCAGATACGGATCACGTCGAACCAGGTCATGAACCCCTACGGTTCGCTGGGCCTTCCATTGTTCACCGCCGGGGGCCTGCTCACTCAGCACCCAGGTGTCCTTGCTGGCGCCGCCGCGCTGCATCGACACCACTTCGGCGTCGGCCTCGGCGGCCACCCGGGTCAGGCCACCCGGCAGGACCCGATAATCGTCTTTCCCGGACACGGCATACATGCGCATGCCGATTGCCCTCGGCTGGATCTGGCCATCTTCGGCCTGCCACACCGGCGCCTGGGACAGCTGCGCCAGTTCCTGGGCGACATAGGCATAGGGCCGTGCCTGCATGCGCGCCGCCAGTTGGGCGCGCTGCGCCTCGCTCAGGTCGCGACCGAACACCGGGCTGAAACTCTGGGAGGGAAACGCCGGCTTGATCAACAAGTGCGGCAATTTTTCCAGGGCCTGGGCCAGCACCGGCGGCTCGCCGCACCACCAGGTGGCGATGGACGGCAGCAGCAGTTCTTCGCCGAACAGGTACTGGTTGATCTTCGGCAGGAACCCCAGCAGGCCCGGCGATTCCAGCACGCCACTGCCCAGGGCATTGGCCACCAGCACCCGGCCCTGGCGCACCGCTTCGAGCAAGCCCGGCACGCCGAGGGCCGAATCGGTGCGCAGCTCCAAGGGGTCGCAGAAATCGTCGTCGAGCCGGCGCATGATGGCATGGACCCGGCGCAGGCCGCTGAGGGTCTTGAGATAGACCGTGGCGTCGCGGACGGTCAGGTCGCCGCCTTCCACCAGCGGATAGCCCAGTTGGCGCGCCAGGTAAAGATGCTCGAAATAGCTTTCGTTGAACCGCCCCGGTGTCAACAGCACCACCAGCGGCGACTCGCCGTCGCTGGGCGCTTGTCGCGCCAGGGTTTCCTGCAAGGTGCGGAAAAAACCGGACAGGTGCCGCACCTTGAGGTCGCGGTACAAGTCGGGGAAGGCGCGGGAAACGATCGTGCGGTTTTCCAGCGCGTACCCGGCCCCCGAAGGCGCCTGGGTCCGGTCCGCCGTGACCCACCAGCGACCATCGGGCGTGCGTGCCAGATCCACCGCGTACAAGTGCAGGAAGCTGCCGTCCGGTGGCGCGATGCCCTGGCAAGGCCAGAGGAAATTGTTGTGCCCGAAGACCAACTCCGCCGGCAACAACCCTTCACTGATCAGCCGCTGCGGCCCATACAGGTCGGCCAGCACCGCATTGAGCAGTCGCGCACGCTGGGCAATCCCAGCTTGCAGATGTTTCCATTCCTGCGGGTCGATCACGTGGGGCAGCAGGTCCAGTTCCCATGGCCGGTCGGCGCCTTTCGGATCGGCGTAGACGTTGTAGGTCACGCCGTTTTCCTGGATCTGCCGGGCCAGCAGGGCCTGACGCTGCAGCAGTTGGGCCGGCGTGCTGCGCTGCAACTGGTCGAACAGCCGCCGCCAGTGCGCACGCACCGCACCGCTGTCGTCCAGCAATTCGTGATAGGTGCCCGTCGTCAGCGGGTAACGGTCAAGCAGGTCAGGCATGGAAAGCTCGGCAGACAGCAATGAAAGGTGAGACTAGCGCAAGCGCATGACGCCCGGATAGGTGTGTTTGTGTTGGATCCGACCTGGGCTTTGAGACTGCAATCATTGTGGCGAGGGAGCTTGCTCCCGCTGGGTTGCGCAGCAGCCCCAAGATTTTACGGTCGCTGCGCAACCGAGCGGGAGCAAGCTCCCTCGCCACAAGGTCCACCTAGCGCTTTGGCGCCCCTGGAAAACGTCGCAGATCGAGCGTGAGCGGAAACTCGTCATCCACCGCCAGGCTCGGTATCGGCAGTTTCCCCGGTGTATGTCCGAGCCGGAAGAAACGCGCCATGCGCCGGCTCTCGGCCTCGTTGGCGTTCACCGGCAGGCTGTCATAGTTGCGCCCGCCCGGATGGGCCACGTGATACTGGCAGCCGCCCACGGAACGTTGCATCCAGGTGTCGAGCACGTCGAAAACCAACGGCGCATGCACCGGGATGGTCGGTTGCAGGCAGTTGGCCGGTTGCCAGGCACGGAACCGCACCCCGGCGACGAACTCGCCGACTCGACCGGTCGGTTGCAACGGCACCGCAACGCCGTTGCAGGTCAGCAGGTAGCGTTGCGGCGCCAGGCCGCTGAGCTTGACCTGCAAACGCTCCAGGGACGAATCCACATAACGCACGGTGCCGCCCACCGCGCCCTCTTCTCCCAGCACATGCCAAGGTTCGAGGGCTTGGCGCAATTGCAGCTCGATGCCGCTGACCGCGTAATCGCCCACCTTGGGAAAACGGAACTCCAGGTGCGCGGCGAACCACTCGGCCCGCAGCGGGTAGCCGACGGCGTTCAGTTCGTGGATGACGTCGGCAAAATCCTGCTCGATAAAGTGCGGCAACAGGAAGCGGTCATGCAGCTCGGTGCCCCAACGCGCCAGTTTCTCCGGCGCATACGGCTCGCGCCAGAACCGCGCCACCAGTGCCCGCAGCAGTAACTGCTGGGCCAGGCTCATGCGGGCGTGGGGCGGCATCTCGAACGCACGCAACTCCAACAGGCCGAGACGCCCGGTGGCGCCGTCCGGTGAATAGAGCTTGTCGACGCAGAATTCGGCACGGTGGGTGTTGCCGGTCACGTCGATCAACAGGTTGCGCAGCAAGCGGTCCACCAACCACGGCGGGCATTCCTCGCCGGACTGGGGCATTTGCGCGAAGGCGATTTCCAGCTCGTACAACGCGTCGTTGCGCGCCTCGTCCACGCGGGGCGCCTGGGACGTCGGGCCGATGAACAATCCGGAAAACAAGTAGGACAACGACGGGTGGTTATGCCAGTAACTGATCAGGCTGCGCAGCAGGTCGGGACGCCGCAGGAACGGTGAATCCGCCGGTGTCGCGCCACCCAGTACGAAGTGGTTACCGCCACCGGTGCCGGTGTGCCGGCCATCGATCATGAATTTCTCGGTGGTCAGCCGGGTCTGTCGCGCTTCTTCGTACAAAAACTCAGTGCGTTCGACCAGTTCATCCCAGCTCGCCGAGGGCTGCACGTTGACCTCGATCACACCAGGGTCGGGGGTGATGCGGAAATTGCTCAGGCGCGGATCGCTTGGCGGCTCGTAGCCCTCCAACAGCACCGGACAGTGCAACTCCTCAGCCGTCGCCTCGATGGCACTGACCAGCTCCAGGTAATCCTCGACCCGCTCCAGCGGCGGCATGAACAAGTAAAGCCGGCCTTCGCGGGCCTCGGCACAAAAGGCGGTGCGGGTCAGCCAGTCGGCGGATTTGTCGATCTCCGGGACACGTTCCTGCTCGGCCGCCGGCTCGCCGTGACGCGCCAACTGCTCGGTGCCGGGCAGTTCGGGCAAGTCCTGGTTCGGGTCGGTGGGATGGATGAACGGGTACTCGGCCGCCGTCACCCAAGGCTGGGACGCCAGCGGCAAGCGATAGCCCAGGGGCGAATCCCCCGGCACCAGGCGACAGTGGTTGTCCCGCAGGTACCAGCGACCGCTTTGCCATTGATCGCCCTTGGCGGTGCGGGCCAACGGCAGGACCTGGCCGATGACCTTGTCCAGGCCCTGGCTGAAGACCTTGCGCAACCGCGCACGCTCCAAGGCATCCTCCAGGCGCGGGTCTTCGGCCGTGACGTTCGACGGCAACGCACCCTCGCGCCAGAGGTAATAGAAATTATCTTCGTAGGCAGGAAACACGAACCGCGCAGGGATTTTCAAACGCTCGGCAACGCTTGCCAGGAAGCGTCCAGCGAGTTCGCCATCGGCGCCGTAATCTTGCTGCTCGTCGGCGATCAACGCGCTGTTGTGCCAGATCGGCACCCCGTCACGCCGCCAATAACAGTTCAGCGACCAGCGCGGCAATTGCTCGCCGGGGTACCACTTGCCCTGGCCGAAATGCACCAGCCCCTTAGGCGCATAGTGGTTGCGCATGCGCTGGAACAGCTCGGCGGAGAGCCGACGCTTGTCCGGCCCAAGTGCCGCGGTGTTCCACTCGGCGCCATCCGGGTCATCGATGGAGACAAAGGTCGGTTCGCCCCCCATGGTCAGGCGCACGTCGCCCTCCAGCAGGTCGGCATCGATCTGCCGCCCCAGGGCCTGGATCGCCAGCCATTGGGCATCGGTGTAAGGCTTGGTTACCCGCGGCGCTTCCCAGACACGCTCGACGGACATTTCGTGGCTGAACTCGCACTCGCACGGCTCCACCAGGCCGCTGATCGGTGCCGCCGAGGACGGATCGGGACTACAGGCCAACGGGATGTGGCCTTCACCGGCGAACAACCCAGAGGTCGCATCCAGGCCGATCCAGCCGGCACCGGGCAGGTAGACCTCGCACCAGGCATGCAGGTCGGTGAAATCCACGTCGGTGCCGGACGGGCCATCGAGGCTCTTCACGTCGGCGGTCAACTGGATCAGGTAACCGGAGACAAACCGCGCGGCCAAGCCGAGGTTTCGCAGCAACTGGACCAACAGCCAGGCCGAGTCGCGGCACGAGCCGGACGCGTGCTCAAGGGTGTGCTCCGGGGTCTGGACACCGGGCTCCATGCGGATCAGGTAGTTGATGTCTTCGCTCAGGCGCTGGTTGAGCGCCACCAGGAAATCCACCGCCGGCAACGGCGTGCGGTCGATGCCCTCCAGATAGGCCTGGAACTTCGGCGTCAATGGCAGGGTTTCCAGGTAAGGCGCCAGCTCCTTGCGTTCGTCAGCCGCGTAGGTGAACGGAATCTTCTCGGCGTAGGGCTCGAGGAAGAAGTCGAACGGATTGAACACCGCCATTTCCGCCAGCAGGTCGACTTCGATCCGCATCTCCCGGGTTTTCTCGGGAAACACCAACCGCGCCAGGTAATTGCCCTGGGGGTCCTGCTGCCAGTTGATGAAATGCTGCTCGGGCGAAACCTTCAGCGCATAGGAAAGGATCCGCGTGCGGCTGTGGGCCGCCGGGCGCAGGCGAACGATCTGCGGGCCGAGTTCGACCGCGCGGTCGTAGCGGTAATGCGTGACGTGATGCAATGCGACATGGATCGACACGACGTGCCTCCTGCGAGCCTGAGCGGTAACGAAAGCGGCGCAAGACTTATGCCATGCAGGCAGGCCGGACACTTTCTTTGTCTACTCAAGGCAGTAGAGCACTAAAAACGCGCGATGCCCGAATTCATCTGCAACGCAATGCACATAAATGCGGCGCTGGCCGTGCGAATTGACTCAACGGCGCGGGCGTGGGGCCTTGGCGGCCTGGATGATGAGTTCGCGCTGACGGCGGACTTCTACCAGTTTGCCGCGCATCTCCCGGTGGCGTCTGCTGTTGAGCAGCAGCAACGCAAGCAACGGGAACAGCAGGCTCAAACTGTAAATCAACCTATCAGGCCGATAAGCGATCGTGGGCAGGACGCCAAAAAAACACAGCCCCAAGACCCCAACCATCGGCCACATCCAAACGGGGCGCCCACGAGCAATCATGAAGTTGCAATGCACGATGACAAGCGTAAGCGCGACGCCCCCAAAAAAAGACCACTTCACGTTATCCGCCAATGAAAGATCTTGAAAATAACTTTCAAAAAAAAGGGGAACAGCAAAAACCAGAGCGAAGACCGACGCAAATATCGCCCCCATGAAGACCGGAAAATATTGGATGAGAAAAACCCGAACACTGGGCTGTCCATTCATTCTTCGATCTCCTCGTACAACCCCACTGCAATGGTCCGGACATTCCCGGAAATCGCGCTTCCAGTGAAGCCGATGGCAGCTCCCAAGGCATCCCGAATCTGTGTGACGGTGGCATGCCTGATTTGAGTGGGCGTAAAGCGCTTGGGTAGCTCGCCAGACAACTGCTTGAGTTTGAGCAGTTTGGAGGTCAGGCGAGGGTCCTGGATACTCAGCAACTCTTTGGTCAGCTTGGCTCGCTCCTGTCGATTCAGGCCCCGGAGCACCTCCCTCACACTTTTGCCCGTGGCAGCTTTATTCAATCTGACCAGTTTGAGAGTCGTCAGCGACGATGCCCCGACCCCAACCAACGCCGCGGCATCCAACACAATCATGGTGTTCTGGTACCACGCCTCACTGTCGAGCTGATCGTTTAGTGCCGGGTTACTGATTTCATTGCGCATGCGATAACCGCTCGCAAAACATTGCGCAGTGCTGGCCGCGGCGGCGGTATAACCCAACACAGCAATCGCGGTGCTTGCCCCTGCTGAAAATGGGATAGCTACAGAACCGCTGAGTACCACGACCCAACCGATAACGGCCCCCGCGCACGACAAGGACGTATTGATCGCTTCGCCGACCAATCGCGATTCCCGTGGATTGTCCTGGACCTGCTGAGCAAACTGAGCCGGCGCGATGTATTTCTGTGCCTCGCGCAAAATGATCCGCTTGGGCTTGATGCTGCAGATCGGCTTGAACTCACGCAGGGTCACTACATTGAACTCGGCGTCGATATACACCACGCCTGCACCGACGATACTCGGATCGGCATCAATGGAGGCAAACAGGCGTGGTAGGTTGATTTGGCTTTCAATGCGGCGGCGGGCCATCATTTGGGAGATGCTGCTGTCCATGCCGATGCCGGGTAACGGAGTGCTCATATGAATCGTCCTTGAGAATCGGAAGAAGTAAGTCTTTATCCACACACAATACTGTGGCGAGGGAGCTTGCTCCCGCTCGGCGGCGAAGCCGTCGTAAACCGGGCGGCACGGTCTATCTGGAAACCTTGTATGGGATTGTTTGGGGCCGCTTCGCAGCCCAGCGGGAGCAAGCTCCCTCGCCACAAAGGCTATGCGGGCGCCACGATAACAAACGGCCAGCACCGCCGCTAGAAAGCAAAACGCCAGCACTCAAGGCTGGCGTTTTTTGCGGGGCTGCAAGGCGATCAGCGCGGCACGACGGGCTTGCGCGCTGGTTTCGGTCCTTTGCCCTTGGCGGCATCCTTGCGTTCCTTGGCGGCCTGCTGGTTGCGGGCGAATGCCGCGGCCTTGGCCTGCTCGCGCTTGTCCCATGGGTTGCCACCGTCGCTGGCTCGCGGCGGCAGGCCGGTGTGCTGGGTCAGGATCTTGGTGGTTTCCTTGCCCACCTTGTGGCTGCCGGCTGGCGTCGAGTTCTTGCGACGGGCGCTCTGGTAGCTGTCGGTGGCCGGCTGGTGCAACGGAATCAACTGGTTCTTGCCCGGCCCGATCAGGTCGGCGCGCCCCATGCGGGTCAACGCTTCGCGCAGCATCGGCCAGCCTTTCGGGTCGTGATACCGCAGGAAAGCCTTGTGCAGGCGGCGCTGCTCCTCGCTCTTGACGATGGTCACCCCGTCGCTCTTGTAGGTGACCTTGCGCAGCGGGTTCTTGCCCGAATGGTACATGGCGGTGGCGGTGGCCATCGGCGACGGATAGAACGCCTGCACCTGATCGGCCCGGAAACCGTTGCCCTTGAGCCACAGCGCCAGGTTCATCATGTCTTCGTCGGTGGTGCCCGGGTGGGCGGCGATGAAGTACGGAATCAGGTACTGCTCTTTCCCGGCTTCCTTGGTGTACTTCTCGAACATCCGCTTGAACTTGTCATAGCTGCCGATGCCCGGCTTCATCATCTGGTTGAGCGGACCTTCCTCGGTGTGTTCCGGGGCGATCTTCAGGTAGCCGCCGACGTGGTGGGTCACCAGCTCCTTGACGTATTCCGGCGATTCGACTGCCAGGTCGTAACGCAAGCCAGAGGCAATCAGGATCTTCTTTACCCCAGGCAATGCCCGGGCGCTGCGGTACAGCTGGATCAGCGAAGAATGGTCGGTGTTCAAGTTCGGGCAGATGCCAGGGAACACGCACGACGGCTTGCGGCACGCGGATTCGATTTCCGGGCTCTTGCAGGCAATGCGGTACATGTTCGCGGTCGGCCCGCCGAGGTCGGAAATCACCCCAGTGAAACCTGGAACCTTGTCGCGGATCTCTTCGATCTCGCGAATGATCGACTCTTCGGAACGGTTCTGGATGATCCGGCCTTCGTGCTCGGTGATCGAGCAGAAGGTGCAGCCACCAAAGCAGCCGCGCATGATGTTCACCGAGAAACGGATCATCTCGTAGGCAGGGATCTTCTCCTTGCCGTACGCCGGATGGGGAACACGTGCGTAAGGCATGCCAAACACGTAGTCCATTTCTTCAGTGGTCATCGGAATGGGCGGCGGGTTGAACCAGACGTCGACTTCGCCGTGCTTCTGCACCAGCGCACGGGCGTTGCCCGGGTTGGTTTCCAGGTGCAGCACGCGGTTGGCGTGGGCGTAGAGCACCGCATCGCCACGAACCTTTTCCACCGATGGCAGGCGAATCACGGTCTTGTCGCGGGTCATTTTCGGGCTCGCCAGGATCTGCACGACCTTGGCTTCGCTCGGGTCTTCAACCGGACCCTTCTCTTGCTCGATGGCGCAGGCTGCGGTGTCCTGGGTATTCACGTACGGGTTGATGATCTTGTCGATCTTGCCCGGACGGTCAATGCGCGTGGAATCGACTTCGTACCAGCCTTGCGGCGTGTCACGACGGATAAACGCAGTGCCGCGCACATCGGTGATGTCTTCGATCTTGTGGCCATAGGACAGGCGCTGGGCGACTTCGACAATCGCCCGCTCGGCGTTGCCGTAGAGCAGGATGTCGGCGCAGGCGTCGATCAGGATCGAGTTGCGCACCCGGTCCTGCCAGTAATCGTAGTGAGCGATGCGGCGCAGGGACGCTTCGATGCCGCCGAGCACGATCGGTACATGCTTGTAGGCTTCCTTGCAGCGCTGGCTATAGACCAGGCTCGCACGGTCCGGCCGCTTGCCCGCCAAACCACCCGGGGTGTAAGCGTCGTCGGAGCGGATTTTCTTGTCGGCGGTGTAGCGGTTGATCATCGAGTCCATGTTGCCGGCCGCGACGCCGAAAAACAGGTTGGGCTCGCCAAGCTTCATGAAGTCGTCTTTGGACTGCCAGTTCGGCTGGGCAATGATCCCGACACGGAAGCCCTGGGCCTCCAGCAAACGGCCAATGATCGCCATGCCGAACGACGGGTGATCGACGTAGGCATCACCGGTCACGATGATGATGTCGCACGAATCCCAGCCGAGCTGATCCATCTCCTCCCTGCTCATGGGCAGGAACGGCGCCGGGCCGAAACATTCGGCCCAGTACTTGGGATAGTCAAATAACGGCTTGGCTGCTTGCATGTCGATGACCGGTATAAAGGATGAAAAATCGCGGGCGCGGAATATAGCACAAAAAATAACCAATTCCGACGGCTATGGTCGGAAATTGCGCACTCCCCTGTGGGAGCGGGCTTGCTCGCGAAGGCGGTGTGTCAGTCGCCACTGAGGTTTCTGGCACACCGCCTTCGCGAGCAAGCCCGCTCCCACAGGTTATTCGTCGTCATCAAAATTGTAGCTACCCGGCGCCAGGTTTTCGAAACGCGTGTATTTGCCGATGAACGCCAGGCGGATAAAGCCGATCGGGCCGTTCCGCTGCTTGCCGATGATGATTTCGGCGATGCCCTTGTGTTCGGTCTCGGGGTGATACACCTCGTCCCGGTAGACGAACATGATCACGTCGGCGTCCTGCTCGATCGCTCCGGATTCCCGCAAGTCGGAGTTCACCGGGCGTTTGTTGGGGCGCTGTTCCAGGGAACGGTTCAACTGGGACAGGGCGACCACCGGGCAGTTGAATTCCTTGGCCAGGGCCTTGAGGGAACGGGAGATCTCGGAAATCTCGTTGGTCCGGTTGTCACCGCTGGAACCGGGGATCTGCATCAATTGCAGGTAGTCGATCATGATCAGCGCAATGTCGCCGTGCTCACGCACCAGGCGCCGGGTCCGGGCGCGCATTTCCGACGGGCTGATGCCCGCCGTATCATCGATGAACAGCTTGCGGTCGTTGAGCAGGTTGACCGCCGAGGTGAGGCGTGGCCAGTCGTCGTCTTCCAGTTGGCCGGAACGGACCTTGGTCTGATCGATACGCCCCAGGGACGAGAGCATACGCATGATCAGCGATTCGCCTGGCATC
Organism: Pseudomonas sp. R3-41; assembly: GCF_054161485.1. Taxonomy (NCBI): domain Bacteria; kingdom Pseudomonadati; phylum Pseudomonadota; class Gammaproteobacteria; order Pseudomonadales; family Pseudomonadaceae; genus Pseudomonas; species Pseudomonas sp. R3-41. Next base: position 6,269,872 of record NZ_CP096421.1, read on the forward strand.
TCGAGGGAGTACACCAGCACCGCCTTGTCGCTGCGCAGCACGGCGTTTTCCACCAGGTTCATCGCAAAGGTGGTCTTACCCATGGACGGACGACCGGCGACGATGATCAGGTCGGACGGTTGCAGGCCGCTGGTCTTCTCGTCGAGGTCGGTGTAACCGGTGGACAGGCCGGTGATGGCGTTGTCGGTGTTGAACAAGGTGTCGATACGGTCGATGGCCTTGGTCAACAGGTCGTTGACACTCACCGGGCCACCGGTTTTCGGCCGGGCCTCGGCGATCTGGAAGATCTGCCGCTCGGCTTCGTCAAGGATCTCGGCGGCGGTGCGGCCTTCCGGGTTGAAGGCACTGTCGGCGATCTCGGTGCTGATGCCGATCAACTGGCGCAAGGTCGCCCGCTCGCGCACGATCTGGGCATAAGCCTTGATGTTGGCGACCGACGGCGTGTTTTTCGCCAGTTCACCCAGGTAACCCAGGCCGCCGACCTGGGACGTCTGCCCTTCCTTGTCCAATTGCTCGGCCAGGGTCACGACGTCGATCGGCATGTTCTGATCGGCCAGACGGGCGATCGCACGGAAAATCAGGCGGTGGTCATGCCGGTAGAAATCGCCATCGGAGACTTGATCGAGCACACGTTCCCAGGCGTTGTTATCCAACATCAGGCCGCCCAGCACGGCCTGTTCGGCCTCGATGGAATGCGGAGGCACCTTCAGGGCAGCGGTTTGCAGATCGTATTGCTCGGGGGCGGTGATTTCGTTCATGGCCACGTCTGGTTATGAAAATCAGGAATTGCAGAAAGACAAAGGGCACGACCTGTAAACAGGATCGTGCCCGATGTTACCGGCAAGCACCCAAGGGTGCCAGCCGACAGGTGTTGCTTAGGCTGCTACCACGACAACGCGTACGGTGGCTTCAACTTCGGCGTGCAGGTGCACGGCTACGTCGAATTCACCTACGTTGCGGATGGTGCCGTTCGGCAGACGAACTTCGCTTTTCGCAACTTCAACGCCGGAGGCGGTCAGTGCGTCAGCGATGTCGTGAGTACCGATCGAACCGAACAGCTTGCCTTCGTCGCCAGCGGTGGCAGTGATGGTCACTTCCAGCTCGGCCAGTTGGGCAGCACGGCTTTCAGCCGATGCTTTACGGTCTGCGGCGGCTTTTTCCAGCTCAGCGCGACGCTCTTCGAACGCAGCCAGGTTGGCAGCGGTCGCAGCGGTGGCTTTGCCGAAAGGCAGCAGGTAGTTACGACCGTAGCCGGCCTTAACGTTTACTTTATCGCCCAGGTTGCCCAGGTTGGCGATTTTTTCCAGAAGGATCAGTTGCATGTGAAAATCCTCTAACTTTTAACCTTCACCGTTCGCGTTGTCGGCGTCTTTCGGCGCCATACGACCGCGAAAATCAATCAGGCTGTCGACGATGGCCAAGACCACCAGCAACGGATAGATCAGCTGCATGAACAGCAACAACGTGACGTACAACCCCACCAGCCAGAACCTGGCCAGTCGCTTTTGCGCCACCAGCCCGTGAATCAGGGCCAGGGCGGCAAAGACCAGCGGTACACTGCACAACGGCGTGAGCATCGCCATCTGCGGACCGAAGTTCGGCCCCAGAAGCATGCCCGCCAACAGCAACATCGCCAGCCCAAGCGGGAAACGGATGGCGCGAAACTCGCGACCAAAACCACCCGGGTTGTACAACAACGCCTGCCAGTAGCGCCCGATAACCAGGCTCAGCACACTGACGATTTGCAACAAGGCCGCAATCAGTCCGGTCAGGACGGGGGCGATCAGGGACGCGAAACGCGCCTGCTCTTCTACCGACATCTGCTGGTAGAGATCACCGAGCGCCTCGGGCAGGATTTTTATCAAAGCCTGCGACAGCATCTCGATCTGGGGTGCGAAAGCCACCCCGAGCACCACTGAAAACACCACGCCTATCGCTATGCTGACCAGCAGCACGCGGTTCCAGGATTCGCTAGCGCGCAACACCAACGCCAGCGCCGAAGTCCCCAGCAGTACCATGACTGCACGCGGGTCCGCGGAATACAGCCACCAGAGCAAGGCCGGCAGCAGTCCTAGAGCAAGAACGCCCAAGGCGTCCCTCAATCCGCGCCGCAGGAGTACAAGACTCCCGGCGGCAGCACCCAACCAATACAACAACGGCAATGCCGCGCATCCAGCCACTACCAGAGTGGCCTGCATACGACCGCGCATGATGAACTCAGCTAAGGCGCGCATGCATTCAATCCCTTACTACTCGTCGACTGCCCGGTCTCAGCGGCCGTGGCTGTCGGTGTAGGCCAGCAGGGCCAGGAAGCGGGCGCGCTTGATAGCGGTGGCCAGCTGACGCTGATAACGAGCTTTGGTACCGGTGATACGGCTTGGAACGATTTTGCCGGTCTCGGATACGTAGGCTTTCAGAGTGTTGAGATCTTTGTAATCGATCTCTTTCACGTCTTCAGCGGTGAAGCGGCAGAATTTACGACGACGGAAGAAACGTGCCATGTGATTGGCTCCTTAAAAGGTCCGTGGATTACTCGTCAGCGTTATCGCTGTTGTCGCTGTCGCTATCGCTGTCATCGCCATCGGCGCTGTCAGAGTGCTCAGGACGGTCGCGACGCTCACGGCGCTCACTGCGGTTTTCTTCAGCCTTGAGCATCTCGGATTGGCCAGTGACGGCTTCTTCGCGACGGATGACCAGGTTACGGATCACTGCATCGTTGTAGCGGAAGTTGTCTTCCAGCTCGGCCAGGGCCTTGCCAGTGCACTCAACGTTCAGCATCACGTAGTGAGCCTTGTGAACATTGTTGATTGCGTAGGCCAGTTGACGACGGCCCCAATCTTCCAGACGGTGGATTTTGCCGCCGTCTTCTTCGATCAGCTTGGTGTAACGCTCAACCATGCCGCCGACTTGCTCGCTTTGATCCGGGTGGACCAAAAAGATGATTTCGTAATGACGCATGAATGCTCCTTACGGGTTGTAGCCTGCCGCTCAAAAACGGTCAGACAAGGAGTGAATGACACTTATGGACTTGAGGACGCTAGACACATAAGTGCCTGCCATCACAGCAAGGGGCGCAATTGTAGAGAAGGGGCGAAGGCGGCGCAAGGCAATTGGCGATTATTTGAACAACCGCTGATTTCCACCTCAACACAAAACAATGTGGGAGCGGGCTTGCTCGCGAAAGCGGTCCGACATTCAACATATTTGCCGAATGACGCTCCACTTTCGCGAGCAAGCCCGCTCCCACAATTGATTTACGCCTGGATCAAGGCTTTTTGGCGACAGCCTTGACGCTACGCTGGCGCAGCGCCTCGAACAGGCACACGCCGGTGGCCACCGAGACGTTGAGGCTGCTGACGCTACCGGCCATCGGCAACTTGACCAAATAGTCGCAATGCTCGCGGGTCAGGCGGCGCATGCCCTTGCCTTCGGCGCCCATGATCAGGATCGTCGGGCCCGTCAGGTCCTGGTCATAGATGCTGACCTCGGCCTCGCCCGCCGTACCGACGACCCACAGGCCGCGCTGCTGGAGTTTTTCCAGGGTGCGCGCCAGGTTGGTCACCGCCACCAACGGAATCACTTCCGCCGCGCCGCAAGCGACTTTACGCACCACCGGCGTCAACGTCGCCGACTTGTCCTTGGGCACGATGACCGCCAATGCTCCGGCGGCATCCGCCGAACGCAGGCAGGCGCCGAGGTTGTGGGGATCGGTCACGCCGTCCAGCACCAGCAACAGCGGAGCGCCTTCGGTACGGTCGAGCAACTCGTCGAGCATGGCTTCGCCCCAGACCTGGCTCGGACTGACGTCCGCGACCACGCCCTGGTGAACGCCCTCGACCCACGCGTCCATTTCACGACGCTCGGCCTGACCGATGGCAACCTTGTTTTGGGTAGCCAGTTCGACCAGCGCTTGCACACGCGGCTCGCTGCGACCTTCCGCCAACCACACTTGCTTGACACGCTTGGGGTGGTGACGCAGCAGGGCTTCTACGGCGTGCACGCCGTAGATTTTTTCCAGACTCATGACTTGGCCTTAGGTTTGCGCGACCCGCCGCTTTTCGCGGGGGCCGAACCCGCTTTTGGCGGGCCTTTACGGTGTTTGCTTGGCTTGCTCGACGACTTTTCCGCCCCGTGGGACTTTCCCCCAGACGCCGCTTTACCACCGCTCTTGGCTTCGTTGAGCAACTGCTGCTTCAACTCGCGACTCTTGCGCAGTTCGGCGTTTTTCGCCGCTGCGTCGCTGGGGCGGTAGGCTTCGGGGGCCTTGTCCTTGGTAGACGAACGGCGACCAGCCTTGGCTGGCTCAGGCGCTGCGGTTTTGGCCGGGGCACCCTTGCCCTTGCTCGCAGGCGCTGCGGTCTCGCTGCCGCGCTTTTTACGGCCAGTCGGCGCTTCGGCCGGCTTGTCGGACATTCCGAAGTCGATCTTGCGCTCGTCGAGGTCGACGCGCATGACCTGCACTTCCACGGTGTCGCCCAGGCGGAAGCTGCGACCGGTGCGCTCGCCCGCCAAGCGGTGATGCACAGGATCAAAGTGGTAGTAATCACCCGGCAAGGCGGTGACGTGCACCAGGCCCTCGACATAGATATCGGTCAGTTCGACGAACAGACCAAAGCCGGTCACAGCCGTGATCACGCCAGGGAACGACTCGCCCACGCGATCCTTCATGAACTCGCACTTGAGCCAGTTCACCACGTCGCGGGTCGCTTCGTCGGCACGGCGCTCGCTCATGGAGCACTGCTCGCCCAACTGTTCCAGGGCCGCCTCGTCGTACGGATAGATCCGTGCCTTCGGAATGGTCATGGCACCGGCGCGCTTGACGTGCGGGGTGTTCTGCTTGGAATGGATCACGCTGCGGATCGCGCGGTGCGTGAGCAGGTCCGGATAACGACGGATCGGCGAGGTGAAGTGGGTGTACGCCTCGTAATTCAGACCGAAGTGGCCCTGGTTGTCGGCGCTGTACACCGCCTGGCTCAGGGAGCGCAGCATCACGGTCTGGATCACATGGTAATCCGGACGATCCTTGATGCTGGCCAGCAGTGCCTGGTAGTCCTTCGGCGTCGGGCCGTCCTTGCCTTTGTGCAGGGACAGGCCGAGCTCGCCGAGGAAGGCGCGCAGTTTTTCCAGGCGCTCCGGCGGCGGGCCGTCGTGCACGCGGTACAACGCCGGAATCTCGTGTTTCTTGAGGAATTCGGCAGTGGCCACGTTGGCCGCCAGCATGCACTCTTCGATCAGCTTGTGCGCATCGTTACGGGTGGTCGGGGTGATCGCGGCGATCTTGCGCTCGGAACCGAAGACAATCCGGGTTTCCTGGGTCTCGAAATCGATCGCGCCACGCACGTGACGGGCACCCAGCAACACCTTGTACAGCGCGTAGAGTTGCTTGAGGTGCGGCACCACGCCAGCGTATTCGGTACGCAGGGCCTTGGCTTCACTGGTCTTCGGCGTTTCCAGGATGGTGCTGACCTTGTTGTAGGTCAGGCGCGCCTGGGAGTGGATCACCGCTTCGTAGAACTGGTAGTCGGTCATTTCGCCGGTTTTGGAGATGGTCATCTCGCACACCATGGCCAAACGGTCGACTTTCGGGTTCAGCGAGCACAGGCCGTTGGACAGCTGCTCAGGCAGCATCGGGATCACGCGCTCAGGGAAATACACGGAGTTGCCGCGCACCTGGGCTTCGTTATCCAGGGCCGAACCGATCTTCACGTAGCTGGACACGTCGGCAATCGCGACGAACAACTTCCAGCCGCCGGAGAACAGGCGCAGCTTGCCGGGCTTGGCTTCGCAGTACACCGCATCGTCGAAGTCGCGGGCATCTTCGCCGTCGATGGTGACGAACGGCAGATGGCGCAAGTCGATGCGTTTTTCTTTATCTTTCTCTTCGACTTCCGGCTTGAGCTTGGCGGCTTCCTTGAGCACAGCGTCGGGCCAGACGTGAGGAATGTCGTAGGTGCGCAACGCAACGTCGATCTCCATGCCCGGCGCCATGTAGTTGCCGACCACTTCAACGATATCGCCCTGGGGCTGGAAGCGCGCAGTGGGCCAGTGGGTGATTTTAACCTCGACGAACTGCCCCACCTTCGCGGCGCCATTACGGCCCGGGGTAATCAGCACTTCCTGCTGGACCTTCGGGTTATCCGGCACAACGAAACCGATGCCGCCTTCTTCGAAGTAACGGCCAACGATACTTTCATGGGCGCGGGACACCACTTCGACGATCACGCCTTCACGGCGACCGCGGCGGTCCAGGCCGGACACACGAGCCAGGGCCCGGTCACCGTCGAACACCAGGCGCATTTGCGCCGGGCTCATGAACAGGTCGTCGCTGCCATCGTCCGGGATCAGGAAGCCGAAGCCGTCACGGTGACCGGCGATGCGACCGAGGATCAGGTCGAGCTTGTCCACCGGCGCATAGGTGCCGCGCCGGGTGTAGATCAGTTGAGCGTCGCGCTCCATGGCGCGCAGACGGCGGCGCAGGGCTTCGAGTTGGTCCTCGGTGGTCAGACCGAACTCTTCGACCAACTGCTCGCGGCTAGCAGGCGAACCCCGATCGGCGAGATGCGCCAGGATCAGTTCACGGCTAGGAATAGGGTTTTCATATTTTTCCGCTTCACGAGCGGCCTCGGGATCGAGGGACTGCCAATCGGCCATTAGAGAGTTTTCACCTTGTCTATATGCGGGTTAGTTTGGCATAGGCTTAATGAAACGGGAAATTTCAAGCATTCGATAGCGTTTCCAGCGTCATTTGGCCAGCCCTTTGGTACCCCGGGAAGCACCGCTCGTGAAATTTAGCGGTTTTTTTCTCCGCAGGGGTTTACAGTTAAAAACACGCTCCGTATAGTGCGCGCCATCGACGACGTACACACGTTGCCGATACTGCCCAGATGGTGAAATTGGTAGACACGCCAGCTTCAGGTGCTGGTGACCGCAAGGTCGTGGAAGTTCGAGTCTTCTTCTGGGCACCAATTTCGAGCAGCAGGTCAATGGCTTGCAAGCTCAACAAAACCCGCGAAAGCGGGTTTTTGCATTTCTGCCCCTTGGATTTGCGCCTGGCAATTACTAAAACAAAAACAGGGGTTTACAGATCAAAACGCGCTCCGTATAGTGCGCGACATCAACAGCGGCAACGCTGAAGATGCTGCCCAGATGGTGAAATTGGTAGACACGCCAGCTTCAGGTGCTGGTGACCGCAAGGTCGTGGAAGTTCGAGTCTTCTTCTGGGCACCAATTCAAGCTTCAAGATCATGATCTTGAAACTCACAGAACCCCGCGAAAGCGGGTTTTTGCGTTTCTGGGGCTGCCAGATTATTGGCTGACGACTCGAATGTATCCGAGCCACTAAAGCCGCCTTCGCGAGCAAGCCCGCTCCCACAGGAGATTGAGTACTCATGAGTACACCATCAACTGTGGGAGCGGGCTTGCTCGCGAAGGGGCCAGCCTGATCAGCCCATCAAGCCCTGAACTGCCCCAGGCTCGCCTTCAACTGCGCCGCCAGGCTGTCCAGCACCTTACCGCTGGCGGTGGTCTCGACCACGGCCTGGGCCGCTTTTTCAGCCTGGGCATGGATCGTCTCCACCCGCCCACGCACCGCTTGCGCGCCCTGGGCTTGATGGGCCGCCGCCTGGGTCGCCAGACCGATGGCCGCATGCACCTGCTCGACGGACGCCTGCACCGACTGCTGCAGCCGCGCGCTGTCACGCAACACCAACAAACCTTCGCTGGCCTGACGCCCCGCCTGGCCAATGGCGGCCACCGCCTCGCGAGCGCCTTGCTGCAAGGCCACGATGTGCGCCTGGATATCGCCCGTCGAGCTCTGGGTCTTGCTCGCCAACGCCCGCACCTCGTCCGCTACCACCGCAAACCCGCGCCCGGTTTCCCCGGCCCGCGCCGCCTCGATGGCCGCGTTCAGGGCCAGCAAGTTGGTCTGCTCGGCAATGCCATGAATCACCGTCAGCACCACTTCAATCTGTTCGCTCTGCTGCGCCAGGCGCTCGATCACTTTCGCCCCGGTGTCCACCTGGCCGGCCAGCGCCTCGATCAAGCCGCCGACCTTGGCCGAAGTCCGGGTGTTTTCATCGGTGGCCTGGCGGATTTCCACCACTTGTTGCAGCGCCGCCTGCATTGCCTGACTTTCCGATTGAGCTTCGTCAGCCATTTGCGACAGCGCACGCAGGCTCTCGGCCACTTCATCGCGCTGCATCCCGGCCGCCGCGTCGGCGCCGGAGTTGCGCAAGGTCATCGCGCCGATTTCCACGCCGGTACGCTGGGCCACATCGCCCGCCTCGCGCACGATGGGTTGCAACTTATCCACAAAGCGATTGACCGCCGAGGCCATGTCGCCGATTTCGTCCTTGCTGTTGATTTGCACCCGCTTGGTCAGGTCACCCTCGCCCGCCGCCAGGTCGTTCATGGCGGCGATCAGCAGCTTCAAGCGATTGACCACTCGACGCCCCAGCACCACGGCCAGCAGCGCCAGCACGCCGAAGCCCACCAGCGCCAAGCCCAGGCCGATGCGCCAGCGCAAAGTGCCTGCGGCCTCCTGGACAGTGGAGGCGGTATTGGTTTGCATCTGCGTGGCCGTGGCCTGGGCCGACTCCAAGCGACCGCGCATGGCGGTGGCGCTGTCAGCCGCCGCGCCTTTGAGACTGTCGCCGACCAATTGGTCGCTGCTGGCGATCAAGGCCGAGAAGCGCTGGTCCAACGCCTTTAGGTCGGTTTCAACGGAAGCCGTGGAAACCCCCATCAAGACCTTGCCGATCTCTACGCCGTTGGGGTTGATCGAGGCTTCCAGGTAATACACTGACGGATCGTTTTTCGCCGCGTCCAGCACCTTGTCCAACGCCCGCTCGCCTTTGCCCTTCTCCAGCAGCGCCTTGTTGATCGGGTTTTCCCGGTTCAGGTAGCGAGTCAAGTGCTCACCATTGGCGTCGTCATAGATGACGAACAGCACGTTGGGATTGCGCTGGGCCCGACGGGCGAATTCAGAGAGGGTGGGCACGTCGTTATCCCACATGGCGCGCGGCGCAACGGACGCCAGGAGTTGCGCCATATCATTGGCGGAATCCCTCAAGTCCTTCTCCAATGTCCACGCAACTGCGCCTGCTCGTCCTTCAGGCGAGCGGACAGCCCGGCGTTCAGTCGCTGGCGGGTATTGGCGGACAAGCTGTCCAGGCTCGACGTGACTTCGCGCCCGGCCTGCTCCAGCTCGGTGGAAAGCTTCTGGCTGTCCGCCCCCAGCCGCGTGCCAAGGTCAGCTTCCAGCGCCGTGACGGTGCTTCGGGTCAGCGCAACGGCCACCAGCACCTGCACCAAAAGGGCGATACCCAGGGTAACGAACACAGGCCGCAATAAACGGCTTTGTAACAGTGAGAGAACGGCCGACACGTGAAATCCCTCTACCAAACGCCATTAATTTGATGGCACTCGGAAAAGCGGTGCCTTAATGGAGTTGCTTAGCAAGTGTCGTGCCGCCCGGCAGGCAGAAACGACAAAGGGCCCTAATGAGGGCCCTTTGTGTGTTACATCAACGACTTATCAGGCAAACGGATGACGCAGAACGATGGTTTCGTTGCGGTCCGGCCCCGTCGAAATAATGTCGATCGGCGCACCGACCAACTCTTCGACGCGCTTGATGTAGTTGCGCGCGGCCACCGGCAGCTCTTCCAGGGTCTTGGCGCCCACGGTCGATTCGGTCCAGCCCGGCATCTGCTCGTACACCGGCTCCAGGCCGATGTAGCTGTCGGCATCGGTCGGTGCGTCGATGACAGCGCCATCCTGGTTCTTGTAGCCCACGCAGATGTTGATGGTTTCCAGGCCGTCCAGCACGTCCAGCTTGGTCAGGCACAGGCCCGAGATGCTGTTGACGTCGATGGCGCGACGCAGGATGACGGCATCGAACCAGCCGCAACGACGGGCACGGCCGGTGGTGGCACCGAACTCGTGGCCACGCTTGGCCAGGAAAGCACCGACGTCGTCGAACAGCTCAGTCGGGAATGGACCCGAACCGACGCGCGTGGTGTAGGCCTTGGTGATACCCAGGATGTAGTCCAGGTACATCGGGCCGAAACCCGAACCGGTGGCGATGCCGCCGGCGGTGGTGTTGGAGCTGGTGACGTACGGGTAGGTACCGTGGTCGATGTCCAGCAGCGAACCCTGGGCACCTTCGAACATGATGTCCTTGCCGGCGCGACGCAGCTCGTGCAGCTCGGCGGTGACGTCGAGCATCATCGGCTTGAGCAGCTCGGCGTATTCCATGCACTCATCCAGGGTTTTCTGGAAGTCGATGGCCGGCTCTTTGTAGTAATTGACCAGGACGAAGTTGTGGTAGTCCAGCAACTCACCCAGCTTGGCGGCGAAACGCTCACGGTGGAACAGGTCACCGATGCGCAGACCACGACGGGCCACCTTGTCTTCGTAGGCCGGGCCGATGCCACGACCGGTGGTGCCGATCTTCAGCTCGCCACGGGCCTTTTCACGGGCCTGGTCCAGCGCAACGTGGTAGGACAGGATCAGCGGGCAGGACGGGCTGATACGCAGGCGCTCGCGCACCGGTACGCCTTTTTCTTCCAGCTTGATGATTTCCCGCAGCAAGGCGTCGGGCGCAACCACCACACCGTTGCCGATCAGGCACTGGACGCCTTCGCGCAGCACGCCCGACGGAATCAGGTGCAGGACGGTTTTCTCACCGTCGATGACCAAGGTGTGGCCTGCGTTGTGGCCACCCTGGTAGCGCACTACGGCGGCAGCATGTTCGGTCAGCAGATCAACGATCTTGCCTTTGCCCTCATCACCCCACTGGGTGCCCAGGACTACGACATTCTTACCCATAACACTTGTCCTCATTCGCGCAAACTTGGTGCCGGCTTCGGCCGGCGGGAAAACTCAAGAAGCCAGCGGCAATACTTGCCAAAGCCCGTTCTGCTGAATCAATTGCCGGTCGCAGTCCGCTTCACGGGCGGCGGCCAAAGGTTGCCCTGGCAAAGCCTGGACAACACGCTGACCCTCACTGCGCAACTGGCAGACCGCCTGCCAGAGTGCCGCATCCGTACTGTCAGGCATCCAGATACCGCCAGACGGTAGCTCGACTTCAGCACGCCCCAGGGTCACCAGGGTTTTCAAATCGGTGGAGAAACCGGTCGCCGGACGGGCACGACCAAAGTCAGCGCCGATGTCGTCATAACGGCCGCCCTGGGCGATGGACTGCCCCACGCCCGGTACGAACACCGCGAACACGACACCGGTGTGGTAGTGATAACCGCGCAACTCGCCCAGGTCGAAATACAGCGGCAACTCGGGGAAGCGCACCGACAGACGCTCGGCAATCGCCAGCAAGTCGTCCAGCGCGGCCAACACCGGCGCCGGTGCATGGGCCAGGCGTTCACGGGCCGCGACCAATACTTCACGTCCGCCGCACAGGTCCACCAGCGCCCGCAGCATGCCCGACAGATCGGCCGGCAAGCCCTCGGTCAGGCTGATGACTTCGTCGATGGCCTTGCGCTGCAGGGCATCGAACAGCTGCTGTTCAACTTCGCCGGACAAACCGGCCGCACGGGCCAGGCCGCGATAGATACCGACATGCCCCAGGTCCATGTGGACATCCGGCACGTCAGCCAGTTGCAGCATGGCCAGCATCAGGCTGATGACTTCCACGTCGCTGCTCGGGCTGGCATCGCCATACAACTCGGCGCCCAATTGGATCGGGCTGCGCGAAGAGGACAAGGCGCGCGGCTGGGCATGCAGCACACTGCCGGCGTAGCACAGGCGGCTCGGGCCCTCGCGGCGCAGGGTGTGGGCGTCGATGCGCGCCACTTGCGGCGTGATGTCGGCACGAAAGCCCATCTGCCGACCCGACTGCGGGTCGATTACCTTGAAGGTGCGCAGGTCCAGGTCCTGGCCCGCGCCGGTGAGCAGGGATTCCAGGTACTCGATATGCGGGGTGACGACGAACTCGTAACCCCAGCTCTGGAACAGATCCAACACCTGCCGACGCGCCACTTCGATACGCGCAGCTTCCGGTGGCAGTACTTCTTCGATGCCATCTGGCAGCAGCCAGCGGTCTACCGTTGCCATTACGCCATTCCCCTATGGTCCGGGCGGCCAGCTTTCGGACTGGCCTTGAGTGAAGCAGAAAATACCTGCGCCAGGCGCGCAGCTTGGGCAAAAAACGCGCAAGAGCGACGTGACGAATGGCCCATCATCGGCCTCGCCCGGCACTTTCCTCGAAAAACCTGTCGAGTCGTTCAACCCGACGCCTGCACCTATAAAACCGCAATCGAACGTGCAGACGCAAAAAAGCCGGGAATTTCCCGGCTGCCGCATCATACACACGTTTTCCCAAAGGATCACCCCGCCCGACGTTTTAGCCGCCGGGCGGAGTGTCTCAGGTCAACGCCGCATCAAGGCTTGGACTTTTCCAGGTAGTGGAAGAAGTCGCTGCTTGGGTCCAGGACCAGGACGTCGGATTTGTTCGCGAAGCTTTCACGGTAGGCACGCAGGCTACGGTAGAACGCGTAGAACTCCTGATCCTGACCATAAGCCTTGGCGTAGATCGAAGCGGCCTGGGCATCACCATCACCACGGACCTCTTCCGATTCACGATAGGCTTCGGCCAGCAGCACGCGGCGTTGGCGATCGGCGTCGGCACGGATGCCTTCGGCCAGCTCGTTACCCTTGGCGCGGTGCTCGCGAGCTTCACGCTCACGCTCGGTGCTCATCCGCTCGAACACGCTGCGGTTCACTTCCTTCGGCAGGTCGATAGCCTTGACCCGGACATCGACCACTTCGATACCCAGCTCTTTTTCCGCCATCGCATTCAGCGAACGGGTGATGTCGGCCATGAGCGCATCACGCTCGCCGGACACCACTTCATGCAGCGTGCGCTTACCGAACTGGTCACGCAGGCCCGATTCCAGACGACGGGACAGACGCTCGTCGGCGATCTGCTTGAGGCCCGAGGTCGCGGTGTAGAAGCGCTCGGCATCCTTCACGCGCCACTTGGCGTAGGCGTCCACCATCACGGCTTTCTTTTCCAGTGTCAGGAAGCGTTGCGTCGGCGCATCCAGCGTCATCAGGCGAGCGTCGAACTTGCGCACCTTGTTGACGTACGGCACCTTCACATGCAGCCCCGGCTGGACATCAGCCTGGACCACGCGACCGAATTGCAGCAACACCGCGCGCTCGGTCTGAGCCACGATGTAGAAGCAGTTCCAGGCAGCGATCGCCACGACGACACCGACAATAAGGGCGATCAGCGATTTATTGCTCATCAGCGACTCTCCCTGGTACGTGCTTGCTGTTGTTGCAGGTCCGCCGCCGCACGGGTGCTGGCCTCATTGCTGGCCGCCGTCGAACTGGCCGGTGGCGTACTGGTGTTTCGACCGCTCTCGACCATCTTGTCCAGCGGCAGGTACAGCAGATTGCTCTGGCCGTTCTTGTTGCCGGTCACGAGGACCTTGCTGGTGTTGCTGAAGACTTCCTGCATGGTGTCCAGGTACAGACGCTGGCGGGTCACTTCAGGGGCCTTGCGATATTCGGCCACCAGCTTGGTAAAGCGATCGGCCTCACCCTTGGCACGGGAGACCACTTCATCGCGGTAACCGTTGGCATCCTCGATAATGCGCTGGGCTTGGCCACGGGCTTCCGGCACGACGCCGTTGGCATAGGTTTCGGCCTGGTTGCGCGAACGCTGCTCGTCTTCACGGGCACGGATCACGTCATCGAAGGCTTCCTGGACCTCACGCGGTGCCGCTGCGCTCTGGACGTTGACCTGGGTGACGGTGATACCGGTGCGATAGGTATCGAGGAAACGTTGCAGACGCTCCTTGATTTCGCTCGCCATCAGCTCGCGACCTTCGGTCAGCACCTGGTCCATGGCGGTGGAACCCACCACATGGCGCAAGGCACTTTCGGTCGCGTGCTGCAAGCTGATCTCCGGCTGGTCGACGTTCAGCACGAAGTCCTGCAGGTTGGTGATCTTGTATTGCACGGTCAGCGGCACTTCGACGATGTTCTCGTCTTCCGTGAGCATCTGGCCCTGCTTGGTGTACGCCCGCTCACGCGTGACGTTCTCCATGTACTTCTGGTCGATCGGCGGGAAATAGATGTTCAGGCCCGGGCCAACCGTCTCGTAGTACTTGCCGAAGCGCAGCACCACGGCTTGCTCCTGTTCGTCCACGACATAGACCGCGCTGTACAGCCAGACAGCCGCCAGCACGACGAGGCCGATGCCGAGCAGGCCGAAACCGCCGCCCTTGCCCGAGCGACCACCGCCCTCATCGCCGCGTTTTTTACCACCACCGAACAAACCGTTCAGGCTTTCCTGCAGCTTTCGGAAGGCCTCGTCGAGATCCGGCGGCCCCTTGCGGTCGCCGTTGTTACGACGCTTGCCACCCCAAGGATCCTGATTATTCGAGTTGCCACCCGGCTCATTCCAAGCCATAGCGCTCTCCATCTGATAAAGCAAAGACGCACCCACGGCGCGCCGACCAATGCTACAGAATGCCTGACACCGCTTTCTCAGGCTTTTATTGCAAAGTGTGTTGCTCGATGAATTCCATCGGTTGCAGCCCTTCGCGACTGACCAGCCGGTTGAGCTCCGACCGAGGCAGGCGAACAGCCAGCAGGCAGACACCTTCTTCGTCGTGTTCTTCTTTTTGCACGGCCCCCAGCTCGAAAAACTGCGCACGAAGCCGGGCGAAACGTTGCGGCAACTTCAGGGTGCCGACAAACAGATCATTGCCCAACAGCTCGGCCACGGCCTGCTTGAGCAGGTCCAGGCCGGTGCCGTCACGGGCCGACAGCCAGACCCGTTGCGGCTTGCCATCGGCATCGCGCTGGATCTGCGGCTCCACGCCTTCGAGCAAATCGAGTTTGTTGTATACCTCGAGGATCGGCAAGTCCTGGGCTCCGATCTCGCCCAGCACCACCATCACCTGCTCGATCTGCAGCATCCGATCCGGCTCGGCGGCATCGATCACGTGCAACAGCAGGTCGGAGTTGCTCGACTCTTCGAGCGTAGCCCGGAAAGCCTCGACCAGCTTATGCGGCAGGTGACGGATGAAGCCCACGGTGTCGGCCAGCACGATCGGCCCGAGGTCGTCCAGGTCGAGCCGTCGCAGGGTCGGGTCGAGCGTGGCGAACAACTGGTCGGCGGCGTAGACGTCGGATTGGGTGACATTGTTGAACAGGGTCGATTTGCCGGCGTTGGTATAACCCACCAGTGAAACCGTCGGGATATCCGCGCGCTTGCGACCGCGGCGCGACTGCTCGCGCTGGCTGCGGACCTTTTCCAGCCGCCCCTTGATCTGGCGCAGGCGAACCCGCAACAGGCGTCGGTCGGTTTCCAGCTGGGTTTCACCCGGGCCGCGCAGGCCGATACCGCCTTTCTGCCGCTCAAGGTGAGTCCAGCCGCGAACCAGCCGCGTACTCATGTGCTCAAGCTGGGCCAGTTCGACCTGGAGCTTGCCCTCATGGGTGCGGGCGCGCTGGGCGAAGATATCGAGGATCAACCCCGTGCGGTCGATCACGCGACACTCGAAGACACGTTCGAGGTTACGTTCCTGACTGGGCGTGAGGATGTGATTGAAAATCACCAGATCGACCTGCTCGGCCTTGACCAGGTCGCGCAACTCCTCGACCTTGCCACTGCCGATCAGGAACTTGGCGGTTGGCCGATGACGCGGCACGTTGAAAAACGCGACGGTCTCGGCGCCGGCCGAAAGTGCCAATTCCTGAAACTCCTGCGGATCTTCGCGCGCCTCAGGGTCCTGTCCATCCAAGTGAACGAGAATGGCTCGTTCACCACCACCGTGGCGCTCAAAGAACAAAGGAGGCTCCTATCAGGCGTTACCCGGTTCAGCGTCACCGCCTTCGGATTCGGTTGCGCTAGGCAGACGAATTGGACGAACGGGCACCACTGTCGAGATCGCGTGCTTGTAGACCATCTGGCTGACGGTGTTTTTCAGAAGGATGACGAACTGGTCGAAAGACTCGATCGTGCCTTGCAGTTTGATCCCGTTGACCAGATAGATGGACACCCCAACTTTCTCTTTACGTAAAGTGTTCAAGTAAGGGTCTTGTAGCGAATGCCCTTTTGACATGTGCCGCACTCCTTTAAGGATCAATAATAAAAATCGGAATCAGATGGCTTGGGCCGTCACACCCCCAAGGATAGACGGCAATTGCAAGGACTCAGCTCAATATGGAGATGGTCCCGAGGTATTTCAAGGCGCGTGGCAGATTGTCGCAATCGAGACTGTCGAGCCAATGCAGGTCAGTCCAGCTGCGCAGCCAGGTGAACTGGCGTTTCGCCAATTGGCGCGTGGCAATGATCCCACGCTCCTGCATCTCGGCTGACGTCAGCTTGCCGTCCAGGTAATCCCAGACTTGTCGATAACCTACCGCACGTATAGACGGCAACCCGGCATGCAGGTCACTTCGCTCACGCAGGGCTACGACCTCGTCTATGAACCCCTGTTCCAACATTAATGTGAATCTTTGTTCAATTCGCCGATGCAGCACTTGCCGGTTCGCCGGAGCGATGGCCAGATTCGCGACAGTATAGGGCAATTGTTGCAGTCCCGAAGCGGCTGCTTCAGTACTTTGCGCAGTTTGTCGCTGGCGCAGGGCAGTCATGCTCTGGCCACTGACCCGATAAACCTCCAGGGCTCGACTCAGTCGCTGCGGGTCATTGGGGTGAATACGCGCTGCCGATTCCGGGTCGATGACCGCCAATTGCTCGTGCAAGGCTTGCCAGCCGAGGCGCGCGGCCTCCTCTTCGATCTGCGCGCGCACTTCGGGATCGGCCGCCGGCATGTCCGCCAGCCCCTCGACCAAGGCCTTGTAATACAGCATCGTGCCGCCCACCAGCAGGGGGATCTTGCCCCGCGCGGTGATTTCGGCCATGGCCTGGAGCGCGTCACGGCGGAAATCGGCCGCCGAATAGGACTCGGCCGGGTCGAGGATGTCGATCAGGCGGTGGGGGAATTCGGCCAGCAACGCTTTCGACGGCTTGGCGGTGCCGATGTCCATGCCCCGGTAGACCAAGGCCGAATCGACGCTGATCAATTCGCAGGGCAGGACCTTGGTCAACTCGATGGCCAAGTCGGTCTTGCCGGCGGCGGTCGGGCCCATCAGGAAAATCGCGGGTGGCAACGGGTTCATCAACGACCGCGCAGGAACAGTTTGTCCAGGTCGTCCAGGCCCAATTGGGTCCAGGTCGGCCGGCCATGGTTGCATTGACCACTGCGTTCGGTGTTTTCCATGTCCCGCAGCAGACCGTTCATTTCCGGCAGGGCCAGGCGCCGGTTGGCGCGGATCGCGCCGTGGCAGGCCATGGTGCCGAGCAGTTCGTTCAGGTGCGCCTGGATCCGGTCGCTGGTGCCATATTCCATCAAGTCCGCCAGCACGTCACTGACCAGGCGATTGGCCTCGGCCTGCTTCAGCAACGCCGGGATCTGGCGGATCGCCAGGGTTTCCGGGCCCAGGCGCTGCAATTCGAAGCCCAGGCGCTGGAACCAGGCCACATGTTCTTCGGCGCAATCGGCTTCGCGCTGGCTGACGGCCAGGGATTCGGGCACCAACAGCGGCTGGCCGCTCAGGCCTTCGCTGGCCATGGCAATTTTCAAGCGCTCGTACATGATCCGCTCATGGGCGGCGTGCATGTCCACCAGGACCAGGCCCTGGGCATTTTCCGAGAGGATATAGATGCCCTTGAGTTGCGCCAGGGCGTAGCCCAGCGGCGGGATATCGCCCTGGCCATCGGGCATCGCCGCCGCGCCGGCTTCCGGCAAGGGCTTGAAGAACTGGCGATAGGCCGCCTGGGCCTCGGCTGCGGGCACAGTGGATTGTGGACGCGGGGTGTATTGATACTGATAGCCGCTGCCAGCGCCGCTGCCGGCCGTGTTGTAGCTCGGCTGAGGCTGGGGTTGCTCCAGCAATGCGTTGGCCGCCAGGCGCATTTCGCCCTGGGGCCCGAATTCGCCCGCCTCCAGCCCCGTTGGCCGGACCATGCCCGCCACTGCCGCTGGCGCCGCCAGTTGATCTTCCGGACGTACATCGCCCAAGGCGCGGTGCAAGGTGCCGTAGAGGAAATCGTGGACCATGCGCCCATCACGGAAACGCACCTCATGCTTGGTCGGGTGCACGTTGACGTCCACCACCGCCGGATCGACTTCAAAAAACAGCACGAAGGTCGGATGCCGGCCATTGAACAGCACGTCGCGATAGGCCTGGCGCACCGCGTGAGCCACCAGTTTGTCGCGCACCGCCCGGCCGTTCACGTAGAAATACTGCAGGTCCGCCTGGCTGCGGGAGAACGTTGGCAAACCGACCCAACCCCACAGGTGCAGGCCATTGCGCTCCACCTCGATGGGCAAGGCCTGCTCCAGGAAACCCGCTCCGCACACCGCGCCCACGCGCCGGGCGCGGGCTGCATCGTCGCGGGCCTCGTGCAGGCTGAGGATAGTCTTGCCGTTGTGGCGCAAATGGAACGCCACGTCAAAACGCGCCAGGGCCAGGCGCTTGATGACTTCTTGCAGGTGATCGAATTCAGTCTTCTCGGCCTTGAGAAATTTGCGCCGCGCCGGGG
This sequence comes from Pseudomonas sp. R3-41, assembly GCF_054161485.1. Taxonomy (NCBI): domain Bacteria; kingdom Pseudomonadati; phylum Pseudomonadota; class Gammaproteobacteria; order Pseudomonadales; family Pseudomonadaceae; genus Pseudomonas; species Pseudomonas sp. R3-41. The sequence continues at coordinate 6,288,458 of NZ_CP096421.1, forward strand.
TGTTGAAGAATAAATCGCGCACTTCCACCGAGGTGCCCACCGGATGGGCCGCGGGCTGGACGCGAGAGGCCATGTCGCGGCCTTCGGTCTCGACCTGCCAGGCCTGCTCGGCGTCGCGGGTGCGTGAGGTGAGGGTCAGGCGCGACACCGAACTGATGGACGCCAGCGCTTCACCCCGGAAACCCAGGCTCATGACCCGCTCAAGGTCTTCCAGGTCGCGGATCTTGCTGGTGGCGTGACGCGCCAGGGCCAGCGGCAGGTCGTCGGAGGAAATACCACCACCGTCGTCGCGCACCCGCAACAGCTTGACGCCACCTTGCTCGACATCCACATCGATGCGCTTGGCTCCGGAGTCGAGGCTGTTTTCCAGCAACTCCTTGATGACCGATGCCGGACGCTCGACCACTTCCCCGGCGGCGATCTGGTTCGCCAGCCGAGGGCTGAGCAGTTCGATGCGGGCGGTGCTGCCGATCACTTCGTCACTCATTGCTTGACCGCCACTTCGTTGCCCGGAATGGTCAAGGTCTGGCCAATCTTGAGCTCATCGCTCTTGAGATTGTTGGCGCTGCGCAAGGTGGCGGGCGACACCTGGTAGCGCACGGCAATCATCGCCAGGGTTTCGCCAGGGTTGACGCGGTGGTCCCGTGGCCCTTGGGCGATCTTGCCGGAATCCCGCAGCCAGGCGATGTAGGTGCCCGGCGGTGGGTTCTGCTGGAAGAACTGTCGCACGCCGCTGCTGATGGATCGGGCCAAGGCCTGCTGGTGGCTGGAGGACGACAGCTTGGACGCCTCGTTTGAATTGGAGATGAAGCCGGTCTCCACCAGGATCGACGGGATGTCGGGCGACTTGAGCACCATGAACCCGGCCTGTTCGACGCGCTGCTTGTGCAGCGGCGTGACACGACCGATGTTGCTCAGGACTTTCTGGCCGACGTTCAAGCTGGAGGTCAACGAGGCGGTCATCGACAAATCGAGCAAGACACCGGCAAGCATGCGGTCCTTGTCGTCGAGGCTGACGTTGCCTGCACCGCCGATCAGGTCGGAACGGTTTTCGCTGTCGGCCAGCCAACGGGCGGTCTCGGACGTGGCGCCACGGTCGGACAGGGCAAACACCGAGGCCCCGAACGCGGCTTTCGAAGGCGCGGCGTCGGCGTGAATGGAGACGAACAGGTCGGCGCCCTTCTTGCGGGCGATCTCGGTACGACCGCGCAAAGGAATGAAATAGTCGCCGGTGCGGGTCAGTTCGGCGCGGAAGCCTTTCATGCCGTTGACCTGGCGCTGCAATTCACGGGCGATGGCCAGCACCACGTCTTTTTCACGTTGCCCGCGCGAGCCCGAGGCCCCCGGGTCCTCGCCGCCATGACCGGCATCGATCACCACGATGATATCGCGCTTGCCGGCCGGGGCCGGTGGCAGCTTGAGCGCAGGCTCGGTCGGGGTCACCGGCACCGCGGGCACCGTGGCAACCTTGGTCGGCGGCGGTGGCGGTGGGTCGGCATCGGCCGGGTTGTCGAACAGGTCCACCACCAGCCGGTTGCCGTACTGGGCGTTGGGGGCCAGTGTGAAGCTTTTCGGGGTCACGGCTTTTTTCAGGTCGATGACCACCCGCAGGTCGGTGGGCGTACGCTGGGCCGAGCGCATCGCGGTAATCGGCGTATTGGCGGTAGCGACGTTCAATGGCGCGCCCAGGGAGGCACCGTTGATGTCGATCACCAGGCGATCCGGGGCGGTCAGGGTGAATACGCTGTGCTGCACCGGCCCCGTCAGGTCGAACACCAGCCGTGTGTTGTCCGGCGCCCGCCAGAGGCGAACGCTGTTGACCTTTGTCTCGGCCACAGCATCGACGGCCAGTGCCGTAAGCAACAGTCCTACGACAGCAACCACCGCGCGAAAGCGCATACCAAACCCCATCATCAATTAGTTTTCCAATGCCAAAGCGGCACACCACGACTCACCACGGGCGCCTTGCGGCGTCAGTTTCAGCGAACGCCCGCCGTGCTGCGCGCCAATGGTAATGGTCAGGTCGGGCTTTGGCAAAAAGCCTGCACCCTTCTGGGGCCATTCGATCAGGCACAAGGCGTCATCTTCGAAATAATCGCGAATGCCAAGGAATTCCAGCTCCTCAGGATCCACCAGTCGATACAGGTCGAAATGGAAGGCGCGAATGTCGCCGATCTCGTAGGGTTCGACCAAGGTGAACGTGGGGCTCTTGACCGAGCCGACGTGCCCGAGGCCGCGGATGATGCCACGGGACAAGGTGGTTTTCCCCGCGCCGAGGTCGCCTTCGAGAAAAATCAGGCCGTGGCCGGCAGTGATCTGCGCGATGCGGGCGCCAAATTGTGTCATGGCTTGTTCGTCCGCCACGTACAGGGTTACTTCAGACACGGTGAATGCTCCTCCAACAACTGACGAATGGCCGGGATCAGATCGGTCGCCGCCAACCCCCGGCCCGAGCGACCGACCTTGGCACCGGCATTGGCATGCAGCCAGACCGCCAGGCACGCGGCCTCGAAGCTTTCCATGCCCTGGGCCAGCAAGGCCCCGACCACGCCAGCCAGCACATCCCCCAGGCCGGCGGTGGCCATGGCCGGATGGCCCTGGCCGCAGACTGCCAGGCGACCATCCGGGCTGGCAACCAGGCTGCCGGCTCCCTTGAGGATCACCGTGGCGGTGTATTTCTGGCTCAAGGCATGAGCCGCCGCCGGACGATCGGCCTGCACCTGGGCGGTGGATATCTCCAGCAGCCGCGCCGCCTCGCCCGGATGCGGGGTGATCACGCAATGTTCAGGCAGACGGACGTCGCCGGCGCTCAGCAGGTTCAGCGCATCGGCATCCCACACTTGCGGCAGTGGCGCATTGGCTGCGGCCGATAACAGGCTACGTCCCCAGGCAGCCTGGCCCAGGCCCGGCCCGACCACCAGCACGCTGGCCTGCTGGAGCAAGCCCATCAATTGGTTCGCCGAATGGGTGCCCTGCACCATGACTTCCGGCAAACGCATCAGCGCGGCGGACACATGCTCGCTGCGGGTCGCCATCGAAATCATGCCCGCCCCGCAGCGCAGCGCGCTTTCGGCGCTCATCTGGATGGCGCCACCAAAGCCCCGGTCGCCACCGATCAACAGCACGTGACCGAACTTGCCTTTGTGGGAAGTGGCGGCGCGAGGTGTCAGATGCCGCAGATTGTGAGGTAGGAGCAGTCGGGCATTGGCCGGTGCTGCTTCAACGATATCCGGATCGGCGTGCAGGTCATTGAATACCAGCTCACCCACCCGGTCCGCCGCTTCGCCCGTGAACAACCCCAGCTTCAAGCCAATGAAGGTCACGGTCAGGTCGGCCGCCACTGCCGTACCCAACACCCGGCCGGTGTCGGCACACAAACCCGAGGGAATATCCACCGCCGCGACCGGCAGGCCGCTGACGTTGATCGTATCGATGGCCTGCACATACGGCTCACGCACATCGCCACTCAGGCCCGTGCCAAGCAACGCGTCCAGCAGCACGCCACGCAACTCGGCTTCATCCGACCACGGTTCCATCGGCACGCCCACCGCCACCGCCTCGGCGTGGGCATTGGCCGCGTCCCCCTGCAATCGCCGGGGTTCGCCCACCGTCAGCACCCGCACCGACCAGCCGGCACGCCGGGCCAGGGTCGCGACCAGGTAACCATCGCCGGCATTGTTGCCATGGCCGGCCAGCACGGTCAGCTCATGGGCGTCAGGCCAGCGTCGGACGATCGCGCGCCAGGTGGCACGGGCAGCGCGCTGCATCAATTCGAAGCCAGCAGTACCCGCGGCGATCAGTTGTGCGTCGAGGGCCCGGACCTGCGCGGCGCTGTACAGCGCGTCGGGAAAATCATCTTTAGTGTGCGGCATGCGTCTTCGGGCTCCGATGTCTGGCAGAATTATACGCATCTCAGCTCTGGTTTCTCTCGCCTCATGCCTGCCATTCCCACAGACCTCCCCGCCCTCGCCCAATCCATCAAGGAATGGGGCCGCGAGCTGGGTTTCCAGCAGGTCGGCATCAGCGGCCTGGACTTGGCCGAGCATGAGCAACACCTGCAACGCTGGCTCGAGGCCGGCTACCACGGCGAAATGGACTACATGGGCGCCCATGGCAGCAAACGCTCGCACCCTGAGGAGTTGGTGCCGGGCACATTACGCGTGGTGTCCCTGCGCATGGATTACCTGCCGGGCGACACCCAGATGGCGCAGATGCTCGGCCAACCGGAAAAAGCCTACGTCTCGCGTTATGCGTTGGGCCGCGATTACCACAAATTGATCCGTAAACGCGTGCAACAATTGGCGGAAAAAATCCAGGCGGTCATCGGTCCCTTTGGCTACCGCGCCTTCGTCGACAGCGCGCCGGTCCTGGAAAAAGCCATCGCCGAACAGGCCGGCCTGGGCTGGATCGGTAAAAACACCCTGGTATTGAACCGCAAGGCCGGCAGTTATTTTTTCCTGAGCGAGCTGTTCATCGACTTGCCGCTGCCCATCGACCCGCCCCACGGCACCGAACATTGCGGAAAATGCACCGCGTGCCTGGACATTTGTCCGACGAATGCCTTCGTCGGACCCTACGTGCTCGATGCCCGCCGCTGCATTTCCTACCTGACCATCGAGCTGAAAAGCGCCATTCCCGAAGAGTTGCGGCCACTGATCGGCAACCGGGTGTTCGGCTGCGACGATTGCCAGATTGTCTGCCCGTGGAACCGCTTCGCCCGTCCGTCGGGGGAAAGCGATTTCAAGCCGCGGCACAACCTGGACAATGCCGGGCTGGCCGAGTTGTTCCTGTGGGACGAAGACACATTTCTCAGCAGCACCGAAGGTTCACCGCTGCGCCGTGCGGGTTACGAACGCTGGCTGCGCAATCTGGCGGTGGGCCTGGGCAATGCGCCGTCGACGATTCCCGTGCTGCAAGCGCTGGAGGCGCGGCGTGACTATCCGTCGGAGCTGGTGCGCGAGCATGTGGAATGGGCGTTACGCCAACATGCCGAGCGTCAGACTTCGTCGTTGTAGACGAACTTCGGCATTTCCCAGTGAAAGCGAATTGCCAGGAGCCGCAGCAGGAAACCGCCAAACAAGGTGATGAGGATCGCCTGCTCGTTCGGCAGTTGCAGGAAGACACACAGCAGATAACACCACGCCGCGGCAAACGAGACGCTGGCGTAGAGTTCGCGACGGAAGATCAGCGGAATATCGTTGCAAAAGATGTCCCGCAGAATGCCACCGAACACCCCGGTAATCACCCCGCTAACCGACGCCACCAGCATGCCATGGCCCATTTCCAGGGCCGTCATGCAACCGATCAGCGTGAACGCCACCAGGCCCACGGCGTCGAGCACCAGGAACAGTGAGCGCAGATGGCGCATCCAGCGCGCCATGAACACCGTCAACATCGCCGCCGCGGTGGTCAGCACCAGGTATTCCGGATGCTTGACCCACGTAAGCGGGTAATGACCGAGCAACACGTCACGCACCGAGCCGCCACCCAGCGCCGTGACACAGGCGATAAGCACCACGCCGAACCAGTCCATGCCCCGCCGCCCGGCAGACAAGGCGCCGGTCATGGCTTCAGCGGTGATGGCGATCAGATAAAGCATCAGCAACATGATGGCGGTCCATACGAGGAGGCGCGCAGTCTAGCCAGTTTGGGCTGGCACCAAAAGAGGGCAGCCATTGACCATGCCAAACAAGGAACCTGCGGCCAGGAGATCTGTGGGAGCAAGGCTTGCCCGCGATGAAGGCGATGCGGTCTTCCGGGACCGAGTCGCCTGTTTCGCGAGCAAGCTTTGCTCCCACAAGTCCTGCTCCCAAAACTCTCTCGCCAGCCGCTTGAAGGGGCGACTCAGAACTTGATGAAGTGCTTGCGGTAATGCTGCAACTCGGCAATGGACTCGCGGATGTCGTCCAGGGCCAGGTGGGTGCTGCCTTTCTGGAAGCTGTCGCGCACTTGCGGTGCCCAGCGGGCGGCCAGTTCCTTGAGGGTGGAGACGTCCAGGTTGCGGTAGTGGAAGTAGCTTTCCAGGGATTTCATGTGGGTATAAAGGAAGCGACGATCCTGGCAGATGCTGTTGCCACAGATCGGCGACTTGCCCTTGGGCACCCACTGCTCCAGGAACGCGAGGGTCTGGGCTTCGGCTTCGGCCATGCTGATCTTGCTCTCGCGCACCCGTTGGGTCAGGCCCGAGCCGCCGTGCTGGCGGGTGTTCCACTCGTCCATGCCGGCCAGGATCTCGTCGCTGTGATGGATCGCGATCACCGGGCCCTCGGCCAGGGTGTTGAGGTCGCTGTCGGTGACGATGGTGGCCATTTCGATGATGACGTCAGTGTCAGGGTTCAGACCGGTCATTTCCAGGTCGATCCAGATCAGGTTCTGCGGGTTTTGCATAGGGAGGCTCCTCGGCGTAGCCACGCAGTTTAGCCTAGGCAGCCCCTTGGGCGTGCTAAACTCGCCGCCGTTTTACCCTATTCGCTGTATTTCTTCATACGGAACACCCATGGCCAAACGCCAACTCAATCGTCGTCAAAACTGGCGCATCGAAAAGATCCAGGGTGAGCGCGCCGCCCGCGCCGCCAAACGCGAATCCAGTGCTGTCGAAGCCCTGGAGGGTGGCGACCTGGGTCCTGAACAGACCGGCCTGGTGATCGCCCACTTCGGCGTGCAGGTCGAGGTCGAGGCCCAGGAAGGCGAACTGGCCGGCCAGGTGTTCCGCTGCCACTTGCGCGCCAACCTGCCGGCGCTGGTGACGGGCGACCAGGTGGTCTGGCGTGCCGGCAACCAGGGCATCGGCGTGATTGTCGCGCAACTGCCGCGCCACACCGAGCTGTGCCGCCCGGACAGCCGGGGCCAGCTCAAGCCCGTGGCCGCCAACGTCGACATGATCGTTATTGTGTTCGCGCCGTTGCCCGAGCCCCACGCCAACCTGATCGACCGCTACCTGGTGGCCGCCGAGCACGCCGGCATCCGCCCGTTGCTGCTGCTCAACAAGTTCGACCTGATCGACGAATACAACGCCCCGGCGCTGAACGCCCTGCTGTCGGTCTACCGGGACTTGGGTTATCCGGTGCTGGAAGTCTCGGCCCACCACGGTAACGGCATGGAACAATTGCAACAGCAGTTGGACGGGCGCATCAGTGTGTTCGTCGGCCAGTCCGGCGTCGGCAAGTCTTCGTTGGTCAACAGCCTGCTGCCGGAAGTCGAGACCCGCGTCGGGCCGTTGTCCGAGCTGTCCGGCCAAGGCACCCACACCACGACCACGGCGCGGCTGTTCCACTTCCCTGGTGGCGGTGAACTGATCGACTCGCCGGGTATCCGCGAATTCGGCCTGGGCCACGTCAGCCGGGCCGATGTCGAAGCCGGGTTCATCGAGTTCAACGAGCTGATCGGTACCTGCCGCTTCCGCGACTGCAAGCACGACCGCGAACCCGGTTGCGCCCTGCTCAAGGCCCTGGAAGAAGGTCGCGTGCATCAGCAACGGATGAACAGCTACCGCTCGATCATCGCCAGCCTGCCGGAAAGCAGCTACTGACCTGCACGCAGTATCAAGCCGATCACTCTTGTGGCGAGGGAGCTTGCTCCCGCTGGACTGCGAAGCAGGCCCCAACAGTCTCCAGCCAGACCGAGTTGTCCGGTCTTGCGACTGCTGCGCAGCCGAGCGGGAGCAAGCTCCCTCGCCACAAAGGCAAGCAATCCTCAAGTAAACAGTGGACCCACAAAAAAGCCGACATCGAGGTCGGCTTTTTTGTGGGTCACTGCGCCGGCGGTTCGGCCGGCTTCGGCGCCGCGTCGTCGAACAGGTTCAGGCGCTCGCGCAACTCATGGGCCGGTACGGGTTGCTGGTCCGCCGGCAACGCATTCGGATCGACCGCTGCACCTGGTATAGCCTGTGGAGCTGGCACTTCACCCGGTGCACCCTCACCCGGAACCGAATCGGGCGCCGGATCGTCGGTTTGTGAGCCCTCGATGGCTTTCTGCGCCTTCTTGGTCAACACCACGATGTCGATGCGCCGGTTGACCGGGTTGAACGGGTCCTTGCGGTCGAACAGCGCCGAAGAGGCATAACCGACCACCCGTGCCACCTGCTCGTCCGGATAGCTGCCGGCCACCAGGGCGCGACGGGCCGCGTTGGCGCGGTTGGCGGACAATTCCCAGTTTCCGTAGTCACCCTTACCGATGTAAGGCTTGGCATCGGTATGACCACTGATGCTGATTTTGTTCGGCACCGCCTTGATGGTGTCGGCCATGGCCAGCAGGATATCTTCGAAATAAGGCTTCAGACGTGCGCTGCCAGAATCGAACATCGGCCGGTTCTCGGCGTCCATGATCTGGATGCGCAAGCCATTCGGGGTAATTTCGAACAGGATCTGGTCCTTGAACTTCTGCAGTTCCGGGTTCTCTTCGACCTTGTTCTGCAATTCCTGCAGCAGCAACTCCAAACGCTCGCGCTCGACCTGCTCGGCCATGCCCTCGACCTGCTCGGAATCCACCGTGACCTTGTCGGGCTGGGGCTGGGACTTGACCTCGGGATTGAGGGTCGTGTCCGGCGCCAGGGTCGGTGAGCCGCCCAGGTCGATGATGTAGGGCGTGCCGCTTTCGGAAAAGCCGACCGGGTCCTTGAAGTAACCGGCGATGGCGATCTTCTGTTCCGGGGTTGCCGTGGACAGCAGCCACAGCACCAGGAAGAACGCCATCATCGCCGTGGCAAAGTCGGCGAAGGCAATTTTCCAGGCACCGCCATGGTGCCCGCCGGCAATGCGCTTGATGCGCTTGACGATGATCGGCTGGTTATTTTCCATGACTTAGCGACCGCGAACCGCTTGTTCCAGCTCGGCGAAGCTTGGACGGTGCGCCGGGTACAGGACCTTGCGACCGAACTCCACCGCCAGCGATGGCGGCATGCCCGAGGCCGAGGCCACCAGGGAAGCCTTGATGGCTTCGTAGACGTTGAGTTCTTCCTTGGCATCATGGGCCAGGGAATGGGCCAGCGGGCCGAAGAAGCCATAGGCAGCCAAAATACCGAAGAAGGTACCTACCAGCGCCGCACCCACGTGCAGGCCGATGGACGCCTGGTCGCCTTCGCCCAGGGAGGCCATGGTCACCACGATCCCCAATACCGCCGCGACGATACCGAAGCCTGGCATGCCGTCGGCGATGCCGTTGACCGCGTGGGACGGGTGCTCCAGGTCTTCCTTGAGGCTGTACAGTTCCATGTCGAACAGGCCTTCGAGCTCATGGGGCGCCATGTTGCCGGACGACATGATGCGCAGGTAATCACAGATGAACGCCGTCATGCGGTCATCCTTCAGCACCGACGGATACTTGGCGAAAATCGGGCTGGCGGCGGCGTCTTCGATGTCGCCTTCGATCGCCATCATGCCTTCGCGGCGGCTTTTATTGAGGATTTCGTAGATCAGCCCCAGCACCTCCAGATAGAAGGTGTGGCTGAAACGCGAGCCGAACATGCTCAAGGACTTCTTGAGCACGTGCATCGTCATATAGCCGGGGTTGGCCTGCAAGAATGCACCGAGGGCCGCGCCACCGATGATCAACACCTCGAAGGGTTGAATCAGGGCGGCGATCTTGCCGTGGGAGAGCACGTATCCGCCGAGCACGCTCGCGAACACGACAATGATGCCGATAATTTTAGCCATAGATAGAAAGTACTTACTTAAGTCGGGTTCAAGGTCATATTCGGAAGCTGAAAAATCTCTTCTTCTACTTATCGGCAAAACTGCGCCAGACTATAGGCTGTTCTGGCGAAAAGCCAATTAGCCCCGTTCCGGGCGTAGAGAATTCATACGATGATCACGTCCAGCCATGACTAACGAAACCAAGGTTCCAACGCCCCGACCGACCACCCTCGACGGCTGGGTGAAGCTGCTCAACGGCGTGCATCTGCCGGTGCCCCAGGCCAGCCACGACCTGGTCTGCAAGGCCCTCGCCGATAGCCGTCGCTCATTGCGCGACATCGCCGACCTGATGCAGGACAGCCCCGCGCTGGCCCTGAGCGTCATCCGCGAGGCCAACCATCACACCCATGGCAGCCTCGCTGAGCCTGCGGAAAATCTCGAAGTGGCCATCAACCGCCTCGGCCTCAAGCGCACCGAGGAGTTGCTCGCCCGCCTGCCGTCATTGCCGGGGCACGAAATCCCTGTTGCCTTGCGCCAACTGCAATTGATCAGCCAGCACGCCACGCAACAGGCCAATGGTTTTTTCGCCAGCCGCCTGGCGCGGCTGTGGCAAGACATCCACTGGGGCAGCCTGTTGTTCCTGTCGCCGCTCTGGCCGTTGGCCTTGACTCACCCACGGTTGCTCGGGGAATGGGAATTGCGGGTCGTCCATAAAGGCGAGTCCGCACGCAAGGTCGAGCGCGAACTGTTCGGCGTCCGCCTGCTGGAGATCTGCCTGGCGCTGGTGGAGACCTGGCGTTTGCCGATCTGGGTGGCGCAAGGTTATCGCCTGTTGATCAACGAACGCCGCGAACTGGTGAAAGTCCTGCGCATCGCCCGGGACAGCGAACATCCGCTGCGCCAGCAGAATCGCCTGGACGACGACCCAACCCTGCGGCGCTGGCTCAACCAGCCGGCCAACACCGTGTTGCTGGCCAACGGCCTGGCCCTCGCGGCGCAGCAGGCCTGGGACAGCCCTCACAACACTCGCTGGCAGTACCTCACCAGTTTGTATCTGCAAATGTCGATGGATGAAATCCAGCAGCAGTTGCACCAACAAGCCGCCAACAGCGCACGTCATCACGCCATGCCGGACCTCTGGCACCCGGCCGTGGCGCTGATCTGGCCTTGGGGCAGCCGCCGTATCCACCCCGGCTTGCTGCCCGCCGCGCCGCCCAGCGCCCAGGACCTGAGCCAGTGGCGCAAGCAATGTTCCGCCATGCTGGTGGAGCCGAGCCCCTTCCTCAACGCCATGCACCTGACCACGTCGGCACGGGACGCCCTGGTGGCCTGTGGCATGCGCCGGGTGATGATCCTGATGGCTGACCGCAGCCAGACCAGCGTGCGCGCTCACCAGACCGCCGGTTTGCCCAAGGAAGCTGCGGCCATGAGCTTTACCATCAGCCAGAGCAAAATCTTGCAACGATTACTGGCCCAGCAGGCCCAGGTTCGCCTGAACCCGGACAACAACGCGCAGTTTTCGGCGCTATTACCGCCGGGCCTGCGCAGCCTGTTCCGCGGCGAACACCTGCTGTTGCGCTCACTGACCTGCAATGGCCGGGTGATCATGCTGGTGGCGGTGGACCAGGGCGGCGGGCCGTTCTCGGACGTGACCGTGCAAGCCTTCGGCAAAACCGTGCAATGCATCGAAAGGGCCCTGCATACCTTTACCAACCGCGGCCGCTGAACTTGATACAATCCTTTCCCTTTGCGCCCCTGGAGACCTCACATGCCTGACTTCTCTGGCTTGCCGTTGGTGATCGAGCCGAGCGAGCTGCTGCCGCGCCTCGACGCCCGCGAACTGATTCTGGTGGACCTGACCAGCGCCGCCCGCTACGGCACCGGGCATATCCCTGGCGCACGTTTCGTCGACCCCAAGCGCACCCAGCTCGGCCAACCGCCGGCGCCGGGCCTGCTGCCGGCCAAGGCCGACCTTGAAGCCCTCTTCGGTGAGCTCGGGCACCACCCGGATGCGGTCTACGTGGTCTATGACGACGAAGGCGGCGGCTGGGCCGGGCGGTTTATCTGGCTGCTGGACGTGATCGGCCACGGGAACTACCACTACCTCGACGGCGGCTTGCTGTCGTGGCTGGACGAGGGCCTGCCCGTGTCCATCGACGTCCCTGCGCCCGTTGGTGGGCCGGTCAGCCTGACACTGCACGACGCGCCCACCGCCACCCGTGAGTACCTGCAAAGCCGTCTCGGCGCTGCCGACCTGGCCATCTGGGACGCGCGCGGCCCGCTGGAATACTCCGGCGAAAAAGTCGTCGCGGCCCGGGGCGGACACATTCCCGGTGCGGTCAATTTCGAATGGACCGCCGGCATGGACAAGGCGCGCAACCTGCGCATCCGCAAAGACATGCCGCAAATCCTCGAACGATTGGGCATCACCCCTGATAAAGAAATCATCACCCACTGCCAGACTCACCACCGCTCTGGCTTCACCTACCTGGTGGCCAAGGCGCTCGGTTATCCACGGGTCAAAGGCTATGCCGGTTCCTGGGGCGAATGGGGCAACCACCCCGACACACCCATCGAGCTTTGAAGGTTCTTAAGGACAGTTAATGAAAAACCGTTTATTCATCCTCACCCAATACCTGCTGCCCCACCACCTGCTGTCGCGGCTGGCCGGCTGCATTGCCGAATGCCGCGTGCGCTGGTTCAAGAACGCCTTCACCACGTGGTTTGCCAAGCGCTACCAAGTGGACATGTCCCAGGCCCTGGTGGAAGACCTGACGGCCTACGAGCATTTCAACGCCTTCTTCACCCGCGCCCTGAAGGACGGCGCCCGCCCGCTGGACGAAACCCCGGGCGCGATTCTCAGCCCCGCCGACGGTGCCGTCAGCCAGCTCGGCCCGATCGAGCACGGCCGGGTATTCCAGGCCAAGGGCCACAGCTTCAGCGTGCTGGAACTGCTGGGCGGTGACGCGGCCAACGCAGCGCCGTTCATGGGTGGCGATTTCGCCACCATCTACCTGTCTCCCAAGGACTACCACCGCGTGCACATGCCATTGGCGGGCACCCTGCGGGAAATGGTCTACATCCCCGGACGGATTTTTTCGGTCAACCAGACCACTGCCGAAAACGTGCCGGAGCTGTTTGCCCGTAACGAGCGCGTCGCGTGCATTTTCGACACCGAGCGTGGACCGATGGCCGTGGTGCTGGTGGGCGCGATGATCGTGGCCTCTATCGAAACCGTCTGGGCCGGGCTGGTGACGCCGCCCAAGCGCGAGCTGAAAACCTTCCGTTACGACGAAGCCGCACGTGCGCCGATTCATCTGGAAAAAGGTGCCGAACTGGGGCGCTTCAAGCTGGGTTCGACCGCCATCGTGCTGTTCGGTCCGGACCAGGTGAAATGGGCCGAGGACCTGGTGGCCGGTTCACCGGTGCAGATGGGTCAAGGACTGGCACTACCCAACGCTTGATGAGATAGCTAGCGGCGCAATCAACATGAGTCGCTACCCTCGCCGACGCTGCCACACTACGCCTTGGAGTTTTGTCCTGGCCCCCTTTCACTACCCTTGGAATAGGTATGACACGTTCGGCTTTTTCCAGATTCACCTTGCTTGTCTTGATGATCGGCTTCACTGCGCACCTGACGGGACTGCTGTTCATTACCGACGGCAGCACTTACACCACGATATCCAACGCGAGTCTTTTTATACCCGCGTTGCTTTTATGTGTGCTCGATGCGCGCCTACGTCAAGGCATTGTCCAAAAGCCCTACTGGCCGGTACTGCTGGTACTGGTCTTTTCGCTGCTGGTAGCGCTGCTGAATCCCGGGTCCGAAGCCTCCGCCTACGGACAATTCAAAACCGTGTTGTACGTAATGTTGTACCTGAGCGCGATTCATATACTGGCCCGGGAAGAACTGCTTGAGAAATGCCTGACGTTTGCCTTTGTGATCGCGGGTTTATTTGCGATTGCCGGTTTGATCATCCACTTCACCCAGCAAGACCAGAACATTTTTTTCTCTGGCAAACGTTTATACAAATTGGGCTATGGCAACTATGCCAACTTCAAGAACCCCATCATTGCGGCGCTGTATTACGGGTTCTTCGGCATTTACGGGTTCCACTTGTTAATGACCAAAACCTTCGGACCGTGGGTCAGAACGTTGTTCATGGCCTGTGTGCTAGGCCTTTCGCTGTACCTGTTCTGCACGCTTTCAAGAGCCGTCTGGCTTGGATATGGCTTGGCAATCGCTACGAGCATTCTTCTTCACCATAGTTTGAGGTCGAGGAAATGGTTGTGCCTGGCCGGCGTAATATTCCTTGCCGTGTCGGTATGGCTATGGCCCGTCATTGTCACACAGCAAAGTCGTGGCTTCAGCCTTCGCGACGTGATCTGGACAGGCTGGTTGGACCGCATTGACGAGTTCTGGCTGTTTGGTGCCGGGGCGGGCAGTAATTTTGATATCTGCATATCCGAAGTGCGTTGCTACAACCAAGTCCATAATCTCTTCCTGCAGTATTTTTACGAATTCGGCGTGACAGGTGCAGTACTGTTGTTGGTGACCATCGCTTATGTTTTCAAGCGCGCGATCGACAGGAAGACCTGGCACCATCCCGTCGGTTCGGTAGGCTTGCCCCTGCTTATCTTTGGGGTTGTAACGGCTCTATTCGATTACCACACGGTGTTCAACAGGCCTGGCGTCTATTGGATCGTTTTCTGGCTGCCTATTGGAATGATTCTGTCCCAGAGGTTCGTACCCAGCACACCTCGCGGCAAAGAGGGCGTCGATGCTTCTTGATATTTTCCGATCAGCCAAACGCTACTGGCATATCGAAATCCTCGGCGGTCTCGATAAACCGTTCAGGTGGAGACGGCTTTACCAAAAATGTCAGCGCATCAACAGGTACCGCTACCTTTTCTGGTTCCGCCTGGCATACGCCATGCACCAGCAGGACAGCAAATTCTGGAGACGGCGCGGCAAGCTGCTCAACGAACGCATCAGCCGCCAGTTCAATGTAGAGATCATGCTGGGCGCCACCGTCGGGGAAGGCCTATGGATTGCCCATCCGAATGGAATCGTCATCACATCGCACGCCATCATTGGAAAAAATTTCAAGATCTGGCAGAACTGCACGCTGGGTATCAAGGGGCAAAGCGATGCCGCAGTATTGCGCATTGGCGACGGCGTCCGGATACATGCTCATGCCTGCATCATCGCTGACCATTTGGAGCTGGGTGACAATGTGATCATTGGCGCAGGCGCCTTCGTCAACAAGAGCATCCCGGCCAACCACCTGTACATCACCCGAAGCGTTGGTGAAATGAAGGAATACGATCCCACTTCAATGGGCCGCCTGCAGGACTAGTCACTAGGGGTCGCGGTAGCATGATCTTTCGGCTACACCTGCTAGAGTTGGATACATCCTTTTCGTTTCCCGCCGGAGCCCGTCCACGGCATGAATGAGACCAGCCCTCTCCAGCTATTGCGCGTCCTGACCCCGACACAATCACGCCTGTCGTTCTGCGATGCTACGCCAAAGGACCTCAAGCGCTGGATCGCCAACCTGCCCAAGGCCAACATCGGCGAGACTGCCCGCCTGCTGTACCAGGCCCTTGGCGAACTCAACCAACTGCTCACCCCCAGCGACAATCGCCTGCAACTGCTCGAACTGCTGCGGCCCGAGGTGTACTACGTCTGCAAGCACCTGGAGCGGCACTTCCTGCAACAGGCCATCGTGCTGGACGATCGCTCGCGCAAGATCGTCAACCTGTGCCAGGCCCTGCAAACCCAACTGGCGATGGGCTACAAACAGATCGTGGCGCGTATCGCGTCCAAATACACCAAGGACCGCGCCCGCCTGCTGAGCACCGCGTTGCAACGGGCGCTGCATGCCCTCAACGGCCCGCTGCTGCGTGCCAGCCAACTTTACAGCCCTGTGCCCGAGGGACTTTGGCTCGATCTGCATCAGTTGTACCGGATCGCCTGCCAGCACCGGCTACAGCACCTGAGCGTGAGTGACGAACTGGCCAGCCAGGTTCATCAACTGAATGCCGAGCAAACCTATGTCGTCGCGCTGTTGCTGGGCGCATCACGCAGCAATCAGCTGCGCCAGAGCCAGATCGGGCGACTGACCGAAACGCTCGAATCCTGGAGCCAGTGGGTCAAGCTGGACCCTGCCACCAACGCTACCAGCCTGTTCGCGGTCGCTCCGGAGCTGGATGTCGGGCCACGCTATCGCTCCAAGTTCCGCGCCGAACAACAGCCGACCTTGCAGGGCTTCGATCCACAGCCACTGGTGCGGGCAATTGCCACACATTTGGAACAGCCTGCCGCTAACACCTTGCCAGTCCCTGGCGGCATGAGTGCCGACACCTTGCACCACCTGCAAGCCGCCTGGGGCGAAGCGGCTGAGCGCAGCTTCCAGCGCACCGAGGGCAATGGCACGCTGACGCTGTGCGTAGGCATGAGTGCGCTGCACTACTACCTCGGCGGTGAGCGCTCGTTCAACGAAATACTGAAAAGCCCGACTGCTCGCAAAGCCCGCTTCGAAGCCACGCCAAGCAAGACCAACGACACCTGGAGCCAGGCTTTTGACGCCGCCCCGACAGGCGACAACGACCTGTTGCCCTACGAAGAAATCGAATACCCGGTCAACCCGAGCGATGACGACGGCAGTCACTCCGACAACCAGCATCACTTCCCCACCTACGACCTGCCGATCATCAACCACAGCCCTGGCGGCTACTGCCTAGGCTGGCCCAAGGAAGTGCCGGAACAACTGCAAGCCGGGGAAATGATCGGCATCCGCGACGCCAGCGACCAAGCCTGGAGTGTCGCCGTGGTGCGCTGGATCCGCCAGGTGCGCAACGGCGCCATGCAAATGGGTATCGAACTGGTCGCCCCCCATGCCCAGCCGTGCGGACTGCAGCTGGTGCGGGACGAAAATGATCACGGCCATTATCTGCGCGGGCTGCTGCTTCCCGAGATCAGTGCGATTGACCTGCCCCCGACCATGATCGCCCCACGCCTGCCGTTTCAGGAGGGCCAGCGGGTATTGATCAACACCAATGGCCAGGAACGCCGCGCCGGCCTGGACCGACGAGTGACCAGCACGCACAGTTTCAATCAGTTTTCCTACCACCCGGAAGACTCGGCCGAAACCGGGGACGGCGGCGATCAGGAAGGGAATTTCGATTCGTTGTGGAAGTCGCTGTAGACAGCGCACGAACGCTTCGTGGCGAGGGAGCTTGCTCCCGCTGGCCTGCGCAGCAGGCCCAATACGGTCAGACTGACATCCCCGGGCGTGTCAGGTTTCGGGGCCGCTTCGCGCCCCAGCGGGAGCAAGCTCCCTCGCCACAAAAGCATGCGCTCCAAACCGGCGTGTGATTCAGAGCTGCCCGTCCCGATCCCGGAAACCCAGCAGGTACAACACCCCATCCAGCCCCAGGGTGGAAATCGCTTGCCGGGCCGACTGCTTGACCAGCGGCTTGGCACGGAACGCCACGCCCAGGCCCGCGATCGCCAGCATCGGCAAGTCGTTGGCGCCGTCGCCCACGGCGATGGTCTGCTCCAGGCGCAGGCCTTCTTTTTCCGCCAGTTCGCGCAGCAGGTCCGCCTTGCGCTGGGCATCGACGATCGGCTCGACGGCCACGCCGGTCACCTTGCCGTCCACCACTTCCAATTCGTTGGCAAACACGTAGTCGATGCCGAGCTTGGCCTGCAATTGCTTGGCGAAGTAAGTGAAGCCACCGGACAGGATGGCGGTCTTGTAGCCCAGGCGCTTGAGTTCGGCGAACAGGGTCTCGGCGCCTTCGGTCAGGCGCAGGGAGGCGCCGATGGAGTCGAGCACGCTGACGTCCAGGCCTTGTAGCAGGGCCAGGCGCTCCTTGAAGCTGGCGCGAAAATCCAGCTCGCCGGCCATGGCTCGCTCAGTGATGGCCGAGACCTTGTCGCCGACGCCGGCCGCCTTGGCCAGTTCGTCGATGACTTCAGCTTCGATCAGCGTCGAGTCCATGTCGAACACTGCCAGGCGGCGGTTACGGCGGAACAGCGAGTCTTCCTGGAATGCGATGTCGACGTTCAGTTCCTGGGCAACGCTGAGGAACTCGGCACGCAACGCCTGGGGGTCGGCGGGCTCGCCGCGCACAGAAAACTCGATGCAGCCCTTGCCCTTGTCGGCCGGCGTGTCCAGGGGCATGCGCCCGGACAAGCGGTCGATGTGGTCGATGTTCAGGCCATATTGGGCGGTGATCGAGCTGACGCGCTGCAATTGCTCGGCGGTCACCTTGCGGGTCAACAGGGTCACGATGTGGCGCTTCTTGCCCTGGCCGGCCACCCACTGCTGGTAATCGTCCTCGGACACCGGGGTGAAGCGCACCTGCTGGTCGAGCTTGTAGGCGGTGAACAGGATGTCCTTGAGCACGGACTTGCTTTGTTCGGCGTCCGGGATTTCCACCAGGATGCCGAACGACAGCGTGTCATGGATCACCGCCTGACCGATGTCGAGAATGTTCACACCACCCTGGGCCAGAACGCCGGTAATGGCCGCAGTCAGACCCGGACGGTCGCTGCCAGTGATGTTTATCAGGACGATTTCGCGCAAGGCGCACCCCCGCAGGTGGAAAAAAACCGCATTCTACCCACATTCAGTGACCATCGGGCACCGCCAGTGCTTTGCCGGTCATGGGGCTGTCGCTATACTGCGCGTCAATTTCACGGACAAAGAGCCGAGCTCAGTGAACCGGCCCACGCCAGTCAAAACCGACAACTTCTTCCTGCTGATCTTCCGCGCACTGCGTCACCGTCGTGTGCCGATTGCATTGCGTATTGCCAGCCATAACGTAATCCTGGTCGCCCTGGCCCTGGTCATCTATGCCTGCGTGATGGGTTTGCAATTCAAGCAGGCGATGCACGAGCAGGCCGATGCCCTGGGGGAAAGCCTGACCACCCAGACCGCCACGTCCGCCACCGAGCTGCTGGTGTCCAACGACATCCTCAGCCTCAACGTGCTGCTCAACAACCTGACCAAGAACAAGCTGGTGGCCCACGCCGCCATCTACAGCGTGGACAACCGCATCCTCGCCGAGGCCGGGCAGCGGCCCAAGCCTGGCCTGCTGGGCGAGTCCGGCGGCATGTACCAGAGCAAGATCACCTTCCAGGACGTGAGCGCCGGGCAACTGCGCATCAGCCTGGACATGGACCAGTTCCAGCAACCGATGACCATCAGCCTGCAAAGCATGGGCATCCTCAGCGCGATCCTGCTGGCACTGGCATTGGCCTTGAGCCTGCGCCTGGGGCGGCACATCTCCACGCCGCTGTTGCAATTGCGCGTCTGGCTGCGGGACATCGACGAACACACGCCCGCCACCCAGCGCCAGGACGAAATCGGCGACCTGGCCCGGCAACTGCACGCCAGCTTCGCGCCGGAACCTGAGCCGGTGCCGGAACCTGAAGACATTGACTACGTGGACGACGAGGCCGAGCCGGGTTTCGAAGTGCGTAACCTGCGCGATCCGGGCTTCGACGAAAGCCAGCCGATGCCCGCCTCCAAACCGGCACCACGCCATGTGGTACGCACGGCAGAGGACGAGGAAGACGATGACGCCTTCGCCGACCTGCGTGACGAATCCGTCGAGGGAGCACCTCGACCGGTCGCCAGGCCTGTTGCCTCGGACCTGCCCCAGCACAGCGCCGTATTGGCCGTGCAGTTGGGCGCCCAGGATCAACTGCGCCGCCTGCCCCAGGCGCGCCTGAAGGAGTTGCTCGAGCGCTACCGCGACTGCCTCGACCAGGCCGCATCGCTCTATCAGGGCGAATTGCATACCCTGAACGACGGCAGCACGCTGATGCTGTTCCACACCGAAGACAGCGGCGACGATTACCTGACCAACGCCATTTGCTGCGGTGAGTTGTTGCGCGCCTTGGGTCACCAGTTGCAGATCGAAGTCGCCGACAGCGGCATTACCCTGCAATTGCAATTGGGCCTGACCTTGGGTGATGGCTTGTTCGGCCTGAGCCAGATCGACCTGCTGCTGACCGAAACCGCCCAGGACGCCCTGGCACTGTCGCAACACAGCCGCAACCTGCTGCTGGTGGAGCGCAAGATCAATGACGACGCCCTGATCCGCCAACGCGCCCGCATCCGCCCCATCGCCAGCCCCGAAGGCGCGTGCTGCGTGGAGCGCTTGATGGAGCCTTACCCGTCGATGCTGGAGCGGCAACTGGCGCGGATGCATGAGCGCCAGGTCTGAATCCCGGTACCTGAAATAACAAGCCCGCAGATAAGTGATTGTCTGCGGGCTTTTTTGTTGGCGTCACTGACCTCTTCGCGAGCAAGCCCGCTCCCACAGTGAATCTCCATGGACCACAAGATCTACGTCCCACTGAAAATCCAGTGTGGGAGCGGGCTTGCTCGCGAAAGGGCCAGCACAGACACCAGAGATTCCGAATGGCAGAAACAACAAAGCCCGCATCACTGCGGGCTTTGTCGTATATCCGGTCCAGGCATCAGAACCTGAACACTTCCATGTCCGTACGAATTGGCAAGGCCATGGGGATCTTGTCTTTTTCCTTTTCCACCGGTTTGGCCGGGGCAGGCGCGGACTTACGGGGCACTGCTTCAGCGACAGGCGGCTGGTTGGCCAACGGCTTGAGCGACACGGACAGCTGTTCGGCCAGGCGTTGCAGAAGCACGCCCTGGGCTTGGACCTGCGCCGCGGTGGTGCCGGCATGGACCTCTTGCAGATGTACGATGCGGTTTTCACGCACCTTGCCACGACGGTCGATCAACCGCCATTGGGCATCGAGCACTGCCGGCTGATCCTTGCCCGAGTCCAGGCGGGTAATCGACAGCAGCACTTGTACATCCGGAGTGAAGCCCTGGGTTGCTGGGGCCAGCACCACGCGCTGGCTGTCCAAATGCCCGGCGACCTGGCGCAGCAGCAATTGATCGATGTCAGAGGACAGGCTGCCGGCCCAACGGCCGTCAGTGGCGGCTTGCAGGCTGCCGTCCGGTTGACGTTGCAACAAGGTTTCACGCTGCAGGTAGTCAGCGATCAGAACCGGGCCGAGCAATACGGCCATGCCTGTGCTTTGCGCAGGCTGGGACGGGGTTCCGCTGTCCAGTTGGTACAGCGACACCGGCTGGTTCATGCTGCAGCCCGCCAGGCCAAGCAGGCCGGCGAGCCACAAAATAGGGAGGCGCAGAGCAGTCATCGTTCCGTCCAGGTGGCAGCCACAAGGCTTGCCACAGTGAAAAAATACTCGGTCATTATGAAGAACGCTCGGCCACGCCGGCGCTTGAAAGGGCCTATCATCCGTGAATATGCGCGCCGACTCCAGCGCGAAAGCAACGATCTGCGGCATTTAATCGCAGACCGGGCCCTCTAGTACGCCTAACTGAGGTTTTCGACGAGCAGCGCATCGACCCGCTGAAACCCTCTCGGAAGCTTATTGCCCCGACGACCACGTTCACCCTTGTAATGCTCAAGATCGTCTGCTTTCAACGAAAGCGTGCGCTTGCCTGCCTGCAGCACAAGCGTCGCACCCTCCGGTAATACTGCAATATCCGTGACAAATTCCTCACGACTGGCGACCCGTTCGCCGGAAATACCAATAATCTTGTTGCCCTTGCCTTTACCCAGCTGTGGCAGGTCACTGATCTTGAACACCAGCAACCGACCTTCGGTGGTGACCGACGCCAGCCAGTTGCTCTCCCGATCGGCAACCGGGCGCGGCGCAATCACCTTGGCGTTGTTCGGCAGGCTCAACAGCGCCTTGCCCGCCTTGTTCTTGGCTTGCAGGTCCTCGCCCTTGACCACGAAACCGTAACCCGCGTCCGATGCGATTACGTAGAGCCCATCATCATCAGGCATCAGCACGCATTCAAAAGTTGCACCCGGTGGCGGTGTTAAACGACCGGTCAGCGGTTCGCCCTGGCCGCGAGCCGATGGCAGGGTATGGGCCGGCACCGAATAACTGCGTCCGGTGGAGTCGACGAACACCGCAAACTGGTTGGAGCGCCCGGCCGCCAAGGCCTTGAAGCCGTCCCCGGCCTTATAGGAAAGCCCCGTCGCGTCAATATCATGACCCTTGGCCGAACGCACCCAGCCTTTTTCCGACAGCACGACAGTCACTTTCTCGTTCGGCAACAGATCGTGTTCGCTCAGCGCCTTGGCTTCAGCACGCTCGACGATCGGCGAGCGACGGTCGTCGCCGTAAGTTTCGGCGTCCTTGAGCAGCTCGGTGCGCACCAGCTTCTTGAGCTTGGCTTCGCTGCCCAGCAAGGCTTGCAGCTTGGCCTGCTCCTTGAGCAACTCATCCTGCTCGGCCCGCAGCTTCATCTCTTCCAACCGCGCCAACTGCCGCAGGCGGGTATCGAGGATGTAGTCGGCCTGGATTTCGCTCAGGGCGAAACGCTCGATCAGGCTGGCCTTGGGGTGCTCCTCGGTACGGATGATGTGGATCACTTCATCCAGGTTGAGGTAGGCGATCAGCAAGCCGTCCAACAGGTGCAGGCGGCGCTCGACCTTGTCCAGGCGAAATTGCAGGCGCCGGCGCACGGTCTTGACCCGGAACTCCAGCCACTCCACCAGCAAGGCCCGCAAGTTCTTCAACTGCGGCTTGCCATCCAGGCCGATGATGTTGATGTTGACCCGGTAGCTGGACTCCAAGTCGGTGCTGGCGAACAGGTGCTGCATCAGCGCGTCGTGGTCGACCCGGCTGTTGACCGGGATGATCACGATGCGGCACGGGTTTTCGTGGTCGGATTCGTCGCGCAAGTCAGCCACTTGCGGCGCTTTCGACGGTTTTGCCTGCATCATCGCGGCAATCTGTTCCAAGACCTTGGCCCCGGACACCTGATGCGGCAGCGCCGTGACAATGATGTCGCCATCTTCGATGTGGTACACGGCGCGCATGCGCACCGAACCACGACCGGTCTCGTAGATTTTCAGCAGGTCTGCGCGCGGGGTGATGATTTCGGCTTCGGTCGGATAGTCCGGGCCCTGGATATGCTCGCAGAGCTGCTCCACCGTGGCTTTCGGTTCGTCCAGCAGACGCACGCACGCCGTGGCCACTTCCCGCAGGTTGTGGGGCGGCACGTCGGTGGCCATGCCCACGGCGATGCCGGTGGTGCCATTGAGGAGGATATTCGGCAAACGTGCTGGCAACACCAGGGGTTCGTCGAGGGTGCCGTCGAAGTTCGGCCCCCAGTCCGCGGTGCCCTGGCCCAGCTCGCTGAGCAGCACCTCGGAATAACGCGACAGCCGCGCCTCGGTGTAACGCATGGCCGCGAAGGACTTGGGATCGTCCGGCGCACCCCAGTTACCCTGGCCGTCCACCAAGGTGTAGCGGTAGCTGAACGGCTGGGCCATCAGCACCATGGCTTCGTAGCAGGCCGAGTCGCCGTGGGGGTGGAACTTACCGAGCACGTCACCGACGGTACGCGCCGATTTCTTGTGCTTGGAATCCGCATCCAGCCCCAGTTCACTCATGGCGTAGATGATCCGCCGCTGGACCGGCTTCAAGCCGTCGCCGATGTGCGGCAAGGCGCGGTCCATGATCACGTACATGGAGTAATTGAGGTAGGCATTTTCGGTGAAGTCAGCCAGCGATCGGCGTTCTACGCCGTCTAAGCTGTCTGCAAGAATGTCGCTCATGCGGGCCTCATCAGTTCGTTGTCTGGCGCAGCAGCATGGTGCCGTCGCGCTGGGTAAATTCAAGTTTGTTCAGGGCGCTCATGCCCAGCAGCACTTGCGTGCCGCCCAGGCCCGGCGCCACCAGGGCACGGACATCGCGCAGCACGATGTCACCCAATTGCAGCCGGTCGATGCGCGTGCGGTAGCCCTCGCTCACACCATTGGCGGTGCTCAAGGTCACGCCGAAACCTTTTTCCAGCTTGAGGCGTTCGGCCAATTCCAACGGAATCGCCACGTCGGTGGCACCGGTGTCGAGCATGAAGTCCACCGGCTGGCCGTTGATCTGGCCGCTGGCGACGAAATGCCCCTGCCGGTTGCCGACCAGCTTCACCTCGATAAATCCTTCGCCTTTTTGCGAATGCACCTGGGCATTGGGGTTCAGTTCCCGCTGCTCCCACTGGGCAAAAAACCGTGTTGCCAGAAACAGCGCCGCGCACCAGGCCAGGATCATCAGTACCCGGCCGGCGCGCTTGCCCGGTGGTTGCTGGCTCACGGCGAGGCGCTCCAGCCACCGTCAGGCGCGGCGAAGCGCCAGACAATCGGCCGCTGTTCGCCATCGGCCCGCTTACCGTCGTTGTTGTCCTGGCCGATCCAGGCTCCGTCGGCGTCCACCACCAGCGCTTCGGCCAGCCCATAAGGCTGGGGATAACGACGGCTATCCTGCAACGCCTCGGCGGCGAACGACCAGCAACGTTCCACCTGGGCGGTCTGCGGGTCACGCCGGCAGATCTGGTAGGCATTGCGCTCCAGGGTAAACAGCTTGCCATTGAACAATGACAGGTCGGCGAAATCCCGGGAAACCGCCTTGGCCTTGGGGAACTGCGCCGGCTGCATTTCCTGGCCCGCTTCGCTGAGCAAGACACAATTGCCGTCGCAGTCCCACACCGTTTGCTGGCGCTTGATCAACAGCAGGCCGCGACGCTCACGCTCGGCCGCCAACCACAACTGGTCGCCGGCCGGGCTGACCGCAAGGCCTTCGAACAAGGCGTTGAAGTGCAGCAACATGCCACTGCCCCGCGCCTGCCGGATCATCGTCGGGGCAATTTTCAGCCAGGATGCGGCCCCCGTCGGCGGTATGTACAGCACGGCGGCATGAGACTCGCTGACCACATAACGATTGCCGGCGCTGTCACAGCTGATGCCTTCGAAATCCAGCTCGCCACCGCGCAGGAACGACGCCGCCCAGGTTCGCGATCTCAAGCCCCAGGGCAAACCGCTGTCCGGTACCTCCGGCACCTCGATTCCAACCGCCTCGGCCTGCCAGACCAGCGCCTCGGAGGGCATGAGGCGATAGATCCGGTCATCATCGCGATCGGACACGGTCCACATCTCGCCGCCGCACAGCGCCAGCCCGGACAGGTTGCCACCGCGCATGCCGTCGACGGCATGCTCGGACAGCAGCTTCAATTCCGGCGCCGGCCCTGCGACCACCATCCCCGCCCACAGCCACAACGCCAGGGCGAAACCGTTGCGCATCAGGCCAGCACCTCGGCCAGGTCCCCTTTGGATTCAAGCCAGGACTTGCGGTCGCCGGCGCGTTTCTTGGCCAGCAACATGTCCATCATTTCCGAAGTCGCTTCAAAATCATCCAGGGTCAACTGCACCAGGCGGCGAGTGTTCGGGTCCATAGTGGTTTCGCGCAACTGCGGCGGGTTCATCTCACCCAGGCCCTTGAATCGGGTGACCTGCGGCTTGCCCCGTTTCTTCTCGGCCACCAGGCGGTCAAGGATGCCGTCGCGCTCGGCTTCGTCCAGGGCGTAGTAGATTTCCTTGCCCAGGTCGATGCGGTACAGCGGCGGCATCGCCACGTAGACGTGGCCGGCATCCACCAGTGGGCGGAAATGCTGGACGAACAAGGCACAGAGCAGCGTGGCAATGTGCAGGCCGTCGGAGTCGGCGTCGGCGAGGATGCAGATCTTGCCGTAGCGCAGCTGGCTCATGTCCGCGGCGCCCGGATCGACGCCAATGGCCACGGCGATGTTATGCACTTCCTGGCTGGCCAGCACTTCACTGCCGTCCACTTCCCAGGTGTTGAGGATCTTGCCCCGCAGCGGGAGGATTGCCTGGAACTCTTTATCCCGCGCCTGCTTGGCCGAGCCGCCGGCGGAGTCACCTTCCACCAGGAACAGCTCGGAACGCATCGGGTCCTGCCCGGCGCAATCGGCAAGCTTGCCCGGCAAGGCCGGCCCTTGGGTGATGCGCTTGCGCTCGACTTTCTTGCTCGCTTTCAGACGACGACCGGCGTTGTTGATCGCCAGCTCCGCCAGGGCCAGGCCGGTTTCCGGGTTGGCGTTGAGCCACAGGCTGAACGCGTCCTTGACCACGCCGGAAACAAACGCCGCCGCTTCGCGAGACGACAGGCGTTCCTTGGTCTGGCCGGAGAATTGCGGTTCCTGCATCTTCATCGACAAGACGAAGGCGATGCGCTCCCAGACGTCTTCCGGCGCCAGCTTCACGCCGCGAGGCAGCAGGTTGCGGAACTCGCAGAACTCACGCATGGCGTCGAGCAGTCCCTGGCGCAAGCCGTTGACGTGGGTACCGCCCTGAGCCGTGGGGATCAGGTTGACGTAGCTTTCCTGGACGCTTTCGCCGCCTTCGGGCAGCCACAACAGCGCCCAGTCCACGGCTTCCTTGTTACCGGCCAGGCTGCCACAGAACGGCTCGTCGGGCAGGCGTTCGAAACCGCTGACCGCATCTACCAGATAAGAGCGCAGGCCGTCTTCGTAATGCCATTCGACTTTTTCGCCGGTGGCCTTGTCCTCGAAACTGACCAGCAGCCCCGGGCACAATACGGCCTTGGCCTTGAGCACGTGCTTGAGGCGGCTGACGGAAAACTTCGGCGAATCGAAATACTTCGGATCCGGGGCGAAATACACGCTGGTCCCGGTGTTGCGCTTGCCGACGGTGCCGACCACTTCCAGCTCGGTGGCCTTGTAGCCGTCGGCGAACGTCATCTGGTATTCATTGCCGTCACGCTTGACCCGCACCCGCACCTGGGTCGACAAGGCGTTGACCACGGAAATACCCACCCCGTGCAGACCGCCGGAGAACTGGTAGTTCTTGTTGGAAAACTTGCCGCCGGCGTGGAGCTTGGTGAGGATCAGCTCGACGCCCGACACACCTTCTTCAGGGTGAATGTCCACCGGCATGCCGCGGCCGTCATCGCTGACTTCCAGCGAGTGATCGGCGTGCAGGATGACCTGCACCGACTTCGCATGCCCGGCCAAGGCTTCGTCGACACTGTTGTCGATGACTTCCTGGGCGAGGTGGTTCGGCCGACTGGTGTCGGTGTACATGCCGGGGCGCTTGCGCACCGGGTCGAGGCCCGAGAGGACTTCGATGGCGTCTGCGTTATAAGAGCTAGCGCTGGGAGTGGCCATGGGGTCTCGTCGTCAGTGTTCAATGAAAAAGGGGCGATGGCTCACAGCGACGTGAAGTCGATCGCCTGGTACAAATCGGCGCCAATGCCGGCAAAACTCAACAATGCCGGTAACTGCTGGGCAAACCCTTGGAAACTGTGGTCGCCGCCGGCCTGGATGCGCAAGGCACAGGCGCGGTAATACTGCTGGGCGTGGCGATAATCCAGCGTTTCGTCACCGGTTTGCAACCATACCTGAAACCGCTGCGGATCCCGGGGCGCCGGCACTTCCAGCTCGGCCAGGGCCGTCACGTGGTCGTGGGTCAATTCCCAGGTTTCGTCGGTGTATAAATTCTTCTGCGTACCCAGGTACCCGTCGAACATCCGATGCGGGCTCACGGCAGGATTGACCAACAGGGCCTTGAGCCCGTGGCGCTCGGCCAAGTGAGTCGCATAGTAGCCGCCGAGCGAGCTGCCGACCAGCAGCGGCCGCCCCAGTTCTGTAATCGCCTGTTCCAGCTGACCGATGGCCTGGCGGGGGTGGTGATGCAGGGCCGGCACCTGTAGCTGGTCGCTGAGGCCAAGGCGTGCCATCACTTCGACCAGTTGGCAGGCTTTGGTCGATGCTGGGGCGCTGTTGAAGCCATGGATATAAAGGATCGAACCCGACATTGCCGACTCCCTGGGTGCTGGGCAAAGGCCGGAGTTTACAGGGAGATTGCGGGGGTTGGGGGGATTTGACCGTGTTGTCGCCCTCTATGAACCGTCGATCACAGCGCCTGTGGGAGCAAAGCTTGCTCGCGAGGCGGCCTTGTAGCCAACCTGTTTCTCCCGGTTGTACTTCGATCAAACTGTGGGAGCGAGCCTGCTCGCGATGGCGGCCTGACAGCCGGGCAGGATTTTGTTGACCGGGTATATATCCATTTCTGCGGTAACGGCCACTTAGGGTTCCGCCCTGACGGCGGCTCACTTTTGAAAAGCGCAAAAGTAAGCAAAACGCTCCTGCCCCACCACTCGGTGCCTCGCTAGGGCTCGGCATGCCCTCACTCCGGCATTGCTCCGTGGGCCGCCGCGAAGGGCCATCCATGGCCCAGCGCGGCTAACCCGGCATCCATGCCGGGTTGCCCACTCCACAATGCCTGCGTTCGGCCAGCGTGGTTAACGGGGCGCCGAGATCAACGTCCACCACGAGGCGGCCTTAGAGCCGACCTGGTTCTTGGTGAGACCGCGTTTCCCCTGTGGGAGCGGGCTTGCTCGCGAATGCGTCGGGTCAGCCAACATCAATCTTGATAGCACACCATTTTCGCGAGCAAGCCCGCTCCCACAGAGGATTTATAGTGAATGCGATACCTGAGAACAACTCCGAAAAAAATGTGGGAGCGAGCCTGCTCGCGATGGCGGTGAACCAGCTTGCATCAGCGTTGGATGTGCCGCCGTCTTCGCGAGCAAGCCCGCTCCCACACAGATTTTGGGTCGTTTATAAGATCAGTGTCCACCGCCGATCCCTGTGGGAGCCGAGCTTGCTCGCGATGGCGGTGGGGCTGCTTGCATCAGTATTGGATGTGCCGCCTTCGCGAGCAGGCTCGCTCCCACATTGGGTCAGTGGTGACCTATGGATTTGCGACCACCGCCGATCCCTGTGGGAGCGGGCTTGCTCGCGAAAGCGGTGGGCCAGCTTGCATCAGTATTGGATGTTCCGCCGTCTTCGCGAGCAAGCCTGCACAATCGGATCGGGTATGACCGGAGAATCAGGTCGGCTGTCAGGCCTGAGGTGGTCAACTTTTTCCGGACACCTCAATCGGTGTTTTCAGGCTGTTTGCCGCTCGTACTGATTGGGCGGCAAATAGTCTAACGATGAATGCATTCGTCGTTCATTGTAGAACCGCACAATGTAATCCGTGACGTCCTTGACTGCTTCATCATGGTTGGCATAGTCCTTCCTCCAAACGCGCTCCATCTTCAGGTTCAAGAAGAAACGCTCCATGACTGCGTTGTCCCAGCAGTTGCCCTTGCGGCTCATGCTGCAGCGCAAGCCATGTCGTGTCAGCAAGGCTTGGTAAGTAACGCCTGCATACTGGCTGCCTCGGTCTGAATGCGCGATCAAACCCGGTTCAGGTTGTCTCTGGGTGATAGCCAGTTGCATAGCGCTGCACACCAACTCGGCGCGCATATGCGGTGCCATGGCCCAGCCCACGATCTTGCGTGAATACAAATCCATGACAGCCGCCAAGTACAGCCAGCCGCTTCGGGTGCGAATATAAGTGATATCAGCAACCCATGATTGGTTGATCTGCTCGGGGTTGAACTGGCGGTTGAGCAGGTTTTCAGCTATCGGAAAATTATGATTACTGTCGGTGGTATGGACGAACTTGCGCTTCCAGATCGGGCGTAAATCCTGTTGTTTCATCAGCCGACGGACCATGTGCCGCCCAATGGATACGCCATCGCTACGCAGCGCTTTCATCACCCGACGACTGCCATAACAGTGCTCATTGGTTACGAACGTAGCTTTGACCTGAGCTGCAACCGCACAGACAACTTTCGGCTTAAAAGACCTCTGACGAGCTTCATAGAACCCCGAACGGCTGATCCGCAAAACCCGACAGATACGTATTACCGGGTAGGCCTTGCATTGCATTTGGTGAACCAATTGGTGGATCACTTCAATTCGCGGGCAAAGAAGGCCGTAGCTTTTTTTAATATGTCGTTGTCCGTCTTCAGCTCGCGGATCTGCTGCTCAAGCTGACGAATACGCTGTTGCTCGCTGGTTAACGGTTTGCCAATCCCTGTACCACCTAACTGCTCGGCTTGGTACTGCTGGACCCAGCGGCGCACGGCCGTGTCACTCAAGTCTAAATCGGTACAAACGGAGTTCACGCTCAGGCCCTGGTCAACAATCATCTTGCAGACTCTTAGCTTGAAAGCGGCGTCGAATTTTCTGTACTTCTTGGTCATGGAATATTCCTCAATAGGTGTAGTTTCACCTATTGAGGTGTCCGGGACTATTAGACCAGCTCAGTCAGGCCGCCTCGCGAGCAAGCTTTGCTCCCACAGATCTCCCACAGTTCTGACGGGTGTACGACTAGGAGAGCCAGGTCGGCTATAAGGCCGCCTCGGCTTGGCTTTTGATCTTGGGGCCCCGTTAACCACGATGGCCGAACGCAGGCATTGCGCAGTGGGCATCCCGGCATGGATGCCGGGATAGCCGCGCTGGGCCATGGATGGCCCTTCGCGGCGGGCCCACGGCGCAATGCCTTCGTTCGGGCATGCCGAGCCCTAGCGAGGCACCGAGTGGTGGGAACCCTAAGCAGCCGTTACCGCAGAAATGGATATGTACTCAATCAAGCCTTCGCGAGCAGGCTCGCTCCCACAATAAACAGGATCGAACTCAGTACCCGTTGGAGCCATAGTCCGGGGTAAACGCAAACCCAACCACCCGCTCAACCCCCGTCTCCAACCGCCCATCCGGCAAAAGCCGCAACCACCGATACCCCGGTGCCTGCGAGCCCACCGCAAAATCCTCACTCCCCGGCTCAAACTGAATACAAGTCGAAGGCGAAGCCAACAAACGAACCCCCTCGCGCACCCGGTCTATCTCCTGATGCACATGGCCCCACAACACCGCCCGCACTTGGGGAAACCGATCCAACACCGCAAACAGCGCCTCCGGATTACGCAACCCGATCGGCTCCATCCACACACACCCAATCGAAACAGGGTGATGATGCAGACACACCAGATGATGCCGCTCCGGCGCCTCGCTCAAGGCATTGGCCAACAGAATCAACTGTTCCTCAGCCAAAAACCCCGGCACCGAACCCGGCACGGCCGAATCGAGCATCGTCACCCGCCAATTGCCAATGTCCACCACCGGATCGAGCAACGCACTCTTGACCGCCGCCTCAAGCATCACCTGCGGCTCATCATGGTTGCCGGGAATCCACCGCGCCGGCGCGTCGATTCGCGCAGTCAGTTGCCGAAACGCCTCATAGGATTGCAGCGTGCCGTCCTGGGACAAATCCCCGGTAGCGAGCATCAGGTCAATGTTCGGCTGCTGCTTGAGCACCAAATCAATGACTGCCCGCAAACTGTCACGGGTATTCATGCCCAGCAACGAGGCATCGGCCTCGGCGAACAAATGGCTGTCGGACAGTTGGACCAACAACGCCGCATCGGCCGTGGTCAAGCTGGATACGCTCGGCAAATCGCTTTCTCCCAGGCGCAATCACGCCGTTGCATGAAGCGGCAATTATGCTGGGGGACGATCGAAAGGGGAAACCCGCGAACCGGAACCGGTTCACAACTACCGAACGACTTCGAACTCGTGGCCCAGCGCCAGGCAATGACTCAGCCATTCGCCCAGGAACAGGTTCAACTGGGCTTTTTCATCCGGCTGGTGCATTGACGCATTGGGATAAGGATAGATGCCACGAAAGCGTCGTGCATGTTCGGCGCTGACGACTTCGGCCATGCGCGCGTCGTGATAGACCTGCACTTCCAGTTGCGGCACCGGCAGCCAGGGCAGGCTGTGCTCCTGGCGCACTTGCAAGGTGGTGGTGTAGGGACAGGCCTGCAGCACTTCCAGGGCCAACACGCCAAGCATCTGGTCGCCGTGCGTGACGGCGATGCGGCGTGGCAGCGGATCGCTGCGCATGTCTGGCAACAAGCGCATCAGGCGGGCGTAGTTGGCCTCGCAGGCGGCCTGCAATCCCACCAGATCGACGCGATAGCGGTCGCGCAGCTTGTTCAGGACCATAGCCCCCTCACTTCATCGCGATTCAAGGCCAGCCATTGCAAGGCAATGATGCTGGCCGCGTTGCAGATACGTCCGTCGCGCACGGCTTGCAAGGCATCTTCGTAGGCCCAGGCCTTCACCCGAATGTCCTCGGCTTCCTCCAGAAGGCCATGCAGGCCGCCTGCCCCCGTGCTGTCGCAACGCCCCAGGTACAAATGTACGAATTCATTGCTGCCGCCCGGCGATGGAAAGTATTGGGTCATCGGCCAGAGCGCAGCGAAGACAAGCCCAGCTTCCTCCTGCGCTTCGCGATGAGCAACCTCTTCCGGTTGCTCATCCTTGTCGATCAGCCCGGCCACCAGCTCTACCAGCCAGGGGTTGGTGGTCTTGCCAATGGCCCCCACGCGAAACTGCTCGATCAACACCACTTCATCGCGCTGCGGGTCGTAGGGCAGCACACACACCGCATCATGACGCACGAACAATTCACGGTTGATCTCACGGCTCATGCCACCGGCAAACAACTCGTGGCGCAAGACGAGGCGGTCGAGCTTATAGAAACCCTTGAAGCAGGTCTCCCGCTTGACGATGTCCACGGCGTTCGGTGTGGCGTTGGCGAAATCGGTCATGACAATCCTCGTGTGCAGTCGATCAATACGAGGTTCCAACCTCGGCTTCGCGCCATCCTAACGCGCTCGAACCCTTTGGGGCAGCCCCCTGCCAGTGATCGGGATGGACGGCTGCGCTTAAAATCACTCTAATGAGCTTAGTGGCGAACTGATTGCCTTGCCGACAGTCGAAGCGGGTAACTTTTTGCCTTTCCGTGTTTCATGAAGGACGCCCATGTCGCTTTTCAAAACTGCCTCCGTGGCCGCCATTGCCCTGACCCTGGGCGCTTGCCAAAGCCTGTTCCAACCCAACTATCGCGCGCCGCTGGAGACCACTCGCGACGCTTCGGAACAACTGCAACAAGGTTGCGCCAGTGCCGACTGCCCGTTGGTGAACATCGATACCCTGCACTTTCCGGCCGAACCCGCCCTGGATGGCATCATCGAAAAACGCCTGCTGCAAATGACCCGCACCACCGCGGACGCCCCGGTGGCGCCGACGCTGGCGGCCTATCGCGAGCAGTTCCTGCGCAACGCCGCGCCAGGCAACAGCAGCTATTTGCAGGCCAAGGTACGTGAGCAACATGACGGCCTGGTGATCATCGAACTGTCCAGCTACCTGGACACCGGCGGTGCCCACGGCACGCCGGGGCGCGGTTTCATCAACTATTCGCGCCAGCAGCACAAGGTGCTGACGCTGTCGGACATGCTGCTGCCGGGCCAGGAAGAAGCCTTCTGGAAAGCCGCGCAAGTGGCTCACAACAGCTGGCTGATCAGCACCAAGCTGGATCAGGAACCCGAGTTCCTGAAACAGTGGTCCTTCCAGAAAACCCCACACATCGCGCTGACCTACGGCGGGGTGATCCTCAAGTACGAAGTGAGCACCATCGCGCCATACGCCCTGGGCCACATCGAACTGAAGATCGCCTATCCACGCCTCAATGGCATCCTCAAGCCCGAGCTGTTTCCCGGCCGTAGCTGAAGGCCCGGCCCAGCAACAGTTGCAGCAACCCTGCCAGGATCAACGATGGCAGGGTTGCGCCGACGTCCGGATAGAAATTGGCCAGCAGGTGATAGGTGCTCACCCCACCCAACCAGGCCAACAGGGCCGGCCAGCGCAACGCGGCTGACACCACTTGGCTGCTGCGTTTGCGCAGGATGAAGTGGTCCACCAACACCACGCCGAACAGCGGCGCGAACACCGAGCCGATCAGCAACAGGAAGTTCTGGTACTGCGCCAACGGTGCAAAGCAGGCGATCAAGGTGCAGATGACACCAATCGCCAAGGCCAGGTGCTCGACCTTCAACCCCGACAACATGCCTGTCGATACCGCCGCCGAGTGGATGTCGGCGAAGGCATTTTCCGACTCGTCCAGCAGAATCAGCAACAGCGGAATACCCAATCCAGCACCCGCCAGGGCCAGCAGCAACGCGTTGACTTCACCGCTCGGCGCGAACGCCAGGGTGTAGGCCACGCCCAGGCTCATCAGCCAGAAATTACCGATGAAGAAGCCCACCGCCGTACCGCCGAAGACGTTTTTGGCGCGCTTGCCGAAACGCGAGTAGTCGGCGATCAGCGGCAACCACGACAGCGGCATCGCGATGGCGATATCGAACCCCACCGCCAACGGCATCGAACCATCGCCCGCCTGGGCCCACAGCGTGGCCAGGTCAGCCTTGGCGAACAGGTTCCAGGTCAACCAGATGCAAGCCGCCAGCAGCAACCAGATGCCCCACTTGCGCAGAACCTTGCGCACAAAGGTCAGCGGCCCGCTCACGGCGAGCAAAGTGGCCAGGGCGCCGAAGAACAGCGTCCACAGCAGTGGGTTCGAACCCAGGCTGCCTTCGCTGAAAGCCCGGGCACCCAGCAGGCTGGCGGCGTCGCGCATGACGATGATTTCGAACGAGCCCCAGCCGATCAGCTGCAGCAGGTTCAATACCGCCGGCACGCTCGCGCCCTTGCTGCCGAGGCTGAGCTTCAGCGCGGCCATGGCCGACAGGCCAGTGTCGCTGCCGATCACCCCGACCGCCGCCAGCAGCAGGACGCCCACCAGCGTGCCAAGGAAAATCGCCAGCAACGAACCGCTCAGGCCCAGGCCCGGCGCGAGCAAGGCACCGACCTGCAAGACCATCAGGCCGATGCCGAGGGAAAACCACAGGGAAAACAGATCGCGGGCGCCGAAGACGCGTTTGTCCAGGGGCACGGCGGTGTCGGGGGAGTAGGTGCTGGGTTGGATGTTCAAGGGTGGTTATCTCAGGGGGATATTTGTTGTTCTGATGATCGCTTTCGCGAGCAAGCCCGCTCCCACAATGGACCTGTTGTGATCACAAAATCCGTGTCCACCAGCGATCCATTGTGGGAGCGGGCTTGCTCGCGAAGGCGGCAGCAAGGTCACCACCGCCTTCAGCTCAAATCACACTTTCTTGTAAAGCTGACTTCCTTCCTTCTTGAACCGCTCAGCCTGCTCCGCCAAGCCCTGCGCGACATCGACATCCACCGCTTCAATACGCTGGTTCGCCGCGTACTCGCGCACTTCCTGGGTGATTTTCATCGAGCAGAATTTCGGCCCGCACATCGAGCAGAAATGCGCCACCTTGGCCGAGTCCTTCGGCAGGGTTTCGTCGTGGTACGAGCGGGCGGTGTCCGGGTCGAGGCCGAGGTTGAACTGGTCTTCCCAACGGAACTCGAATCGCGCCTTGCTCAGGGCGTTGTCGCGGATCTGCGCGCCCGGGTGGCCCTTGGCAAGGTCGGCTGCGTGGGCGGCGATCTTGTAGGTGATGATCCCGGTCTTGACGTCATCCTTGTTCGGCAAGCCGAGGTGTTCCTTCGGCGTGACGTAGCAAAGCATGGCGCAACCGAACCAGCCGATCATCGCCGCACCGATGCCGGAGGTGATGTGGTCGTAGCCCGGCGCTATGTCGGTGGTCAGCGGGCCGAGGGTGTAGAACGGCGCCTCGTCGCAGCACTCGAGCTGCTTGTCCATGTTCTCTTTGATCAACTGCATCGGCACATGGCCAGGGCCTTCGATCATGCATTGCACGTCGTGCTTCCAGGCGATCTTGGTCAGCTCACCGAGGGTTTCCAGCTCGCCGAACTGCGCTTCGTCGTTGGCGTCGGCGATCGAACCCGGACGCAGGCCATCGCCCAGCGAGAAGCTGACGTCGTAGGCCTTCATGATTTCGCAGATGTCTTCGAAATGGGTGTAGAGGAAGTTTTCCTTGTGGTGCGCCAGGCACCACTTGGCCATGATCGAACCACCACGGCTGACGATACCGGTGACGCGCTTGGCGGTCATCGGCACATAACGCAGCAACACGCCGGCGTGGATGGTGAAGTAGTCGACGCCCTGTTCGGCCTGCTCGATCAGCGTGTCGCGGAACAATTCCCAGGTGAGGTCTTCGGCCACGCCGCCGACTTTTTCCAGGGCCTGGTAGATCGGCACGGTGCCGATCGGCACGGGCGAGTTACGGATGATCCACTCGCGGGTTTCATGGATGTGCTTGCCGGTGGACAGGTCCATGACCGTGTCCGAACCCCAACGGATACCCCAGGTCAGCTTCGCCACTTCTTCTTCGATGGACGAACCCAGCGCACTGTTGCCGATGTTGCCGTTGATCTTCACCAGGAAGTTACGGCCGATGATCATCGGTTCCAGTTCGGTGTGGTTGATGTTGGCCGGGATGATCGCGCGCCCCCGGGCGATTTCGTCACGCACGAATTCCGCGGTGATGACCTTCGGCACGCTGGCGCCGAAGCTGTGCCCGGCGTGTTGCTGGTCAAGCAGGCCAGCGGCGCGGGCGACTTCAAGCTTCATGTTTTCGCGGATGGCGACGTATTCCATCTCGGCGGTGATGATGCCTTTGCGCGCGTAGTGCATCTGGCTGACGTTGGCACCCGGCTTGGCGCGACGCGGGTTGTTCACGTGGGCGAAGCGCAGCTTGGTCAGCTCGGGGTCGGCCAAGCGCTCCTGGCCGAAGTTGGAACTCAGGCCCGCCAGGCGCTCGGTGTCGCCACGGGCTTCGATCCACGGCGAACGCACGTCGGCCAGGCCTTTGCGCACGTCGATGATCACGTTCGGGTCGGTGTACGGACCCGAGGTGTCGTAGACCACCACCGGCGCGTTGATTTCGCCGCCGAAGTCAGTGGGGGTCACGTCGAGGCTGATTTCGCGCATGGGCACGCGGATATCCGGGCGGCTGCCCTGGACGTAGATTTTTTGCGAGCGGGTAAAGGGCTGAACCGATTGCTGATCGACTTGGGCCGATTCACTGAGGTTGGTCGCGTTTTTTGATTTTGTCGTCATCACGGGCTCTCCAGACACACATCCAGGCAGTGGATTTTTGTCGGAGCGAACCTGTAACGAATGGACGCATCCCTGCACGGAAGTGCGGACGCTGTGCTTGCAGCTCGAGTGCGTTCGATGGTCGAACGACATCCCGGACGAAGCACAAGAGGACTCGCCGGGTGACGAGAAATCTTGTTCCCTACGCAGGCGCTAACCTGATCAGGTTCAACGGGATCCGAAATTATTCGATCTCAGCCTCATAGCAAGGCACCCCGACAAGAACCCGGCCAGTCTAGACACAACCACGACAGAACGCCATCGCCCGGGCAAAAGGCGTGATGAATGGCGCATATACAGGATTGTTGCCGTGCCCAGGCGCAACTACACTCGCTACGCCGCGCGCCTGTTATGCGCATTCAATTTGAACGTAGGGATCGCCTCATGTTGCGCAAACTCTCACTGGCCCTCGCCGTGTCTTGTGCGTCCAATGGAATGGCCTGGGCCGCCGAAGCGCCTTTATCCACCCTGACCGACCTGGTCAGCGTGTACCAGGAAGCGGTGGACAACAACGCCGACCTGGCCGCCGCCCGCGCCCAGTATGGCGCCCAGAAGGAAGTGGTGCCCCAGGCCCGCGCCGGGCTGCTGCCCAACCTTTCGGCCGGTGCCGACCTGAACAACACCCGTACCGAGCTCGACCAACCGGCGATGACCGCCACCCGCAGCTCCACGGTCTACCAGGCCACGCTGTCCCAGCCGATTTTCCGCGCCGACCGCTGGTTCCAACTGCAAGCGGCCAAATCGGTCAATGAGCAGGCATCGCTGCAGTTGTCTGCCACCGAGCAGAACCTGATCCTGCAAAGCGCCGAAGCCTATTTCAATGTGCTGCGCAGCCAGGACAACCTGGCCTCGACCAAGGCCGAGGAAGCCGCGTTCAAGCGCCAGCTCGACCAGTCCAACGAACGTTTCGACGTGGGCCTGTCGGACAAGACCGACGTGCTGCAATCCCAGGCCAGCTACGACACCGCGCGGGCCAACCGGATCATCGCGCAACGCCAGGTCGAAGATGCCTTCGAAGCGCTGATCACCCTGACCAACCGCCAGTACAACTCGATCCAGGGCGTCGTCCACACCCTGCCGATCCTGCCGCCGGCGCCCAACGACGCCAAGGCCTGGGTAGACACTGCCGCCAAGCAGAACCTCAACCTGCTGGCCAGCAATTACGCCGTCGACGCCGCCGAAGACACCTTGCGCCAGCGCAAGGCCGGCCACGCGCCAACCCTCGATGCAATCGCCCAGTACCGCAAAGGTGACAACGACGGCCTCGGCTTTACCAACCCGAGCCCCACCGGCCAGCGCTACGGCGGCGAC
The DNA here is from genome assembly GCF_054161485.1 of Pseudomonas sp. R3-41. Lineage (NCBI taxonomy): Bacteria > Pseudomonadati > Pseudomonadota > Gammaproteobacteria > Pseudomonadales > Pseudomonadaceae > Pseudomonas > Pseudomonas sp. R3-41. The sequence goes on from NZ_CP096421.1 coordinate 6,326,134, forward strand.
GCGGAGCAACGCACCATCGGTCTGCAATTGAGTATTCCGATCTACAGCGGCGGGCTGACCAGCTCCCAGGTTCGCGAGTCCTATTCGCAACTCACCCAGACCGAGCAGCAACGCGAAGCCCTGCGCCGCCAGGTGGTGGAAAACACCCGCAACCTGCATCGCGCGGTGAACACTGATGTGGAACAGGTCCAGGCCCGGCGCCAATCGATCATCTCCAACCAGAGCGCGGTGGACGCCACGGAAATCGGCTACCAGGTGGGCACTCGGAATATCGTCGATGTACTGGACGCCCAGCGCCAGCTGTACACCTCGGTGCGCGACTACAACAACGCCCGATATGACTACATCCTCGACAACCTGCGCCTCAAGCAGGCCGCCGGGACATTGAGTCCAGAGGACCTGCAAGCCCTGTCCCGCTACCTCAAGCCCGACTACAACCCGGACAAGGACTTCCTGCCGCCGGACTTGGCACAGGCGGCGGCACAGCAGTTGCGCTCGCGGCCAGCGCAATAACCTACCGACCTCACTGGCAACGAGGACTTCCTGGGGCGGGGCGGCCTACCTGTGGCGACGGAGCTTGCTCCCGCCGGCCTGCGAAGCAGGCCCAAAACCGGTCACTGCGTTCTGCCAGGCAGAACCGTAGTGCCCACTTTACGGCTGCTTCGCAGCCGAGCGGGAGCAAGCTCCCTCGCCACAAAAGCTCAACCCATCGACCTACCTAACCCCTCCAGCAACCGCTGCAACGCGCCCTGATTGCGACGCATCACCGCAAGCCCCGCCTCGGCCATGCGCTGGGCGTCCCGGGGCAGTTCGAACAGGCGCTGGACCGCCAGGGCCAGGCTTTCGGCGTCCTCCACTTCCGCCAGCGCACCGGCGGCACGCAGTTGCGCGGCGATTTCAAGGAAGTTGAACAGGTGCGGCCCACTGAGCACCGGTTTCGCCAGGGCCGCCGGTTCGAGCAGGTTGTGCCCGCCATTGGGCACCAGGCTGCCACCGACAAACGCGCTGTCGGCCAACGCATAGAGAAACAGCAGTTCGCCCATGGTGTCGCCAAGCAACACCGAAGCCTGGGCGGTAACCGGTTGCCCACCGGAGCGCCGCACCGTGACCAGACCCTCACTTACACACAGTTGATGCACTGAGTCGAAGCGTTCGGGGTGACGCGGCACCAGGATCAGCAACGCATCGGGATAACTGTCGAGCAGCCGACGATGGGCGGCCAGCACCACTTCGTCCTCACCCTCATGGGTGCTGGCGGCGATCCACACCGGGCGGTCCATCGCGTGCCACTCACGGCGCAAGGCACTGGCACTTTCGAGCAACTGCGGATCGATGGTCAGGTCGAACTTGATCGAGCCGGTGACCTCGACGGTTTCCGCCCGAGCCCCCAATTGGCGAAAGCGCTCGGCCTCGGCTTCGGTCTGTACGGCGAACAGGCTCATCTCGGCGAGCATCGGCCGGGTGAGCTTGGGAAAGCGGGCATAACCCCGCGCCGAACGCTCCGACAGCCGCGCGTTGGCCAGGGCCACGGGAATGCCGCGCCGGGCGCATTGGTGAATGTGATTGGGCCACAGCTCGGTTTCCATGATCACCGCCAGGGATGGGCGCACCCGGTCGAGAAAACGCTTGGCCGCACACGGCAAGTCATAAGGCAGATAGCAATGCTGGATGCGCGGCTCGTTGGCGAACAGCGCCCGGATCCGCTCCGATCCGGTGGGCGTCATGCAGGTGACGGTGATTGGCAGCTGTGGATAACGTTGCAGCAAGGCGCGGATCATTGGCGCGGCGGCAATGCTTTCGCCCACCGACACCGCGTGCACCCAGATGCCCCCTGGGGCCATGACCGGCAGCCCCCAGGAGAACCGCTCGCCAATGCGCCGGGCATAAGCCGGCGCCTTGCGGGCCCGCAGCCACAGCCGAATCGCTACCAGTGGCAGCCCCAGATAAAACAACGCGCTATAGAGAGTTCTGTTCATGGCGGCGGAGTTTATCGGTTTTTCAGCCGATCGCCTGCAACTGCACGGCAAAACGTTCCGCCAGCCAACGAGCGGCCGGGCCCAGGGGTTCATCGCGGCGCCAGACCAGTTCCACCACCAGGGCCGGCGGGGTCCATTCGCTGTTGAGCTCGATCATATCGCCCAGGTACGCCGGGTATTGCACCACATGCCGTGGCAGCCACGCCCAGCCCAGGCCACTCCTCAGCCATTCGGCCAACACATAGAAACTGTCGGCCCGCCAGACCTGCGGACTGGCCTGCTCGCTACCGGGATAGACACTCGATTGAGTCGCCATCAGCAACTGGCGGTGCCGGGCCATGTCCCGGCAGCTCACATACGCATGGTTCGCCAAAGGATGGCCCCGGCTACACACCGTGACCATCTCGACGCTGCCCAGCACCCGGCGCTCCAGCGCCTCGGGGATCTGGTCGTGATAGAACAGCAAGCCGAGGTCGGCGCGCCGCTCCACCAGTTTGCGCGCCACGTCGCCCTGGGCGGCGCTGGCCAGTTGCACTTCGAGGGTGGGGAATTGCTCGGCCAGGGCCGCCAGGCTGTCGATGACCGGCTGATAGGGCATGGCCTCGTCCTGGGCCAGGCGCAGCGACGCTTCCTGCCCGCGCATCAAGGCCAGGGCGCGGCCATTGAGGCGCTCGCACTGGCGCAGCACTTCCCTGGCCTCCTCAAGCAGCGCCACGCCCGCATCGGTGAGTTTAGGCTGGCGACCGCTGCTGCGGTCGAACAGGCTCACCCCCAAATCGTCCTCCAACAAGGCAATCGCACTGCTGATGGCCGATTGCGCCTTGCGCTGGCCCCGGGCCACGGCGGAAAACGAACGTTTCTCGGCAACTTCGGCAAACAACCGTAATTGCTCCAGGTTCCACTGCACGTTCATGGCTCAACCTATCTCCAATACAGATAGGTAATGACTTTACCGCATCTGAGTGATCTCTAGAATGGCCACATCGAAAGACGCAACCGCCAAAGAGGAATCGCCCATGAACGCCTACTACTACCTGGCCATTGCCATCTGCGCCGAAGTGATCGCCACCGTTTCGATGAAAGCGATCAAGGGCCTGAGCACACCCCTGCCCTTGCTGCTGGTCATCGTCGGCTACGCTACCGCTTTTTGGATGCTGACGCTGGTGGTGCGCACCGTACCGGTGGGCGTGGCTTATGCAGTCTGGGCCGGGCTGGGGATTGTCATGGTCAGCGTGGCGGCGCTGTTCATCTACGGGCAAAAACTGGACGTGCCGGCGATGCTGGGGATGGCGTTGATTGTTCTTGGGGTTGTCGTGATCCAACTCTTTTCCAAGACTGCTGGGCACTGAAAACACTGCCATTGAGTTGGAACACACCGATATTGAGCTGGAACGCACTTGTGGCGAGGGAGCTTGCTCCCGCTGGGCTGCGCAGCAGCCCCAAAAAGCTTGGGACCGCTACGCGCCCCAGCGGGAGCAAGCTCCCTCGCCACAAGCAAGCTCCCTCGCCACAAAAGCGTTGCTCCCATGTGGCCGACGTTGATCGCCAACAAATGCCCTGCGCAGCGAGTCTGTATACTGCGCCCTCGTCTTGAACACTGAGGTCGCTCATGTCATCCGTTATTTCCACCGACATTCTGATTGTCGGCGCAGGCGTCGCCGGCCTCTGGCTGAACGCCCGCCTGCGTCGCCAGGGGTTCTCGACTGTGCTGGTGGAAAGCGCCAGCCTCGGCGGCGGGCAGAGTGTCAAATCCCAGGGCATCATCCATGGCGGCGCCAAGTACGCCTTGCATGGCGCCCTGACCGGGGCCTCGGAAGCCATCGCCGACATGCCGCGCCGCTGGCGCGAAGCCCTGAAGGGTGAAGGCGAGCTGGACCTGTCCGGTGTGCGCATGCTGTCCGATGCCCATTACCTCTGGTCTCCCGGCACCCTGGCCGGCAACCTCACCAGCTTCTTCGCCAGCAAGGCCGTGCGCGGACGAGTGGATCAGGTCAAGGGCGATCAACTGCCGCCGGCCCTGCAAGACAAGCGCTTCAAGGGCAAGGTCTATCGCTTGGCCGAACTGGTGGTCGATGTCCCCAGCCTGATCGCGCGCCTGGCGGAGCTGGCCGGCGACAGTCTGTTGGCCGGGCAGCGCATCGAGCCACTGCGCGAAGCCGGTGAGCTGGTCGGGCTGAAGGTCGACGACCGCGAGATCCGTGCCCAACGCATTATCCTCAGCGCGGGCGCTGGCACCGCCGACCTGCTCAAGGCCCTGGGCCTGGACAAACCGGCCATGCAAACCCGGCCGTTGCACATGGTCCTGGTCAAGGGCCCGAGCCTCAAGCCGCTTTACGCCCATTGCCTGGGCGGCGGACCGAAGCCACGCGTCACCGTGACCACCCACCCCGCCGCCGATGGCCAATGGGTCTGGTACCTAGGGGGCGACCTTGCCGAAGGTGATGCCGTCGCCCGCGAGCCCGCCGAGCAGATCGCCGCCGCGCAGAAAGAACTCGGCCAACTGTTGCCCTGGGTCGACCTCAGCACCGCGCAATGGGCCACGCTAAGGGTTGACCGCGCCGAACCGCTGCAATCAGGCCTGACCCGCCCGGATAACGCCTTCCTCGCCGAGCAGGAGCGCCTGCTGGTGGGCTGGCCGACCAAACTGGCCCTGGCCCCGGACTTCGCCGATCGGGTGTTCAACGCGCTGCAACGCGATGGCATCCAGCCCAGCCACCCGGCCCCGCTGCCGGACCTGCCGAAGCCGCCCATGGGCGTACCTGCCTGGGAGCAACTGCTGCCATGATCCAAGCGACCCTGCATGATCTCTATCGCCCCCTCGGCCATAACGGCCCGCGGGTTTCCCCCCTGGGCCTGGGCACCGTCAAGCTGGGCCGCGACCAGGGCGTCAAATACCCCAACGGTTTTCAGATTCCCGATGACAACGAAGCGCGCATGCTGCTCAAACTGGCGCGTGACCTGGGCATCAACCTGATCGACACCGCGCCCGCTTACGGCCGCAGCGAAGAACGCCTTGGCCCGCTGCTGCGCGGCCAACGCCAGGACTGGGTGATTGTCAGCAAGGTCGGCGAAGAATTCAGTGACGGCCAGTCGCGCCATGACTTCAGCGCCGCCCATACCCGATTCTCGGTGGAGCGCAGCCTCAAGCGCCTGGAAACAGACTATATCGACCTGGTCCTGGTGCATTCCGACGGCAACGACCTGGCGATCCTCAACGACAGCGAGGTCTACCCGACGCTGGCGGCGCTCAAGCGCGAGGGCAAGATCGGCGGCTTCGGTTTTTCCGGCAAGACCGTCGACGGCGGCCTCAAAGCCTTGGAGCAAGGCGATTGCGCGATGGTCACCTACAATCTGAACGAACGAAACGAAAAGGCTGTCATTGACTACGCCAGCAAACACGGCAAAGCGATCCTGGTGAAAAAAGCCCTGGCCAGCGGCCACGTCTGCCTGAGCCCCGGGGTAGACCCGGTTCGCGCCAGTTTCGAACTGTTGTTTGAGCATCCTGGGGTCGCCAGTGCTATTGTCGGCACCATCAATCCGCTGCACCTCGCCCACAACGTCGCGACCGTCGCCACGGTCCTGCGTAAACACTGACGCCGCCCTACGCGGCCTGAAGGAAGGAGCCGACATGCCGCGTACGCTCATCAGAAAGAACCCAAGCAACTTCAAGACCCTGCCCCTGTTCGTCGAAGCGACCCCCGAAGGCCTGACTTACCAGAGTGTCGGGATGCCGCTGAATTTCGCCCAGACCTTGCAGCGCCGCCGCCCTGTCGCGGTGGCCGACGCCGAGCGTTTTTCCCTGGAGCTGGCCAACCTGGGCGTCTCGGTGCGCCTGACGCTGCATTGGCAGAACCGCGATTATTGGGTGTTGGTACGCCAGCGTCGGCAGGATCGCGGCGACGTGGTGCTCAAGCTGATTTCGGGCTATGTCCCGGCCCACGAACTGAACCTGCCGCTGCTCACCGCCATCAGCGAAATTGCCGAAGAGTGCCTGCTGGAAACTCCTGAAGGCTGGCTAGGTGGACGCTTCAACGACACCTGGCTGCCGGCCCCCTACGCCACGGCCCTGCATTACCGCGAAGCCTTGCCGTTTCGCCTGACGCCGCTGTCGGGCTCGGCCCGCCCGGTGCGCAGCGCCAATCTGCAGCTGATCGAGCGGCCACGGGCCTACGTGCACCTGCCGACGGCATCGCTGCAATTGATTTATGACTTGCGCCTGGATGTGCCCAAGGAAGCCAAGTCCCTGAGCCTGTTTCACGTCGATGAACGCTTGGAAGGTGACCAACTGGTGGCCCGCCTGGACCGCAAGCGCCCGGACCTGTACCTGATGCCCTTGCAGGACGGGCAGCCCTTGCCCGAGCTGTACACCTTGAAAAAGGATCAGCTGCACCCGGCCAGCACCCGTGGCCTGTACCTGGCGGAAAGTTTCGCCCGGCAGGACGGCTGGCTGGTGCGCGACGAGCGGATTCGCTGGAAGGACTGGCTGCGCCAGCAAGGGCTGACGCCACCGGGCAAGGAGTCGGGCCTGACCCGACTCAAGGGCAAGGCCCGGCAGTTGCTCAAGAAGATCGTGCCGCGCAAGGTGGCTCGTTAGAAACCACACGACTCAGAGCGCTTTTGTGGCGAGGGAGCTTGCTCCCGCTGGGTTGTGCAGCAACCCCATTTTTTATGGGCGCTTCGCACCCAAGCGGGAGCAAGCTCCCTCGCCACAAGAAAGCGCCCTAGCAACAACAGCCCCCAGGCGCTACAAATTACGACTCAGTTATTGCGGATCTTTTCCACAATCGCCGTCGTCGAGCTGTTTTCCACCAGCCCCAACACTTTCACGGTACCGCCGTAGGCCGTGACGATGTCCGCGCCCACGACCTGATCGATCCCGTAGTCACCGCCCTTGACCAGCACATCCGGCTTGACCTGGCGCAGCAGGTTTTCCGGCGTGCCCTCGCTGAAACTGATCACCCAGTCCACCGCGCCCAGGCCAGCCAGGACCGCCATGCGCCGGTCAACGCTGTTGATCGGACGCCCGGGTCCTTTGAGACGGCTGACGGAGGCATCGTCATTGACCGCGACGATCAGGCGATCGCCCTGGGCCCGGGCCTGCTCGAGGTAGGTCACGTGGCCGGCGTGCAGGATGTCGAAGCAACCGTTGGTGAAGACAATGCTTTCGTTATGGGCGCGGGCGTCGTCCACCGCCAGCAGCAACTGCTCCAGGCCCAGCACGCCGCGCTCGGAGCCTTCCTCGCGCTGGATGGCGCGACGCAGCTCGGGGGCGCTGATGGCGGCCGTGCCAAGCTTGCCGACGACAATGCCTGCCGCCAGGTTCGCCAAGGCCACCGCGTGGGGCAATTCCTCACCGGCAGCGATCGCCGCGGCCAGGGTGGAAATCACCGTGTCGCCGGCGCCCGTCACGTCGAACACTTCACGGGCACGGGCCGGCAGGTGCAACGCCGGGTGATCGGGGCGCAGCAAGGTCATGCCGTGCTCGCCACGGGTCACCAGCAAGGCACCGAGGTCGAGGTCTTGCATCAACTGCGCGCCTTTGCTCACCAACTCATGCTCATCGACGCAACCGCCGACGATGGTTTCGAATTCGCTGAGGTTCGGCGTGATCAGGCTGGCGCCCCGGTAGATGGAAAAATCCTTGCCCTTGGGATCGGCCAGGACCGGGATGCCACGGGCACGGGCGGCCTGGATCAGCGACTGGTGGTTTTTCAACGCGCCTTTGCCGTAGTCCGACAACACCAGGACCTTGACGCCTTCGAGCAGCTTGTCGACCTCGGCACCGAGGGCCAGGGGATCGGTGGCGAACGGCTCTTCGAAATCGATACGCAGCAGTTGCTGGTGACGGCTCATGACCCGCAGCTTGACGATGGTCGGCTGGTGCGCAACGCGCTGGAATATCGCGCGTACGCCCGCCCCCTTCAGGCTGTTGGTCAGGCTGTCGGCGGCCTCGTCGTCACCGGTGACACCCACCAGGGACGCCGGCGCCCCGAGGGCAGCGATATTCAAGGCAACGTTGGCGGCACCACCGGGGCGGTCCTCGATGTGCTCGACCTTGACCACCGGTACCGGCGCCTCAGGGGAAATCCGTGAGGTACCGCCATGCCAGTAGCGGTCGAGCATGACATCGCCGACCACCAATACAGGGGCTTGATCGAATCGCGGCATGGACAACTTCATGGAGCATCCCACATACAAAATGAACAGGGGCGCGATATTAGCACAGGGTTGAGGAAGGCTCTTGCACGGCTGCAACCGGATGCAATAGCCGCTTTCAGGGGCAACGCCGTACCAATGCCCACAACCGCTCGCAGGCCTCGCTCAGCGCCAGGCCGCCCGTGTCGATATTGCCCTCGGGGGCCAGGGGAGCTTCGTACGGGCTGTCGAGGCCAGTGAAATTCTTCAAGCGGCCGGCACGCGCTTCCCGATAAAGCCCCTTTGGATCCCGCTGGGCACAGACCTCAAAGGACGTGCTGACATAGACTTCCAGGAAGCTGCCCTCGGGAAACAACTTGCGCGCCGCCTCACGGTCGGATCGAAAGGGTGAGATGGCCGCAACGATGACAATCAACCCTGCGTCGACCATCAACCGCGCCACCTCGGCGATGCGTCGGATATTCTCATTGCGCGCTTCAGGCGTCATGCCCAGGTCACTGCACAAACCCCGGCGCAGGTTGTCACCGTCAAGCAGGCAGGTGTGAAGCCCCTGCTCGTGCAGCCGCACTTCCAGCGCATTGGCCAGTGTCGACTTCCCCGCCCCGGAAAGCCCGGTCAGCCAGACGCATAGCGGTTGTTGGCGTTTGATCGCGGCCCTGGCCTCGGGGGAAACCGTCGAGGCGTGAGGCGAATTCTGTTGATGTGTCGATACCTTTGACATCTTTTCCATGAATCAAGCATCTCCCACGCTGCCGGCTGCTCAAAAGTAAAGCACAGGCGGGCTCGGGCACGTCAACGAATCAGGAGCGGCTGGCCTGGCGATCATCCTGCGAAGAGGCGTCCAAATGCCGAACCCAGAAAAGCTCATGCCGCCGGACCGCCTTGCGGAAGAACTCGTCTTCTCCGGTGCGCGGCCAGCGGCGCCCGGCCAGCAGGCGCTGGATGGCGCGGCGCAAACGCCGCTTGAACGGAGGACGCCCCTGCAAGTCATGTTGCATGCCCAAGGCCATGGCCTTGTCCATACGGGTGGAAGCGTCCAACGACGGACTCCACAACCCATCGGCCGGCAAGGGTTCGATGGCCGGCGGCAGCGCAATGCCATGGCCTGCCGGCCCCATCGGCCAGCGGTCGTTGTCGTGCAGATGATTGGCATAGAGCAGCAAGGTCCGCGGCCGCCAGGCACTGAGCTCGATCGCCTCCATCAGCGCTCGGGTGCTGGCGACATGATCGCTGTGCGGGTCCAGCTCGGGATGCGGCGTCAGCACCACCTCGGGCCGGTGATGTTCGAGCAGACGTGCCAGGTCGGCCACCAAGTTGCGCCACGTCGGCAAGCCATCACTGTCACCCGGCAGGCTCAAGGCATTGAACCTGCGGACCTGGCGGATATCGCTCTCGCCTGATTCCCGCGAGCCGAAGCCTTGGTCCGGTGCCTTCGCCATGGCTTCCAATTGCAGGCAGTAATAACCCAGCTGCACGCATTGCTGTTGCGCCACGCCTCCCCATAACGGCACGGCCAGGCTGTCCCAACTGCGCAAGCGCCCCTTGAGACGAGCGGCCTCGGCGGGGTCCAGGCCCATGTCGCGATAGCGCTCGGCTTCGATTTCCCCTTGGGTCAGCGTCACGATAGCCACATCGCTGGCACGGCTGTACAGCCCGAATGCAGCGAGCTCGGCATCATCGGCGTGGGGCGCGACGATGAGCAGGCGCTGCTGGCCGAAATCCGGATTGCTCAGCACATGCAACGTAGCCTGCGGGGCAATGCTGCAAAAACGCCCGCGCAATGCCAGGGTGCCATCCGCGAGTGCCGAACCTTGTCCGGACAGGTTGAGAAAACGCTCGCCGAAAACGCCCCGTTCGAGATCCTGGCGATCATCTCCAATCCAGACTTGGGGGTCGAGGAAGCGTCCCAGCCAATGGCTTTTTACCCGTACCTGCAAGATCAGCGTCTGCCCGGCATCGAATTCGCCCGTGAGTTGCAGCTTCCCCCCCGTCAAACTGACGGGAAACCGAGGCGTACCTGGCGGGAAATCATAGCGATAATCGTCCCCCGGGGCATAGAACAGATGGTCGGAGAACCAGGCTTCGTGGGCAACCCAGCCCAGCAGGAGAAATACCGGCAACGACCACCACGAAACCGTAAAACCGAGCACCAGCGCCGCCAGCAGCACGCCAGCGAGTACCAGGCGCTTGCGTTGACGATGGCGTTTGAGCAGTAGCTGCTTGCGTGCGCTCACGGTTCTCTTCTCTCTCTCATGGGCTGCGTGTGCTCCCTCAAACCTGATAGACCGGAACCCGGTTGCACCAGCGATCCTTGTATTCGCGATCGGCGCGGCCGAACGAGTAGCGCAGCGGCTTGCCCGCTGCCCGGGCGAGTTCCCACTCTGTCTGGGTGTTGACGAAACTGAGCACGCTGCCCGGACTGAAGTCGCGGCTCTGCGGATCAACCCCGCCATTGATATATTCCAGGCTGAACCAGCCGGGCGCCTCGACCCGATACAGAATCTGGATCGCCACTGGTTCGTCATTCAGATAAATCAGCGACCCAGTCATGAATTCGCGCATCAGGCTGAACACCTCGGCCAGATGCGTCTTGCCCGGGACTTCGAAATTCCAGCGACGCTGGAACAGGTCGGCATACACGGCGGCCTGTTCGCCGGGGGTCAGTTCGAGCATGGGCCGGATACTGCCCCCCGCGTCTTCCAGCAGCCGCTGTTCGCGGCGCTGGTTGTAGCGGAACTTCTTGCTGTAGTCCTCTGGCTCGCGCGCCAGCGCCAGGCCTTCCGGTTGCTCGACGAGGCCAGTGACGTGCGGTGCATTGAGTTCGGACACATACCGCACGCGGTGCCGCAGGCGAACCTGGGCGCCTTGGCTGACCGGCAGGATGACCTCGGCATTGCCCAGGTCGAGCATGCCACGCTTACCCTCACGCTTGAGCACATCCTTGGATAGCGCCACATGCCGCCCCCAGGTGGGCATGGCGGCGCGCAGTTGGCCATCGACGAGCCATCCCAGGTAGCGCACCGGAATACCCACCAGCCCGGCCAGGCGCTCGACCACATCGGGGTGTGTCGCCACGCTGCCGCCGAACTGATGCCAGGCTTGGGCATAAGTCGCTGCGTCTATCGGGGTCCAACCGCTTTCTCGCCAGGCCCGCCAGTAACTCAAGATCAAACGAAGGACTCCTTCGCCGGCTCGTCGGCGCCCTCGACGAAATCCTTTTCGTGCAGGCGTGCATAGAAGCCATTCAGCGCCAACAGCTCGGCGTGGGTGCCGCGCTCGACGATACGGCCCTTGTCCATCAGCAGGATCAGGTCGGCTTTTTCGATCGTCGACAACCGGTGGGCAATGACGAGCGTGGTGCGTCCTTTCATCACCTGGTCCAGGGCGGCCTGGATGTGGCGCTCGGACTCCGTGTCCAGGGCCGATGTCGCCTCATCGAGGATCAACAGCGGAGCGTTCTTGAGCAACGCCCTGGCAATCGCCAGGCGCTGGCGCTGGCCACCGGAAAGCAGCACGCCGTTCTCGCCCACCAGCGTGTCGTAGCCCTGCGGCATCTGCTCGATGAATTCGGCGGCGTAGGCATCTTCGGCCGCCCTGCGGACATCTTCGAACGGTGCACCGGCGAGATCGCCATAGGCAATGTTGTTCGTCACGCTGTCGTTGAACAACGTGACCTGCTGGTTCACCAAGGCAATGTGTCGACGCAGGTTGTTCAGCCGGTATTGCTCGACATCCACGCCATCGAGCAGTATCTGCCCCTTGTCGTGGTGATAGAAACGCGGGATGAGGTTGGCAAGGGTCGACTTGCCGCTGCCCGAGCGCCCTACCAGGGCGATCATCTGGCCTTCTTCGGCAGTGAAGGAGATATCGTCGAGCACGAGCTTTTCCGTGCCTGGGTATTGGAAGCTCAGGTTGCGCACTTCCAGGCGGCCATTGACCCGGGCCATCTCCTGGGTCCCCGTATCGACTTCAGGCTCTTCGTCGAGTTGCTCGAAAATGCTCTCCGCCGCGGCAAGCCCTTTCTGGATCGTGGCGCTGACTTCGGACAACTGGCGGATAGGCTTGGGTAGCAAGCCGGCGGCGGTGATATAGGCCACCAGCTCACCTGCCGAGGCATCGCCACGCAGGTAAAGCACCAGGTACATCAACACGGCCATGCCGATGTAGATCACCAGTTGCAGCATCGGCGTGTAGATCGACTGGGTGCGCGTCATGCCCAGGCTGCGGTTCATGTTATCGGCACTGGCCTTGTGGAACCGTTCGATCTCATAGCCTTCGCCACCGAAGCTGCGCACCACGCGGTAACCCTGGATGGTTTCCGAGGCCACATGGGTCACATCGCCCATCGCCACTTGGATTTTCTTGCTTTGCTTGCGGAATTTCTTGCTCGCGCTGCTCACCAGCAGGGCAATGACCGGCAGGATCGCCAGCAACACCAGGGTCATTTTCCAGTTGCTGTAGAGCAGATAGCCGAACAGGAACACCACGGTCAACCCCTCCCGGATGACGACCTTGATGGCATCGGTGGCGGCGCCGGTGACCATGGTCACGTTGTAGGTAATGCGGGAAATCAGGTGACCGGAGTTGTGGTTGTCGAAGTAGCGGTTGGGCAAGGTCAGCAGGTTATCGAACAACGCGCAACGCAGGTCATGGACCACACCCCGGGCGACCTTGGCCAGGTAGTAGTTGCCCAGGAAAGAACCGATACCCTGGTAGACCGCGATCAGCACGATCAGCAGCGGCACCCCCAGTACCAGCGACACACCCATGAACTGGGTGTCATTGGGCTTTTGCAGTGCGTCGAGGAAATGCTTGAGCATGTCCGCCAGCATCGGCTGGCTGGATGCGAACAACACGAAGCCAACGATACTGACGGCGAAAGCGCCCCAATACGGGAGTACGTACTTTAGCAATCGCACGTAAATCTTCATGCTCGATTGCTGGTCGGAATTGGCCATTCGGTGCGCCTCGCACGTTTGAAAAGACAGACAAGCTGCAGATTGTAACAGCGAACCAATTGCAACATTGGCCCAGCCAGGACGAAGGAGTGGGAGTGCCGTCAGGAGGGCTCCTCACGGCACGGCCGCATGGTCAGGAGGCAGGAGCACTCCCACTGGGAACCTCGATGTCGGGGTGACCCCGAGCCGCCAATACTATGCTCAGCGCAATGGGCAGCCAAGTAATCAGCCAGTCCGCGTTGGGCTTGAGCCATAGGCCAATGCCATCTGTCAGTAATGACACGCCGGAGAAGACCCACAGTATCAGCAGCACCTGACCCAGCGGTTGCGCACGCGAAATCCAACCACGCCAGCCCGCAGCCAGCCATAGCAAGCCATACAACATCAGGCCAGGCACACCGAGACGCACACCGGTATCCAGGAAAAGGTTATGGGGGTGCTTGAATGGTCGCCGGATTTCGGCGATAGGAATGAGATATTCATGGAAACCCAGCCCTGTTGCCCAATGCTCCAGCATCAATCGAATGCCAGCGCCCCATAGTTCTGGACGGTAGGACACACCACGCTGCAGAAAGATTTCCGGCGCGAATACAGCGATCAATGCGATCCCGGCAATCACCGGGGCGATCAATGCTGCGGTCAGTCGCGACGGTCGCGCCACGCCCGCCATCAACAGACCGGCCAGCAGGCCGATCCATACACCACGGGTCTGGTTGAAGCCCAAAAATACCGCGTACCCCAAGGCAGGAATGATCAGAAGCATCATCACCCAAGGGCTGAAACGTTTGGTCTGCAACATGAATGTGCCGATGATCGCAAGGGCTCCCACCGCATGCGCGGCAGGGATGGCGGTGTCCCACAAACCGATGGCAAGTACTCGCGCGCTGAAAGGCCGGGCGCTGAACGGATAGAAATAGACCCAAGAGGCCAAAGCAAAAAAACCGCCCACGATCGATGCATACAGCAACATCGACTCGAACCGCCATGCACGGTTCTGTGCCGCCAACAATATGCCAGACAGCGTCAGTGTCACATAGATCGTGACCTTGACCTTGCCAAGGACGTTCTCTCCTCCCTCGATCCAAAGCACCAGCAACGTCCAGGCCATGAACAATGCGTAGAACACGCACTCGGGCTGCTTGAGCAACAACCGAAAATCCCGACGGAACAACGCCAGCAAGGCAGGCAGCCACAGCAGGAAAATCAACAACTGGTGATAAAGCTTGTTTTCCGGCAGTACCCAAGCACCACATAGAAGAACCAGAAAGCCAATGGATGCCCATGCCACCAGGACATCCTGGTCGATAAGTCTTTTTATATTTTTGAACATTCAGGTTCTGCTCAAAATCCGATCGGCGACCCGTTGCAATTGAGCCTGATCGGCATTTTTCCAGCTGCCCTTGATGCAGTAGCTCTCGGAAAGATAATGAAGGAAGTTGCGCCTCAAGCGCTCATCGAGCGGCCATTGCGGGAATCCACGGGCCAGCGCCATGACCTGGTCGGCATTATCAGCATGCATCACCAGCCCTTCCACATTGAAAAAGGCTTGGCCAAGCGTGAGCACGGGCTTGCCCAGCAGCAGGCTTTCCAGCCCCACGGTCGAATTGACCGTGATCACGAACTGACTGGCCTCGATCAACTGTTGCGTGGCATTGCCGTTGGCGAAGAGCAGGCGTTCATGGGTGCGCTCGTGCAGCTCGGGGTAGGTCTCGCGGCTGGACGGGTGCTCCTTGAACACCACTGTCATGCCTGTCTCCTCGGCGAGTCGCTCGCCTAAGGCAAACATATCGCGCATGTTCCTGATCCAGGGGGAAAACAGGCGGACCTGACTGTCGCGATCATCCTGGAACGGAATGAAGACGAACTGAGCGGGCAGCATGATCGGGGCCGGTCCGGCGCTGCGTGGCGCACGAGGAATCAGCACCGGCGCAGCTTGGCTTTCTGGCACTGGATGCGGGTAATCAAGGTAGAAACTTGCGTCGCGCGGAACCGCGTTCAGATAGTTCACGCCACGCGGATCCACCGTGGTGGTGTCGGGCAACAGGCCGTTTTCGAAGAAGAAGGTCTTGCAACCGGCCGGCGCCAGTGCCGCCAGCAACCGGCAGTAACGATGGGCGCCGTTCCAGAACGCCAACGCATCGGGGCGCTCCCGGTCAAGCAAGGCCTGGGCGCGCAGCGCCATCCACAGGAGTTCGAGGCGTAGCAACAGGCGATACAGCGCGCCATTGTTTTTTTTCTTGACCCGACGCTCCTCGCATTTCTCTTCGATCAGGCTCGGCCAATCGATGCGCGAAACAATCCTGGAAATTCGCAGAGACCTTGGCCAGGGCATGTGTTGAGGAGAAACGACTTTACCTTGCAGCTCGGTTTCGTTGAGCAAGCGATTGAAATAAAGACCCTGGTGCTTGGCCAGGGAAATGAACAGCGTTTTCGTCATGGAATATCCAGAAAGACGGCGCCAGGCGAGCCGTGAACAAGGCGAACGCCCCGGTGAAAATTGACGCGACTATACCACAGCGGTTTTTGCCGCCTGCACACTGCGCTAACATACCCGGCTGCCCCTCCCATCGGGCCAAGCCTTGGAGCCTTGATGCAAACGCTCGATCCTACTGTTTACCTCGACCTGCGCGAAGGTGCCGATGTCCTCGAAGCCGATCGCCAAGGGGATAAAGTGCTGCGCCTGGCCGATGGCTCGATACTCAAGCTGTTCCGGCGCAAGCGTCTGCTGACCTCCGCGCTATGGTCGCCGTATGCCAGGCGCTTTGCCGACAACTGCCAGGCCTTGCACGAGCGCGGGATTGAGTGTCCGCGGGTTCGCCAGGTCTTTCGCATTCCCTCCATCGAGCGTGACGCGGTCCATTACGACCCGCTGCCTGGTCGCACCCTTCGGCAATTGCTGGACGGGGATGCCCCTGCCGACCTTCAGGCACGACTCGGTGAGTTCATGGCTGGCCTGCACCAGAAGGGCATCTATTTTCGCTCCGCGCACCTGGGCAACGTCGTGCTGACACCTGAAGACACGCTGGGGCTGATCGACGTCGCCGACCTGAGGGCCTATGGCAAGCCGCTGCGCAAAGGGCTGCGCCTGCGCAACTTCAAACACATGTTGCGCTACCGCCAGGATCGCGAATGGCTGCTCAGGGACAATCGGTTCCTGGAGCACTACCTCAGCCATCAGCAAACCTGCAACGAACGGGAGCTGAGGCTCGCGCTCGGTACCTGAATCGCCAGTCAGCCGGCGGCAGGCAGCCTGGATAATTCGAAGTCCTGCGCGGGATCTCTGTCGCGCAACAAATCATCGACCAGCTCGACGGTTTTTGCCAACCCCTTGGAACCGTGCACCAAGTGATAATCGGCGAAGCCGCGGGCCTTGACCACGCAATCCGTATAATCGCGCTCTAGCGCTTGCAACTGCTGGGAAAAAGCCTGCTCGTCGCGCACTTGCGGCCCGAAGAACAACGCGTGGGAAAAAATATCCACATCGTTGCCAGCATTCACATGTATCACCGGCCGGCCTGCCAGCCCCGCCTCGATGCCGGCATTGGACATGATATTGACGACTACGCTTGCCTGGGCAAGCGCCTGTGCCAGCGAGCAGTCGATATCCAGCAGCTCAATGTTGGCGAATCGCGTCGCCGCGTCGATCCAGAATTGCGCCTTGCTGCGCGGGTGGCGCTTGAACAGCAGGCGATAATGCGGATTGCGCCCGGCCCAATCGCGCAGCAGCCGATAGGTATCCTCATAACCGGACTCTTTTTCTCGATCAGGCCCTACCCCCAAGACCAACAATGTCTTGATACAGGGATCAGCGACGGGCAGGTCATAGCTTTCATCGACAAGGTAGGAACCGACCAGCACCACTGTCGACTCACCGAACCGCAGCCGACGCTCTTGCAAGGCTTCCAGCGAACTGCGCCCGAAAACGCCGTAATAATCGTAGTCGTTCATGCCCAGCCGGCGGGATGACTCCAACGTCGTGGCATGGGCCAGGTGCAGCAACCGGGCACCCCGCGCGGCCAACGCCAGGCGCAGGAACGGCGCGTGGAGACTGCCATTGCGTTCGTTGATCAATACCTTGGGTTGATAGGTCTGCACCAGCCATTGAGCGTGGGCGGCATAGACCAGGTAACGCAGGGGGACGGCCTGTGGCGGCGCCACGAGCATGCGCTGGGCGCACGCGTCGGCGGGAGCGCGCAGCGCGGCCTCCGTCAGTTGATGGCCGCGCTTGCGCAGGGCATCGATCAGCACGTTCTTGCGCTGCAGCGCCATGGACTTCGGGGCCGAATGCAACAGCAGCACTTGGCAGGGTGCCGCGCCTGTCGGACGCTTCAGGCACGCCTTGGCGCGCAGTCCAATCGCGATATCCACCAGCACATCACGAGCCAGTCGCAACAGACTGCCAAGGCGACCGTGACGCTCGCGTAGCACTTTCCAGCGATAGCGGTCCAGTTCACGCGCCTTTCGGGCCCAGCTTCCGTCGGCCTGGAACCTATTGTCGTCAGACCTCGAGGCGCTCACTTGAACAACAACCGGATGGCCTTGCGCGTGTAGGACCAGCGCGTGATAGACCGAAGATCGGTACGAATGGCCTGGGCATAAAAAACCTTGGCATTGGCATAGTCGCCGGCACTGTAGCAATCGCGGAACAACGACAGGCATCGCTGGGCCATGAAGGCTTGGCGCAGGTCCTGCAGTTCCTGCGGCATGCGTACCGGGGAAAACACTTCGTCCACCATGCCCACGCCCGCCGCCAGGCTCTGCCTGAGGTCATGGCGCATGCTGTCGCCGTGCTTGTAGATCAGCGCCAACGGCTTTGGGAGTACGGTGCACGGAAAACGCGCCAGCACCTGGGCAAACACCGGGATATCCTCGACGTTGCGCAGATGCTCTGGGTAGTTGCCCGGCCCGAATACGTCGCGATGCATTGCACAGGCGCCGTTGGACAGCGTCACCGTCTTGTCCAGCAGATAACCCCGAACACGCCCACGCGGGGTGGCCGGTAGTGGTTTTACTTCATGCTCGACGCGACGTCCGTCCGCAAACACCGACCAGTGGCCGCCGATGACCAGGCGAGTCTCGGGATGACTGGTTATATGCTGGGTCACCGCGGCAAGGGCACCGGGTGCCATCTCATCATCGGCGTCGAGGAAGATCAGGTATTGCCCCCGAGCCTCCTCAATCCCGCGGTTGCGGACCGACGACAAACCGCCGTTGGGCTTGCGCAGGGCTCGGAAGCCCCCGGCATGTTCGGCCTGCAATTGCGCCAGGACCTGGGGCGTTGCATCGGTGGAACCATCGTCGATCACCAACAACTCAGCCTGGGCTTCGCTCAACTGCGCAATGACTGAATTCACCGCACGAGGCAAGGTCTCGGCGTAGTTGTAGGCCGGAATGATGACACTGACCAGCACCTCAGTCATAAGCGTCCACACCGTCCTTGACCACCAGAATGTCTTCCATGATCAGGTACTGCAGGTCGGAACCGAAGAACATGTTCAGCGCGTCGGTCGGCGAGCAGATCATCGGCTCGCCACGACGGTTGAGCGAGGTGTTCAGCGACACGCCGTTGCCAGTCAGGACTTCCAGGGCCTTCATCATGTCGTAGTAGCGCGGGTTGTATTCACGCTTGAGCACTTGGGCGCGGGAGGTGCCGTCTTCATGGACGACTTCCGGCACGCGGGTTTTCCATTCCTCGGCCACTTCAAAGGTGAAGGTCATGAAAGGGGCCGGGTGGTCGACCTTGATCATCTGCGGCGCAACGGTGTCGAGCATCGACGGGCAGAACGGCCTCCAGCGCTCGCGGAACTTGATCTGTTCGTTGATGCGATCGGCCACGCCGCTGGCGCTTGGGCACCCGATGATCGAGCGTCCGCCCAAGGCACGTGGGCCAAACTCCATGCGCCCCTGGAACCAGGCCACGGGGTTGCCGTCGACCATGATCTTGGCGATGCGCTCCGGGGTGTTGTCGATTTTGCGCCACTCAGGCTTGCTCGGATGACGAGCGCACGCGGCGATCACATCTTCGTTGCTGTAGGCGGGGCCGAGGTAGACGTGTTCCATCTTCTCCACCGGCACGCCGCGGGCGTGGGACACATAAGCCGCCGCCCCCACCGCCGTACCGGCGTCGCCGGAAGCCGGTTGCACGAACAGCTCCTTGACGTCGTCACGGGCGATGATCTTCTGGTTCAGCTTGACGTTCAACGCACAACCACCGGCGAAGGCCAGCTTGCCGGTTTCCTTGAGCACGTCGCCCAGGTAGTGGTCGATCATTTGCAGTGCGAGCTTCTCGAACAGCGCCTGCATGCTCGCCGCGTAGTGGATGTACGGTTCGTCGGCAATGTCGCCTTCACGTTTCGGGCCGAGCCACTCGATCAGCTTCGGCGAGAAGTAGAAGCCCTTGCCCTTCTCTTTATAACGGCGCAGGCCGATGACGTTGGCGTAGTCGGTGTTGATCACCAATTCGCCGTTTTCGAACGAGGCCAGGCGCGAGAAATCGTACTTGCTGGCATCGCCGTAGGGCGCCATGCCCATGACCTTGAATTCGCCATCGAGCATTTCGAAACCGAGGAACTCGGTGATCGCGCCGTACAGGCCACCCAGGGAGTCCGGGTCGAAGAATTCCTTGATCTTGTGGATCTTGCCGTTTTCGCCATAGCCGAAGAACGTCGTGGCGTACTCACCCTTGCCGTCGATGCCCAGGATCGCGGTTTTTTCCTGGAAACCCGAGCAGTGGTAGGCGCTGGAAGCGTGGGCCAGGTGGTGCTCGACCGGTTCGATCTTGATCTTTTTCGGATCGAAGCCCAGTTGTTCCAGGCACCAGACAATCTTGCGGCGATAACGCTTGTAGCGACGGTTGCCCATCAGGATCGCGTCGAGGGCGCGGTCCGGGGCGTACCAGTAACGCTTGGCGTAGTGCCAGCGCGCTTCGCCGAACAGGCTGATCGGGGCGAAGGGGATCGCCACCACATCAACGTCGGAAGGCTTGATGCCGGCCTGCTCCAGGCAGAACTTCGCCGACTCGTAGGGCATGCGGTTCTTTGCATGTTTATCGCGTACGAAGCGCTCTTCCTCGGCCGCCGCGATCAGCTTGCCGTCAATGTACAGCGCTGCGGAAGGATCATGGCTAAGGGCGCCGGACAGGCCAAGAATCGTCAATGCCACAGGGTCTAGCCTCTTATGTCTGCATACGGGCGACAAGCGCCGCGAAAAATGGATGTGCCGCGCACCAAGGGTGCGGGGCAGCTAAAGGGCGGGATTATAGCTTAAAAGCGGCCTTAAGCCTCTAGCGGTGAGTGGCGAACGTGCAGCAGACGATTGCTTGGCGCTGTTTGCAGGGCAGCGCATCGCACCTGTGGCGAGGGAGCTTGCTCCCGCTCGGCGGCGCAGCCGTCGTAAACCGGTTGATGCGGTTTTCCTGTGGGAATGCGCCGGTCTTTTGGGGGCCGCTGCGCAGCCCAGCGGGAGCAAGCTCCCTCGCCACAGGGGCATCGGCGACCTCAAGTGAGCTAAAGGGTCTTCATCTGTGGTTCATAGGGCGGACGAAGCGCTATCGACCGTTTTGGGCAACCGCTGATCGATCACCCGATACAACCCACTGTCCTGCGGCCAATTGCGCATGAACCTGGCCCGATCCCGGGCGTAGGCCGGGGCGAAGCTGGCCTGGCTACGGTGCTGGCACATGGAGTCCAGGTCGATCAGCGCCCAGCGGTCGTCTTGCCAGAACAGGTTATGCCCTTTGAAGTCACCGTGACTGATGCGCTCGCGAATGAGGTCGGCGAACAAGCGATCCAGTGCCAGCAGCTCCGTCTCGGGGGCTTCGCCGCTCTCCACGTAAGGGGCGAAGCGCTCGATGATATCCGGGCCAGGCAGGTGCTCAGTGACCAGATAGGCACCACGACGCAGCCACAGGAAACGCTTTTCCAGCAGCGCCAGCGGCTTGGGCGTGGCGATGCCGAGGAAGGCCAGGCGATGGCCTTCGCGCCAGGCATGCCAGGCACGGCTCGGACGCCAGAAGCGCTTGAGCCAATGGGCGAATCCCTTGATGTTGTAGCGCTTGATGATCAGTGTGCGGCCGTTCGCAACCACCTTTCCGACACTCGCCGCGCCGCCGGTCTTGTACAGGTGGCCTTGGTCGAGCAAGGCATCGGCCTGCTCGAGCACTGGCATCATCGCGGCCTGTTCTTCACGGCGGATCGCCCGCAGCCCGAACGGCCCGCGCTGCACACTGAAAAGGCTGCACTCGCGCCCGACTTTTTCAAGAAAGTCCTTCAGCCGCCAG
Organism: Pseudomonas sp. R3-41; assembly: GCF_054161485.1. Classification (NCBI taxonomy): domain Bacteria; kingdom Pseudomonadati; phylum Pseudomonadota; class Gammaproteobacteria; order Pseudomonadales; family Pseudomonadaceae; genus Pseudomonas; species Pseudomonas sp. R3-41. Next base: position 6,347,502 of record NZ_CP096421.1, read on the forward strand.
GCGTGCACATTGTCGATCTGTTTTTGCAGCGCTTCCATGGGCAGCGCGTGTTCAGCGTTGCCCAGCAAGTAATGCACCAGTAATTCTTCGTTGAACGGCTCGATGGATTTGGGAAGCTGGGCGAAAAACACGCCCAGATTCTCCAGCACCGTCTGCCGCGACAATGGCTGGCCGGGGGTTTCGACGCGAATGCCAGCGCCATCGATAAGATAAAGCTTGCCGCCGTGGCGCAGCAGATTGTCCAGGTGCAGGTCTTCCTGCCACAGGCCTTTGCTGTGCAGCCGCGCAATCGCATCCAAGGCCTCGGCCAGCACCGCCGTTTGCTCATCCGCCAGTATCGGCAGATGTTCGACCTGCTTCCAGGCGTCACCAAGGCTCTCGGCATCTTCCAGCAGCTCGAACAGCAACCAGCCACCTTCGCCTTCCTTCAAGCCATCGGCCAGTAGCAACGGCGTCGTCAGCCCCTGCTCCGCCAGCAGGCGAACGCCTTGAAGCTCACGCTGGAAATGTCGGGGTGCCTTGCTGCCCACCAGCAACTTGGCCAACACCGGGCGGCCTCGCCATATGCCGGCGCCCACGTAGCGCTGCCCTGGCAAAACCCGCAGTAGCGTCAACAACTGCAACTGCGCCGGGCCGGCGGCGTCCTCCAGCTCCAGGCTCAGGGGCAGGCCAGGATTGCGACCGGCATTTTTCAGTTCGGACAAAAGCATCAACGAGCCTCCTTGTCGCTACGTCGGGCGGCCAGCCGGGTCATCCAGCTGTCGACCAGAGCGCTGTCGAGCGGCTGCTCTAGATAAACAGACAGCAATTGGCGCACATCGTCGCTCTTCCAGGCGCCTGCCCGTCGCAACAGCGGCTCGAGGTCCTTGACCCGGTCACGTTGGCCGAACAACAGCGGCCGGGTTTTCTCCAGGTCAATCAGCTGTGCCTGGTAGCTGCCGTCGATGGTTTGCAGGAAAATATGCTTGGGATAGAAACAGCCATGCATTTGATGGGCATTGTGCAGGCGACGCGCCAAGTGACCACAGGCTTGAAGGATGCCTGTACGTTGTCCGGCACTCAGCGTCGACCAGCGCTGCAGCAGTGAATCAAGGTCATCCCAGCCGTCCAGCGCACGCGTCAGCAGGACCGCCCGCGCCTCGCCGTTCACTTTGCGCTGACCGTAGAACACCGCTTGCAGCGCGGGAATGTGCAACTGCCGATAACGGCTGATATTGCGAAATTCCCGGGAAAAGCTCGGTTCGCCAAACGGGTGGGACCAAGTCCGGGTCAGGTAATTGCTCTGGCGCTTGAGGTAATAACCCTGCCCTTCCAGTTCCAGGCGGAACACGCTGCTCCAGCCATCGCCCGAGGTGTTGGGTTCGTCCACCGCGTCCAGTTGCCGCGCCCACAAGGCCTCGAAGCTGTCCAGGCCATGACGTTGCAACAACGCCCGGTCTTCAGCGGCCAAAAAATCAGTCATTCGCGCCCCTCGAAAAATCTCACCACGTGGCGGATGCGCTTCTTGTCGCACGCATCGAGCCGGTCGCGCTGGCGGTATTGCAGGTAAAAACGCAGGCGCTGCGTGGCCGACAAATGGTACTTGGCCACTTTATCCAGGCACGCCAAGTCCTTGGTGATACGGTACTTGAGCCAGAAACCGCGCCAGAAATCGCCGTTCGGGCAGTCGATCAGAAACAGCTGCGAACGGTCGTCGATGAGCAGGTTGCGCCATTTGAGATCGTTATGGGTGAAGCGGTGGTCGTGCATGGTTCGCGTATAACCGGCCAGTTGCCGGCTGACGTTATCGACCCAGGCACGGTCCGCCAGCCTCGGATCGTGGCGCTCGGCGAGGGCCGAGAGGTCTTCGGTATGCGGCAGTTCGCGGGTGATCAGCGCCCCACGGGCATAGGTCGCGCCGTTTCGCTCCAAGCCCCAGCCCACGACTTCAGCGGTGGGGATGCCCCATTTGGCGAAGCGCTTGAGGTTCTGCCATTCGGACTTGACCCGTGGCTTGCCCAGGTAGCGCCGCAAGCCTTTGCCGGCCCCGACGTAGCGCTTGACGTAATAATTCACGCCGTTGCGCTGTACCCGGATCACCTCGGACAACGGGTCGCGGGTCAAGCGCTCCCCTTGCAACGCGAACACCGCTTCGAGGCTGCCAAAATCCTCTGCCAACTCGGCATATGCCGGTTCCAGATTCCAACCCGACATCAGAGCGCGTCCCCGTACCGCTGCTTGCGGGCATACAGTTTGTTGGCCTTGCCTTCGAGCCAGGCCAGCAGCGAAGCCTCTTCGGCGAGGATTCGACGCAGCGGCTGTTGGAAATAGCCCTTGAGAAAACGCAGTTTGTCGCGGCGGGTCAGACCGATGTCCAGTGCCGAAAAATACAGCGCCGCCAGGTCCTTGTTGCGCCAGCGAGTGGTGATGGCAGGACGGGTCTGGGCGCGGTGCAGGTCGATCACCGAGAGCTTGAAATCCCCAGGCGTCACCGGCTTGTCGGTGTGCAGGAGGAAGTGGCAGATGTAGCAGTCACGATGGTTGACCCCGGCGCGGTGCATCATGCCGGTCATGCGCGCCACTTCGGCGATCAGCGCCCGCTTGAGCGTCGGCTGCGGCGGCTGCTTGACCCAGTCGATGCTGAAGTCTTCGAGGCTGACGGTCGGCGCCAGCTCCTCGGTGACGATGAACGAGTGCTGGTCCGCCGGGTTGCTGCCCTTTTCGCCGTAGGCGACCGCCGTCATGGTCGGCACACCCGCTTCCTGCAAGCGCTGAATCGCCTTCCACTCCTGCCCCGCGCCGAGTACCGGCAGCTTGGCGGTGAACAAGTTCTTGAAGATCTCGCCCCAACCGATTCCGCGGTGGATCTTCACGAAAAAACCGCGACCGTCCACCTCCGTGCGCAAGGTGCGCCGGGCCTCCAGTTCGCGATAGACCTCGCCCTTGAGCGCTTCGACTTCGGCGAACGCATCGCGCCCAGCCCAAAGGCTCTTGAACGGTTCGGCCAGCATCAACTTCATTGCGCGTGCTCCGCCAATATCACATCCGCCGCGTGCTGCGGCATGCTGTAGAGGTCGGCCGTCTCGGCGAAGGCCAGACCGTTGCGGCTCCAGGCCGCCCGTGCCTGGGCGTCGTTCAACATGCGCCCCAGGTAGTCGGTGAGCTGGGCTTGTTCGAACGGCTCATCCAGCACCAGGCCACTGTCGGCCTCGGCGATGTAATGGGCGTACCCACACACCGCGCTGACCAGCACCGGCAACCCGGCCACCAGTGCTTCGAGCAATACGGTGCCGGTGTTCTCGTTGTACGCCGGGTGGATCAACAGGTCGGCGCCCAGCAGGAAACGCGGGATATCGCTGCGGCCCTTGAGGAACCGCACGTTGTCGCCCAGGCCCAGCGCGGCGCTTTGCAGTTGGAATACTTTGGGGTCGTCCTGGCCAATTACAAACAGCCGGGTGCGTTTTCTCAGCTCGGCTGGCAACGCGGCCAGGGCCTTGAGGCTGCGATCCACGCCCTTGGTCTTGAACCCGGAACCGATCTGCACCAGCAGCAGGTCGTCGTCGGCCAGCTCGAATTCGGCCCGGAACGCGGCGCGGATCTCGTCGGCGTCGGCGGGCCGGCGACGGTCCTGGGCGATGCCCGGCGGCAGCAGGTGGAAACGTTCCAGCGGCGTGCCGTAGTGCTTGATGAACAGCGGCTGCTGGACTTCGGAGATCATCAGGACTTCGGTCTTGGCATCCTTGGCGAACACGGCCCGCTCATACTCGGCGAAATGCCGGTAGCGGCCCCAGCGCCGGTACAGCGAATTGCGCAGGTTCTGCGCCTTGTCTTCGAAGCAGCCGTCGGCGGCGTAGTACACGTCCAGGCCGGGCATCTTGTTGAAGCCAATCAACCGATCCACCGGGCGCTTGGCCAGGTCGGCCTCCATCCACGCACTGAGTTTCTCGTTGCGACGATGATTGAACAGCGCCTTGACCGGTGCCACCAGCACCTCGAAGCCTGGCGGCACGTCACCTTCCCAGATCAGCGTGTAGACGCGGATCTGGTGGCCGCGTCGCTGACACTCCAGGGCGATGCGCATGAAGTCACGCTGCAGGCCACCGAAGGGGAAATACTTGTAAAGGACAAAAGCCAATTGCATCAGCGCGGCTCCTCAGCCAATAACGTGCTCAGGTGGCTGGCAACACGCTCGGGGTTCAGACGCGTGAAGCACAGGGGCTGCTCGCGTTTCAGGTCAAACCGCCGGGCATCCTCGGCGGTTGGCGGATAAGTGCAATGTTTCTGCATGCACGGCGCACAAGGGAAATCACTGGCGAGGTGAATCTGGCCCCTGCCATAGGCGCCGGTCAGCACCGGATTGGTTGGGCCGAGCAAGGAAATGGTCGGCACGTCCAGGGCCGCGGCCAAATGGCCGAGACCGGTGTCCACGGCCACGCAAGCCTGGGCCCCGGCAAGCACCTTGCCCATGCCGCCGAGGTTCAGCTTCGGCAGTACCAGGGCGTTGCGCAGCCCGTTGGCGATGCGTTCGGCCCGGGCCTTCTCGGCAGGGTTGCCCCACGGCAGTTTGACGACCACGCCGAACTGGCCCATGCGCTCGGTGAGCTGGCGCCAGTAAAGTTCGGGCCAATGCTTGGATTCCCAGGTCGTGCCATGCAGGAACACCACATAAGGGTAAGGACGCGGCAATTCGACCAGTCGGTCGATGTCGAGGCCATAGCTGCCTTGGGTTTTCGGTAAGTCATAGCCCAGCGCCAAGGCGAACAATTGACGCACCCGCTCGACCGCATGCTGACCACGGGCCACGGCCAGGCGACGCGAATAGAAGCGCGCCGCGAGGGGCTCACGCGCAGAGTCCTTATCCAGGCCAGCCACCGGCGCCTTGACGTAGCGGGTCAGCCAGGCACTTTTCAACAGGCCTTGGGCATCGATCACCAGGTCGTACTTTTCGGCGCGCACGCTCTGCTTGAAACGTCGCCATTCGCCACTCTTGATGGTCTGCCAAAGGTTCTTGCGCCAGCGACGGATCGCCACGGGAATGACATTGCCCACGGCCGGGTGCCAGGTGGGGATTTCGGCAAAGCCTTCTTCCACCACCCAGTCGAACTTGATGCCGGGAATCGCCCGCGCCGCGTCGGTCAGCGCCGGCAACGTGTGGACCACATCCCCCAGCGAAGAGGTCTTGATCAGCAATACCCGCAAGTTACCGGACCTCCACGGGGGTGCCCTGCAAACGCTCCAGGGCCTCGTTCACCGACGGCGGCATGAGCTGGCGCAGGCAGTTGTAATGACCGAAACGGCAGGTACGATCGAAGCATGGACTGCACTCGATGCCCAGGCGCACGACTTCGACCTGGTCGGCCAACGGCGGCGTGAAGCCTGGCGAGGTGGAACCGTAGACCGCCACCAACGGGCGGTTCAGGGCCGCAGCCACATGCATCAGGCCCGAGTCGTTGGAGACCACCGAATCGGCGCAGGACAGCAGGTCGATGGCCTCGGCCAGGGACGTGTCGCCACTGAGGTTCACCGACTCTTCCCGAAGACCCGGGATCAGCCGCGAGCGGATGTCCTCGCCCACCGGGTGATCTTTTTTCGAACCGAACAGCCAGACTTGCCAGCCTTCGCGAATTTTCGCCTCGGCCACCTGGGCGTAGTGCTCCGCCGGCCAGCGCTTGGATTCGCCGAACTCCGCACCTGGACACAGGGCGAGCACTGGGCGATCCAGGCTCAGGCCGAACTTGGCCAGCGCCGCGTCACGGGTCACCGGGTCGATCCGCAGGCTCGGCCGCGGATACGGCTTGGGCAACTCGGAGCCAGGTTCGTAGGCCAGGGCCATGAAGCGCTCGATCATCAACGGATAACGTTCTTTGTCCAGCTTGCGCACGTCGTTGAGCAGGCCGTAGCGAAACTCGCCACGCCAGCCGGTGCGCTTGGGGATGCCGGCGAAGAACGGCACCAGCGCCGACTTCAACGAGTTGGGCAACAGAATCGCCTGGTCGTACTGACCGGCCAGGGATTTACCGATGCGCCGACGGGTCGCCAGCTCCAGCGCGCCGTGGCCGAGCGGGAAGCTCAAGGCCTTGCGCACTTCGGGCATACGTTCCAGGATCGGCCGGCTCCACTCAGGGGCCAGGACGTCGATTTCGCACTGCGGATGACGCTGTTTCAAACACTGGAACAGTGTCTGCGCCATCACCATGTCACCGACCCAACTGGGCCCAACGATCAAAATATTCATGTGCTTTCCAAAAACGATACGGGGAGGCCTACGCCTCCCCGCCTCGAGAATCACTGTGGCTTAGGTCGTTGCCTGTTGCCCTAATCTACAACACACCGCCAATCAACTGTGGCAGTACTCATCTGTTTCAAGTACCGCGCAGCACCGCCAATCCACTGTGGGAGCGGGCTTGCTCGCGAAAGGGCCAGCCCATCCAACATCATTGTCGGTTGACACTCCGCTTTCGCGAGCAGGCTCGCTCCCACAGGGGTTCTGCATACGTTTCCAGCACCGTGCAGCACCACCAATCCATTGTGGGAGCGAGCCTGCTCGCGAAGGGGCCAGCACATCCAACATCAATGTCGCCTGACACTCCGCTATCGCGAGCAGGCTCGCTCCCACAGGGGGCCTGCATACGTTTCCAACACCGTGCAGCACCGCAAATCCATTGTGGGAGCGAGCCTGCTCGCGAAGAGGCCGGGACATCCAACATCAATGTCGCCTGACACTCCGCTATCGCGAGCAGGCTCGCTCCCACAGGGGTTCTGCATACGTTTCCAACACCGTGCAGCACCGCAAATCCATTGTGGGAGCGAGCCTGCTCGCGAAGAGGCCGGCCCATCCAACATCAATGTCGCCTGACACTCCGCTATCGCGAGCAGGCTCGCTCCCACAGGGGGCCCGCAGAGGTTTCAAGCTCTGCGCAACACCACCAATCCATTGTGGGAGCGAGCCTGCTCGCGAAGGGGCCGGGACATCCAACATCAATGTCGCCTGACACTCCGCTATCGCGAGCAGGCTCGCTCCCACATTTAAAGCTTCAGCTCAGCCCCAGCTCCCGCCAGATCCGCACTACCTGCCGGCGCTCATCCACGAACTGATCGCCTGCGATCACCCCGGCATCTTTCTGCAAGGCTTGGCGGTGAGCGGCGGAGCGGTAGGCTTTGTAGGCCTCGCGCAACAGCGTCGCGTCTTCGGACGGCATCAACCCGACTTCCTGCAACCCGTCCAGGATGCGGATGTTATCGGTGTAGCGCACCAGCGACGGATGCTCTTCGGACCACGCCAGGGCCGCGTATTGCACCATAAATTCAATATCGACGATACCTCCGGCATCCTGCTTGAGGTCGAAGGGCGCCGCGGCCTCGAAGGCATTCGGCGCGGTCCCGGCGGCGGTGGCCTTGCTGCCAAGGTTGTCACGCATCTTGGCGCGCATCTCGCTGACTTCCTGGCGCAGCGTCGGCAAGTCACGCTTGCGTCCCAACACCTGGATGCGGACCTTTTCGAACGCCTGGCCCACGTCCTGACTCCCCACCAGCACACGGGCTCGCACCAGCGCCTGATGCTCCCAGGTCCAGGCTTCGTTCTCCTGGTAGCGGGCAAACGCCCCGAGGGAACTGACCAGCAACCCCGACGCCCCGGACGGTCGCAGGCGCATATCCACTTCATACAACTGCCCGGAGTTGGTCTGGGCGGTCAGCAGGTGAATGATCCGCTGGCCAAGCCGGGTGAAAAATTGCGCGCCGTCGATGGGTTTCGGGCCGTCGGTTTCTGCCTGCGGGTCGCCATCGTGGATGAACACCAGGTCCAGGTCGGAACCATGGCCCAATTCCAGGCCGCCGACTTTCCCATAACCGACAATAATGAAGCCCGGGTCACACAGGCTGCCGTCGGTGCGCAACGGCACGCCGTGCTTGGCGGCCGTCTGGCGCCAGGCCAGGGCCAGCACTTGTTCGAGAATCGCCTCGGCCAGCCAGGTCAGGTAGTCGCTGACCTTCATCAACGGCAGGCTGCCGGCGATTTCCGACGCCGCCACCCGCAGACGGTGCGCCAGCTTGAAATGCCGCAACGCCTCCATTTGCTGCTCCAGATCATCCTCGGGAATGCGCGTCAGGCGCTCACGCAACTCCGCCGCCAATTCCGGCGCCAGGGGCGGCTTGAACAGCCGGCCCTCGTTGAGCAACTCATCGAGCAGCAGCGGGAAACGGGTGATTTGCTCGGCAATCCACGGGCTCGCCGCGCACAGCGTCAGCAAGCGCCGCAGGGCCCCGGGGTTTTCCGTCAACAACACAAGGTAGGCCGAACGGCGAGCCACGGCTTCTACCAAGGGCAGCACCCGCTCCAACACCAGGTCCGGATCGGCATGCTCCACAGCCTGGGCCAGCAGGCGCGGAATGAACGCATCCAGGCGTTCGCGCCCCAAGCGCTGCATGGCGCGCAATTGCGGGCTGCCGCGCAGGACGGCCAGGGCCTTGAGGGCTTTGGGCGCATCGACGAAGCCGCCCTCTTCCAACTGACGGCACGCCACTTCTTCATTCTGGCTGTCTTCCCACAACGGCAACCATTCGCCGCCGACCACCACTTCGCTTTCACCACCCTCTTCTTCATCCGGGTCGGCGATGACCTGGCCGAAATGCCAGGCCACGCGCCCGCGCCAGTACATCAATCGCTCATGAAAGGCCGACCAGTCGGCAAAACCCAGCATGAACGCAATGCGCGCCTGATCCTGCGGGCTGTCCGGCAGCATCTGGGTCTGGCGATCGGCAATGGCCTGGATCGCATGCTCGGTATACCGCAGGAATTCGTAGCCCTGGCGCAGCTCATCGATCACCTTGGCCGGCAGGTAACCCTGGCCCTCCAGGGTGTTCAACACCTTGAGCAGCGGTCGCTGCTGCAAGCTCAAGTCGCGTCCACCGTGGATCAGCTGGAACGCCTGGGCAATGAACTCGACCTCGCGAATGCCGCCCGAGCCCAGCTTGATGTTGTCGGCCATACCCTTGCGCCGCACCTCCTGCTGGATCAACTGCTTCATGGTGCGCAGCGCTTCGATGGCGGAGAAATCCAGGTAACGGCGATAGACGAACGGACGCAGCATGTCGAGCAGTTGCGCGCCGGCCACCTGGTCGCCGGCCACCACTCGCGCCTTGATCATGGCGTAGCGCTCCCAATCGCGGCCCTGGTCCTGGTAATACTGCTCTAGGGCATTAAAGCTCAGCACCAGCGCACCGGCCGAGCCGTAGGGGCGCAGGCGCATGTCGACGCGGAATACGAAGCCGTCGACGGTCATCGGGTCGAGGGCCTTGATCAGGCGCTGGCCGACACGGATGAAAAATTCCTGGTTATCCAGCGGCCGCTTGACGCCCACGGTTTCACCGCCCTCGGGGTACGCGAAGATCAGGTCGATGTCCGACGACAGGTTCAGCTCCACCGCCCCCAGCTTGCCCATGCCGAGGATGACCATCTGCTGCGGCTCGCCGCTGCGCCGCCCGGTGGGCGTGCCGAACTGCTGGCTGAGGCGCTGATACAACCATTGGTAAGCCTGGTCGATGCAGGTGTCGGCCATGTCCGAGAGGTCGCGACAGGTCTGGACCAGATCGGCCTGGCGGGTCAGGTCGCGCCAGATGATCCGCACTTGCTGGCGGGTACGTTGGCGGCGCAGGACGCGGCCCAGTTCGTCTTCGGTTTCGGCGGCCTGGACGGCGGCGCCGATCTGCGCACACATTTCGCCGGGTGCCAGGCTACGGTCCAGTTCGCCGCTGCGCACCAGCTCCATGAGCATCACCGGGTCACGAACACTCTGCTCGATGACAAAGTCGCTGGCGGCGGCAATGCGGTTGAACGCCTCCCAGCGTTGCGGGGTCCAGGCCGACAGCCCATGATCGTCGTCGAGGCAGGCGACCGCCGCACGGAACGACTGCTCGGCACGACTGACCAATGACTGGAGAATCGCAGGTACTTCGACAAGCGAAGGCAGGCTCATGGTCTATCCTTGATCGGCGCGGGAAAGGCTGGATGTAGTGTTTTTTCAAAAGACACTACCTGATCGACTGTCGAACAAAGATGATAAATAGCTGAAAATCTGATTTTATTGGCAGCCGGCATCAAGTTTTTACCTGTTCGAGTTGGCTAAAGACCAACAGTAACGATTATTCTCACAACGAAACGAGGGGCCACGAGCCGCTCAGGTGTAGTTTTACTACTCGTCTATACATTCGAAAGGCTGAAACGGCCGACGATTTGTAGTAAAACTACACGCCGCCGAAACAACCTTCGGCAATCCAAGAATTTATATCGTCTGCCCACAAGGCCAGTCGCAAACTCAGGCAACCGATTCTGGTAGCCTTTCCGCCCTGGAGCAAGCCATGCAAGACCTCGATCCCGTCGAAACCCAGGAATGGCTGGACGCCCTGGAATCGGTTCTCGACAAAGAAGGCGAAGACCGTGCTCATTATCTGATGACCCGTATGGGCGAACTCGCGACCCGCAGCGGTTCGCAACTGCCCTACGCCATCACCACGCCGTACCGCAACACGATCCCCGTTACCCACGAAGCACGCATGCCTGGCGACCTGTTCATGGAACGCCGCATTCGCTCGCTGGTACGCTGGAACGCGTTGGCCATGGTCATGCGTACCAACCTGAAAGATTCTGACCTGGGCGGTCACATCTCCAGCTTCGCCTCCAGCGCGACGCTGTATGACATCGGCTTCAACTACTTCTTCCAGGCCCCGACCGACGAACACGGCGGCGACCTGATCTACTTCCAGGGTCACGCATCGCCAGGCGTCTACGCCCGTGCGTTCATGGAAGGCCGCATTACCGAAGACCAGATGAACAACTTCCGCCAGGAAGTGGACGGCAACGGCCTGTCCTCGTACCCGCACCCTTGGCTGATGCCGGACTTCTGGCAGTTCCCGACCGTTTCCATGGGCCTGGGCCCGATCCAGGCGATCTACCAGGCACGCTTCATGAAGTACCTGGAAGCCCGTGGCTTCATCCAGCCAGGCAAGCAGAAAGTCTGGTGCTTCATGGGCGACGGCGAGTGCGACGAGCCGGAATCCCTGGGCGCAATCTCCCTGGCCGGCCGCGAGAAGCTGGACAACCTGATCTTTGTCATCAACTGCAACCTGCAGCGCCTCGACGGCCCGGTTCGCGGCAACGCCAAGATCATCCAGGAACTCGAAGGCGTGTTCCGTGGCGCCCAGTGGAACGTCAACAAAGTCATCTGGGGCCGCTTCTGGGACCCACTGCTGGCCAAGGACGTCGACGGTATCCTGCAACGTCGCATGGACGAAGTCATCGACGGCGAATACCAGAACTACAAGGCCAAGGACGGCGCGTTCGTCCGCGAGCACTTCTTCAACTCGCCTGAACTCAAGGCCATGGTCGCCGACCTGTCCGACGACGAGATCTGGAAGCTCAACCGTGGCGGCCACGACCCGTACAAGGTCTACGCGGCGTACCACCAGGCGGTCAACCACAAAGAACAGCCGACCGTCATCCTGGCCAAGACCATCAAGGGTTATGGCACCGGTGCCGGCGAAGCGAAGAACACCGCGCACAACACCAAGAAAGTCGATGTCGACAGCCTGAAGTTGTTCCGCGACCGCTTCGACATTCCGGTCAAGGACAGCGAGCTGGAAAACCTGCCGTTCTTCAAGCCTGAAGAAGGCAGCGCCGAAGCCCGTTACCTGGCCGAGCGCCGTGCCGCACTGGGCGGTTTCGTGCCACAGCGTCGCGCCAAGAGCTTCAGCATCCCGACCCCGCCACTGGAAACCCTCAAGGCGATCCTGGACGGCTCGGGCGACCGTGAAATCTCCACCACCATGGCCTTCGTGCGAATCCTCGCGCAACTGGTCAAGGACAAGGAAATCGGCCAGCGCATCGTCCCGATCATCCCGGACGAAGCCCGTACCTTCGGTATGGAAGGCATGTTCCGCCAATTGGGCATCTACTCGTCCGTCGGCCAGCTCTACGAGCCAGTCGATAAAGACCAGGTGATGTTCTACCGCGAAGACAAGAAGGGCCAGATCCTCGAGGAAGGCATCAACGAAGCGGGCGCCATGAGCTCCTTCATTGCCGCCGGTACTTCGTACTCCAGCCACAACCAGCCGATGCTGCCGTTCTACATCTTCTACTCGATGTTCGGCTTCCAGCGTATCGGTGACCTGGCCTGGGCCGCTGGCGACAGCCGTACCCGTGGCTTCCTGATCGGCGGTACCGCCGGCCGTACCACGCTGAACGGTGAAGGCCTGCAGCACGAAGACGGCCACAGCCACATGCTGGCCGGGACCATCCCGAACTGCCGCACCTATGATCCGACCTACGGCTACGAGCTGGCGGTGATCATCCAGGACGGCATGAAGAAGATGACCGAAGAGCAACAGGACGTCTTCTACTACATCACCGTGATGAACGAGTCCTACCAGCAGCCAGCCATGCCGGCCGGCGTGGAAGCAGGCATCGTCAAGGGCATGTACCTGCTCGAGGAAGACACCCGCGAAGCGGCGCACCATGTCCAACTGATGGGCTCCGGCACCATCCTGCGCGAAGTGCGTGAAGCGGCGAAGATCCTGCGTGAAGAGTTTAACGTCGGTGCCGACGTCTGGAGCGTCACCAGCTTCAACGAACTGCGTCGCGACGGCCTGGCCGTAGAACGCAGCAACCGCCTGCACCCTGGCCAGAAGCCAAAGCTGAGCTACGTCGAAGAGTGCCTGAATGGCCGCAAAGGTCCGGTCATCGCCTCCACCGACTACATGAAGCTGTTCGCCGAGCAGATCCGCCAGTGGGTGCCTTCCAAGGAATTCAAAGTGCTGGGCACCGACGGTTTCGGCCGTAGCGACAGCCGCAAGAAGCTGCGTCACTTCTTCGAAGTCGACCGTAAGTTCGTTGTGTTGGCAGCCCTGGAAGCCTTGGCTGACCGTGGCGATATCGAACCTAAAGTGGTGGCCGAAGCCATCGCCAAGTTCGGCATCGATCCAGAAAAACGCAACCCACTGGACTGCTGAGGAGAATTTTCGTGAGCGAACTCATTCGCGTACCTGACATCGGCAGCGGTGAAGGTGAAGTAATTGAACTGTTTGTGAAGGTCGGCGACCGTATCGAAGCCGACCAGAGCATCCTGACGCTTGAATCGGACAAGGCCAGCATGGAAGTGCCTGCGCCGAAGGCCGGTGTCATCAAGAGCCTGAAAGTGAAGCTGGGCGACCGCTTGAAGGAAGGCGACGAACTGCTGGAGCTGGAAGTCGAGGGCGCCGCTGCGGCGCCTGAAGCGGCCGCCCCTGCGGCTGCCCCGGCAGCGGCTGAAAAGCCTGCCGCCGCGCCGGCTGCCGAAGCGGCTCCCGCTCCCGCTGCGGCGCCTGCCGCTGCCAGCGTCCAGGATATTCATGTCCCGGACATCGGTTCGTCGGGCAAGGCCAAGATCATCGAAGTGTTGGTCAAGGCTGGCGACACCGTCGAAGCCGACCAGTCGCTGATCACCCTGGAATCCGACAAGGCCAGCATGGAAATCCCATCGCCGGCCGCCGGTGTGGTGGAAAGCGTCGAGGTCAAGCTGGACGACGAAGTCGGCACCGGTGACCTGATCCTGAAGCTGAAAGTAGCCGGCGCCTCGGCACCTGCCGCGCCTGCGCCAGCCGCCAAGGCTGAAGCCGCTCCAGCACCAGCCGCCGCGCCTGCGACCAAGGCTGAAGCAGCCCCTGCTCCTGTCGCCGCTGCGCCTGCGCCTAGCGGTGCCAAGGTGCATGCCGGCCCTGCGGTGCGTCAGCTGGCCCGTGAATTCGGTGTCGAGCTGTCCGCCGTAGGCCCGAGCGGCCCTCACGGTCGCGTGCTCAAGGAAGACGTGCAAGCCTACGTCAAGGCCATGATGCAGAAGGCCAAGAACGCACCGGCCGAAGGCGCCACCGGCGGCGCGGGCATCCCGCCGATCCCGGCGGTGGACTTCAGCCGCTTCGGCGAAACCGAAGAAGTGGCCATGACTCGCCTGATGCAGATCGGCGCGTCGAGCCTGCACCGCAGCTGGCTGAACATCCCGCACGTGACTCAATTCGACCAGGCCGATATCACCGAGCTGGAAGCTTTCCGCGTCGCGCAGAAAGCCGTGGCGGAAAAGGCCGGCGTGAAGCTGACCGTGCTGCCACTGCTGCTCAAGGCCTGTGCACACCTGCTCAAGGAACTGCCGGACTTCAACGCCTCCCTGGCCCCAAGCGGCAAGGCTGTGATCCGCAAGAAATACGTGCACATCGGCTTTGCCGTCGACACCCCGGAAGGCCTGCTGGTACCGGTCATCCGCAACGTCGACCAGAAGAGCCTGCTGCAACTGGCTGGCGAAGCCGCTGCCCTGGCCGAAAAAGCCCGGAACAAGAAGCTCACCGCCGACGACATGCAGGGCGCCTGCTTCACCATCTCCAGCCTCGGCCACATTGGCGGCACCGGCTTCACGCCGATCGTCAACGCGCCGGAAGTGGCGATCCTGGGCGTCTCCAAGGCCACCATCCAGCCAGTCTGGGACGGTAAAGCCTTCCAGCCGAAGCTGATGCTGCCACTGTCGCTGTCCTACGATCACCGAGTGATCAATGGCGCCGCCGCCGCTCGCTTCACCAAGCGTCTGAGCGACTTGCTGGGCGACATCCGCACCATCCTGCTGTAACACCGGGCGGCCCTCCCTTGGGAGGGCCATTCGGCGCACCGTTTCCGAGCGCCACGCTCGTACCTCAACCCCGTCCGTTTGGCGGGGCTTTTTTTTGCCTGGAATTCAGACCTGTGGGAGCGGGCTTGGTGGGAGCAAGGCTTGCCCGCGATGAAAACACCGCGGTCTCTTGAGTGCTGCGGTGCCTGGATCGCGAGCAAGCTTTGCTCCCACCAGGCTCGCTCCCACAATGGATTTGTGGCGCTGCATCTTAACTTGAAACCAACCAAGCCCCCCCCTGTGGGAGCGAGCCTGCTCGCGATGGCGGTAGGTCAGGCGACGCGGTAATTTCCTACAGCTCAAGTTTTAAATGACTACCCACCTTGTAGTCATTCCCCACAACCCGTGCCCCCTTCCCTATCGATATTTATCGCCCGCCGAGCTTTAGCATCGAACCGCCAAGGCACCTTGATGGGTGTCCCATTAAAACTTCGAATGGATTCGAATATGTTCAAACCTACCGTCGGCCCGATTGTCGGGCACACGACCACGGACCATGCCCGGATATTCCTGCGCGGTGATCATGGCAACAGCCAGGTATTTGCCGGCATTCGCCACCGACGCCGAGGGGACACAGGCTGGTCGATAGGGCAATTTGTCCAACTGAAGGCCTACCGCGACATGTCCGATGTCATCGTGTTGAAAGGTCTTCAACCCGACACCGCCTACGGATACCAGGCCGGCTGGTTCAGCCCCCTGAGCCCGACCCATACCGTGCAAACCATCCAGGAACTGCCCTTGCAATGGCCCAGGAACACCTATTGCTTGCGCACGCCGACCGATAAAACCGATGCGCCGCGGACTTATATCGTGGGCTCGTGTCGCTACTTGCGGATCGTCGCCAATACCCCGCTGCTACCCGCGCTCGGGGATCGCACCTTTGCCGGCATCAATCGTGTCGTCGAACAAGCCGACCCGCCGATCAGCGCGGTAGTGATGACCGGCGACCAGGTTTACCTCGATGACCTGAATGTCATCGGCCCGGACCGAACCTATGAAAACATTCTCTTCAGATACCGAACGGTATTTGCCCAGCCGCAGATCCGCAAGCTGATGGCTGGCACCCCGACCTACATGATCCTCGACGACCATGAAATCGAAGACAACTGGCCCGCCAGGAGAACCGCCCAGGACGACCTCCTGTATGCCAATGCCATGAGCGCTTATCGGCTTTACCAGGCCAGCCACGGGCCCGTCCATGAACTGTCAGGCGACGGAACATTGAACAGGGCGTTGACCCGCTACTGGTACACCTTTGCCCACGGGGATATCCATTGGTTCGTTACCGACAGCCGGACGCAACGCAACCTGTCGGCGGACGACCGGCGCATCCTCGACCAGGAACAGGAACAGGCCCTGCTTGAATGGCTCGTCAGCAGCCCCGCCCGGGTCAAGCTCGTCGTCACCAGTGTGATGTTTTTCCCTGACCACAAGCGCAATGACGGCGATGCCTGGCAGGCGTTTCCGGCACAACGGCTGCGACTGCTGGACAGCATCCGTCGCCAGCGGATCAAAAACGTAGTGTTCATTTCGGGTGACGTCCACGGTTCCATGACCAGCCGGCTGCGGCACAGCGAGGATCCTGATTTCGAGGTCAACACCGTCGTTTCCTCGCCCTTCTACAACAGCAAACTGCTGCCTTTTGCAAAAGCCGCGGATTTTATTTTCCACCGGCCCATGGCCCGCACGGACAGCGGTGAGTACCGCTATGAACTGACCAGCGAAGTAGTGAGCCAGGACAACTTCGCCCGCCTGCATGTCACGGCGCAGAGCCTCCAAGTCACCTTCCACGACCGTGACGGCAGGCCCTTGCAGACGGTCGATATCCCGCTGCAATGAACTTCCATGCCCTCTGATCGGCTGGCGACTGGAGAAATCCCGTTGTCGGCCGATAAAAGGTTTATAGCACTTGGCCTTCATCTCTCTTGTCAGCCAGTGCCGCAATGATGCAACCTTGCGCCAATCCGTAATAACGAGGGCGTCAGCCCGGCGCGATCAGCATTTTCGAAGCGAGTTTCCCCATGAAAAGCCAACCCGATGCCGCCAGCCGTATGGCGGCCGAGGTAGTGACGCAGTTACCGGTGCCCGCGCGGCTCGGTATGCTGCGTTTCGAACGGCTGAATGAAGCTAGCTGGGCGCTGTTGTTCCTCGACCCCAATTGCGAGCGACACTTCGGCCTGCCGGCGGTAGAGCTGTGCTCGCTGGTCAGCTCGCCCTACGCCAGCCTGATGGAACCCGAAGCGCGCTATCAACTGCATGACGCCATCCAGCAGCAGTTGGCCCAGGCCGCGCATTACCAGATTCGCTACACGCTCCACACCGCCAAGGGGCCGATGAACGTACTGGAGACGGGCGAAGCCTATAAACAGCACAATCGCCACCTGCTGCGCGGCTACCTGCTGGTGGTGGACGATTTGCTGCAAAGCGAACCCTCCATGCCGGCCCTGGACCTCGAAACCCAGAACTCGCGCCTGCAGATCGCCCTGGAACTGAACCAGCGCGCCCAGCAAGAACAGCTCCAGCACCTGGACCGTGTACGCGCCCAACAGGACCTGATCCTGCTGCTGACCCGCCAACGCTACAGCGCCAACAATTCCCTGCTCGAAGCGGCCGAACTCATCACCCGCAGCGCCTGCGACATCTACCAGATTGATTGCGCCAGTATCTGGAACCTCGACGATGGCAAGCTGGTGCCGATTTCCGCCTATAACCGCGCGTCCCAGGAATATTTCCTGCCAGCGGTGATCGACGCCAACGAGTTTCCCGACTACATGGAGGCGCTGCAGACCTGCCGCGCCATCGACGCCCACAATGCGATGCGCGACCCGCGTACCCGGGAAATGGCCGGGAACCTGCGCGCTCGCGACGTCAATGCCATTCTCGACGCCAGCGTGCGTATCGACGGCCAAGTGGTGGGCGTGCTGTGCCTGGAACAAGTGGGCGCCACCCGCGCCTGGCAGTCGGATGAGATCGCCTTTGCCGGCGAGCTGGCGGACCAGTTCGCCCAAGTTATCAACAACCACAACCGACGCACCGCCACCAGCGCCCTGCACCTGTTCCAACGGGCCGTGGAGCAGAGCGCCAACGCGTTCCTGCTGGTCAATTGCGACGGCGTGGTGGAGTACGTCAACCCGAGCTTCACCGCGATCACCCAGTACACCACCGAGGAAGTCCACGGCCAGCGCCTTTCGGAACTGCCGGCCCTGGAAAACCTCAGCGAACTGCTGTTCGATGCGCCCTCGGCACTGGCCCAGAGCAACAGCTGGCAGGGTGAGTTCAAGAGCCGGCGCAAGAACCTGGAGCCCTACTGGGGCCAGTTGTCGATTTCCAAGGTCTACGGCGACAACCGCGAGTTGACCCACTATATCGGCATCTACGAAGACATCACCCAGACCAAGCTGGCCCAGCAGCGCATCGAGCGCCTGGCGTACACCGACAACCTGACCAACCTGGGCAACCGCCCGGCGTTCATCCGCAACCTCGATGAACGCTTCGCCCGGGACAGTGACTCGCCCATCAGCCTGCTGCTGGTGGACATCGACAATTTCAAGCGCATCAACGACAGTCTCGGCCACCAGACCGGCGACAAACTGTTGATCAGCCTGGCCCGGCGCCTGCGCAACAGCTTGAGCCCCAGTGGCAGCCTGGCGCGCTTCGCCAGTAACGAATTCGCGGTGCTGCTGGACGACACCGATCTGGAGGCCGGGCAGCAGATCGCCAGCCAGTTGCTGATGACCCTCGACAAACCGATGTTCGTCGACAACCAGTTGATCAGCGTGACCGGCTCCGTGGGCCTCGCCTGCGCGCCGCTGCACGGTCGCGACCCGCAGACCCTGATGCGCAATGCCGGCCTCGCCCTGCACAAGGCCAAGGCCAACGGCAAGCATCAGGTCCAAGTGTTCACCGAAGCACTGAATGCCGAGGCCAGCTACAAGCTGTTCGTGGAAAACAACCTGCGACGTGCCTTGACCCAGAACGAACTGGATGTCTTCTACCAGCCCAAGCTGTGCCTGCGCAGCGGTCGCCTGTTGGGCATGGAAGCGCTGCTGCGCTGGAACCATCCGGAAAAAGGCATGATCCGCCCGGACCAGTTCATCAGCGTGGCCGAAGAAACCGGCCTGATCATCCCCATTGGCAAATGGATCGCCCGCCAGGCCTGCCGGATGAGCAAACAGCTGACCGCCGCCGGCCTGGGTAACCTGCAAGTGGCGATCAACTTGTCACCCAAGCAGTTCTCCGACCCGGACCTGGTCGCCTCCATCGCCAGCATCCTCAAGGAGGAACAACTGCCGGCGCGGCTGCTGGAGCTGGAGCTTACCGAAGGCCTGCTGCTGGAAGCCACCGAAGACACCCACTTGCAGCTCGACCAGCTCAAGCGCCTGGGCCTGACCCTGGCCATGGACGACTTCGGCACCGGTTATTCGTCCCTCAGCTACCTGAAGAAATTCCCGATCGACATCATCAAGATCGATCGCAGCTTCATCCATGAGATCCCCGACAACCAGGACGACATGGAAATCACTTCGGCGGTGATCGCCATGGCCCACAACCTGAAACTCAAGGTCGTGGCCGAAGGCATCGAAACCGCCCAGCAACTGACGTTCCTGCGGCGTCATCGTTGCGACGTCGGCCAGGGCTACCTGTTCGACCGGCCAATCCCTGGCGCGGAGCTGATCGAAAAGCTCAAGCGCTACCCGCGCGGGCCTCTGGTCTGACAGCTGCGTATAGCTTGCGGCGGCTTTTCTGAGGCACACTGACGGTCTATTTCGCTCAACTCCATCTGACTGAGAGGACTGATCATGGTCTTGCGCTCGGAAATCCTGGTGAATAAAAACGTGCTTCCTACTCCTGATCAAGCTCTGCCTGGCCGTGAAACCCCGATGACCGTGCCGGAAAAACACTTCGTCCACGACGCGCCCCTACTGGGCCCGTTTGCCATGGACGTAGACTTCGCAATCTTCGGCCTCGGTTGCTTCTGGGGCGCAGAGCGCAAGTTCTGGCAGCGTGAAGGCGTGGTCAGTACCGCGGTGGGTTACGCCGGCGGTTTCACGCCGAACCCGACGTATGAAGAGGTCTGCTCGGGCCTTACCGGCCACAGCGAAGTGGTGCTGGTGGTCTACGAGCCAGCGAAAGTCAGCTACGAAGAGCTGCTGAAGATGTTCTGGGAACTGCACAACCCGACCCAGGGCATGCGCCAGGGGAACGACATCGGCACCCAGTACCGTTCGGTGATCTATGCCACGAACCCGGCTCAACTGGCAGCGGCCAGACACAGCGAGCAAGTCTTCCAGGCTGAGCTGACCAAGGCCGGCAAAGGCACCATCACCACCGAAATCGAAGAAGCGCCGACGTTCTACTTCGCCGAGGCCTATCACCAGCAATACCTGGCGAAGAACCCTGAAGGCTATTGCGGGATCGGCGGCACCGGCGTGACCTGCCCGATCTGACTACAAGCTTCGCGAGCAGGCTCGCTCCCACAGGTCCAGCGGCATATCCAAATGTTGCATGCACACCAGGGCCAATGTGGGAGCGAGCCTGTGGGAGCAAGGCTTGCCCGCGATGCAAACACCTCGGTGTAGCTGGTAGACCCAGGCGATGCCATCGCGAGCAAGCTCGGCTCCCACAGGGGCCCGGGGCGGGCACGATAAGGGGGTACACCCCAAAAGCCATGTGGGAGCGGGCTTGCTCGCGAAGGCGCCCTTCCAGACGCCATCAAACCATCAGCTCTCAGCGATCAACCAATCCATCTGCCACCCACCTTGGGTCTGCCCGAGCTTTTTCGACAGCCACGGCAGCAGCTCACGCAACTCTTCTTCCAGTCCCCACGGCGGGTTGGCAATCGCCAGGCCGGAACCGTTCAGGCTGTTGGGCGTCGCCAGCGGGTGCACCAACAGTTCCACCCGCAACAGCTTCGGCGCGCCCGTGCCAGCCAGGTCCTGGTAGAAGCGGCGCAACATCCGCTGGTCCTTCACCGGGTACCAGATGGCTGCCACCGTCTGGCGCATCCGGCCAATCGCCTCCTTGAGCGAGGCGGCACAGCGCTGCATTTCGTCAAGCTGTTCGAAGGGTGGATCGATCAGCATCAGCGCACGCTTTTCCGCCACCGGCAGCAACGCCCGCGGCACATGCCAGCCTTCACCCAGGTGCACCACCACGCGACGGTCGCCTTTCATGTTGTCCTTGAGCAACACGCCGTCTTCCGGATGTTTCTCATTAAGCAGCACACGGTCCTGAGGCCGGGTCAGGCGCCGCGCCAGCTCCGGCGAGCCCGGGTAGTAGCGCAATTGGCCGTCCGGGTTCATCTCGTGCAGCACTTTCATGTAGTCGGCAGTCAACGGCGGCAGGTCGCCCTCGCCCCACAACCGCGCGATGCCTTCCAAATACTCACCGGTACGATTGGCCTGGTCGCCCTGCAAGTCATACAGCCCGGTGCCCGCGTGGGTATCGAGGTAGGCAAAGGGCTGTTCCTTGCGCGACATCAGCGCGATGAGGCGGGTCAAGGTCAGGTGTTTGAACACGTCGGCGTGATTGCCGGCGTGGAAGGCGTGGCGATAATTCATGGCGGCTCCTGCGAAGGGCGACGAGTTTACCTTGAAGCGCGCCGAACGTCAGGGGGTGGCAGCCCGGCGGACACGCCACGATCAGCCTAGCTCGCGCAGCAAGTACGCCTGCAAGGGCGCCTTGGGCGCGGCAAGCGGCTTCGATCGCTGAAGAAAGTGGGCAATCTTGCACCGCAGGATGCGCTGGTCGACCCGCTCACACAGAGACGGATGCTCTTCGCCCAGCCATGTGAGCAAGTTATCCACAAGACACTCCGTCGGCGCCTCGGCCATGGCTTCCAGCAGCGCCACCGGTACGTCCCACCAAGGAAAAATCCGGGCCGGCCGCTGGGCATCTCCCACGAACTCAAGGGATCGACCGTTGATCAGGCAACGGTTGATCACCGGCAAGAGCTGCCCGGCGTCCATCGCCGTCGATTGCAGGATCGGCCCCATGAACCGCCCATCCCAAAAGCGCAGGAAAACCGCCTTGCCACCTGGCAGCAACACCTGGGTGAGCCCACGCAAATGCTCGGCAAGGTCTTCCTGGTCGGCACGCGACACTGCCAGCCACCCCCAATCGAGTGAATCGGTGGCCGCTATCCAGTCAAGGAACTCACTGTCTGCGCGAACAAGCCCCACATAGGGCATGACCGCTTCCCACCCGGCATACGGCGTGTCGGCCCAGATCGGTGTGGGTGTCGCGCCAATCGAGCGCCGCCAGGCCGATAACGCCCCGGCGCTGCTGGCGTTGCTGAATATAGCGAAAAGCTGCTCGGACGCCAGCAACGGATGGTGCTCAAGCCAGGCGCGGGGCGTTTGATCGCTGCTCATGGGCGCTCCTGTATGTCGACAGATGTGTGAAAGCCCGACGGCACTGCGCAGACGCCGTTTCTGCAACGTTCACATTCCTCGCAGAACGGCGCCGAGCCTTGGAAACTGAGGATTTGCGCCAGGGAAAGCCGAGGTGCCGCCGCAGGGACCGGCTTTCCGGCGCTGCCCGGCGAAACCGCTGACGCGCCCATGACCGCCATCGGCGCCCCACCGACCTCGATCGGCACGCTGCTGAAAATCCCGTCGGCGCCAATGTTGATCCAATGGCCGCCAGCCTGCAGGGTCACACTGGCGCCAGCCTCCAGGACCACTTGCTGGCCGGCACTGACATGAAACTGCTGGCCGGCGTTCAAGACCTGACTGGTCACACGGATATGCCGATCGCCACTCACCAGCAAGTGATCGTCCTGGCGGACTTCAGCCCGGCGCCTTCCGTGGGTCACGCGCTGCTCATCGGCCTTGAGCTCGTGCCGCGCCGTGCCGGTGACGACGATACTGCGCTCGTGATCGACCTGCACCCGCTGGTCGTGCAGCACATGCTGGGTCCAGTTTCGCTGGGCCCGCAGGTAGATCTCCTCGGCCCCCTTGCGGTCCTCGATGCGCAGCTCGTTATAGCCTTCCCCACCAGGGCTGCTCCGGCTGCGCCAGATACTGCGGGTGTTGTCCGCCGGCAGTTCCAGCGGAACCTGGTTGGCGCCATTGGGCAGGCAACCGACCACCAACGGCTTGTCCACGTCGCCATCGATGAACCCCACCAGCACTTCCATGCCGACCCGGGGAATCATCACTGCACCATAGTGATCATGGGCCCAGCCCGTGGCCACGCGCAGCCAGCAACTGGAATGCTCATCGCGCCGGCCGTGACGATCCCAGACCAGTTGCACCTTGACCCGCCCGAATTCATCGCAATGGATCTCGCTGCCCTGCGGCCCGGTCACCACCGCTGATTGATAGCCGTGGGCATGGGGCTTTTCGTGCTGCAAGGACGGACGAAAGAACACGTCCCATGGCGTGGCGAGGAAGGTATTTCTATAACCCTGGAATTCATCCGGACTGGAGGAGGCTGTTTCTTCCAGCACCTGGGGTTGACGGCCATGATGGTTGATCTGGGTCAGGAGCCACAGATCGTTCCACTGTTCCCGGGGATGGTCCTTGATGCGCATAAAATGCCCGCTGACGAAGGCGCTGTCATCGCTGTCGCCCTGTGCCACGCGATAATTGGCGCCGTGACGCTCAAGGGTGCGTCGGGTCAGGTGCTTGCCATCGTCACGGTCGCAGAACCCACCAGGGTACCGATAGTCCTCAAGAACAGGACGTTGCCGATTGTAGAGCTCGGCTTGCAATGTCACGCCAGGCTTGCGGAAGTCGTAGTCGCGCAACGTCACGGCCGTGGTATGGGTCTGAATTTGCACCGCCAAGCGCTTGATGGCCGGCGCGTCGGCAGCCATGCCGCTGTCGGAAAGGTACAGCGTCGATTCGGGCAGGCAAGGAAACACGGTCTGGTCATCACCGAACACCAGCAGATGACCGTCAGGGCGGTGGCGAAAATGGTAGTGGATACCGACTTCAGCGCAGACCCGCTCAATGAACGCCAGGTCGCTTTCACCGTACTGCACACAGTATTCACGCTCGGGGTATTGCCCTGCGAGGGTGAATTCGTAGGCACCCGCCAGGATCCCGTGATCCTTCAAGACTTGGGCGACGATAGCGGGCACGCTCAAGTGCTGGAAGATCCGCTGGTTGATACGATGGCGCAAGTAGGCCAGGCGCGGTACCAAAGTGACCTGGTAGCGGGTCAGACGCTTGCCCGAGTCGCCTTGGGCGACGCTATAGAGCTGACCGTGTATGCCACCCTCCCGGTCGTCGAACCCCAGAAATGCCTGACGATGCAGAAGCTCTTCCAGTGCCAGGTCGGACCGTTCGCTGACCAGTTCCAAGTCAAAACGATAGGGCTGGCTGATGGCTTCCGTGCCCTTGAACTCAAGCACCTTGAGCTCGCTCGGCGGGTTGTCGAGCGTCAGCGTGAATCGCGGCGGGAACATCCTATGTGCCTCTGCTGAATGGAGGCGGATGATTCTGCATGAGCACCAGGGACGTGTATTGGAGGCGCAAAAAAACAGATTTGCCCTACATCCAAGAAGCTAAAAGCTGCTAAGCGTGATGCATTTTCCGATAGACATTCGAAGCATCACGACCAACCGCTACCGTCCTACAAACGAATCAGCAGTTTCTTGCAACGTGCTCGATCTCTTGCCAACAGTGGGCGTGATAACGTGCGCCGGTCGCAAAAAAGCAAAGGACGCAGGACATGACGACACGCTACGCAAAAATCGCAATGACCCTGGCACTCGCTGCATTCGCCTTCCTGACGGTGTTCAACAACCTCACGGACTACCGCTCCAACTTCAATTTCGTCCAGCATGTACTGAGCATGGACACCACCTTCCCCGACAATGCCGCCCGGTATCGCGCCCTCGATAAACCGTGGATGTGGCACGGCGCCTATTGGCTGATCATCTTCGGCGAGGCATTGACGGCGGGGCTGCTGGGCTACGGCGCAGTGAAACTGTGGCAGGCACGCCGGGCCGAGGCCGGGGCATTTGCCCGCGCCAAACGATGGACCGTGGCCGGCTTGACGGTCGGTTTCTTCGTCTGGTTCTTTGGTTTCATGGTGGTCGGCGGCGAATGGTTCCTGATGTGGCAATCAGAAATCTGGAATGGCCAGGACGCTGCGTTCAGGTTCTACATGGCGATCCTGGGCGTGTTGATCTTTCTCAACCAGCCTGATGCCGAGATGAAGTGATATCCGTGGCGAGGGAGCAAGCTCCCTCGCCACATTGGATCACCTGCGGGCTCAAGGCCGCGCAGAAAGTCTTACTGGTTCAGACGGAAATCTTTCTCGGCCGCTTCGAAGCGCTGCACCATACCGGTGGTAGGCGTGCCCATCTTGCTGACGAAGTAGATAGCCAGGCTGGCGAAGATGAAGCCTGGGATGATTTCGTACAGACCCAGCAGCTCGAAATGCTTCCAGACCACGACGGTGATCGCGCCGACCAGGATACCGGCCAGGGCGCCGTTGCGAGTCATGTTCTTCCAGACCACGGAGATCAGGACCACCGGACCGAAGGCGGCACCGAAGCCGGCCCAGGCGTAGCTCACCAGGCCCAGTACGCGGTTTTCCGGGTTGGCGGCCAGGGCAATGGCGACCAAGGCCACCAGCAGCACCATGGCGCGACCGACCCAGACCAGTTCCAGCTGGGAAGCGCTCTTGCGCAGGAAGGTCTTGTAGAAGTCTTCGGTCAGGGCACTGGAGCACACCAGCAGCTGGCAGCTCAGGGTGCTCATCACCGCCGCCAGGATGGCCGACAGCAACACGCCAGCAACCCATGGATTAAACAGGATCTTCGCCAGCTCGATGAACACGCGCTCAGGGTTTTCGGTCACGGGACCGGCCACTTCAGGGTGCGCCGAGAAGTAAGCAATACCGAAGAAGCCGACCGCCACGGTGCCGCCCAGGCACAGGATCATCCAGGCCATGGAGATACGACGCGCCTTGGCAATCGACTTGACCGAATCCGCCGCCATGAAGCGCGCCAGGATGTGCGGTTGACCGAAGTAGCCCAGGCCCCAGCCCATCAGCGAGATGATGCCGATGAAGGTGGTGTTTTTCAGCATGTCGAAGGACGTAGGATCTTTCGCTTCGATCGCCAGGAACGTGGTGTCCACGCCGCCGGTGGCCAACAGTACGATGATCGGCGTGAGGATCAGCGCGAAGATCATCAGGGTGGCTTGTACGGTGTCGGTCCAGCTCACCGCCAGGAAACCACCAACGAAGGTATAGGCGATGGTCGCGGCAGCACCGGCCCACAGCGCGGTCTCGTAGGACATGCCGAAGGTGCTTTCGAACAGACGGGCACCGGCCACGATGCCGGAAGCGCAGTAGATGGTGAAGAACACCAGGATCACCACCGCAGAGATGATCCGCAGCAGGCCGCTCGTGTCTTCGAAACGGCTGGAGAAGTAATCCGGCAGCGTCAGGGCGTCACCGTTGTGCTCGGTCTGCACTCGCAGGCGACCGGCCACGAACAGCCAGTTCAGGTAGGCACCGATGACCAGGCCGATGGCGATCCAGCTTTCCGACAGGCCGGACATGTAGATGGCACCCGGCAAACCCATCAACAACCAGCCGCTCATGTCGGAAGCACCGGCGGACAACGCCGTGACCACGCTGCCGAGGCTGCGACCGCCCAGGATGTAGTCGGAAAGGTTATTGGTGGAGCGGTAAGCCATCAGGCCGATCAGGACCATGGCTGCGATGTAGATCACGAAAGTGATCAAGGTGGGATTACTAACACTCATGAGTTACGCCCTGGCTTTGTTTTTATGATGCGGTGGCAGTTGAAAACGTCGACAACGCTGAAGTTGTAGCAACGATTTGCAGTCCCGCGAATTTATGACTGATGTTTCCCCAGGAAAGCCATCAGCCGATGCCCCTCGGCTTGGAACCGGTTGCACCTTGGCCGCGAATGCTATTCAACAAATCAAATAAGGTGCAACCAGTTTCGCTCGAATAAGTTGCACCTGATCGGTTTTGTCGCGAAATCGCTGTTTTTTGCTCCCTTTTAGTGCAGTGAACGGCCCTTCTCTAGAAGCCAAAGCACTAAGGCGGTGCAGGAACGACCGGGCAGTATTTACTTCCAGATGAGCTGCCTGTCATTTCGAGAAAAAAAGGGTTGCACCCGGTTGCACCTCAATCAGCGCGCAGCTAATCTTGCCGCCAGCTGATGCCACGCCATACGTGGTAAACATGAGGATAAAAATATGGCTACCACCACCCTTGGGGTCAAACTCGACGACCCGACCCGCGAACGCCTCAAGGCGGCCGCAACCTCGATTGATCGCACGCCGCACTGGCTGATCAAGCAGGCAATTTTCAATTACCTGGAAAAACTCGAGGGTGGTGCAACCCTGACCGAGCTGAACGGTTCCCCTCGTGCCGACAGCGACGACGCTGGCGATGTACAGGTCGACCACGCTCACCAATGCTTCCTCGAGTTTGCCGAGAGCATCCTGCCGCAATCGGTCCTGCGCGCCTCCATCACCGCTGCTTACCGTCGCCCGGAGCCGGAAGTGGTGCCGATGCTGATGGAGCAGGCCCGACTGCCGGCCGAAATGGCCGAAGCCACCAATAAGCTGGCGGCGTCGATTGCTGAAAAACTGCGTAACCAGAAGAGTGCCGGCGGCCGTGCCGGTATCGTTCAGGGCCTGTTGCAGGAGTTTTCCCTGTCTTCCCAGGAAGGCGTGGCGCTGATGTGCCTGGCCGAGGCGCTGCTGCGCATCCCGGACAAAGGTACCCGCGATGCCCTGATCCGCGACAAGATCAGCACCGGCAACTGGCACCCACACCTGGGCAACAGCCCGTCGCTGTTCGTCAACGCCGCCACCTGGGGCCTGTTGCTGACCGGCAAGCTGGTCGCCACCCACAATGAAGCAGGCCTGACTTCGTCCCTGAGCCGCATCATCGGCAAGAGCGGCGAGCCGATGATCCGCAAGGGCGTCGACATGGCCATGCGCTTGATGGGCGAGCAATTCGTCACCGGCGAAACCATCGCCGAAGCCCTGGCCAACGCCAGCAAGTTCGAATCCAAGGGTTTCCGCTATTCCTACGACATGTTGGGTGAAGCCGCACTCACCGAACATGACGCCCAGAAGTACTTGGCCTCGTACGAACAAGCCATTCACTCGATCGGCAAAGCCTCCCATGGTCGTGGGATTTATGAAGGCCCGGGCATTTCCATCAAGCTCTCGGCCCTGCACCCGCGCTACAGCCGCGCCCAGTACGAGCGCGTCATGGACGAGCTGTACCCGCGCCTGCTGTCGCTGACCCTGCTGGCCAAGCAGTACGACATCGGCCTGAACATCGATGCCGAGGAAGCCGACCGCCTCGAACTGTCCCTGGACCTGCTGGAGCGCCTGTGCTTCGAGCCGCAACTGACCGGCTGGAACGGCATCGGTTTCGTGATCCAGGCGTACCAGAAGCGTTGCCCGTATGTGATCGACTACGTCATCGACCTCGCCCGTCGCAGCCGCCACCGCTTGATGATTCGCCTGGTAAAAGGCGCGTACTGGGACAGCGAGATCAAGCGCGCCCAGGTCGAAGGCCTGGAAGGCTACCCGGTCTATACCCGCAAGGTGTACACCGACGTGTCCTACATCGCTTGCGCCCGCAAGCTGCTGTCGGTGCCGGAAGTCATCTACCCGCAGTTCGCCACGCACAACGCCCATACGCTGTCGGCCATTTACCACATCGCTGGTCAGAACTATTACCCGGGCCAGTATGAATTCCAGTGCCTGCACGGCATGGGTGAACCGCTGTACGAACAGGTTGTAGGCAAGGTCTCCGAAGGCAAGCTGAACCGTCCGTGCCGTGTGTACGCCCCGGTCGGCACCCACGAAACACTGCTGGCCTACCTCGTACGTCGCTTGCTGGAAAACGGCGCGAATACTTCGTTCGTCAACCGCATCGCCGACCAGTCGATTTCCATCCAGGAACTGGTCGCCGATCCAGTGGCCAGCATCGAGCAGATGGCAACCCTGGAAGGCGGTTTCGGCCTGCCGCACCCGCGCATCCCACTGCCACGCGACCTGTACGGCAGCGACCGCGCCAATTCCAGCGGCATCGACCTGGCGAACGAACATCGCCTGGCATCGCTGTCTTGCGCCCTGCTGGCTACCGCCCATAACGACTGGAAAGCCGTGCCGATGCTCGGTTGCGCCGCTAGCGAAGAAAGCCCGGCAGCGGTGCTCAACCCGTCCGATCACCGCGATGTGGTTGGCCATGTGCAGGAAGCCACGGTTGCCGACGTCGACAACGCCATTCAGTGCGCCCTCAACGCCGCACCGATCTGGCAGGCCACGCCACCGGCCGAGCGCGCTGCGATCCTCGAGCGTGCCGCCGACCTGATGGAAGGTGAGATCCAGCCGCTGATGGGCCTGCTGGCCCGCGAAGCCGGCAAGACCTTCGCCAACGCGATTGCCGAAGTACGTGAAGCCGTGGACTTCCTGCGCTACTACGCAGTGCAGGCGCGCAACGATTTCACCAACGACGCCCACCGCCCATTGGGCCCGGTGGTCTGCATCAGC
Organism: Pseudomonas sp. R3-41; assembly: GCF_054161485.1. Taxonomy (NCBI): domain Bacteria; kingdom Pseudomonadati; phylum Pseudomonadota; class Gammaproteobacteria; order Pseudomonadales; family Pseudomonadaceae; genus Pseudomonas; species Pseudomonas sp. R3-41. The sequence goes on from NZ_CP096421.1 coordinate 6,376,678, forward strand.
CCGTGGAACTTCCCACTGGCAATTTTCAGCGGCCAGGTCGCTGCCGCTCTGGCCGCCGGCAACCCGGTTCTGGCCAAGCCCGCCGAACAGACCCCACTGGTCGCGGCCCAGGCGGTGCGCCTGATGCTCGAAGCCGGTATTCCGGAAGGCGTCCTGCAACTGCTGCCGGGTCGCGGCGAAACCGTCGGTGCCCGCCTGGTGGGTGACGAGCGCGTCAAGGGCGTGATGTTCACCGGTTCCACCGAAGTTGCCCGCCTGCTGCAACGCAACATCGCCGGACGCCTGGACAACCAGGGCCGGCCGATCCCGCTGATCGCCGAGACCGGTGGCCAGAACGCGATGATCGTCGATTCCTCGGCCCTGACCGAACAAGTGGTCATCGATGTGGTGTCATCGGCCTTCGACAGCGCCGGCCAGCGTTGCTCGGCCCTGCGGGTCCTGTGCTTGCAGGAAGATTCCGCCGACCGCGTCATCGAAATGCTCAAGGGTGCCATGGCCGAATCGCGCCTCGGCAATCCTGAGCGCCTGTCCGTGGACATCGGCCCGGTAATCGACGCCGAAGCCAAGGCCGGCATCGAGAAACACATCCAGGCCATGCGCGACAAGGGTCGCGCCGTGTACCAGATGGCAATCGCCGACAGTGACGAGTGCAAGCGCGGCACCTTCGTGATGCCGACCTTGATCGAACTGGAAAGCTTCGACGAGTTGCAGCGTGAAATCTTCGGTCCGGTGCTGCACGTGGTGCGTTACAAGCGCAAGGAGCTGGATCAGTTGATCAACCAGATCAACGCTTCCGGCTATGGCCTGACCCTGGGCGTGCACACCCGCATCGACGAGACCATCGCCAAGGTCATCGACAATGTGCATGCGGGCAACGTGTACGTGAACCGCAACATTGTCGGTGCTGTGGTCGGTGTGCAGCCGTTTGGTGGCGAAGGCCTGTCGGGCACCGGTCCCAAGGCCGGCGGTCCGCTGTACCTGTACCGCCTGCTGTCGACACGTCCTACCGATGCGATCCAGCAATCCTTCGCCCGTGGTGATGCCCTCACCGCGCCGGACCTGCGTTTGCGCGACGCCATGAGCAAACCGCTGACCGCGCTGCAAGCCTGGGCCGACAGCCAGAAGCTCGCCGAGCTGAGCGCCCTGTGCGTGCAGTTCGCAGCCCAGTCGCAAAGCGGTATTACCCGGACCCTGACCGGCCCGACCGGCGAGCGCAACAGCTACGCCATCCTGCCGCGCGAGCACGTGTTGTGCCTGGCCGACGTGGAAGGTGACCTGCTGACGCAACTGGCGGCCGTACTGGCCGTGGGCGGCTCGGCCGTGTGGCCGGAAACCGAGACCAGCAAGGCTTTGTTCGCACGCTTGCCAAAAGACCTGCAGGCACGCATCCAGCGGGTGGCCGACTGGACCAAGGACGATGTGCTGTTCGACGCGGTCCTGCATCACGGCGATTCAGACCAACTGCGCGGCGTTTGCCAGCAGGTACCCAAGCGCGCCGGTGCCATCGTCGGGGTCCATGGCCTGTCCCAGGGCGAAACCGGCGTGGCGCTGGAGCGCCTGGTGATCGAGCGGGCCTTGAGCGTCAATACCGCGGCCGCGGGTGGTAACGCCAGCTTGATGACTATCGGCTAAACCGCTGTAAACCAGGCACCTGCAAGGGGTGCCTGGCAATCCAATCCCTGTGGGAGCCGGCTTTGTGGGAGCAAAGCTTGCTCGCGATTCAGGCGCTGCGGTCCTCAAGAGACCGCGGCGTTTTCATCGCGGGCAAGCCTTGCTCCCACAAAGCCTGATCCCACAGAGCTCGCTCCCACATTGGGATTAGTGTCGCCCTCACCTCTGCATCACTACCATCAATCATCCTGTTCAGCCTCCATTCCCACGCCTAGACTCGGCCCATCCCAAGAAAAGGTAAGCCGCCATGTCCGAGACGCTGCTCAGTTCCCGCAATCTGGCTTTCGAGCTGTACGAAGTCCTCGATGCAGAGGGCCTGACTCAGCGCGAGCGGTTTGCCGAGCACAATCGCGAAACCTTCGACGCTGCCCTCGGCACGGCCCGCAGCATCGCCGAGAAATTTTTCGCGCCTCACAACCGCAAGAATGATGAAAACGAACCGCGCTACGAGAACGGCGAGGCGATCCTGATTCCCGAGGTGAAACCTGCGGTGGATGCCTTCCTGGAGGCCGGGTTCCTCAATGCCGCGCGCAGTTTCGAGGCCGGTGGCATGCAACTGCCAACATTGCTGTCCCAGGCCTGTTTCGCGCACTTCCAGTCAGCCAATGCCGCGTCGACCTCTTACCCGTTCCTGACCATGGGCGCGGCGAACCTGATCGAAAGTTTCGGCAGCGATGATCAGAAGCAACGCTTCCTGCAACCGATGATCGACGGACGCTTCTTCGGCACCATGGCCCTGACCGAGCCCCACGCTGGCTCATCGCTGTCGGATATTCGTACGCGCGCAGAGCCGGCATCCGACGGTACCTATCGACTCAAGGGCAACAAGATCTTCATCTCCGGCGGCGACCATCCGCTGTCGGAAAACATCGTGCACATGGTCTTGGCGAAATTGCCGGATGCACCGCCGGGCGTGAAAGGCATTTCGTTGTTTATCGTGCCCAAGTTCCTGGTCAACGACGACGGCAGCCTCGGCCCGCGTAACGACGTGTTGCTGGCCGGGTTGTTCCACAAGATGGGCTGGCGCGGCACCACGTCCACCGCGTTGAATTTCGGCGACAACGGCGACTGTGTCGGTTACCTGGTTGGCAAACCGCACCACGGCCTGAGCTATATGTTCCAGATGATGAACGAGGCGCGGATCGGCGTCGGCATGGGCGCGGTGATGCTCGGTTACGCCGGTTACCTGTATTCCCTTGAGTACGCCCGCGAACGCCCGCAAGGACGGGTGCCCGACAGCAAGGACCCGACCACCCCCCCCGTGGCAATCATCCAGCACGCCGACGTGCGGCGCATGCTGCTGACCCAGAAGGCCTACGTCGAGGGTTCGTTTGACCTGGGCCTTTATGCAGCCCGGCTGTTCGACGACACCACCACCCTGGAAAGCGAAGCCGAACGTCGGCGCGCCCATGAACTGCTGGACCTGCTGACCCCCATCGTCAAATCCTGGCCCTCGGAGTTCTGCCTGAAAGCCAACGAACTGGCGATCCAGATTCTCGGCGGCCACGGCTACACCCGCGAATACCCGGTGGAGCAGTACTACCGCGACAACCGTTTGAACCCGATCCATGAAGGCACCCACGGCATCCAATCCCTGGACCTGCTGGGACGCAAATTGGCGCAGAACGGCGGTGCCGGTCTCAAGCAGTTGATCCGCCTGGTGGCCGACACCACGGAGCGGGCCCAGGCGCACTCATCGCTGACGCCGCTGCGCCAGCCGCTGGAAGCGTTGGTGGCGCGCCTGCAAACCGTCACCCTCGGTTTGCTGACGGACTTGGCCCAGGGCAAGGTCAACGGCAGCCTCGCCAACTCGGCGCTGTACCTTAAGGTGTTCGGGCACATGGTGATTGGCTGGCGCTGGCTGGAGCAAGCGATTCGTGCCGAGGAAGGCCTGGCCAAGGGCAACGCGGCGGACAGCGACTTCTATAAAGGCAAGCTGCAAGCGGCGCGCTATTTCCTGACCTGGGAAGTACCGGGGTGTCACCATGAGCTGGCGATTCTTGAGGCGCGGGATGATACGTGCCTGGGGATGCGGGATGAGTGGTTCTGAGCCAGCGCTTGTGGTGTGGCTGAGATCCAATCGCGAGCAGGCTCGCTCCCACAGGGACAGGTGTGAATACAGATTTTGTGTTCACCAATATCTAACTGTGGGAGCGGGCTTGCTCGCGAAGGCGGTGGATCAGGCAAATCAATTGCAACTGACATACCGCCTTCGCGAGCAAGCCCGCTCCCACAATTAGCTCACGGCCAGACCTTGGTCAGACCTGCTGAATCGTCTTGGCAATCACCTCGACCGTGGCGCTGACCTGCTCTTGGTAACGGTCGAGTTCCGCTTGATGCTGCTTCTGCATTTCCATCTGCTGCGAACACAGGTTCATCGCCGCCAATACCAGCAGGCGATCACCGATCAGCGTCGGGTATTTCCTTTTGGTATCGGCCAGTGCGGCCTTGAGCATCGAAGCGGCGTCCAGCAGGGCCTGTTCCTGCCCGGCCGGCGCTTTGATTGAATAGTCTTCTCCCAGGATCGAGATGACCGTCACCCCATCGGCGCCGTGCTTCATGCGCTGACAGGACCGGCGCTGGCGCGCTCGATCAGGGCCTGGATGCGGGCCGCAGTGGCGCCGTGCAGTTCTTCCTGTTCCATCAGGCTCAGTTGCAGGCTTTCGTTTTCATCCTTGGCCTTGGCAAGTTCGGCGCTCAGGGCTTCGTTCAGGCCGGTGAGTTGCAGATTCTGTTGCACCAGGTCGTTGACCAGTTGCTCCAGTTGGCTGAGGGATGCTTCCAACATATTGATTTCCAGGCTTTTCCAAGGGGCGCGTACGATAAAGAAAAGTCACCGCCGATGCCACGCTTTACGCAGTGGCGGCGCTTCGCTCGCGAGCTGTAGAGACTGCGATTCAAGCATCTGGTTCCTACCCTTCGTCGCACGGCGACCGCTGCACTGCGACAAAAGCACGCACGGCACTCAAGACTTCGGTCGCTGGACCGATAAGTCAGTGAAACCAGTCACAGCCCCGCACGGACGCGCTTCTTCACGGTAACTTCCATGTCCCTACGTAATATGAACATCGCGCCGCGGGCGTTCCTGGGGTTTGCCCTGATCGGCGCCCTGATGCTGGCCCTTGGGGTGTTTGCCCTCAGCCAGATGAGCAAGATTCGGGTATCTGACGACAACATCGCCCAGAACAGCGTCCCCAGTATCAAGGCCCTGAACGACTTCACCCAGCTCACCCTGCGTTTGCGCGTGTTGTCCTATCGCCTGCTGACCAACCGCGAAGCGGATACCCAGCAAAAAACCCTGGATCTGTTCGAGCAGCGCAACCAGCAGGTCCGCGCCGCACAGACGGCCTATGAAAAACTCATCAGCGCGCCTGAAGAACGGGCCGCGTATGAGCAGTACGTGCAGCTGCTCAATCAGTACCGCCAGCTCGAAGAGCGGATGAAAACCCTGTCACGCAACAATCAGGTCAACGAACTGCAAGCGCTGCTCAACACCGAGCTGATGAGCAATTCCGACGCCATCAACGCCGTGCTGGCTCGTTTGACAGACATCAACAACCAGCAAGCGGAAGCATTCAATAAAAACGCGGCGCAACAATATTCCACCGCGTTCAACTGGGTCGTCACCCTGCTGGTCATCGCCACTGGCCTGACCGTGCTGTTCGCCTGGCTGCTGACCAACAGCATCACCAAGCCGATCGCCAACGCATTGGATGCCGCCGAGGAAATCGCCAAGGGCAACCTGACCCGGCCGATCACCGTTGACGGCAGCGACGAAGCCGGCCGCCTGCTGCGGGCGATGTCGACCATGCAGGACAAACTGCGCGACACCTTGCAGCGGATCTCCGGTTCGGCTACGCAATTGGCCTCCGCCGCTGAAGAACTCAACAGCGTCACCGACGAAAGCGCCCGTGGCCTGACCCAGCAGAACAACGAAATCGAACAGGCCGCCACGGCGGTCAACGAGATGACCAGCGCCGTGGAAGAAGTCGCCCGCAACGCCGTCAGCACGTCAGAAGCGTCCAGGAACGCCACTACGTCCGCTGGCGACGGCCGCGACCTGGTGCAGGAAACCGTCGGCGCCATCGAACGCATGAGTGCCGACGTACAAAGCACTGCCTCGTTGATCGGCAACCTGGCCAACGAGTCCCGGGATATCGGCAAGGTTCTGGATGTGATCCGCGGCCTGGCCGACCAGACCAACTTGCTGGCCCTGAACGCCGCCATCGAAGCCGCTCGCGCCGGTGAGGCCGGACGAGGCTTTGCCGTGGTCGCCGACGAAGTCCGTGCCCTGGCCCATCGCACCCAGCAGTCGACCAGCGAAATCGAACGCATGATCGGCAGCATCCAGAGCGGCACCGAACAGGCCGTGGATTCGATGCGCAACAGCACCGAACGCGCCGAGTCGACGCTGAACATCGCCCGCGGCGCCGGCATGTCCCTGGACACAATCAACAGCGCCATCGTCGAGATCAACGAACGCAACCTGGTGATCGCCAGCGCCGCCGAAGAACAGGCCCAGGTGGCCCGTGAAGTGGATCGCAACCTGGTGAACATCCGCGACCTGTCGGTGCAATCGGCCACCGGCGCCAACCAGACCAGTGCCGCCAGCGCCGAACTGTCGCGTCTGGCCGTGGACCTGAACAGCATGGTTGGGCGGTTCAGCCTTTAATCCGCGCAGTTGTTGATCGCTCACCAAATGTGGGCGATCAACTATCCGGCTTTTGTGGCGAGGGAGCTTGCTCCCGCTGGGTCGCGCAGCGGCCCCGTCCTGAAAAGCGACGACTGCTTCGCAGCCGAGCGGGAGCAAGCTCCCTCGCCACATGGGCTGCACCCAGAACCCGATCTCCCAAACCTTTTTTGACAGCATCACATTTCAACAGGTTAGAATCGCTGGCACGCAGACTGCATGGTCAGTTTGCGCCCGTCCTTCAGTTCTCCCGGAGTAACGCCTTTGACTGCAACGACCATCAACAGCCTGTTCTTGATCGGCGCGTTGCTGGTAGGTGCGAGCATCCTGGTGAGTTCTCTTTCGTCCCGCCTGGGCATTCCGATCCTGGTGATCATCCTGGCCGTGGGCATGGCGGCCGGTGTCGACGGCGCCGGTATTCTTTTCGATAACTACGCCACGGCCTATCTGGTCGGCAACCTCGCGTTGGCGGTCATCCTGCTCGATGGCGGCTTGCGTACGCGGGTGTCGAGCTTTCGCGTGGCGCTGTGGCCGGCGTTGTCGCTGGCGACGGTCGGGGTGTTGATTACCACCGGACTGACCGGCCTGGCGGCGGCGTGGCTGTTTGACCTCAATCTGATGCAGGGCTTGTTGATCGGCGCCATCGTCGGCTCCACCGACGCCGCAGCGGTGTTCTCGCTGCTGGGCGGCAAAGGCCTGAACGAACGGGTCAGCGCCACCCTGGAAATCGAGTCCGGCAGCAACGACCCCATGGCGGTGTTCCTCACCGTCACCTTGATCGGCATGCTGTCCAGCGGTGAAACCGGCCTGCACTGGAGCTTGTTGGGGCATCTGGTGCAAGAGTTCGGGATTGGCGCCGTGATCGGCCTGGGCGGTGGCTGGCTCATGCTGCAGATGGTCAACCGCATCAACCTGGCCAACGGGCTCTACCCGATCCTGGTTATCAGCGGCGGCCTGGCCGTGTTCGCCCTGACCAACGCCCTGCACGGCAGTGGCTTCCTGGCGGTGTACCTGTGCGGCCTGGTACTGGGCAACCGTCCGGTGCGCAGCCGCCATGGCATCCTGCACATGCTCGATGGCATGGCATGGCTGGCGCAGATCGGCATGTTCCTGGTGCTGGGGCTGCTGGTCACGCCTCACGACCTGTTGCCGATCGCCCTGCCGGCCCTGGGGCTGGCGTTGTGGATGATCCTGTTTGCCCGCCCGCTGTCGGTCATGGTCGGCCTGCTGCCGTTCAAGGCGTTCCATGGTCGTGAAAAAGCGTTTATCTCCTGGGTCGGGCTGCGCGGCGCGGTGCCGATCATCCTGGCGGTGTTCCCGCTGATGGCCGGCCTGCCCCAGGCGCAGCTCTATTTCAACCTGGCATTTTTTATCGTGCTGGTTTCGCTGCTGGTACAGGGCACGAGCTTGCCGTGGGTCGCCAAGTTGTTGCATGTGACCGTCCCGCCCGAGCCACTGCCGATTTCCCGGGCCGCGCTGGAAGTGCACGTCACCAGCGAGTGGGAGCTGTTCATCTATCGCCTGGGCAAGGAAAAATGGTGCATCGGTTCGCCCCTGCGGGACCTGAAAATGCCCGATGGAACCCGCATCGCGGCCCTGTTTCGTGGCCAGCAATTGCTCCATCCGTCGGGTAGTACGGTGCTGGAAGTCGATGATTTGCTGTGTGTTATCGGCCATGAACACGATTTGCCAGCCCTTGGAAAACTGTTCAGCCAGGCACCGCAACGAGGCTTGGATTTGCGCTTCTTCGGCGACTTCGTACTCGAAGGAGACGCCCAGCTGGCCGCGGTTGCCGCACTCTACGGGTTGAAGCTGGACGGCATCGATCCAGACATGACCCTGGGCCGCTTCATTGCCCAGAAAGTGGGCGGTGCGCCAGTAGTCGGCGACCAAGTGGACTGGAACAATACCCTGTGGACCGTCGCGGCCATGGACGGGAACAAGATCGGCAAAGTGGGCGTCAGATTCCCCGAAGGAAGTCGCCCGGGTCCCGGCTTGTTCCTCTAAACTGCTCCCACTCTCACTTGCTTGACCGGTCTCTATGCCTACCCTGCGCTCCTTTTTCGCCATTGCCCTGCTCGGCCTGAGTCTTTCCATCTGCACGGTGCACGCCGCCGAGCCGCCCACCAGTGCCTCGGTACAGGCCAGCCTGGACAAGATCGGCGACCGCAAACTGCCGGAAGCCGACCAGAAAGCCCTGCAGGCCGTGTTGCAGAACACGCTGACCCAGCTCAACAACAAGGCTGATTACGAACAGAAGCTGCAGGCACTCAAACAGCAACTGGCCACGGCGCCCAAGCAGAACATCGAGAACCAGCGCGAACTGGCGCGGCTCAAGGGCACCACGGTGGTGCCGGTGGCGCAACGCTATGCCAACTTGCCGATTCCCCAGCTCGAACAAATGCTCACGGAGCGCTCCACCCAGCAGAGCGACCTGCAAAAAGCCCTGGCCGATGCCAACAGCCTGGTCATCACCGCCCAGACCCGCCCCGAGCGCGCCCAGGCGGAAATCTCCACCAGCCAGACCCGCATCCAGCAGATCAACACGATTCTCAAGGCCGGTCGAGATGCCGGCAAGGCCCTCAGCGCCGAGCAGCGCGACCAGCTCAACGCCGAGTTGGCGGCACTCAATGCACTGATCCCGCTGCGCCGCCAGGAACTGGCCGGCAACAGCCAACTGCAGGACCTGGGCAACGGCCAGCACGATCTGCTGATGGAAAAAATCGCCCGCATGGAGCAGGAAATCCAGGACCTGCAGAACCTGATCAACCAGAAGCGCCTGGCCCAGTCCCAGGAGACAGTGACTCAGCAATCCATTGAAGCCCAGAAGGCCGGTGGCAGCAGCTTGCTGGCGACCGAAAGCTCAGCCAACCTGAAGCTCTCCGACTACCTGCTCAAAAGCACCGACCGCCTCAACGAAGTCACCCAGCAGAACCTGCAGACCAAGCAATTGCTGGACAGTGTGACCCAGACCGACGCGGCCCTGGACGAGCAAATCAGCGTGCTCAAGGGCAGCCTGCTGCTCTCCAAAATTCTCTACAAGCAGCGCCAGACCCTGCCGCGCCTGAAGCTGGACCAGACCCTGGCCGACCAGATCGCCGACATCCGCCTGTACCAGTTCGAAGTCAGCCAACAACGTGAGCTGCTGAACAACCCCAGTGCCTATGTCGACAACCTGCTGGCCTCGCAACCCTCGGAACAAGCCACGCCGCAACTGCGCAAGACCTTGCTGGAGCTGGCACTGACCCGCGTCGACCTGCTGGAGCGCCTGAACCGGGAGTTGAGCGCGGTACTCAACGAATCCATCACCTTGCAGCTCAACCAGAAGCAGCTGCTCAGCACCGCCCAGAACCTGCGGGCGACGCTTGAAGAGCAGATGTTCTGGATTCCCAGCAACAAGCCGCTGGATTTCGAATGGATGCGTGCCGTGCCGACGCGCCTGGAGAAACAGATCGACTCGCTGCCTTGGGCGTCGAGCCTCAGTGAACTGGCCGATGGCCTGACCCAACGCCCGTTGCTGTTCCTGCCCCTGGTGCTGCTGATCGGCGTGCTGCTGTGGCGGCGCAAGAATCTCTATGCCCGCTTGAACAAGGTTCACCAGGACGTTGGCCACTTCAAGCGCGACAGCCAGTGGCACACGCCCCAGGCGATCCTGATCAACATCCTGCTGGCCATGCCGGTAGCCCTGGCACTGACCCTCTGCGGTTATGCCTTGCAGATCGACGCACGCGGCCAGAACGCCAACCTCGGCGCGGCGCTGCTGCAGATCGGCCAGGCCTGGCTGGTGTTCTACACCGCCTATCGGGTGCTGGCGCCTGGCGGCGTGGCCGAGTTGCATTTCCGCTGGGAGAAACCCCAGGTCGAATTCCTCCAAGGCTGGATTCGCCGGCTCGGGCTGGTGGTACTGGCATTGGTGGCCGTGGTAGCGGTGGCCGAATTGCAACCTTCGACCCTGGCCGATGACGTGCTCGGCATGCCGGTGGTACTGACCTGCTACGCGCTGATGGCGTGGCTGCTCAGTCGCCTGTTGCTGAGCAGTCCGACGCACAAGAACACTTCGCTGTTTCGCAAGGCCGTCGGGGTGCTGTTCACCGCACTGCCGATCGCGCTATTCGTGGCGGTGTGCTTCGGCTACTACTACACCGCGCTGAAACTCAGCGACCGACTGATCAATACCTTGTACCTGCTGATGTTCTGGCTGGTGATCGAAGCCACCTTCGTGCGCGGCCTGTCGGTCGCGGCGCGGCGCCTGGCCTACCAGCGCGCCCTGGCCAAGCGCCAGGCGGCCAAGGAAGCCGGCGACGGCGAAGCCGTGGTCGAAGAGCCGACCCTGGATATCGAGAAGGTCAACGAGCAATCCCTGCGCCTGATCCGCCTCGCCCTGCTCGGCGGCTTCATGGCCGCGTTGTATTGGGTCTGGTCGGACCTGATCAGCGTATTCTCGTACCTGGACAACATCACCCTCTACGAGTACACCAGCGGTACCGGCGTCAACATGAGCATGGTGCCCATCAGCATTGGTGACATGCTCGGCGCGCTGATCATCATCGGCATTACCTTTGCCCTGGCACGTAACCTGCCGGGCTTGCTGGAAGTGTTCGTGCTGTCAAAGCTCAACCTTGCCCAAGGCAGCGCTTACGCGACCACCACGCTGTTGTCCTACGTCATCGCCGGCGTCGGTTTCGTCACTACGCTCTCCACTCTGGGCGTGAGCTGGGACAAGCTGCAATGGCTGGTGGCGGCACTGTCGGTAGGCCTGGGTTTCGGCATGCAGGAGATCTTCGCCAACTTCATCTCCGGCATCATGATCCTGTTCGAGCGCCCGGTGCGGATCGGCGACACCATCACCATCGGCAACCTGTCGGGCACGGTCAGCAAGATCCGCATTCGCGCGACCACCATCACCGACTTCGATCGCAAGGACATCATTGTCCCGAACAAGACCTTCATCACCGGGCAACTGATCAACTGGTCGCTGACCGACACCGTGACCCGCGTGACCCTGAAGCTGGGCGTGGACTATGGCTCGGACCTCGACCGAGTGCGCGAACTGCTGCTCAAGGCCGCCCGCGACAACCCGCGCGTGCTGAAGGAGCCAGAGCCGATCGTGTACTTCCTGAACTTCGGTGAAAGCACACTGGACCATGAACTGCGCATGCACGTACGCGACCTGGGCGACCGCAACCCGGTGCTGGACGAGATCAATCGCTTCATCAACCGGGAATTCAAGAAGGAGCACATCAACATCTCCTTCCGGCAGATGGAAATCTATCTGAAGAACCTGCAAGGCCAGGAATACAAGCTGGTGCCTGCCGAGCCCGACAAAAAGACCATTCCGCCCGTGCCCTCGGCTGTCGCCAGCATCAAGCCGGTGCCTGAGCCGCCGCAAGGCACACTCGACTGATTGCGGGTTGCCTGCGAGCGTCCCGCCGGAGAAGGCCATGAAAACGCTGGAAACGCTGACCTTCGATAACCGTTTCGCTCGCCTGGGCGACGGTTTCTCGGCCCACGTGCTGCCCGAGCCCATCGACAATCCACGGCTGGTGGTCGCCAGCCCGGCGGCCATGGCGTTGCTGGACCTCGACCCCGCTGAAGCCGACGCACCGCTGTTCGCCGAGATCTTCGGCGGCCACAAGCTCTGGGCTGAAACCGAGCCTCGGGCGATGGTGTATTCGGGGCATCAGTTCGGGCATTACAACCCGCAATTGGGCGATGGCCGCGGGTTGCTGCTGGGCGAGGTGTACAACGAGGCCGGCGAGCACTGGGACCTGCACCTCAAGGGCGCCGGCCAGACGCCGTTTTCACGCATGGGCGACGGGCGCGCGGTGCTGCGCTCCTCGATCCGCGAATTCCTCGCCTCGGAGGCCTTGCACGCCCTGGGCATCCCCACCACTCGCGCCTTGTGCGTGATCGGCTCGGACACCCCCGTGTGGCGCGAAAAACAGGAGCGCGCCGCCATGGTGCTGCGCCTGGCGCCGAGCCATGTGCGTTTCGGCCATTTCGAATATTTCTACTACACCAAGAAACCCGAACTGCACGCAGCCCTCGCCGAGCACGTCTTGAACCTGCATTTTGCCGAGTGCCGTGAGCAGCCGGAGCCGTACCTGGCGATGTACCGCGAAATCGTCGAGCGCAACGCCGAGCTGATTGCCAAATGGCAGGCCTACGGTTTCTGCCACGGCGTGATGAACACCGACAACATGTCGATCCTGGGCATCACCTTCGACTTCGGGCCGTTCGCCTTCCTCGATGACTTCGACGCCAACTTCATCTGCAACCACTCCGATGACCAGGGCCGCTATTCATTCAGCAACCAGGTGCCCATCGGCCAGTGGAACCTCAGCGCCCTGGCCCAGGCCTTGACCCCTTTCATCAGCGTCGACGCGCTGCGTGAGACCCTCGGGCTGTACTTGCCGCTGTACCAGGCTCACTACCTGGACTTGATGCGCCGCCGCCTCGGTTTGACCGTCGCCGAAGAGGATGACCAGAAACTGGTGGAACGCCTGCTGCAACTGATGCAGAACAGCGGCGTCGACTACAGCCTGTTCTTCCGTCGACTCGGCGACCAGGCGCCCGAGCAAGCCATTGCCACCCTGCGCGACGACTTCGTCGACCTCAAGGGCTTCGACGCCTGGGGCGAGCTCTATACCGCCCGCGTCAACCGCGAAGGCCCCGTCGATCAAGACCAACGCCGCGCCCGCATGCACGCCGTCAACCCGCTGTACGTGCTGCGCAACTACCTGGCACAGAAAGCCATCGACGCCGCCGAATCAGGCGACTACGACGAAGTCCGCCGCCTGCACACTGTCTTGAGTCACCCATTTGAAGAACAACGGGGCATGGACAGCTACGCCGAGCGCCCGCCGGAATGGGGCAAACATCTGGAGATCAGTTGCTCGTCGTAGCGCAGGCCCTGGCTAAAACAGACCTCCCACCAAACACATAACCCTGTGGCGAGGGAGCTTGCTCCCGTTGGGTTGCGCAGCGGCCCCAAGCCCTCAAAAGCGACGACTGCTTCGCAGCCGAGCGGGAGCAAGCTCCCTCGCCACAGTTAGTGCGCCAAGCCATCAAATAAAGGTCTCAACCGATACGCCGAAGCGCTCCGCCAGCCAGCGGATCTGCCTTAAATTGAGCTGACGCTTGCCGCTCAATATCTCCGATACCACCGACTGGGTACCGACACCCGGCAAGTCGCTCTGGCTCTTCCCATGCTCGCGCATCAGATAACGAAGCGCCTCAACGCCAGTGGCCTTGGGCATCGGCCGGTGTTGATGATCCCAGGCCTCGATCCATTCACCGATAATGTCCACCAGGCTCGTCAGCGGATGGGCTTCCTCTTCGCCAACCAACTCCAACAATTCATCGAGCGCTGCGACCAACCGGTCGTAATCCTCTTCGCTCCTGGGCTTACGCAGCAAGGGAGACACAAACTCCCAATGGGCGGCGACTTGTTCGATCAGTGCACTCATCCCTTTTCCTCATCGCATTTTGCTATGGACGAGTTAAACACAAATCGCATTTATCGCAAATTGCGATAACGCTAGGAAGAAAGATGACAGCTTTTACGGCGAGGATTGTCTGGACGAGAGTCATCGCGAGCAAGCTCGCTCCACAGGGGTGGGGTGTTGTCGCAAATATCGCGGTCACACAGCCATCCATGTGGGAGCTTGCTCGCGATGGCAATCTTCAATTTATCGCAGGTTACTCACCCAACTTTATCGTTCCCCTGCTCAGGCGTCTCGATCCCCGGCTCTGCCTCTTCAACCCCCTTCTCCCTGGGTTTTGCCGGCGGCTTTTCCTCGGGATAACCGGGCATGCCGCGGGCGTCTTCCGGGGTCAATTCGTCCCGATCATGGCGACGGTCGGTGGCGTAGGCCGGGGCGGCGTTGGGGTCCTCGTCGCGGCCGGCGGTGCCGAGGACGAAGCCGTCGTCGTTGGGGTTGTCCACTGTTTGGGGAGTGGCTGGGTCTTGAGGATGGCTCATGGGACCTCCTGAGTCTGCAAACAGGTACGTGGTGTCTTTTTGAGGCCGCGACAGCGTTTCAGTGCGGCGCACCTGATGAATGGCCCCTTTGATAAATGTCCTTGGAAAAGCCTGGAGTGTGAGTTCCTGTGGGAGCGGGCTTGCTCGCGAAGGCGGCGTATCAGACACATAGATGTTGACTGACACACCGTCTTCGCGAGCAAGCCCGCTCCCACAAGGAGAATCCGGTGGCATTACTGTCTCCATCCTACGCCATATCACTGTGGCTGAACTCCTCGGCCAGAAAGTCGATCAGCGTACGAACCGACGGCAGCAACCCGCGGCGCGAGGCGAAGATCGCATGGACGATCCCGCACTTGGGCGTCCAGCCCGGCACCAGTTCCACCAGCCGGCCGGCCGCGATGTCTTCGCGCACCACCACGGTGGGCAGGTGGGCGATGCCGATGCCTGCCAGCACCGCATGACGCAGGGCCAGCAGGTCGTCGGTGACCATGCGTGGCGCGTGACGGATCAGCGCGCGGGTGCCATCCGGGCCGAACAACTCCCACTGGTATTCCCGCTGCGCCGCGCCCCAGTGCACGCTGGGCAAGCCGTTGAGGTCCGCCGGGGAGGCCGGTGAAGACAAGCGCTCAAGGAACGCCGGGCTGCCCACCAGGCACTGGGTGCTGTTGCTCAGCACCTTCATGACCATGTCGGTGTTTTCCAGCGGCGGAAAGCGCACCCGCAAGGCGATATCGAACCCTTCATGGATCAAGTCGACCCGGCGGTTGGTGCTCTCGATGAACAACTCCACCCGCGGGTACTTGAGCATGTAGCGGGTCAACATCGGCCCGACCCAACTGTTGAGCAGCGCCGTCGGGCAACTGATGCGCACCAGCCCCTGGGGTTCGGAGCGGTTGCGCTCGATCACTTCCGCCGCGCTCTCGGCCTCGACCCGCATCGCCAGGCAGCGCTGGTAATAGGCCTGGCCGATCTCCGTCAGCGTGCAATGGCGGCTGGTGCGATGGAGCAACCGTACCCCGAGCCGCTCTTCCAACTGGGCGATACGCCGGCTGAGCTTTGACTTCGGCATGTCCAGCGCCCGGCCGGCCGCGGCGAACCCACGGTGCTCGACCACCTGGGTGAAATAGTAAAGCGTGTTGAGGTCTTCGATGATCGTTCTCCAGATAGAACGCTAAGGCTGATTTTCGCAGTCTAGCGCTTCAAAGGTGCCAGTTTTAATCTACACACATCGAAACGCAACACGGATTCAAACCGGCGCTTCGGCCAGATGTGTCACCCAATAATCGCTGCACCGAATTCAAAACCTTAACCACGCCGAAACCTTCGGCAAACAAAACTTAATGAGGGCTACGCCATGACTACTTCCTACAACCGTCTCGACAAAGATAACGCCGCCGTTCTGCTGGTCGATCACCAAGCCGGTCTGCTGTCGCTGGTACGCGACATCGACCCGGACCGTTTCAAGAACAACGTGCTGGCCCTGGCTGACCTGGCGAAGTACTTCCAACTGCCGACCATCCTCACCACCAGCTTCGAAACCGGCCCCAACGGCCCGTTGATGCCCGAGCTCAAGACATTGTTTCCGGACGCGCCGTACATCGCCCGTCCTGGCCAGATCAACGCCTGGGACAACGAAGATTTCGTCAAGGCAATCAAGGCCACTGGCAAGAAACAACTGATCATTGCCGGCGTCGTCACCGAAGTCTGCGTAGCCTTCCCGGCCCTGTCAGCCCTGGCTGAAGGTTTCGAAGTGTTCGTGGTCACCGATGCATCTGGCACGTTCAACGAACTGACCCGTCAATCGGCCTGGGATCGCATGTCTTCCTCCGGTGCGCAATTGATGACCTGGTTCGGCCTGGCCTGTGAACTGCACCGCGACTGGCGCAACGACGTGGAAGGCCTGGCGACCCTGTTCTCCAACCACATCCCGGACTACCGCAACCTGATGACCAGCTACAACACGCTGACCAACGCAAAATAACTGGCAACACTGAACTAAATGTGGGAGCGGGCTTGCTCGCGAAGACGGTGTGTCAGTCGACATCTATGTGTCTGACACACCGCATTCGCGAGCAAGCCCGCTCCCACAGGTTTTTGCAGCGGTTTCTATATAGTGTTCAATCTGTGCAATTGCTTTTTCGAGGAGAACGTCCCGATGCTGATCCCCTGCCCCCATTGCAACGGGCTCAATCGCATACCCGCCGAACGCCTGGGCGACCAGCCCAAGTGCGGGCGCTGCAAGGCCCAGGTGTTATTGAGCAAGCCGTTCGAACTCAAGCAAGGCGACTATGCCAGCCAGATCAAAGGCGACCTGCCGTTGCTGGTGGATGTGTGGGCCGATTGGTGTGGGCCATGCAAGTCCTTCGCGCCCGTGTTCGAACAGGCCGCCGCGCAAGTGGCGGGCAAATGTCGGCTGGCCAAGCTCGACAGCGAGGCCAACCAGCAGTTGTCGGCACAGTTGGGGATCCGCTCGATTCCCAGCCTGATTCTGTTCAAGGATGGCCGGGAAGTGGCGCGCCAGAGTGGGGCGTTTCCCTTGCCTCAATTGATGAGCTGGTTGCGCAGCCAGGGGATTTGAAGCCATGAGATGAATGTGTGCGAGCTTTGTGGGAGCAAGGCTTGCTCGCGATCCAGGCGCTGCGGTCCTCAAGAGACCGCGGCGTTTTCATCGCGGGCAAGCCTTGCTCTCACAAAGCCCGCTCCCACATCTTGGTTTTGCACAGGTCAGATTCAGGCGCTTTCCAGCAGGCTATGCAACTCCATGAACTGTTGGGTCAGTTTGTGTCGCGGGTCGAGGTGGATCAGCGGCAGGCTAGCCTGGTGGGATTCGCGCATGCGCACCGAACTGCTCAGGTACACCGGCAACACCGGCAGGCCTTCGGCGATCAGTTCGTCGAGAATCTGCTGCGGCAGGCTGGCGCGGGCCTGGAACTGGTTGACCACGATACCTTCGACTTCCAGGCCTTCGTTATGGTCGTCCTTGAGCTCTTCGATTTCCGCCAGCAGGCCGTACAGGGCCTGACGGGAAAAACTGTCGCAGTCAAAAGGTATCAACACCCGATCAGCGGCGATCAGCGCCGAAACCGCATAGAAATTCAAGGCTGGCGGGGTGTCCAGGTAAATCCGGTCGTAATCCTCCTCCAGCTCTTCGAGCAATTTGCGCAGCTTGTTGATCTTGTGCTTGGCCTCGAGCTTGGGCTGCAGGTCCGTCAGCTCCGCCGTGGCGGTGATGACATGCAGGTTGTCGAAGGGTGTTTCGTAGATATCCACCTTGTTCTTTTTCGAGAACGGCCCGGACGACAGGGTCTGCTTGAAGAAATCGGCAATGCCCATGGGGATGTCATCGCCGGTCAGGCCAGTCAGGTATTGAGTGGAGTTGGCCTGGGCATCCAGGTCTATCAATAGCGTGCGATAGCCTTCGCTGGCGCTGACCGCCGCCAGATTGCAGGCGATGCTGGACTTGCCCACGCCACCTTTCTGATTGAACACCACACGCCGCATGTCAAAACCTCCGTGTATCAAAGATTCCCGAGTGTAGTAGGGCGCGACACCGCTTAGCTACCTTCTGCGTAGAAGGACTACAGCGACGGTGGCTTTTCCAACGATTCAGGCGTCAATTAAGTCCAGTCAATGACAGGAACAACCGACAGACAAACTCGCGATGATCGCGACAATGGTCTTGCCTGGCACTGAGCGGACCAACCCGTACGTTTTTGCTGGACAAAATGTAACCAGTATTTGCTACAAGCCAACCGCACCGGGATAATGCGCGCCACTTGGGTCGCAAGGCCATGCAGGGTTGGACGCGGGTCAAACCACTGAACCGTGACAATAAAAGCCCGCAGGGGTGGGGTGAAGTTTGTGATCAATTTCAATATCGCCCAATGGCGCGCATGGGCCCCTGGGCTCGAAAGCGTGGATGATTGGCAGGCATGGAGCCGACAGCCGGTCGTATTGCCAGCCAACGATGCCGCCCCTGACGTCTCGTTCCTGCCCGCCATGCAACGCCGGCGCCTCAGTCGCCTGGCGCGGATGGCCTTCAGCGTCGGCTGGCCACTGGCCGAGGGCCGTCCGGCCCTACCGTTGGTCTTTATTTCCCGTCACGGTGAAACCCCGCGCACTTTCGAGATTCTGAAGGACCTGGCGGCCGACCTGCCCTTGTCGCCGACCCAATTCAGCCTGTCGGTCCATAACGCGGTGATCGGCCTGTGGTCGATCATGCGCGGCGAAACCAGCGAAATGACCGCCCTGGCCGCCACGGGCGATGGGTTGGAGCACGGCGTGCTGGAGGCCGCAGCGCTGTTGAACGAAGGCTCGCCGGCGGTGTTGCTGGTGATTACCGAAGAACAACCGCCGCAGGTCTACGCACCGTGGGTCGATGACGTGCCTTTTCCCTATGCCGTGGGCCTGCTGCTGACCCCGGGCGACGATTGGCAACTGGACCTGTCCGCACAGGCCGACCACTCGCCTGGCGGCGACTGGCCCCATGCCCTGGATCTGTTGCGTACCCTGCTGAACAACGAAACCACCTGCCAACATGCCTGGAAGAATCGTGTATGGACCTGGCAACGCAACCGGTGACCGGCAAACATCGCGACGCCTATTACTGGCGCCTGGTCGCGACCGCCGCCAGCTTCGCCCTGTTCGGGCTGGGCGGGCTGTGCCTGCGTTTGCTGGTGTTCCCGTTGCTGGCCTGGTTGCCCGGGGATGCCAAGGCCCACCGACAAAGGGCTCGTCGCACCGTCGGGCGGTTGTTCTGGTTCTTTATCCGATTCATGGCCCGCACCGGGGTGCTTACCTACCAGATCGATGGCGCCGAACGGCTCGGGCGTCCCGGGCAGATGATCATTGCCAATCACCCGTCGCTGATCGACGTGGTGTTCCTGATCGGGCTGGTGCGCGACGCCAACTGCGTGGTCAAGCAAAGCCTGTGGGAGAATCCTTTCACCCGTGGCCCATTGCGTTCTACCCAATACATCAGCAACGACGGCAGCATGGACATGCTCGATGCCGCCAGCGACGCCTTGCAAAATGGCCAGACGCTGATCGTCTTTCCCGAAGGGACGCGCACTCAGCCAGGCCAGGTGCCGGCCTTTCATCGGGGAGCCGCGGCCATTGCCCTGCGGGGTGCGAAAATCCTCACGCCCGTCACGATCAAGGTCAACCCCACGACCCTGACCAAGGCCGAACCCTGGTATCGCATCCCTCGGTGTCGCGTGCACTTCAGTTTTCACGTCGGGGCCGATATAGACCCACAGGCGTTCGCCGCGCTCGGCCCGCCACCCCAGGCTTCGCGCAGGCTCAACGATTTCTTGCATCACTATTACATCAAGGAGCTCGCCGAAGATGAGCGATCTGCACCGTGACATCAAACAGCTGATCATCGAAGCCCTTGGCCTGGAAGACATCGGCATCGACGACATCGGCGACCATCAGACCTTGTTCGGCGAAGGCCTGGGCCTGGACTCGGTGGATGCCCTGGAGCTTGGCCTGGCGATCCAGAAAAAATATGGCATCAAGATCGACGCCGACGCCAAGGACACCCGTAACCATTTCAGCAATGTGGCAAGCCTTGCGGCCTTCGTCACTGCAAAAAGCGCCTGAGACCGACCATGCAAACTCGTGACGACATTTTCAACACCCTGCGTGATGCCCTGGTCGAACTCTTCGAACTGGACCCAACGCGCGTGACGCTGGAATCGAACCTGTACCAGGACCTGGAAATCGACAGCATCGATGCGGTCGACCTGATCGATCACATCAAGCGCCAGACTGGCAAGAAAATCGCAGCCGAAGAATTCAAGTCGGTGCGCACCGTCAATGACGTGGTCGAGGCGGTCTATCGACTGGTCCAACCGGCCGCATGACCCGGCTGATTGGCCTCGGCCTGCTACTGGCAGGCCTGCTGTACCCCTTTGCGGTGTATTTCGGCATGGAGCATTTCGCCCCGTGGCAGTTCGGGCTGCTGCTGGGGAGCCTGTGGCTGGCCCGGGCGTTGCTTGGCAAGGGCGGCGCCGGCAGCCGCTGGATGGCTGTCACGGCGATCGGTTTTTGTGTGTTGCTCGCGCTGTTCGACAGCCCGCTCCTGCTGCGCTGGTACCCGGTGCTGATCAGCGGGTTCATGCTCGGGCTGTTCGCCCTGAGCCTGAAATACGGCCCGCCGATGATTGAACGCCTGGCCCGCCTGCGCGAACCGCAGCTGCCGGCCAAGGCCGTGGTGTATACCCGCCAGGTCACGGTGGCCTGGTGTGTGTTTTTCCTGTGTAACGGTTTGCTCGCCGCCGCCCTGACCATTTGGGCGCCGCTGAGCTGGTGGATGTTGTACACCGGCCTGATTTCCTACGGATTGATGGGGCTGCTGTTTGCCATTGAATGGCTCATACGACAACGGGTAAGAGGCCGCCCATGAATTGGATAACACTTGAGCAGATGTTGCTCAGGGCTCAGCCGGAACGCACCGTTACGGTCGCTCCGGCGCTGGATCACTCGCAACTGCGGGACGCGGCGTTGTGCCTGGCGGCCGGCCTGCAAGCCCGGGGCGCGCGGCATGTGGCGGTGCACCTGGACGATGCCGCCGACCTGGCCATCGCCCTGCTCGGCGCTTGGCGTGCCGGGGTGCGGGTCCTGCTGCCCGCCGACCTGCAAGCGCAGACACGCCAGCGCTGGGCGGCGGACGTGGACCTGTGGTTGACCGACCAGCCCGGCGACACCCATCCCGGCGACGTGCGACACGCGCCGATGGATGGCGCCGAACTCGACCTCGATCACTGCTGGCTGAGCCTGTGCACCTCCGGCTCCAGCGGCGAGCCCAAGCGCATCGAGAAAACCCTGCGGCAGTTGAGTAACGAAGTCCAGGCCCTGGAACAGCTGTGGGGCGCCGACCTCGGCCCGGCCTGCATGATCGGCAGCGTGGCCGCCCAGCACATCTACGGACTGCTGTTTCGGGTGCTGTGGCCGCTGTGCGCCGGGCGTCCATTCATGCGTCGGCAACTGGCGTTTCCCGAAGACCTGCAACGGGCCAGCCGCGAACAACCGGCGTTCGCCTGGGTCGCCAGCCCGGCATTGCTCAAGCGCATGGGCGACAACCTCGATTGGCCGGCCTTGAGCAGCGTGCGTCGAGTGTTTTCCTCTGGCGGCGCCTTGCCCTCCGAGGCCGCACAAAGCTTGCAGCGACGCCTGGGACAATGGCCGACGGAAATTTTCGGCAGCTCGGAAACCGGCGGCATCGCCTGGCGCCAGGGCGGCGGATTGTGGCAACCCTTTGCCGGCGTCGAGTTGAGCCAGGACAGCGACGGCGCCTTGCTGATCGCTTCGCCTTATCTGCCGGCCGGGCATGTGGAACATACCGCTGACGCAGCGCGGATCGCCGACGACGGGCGCTTCGAGCTGCTCGGGCGACTGGACCGTATCGTCAAGCTTGAAGAAAAACGCATCTCCCTGCCGATGCTGGAACAAGCACTGGTGGCCCACGACTGGGTCAGCGAAGCGCGATTGGGCGTGGTGCAGGAGAATCGCGCCTCCCTTGGCGCGCTGGTGGTGCTGAGTGATGCCGGCCTGCATGCCTTGCGCAACCAGGGCAGACGCGCCGTTACCGAGGGCCTGCGCCGGCACCTGAGCGCCCACTGCGAAACCCTAGCCCTGCCACGGCGCTGGCGCTGGCTGCGGCAGTTGCCGCTCAACGCCCAGGGCAAGTTGCCCCAGGCCGAGGTCGAGGCGCTGCTGCTGGCGCCACGTCCAAAAGGCCCCGAAGTCCTGGAGCGAGTCGAAACCGATGGGGAGTGGAGCCTGCAATTGATCGTGCCGCCAGACCTGGCGTACTTCAGCGGTCATTTTCCCACCGCGCCGGTGTTGCCGGGCGTGGTGCAGGTCGACTGGGCCCTGAGCCTCGGCCGACAACTGCTGGACCTGCCGCCCCGATTTGTCGGCATGGAAGTGCTGAAATTCCAGCAACTGGTGCGCCCCGGCGATGAAATCCAGCTGCACCTGCGTTTCGACCGCGAGCGCGGCAAGCTGTACTTTGCCTTCCGCAATGACACGGCGGCGTGCTCCAGTGGGCGGATTGTGTTGGGGGGCAACAATGCTTAGGCATCTGCACAAATCACTGTGGCGAGGGAGCTTGCTCCCGCTGGGCTGCGAAGCAGCCCCTGGTTTTGCAAGAGCGAGCGCTTCGCACTCGAGCGGGAGCAAGCTCCCTCGCCACAATGGATTTGTGGAGGGCAGAAAACATGCATAACCCCTGCGCCGTCATCCCGGTCTACAACCACGAAACCGCCATCTCGGCGGTGGTCACGGCGTTGCTCGCCAACGGCCTGCCCTGTGTGCTGGTGGATGACGCCAGCAGCCCGGCGTGTGCCGCGGTGCTGGAACGGCTGGCCGAAGGCGAGCAGGTGCATCTGCTCAGGCTGGCCGTCAACCAAGGCAAGGGCGGTGCAGTGATGGCCGGCCTGCGCGAAGCCTCGCGCCTGGGTTTCAGCCATGCGCTGCAGGTGGACGCCGACGGACAGCACGATCTTGGCGACGTGAAAACGTTCATCGAGCAATCCCGGGCCCACCCGGACGCGGTGATCTGCGGGTATCCCCACTACGACGCCAGCGTGCCGAAAGGCCGCCTGTATGCGCGCTACCTCACTCACGTCATGGTCTGGATCAACAGCCTGTCCCTGAAAATCCGCGACTCGATGTGCGGTTTTCGGGTCTATCCCTTGGCACCGACCCTGGCCGTGATCGACTCGGCCAACATCGGCAAGCGCATGGATTTCGACTCGGACATCCTCGTGCGCCTGGCCTGGCGCAATCAGCCGATGCACTGGCTGCACACCCGGGTCCATTACCCCCAGGATGGGGTTTCGCACTTTCGCCTGTTTCACGACAACGTGCTGATTTCCAGCATGCACACCCGGTTGTTCTTCGGCATGCTGGTGCGCTTTCCCCTGATTCTCTGGCGACGGTGGCGGGCATGAGTCTTCAGGCAGACAAACAACATTGGGCCGACCGCCAGGAGCGCGGCAGTTACTGGCTGATGAAACTCACCGCCCTCGCCGCCAAGGTGCTCGGCCGGCGCTTGCTGACGCCGGTGCTGTACGGCATCGTCCTGTACTTCTTCATTTTCGGTCGTAGCGCCCGGCAGGCAGCCTGGCAATACCAGCAACGCCTGGCCGACTGGAGCGCACGTCCCGAATTGCGCCCGACCCGCTGGCGGGTGTTCGGGCAGTTCATGGCCTTTGCCGACTCCCTGCTCGATAAACTCGACGTCTGGAACGGCAAGCTGAGCATCGACCAGATCGAGATCGTCGACCCGGCGCTGTTGCGCAATCACCTGCGCGATGCCCGCGGACAAATGCTGGTGGGCGCGCACCTGGGCAACCTGGAGATGTGCCGGGCCCTGGCCGAGCTGGGCGAGAAAGTCACCATGAACGTGCTGGTGCACACCAAGCACGCCGAGCAGTTCAACCGCTTGCTGGGCGAAGCCGGCGCCACGCACCTGCGGCTGATCCAAGTCAGCGAACTGGACCCGGTGATCATGTTGCAGCTGAGCGAACGCCTGGAGCGCGGCGAATGGCTGGCGATTGCCGGCGACCGCGTGCCGCTGCACGGCGGGCGCAGCGTGACCGTGGATTTCATGGGCCACCCGGCGGCATTCCCGCAAGGCCCGTGGTTGCTGGCCGGCCTGCTCAAATGCCCGGTCAACCTGCTGATGTGCCTCAAGCACGAGGGGCGCTATCGCGTCACCCTCGAACCCTTCGCCGATGCCGTGACGTGGAAGCGCAACGAGCGTGAGCAAGTGATCGCCCACTGGGCCGCCCGCTACGCCGAACGCCTGGCGCAGTACTGCCTCCAGGGCCCGCAACAGTGGTTCAACTTTTACCCTTTCTGGAAGACCGATGACGATGCCCACTCTTGAGCCGGTAACCTTCGGCGAACGCCCCTTGCGCATTGAAGACGTGCTGGCCCTGGCCAACCGTCAGGCACCGACGCAGTTGCAAGATGACCCGGCGTTCCGCCTGCGCATCGCCAAGGGTGCGCAATTCCTCGATTCCCTGCTGGACAAGGAAGGCGTGATCTATGGCGTGACCACCGGTTACGGCGACTCTTGCGTGGTGGCCGTGCCGCTGCACCACGTCGAGGCCCTGCCCCGTCACCTGTACACGTTCCACGGCTGCGGCTTGGGCAAGCTGCTCGACGCCCAGGCCACTCGCGCCGTGCTCGCGGCGCGTTTGCAGTCGCTGTGCCACGGCGTGTCGGGGGTGCGGGTGGAACTGCTGGAACGCCTCCAGGCCTTTCTCGAACACGACATCCTGCCGCTGATTCCGGAAGAAGGTTCGGTGGGCGCCAGCGGCGATTTGACGCCGCTGTCCTACGTCGCCGCCACGCTTTCCGGCGAACGGGAGGTCATGTTCCGTGGCGAGCGCCGCCTGGCCGCCGACGTGCACCGTGAACTGGGCTGGACGCCGCTGGTGCTGCGGCCCAAGGAAGCCCTGGCGCTGATGAACGGCACCGCGGTGATGACCGGCCTGGCCTGCCTGGCCTTCGCCCGCGCCGACTACCTGCTGCAACTGGCGACCCGCATCACCGCGCTGAACGTGGTCGCCCTGCAAGGCAACCCGGAACACTTCGATGAACGCCTGTTCGCCGCCAAACCACATCCGGGGCAGATGCAAGTCGCCGCGTGGCTGCGCAAGGACCTGGCAATCGACGCGCCGACCGCGCCACTGCATCGCCTGCAAGATCGCTATTCCCTGCGCTGCGCCCCCCATGTGCTCGGGGTATTGGCCGACAGCCTGGGCTGGCTGCGCGGGTTCATCGAAACCGAACTCAACAGCGCCAACGACAACCCGATCATCGACGCCGAAGCCGAGCGCGTGCTCCATGGCGGGCATTTCTACGGCGGGCATATCGCCTTCGCCATGGACAGCCTGAAGAACCTGGTGGCCAACGTCGCCGACCTGCTGGACCGGCAACTCGCGCTGCTGGTGGACGAGCGCTACAACCATGGCCTGCCGAGCAACCTTTCCGGCGCCAGTGCCGAGCGAGCGATGCTCAACCACGGCTTCAAGGCCGTGCAGATCGGCACCAGCGCCTGGACCGCCGAAGCCCTGAAAAACACCATGCCGGCCAGCGTGTTCTCGCGCTCCACCGAGTGTCACAACCAGGACAAGGTGAGCATGGGCACCATCGCCGCCCGGGATGCGATCCGCGTGCTGGAACTGACCGAACAAGTGGCCGCCGCCACCTTGCTCGCCGCCAACCAGGGCGTCTGGCTGCGCAGCCGGGCCGAAGACGCACGTCCACTGCCACCGGCCCTGGCCGCCATGCACCAGCAACTGGCCGAGGATTTCCCGCCGGTCATCGAAGACCGCGCCCTGGAAGGCGAACTGCGCCTGTGCCTGCAACGCATCGCCGAGCAACACTGGAGGCTGCATGCGTAGCCAAGGTGTTTTGCACGTCGACACGCAGATCGTGGTGCCATTTTTCGACGTCGATTCAATGAACGTGGTCTGGCACGGCCATTACGTCAAATACCTGGAAGTGGCCCGCTGTGCCCTGCTCGACCTGATCGGCCACAACTACAATGACATGCTCGAATCGGGGCATGCGTGGCCGGTGATCGACCTGCAGTTGCGCTACGTACGCGGTGCCGTGTTCGGCCAGGCTCTGACCGTGCGCGCCAGCCTGGTGGAGTGGGAAAACCGGCTGAAGATCAACTACCTGATCAGTGACGCCGCGACAGGCGAACGCTTCACCCGGGCCAGTTCAGTGCAAGTGGCCGTGGACATGGCCACTCGCGAGATGCTGCTGGCCTCGCCACGGGTCTTTGTCGAAGCCGTCGAGAGGAAACTGTCATGAAGCGCCTGTTCATCTGGCTGCTGCTGTGCAGCCTGTCGCCGCTGGCCCAGGCGTTCGATCTACAGCAATTAAGTGACCAACTGGCCCGCCCGGAGGTGATCCACGGCCAGTTCATCCAGGAAAAACACCTGCGCGCCCTGCCCCAGCCCCTCACCAGCAAGGGCCGCTTCGTGCTGGCGAAAAACCACGGGCTGCTGTGGTTGCTGCAGACCCCACTGCAACAGGACTACCGCATCACCGCCCAGGGCATCGCCCGGCGGGACGGCAATGCCTGGCAAATGCTGCCGAACAAGAGTGCCGGCGCCGAGCAGAACCGGTTGTTCCTGGCGGTATTGCAGGGCGACAGCAGTGGCCTGCAACGGGATTTCGAGCTGAGCCTGTCGGGCGAGCCGCAGCAGTGGAAGCTCACCTTGACCCCGCGCTCGGTGCTGCTCAAGCAAGTCTTCAACCAGATCAACATTGACGGCGGCGAACTGGTCCAGCGCATCGAATTGCTGGAAACCCAGGGCGACAGCACCGTGCTGCGCATGCTGGACGCTACCGCCGCGCAACCTTTGAGCGAAGCGGAGCAACATGATTTTGCCGAGTGAACGGATGCTGCCCCGGCTGTTCCTGATCCTGCTGCTGGCGGTGCTCGCGCTCGCCGGCTGGCAATGGCGCAACGGCGCGCCGCTGTCGGCCAACCTCATGGAGCTGGTGCCGGGCACATCGCCCGACGCCCTGGAACTGATCGCCGAGCAGCGCATGCAGGAGCCGCTCAACCGCGAGGTGCTGGTGCTGGTCGGCCATACCGATCGCCAGCAAGCCATCGCCCTGGCGCAAACCCTGGGCGAGCAATGGCAGGCCAGCGGCCTGTTCGACAAGGTGCAGTGGACGCTGCAGGCCGACGTGCCGGCGCTGCGCACGCAACTGCTCAACGGCCGGCTGGCGATGCTCTCGGCGGCGGACCGGGAGCAATTGATCGAGCAGCCCCAGGCGTTCATCCAGCAGCGGGTGCAGGCCTTGTTCGATCCGTTCAGCGGTTTCAGCCTGGTGCCGAACCAGGACGATTGGCTGGGCCTGACCGGGCGTATCCAGAACAGCCAGCCACAACGCGGCGCGATCCAATTCGACATCGGCAGCGGTGCATTGGTCGCCGATGCCGACGGTAAAAGCTGGGTGATGCTGCGGGCCCGCGCCCAGGGCAACGCGTTCGACATGAACCTGCCGCTGCAAGTGGCCGAACTGCTGCAACGCAGCCGCGACCAGGCGAGCCAGGCCCAAGGGCAATTGCTGGCCGCCAGTGGCCTGCTGTACGCCGCCAGCGGCCAGCAACAGGCGTCGCGGGAAATCACCTGGGTCGGCGGTGGCGCTACCATCGGCATCCTGCTGTTGCTGTTGCTGGCTTTCCGGCGCTTGCGCGTGTGGCTGGCGTTCATGCCGGTGCTGGTCGGCATGCTGTTCGGCGCGGTGGCGTGCGTGGCGTTGTTCGGACGCATGCATGTGATGACGTTGGTGCTGGGTTCGAGCCTGATCGGTGTCGCGGTGGATTACCCGCTGCACTACCTGTCCAAGAGCTGGAGCCTCAAGCCGTGGCGCAGCTGGCCGGCCTTGCGCCTGACCCTGCCGGGGCTGAGCCTGAGCCTGGCGACCACCTGCATCGGCTACCTCGCCCTGGCCTGGACGCCGTTCCCGGCCCTGACCCAGATCGCGATATTCTCCGCCGCCGGGCTGGTCGGCGCCTACTTGACCGCGGTCTGCCTGTTGCCGGCGCTGCTCAAAGGCGCAGACCTGCGTCCGGCCCAGTGGCCGCTGCGGCTGTGCGAATGCCTGCTCCAGATCCGCCAAGCGTTATTGGCAAGGGTGCCCACGCCGGTGCTGCTGGTGCTGTTGCTGAGCTTCTGCGCGGGCGGCCTCTGGCACCTGACCACGAAAAACGACATCCGCCAATGGATCGGCACGCCCCAGCACCTCACCGACGAAGCCCGCGACATCGCGCGCATCACCGGCTTTCAGCCCACCAGCCAGTTCTTCCTGATCCGCGCCGATGATCAGCCCCAACTGTTGGAGCGCCAGACCGCCCTCAACGAGCGACTGGACCAGTTGATCGCCCTGGAAAAACTCCAAGGCTACCTGTCACTGAACCAACTGATAAGCCCGCCCGCCGACCAGCAGAAAGTGCGCCAAGCACTGGCCCGATTGCCGGACTTCTGGCAACCGCTGCTTGACCTGGGCGTGCCGGTCGCCGCACTGCAAGGGGAGCTGGCGCAATTGCAGGCCTTGCCGGTGACAGACATCGATGCCGCGCTGGCCGGTCCCCTGGCCGAGCCGTACCGCACACTCTGGCTCGGCCCCACGACGCAAGGCGTGGCCGCTATGATCAGCCTGCAAGGCTTGAACGATGCCGCGCTGCTGCGCGTGCAAGCCGTAGACCTGCCGGGCGTGCAACTGGTGGATCGCCTGGGTGACCTGAACCGGGTCTTCGCCGCCACGCAGGTCAGCGCCGCCGAGTTGAAACTGGCCTCCTGCGTGCTGATTGTGCTGCTGCTGATCTGGCCTTTCGGGGTTAGCGCGGCCTTGCGCATCGTTGCCCTGCCGTTGCTGGCCGCGCTATGCAGCCTGGCGAGCCTCGGCTGGCTGGGACAACCACTGACGTTGTTCAGCCTGTTCGGCCTGTTGCTGGTGACGGCCATCGGCGTCGATTACGCGATCCTGATGCGCGAACAGATCGGCGGTGCCGCCGTGAGCCTGCTGGGCACCCTGCTGGCAGCGGTCACCACCTGGCTGTCGTTCGGCCTGCTGGCATTGTCCAGCACACCTGCGGTGAGTAACTTCGGCCTGGCGGTGAGCCTGGGGCTGGCCTTCAGTTTCATGCTGGCGCCGTGGGTCGGGCGCCAGGAACACCCTATACCTGCTCAAGAAGATCAACGATGACCCAGGATATTCAAGGAATCCCCATGCCTGTCACTGAAACGGAATATCGCCAGGTCGTCATCATCGGTGCCGGCCCCTCCGGTGCCATCGCCGCCGCCCTGCTCAAGCGCAAGGGCCACGATGTGCTGGTCATCGAGCGCCAGCTATTTCCACGGTTCTCCATCGGTGAGAGCCTGTTGTCCCATTGCCTGGATTTCGTTGAAGAAGCCGGCATGCTCGACGCGGTGAATGCCGCCGGCTTCCAGCGCAAGAACGGCGCCGCGTTTGCCTGGGGCGAACGCTACAGCGCCTTCGATTTTGGCGAGACCTTCAGCAACGGCAAGCCCACGACTTTCCAGGTGCAACGCGCCGACTTCGACAAGTTGCTGGCCGACCAGGCCGCCCTGCAAGGCGTGGAAATCCGCTACGGCCAAGCGATCACCAGCGCCGACTTCAGCCTCGCCAAGCCACGCCTGGGCGTGCAGCGCGAAGACGGCAGCGAGTACCGTGTCGAAGCCGACTTCGTGCTCGATGCCAGCGGCTATGGCCGCGTCCTGCCGCGCCTGCTGGACCTTGAGGCGCCGTCGAACTTCCCGGTGCGCCAGGCCGTGTTCACCCACATCGAGGATCGCATCGACGCCCCGGCGTTCGACCGGGAAAAAATCCTCATCACCACCCACCCGAGCAAACGCGACGTGTGGTTCTGGACCATTCCGTTCAGTGGCGGACGCTGCTCGGTGGGCGTGGTCGCGGCGGCGGAACATTTCGCCGGCCGCACCGACGACCTCGATGCGTGCCTGCGCGGTTTCATCGACGAAACCCCGAGCCTGGCCGGCGTACTGCAGAACGCGGTGTGGGATACTCCGGCGCGGACCATCGGCGGCTACTCGGCCAACGTCAGGACCCTGCACGGCCCGGGCTTTGCCCTGTTGGGCAACGCCGCGGAATTCCTCGACCCGGTGTTCTCCTCCGGCGTGACCATTGCCATGCGGTCGGCGAGCATGGCCGCCGACGTGCTCCACCGTCAGCTGCAAGGGGAAAGCGTGGATTGGCAAAGCGAGTTCGCCGAGCCGCTCAAGCGCGGCGTCGATACCTTCCGCTGCTACGTCGAAGGCTGGTACGCCGGGACGTTCCAGGACGTGATTTTCTACACTGAAGGCTCTGACGACATCCGCCGCATGATCAGTTCGATCCTGGCCGGCTACGCCTGGGATCAGCGCAACCCGTTCGTCAGTGAACCCAAGCGGCGCCTGCGCATGCTCTCGGAAATCTGCGCGAGCCCGGCGCCGAGTCAGCAACCATGAGCTACCTGAGCGACAACTACGTCGAAGAAACCCGCTTCGGCTTCTGGTTCCTGCGCAGCCACACCTGGCAGCACCATGTGTTGCGCGTGGCGATCAACGACCTGCGCAGCCTGTTCAGCACCGCGCTGCCGGCCAACCCGGTACTGCTGGACGCCGGCTGCGGCCAGGGCAAGTCGTTCCAGTACCTGCGCCAGGTATTCGCGCCACAACGCCTGATCGGCGTGGATGCCGACCCCCACAGCCTGGACCTGAGCCGGGAGGAGGCCACGCGCCAGGGCATGACCGTGGAGCTGATTGGCAGCGACTGCGCGACCTTGGCGGTGCCCGATGCCAGCGTCGACCTGCTGTTCTGTCACCAGACGTTCCATCACCTGGTGGAGCAGGAAAAAGCCCTTGCCGAGTTCTACCGCGTCCTCAAGCCCGGCGGCTATTTGCTGTTCGCCGAATCCACCGAAGCCTACATCGACACCTGGGTGATCCGCTGGCTGTTCCGCCACCCGATGCACGTGCAGAAAAGTGCCGCGCAGTACCTGCAGATGATCCGCGATCAAGGGTTCCAGTTCGAAGAACGCAACGTGTCCTACCCGTACCTGTGGTGGAGCCGTGCCAAGGATTTCGGCCTGCTGGAGCGCTTCGGTCTACGCCGGCCCAAGCCCTTTGGCGAACGTGAGGAAACCTTGGTCAACGTGGTGGCGCGCAAGCCTTGCGAAGGGGCTGCCGGATGATCCGTGGCCTGCTGATCGCCTGCGTGTTGCTGCTCAGTGCCTGCGCCAGCCAGGCACCACTGCCCGCCCGCACGCCAACCCTGGCATTGCCGATGCAACTGCACATCGAGCGGACAATGGCCGGCCAACGTCAGGACTGGTTGCTGGTGGTCCAGCGCGAAGGCACCGGCATCCGTTGGTCGATGATGGACCCGTTGGGCATTCCCCTGGCCCGCCAGCGCCTGGTCGATGGCCAGTGGCAGGCCGACGGTCTGCTGCCCCCCAATGCCGAGGCCCGGGAGTTGTTCGCCGCGTTGTTGTTCGCGCTGACGCCTGAGGTCGAGCTGCCCGGCAACTACCCGGCGGCGCGACAACAGGCGTCGCAACGGAGCCTCGAGAATCGTTGGCAGGTGCGCTACATACAACCGCTGGATTTTGAAATGAGCCTGCCCCAAGGCCTGCGCTACCGCATCACATCGTTGACCGAGAACGCCCCATGACTCATGCCGATCAGCCAAGTGGCTACCACGGGAAAACACATAAACCGTGGCGAGGGAGCTTGCTCCCGCTGGGTCGGTCCGACGCCTCGGGCGCAGCAGCCCCAAAACAGGGCCGCTTCGCGCCCCAGCGGGAGCAAGCTCCCTCGCCACAGGATTATTGCTCGGCTTTATTTCTCTTACTGACTGGCATTAGCCCATGACCGCCTATTTGAATGCCCTCGGGGTGATCTGCGCCCTGGGTCGCGACAAACACACCGTCGCGCGCAACCTGTTTGCCGGAGACTGCTCGGGCGTGCGCAGCGAGGCTGGCTGGGTGGCCGAACGGGCCTTGCCGGTCGCCGCGGTGCCCGGTGAACTCGCGTCCATCCCCCCGGCCCTGGCAGCGCAACGCAGCCGCAACAATCAACTGCTGCTGGAGGCAGGGCTGCAAATCCGCGCCGAGATCGACCAGGCCATCCAGGCCTACGGTCGCGCCCGCATCGGCATCGTCCTGGGCACCAGCACGTCGGGTATCGATGAGGCCAGCCAGGGCATCGCCCATTACCTGCGCGAGCAACGCTTCCCTGACGGCTATGACTACCAGCAACAGGAGCTCAGCGCGCCGGCCAACTTTCTTTCCGACTGGCTCGGCCTCAGTGGCCCGTCCTACGTGATTTCCACGGCCTGCACCTCCAGCGCCCGCGCCTTGATGAGCGCCCGGCGCCTGTTGGACCTGGGCCTGTGCGATGCCGTGCTGTGCGGTGGCGTGGACAGCTTATGCAAATTGACCCTCAACGGTTTTTCCGCACTGGAGGCGGTGTCGAACGAGCGCTGCAATCCGTTCTCGGTGAACCGCAGCGGCATCAACATCGGCGAAGCAGCGGTGCTGTTTCTCATGAGCAAGACGCCAGGCGAGGGTGTACCGATTGCCTTGCTCGGCGACGGCGCCAGTTCCGATGCCCACCATATTTCCGCGCCTGAGCCCAGCGGTCGCGGCGCGCGCCAGGCCATGGAAAAAGCCCTGCGCTGCGCCGGCCTCGACGCCAGCCAGATCGATTACCTGAACCTGCACGGCACCGCCACGCAACACAATGACGCCATGGAAAGCCAGGCCGTGGCCGGGCTGTTTCCGGCGGGCGTGCCCTGCTCGTCCACCAAGCCCATGACCGGCCATACCCTCGGTGCGGCGGGGGCGTTGGAAGCGGCGTTCTGCTGGCTGGCCTTGAGCACCGAAAACACCGCCCTGGCCCTGCCGCCGCATGTCTGGGACGGCCAGGCCGATCCTGCCCTGCCGGCGCTGGACTGGGTCACCATCCACACCCGCCTGGACCCGGCCACCCCGCGTCGCCTGATGAGCAACTCATTTGCCTTCGGCGGCAACAACGTCAGCCTGATTATCGGAGACGCCCCATGATTGACTGGCCGCTCGCCGAACTGCTGCCCCATGCCGGCGACATGATCCTCATCGACCGGATCCTGTCGTTCGATGACGAACAGATCCACACCCACGCCACCGTCACGTCCGGCGGCTTGTTCAACCGCGACGACGGTGCACTGCCGGCCTGGGTCGGCATCGAGTTGATGGCCCAAAGTGTCGCGGCGTTTGCCGGTTGCCACGCACGCCAACGCGGCGATGCCGTGGCGCTGGGTTTTCTGCTCGGCACCCGCAAGTTCGAATGCAACGTCGACTGTTTTCCCCTTGGCACCGAGCTGAGCATCCATGGCGTGCGCTCCCTGGAAGACGACAACGGCATGGGCGTGTTCGAATGCCACATCCACGCGCCAGGCATCCATGCCACGGCCCGGCTCAATGTCTTCCGTCCGCCCCAGGCCGCCCATTACCTTCATGAACCGTCCGCAACAGGAAACCCGTCATGACTGAATCCGTACTGGTCACCGGCTCCAGCCGTGGCATCGGTCGCGCGATCGCCCTGCGCCTGGCCCAGGCTGGGCATGACATCGTGCTGCACTGCCGCAGTGGCCGCGCCGAGGCCGAAACGGTCCAGGCCCAAATCCAGGCCCTGGGCCGCAACGCCCGGGTGCTGCAATTCGACGTGGCCGACCGCGCCGCCTGCAAGGCCGTTCTCGAAGCCGACGTGGAAACCCACGGCGCCTATTACGGCGTGGTGCTCAATGCCGGCCTGACCCGCGATGGCGCCTTCCCGGCCCTGAGCGAGGACGACTGGGATGTGGTGATGCGCACCAACCTCGACGGTTTCTACAACGTGCTGCATCCGGTGATGATGCCGATGATCCGTCGCCGCGCCGCCGGGCGGATCGTCTGCATCACCTCGGTTTCCGGGCTGATCGGCAATCGTGGCCAGGTCAACTACAGTGCCTCGAAGGCTGGGTTGATCGGCGCAGCCAAGGCATTGGCAATCGAGTTGGGCAAGCGCAAGATCACCGTCAATTGCGTCGCGCCGGGGTTGATCGACACTGCCATGCTCGATGAAAACGTACCCGTGGAAGAACTGATGAAAATGATCCCCGCCCAGCGCATGGGCACCCCGGAAGAAGTGGCGGGCGCGGTGAACTTCCTGATGTCCGCCGAAGCCGGCTACATCACCCGGCAGGTCCTGGCCGTCAACGGAGGCTTGTGCTGATGAAGCGCGTCGTCGTCACCGGCATGGCCGGCATCACGTCCATAGGCAGCGACTGGGACACCATCGCCGCCAACTTCGCCGCCAACCGCAGCGGCATCCGGCGCATGGATGAGTGGGACCGTTTCACCGAACTGAACACCCGCCTGGCCGGGCCCATCGACGACTTCCAGGTTCCGGCCCACTGGACCCGCAAGCAACTGCGCAGCATGGGCCGGGTCTCGCGCCTGGCGGTGGGCGCGGCGGAACAGGCCCTGGCCGATGCCGGCCTGCTGGGCGACGAATCGATCAAGGACGGGCGCATGGGCGTGTCCTGCGGTTCGTCCACCGGCAGCACCGACGAGATCAAGGCGTTCGGCAACATGCTGCTCAACAGCGTGGCCGAAGGGTTGAACGCCAACTCCTACGTGCGAATGATGCCCCACACCACGGCGGCCAACATCAGCATCTTCTTCGGGCTGACCGGACGCCTGATCCCGACGTCCAGTGCCTGCACCAGCGGCAGCCATGGCATCGGCTATGCCTACGAAGCCATCAAGTTCGGCCGCCTGCCGTTGATGCTCGCCGGCGGCGCGGAAGAACTGTGCCCGACCGAAGCGATGGTCTTCGATGCGCTCTATGCCACCAGCCTGAAAAACGATGCGCCGCAAACCAGCCCGCGGCCCTACGACAAAGGTCGCGATGGCCTGGTGATCGGCGAAGGCGCCGGCATGCTCGTGCTGGAAGAACTGGAGCACGCCCTGGCCCGGGGCGCACGGATTCACGCCGAGATCGTCGGCTTTGGCAGCAACGCCGACGGCCAGCACGCCACCCGCCCCGAACTGATCACCATGCGCCGGGCCATGGAACTGGCCTTGGAAGACGCCGGCCTCGAACCCTCGGCCATCGGCTACGTCAATGGCCATGGCACCGCCACCGAACAGGGCGACATTGCCGAAACCCAGGCCACGAGCAGCCTGTTTGGCAAACACATGCCCATCAGCTCGCAGAAGAGCTTCCTCGGCCACACCCTGGGCGCCTGCGGAGCGCTGGAGTCCTGGTTCAGCATCGAAATGCTGAACCGCGACCTCTACGTGCACACGTTCAACCTCGATGAAGTCGACCCCCAGTGCGGCAAGCTCGATTACCTGCGCAACGAATTCCGGCCGATGAGCCATGAATACGTGATGAACAACAACTTCGCCTTTGGTGGGGTCAACACCTCGCTGATCTTCCGCCGCTGGCGCTGATAACCGCTATCCCTGGTCAAGGAGACTGATGATGTCATTGAAGAAAATCGCTGTTACCGCCGCCCTGTTGCTCAGCGCCATGCCGACCCTCAGCCAGGCCCGTGATACCACGCTTTACCTGCCTTTCGACAAAGTCGTCAACGAAGCCATCCGCACCGGCAAGATCGACCGCAGCGTGAAGTTTTACCTGGCGGGCGACGAGCCTCAGGGCAAAGTCAGCGTGCTCAGCGCAGGCGAGGTCACCAATAAAAAAACCAATGCCTTCAACAAATCCGACGTAGAAGCCTGCGAATGGGTAGTGCAATCGGCGCTGATCAGCCTGCACCAAGCCGCCAAGGCCGCGGGCGCCAACGCCGTTATCAACATCGTCAGCTTCTACAAGCGCAACGAACGCCGGGATGCCACCACCTATGAATGCCACGCCGGCGCGATCATGGCCGGTGTTGCGTTGAAAGGGGATCTGGCGAAGGTGCAATAAAAAGCGCCTGGAGCTGTGTAGGAGCGGTAGGAGCTGACGAGTGCAACGAGGCTGCGATCTTTCCTCAGATATTTAGTCCCAAAAAGATCGCGGCCTTCGGCAGCTCCAAGGCCGATAGCGGTGGGGCAGCGCCGATGAGGCTGATGTGCCGCCGTCATCGCGAGCAAGCTCAGCTCCCACAGGGTTCATTGGCACACCCAAACATTGCCGACACCCCAGATCCACTGTGGGAGCGAGCCTGCTCGCGAAAGCGGTGGGTCAGCACCGGTAATGTTGGCTATACAGCCATCATCGCGAGCAAGCTCAGCTCCCACAGGGTTCATTGGCACCCCCAAACATTGCCGACACCCCAGATCCACTGTGGGAGCGAGCCTGCTCGCGATAGCGGGTCAGCACCGGTGATGTTGGCTGTACAGCCATCATCGCGAACAAGCTCAGCTCCCACAGGATCTGGCCCTGACACCGCCCTTGTGGCGAGGGAGCTTGCTCCCGCTGGGCTGCGCAGCAGCCCCAAACCACCGCAAGAAATCAAATACCGCAAGCGCATCCCAGGACGCCAAAAAGCAAAACTCGGAAAACGGAGCACCACATTTCCGAAACTTCCCACACCAAACCCCTTGAACTTCGCGCTACGGTCACATCCCAACCAAAAGCCGGGAATTCCAAGGATGAATGAAGTGACCAAGAAAGCCGTGATCGTTTTCAGCGGCGGCCAGGACTCCACCACCTGCCTGATCCACGCGTTACCGAAGTACGACGAAATCCACTGCATCACTTTTGACTATGGGCAACGCCATCGAGCAGAAATCGAAGTAGCGAGAGACCTCGCCCGGCACTTTGGCGTTGCGGCCCATAAGGTACTGGACACAACCTTATTGAACGAACTGGCGGTCAGCAGCTTGACCCGCGATAACATTCCCGTCCCGTCGGCGAACAGCGCAAAAAATGGCCCACCCAATACATTCGTGCCGGGTCGCAATATTTTGTTTTTGACGTTGGCGTCTATTTACGCTTATCAGGTGGGGGCTGAAGCGGTCATCACCGGCGTGTGCGAAACTGATTTTTCGGGGTATCCAGACTGTCGGGACAGTTTCGTCAAAGCCATGAACACCGCCATTGAATCCGGCATGGATTACAAACTGCGCATCGAGACACCGTTGATGTGGCTGAATAAAGCCGAGACGTGGGCGCTGGCGGATTACCACAATCAACTGGAGTTGATCATGAACTGCACCCTGACTTGTTATAACGGAATAGTGGGGAATGGATGTGAGGATTGTGATGCCTGCAGTCTTCGCGCAAAAGGGCTGAATGAATTCTTGGAAAATCGCAAAAAAATCACAGGCACATTTAAAAGCAAGCTAGGGTTATAAACTTAGAAGAGCCTGCGGCTATCTACCGATAGCCGCCCTGCTCAGGCAGGTTGAGCGCCGACAACGTATTTCTTGAATAGCGACCTTGCTGCATAAGCGGGGAAAATATTAAAAATGGCAAAACACATCTTTATAGCTATTTGCACATAGACTATCTTCAGTATTTCGTCATTCGCCAGCGCCCCATAAAATGCAATAAAGCAAAAAAGAAAACTGTCTATGATTACCGCAAAACAGGTGCTAAGCAGCACCCGCAAAAACAGATACCTTGAGTTAGTCAACTCTTTTATCTTACTTAACAAATATGAATTGATGTATTCAGAAAACAAAAATGAGATAGATGAAGCAACGAGCGCCGACAACACATGATCTATGACTTTTTCATAAGGGGCCTCAAGGTGCCAACCTGCCAAACCCGGAAGCCAGCTAGTAAAACTCAGCAATACTAGAATGAAGGCGTTGCTCGCGAAAGCAAAGTATATAGCTTTCCTGGCAAGCCTGAGACCGTAAGACTCATTTAATATATCAACCACAAGAAATGTCAACGGATAAAGAAACACTCCAGGAGTTACCACTATATCCAAAGCCTCTATATACACCAACTTGGCCGCAGCAACGTTGGTAAAAACGTATAACGCAAACAGCGCTAGATTCAGAACAACATAAGTCATCCATGAACGCTCGTGACGATCATTAACGTCATACACCGTCAACGTATTCTCTCCCGAATAAAACTTTCTATACACCTCCTTCACTTCCACCTTACTTAAATCATCTACAATTTCACTTTTCAACAAATCGGCCAGCTCTACCTTTAAAACTCTGCCGGTCGAAACGACCATTATGACAGCAAGATTTTTATTTTTCTCGAAGCCCAGCAGCTTATATTTGCCATTCTCGACATCCTTGTTATAGACCATTGAATCGCTCCTCGATTATGCTTCCAACAATCAAATCAGTATCATTTTCATGGTAGTTCTCCCTAACCACAAAAAGCCTTTTTGTCTCCTTATTACAAACCAAGGTCTCCCCTTCGCCATTCAGCTCTCCCTTCTTTACTATCAGTAGATCTCCTAAATCGTACATCCCGTCGATGTCTGCTTCAAGACGCACACCAATCAAATTGCTGGCTGCACCAAAGTAATAGGTCAAAGGAAAAATGGTGACCAACTCGCCAATCCTTTTACTCATGACCTGCACTAACTGATTTTGTTTAATTACCGGAACCGCTGCCGGATTCATATTTCCGTATAAAGAAACGGTACTCTCTATTACTTCCCTACCCTCCAAATCAATAGTCTCGATCTCTTTGTAAGACACGCCAAAGAAATCAGATATTTTCCGAATGGTAGATTGTTGTACGTTAATCACCCTGCCTTCTAGAATATTATATATGGTGGTCCTGGTCAGCCCACTGGCATTGCATAAAGAGATCCGCGTCTCACCGCGACTTTTCATGAGGTACCTAATATTATTTTTTAGATTTTCTGTTCTCGCTCTTTTATACATACGCCCTTCACCATCTTCATACTATTGCGACAAGCACAGCTCCACAAATGTGCTCAGATAGGCACTTTACGGAAGCGGCATCTTACACACCTTGACTTCCAGAAAAAACAAACAGAACACAAAAACATCTCTGCGGGTTCGTTGAGAGCATGTGCAACAACCACAGCAGGGATATTTCCTACAAACAAGAATAATCTTTCTTACAGAAACATTAACCTTTTTAGAAAATCATCCTCACCCACCTGAACGATCAAAAAATGCAAAATTAAACAGCCTGTAAGAATCATTTATTTACACAGATGTTCAATATTATGATTAATAAAATTGAATTTTCTGGTAATAAATAGACCGGACCGTCACCCCCAACGTATGGCTATCACCCTCCCTGTATGACGCGGGGTTGGCGCCTTCTTAAGTATTGCAAGGAGCTGCAAATGAAAAAGGTCACCTTAGTCGCCCCGCCCCTCGAAGACGCTGCTACCGAACACCTCACTCCCATCAGCCGCCACAATCAGGAGCAACCTGAGCACGTCAGCCACGTCTCCACCATCCTCCCCAACGTCGACACCCAATCCCTGCTCTGCCACGCCAGCGAAACCCTCGCCTCGCTGAACGTCATGTCCACCGACCTCGCCGGCGAACTGCAAGGCGCACAACGCAGCATGGCAATGGCCCTGCAACAACTGACAGAGCTGGGCGAGTTGCTGGTCAATCGTGCTTTGGAGAACCTGGAGCCACCCGTAGGCTTGCCGGACGCTTCGTTAAACACTCAACGTTAACTCTCTTGAACCCACGAAGGTTTTGCCATGGAAAGATACAGGCCTGTCACCGGCATCGACTGCACCATCGCCTCGTTATTGATCGACACCGAAGCGCCCCTGGATGTCTTGCATGAAACCGCGACCGATCGCATACGCGCCGCCACTCAACTCCTTGAAAACCTAGCGTTCGAAGAGGGTGCCTACAGTGAATTGGCTCGCGTGCTGGTGATTTCTTTGCGTGAGGGTTGCGATTTGCTGGATGTCGTCGGCCGACGTCTGCAGACGCAGACAACTTGAAAAGAAAAGGCGCCTTACGGCGCCCTTCGAAACATCAGCTCTTAACTCATAACTTCCTCTGATTCATTTTTTCCGTCTCATTTGAACTTGATCAGCAGGGCCACAACAGCCATCCCAGTGAAGGAAATAATCGTCACCGTCACCTTGACGATCAAAAGACGCTTCAAATAAGGCGGGAAACTCTCGATATCGGCAGGATCCACATCGCCAATGCGGATATATGCCCTTGGCCATACCACCATACCGGCAATTGAAATGATCAATACGCACCCTCCAAACCAGCCTCGCCCCCGCCATGCGGGGCCCCATAGATATATGTAGCGGCTGTTTTTCAAGGCCTCCATCATCGCATCCAGATGTCGGTGACTTAGGTATAAGCTAAATATGATACCGACAAACGCTAGCAGGAATGGACTAATCACAATCCAGAAAGCTAGCCAAGATTTCCAGAACTCAGCAGCTATCACGGCAAAGTCTTTTCATACAATATTTCACCTCCTATTTCACCTCCCTTACTACCAATCGTTGTCCCCACCCATGCACCAGTCCCTATCACTGCGGCAACACAAAAAACGCCCCCAATCCCTGTTGAAACACCAAGCGCCAGGCAGATCGGCCCGCTTGCTAATTTGCCTATCTCTCCACCCGCCATACCACCAAGGGTTGAACCTCCGAATTTCCCCCCTTCAGTAAACCTGACCCGCTCGCAAGCCTCCCCTGATCCCCCGTTACAAACCTCTTGAAGCGCCAGTAACGAAGACACCCCGCCAATCCCAATACCGATGTACCCGCCTGACTTCATGTACTTCGCAGCCCGGCTGGTCGCCTCCACATGCGTGGCATACCCCGGTATCTGCCCCGGTGTTCCGGCCTTGTTCCAGTGGTGCACTAGACTGCGGCTCGAAATGCCGAGGGCGGTTTTCAGTTTGGGATGGTCGCCCAGCGTCGTATGGCCGCGCAGGCGGGTGGGGTTCAGCAGGTGGGCATCCAGTTGAGCGAGCAGTAGCTTGCGCTCGGCGAAGAATTGCGGCGATCTAAGATGGCCGTATTGACGAAAGCTGTTCTGGTGCAAGCGTTCCATGGCCTGGAGCGTATCGCGCAGGTTGCTCAGGTGTTTCTCCATCATCACCGCGCTGACGCCCAACCAAGTCGAGGTCTGGCCGGTGAAACTGGCGATCTCAGCCGCGTGGCGATGCATGAAGTCGGCTTGCTCGGCGGTCAGGTCGTCAAGGGCGGCATTCACCGTTTCCGCCGCCGCCATCACCTGCGCCTCTTCGCGGGTGCATTGATAGTTGTTCGGATCGCTCAGCACGATCATCGAACCGGCCTTGACCACATCGCGATAAGGATTGAGTGCGCGGAATTTGCGCATCACTTGCGGATCGGGTGCGGGAAAAAGGGTGGCTTCCAGTGCTTCACGGGTCACGCTTTTGGGCACGATATAGAAGCCCGGCTCCTGCGGTTCAACGCGGGTGAATGCCTCGAATGTTGGGTTGCTTGAAGGGGGGACGCCCGATTGGCGCGACGTAGCGGGAGCGCCGGTAGCAGGCTGTAAAACCGGTTCAGCGGCTCGGCTGGCTTGCGGTGCAGCGTCGGCGTTTCTGTAGGTGGCCGAGTGCAGCGATGGAATCAACTGAGCATTACAAGGGCAACTGCTGACGCTGTCCAACGTGCCAGCGTTACGCCGGTCATTGCTGGTCATGCCCGAGATGCCGCCCACAATCTGATAAGTCTTTCCGTCCTTGCCACAAGAAACCGGATCACCTTCACGGGCACGGGCGATACCATTCATTCTGTTGTGCGCATCCCCATCCATGACTTGGCCGCCACAGGTGGTTTGGTCGCCCAGTCCAATGTAACACCCCCTGTTCATTGGGCTTTCTCCTTTGCGTCACCTGCATGCAAGCGATGAACCTCCGCCAACCTAAGCGCAGGCAAAAAATCCTCCGCCATCGGCACCCCCTCCCGCACGATGATCATGAAACGCCTCTGAAGCGTATTAATGATCTCGTCACCATTGCTCAGGCGACTACCGACCAGCGCAATGTCGCTATTGTTTTTCCCGGCGCCGGTGATGATCCGTGCCGTGCTGCCATCGGCGTACACCACCTCATCACCTTTCTGCGCGGCGCGTACTTTCCAGCCATTGTCCAAGGTGAACGTCAACGACGATGACACTTGCTGGATCGTTCCGCCGTCCCGCGTCTGGCTGCCCTCGGTGGCCACTCGATAGATGGCGATTGGCGGATGAGCTTCGACGAAGGCTTTTTGTCGACTCACGAATGCCGCGACGTCTTCGCCGTAACCCTCAAGTAGC
The DNA here is from genome assembly GCF_054161485.1 of Pseudomonas sp. R3-41. Lineage (NCBI taxonomy): Bacteria > Pseudomonadati > Pseudomonadota > Gammaproteobacteria > Pseudomonadales > Pseudomonadaceae > Pseudomonas > Pseudomonas sp. R3-41. Next base: position 6,418,813 of record NZ_CP096421.1, read on the forward strand.
CGGGGCTCCAAGTACAAGTCATCCAGATGACGAAGAGCTTCATGGGAGATTTCGTTGGTGTAGGGGGCATCCAAAGATGAGTGCATTTCCAGGGACCTCATTCATGGGCCTCAGACTGCATCCCTTGCACGGGGAAGGAGCACTGAGCCGGCGGCTTCGGAATGATGAATGAGACGTTGTAGCGCAGGCGAGTCGCAACCCCTGCGGAGTGGTCTGCGCAACGAATCGGAAGCGTCGTAACTGGAAATGTGCGTTTTCCTACAATCGAAGGGTATTCGACACAGCTTTTCGTCCCGCCCCGGTCCTGCTGATACCAATCGAAGCAGCGTTCTTTGCCGCTTGTCGGAACTGTTAACTCTGACAGTTTCGATGGGCTTCGCAATCGCTTCAGGCTTTTAGCCGTTATCCAGGTCAACGCTCAATAAAACTGTTCGACCTCATGAGCTGCAACTCGCATCTCAAGAAAATTAATCTGGTCCAAACATGGATAAAAAATTGATGAGCACAATAGCCTGGTCGGGCCGCACAGCCATGTCTCGCAAACACCCCTCCACATCACCTTCTGCGGAACAAGGCAGCGTCGTGGTCGACGGTGCGGAATTTATACATGGCTATGCGTGCGTGAACGGTATTCGCCTCCACTACCTTATGGGCGGTGACGGTGAACACCCGATTTTGCTGGTGCATGGTTTTCCGGGCAGTTGGCGTAGTTGGGAACCGTTGATGGGCACGTTGGTGCGTGCCGGTTATACGCCCGTGATTCCTGATTATCGTGGAGCGGGGGCAACTGATGTATCAGCCAGTGGCTACGATAAAAAAAGCATGGCGCATGACTTACATGAGCTGATAACGCTCTTGGGTTTCAAGCAGGTCGATATCGTAGGTCACGACATGGGTTTAATCGTTGCCTACGCCTACGCGGCACTGTATCCGGATGAAACGAAACACATCGTATTGATGGATGGGTTCATTCCAGGCATCCCCGGGTGGGAAAACGCTTATAACGGAAACCCTGCTGCGGGCACTACCAGCAAATGGCATTTTCGCTTCTTTGGCAAAACGGCCATTGGCATGATCAAAGGGCATGAAAAAACCTACCTGGATATGTTTTTTGATGACTTTGTATTCGAGGGCAACGATAAAGTGTCCGATGAAGTGCGACAGGCATTGGTAGACGACTACGCCCGGCCAGGCCGCATGGAAGCGGCATTCAAGCTTTATGCAGCCTGGATAGAGCATGACGCGAACGACAATCTGGCGTTTGCCAAGCATAAATTGACTGTTCCGCTACTCACCATCGGCGGCGACCACTCGAGAGGAAAAACCTTGGCCGAGCAGGCCCTGTGCATTGCGACACAACCGCACTCATTGATATTGGTCAATACCGGCCATTGGGTGCTGGAGGAGCAAACGCAAGCGACCAGTGAGGCAATCCTGGCGTTCCTCACAATAAAAAAATGACAAGTGCGCCCACTATCAAATCAACAAGCCTGCGACTGTCTGGAGGATGACCGAAAGAGAAAGCTCCCCAGGTTCATGATGGAGTCATGAACGAGGAAGGCGCCTTTCGGCGCCCTCTCAAACAGCACGAATCAAGACAGCCGGGTTATTGCGCTTGAATCAACTTGCTTTCCGCCACGCCGGCACGGCCGGTTTTATCATCGACGACCTGCAGGTTGTTACGAGCCTTGATGAAACCCACTTTCACTTCCTGCCAGACGAAATAGTTCTTGCCGGCCTCTGCGCTGAGCTTGAGCTCTGAATCGTTTTCCGCAGATGAGACCAGCGTCTGCTGGCCAGCCGGTACCGTTAGCATCAAGTACGACTTGGCAACGGTCTGTCCGACGGCTTTGCCGTTGAGTGTTACCGGCATTTTTACCCCGGCACCCATGCTCTCGTTGCGGTAAACGTAGATATTCGCTTTGTCAGGGACAGTCTGGAAGGTTTTCGCCTGCGCATCCTGGGTGTCATCCGCCATTTTTACCGAAGCACACCCTGTGGTCAGCGCGGCGACTGCCAGCAAGGCGGTAAAGGTCAACTGCTTGAACATCCTGTTTCTCCATGATTGGGTTGGTCGAACAACTGAATATCGGCCGAGACGTTGGAAAACTAAAGCAATCTTCCTATGCCGGCCAAGGGTGGATGCTGCCATGGCGCCTGGCAACAGCAAGCCTCAAGCCCAGACAGGTAACGCCACCCCATCGGTCAACAACGCCACAAACGCCGCCGCCATCGGCGAACGCTGGTCCTTGCGTTGCACGAGCCACACCGCCGACACCGCCGCCGGGTCGAGTAGCGGGCGATAAACCACCCCATCGATACGCATCCGCTGGTAGGACGCCGGCAATACCGAAACGCCCAGCCCCGCCGCGACCAAGCCAATGATGGTCATGGCTTCACCGGCTTCCTGGGCGAAATGCGGGCTGAAACCGGCGTCGCGGGCCAGGCTCAGGAGTTGAGCGTAGAGGCCGCTGCCGTAGCTGCGGGGGAAAAATACAAACGGTTCCTGGGCCAAGGCCGAGAGGAACAGACCATCGTCATTGCCTTGGGCCAAGGGATGCTTGGCGCTGAGCACGGCCACCAGCGGTTCGCGGCTGAGTTCGATTTCCGTCAAGGTGTCGGGCAGGGGCAGCGGGCGCATTATGCCCACCTCGATCACTTCATCGAGCAGTGCGTCGGCGACTTGGGTACTGCTCATTTCCCGCAGGTTCAGGTGCACCGCCGGGAAGCGTTGACGGAATGAAAAAATCGCCTGGGGAATGGTGGAATTGAACGGTGCCGAAGAGGTGAAGCCTATTTTCAGTTCGCCCAGCTCCCCCAGTTGGGCACGGCGGGCTACGTCGGCGGCCTTTTCGACTTGGGCCAGTACCCGTCGCGCCTCCTCGAGGAACAACCGCCCGGCCTCGCTCAATTCGACCCGACGATTGGTACGCTCGAACAACCGCGCACCAATCTCTTGCTCCAGCGCTTGAATCTGCTGGCTCAACGGCGGTTGGGAGATGCCCAGGGCCAATGCGGCACGGCCAAAATGCAGTTCTTCGGCCACAGCGATGAAGTAACGCAGGTGACGCAGTTCCATGGGCCATCCAATAGGTCGTTTAACGACTTAAACAGGTCGAACAATATATTGGATAGAAACATTAGCCGGCTATATGCTTTTTTTCATTGCCTGCCTGATCGTGCTCTTGCGAGGTCCACCGTGAAAACTGCTGTCGCTCCACTGGCCCACGAAATTCCGCCGCGTGCGCAGGACGACCTCGCCGCCGAACTCAAGGACATCTACATCGAAAAGGGCACGCCGTTGTTCATGCGCACGGTGCTGGCGCTGTTCTGCGGTGGCTTTGCGACCTTCGCCCTGTTGTATTGCGTGCAGCCGATGATGCCGCTGCTGTCCAGGGAGTTTTCCATCAACGCGGCGCAGAGCAGCCTGGTCTTGTCGGTGGCGACCGGCCTGCTCGCCATCGGCCTGTTGATCACCGGTCCGATTTCCGACCGCATCGGCCGCAAATCGGTGATGGTCACGGCGCTGTTCGCCGCGTCGCTGTGCACGATTGCCAGCGCGATGATGCCGACCTGGGACGGTGTACTGCTGCTACGCGCCTTGGTCGGGCTGTCGTTGAGCGGGTTGGCGGCGGTGGCGATGACTTACCTGAGCGAGGAAATCCACCCCAAGCACATCGGCCTGGCGATGGGGCTGTACATCGCCGGCAACGCCATCGGCGGCATGTGCGGACGCCTGATCGCCGGGGTCTTGATCGACTTTGTCAGCTGGCACACCGCGATGCTGGTGGTAGGTGGCCTGGCGCTGATTGCGGCGGCGGTGTTCTGGAGGATTCTTCCCGAGTCACGCAACTTCCGTCCCCGTTCCCTGCACCCGCGCAGTCTGTTGGACGGTTTCACCCTGCACTTTCGCGATGCCGGTTTGCCGCTGTTGTTTCTCGAAGCGTTCGTGCTGATGGGCGCCTTCGTGACGCTGTTCAACTACATCGGCTATCGCCTGCTGGCCGAGCCTTATCATCTGGATCAGGCCTTCGTCGGGTTGCTGTCGGTGGTGTATCTGTCGGGTATCTACAGCTCAGCAAAAGTCGGCGCACTGGCGGACAAGCTCGGTCGGCGCAAAATGCTCTGGGCGACCATCGCGCTGATGCTCGCTGGCCTCTTGCTGACCATGGCCACGCCGCTGTGGCTGGTCATCCTGGGCATGCTGGTGTTCACCTTCGGTTTCTTCGGCGCCCATTCGGTGGCCAGCAGTTGGATCGGCCGCCGCGCTCTCAAGGCCAAGGGCCAGGCCTCGTCGCTTTATCTGTTCAGCTATTACGCCGGGTCCAGCGTTGCAGGGACGGCGGGCGGCGTGGCCTGGCACCTGGGCGGCTGGAACGGGATCGGTTTGTTCATTGGTGGCTTGCTGGTGATTGCGTTGTGCGTGGCGGTGAAGCTGGCGAAATTGCCGTTGTTGCCGGGGAATGTGCAGGTCTAGCCATCGTTATCCACCTTTGGGACAGCGTGGCTACTGTGTGGCGAGGGAGCTTGCTCCCGCTGGGTGGCGCAGCCGCCCCAAAAACAGACACCGCGGTGCAACAGGTAAGCCCTGCAGACCGCTCTTCGGCTGCTGCGCAGCCGAGCGGGAGCAAGCTCCCTCGCCACAGAAGCTCATATTCTTGATCAAAAGTTGTTGTGCAATCAGTCGGTCATTGACGCAACACCACCCGCGCGCCCAACACACCATTCTCCACTTCCAAGGTCAGCGACCGAAGCCCCGCGCCCTCCCGCTCTTGTTGATCCAACCACTGGAGCAACGCACTCGCGTCACCACTGGCGGTGAGTCGCAACGAGTCGCCATCGACTTCCATTTCCGCTATGTCCAACCCCGCCGCCGTCGCACTCTCGTTGACGCGCACCGACAAGGGCCGGGTGCCGGCCGTTGTTTCCCGGCTGGGTTCGGCGCGCTGGATCCGGGCGTTCAGTTCGGCTTGTTGGCGATGCTGTCGTTCGGCAACTTCCAGTCGTTGCCGGGTCGGTTGCCAAATCGCGGTGTAGGCCAGCGCCACCGACAACAATCCGGCAAGCCCCAGCAACAACCCTTGCTCTCGGCGCGACAGGTTTCCCCAGGCCTGTTTCAAGAGCCGCCATCCATCGATGTTCATCAACGGCTCTCCAGTGTGAGGATGGCCTGCACGCGGTTGTTTTGCTTGCTGGCGCTGCCCAGGGAGACGGGCAATCCGTTTTGCTGTCCGCGTTCACGCAGTTGTTCAAGCTCGACAAAACTGTTCGCCGTCAGCTGGAATTTCCAGCCTTCGCCTTCGCGAAAATCGATGCGCTGCACCTCAACGGTGCTGGCACCGATGACCTGCTCGGTCAGACGGGTCAGATGCGCAACCTGAGTGTCCGGACCTGGCCCACGCCGGCTCTGCAATGCCTGGAACTGCGCCGCCAGGTCGACGATCCGCTCCTGCTCCGGATGCAACGACCTGAATCGCTGTTCGCTTTGGACGTACAGACGCCGGGTTTCACTTTCAAGAAAGCCTATGCGCGCTTCACTGAAGGTCCAGGTGAGCATCAACGCGCCTAGCGCAGCCACCGAGGTGCCCCGCCACGGCAGCGGTTGGCGGCGCCGACGGAACTCGCCTTGCAACAGGTCAATGGGATGTCCGCCCGTGCTCAACAGCCACTCATCGATGCCTTGGCAGTCACGGTCCTCGTCCAGCCAGTGCATCTCCTCAGGCAAGCCAGGCTTGAGCGTTGCCAAGCCTTGTACCGACAACGACAACCGCGCCGACAGTCCTCCACCCAACAGCCAGCGCCCGAACCAGCGCACCCCAAACGCCTGGTCATCAGCAATCAGATCAGCATCGACATGCACCGCACGGGTATCGATGCCTTGTTCGGCAAGCAGCGCCAACAGCGCCTGGAACCGCGCCCGCGCCGTCACCATCAGCGGATAGCGGTGCTGACGGTCCCGCGGGCCGATGCTGATGTGCAGCGCCTCCAGGTTTTCACTCAGTTGCTCTTCGATGGCGAACGCCAGGGCCTGGGGCCGAGGGTGGCGTCGAGACGGCCATGGATCGCTGCGCAACCAGCTGCACATTTCCATCGGCAATAGCACGTCGACGGGCCGGCCGTTCAACTCGCCGGCCGCCTCGTGCAACGGCAGGCGACGACGCTCGCCGGTGGGCGACCACACGCAGCACGGCCAGTTGGCGCAAGGCGCGTCCAGCCCTTCGGCGGTCAGGTAAAGCCAGGCTTTCATCAAGGAAACTCGCTGGGGTTGAAGGGTAAGAAACGACGCTGACGAACCGTCCAGCGTCCACTAACAGAATCGCGCTCGATATCCGAGGTCAGGCGCAGACGGCTGTCGGCATGGATCACGCTCACAGTGATTCGAAACCAGCGGCTGCCCACGCCCAACCCATGGCTGTTGAGGCCGACTCCGGACAGCAACGGGTCGTTGGTAAACGCCTGCACGCTGGCGTATGGCACGTGACGACGTTGCTTGACCAATGCCTGGGTGGGCCCGGCTTCCATCCCATCGAGGGTCATCAGCACACGCTGCGAGGCGGTATTGATGTTCAGCCGCGCGTCCTTGGGCAGCAACACCACCCAGGGCTCCAGGCGCCGCAGCGTCTGGCCGTCGACGCCCGGCAGCAGACGCAATTGACTCAACTCCTGAACCGGCCCGACCTGGGGCAACGTCAGTGGCGGCAGATCCAGCAAGGCCAGCAGGCGACTCCAGCGATCGAGGCTGACCTGATCGATTTGCCCCAGCGCCAGCAACGTGTTGAGATTCAGGCGCCCGGACAAATCCTCGATAGCGATGCGCAGCTCGGCGCCATCCACCTCCAACACGGGCTCGAGCCGAGCCCAATCCTGGCTCAGGTCAACGGGCCCGGACGACGTGATCCCACTGCCTTCCAACACCACCCGCGCCCAGTCTTCACCCGCCAACCCTAGTTGCCGCAACTGGACCTGTTGCAGTTGCTGCGCACTGCTGTGCAACAACAGGCGATGGCTGCGCAACAGGCCACCGACCAGCAGCAAGGCCAGGCTCAGCACCAGCAGCACGCTGATCAGCGCCACGCCGCGTTGGCGCTTCATGGCAGCGCCTCTGGCAACAGCAACACTCGACGGACCTGCTCGAAACGCCCCGCCGACACGATCAATTCCAGCGCCAGCGGCGCGCTGCCCCTCGCGGTTTCGCGGTGCCAGCCCCGCTGGCGATCGAATGCGCGCCAGCTCAGGCTGTGGACGTCGTCGAGCAGTTTCTGCCGCTGCGCAAGCGTCGTGCCTTCACCGACACTCTCGCGCCATAACGCACCGCCCTGGAGCTGATAGCTCACCGCTTGCCGTTCGCTGCGCGGCTGGTCCAATGGATTGCGCCAATGGCTGCGCTGCAACCGCAAGTGCCCCGGCGCGAGCACGACCGAGTCGACAACCGCCTGCCACACATCCCGTTCGATCACGCCGACAGCACGCTGCAAGGCCCGGATGTCGCGCTCATGCTGACCGGCTCCCTGCTGGGTCCGCACCACGCCATCGAACAGCCGCCAACTGGCCAGGCCGAGCAAGGCAAAAATGGCGATGGCGATGACCAGCTCCAACAAGGTGAAACCCGACTGCTTATTCATGATGGCCTCGGATCCACCCAATGGTGCGGTGCGCGACGGTCGCGCTATCGCCGCGGCTAACCTGGATCTCGACCTGCAACAGCCGCCCATCACGGGCCGGGGCAATCCGCTGTTGCAAGACCCAATCGCGGCGATCAAGGTACCGGCTCAGTCGCTGTTGTCCGGGCGCCGTGATAGCTTGCAGGCGCAGTTCGCTCAACTGATTGTCCGCCAGCCAGGCGCCGAACAGACGGTCCTCCAGGCTAGCGCTTTGCTTGAGCGCGAACTGGCTGGCCGAAAGCACGGCCGCCGCCAGCGTCGCGAAAATCGCCAGGGCAATCATGACTTCCAACAGCGTGAAACCCTGGCAACCGGCGGCCTGCCTGCGCGCGTTACTCATCGATCAGCAGCTCCGCCAGACCATCACTCGAGACCCGGGCAATCGCCTGCCCAGCGACTTTGATCAGCAGCCTGAACGGGCTGATCTCGTCACTGCTGAGCATCAGCAATTGCGGCGGGCCTTGAACGTCGTCGAGGCGCAGGACATGACCCTCCTGCTCCAGCCCGAGCGTCAGGCCCTCGGGCAATCGATGCAACGCCGATACCGCCGTCCAGTCCTGGGCTTCGAGCCGCAACGCCTGATAACCGTCGGGCTGCACACGCACCCCGTATTCCTGCCCGTCCAATACCGCCCGCTCGCGCAACTGCTGCACTACTGCGGCAAATTCCCGGGCCTGCTGCCGGGCTTCACGCGCCGGGCTCGGTCCCGTGGCGAAGCGGACCATGCCCGCCAGGACGCCGATCAAGACGATGACGACCATCAGCTCCAGCAAGGTGAAACCCCGGCAACGATGCTGCATGTTCACTCGACCCAATTGCCGATGTCGGCCGCCATCCCTTCACCACCCGACACGCCATCGGCGCCCAGGGAATAGAGGTCATAGCCGCCATCGAGGGATTTGTGCCCGGGATTGAGGTACTGGTAGGGCGTGCTCCAGGGATCGACCGGCAGGCTTTTCAGATAACCTTGAGGGTTCCAGCTCCTCGCCACGGGCGTGCCGGACGGGCGCTTGCTCAACGCCTCCAGGCCTTGTTGGGTCGAGGGGTAATGGAAGTTGTCGAGACGGTACATTTCCAGGGCCGTGGCGATTGCCTGGATGTCGGTACGGGCGGCTGTCACCTTGGCCTGGTCGGGGCGGCTCATGACCTGCGGCACCACGATGGCGCCCAGCACGCCAATGATGACCACCACCACCATGATTTCGATCAGGGTGAAGCCGCGTTGTGGATGACGGGCGGATCGGTTGCTTTGGAGTTTCATCGGTCAATTCACCAATTGGTTGAGACTAAGGATCGGTAGGAGAATGGCCATGACAATCAGCAGCACGACGCCGCCCATCAACACCAACATGGCCGGTTCGAATAGGCTCACCACCAGCGCAATACGCGCCGCGAGGCTGGCTTCCTGTTGTTCGGCGGCCCGGGCGAGCATGTTGTCGAGTTCGCCGGCCCGCTCACCGCTGGCGATCATGTGCAGCATCAACGGCGGGATATCGCCGCCCTGCTCCAGGCCACGCGTAAGCGTCCCGCCTTCGCGGACCGAACGGGCGACGTCGGCCATGCGGGCGCGGATCGTCAGGTTGCCGATCACCTGCGCGGCGATGTGCAAGGCATCCACTAAAGGCACGGCGCTTTTGCTCAGGATCGCCAGGGTGCTGGCGAATCGGGCCGCTTCCATCGCCCGCAGCACTTCGCCCAACACCGGCAGCCGCAGCAACACACGGTGCCAGCGCAGGCGCCACGCCGGTTGGCGCAGGCTCCAACGCCACAGCCCGAGCAGCCCGGCCAGCGCACCGAGCATCAACAGGCCATAGCGGCGCAAGCCATCGCTTACGGCGATCAGCGCCTGGGTCAGCCAAGGCAATGGCTGGCCGCTGTCGATGAAAATCTTCACCACATCTGGCACCACGTAGCCCAGCAGGAAGCCAACAATCGCGACACAGGCCAGCATCAGGATCAGTGGATACACCAACGCCAGTTGAATGCGCTGGCGCGATGCCTGCCGCGCTTGGGTGTAGCTCGCCAGCTGCTCCAACACTTGCCCCAGGTGCCCGGATTGCTCGCCCGCCGCGACCGTGGCGCAGAACAGCTCGGGGAAGGCCTGGGGAAAGCCCCTCAGGGCCGTCGCCAATGCGTGGCCTTCCATCACCCGGCTGCGCACCGCCGCCAGCAGGTGGGCGACGCGGCGCTTCTGGCTCTGTTGCGCCACCGCTCCCAGGGATTCTTCGAGGGGCAGGCCGGCCTGGATCAACGTGGACAACTGCAACGTCAGCAATGCCAGATCCGCCGGGCTCAAACGCGCTCCGGCATGCCGCCCGCCCAAGGTTCGCGGTTCCTTGGCTTCAGCCAGTTCGCTGGGCAGCAAGCCGCGCTCGCGCAGCAACTGGCGAGCATGGCGCGGGCTGTCGGCTTCCACACGGCCCTTGCAGCGGCGGCCCTGGGCGTCTTCGGCCCGATAGTCGAAGGTCGGCATGGTGCTAATCCTCCTGGGTGATACGCAGCAGTTCGTCGACGCTGCTCAGGCCTTCCAGCACCCGCTGGCGACCGTCCTGGAACAGGCTGCGGGAGGTCTTGCGCGCCTCGGCGGCCAGCACATGCTCGGTGGCGCCCTGATGAATCAGTTGCGACAGGGCGGCGCTGACATTGACCAGCTCATAGATCCCGAAGCGCCCGCGGTAGCCTTTCTGGCAGTGCTCGCAGCCCCGGGCCTTGAACAACCGGGGCGCGGCAGTGGCGTCGAGGCCCAGGCGCCGGCAGGTGGCGGCGTCCGCCACATAGGGCGTCTTGCAGGACGGGCACAGACGACGCAGTAAACGCTGGGCGACGATGCCAGCCAGGGACGACGCCAGTAGATAGGCATCCACGCCCATGTCCACCAGCCGCGTGACCGCGCCGACGGCGGTGTTGGTGTGCAGGGTCGAGAGCACCAGGTGCCCGGTCAGCGACGCCTGGACGGCGATTTCGGCGGTCTCGCGGTCGCGTATTTCGCCGACCATCACCACGTCCGGGTCCTGGCGCAAAATGGCCCGCAAACCGCGAGCGAAGGTCATGTCGACTTTCGGGTTGACCGGCATCTGGCCGATGCCCGGCAAGTGATATTCGATGGGGTCTTCGACGGTGAGGATGTTGCGGCTCTGGTCATTGATGCTGCTCAGCGCCGCGTACAGGCTGGTGGTTTTCCCCGACCCCGTGGGCCCGGTGACCAGCACGATGCCGTGGGGCTTGCCGAGCAACTGGCGCAGACTCGCCAAGGTGTCGTCGGGCAGGCCCAGGCGCTGCAGCTCCAGGCGCCCGGCCTGCTTGTCGAGCAGGCGCAACACCACGCGCTCGCCATGGGCCGAAGGCAGGGTCGAGACCCGCACATCGACCTCGTGCCCGGCCAGGCGCAACGCCATTCGCCCATCCTGGGGCACGCGTTTTTCGGCGATGTCCAGACGCGCCATGACCTTGATTCGCGACACCAGCAGGTTCGCCAGTTCCCGGCGTGGCCGGAGCATTTCCTGCAACTGACCGTCGATGCGCATGCGCACCGACAGGTACTGTTCGAACGTTTCCAGGTGCACATCCGAGGCGTGTTCGCGGACGGCCTCGCTGAGCAGCGCATTGATCAGCCGGATGATCGGCGCATCGCCCTGCTGCTCCAGCAGGTCGGTGGTCTGCGGCATCTGGTCGGCCAGGCTGAGCAGGTCCAGTTCCTCGTCCAGGCCTTGGGCGACCTGTTCGGCGGCGCTCTGGCCCTGGCGATAGACGCTGGCCAGGCGCGCAGCGAACTGTGCCGGCTCCAGTATCTGGATCGGCAAGTCCCGCCCGCACAGACGCTGCACTTCGGCCACGGTGGTGAGCGGTGTATCGCGGCGCATGACCAGGCTCAACGTCGGCCCCGCACCTTCCAGCATCACGCCCAAGCGCCTGGCGAAACCAAAGGGCAACGGGGCTTGCGGTTCAGTCACAGGGCACCCGAGCGCTGTTGCGGATCAACCGCCGCGGCATCTGTGGATGACTCGAACAGCTGGCGGGCGTCCCGGGGCAGCAGCAGCGAATTGTTTTTTCGCGAGCCGGGCTTGCTCAACTCCCGAAGCGCGTCATAGCGCTGGCGGCTGACCTCGGCAAGGTCTTCGTTGCTGCGCACGATGGTCGGGCGCAGGAACACCATCAGGTTGCTCTTGGTCTGGGTGTCGCGGTTCCAGCGAAACAACGCACCCAAATACGGAATGCTGCGCAGCAATGGCACACCGCTTTGCTGGGTGCGGACACTGTCGCGGATCAGGCCGCCAATCACGATGATCTCGCCGTCGTCCGCCAGGATCGTGCTCTTCAAGGCGCGCTTGTTGGTGATCAGGTCGGAGGAGTCCACGCCGGAAACAGACGGTGCGATGTCCGAAACCTCCTGCTCCACTTCCAGGCGCAAGGTCGAGCCTTCGTTGATGTAGGGCTTGACCTTGAGGCTGATGCCGACGTCCTTGCGCTCCACGGTGGTGAACGGGTTGTCCGCGCCGTTGCCACTGGTGGCGTAGGAGCCCGTCTTGAACGGGACGTTCTGGCCCACGATGATTTCCGCTTCCTGGTTATCCAGGGTCAGCAGGCTGGGGGTGGACAGCAGGTTGCTGTGAGTGTTGCTCGCCAGCGCCGAGATCAGCGCACTGAAGCGGTCGCCGCCCAGCCGCAGGATCGCACCTTCCGGTCCTTTATCCAGCTCACTGAGGTTCAGGTTGCCGATAATCGGGATGTCGGTACCCGGAAAGTTGATAAACCCGGTCGCGCTGCCTCTGTCGAGCCCCCACTGCACGCCCAAGGCTTCGGTAATGTCCCCGGAAACCTCCACGATGGCCGCGTGGATAAGCACTTGGGCCCGAGGTTGATCCAGTTCACGGACGATGTTTTCAATGATACGAATCTGGGCCGGCTCGGCGATCAGCACCAGGGCATTCTGGCTTTCATCGGCCTTGATCATGAACGGGCGGGTGGCGGCAATGTCTCGCTGGCCAGCGAGTGCCGGTGTGGTTTTTTTATCCTGCCCGACGCCTTCCAGCACTTCGGCCAATTGCTTGGCATCGCTGTGGCGCAGGCGGATGACCCGGGCGTTGTCCTGGGATGCCGCAGCCGGGACATCCAGGCTCCGGGCCAGGTCGACCAGGCGCTGGCGCACCGCCGGCGGGCCGATGATCACCAGTCGATTGCTGCGGGCATCAGCGATCACCACGCCCGCCATGTCACCCTCGCGCTTGCCGACGGAGGCTTCCATCAGCGGCGCGATGTCCCCGGCCTGGGCATGCCGCAACCGCACCACCAGATGATTGCGGTTGCGCCCTGAGTCCAACTGCCGAACCACGTCGGCGAGGCGCTGGACATTGGCAGCGGTGTCGGTGACCACCAGGGCGTTGGACGATACCGAAGGGCCGACGTAACCATTGGCCGACACCAGGGGCCGGATCAACCCGGCGACGTCGGCGGCGATGCTTGATTGCAGGTCCAGGACCCGGGTGACGAACTGCGACGGCGTGGCGTTTTTTGCATCCGCGATTGCGGCGCGCGTCTTGGCATCGCTGACCGGGGTGATCAGGATGCGCTCGCCCTCGTCGATCACCGTGAAGTTATGCGCATCGAGGACCGAATAGAACAACCGACGCACACCTTCGCGGTCCAGCGCCTCGCGGGACATGACGGTGATACGCCCCGACACGCGGGGATCGAGCACCACGGTCTTGCCCAGGATCGCTGAGAACTCCTCGACCACGTCGCGCAGTTCCGCGTTGTTCATCGCCAGTTGCCACTGGGCCTCTTCGGCCTGCAGTAAACCGACGGGCATCAGCAGGCAGGACGCGGCGAGGCAGAACAGGACGCGCGAAACACGGCCCCGGATAAAGCTGTTCATGAATTCGATCACTCTAATTGCCCGGCCACCGGGCGTAGGTATTGCGAGGAGTGGATAGCCGCATGGCGCCCATCTTCGGGGTCCAGCTGGCGCAACAAGGGCTTGGCCGCCGGTTGCAGGGCCAATCGCTCTTCACGTCCATTGCGCCACAGCGTCACATGGCTGGTCTCGACCCGGCGCAGCACGCTGCCACTGGGCAAGCGCTCGCCCACCTGATAAATGCGCGGGCCGGCAGCGTCCGCGAGCAATGCCCGGGACAAGCCTTGATCGGCGACAAAACTGGCTTGCAACGTAATCGGTTCGGCGCTCGGGGCGTGGGCACCTTCGGGTGCCAGGCCTAGCACCGTGGCCACGGCCTGGACGTTGGGCACGTTGCGAACAGGAGCCACCGGCGGGGTGGTCAGCACCGGCACATCACGACCCAATACCTGGCGAAAGCGCCACTCTTGCCCGGCCAGGAAGATCCCGTACAGCAGCGGCAGGAGCACCAGCAGCAGCTTCGGCAGACGGCTGCCGACCCGAAAATACAGGCTCACCGTTGTGCGCTCTGGATCGTGCCCGCAGGCTTGGGCTTGGCGAAGGACATTCGCCGCACCACCCGGCGTCCGGAAAACTCGTGCCAGAGCACCGCGCACAGATGCAGCGCGACGAGCATCGAAAGCACCACGCAAGACAGCCTGTGGACGGTGTTGGCCAGGTCGATCAACACCGGATCAGCCAACGGCTGGGGGAATCGAACGAGGCCAAAGACACTGATGGGGCTTTTCATCATCAGCACACCGGTCACCAGTACGACACCGATGACCAGATAGATAAGCCCATGCACCGCCAAGGCCAGCCGCTTGTCCAATGAAAGCGTCGCGCCACGGGGCGCCAGCTCGCAAACGAACAGCCAGGCCCGCCATAGGAAAAACGGAATGAACAGCGTCGTCAGCGACACATTGAGTGAGCCGACCCACTGTTCGGTCGAAGCGGATACCGAGTTGGACGCCACATAAAAACCGGACGCCAGCGCCCATAAGATAATGACCGCCGACAACCAGTGCAGCAGCACACGTCGCCTGGAGTAAGGAATAGACATCACTGCGTTCTCATCTGAAAGCCCCAGGCAACCCGTACGGATCGGCTGGGGCTATGCCTGTCAGGACTTACAGCTTGTCCCAGGCGCTCTGCCAGGAGGCACCGACACCTGGCTCAAAGCCGTTCGCTGTCGGGGAGTACTGCTTGCAGTAGCCGGACGCGGGGAACGGCTTGCATTCGAAGACTTCGTCAGTCTTGGGCTGCAGCACTTTCGTGCCGGCGGTGTAGTCGTTGGCACCTTCAGGGAACACGAAGTCATACTCGATGTCGGCGCCCTCGCCGGTCAGGGTGACCGTCTGGGTCTCCTGGCGCGTGGTGCGGCCGTCTTCGGTGGTGCCCACCAGCGTCAGGGTATGAACCCCTGGGGCGCTGCGCACGTCCAGGCTCAGCGCAGTGCTGCCTTCACCCACCTTGCTCACGACACCCACTTGCTTGTTCTTCTCATCGAACAACGTGGCTTCGAGGTTCATCCGGCGGTTTGTCTGCGCGGCGAACGCCATGCTGACCCGACCTTTGTCGAGTACGTACTCTGGCTGCAGGGAGGAAATCCCCAAGCTGGCGCCCGTGTCTTCCTGCATGTCCAGTTGCACTTCATAGCGGGTCACACCGCTTTCTTCCTGGGCGTACAGGCTGTTGGCGCCCTTGATCGGCGTGATATTGCCTTCGTCGTCACGAACACCGGCACGAATCGGGGAATGGGCGTTGTTGATGGCTTCGGCCAGTTTGAACGACCAGTTTCCAGCCTCGCCTTCTTCGGCGTTGTCGATGCTGATCTCTACGCTGTATTGGGCATTTTCGCCGGTGGCGGAGAATGCCCGGGCCTTGACCTTGTCCCCTGCCAGCAACGGGGTGGATGGGGTAATGCTGCCCACCGGTTTCCAGCCGCCCGGCAATGCGGCTTCGGCGAGGATGTTCACATCCACAGGGTTATAGAACGCGTTATCGGTATCACCCACTGTCCAGACGCCCAGGATGACGTGGTGACCCGATTTACTGTCAGGAATGACGCAGTTGTGTGGGGCACCGGCTACCGGGGGTTGATGACCACCATCCACCGTGCAGAACGGCGTGTTGTCGAACGAGGCGCGCTTGAGCGCTTCGTTCGGGTTCCAACCGTCGCGGGTAATGAAGTATTCGTGTTTGGTCGCAGGGTGCGCGGCGGAGTATTGCCATTGAAAGGTGATGTTGCGGTCCCTGATTTCAGTCAGGTGCCAGCGCGTGGCAGATTGCGCATCGAGGGCAGAAAAATTGGCTTTGCCGCCGCTGGCGATTTTGCCGTCGACAGGGCCTTGCAGCGGTGCACCACCGACGCCACTCGGGAAGCCCTTGAAGGTTTCGCCGGTACTCTGCGGTTCGTACTGCGCGCCGCCGCAGTTCAGGTTGACACCTTGCTTGCACAACAGCGCACGAGAAGGCGGTACTTCGACGAAGCCATGGGCCAGCACACTTTGGGATGCCGCCAGGGCCGACAACAGAACTAATGAAGACGCACACCCCGTTAATACATTGCCTTTGTTGAAGTTATTTTTCATATAAATTCCAGACTAGTCATCAAAATGAAAGACGTGTCACCGCCTGCTTGAAAGGCGCGCCGGACTGCTCAGCGCCCGCCCTTACAAGTGCCCGGAACTTTATAGAAACTTATGGATTCTCTATGTAGGATAAATCTCTCAACATAGAAGGAATGATCTCTGATTCGATTTCCCTTACATAATTAGAGAAACATCTTACGAACAAAAATGCCCAACAAACAAAAGCAAACAACCCAAAAAATAATCGACTGGTTATAGGTTGGACGGTTAACAGCGGACAAAAAAAATCCTGTCCGGCACGGGTCCGGACAGGCTGGGTGACGGGGAATCAAATGTGGTATTGCGCCGACAACTCATGCACCGCCCGCAGGAAAGCACCGGCGTGTTCCGGGTCGACTTCCGGGGTGATGCCATGGCCGAGGTTGAACACATGGCCGCTGCCACTGCCGTAACTGGCCAGGATCCGCCCGACTTCCGCGCGGATCGCTTCAGGCTTGGCGTAGAGCACGGTCGGGTCCATGTTGCCTTGCAAGGCGACCTTATGACCGACACGCTCGCGAGCGTTGCCAATGTCGCAGGTCCAATCCAGGCCCAAGGCGTCGGCGCCGGCCTCGGCAATGCTTTCCAGCCACAGGCCGCCGTTCTTGGTGAACAGGATCACCGGGACTTTGCGACCTTCGTGCTCGCGGATCAGGCCGCTGACGATCTTGCGCATGTAGGCCAGGGAAAACTCCTGGTACGCCGCTGCCGACAGGTTGCCACCCCAGGTATCGAAAATCTGCACCGCTTGCGCACCGGCCATGATCTGGCCGTTGAGGTAGGACGTGACCGACTGCGCCAGCTTGTCCAATAACAAGTGCATGGCTTGCGGGTTGTCGTAGAGCATCGCCTTGGTCTTGCGGAAGTCCTTCGACGAGCCGCCTTCGACCATGTAGGTCGCGAGGGTCCACGGGCTGCCGGAGAAACCGATCAGCGGCACACGGCCGTTGAGTTCACGGCGAATGGTGCTGACCGCATCCATGACGTAGCCCAGGTCCTTCTGCGGATCGGGAATCGGCAGGGCTTCGATGTCGGCCAGGGTGCTGACGACTTTCTTGAAGCGCGGGCCTTCGCCGGTCTCGAAGTACAGGCCTTGGCCCATGGCATCGGGAATGGTGAGGATGTCGGAGAACAGGATCGCCGCGTCCAACTGCGGGTAGCGGTCCAGCGGCTGCATCGTGACCTCGCAGGCGAACTGCGGGTTCATGCACAGGCTCATGAAGTCGCCCGCCTTGGCGCGGCTGGCGCGGTATTCCGGCAGATAGCGACCGGCCTGGCGCATCATCCACACCGGGGTGACGTCTACGGGTTGCTTGAGCAGGGCGCGAAGGAAACGGTCGTTCTTCAGGGCAGTCATGTCGGCATCCGGAAAAAAAGTGCGGGCATTTTCTCAGAGCGCGACGCAAAAGGCACGGCAAGAGCCGTGCCTTTTATCTATCGGGGCAATTTGTCGCGGTGCAACACAGTCTTCTAACACCACAAAAGACCTGTGGGAGCTTTTTTGTGGGAGCAAGGCTTGCCCGCGATGAAAACACCGCGGTCCCTTGATTACCGAGGCGCCTGTATCGCGAGCAAGCTTTGCTCCCACAAAGCTCGCTCCCACAGGATTGGTGTCGTTCGGTCAGACCTGCAAGTAATCCAGGATCCCTTCCGCCGCATTGCGGCCTTCGAAGATCGCCGTCACCACCAGGTCGGAACCGCGGACCATGTCGCCACCGGCGAAGATCTTCGGGTTGCTGGTCTGGTGTTTGTACTGGCCCTGTTCCGGGGCGACGACACGGCCCTGGCTGTCGGTCTGGATGCTGAACTGCTCGAACCACGGCGCCGGGCTCGGGCGGAAACCGAAAGCGATGACCACGGCGTCGGCCGGGATGATCTCTTCGGAGCCCGGGATCGGCTCGGGGCTACGGCGGCCACGGGCGTCCGGCTCGCCGAGACGGGTCTCGACCACTTTCACGCCTTCGACCTTGTCTTCACCGACAATGGCAATCGGCTGGCGGTTGTAGAGGAATTTCACGCCTTCTTCCTTGGCGTTCTTCACCTCTTTGCGCGAGCCGGGCATGTTCGCTTCGTCACGACGATAGGCACAGGTCACCGACTTGGCGCCCTGGCGAATCGACGTGCGATTGCAGTCCATCGCCGTGTCGCCACCGCCGAGCACCACAACCTTCTTGCCCTTCATGTCGACGAAATCTTCTGGCGACTTTTCGAAGCCCAGGTTGCGATTGACGTTGGCGATCAGGAAGTCCAGCGCGTCGTAGACGCCCGGCAGGTCCTCACCGGCAAAGCCGCCCTTCATGTAGGTGTAGGTGCCCATGCCCATGAAGACCGCATCGTATTCTTCAAGCAGTTGCTCCATGGTCACGTCCTTGCCCACCTCGGTGTTCAGGCGGAACTCGATGCCCATGCCGGTGAAGACCTCGCGGCGATTGCTCAGCACGGTCTTTTCCAGCTTGAACTCGGGAATGCCGAAGGTCAGCAGACCGCCGATTTCCGGGTTCTTGTCGAACACCACCGGGGTCACGCCACCGCGTACCAGCACGTCGGCACAGCCCAGGCCCGCCGGGCCCGCGCCGATGATCGCCACGCGCTTGCCGGTCGGCTTGACCTTGGACATGTCCGGGCGCCAGCCCATGGCGAACGCGGTGTCGGTGATGTATTTCTCCACCGAACCGATGGTCACCGCGCCAAAACCGTCGTTGAGGGTGCACGCACCTTCGCACAGGCGATCCTGCGGGCACACCCGGCCACAGACTTCCGGCAGGGTGTTGGTCTGGTGGGACAGCTCGGCGGCCTGGAGGATGTTGCCCTCGGCCACCAGTTTCAGCCAGTTGGGAATGAAGTTGTGCACCGGGCACTTCCATTCGCAATACGGGTTACCGCAGCCCAGGCAGCGGTGGGCCTGGTCGGCCGACTGCTGGGGTTTGAAAGGCTCGTAGATTTCCACGAACTCTTTCTTGCGTTGACGCAACAGTTTCTTCTTCGGATCCTTGCGCCCGACATCGATGAACTGGAAGTCGTTATTCAGACGTTCAGCCATTGTTAAAACCTCATCAAACTCTTCAGGCGCATATCACTGCGGGTTGGCACGAGTGCTGGAAAGCAACGATTTCAGGTTGGCAGCCTTGGGCTTGACCAGCCAGAAACGGCGCAAGTAGTCATCGAGGTTCTCGGCGAGCTCACGACCCCACTCGCTGTCGGTTTCCGCGACGTACTCGTTCAGCACGTTTTGCAGATGGCTGCGGTAGGCCTCCATCGCCTCGCCGCTGATCCGCTGGATTTCCACCAGTTCGTGGTTGACCCGGTCAACGAAGGTGTTGTCCTGGTCGAGCACGTAGGCGAAACCGCCGGTCATGCCAGAGCCGAAGTTATAACCGGTCCTGCCCAGCACGCAGACAAAACCACCGGTCATGTACTCGCAGCAGTGATCGCCGGTGCCTTCCACCACGGTGTGGGCGCCGGAGTTACGCACGGCAAAACGCTCGCCCGCGGTGCCGGCGGCGAACAGCTTGCCGCCCGTGGCGCCGTAGAGGCAGGTGTTGCCGATGATTGCACTGTCCTGGGTCTTGTAGACGCTGCCCTTGGGCGGAACGATGACCAGCTTGCCGCCGGTCATGCCCTTGCCCACGTAGTCGTTGGCATCGCCTTCCAGGTACATGTTCAAGCCACCGGCGTTCCAGACGCCGAAGCTCTGGCCCGCGGTGCCCTTGAAGCGGAAGGTCACCGGTGCCTTGGCCATGCCTTGGTTGCCGTGCTTGCGCGCGATTTCGCCGGAGATCCGCGCACCGATGGAACGGTCGCAGTTGCAGATATCCAGTTCGAACTCGGCACCGCTCAGGTCGTTGATCGCCGCAGCGGCCATGTCGACCATCTTCTCGGCCAGCTCACCCTTGTCGAAGGGCGGGTTGCGATCAACCTGGCAGAACTGAGGCTTGTCTGCCGGAATCAGATCGCTGCCCAGCAACGGGGTCAGGTCCAGGTGATGCTGCTTGGCGGTCTGCCCCTCGATGATGTCCAGCAGATCGGTACGGCCGATCAGCTCTTCAAGGGAGCGCACGCCCAGTTTCGCCAACCACTCGCGGGTTTCCTCGGCCACGTAGGTGAAGAAATTCACCACCATGTCGACGGTGCCGATGTAGTGGTCCTTGCGCAGCTTGTCGTTCTGGGTCGCCACGCCGGTAGCGCAGTTGTTCAAGTGACAGATGCGCAGGTATTTGCAGCCCAGGGCGATCATCGGCGCGGTGCCGAAGCCGAAGCTCTCGGCGCCGAGGATGGCGGCCTTGATCACGTCCAGGCCAGTCTTCAGGCCACCGTCGGTCTGCACCCGGACCTTGCCGCGCAAGTCGTTGCCGCGCAGGGTCTGGTGGGTTTCAGCCAGGCCCAGCTCCCACGGCGCACCGGCGTACTTGATCGAGGTCAACGGCGATGCACCGGTGCCGCCGTCGTAGCCGGAGATGGTGATCAGGTCGGCATAGGCCTTGGCCACGCCGGCGGCGATGGTGCCAACGCCCGCTTCCGCCACCAATTTCACCGAGACCAGCGCCTTGGGGTTCACCTGCTTGAGGTCGAAGATCAGTTGCGACAAATCTTCGATCGAATAAATGTCGTGGTGCGGCGGTGGCGAGATCAGGGTCACGCCGGGAACCGCATAGCGCAGCTTGGCAATCAGGCCGTTGACCTTGCCGCCGGGCAGTTGGCCGCCTTCGCCGGGCTTGGCACCCTGGGCGACCTTGATCTGCAGTACTTCAGCGTTGACCAGGTATTCCGGCGTCACACCGAAGCGGCCGGTGGCCACCTGCTTGATTTTCGAACTCTTGATGGTGCCGTAGCGCGCAGGGTCTTCGCCGCCTTCACCGGAGTTGGAACGCGCACCGAGGCGGTTCATGGCTTCGGCCAGGGCTTCGTGGGCTTCCGGGGACAACGCACCGAGGGAAATACCGGCCGAATCAAAGCGTTTGAGCACCGACTCCAGCGGCTCTACTTCACTGATGTCCAGCGGCGTGTCGAGGGTCTTGACCTTGAGCAGGTCGCGGATCATCGACACCGGACGGTTGTCCACCAGCGAGGTGTATTCCTTGAACTTGCCGTAGTCGCCCTGTTGCACGGCGGCTTGCAAGGTGTTGACCACGTCCGGGTTGTAGGCGTGGTATTCGCCACCGTGAACGAACTTCAGCAAACCGCCCTGCTGGATCGGCTTGCGCGGGCTCCAGGCCTCGGCGGCCAGGGCTTTCTGTTCGGCTTCGATGTCGACGAAGCGCGCGCCCTTGATACGGCTCGGCACGCCACGGAAGCTCAGCTCGCAGACTTCCTCGGACAGGCCGATGGCCTCGAACAATTGCGCGCCACGGTACGAGGCGATGGTCGAGATGCCCATCTTCGACAGGATCTTGAGCAGGCCCTTGGTGATGCCCTTGCGGTAGTTCTTGAACACCTCGTAGAGGTCGCCCAGCACTTCACCGGTACGGATCAGGTCGCCCAGCACTTCATAAGCCAGGAACGGATACACCGCCGAAGCGCCGAAGCCGATCAGCACTGCGAAGTGATGCGGATCGCGTGCGGTAGCCGTTTCCACCAGGATGTTGGAATCGCAGCGCAGGCCTTTTTCGGTCAGGCGATGGTGCACCGCACCGGTGGCCAGCGAGGCGTGGATCGGCAGTTTGCCCGGGGCGATGTGACGGTCGGTCAGCACGATCTGGGTACGCCCGGCGCGCGCCGCTTCTTCAGCCTGGTCCGCAACGTTGCGGATCGCCGCTTCCAGGCCGATGTTCTCGTCGTAGTTCAGGTCGATGACCTGACGCTCGAAGCCGGGACGATCGAGGTTGGTCAGCGAGCGCCACTTGGCCGGGGAAATGACCGGCGAACTGAGGATCACCCGCGAGGCGTGTTCCGGCGACTCTTGGAAAATGTTGCGCTCGGCACCGAGGCAGATTTCCAGGGACATCACGATCGCCTCGCGCAGCGGGTCGATCGGTGGGTTGGTCACCTGGGCGAACTGCTGGCGGAAATAGTCGTACGGCGTACGCACGCGTTGCGACAACACGGCCATCGGCGTGTCGTCGCCCATGGAGCCGACCGCTTCGTAGCCCTGCTCGCCCAACGGACGCAGCACCTGGTCACGCTCTTCGAACGTCACCTGGTACATCTTCATGTACTGCTTGAGCTGGTCGACGTCATAGAAAGCCGAACCGTGGTCGTTGTCTTCCATGGTCGCCTGGATGCGCAGGGCGTTCTTGCGCAGCCATTGCTTGTACGGATGACGGGACTTGAGGCGGTTGTCGATGGCATCGGTGTCGAGGATCTGGCCGGTCTCGGTGTCCACGGCAAAGATCTGGCCCGGACCTACGCGGCCCTTGGCGATGACGTCCTGGGGCTGGTAGTTCCAGACCCCGATTTCCGAGGCCAGGGTGATGAACCCGTTGGTGGTGGTGACCCAGCGCGCCGGACGCAGACCGTTACGGTCCAGCAGGCAGACGGCGTAGCGACCGTCGGTCATGACGATACCGGCCGGGCCGTCCCACGGCTCCATGTGCATGGAGTTGTATTCGTAGAAGGCGCGCAGGTCCGGGTCCATGGTCTCGACGTTCTGCCAGGCTGGCGGCACGAGCATGCGCACGCCACGGAACAGGTCGATGCCACCGGTCACCATCAGCTCCAGCATGTTGTCCATGCTCGAGGAGTCCGAACCCACGCGGTTGACCAGCGGGCCAAGCTCTTCGAGGTCCGGCATCAAATCGTTGGCGAACTTGGTGCGACGGGCCACGGCCCAGTTGCGGTTGCCGGTAATGGTATTGATCTCGCCGTTGTGGGCGAGGAAGCGGAATGGCTGGGCCAGCGGCCATTTCGGCAGGGTGTTGGTGGAGAAGCGCTGGTGGAACACGCAGATCGCGGTTTTCAGGCGCTCATCGCTGAGGTCTGGATAGAAGGCGGTGAGGTCCGCCGGCATCATCAGGCCTTTATAAATGATGGTCTTGTGGGAAAAGCTGCAGATGTAGTGATCGGTGTCGGTGGCATTGGCCACGGACGAACGACGACGGGAGCTGAACAGCTTGATCGACATGTCCTGGTCGCTCAGGCCTTCGCCAGCGATGAACACCTGCTCGATCTGCGGCAGGCGCTCGAGCGCCAAGCGGCCGAGGACGCTGGTGTCGATCGGCACTTTGCGCCAGCCAACCAGTTGCAGGCCGGCGGCCAGGATCTCGCGATTCATGTTTTCGCGAGCCGCCTCGGCCTTCACCGGGTCCTGGTTGAAGAACACCATGCCCACGGCGTACTGCTTGGGCAGGGTTACCCCAAACGTTTCCTGGGCTACGGCACGCAGGAACTCGTCGGGTTTTTGAATCAGCAAGCCACAACCGTCACCGGTCTTGCCGTCGGCGTTGATCCCACCGCGGTGGGTCATGCAGGTCAGGGCCTCAATGGCCGTTTGCAAAAGGGTATGACTGGGCTCGCCCTGCATATGGGCTATCAGGCCAAAACCGCAGTTATCCCTGAATTCATCTGGTTGGTACAGACCTGCTTTCATAGACACTTTCTCACCAGGCTGCCTCTTATCGAGACAAATTTCTTTTCAATTCAACCAGTTGCATGCCGCGCCGAACGTACGCCAGCTTTGCGGGGGCAAAAGGGAGGTCATTGTACACACCGACACAGGGGCTCACAAATTTGACGACGAACTGTCGCAAATCCATGTCGCATTTGTGAAAGGTTTAAAGCTATATGCTGTGCTAGTCAAAACTTTTTTGGGTTCGACCGCTACGACTCAAACGCTACTGTGACGCAGACACCACAAGGCGCGCGGCCTGAAAGGCCGCCCGCCCTTGCGGAAATTTTGAGGTTGCCGGGAGAGGCGGCCTGGGTAAGGCCGCCGAATCTTCAGCGAGTTGCTGCCAGTTCCTGTTGGACGCTGGCGACAGTGCGAGGCCAAGGTTTACCAGCCTGAACCTTCGCTGGCAAGGCCTTGATGGCGGAAACGGCTGCATCACGGTTGGCAAAGCTGCCGTAGGTGATGACATAGAGCGGCTTGCCGTTGAGCACTTTCTTGAAATAACGGTACTCGCCGCCCTGTTCCTTGACGAAGTTCTGCGCCGCGGTTTCGGAGCTTGTGCCGAGGATTTGCACCACGTAGTTGCCCGGCGCCTGGCCGGCGTACCAGCTACCGCCCGCGGCCTTGGCCGGGGCAGCGGCAGGCTTGGCCGCCGGTGCTGGCGCTGCCGGCTTGGCCGCAGGCGCTGGAACCGGTGCAGGCTTGGCGGTGGCGACCTGAGTGGGCGCTGGGGTCGGCTTGGCGGCTGGAGCTGGTGCAGGCGTCGTCGGCGCAGGACCGGCCGGTACGCCCGCAGGCGGCGCGGTGGTGGTCACGGTAGGTGGCACGTCGCTGGTGTCTTCGATCGGAGGCGGCGCACCGTCGTCACCCTCGGTGATTCCACCTGCGGCTTCCGCCAGGGGCCCACGCATGACCGGTTGCGAGTTGCCGACCAGCGGCAGCGGCATCGGCTGGGTATTGCCGGCAAATTCCACCGCCGGTGCACCGCCGTTGGGTTGCGGTGTACCTTGGCCAAGGGGCAGTTGCGCCTGTTCGTTGGCAGGTGCGCCGGTGGTTGGCGCCTTGCTGCGACCCGGCATCAGCCAGGCGGCGGCAACTGCAACCACGACGACGGCGGAAATTGCCAATACGTGTTTCTTCGGCATGTTGAACCCCATACTTGGACGCTTCACCGCTGAGCGGCTGGCAATCATGACTTCGATGAGAGCATCGCGGGCAACCTGGTTGATGTTGCCAGGCCAACCGTCGGCGCTTTCGTGAATCTCAGAGATCTGATCGGCGGTGAAAAGTTCGATGCCCCGCCCCGCACCTTCAAGACGCTGGGCCAGGTATTCACGGGTTTCTTCCTCGGTGTAGGGCGCCAGTTCGATGACGTGGAAGCGCTCTTCCTCGAGGTTCAACTGGTCCAGGTCGGCGATCAGCGACGACTCGCCGAACAGGAACACATGGGGGCGACCCTCCGGCGCACCGGCCGCCAGGGCCAGCAGGGCTTCGAGGGCCGATTCGTCAAGTTGCTCGGCATCGTCCACCAGCAGATAGACTTCCTGCCCGGTCAGCGCCAGTTGCACGATCTGATCGAGAATGGCACCGACTTCAGCCTGGGCGACGTTCAGCGCCTGGGCCACCTGGCGCAACACGCCGGGGGCATCGCCGGCGCCACGGGCCGATACCACCACGCTTTGCACCGACTGTTTGTTGGTGCTGGCCACCAGGGCCTGGCGCAGCAAGGTCTTGCCGCTGCCCTGGGGACCGGTGACCACCAGGAGCAACTGGCTGTAGCGCGCCAGATGATGCAACTGGCCCAGCACCGGCTTGCGCTGGGCGGGGAAGAACTTGAAGCCCGGGACCCGTGGGGCAAAAGGGTCATGACTCAATTGGAAATGGCCGAGGAAAGCCTCGTCGGCATGCAAACTAGTCATCGCAGTCTTATTAACCTTTAAGCTGAGCCAGGGCGCGGTAGTCCGCTCCCAGCGTGGCCTGTAGAACTTCTTTCGGATAATCGTCGGTCACCACCGCTTCGCCCATGTGGCGCAGCAGCACCAGGCGCAGACGACCGTCGATCACTTTTTTGTCGATTGCCATGTGTTGAAGAAAATCCGCCTCGCTCATTTCCTCGGGCGGAACCACCGGCAGCCCGGCGCGCTGGAACAGACGAATACCGCGATCGCGCTCCTGCTCGCTGATCCAGCCCAGGCGCGCGGACATCTCCAGGGCCATGACCGTACCGGCCGCAACCGCTTCACCGTGCAGCCAGACACCATAGCCCATGTGGGTTTCGATGGCATGGCCAAAGGTGTGCCCCAGGTTGAGCGTGGCGCGCACCCCGGACTCACGCTCATCGGCACCGACCACGGCGGCCTTGGCGGCGCAGGAGCGCTCGATGGCGTAGGTCAGCGCCGTTTGATCCAACGCACGCAGGCGGTCGACGTTCTCTTCGAGCCAGCCCAGGAACGGTTCGTCGCAGATCAGCCCGTACTTGATGACTTCCGCCAGCCCCGCAGACAGCTCGCGAGCCGACAAGGTATTGAGGGTGGCGGTGTCGATCAGCACCACGTTGGGCTGATAGAACGCACCGACCATGTTCTTGCCCAGCGGATGGTTGATTCCGGTCTTGCCGCCCACCGACGAGTCGACCTGCGACAACAGCGTAGTGGGGATCTGGATGAAATCGACACCACGCTGGTAGCAGGCGGCGGCAAAACCGGCCATGTCGCCGATCACACCGCCGCCCAGGGCAATCACCGTGGTACGGCGATCGTGCCGTGCGGTCAGCAGGCCGTCGAAAATCAGTTGCAGGGTTTCCCAATTCTTGAAGGCTTCGCCGTCGGGCAATACCACGGAAATCACCGAAAAGGCCGACAGGCTGCGGGTCAGACGCTCCAGATACAGAGGCGCGACGGTTTCATTGGAAATGATCGCCACTTGCCGCCCGGCGATATGCGGCGCCAGCAGTTCAGGCTGGTCCAACAAGCCTTCGCCAATGTGAATCGGGTAGCTGCGCTCGCCCAGGTCGACCTTAAGTGTCTGCATGTGTCCCCACAGTGAAGATGGAATCAGGCGTCCTGCCTGCAATTAACGAAAGTCCACGGTGCTTGTCCTGACGCCAGTTAATGGCCATACGCCACGCCCCAGACGGGCCAAAACGGGACGTCGAGGATAGCGCATTTCGCCAGGCGCATTAACGGGGCGGTAGCTGCTGAAGGCGATCGAGAATATCCAGCACCACCATCCGCGGCGGCCGCTCATCGGTTTCCACCACTAGGTCGGCGATCTCCCGATACAGCGGATCACGCAGCTCCAGCAGGTCGCGCAGGGTCTTGGCCGGGTCAGCGGTGCGCAACAGCGGCCGGTTGCGGTCCCGGGCAGTGCGGCCGACCTGCTGCTCGACAGAGGCGTGCAAATAGACCACTCGTCCGCCGGCATGCAGCGCCTGACGATTGGCTTCGCGCATCACCGCACCACCGCCGGTGGCCAACACCACGCCCTCGAACGCGCACAGCTCGGCAATCATCGCCTGCTCACGGTCACGAAAGCCCGGCTCGCCTTCCTTATCGAAGATCCATGGGATATTGGCACCCGTGCGCAATTCAATTTCCTTGTCGGAATCTTTGAACGGCAGGCGCAGCTCTTTGGCCAGCAAACGGCCGATGGTGCTTTTTCCAGCGCCCATCGGCCCAACAAGAATCAAATTTCGCACAGAATCAACGACTCACAGCAATCGCCTGGTTATTCATGATACGCGGAGTGAGGAACACCAGCAGCTCGGATTTTTTCTCCGAAACCACATCACGCCGGAAAAGGCGGCCAAGATACGGCACATCGCCAAGAAATGGCACCTTATCTACGACCTTGCTCTGAGTATTTGAGAAAACCCCGCCAATCACAATGGTCTCGCCATCATTGACCAAGACCTTGGCGTTGACTTCGTTTTTCTTGATCGGCGGCACATCCTGCACCTTGTTCAGGTAGTCCGGCTCATCCTTGGTGACCTTGACCTCCATGATGATGCGGTTGTCCGGGGTGATTTGCGGGGTCACTTCCAGGGACAGCGAGGCCTCCTTGAACGACACCGAGGTGGCACCGCTGGAGCTGGCTTCCTGATAAGGAATCTCCGTGCCCTTGAGGATCTTGGCCGTCTCCTTGTCGGACGTCACCACCTTGGGCTGGGAGACGATTTCCCCGTTACCGGTTTTCTCCATGGCCGTCAGCTCAAGGTCCAGCAATACGTTGTCGGTGATGAACGCAATGCCGATCCCCGAAGTATTGCCCGAGGCGCCCAGATCCACGAACGGCTGATTGGTGCCGGTACTGCCCGGCGTGCCGATGGTGGTGGAGGTGCCGGTGGTCACCCCCGAGGAGTTCCAGTTGCCCTTGTTCTGGATCGAACCGCCCCAGCGCACGCCCAGGCTTTTGTCGTAGTCGACGTTGGCCTCGACAATTCGCGCCTCGATCATCACCTGGCG
Organism: Pseudomonas sp. R3-41; assembly: GCF_054161485.1. NCBI lineage: Bacteria > Pseudomonadati > Pseudomonadota > Gammaproteobacteria > Pseudomonadales > Pseudomonadaceae > Pseudomonas > Pseudomonas sp. R3-41. Next base: position 6,447,003 of record NZ_CP096421.1, read on the forward strand.
TACCGGAATATCCAGCTGCGCCACAATCCGGCGCAGTTCGTCGAGCCGGTCCTGGGTCTGGTAGGCAATGATGTTGTTGGTGCGCTCATCCACCGTGATCGTGCCGCGCTCATCGGCTTTCGCCTCGGCGCTGGTCACCGACTGGAACAGCTTGGCGATGTCCGCCGCCTTCGCATAGTTGACCTGCAGCAGCTCACGCCGCAGTGGCGCCAGGTCGGCAATCTGCTTTTGCGACTCCAGCTCCTGGCGCTCCCGCGCCGCGATTTCATCGGCCGGGGCCACCAGCAGCACGTTGCCGACCTTGCGCTTGTCCAACCCCTTGGTCTTGAGCACCAGGTCCAGCGCCTGGTCCCACGGCACATTTTGCAGCCGCAGGGTGATGCCACCCTGTACCGTGTCGCTGGCCACCAGGTTCAGGTTGGTAAAGTCGGCAATCAATTGCAGAACCGAACGCACCTCGATGTCCTGGAAGTTGAGCGAGAGTTTTTCGCCGCTGTAGGCAGCGCGGTCGGCGTTGCGTTTTTGCAGGTCGTCGACGGTCATGGGCCGGACGCTGACGGTGAGCTTGTTGTCGGTCTGGTAGGTCGAGTAGTCGAAGGTGCCGCTGGGCTCGATGCTGATGGTCGCTCGGTCGCTACCGGCGCTGGCATTGACGAATTGCACCGGGGTGGCGAAGTCCTTGACGTCCAGGCGCACCCGCAGCGGCTCGGGCAATTGGGTCTTGGCGAAATTGAGAATGATCTTGCCTTCGCGCTCCTGGATGTCCGGGGCGATGGACGGATCGGACAAATCGATCACCACGTTGCCTTCGCCCTGGGTCCCGCGCTGGAAATCCACCCCACGGATCGCCTTGCCCACCGGCGCACTGCTCCTGGCAGGCGCCGCGCTGGCCACCGCCGGGCGCGGAGCCTGGGCGGTGCTGTTGCGGGCAGTGCTCTTCGGGGCGGCGCCCTTGCCGACCACCACGAACAGGTTATTGCCTTCGACCCGGGTGTCATACGGCGCCAGTTGAGTCAGGCCGATGATCAACCGGGTGCGATCCCCCGCCTCGACCACGGTGGCGCTACGCGCATTGCCCCCACCCAGGTCGCGGCTTCTACTGGCCAGTTGATTGGTCACGCCCGGCAGGTCCAGCGCAATCCGGGCTGGTTGTTCGGTGGTGTAGCCCCGCGGTGTCGGCGGCGGTCCGTCGAAGATAAGTTTCAACTCGACACGGTCCCCCGGCAACGCCGCCACATCCAGCGTCTTCAGGCCGGCCCCAAGAACCATCGGCGATAACAGCGCTGTCCATAGCGAAATACCGAGGGCTGAAAAAAACCTGTTCATTGTTCGACTTCCACTATGAATGCTCTTTCAAAGGAATGGTCCGGGGTCGCTCCAGCCAGGCACCCTCGCCATCGGGAACGATTTCGACCACATCGACCTGGGTGGCGCTGATGGCGACTATCCGCCCGTCGTTGCGTCCCAGATAGTCACCGACCTTGAGCCGGTGCACCCCGCCCGCGCCCCGCAGGAGCGCGAAGGAGCCCGCGGCGTTGGAGATCGTACCGACCATTTCGAACTGTTCGATGTTGAAGCCTTCCAGGTACTGCTTGACCCGGTTGGGGTCGGGCCGGACGTTGCGCGAGCCGCGCTGCCGGTCGGCCTGGTCCACACGGACCTGCCGGGAAAACGGGCTGCGCAGGTTGGCGGCGCTGTAGGTAAAGGTCTCCTGGGGCCTGAACGTCGGCGTCGGCTCGATCTTGCCGGGCGGGCGCAGGCGCACTTCGTTCATGTAGGCGTCCAGGTCGCTGAACCCGCTGTCATTGTTGCAGCCCGCCAACACGACCAGGCCTGCCAGCAGACAGAGACGGCACACCATCGGCCTCATGGCTGCGCCTCCTGCTCGTTGTAGCGGTAGGTCTTGGCCTGGATGCTCATGCGCAGTTTCGTGCCAGCCTCGGGCTCCATCGGGGCGATCTCGAAATCATGCAGCGTGACGATCCGGGGCAGCCCCGCCACCCCACTGACGAACGTCGCCAGGTCGTGGTAGCCGCCGGTCACGGTGATCTGGATCGGCAGCTCGATATAGAAAGGCTGGGTGACTTCCGGCAGCAGCTTGATTTCCTCGAACTCCAGGCCGCTGCCCAACCCGGTGCGGGTAATGTCTTCCAGCAGGCCCGGCACCTCGGTATCGCTGGGCAATTGCCGCAACAGCACACCAAAAGACGTTTCCATCTGTTTCATCTGCTCGGTGTAGCGTTCCAGGTTCGCGGCCATGTGGGCCTTGCCCGCGAATTGCGCCTTGAGCGTGTTCTCTTCCTCGCGCACCTGCTGCAATTGGTTTTCCAGGTCACTCAAGGCAAAGTTATAGCCCAGCCCCAGCACCAGGGCCACCAGCAGGATGCCGGCCAGCCATTTGATCGGTGCCGGCCAGGAGCCGATATTGTTGGTGTCCAGATCATTGATGTCGATCTTGCGCAGCGCGTCGAACCACTCCCCCGGCTTCATTCGGCGTCCTCCACTTCGACCGGGCGGGTCTGGCGAACCGTCAGCTGGAAAACGTTGGCCTGGTCGAGCTGGCCAGCGGTGGTCGCCTTCACCTCCGTCAAACTGGGCGCATCGAACAGGTCCGACGAGTCCAGGTTGCGCATCAGGTCCGAGACCCGGTTGTTCGATTCCGCAGCGCCCTTGATGAAGAGCGTCCGGTCTTCCATTTTCACTTCGGTGAAGTAAACGCCATCCGGCAGGGTCCGCACCAACTGGTCGAAGATGCGTCCGCTGACCGGTCGATTTCCTTGCAAGTCCTGGATAATGCGCATGCGCTCCAGCAATTGCTGGCGACGGGCTTTCAATTCGCTGATCTGCTTGATGCGCTCATCGAGCACGGCGATCTGGCCGGAGAGATGGCTGTTGCGAGCGACCTGATGGTCGATGGCGTTGTCGATGTAGCGGACGGCGACCAGAATCACCCCGACCGCTCCGACGAGCGCACCCACCAAGGCCAGCAGAAAGCGTTTGCGCCGCTCTTCGCGCAGCTCTTCGCGCCAGGGAAGCAGGTTGATCCGCGCCATCAGTCGAAACTCCTGAGGGCCAGCCCGCAAGCGATCATCAGCGCCGGCGCATCACTGGCCAGGGCACCGGCATTGACCTTGCTGCTCAGGGCCATGTTGGTGAACGGGTTGGCCACCTGCGTCGGCGTGCCCAGGCGTTGCTCGATCAGCCGGTCCAGGCCAGCGACGGAAGCCGTGCCCCCGGCCAACAGAATGTGATCCACCGCGCTGTACTGGCCCGAGGCGAAGAAAAATTGCAGGGAGCGCGAAACCTGCTGCACCAGGGCCTCGCGAAAAGGTTGCAACACTTCGCCGAGATAATCGTCCGGCAGCCCACCCTGCTTCTTTGCCAGGCCCGCCTGCTCGGGTGTCAGGCCGTAGCGGCGCTGAATTTCCTCGGTCAACTGGCGGCCGCCGAACAGTTGTTCGCGGGTATAGATGATGCGCCCGTTGTGCAGCACGCTGAGGGTGGTCATGGTGGCGCCGATGTCGATGACCGCCACGGTCAGCCGCTCCTGGGACGCGGCCAGTTGCGTGGCGAGCAGGCCAAACGCCCGTTCCAGCGCATACGCCTCCACATCTACCACCCGGGCCGTCAACCCGGCGAGCGCCAACGCCGCCTCGCGGACCTCGACGTTTTCCTTGCGACAGGCCGCCAGCAGTACTTCGACGCGTTCGGCGCTGCGGGGCGAAACGCCCATCACTTCGAAATCGATGGCCACCTCATCCAGCGGATAGGGGATGTATTGATCGGCCTCGATCTTGAGCTGGTTCTCCATCTCGTCGTCGGACAGGCCGGCGTCCATCTCGATGGTCTTGGTGATCACCGCCGAGCCCGCCACGGCCACCGCCACGCTGCGCAGGGGTGTCCGGGCCTTGGCCAGCAGCCGCGACAACGCCTGCCCCACCCCTTCGAGCTCGGCGATGTTCTTCTCGATCACGGCGTTGGCCGGCAACGGTTCGACCGCGTAGGACTCGACGCGGTATCGCTCGCCCTGGCGACTCAACTCGAGCAGCTTCACCGACGTCGAACTGATGTCGATCCCCAGAAGCGCATGGGCTTTTTTATTGAAGAGTCGTAGCACTACCAATTCCCTATGACTATCCGTGAGTTACGGACTCTCTAATATGCATTGCGTTCAATCACGGCCGTCCGACGGACGTCCGGATGGCATGCCTGACGAAAAAAAATGCTTATAATGCCCAGCGTTTTTTTTCGCTTTGTTGCAAGCACGGGTCCATCCCTGCACCTGGCGCCTTTTTCATTCTTTGCCTGGATATCCAAAAGCCTTGATTCGTCTGCTGAAATTTTTCGGATGGTCCATCGTCGCCGTTTTCTGCGGACTGCTCTTGGGCCTGAGCGGTGCTTTTCTTTACCTTAGTCCGGGTTTGCCGTCCGTGGAGGCGCTGAGAAGTATTCAGTTGCAGATTCCTTTGCGGGTGTACAGCAGCGACAACAAGTTGATCGCCGAATTTGGCGAAATGCGCCGCACACCGATCCGTTTCGCCGACATTCCCCCCAATTTCATCAATGCGTTACTAAGTGCTGAAGACGATAACTTCGCCAACCACTATGGCGTCGATCCTGGCAGCCTGATGCGCGCGGCCAGCCAGTTGGTCAAGAGCGGGCACATCCAGTCCGGCGGCAGCACCATCACCATGCAAGTGGCCAAGAACTTCTTCCTGACCAGCGAGCGCAGCTTTTCGCGCAAGACCACCGAGATCCTCCTGGCCCTGCAGATCGAACGGCAACTGACCAAGGATGAAATCCTCGAGCTGTACGTGAACAAGATTTACCTGGGCAACCGCGCCTACGGCATCGAGGCGGCGGCGCAGGTGTATTACGGCAAGTCGATCCGCGATGTGAGCCTGGCGCAGATGGCGATGATCGCCGGCCTGCCCAAGGCCCCGTCGCGCTTCAACCCGCTGGCCAACCCGACGCGCAGCAAGGAGCGACGCGACTGGATCCTGGGACGCATGTACAAGCTCGGCAAGATCACCGAGGCCGACTACACCGCCGCGATCAATGAGCCGCTGAACGCCAGCTATCACGTGCCGACGCCGGAAGTGAACGCCCCGTACATTGCCGAGATGGCCCGTGCCGAGATGGTCGGGCGTTATGGCAGCGACGCCTACACCGAAGGTTTTCGCGTGACCACCACGGTGCCGAGCAACTTGCAGGAAATGGCCAACACCGCGCTGCACGAGGGCCTGATGACCTACGACCAGCGCCACGGCTACCGTGGCCCTGAATCGCGCCTGCCGGGCAAGACCAAGGAAGCCTGGGCCCTGGAACTGACCAAGCAACGCACCATCAGCAGCCTGGAGCCAGCGATCGTCACCTCGGTGGACAAGGACGGCATCAAGGTGCTGACCCGCAATGGCGAGCAGGAAGAACACGTAGCCTGGGACACCATGAAATGGGCCCGCCCATTCCTCAACACCAACAGCATGGGCGCCAACCCACGGCAACCGTCGGACGTGGCCCAGGTCGGCGACCTGGTCCGCGTCCAGCGCCAGGCGGACAATACGCTCAAGTTCAGCCAGATCCCGGCCGCCCAGGGCGCGCTGGTGTCCCTCGACCCACAGAACGGCGCGATCCGCTCGCTGGTGGGTGGCTTCGCCTTCGAGCAAAGCAATTACAACCGCGCCTTGCAGGCCAAGCGCCAGCCAGGCTCGAGCTTCAAGCCGTTTGTCTACAGCGCCGCCCTGGATAACGGCTATACCGCCGCCAGCCTGGTGAACGATGCGCCGATCGTGTTCGTCGATGAATACCTGGACAAGGTCTGGCGACCGAAGAACGACACCAATACCTTCCTCGGCCCGATTCGCCTGCGCGAGGCGCTGTACAAATCCCGTAACCTGGTCTCGATCCGCTTGCTGCAAGCGCTGGGCGTGGACCGCACCATCGACTACATCAGCAAGTTCGGCTTCAACAAGCAGGACCTGCCGCGCAACCTGTCCCTGGCCTTGGGCACCGCGACCTTGACGCCGATGGAAATCGCCATGGGCTGGAGCACGTTTGCCAACGGCGGCTACAAGATCACCCCGTACATCATCGACAAGATCGAAAGTCGCAATGGCGAGACACTGTTTGTTGCCAACCCGCCACGGGTCCCCACGGGCGAGCCGGCCAGCGATGGCGTCGCCGCACCGTCCACCGAGACGTTCACGGTCAATGCGACACCAGGTGAAGCCGCGACGGCCCCAGGCCTGCCGCAAGCACCCGCCATCGCGGAGCGCATTGTCGATGGCCGCACCACCTACATTCTCAACAGCATGCTGCAGGACGTTATCAAGCTCGGCACTGGCCGTCGCGCCCTGGCCCTGGGCCGCACTGACCTGGCGGGCAAGACCGGCACCACCAATGAATCCAAGGACGCCTGGTTTTCCGGCTACAACGCCGACTACGTGACCACCGTCTGGACCGGTTTCGACCAGCCTGAAAGCCTGGGCCGCCGCGAGTTCGGCGGCACCGTGGCGCTGCCGATCTGGATGAACTACATGGGTGCCGCCCTCAAGGACAAACCGCCGCACACCCAGCCGGAGCCGGAAGGCATCCTCAGCCTGCGGGTCGACCCGGTCAGCGGCCGTGCGGCCACGCCAGGCACCCCAGGGGCGTACTTCGAACTGTTCAAGAGCGAAGACACGCCACCGTCGGTCAACGAGCTGGGCAACGGCGTCGCCCCGGGCAGCCCGCTGCCGGCGGACGAAGCGGCACCGATCGATTTGTTCTGACCCATCCACATCCCTGTGGGAGCCGAGCTTGCTCGCGATGGCGGCAGCCCAGGCAACCCAAAACCCGTGGCGAGGGAGCTTGCTCCCGCTGGCCTGCGCAGCAGGCCCTGCATGTTTATAGACCGACCGCATTGCCCGGTTTGCGACTGCTACGCAGCCGAGCGGGAGCAAGCCCCCTCGCCACAGGGTTGGATTGAGGCTCGAGCGTTGGGCTGAGAGGCCTTGGGTGATTGAAGCGCGCTCCCACAGAGGGATTTGTGGCGGTCGCACAATCAACGTCCACCACCGAACCAATGTGGGAGCCGAGCTTGCTCGCGATGGCGGCAGCCCAGACAACCCAAAACCCGTGGCGAGGGAGCTTGCTCCCGCTGGCCTGCGCAGCAGGCCCTGCATGTTTATAGACCGACCGCATTGCTCGGTTTGCGACTGCTACGCAGCCGAGCGGGAGCAAGCTCCCTCGCCACAGGGTTGGATTGAGGCTCGAGCGTTGGGCTGAGAGGCCTTGGGTGATTGAAGCTCGCTCCCACAGAGGGATTTGTGGCGGTCGCACAATCAACGTCCACCACCGAACCAATGTGGGAGCCGAGCTTGCTCGCGATGGCGGCAGCCCAGGCAACCCAAAACCCGTGGCGAGGGAGCTCGCTCCCGCTGGCCTGCGCAGCAGGCCCTGCATGTCTATAGACCGACCGCATTACCCGGTTTGCGACTGCTGCGCAGCCGAGCGGGAGCAAGCTCCCTCGCCACAGGGTTGGATTGAGGCTCGAGCGTTGGGCTGAGAGGCCTTGGGTGATTGAAGCTCGCACACAGAGGGATTTGTGGCGGTCGCACAATCAACGTCCACCACCGAACCAATGTGGGAGCCGAGCTTGCTCGCGATGGCGGCGGGTCAGCTTGCCTCGATGCTGAATGCCAGACTGCAATCGCGAGCAAGCTCGGCCCCCACAGGGATCTGCGGTGCTCATACAAAACCGGCACAAAAAAGCCCCGACTCACAGAGCCGGGGCTTTTTATTTGACGCTACAACGGCTTAGCCGTTGAACACGTCATCCACGCTCTTGAGCGGGTAGTTCTTTGGATACGGCAGGGTCGCCACGCCCGTCTCGATGGCGGCCTTGGCCACGGCATCGGAGATCAGGGTAATCAGGCGGGCGTCCATTGGTTTCGGGATGATGTACTCACGACCGAATTCCAGCTTGATGCCGCCGTAGGCGTCGCACACTTCCTGAGGCACCGGCAGCTTGGCCAGTTCACGCAGGGCGTTGGCGGCCGCGACTTTCATTTCTTCGTTGATGCGCTTGGCGCGAACGTCCAGGGCACCACGGAAGATGAACGGGAAGCCCAGTACGTTGTTGACCTGGTTCGGGTAGTCCGAACGGCCGGTGGCCATGATCACGTCGTTGCGGGTCGCGTGGGCCAGTTCCGGGGAGATTTCTGGGTCCGGGTTCGAGCAAGCGAACACGATTGGGTTCGGTGCCATGCGCAGCAGGTTTTCCGCGCTCAGCAGGTTCGGACCCGACAGGCCGACGAATACGTCGGCACCGTCCAGCGCGTCCGCCAGGGAGCGCTTGTCGGTCGCGTGGGCGAACACGGCTTTGTACTGGTTCAGGTCGTCACGGCCGGAGTGGATCACGCCGGTACGGTCGACCATGAAGATGTTTTCGATCTTGGCGCCCATGCTCACCAGCAACTTCATGCAGGAGATGGCCGCAGCGCCGGCACCCAGGCAGACGATCTTGGCTTCCGGCAGGGTCTTGCCGGCGATTTCCAGGGCGTTGATCATGCCGGCCGCGGTAACGATCGCGGTGCCATGCTGGTCATCGTGGAATACCGGAATGTCGCACTGTTCGATCAGGGCGCGCTCGATCTCGAAGCACTCAGGAGCCTTGATGTCTTCCAGGTTGATGCCACCGAAGGTGATGGAGATGCGCTTGACGGTGTCGATGAAGGCTTGCGGGCTCTCGGAATCGACTTCGATGTCGAAAACGTCGATACCGGCGAAGCGCTTGAACAGCACGCCCTTGCCTTCCATGACTGGCTTGGACGCCAATGGGCCGAGGTTACCCAGGCCGAGGATCGCGGTGCCATCGGAAATGACTGCAACCAGGTTGCCTTTACCGGTGTATTTGTAGGCCAGTTCAGGGTCGCGAGCGATTTCGCGGACTGGTTCGGCTACGCCGGGGCTGTAGGCCAGCGACAAGTCGCGAGCAGTAGCGGTGGCCTTGGTGAGCTCGACACTCAGCTTTCCTGGACGAGGATGAGCGTGATATTCGAGAGCGGCAGTTTTCAGATCAGACATGTGGGCATTCCGCTTTTTACTGTGTTGGACAGACGGACCGCCGAGGATACGCGCCTCGCAAAGTCCCCACAAGACTGACCAGTCACTGCTGTCAAGCGCCCTGCCCTACGACTTTGGGCCAAGAGCCGCGAAACACAAGGGCTACATGCATACAATATAGCGACGGAATGTCTACAATTTTTTCCTACAGAACCGCTTCCAGCATGGCCGGATCCGTCAACGGCAACATCCATCGCGCTTGACCGGCTTTATTTCCGCCACGCCGGGCGCGGTCGATAACCCAGCCACGCGCCTCGATTGTCCGCCCTTTGAGCCGCTCCAGGGCCGAGGCATCAAAACGTCTCTGCAAATTGGGCGCAATGTGCAGGACAACCGCCCCCTGCAATTTAATCCAGATACCACCGCGATTGCGTTGCACGCTTTCTACTCGCCCACGGGTCAGCACGAAGCCGGGGGCATTGATCTGCTCCGCTCGCACCACTGGGGATTTTTTCCAAACACCTGATCCGGCCTGGCGCGCATGACGTTCGGCCATTTGCTGACAACTGACCAGATCAACGTTCGGCGCGACTGCCACCAGAAACCCCAACCCTTCGGCAATCAGGCGCTCTTCGAGGTTCTCGCCCTGGGCGTTGTAGACATGGGCCAGGGTGCGACCGTAATCGTCGCGGTCGTCCTTGCCAGGCAATACGCCCACCCGGCCACCGCTGGCAGCCACCAGGGCCTCGAGTCGCTGGCGCGCCGCCACGGCGAACGGCTCGTCGGCGCGGCCGCGCTTGCCCAGCTCAGGGCTATTGAGGCCGATCATCCGAATGCGGCGGCCATCCTCCAGGTACAAGGTGTCGCCATCCACCACGCGCTGCACCGCCACCTGGGGCAGGTTGCCCGGCACAGGACAGGCGCCCTGGGCACCGCAGAGCCAAATCGCAGACACAAAAAAGGCGCCCGCGAGGGACGCCTTCTTCATCAGTCTGGAGCAGTCGAGACGACCATCCAAAATGATCAGCCTCAGGCTTTTGGAGTAACTTTGCCGAAAGCACCGAAACGATCGGCGAACTTCTGAACACGGCCGCCGGTATCCAGAGTCTTCTGCTTACCGGTGTAGAACGGGTGGCATTCGTTGCAAACGTCGATCGCCAGGGCTTTGCCGTAGGTCGAACGGGTTTCGAACTTGTTGCCGCAGCTGCAGGTTACGGCAATTGCTGGGTATTCCGGATGGATATCGGTTTTCATGCTGTTTTCCTCAGGCTAGCGTGCCGCCACCCAACACTATTGTTGAATACCGCACGTAATTAGGCCGCGGATTCTACCAGACATCGTCATTCGCGCAAGCTATGCCTTGTACCAACCGTCTGCTAGGCTCCCGGCCTCATGCGCGATCCTTCTTGTGGGACTTGTGGGAGCGGGCTTGCTCGCGAAGGCGGTGTGTCAGGCACATCATTTCTGCCAGATAATCCGCCTTCGCGAGCAAGCCCGCTCCCACATTCAGCGCCAGCCTCACCCAATGTCTGTTTATTGAGATTGCCCCGCGTGCCCGACGCCATCCTGCGCCTCGCCCTGCCTTCGCCCCTGCGCCGCCTGTTCGACTACCGCGCCCCGGCCGGGATCCTGCGCGCCCAGTTGCAGCCGGGCATGCGCCTGCGGGTGCCGTTCGGCCGGCGGGAAATGATCGGCATCCTGGTGGAAGTCACCGACCACAGCGAGGTCCCGGCCGACAAGCTCAAACCGGCCCTGGCGCTGCTCGATGCCACGCCGCCGCTGCCCGCCTCGCTGTTCAAGCTGTGCCTGTGGACGTCCCAGTATTACCAGCACAGCCTCGGCGATACCCTGAGCTGGGCGCTGCCGGTGCTGCTGCGCCAGGGCGAGCTGGCCGAGGCGCGCCAAGAGCGGTTCTGGTCGGTGGCCCCGGGGGCCTCGCTGGACGATCCCCGCATCGCTCGCGCCCCGCGCCAGCGCGAAGCCTTGGCGACCCTGGCCCAACACCCCCATGGCGTGGCCCATCAACTGCTGAGCAAACTGATACTCAGCAAGGACAGCCTGGACCTGTTGCTGGCCAAGGACCTGGTCCAGGTGGAAATCCGTCGGCACGCCCCCGGCGCCCGCCATGAACATTGGCTGGCCCAGCCGGAACTGCCACTCAATGCCGAGCAGCGGGCCGCTTGCGAAGCGATTCGCGCAGGTTTTGACAGTTATCACGCCTTTCTGTTGGCAGGCGTCACCGGCAGCGGCAAGACCGAGGTCTACCTGCAACTGATCCGCCAGACCCTGGAGGCCGGCAAGCAGGCCCTGGTGCTGATTCCGGAAATCAACCTCGGCCCACAAACCCTGGCGCGCTTCGAACAGCGCTTCAATGCGCGGATCGCCCTGGTGCACTCGGCGGTCAACGACCGTGAACGCCTGGAAGCCTGGCTCGCCGCCCGTGATGGCGAGGCCGACATCATCATCGGCACCCGCTCGGCCCTGTTCACGCCGATGAAGAACCCTGGCCTGATCATCATCGACGAAGAGCACGATGGCTCTTATAAACAGCAGGAAGGCCTGCGCTATCACGCCCGCGACCTGGCATTGGTGCGCGCCCGCCAGGAAAACATCCCGATCGTGCTCGGCTCGGCCACGCCCTCGCTGGAAAGCCTGCACAACGCCTACACCGGCCGCTACGGCCTGTTGCGCCTCAACGAACGGGCCGGTGGCGCCAAACAACCGCGCTTCCTGCGCCTGGATGTGAAAAGTCGTCCGCTGGACAGCGGTATTTCCGGACCGATGCAGCAAGCCATCGGCCAGACCCTGGCCGCCGGGCAACAGGTGCTGGTATTCCTCAATCGTCGCGGTTTTGCCCCGACCCTGCTGTGCCACGACTGTGGCTGGATGTCTGGCTGCGAACGCTGCGACGCGCGGATGACCGTGCATCAACGCCATGGCGAGCTGCGTTGTCACCATTGCGGCCACGTCGAGCGCGTGCCAAGGCATTGCCCGCAGTGCGGCAAAGTGGATTTGCGCCCGGTCGGCGCCGGCACCGAACGCGCCGAAGAACGGCTGGGCATCCTGTTTCCGGACTACCCGGTGTTGCGGGTCGACCGTGACAGCACCTCGCGCAAGGACGCGATGAACCAACTGTTCGCGACGATCCAGAAGGGTCAGCCGTGCATATTGGTGGGCACGCAGATGCTCGCCAAGGGGCATCACTTCCCACGGGTCACCCTGGTGTCGATCCTCGACGCCGATGGCGGGCTATTCTCCGGCGACTTCCGCGCCAGCGAGCGCATGGCGCAGTTGATCGTCCAGGTCGCGGGCCGGGCCGGTCGGGCCGAGGAACCGGGCAAAGTGATCATCCAGACGCACCTGGCCGACCACCCACTGCTGATCCAACTGACCGAACAGGGTTACTTCGCCTTCGCCGAGCAGGCCTTGAGCGAACGCCGCAGCGCCGGCCTGCCGCCCTTTGCCCACCTGGCGCTGTTGCGGGCCGAAGCCCACAAGCCGGGGCAGGCCGAAGGTTTCCTCGATGAGGCTTGCAGCGAGGCGGAGCGTTTGCTGGCCGAGCAGAGCCTCACCGGCATCGAACTCCTGGGGCCGGTGCCAGCGCCGATGGAACGGCGAGCCGGGCGCTATCGCGCGCAACTTTTATTGCAGGCCAATGCCCGGGCGCCGCTGCATCGACTGCTGAGCGCCTGGCTACTGGTACTGGAACAGATGCCCAGCGGGCGGGCGGTGCGCTGGTCGCTGGATGTGGATCCGGTGGATTTGTATTGACCACTGCCCCCCTGTGGGAGCGGGCTTGCTCGCGAAGGTGGTGGGTCAGTTGCGGTGATATTGGCTGTGCCACCGCTTTCGCGAGCAAGCCCGCTCCCACAGGGTCCGAGTGCATGCTGACCATCTGGAATAGTTACCAACCAACCCGCTACAGTTGGCAAGCTCGCCCGCGCCACGGATAATGCCCAGTTTTTCCACCAGCGCATCGAAGCGCCGCCGCGCCTGCGGTTGAAAGAGAAGACCATGAAAGACACCATTCGCCAGCTCATCCAGCAAGCCATCACCCAACTCGTCGCTGAAGGTGTGCTGCCAGAAGGCCTGTCGCCGGCGATTCAGGTCGAGAACACCCGCGACAAGACCCACGGCGACTTCGCCAGCAACATCGCGATGATGCTCGCCAAGCCGGCCGGCATGAAACCTCGCGACCTGGCGGAAAAAATCATCGCCGCGCTGCCGGCCGACGAGAACGTCAGCAAGGCTGACATCGCCGGCCCCGGGTTCATCAATTTCTTCCAGAACACCCAGGCCCTGGCCTCGCGCCTGGACGCGGCGCTGGCCGACGAACGCATCGGCGTGCGCAAGGCCGGCCCGTTGCAGCGCACCGTGGTCGACCTCTCGGCCCCCAACCTGGCCAAGGAAATGCACGTCGGCCACCTGCGCTCGACCATCATCGGCGACGGCGTGGCCCGGGTCCTGGAGTTTCTTGGCGACACCGTGATCCGCCAGAACCACGTCGGCGACTGGGGCACCCAGTTCGGCATGCTGATGGCCTATCTTCAGGAAAACCCGATCACCAGCGATGAGCTGTCGGACCTGGAGAACTTCTACCGCGCCGCCAAGCAACGCTTCGACGAGTCGCCGGAGTTCGCCGACCGCGCCCGTGGCCTGGTGGTCAAGTTGCAGGCCGGCGATGCCGAGTGCCTGGCGCTGTGGACCAAGTTCAAGGACATCTCCCTGTCCCATTGCCAGAAAATCTACGAGCTGCTGAACGTCAAATTGACCATGGCCGACGTGATGGGCGAAAGCGCCTACAACGACGACCTGGTCAACGTGGTCAACGACCTCCGGGCCAAAGGCATGCTGGTGGAAAGCAACGGCGCCCAGTGTGTGTTCCTCGATCAATTCAAGACCGCCGATGGCGAGCCGCTGCCGGTGATCATCGTCAAGGCCGACGGCGGCTACCTCTACGCCACCACCGACCTGGCGGCCGTGCGCTACCGCAACGGCGTGCTCAAGGCCGATCGGGTGCTGTATTTCGTCGACCAGCGCCAGGCCCTGCACTTCCAGCAAGTGTTCGAAGTGGCACGCCTGGCTGGTTTCGTGACCCATCCGATGGAGATGGAGCACATGGGCTTCGGCACCATGAACGGCGCCGACGGTCGTCCGTTCAAGACCCGCGACGGCGGCACGGTGAAGCTGATCGACCTGCTGACCGAAGCCCAGGACCGCGCCTACACCCTGGTCAAGGGCAAGAACCCGGACCTGGCCGAAGACGAACTGCGCAAGATCGCCAAGGTCGTGGGCATCGACGCGGTGAAATACGCCGATCTGTCCAAGCACCGCACCAGCGACTACAGCTTCAACTTCGACCTGATGCTCAATTTCGAAGGCAACACCGCGCCGTACCTGCTGTACGCCTACACCCGCGTGGCGGGCGTGTTCCGCAAGCTCGGCAAAGACTTCAATGAAATAGACGGCCAGATTGTGCTCCAAGCCCCGCAGGAGCAGGAGCTCGCGGCGAAACTGGCGCAGTTCGGCGAAGTGCTGAACAACGTCGCCGACAAAGGCACGCCGCACACGCTATGCGCCTACCTGTACGATGTCGCCGGCCTGTTCTCCAGCTTCTACGAGAACTGCCCGATCCTCAACGCGCAAACCCCGGAGCAAATGCAGAGCCGCCTGCGTCTCGCCGCACTGACCGGGCGCACGCTCAAGCAAGGCCTGGAACTGCTCGGCCTGGAACCCCTGGAGCGCATGTAAGTTGGCCGCCAAGAAAAAACCTGCACCCAAGCGCGGCGCCAGTCGTTACCAGCCCCCGGCCAAACAGCCGATTCCGGGCTGGTTGTGGATGGCCATCGGCCTGACCGTCGGCGCGTTCATTGTGTTTTTGATGAAGCTGGAGCCGGGCCAGGGCGATGACGTCAAGCGCGTCCGCCAAGAGCAGCAGAAAGCCACGCGCATCGCCGAGGCCAACAAGACCCCGCCGAGTCCGACGCAACCGGTGAAGCCGAAGTACGACTTCTACACCTTGCTGCCGGAATCGGAAGTCATCGTGCCGCCCGACGCCGTACCGGAGAAGACCCTGCCGACGCCACAAGTGCCCCAGGTGCCCACCACACCGGTGACCCCGGCCGAAGCGGCGAAAATCGACACCGCCCGCGCCCAGGCGGCCCTGGCGGGCATCACGCCGCCACCGGCCCCGCCCGTGCAGAAAGCCGCGCCGGTGACGAAGTTCTTCCTGCAAGCCGGTTCGTTCCGCAAGGAAGCCGACGCCGACAAGGTCCGGGCGCAGATCATTCTGCTGGGCCAGTCTGTATCGGTGGAGTCCGGTACGGTGAAGGATGAAACCTGGTACCGGGTACTTGTCGGCCCGTTCAGTAACCGCGAGGAACTGACCAAGGCCCAGAAACAATTGGCGGGCAGCGGGTTCAGCAACCTGTTGTTACAACAACGCCAGAGCCGCTGATTTTCGCTGAGCCCCCTGTGGCCGGGGGGCTTTTGTGGCGAGGGAGCTTGCTCCCGCTGGGCTGCGCAGCAGCCCTAAAAGCTTGGGACCGCTGCGCGGTCCAGCGGGAGCAAGCTCCCTCGCCACAAAGAAGTCCTCTGCCAAAAACAGCGAGGGACCACTCATCCCCTCCGCCACCCCACAGTTGAAAAACCCCACGCCACCCCCATATGAGTTCCATCCGGGCATTTTCGCCCCGCTGCGTGGAGACTCTTCCCTTGACCACCATCGTTTCAGTCCGCCGTCACGGCAAAGTCGTCATGGGCGGCGACGGCCAGGTTTCATTGGGCAACACCGTGATGAAAGGCAACGCGAAGAAAGTCCGCCGCCTGTACCACGGCGAGGTCATCGCCGGTTTCGCCGGGGCCACTGCCGACGCCTTCACGTTGTTCGAGCGTTTCGAAGGTCAGCTTGAGAAACACCAGGGCCACTTGGTCCGTGCCGCCGTGGAGTTGGCCAAGGAATGGCGCACCGACCGCTCCCTGAGCCGCCTCGAAGCCATGCTCGCGGTCGCCAACAAGGACGCCTCCTTGATCATCACCGGCAACGGCGACGTCGTTGAACCCGAGGACGGCCTGATCGCCATGGGTTCCGGCGGTGCCTACGCGCAGGCCGCGGCCAGCGCCCTGCTGAAAAAGACCGACCTGTCGGCCCGCGAGATCGTCGAGACTGCCTTGGGCATCGCCGGCGACATCTGTGTCTTCACCAACCACACCCAGACTATTGAGGAGCAGGACCTCGCGGAGTAAGCCCTTCCAGGCCCAGACTTCCGCTTGAGGACCGCCAATTATTATGTCCATGACTCCCCGCGAAATCGTCCACGAACTCAACCGCCATATCATCGGCCAGGACGATGCCAAGCGCGCCGTCGCCATCGCCCTGCGTAACCGCTGGCGCCGGATGCAGCTGCCCGAAGAGCTGCGCGTCGAAGTGACCCCCAAGAACATCCTGATGATCGGCCCGACCGGTGTCGGCAAGACCGAAATCGCCCGGCGCCTGGCCAAGCTCGCCAATGCGCCGTTCATCAAGGTCGAAGCCACCAAGTTCACCGAAGTCGGTTATGTCGGCCGCGACGTCGAATCGATCATCCGTGACTTGGCCGACGCTGCGATCAAGTTGCTGCGCGAACAGGAAATCACCAAGGTCCGCCATCGCGCCGAAGACGCTGCCGAAGAACGCATTCTCGATGCGCTCCTGCCGCCAGCGCGCATGGGCTTCAACGCCGACTCCGCCGCGACACAGGATTCCAACACCCGCCAGTTGTTCCGCAAGCGCCTGCGCGAAGGCCAACTGGATGACAAGGAAATCGAGATCGAAGTGGCCGAAATGGCTGGCGTCGACATTTCCGCGCCACCGGGCATGGAAGAAATGACCAACCAGTTGCAGAGCCTGTTCGCCAACATGGGCAAGGGCAAGAAGAAGAGCCGCAAGCTCAAGGTCAAGGAAGCGCTGAAACTGGTGCGCGACGAAGAAGCCGGCCGCCTGGTCAACGAAGAAGAATTGAAGGCCAAGGCACTGGAAGCGGTCGAGCAGCATGGCATCGTGTTTATCGATGAAATCGACAAGGTTGCCAAGCGCGGCAATGTCGGCGGTGCCGATGTGTCCCGCGAAGGCGTTCAACGCGACCTGCTGCCGCTGATCGAAGGCTGCACGGTCAACACCAAGCTGGGCATGGTCAAGACCGACCACATCCTGTTCATTGCGTCCGGTGCGTTCCACCTGAGCAAACCGAGCGACCTGGTGCCGGAGCTGCAGGGTCGCTTGCCGATCCGTGTCGAACTCAAGGCGCTGACGCCGGAAGACTTCGAGCGCATCCTCAGCGAGCCCCATGCGTCCCTGACCGAACAGTATTGCGCGCTGCTCAAGACCGAAGGCCTGAGCATCGAGTTCACGCCAGAAGGCATCAAGCGCCTGGCGCAGATCGCCTGGCAGGTCAACGAAAAGACCGAGAACATCGGTGCCCGTCGCCTGCACACGCTGCTCGAACGCTTGCTCGAGGAAGTGTCGTTCAGCGCCGGCGACCTGGCCAGCGCCCACAACGAAGCGCCGATCCTCATCGACGCCGAGTACGTCAACAGCCACCTGGGTGAGCTGGCGCAGAACGAAGACCTGTCGCGGTATATCCTGTAAGCCACCCCCAGTGTGAGCGAGCTCCTGTGGCGAGGGAGCTTGCTCCCGCTGGGCTACGAAGTAGCCCCAAGAACCAGAAGCCACCGCTCAATCAGGTGGATCGCAACGAGTTTTTGGGAGGGCTTCGCCCTCCAGCGGGAGCAAGCTCCCTCGCCACATAATGTTCACACATGGCTTCAAGAGACTGACGACCCCATGACCAAACTCCCCACCGCCATCAACCTGCACAAAGCCTCCAAGACCCTGACGCTCAAATACGCGCCGGACGAGGAGTACCACCTGCCCGCCGAATTCCTGCGGGTGCACTCGCCTTCCGCCGAGGTCCAGGGCCACGGCAAACCCATCCTGCAATACGGCAAGCTCAACGTTGCCCTGACCAAGGTCGAACCGGCCGGCCAGTACGCACTGAAACTGACCTTCGACGACGGCCACGACAGCGGTTTGTTCACCTGGGACTACCTCTACCAGTTGGCGGTGCGCCAGCAAGACTTGTGGAACGATTATCTTGGCGAACTCAAGGCCGCCGGAAAAACCCGCGATCCGAACGAGTCCGTCGTCAAGCTGATGCTCTAACTCAAGGGCTGGCGCTTTAGGGCGAACTTTCTAGACTCATCTGCTTGAATGCCCGCGCAGCAACGTCAATGACTGGCCTGCTTGCGAAAAAAATTAAACTCGGGTAACCAATGGAGCTGGCAAGTTCCCTGCAAAGGAACCGGCGAGTTCCTGGCACACGTTTCCTCATTGCCCTCGATGCGGAATTTATGGTCACCCCGAGCAGCGTACCTGGTATTGGCCTTGCGGCTTCATGGCACGATCCCGGTACTCGTCTGAAGGACAATGGAGCGTCGTAGATGAGCAACAAGAACAACGATGAGTTGAAGTACCAAGCCTCGGAAAACACCCTGGGCTTGAATCCCGTCGTCGGCTTGCGCAGGAAAGACCTGCTGGCCTCTGCCCGGATGGTGCTGACCCAGGCCATCAAGCAACCACTGCACAGCGTCAAGCACGTCGCCCATTTCGGCGTCGAGCTCAAGAACGTCCTGTTCGGCAAGTCCGAGCTGCAACCGGCCGGTGACGACCGTCGCTTCGCCGACCCGGCGTGGAGCCAGAACCCACTCTACAAACGTTACCTGCAAACCTACCTGGCGTGGCGCAAGGAGCTGCACGCCTGGATCGACGACAGCAACCTGCCGCCCGCGGACATCAGCCGCGGGCATTTCGTGATCAACCTGATGACCGAAGCCATGGCCCCGACCAACTCGGCGGCCAACCCGGCGGCGGTCAAGCGCTTCTTCGAAACCGGCGGCAAGAGCCTGCTCGACGGGCTGTCCCACCTGGCCAAGGATATCGTGCACAACGGCGGGATGCCGAGCCAGGTGAACATGGGCGCGTTCGAGGTCGGCAAGAGCCTGGGCGTGACCGAAGGCGCCGTGGTGTTTCGCAACGACGTGCTGGAGCTGATCCAGTACCGGCCCATCACCGAGCAGGTCCACGAGCGACCGCTGCTGGTGGTGCCACCACAGATCAACAAGTTCTACGTCTTCGACCTGAGTCCGGACAAGAGCCTGGCGCGCTTCTGCCTGCGCAGCAACGTACAGACGTTCATTGTCAGCTGGCGCAACCCCACCAAGGCCCAGCGCGAATGGGGCCTGTCGACCTACATCGAGGCGCTCAAGGAAGCGGTGGACGTGGTCACGGCCATCACCGGCAGCAAGGACGTGAACATGCTCGGTGCCTGCTCCGGTGGCATCACCTGCACCGCGCTGCTGGGCCATTACGCCGCCCTCGGCGAGAAAAAGGTCAATGCCCTGACCTTGCTGGTGAGTGTGCTCGACACCACCCTGGACACCGACGTGGCGCTGTTCGTCGATGAACAGACCCTGGAAGCGGCCAAGCGCCACTCCTACCAGGCCGGCGTACTCGAAGGCCGCGACATGGCCAAGGTCTTTGCCTGGATGCGCCCCAACGACCTGATCTGGAACTACTGGGTCAACAATTACCTGCTGGGCAACGAACCGCCGGTGTTCGACATCCTGTTCTGGAACAACGACACCACACGGTTGCCGGCGGCGTTCCACGGCGACCTCATCGAAATGTTCAAGAACAATCCACTGATCCGCCCCAACGCATTGGAAGTGTGCGGCACGCCCATCGACCTCAAGCAGGTCACCGCCGACATCTTCTCCCTGGCCGGCACCAACGACCACATCACGCCATGGAAGTCCTGCTACAAGTCCGCGCAATTGTTCGGCGGCAAGGTGGAGTTCGTGCTGTCGAGCAGCGGTCATATCCAGAGCATTCTCAACCCGCCCGGCAACCCCAAGTCGCGCTACATGACCGGCGAGGACATGCCGGCCAAGGCCGAGGACTGGCAGGAAAACTCCACCAAGCACACCGACTCCTGGTGGCTGCACTGGCAGGCCTGGCAGGCCGAGCGCTCGGGCAAATTGAAAAAAGCCCCGACCGTGCTGGGCAACAAGGCCTACCCGGCCGGTGAAGCGGCGCCGGGCACCTATGTGCATGAGCGGTGATGGATGCAACTCGTCTGCTGGGGCGTGGGCGTGCTCACGAATGCACTCCGGCAGCCGACATTAACGGTGAATGCAAGGCCGTCTTCGCGAGCAAGCCCGCTCCCACATTGGGTTTGGCTGTGAACATGAGTTTCAGGTTCGCAACCGATCTAATGTGGGAGCGGGCTTGCTCGCGAAGGCCGCGACTCGGTCCGACAGACCGAACACTGGTAACCCGAGACATGACCCACAGGGCTTGAAGCATGCTGCAACCGTACATCTTCCGTACCGTCGATCTGGATGGCCAGACCTTGCGCACCGCGGTACGTCCCGGCAAGCCTCACTTGACGCCATTGCTGATTTTCAACGGCATCGGCGCCAACCTGGAGCTGGTGTTTCCGTTCATCCAGGCCCTGGACCCGGACCTGGAAGTCATCGCCTTTGACGTGCCCGGCGTCGGCGGTTCATCGACGCCCAACCGGCCGTATCGCTTTCCGGGCCTGGCCAAACTCACCGCACGGATGCTCGATTACCTCGACTACGGGCAGGTCAACGTGATCGGCGTATCCTGGGGCGGCGCCCTGGCCCAGCAGTTCGCCTACGACTACCCGGAGCGCTGCAAGAAGCTGGTACTGGCGGCCACGGCGGCTGGGGCGGTGATGGTGCCGGGCAAACCGAAGGTGCTGTGGATGATGGCCAGCCCCCGGCGCTATGTTCAACCGTCCCATGTGATGCGTATCGCGCCACTGATCTATGGTGGTTCGTTCCGCCGCGACCCGAGCCTGGCGGCCAGCCACGCAGCCAAGGTGCGTTCGGCGGGCAAGCTCGGTTACTACTGGCAACTGTTCGCCGGCCTCGGCTGGACCAGCATCCACTGGCTGCACAAGATCCACCAGCCGACCCTGGTGCTGGCCGGCGATGACGACCCGCTGATTCCACTGATCAACATGCGCATGCTGGCCTGGCGCATTCCCAACGCCCAATTGCACATCATCGATGACGGCCATCTGTTCCTGATCACCCGGGCCGAGGCGGTGGCGCCGATCATCATGAAATTCCTGGAGGAAGAACGTCAGCGCGCGGTGATGCATCCGCATCCCTCGCCGCTGGGCGGTGGCTGAAACCGCCCATTAGCGCCTGGCAGGACGCCGGATTGCGCAGCAACCCGAAACAGCGACTATGTTGTCTGGTTCGGTGTGTTTGTTTTTAGCCTGATGACGAAGGAGTTGACTCATGCGCGACAAACCGGCGAAGGGTTCCATGCCCGCACCTGCCAGTTTCATCAACGCACAAAGTGCGGTCACCGGACTGCGTGGCAGGGACCTGCTGTCCACCCTACGGAGCGTGGCCGCACACGGCTTGCGCAACCCGGTGCACAGTGCCCGGCATGCGTTGAAACTGGGCAGTCAATTGGGCCGTGTGCTGCTGGGCGAGACCCTTCACCCCACCAACCCCAACGACCCGCGTTTCGCCGATCCCACCTGGCAGCTCAACCCCTTCTACCGCCGCAGTTTGCAGGCCTACCTGAGTTGGCAAAAACAGGTCAAGAGCTGGATCGACGAAAGCGACATGAACGAGGACGACCGCGCCCGCGCCCACTTCGCCTTCGCCCTGCTCAACGACGCCGTAGCGCCGTCCAATACCTTACTCAACCCGCTGGCGGTCAAGGAACTGTTCAACTCCGGCGGCTCCAGCCTGGTCCGAGGCATCAGCCACCTGGTGGACGACCTGCTGCACAACGACGGCTTGCCGCGCCAAACCACGCCCCACGCCTTTGAAGTCGGCAAGACCCTGGCGACCACACCCGGCGCGGTGGTGTTTCGCAACGAACTGCTCGAACTGATCCAGTACCGGCCCATGAGCGAAAAGCAGTACGCCAAGCCATTGCTGATCGTCCCGCCGCAGATCAACAAGTTCTATATTTTCGACCTCAGCCCCTCCAACAGCTTTGTCCAGTACGCCCTGAAAAACGGTTTGCAGGTCTTCATCATCAGTTGGCGCAACCCGGACGTACGCCACCGCGAATGGGGCCTGTCCAGCTATGTCGAGGCCGCCGAAGAGGCGATGAATGTGTGCCGGGCGATCACTGGCGCTCGCGAGGTCAACCTGATGGGCGCCTGCGCCGGGGGCATGACCATCGCCGCCCTGCAAGGCCACCTGCAAGCCAAGCGCCAGCTTCGCCGGGTCGCCAGTGCCACGTACCTGGTGAGCCTGCTGGACAGTCAGATCGACAGCCCGGCCACGCTGTTCATCGACGAACAGACCCTCGAAGCCGCCAAGCGCCGCTCCTACCAGAAAGGCATCCTCGATGGTCGCGACATGGCACGGGTGTTCGCCTGGATGCGCCCCAACGATCTGATCTGGACCTACTTCATCAACAACTACCTGCTGGGCAAGGAACCGCCAGCCTTCGACATCCTCTACTGGAACAACGACTGCACGCGGCTGCCGGCGGCCTACCACGGCGACCTGCTGGACTTCTTCAAGCACAACCCACTGACCCATCCCGGCGGCCTGGAAGTGTGCGGCACGCCCATCGACCTGCAAAAAGTGACAGTGGACAGCTTCAGCGTGGGCGGTATCAACGACCACATCACGCCCTGGGACGCGGTGTATCGCTCGACCCTCCTGCTGGGGGGCGAAAAACGCTTCGTGCTCTCCAACAGCGGCCATGTCCAGAGCATCCTCAATCCGCCAGGCAACCCCAAGGCCAACTACATCGAAAGCGCAAAGCTGAGCAGCGACCCGCGAGCCTGGTACTACGACGCCACGCATGTCGAAGGCAGCTGGTGGACGCAATGGCTGGGCTGGATCCAGGCACGCTCCGGCGCCCAGCACGAAACCCAGATGACCTTGGGCAACGTTAATTACCCGCCGCTGGACGCCGCCCCTGGAATCTATGTTCGCGTGCGCTGAAGGCCTCACGCCACGGCCAGGCGCTTGGCCGTGGCACGACTTGACCATTAAGAAGACCGGATGAAAACCCGCGACCGCATCCTTGAATGTGCCCTTCAATTATTCAACGAAAAGGGCGAGCCGAACGTATCGACGATGGAAGTTGCCAACGAAATGGGCATCAGCCCAGGCAACCTCTACTACCACTTCCATGGCAAGGAACCGCTGATCCTGGGGCTGTTCGAGCGCTTCCAGAGCGAGCTGGCGCCGCTGCTCGACCCACCGGCGGACGCGCAGTTGGCGCCGGAAGACTACTGGCTGTTCCTGCACTTGATCGTCGAGCGCCTGGCCCAGTACCGGTTTCTGTTCCAGGACCTGTCCAACCTGGCCGGACGCCTGCCGAAGCTGGCCAAGGGCATCCGCCAATTGCTCAACGCCCTGAAGCGAACCCTCGCCTCACTGCTGGCGCAACTCAAGGCGCAGGGGTTGCTGGTCAGCGACACCCAGGCCTTGGGGCAACTGGTGGAACAGATCACCATGACCTTGCTGTTCTCCTTGGACTATCAGCGGATCCTCGGTCGCGAGGGCGAGGTTCGATTGGTGGTCTATCAGATCATGATGCTGGTGGCCCCACACTTGCCGCCCGCAACCAAGGTGGCGACAGAGCGACTGGCGTTGCGGTACCTGGAAGAACACGATTAACCAGTGGCAGTGGCAGTGGCAGTGGCAGTGGCAGTGGCAGTGGCAGATCCATTGTGGGAGCGAGCTTTGTGGGAGCAAAGCTTGCTCGCGATCCAGGCGCTGCGGTCCTCAAGAGACCGCGGCGTTTTCATCGCGGGCAAGCCTTGCTCCCACAAAGCTCGCTCCCACAGGTTGCCCTGCGTACAAATAAAAAAGCCCGGCCTACATAGACCGGGCATTTTTGTCAGCCCTTGATATCAGGACTGGGTAGATGGCGGCGTTGGAGCCTGCGCCGGTGCTGGAGTGGCGACCGGGGTCGGAGCCGCGGCGGAGTTCGTCGTGGTCGCGGTTGCCGGTTTGGCGGCCGCGGTGGGTGCCTTGGGTGCGGCAGCTTTTGGCGCGGCCGGTTTTTTCACGGCAGGCTTTTTCGCCGCAGCTGGTTTGGCCGCCGCTTTTGCCGCAGGCTTGGCAGCGGGTTTAGCCGCTGGTTTAGCCGCAGCAGGTTTAGCTGCTGCCGTCTTGGCCGCCGGTTTGGCTGCAGGTTTTGCAGCGGGCTTGGCGGTCGCTTTCGCCGCTACCGGTTTGGCTGCCGCCTTGGCAGCGGGTTTGGCCGCTGCGGTTTTAGCCGCTGGCTTGGCCGCTGCTTTCGCCGCAGGTTTGGCAGCGGGTTTTGCCGCAGCCTTGACCAGTGGCTTGGCTGCCGTTTTAGCGGCCGGCTTGGCCGCCGCCGTCTTGGTCGCCACCGGTGCGACTTTGGCGCCGGTGAGTTTTTCGATCTGCTTGGTCAGTGTGTCGACCTTGCTGTGCAGCGCCTTGACTTCATTACGGCTCGGCACGCCCAGGCGGGAGATCGCACTGTTCAGGCGCTTGTCGAAAGCCCCTTCCAGTTCGTCCCATTTGCCCATTGCACGATCTTTTACGCCGCCGATTCGCGACTTGGCGGACTCGGCAGAGTCCTTGGCTGCATCGACTTGTTTGCCGACCGCCGTCTTAGTGAGTTTTTCGGCCTTTTCGCCGTCCTTAACCAGAGACTCGAAGAGCTTGCTGCCGTCAGTGTCGATCTTCGAGTACACGCCTAAACCAGCCAGCCAGATTTTGCGGGAATACTTTTCAATCTTCCCGGCCCACGAGCTGCCTTCTTTTTCTGTGATTTTTTTGCCAGCCATCCCGTTCTCCTTAATGTTTACGCGCGACACGTTCGAGCAATGCTGTCAGCTCATCGAGCTTAGCAGAGAGTGCCTCAACGTCATGTTTAGACGGAATGCCGATACGATTCAAGGCACTTGCAACACGGGCATCGAATACCTTCTCGACTTTATCGAGTTGTACTTCAACCCGAGCCTTGAAAGTATTGACGTCGGTCTTGGCTTCAATCAATTCGCTGTTGGCCGCTTCAAGTTTCCCGGCAATTTTCTTTTTGCCTTTGGTTTCAATAACTTCGCCAGCTTTTACCAACTCTTGAAAATACTCTCCGCCTTCCTGGCCGACCTTCGTGTAGGCGCCCAGACCCGCCAGCCAGATCTTGCGCGCGTACGTTTTCACGTCGCTGAGCGTGGAAGATTCAACGTCGGTTTTTTTCTTGAAAATAACTTTGGCCATGGTGCACCTCACTCGAAAAAGGTTTGAGGAACTGCCCGCACAGGGACGGGCTCAGGCACAAAGTAGTGGCAATAATTAGAAACGGCACCCTAACAACTGACACAAATCCCGAGGCATTTGATGTCCCGATGTGGGAGCGGGCTTGCTCGCGAATGCGGTGAGTCAGTCAACATCAATAATGACTGACCCACCGCATTCGCGAGCAAGCCCGCTCCCACAGTATTTGGTGGTGAACTTTGATTCCGTGTTCGCCATCCTTCCGAGCAGTTAAGCCAACGCCTTATCCAGCGCCTTTTCGATTTCGCCTTTGATCGTGCCGCTCATGGCCGACATCAACATGCCCAGCTCCACGTCGACGCGGATCGAATCCTCGCCCACGTGCACTTCGCCCTTGACCCCGGAACGCTTGAGTTTCAGGGTATCGCCCACCCACTGCGGCTCCAGGCCATAGCTGTCGGACAACTTCTGCGCCAGCTTGTCGGCCTTCTCTCGCGCCGCTTCCTTGCCCAGGCCATGGGCACGTTCAACCGTTATACGGGCCATCGGATGACTCCTGTTTTATCGGGACTTGCCTGAACGTTTCAAACCCTGGCTGCGTCAAAACGTCCCGGCGGTTGCCCATCTTACCTTCAGCCTTGCCAAGACAAAGCCCTCCACCGGGATTAGAATGTCCCGCATTCTTTTTTGGTGACCGCGATATGACTGATCAGCGCAAAGGCAGCGATGCCGAACCCACCACTCACTTCGGCTTCAAGAACGTGCCGGAAAGCCAGAAGGCGGAAAAAGTCGCCGAGGTTTTTCACTCCGTAGCCGCCAAGTACGACTTGATGAACGACCTGCTCTCGGGCGGCATGCACCGGCTCTGGAAGCGTTTCGCGATCGAGCTGTCGGGCGTGCGCAGCGGTAACCGCGTGCTGGACATCGCCGGCGGCACGGGCGACCTGACGAAGAAGTTCTCCCACATCGTCGGGCCGACCGGCCAAGTGGTCCTGGCCGACATCAACGAATCCATGCTCAAGGTCGGTCGCGACCGCCTGCTGGACCTGGGTGTGGCCGGCAACGTCGAATTCGTCCAGGCCGACGCTGAAAAGCTGCCGTTCCCCGACAACCATTTCGACTGCGTGACCATCGCTTTCGGCCTGCGCAACGTCACCCACAAGGAAGACGCCCTGCGTTCGATGCTGCGCGTGCTCAAGCCCGGCGGTCGCCTGCTGGTGCTGGAGTTCTCCAAGCCAACCAACGCGCTGATGTCCAAGGCCTATGACGCCTACTCGTTCGCCTTCATGCCGTTGATGGGCAAGCTGATCACCAATGACTCGGAAAGCTACCGCTACCTGGCCGAATCGATCCGCATGCACCCGAACCAGGAAACCCTGAAGTCGATGATGGTCGAGGCCGGTTTCGACCGCGTGACCTACCACAACATGACCGCAGGCATCGTCGCCCTGCATCGCGGTATCAAGCCCTGATGTTGCTCACCGGCCTGCTCGCCAGCGTCGAACTCGGCCTCAACCGGGTGCTGCGCCTGGACAGCACGGCGCTCCCGCGCCTGGCGCACTTGAGCGGCAAAGTGATCGCCGTCGACTGTCGTAGCCCGGCGTTGCGGTTGTTCATCCTGCCCAGCGACGAAGGCCTGATGCTCGCCGCCCACTGGGAAGCCGAAGTGGACTGCACGCTGCGCGCCCCGGCGGCGAGCCTGCTGAGCCTGGCCCTGGGCAAGGACAAGAGCGCGGTGCTGCACAGCCCCGACGTCGAGCTCGACGGCGACAGCGGCGTACTGCTCGAACTGGCGGCGATTCTCCAGGATCTGGAGCTGGACTGGGAATACGAAGTGTCCCGCTGGATCGGCCCGGTGGCGACCCAGCTACTTAGCGGCCATTTGAACAGCCGCCGCCGCTGGTATCGCCAGGGCTTCGCCAGCCTGGGACAGAATCTGAGTGAATACCTGGCTGAAGAATCGCGTACCCTCGTAGGCCAACGCGAGGCCCAGGCCCGTTTTGATGAACTGGACCAGGTCAAGCTTGACCTGGAACGACTCGAGGCGCGTTTCGAGCGCCTTTCCCGATCCCTTGAAACCAAGCGATAACGCATGAAGCTGCTTGCCGTCCGCCGTTTGTTGCGCATCCAGCGCGTCGTGATCCGCTACCGCCTCGATGACCTGCTGTTCGCCTTGCCGCTGCCCTGGTTCCTCCTGGCGCTGCGCTTCGTGCTGCCGTGGCGCTGGTTTCCCCGGCGAACCCTGGACCTGACGCGCGGCGCACGCCTGCGCCTGGCGCTACAGGACCTGGGGCCGATCTTCATCAAGTTCGGGCAAATCCTCTCGACCCGTCGCGACCTGTTGCCCGAAGACATCGCCGACGAGCTGATGTTGCTGCAAGACCGCGTGCCGCCGTTCGATTCCAAGCTGTCGGTGGCACTGATCGAGGAACAGTTGGGCAAGAAGATCAGCGAAGTCTTCAGCCGTTTCGATGTCGAGCCCCTGGCCTCGGCTTCCGTGGCCCAGGTGCACGCCGCGCAACTCAAGAGCGGCGAAGAAGTGGTGGTCAAGGTCATTCGCCCAGGCCTCAAGCCGATCATCGCCCAGGACCTGGCGTGGCTGTTCATTCTCGCTCGCGCCGCCGAGCGGTTGTCGGCCGATGCCCGCCTGCTGCACCCGGTGGACGTGGTCCAGGATTACGAAAAAACCATCTACGACGAACTCGACCTGCTGCGCGAGGCCGCCAACGCCAGCCAGTTGCGTCGCAACTTCGAAGGCTCGCCGCTGCTCTATGTGCCGCAAGTCTATTGGGACTGGTGCCGGCCGAAAGTATTGGTGATGGAGCGCATCTACGGCATCCAGGTGACTGACCTGGCGACCTTGGCCGACCAGCGCACTGACATGAAATTGCTGGCCGAGCGCGGCGTGGAAATTTTCTTCACCCAGGTGTTTCGCGACAGTTTTTTCCACGCCGACATGCACCCGGGCAACATCTTCGTCAGCACCGTGCAGCCATGGAGCCCGCAATACATTGCCATCGATTGCGGCATCGTCGGCAGCCTGACCCCTGAGGACCAGGACTACCTGGCACGTAACCTGTTCGCCTTCTTCAAGCGTGACTACCGTCGCGTCGCCCAACTGCACATCGATTCAGGCTGGGTGCCGGCCGAGACCAAGCTCAACGAATTCGAAGCGGCGATCCGTACCGTGTGCGAACCGATCTTCGAAAAACCGTTAAAAGATATTTCCTTCGGCCAGGTGCTGATGCGCCTGTTCCAGACTGCGCGTCGCTTCAACATGGAGGTCCAGCCGCAGTTGGTGCTGTTGCAGAAAACCCTGCTGAACATCGAGGGTCTGGGCCGTCAGCTGTACCCGGACCTCGACCTGTGGAACACCGCCCAACCGTTCCTCGAACGCTGGATGCGCGAGCGCGTCAGCCCGCGAACCTTGCTGGGCAACGTGCAGAGCCAATTCGAGCAGATCCCGCACCTGGCCAATATGACCCGCGACCTGCTCGAACGCATGTCCCAGCCCCACGCCCACGACCCGGCGCCCCCGTGGCATCGACGCAAGGACGACTGGCTGTTGCGCCTGCTTGGCGCGGCTCACCTGGGGGGCGGCGCGGTGCTGGCGACCGGCGGGCCGCTGAGCCAACTGGGCCACTGGCCGGCCGGTATCATGGTGGTGGTCGGTCTGTATCTGGTCGTTCGTCGATAGCACGGATCAGTTGCAAGCGATAAGCTGCAAGCCTCAAGCTAAAACGGTTGAACCCATCGCTCAACCCAACACAGAATCGCTTTTATTTGCAGCTTGAAGCTTAAAGCTTGCCGCTGCCGTCAGGACCAACGATGAAAAACTGGCAGGACGAGATCAAGTGGGACGCTGACGGCCTGGTGCCGGCCATCGCCCAGGACCACAAGACCGGGCGCGTATTGATGATGGCCTGGATGAACCGCGAAGCACTGGCCCTGACCGCTGCCGAGAACCGCGCCATCTATTGGTCACGTTCCCGTGGCAAGCTGTGGCGCAAGGGTGAAGAGTCCGGCCACGTGCAGCACCTGCATGAGATGCGCCTGGACTGCGACGGCGACGTCATCATCCTGATGGTCGAGCAGGTCGGCGAGATTGCCTGCCACACCGGCCGTCAAAGCTGCTTTTATCGCGTCTTCGAGAACGGCGATTGGAAAACCGTCGACCCGGTGCTCAAGGACCCGCATGCCATTTATTCAGGACATACCCATGAGTGACACCCTGACCCGCCTGGCCCAGGTGCTGGAAGAGCGCAAGGGCGCCGCCGCCGACAGTTCCTATGTCGCCAGCCTGTACCACAAGGGCTTGAACAAGATTCTGGAGAAAGTCGGCGAAGAGTCGATCGAGACCATCCTCGCCGCCAAGGACGCCGCTGTCAGCGGCGATTGCAGCGACGTGATCTACGAGACCGCCGACCTGTGGTTCCACAGCCTGGTCATGCTGGCCCAACTGGGGCAGCATCCGCAGGCCGTACTGGATGAACTGGACCGTCGTTTCGGTCTGTCCGGGCACGTCGAGAAAGCCTCGCGCCCGTCCGCCTGATCAATTTTTGAGAGGAGTAGCCACATGGGTATCTTTGACTGGAAACACTGGGTCGTCATCCTGGTCGTCGTGGTGCTGGTGTTCGGTACCAAGAAACTGAAAAACCTCGGCACCGATGTCGGCGAGTCGATCAAGGGCTTTCGCAAAGCCATGAACGATGATGAAAAACCAGCCGATCCGACGACCACCCAAGCCCAGCCCGGACAACCGGCCCAACCGGTACACCCGCAGGCCACTCAGCCTGTGAATGCACCGAATACCATCGATGTGCAGGCCCAGAAAGTCGAAGAGCCCATCCGCAAAGACTCGTGAGCACTGACTAATGTTTGGGATCAGCTTCACTGAACTGCTGCTCGTCGGCCTCGTCGCCCTGTTGGTATTGGGCCCCGAGCGCCTGCCGGGTGCTGCGCGCACTGCCGGTCTGTGGATCGGGCGCCTGAAGCGCAGCTTCAATGCGATCAAACAGGAAGTTGAACGTGAAATCGGTGCCGACGATATCCGTCGGCAACTGCACAACGAACATATTCTGTCCCTGGAGCAGGAAGCGCGGAAAATCTTCACGCCGACCCAACAGGAACCGACGCCGGTCCAGCCCGTGGTCGAGCCGACGATGGCTTCCCAAACGCCAGAAAGCGGCGTGCCGGTGGCAGAACCGGCGCCAGCGACACCGACGGTAGCGGACACAGCCTCCACCGCTGCGCCTGCGCCTAACGACCCTACTTTGCCGCCGCGAGCCCCATGAGCGATATCCCTGAAAACGACCAGCCGATGCCGCTGGTATCGCACCTCACCGAGTTGCGCACCCGCCTGCTGCGTTGCGTCGCGGCGGTTTTCATCATCTTCGCCGGGCTGTTTTCCTTCACCCAGCAGATCTACACCTTCGTCTCCACGCCGCTGCGCCAGTACTTGCCGGTAGGGGCGACGATGATCGCCACCGACGTGTCGTCGCCGTTCCTGACGCCACTGAAGCTGACGATGATGGTCTCGCTGTTCCTGGCGATCCCGGTGATCCTGCACCAGATCTGGGGCTTCATCGCACCGGGCCTGTACAAGCATGAAAAACGCATCGCCGTGCCGCTACTGGTATCCAGCATCCTGCTCTTCTACACCGGCATGGCCTTCGCCTATTACCTGGTGTTCCCGCTGATCTTCAAGTTCTTCGCCGCCGCCACCCCGGCGGGCGTGGAGATGATGACGGACATCAGCAGCTACCTGGATTTCGTCATGACGCTGTTCTTCGCCTTCGGCGTGGCGTTCGAAATCCCGGTGGCGGTGGTGCTGCTGGTGTGGATCGGCGTGGTCGATGTCGCCTACCTGAAGAAGATCCGCCCCTACGTGATCATCGGCTGTTTCGTGGTCGGCATGATCCTGACCCCGCCGGATATCTTTTCCCAGACCCTGTTGGCCGTGCCGATGTGGCTACTGTTCGAGATCGGCATCCTGTTCGGTGGCCTGGTGCGCAAACGTCGGCAGGAAGACCCCGAGGACCAACCGGTCGATGACCACAACGATCAGCCGCCAGCGACCCAAGCGTGAACCTGCTGCTGCTCGAAGAGGCCGATTTCATCGGGCCTGACCGCGTCATCCTGAGCGATCGCCGGTTGACCCACATGCAGGAAGTCCACCGCAGCGCGGTCGGCGACAACCTGCGTGTCGGGCGCATTGGCGGGTTGATGGGCACAGCCCAGGTGCTGCGCCTGGAAGCTCGGGAAGCCGAACTGCAAGTGATCCTCGACCAGGCGCCACCGGCCAAGTTGCCACTGACCCTGGTGCTCGCCCTGCCGCGTCCGAAAATGCTCCGGCGAGTGTTCCAGACCATCGCCACCATGGGCGTGCCGCGGGTGGTGCTGGTCAACAGCTATCGCGTAGAAAAGAGCTTTTGGCAGACGCCGTTCCTGGAGCCCGAGGCAATTCGTGAGCAATTGATCCTGGGCCTGGAGCAGGCTCGGGACAGCGTGCTGCCTGAAATCGTCATTGAAAAGCGCTTCAAGCCCTTCGTTGAAGACCGCCTGCCGGCCCTTGTGAACGGGACCCTCGGGCTGGTCGGCCACCCAGGCAACCACCCGCCCTGCCCCCGGGCCCTGACGGAACCCGTCACCCTGGCAATTGGCCCCGAAGGCGGCTGGATCCCCTACGAGATCGACCTGCTGGGCAAGGCCGGCTTGCAACCGGTGCAGCTGGGAGAGCGGATCCTGCGGGTCGAGACTGCCGTTACAGCCCTGCTGGCAAGGTTGTTCTAAATGGCATCGCCGCTTCTCCTGTGGCGAGGGGATTTATCCCCGCCGGGCTGCGCAGCAGCCCCTCTTCGGTGCCCAGTCAATGAGTGGGCACGTCACTGCTTAGGGCCGCTTCGCGTCCCCACGGGGATAAATCCCCTCGCCACAAAATAAACAGCCTTAGAATCCTGAGTTCATTCCTACAGATCGCGCCCAAGCTGCCGATACATTCCCCATAAAACCAATTCAACGCTCCAAGGGAGTATCAGCATGTTCGGGTGGCTTGCCCAGGGTCTGGGAAATGTAAGCGTTAACCGCAAACTCGGCGCAGGCTTCGGCCTGGTGCTGCTCCTCACCTTGATGATTGCGTTCACCGGCTGGTCCGGCCTGGGCAATGTCATCAGCCGGGGCGACAAGCTGGGGTTCATTGCCAGTCTCAATGACTTGAGCAAGGACTTGAACCTGGCCAGCATCGACTACAACACCACGCGGGGCGAGAAAGGGCCGCAACAGGTCAACGACCTGCTTGGCAAACTCGAAGCCGGCCTGAAAACCGCTCGCGAGTTGATCGAACAGCCTGCCGATGTTGCACTGATCGACCAGCAACTGGCCGCCGTGGCCGAATACAAAAGCGCCTTCGCCCAGATGACCAGCGCCACCGTCAGCCGCGAAGACGCCCGCAGCAAGCTGGGCGCCAGCGCCGATAACACCGTGGCCCGCGTCGCCGAAGTGGAAAAAGCGCTGCTGCAAGGTGGCGACATCACCCAGTTCAACAGCATCGTTACCTTGAGCAAGGCCATCCAACAGGCGCGCTATCAGGTTCGCGGCTACACCTACAGCGGTAAAAGCGAGGCCCAACAACCGGCCATCGATGCAATCACCGATGTCTTGAAACTCTTGGCACGCTTGCCGGCGCAGTTGCCCGAAGAGCACGCCGACAAGCTCCAACAGGCCAGCGACTCGATGAACATCTATCGAGCGGCGGTCAGCCAGTTCCGCGATTCCCAACTTGATAACGGCGCCGCATTGCAGAGCATGAGTCAGCAGGGCCAGGTACTGATCGATTCCAGCCAGAAGCTCACCGTGTCCCAGACCGCCGTGCGTGACCACGACACCGCCCAGGCCAAGAGCGTCCTGATCGCAGCCGCCGCACTGGCGCTGCTGTTTGGCGTGATCACCGCCCTGCTCATTACCCGACAGATCGTCGGCCCGCTGGATCAGACCCTGAAGGTGGCAGAGCGCGTCGCCGCTGGCGACCTGACCCACAACCTTACCTCCGACCGCCGCGACGAACTCGGCCAACTGCAACGTGCCATGCAAAGCATGACCGTCGGCTTACGGCAATTGATCGGTGGCATCGGTGAAGGGGTTACCCAGATCGCCAGCGCCGCTGAACAACTCTCAAGCGTGACCGAACAGACCAGCGCCGGGGTCAACAGCCAAAAAGTGGAAACCGATCAGGTCGCCACCGCCATGCACGAAATGACCGCCACGGTGCAGGAAGTGGCGCGCAACGCCGAGGAAGCTTCCGAAGCCGCCGTCGCCGCCGACCAGCAAGCCCGTGAAGGCGACAAGGTCGTTGGCGAAGCCATCGCCCAGATCGAGCGCCTGGCCAAGGAAGTAGGCAACTCCACTGCCGCCATGGGCGATTTGAAGCGTGAGAGCGACAAGATCGGCAGCGTCCTGGACGTGATCAAGTCCGTGGCCCAGCAGACCAACCTGCTGGCCCTCAACGCGGCCATCGAGGCAGCCCGTGCCGGCGAAGCCGGTCGGGGCTTCGCCGTGGTGGCCGACGAGGTCCGTAGCTTGGCCCAGCGCACCCAGAAATCCACCGAAGAGATTGAAGAACTGATCGTGGGCCTGCAGACCGGTACCGAACAGGTCGCGACCATCATGGACAACAGCCGTAGCCTGACCGACAGCAGCGTCGAACTGACCCGTCGTGCGGGGAGTTCGTTGGAGAACATCACTCGGACAGTTTCGGCGATCCAGTCGATGAATCAGCAAATTGCCGCAGCGGCCGAGCAGCAGAGTGCGGTGGCTGAGGAGATTAATCGTAGTGTGCTGAATGTGCGTGATGTGTCGGAGCAGACGGCGGCGTCCAGTGAGGAGACGGCTGCCTCCAGTGCTGAGCTGGCGCGGTTGGGGGTTCATTTGCAGACGTTGGTGGGGCGCTTTCGGGTTTGATGTCCTTTGGGGCTGCTCACTTCTGAGAAGCCCGGAAGCCCGGCCCAGTCAAAAGTAAGCAAAGCCCTCCCGCCCCACCACTCGGTGCCTCGCCTAGGCTCGGCATGCCTGAACGAAGGCATTGCTCCGTGGGCCGCCGCGAGGCGGCCTGGCTCTTGGTGGGCTCGCGTCTCTCCTGTGGGAGCGAGCCTGCTCGCGAAGAGGCCGGCACATCCAACATCACCGCAAACTGACACACCGCCATCGCGAGCAAGCTCGCTCCACCGCCAATCCCTGTGGGAGCCGAGCTTGCTCGCGATGGCGGCGGGGCTATGATCTGGCCTTCACTTCCACTGGAAAAGCCATTTTTCCTGAGCAAACAACAAACCCGTGGCGAGGGAGCTTGCTCCCGCTCGGCTGCGCAGCAGTCGTAAAAAACCACCCTGCTGTTCCCAGACGCACCTTGCAGAATGGTTTTGGGGCTGCTCCGCAGCCCAGCGGGAGCAAGCTCCCTCGCCACAAGGGCGATCCGCAGATAGAAATGCGCCCAACAAAAAGCCCCGCTTCCTTCCAGAAGCGGGGCTTTTTGTGTATCAGGCCACTTGAGGCTGTACGCTCACCGGCTGCAGCGGCAACAACGGTGCATGAGGATCGGCCTTCACCGACTCACGCCACGCCGCCAGCCACTCGGGATGCGCCTCGCTCCAGACCTGCTCGTGCAGGCGGGACAAGGCCACCGGGTCGCTCAGCAAGGCCAGCCGCTCAGCGTTATTGAGACCGGCAGGGCCGACCTTCAAAGCGTGGCGAACGCGTTCGACCCGCAGCCATTCAATCGGCTCGGCCTGGCCGTGACGCGAGGTGGCCAGCGCATACGCCAAGGCGTTCTGTTGTGGATCGACCACCGCCCGGATGAAACCGTCGTTCAGCGCGTGCCAACGGTTCTCATGGGTGTACTGGTCCGTCGACAGCAGCTCCTGGGGCGGTGCGTATTCCTCGGGAATCAGGAACAGGCTCTCATCACGGGATTTCAAGCCCAGGCCCACGCGACTGGAGATCACCGACACCGGGATCGACAGGATCAGCGACCCAACGATCGGCACCAGCCACCAGAGGAAGCTTGGGTTCAGCCAGATCACCAGCAAGGCCCAGAAGAAGCCCAGCAAGGTTTGTGGACCGTGACGCTTGACCGCTTCGCTCCATGGCGTGGAGTCGTCGTCACGTTTCGGCGAGTTCCAGGTCGCGGCCCAGCCCAGGAAAGCGGCGAGCACGAAACGGGTGTGGAAGATCATGCGAACCGGCGCCAGCAGCATGGAGAACAGCAT
Source organism: Pseudomonas sp. R3-41 (assembly GCF_054161485.1). Taxonomy (NCBI): domain Bacteria; kingdom Pseudomonadati; phylum Pseudomonadota; class Gammaproteobacteria; order Pseudomonadales; family Pseudomonadaceae; genus Pseudomonas; species Pseudomonas sp. R3-41. The sequence continues at coordinate 6,482,612 of NZ_CP096421.1, forward strand.
CTCCAGCAACATCGACATGGTCACCTTGAACTTGCCACCGAATTCCTTCGCGCCCTTGGCCCAGATCAGCACGATGCTCAGCAGCTTGGGCAGGAACAGCAACACGATGGTCGTCGAGAACAGGGCGATGGCCTTTTCCGGATGCCATTGCGGCCACAGCGGATACAGCTGGCGTGGCTCAAGGAAGTACTGCGGCTCCATCAGCGTGTTCACCGCCAGCAGCGCGGTGGACAGCACCAGGAAGAAGAACCACAGCGGCGCCGACAGATAAGACATCACGCCGGTCAGGAACACCGCACGGTGCACCGGGTGCATGCCCTTGACCAGGAACAGCCGGAAGTTCATCAGGTTGCCGTGGCACCAGCGACGGTCACGCTTGAGTTCGTCCAGCAGGTTCGGTGGCAGCTCTTCGTAGCTGCCCGGCAGGTCATAGGCAATCCACACGCCCCAGCCGGCACGGCGCATCAGCGCGGCTTCGACAAAGTCGTGGGACAGGATCGCGCCCGAGAACGCGCCTTTACCCGGCAACGGCGCCAAGGCGCAGTGATCGATGAACGGCTTCATCCGGATGATCGCGTTGTGACCCCAGTAATGGGATTCACCCAACTGCCAGAAGTGCAGGCCGGCGGTGAACAGCGGACCGTACACTCGCGTGGCGAACTGCTGCATGCGCGCATACAGCGTGTCCATGCCCGAAGCCCGCGGCGCGGTCTGGATGATGCCGGCGTCCGGCGTGGCTTCCATCAGGCGCACCAGGCTGGTCAGGCATTCGCCGCTCATCACCGAGTCCGCATCGAGCACGACCATATACTTGTAGTCGCTGCCCCAGCGACGGCAGAAGTCGTCGAGGTTGCCGCTCTTGCGTTTCACGCGACGGCGACGACGACGGTAGAAGATCTTGCCGAAGCCCCCGGCTTCACGGCAGACGTCCAGCCAGGCTTGCTGTTCGGCCACGCAGATATCGGTTTCGTTACTGTCGCTGAGCACGAAGAAATCGAAGCGATCCAGGTCACCGGTGGCGGCCACCGACTCGAAGGTGGCGCGCAAACCGGCGAATACCCGCGGCACGTCTTCGTTGCAGATCGGCATCACCAGCGCGGTGCGGGCATCCTTGGGAATCGGCTCGTTGCCGGCGCTGGCGCCGGAGATGCGGTATTTGTCGTGGCCGGTGAGCAATTCGAGAAAGCCCATCAGCGCTGTCCAGAAACCTGCCGACACCCAGCAGAACAGGATCCCGAACAGAATCAGGATGCTGGTCTGCAACGCATACGGCAGCACTTGCGTGGCCGTCTGCAACAGCGGTTGGTGCAGGACTTCTTCCAGGTCGACGAACGACCAGCCCTGATACGGCATGATGCCCTTCATGTACCAACCGGCGACGATGGTCTGGCCGAGCATCAGGATCAACAGGATGTAGCGGCGGATCGAACCCACGGTACGCCAGCGTGCATGGGGCAGCACGCGCTCATCCTTGGGCGGCTTCGGCGGGTTGGTGCGACCGGTCAGGCGCCGCCAGGCGCGCACCAGGATATTGGTGCGCCACGGCTCCGGCACGACCTTGGTCCGACGGATCGGCGGTGTCGCTTTCAGGCACACCCGGCCACTGGCGTCGAGCCCCAGCATTTCCGCTTCTTCAAGCTCTTCGGCGGTGCTCAGGGTCAGCCGGCGGCCCACCGAGGCTTGCACAGCCTCGGTGGGCGCGTCGAACGTCGGCGACGACAGGCGTTCGTGCAATTCGCTGAAGGACTTGCAGCCCGCCAGTTCGGCGCGCTGCTCGTCGGTCATGGGCAAGTGGGCCAGGTACTCACTGAGTGTCTCTGGCTGTACTGGAGTATTACTCATCGGCTGGCAACTGATAGCTCCAGGTCTCGGTCAGGACTTGCTCAGTCGGTTCCGGTTCCTGCTGGGTTGGGGTCGGTTCGACCGCGGCGGTGTCCGCCTGGACAGCCTTGGCTTCGTCTTGCGCTTTTTCTTTCGCGAGCTCTTTTTCAGTCTGCTGGCGGGCGATCTTGTCAGCCTTGGCCAGGGTCGTGGTCGCGGAATGCGAGGCGGCCGGGGCTTCGACAGGCGTCAGCGGACGAACCAGTGCCGCACGCATCTCGGTGGCCTGTTTCGGGTCCTTGATCTTCAGTCGCAGCGTCAGGCGCCAGCCCTTGGTTTCAGGGTTGTAGCGCACGCTGTTCTCGACGATCTCGCCATTGTCGCCAACGCTCACCTGGCTACGCACTTCGGCGTCTTCAGGCAACGCTTGCAGGGACGGCCCTTCGAAATCCACCAGGTAGGCCACGCTGCCGTCCGGTTGACGGATCAGGTTGGACTGCTTCACATCACCGGTGGAGCGCAGGGTCTGCTTGACCCAGGCACTGTCTGGCGAGTGCAGGTTGGCTTCGTCGAGGGTCCAGTGCAGACGGTAGGCGAAGTCCAGCGGCTGGCCTGGCTCAGGCAGTTTTTCCGGGCTCCAGAACGCAACGATGTTGTCGTTGGTTTCGTCGGCGGTCGGGATCTCGACCAGATCGACGGTGCCCTTGCCCCAATCGCCTTTCGGTTCGATCCAGGCGCTTGGGCGTTTTTCGTAACGGTCATCCAGGTCTTCATAGTGGCTGAAGTCACGACCCCGTTGCAGCAGGCCGAAACCACGCGGGTTTTCTACCGAGAAGTTGCTCACGGCCAAGTGTTTCGGGTTGTTCAGCGGACGCCAGATCCACTCGCCGTTGCCGGCATGGATGGACAGGCCGCTGGAATCGTGGAGTTCACGACGGTAGTTGAGCACCTTGGACGGCTGGTTGGCGCCGAACAGGAACATGCTGGTCAACGGGGCGATGCCCAGTTTGTTGACGCGATCGCGCAGGAACACCCGGGATTTCACGTCGACAACGGTGTCGGTGCCCGGACGCACGGTCAGGCGATAAGCGCCGGTGGCCCGTGGCGAATCCAGCAGGGCGAAGATCACCAGGTGCTTGTCGGTTGGTTTCGGACGCTGGATCCAGAACTCGCGAAAGCGTGGAAACTCTTCACCGGATGGCAACGCGGTGTCGATGGCCATGCCACGCGCGGACAAGCCGTAGACCTGGCCCTTGCCGATGACGCGGAAATAACTCGCGCCCAGCATGGTCATGATTTCGTCTTGCTTGTCGGCCTTGTTGATCGGGTACAACACGCGGAAACCGGCGTAGCCCAACTGTTCGGTGGCCTTGGGATCGAACTTCACGTCGCCGAAATCGAACCGTGTCGGGTCGTACTTGATCTCGTCGACGGTGGTCGCGGTGATTTCGTTGATTTTCACCGGCGTGTCGAAATGCATGCCCTGGTGATAGAAGGACAGCCGGAACGGGGTCTTCTGGTCGGCCCATTCCGCTTTTTCGGTGCGGAAACGGATTTTCTGATAATCGGCGAACTTCATTTCGCGGAATTCGTTCGGCAAATTGCTGCGCGGGGCTTCGAATTTCTGCCCGGCCAGTTCTTGTGCCTTCGCCGATACATCATCCAGGCTGAATGCCCACAGTTGGCCCGCGCCGAACAGGCACAGCAGGGCCGAGCCCGCTACCAAGGCGCTTCTAAACCGTTTGGCAGTCATTTTTGGTGCATTACAGGGACTAACAATCACGAGCAACCCTCGCCGAAAACTGATCAAAAAACCAACGGCCAGATAAAGTATCTACACGGTAACGGCGCTGAAAAACCGTTCCTGCGGACCACTCTTGCCAAGTTGGCGAGCATTGTTCCGACTCCGACGGGGCAAAATGATTCCCCAAACGGTTCAGGACAAGTCTCTACCTAAGTCAAATGGACCAGCGAACGCTGATCCCCCGTAGCGCGCGATTATCTAGTAGCCCGCGTGACAACGCATCAGGGGTAGCAAAGTATTTATCGAGAAAACTCCCTGTTTAGCCTCGAAACAGAACGGAAAAGATGTTTCAAACGCTTTCAGGACTGTAACAGGAAGGTTACCGGGCCATCATTGACCAGATGCACCTGCATGTCGGCGCCGAATCTACCTGATGCCACTGTGCCATGCACCTGTTTCGCCTGGGCCAGCAAATAGTTGAACAACTCTTCGCCCAAGGCCGGAGGCGCGGCCGTGGAAAAACTTGGACGCAGGCCGCTTTTGGTGTCCGCCGCCAAGGTGAACTGCGACACCAGCAGCAGCCCACCACCGACATCCACCAGGGACAGGTTCATCTTGCCCTCGGCGTCGCTGAACACGCGATAGTTAAGCAGCTTATGCAGAAGTTTGTCGGCGCTGGCCCGGGTATCCCCGGGCTCGACGGCCACCAGCACCAGCAAGCCTTGGTCTACGGCCCCGACGATCTCACCGGCTACTTCGACCCGTGCGCAGCGCACACGTTGCAGCAGCCCCTTCATGCTTCCTCGGGCGGCAGGTCGAGCAGGCGCCGGGCCATTTGCGCAGCGGCGCGCACCAGCGCGTCGGTAATTCCCGGTTCCGAAGCGGCGTGACCGGCGTCGCGGATCACCTGCAGTTCGCTGTTGGGCCAGTTCTGATGCAGCTCCCAGGCGTTGTCCAACGGGCAGATGACGTCGTAGCGGCCGTGCACGATGACGCCCGGCAAATGGGCGATCTTGCCCATGTCGCGAATCAACTGGTTGGGTTCGAGGAACGCGTTGTTGGTGAAGTAGTGGCATTCGATCCGGGCAATCGACAGCGCCCGCTGCGGCTCGGAGAAACGATCGACCACCAGCGGGTTAGGACGCAGGGTCGCGGTACGACCTTCCCAGGTGGACCAGGCCTTGGCCGCATGCATCTGGGCAATCTGGTCGTTACCGGTCAGGCGTTTGTGGAAAGCGCTGAGCAAGTCGTCGCGCTCATCCAGCGGAATCGGCGCAATGTAGTCTTGCCAATAGTCGGGGAACAGGCGACTGGCGCCAGCCTGATAGAACCACTCGATTTCCTGCGGACGGCAGAGAAAGATCCCACGCAGGATCAGGCCATGCACCCGCTCCGGATGGGTCTGGGCGTAGGCCAGGGCCAGGGTCGAGCCCCAGGAACCGCCGAACAGCACCCATTTTTCGATGCCCAGGTGCTTGCGGATGCGCTCCAGGTCTTCGACCAGATCCCAGGTGGTGTTGTTTTCCAGGCTGGCGTGGGGAGTGGAGCGACCGCAACCGCGCTGGTCGAAGGTGACGATACGGTAAAGGTTCGGATCGAAGTAGCGCCGGCTCTGCGCATCGCAGCCAGCACCCGGGCCACCGTGAATGAATACCATTGGCAGACCTTCCGGGGAACCGCTTTCATCGACATAGAGCGTGTGGGTGTCATCGACAGCCAGATCGTGCCGGGCATGGGGTTTGATCTGCGGGTACAAAGTCTGCATTGCGCGCTCCGTAAGGGTCGAGTCATCCCTGTGGGGACGTCTATTTAATCTGCCGTCCGGCATCATAAACCCGAATCACCTTAATGAGCATGCCCCCTGCGCAGTCAAAGCATGTCAGCCAGGAACGCCAGCAGCGTGCGATACAACTGATCGACCTCTGGCACCTGGCCCCGGCCACGCAGGCAACCGTGGACCAGCCCTTCGCCGATATACAGCACGGAGTCCACCCCTGCGGCTTTCAGCCGCTCGCTGTAACGGACACCATCGTCGCGCAGCGGGTCCCATTGCGCGACGGCAACCAGCGCTGGCGGCAGGCCCCCCAGGTCGTCGGCGAGTAGCGGCATGGCATAAGGCGTGGGCCGGACGCCACACAGGTACAGCGCCTCATAGCGCTCCAGGTCGCGGCCACTCAAGAGCGGGGCATCCATGCACGCTTGGCGTGAGGGCAAATCCGCCGGGCCACCAAGCGCCGGGTAGATCAACACCTGGGCCCGGGGCAACGGCTGCCCGGCGTCGCGCAAGGCCAAGCACAACGCAGCGGCGAGGTTGCCGCCGGCACTGTCACCGGCCACCGCCCGGCGACGCGGGTCGATGGCAAACGGGGTGTCCGCCAAGTGGTGCCACACCGCGAGGCAATCTTCGAACGCGGCCGGAAACGGATGCTCCGGGGCCAGCCGGTAATCCACCGCCACTACCAACGCGCCAAGCTCAGCCGCCAGTTCCATGCAGATGAAGTCATGAGAATCCAGGTCTCCCACCACCCAACCGCCACCGTGCAGGTAGAGAATGCACGGCCAGCCGGCGAGCGGCGGCGCAATGCGCGGGTGATAGGCCCGGATGGCCACGCCGGCCAACTGCAAATCCTCCACCGCGAGCGTTGGCGGACGCGGCGAGGTAAACGCCCGGCACATCTGGCTGTAGGCCTGGCGCGAACCGTCGAGGCTGTCGTCCGGGGCGGTGAAGCTCAGGGTTTTGTCGATGAAGGCGGACATTGCCTGGGAAAGTGGGTAGGCCATCTTGGATTGCCATGCGTCGAAAGAGGATGTGGCTCAGCCGTTTTTGTGGCTTCTGTGGCTTCTGTGGCGAGGGAGCTTGCTCCCGCTCGGGTGCGCAGCGCCCGCTTTTTTTCTAGGGCTGCTTCGCAACCCAGCGGGAGCAAGCTCCCTCGCCACAGGGGTATCAGTGTCCATAAGGTTGTGTCAGTTTTTGAGACTGGCCTGCACCGCCGCAATTCCATCCTTGCCATCGAAGCTGCTCACCCCAACGAGCCAGCGCTGCAAATCCTCGGGATGCTCGCGCAGCCATTGCCGAGCGACGTCCTGGGGTGTCTTGCGTTCCATGATCGGCACCATCAGCTGGCTTTCCTGGGCGGCGGTGAACGTGAGATTTTCCAGCAGCCGCTGAACGTTGGGGCAACGCTGGGCGTAGTCCGGCGCGGTCACCGTGGACACGGTCGCGGCGCCTTCGTTCGGACCATAGACGTCTTCGCTGCCCGTCAGGTAAGCGATGTTCATGTTGATGTTCATCGGGTGCGGGGTCCAGCCAACGAACACCACGAACTCCTTGCGATTCACGGCCCGCTGCACCGCTGCCAGCATCCCGGCCTCACCGGATTCGATCAGCTTGAAATCCTTGAGGCCGAAGTGATTGGTTTCGATCATGGTCTTGATGGTGGTGTTGGCGCCACTGCCCGGCTCGATGCCATAGATCTTGCCTCCGAGCTGATCCTTGAACCGGGCGATGTCGGCAAAGGTCTTGAGCCCCGCCGCGGCCACGTAGTCCGGGACGGCCAAGGTGGCCTGGGCATCGGCCAGGCTGGGTTTATCCAGGACCTTCACCTGGTTGGCCGCCAGGAACGGGGCGATGTTCTTGTCCATCGCCGGTTTCCAATAGCCAAGGAAGATGTCGAGCCGCTTGTCGCGGATGCCGGCGAAGATGATCTGCTGCACGGCGCTGGTCTGCTTGCTTTCGTAGCCCAGCCCGGAGAGCAACACGTCGGCCATGCCGCTGGTGGCAATCACGTCGGTCCAGTTGACCACGCCCATGCGTACGGTCTGGCAGGATGCAGGCTCGGCGGCCATCGCGCCGGAGCTTAGTAGAAAGGTACCGCAGAGGAACGACAGACAGCGCTTGGACAGTCTTTTCATCGCGAGGGGTCTCGTGCGGCAGTGGATTGTTGTAGGTCGGTGTCTAGGTGCACCGTGCCTGGAACATTACGCAGCGTCGAGGAGGTAAAGGTGAACTGTGGCGACTTGGTTTTGCACGGTGGCGACAGGGAGAGCGGCTTGAAATGCTTTTGTGGCGAGGGAGCTTGCTCCCGCTGGGTGGCGAAGCCGCCCCTAGAATCTTCTGAGCGCTACGCACTCAAGCGGGAGCAAGCTCCCTCGCCACAGAAGCCCCTGTTCACAAGAAGTCCTTCACAAAGACTGCTTGGTCACAGGTTAATGTTTGTAGGCCTTTTGCCCCCACGCCAGGAAGCCTTCCAACAATTCCCTGAGCACCACCTGGGTCGGCGCCGCCAGATCCGCGCGGTAATTGAACGGTTCGAACTCTTCCATGTAGGTACTCTGGCACAGTTCCAATTGCACCGCGTGGATGTCCTGGGCCGGGTTGCCGTAATGCCGGGTGATGTGTCCGCCCTTGAAACGCCCGTTGAGCACATGGGTGAACTGGCCATGGCGAGCGCAGATGGCTTCGAGCTGGCTGGCCAGGGTCGGGTCGCAGCTGGCGCCGTTGAACGTGCCCAGGTTGAAGTCCGGCAGCTTGCCGTCGAACAGGTGCGGGATCACCGAGCGGATCGAGTGGGCATCGAACAGCAAGGCATAGCCGAACTCAGCCTTGAGCCGCGCCAGCTCCTGCGCCAGCGCCTGGTGGTACGGCATCCAGACTTGTTGCAGATACGTCGCCCGCTCCTCGGCCGACGGTTCCAGTCCTTCGCGAAACAACGGCACGCCATCGAACAGCGTCGCCGGGTACAGACCGGTGGTGGCGCCGACGTACATCGGTTTGTCATCGGCGGGACGATTCAGGTCGACGACGAACCGCGAGTATTCCGCAGCCAGGGTGCTGGCGCCCAACTCATTGGCGAACTCATAGAGCTTGGGAATGTGCCAGTCAGTGTCCGGCAGGCTCTGGGCCTTGGGGATCAACCCGGCCTGTACCGCCGGGGTCAGGCGCAGGCCGGCGTGGGGCATGCTGATCAACAGCGGCACGCGCCCTTGCTTGAAATTCAGGACCTTCTCCACAACCGTTCTCCTCAATCGATTTCCACGCCGTGACGCACGACGCGTTTTTCCAGATCGCCACCGAGCCAGTACGCCAGGTCGGCTGGGCGGTCGATGTGCCAGGCGACAAAATCCGCGACCTTGCCGGCTTCCAGCGAACCGTGGGTCTGCTCCATGCCCAAGGCCTGGGCCGCATGAATCGTCGCCCCCGCCAAGGCTTCTTCCGGGGTCATGCGGAAACAGGTGCAGGCCATGTTCAACATCAAGCGCAACGACAACGCCGGCGAAGTGCCGGGGTTGAGGTCGCTGGCCACGGCGATTTTCACGCCGTGCTTGCGCAGGGCATCCATGGGCGGCAGCTGGGTTTCGCGCAGGAAATAAAACGCCCCCGGCAGCAACACCGCCACGGTGCCGGACGCGGCCATGGCCATGGCATCGTCTTCGGTCATGAACTCCAAATGATCGGCCGACAGCGCCTGGTAGCGTGCCGCAAGGCTGGAGCCATGCAGCGATGACAACTGTTCGGCGTGCAGCTTCACCGGCAGGCCCAATTGCTGTGCAGTGTTGAACACCCGCTCGACCTGCGCCGGGGAAAAGGCCAGGTATTCGCAAAAGGCGTCCACCGCATCCACCAGCCCCTCTGCCGCCAGGGCCGGCAGCATCTCGGTGCAGATGTGCTCGATGTAATCATCGGCGCGGTCCTTGTATTCCGGCGGCAAGGCGTGGGCCGCCAGGCAGGTGCTGCGTACGCTGACCGGAAGTTCGGCAGCGAGACGGCGAATGACCCGCAAGATCTTGCGTTCGCTGGCCAGGTCCAAGCCATAGCCGGACTTGATTTCCACCGTGGTCACGCCGTCATGCATCAAGCTTTTCAGGCGTTTGGCCGCGCTGGCGAACAGCTCGTCTTCACTGGCGGCGCGGGTGGCGCGCACGGTGCTGGCGATGCCACCGCCGGCTGCGGCGATTTCGGCGTAGCTGACACCTTGCAGGCGCTGTTCGAACTCACCGCTGCGGTTGCCGCCAAACACCGTGTGGGTGTGGCAGTCGATCAGCCCCGGCGTGACCCAGGCGCCCTTGAGGTCGTAGACCGCCGGATAGTCGCCTGCTGGCAACTCGGCGCGCGGGCCGATCCATTGAATGTGCTCGCCCTGGGTGACGATGGCGGCGTCTTCGATGATCGAGTAGACGCCCTGGGCCATGGTGGCGGCGTGGCAGTTTTGCCAGAGGGTTTTCATCCCGGTTTCCTCGAATTATCAAAATCAATCGCGAGCAGGCTCGCTCCCACAAGGACTGCACAGAACCTGTGGGAGCGGGCTTGCTCACGAAGACGGCGGTACATTCGACATTGATGCAAGCTGACCCTGCGCTTTCGCGAGCAAGCCCGCTCCCACAGGTGTCGAGTCGGATCAACATCATGTGTGCCTGCTCGCGATGAGGCCCTTACAGGCTCGGCAACAACTGCGCCGTAACCAATTCGTTCAGGCACCGACTCGCCAACAGCTCGCTGGCTGCATTGATGTCCGGCGCAAAGAACCGGTCCTTCTCATAGAACGGCACTTCTGCACGCAGCAATGCCCTGGCCTGTTCCAGCTTGGCGGAGGTCTTCAAACCATCGCGCAGGTCCAGGCCCTGGCACGCCGCGAGCCATTCCACCGCCAAAATCCCACGGGTGTTCTCGGCCATTTCCCACAGACGCTTGCCAGCGGCCGGGGCCATGGAGACGTGGTCTTCCTGGTTGGCCGAGGTCGGCAGGCTGTCCACCGAATGGGGATGGGACAACGCCTTGTTTTCACTGGCCAGGGCGGCAGCGGTGACCTGGGCGATCATGAAGCCGGAGTTCACCCCACCATTGGCGACGAGGAACGGCGGCAGTTGCGACATGTGCTTGTCCATCATCAGCGAAATGCGCCGCTCGCTCAGGGAGCCGATTTCGGCAATCGCCAGGGCCATGTTGTCGGCGGCCATCGCCACCGGTTCGGCGTGGAAGTTGCCACCGGAAATCACGTCACCCTCGGCGGCGAACACCAGCGGGTTGTCCGACACCGCGTTGGCCTCGATCACCAGCACTTCGGCAGCCTGGCGGAACTGGGTCAGGCAGGCGCCCATCACTTGCGGCTGGCAGCGCAGGGAGTACGGGTCCTGGACCTTGTCGCAGTTCTGGTGCGAATCGGAGACTTCGCTGCGCTCGCCCAGCAGGTCGCGGTAGGCCGCGGCGGCATCGATCTGGCCTTTCTGGCCGCGGGCGGCATGGATGCGTGCATCGAATGGCGAACGCGAACCGAGCACCGCTTCCACCGTGAGGCTGCCCAAGGCCAGGGCACCGGCGAACAGGTCTTCGCCTTCGAACAGGCCACGCAGGGCAAACGCGGTGGAGACCTGGGTGCCGTTGAGCAGCGCCAGGCCTTCCTTGGCGGCCAGGGTCAGCGGCGCGAGGCCCGCCACTTTCAGGGCGTCGACGGCCGGCAGCCATTCGCCCTTGTAGCGGGCCTTGCCTTCGCCCAGCAGCACCAGGGACATATGGGCCAGCGGCGCCAGGTCACCGGACGCACCGACCGAACCCTTGAGCGGGATGTGCGGGTAGACCTCGGCATTGATCAGCGCAATCAGCGCATCGATCACCTGCCGGCGGATGCCGGAAAAACCCCGGCTCAGGCTGTTGACCTTGAGCACCATGACCAAGCGCACCAGCGCATCGCTGATCGGCTCGCCCACGCCAGCGGCATGGGACAGCACCAGGGAGCGCTGCAGGTTCTCCAGGTCTTCGCTGGCGATGCGGGTCGAGGCCAACAGGCCGAAACCGGTGTTGATGCCGTAGGCGGTACGGTTCTCGGCGAGGATCTGTTCCACGCACGCAACACTGGCTTCGATCTGCGCCGACGCGCTGGCGTCCAGGCTCAGGGTGACCGGGTGCTGATAGATGTCACGCAATTGAGCCAGGCTCAATTGGCCGGGAATCAGGTTTAAGGCAGTCATGTATTGCTCCTTTTGAGAGTTTTGTTTTTCACCCGCCAGTCGCTCCGGAATGTTCCGTTATCCGTCACCTTCGCTTTTTGGGCGATGCCTTGTGGGCTATAGGTGCCTTGGCACGCTGGCGCTATTTTTGATCAGTTCAAATGGGGTAGTACGTTGTGCAGCACGTTCGGATCCTTTAGCAGCCCGGCGGCGCTGGCGATGTCCGGCGCCAGCCAGCGATCCTGGTCGTAGGCCGGAACACGCTCGCGCAGCAACTTCCAGGCGATGTCCGTCCCGGCGCCGAAGCGCTGCGTCTTGAGAAATTCAAAGGCCTGGGCCGCCAGCAAGTATTCGATGGCGAGGATCTGCGTGCAGTTTTCCAACGCCCGGTGCAGCTTCAGGGCGGCGTTGGTGCCCATGCTCAAATGGTCTTCCTGCAACCCGGAGGTGACGAAATTGTCCAGCACCGCCGGTTGCGCCAATTGCTTGTTTTCCGCGCACAGCGATGCGGCGACGTATTGCACGATCATCATTCCCGAGTTCACGCCGGGGTTGGCCACCAGGAAGGCTGGCAGGCCGCTGACGTGCGGGTTGATCAGCCGGTCGAGGCGGCGCTCGGCGATAGAGCCGATCTCTGCCATGGCAATCGCCAGCAGGTCTGCCGCCAACGCCACCGATTGGCCGTGGGGATTGGCCTGGGACATGACCCGGAAGTTCTCCGGTGTCCCCAGCAGCAGCGGGTTATCGGTCACCGAGTTGAGCTCGGTTTCGATCTGTTGCCGGGCATGGGCCAATTGGTCGCGAGCAGCGCCGTGTACCTGGGGAATCGAACGGATACTCAAGGCGTCCTGGGTGCGAATGCCCAGGCTCGCGGCGATGACTTCGCTGCCGTCGAGCAATGCCCGCAGATTGACGCCGACCTGCTGCATGCCCGGATGCGGCTTCAGCGCCATGACGTCGGCGTCGAACGCGGCGATCTGGCCGCGCTGGGCCTCGAAACTCATGGCGCCGATCACGTCGGCCCATTGCACCAGCCGCGTGGCATCGGCCAAGGCCAGGCAACTGAGACCGGTCATGCATGGCGTGCCGTTGACCAGGCACAAACCGTCCTTGGCCCCCAGTTGCACCGGTTGCAAATTCTCGGCGGCCAGGGCCTGTTGCGCCGGGACGATTTGTCCGCGATAGCTGACCTGGCCAACGCCCAGCAACGCAATGCCGATGTGGGCCATGTGGGTCAGGTAACCCACCGAACCCTGGGACGGCACTTGCGGGGTGATGCCGCGATTGAGCAGGGCCAGCAGCGCCTCGACCACGCGGCGGTGGATGCCGGACTTGCCTTGGCTGTAGTTGTGGATGGCCGCGCAGAGAATCGCCCGGGTCTGCTCGTCGCAGAGCACCGGGCCGACGCCACAGGCATGGCTGAGCAGGGTATTGCGCGACAGTTGGCTGAGTTGTTCGTCCTTGAGCGAGACATTGCACAAGGCGCCCAGGCCGGTGTTGACGCCATAGGCACGCTCGCCGCTGGCGACGATGCGCTGGACGATGGCCTGGGCATTGTCGATCCGTGCCCAGGTCTGGGTCGACAGCTCGAGCACAGCGCCGAAGCGGGCGACGGCGACCACGTCCTGCCAGCGCAACGGGGCGCCGGTGATGATGATTTTTTCAGCCTGGGACATCTCAAACCTCATGGAAAATTCTTTTCAGCAGCACATCTGGCTAAAGGCACAGCCTCTGTGGCGAGGGAGCTTGCTCCCGCTGGACTGCGCAGCAGGCCCAAAAGAAGCGGCCGCTACGCGCCCGAGCGGGAGCAAGCTCCCTCGCCACAAAAGCGCGCCAGCCACCACAACCTCAAACCACCGCAGCCCTGCGCTGCACGAACCGATCGACATACTCATCCGCCGGCGAGTGCAGGATCTCCCGCGGCGTGCCGACCTGGATCAGCTTGCCGTCCTTGAGAATCGCAATGCGATTGCCGATGCGCACGGCCTCGTCGAGGTCGTGGGTGATGAAGACGATGGTCTTGTGCAGGGTCTTTTGCAGTTCCAGCAACTGGTCCTGCATTTCCGCGCGGATCAGCGGGTCGAGGGCACTGAACGCTTCGTCCATCAGGATGATGTCCGTGTCCGCCGCCAAGGCCCGGGCCAAACCGACGCGCTGGCGCATGCCGCCGGAGAGCTGGTGCGGGTATTTGTTCTCGTAGCCTTTCAGGCCCACGGTGTTGATCCAGTGCAGCGCTCGCTCGGCGCACACCTGCTTGCTCTCGCCGCGCACTTTCAAGCCATAGGCGACGTTGTCCAGCACACTCTTGTGGGGCAGCAGGCCGAAGCTCTGGAACACCATGCTGATCTTGTGCCGGCGAAACTCGCGCAAGGCGTCCATGTCCAGTTGCAGGATGTCTTCGCCGTCCACCAGGATCGCGCCGCTAGTGGGATCGATCAGCCGGTTGAAATGGCGCACCAACGTGGATTTGCCGGAGCCGGACAGGCCCATGATCACGAAGATCTCACCGGTGCCGATGCTCAGCGACAGGTCGTTCACGCCGACCACGCAGCCGGTTTCGGCCAGCACCTGGTCCTTGGTCTTGTTCTGGCGGATCAGCTCCAGGGCTTCCTTGGAGCGGTTGCCGAAAATCTTGAAGACGTTTTTGACTTCTATCTTGCTGATGGCTGCGTTGCTCATTTGCTCACCTCATGCCGAGGACGACCATAGGCCTGGGTAATGCGGTCGATGACCACGGCGAGAATCACAATGGCCAGGCCCGCTTCCAGGCCACGCCCGACGTTGAGGGTCTGGATGCCCACCAACACGTCTTCACCCAAGCCACGGGCACCGATCATCGAGGCGATGACGACCATCGACAGGGCCATCATGGTGGTCTGGTTGATCCCGGCCATGATGCTCGGCAGGGCCAGGGGCAGTTGCACGCCGAACAGCTGCTGCCAGCGGTTGGCGCCGAAGGCGTTGATCGCCTCCATCACTTCGCCGTCCACCTGGCGGATACCCAGGTCGGTCAGGCGAATCAACGGTGGCGCGGCGTAGATCACCGTGGCGAAGATCGCCGGGACCTTGCCCAGGCCGAACAGCATCAATACCGGAATCAGGTACACGAAGCTCGGCATGGTCTGCATGATGTCCAGCAACGGCATCAGCACCGAACGCAGGCGATTGCTGCGCGCCGAGAGAATGCCCAGGGGAATGCCGATCATCACCGAGATCAGCGTCGCCACCAGCATCAGGGCGAGGGTCTGCATCAATTTGTCCCACAGGCCCACCGCACCCACCAGGAACAACAGGCCGACGATCACCGCCGTAGCGACGACCTTGCGGGTGGCGTGCCAGGCAACGCCGCCGACGATGGCCAGCATCAACCACCACGGCGCCATGCGCAGCAGGCCTTCGAGGTTGACGATGGCCCACAGCAGGGTGTCGGAGATGTGCCGGAACACATCGCCATAATTGGTCACCAGGGAATCGACCCAACCGTTGACCCAGTCGGCGATGGAGAAGGTAAAGCTTTCGGGAAACATAAGAGACTCTCGATCAGGTGGATGCGGTGAATGTCCCGGCCAGCCCCACGGTTGGCCGGGAAAGATTCGACCTACAGAGCCGCGTCGATTTTCTTGGCAGCGTCTTCACTGACCCAGGCGTGCCAGACTTCAGGATGTTCCTTCAGGAAGATCTTCGCCAGTTTCGGCGACTCGATCCGCTCTTTGGCCATGCGCCCGAGGTTCTGGTTCAGGATATCGATCGGCAGGTTGACCTTTTCCAGCACCGCCACCAGCTCCGGGGCTTCGTCGTGGAAGGTCTTGGACAGGCCGACCTTGATGCTCACGCTTTTATCCACGCCGGGTTTTTCTTCGAGTTTGACCAAGTCCACCTGGCCCATCAGCGGCGTTGGCGACCAGTAGTAGAACAGGATCGGCTCGCCACGCTTGTAGCTCGACAGCACCGCCGCATCCAGGGCCGGGCCGGTGCCTGGACGGAAGTTGGTGTAGGTTTTTTCCAGGCCGTAGCTCTTCAGCATTTCGCTGTTGTCCAGCTCGCAGGTCCAGCCGGCCGGGCAGTTGTAGAAGCGGCCCTTGGACGGCTCTTCCTGGTCCTTGAACACGGCGGCGTACTGGCCCAGGTCGGCGATGCTCTTCAGGCCCGGGGCCTTGGCTTCGAGCTTGCGCTTGGCATCGCCTTCGATCACGTAGCGCGGCACGTACCAGCCTTCGATGGCGCCCACCACCGGGGCTCCGACGCCGACCACCTTGCCGGCCTTCTCGGCCTTGTTCCAGACCTCACTGCGGCCGACCCACTCTTCGGCAAATACCTGGATGTCGTTGCTGCTCAGGGCGTTTTCCATGGTGATGGAGTTGCCGGGCAGGCTGTCGGTCTTGCAGTCGTAGCCTTTTTCCAGCACCACTTGCAGGACGTCGGTCAGCAGCATGCCGCTTTCCCAGTTCAGGCCGGCGAATTTCACCGGTTTACCCGACTCGCACCAACCGGCCGCTTGCGTGGCGCCGGCGCTGGCCAGCAGGCCCATGGAAAGCAATGTGGTCAGCAGGGTCTTGTTCGACTTCATTATGTGACGCTCCTAATCAGTTGGATTGGCTTACGGCAGTCAAGAGGCATCCAGCCCTGTCAACGTCCCATCAGACCGCTTGGATGCGGCCCGCCCTGCTCGGTTGTGCGTCAACCGCGTCCTGCTCGACCGGCAGGATCAATTGATCGGGTACTGCGCTGTGCCACTTCCTGGCGAGGACGTAATACAGCGCCGCCGGGACCACCAGGCCGATGATCCAGGAGATGTCCACACCGCCCATGGCTTTCACCAACGGACCGGTATAGAACTTGGTGGCAATGAACGGCAACTGAACCAATACACCAAAGACGTAGACGCTGATGCCGAGGGCATTCCAGCGACCGTAGCGACCCTTCGGATCGTTCAATGCCGGCACGTCATAGCGCTCGCGCGTGATGCAGTAGTAGTCCACCAGGTTGATTGCGCTCCACGGCGTGAAGAACGCCAGCAAGAACAAGATGAAAGACTTGAACGCACCGAGGAACGAGTGCTGGCCGAGCAGCGCGATCAAGGTCGCCGCGCCGACAATGAACAGCACGAACACCAGACGCTGCACACGCGTTACGTTCAGGTGCCCCCGGAACCCGCTGATGATGGTCGCAATGCACATGAAGCTGCCGTAGGAGTTCAGCGTGGAGATGGTGACCTTGCCGAACGCGATGCTGAAGTACAGCAACGCAGCCGTGGCACCGGTACCGCCCAGGCCAACGATGTAGGCCACTTCGTGACCGGCGAACTGCCCGTTGGCCGAGGCGGCGGCAAACACGCCGAGGATCATCGCCACTTGTGCGCCGATGACTGAACCGGCACCTGCGGCAAAAAAAGTTTTCACCGAAGAGGTCTTGCTCGGCAGGTAACGCGAATAGTCCGCCACGTAGGGGCCGAAGGCGATCTGCCAGGAGGCCGCGAGCGACACCGCCAGCAGGAAACTGCTCCAGCTGAAATGGCGGATTTGCAGGAGTGCGCCCACGTCGGTCTGGCTGATCAGGCGAGCAAACAGGTAAACAAAGGCAATCACACCAATCACGCTGGCGACACGGCCAATGAAGTGAATCACCCGATACCCGAGCACCGTGACCAACACGATGACACTGGCGAAAATGAGGATGCCGACACTGTCGCTGACGCCGAACAACTGGCCCAGTGCCTGGCCGGAAAGCACCGTGCCCGTTGCGGTGAAACCCAGGTACATCAGGCACACCAGCACGATCGGGATGGCCGCGCCATACACACCAAACTGCACCCGGCTGGAGATCATCTGCGGCAGGCCCAGCTTTGGCCCCTGGGCGGCATGCAACGCCATGACGCCACCGCCGAGCACTTGGCCTATCAGCAAACCGATCAAC
Organism: Pseudomonas sp. R3-41; assembly: GCF_054161485.1. Lineage (NCBI taxonomy): Bacteria > Pseudomonadati > Pseudomonadota > Gammaproteobacteria > Pseudomonadales > Pseudomonadaceae > Pseudomonas > Pseudomonas sp. R3-41. Next base: position 6,500,031 of record NZ_CP096421.1, read on the forward strand.
GACCAGAACACATCACCGCCCAGCACCACCGCCAATGCACCGGTGACGATTGCAGTGATTTGCAGGTTGGCCCCCATCCAGAGGGTGAACTGGCTCAACAGCCGACCGTGTCGCTCCGCTTCCGGGATGTAGTCGATCGAACGTTTCTCGATCAACGGCTTGCTGCTTGCGCGTGTGCTGGTGACAGCCATGGTTCAACCTCTGTGGATTGTTCGGGTTCGGGCGATATTTTTTTGTGGGAGCGGGCTTGCTCGCGAAAGCGGTGTGTCATTCAACACCTGCCTCGGATGTAAAACCGCCTTCGCGAGCAAGCCCGCTCCCACATGGAGTGTTGCGTTATTTGCCAGTAATCATCGGCAGGTTCAGCCCCTGCTCCTTCGCGCAATCAATGGCGATCTGGTAACCGGCATCGGCATGGCGCATCACCCCGGTACCCGGGTCGTTGTGCAGTACGCGAGCAATCCGCTCGGCCGCTTCGTCGGTGCCGTCGCAGACGATCACCATGCCCGAATGCTGGGAGAAGCCCATGCCGACGCCGCCACCGTGGTGCAGCGATACCCACGTCGCGCCGCTGGCGGTGTTGAGCAAGGCATTGAGCAGCGGCCAGTCGGAAACGGCGTCGGAGCCGTCCTGCATGGATTCGGTTTCACGGTTCGGGCTGGCCACGGAGCCAGAGTCGAGGTGGTCGCGGCCGATGACGATCGGCGCCGACAACTCACCGCTGCGCACCATCTCGTTGAACGCCAGGCCCAACTTGGCGCGCTGGCCCAGGCCAACCCAGCAGATACGTGCCGGCAAGCCCTGGAAGCTGATGCGCTCGCGAGCCATGTCCAACCAGTTATGCAGGTGGGCGTCGTCGGGGATCAGTTCCTTGACCTTGGCGTCGGTCTTGTAGATGTCCTGCGGGTCACCCGACAGCGCCGCCCAGCGGAACGGGCCGATGCCACGGCAGAACAGCGGACGGATGTACGCCGGGACGAAGCCGGGGAAGTCGAAGGCATTTTCGACGCCTTCTTCCTGGGCCATCTGGCGGATGTTGTTGCCGTAGTCGAAAGTCGGCACACCCATTTTCTGGAAGGCCAACATGGCTTTGACGTGGACGGCCATCGATTGCTTGGCGGCCTTCACCACGGCGGCGGGCTCGGTCTTGGCGCGGGCACGGTATTCGTCCCAGGTCCAGCCGGCCGGCAGGTAGCCGTTGAGGGGGTCGTGGGCGCTGGTCTGGTCGGTGACCATGTCCGGGCGCACACCCCGACGGACCATTTCCGGCAGGATTTCAGCCGCGTTCCCACACAGCGCAATGGAAATCGCCTTGCCTTCGGCGGTGTATTTCTCGATGCGCGCCAGGGCATCGTCGAGGTCGGTGGCTTGCTCGTCGACGTAGCGGGTTTTCAGGCGGAAATCGATGCTCACCTGCTGGCACTCGATGTTCAGCGAGCATGCACCGGCCAAGGTCGCGGCCAGCGGTTGTGCGCCGCCCATGCCGCCCAGGCCGGCGGTCAGGACCCAACGGCCCTTGAGGTTGGAATCGTAGTGCTGGCGACCAGCCTCGACGAAGGTTTCATACGTGCCTTGGACGATGCCCTGGCTGCCGATGTAGATCCAGCTGCCGGCGGTCATCTGGCCGTACATGGCCAGGCCCTTGGCGTCGAGTTCGTTGAAGTGCTCCCAACTGGCCCAGTGCGGCACCAGGTTGGAGTTGGCAATCAGGACGCGAGGCGCGTTGCTGTGGGTCTTGAACACACCCACCGGCTTGCCGGATTGCACCAGCAGGGTTTCGTCGTCGTTCAGGTGGGTGAGGCTTTCGACGATCTTGTCGTAGCACTCCCAGTTGCGCGCCGCGCGGCCGATGCCACCGTAGACCACCAACTCCTTGGGGTTCTCGGCCACTTCCGGGTCGAGGTTGTTCATCAGCATGCGCAGCGGCGCTTCGGTCAGCCAGCTCTTGGCGGTCAGCGTGTTACCGCGAGGGGCGCGAATTTCAACGTCACGGTATTTTTCGGGTTTGCGGGTAGCGTCGGTCACAGCAAAAACTCCTCAGCGATCAATCCAGACCAGCCCGGGCAGTGGGCAGCGATTTCTATGAACATTGCGTTGAATATCGGCGACTCATACGCATACGTCTTTACTTGTATGTACAAGCATATGCAATCAAGCGGCCAACTTGTTAGAGGTAGTGTTCAGAAACGGTTGGGGAATTGCTGAAAGCCTTGTGATTCAAGGGCTGCTGAGCGGCATGAAATTTTTGACGGGGGGTTTCAAAGGGAGGAATCGGGGGGACACAAAAGCGTGATATTGCGCCACGCTGGGGCATTCAGTAACAAGTTGGTGCGTGCGGAAGGAACAATAAACACGCTTTTTGTGGCGAGGGAGCTTGCTCCCGCTGGGCTGCGAAGCAGACCCCAAAAAACAGGGCCGCTGCGCGCTGGAGCGCCAGCCCGGCCCAGCGGGAGCAAGCTCCCTCGCCACAAAAGCTCTGTCGCAGGATTTCTTTAGTGGGCCGTCAGCTCGATCACGCAGCATTGGCCGTGGGTGGTGATTTCCAGCAGCCCGGTGTTGCCGCTCAGTTGCAGGCAGTCATAAAGCCCCAGCGCCTCGACAGCCTCATCCATCTTGATCCTCAGCGTCGGCGCGGCACTAAACACCAACACCGTTCCCGCCTCGCTGAAAAACCGCTGCTGCCCGCCCAACCATTGCAATCGCGCGCGGTAACGCTGCGGTGCGTAGATCAGGTTGAAGTCACGAATCGGTCCGCCCAGCAGCGTGCAATGCACATGGCTCTCGCCGCTGAACGCAAAAGCGTCCAGCGGATAAAGCGCCCGCGTAGCCTGACCATCGACATTCAACGTCATGCCGTCACCCTGCAAGACACTGATGACCCGCTCGTAGCCGGCGAAGGTGGAAAAACCACCCGACTCACCGATATCGGCAATCGACAGTCTCCAGCCGAAACCTTCCAGGCCCGTGCCGGCATCGCGAGTGATTTCCTCGGTGCTGCCGCCACCGTTCTTCCAAGGCATGCGCGGGTAATCCGCGGCACGTAACACTTTCAACTGGCTCATTTATGAAAACGCCCTTCCAGACTGTGACGGGAGCCCGGATGGATCAGGCGTGCGGCGGTGACCGGCTGGCGTCCAGACCAAGTGCGGCGGCGAATCAACAAGCACGGCTCGCCCCTTTCGATCTGCAACAGCTTGCACTCACTCGGCTCGGCCAGGATCGCCTCCACTACGTGCTCGCCTTCGGTCAGCGGTGCAACCTGGTTCAGGTAGGCGTAGGGGGTTTGCACGGTGAAGTCCTGCTTGAGGTACTCAGGTGCCACCAGTGCGTTGACGAAACGGTCCTCGATTTGCACGGGGATGTCGTTCTCGAAATGCACGATCAGTGAATGGAACACCTTCTGGCCTTCACGCATGTCCAGGGCCAGGGCCCGCTCGGAACCGGCCGCCTCTTCTTCCAGGGTGATGACCTTGCAGCTGTGACGATGACCACGGGAGGCGATTTCATCCGCGATGTTATGCACTTCGAACAACGCGGACTGGCTCTTGGGCTCGGCCACGAAGGTGCCGACACCCTGCATGCGCACCAACAGGCCGTCCGCGGTCATTTCCCGCAGGGCACGGTTGATGGTCATGCGGCTGAATCCCAGCTGGCTGACCAGCTCGCTTTCCGACGGCACACGGTAATGCGGCGGCCAGTTTCCACTGTCGATCTGCTGGGTGATCATTTGTTTAACGCGGGCGTACAAGGGCGCCGGACTGTCACCCATGTTTGCGGCCAGCGGTGGTTTGGCAGGCGGAGTCGGCACGGCGGTTCCCTGTTCTGCGAATAAGGTTGCTAGCTTGCCGGAGTTTACCGGCCAGGCAAACGTCTGTATATGTATATACAAATTACGCACGATGAGGTTGAACCATGTCCGCCTTCTTTGCCGAACGCGCGCTGCTGCCTAGTGGATGGGCCGATGATGTACGTCTTGAGGTGGATGCCGCAGGCGTCCTGACCCATATCCAGGTCGGCTCCCACGCAGACGGCGCCGAACGGCTGGGCGGTCCGCTATTGCCGGGCATGCCGAACCTGCACTCCCACGCCTTCCAACGGGCGATGGCCGGGCTGGCGGAAGTGGCGGGCAATCCCAACGACAGTTTCTGGACCTGGCGCGACTTGATGTACCGCCTCGTCGGAAAAATCAGCCCCGACCAACTCGGCGTCATCGCCCGCCAGCTGTACATCGAAATGCTCAAGGCCGGCTACACCTCGGTCGCCGAATTCCACTACGTCCACCATGACACCGACGGCGCGCCCTACGCCGACCCGGCGGAGCTGGCCCTGCGTATCAGCCACGCCGCCAGCGCCGCCGGCATTGGCCTGACGCTGCTGCCGGTGCTCTACAGCCATTCCGGCTTTGGCGGCCAGGCACCCAACGACGGGCAGCGCCGGTTCATCAACAGCACCGAAAACTACTTGAAACTTCAGTCGCGCTTGCAGCCGATCCTGGCCGGGCAAGCGTCCCAGGCGCTGGGCCTGTGCTTCCACTCCCTGCGCGCCGTGACACCCGGGCAGATCCAGGACGTGCTGGCCGCCAGCGACCGTGATTGCCCGGTGCACATCCATATTGCCGAGCAGCAAAAGGAAGTCGATGACTGCCTGGACTGGAGCGGCGCGCGTCCGCTGCAATGGCTGTATGACAACACCGAGGTCGATCAGCGCTGGTGCCTGGTCCACGCCACCCACGCCAACGCCCAGGAAGTCAGCCTCATGGCCAAGAGCCGGGCGATTGCCGGCCTGTGCCTGACCACCGAAGCCAACCTGGGGGACGGGATTTTCCCGGCCGTGGATTTCCTCGCCCAGGGCGGACGCCTCGGTATCGGCTCCGACAGCCATGTGTCCTTGAGCGTGGTCGAAGAATTGCGCTGGCTGGAATATGGCCAGCGCCTGCGGGATCAACGGCGCAATCGCTTGTATCGGGCGGATCAGCCGATGGTTGGTCGCACCTTGTTTGACGCCGCATTGGAAGGCGGCGCCCAGGCCCTGGGGCAGCCGATCGGCGCTCTCGAAATCGGCAAGCGCGCCGACTGGCTGGTGCTCGATGGCCACGACCCATACCTGGCCACGGCCCAGGGCGACGGGATCCTCAATCGCTGGCTGTTCGCCGGCGGCGATCGCCAGGTGCGCGATGTGATGGTCGGCGGACAGTGGGTGGTGCGTGAGAGGCGTCATGCCGGCGAAGAAGAAAGCGCCCGGGCGTTTACCCAGGTACTGCGCGAACTGCTGGGCTGACCCCAAGAATCAATGTGACAGATACCAAATGTGGGAGCGGGCTTGCTCGCGAATGCGTTGTACCAGACACCTAGATGTTGACTGATACACCGCATTCGCGAGCAAGCCCGCTCCCACACTATGATCCCAGGCGTCGCTTAGTCCGAAGTCTTGGCCATCTGCCGGTCCGACGCGCGCCAGACCAGGCGTGTCGTGTCGTAGCCCTGCTGGCGCGCCTTGCTCAGCAATTCCTCGCGCACAACGCTGTTGACGGTCGGTGTGCGGGACAGCAGCCACATGTAGCGACGGCTCGGGTCGCCGACGATGGCGGTCTTGTAGTCATCGCTGACATAGAGCACCCAGTATTGCCCCTTCGCCACGCCCGGGACGATCCGGGAAAACCAGTTATCAAATTCGACCCAGAGCTTGTCGGTCTTGCCCGGCACCTGCGGCGTCGCGGTGCCCCTGGCTTCTTCCCACTGCCAGTCCGAGGTCAGGCAGCGATTGAGCACGCCCACGTTGCCGTCTGGCTTGAGGGTGTAGTGCGCTTCCGATTGCGCGCAATTGCGCTGGAAATACATGGGCAGGCGGGCCAACTCATACCAGGTCCCCTGGTAACGCTTGAGATTGACGCTGTTGACCGTCTTGGGTGCCAACGGATCTTCGCCAGAAGTGGCACAGCCAGCCAATACCAGGCCAGCCAAAAGCACAAACACTAACCGCATCATTATTTTTCTCCCGCAGGCCACTGGCCTCGGTTTACTTCAGGCCTTGGCCGGAAAACATCAACACTTTGTCACCGGCGTACTGCACGCTGATAAAGCTTTTCTGGTCGCCCCAGGTGCAGCTGGACATGCCGAGGGCGCCTGAGCAATCGGTCGGTTTCCCCAGCAACGTTTCGACTTCGGCCTTGGGCATGCCAGCCGACAGCTTCGAATAGTTTTCCTGGTTGACCTTGCTGCATGCGGTCAGCACGACGCACATAAACAGCAGAGCGATAGAACGCAGCGACATGGTGTAACTCCTGGAGCGGAAGGGAGGTGGCAGGGTGCCAACCTGATCCTTAGAAGAGAAAACCCCTATCTGGTTCCCTCGCGCCGCCAGTATTTATTGGCCGTGCAGAGGTGTTTCATCGGTGAATCACTCGGTTTGTGACGCCGTCGTACCTTTCGTCGGGATTGGACCCTGGACGCCTGATGAGCCGGGCTTCTACGCCGATAAAAAGTCACAGCGCAAAATCCTGCGTTATGGCAAATTGACAGCCCGTCCTGACCCGTCCCTCCGCGGTAGTGTTCTTAATGACCAGAAACATGAAATTCAGCCATAAAATTCTGCTGGCTGCTGCCCTCGTGGTGGCTGTTGCTTTCGCCTGTTTCATCCTGTTCAACGACTATCGTCAACGCCAGAGCCTGCACGCCAGCACCGAGACTTCCATGCAGGAACTCGGCAGCCTGACCAGCCGTAACATCCAGACATGGGTCGACGGCCGCATCCAATTGCTGCAATCGCTGGCCCAACAGATCGCCGTGGACGGCAGCAGTGCCGACAGCCTCAAGCGCGCCGTGGGCCTGCCGGCCTATACCGGCAACTTCCAGCTCAGCTATTTCGGCGGCACCGACGGCGTGATGTTCTCGGTCCCGGCCGGCAATCGCGCCGCCGACTATGACCCGCGCGCCCGCGGCTGGTACAAGGCTGCCAACAGCGCACAGCAAACCATCGTCACTGAACCCTACATCGCCGCCTCGTCGGGCAAGCTGGTGATCACCGTCGCCACTCCGGTACAACGCCAGAACCAGATGATCGGCGTGGCCGGTGCGGACATCGACCTGTCCAACGTCAGCGCCATCATCAACTCGCTGAACTTCGGCGGCCACGGCCACGCGTTCATCGTCAGCGCCGACGGCAAGATCCTGATCCACCCCGACAGCAAGCGCGTGCTCAAGACCCTGGCCGAGGCCTACCCCAACGGCGCGCCGCAAATCAGCCCGGGCGTGAAAGAAGTCGATCTCGACGGCAAGTCCCAATTCATCTCCTTCACCCGGGTCAATGGTGTGCCGGGCGCCGATTGGTACGTGGCGCTGGTGCTCGACAAGGACACCGCCCTGGCGATGCTCAGTGAGTTCCGCACTTCGGCACTGATCGCCATGTTCATCGCCGTGGTGTTCATCATCGCTTTGCTGGGCATGTTGATCCGCGTGTTGATGCAACCGCTGCTGACCATGGGCCGCGCCATGCATGACATCGCCGAAGGCGAAGGCGACCTGACTCGGCGCCTGGTGATCCACGGCCAGGACGAATTCGGCGCCCTGGGCACGTCGTTCAACCGTTTTGTCGAGCGCATTCACACCTCGATCCGCGAAGTGGCCTCGGCCACCGGCCAGGTCAACGAAGTCGCCCTGCGCGTGGTCAGTGCATCCAACTCGTCGATGTTCAACTCCGACCAACAGGCGTCGCGCACCAGCAGCGTGGCCGCGGCCATCAACCAGCTCGGCGCCGCCGCCCAGGAAATCGCCCAGAATGCCGCCCTCGCCTCGCAACATTCCAGCGAGGCCCGCAACCTGGCCGAAGATGGCCAGCAAGTGGTGGATAAAACCATCGCGGCCATGCAGCAGTTGTCAGCCAAGATCAGCGATTCGTGCGGCAACATCGAAACCTTGAACAGCAACACGGTGAACATCGGCCAGATCCTCGAGGTGATCACCAGCATCTCCCAGCAAACCAACCTGCTCGCCCTCAACGCCGCCATCGAAGCGGCACGGGCCGGTGAAGCCGGGCGCGGCTTCGCGGTGGTGGCCGATGAGGTGCGCAACCTGGCCCACCGCACCCAGGACTCGGCGCAACAAGTGCAGAAGATGATCGAAGAACTGCAAGTCGGCGCACGGGAAGCGGTACTGACCATGACCGACAGCCAGCGCCAGAGCGAAGGCAGCGTCAGCATCGCCAACCAGGCTGGCGAACGACTGGGCAGCGTGACCCAACGCATCGGTGAAATCGACGGCATGAATCAATCCGTGGCAACCGCCACCGAAGAACAGACCGCCGTGGTGGAATCGATCAACGTCGACATTACCGAGATCAACACGCTGAACCAGGAAGGCGTGGAAAACCTGCAAGCCACCTTGCAGGCCTGTGCCGACCTCGAACAACAGGCGGCGCGGCTTAAGCAGTTGGTGGGCAGTTTCCGGATCTAGTGCTTTCAAGGGCCCTTTCGCGAGCAAGCCCGCTCCCACAGTTGACCGCGTTCCGTCAGGGAAACCTGATCAGCTGTGGGAGCGGGCTTGCTCGCGAAGAGGCCGGCACATCCAACATTTTCGTCGACTGTGGCACCCCTATCGCGAGCAAGCTCGCTCCCACAATGGTCTTGCGGTGTCACCGAATTGGATGAGATGGATCTTCAATGAGCGTACATGGAGAATTTACAGACTTGCCCCGCTCTTAAGCAGCAAGCATCGCGGTTGAAGCATCTGGCCCCATCGCGAGCAGGCTCGCTCCCACACTGGGTTTCTGTTGAGCAGCAAAAGGTGCGTCCGTGGAAGATCAACTGTGGGAGCGAGCCTGCTCGCGATGGCGATAGCGGCCACAACACTATTTAGAACCTGGACCCAGGCCTACTCAAGAACTCCACTTCCTCAGCCGTGGACTCGCGCCCCAACACCGCATTGCGATGGGGAAAGCGGCCAAACCGCGCAATGATCTTCTGATGCCGTTCGGCATAATCCAGGTTGTCCTCAAACACCGCACGCTGCGCCTCGGGCTGTTCTCGAACCAACTCGATGAACCGTGACACGGCTTCGTTCTGCACCGCGAGGTTTTCGCAGTGTTCGAGTACGAGGTAGATGAATACGCGCTGGATGGGTTTGAGTTGCCGGTCGAAGCCCGCCGCCAGTCCTTGAGCCACCAGCGCTTGGGCACGCAGGTCGCCGGAAAAACCTTCGGGGGTGTTGCGATAGATCATCCGGGGAAGTTGATCCAGTAGCAGCACCAAGGCCAGCCAACCTTCCGGGCGTTGCGCCCAATCGGTCAATCCGCCGGCCAGTGCCTGCTCGACCTGATCACCGAAGCGCTCTTCCGCCTGGCGATCATGGCCTTTGCCAAACCATAGCTTGCCCTTGTCAGCCGCGATCTCATCTGGTTTTTCGGCTGTGCCAAACCACCAATCGAGCAACGGCTGCCAGGGCTCGGCCATGATTTACTCCTTGTGGTAAGCCGTGGCGCGGGCCACTTCTTCCTTCGAACCGAGGAACACGGCCACGCGCTGGTGCAGGCCTTCAGGCTTGATATCGAGAATGCGCTGGTGCCCATCGGTGGAAGCGCCACCGGCCTGCTCCACCAGGAACGACATCGGGTTGGCTTCGTACATCAGGCGCAGCTTGCCTGGCTTGGAGGGCTCGCGGCTGTCGCGCGGGTACATGAACAGGCCGCCACGGGTCAGGATCCGGTGCACATCGGCAACCATCGCGGCGACCCAGCGCATGTTGTAGTTCTTCTTCAGCGGGCCTTCTTCACCGGCCAGCAACTCACTGACGTAGCGTTGTACCGGAGCTTCCCAGTGACGCTGGTTGGACATGTTGATGGCGAATTCCTGGGTGGTTTCAGGAATGGTGATGTCTTCGTGGGTCAGGACGAAGCTGCCCATCTCGCGGTCCAGGGTGAAGCCCTTGACGCCGTCGCCCAAGGTCAGCACCAGCATGGTCTGCGGGCCATAGATGGCATAACCGGCGGCAACCTGCTCGGTGCCTGGCTGCAAGAAGGCCTTTTCATTCAGGGCTTCGTTCTGGCTCAGGTACTCGTTCGGGCAACGCAGAACCGAGAAGATGGTGCCGACCGGCGCGTTGATGTCGATGTTCGACGAACCGTCCAGTGGGTCGAACACCAGCAGGTAGGCACCCTTGGGGTATTTGCCCGGGATCTGGTAGGCATTGTCCATTTCCTCGGATGCCATGCCGGCCAGGTGACCGCCCCATTCGTTGGCTTCGAGCAGGATTTCGTTGGACAGCACGTCCAGCTTCTTCTGCACTTCGCCCTGCACGTTTTCGGTGCCCATGCTGCCCAGGACACCACCCAAGGCGCCTTTGGAGACGGCGTGGCTGATCTCCTTGCACGCACGCGCCACCACTTCGATCAAAAAGCGCAGATCGGCAGGGGTATTGTTGCTGCGGGTCTGCTCAATCAAATAGCGACTCAAGGTAACGCGGGACATGGACGGCTCCGAAGAATAGGGGGCGGAAAACCCGCGCAGTTTAGCGCGAGTCGGGACTTAATTCCTCCTATGAGACGGGATATGGAGGATTGAGTTCACAGGCCGGCGGTTGCTCGTGGATTTTGGGTGGATGGAAGACCGCTTTCGCGAGCAAGCCCGCTCCCACATTGGAATGCGGACTCCTGTGGGAGCGGGCTTGCTCGCGAAACAGGCGACTCGGTTTATCGGTTGTCCCAAACTCAGGATTTGACCGGCGGCTTGCGCAGCAGGCTGAAGGCCATCGCCGCGAGGAACAGCACACTGAGCAGCAACACCGCCCACAAGCCGATTTTCTTCCAGTTGGTATCGACCGTCGCCGGCACAGTGGCAGCGGCCGCAGTCGGCGTCGAAGTGGCCGAGCCGTTCACTGTCGCCGTCCCCAGCGTCGCCAGGCGCGACGGCTTGTAATCGGGCACCAGCGTGGTCAATGGCAGGCTGGCCGTCTTGGCTGTCGCGCTGCCCAGCGCCAGGCGGTAGGGGCCTTCGCCCCGCGCCAGGAACACCACTTGGGTCGGACGCACGGCAAAGCGCAACGCCGGGGCTTCGGCTCCCAAGCCACCGCCGCGCTCGTCCACGGTCAATTTCAGTTGCTGCACGGTCTGGCCGGACAGTTGCAAACGGTTTTGCAGCACGTCCTGGCCGTTCTGGGTCAGGCGATAAAGCAAACCAGCGCCCAGCGGCTGCCACGGATGGCTGCTTTCGCGGCGGCCAGCCAGGGTCACCGGCGCCAGGCTGTTGGCCTGGCTCAGTTCGACCTCCACCTGTTCGATGTTCAGCCCCATGGGCAGCTGCCAGGTGTATTCACCGGTCTTCGTCGTGCTGCCGGCCAACGGCTGCGACCAGGCCAGTGGCAACGGCAGGTTTTCGCGGCTGGCGCTTTGCAACTGGGCCGAGGTCAGCACCGGCGCCGAGGATGGCGAATCCCACAGCAGCCGCAAATAGCGCGCCGGCTGCCCCGGCAGGTTCACTTCATGCTGTTCGACCTGCTCGTCGGCAAAGGTCAGGCGCGCCACCTGGCCTTCGCCCCATGACTGCCAGTGCTGCAAATCGTCGCTGGCTTCGATGGTGAATCGCTGGAAGCCGTCGCGCTCGCTGGTCCAGTCAAGGATCAACTGCTGCAGCGGTGCCTTGATCGCACTGGCATCCAACAACCAGCCACGCAACGCCTCTTCCCCGGCTTCGAGCCGGCTGGCGGGTTGGACTTCCACCAGGGTGCCATTGGCGTTCGATTGCACCCGCACACTAGGCGCACGCTCGTTATCATCGGCGGCGTTGTACAGCGGGAACCACTTCACGTCGGTGAGGGTGCGGTTTTCCCGGCTCTGGGCCGACTCGCGCACCAAGGCGTAGGCCTGGGCCTGGCCGGCGGCGTTGAAGACCCGCAGGTCACTCAGGTCGGTCTGCCGCGCTTGCAATTGAACGTCCAATGGCAATGGCAGGCGATACCACGGCCCTTCGCCGCTCAGGGCCAACGGCACCTGATGGGCGAAATCCGCCGGTTGCTCCTGGGCCGTAGCCGACAAGGCCACCCACAACCCGACCACACCCAGCCCGATCCGATTCAACGTGCGACTCAAGATGACACTCCCTCACTGACAGGCATCGGCGGCTCGACCGGTGAGGCCGTTTCCGGACGTTTTGGCGGCAGCGGCGCGAAGTAGCCCACCACCAGCAACAACACGCCCACGCCGATAAACGACACGATCCGCGCCAGACCGCCACGGTTACTCAATTCGACAAAGAACAGCTTCGCCACGACCACGGCGATCAACGCCGCGCCCACCAGCCACACTTCCCGGCGATGGCGCAGGTGCCCCCCGATCATCAGGCCCAGGGCGATCAGGGTCCAGACAATGGACAAGCCGGCCTGCACGAACATTGACTCGAGCAGCGCATCCAGCTCGTACGGGACGCCCATCCACTGGTGAGCCGTGCGCATCACCAGGGCAGTGAAGAAGGCGAACAGCGACACACCGGCGATCAACTGGGCGATGTGCCCGACGCGACTCCAGCGGTTCGTCGATTGCGCCACGGCGTTGCGGGCCCACACATAGATACCGAACAAGGCGAACAGCAGGCCCAGTTCCAGGGGATTGAGCAACGGCACATAAGGCAGTGGCTCTGAGTTGCCATCGCTGAAGGTGTTGGTCAGCCAGAACCAACCGAGCATCAACAGCGCCATGGGCGCCGCCGCATAGACCCGGTATTCGCGCGGCTGGGCCGAGACCGGCCATGGCAAGGTACGCGGCGTGGCCATCAGCACCAGGTACAAGCCAGGCAGGATCGCCCAGGCCAGCCAGCGCCAGGCATTGTACTGCTCGGACAGCAACAGCAGGCCGTAACGCAACTCCAGCATCAACACCGCCATCAGCAACCAGCAACCGAGGACGTGGGCCGTGCTGCGCGCCTGCGCCGGCAGCGTCTCGGCCAAGCGCTTGAGCGAGAGGAAATGCACGGCGAATACCGCCAGCCAGGCCAGCCAACCAAAGTTCGCCGCCGGGTGGTAATGGCTGTGCCCCGTTGCCACCAGCACACAACCCGCCGCCGGGATCAACAAGGTGCACAGCAGCCCCAGCGCCGGCCATTTCAAGCGCAGCGACAATACGCTCCACACCGCCACGCTGAGCGCCGCGACCGCCAACAACAAGCTGCCTTGCAGATTCGCCGGGGCGAAGCGCAGCACTTCGCTGACCCACGCCAGCGCCCACCAACCGGCGCCCCAGATCAGCAACAGCTCGGACAGGCGCTGCAAGCTCAAGGCATCGAGTTCCTGCGCCGCATGCGCCCGCTGCAGGCGCCATGCCCCTACCAGCGCTGCCAGCCCCAGCACCAACGGCGTCCAGAAGCCGCTATGGGCCAGGGGCCGCAGGTCCTCGGCATTGAGCGGCCCCAACAGCGCCGGCCCCGCCGTCAGGAACGCCGCACCGCCCAGCAGTTGCAGCAGCAGGCCGAAGACAAAGCTCACCCGTTGTTTCAGGTACAGGCTCAGCCAGATGATCAACAGGCCGCTGGCCGCCCATACGCCGCTCGCCGTTTGCCACGGCAGGACGAACAGCACCGCGAGATTGATCAGCACCAGCCCCGCCAGCAATACCACCGACAAGCCGCGCAGCAACCGCACATCGTTGCGCACCATGTCGTCGCGCGCCGCCAGCAACATGCCGCCGATCAACGCCAGGCCGATCAGCGAGGCACTGAGCAAACCGCTCCAACCCGCGCTGAACACCGCTGACGCATCGCCCTCGGCACCTTGCAAGCGCAACAGGAACAGCGCGCCGCCGAGCAATTGCACCGCAAACGCCGTGAACAGGAAGCTACGCGATTGCAGGCGCAGGCCGACAAACAGCGTCGCCAAACCGGCGAGGGCCCAGGCAATGGCAGTGCCGTGGGTGAGGAAGAACAGCGGCGCCAGCAGATAGAGGAAACTCAGCCCCAGCACCGCCAGCATCGGCCGGCCTTGGCGTTCCCAATGCGAACAGTGTCCGGGCTCAGCCTTGAGCAACTGGTAGAAGGTGAACAGCAAGGCGCCGCCGAGCATCAATGCTCCCAGCGGTGAACCATCGAGCAGGCTGCCGTCGCCAGTGCGCAACTCGCTGAGGAACGCCAGTGCCGAACCCAATTGCAGCAACAAGGCAAAAGCCCGGGCCAATGGACGTTGCTGGCGCAGGCCCAGCCAGAAGATTCCCGCGCCTTCCACGGCCCACGCAGCCGCGGTCCAACGGGCATCGAGCCCCAACGGGATCGCCAGGCTGGCAAAAATCACCCCCAGGGCCAGGCAGGTTTCCGCCAACAGCAGGGCGCGCCCACCCATCAATAGCCGAGCCAGGCCCATGTAGATCATACCCAGGGCCAGGGCGCTGAAGGCGGCGGCGAAATCCAGGTGCTGCACCAACGCGAACTGCAAGCCGAAGCCCACCAGCGGCGGGCCGAACAGCATGCTGCCGTCCACGTAATCGCCCTTGCGCGCCGACCAGCGCAGCAACGCCTCGCGGCTAGCGTCTTCGGGAGCGTCGCTCATTTCCAACAATTTGCGCCGCGTGAACAGCAAGCCAATCGCCAGGTAGATGAGGAAGAACAGGATCAGGAACGGCTCGGTGCTCCACAGCAGTTCCGGTGCGTAGGAACGCAGGCCCCAGGCGAAACCGATGCCGAAGGTACCGACAAAACCGATCAGGTTGAGCAGGCGCCAGGCCTTGAACCAGGCGATTGCAAGGATGCCGGCATTGAGCAGGATGAAATAGCTGAACAGGGCAACGTGGTTGCCGCTGCCGGTGGAGGTCAGGATCGGGGCGGCAAACCCGCCCAGCGCCGCCGCAGCAGCCAGGCCCATGGCGTTCTGGGTAACCGCGAGGATCGCCGAGAACACCGTGACCGCCACCAGCAAACCCAGGGCCGCCTTGGAGTCGAGCAACGGATGCAGGCGCATGGCGGCGAACACCGTCAGGTACAGCACGGCGATCCCGGTCCCCTGGAGCATCAGCGCATAACTGCTGTTGCGTTGGCGCAACCACCAGCCCAGGCCCAGCAGGCCCAACGCACTGGCCGCGACACCGGCATAACGCACTTCGATTGGCACCACCATGCCTTCGGTGGCGTAGCGCAGCAGGAACGCCAGGCCGAGGAACAACAGCAGCACACCGACTCGCAGCACGGTGTTGCCGCCAAACAGCCAGTTGCGCGCGCCCGTCACGGCGCGGTCGAACAGATTCGGGCCACGCGGGGCCGCCGGCTCCGCAGCGATCGGCTCCAGGGGCAAAGGGGCAAAGTCGCGGTTGGCACGTCGACTGGACGTCTCTGGCGCGGGTTTCCAAATGTTCTCGGGCAACGGCTGGCTGGCCTGGCTGGCCATCGCGGAAACGGGTTCGAGGTCTGTCGGCAATTCCCAGACGAGCTGCGGCTCGCTACGCGTCGCGGGCTGCGCGGCCTGGGGCACGGCAACCTCGGGCGCTGGCGTCGGATCAGGCGGTTCGGCCACCTTGCCGCGTTCGAGAACCGCCAGGCGGGCTTCCAACGTGAGCACGCTCTGCTGGGCTTCCTGCAACAAGATCTGTTGCTTGGCCGCCTGGACTCCCAGGCGCCCCAGTCGAAACGCCTGGGCGATGCCAAGCCCCACCAGTGCGCCTATCAGCGCATCGGCGAACGACTCGTCCACCACCCAGCCGAGTGCCAGGCCCAACAACGTCAAGATCCATTGCATGGTCGATATCCCTAAGCGGCCCGTTGCGGGCGTAACCGGGGTGATGCGGTGCCTGGATCAGTCTAGTGGAAAACCCCCAAGCCCTGTGGGAGCGAGCTGTGTGGGAGCAAGGCTTGCTCGCGATCCAGGCGCTGCGGTCCTCAAGAGACCGCGGCGTTTTCATCGCGGGCAAGCCTTGCTCCCACACAGTTCGCTCCCACATTGGATGGTTGGCATTTCCAGTACCGAGTCCGGCTGCACAGCCCGGCGAAACTGGCGCCTAGTATATCGACGAAGCCCAACCGCCGTTGGGCTTCGCTCACATTTCTTGCAGTAAAGGCTATTCCAGGGCTTTCCAGATGTCGGTGGCGTATTCCCGGATGGTCCGGTCCGAGGAGAACCAGCCCATGCGCGCGGTGTTGAGCACCGCCGAGCGCCACCATTGCTTGGAGTCGTGCCACTTCTCCTCGACCTTGGCCTGGGCGTTCCAGTAGGCGTCGAAATCGGCGCACACCAGGAAGCGGTCGTAATCCACCAGCGAGTCCACCAGCCCGGTGTAGCGCATCGGATCGTCCGGCGAGAACACCCCGCCACGAATCGCCTGCAGCACATCATTGAGCCGATGGGACGCGGCGATGTCCGGCGCGGCGCTGAATTCGCCGTTGCGCTTGCGCGCCTCCACCTGCTCGGCGGTCAGGCCGAAGATGAACATGTGCTCGCCACCGACGCGGTCATGCATCTCCACGTTGGCGCCGTCCATGGTGCCGATGGTCAGCGCACCGTTGAGGCCGAACTTCATGTTGCTGGTACCCGAGGCCTCGAAACCGGCGGTAGAAATCTGCTCCGACAAGTCCGCCGCCGGGATGATGCTTTCGGCCAGGCTGACGTTGTAGTTGGGCAGGAACACCACCTTGAGCAAGCCGCGCACGGTCGGGTCGTTGTTCACCACCCGGGCGATGTCGTTGGTCAATTTGATGATCAGCTTGGCCTGGTGATAACTGGCGGCGGCCTTGCCGGCGAAGATCTTCACCCGCGGCACCCAGTCCACTTCCGGCTCGGCACGAATCGCCTGGTACAGCGCCACGGTGTGCATCAGGTTGAGCAACTGGCGCTTGTACTCGTGGATCCGCTTGACCTGCACGTCGAACATCGCCGCCGGGTTGACGGCGATGCCCAATCGTTCATGAATCAAGTAAGCCAGGGCCTTCTTGCTGTGCAGGCGCTGCTCGGCGAACTGCTTGCGAAACGCCGGCTTGTCGGCAAACGGTTCCAGTTCGATCAAGCGCTCCTCTGGGTTGTCGAGCACGCTCGGGCCGAGGGCGTCGACCATCATCGACGTCAATTCAGCGTTGGCCTGGAACAGCCAGCGGCGGAAGGTGATGCCGTTGGTCTTGTTGTTGATCCGCTCCGGATAGAGCTTGTGCAGCTCGGAGAACACCGTGCTGCGCATCAACTGGGTATGCAGCCCGGACACGCCATTGACGCTGTGGGAACCGAGGAACGCCAGGTTGCCCATGCGCACCCGGCGGCCGTTGTCCTCCTCGATCAGCGACACCGCGCGCAGGACGTCGAAATCGTGCACACCCTTGGCCCGCAGCGAATCGATGTGCTGGGCGTTGATCAGGTAGATGATCTGCATGTGCCGGGGCAACATGCGCTCCATCAACCCCACCGGCCAGGTCTCCAGGGCTTCGGGCAACAGCGTGTGGTTGGTGTAGGACAGCGTGTCCTGGGTGACCTGCCAGGCCGCGTCCCAGGCCACGTCGTAGACGTCCACCAATTGCCGCATCAACTCGGCCACGGCAATGGACGGGTGCGTGTCGTTGAGCTGGATGGCCGCGTGATCGCCCAGGGTCAGCACCGAGGTGTGCATGTTGCGATGCCGGCGCAGCAAGTCCTGCAACGAGGCGGCGACGAAAAAATACTCCTGGCGCAGGCGCAGCTCCTGCCCGGCTTCGGTGCTGTCGGCTGGGTACAGCACGCGGGAAATACTCTCGGCCCGGGCCACTTCCGCTACCGCGCCCAAGTGGTCGCCGGCATTGAAGCGCTCCAGGTGCAACTCTTCCATGGCCCGGGCACGCCACAGGCGCAGGGTGTTGACGCTCGCGCCGCGCCAGCCCACCACCGGCGTGTCATAGGCAATGGCCCGCACGGTTTCGGCCGGAGACCAGACCTGGCGGGTCTTGCCGGTGTCGTCGGTGACGGTCTCGACGCTGCCGCCAAAGCCGATCGGGTAGACCACTTCCGGACGTTCGAACTCCCACGGGTTGCCGAAATCCAGCCAGTGCTCGGTCTGCTCCTGCTGCCAGCCGTCGACGATGGCCTGGCGGAACAAGCCGTGTTCGTAACGAATACCGTAGCCATGGCCGGCGATACCCAGTGTGGACATGCTTTCCATGAAGCACGCCGCCAGGCGGCCAAGGCCACCGTTGCCCAGCGCCGCGTCGGGCTCGAGCAGGCGGATGCGCTCCAGGTCCACGCCCAGCTCAGTCAAGGCCTCACGGGCGGTGTCCAGCAAGCCGAGGTTGCTCAGGCTGTCGTAGAGCAAGCGACCGATGAGAAATTCCAGGGAAAGGTAATAGACCCGCTTCTGGCCCTTGCGGTAGATCTGCCGCGTGTGGTCCATCCAGTGTTCGACCATGTGGTCGCGGGCGGCGAGGGCAATGGCTTCGAACCAATCGTGATCAAACGCATGATCGGGGTCCTTGCCGACGGCATAAGTGAGTTTGGTCAACACGGCGTCGCGAAATGCCGCAACTTCAGCTTCGCGAACAAGTGGTTCTTGAGTCATTGATAAGACCTCGAACGAGCATGGAATTGTCTGAGCCTAGACGGTCTGACAGACGGTACAGGCTCTTGGTTCGGTGGATTTCCCCGAGTGCCGGAGAATCGCCGCCATGAAATTGCCGGATGGCCGAATGAATGCAGGGGCCGTGCCGGTCCGGACAGGTTTTACCGGGATGCAAAAAAAAACCGGCAGATGGTCGTTCAAAATTTCACCAGTCCCGGTATGATCGCGCGCCCTGATGCATGCTGGTAAACCGTGATGATGAAGCCCAACCTGATCGCCGCCGCGGAGATCGACCGACTCGATACCTGGGCCAAGTACTCCGCCCCGATGTGCGGTTCCTGCGTGTCGAGCTGCTGCACGCTGCCGGTGGAGGTCAAGATCAAGGACCTGATCCGCATTGGCATCGTCGATGAGTTCGAACTGGGCGACCCACCGAAGAACATCGCCAAGCGCCTGCAAAAGGAAGGGATCGTCGAGCGCTACAACCAGAAGTCGGAAATCTTCACGCTCCAGCGCATGAGCAACAACGATTGCCTTTATCTGGACCGCAAGAGCCGGTTGTGCACCATTTACGAAAAGCGCCCGGACACCTGCCGCAACCATCCGCGGGTCGGGCCACGGCCAGGCTATTGCGCCTACAAGCCCAAGGAAGTGGAGCGCGAGCGCAACCCGCGGACGTTGGACAAGTTTTGATCAACTGATAGTTTCTGCGGCGTTTGGCCGATAGCTTTCGCGAGCAAGCCCGCTCCCACAATGGATCTACGGCGGATACAAAATCTGTGCCCACTGAAAATCAACTGTGGGAGCGGGCTTGCTCGCGAAGGGGCCCTATCAGACACCCAATAATTCCCAGGCATAAAAAAACGCCCCTGATCTCACGACCGGGGGCGTTTTTTTTCAGCTGCTAACTAAGTCGAAACTCAGTTGCCGCTTTTCTTGGCAGCGCGGGTACGCTCGCTTTCGCCAAGGATTTTCTTACGCAGGCGAATCGACTTAGGCGTCACTTCACACAGCTCGTCTTCCTGTACGAACTCCAGCGCTTGTTCCAGGGTGAACTTGACCGGCGGAACCAGGGCGATGGTTTCGTCCTTGCCCGAAGCACGCATGTTGTCGAGCTTCTTGCCTTTGGTTGGGTTCACGCCCAGGTCGTTGTCGCGGCTGTTCAGGCCGACGATTTGACCTTCGTAGATATCCTGGCCGTGCTCGACGAACAGCTTGCCGCGCGCTTGCAGGGTCTCCAGCGAGTAGGTCAGGGCCTTGCCGGTGGCAACCGATACCAGCACGCCGTTCTGACGGCCGGACATGTCGCCGGACTTCATCACGTCGTAACGATCGAAGATCGAGGTCAGGATGCCGCCACCGGAGGTCAGGGTCAGGAACTCGTTACGGAAACCGATCAGGCCACGGGCCGGGATGTTGTACTCAAGGCGCACACGGCCCTTGCCATCCGGAACCATGTTGGTCAGGTCGCCTTTACGCAGGCCCATTTGTTCCATGATCGCGCCCTGGGATTCTTCCGGCAGGTCGATGGTCACGTTTTCGTACGGTTCGTGCTTGACGCCATCGACCATGCGGATGATCACTTCAGGACGACCCACGCCCATTTCGAAGCCTTCGCGACGCATGGTTTCGATCAGTACCGAGAGGTGCAGCTCACCACGGCCGGAGACCTTGAACTTGTCGGCCGAGTCGCCTTCTTCAACGCGCAGGGCAACGTTGTAGAGCAGTTCCTTGTCCAGGCGTTCCTTGATGTTACGGCTGGTCACGAACTTGCCTTCGCGGCCGCAGAACGGCGAGTCGTTGACCTGGAAGGTCATCGAAACGGTAGGTTCGTCAACGGTCAGCGGCTTCATCGCTTCGACGTTCAGTGGGTCGCACAGAGTGTCGGAGATGAACAGCTGGTCGAAGCCGCTGATGCAGACGATGTCGCCGGCCGCTGCTTCTTCAACGTCGATGCGGTGCAGGCCGTGGTGACCCATCAGCTTGAGGATACGACCGTTGCGCTTCTTGCCTTCAGCGTCGATGGCAACCACCGGGGTGTTCGGCTTGATGCGACCACGGGCGATACGGCCAACACCGATCACACCCAGGAAGCTGTTGTAGTCCAGTGCCGAGATCTGCATCTGGAACGGACCGTCACGGTCGACTTTCGGTGCCGGTACGTCGTCGACGATCGACTGGTACAGCGGGGTCATGTCTTCCGCCATGGCGGTGTGGTCCAGGCCGGCAATGCCGTTCAGGGCCGAGGCGTAGACGACTTTGAAGTCCAGCTGTTCTTCGGTGGCACCCAGGTTGTCGAACAGGTCGAAGATCTGGTCCAGAACCCAGTCCGGACGCGCGCCTGGACGGTCAACCTTGTTGATGACCACGATCGGACGCAGGCCGGCTTCGAACGCCTTCTTGGTCACGAAACGGGTTTGCGGCATAGGGCCGTCTTGAGCGTCAACCAGCAGCAGTACGGAGTCGACCATCGACATCACGCGCTCTACTTCACCACCGAAGTCGGCGTGGCCCGGGGTGTCCACGATGTTGATGTGGTAGCCGTTCCAGTTGATGGCGGTGTTTTTCGCCAGGATGGTAATACCGCGCTCTTTTTCCTGGTCGTTGGAGTCCATCACGCGCTCGTCGTTGAGCTCGTTGCGCTCCAGGGTGCCGGATTGACGCAAGAGTTTGTCTACCAGGGTGGTCTTACCATGGTCAACGTGAGCAATGATGGCGATGTTGCGTAGATTTTCGATCACTTGTGTATCTCGATCAGAGGATTCGGTGTGCTGACAGGTCGTGGCAGCGATTTACGTTGAGTCCGACAGTTACAGCGTGTCGGCGGCGTCGGGGGGCCGGTGACGCAGGCCACAGGCAAACAGCCCCGGGCACTTAGCTCGGTCGATAAACGCGCACATTGGCATGCCCCTCACTGAGCAAATGGTGGGCATGCAGGCGACTCATCACGCCTTTGTCGCAATACAGCAGGTACTGGCGAGTAGGGTCCAGTTCCTTGAAACGCGCGTTCACGGCATAGAACGGCATCGTTTTTACCTCGATGCCGGCGACACTCAGCGGGTCGTCTTCAGCATCATCCGGGTGGCGGATGTCGATGATGATCTGACCGGCCAGCGCTTCGCCGACTTCTTCAATTTGAACATCCTGGCCCAATTCATCGATAACCCGATCAATCGGCACCAGCCTGGCGTTTTCGAGCGCACGCTCGAGCACCGCCATGTCGAATTCTTTCTCTTCGTGCTCTACCCGCCCGCGCTTGGCCGCCGTCTTCGGATTGACCGAGATGACGCCGCAATACTCCGGCATGTGCCGGGCAAACTCGGCGGTGCCGATTTCATTGGCCTGGTCGATGATGTCCTGCTTGTGGCTGGCGATCAGTGGACGCAAGACCAGCTTCTCGGTCACGCAGTCGATCACCGACAGGTTCGGCAACGTCTGGCTCGACACCTGGGAGATCGCCTCGCCGGTCACCAGCGCGTCGATTTGCAGGCGGTCGGCAATTCGTGAAGCGGCGCGCAACATCATACGCTTCAAAATGACGCCCATATGACTGTTATCGACTTTGCCGAGAATCTCGCCCAGGACTTCCTCGAACGGCACACTCACAAATAACACGCGTTGGGAGCTGCCGTACTTCTTCCAGATGAAGTGCGCCACTTCCATCACGCCCAATTCATGGGCGCGCCCGCCCAGGTTGAAGAAGCAGAAATGGCTCATCAACCCGCGACGCATGATCTGATAGGCGGCTACCGTGGAGTCGAAGCCACCGGACATCAGCACCAGGGTCTGCTCCAGCGAACCCAGCGGATAACCGCCGATGCTGTTGTGCTGGCTGTGGATCACGAATAGCCGCTGGTCGCGAATTTCGATGCGGACTTCGATTTCCGGATCTTTCAACGAAATACCGGCCGCGCCGCATTGCCGGCGCAATTGGCTGCCGACGTACTTCTCCACATCCATCGAGCTGAACGCATGCTTGCCCGCACGCTTGCAACGCACCGAAAAGATCTTGCCGGTCAGTGCGTCACCATAATGAAGCATGCACTTGGCAAGGATGTCGTCGAAATCACCCAACGGGTATTCATCGACTTGCAGAAAATGCGCGATGCCCGGCATGCAGCTCAGGCGCTCGGTCATTTCCTTGAGGACCTTGGGTTCGCTGACACGGGTTTCCAGCTCGAGGTTGTCCCACACGCCATTCACCACCACAGCCGGGTCCAGGTCTCGGAGCACGGCACGGATGTTCTTGGCCAACTGGCGGATGAAACGCATCCGTACCGGGCGGCTCTTGATGGTGATCTCGGGGAAGACTTTTACGATTAGTTTCATGAAAACAGCGCGCGAACGGCCAGCCGAAAAAGGGGGGCGCGGATTATAGCGGAAATTGCTCAAGGTTTAACCAGTTTCTGTGCAGATGGTTTTGCATGCACCAAAACAGGTCATTATCGATTGACGGCGCCACATTGCAGTGCGTTATTGTCTGACAATCTGTGATTTACGCCTTTAAAAGCGAGGATTTGGTGCAAAAAACCCATGGTGGGGCACTGGCATGCAATTTGCTCCCTTGTGAGGCAGGTTGCCTTGGCAGAGTATTCGCGCCGGCATCACCCATATCTAAGGGCACTCCACTACCCGCCCGAAGCCACCCGGAGGACATATGTCGAAGTCGGTTCAACTCATCAAAGATCATGACGTCAAGTGGATTGATCTGCGCTTCACTGACACCAAAGGCACTCAACATCACGTGACCATGCCGGCCCGTGATGCGCTGGACGACGAATTCTTCGAAATCGGCAAGATGTTCGACGGTTCCTCCATCTCCGGCTGGAAAGGCATCGAAGCCTCCGACATGATCCTGATGCCGGACGACGAAACCGCCGTCCTGGACCCGTTCACCGAAGAGCCGACCCTGATCCTGGTCTGCGACATCATCGAACCTTCGACCATGCAAGGCTATGACCGCGACCCACGCGCCATCGCCCACCGTGCCGAGGAATACCTGAAGTCCACCGGTATCGGCGACACCGCTTTCTTCGGTCCTGAGCCTGAGTTCTTCATCTTCGACTCGGTCAAGTTCAAGTCCGACATCTCCGGCTCGATGTTCAAGATCTTCTCCGAACAAGGTTCGTGGATGTCCGACCAGGACGTGGAAGGCGGCAACAAAGGCCACCGCCCAGGTATCAAGGGCGGTTACTTCCCGGTTCCACCGTTCGACTTCGACCACGAGATCCGTACCTCCATGTGCAACGCACTGGAAGAAATGGGCCAGACCGTCGAAGTTCACCACCACGAAGTGGCGACTGCCGGCCAGAACGAAATCGGCGTGAAATTCAACACGCTGGTCAAGAAGGCTGACGAAGTTCAGACCCTCAAGTACTGCGTGCACAACGTGGCTGACGCCTACGGCCGCACCGCGACCTTCATGCCGAAGCCTCTGTACGGCGACAACGGTTCGGGCATGCACGTTCACATGTCGATCTCCAAGGACGGCAAGAACACCTTCGCAGGCGAAGGCTATGCCGGCCTGTCGGACACTGCCCTGTACTTCATCGGCGGTATCATCAAGCACGGTAAGGCCCTGAACGGCTTCACCAACCCGTCGACCAACTCCTACAAGCGTCTGGTCCCAGGCTTCGAAGCACCGGTCATGCTGGCCTACTCGGCTCGCAACCGTTCCGCCTCGATCCGTATTCCTTATGTGAACAGCCCTAAAGCCCGCCGTATCGAAGCACGCTTCCCGGATCCGGCTGCCAACCCGTACCTGGCTTTCGCTGCACTGATGATGGCCGGCCTGGATGGTATCCAGAACAAGATCCACCCTGGCGATGCTGCTGACAAAAACCTGTATGACCTGCCGCCTGAAGAGGCCAAGGAAATCCCACAGGTCTGTGGCAGCCTGAAAGAAGCCCTGGAAGAGCTGGACAAGGGCCGTGCCTTCCTGACCAAGGGCGGCGTATTCAGCGATGACTTCATCGACGCTTACATCGCACTGAAGAGCGAAGAAGAAATCAAGGTTCGCACCTTCGTACACCCACTGGAATATGAGCTGTACTACAGCTGCTGATCCAGTAAGCGCCGCCACGCACGGCGTGAACTAAAGAGAGGCCTCCTTCGGGAGGCCTTTTTTATGGGTGCAGGTTAAGTGCATGATGCCTCGTCGCTCCCCCACAGAAGACGAGACTGACCATGACGTTGCGCTTCAAGCTCTGCCTTGCCCTGTCTGCCGCGCTGCTGGCTACCACCGCCGAAGCCGCCTCGACCCGCGCCCCTGACGACCTCACCCCGCTGCTCAACGCCATTGGCGAACGCCTGGCCATCGCCGACCAGGTAGCGTTGAGCAAATGGGACAGTGGCAAACCTGTGGAGGACCGTCAGCGCGAGCGTGAAGTCATTGCCGCCGCCGTTGCCCAGGCGCCGGCCTACAAGCTGAGTGGTGAAACCGTGGAAGCGTTTTTCGCCGCCCAGATAGAAGCCAACAAAATGGTGCAATACATCAACTTGTCCGACTGGGCCCTGGACGGCAAGGCCCCGGACCTGCCACGCCCGGACTTGGTAGGCGAGATCCGCCCACAACTTGATCGACTGCAAAAACGCCTGCTGCAACAACTGGCCGATTTCGCCCCCTACCGCACCGACCCGCACTGCCCGCAATGGCTGGCCCAAGCCACCCACCACAACAAACAGCACCCGGTGCACCGCCTCGCGCTCATCCGAGCGACCGGAGGACTGTGTATCTCCACAAAAGCTTAAGACAGCCCCCCCTTCCCTTGTGGGAGCGAGCCTGCTCGCGATGAGGCCTGTACATTCAACATATCAGCGTCTGACACACCGCTTTCGCGAGCAGGCTCGCTCCCACAGTGGTTATGCATCGGGCACAAGATTTGTGTTCACTGCAGATCCCCTGTGGGAGCGGGCTTGCTCGCGAAGGGGCCGGCACATTCAATATCTCAGCGACTGACACACCGCCTTCGCGAGCAAGCCCGCTCCCACAGGGGATTTGCTGTGAACACAACACTGGGCCAACCATCCGCCCTGGCCTATGCTGCATCCATCACTTTGGTTTTCGGTCGATTTCCCATGGGTCGCGGTTTTTCAATCATCCTGTTGTTGCTGCTGGCACTGCCCGCCGCCGCGCAGATCTACAAGTACACCGACGCCGAGGGCAACACCGCCTACAGCAACCAGCCGCCCCAAGGCGTACCGGCGCAGACGGTGGAGTTGCCGCCGCTCAACAGCATCGAACGTCAATCCCCGACCAGCCCGGACACGCCACCAGCCCCCGCGAACAGCGACGAGCCGCGCAATGCCTATGAGATCCTGGAACTGATCGACATCCCCACCGAGGAGGCCCTGCGAGCCAACAACGGCACCTTCACCGTGGGCGTGCATGCCCAACCGCGCCTGCGCAGCCCCCATCTGTTCCGCTTGCTGCTGGACGGGCAGCCCTACGGCCAGCCGAGCAACCTGCCGCGCCTGCAATTGGTGAATATCGATCGGGGCGAACACAGCCTGGCGGTTCAGGTCATCGACGGACAGAACCTTGTGCAGCAAAGCGAAACCGTCACGTTCACCGTGCAACGGGTGCACCGACCATGATCCGCTGGTGGCTCGCCCTTGGCCTGGCATTGGCGGCGCTGCCCGGGGTGGCGCAGGTCTACACCTACATCGATGCCCAGGGTAATCGTGTGTTCACCGATCAGCCGCGCCCCGGCAACGCAAAGAAAGTCCAAGTGTCACCCGGCAACCGGATGCCGACGCCGCCCGCGAGCACACCCTCGGTGCCTGCGGCCGAAGCCCGGCCCGAGCCGCTGTTCCATTACGAAATGCTCCGGCTGTTGATACCCGAGCCGGACGCGACGATACGCAGCACCGCAGGCGAACTGATCGTCAGCGTCACCAGCGAGCCCGGCCTGAGAAAAGGCCACCGCTACCGCCTGTTGCTCGACGGCCAGCCGACGGGCGCGCCGGGGTCGAGCCCGGTATTCGCCTTGAGTAATATCGATCGAGGCACTCATCACCTGGCGGTCGAAATCCTCGACGAGCAGGACCGCATCGTCGAGCGCACCGCCAACCAGCCCTTCCACATGCAGCGCATGTCCCTGGCGCAAAAGCGCCGCATCAAGCCCTGCGCCACGGCCGACTACGGTCAAAGGCCCGAGTGCCCTCTCGCCGAAAAACCTGAAGAAGAAAAAAGCAGCATCTTGCCGTTCTTCTAACACCGCCCACACCGACGCACTATATTGGTGCAACAGCTTGCACGATACCCAGTTCTAAAACCCATTTTGGTTCGAAAGTACCCGAAAAAGCTGGCAGAACGCCACGCAACCGACCGAAAAACACCCTTTTGAGGCTCTAAACGCTTCTTTTCGGAGCCTTGGTTTGGTTTTTGCATTTTCCTCGCAACAGCGCATTAATCGCGCGCGCAATTTGGGATCGGTCCCCAGTTGCTACGCTCCAAAAGAGGTCCTGATGACCATTAGCGACGCACTACACCGCTTGCTGCTCGACAACCTCACCACCGCGACCATCCTGCTCGACGCCGAATTGCGCCTCGAGTATATGAACCCGGCGGCGGAGATGCTCCTGGCCGTCAGCGGCCAGCGCAGTCACGGGCAGTTCATCAGCGAGTTATTCACCGAATCCGCCGAAGCGCTCAACTCCCTGCGCCAAGCGGTGGAGCAGGCCCACCCGTTCACCAAGCGTGAAGCAATGCTCACCGCCCTGACCGGCCAGACGCTGACCGTGGATTACGCAGTCACGCCGATTCTGAACAACGGTGCCACTTTGCTGCTGCTGGAAGTCCATCCCCGTGATCGGCTGCTGCGCATCACCAAGGAAGAGGCGCAATTGTCCAAGCAGGAAACCAGCAAGATGCTGGTGCGTGGTCTCGCCCATGAGATCAAGAACCCCCTCGGCGGGATACGTGGCGCGGCGCAGTTGCTCGCCCGTGAACTGCCGGAAGAAAGCCTCAAGGACTACACCAACGTCATCATCGAGGAAGCCGACCGCCTGCGGAACCTGGTGGACCGCATGCTGGGATCGAACAAGCTGCCGTCCCTGGCGATGTGCAACGTCCATGAGGTGCTGGAACGTGTCGGCAGCCTGGTGGAAGCCGAAAGCCAGGGCTGCATCACCTTGGTGCGCGACTATGACCCGAGCATTCCCGATGTCTTGATCGACCGCGAGCAGATGATCCAGGCCGTACTGAACATTGTGCGCAACGCCATGCAGGCCATCAGCAGCCAGAACGAACTGCGCCTGGGCCGCATCAGCCTGCGGACCCGCGCCATGCGCCAGTTCACCATCGGCCATGTGCGCCATCGCCTGGTGACCAAGATCGAAATCATCGACAACGGCCCGGGCATCCCAGCCGAGCTGCAGGAAACCATCTTTTTCCCCATGGTCAGCGGCCGTCCGGACGGTACCGGGCTGGGCCTGGCCATTACCCAGAACATCATCAGTCAGCATCAGGGCTTGATCGAATGTGAGAGCCACCCCGGCCACACCACCTTCTCGATCTTCCTGCCACTGGAACAAGGAGCCACATCGACATGAGCCGTAGTGAAACCGTGTGGATCGTCGATGACGACCGTTCTATCCGTTGGGTCCTGGAGAAAGCCTTGCAACAGGAAGGCATGACCACCCAGAGCTTCGACAGCGCCGATGGGGTGATGAGTCGCCTGGCGCGTCAGCAACCGGACGTCATCATTTCCGACATCCGCATGCCGGGCGCCAGCGGCCTCGATCTGTTGGCGCGGATTCGCGAACAGCATCCGCGCCTGCCGGTGATCATCATGACCGCCCATTCCGACCTGGACAGCGCCGTGGCGTCCTACCAGGGCGGCGCTTTTGAATACCTGCCCAAGCCATTCGACGTCGACGAAGCGGTGTCGCTGGTCAAGCGCGCCAACCAGCACGCCCAGGAGCAACAGGGCCTGGAAGAAGTGCCGGCCTTGGCCCGCACCCCGGAAATCATCGGCGAAGCGCCGGCGATGCAGGAAGTGTTTCGCGCCATCGGGCGCTTGAGCCACTCCAACATCACCGTGCTGATCAACGGCGAGTCGGGCACTGGTAAAGAACTGGTGGCCCACGCCCTGCACCGCCACAGCCCACGGGCGGCGTCGCCGTTCATCGCGTTGAACATGGCGGCGATTCCCAAGGACCTGATGGAGTCCGAACTGTTCGGCCATGAGAAAGGCGCGTTCACCGGCGCGGCCAACCTGCGCCGCGGGCGCTTCGAGCAAGCCGACGGCGGCACGCTGTTCCTCGATGAAATCGGCGACATGCCGGCTGACACCCAGACCCGCCTGCTGCGCGTATTGGCCGATGGCGAGTTCTATCGGGTCGGCGGCCATACGCCGGTCAAGGTCGATGTGCGCATCATCGCCGCGACCCACCAGAATCTGGAAACCCTGGTACACGCCGGCAAATTCCGTGAGGACTTATTCCATCGCCTGAACGTGATCCGCATCCATATCCCGCGCCTGGCGGACCGTCGTGAAGACATCCCGACCCTGGCCCGGCACTTCCTCAGCCGCGCGGCCCAGGAACTGGCGGTCGAGCCCAAGCTGCTCAAGAGCGAAACCGAGGAATACCTCAAGAACCTGCCGTGGCCGGGCAACGTGCGCCAGTTGGAGAACACCTGCCGCTGGATCACGGTGATGGCTTCGGGTCGCGAAGTGCACATCAGCGACCTGCCGCCGGAGCTGTTGAGCCTGCCGCAGGATTCGGCCCCGGTGACCAACTGGGAACAAGCCCTGCGCCAGTGGGCCGACCAAGCCCTCGCCCGTGGCCAGTCGAGCCTGTTGGACAGTGCCGTGCCCAGCTTCGAGCGGATCATGATCGAAACCGCCCTCAAGCACACCGCCGGCCGCCGCCGCGACGCCGCCGTGCTACTGGGCTGGGGCCGCAATACCTTGACCCGCAAGATCAAGGAACTGGGGATGAAGGTCGATGGTGGGGATGATGATGATGGGGATGAGGGCTGATCAGCCTTCGCCCCTGTGGGAGCGGGCTTGCTCGCGAAAGCGGTGTATCAGACAAAGTGATGTCGACTGATACACCGCATTCGCGAACAAGTCGGATCGCCGCACCGCCGCTCCCACATTGGATCTTCATGCACCGCATCAATGCACTGCGAACCGCAATTGCACATGCACCGCAAGCCAAACCCCATCGGCACAGCTCGAAAAAAACCGCACAAACAAAAGCAAAAGCCCCGAAATACGGGGCTTTTCACATTACCAGCAATGTTTTTGTGACAAGCCATTTAAAACTGGCACGCCCCCTGCAATAGCTAGATCACTACCCAGTTTCGGGGACCTTGGTACAGGCAGGCCGGGGATTCCCCATTTTATACGGGCTCAGTGAGCCCACTGTTTTGGGGGCCTTGATACAGGCAGGTCAAGGTTTCCCTTCTTTATACCCAGGGCCATGCGCCCAGCGCGCGCCCTCCCGTTTTGGGGACCTTGGTACAGGCAGGCCGGGGATTCCCTCTTTTATTGCTCCTGGAGACGGACCTCCAGCCGCCAGCGATCATCGACTTCGCTGCCGGTCCACTCCCCTCGCAACGGACGCGCCGCCACCAGCGTCAGCAACAACCCCTTGTCACTCAAACGCACCCGCCAGTTCACGTCCTTGCCGTTGACTTTCAACTGGCCCTTCTGCGGCCGGCCTTCTGCCTGGAACAGCAGCGCCACCGAGCCGTCGACGATTTCCCCATGGAGCTTGGGTTCATTGTTGAACCAGGCCACCAGCACCCCGTCTGTCACTTCGACCTGTTGCAACGCGCTCGGGTCGGGCGTGGTCAGGCGCCCGATCATCAGCCCCACCATCATGCCGACGATCGCCAACGAACCCATCACCCGAGGCATTAGCTTCGAACGTCGGTCGGTTTGCGGCGTAGAATGCCGCTCATCTTTATCTGCGGAGCCGTGCATGTTTCACGTCATCCTTTTTCAACCGGAAATACCGCCCAATACCGGCAACGTCATCAGGCTGTGCGCCAACAGCGGCTGCCACCTGCATTTGATCGAACCGCTGGGCTTCGACATGGACGACAAACGCCTGCGCCGCGCCGGCCTCGACTACCACGAGTATGCCACCTTGCAGCGTCACACCGACCTCGCCAGCTGTCTGGAGAGCCTCGGGCATCCGCGCCTGTTCGCCTTTACCACCAAGGGTTCGCGGCCGTTCCATGACGCCAGCTTCGTCGCTGGTGATGCGTTCCTGTTCGGCCCGGAAAGCCGTGGCCTGCCGGCTGACGTGCTGGACGCCCTGCCCGCCGAGCAGCGCCTGCGCCTGCCGATGCGCGAAGGCTGCCGCAGCCTGAACCTGTCCAATACCGTGGCGGTGGCGGTTTATGAGGCGTGGCGGCAGAACGGCTTTCAATAACACCGCATAACAAATGTGGGAGCGGGCTTGCTCGCGAAAGCGGTGTGTCAGTTAACATCAATGTCGCCTGACACACCGCTTTCGCGAGCAAGCCCGCTCCCACATTGGACTTGCGCCGACCGGTTTACTGAACGGTCGCGCCGCCTTCCTGTTGCATGCGCTGCAGTTCTTGCGCATACAGGGCATCGAAGTTCACCGGAGCCAGCATCAGGGCCGGGAACGAACCGCGGGTCACCAGGCTGTCCAGGGTTTCGCGGGCGTAAGGGAACAGGATGTTCGGGCAGAACGCGCCCAGGGTGTGGCTCATCGAAGCGGCGTCCAGGTTCTTGATCAGGAAGATACCGGCCTGTTGCACTTCGGCGATGAACGCCACTTCGTCACCGTTCTTCACGGTCACCGACAGGGTCAGCACCACTTCGTGGAAGTCATCTTCCAGGGCTTTCTGACGGGTGTTCAGGTCCAGGCCTACGCTCGGCTCCCACTGCTGGCGAAAGATCGCCGGGCTTTTCGGGGCCTCGAAGGACAGGTCGCGAACGTAAATGCGCTGCAAGGAGAATTGCGGTGCGGCTTCTTCTTCAGTGGCAGCTGTGTTCTGTTGGTCAGTCATCGCAGATCCTTCTTACTTTCAGGTTCTATTAATTGGGAATTCAGGCCTTGAGCAGCGCGTCGAGCTTGCCGGCGCGCTCCAGGGCGAACAGGTCATCGCAACCGCCCACGTGGGTGTCGCCGATCCAGATCTGCGGCACGGAGGTGCGCCGGGCCTTCTGGGTCATTTCGGCGCGCAGTTGCGGCTTGCCGTCGACCTTGATCTCTTCGAAAGCCACGCCTTTGTTCTGGAGCAGGTGCTTGGCTCGGGAGCAATAAGGGCAGTAATCGCTGGAATAGACAACTACGTGGGGCATGTCACTTCACCAGGGGCAGATTGTCGGCTTTCCAGCTCGCAACGCCACCGGACAGTTTGGCGGCGGTGAAGCCGGACTTCATCAGTTCGCGGGCAAGGGTACCGGCCTGCTGGCCCTGGGCGTCCACCAGAATCAGCGTCTTGGCCTTGTGCTTTTCCAGTTCGGCCGCACGAGCGATCAGTTTGTCCTGGGGAATGTTCAGCGCGCCGACAATGTGACCGGCGGCGTAGTCCTTGCTCGGGCGGATATCGACCACGACGCCGGCGTCCTTGTTGACCAGCGCGGTCAGCTCGCCGGTGCTCAGGCTGCGTCCGCCGCCCTGCATCGTGTGGGCAACCAGCAACGCCAGCAGTACGACGAAGATACCGACGAGAATGTAGTGGTTAGTGGCAAATTCAATCAGGTGAGCAACCATCGAAGGAGGTTCCAGGGCGTTAAAATGTCGGCCAGTATACACAGCACGCAAGGCCGGCCAAACCCCGCCCGGCGGTGACGCCGTCGGAACTTACCTTTAAACTGCCCGTCCCTTTTCCATCGTCTTCTTTTAACCCGCCACGAGTGGATTCCATGACTACCACGCCTAAACCTTTGGTCCTGATGATTCTCGACGGCTTCGGTCACAGTGACAGCCACGAATCCAACGCCGTGTATTCGGCCAACAAGCCGGTGCTGGACCGTTTGTGGGCCACCGTGCCCAACGGCCTGATCTCCGGCAGCGGCATGGATGTCGGCCTGCCGGACGGGCAGATGGGCAACTCCGAAGTCGGCCACATGAACCTCGGCGCAGGCCGTGTGGTGTACCAGGACTTCACCCGCGTGACCAAATCGATCCGCGACGGCGAATTTTTCGAAAACCCGACCATCTGCGCCGCCGTGGATAAAGCCGTGGCCGCCGGCAAGGCCGTGCATTTCATGGGCCTGTTGTCCGACGGCGGCGTGCACAGCCACCAGGATCACCTGGTCGCCATGGCCGAACTCGCTGCCAGGCGTGGTGCTGAAAATATTTATCTGCACGCCTTTCTCGATGGCCGCGATACGCCACCGAAGAGCGCCGAGTCGTCGATCAAAGTATTGGACGACGCGTTCAAGGCGCTGGGCAAAGGCCGGATCGCCAGCCTGATCGGTCGCTACTTCGCCATGGACCGCGATAACCGCTGGGACCGAGTCGCCCAGGCTTACAACCTGATCGTCGATGGCAATGCCGAGTTTCACGCCGCCACCGCGCAAGAAGGCCTGCAAGCCGCCTACGAGCGCGGCGAAAGCGACGAATTCGTCAAGGCCACCACCCTCGGCGCGCCGGTTAAAGTCGAAGACGGCGATGCCGTGGTGTTCATGAACTTCCGCGCCGACCGCGCCCGCGAACTGACCCGCGTATTTGTCGAAGACGATTTCCAGGAATTCGAACGCGCCCGCCAGCCGAAACTGGCCGGTTTCGTGATGCTGACTCAATACGCCGCCAGCATTCCCGCGCCATCGGCCTTCGCCGCCGGCAGCCTGGAAAATGTGCTCGGCGACTACCTGGCGAAAAACGGCAAGACCCAGCTACGCATCGCCGAGACCGAAAAGTACGCCCACGTGACGTTCTTTTTCTCCGGTGGCCGTGAAGAACCTTTCCCGGGTGAGGAACGCATCCTGATCCCGTCGCCAAAAGTCGCCACCTACGACCTGCAACCGGAAATGAGCGCGCCGGAAGTGACCGACCGCATCGTCGATGCCATCGAGAACCAGCGCTACGACGTCATCGTTGTGAACTATGCCAACGGCGACATGGTGGGCCATAGCGGCGTGTTCGAGGCGGCGGTCAAGGCCGTGGAATGCCTGGATGCCTGCGTGGGTCGCATCGTCGAGGCTTTGGAAAAAGTCGGCGGGGAAGCGTTGATCACGGCCGACCACGGCAACGTCGAGCAAATGTCCGACGAATCCACCGGCCAGGCCCACACCGCCCACACCACCGAGCCAGTGCCGTTCATCTATGTCGGCAAGCGTGACTTCAAGGTTCGCGACGGCGGCGTGCTGGCTGACGTAGCGCCGACCATGCTGATGTTGCTGGGCATGGAGAAGCCGGCGGAGATGACCGGGACGTCGATCCTCGTCTGACGAAACACAAATCCCGCAAACCTGTGAGAGCAAAGCTTGCTCGCGATAGCAATCCAACCATTTACATCTTCGTTGGATGTGCCGACGTCATCGCGAGCAAGCTTTGCTCCCACAGGGGTTTGGCGGGAAATGAGTGCCTTGCCCTGCTCCAGTTATCACACAGCCCCAAATGGGCGTTTTTTTTGCAGCGTGGGGCGGGCATACTAGGCCGTCCCTTTCCCTGGTGTCGCCCGCCTCTATGCTTCGCGTCCTGATAGCCCTCGCTCTGACCTGCCTGCTTCAACCGGCCTTTGCCGACGAGCGCGCGCAAACCCAACAGCAGTTGGAAGCCACGCGCCAGGACATTGCCGAGCTGAAAAAACTGCTGGGCAAGTTGCAGGAAGAAAAATCCAGCGTGCAGAAAGACCTGCGCGGCACCGAAACCGAGATGGGCAAGCTGGAGAAGCAGGTCGACGCCCTGCAAAAAGAGCTGAAGAAAAGCGAATCCGAGCTGCAGCGGCTCGATGGAGAGAAAAAAAAACTCCAGGGCGCGCGCACTGAGCAGCAAAAGCTGATCGCCATCCAGGCCCGGGCCGCCTACCAGAACGGCCGCCAGGAATACCTCAAGCTGCTGCTCAACCAACAGAACCCCGAGAAATTCGCCCGCACCCTCACTTATTACGACTACCTGAGCCAGGCCCGCCTGGAGCAACTCAAGAATTTCAACGAAACCCTGCGCCAATTGGCCAATGTCGAAAAAGACATCGAGCTGCAGCAAGCCCAGTTGCTGGTGCAGAAAAGCAGCCTCGACACCCAGCGTGAAGAACTCGAGAAGGTTCGCAAGGAGCGCCAGGTGGCCCTGGCCAAGCTCAATGACGACGTGAAGGCCCGCGACAGCAAGCTCAAAGCTCGCGAGCAGGACCAGGCCGAACTGGCCAATGTGTTGAAAACCATCGAGCAAACCCTGGCCCGTCAGGCTCGAGAGGCAGAAGAAGCGCGTCAGAAAGCGCTGATCGCCCAGCAGGAAGCCGAAAAAAAGCGCTTACGTGAAGCCCAGGCCGACGCGGACGCCGGCGACGCTCCGCGCAAACCGGCAAAAACCAGCCCCGGCGCGCTGGTTTCCAGTGATGGCGAAACCTTCGGCGGTGCTTTTGCTTCAGCCCGAGGCAAACTTCCATGGCCGGTCAATGGTCGATTGCTTGCGCGCTTCGGTGAAACCCGCGGCGACGACACCCGCACCAAGTGGGACGGGGTCATGATCAGCGCTTCCGCCGGCAGCCAGGTGCATGCCGTGCATGGCGGTCGCGTGGTATTCGCCGACTGGTTGCGTGGCGCCGGCCTGTTGGTGATCCTCGATCACGGCAACGGTTATTTGAGCCTGTACGGCCACAACCAGACGCTGCTCAAGGCGGCGGGCGATGTGGTCAAGGCCGGTGAGTCCATCTCCACGGTCGGCAACAGTGGCGGGCAGGATACGCCAGCGCTGTATTTCGCTATTCGTCAGCAGGGTCGCCCCAGTGACCCGGCCCAATGGTGTCGTGCGCAAGGATAGCGCGCCCATCCTATTAAGGAGTTCGTTCGACATGCTGCATTTGTCCCGCCTCACCTCGCTGGCCCTGACGATCGCCCTTGTGATCGGTGCGCCCCTGGCTTTTGCCGCCGAACCGGCCCCATCGGCACCCGCCGCCACCGCCGCCACCGCCGCGACCACCAAGGCCCCGCTGCCGCTGGACGAACTGCGCACCTTTGCCGAGGTCATGGACCGGATCAAGGCCGCCTATGTCGAGCCCGTGGATGACAAGATGCTGCTGGAGAACGCCATCAAGGGCATGCTCAGCAATCTTGACCCGCACTCGGCCTACCTGGGGCCGGAGGATTTTGCCGAGTTGCAGGAAAGCACCAGCGGCGAGTTCGGCGGCCTGGGCATCGAAGTCGGCAGCGAAGACGGTTTCGTCAAGGTCGTCTCGCCGATCGACGACACGCCTGCCTCGAAGGCTGGCATCCAGGCCGGTGACTTCATCGTCAAGATCAACGGCCAACCGACCCGCGGCCAGAGCATGACCGAAGCCGTGGACAAGATGCGCGGCAAGATCGGCCAGAAGATCACCCTGACCCTGGTACGCGACGGCGGCACGCCGTTCGATGTGACACTCACCCGCGCGGTCATCCAGGTCAAGAGCGTGAAGAGCCAGTTGCTGGAATCGGGCTACGGCTATATCCGCATCACCCAATTCCAGGTCAAGACTGGCGAAGAAGTCGCCAAGTCCCTGGCCAAGCTGCGCAAGGACAACGGCAAGAAACTCAACGGCCTGGTCCTGGACCTGCGCAACAACCCCGGCGGCGTGCTGCAATCAGCGGTGGAAGTGGTGGATCATTTCATCACCAAGGGCCTGATCGTCTACACCAAGGGGCGCATCGCCAATTCCGAACTGCGTTTCTCGGCCACTGGCAACGACTTGAGCGAAGCCGTGCCACTGGTGGTGCTGATCAACGGCGGCAGTGCCTCGGCCTCGGAAATCGTCGCCGGCGCCCTGCAGGACCAGAAACGCGGCGTGGTCATGGGTACCACCAGCTTCGGCAAGGGCTCGGTGCAGACTGTGTTGCCACTGAACAACGAGCGCGCCCTGAAGATCACCACCGCGCTGTACTTCACGCCTAACGGCCGCTCCATCCAGGCCCAGGGCATCGTCCCGGACATCGAAGTGCGCAAGGCCAAGATCACTAGCGAGGCGGATAGCGAATACTTCAAGGAAGCCGACCTGCAAGGTCACTTGGGCAATGGCAACGGTGGTGCCGACAAACCGACCGGCTCCGGCGCCAAGGCCAAGCCAATGCCGCAGGACGACGACTATCAATTGGCCCAGGCCTTGAGCTTGCTCAAGGGGTTGAACATCACGTCCGGCCGCTGAGATGGGCTTGCGCTTCACCTTCGTCCTGCTGTGCCTGCTGGCGGGAGCCGTTAACGCGGCCCCCGCCACACCTTCTTCGCCGCACAAGGCGTACCTGAGCCTGATCATCGACGACCTGGGGCAGAACCTGCCTCGGGATCGCCGGGTATTGGCCCTCCCTGGTCCGGTCACCGCCGCGATCATGCCCGACACGCCCCATGCCGCCGAGTTCGCCCGCGAAGCCCATCGCGCCGGCAAGCTGGTCATGCTCCACATGCCCATGGACCCGGCCACCGGGCCATTCGCCTGGCATCCGGAACTGCCCATCGAAGAACTGGGCAAACGCCTGGACGCCGCGTTCGCCGCCGTGCCCTATACCAGCGGGATCAACAACCACATGGGCAGCCGCATGACCGCCCAACCCCAGGCCATGGCCTGGCTGATGGCGAATTTGCAGCAGCGTCACAAGTTTTTCGTCGACAGCCGCACCAGCGCCCAAACCGTCGCCGCCGCCGAGGCGCAGAAGATCGGCCTCGCCAGTGTGTCGCGGGATGTGTTCCTGGATGACGAGCGCACCGAAGCCGCCATAGCCGGCCAGCTCCAGATCGCCATTGACCTGGCCCGCCGGCAAGGCTCGGCCGTGATGATCGGCCACCCCTACCCGCAGACCCTGGCCGTGCTCGAACGCGAACTGCCCAAGCTCAAGGCCCAGGGCATCGAATGGATCGACATCAAATCGATGATCAGCCTGCGCAGCAACCGGGCGATGGTTGGGCATGGGAAAGATGGGGTTTATCGGTAGCAGCCCATCGCGAGCAAGCTCGCCCCCACAGGGGATCTGAGATAGGCACCGCAGTGAACACCCGGGCAACCTTGTGGGAGCGGGCTTGCTCGCGAAGGGGCCAGCACATCCAACATCTCTGCAAGCTGATCCACCGCATTCGCGAGCAGGCTCGCTCCCACAGGGATTCTGAGGTGGGCATCGTATCTGTGAACACCCAGGCAACTTTGTGTGCGGGCTTGCTCGCGAAGGGGCCAGCACACTCAACACCTCTGCAAGCTGATTCACCGCTTTCGCGAGCAAGCCCGCTCCCACATTTTGATCTGTGGTGAATGCAGTATCTGGGGTCGCCCCGATACCTGTGGGAGCGAGCCTGCTCCGGGCGGCGATCCGACGAAGGCAGCAGCGCGGCGGCTGAAGTTCTAGAGATACCGCGCCATGATCGCGTCCACTTCACCTTCCTTGCGCAGCTCATCCAAGGCCTTTTGCAGCCGGGCAACCACGTCGTCAGGCACGTCCTTGTTCAAGGCCAAGTACAGCTCGGCACTGTTGAAGCGCAGCACAGTCTTGAGATCGCTCACCCCTTCCTGTCGCGCCAGGTACCGCCCGGCCGGGTCACCGGTGGCCCACAGGTCGATCTGGCCATTGACCAGCTTGCGGGCATTGTCCTGGTCACGCAGCACGACCATCGGCTTCAGCCCTTGCTTGGCCAACGTCTCGGCGATCGCGTCGCCCTTGTAGGCACCGATCTTGTATTGGCGCGCCTGCTCCAGCGAGTCGAGGGCGATCTTGCTGTCGGCCTTGGCGAGCAAGATCCAGTCGTCCGGACCAATGGGGCCGACCCATTTGAACAGTTTTTCACGCTCCGGTAACCGCGCCATGACAAACACACCGTAACCCGGACTTTCCAGGGCGAGTTTGTAGATGCGCTCCCAAGGGAAACGCAGCGTCAAGCTGTAGGAGATATCGGCACGCTTGAATATTTCCCGGACGATGTCCACGGCAATGCCATGGATGTTCTCGTCCTGGGCGAAGTTCTTGCCGTTCTTGGCCATGTTGTACGGGGGGAAGTTTTCCGTCAGCAACACCAGCGAAGTATCAGCGGCACGGACGGTGCCTGCGAGCAGCAACGTGGCACCGGCAAAGGCAAGAACGAGGCGTTTGAGCATGTCGGGCTACCGCAATCCATGGTGTGCCCAAGAGTGCCTTGGGCCCGCCATGGTGTCCAGCGATCAGCGAATGCAGATACCGCGATGAGCCATGTAGGCCTTGGCTTCCGGCACGGTGTATTCACCGAAGTGGAAGATG
Source organism: Pseudomonas sp. R3-41 (assembly GCF_054161485.1). Lineage (NCBI taxonomy): Bacteria > Pseudomonadati > Pseudomonadota > Gammaproteobacteria > Pseudomonadales > Pseudomonadaceae > Pseudomonas > Pseudomonas sp. R3-41. The sequence goes on from NZ_CP096421.1 coordinate 6,538,841, forward strand.
CTCGCCGCCAGCACCGCGCTGGCATGGCCTTCGAGGATGCCGTCGGCCAGGTGTTGCAGGTTGCCGACGCCGCCGGACGCGATCACCGGAATGCCCAGGGCATCGCTGATGGCGCGGGTGACACCTAGGTCAAAGCCGTTCTTCATGCCGTCCTGGTCCATGCTGGTCAGCAGGATTTCACCGGCCCCGAGGCTTTCCATCTTCTTCGCCCACTCGACGGCGTCCAGGCCAGTGGGTTTGCGCCCACCGTGGGTGAAGATTTCCCAGCGCGGGGTTTCGCCCGGGCCGGAGACCTTCTTCGCATCGATAGCCACGACGATGCACTGCGAGCCAAAGTGCTGGGCCGCTTCGCCGACGAACTCCGGGTTGAACACCGCCGCGGTGTTGATCGACACCTTGTCGGCCCCGGCATTGAGCAGGTTGCGGATGTCTTGCACGGTGCGTACGCCACCGCCCACGGTCAGCGGGATGAACACCTGGCTGGCCATGCGCTCGACGGTATGCAATGTGGTATCGCGGCCATCGACGCTGGCCGTGATGTCGAGGAAGGTAATCTCGTCCGCACCCTGTTCGTCGTAGCGACGGGCGATTTCCACCGGGTCGCCGGCATCACGGATGTTCTCGAACTTGACGCCCTTGACCACCCGGCCGTTGTCCACGTCCAGGCAAGGGATGATGCGTTTGGCCAGCGCCATGGTGAGTCCTCAGCCTTTATAGGTGTCGCAGAAGGCCTGGGCCTCGGCGACGTCCAGGGTGCCTTCGTAGATCGCGCGACCGGTGATCGCACCGATGATGCCCGGCGCCTTGGCGTCGAGCAGCGCCTTGATGTCACCCAGGTTGTGGATGCCACCGGAAGCGATGACCGGGATCTTCGTCGCGGCGGCCAGGGCGGCGGTGAACGGGACATTGCAGCCCTGCATCATGCCGTCTTTGGCGATGTCGGTGTAGACGATGGCAGACACGCCGTCGGCTTCGAAACGCTTGGCCAGGTCGATCACCTGCACGGTGCTGATTTCAGCCCAGCCATCGGTGGCGACGAAACCGTCTTTGGCATCCAGACCGACGATGATTTTGCCGGGGAACGCGCGACAGGCTTCGGCGACGAAAGCCGGGTCTTTCACCGCCTTGGTGCCAATGATCACGTAGCTCACGCCAGCCTTGACGTAGTGCTCGATGGTTTCCAGCGAGCGAATGCCGCCGCCGATCTGGATCGGCAGGTTCGGATAGCGCTTGGCGATGGCCGTAACCACTTCGCCATTGACCGGCTGCCCTTCGAAGGCGCCGTTGAGGTCGACCAGATGCAGGCGACGGCAGCCGCCCTCCACCCACTTGGCGGCCATGCTCACCGGGTCATCGGAAAACACCGTGGAGTCTTCCATGCGGCCCTGGCGCAGACGGACGCAAGCGCCGTCCTTGAGATCGATAGCGGGGATAATCAGCATCTGGCAAACCTTCAAATACGAATATTCAGCTTGGCTCGAAAATCAGTTTTTCTCGAGCGCCCACAAGTCGCTTTCAATGCTTTCGAACCTTTCTTTAAGGTGCGCCTGCACATCGAAAATCGCCCTGTTGTAATAATGCGGAGCAATTTCGCGGGTAAACAGGTCAAGAATTTCCGCCGCCTCGAACGAGCCAAGGTCCAGCTCGAAACGTTCCTCCATGAACCGCTGGATCTTGCGGTTCGCTTCACTCTCCTGCTCGGGCGTGAGGGTGAGGATCGGCGGTTTCTTGCGGGCCATTACCAGCGCCCGTCCCATGCCGCGAAGTTCTGCAACAGTTGCAGGCCGTGGGTATGGCTCTTCTCCGGGTGGAATTGCACGGCGAAGCGCGAACCGTCGGCCAGGGCCGCGGCGAAATCGACGCCATAGTGACCGCTGCCCACCACCTGCCGCGCATTACCGGCGGCGATGTAGTAGCTGTGCACGAAGTAGAAACGCGCCAGGTCCGGAATGTTGTGCCACAGCGGGTGATCCACCGCCTGCTTCACTTCGTTCCAGCCCATGTGCGGGACTTTCAAGTGCTCGCCGTCTTCATGCAGGCCCTTGCCAAAGAACTTCACCTGGCCTGGGAGCAGCGAAATGCAATCGACACCGTCGTTCTCTTCACTGCGATCGAGCAAGGCCTGCATGCCCACGCAAATTCCGAGGAATGGACGGTCCAGGCTGACTTCGTGCACCAGCTTGTCGAAGCCCAGGCGACGAATCTCGGCCATGCAATCACGAATCGCCCCGACGCCGGGGAACACCACCCGGTCGGCTTCGCGAATCACGTCGGCATCGCTGGTGATCAGTACCTTGCCGGCGCCCACGTGCTCGAGGGCCTTGGCCACCGAGTGCAGGTTGCCCATGCCGTAGTCGATAACCGCGACCGTCTGCATTACAGGACGCCTTTGGTGGAAGGCATCTGGCCGGCCATGCGGTCGTCGAGCTCCACAGCCATGCGCAGCGCGCGGCCGAACGCCTTGAACACGGTTTCGATCTGGTGGTGGGTGTTGTGCCCGCGCAGGTTGTCGATGTGCAGGGTCACGTTGGCGTGGTTGACGAAGCCCTGGAAGAATTCCTGGAACAGGTCAACGTCGAAGCCGCCGACGGTGGCACGGGTATAGGGCACATGCATTTGCAGGCCAGGGCGACCGGAGAAGTCGATGACCACGCGCGACAGCGCTTCATCGAGCGGCACGTAGGCATGGCCGTAGCGGCGGATGCCTTTCTTGTCGCCGACGGCCTTGGTAAAGGCCTGGCCCAAGGTGATACCGACGTCTTCCACCGTGTGGTGGTCGTCGATATGCAGGTCGCCCTTGCTGACGATGTCCAGGTCGATCAGCCCGTGACGGGCGATCTGGTCCAGCATGTGCTCAAGAAAAGGCACACCGATATCAAACCGGGCCTTACCGGTGCCATCCAGGTTGATCGAGGCTTTGATCTGGGTTTCCAGAGTGTCGCGCTCGACAGACGCCTTACGTTCGGCCATCACCAGCTCCGCAAAATCATTGGGCGAAAAAGGCAGCCATTATAGGGGCGCGAGCGGCAAACAGAAACAAAAGAGGTGACATCACTGACGGGCTGAAGTCCGGGCTGTCGGTGCTAGACATGTCCATACAAGCCTAAGCCATGCCCATAAACAACTGTGGGAGCGGGCTTGCTCACGAAAGCGGCGTATCAGTCGACATCATCGTTAACTGACACACCGCTTTCGCGAGCAAGCCCGCTCCCACATTTTGTGCTGCCCTGGCCTGATGGCCAGGGCGACGGTCTTAGCGGAACAACACCGCCGTCTTCTGCAGGGTCACCCACACACCCCACGCCAACGGAATGCCCACCACCAGCCAGGCCGCGATCGCCAGGGGCTTGGTGCCCGGTGCGGCTTTCCATTCCAGCGAAGTGGTGCTGTCGGCGCCTTTGTCATGGCCCAGCGCCTGTTCGGCGGCCAGTTCGGCGTCGGTCATGAAGTACTTGTCGGCGACCGGACGGACCAGCAGGTTGCACAGGAAACCCAGCACCAACAGGCCGGCAAGGATATACAAGGTGATGTCATAGGCCGCGGCACGTTCAACGCCGATGCTCAACTGATATTCACGCAGGTAGTTCACCAGTACCGGACCCAGCACGCCCGCAGCAGCCCAGGCAGTCAGGAGACGACCGTGGATTGCGCCAACCATTTGCGTACCGAACAGGTCCGCCAGGTAGGCTGGCACGGTGGCGAAACCGCCGCCGTACATCGACAGGATGATGCAGAACGCCGCCACGAACAGCGCGACGCTGCCCAGGTGACCGAGGTTCGGGATCAGCGCGTACAGGGCAAAGCCCAGGGCGAAAAACACGAAATAGGTGTTTTTACGACCCAGGTAATCCGAGAACGAGGCCCAGAAGAACCGACCGCCGATGTTGAACAGGCTCAACAGACCGGTGAAGCCGGCCGCGATGGCCGCGATCTGGCCCAGTTGCACAGCGTCCAACTGACCGAACGGCAGGTCATTGCCCAGCAGCTTGCCGCCGAACACTTCCTGCAACAATGGCGAAGCCATGCCGAGGATGCCGATACCCGCCGATACGTTCAGGCACAGCACCAGCCATACCAGACGGAACTGCGGGGTTTTCCAGGCCACGTTCACGTGAACGTGGCGATGGGTAATCATCGCGTTCGCGGCTTTCTTCGGTGCCGGAGTCCAACCTTCAGGCTTCCAGCCGGTTGGCGGAACGCGGTACGACAAAGCGCCACCGATCATGAACACGAAGTAGATCGCAGCCATGACCAGGAAGCTCTGCCAGACGCCCACGCCAGTCGGCGAAGCGAAGTGGTTCATCAGCGCAGCAGCCAGCGGAGCACCGACCATCGCACCACCGCCGAAGCCCATGATCGCCATGCCGGTCGCCATGCCGCGCTTGTCCGGGAACCACTTGATCAGGGTCGACACCGGGGAAATGTAGCCCAGGCCCAGGCCGATACCACCGATCACCCCGGAACCGACCCACATCAGCCAGATCTGGTGGGTATAGATACCCAACGCGGAAATCAGCAGGCCACCGCACCAGCACAAGGCCGATACAACGCCGGCCTTGCGCGGCCCGGCGTGCTCCAGCCAGCCGCCCCAGATGGCTGCCGAGCAACCCAGGAAGATGAAGAACAGGGTGTAGATCCAGCCGAGCATCGAGATCGGCCAGTCACATTGGGACGAAAAGACTTGCGAGATGAAGCTCATATCCGGTGCACAGGCCACAGGCTTGGTGATACCCAAGGCTTTGGACAGTGGCAACCAGAACACCGAGAAGCCATAGGCCATGCCGATGCAGAGGTGAATGGCCAGTGCGGCCGGTGGAACCAGCCACCGGTTGAAACCCGGCTTGGCGATGATGCGCTCCTTGGAGAGGAACGCTGGCTGGTCGGCGACGCCGCCCGCCGTGATGCTCGTGCTCATTGTGTATCCCCCAGTTATTGGAATGGTTCGTCAGCCACGCATCACCCTCAGCCTTCATTGCACGCAGGCATGGCTGTATTTTCTGGTGAAGCTCCATAGTGTGCGACATCAAGTCGCAGAAGGACGGACGAACGGGCAAAGGTTACCATTTGCTCGTGGCAGAAAAACCAAAGTGATATCACCTTTTTCGTGCCATCTGTCTTATCGCACGCTTGCTCGCTTTCTGTAGGGGACTAACGATTTATTTTTTCCGCGGCTGAAACCAGCCCCGTCCCCATGGGTCTTTGTTCGGCAGGCCTGCCGGAAGAACGATCACTCAACGCGCCACCAACTCGGGGCGTTATACTCGCGGCTAAATTTTGAACTCAACCTACAAGGATTCGCCCATGAAAGCGTTCGGCAAAATCCTGGGTCTGGTACTTCTCGGGCTGTTGCTGATCATTGTGGCCCTGGGCTTTGCCCTGACCCACCTGTTCGATCCCAACGACTACAAAGAAGAGATCCGCCAGATAGCCCGCGACAAGGCCCACATCGAGCTGACCCTCAATGGCGATATCGGCTGGAGCCTGTTTCCATGGCTGGGCCTGGAGTTGCACGACGCCAGCGTCGCGACCTTGGCCAATCCAACCCAACCTTTCGCCGACCTGCAGATGCTCGGTCTTTCGGTCCGGGTCATCCCGCTGCTGCGCCGGGAAGTGCAGATGAGCGATGTGCGCGTCGAAGGCCTGAACCTGCGGCTCAACCGTGACAAGAACGGTCACGGAAACTGGGAAGACATCGGTAAAGCGCCGGCCTCCGCGACGACGGCGAACACCCCGGCACCGACGCCGGCCGAACAGCCAGCCCCGCCTGCTAGCACCCCGGCAGAAAAACCTGCCCAGCCGACCCGCCTGGACATCGACAGCCTGACCGTGAACAACGCCCGGGTCGAATACACCGACGAGCAGACCGGCAAGCTGTTCACCGCCGAAAGCATCCAACTGAGCACCGGCCCGGTCCACGACTCCACCAATATTCCGGTGACCCTGACTGCATTCCTGTCCAGCAACCAGCCGGCCGTGCGCGTACGCACCGAAGTGACCGGTGAACTGCGCTTCGAGCGCGCCTTGCAGCGCTACAAGTTCGAAGACCTGAAACTGTCCGGCGAGGCCACCGGCGACCCGTTGCAGGGCAAGACCCTGAATTTCGCTGCCCAAGGCCAACTGTTCCTGGACAAGGCGGCCAACGTCGCCGAATGGACCGGCATCAAGCTGTCGCTCAACCAACTGCGCGCCCTCGGTGAGCTGAAGGTCAACGACCTCGACAAGACCCCGCAATTGAATGGCGGAATATCGATCGCCCAGTTCGATCTGGCGAAGTTCATCGACAGCGTCGGCCAGACACTCCCGGCCATGGCCGAAGGCAGCCTGAGCAAGGTCGAATTGGCCAGCCGCATTGCCGGCACGCCAAGCAGCGTCGAACTCAACGACATCAACCTGAAGGTCGACGACAGCCACTTCAGCGGTCGTATCGCCGTGGCAGACTTTGCCAAGCAGGCCTTGCGCGTGCAGCTCAAGGCCGACACCTTCAACGTCGACCGCTACCTGCCGCCAAAATCCGCCGAAGCCGACAGTTCCAAGGCGGCCCGTGAGGCTGAAGTCAGCAACACCGAAGCCAGCGCCATGGCCGGTGCCGGCAGCACACCGTTGCCGAGCGCTCCGACCCAGGGTGCCTGGAGTAACGATCGGCTGTTTCCGGTGGAGCGCCTGGGCAAGCTGGACCTCGATGCCGACCTGACCTTCGGGCAACTGACCCTCGATAAACTGCCGATCGAGAACGCCGCGCTCAAGGCCAGCGGCCTGGGTGGCCTGCTGACCCTGGAGAACCTGCGGGGTGACCTGTACAGCGGCAACTTCGAAACCAAGGGCACCCTGGATGTACGTCAGCCTACGCCACAGTTGAGCCTGCAAACCCGCATCAACCGGGTCCCCGCCGAGAAGATCATCGAAAGCCAGGGCAAGAATCCGCCGGTCAAAGGCCTGGTCACGCTCAACAGCACAATAACCGCCAATGGCAATAGCCAGAAGGCCCTGATCGACAGCCTCAACGGCAACGCCGGGTTCGTCATCAACGATGGCGTGCTGCTCAATGCCAACCTTGAACAGCAATTGTGCAAAGGCATCGCCACCCTCAATCGCAAGTCCCTCAGCGGCGACCCCCGGGGCAAGGACACGCCGTTCCAGCAACTCAACGGCAATCTCACCTTCAACAATGGCGTTGCCCACAACCCGGACCTGAAAGTCCGCATCCCCGGCATGACCGTCAACGGCAACGGCGACATCGACTTGCGAGTGCTGGGCATGGACTACCGTGTCGGCGTCATCGTCGAAGGCGACAAGAGCGACATGCCCGACCCGGCCTGCCAGGTCAACGAGCGCTATGTCGACGTCGAATGGCCGTTGCGCTGCCGCGGTCCCCTGGAGCTGGGGGCGAAGGCCTGCCGCCTGGACAACGACGGGCTGGGCAAGGTCGCGGCGAAGCTGGCCGGCGACCGGCTCGGCGACAAGATCGATGAGAAGCTCGGCGACAAGGTCAGCCCCGAACTGAAAGATGCGCTCAAGGGGCTGTTCAAGCGATGAGAGCCGAGCAGTTTTCCACGGCCGTCCTGGATTGGTTCGACCGCCACGGGCGTCACGATTTGCCTTGGCAACAAGGCATCTCGCCCTATCGGGTGTGGGTCTCGGAAATCATGTTGCAGCAGACCCAGGTCAGCACCGTGCTCAATTACTTTGACCGGTTCATGGCCTCGCTGCCCACCGTTCAAGCCTTGGCCGCCGCGCCGGAGGACGAAGTGCTGCACCTGTGGACCGGGCTGGGTTACTACACCCGTGCGCGCAACTTGCAGAAGACCGCGAAAATCGTCGTCGAGCAGTACGGCGGCGAATTCCCCCGGGACGTGGAAAAACTCACCGAGTTGCCGGGCATCGGCCTGTCCACCGCCGGCGCCATCGCCAGCATCAGCATGGGCCTGCGGGCGCCGATCCTCGATGGTAACGTCAAGCGGGTGCTGGCGCGTTTCACCGCCCAGGAAGGCTACCCAGGCGAACCCAAGGTGGCGAAACAGCTCTGGGCCACCGCTGAGCGCTTCACGCCGCAGGACCGAGTCAACGCCTACACCCAGGCGATGATGGACCTTGGCGCCACGCTCTGCACCCGCAGCAAGCCCAGTTGCCTGCTCTGCCCGCTGAAGCAAGGCTGCGAGGCGCATATGCTGGGCCTGGAAACCCGCTACCCGATCCCCAAGCCGCGCAAGGAGGTGCCGAAAAAGCGCACCTTGATGCCAATGCTGGCCAACCACGAGGGCGCGATCCTGCTTTACCGTCGCCCTTCCACCGGGCTGTGGGGCGGGCTGTGGAGCCTGCCGGAACTCGACGACCTCGACGACTTGCAGCACCTGGCCCTGCAACACTCGCTGGAACTGGGCAGCCAACACGAAATGCCGGGCCTGGTGCACACCTTCAGCCACTTCCAGCTGGCGATCGAACCCTGGCTGGTCCGGGTCCGGGAAACCGGCCATCACGTGGCCGAGGCCGACTGGCTCTGGTATAACCTCGCCACCCCGCCGCGCCTGGGCCTTGCCGCCCCGGTCAAAACCTTGCTCGAACGCGCGGCCGCCGTAATGAACGCAGGAGAGTTGCAATGACCCGCACCATCATGTGCCGCAAGTACAAAGAACAACTGGAAGGCCTGGAGCGTGCCCCATTCCCGGGCGCCAAGGGCCAGGACATCTATGACAACGTCTCGGCCAAGGCCTGGGGCGACTGGCAGAAACACCAGACCCTGCTGATCAACGAAAAGCGCCTGAACATGATGAACGCCGAAGATCGCAAATACCTTCAGGGCGAGATGGACAAGTTCTTTTCCGGCGAAGAATACGCCAAGGCCGAAGGCTACGTACCGCCGTCCGAATAAGCTGTTCAGCGCGGGGGCGGATCGTAAGCGACGGTAATAATTAAATATTTTTTGAAAACTTGCTTGACGCCCCCCTGAAAAACCCGTTTAATGCGCCCCGTTGCCCAGATAGCTCAGTCGGTAGAGCAGGGGATTGAAAATCCCCGTGTCGGCGGTTCGATTCCGTCTCTGGGCACCAAATACCGAAAACCTCGATCAAGTAATTGATCGGGGTTTTTTATTGCCTGGATTTTCTTCCTCCGCCTTAACGACTCAGCTACATTCGTCCGCTCCCCTCCAGCAAGCGAGTCGACATGGACATCACGGGCATTCCCTTCGGCACCACCGATTGGTCAACCATCGAACCCACCGAGCACAAGGGCGTCACCGGAACTGCCTATTGGCGCACGCGGCAATTCGGAAACATTCGGGTGCGGATGGTGGAATACACGGCCGGGTATCTGGCCGACCATTGGTGCACCAAGGGCCATATCCTGTTTTGCCTCAAGGGCGAGCTCAATACTGAACTCGAAGACGGTCGGCAATTTTTGCTCAAGGCCGGCATGAGCTACCAGGTCGCCGACCAGGCCGAACCCCATCGATCCTCCACTTCGTCGGGGGCTACGCTCTTCATCGTGGATTGAGATTCGAAGCGTCCGCGTTGAAGCTGTAGGATAGGTGGCCTTATTTTCCAGCAAGGAACCGACCCATGGCATCGGTCAACAAACAGCAGAAACGAAACCAGCGCGCCAAGGTGAAAGCCAAGCAGAACCGGGTTAAGCGCGCCACTGCGCCGAATGACTTCCTCGACCCGAACGATGAGCGCATCGATCTGGAAACCGTGGACCTATCGGACCTGTTCCAACTGATGGGTGCCGCCGAAAAGATCAGCCAACAGGCCATGTGCACGGCCTTCCTGGGCCATCCACTGCTGGAGTTGGTGCTGGAGCAGGAAGGTGAGGAAGAAGCCACTGACTTCATCATTACCGCCCTGATCGAATATCGCCGCCTGACCACGGGTGTCGATGAGCAGACGGCGCTGGACTGGGTGGAGAGCAAGCAATTCCAGGCTGACTATGTCGCTGCCTCCCAGGCTCTGGCGCAAGGTAAGGTCTGAGCAGCGAAGGGACTCGCGCTTGACTACAGGCTGTAGGGATAGCTCCTACACACCAAGGCCAACGGACATAGGACGGCGTCATCCCCGTCCTGCATAAATCAGTTATTTTTCCCTCCAAGCAATCAGCCCCGTCCGGCATCATCGAAACGTCGCCTGGAGCATCCTTGCGGTCCGCCCCCTCTCAATGGCTGGATACCGCGATGACGCCACTGCTGCCCCAGGATGACCCACAGCTTGCCCCCTTGATCAACGAACTCGGCGAGCTGATTCGTCAGGCTCGCCAGAAGGCCATCACCCATATCAGGGAAATGAACCTCGGTACAGAGGACGTCATCAGGGATCCGGCAGTCCTGAAACTCCTCGGGCTGCCCCTTGCTGGTCCCCTTCTGGAAAGGGGACTGGAGCAGGCCTTGATCGACTATCTGCAGGGCTTCCTCCTTGAACTGGACAAGGGCTTCGCCTTCGTCGCACGCCAACAGCGCATCAGCACCGAAAGCAAAGACTTCTACATCGACCTGGTCTTCTACAACTACCTGCTCAAGTGCTTTGTGTTCGTCGATCTCAAGCGCGGCGAGCTCAGCCACCAGGACATCGGCCAGATGGATATGTATGTGCGTCTCTACGATGACCTCAAGCGCGGCCCCGACGATAAACCTACCGTGGGCATCATTCTCTGCGCTCAAAAGGATGAGTCGGTGGCGCGTTATTCCGTGTTGCAGGGCAATGAACAGCTATTCGCCAGCCAGTATCAATTGGTGCTCCCCACCGAAGAAGAGCTGCGCAACGCGCTGGATCGCGAACAGGCACGCCTTGAGGAAGGGGCAATCGGGCGCAGTGACTTCAAGGAATAAAAGCTGATCGCGCACTCAGAAAACCCATGTAAGCTTGATGCGCTTTTTTTCCAGCAACGCTCCAGTCAATGAGCTCCATCTTGCATGTCACCGGCCTCTTCCCCCCCTTCCTTGATCCAGACATTGCGGACCGAAACCGCGGAGCTGCACGTCGCCCTGGAAAAACGCCTGCCGTTTTTCTCGCCAGAGTTGGACCTGGATCTATACCGGCGCTTGATGGCGGCCTACTACGGTTTTTATCAGCCCCTGGAGCAGCGGCTTCACAGGCTGGCGCTGATTCCAACCGGGCTGGACCAATCCTTGCGCATCAAACTCCCGGTATTGCGGGCCGATCTCGCGGCTCTGGGCCTGGATGACGCCGCTATAGAGGCACTGCCCACCTGCCAGGCACTGCCACGAATAGACTCCCGAGCCGCCGCCCTCGGCGTTTCCTATGTGTTGGAAGGCGCAACCCTCGGCGGGCAGATCCTGCGGCGCAGGGTGGCCGAGCAGCTCGGTCTTGATGCGTCCAGTGGCGCGGCCTTTCTCGATGTGTATGGCGAACTCACCGGCCGACGTTGGAAGGATTTCCTCCAATACCTGGACGACAGGAACCTTGGCGAGGCCCGGACGCTCGAAGTCACACGCGCCGCCAAGGCGACGTTCACTCATTTTGAACACTGGCTGGACAGCCAAAAGGTACTGTTATGACCTCGGAAAACCAGGAAGCCTTCGAAGAACTGCTGGCCAATTGCGCAGACGAACCGATTCGCTTCCCCGGGGCCATCCAGCCTCATGGTGTGTTGTTGATGCTGTCCGAGCCCGATTTCGTGATCCGTCAGGTCAGTGCCAACGTGTTGCAATTGATGGCGCACGATCCCCACAGGCTGTTGGGCCAGACCCTCGACGCACTGTTGGGGCTGGAACAGGCCGAGGCGATCCTCGTCGCCTGTCGCGCCGCCCCGGATAGCGACAACGTGCCCGTGGCCATTGTCGTGAACCAGCAGCGCTTTGATGCCCTGGTGCATCGCCATCAGGGGGCCCTGATCGTCGAACTGGAACAGCACCTGAGCGACTATCGTCCCGAAGGCGTCAGCGGCGAGGCCAACCTGGGCCGCATGCTGCAACGCCTGCAAAGTGCGAAGACCCTCCAGGCCTTGTATGAAATCAGCGTGCGGGAAATCCAGGCCATGACCGGTTACGACCGGGTGCTGATCTATCGCTTCGAGGAAGAAGGCCACGGCCAGGTGATCGCCGAGGCCAGCGCACCTTCAATGGAACTCTACAAAGGGCTGTTTTTCCCAGCGTCGGATATTCCCGAACAGGCCCGTGAGCTGTATCGCACCAACTGGCTGCGGATCATCCCCAACGCCGACTACGCACCGGTGCCGCTGGTCCCGGAGCTGCGGCCCGACACCCTGGCGCCCCTGGACCTGAGCTTTGCCACATTGCGCAGCGTCTCGCCGATCCACCGTCAGTACATGAAAAACATGGGCGTGTTGTCGTCCATGAGCATCTCGTTGATGGACGGCGAGCGCTTGTGGGGGCTGATCAGTTGCGGCAATCGCCAGCCATTGCTGGTGCCCCATGAAATGCGCATGGCCTGCCAGACTATCGGCCAGGTGCTGTCGCTGCAGATCAGCGCCATGCAGGCGCTGGAACTCACCCGGCAACGGGACGCCAAGCTGGAAGACCTCAAGGTCCTCGCCACTGCCATGGTCGAGTCCAGCGACAATGTCTTCGATGGCTTGTCCCACGAGCCGCAACGCCTCATGGACCTGACCGGGGCCGGCGGTGTCGCGATTTTCGAGGACAACAAGCTGCATCGCCACGGCCAATGCCCGGAACCTGAGCAAATCCGCGAGCTGCACCAATGGATTCTGGAAACCGGCCAACCGGTGTTCGCCCACCACAACCTGGGCAGCGTCTTCGCACCTGCCAAGGCTTATCAGGATGTGGCGAGCGGCGTGTTGGCGATCCACCTGCCCAAACCGGTAGAAAACGGCGTGCTGTGGTTCCGTCCCGAAGTGAAGCAAACCCTCCAATGGAGCGGCGACCCGCAAAAACCCCTGGACCTGGAAAACAGCGAGACCGGCCTGCGCCTGCGACCCCGGACATCTTTCGAGATCTGGAAAGTCGAAATGGCCGGCATCAGCACCCAATGGACCCATGGCGATCTGTTCGCCGCCAACGACCTGCGGCGCTCGGCCCTGGAAAACGACCTGGCCCGTCAGGTGCAAAAGGAACGCCAGGCCGTGCAAGCCCGCGATGAACTGGTGGCCGTGGTGTCCCATGACCTGCGCAGCCCGATGACGGTCATTTCCATGCTCTGCGGCATGATGCAAAAGGCCTTCAGCTCCGACGGCTCCCACAGCTCCAAACGAATCTCTTCCGCCATCGATACCATGCAGCAGGCCACCAGCCGCATGAACGCGCTGCTTGAAGACCTGCTAGACACCTCGCGCATCGATGCCGGGCGCTACACCATCAATCCCCAGCCGACTAATGTCAGCCAGATCTTCGAAGACGCCTGTTCGCTGCTGACACCGCTGGCCACCGCCAAGGCCATCGATATGTCCTTCCATGCCGAACCCAACCTGCGGATCAACGCCGACCCCGAGCGGCTGTTCCAGGTACTGTCCAACTTGATCGGCAATGCCATCAAGTTCACGCCGCAACAGGGCTCGGTGGGGATCAGTGCGATGTCCGTCGGTAACGAGATCGTGTTCAGTGTCCGCGACACCGGTGAAGGAATTGCGCCAGAGCAATTGCCTCATGTTTTCGAGCGCTACTGGACGACCAAGGAAGGCAACCCGAACGGCACCGGGCTGGGGTTGTACATTTCCAAGGGGATTGTCCAGGCCCATGGCGGTAAACTGCACGCCGAAAGCCGGCCAGGCCAGGGCAGCGAATTCCGCTTTACCGTGCCGAAAATCGACTGAGCCGGGCACCGTCCCCTAACGAATTGGAAACCGAAGCCCAATGGCCTCACTGAACAAACAGCAAAAACGCGCCAAGCGCGCCAAAGACAAAGCCAAGCAAATCCGCATGACCGGGCGCAAATCGATCCCGATGTATGGCGACCCGGCCCACGCCACCGCCCAGCCTCCAGTCTACGTGCTGGAATTGTTCGCCAAGTTGCGCGACGCCGAGGCCATCAGCCGCAGTGAAATGCTTGATACGCTGCTGGCAAATGTTAGCGAAATGATCATCGAACGCCCGGGTCTGCTCGACCTGAAAAACGCCGAAAACGAAAGCATGGCGGCGACCAACCTGGCCGCCGACATGTTGGTGGACTACCGCATGTGGGTCGATGAGATGGACCGCGAGACCGCCCAGCGCTGGCTTAGCACACCGGAGTTCATCAAGGACTTCAGCGAGGCGCTGGACCGCTATCGCCAAGTCCTGGAAAAAGAATCCGCCGCCGAATAAGCCGGCCGGCTATTCGTCACTGTTCCAATGGAACACCAGTTTGCGCGCGGCCCCGCTGCCTACCTCAGCCGTGTCGCGCCGCGCTTCACCATTGCGCGTCGCCACCACGTTGTACTTGCCCGGTGGCAGTTGCACATAAACCAGCGGCCCTGCATCGCTGAGGGTCAGCACTATTTCTCCCGATACCTTTTGCACGGTCACGTCCACGTCCGGGACGTATTTGTTTTCCGGGCCGATCGCAAAGGTCATGTGCAAGTTGTAACCCTGGGCCTGCTCGATGGCCCGGGCTTCGTCCTCGCCGATACCGCCGGACAGATAAGTGATGCCGTTCTGCTGCATGGGTTGGACTTGGACGCCTGTGTTGTCTACAGAGGTCAGGTTGGTGGCGTTGAGGGCGATGGGGAACAGCAGAACGCTGATGGCGATGAAAGGTAATACGACATAATGAATGAGCTTCATGGCGAGGACTCCAAGTTCTGGAAACAACTCACATGAGTTTTTGTTGGAGCACAGCTGCGCGTTGAGGTTTAGATCGATTAGGACTATTGGCTAGGACGAGATCATTCCTGCAGCCGGTATATCCCATTGACATATCCCTTCATTATCCTATGCTTCCCATTGCATTTAGTGGAGGACTGCACATGGAACAAACCACCCTTTTCATGAGCAACCGCAGCCAAGCGGTCCGGCTCCCCAAAGCAGTGGCGATGCCAAGCGACGTAAAGCGTGTAGATGTGATCGCCATAGGCAGAGCGCGCATCATTACACCGGCCGGCGAAGCGTGGGACAGCTGGTTCGACGGCGATAGCGCGACAGCAGACTTCATGGCAGAGCGTGAGCAGCCTGCCGATCAGGAGCGCGAGTCTTTCTGATGATCAAATTCATGCTCGACACCAACGTCTGTATTTTCACCATCAAGAACAAACCTCAGGTCGTTAGAGAAGCCTTCAATCGTCATCACGGCCAGCTCTGCATCAGCGCCGTCACGCTGATGGAGTTGATCTACGGTGCAGAAAAATCATCCGCCCCAGAGAAAAATCTCAGCGTCATCGAAGGGTTCTGTGCCCGACTTGAGGTTTTACCTTTTGGTTATAAGGCTGCAGCACATACCGGAATGATCCGGGCAGAGTTGGCAAAGATTGGCAGACCAATCGGCCCCTACGACCAGATGATTGCTGGCCATGCCCGTTCCCTCGGGCTGATCGTGGTCACTAATAACCTGAAAGAATTCGAAAGAGTCCCCGGACTGCGCATCGAAGATTGGAGCACTGCGCCGAAGCCGGGGTTGTAACTTCGGTGGTTTGAAGTTAAAAAAACCGCTCCATCGAGCCTCCTATGGGAGTGAGCTTGCTCACGATGAGGCCATCAACTTCACATCTGCGTTGGCTTTTCTGCCGCTATCGCGAGCAAGCTCGCTTCCACAAGTTTTAGGGCCACTTTCTTTAACGAGTAACGGAACCACACCCATGGCCTCCGCGAACAAGCAACAAAAACGCGCCAAGCGTGCAAAAGCAAAAGCCAAGCAAATACGCGTCAGTCGTACAAAGCCTGCTGCCACCACGTTTGATCTTCCCGAATACGACGATCCCTACTTCCTGGATGCCCTGCAAGACGAATTCGCAGAACGCCCCAGAGACTTCCTGTCGCTGTTTTATGAAATGCGAGACGCCGAAGAAGAGGCGGGGCGCATCGACATGATGGTCAGGATGATGGGATTACTTCTTGCCATGACGAGTGAACAGCCCGAGCTGCTGGATAATGAAAATGCTGAAAACGAAGCCATGGCGGTCCAGATTCTGACCGAAAACACCCTGGTCGCTTACCGAAAGTGGGCTGACGATATCGATCAGGAAGCAGCGGAAGATTGGCTTCACAGCCCTGAAGTGCAGGCGGATTTCGTAACTGCAAAAGCCAGCTTCAAAGAGGTGCTCAAAATACTGTGGGATCTGGAGGACGCTCCCGAATAACCCAACAGACTTTTGATTGCGGCAACGCTCATCCGGTTAACCCTTCCAACCCCCGCCCAAAGCTGGCACCATCGCGCCTTTTTTTACGCGACTCCCCAGGCCTTTCACCGGTAACCAAAGTTCAAACGGCCGTTCGGTTGTTGATGGCGCGACAGTCTGCTGTGCCGATGCGACAACCTGCCGCACATCACCGGTTTACCGCCCGTCGCGCTGTTGGCGGCCATTCGGACGCATGCTAGCTTGGCCGCCTCGCCAAGGAAGGCTGCCAACAGCAAGGGAGCACATACCATGAGGACCGCACATGGCCCAGGCCACGCCCGCGCTTGAAATCCGCAATTTGCACAAACGCTACGGACAGCTGGAGGTGCTCAAAGGCGTCTCGCTGACCGCCCGCGACGGCGATGTGATCTCGATCCTCGGATCCTCCGGGTCCGGCAAGTCCACATTCCTGCGTTGCATCAACCTGCTGGAAAACCCCAACCAGGGCCAGATCCTGGTGGCTGGCGAAGAGCTCAAGCTCAAGGCCGCGAAAAACGGTGAACTGGTGGCCGCCGACGGCAAACAGATCAATCGCCTGCGCAGCGAGATCGGTTTTGTCTTCCAGAACTTCAACCTTTGGCCGCACATGAGCGTGCTCGATAACATCATCGAAGCCCCGCGCCGGGTGCTTGGCCAGAGCAAGGCCGAAGCCGTCGAAGTGGCCGAAGCGCTGCTGGCCAAGGTCGGTATCGCCGACAAGCGCCACGCCTACCCGGCCGAGCTGTCCGGCGGCCAGCAACAACGCGCCGCCATCGCCCGCACCCTGGCGATGCAGCCCAAGGTGATTCTGTTCGACGAACCCACCTCCGCCCTTGACCCGGAAATGGTCCAGGAAGTACTTAGTGTGATCCGCGCCCTGGCCGAAGAAGGACGCACCATGCTGCTGGTCACCCATGAAATGGGCTTCGCCCGTCAGGTTTCCAGCGAAATCGTGTTTCTTCATCAAGGCCTGGTCGAGGAGCAAGGATCGCCACAGCAGGTCTTCGAGAACCCGCTTTCGGCGCGCTGCAAACAATTCATGTCCAGCAACCGCTAACGGAGCAGTACACATGCAGACCTACAAGAAATTCCTCATGGCCGCAGCGGCCAGCCTGGTCTTCTCGGCCAGCGCCATGGCGGCCGAAAAACTGAAGATGGGCATCGAAGCGGCCTATCCGCCGTTCAACAACAAGGACGCCAGCGGCCAGGTCGTAGGGTTCGATAAGGACATTGGCGATGCCTTGTGCGCCAAGATGAAAGTCGAGTGCGAAGTGGTCACTTCCGACTGGGACGGCATCATCCCGGCCCTGAATGCCAAGAAGTTCGACTTCCTGGTCTCGTCGCTGTCGATCACTGAAGAACGCAAGCAGGCCGTGGACTTCACTGACCCGTACTACTCCAACAAACTGCAATTCATCGCGCCAAAAAATGTCGACTTCAAAACCGATAAAGCCTCACTCAACGGCAAGGTCATCGGGGCACAACGCTCCACCCTCGCCGGCACCTGGCTGGAAGATGAAATGGGCAGCGACATCACCACCAAGCTTTACGACACCCAGGATAACGCCTACCTGGACCTGACCTCCGGCCGCGTCGACGCGATCCTGGCGGACAAATACGTGAACTACGACTGGCTGAAAACCGATGCTGGCCGTGCTTACGAATTCAAGGGCGACCCGGTGGTGGAAAGCGACAAGATCGGTATCGCCGTGCGCAAGGGTGATCCGCTGCGCGACAAGCTGAACGCTGCCCTGAAAGAAATCGTGGCCGACGGCACCTATAAAAAGATCAACGACAAGTACTTCCCGTTCAATATCTATTGATATTGACGTGCCTGGCCGGCGCAGCTCTCTGGCGGCGCCGGCCCTTAGCAAAGCCTGCCGCGATATGAATTCCTACCCATGATGATCGATCTCTACGGATTCGGCCCGGCGCTTGCCGCCGGCGCGCTGATGACCGTCAAGTTGGCGCTCACGGCCCTCTGCCTGGGGCTGGTACTCGGCCTGCTCGGCGCCTTGGCCAAGACCTCGCCGCACAAGCCGCTGCAATGGCTGGGCGGCACCTATTCGACGCTGGTTCGCGGCATCCCGGAATTACTCTGGGTACTGCTGATCTATTTCGGTACCGTCAACCTGATGCGTGCCCTGGGTGAGTATTTCGGCAACCCCGACCTCGCCCTCGACGCCTTCGCCGCCGGGGTCATTGCCCTGGGCCTGTGCTTTGGCGCCTACGCCACCGAAGTGTTTCGCGGCGCGATCCTGGCGATCCCCAAGGGCCACCGCGAGGCCGGCGTCGCCCTCGGCCTGTCGAAGTGGCGGATCTTCACCCGGTTGATCATGCCGCAAATGTGGCGCATCGCCCTGCCTGGCCTGGGCAACCTGTTCATGATCCTGATGAAGGACACCGCGCTGGTCTCGGTGATCGGCCTGGAAGAAATCATGCGCCATGCGCAAATCGGCGTGACCGTATCCAAGCAACCGTTCACCTTCTATATGGTCGCCGCCTTCATGTACCTGGGCCTGACGGTGCTCGCCATGATCGGCATGCACCTGCTGGAACGACGCGCCGCCCGTGGATTTGCCAGGAGCACCCAATGAACTGGGACGTCATCATCAAGTGGCTGCCGAAGCTGGCCCAGGGCGCGACGCTGACCCTGGAACTGGTGGCCATCGCCGTGATCGCCGGGCTGCTGCTGGCGATTCCACTGGGCATCGCCCGCTCTTCGCGCCTGTGGCAGGTGCGGGCATTGCCCTACGCCTACATCTTCTTTTTCCGTGGCACACCGCTGTTGGTCCAGCTGTTTTTGGTCTACTACGGCCTGGCGCAATTCGATGCCGTGCGCAGTAGCGCGCTGTGGCCGTACCTGCGGGATCCGTTCTGGTGCGCCACGGCCACCATGACCCTGCACACGGCTGCCTACATCGCCGAGATCCTGCGCGGCGCGATCCAGGCCATCCCCCGTGGCGAGATCGAAGCCGCGCGGGCCTTGGGCATGTCGCGGCCCAAGGCGCTGTTCTACATCATGCTGCCCCGCGCCGCGCGCATCGGCCTGCCGGCCTACAGCAACGAAGTGATCCTGATGCTCAAGGCCAGCGCCCTGGCGAGCACCGTGACCCTGCTGGAACTCACCGGCATGGCCCGCACCATCATTGCCCGGACCTATATGCCGGTGGAGATCTTCTTCGCGGCGGGTATGTTCTACCTGCTGATGTCCTTCGTCCTGGTTCAAGGTTTCAAGCAACTGGAACGCTGGTTGCGTGTCGATGCCTGCCAAGGACGCTGACAGCGGCGTTCTGACGGGCGAGGCACTGCTCGCCCGCTTCACGGCGCTGGAGGTTTTTCTCACAGCGCACCAGGCACTGTGGAAACCACGTCCGTTCACCCATCTGCATCTGCCTTGGGAAACATCCCACCCGCAATTGGCCCAATGGCTACGCCAGCGATCGCTGGAAGCGGCGGAACACGATCATCACCAGCCATGGTTGATGGAAGACGCGCCAGCGCCCTTCCCGGAACTGGCCGCTACCTCTCGCGCGTTGAGCGCTGTCGCAGCATTACCCGCCAACACGCTCGAAGCGCCAAGCCATCGCCTGAACGTCGACGTACCCGGGCGTAAATGGCAACAGATCGAAGCCTTCGCCAGCCGCTTGCACTTCGCCACCCAGCCAACTCACTGGCTCGATTGGTGCGCCGGCAAAGGCCATCTCGGTCGCCGCTTGGTGCAAGGTGAGCAGCAACTGACCTGCCTGGAGTACGATCCTACGCTGGTCGCCAGCGGCCAATTGTTGAGCCAGCGCCATTACCTGCCCGCCACGCACCTGCAACAAGATGTGCTCGCGGCGGACGCGGCCCAGGCACTGCATCCGGGACACACCCCCGTGGCCCTGCACGCCTGCGGCGACCTGCATGTGCGCCTGATGCACCTGGCCAGCGCCGCTGGCTGTGCACAACTGGCTATCGCGCCATGCTGTTACAACCGCATCAGCAGCGAGCGCTATCAAGCGCTGTCCGACGCAGCCAACGTCTCTGCCCTACAGCTATCACTCGACGATCTCGGCCTGCCGCAGACCGAAACCGTCACCGCTGGCGCGCGTGTAAGAAGACAGCGGGACCAATCGATGGCCTGGCGCCTGGGTTTCGACCTCCTGCAACGGCAGATCAGAGGGTGCGACGACTACCTGCCCACCCCGTCGTTGCCCAGCGCCTGGCTGGAAAAATCCTTCGCCCAGTACTGCACCGATCTGGCGGCCCTGAAAGACTTATCCACAGTCGGCACGCCTGATTGGGTCGCTCTGGAAGCAGCAGGTCACCAGCGCCTGGCCGAGGTGCGCAACCTGGAGTTGCTGCGAGGCCTTTTCCGACGGCCACTGGAGCTTTGGCTGGTGCTGGACCGAGCACTTTTGCTCACGCAAAAGGGCTACGACGTTCGCCTTGGCACCTTCTGCGAAACACCCCTGACGCCGCGCAATCTTCTGTTGCTGGCAGAGCGTTACTGAGACGAAACAGCCTGTGGATAACTCTGTTGATGAAATAAACTCGGATCCAAGAAATCCGCGATTTCCTGACCGAATCAGCATTGGTCATTTTTTGTTCATATGGATAAAAAACCATGAAAACAGGTATTTGCGACGAAACGCGAAAGCGGTCACAAAATCGCAAGATACCCTGCGCGTCATCCAGCCCGTTGTGCATAAGCGTCTAAGCAAAACGACATAACCGCCGAATTCAGTGCTGCCCCGCGCCAATAATTGCGTCCACCGCGCCCGTGCTATACAACAGCCCCACGTATCGTGATTGACACAATGCCGACACACTCAAGGACTGGCCGTGACGTTCATTTCCTACGCACAAAACTTCGAAGACATACGCCTGTGGCGCGCCCTTCAATCGGTGGAAAACGGCTTTTACCTCGACGTCGGCGCCAACCATCCGACAGATGATTCGGTCACCCGCGCGTTTTACGACCGCGGCTGGCGCGGCATCAACATCGAACCGGTACCGGCCTACCACGACGCACTCTGCCAACAACGCCCGGACGACATCAACCTGCAATGCGTGGCCGGCGAAAACGCCGACAGCCTGACTTTCTACACCATCGCCGACACAGGCTTATCCACAGTAGAAACCAGCGTCGCCCAACAACACCGCGACGCCGGCATGGACGTGCGCACCCAGACCGTCCAATCCCGCACCCTGGCCTCCATTTGCGAGCAATACGCCCAGGACCGCCCCATCCACTTCCTGAAAATCGACGTCGAAGGCCATGAAGAAACCGTGCTGCGCGGCATGGACTTCAGCCGCTGGCGCCCTTGGATCATCCTCATCGAAACCCCATGGACCCGCGACCAGACCTGGGAAAACCTGGTAACCGACGCCGGCTACCAATCCATCCTGTTCGACGGAATCAACACCTACTACCTCGCCGAAGAACACCTGGCCCTCAAACCCGCCTTCGACATCCCCCCGTGCAACCTCGACGGCTTTCAACTTTGCAAAGGCCACAAACTCAGCCACCCCGTCGACGATGCAGACCTACAGCTCAGCGCCGCAGTGCAACGGGCGGAACAGGCCGAAGCCCAACTTCACGCCATGCAAAACAGCCGTGCGTGGCGAGCCTTGCAGAAAGTACGCACCCTGCTGCGCCGCGCTTGAGCATGGGTCATGCAAAAATAGTCAGAATTCAGGGGTTTACAGAACGCGCCCAATCGCTATAATCGTCGCCCACACGCCGGTATAGCTCAGTTGGTAGAGCAACTGACTTGTAATCAGTAGGTCCCGGGTTCGACTCCTGGTGCCGGCACCACATTAGGCTCCATTGCATTCCACTGAATGCCCTGGAAGCCCCGAAAACCCGCCCTTTGGCGGGTTTTTTCGTTCCAGGACCCTCTGTCGGGATCCAACAAAATCCCCCTTCCCCGAGGGTATGTTAGAGGTACTGCGATTTTCCGGTCAGGAGCGCGTACCCCTATGCCACGTCTAGCGATCCCCCTCAGCGACCTGCAATGCCGCACGGCCAAAACCCGCGAACGCGCCTACAAACTGTTCGACGGCGGCGGCATGTACCTTTTCGTCAAGCCCAATGGCGTAAAGACCTGGCGCTTGAAGTACACCAAGCCCAGCGGCAAGGAAGGTACGCTCATCATCGGCAATTACCCCATCGTTACCCTTTCCGTCGCACGGCGTAAGCGAGACGAAGCCAAGGCGTTGCTGCTAGACAACCTCGACCCAATGGAAGAAAAAAAGAAGGCCAAGATCGTAGCCCAGCGGGCGGCATTGCTTTTCGAAACCGTTGCTCTGGAGTGGCACGCCGACATGTCCCGTCGCTGGACCGAAGGACACGCAAAAACCGTGATGAGCCGACTGCGTACCCACGTCTTCCCGCTGATCGGCCAACGGCCCATCGCCGAGCTCGATACCCACGACCTTCTAGAGATCACCCAGCGCATCAAGGAACGCGGCACCATGGATGTAGCGTTAAGGGTACAGAACTACTTATCCACCATCATGCGCGGGGCCAAAAGGGCTCGGCAGATCACCATGAATCCTGCACTGGATCTGGCAGGCTCGATTCACGCGCCGCGCACAGTCCATCGCCCGGCCCTATCCCTCAACCGCCTACCCGAACTGCTACACCGTATCGACAACTACAACGGCCGCGAGCTGACACGCCTTGCCGTCCTGTTGACGCTGCATGTATTCGTCCGCTCCAGCGAACTGCGCTTCGCGCGATGGAGTGAGTTCGACCTCCAACGCGCCATGTGGGAAATCCCCGATACGCGTGCATCGATTGAAGGGGTACGCAACTCCACACGCGGTACCAAGATGAACGGCGACATTCAAATGGTTCCGCTGTCCCCGCAGGTCATCGAAATACTGGAGCGCCTGCGCAGCCTCAGTCGCTTTTCAGAGTTGGTGCTACCGGGCGACCACAAGTACTGGAAGCCCATGTCCGAGAATACGGTGAACACCATGCTCCGCAACGTCGGCTATGACACCAGCAAGGAGGTGTGCGGCCACGGCTTCAGGACCATGGCCTGTAGCGCTCTGCTGGAGTCCGGGTTATGGACCGACGCAGCCATCGAAAGACAAATGAGCCACAAGGAACGCAACCGTGTGCGTGCCGCGTATATCCACAAGGCCGAATTCCTCGAACAGCGCAGGCTGATCATGGCGTGGTGGAGCAACTACATCGACGCCAACCGCCATGGGCATGTGACACCCCACGAATTCGCTCACCCAGTCGGCGACAACATCACAGCCCTACAAAATAGCCGTGGCGCATCCAAACGTGGGTAAGCCAATGAGATCACCGCAGTCCGCCCTTCCACGCGGGTCCATCCAAGCGGGGCTGCAAAGCCGCCCCGCTTGGATGGACCTCACTTAAAAAATCTAAAGCCCACGCAAACTGTCTGTGGAAAACCACAGATTTCCACCGGTGGGTAATTTCATCCACAGCCGCAGAATTCCCGAAAATTCGAGCCTTGACCCAAATTATCCACAGGCGTAGAAAAGATCGGGCAAAGCGCTGTCGTCGACAGCAACCCAGGTAGCCAGAACCTTTGAGGCTACGCCACACCGTGGTGGTTCTCCCAAAGTGCGATTAGCGTCCGGCGGCTCGCACGGTCACTCACCGAGTGATGGATGCCTTCTTCAGATCGTTGCCATTGCGGCAAATACATCCCCCTACCCAGCTGCCCTGCAGCAACCTTTCCGCTTGGCCATTTCACTGCGCCAACCTGCGCCCGTCTCTTTCTCCCGGAAAGAGACGGGCGATCCAACTGCTGCTGCAGCCCAACTCGTACAAGGCTTTGCGGCATTCCCCCTCGTGACAATCGGCGTGACAAACACCGAAGTCACCAGCAACAGCGATGCAGATGATGGTGCCGCAGCCCAGGGAATGGACTGCACCTGACTGACAGTCAGGCACGCCCCGGTCATCACATCACTGCCTTCACCCGACTCAGGATCTCGCGGTGCTGGTCTCGTCAACCAGTGCAGCCTCCACCCGCCCACTTCCTCGGAAGTGCTCAGGAGGCCAGATCATGAGATGCCCAAGCTCCCGGTCGTAAGGAGCCGCCAGTCCCGCGTTAGAGGACATCCCCACAGGTCGCAGGGGCCTTGATCCCTGATAACACTCAACATTCTTGGCGGGATGACGTGGGGCGAGGACTGGAGAACGGAAGATGAGGTGACTGACATGGCATTGGTGGGTAGGCGCGATGGCCGTAATTCTGGTTACGGCTGGCAACTGAGCTGCGCAGGACCGCAGGCGCTGAAAGACATGTTCCGCGGCGGTCATCACGACTTCCATAGGGAATCCAGGTTTTTTTAGCGCGGAGCTTTCTCGAATAGCGGCCCACGCATCCGGCTGACATCTCAAAAAAGAAAAATCGGATACGTGTCTAAGCCTTCCGGGCGATGGCCCTTTGCCTTATATTCCGTCTCGGCCCGCTTGGGCCACACATGTCTCGCGCAGGAGTTCCAGCGCGGGCAAACCCAATCAGCAAGGGAAGTAACCCATGCGTACTCAAATCCCCCGACTCATTTTCTATCTGGAGACACACAACGGTGATCATCGATGTTAACGAAAAAGATGTAGAACTGGCCCTGGAACGCGCCCCGCGCACGCGCCTGAGCCTCGCTGTACACACCGCACTTTACCGGGTCCAGTCGTCGAAACACGACGCCAATCCCATCAACTATCGGCTTAACGCGGGTGGTCGCTTTCAGCACCCAGAAGAGCTGGTACCTGTTGCTTATTACGGCCTTAGCCAAGAGGCAGCGATCGCAGAATCGATCCAGCCCAATTATGGCGAGCCGGAACGGAAGGTGGTGAAATACTCGACGCTTTGCAAAACGTCCTTGCACACCCTGCGGACGGATCGGGTATTGCACTTGGTGGATGCAGCGGAATTAGTAACGCTGTTCGGCTTCATGCCCTACGAGCTTATGCTGCCGAAAGGCGACAAGCTGCAGGGTTACCAGCTTCCACGGTTGCTGACGAAGGTAGTCTCGGCATTGGGGTACGATGGCATCATGTACAACTCTGCCATGTACTGCCCAGCTGGCAGCCAGAACGGTCGGAACGTAGCACTCTTCGGAGGGCGGGCCAAGCAACTCTCGCCAGTCAGCTATCACACGCTGCTGGAGTATGTGCTGCCTACCAAAGAAACCGTTCTCGAATTCCTCGATAGTCGGGGCGTGATCGTAGAGGCAGGGTGATCCATGACCGGACCTTTCGCAAGAGAGGTCCGGTTTTAAAGGCCCGTTTCGATCTCTGAATCCCAATCGTTTTTAAGCAACGCATCTGCAGCAGGATCTTCAAGCAGCGTAAAGCGCCTGACGACGTCGCTGGATTCCCCAGCGCTTGGACAATCGACATCGTCGACCAAATGCTGAACCAGCATGTTCATGGCCTCAATATCTTGCGGATCTACCCCCAGCTCGGAAATCAGACGCGGGATCGCAGGGAGCACCTTATTTTTTCTGAACTGGAACGCTGGATAATGCTTTCGTCCATTGTTGGTGTAGACAACGATTCGTCCAGCCTTCACCCACTGACTAAGCGTCTCCCGACTGATGCCCAGCAGCTCGATGGCTTGGCTGCTCTTGAGCAGGTCACATCTACCCTGGACGCGTTCAAACGCCTTGACTCTCATCCGAGCCATAACCAGCTGATTTCGAGTTTCGATGCTTAGAGGTTCTTCCTTGCCCGCTTTAGCTACCTCGATAAGGCCATCCGGATGAGCAAGAACGAGGGCCTTTTCCAACGCTGGCATTGGGACTCTATTCAGGAACACCCGGTAGCGCCGGACAAGCTCCTCCACAAGAGTCTCTCGGGAAATTTCGGTGGTGTTAGCGGACATGGAACCTCCTAACGGGTTCAGACGACGGGTAACCTTCGGATATCAATATGAAGGCAACTTAACAAAACGTCAAGATGTCAGGCTGTCAGTTCGTCAGGTTTTTCTTGTCGAAATTGCGTTCACGAGTGGGCGCAAGACGGAGCACATAGGTGAAAAGTTTGTCAAGACGGGCCAATATCCGTGAGGATTTGCTCTCGTCGTCGGCCCTAGGAACGCTATGACCAACTCGACCAATCGACCGATAGAGAAACGACCATCTCAGCGCCAAGGGGTGCGCAAGGGCCGAAAGATCGACTTGCCATTCATCAAGGAATGGCTTGCAGCCGAAGTCCAGGGGGGGCCGGGGATTCATCCATAATTGGCGCATGATTGAGGAGGCTTGCGCCGAAGGACAAATGTTGGTCTGGATTGATCAGCAAGGCCCGGTCGGCTTCCTTACCCATGGGATATCGCCAAGCTCCATTCTACAGGTCAAGACCGATCGGAAGCGGCGTGGGATAGGCCGTGCATTAGTAGGGCGGGCAATCAAGGCCGAAGAAGCCCGTGATAATGCCGTCCTGGTTGTCCAATGCGAACCAGCGACCTCGATTGAGTTCTGGAAAAGCATGGGCTTTGAAACACATCGGAATAACCCGCATGACCGTATTGTGTATATGCAACGGCTTTCGACCAAGCGCCATTCACAAGTCACCGGGGATGAGATGGTCTTGATTACAATCCAGGTATTCGCTGAGGCTGTCCTCTACAACGAGGGCGCACCGCACACAGCCATCCCAGACCGCGTCTATCATGTGCATGGACGATACGATGATAGAACGCACGACATCGCGCTGGTCCACCGCGTTTCCATCAGCCATGAGCCAGCTTTAAAAGATCCGGTCATCGAAATAAACATGGGCGGTTTTGAGATCATGCCCAGGATGAAGGCCAAGCGAGAAGCGGCCAGAGCGGCGGGGGTTGTCGAGACTGACTATGGTTGGTACATCGACGTGATCAAGAGAAGCGCAGAGCCAAAGACGTAGAACACCCCATCGGGGGGGGAAAGCGGGGCGTTTGCACACAGCCTGAATGGTTCCTTATTTCGTAGTCGGTTCCGAACGCCTATTTTCTGCCTTTTTCTGCCGTTTCTCAGCTAGCATTTTTAGCGGGTGGTCGCAGCTCCCCCTAAAGCCCTTTCAAGATCTCATATCGGCAGCAGCAGACATCCGCTCGCAGTGCATCAATCAAAAGAGCCCAAAAAATTCCCGATTCGATTCCACGGAAAGCCATAACTAGCTGATTTATTTATAGATACCCTTTGAGGTACGTCAAAAAATCCACCAAATTCCAGCCCCGCGAAAACCGGGCCCTAGCGGCCAACAACCGTTCGTCTGGTGCCGGCACCATACAAAACGAAGCCCTCGCAGAAATGCGAGGGCTTTGTTGTTTCTGGAAGAATTCAAATCTCCTGAAAGCCGGATAAAGGCCAACACCGCCTTATCAGCATCGACAGCCCAGCGTTGCTCGACCGTCTGCTCGTTACAATTTCACGTCAGTGCAACGTTGACGGTCTCTTACACCTACCTATAATGCATCCCAACACACCCGCCAAGCCTAGGTTGACCCAGTCAGCAAGCTCAAATCGTGCGGGTTTTTTTTTGCCTGGAGAAAACTACATGAGGCCCTTCGACAAACCGGCCCTCAGCGTAGAACAGCATTGGAACTGCTAAAACAACGAGGCTTGCACATCGCCAACGATGATCGAGCCATGCGTTTTCTCGAAGTGGTCACGCTGTTTCGCCTGAGTCCCTACATGCGCCCCTTTCAGGAGCCAGGCCCTGAACATACTTTCAAGCCCGGCAGCACACTGAAGGCAATCGTCGACATCTACCGCTTCGATGGTTCATTGCGGCGCATCACCATGGATGCTATCGAACGTGTCGAAGTCGCCATACGAGCGGTACGCCGAATTTTCCAGCAAACACCAGATGCCCGAAAAACCTACTCTCGCCGAAACATACCGTTCGTCTGGTGCCACCATACAAAACGAAGCCCTCGCAGAAATGCGAGGGCTTTGTTGTTTCTGGGCGTTCACTTTTCCTCCACCCCCTGAAAACCTGTGGGAGCGAGCTTGCTCGCGATGAGGCCATCAAACCCATCGACAATCTTTCAGCCAGGACAATCGGCAGCCTTTCCTGGACCCGCTCAACCAAACAGCATCTTTTGCCAATGATCCTCACCCACAATGGCAATCGAAGCACCCGCCTCCCAATGTCCAGGTACAAAAATGCCCCCGACAGCGACGTTGTGGGGGCTTGTCACCAGCGATCAGCCACTGGGCCTAGGCTGCTTCCACTGAAAGCGAGAGGCGGCGACCGAGTTGCTCCAAGGCGCGCTCGACGTTCTCGATCTTGGAGTGGTGTAAGAAGTCGACCAGACGATCTACTTGAGGCCTTTGTACGTCCAGGCGGCGCGCCAGTTCGGCTTTGCTCATTCCAGACTCCAGAAGCGCATTCCACAGCCCAACCTTGGCTGCAGTTAGAGCAGGCAGGCGGAGCACGAAATGGCCTGTCTTCCCACCTGGTTTACCGTCGGGAATTGCCCGACGTTCATCGACGTAGATGGACAGTGCTGTCTCGATCGCATCAAGGGCGCCGTCCAAGGCTTCTGCGAGATTATCGCCAGCGGCGTGAATTTCCGGAATTTCCGCGCACGACAGCCAGACGCAGCCCGGCTCCTCGTGAATTTCCAACGCATATTCAAACATGCCGCTTCTCCTCTGCCTCAACTACGTACAGCTAGGCCTCAGTCCTTGAGGCCCAGTTGTTTGATTATCGATTTTCTCAACCCTTCGCCCATTTCCTTGGCTCCATGGTCGGGAAACACAGTTGACTTGCCATTCAAGGAAACCTTGAAGTGACTGCCCTTCCCGGGTTGAAACTCAACCCCTTGGGCTTTCAACCATCGCCGAAACTCGCTGTATTTCATTTGCATACCTCGCCGTTTCAGCGAGGCAATCGTGCAACAAAAAAGTTGCATCAGCAACATTTATGTTGCGCATCGATTCGCCGGGCGACGCCCGTCAGTCTCCGATGGTCCAAATGACCATCGGATATCGAGATCACCGGCGAGGAATGAAATAGGCCACGTGTCCGATCGTCATCAACCAAACAGGCGAGGCTATAAGTCGTCTAGCGAAACCTTAACCCGCCGCGGGGCTGCGGACGTTCGCTTGAATTTCCAACTCGTGCTCACGACGCTTTTCGTTTCAGGCTCATCTGCTTCGCAGCGCCTGCTTGGGAGTCACCGGATGAACATTCGTCTATTTCACGGGAGCCGGGAAGACCCAGGAGCCTGTCGACTCGCTTCACTTCGACGCGGGATACCCGAGACGCTGGGCGCTCGTCACGCTCAATTTCGCTCATCTGGGTCATGCTCTCGACCAGACGCTTGAATAGACACTTTTCCATTGTGGTCCTCTGTTTCAACTCGCTCAGTCAGGTGATCCGTTTTTCGACTGTCAGATTATGCATGGATGCAAGCAAGCCCTATTGCCGGTTTTTTCACCCGTTTTTCTTGTATCCGACGTCGGATCGATCTCGATGGAGAGCCAAACTATTACCTGAGCGTACCTAAACCTCACCCGCCAGCATCGCGCCACGATTGCACCCTACCCAATCGCCCGCTACTCTCCAACCGTCGCTGCCAATTCAGCGACCGGGCCTGAGAACCCGAGTAAGATGCAGGCGCTACAGCGCCAGAACCACGTTTTGCGGCGTTTTTTTATGTCCGCATTCCGTGCAATGGCGGCTGTGCGTGGGAGACCTTCGGGTCTGCCGGGTTCCTGTATCTCCGGTTTCTCAGCCTGCGCACAGCTGCCACCCATTCGCCTGAGAACGAACGTGGCAGCTCTCATTTGATATGGGAGTTTATCGATGCACGCCATGGATCTGCTGCAGCCTCGCTTTATCGCTTTGCTAGCCACCACCCGCTGCCAATTGGCAAATGGAGGTGCGCAATGACCCATCCCAGAGACCTCAAAACCCCAGGCCTAACCCCCTTCTGCTACCACTCCGACCGCCCGCTCTTCCGCGTCAACAGCGGGATCCCCATCGGCGAAGCCCTGTCCCACGCCTCCGACCTGCTCCACGTTGCCAAGGTCCTGGCCGAGGACGCGGCGATGATTCGCAGTACGGATCGGTATGCCTGGGCGTCGTGTTATTTGCAGGATATGAGCAAGGCCGTCATCGATGATGTGGTGAAGGTGCTGGAGGCGCCGGGGAGTAATCCGGCTTAAGGGCCGCAGGCGCAATGCTGCTCACGAGCGGGGCAGCGTTGGGCTTTCCTCAGTCACCACGAAATAAAGAAGGGCTGCTGCGCAGCCCAGCGGGAGCAAGCTCCCTCGCCACGGCTCATCTAATCATTCCCCCCGCCGATAGCCTCGAATAAGGGCATTGCCTGTTCCAAGGCTCCGCTTGCGCTCAACTACACTTCCCAGAATTCCCCCGCTCCAAGGAGCAGTAAGCGATGAAAATCCGCACCAAGGTCATAGGCTCGGGGTTGGTCAGTCTTTCTTTTGCGCTGTTGCTCGGCGGTATCGGGCTGTGGGGTTATCACTCGATGACCGAGGCCCTGGTGCAGAACGAAACCAGTATTTCGGCCATGCGCAAGCACATGGAAGCGGACATGATGCACGACGCCATTCGTGCCGATGTGCTCGCCGCCCTGCTGGTGAAGCCGGGGGATGCCCAGGGGGCGAAGGAAGTGTTGGAGGCGTTCGATGAGCACACGCAGCGAATGCGCAAGGTCATCGCCGAAAATGCCGAGGCGAAGTTGCCGGGGGATGTCGCCAAGGCGATTGGCGAGCTCAAGCCCCAGGTCGAAACCTACATCGATAAAGCCAAGCAAGTCATTGGCAAGGCGCTGAACGGCGCCCAGGATGGCCAGGCCTTGCGGGCGGAGTTCGACGGGGCGTTTTCGGCGCTGGAGGAGCGCAACGAAGCGGTGAGCGAGCTGATCGAAAACCAGGCGCAGTCATCGCGAGAGCATCAGGACCACAGCATTCACACCTCGGAGCGCTGGCTGATCGCGACGTTGCTGGCCACTTGTGTGGCGCTGGCGCTGTTGTCGTGGAGCCTGCTCAAGGCGGTGCTGACGCCGCTGAACAAGATCATCCTCAATACCCAGGCGATTTCCCAAGGGGATTTGCAGCGCTCGATGGGGGCCCAGAGCAAGGATGAGCTGGGTCAGTTGCAAGGCGTGATCGAGCAGATGCAGACCAATCTACGGCAGATGATCGCCACGATCCGCAGCCAGAGCGATCAATTGCACGGCACCTCCCAGAATTTGGGTAATACGGCCCGGCAGATTGTGTCCAGCGCCGATCAACAGGCCCAGAGCGCGACCAGCATGGCCGCGAGCATGGAGCAGATGATGGCGAACATCAGCCAGATCCATCAGCACGCCGACAGCGCCCGGACGATTTCAGCGCAGTCCGAGCATTTGGCGAGCAGCGGTGGCCAAGTGATCCTCGGGGTGGTGGAAGGCATGAACCGGATCGCCGAGGTGGTCAACCAATCGTCCAGCAAGATCACGGCGCTGGACGCCTCATCCGAAGACATTCATTCGATTATCCAGGTGATCAAGAGCATCGCCGAACAGACCAACTTACTGGCCCTCAACGCCGCCATCGAGGCCGCTCGCGCCGGTGAGGCGGGCCGTGGTTTTGCGGTGGTGGCCGATGAGGTGCGCAACCTGGCGGCGCGCACGACGCAGTCCACCCAGGAAATCACTGCGATGATCGAGCGCATCCAGTCCAGCGCCCGAGACGCGGTGGCGAACATGCAGGCCTGCGTCAGCCGTGTGGACGAAGGCGTCAACCTGGCCCAGCAGGCCGGGGTGTCCATCAGCGAAATCCGCACCGGTGCCCGGCATGCGGCCGAAGTGGTGGAGGAAATTTCCCAGACCATTGCCGAACAGTCCAAAGCCAGTGATGAAATGGCCCAGCGTGTGGAGTCGATTGCCGAGCAGTCTCGCGAGAACACCCGTTCCATTCACAATCTGACGCAAACGGCGGATCAATTGAACGATGCGGCGGGGTCGATGCAGGCTTCGGTGCAGCAGTTCAAGATTTGATCAATAGACACTCTTGTGGCGAGGGAGCTTGCTCCCGTGGGCTGCATAGCAGCCTCTGGTTTCAATAATCGCGAATTATTGAAAATTATGGCTGGGCAATAATTATTGCCCAGCCATAAAACACCCCAAAAACCTGACTCACACCTCGCTCACCTCAAACACAAACGAAATCTCCCGCTTCTGGGCGCTCCAGACGTACCGGATATGCTTGCCCTGCACGGGGATCGAAACCGCTGGCGGGCGAAACGCGGCCACGCATTCGTGGCCGGTCAATCGGACGCTGTTGTACAGCAGCCCCCATGACAGGGTTTCACGCAGTTGTCGGGCGAACACTTGGGATGGACCGTAGGCGGTAGGGTCCGGGTCGTGGAGGTGGGGATAGTCGTGGCGGATGTCGTGCAAGGGTTTGACGACCTTGTTGACGTAAGTGCGCATGGTCAACTCAAGGTCGGGCTCGTTGGTCGCGCCGAGGAATCGTGCCTGGTGATAGCAGGTTTCGGCGATGGCCGCTTCCTGGCTGCTGGCGGCGTAGTAGACGCCGAAGGTGCCATCGCTGAAGCGGCTGCTCTTGCCGATGTGAGTAAACGCCGCCATCACCGGCGAGGAACCGGGCCCGGAAATACGGTCCTCGGGGCGTACCCGGGACAGCACCCCAGCCTGTTCCATCAGCCGATCGTTGGTCAACGCTTCCAGCGCGTAGGCGGTGGGCAGGTCTTCAGGGTCGAGTACGTCTTCAAACAGCGAAATCGGCGGGAAGCTGCTGTTGACGATCCGATAGGCCCGTTTCCATTGCGGGTCCGCCAGTGGTGGCACCATCAGCCGCGTACTCCGTCGAGGTATCGCCGCACATCAGCGATGTCCACCACCCGACCGGTCAACATGTAGGACAGCGCCGACTGGCCGTTGAACGGTGCCGCAGTGTTGGGGCTGCTGACCCACTGATAGGCACGGTCCCGGCTGTTGCTGAAGATGATGCTCAGCGCCTTGTGGATACCCATGAGGTAGGAAATGCGCTCCAGCGTATCGCGAGGCAGCCTCACGTTTTCCGGCAATTGTTTGTACTTGTAGAAGGTCGTATTTCCCACCTTGCCCAACAGCGTACGCTGCTGTTCGACGCTGCAGCCCCAGAGCGCCATGAGATTGAAGAAAAACTTCAACGCGACTCGGCCCGCGTCCGGGGAGTCCAATTGTTGCTGTGCGTTGAGGGTAATGGAGGAAGTCGCCATGGGGTTGGGCTCCTTTATAGCGGGGTGACGTTTAGAGGATAGTACAGATATGGATTATTTTTAAGTTTTTATTCGCAAGCGAACAAAAACCTGAGTAAATCATTTCCGGGCTTCTCCTTGTTACATTTCTGACATAAAGAAGAGCACGGGCCCGGATTGACATAAACCTTAGCCATGCCGGAAAATCGGCTTCAAGAGCGCGAAACCGACTGCCTTCAGGTGGCGATAGTCGGCGTTAGGAACCCCGTTGATAACCTGAACATCAGCGCTCGGGTGAGACCTCTTCTCCCCTGCTTGAGGGAGCACAATATCAAGCGCCTCTTCAAAGAAAGCAGCCCTTGGGCTGCTTTTTTCATTCTTGGGGGGCCAGGCATCGCTGATAAACCAAATGGCCATGCCTGTGCTTGTTGAGTGCTTTCTTATCGCAATTCATGAAATTCCAGAGTACGTGTCCATGATCGACATTGATCACCACAAGCATCTGGTATTTCGCCGCGTAAGCGCCGATGAACGCGAG
The DNA here is from genome assembly GCF_054161485.1 of Pseudomonas sp. R3-41. Lineage (NCBI taxonomy): Bacteria > Pseudomonadati > Pseudomonadota > Gammaproteobacteria > Pseudomonadales > Pseudomonadaceae > Pseudomonas > Pseudomonas sp. R3-41. The sequence continues at coordinate 6,572,773 of NZ_CP096421.1, forward strand.
GCGATACGAACCATCAGAATAGAAAACCCGCCAAATCTCCAAAGGGTTGCGCACCGTATCCACTGCAAATTCCGTGAAGCGCTCTCGGGCGTTGGGTCTTTTCTCAACGATATGTAAAAGGTCGCGCCGTCTGACAATCACCGGCACATAAGGTGTGTCTATCCAGACGGTATCCATACCTTCCTGCAGCCCAAAACCCAGGGCTACTTGTTTCAGGGCGCTGTCGAAGTCAACTGCACCGGGTAATTCCCGCACCGGGGAGGCCGTTGGTGTGACTGAAATATTTCGAATATCGAGCAAGCCAAGATCTTTCCAGCTTGTTTGCCCAGACACCTCCTTCGTCCCAGGAAGATTCATGCAAGTGACCTTCAGCAACCACTTGCATGTTTCGTAGACGCCGGCAATTGCCTTTATCCAACCGATCCAGACGTGGCGATGCCTCTTTAATGTAAGCGCCACATTTCAACCGTTCGAACAACGCGCGGATATCAGCCAGAGTCTTTTCTTTCCTGGGAAATTTCTGACAAAGTTGCAGGCAAAGCGGTAACCAGGCGAACGATGCAAGCCAATTCACGCCAAACCGGCAAAATCCCCAAATCCCGCATAAGCTCCAACCATCGCCGGCCAGCGCTTTTCGACACAAAATCGCGACAAGCGTGAAAAGGTGCATGATGATAGCCACCATGACCACCTGGCCCGGCCCAGGTGCACAACAATAGCGAGCCCACTTAAGCAGAGGGCATTACCTCATGGATAGCAGAACCCTACGCAACCTCATGCGTATCGTGCAGACCGGCTCGTTGTCGGCAGCAGCCGAGCATTCGTGCCTCACGGTGCAGGCGTTGGCGGCGCAATTGAACAAGGTCGAGGAACAGTTCGGTTTCCGGTTGTTCCGGCGTTCGAACAAAGGCCTGACGTTGACGAGCCAGGGCTCGGAACTGACGCCCTTCATGGACCAGGTGCTGGTTGCCACCCGACAATTGGAAGAAAAAGTCGCAGCGCTCAAGACGCCGCGACAGCGCACGCTCAAAGTGGCGCTCAATACCACCCTGCCGACGGAGTTCAACCGGCGGATGATCGATCGGTTGATCGCTGTATTCCCCCAGTATCAGCTGGAATTCAGCTATGCCGAGTCGATGGAGAACCTGAGCAAGCTCAAGAACGAAGATTTCGATCTGGCGATCCTGATCGGGCAGCAACAGGGCGGTTTTACCAGCATCACCATGCCGGATGTGCAGGTGCGCGTGGTCGGTGCCCATTGTGGCGACGAAGACGACTCCCTTGGTTTGCTCGGCGACAAGTTTCAGGTGCGTCCGGCAGAAGAATGTCCGTATTCCCACAGCTTCCTGCGTTTTCTCGACGCTGGCCTGGGCGAATACGGGTCGAGCCAGCGCATGGTGTATTCCTGCAGTGAGACGCTGACGCTGTCGTTGATCACGCAGCTCGATGGCCTGGGGCTGGTGTCCCGGGAAGCGGCGCTGCGCAACGGCCTGGCGATTTTTCCGGACTTCGAGGACTTTCTTGAAGTCCGCCTGGCGGTGAACAATGCGGAGTTGTCTGGCCAGGCGCTGCACGATGTGGTGGACCTGAGGCTACAGGAACGAGCCGAGCGCGATGTACGCCGCCGTGCCCAGCGCCACACTGAGAAACAGGTTGCGGCTGAAATACGCACATAACAGCGTCGGAATCGCGGCATAAAACTCAGGGCGATCGAGTTGTATCTGCTGGTCCTTGATCAACAATGGCGTCAGGCTGATGGCAGCGACGATCGCCACGGGCAGGTATTCCAAGGCACGGGCGACGAAGGGCGGCCAGTGGTCGGTATTGATCTGCAACGGCAGGGCGCGCGGCAGGAAGGTCACGGCCATCATCAGGACCACGACCAGGATCAGGAACGTTTGGTCAGGCATACGCCTACCCCGCAGCCAACGAACGTGGCGATGAAGACGTTGAACGGCGAGTTGCCCAGCAGGCTCAGCCCGCCCATGCAGACGACAGCCGCCAGGGCCGCGATCAGTTTGTTGCGGGTGTCGCACAACGAAACCAGCACATAGAGCATCATCGCCGTCAGGGCATAGTCGAGTTGGTATTTGATGAGGTGCGCCGCGTATTGCGCACACACTGCGCCCAGCAAGCCACCGAGCACCCAGGATGTATGGCAGAACAGGTTGAAGCCGACCAGGTAGCGCACGCTCACCGGCGCCCCGCTGCCGAGCTTGACGCTGTGGAACGCGAATGACTCGTCCGTCAGCCCCGCCGCGTAGCACCAGCGTTCGAAACGACTGAGCCCCAGCGCGCGCAGGGCCTTGGCCATGTAGACCGACATCAGCATGTGCCGCGCATTGATCAGGAACGTGGTGAGCACGATGGTGGTCAGCGAGGCACCGCTGGAAATCAACGCCAGCGCTGCGAATTGCGAAGCGCCCGCGTAGACGAACAGGCACATCGCCACCGGCAACCACAGGGGCAGCCCGGCGTTGACCGCCATCAGACCGAACACAAACGAAACCGTGAAATAACCCGCTACCACCGGACTGGCTTCAGCAAAGGTACGCGAGGCTTGTGGTTCGACCGCCAGCGGCTGGCTGGAAGTCTTGTTCATAAATCCCTCTCGAAGGTGATTTCACCCCGAGGCTCACAGAACCCCTGAGCGGCCCAGAAACGCTTGCCGGCCAGATTAGCATCGTCGACGAAAAGGAACATGCGCAGCACGCCCACCCGCTTCATGTCTGCCGATGCCGCTTCGACCAGACGCTGGCCCAGGCCTTTGGTGCGATGGTGCGGGCTGACCGCCAGGTGATTGATCGTGCCGCGGGTGCCGAGCATGCCGCCGATCACCGCGCCCACCACTTCACCGCTCGCATCGATGGCCAGGTACGCGGTGGTGGTGTCCTGCAACAACACGCCGCGCAAGAATCGGGCATCCTGCCATTCGCAGAACGACACTTCGTCGAAACCGCGAAAGAATCGCTCCAGCCGCTCGGCGTCCCGGACCATGGCCCGACGCAACAGGACTTGCTGCGTCAGGTCGTCCATGGGTTCGAGCCGTTCAGCGAACAATGTCGAAAGCGGTCCCGGGCCGCGAGAAGGAAATGGCGAGGATCTGCCGGTACGCCATGTCATGGCTATGGGTGTTGCGCGCCGGGGTTACGTAATGGCGCATGTCGCGATCCAGGAAAAACGTGGTGTCGAGAATGTCCTCGTAAGTCGTCGCCGCCAGTTGTTCTTCCTGGGCGGTGTACAAGCGGCTTTCCGCCCCCGCCACATTCTGACGACCCCAGAAGTGCACGCCGCTGAACGGATAACCGTCGCAGTGAATCCCTTCAGGGGTGATTTCCAGCTGTTTGCCCGGTTTGATCTCGATGCGGATCTGATGGATCTGGCACTGCCAGATTTCATCGTGCAGTTCCTGCGGCAGGACGTTCTTGTACACCTCGAAGTCCGTGTCGATCAGGCTGCGCATCACCGGCGAGTTGATCACTTCGTTGGAGAAATCCTCGAAGTGCCGCTCCAGTCCGCCGACATAGCTGTTGTTGGCCTTGGACTGAACGTAGGCCCGGTGCTCGAGCTGCTTGAGCTCACGGGTCGTTGGGTTGTATTCGAAGTCGCTGTAGCGGCGAAAACGCATGCCTGACTCGGCCTGGCCGTAGTAACTGTCGGGCTCCATGTTTTCCCAGCTTTTGGTCAGCCGGACAAAGTCGCCGAAATGACCGTAGAGGTTGAAGTCCCCACCGCGAACGTTGACGTATTTGTCACGTCTCAGCGCTTCGCCCACTTCCCTGTTCAGAACGATCATTTTTCATAGGTCTCCACTGCGTTGAGCGGCCTAATCTAGTAGGTGCAGGATTTACGTCCATGAGAAAGTATTTGAGGCATTTCAAGCGGCGCTTGAAACGGCGGGCAACGTTACATAAAGACGACTTTTTCTCGGGGAAACAGGCGATTCCAGCGGCTTTTCTTGAGCTAAAAGCAAAAAGAACCCGAGCTTGGCGTCGCCATGCTGTTCACTTCAGGCAGGCATGAATCAACGGTGGCGAGGGAGCTTGCTCCCTCGCCACCGTTATCGACTTACAACCTGATCAGGCATCAGAAGACGCTGATCGGATAATCCACGAACACCCGCAGCTCATTGCCGCTGACGTTGTACTCGCTGGATTTCTGCGACACCCGCAACACAGAGCTGCGCAACCTGACACTCAAGTCCTTGGCCGGGCCGTTCTGGACCACGTACTTGAACTGGTTGAAGATCTCGCGCTCGGTCCCGCCTTCGCTGGTGGACGTGGTGATGTTATCGCCACGTACGTAAGCGACGTTATAGGTCAGGCCCGGTACGCCGAAGGTGGTGAAGTCCAGGCCGTAGCCCAACTGCCAGCTGCGCTCGTCCTCAGCGTTGAAGTCGGACCAGTAGGAGTTGGCCAGGTAGATCGTGTTACCGCCATCACCCACACGGTTCTGCTCGCGCTGATAGCCGCCGTAGGCGTAGCCCAGGTTGCTGTCGCCGGTGCTGCGCTGATGGGCGAGTGTGAAGCTGTGAGGGCCGGTGGCGAAAGTAGCGGCCAGGCTCCAGATCTTGTTGTCGTCGCCGGTGACGTTGTTTTCACGAACGTAGCTGTCGTCCAGCTTGGTGCGATAACCGTTGAAGTCCAGGGTCAGGGATTGATCCTTGGCCAGTGGGAACACGTAGTTGGCGTTTACGTATTGCTTCTTCAATACGTCTTCGACATCCGAGGCGTAGAGCGAAGCCTTGAACTGCTCGGTGAATTGATAGCTGCCGCCCAACACGTTAATCGATTTCAGGCCACCGCTGTCACGGCCTTCGGCGCTCTTGCGCGATTCGGCGGTGAAACGGCCGGCGTTCAGTTCCAGCCCCTTGATCTCCTTGGAGGTGATCAGCGTGCCGGTGTAGCTTTCCGGCAGCAGGCGCGAGTTGTCATAGCTCAGCACCGGCAGGGCCGGCATCTGGTCACCGTAGGCCAGTACGGTATTGGAAACGCGGAACTTGACCGCCGCACCGAACTTGGACAAGTCATCGGCCGCGCTGCCGCTGTCGCCTTGCTTGAAGAAATCGATGCCTTGCGCACCGCTACGCCCCTTGCCGCCATCCAGACGCAACGCGTACAGGCCAAAGGCATCGACACCCACGCCCACCGTGCCTTGGGTGAAACCGGACGAGAACGTACCGATGGCCGCCTGGCCCCATTCGGCCTTGTCTTCTCTGCCGTCCTTGTAGTCGCGGTTCATATAAGCGTTGCGCAACAGCACTTTCAAGCTGCTGTCTTCAACGAACCCCTTTGACTCCGCCTGGTCATTGGCCATGGCGTGTGTCGTGCTCAAGATCCCCAGTGCGATCAAACTAATGCGCTTGTTCAACATGATTATTTTCCTTGTACGGGTTGATACGCACCGCGGCGAGCAGCCGAAATGGCGCTTTGCGCTCTTTTTCGGACTCTTGCTCCTGGAAATAATGAAAAGGCCCGCCCACGAGTGATCGTGTCGGGCCTTTTTATTATTTAAGAATCATGGCTGTCAGCCACAGGCGTAGGGCGAATCCTAGTCGCGCCCTTAAGAGCGTGTCAATTTCGTGAATCGTCTTTAATTAGGCAAAAAATGTCTAAGAACATTCAAAACGAACAACCATCCAAACCGCAAGTGGCTGATGGCGCAGAGGCCTGCTCCGGCAGGGCTTGCTTCAACCATTGGGCGAATGCCTCGGGCTTACCCAGCCAAGGACCGATGTCGATCAACGAGAACTGGCCGTCCTGCTCCAGAGCCAAGGTTGGAAAGCCCTGGCCGCCAACCTGGGCGAGCAAGGCGCGACTGGCCTTGATATGCCCTTGCACATCAGCCGCGCGGAACGCCGCCAGGAACGCCTGGGCCGGCAGGCCAATGGATTGAGCGAGCTCCAGCAGGACGGTTTCGTCCGCAATGCGCCGCCCTTCGACGTAGTGTGCGGTTTGCAACCGTCCTAGCAGTTCCAGGCCATGGCCGCCGAGCTGTTCGGCCGCAAGGACGGCGGCGGTCGGCGGCGCCGAATCGAACACCGCGCTCTGATCGCGCAGCAAACCGTCGAAATAGGCCTCGCCAAAGGGTTGCCCGGAGTATTCGGCGATGCGCCGGTCGTGGGGCATTACATAATTGCGCAGTTGTGGCGAGACCTGCTGGCGATTGGTACCGGTCATCATGCCGCCGCCATGGGCGATCACTGGCATTACAGCCTGGGCCGCCTGCACCAGCGGCTTGGCGCCGTAGCACCAACCGCACAGCGGGTCGTAGAGGTAATGGAGAGTGGTCATGGAAAACTCCGCTAGCCATGGGGATTCGATGGCAGCAGGGTAGCCTCGCGAGCGCTGCGGAAAAACGCCGGAACGGCTTTCAGTGTGTTTCGTGGATCGGGCGAATGCCCAGAATTGAACACCATCCTCTGTGGGAGCGGGCTTGCTCGCGAAAGCGGTGTGTCAGTCACCGCATAGGTAGCTGACCCGACGCCTTCGCGAGCAAGCCCGCTCCCACAGGGAAATTGCATCAATCCACAAATCCAGCGGACACAAAAAAAGCGCTGCCATCCCGGCCAGCGCTTTTTATCAATCCGTCGAATTCTATCCTTGCATCACATCCCACAGCGCTTCCAGCTCAGCCTCGCTGAACAGGCCAGCGGGGTAGCGCTCAACGATCATCCGGCGCGGATCAGGTTCTCTGATCTGACGCGTTCCGTTGGACTTCAACCACTGCGCCAACGCTTGAAGCGACTCACCATTAACGGCCAAGGGATGGCATGTGCGCTCGCTTGTCATATTCATTCCAGCGCCCTCTCCTGGTTGATGAGCGGCTAATTTATCCAAGGTTTATGACAAAACAACTCAGTTCCCTTCCCCGGAACTGCTGCTGATCCAATACAAGAGCTATGCCAATCCATCCCTGCCCACCCACGAACGGACACAAAAAAACCCGCGACCCAATCGGGCCGCGGGCTTGCCGGGATGGATCCAAAATCACCGGTTTAGAGCCGGCGCTGGCGATATCACCGTGCTGTTACATCGCCACTCACTTTGTCCGCGGCGCGGGTTGCTGTTGGGTAAGGCAATGGATATTGCCGCCGCCCAGTAACAGTTCGCGTCCTGGCACCATGGCCACTTCGTGCTGCGGGAACAGGTTCTGCAGGATGTCCCTGGCCGGTGCATCCAGCGGGTCGTCAAAACTCGGCGCGATGATGCCGCCGTTGACGATCAGGAAGTTCACATAGGAACCGGCCAGTCGCACGCTTGGGTTGCGTTCCTGGGAACCCTCCACCGCATCCACGCCAGCGCATTCCTCTGCGGTGGCATACAACGGCCCCGGGATCGGCATTTTATGCACTGTAAACGAGCGCCCCTTGGCATCCGTGCTGTTTTGCAGCACGTCCAACGCCGCGTGGCAGCGGGTGTAGTTCGGGTTTTGCGGGTCGTCGGTCCAGGCAAGCAGGACTTCGCCAGGCCGTACGTAACAGCAGAAGTTATCCACATGACCGTCGGTTTCGTCATTAAACAGACCGTCCGGCAGCCAGATGATCTTATCCACGGCCAATTGCGCACTGAGCACCGCCTCGATCTCCTCACGGCTCATGTGCGGGTTGCGATTGCGGTTGAGCAGGCACTCCTCGGTGGTGATCACGGTGCCTTCGCCATCCACATGGATCGACCCACCCTCGAGCACGAAACCTTCGGTGCGATAACGTGGGCTGCGCTCGAGCTCGAGGATTTTGCCAGCCACTTGCGAATCACGGTTCCACGGCGCGTACAGGCCGCCGTCAAAGCCGCCCCAGGCATTGAAGTCCCAGTCGATACCGCGCACTTCACCGCTGTCGTTGATCACGAACGTCGGGCCGGTATCGCGGACCCAGGCGTCGTCGCTGGACATTTCCACCAGGCGGATATTCGGCACGTCGAGGCGCGCCCGGGCATTTTCGTATTGGCTCGCGGACACCGCCACGGTCACCGGTTCAAAACGGGCGATGGCCTTGGCGACCGCCACGTGGGCAGCCTGTGCGGGCTTGCCGCCCAGGCGCCAGTTGTCCGGGCGCTCGGGCCAGATCATCCAGACCTGGGTCTGGGTCGCCCATTCGGCAGGCATGTGGAAACCATCCGCGCGCGGAGTGCTGTGCAACGTTGTCATGGGTCATCTCCTGGGCGATAGGCAGTGGTCACTTTATAGACGATAAATATCGACTAATAAAGTCACAAAAACCAAAAGCAATCAAAAAACCTCTTAAAACATCGACAAAAATCGACAAAAATCGATTTTATGACGAGAAAACCTGTGGGAGCGGGCTTGCTCGCGAAGGCGGCGGCACATTCAGCATCAATGCCATCTGAACCACCGCTTTCGCGAGCAAGCCCGCTCCCACAGGGGGAATACAGCTTCACAGCTCGGCATTCCAGATCGATTACAGCCCCTCGTCCAATACCTTCATCAGCATATCGACAAAGAAATCCACACTCTGGCGCGTAGTCACCATCGGCGGTTTGATCTTGAGGATGTTCAGGTAATCACCCGTCGGCTGCATGAAGATGCCCAGCTCCCGCAAGCGATTGCACAGCACAGTGGTTTCCTCGGTGGCCGGCTCCAACGTGTCGCGGTCGCGGATCAGCTCCACGCCCAGGTAGAACCCTGAGCCGTGCACTGCGCCGACCAATGGATACTGATCGATCAAGGCCTCCAGTCGAGCCTTGAAATGCCCGCCAACCACCCGGGCGTTTTCCCAGAGATTGTCTTCTTCCATGACATCCAGCACCGCCATGCCGATCTGGCAACTGACCGGGCTGCCGCCGGCCGACGAAAAGAAATACCCCTCGGCCTCCAGCGCCTCGGCGATTTCCCGGCGAGTGATGACCGCGCCCAGCGGCTGGCCGTTGCCCATGCCCTTGGCCATGGTGATGATGTCCGGCACCACGCCTTGCTCTTCGAAGCCCCAAAAAAATTCGCCCATGCGCCCGTAACCGACCTGCACCTCGTCGGCGATGCAGACCCCACCGCGCTCGCGCACCATCGCGTAGACCTGCTTCAGGTAACCGGGCGGCAGTGCGATCCCACCGGCGTTGCCGTAGACCGGCTCGCAGATGAAACCGGCCAGTTGGCGTTTGCTCTCGGCAATTTTCGCCAGGTTGTGTTCGACGCTGCGCACGTAGTCCGGCGCACTGTCGGGGCCGCGGAATTCGCCGCGATAGGTGTTCGGCGCGGTCACCGGGTGCACCCAGTCCGGGCGACTGCTCAGGGCCTGGGGGTTGTCGGCGATGGAGGTGGATACCGCATCGGCGGCCACCGACCAGCCGTGGTAAGCCTCCAGCACGCTGAGCATGTCCCGTCCGCCGCTGTAGGCCCAGGCCAGGCGGATCGCCAGGTCGTTGGCCTCGGTGCCGCTGTTGACCAGGAACACTCGGTCCATGTTGGAGGGCGACAGCGCCAGCAGGCGCTCGGAAAACTCGGCAATCGCCGCATAGTGGAAACGCGAGTTGGTATTGAGCAGCGACCATTGCCGGGCAGCCACCGCCGCCATGCGTGGATGGCCATGGCCCAGCACCGCGACGTTGTTGAGCATGTCCAGGTAGGAGCGCCCCTGCATGTCGATCAGGTGGTTGCGCCAGCCACGCTCGATGCGCGGCGGATCGACGTAATAGTGTTTCTGCGAACGGGCAAAGCTCGCATCGCGACGAGCCAGCAGCGCCTCGGGATCGGTCTCCGGCTCGGCATCGCACGCCAGCCCCAGCAGCATCGCCGGCGAAGGGCAAAGCGCCTGCCAGGCCAGGGCCCTGGAGGGCGTGCAGAACAGAGGCGGATTCACGTGGGCGCCCCGGCACAACTGGACACACAGCGACCCCGTCACTTCGCCCAGCACCTGCCCCTTGACCAGCGCCGCGCCGGAATGCAGCGGCGACGTCACCCCCCACAAGCGCACGCTCAACTGTGCACTGTCCAGTTGCAACATGCCGTCGGCAGACGTGTGCACAACCCCGGCGAACGGAGATTCGAGCGGCGTTCCCCGCGGCACACTCAACGCCACGTGCAAGGGATAAGTGTCGGGTTCGACGGCGCTGTCCGGCCGAGTGCGAGACAAGCGGTACTGCCCATAGCGACTGGCCGCCAGGCCGTGAATACCCGCGGCTTCATCCAGCAGGCGCTGGTCGATCCCCGACTGCTCCCAATTGCCGGCCTCGAAATGCGGGCTCAGCACCCCCAGGTCGATCAGGGCGAACTCGCGCCCTACCAGGGTCGGTAAGAGTGGCGCAAAGCCCTCGCTGGCAATGGCTGGCAGGTTGTGGCCGACGGCGGTGAGAATCGCCGCTTCCATGAGTTCGAAGGGCACCGAATGGGCGACGCGGAAAATCTCCCACTCATGGGCCAGGTTGTCGCGGCTGTAGTGGTTGTCCGGGTCGATGGAAACCTGCTGCTCACCGCTGAGCACCAGCACTGCGGCGCGCGCCACGATCAGCGGCCACAGCGCCAACAGTTCCTGGCGCTGCAAGGGGTTGACCGCGTGGTAGGCCTTGATCGCCGGCAAGATAAAGAACGGGTCGCCGTCGGCGTGATGCAGCAGGGCTGCGCACGTCACCGACAAGTCAGTGATGCGCCAGGTACGGATCAGGTCGCCGAAATCGATAACGCCCTGCAATTGCCATTGGCGCTGGGCATCGCGCTGCCAGACCACGTTGTCATCAGTGATGTCCATGTGGATCGCCTGCACCGGCAGGCTGGCCTTGAGCGGCTGCAAGCGCCGCTCGGCCTGTTGCGCGACCTCGGCGACCCGATGCCGTCGTGTTTCATCCTTGATGACAGGCAGCAGGTAATCGACCAGGGCCGGGGCGTGGCGCGCGTCCCATTGCAGGGTGCGCTCCAGGCCCGGGTGGTCGAATGTGGCCAGGGCCAGGTCCATTTCCGCGCACAGGCTGCCCAGGCCAATAACAAGCTCGGGGGGCAGGTGCTTGAGCTGCGTGAGGGACTGGCCGTCGATGTATTCCAGCAGACGCATGTGAATCGCTTGGCCGTCGACGTCCAAGGTCAGCAGGTCCTGGCCATTCATCGCCGCAATGACCCGCGGCACTTTCACCGCGTCGTGTCCGGCCAAGTGCTTGAGGGCGGCATGTTGGGCCTGGATTTCCTGGACAGCGTAGTCGCCGTGGCAAATTTTCAACACAAAGCGTCCGCGCTCGCTGTCGACGCGGTAGTTGAGGTCCTGGTTGCTGCCAAGGGGTCGCAGGTCGCCGCTGAGTCCGTAATTCGAGCGCAACAGCACCAGCGCTTGCTCGGCGCTGATCTGTGGGCTTGGCAAACTGGCGCGGTGAACCAACGTAGCGAGTGGCATACAACGACCCCTGAGGTGGTTTTGTTCGGATGCCTATCTCGCCACCGAGTCGGGGGATAAGCAACCCCCCTGTTCAAAAATATGCACAGCCCTCCTGGGAAGCTGTATAGGAGGCTGTGTCCATGGGATATTCGCTTGCACCGCTCCCGCCATGCCGACAAGCTATGCTCCTACGCTTTGTCGTACCACGGAAAAAGGCTTACCCGGATGCGCATTCTCATCACTGGCGGTGCTGGCTTCATCGGCTCGGCGCTCATACGGCACTTGATTCTCGATACCGAACATCAGGTCCTGAACCTCGACAAGCTGACCTACGCTGGCAACCTCGAGTCTCTGAGCAGCATCGATCACGACAGCCGCTACGAATTCGTCCAGGCCGACATAGTGGATCAAGCGGCTGTCAGTGCGGTGCTGGCGCGATTCCAACCTGACGCCATCATGCACCTGGCGGCCGAGTCCCATGTGGACCGCTCCATCGATGGCCCGGCGGACTTCATCCAGACCAACATCGTGGGCACCTACAGCCTGCTGGAAGCCACCCGCGCGTATTGGCAGGCTTTGGCAGAACCGCATAAGCGCGCGTTTCGTTTCCACCACATCTCCACCGATGAAGTGTATGGCGACTTGCACGGCGTGGATGACCTGTTCACCGAAACCACTGCCTATGCCCCAAGCTCCCCGTATTCGGCGAGCAAGGCGGCGTCCGATCATCTGGTCCGCGCCTGGCAACGCACCTACGGCTTGCCTGTGCTGTTGACCAACTGCTCGAACAACTACGGGCCGTTCCACTTCCCCGAAAAACTGATTCCCCTGGTGATTCTCAACGCGCTGGCCGGTAAACCGCTGCCGGTCTACGGCAACGGCCAGCAAGTGCGCGACTGGCTGTTCGTCGAAGACCATGCCCGGGCGCTGCTCAAAGTCGTCACCCAAGGTGCGATCGGCGAGACGTACAACATCGGCGGGCACAACGAGCAGAAAAACATCGACGTGGTGCGCAGCATCTGCGCGCTGCTCGAAGAACTGGCGCCACGCAAACCCGAAGGCGTCGAGCACTATGCCGACCTGATCAGCTTCGTCCAGGACCGCCCCGGCCATGACCTGCGTTACGCCATCGACGCCAGCAAGATCGAACGGGAACTGGGCTGGACACCTCAAGAAACCTTCGAGACCGGGCTGCGCAAGACGGTGCAGTGGTATCTGGAAAACCTGCTGTGGTGCCAACGGGTCCAAGACGGCAGTTATCAGGGCGAGCGCCTGGGCTCGCTCGACCACAAGGATGCAATCGCATGATGAAAGGTATTGTCCTGGCCGGCGGTTCCGGCACCCGCCTGCACCCGATTACCCTCGGGGTTTCCAAGCAGCTATTGCCGATTTATGACAAACCGATGATCTATTACCCGATCTCGGTGCTGATGCTCGCGGGTATCAAGGACATCCTGGTGATTTCCACTCCCCAGGACCTGCCGCAATACCGCAACCTGTTAGGCGACGGTCAGCAGTTTGGTGTGAATTTCAGCTATGCCGAGCAGCCGTCGCCCGATGGTCTGGCCCAGGCGTTTCTGATCGGCGAGCAGTTCATTGGCAGCGATTCGGTGTGCCTGATCCTGGGCGACAACATTTTCCACGGCCAGTATTTTGGCGAGCAACTTCGGACCGCCATCAACCGACCGAGTGGCGCCACGGTGTTCGGGTACTGGGTCAAGGACCCTGAGCGATTTGGCGTGATCGACTTCGATGCAGAAGGGCGGGCGATGTCCATCGAAGAAAAACCTACCGCACCCAAATCCAGCTACGCGGTGACCGGCCTGTATTTCTACGACAATGATGTGATCGAGATCGCCAAGGCCATCAAGCCATCCAAACGCGGCGAACTGGAAATCACCGACGTCAACAATGCGTACCTGCAACGCGGCGACCTGCACGTCGAGCGCTTCGGCCGTGGTTTCGCCTGGTTGGACACCGGCACCCACGACAGCCTGCTGGAAGCCTCGCAATACGTACAGACCATCGAACATCGCCAAGGCCTGAAAGTGGCATGCCTGGAAGAAATTGCCTACCAGCAAGGTTGGGTCAGCCGCGAGCACATCCTTGAGCGCGCCCAGTATTTTGGCAAGACCGGCTACGGCCAGTACCTGTTCAAGATCGTCGGAGAAACACGTTGAACGTCATCGCCACCCGTTTGCCGGACGTCTTGATCATCGAACCGAAAGTCTTCGGTGATGATCGGGGGTTTTTCTACGAAAGCTTCAATGCCCGGGCATTTGCCGAGGCGACCGGCAGCACCCTGCCGTTCGTCCAGGACAATCACTCACGCTCCACGCGGGGCGTGCTGCGGGGCCTGCACTACCAGATCGAACAGGCCCAGGGGAAACTCGTGCGCGTCACGGCGGGGGAGGTGCTGGATATCGCGGTGGACATTCGCCGCAGCTCGCCGACCTTCGGCCAATGGGCGGGCGTTCGCCTGTCGGCGCAAAACCATCGGCAGCTGTGGGTGCCGCCAGGGTTTGCCCACGGTTTCGTCGTGCTCAGCGAATCGGCGGACTTCCTCTACAAGACCACCGATTACTACGCGCCCTCAGCTGAACGCTGCATCCGCTGGGACGATCCGCAACTGGCCATCGATTGGGCGCTGGACGACGCGCCGATCCTCTCGGCCAAGGACCAGAACGGCAAGGCCTTGCACGAGGCAGACCTGTTCCCATGAGTACTTCCTTGCGCATCCTGATCATCGGCCGCAATGGCCAGGTTTCCCGAGCGCTCCAGTCGCGCCTGAGCGGCATGGGCGAGTTGCTCGTACGCGGCAGCGACCAGCTTGACCTGGCGCAGGCGGATTCCTTGCGCGCCCCCATCAAGGCCCTGAGACCCGACGTGATCATCAATGCCGCCGCCCACACGGCCGTCGACCAGGCTGAGAGCGAGCCGGAACGGGCGTTCGCCATCAATGCCACGGCGCCGGGCATCCTGGCCCAGGCAGCGGCCGAACTGGGCATACCGTTGATTCACTACTCCACCGACTACGTCTTCGATGGCCTCAAGCCCACCCCCTACACCGAGGACGACACGCCCAACCCGCTGAGTGTCTACGGGCGCAGCAAACTGGCCGGCGAAAATGCCATCCGCCAGGCTGGCGGCCAGCACCTGATCCTGCGCACCAGTTGGGTGTATTCCACCGAGGGCCGCAATTTCCTGTTGACCATGCAGCGCCTGTTGCAGGAAAAACCGCAGCTGCGGGTGGTTGCCGATCAGATTGGCGCACCGACCTGGGCGGGCACCATTGCCGACAGCACCGTCCAACTGATCGAACGCTGGCAGAGCGGTCAAACCGGAGCCTGGGGCACCTATCACCTGACCGCCCGGGGGGAGACGTCCTGGTTCGGTTTCGCCCAGGCCATCGGCGAAAACCTGCTCGAGCGACACAAGCCGTGCGCGCTACTGGAGCCCATTGCGTCCAGCGACTATCCGACGCCGGCCCCTCGACCGTTGAACTCGCGCCTGGATTGCAGCCGCCTGTCCACGGAATGGGTGGTGAGCCAGCCCGACTGGCGAAGCGCGTTGCAGCGGTGTCTGGCCGGACAAGCCTGGTAAGGCCTTACAAATAGTATTTGCGAGACAACTAGGCATAATACGCCTGACACCACAGGCGCCCCATGTTCATGAATTCCACCCTTCCTCGCAGACCCCGTTGGCGCAGCCTGGCCTTGCTCGCGCTGTGCCTGGCGCCGTTGCTGTGGCCGTTGGAGCACCTGGCCGAGCGTTATTACCGCAGTGAGCTGGCCGGCCAGAACCGCCAGACCCTGGACCTTTACGTCGCCAACCTGCTGGGCACGCTGCACCGCTATGAAGTGTTGCCACAGATCCTCGGCGAGCTGCCGGCCTTGCGCGCCACCCTGTCGGCCCCGGACGACGGCGTCACCCAAGGCAACGCCAACCGGCTGCTGAAAAACATCAGCGCCCAGACAGGCGCAGAAGTCATGTACCTGATGGACCCTTCCGGCAAGACGCTGGCCGCGTCGAACTGGGACAAACACGACAGCTTCGTCGGGCGCAATTTCGCCTTCCGGCCGTACTTCATCGAAGCCATGGCCGGGCGCCTGGGGCGTTTCTTCGGTTTGGGCACGACGTCGGCCAAGCGCGGTTATTTCTTCGCGGCCGCCGTGCACGACCGCGAAAAAGTCATCGGCGTGCTGGTGGTCAAGGTCGACCTCGACCACACCGAAAGCCTATGGGGCAAGACCCCGGAACAATTGCTGGTGACCGACCACAACGGCGTGGTCATTCTCACGTCGCGCCAGGAATGGCGCTTTCGCGCGACCCGGCCGCTCAGCGACGACGAGCGCAAGGCCATCAGCGCGGTACAACCTTATCCAACCCGCGACCCCAAGCCGCTGAACCTGGATGCCAACGCCTGGCTGCCCCAGACCCAATCCATCGAAGAAACCGGCTGGAGCGTGAGCATCCTCGCCCCGCGCACGCTGATCGACCGTCCCGTGCGTACCGTGGTTGCCACCGGTGGCGCGGCCTTGCTGGTGTTGATGCTGTTGCTCGGGTTGATGATGCAACGCCGGCGCCACTATCTGGACCGGATCGCCTTCGAAGCCAAGGCCCGCCAGGAGCTGGAGGGCCGGGTGGCCGAACGGACCAGCGACCTGGAAGGACTGAACCGGCGACTGAGACAAGAAGTGCTGGAGCGCGAGCAGGCCCAGCAGGAATTGGTCCGGGCCCAGGATGACCTGGTGCAGGCCGGCAAGCTGTCGGCCCTGGGCACCATGTCGGCGAGCATTAGCCACGAGCTCAACCAGCCACTGGCGGCGATTCGCAGCTACGCGGAAAACGCCGAGATCCTGCTTGACCACCAACGCACCGAAGACGCCCGCGGCAACCTCAAGTTGATCAGCGAACTGACCGGGCGCATGGCATCGATCATCGCCCACCTGCGCGCTTTCGCCCGTCGCGACCGTCATGCCCCGGAAAGCGTCGCCCTGCAGCCGGCGCTGGACGATGCCCTGGCGCTGCTCGCCAAACGCCGGCGCAGCATGGAAGTGGAGCTGATCCGCGACTTGCCGGCCGCCACGCTGTGGGTCGAGGCCGGCGAAACCCGCCTGCGCCAGGTACTCGGCAACCTGCTGGCCAACGCCCTCGATGCGCTCACCGAGAAGGGCCCGCCGCGCAAACTCTGGATCAGTGCCCAGGCCACCGACACCGGCGCCAACCTGTACATCCGTGATAACGGTCCAGGGTTTTGCATGGAAGCCTTGGGCCGCGCCGGCGAGCCTTTCTACACCACCAAGACGCGCACCCAGGGCCTTGGCCTCGGGCTGGCGATCTGCGACACCCTGATGCGCGCCTTTGGCGGCGAATTGTCGTTCGCCAACCACAAGGAAGGCGGCGCCCTGATTACCCTGAAGCTGCGCGCCGGTGCGCCCGGGGTGAGCCTGCAACCGTCCGAGGACCGAAGTGTATGACCATCGACAACCGGATTGAGGTGGTGCTGATCGATGACGATCCCCATCTGCGTCAGGCCTTGAGCCAGACCCTCGACCTGGCCGGCCTGAAAATCCTGCCCCTGGCCGAAGCCAAGGGCGTGGCCGGGCAACTGTCCCGTGACTGGCCGGGGGTGGTGGTCAGTGATATTCGCATGCCGGGCATGGACGGCCTCGAACTGCTGGGCGAACTCCAGGCGCAAGACCCGGAACTGCCGGTGCTGCTGATTACCGGCCACGGTGATGTGCCGCTGGCGGTGCAGGCGATGCGCGCCGGGGCCTACGACTTCTTGGAAAAACCGTTCGCCAGCGATCATCTGCTCGACAGCGTACGCCGCGCCCTGGCCTTGCGCCGCCTGGTGCTGGACAACCGCAGCCTGCGCCTGGCCCTGAGCGATCGCCATGAACTCAGTGCCCGCCTGGTCGGCCAATCGACCCCAATGCTGCGCCTGCGCGAGCAGATCGGTGCGCTGGCCGCCACCCGTGCCGACGTGCTGATCCTCGGTGAAACCGGCGCCGGCAAGGAGGTGGTCGCCCGCGCCTTGCACGACCTCTCCGGCCGGCGCAACGGCCCCTTCGTGGCGATCAACGCCGGTGCCCTGGCAGAGTCGGTGGTGGAGAGCGAACTGTTCGGCCACGAACCCGGTGCTTTTACCGGCGCGCAGAAACGCCGCATCGGCAAGTTCGAGTTCGCCAACGGCGGCACGCTGTTCCTGGATGAAATCGAGAGCATGAGCCTGGATGTCCAGGTCAAGCTGCTGCGTCTGCTGCAAGAGCGCGTGGTGGAGCGGCTGGGCGGCAATCAACAGATTCCCCTGGATATCCGTGTCATCGCCGCGACCAAGGAAGACCTGCGCCAGGCCGCCGACCAGGGGCGTTTTCGCGCCGACCTGTATTACCGCCTCAACGTCGCGCCGCTGCGCATACCGCCGTTGCGCGAACGGGGCGAGGATGCGCTGATGCTGTTCCAGCATTTCGCCAACGAAGCCAGTGCCCGACATGGCCTGCCGCCCCACGAATTACAGCCGGCGCACCGGGCGTTGCTGCTGCGCCACAGCTGGCCGGGCAATGTGCGAGAACTGCAGAACGCCGCAGAACGCTTTGCCCTGGGCCTGGAGCTGGCCCTGGACAACAGCGCGCCCGACGGCAACCCTGGGGCACCGGTGGAACTGGTCAGCGGTGGCTTAAGCGAGCAGGTGGAAAACTTCGAGAAAACCCTCATCGCCGCCGAATTGGCCCGCCCCCACAGCTCGGTGCGCAGCCTGGCCGAGGCCTTGGGCATTCCCCGCAAGACCCTGCACGACAAGTTGCGCAAGCATGGCCTGACCTTCGGCGACAGCAGCCAGGGGTCGGCCGATGAATCCGATTGAATTATCGTCACTACCCTGCCAAGCAAGAGGCCCCGCAATGAACCGCGACAGCCGTTACCTGGAATCGATCCTGCACCACGATATCCCCTTGACCCGGGACATGGGCCTCAAGGTGCTCGATTGGCAGGCCCGGCAACTGCGCCTGTCCTTGCCGCTGGCGGCCAACGTCAACCACAAGAGCACCATGTTCGGCGGTAGCCTGTACTGCGGCGCCGTACTCGGTGGCTGGGGCTGGCTGCACCTGGCCCTGCGCGAGGAAGGCATTGAAGACGGGCATATCGTGATTCAAGAAGGGCAGATCAGTTATCCGTTGCCGGTGACCCGCGATGCGGCCGTTGTCTGCCAAGCGCCTGAGGAAAAGCTCTGGAAACGCTTCCTGGCCACCTACCGGCGTTACGGACGGGCGCGGCTGGCCTTGCAGACCCAGGTGATGAACAGCGGGAGCGAGGACGTGGCGGTACAGTTCGAGGGGCAATACGTGTTGCACCGCTGAAACAGCACATGGCTTGGATTGTAGGGGTGGGTAGCCCCTGTGACCTGGATTGGAGGGTGGGGTAGCCCCTGTGGTGAGGGAGCTTGCTCCCGCTCGGTTGCGCAGCAACCGCCAAAGCAGGGGCTGCTTCGCAACCCAGCGGGAGCAAGCTCCCTCGCCACAAAAAGCACTCTTGCCAGACAAAAAGCTTTTGCCACAAGAATCCGATAGGGGTTCAGGAACGAGCAAGCTCCAACACCTTTGCACGCCACGCCGCTTTCGCCGGCAACGCCAGGAACGACGCATTCAACAGCGACTCACGCGGTGGATAACAGAACGGCTCGCCGCTCAAATCCAGCACCGCGCCTCCCGCACCTTCCAATACCCCCTGGGCGGCGGCGGTGTCCCACTGGGAGGTTGGCGCCAACCGTGGATAACAATCCGCCGCGCCTTCGGCCACCAGGCAAAACTTCAACGAGCTGCCAATACTGGTCAGTTGCAATTCGCCCAGGCTCGCGCTCAAACCATTGAGTAGGCGCTCCTGCTCCGGGCTGGTGTGCCGGCGACTGGCGACCACGGTGAACGCCTCGCCCGGCGCCACTGCGTCACGTACCGCGATAGGCAAAGGTACGCCCCCCTTGTCACCACGCCAGGCACCCAGCCCGGCGCCACCCACGTAGAAACGACCATTGGTGGGCATCGACACCACGCCGAACACCACACGCCCCTGCTCTACCAAGGCGATGTTGACGGTGAATTCCTCGCTGCCGGAAATGAATTCCTTGGTGCCGTCCAACGGGTCCACCAACCACCAGCGTTGCCAGCCGGCCCGCACGCTTTGCGCAATATCGGCGTCTTCTTCGGAAAGGATTGGAATGTCCGGGGCCAGCGCCGCCAGCCCGGCCACGATCACATCATGGGCCGCCATGTCGGCAGCGGTCACCGGCGACTCGTCGGCCTTGTGGTTGACCAACACGTTGGCGCGCCAGAACGGCAGGATCGCCTCGCCGGCCTTGAGCGCCAGCTCGACCACCGGGGCCATCAGCGAATGAGGAAATGTCATGACAGGAATGCTCCACGCTGGGCCAGCAGGTCACGGGCCAAGTACAGCGCCGCCAAGGCCCGGCCCTCGGTGAATTGCGGGTTTTGCGCCAGGGCCGACAGCTCGTGCAGGTTGACCTTGTCCACGCGCATCGGCTCGGGCTCGTCGCCCTCCAGGCGCTCTTCATACAAATCGGTCGCCAGCACCACTTGGATCTTCTGGCTCATGTAGCCGGGGGACAGCGACAACTCGGTCAGATGTTCCAACTGTCGCGCCCCGAAACCGGCCTCTTCCTTGAGCTCCCGCTCGGCCGCCGCCAGTACATCTTCCCCTGGCTCGATCAAGCCCTTGGGCAGGGACAACTCGTAAGCATCGGTGCCACCGCAATACTCTTCCACCAGCACCGCATGGTCGGCGTCGAGCATCGCCACGATCATCACCGCGCCGTAGCCCGCCCCTTTGCTCGCCAGACGCTCATAAGTGCGCTCCACACCGTTGGAAAACCGCAATTTCAGTTCTTCCACACAGAACAGGCGGCTGGTAGCGACGATCCGGCGATCGAGTATGGTGGGTTTCTGGCGCATAAACGGCTCCCTGGGCGATAGCGGGCTACTATACCCGGCCTATTCTGATTGTTTGTGTCGGATATCCGATGACCGCTGGAGAAGTTTTATGGCCTTGCTGCCCTGGCATGAGATCGATACGGTTCTGCTGGACATGGACGGCACCCTGCTGGACCTGCATTACGACAACCACTTCTGGCTCGAACACCTGCCCCAGCGCTACGCCGACCTGCATGGTGTGAGCCGGGCGATGGCCGAGATGGAGCTGCAGCCATTGTTCGAGCGCAACGCCGGCCAGTTGCAATGGTATTGCCTGGATTTCTGGAGCGCCGAGCTGAAACTGCCGGTGCGCGAACTGAAGTTGGAAACCGCCCACCTGATCGCCTTGCGCCCGGACGCCGATACGTTCCTGGCCGCGATTCAGCGCGCCGGCAAACGCGTGGTGATGATCACCAACGCTCACCGCGATTCGTTGTCGCTGAAGCTCGAACGCATCGAACTGGCTCCCTACTTCGAGCGTTTGATCAGCTCCCACGACTACGGCTTCCCCAAGGAAAATCCGCAGTTCTGGGACGCATTGCAAGCCGACCTGAACTTCGACCCGGCCCGCAGCCTGTTCATCGACGACACCCTCCCGGTGTTGCGCAGCGCCCGGGATTTCGGCGTGGCGCACCTGCTGGCGGTCAGCGAGCCGGACAGTCGCAAGGGGCCGAAGGATACGGGGGAGTTCGAGGCGGTGACGGATTATCGGGAGTTGATCGAAGGGCTTTGACAGGATCAGTGTGGCGAGGGAGCTTGCTCCCGCTCGGCTGCGCAGCAGACGCATTGGGGCCGCTTCGCAGCCCAGCGGGAGCAAGCTCCCTCGCCACAAGGGACCAGTTATTCAGGGATACGCAGCACCTGCCCCGGATAGATCTTGTCCGGATGCGACAGCATCGGCTTGTTGGCCTCGAAGATCTTGTTGTACTTGTTCGCGTCGCCGTACTCGGCCTTGGAGATGGCGCTGAGGGTGTCCCCCTTCTTCACAGTCACGAAACGCGCCGCTTGTGCCACTGGGCCAGTCACGGTGATCTGGTCGTCTACGCTACCGACACCGGCGATATTACCCACCGCCAACAGGATTTTTTCCTTCTCTTCCTGGCTCGCCACTTCACCTGTGACGATGACTTTGTCGCCCTCGATGGTCGCCTGTACATTCGGATTACCCAGGCCGACCTTTGCAATGTGCTCTTTCAGTTGTTCGCTGGCATTGGCGTTACCGGGGGTCAGCAGGTCGATCAGCTTTTCACCGGCTTCCTTCACAAAGCTAAAGATACTCATGGCACATGCTCCTTGATTTAAGTGTCCAGACGCAAAGACTAGACCAGGCGAGACGAACCCGGTTCCCAGCCGACCAATGACCCCGCCACGCGCAAGCGCTAGAATCCGAATCTTCCCGCGCCCTGGAGCGAAGATGGACATCAAGCAGCTGAAATTTCTCATCGCGCTGGACGAAACCCGTCACTTCGGCCAAGCCGCCGCACGTTGCCATATCACCCAGCCGACGTTGTCGATGCGCCTGCGCAGCCTTGAAGAAGAACTCGACTTGCCATTGGTCAACCGCGGCCAGCGCTTTGAAGGTTTTACCGCGCCGGGGGAACGGGTGCTGGCCTGGGCACGCACGGTGCTGGCGGCTTATGACGGGCTGCAGGCCGAAGCAGCGGCCTGCCGCGGCAACCTGGTGGGTACGCTGCGCCTGGGCGTGGTGCCGTTGTCGGACTTCGACCCGCTGGCGATGATGCAGCGCTTGCACACCGAACACCCCAGCCTGCGTTTCGAATTGTCGTCCCTGAGTTCCGAACGCATCCTCGAACAGTTGGCGAACAACCGCATCGACCTGGGCATTTCCTACTTGGAGCGGCTGGACAATGAACGCTTCGAGGCCCTGCCCTTCAGCCCCACCCGCATGGGCTTGCTTTACGACCAGCGGTATTTCTTTTTCGGTGAACAACCGCTGAGCTGGGAAGCGTTGATCGAACTGCCGCTGGGCATGCTCACCAGCGGCATGCATTTTCGCCAGTCCATTGATCACAATTTCCACAGCCGGGGTCTGACGCCCCAACCGCTGTTGCAAACCGACGCGGTGCATCAATTGTTACAAGCTGTGCATGGGGGCTTGTGTTGCGCGGTGATGCCCCTGGACAGCGGCCTTAATGTCCTGACCGAAGACTTGCGCATCCAGCCCATTGAAAACGCCCAGACGTTGGTTTCGCTGGGCCTGATCATGCGGCGCGGTGCCCCCCGCTCGGCGTTGGCCGAGGCCTGTTTTGCCCTCTATCAGAAATCAGCGACGACTTCTTGATCGACGTCATCTATTGGAAGATCAGTAATAGCGATTAGACGTGGCAGATTGCCGCATTTAGTCTTAGCACTATTCCTACTTTCAGTGATGCCTATGAACGACAAGCCTCCGGTCAGTCCAGCGCCTGCGATGGAAACATCCGCGCCGGCCGCCAGCCAGAGCTATCGCTACTGCAATCTGGACCACGCCCAATCGGACAGCACCGCGCTGGCCGAGGAAGTGGCGCTGGCGATTGCCTATAACGGCATTAGCCAGGCGGTCATGCTGGTCACGCCCACCGACCTTGAAGACTTCATCGTCGGCTTCAGCCTCGGCAGCGGCATCATTGAAGACTCATCGGACATCTACGACCTGCAACTGAGCGGCACCGGTGCCGCGCACTACGCCCAGGTAACCATCGCCAACCGCGCCTTCTGGAACCTCAAGCAGCAACGCCGGCAGTTAGCGGGCACCAGTGGCTGCGGGTTGTGCGGTGTGGAAGCGGTGGAACAGGCCTTGCCCAACCTCAAGGTGCTGCCCGGCGCGCCCTTGCCTGCCGCGCAATGGCTCGATGGCCTGCGTGACCGTATCGGTCAGTTCCAGCCCTTGGGCCAACATTGCGGCGCGGTGCATGCAGCCTTGTTCATGAATGCCCAGGGTGAGTTGCTCCTGGGCCGCGAAGACATTGGTCGGCACAACGCCCTCGACAAACTGATCGGCGCGCTGATCCGGCAACAAATCCCGGTGGCCGGTGGCGTGGCGATCGTCACCAGCCGTTGCAGCCTCGAACTGATCCAGAAAGTACTGCGCGCCGGCATCCAGACCCTGGTCAGCCTGTCGTCGCCCACGGGCCTCGCCGTGCAATGGGCCCGTCAACACAACCTCAACCTCATCCACCTGCCGCAAAAAAGTGCGCCGCGGGTCTACAGCCCTGCGATGGAGAAACAAGCGTGAGCAATCATCAACAAGCCGACCAGAAACCCGTACCACGCTACAAGCCCTACAAGGGCCCGGCCGGTGGTTGGGGTGCGCTGATCAGTGTCGCTCAGGCCTGGTTGACCAGCGACAACGCGCTGAAGAACATCCGCATGATGCTCAAGACCAACCAGAACGGCGGTTTTGACTGCCCAGGTTGTGCCTGGGGCGACTCGCCGGAAAGCGGCATGGTCAAGTTCTGCGAGAACGGCGCCAAGGCCGTGAACTGGGAGGCTACCAAGCGCCGTGTCGATGCCGCATTTTTCGCCAGACACAGCGTGACCTCGCTGCTGGAACAGAGCGACTACTGGCTCGAATACCAAGGTCGCCTGACCGAGCCAATGCGCTACGACGCCGAAACCGACCGCTACAAGCCCATCAGTTGGGAAGCGGCGTTCGCCCTGGTTGGCAAGCACCTGCAGGGGCTGTCCAGCCCCAACCAGGCCGAGTTCTACACCTCGGGCCGGGCCAGCAACGAAGCGGCCTATTTGTATCAACTGTTCGTACGCGCCTATGGCACCAACAATTTCCCTGACTGCTCGAACATGTGCCACGAGGCCAGCGGCGTAGCGCTGGCCCAGAGCGTGGGCGTGGGCAAGGGCACAGTGACGTTCGACGACTTCGAGCACGCCGACGCGATTTTCGTCTGGGGCCAGAACCCTGGCACCAATCATCCGCGAATGCTCGAACCACTGCGCGAGGCGGTGAAGCGCGGCGCCCAAGTGATCTGCATCAACCCGCTCAAGGAGCGTGGCCTGGAGCGCTTCCAGCATCCGCAGAGCCCGATCGAAATGCTCACCAACGGCAATAAGCCGACCAACACCGCGTATTTCCGCCCGGCCCTGGGTGGTGACATGGCGATCTTGCGCGGCATGGCGAAGTTCCTGCTGCAATGGGAGCGGGAGGCGCAGGACAGCGGTGCGCCGGCCGTGTTCGACCACGCGTTCCTCAACGAACACAGTGCCAACGTGCTGGATTACCTGGCGGCGGTCGACGATACACCGTGGGCGCAGATCGTCGAGCAATCGGGCCTGACCCTGGTCGAAATCGAACAGGCGGCGCGCATGTACGCCAGAAGCAAGAACGTGATCATGTGCTGGGCGATGGGCATCACCCAGCACCGTCACTCGGTGGCGACCATCCAGGAAATCGCCAACGTGATGATGCTGCGCGGCAACATTGGCCGGCCAGGCGCAGGCCTGTGCCCGGTCCGCGGCCACAGCAACGTGCAGGGCGACCGGACCATGGGCATCAACGAACGTCCGCCAGTGGCGTTCCTCGACACGCTGGAGCGGCGCTTCCAGTTCAAGGTTCCGCGTGAGAACGGCCACAACGTGGTCGAGGCGATCCACGCCATGGCCGACGGCCAGGCGAAAGTGTTCATCGCCCTGGGCGGCAACTTCGCCCAAGCCACGCCGGACAGCCACCGCACCTTCCAGGCCCTGGCCAATTGCGATCTGACAGTGCAGATCAGCACCAAGCTCAACCGCAGCCACCTGGCCCACGGCAAGGACGCGCTGATCCTGCCGTGCCTGGGCCGCACCGACATCGACCTGCAGACCGAAGGGGCGCAAGCGGTGACCGTGGAGGACTCCTTCAGCATGGTGCATGCCTCCATGGGTCAGTTGCAGCCGCTGTCGAACCAGATGCGCTCGGAACCGTGGATCGTCGCCGGTATCGCCGCCGCCACGCTGGGTAGCCGCCCGGTGGATTGGAACTGGCTGGTGGCCGACTACAGCCGCATTCGCGACCTGATCGCCGAGACCGTCCCCGGCTTCAAGGACTTCAACGAAAAGCTGAAGAACCCCGGCGGATTCTACCTGGGCAACAGCGCCGGCTCGCGACGCTGGAACACCCCGTCGGGCCGCGCCAACTTCAAGCCGAACCGGTTGCCGACCGACCTCGTGCATGAGCGCACCCGTGCCACCGGCCAGTTGCCCGACCTGATCATGCAGTCCATGCGTTCCCACGATCAGTACAACACCACCATTTACGGCCTCGACGACCGCTATCGCGGTGTAAAGGGCCAGCGCGACGTGTTGTTCGTCAACGAAGCGGACATCATTCGCCTGGGCTTCAAGCCGGGGCAGAAAGCTGACATCGTCTCGCTCTGGGAAGACGGTCGCGAGCGTCGGGTCAAGGGGTTTACCTTGCTGGCGTTCGACATTCCGGCCGGGCAGGCTGCGGCCTACTACCCTGAAGTGAACCCGCTGGTACCGCTGGAAAGCACCGGTGATGGCAGCCATACGCCGACGTCGAAATTCGTCGCGATCCGCCTGGAAGCGGCGAGTAAGAACGGACTGATCCTGGCCAAGTCGGCTTGATACAACCTTTTGGATCATGGTGGTCGTGTGGCGAGGGAGCTTGCTCCCGCTGGGCTGCGTAGCAGCCCCTTCCATCCATTCACCTGAAACGCCGAGATGCTAAGCTTCAGGGCCGCTTCGCGCCCCAACGGGAGCAAGCTCCCTCGCCACAAACGACTTTTCGAACGGGCACAAAAAAGGCCGTTCCCCATGGAAAACGGCCTGTCTCAAGTAGCTAAAGACCGGCCAATTCACCTTAAGTTCCCACCGAAAAACAATAACTTAGAGAATTGTGCACAAGTCGTGCTACTCGTCGGATTTCGATTGTAAGCAAGCGAAGCCAGCCTCAGGATCGCGCCGTCATCCCTTTGAGGCTCCTCTATGAAGTTCTCCTCCATTCTCTTGTTGTCCCTTAGCCTGGCCAGTGGCATCGCTTCCGCCGGTGGTACTGCCGAAGCAGGTGTGGGCGGCGCATTAGGCGGGGTTTTGGGTTCGGTCGTCGGCCAGTCCCTGGGCGGCAATACCGGTTCCACTATCGGCGCGGCGCTGGGCGGTGCAGGCGGTAGTGCAGTCGGTGCAGACAGACACAGCCGCGGCGAAGCGGCAATCGGCGGCGCGCTGGGTGCGGCCGGCGGCAACGTGGTCGGCCGTAGCGTCGGCGGCAGCACCGGCAGCCTGATCGGTGCGGCAGCGGGCGGTGGCGCCGGTGGCGCCCTGGGTAACTACATGGGCAAGGACGATGACGATGACCGCCGTTATGACGGCCGCCGTGGCGACCGCCGCTACTACCGTGACGGCCATCCGGGTCGCGGCCATGCCTATGGACATCGCAAGCACAAGCATAAACATCGTTATTACGACGATTGATCGCTGGCTTTGATATCCGCCGGTAAAAGATCGCAGCCTTTGGCAGCTCTTCACAGAGCCTGACCGGAGGCTGCGATTTTCGTTTCAGATCACCAAACGCTCCATCGCCCCACGCAGCCGATCCGGAATCGCCACCGGCCGATTCGATGCCCGATCCACGAATACGTGGACAAAACGCCCCGCCGCGCAGGCCTCTTCCTCGCCGGCCTTGAACACCGCCAGCTCGTACTGCACCGAACTGCTGCCCAACTTGCCGACCCGCAGGCCGATTTCAATCCGGTCTGGAAAGGCGATCGAGGCAAAGTAGTCGCAGGCCGAACTCACCACGAACCCCACCACCTCTCCGTCATGGATATCCAGGCCACCGACCTCGATCAGATAGGTATTCACGGCGGTATCGAAGAAGCTGTAGTAAGTGACGTTGTTGACGTGACCGTACACATCGTTATCGTGCCAACGCGTGGTGATGGGTTGCAAGTGTGGGTATTCGCTACGTTGGGGCATTAAGTGCTCTTCATGGTTGTTCAATGACTTCAGGATGACGGCCTACCGGCTCGCGAACCCCTTGCCCTGCGCCGCCAGTTCGCCGATCAGGCGCGCGGGCTGCCACTGGTCGCCCTGCTTCGTTTCGAGCTCCAGCAGGCGCTCGTGGATAGCTTCCAGCCCCTGCCCGTCGGCCCAGGCCATCGGCCCGCCCTTGTCCGCGGGAAAGCCGTAGCCATTGAGATAGACCAGGTCGATGTCGTGGGCCGACTCGGCAATGCCTTCCTGCAGGATCTTCGCCCCCTCGTTGACCAGCGCCAGCAAGCAGCGCTCAAGGATTTCCTCCGGGCCGACCTCGCGGCGCTGGAACCCCAGCGCTTCGCTGACCCGCAGCACCAGCGCATCGACGTCGACGTCATGCTCGGCCTGTCGGCTGCCCGGCTCGTAATGATAGTACCCATTGCCGCTTTTCTGGCCGAACCGCCCCAGTTCACACAAACGGTTGTCCACCTGCACCTCAGGCGCGTCCTGGCCTTTACCCGCCAGCTCACGGGCACGCCATTCCAGGTCGATGCCGACCACGTCGTACATGCGGAACGGCCCCATGGCGAAGCCGAAGCCTTGCAACGCCGCATCCACCTGGTAGGGGAACGCCCCCTCCAGCAGCATCTTGCGCGCTTCCAGCACATACGGGTGAAGCATCCGGTTACCGATGAAACCATGGCAGTTGCCCGATATCACGCTGACCTTGCCCATGCGCTTGCCCAGCACCAAGGCCGCGTCCAGAACCGCTTTGGAGGTTTGCGCACCGCGGACGATTTCCAGCAGCTTCATGATGTGCGCCGGGCTGAAGAAATGCAGGCCCAGGACTTGGGCTGGCCTGCGAGTGACAGCGGCGATGGCATCGATGTCCAGTGCCGACGTATTGCTCGCCAGGATCGCCTCGGGCTTCAGCAGGCCGTCCAGCTCGCGAAAGATAGTCTGCTTGAGCTCCAGGTTTTCGTAGACCGCCTCGATCACCAGGTCCACGTCGCGGATCGCCGCGTAATCCTGTGCCCGCGTCACCCGGGCGATCCGCGCATCCGCCTCACCCTGGTCGATACGGCCCTGGCGCACGCCATGGGCGTAGGTCTCGGCTACGGCGGCCAACGCTTGCTCGAGCATTTGCGGATTGTTGTCGACCCATTGCACCGCCACGCCGGCATTGGCCAGGCACATCACGATGCCCCGACCCATGGTGCCTGCACCGACCACCGCGGCGCGCTGAATATCGAAGGGTGTCTGGCTCATGTCTGCTCTCTTGTTTTGGCGATCCGAAGACAGCCTTCACCTTAGTCAGCCAACGAATGTTTTTGAAATTTATTCGTGTGATGAGGGGCATTCAGCGGATGGATGCAGCTCACAGGTGCGCTTGGGCCCACTGGCGAACTTCAGCGTATGGATAGGTTTCCAATGCGGCATATCCATGGATCTTCCGTGCCTTCAAACGGGTGAACAGCGGCACGCTGATTCCGCACAGGAACCGGGTGAGGCGCTCGGCAGACGGCACGCTGCCGCTGTGCTGCTCATGCTTGTGGATAAAATCGCCACACAGCGCCTCGAAATTTTTATCCACAAGCGCCGGCAACACGGGCGGCTCCGGCAGGCGAGCAACATGCCCATGGCACACCGAACAATGACCGCACTGGCGGGGCGCATTGTCGTCGCCGAAGTACTCCGCCAAGCGATGCCCCAGACAACGGTCAGTGGCAAACAATTGGAGCATGGCGTGGATCCGCGCGATCTCACCGTGTTCGTGCCGGGTGAAGTAGGCGTGTAGCTCGGCGCTTAAGACCTGCGCATCCAGATCCGCTTCCAGCACGCTGTACACCTCGGTCATCTGTTTGCTTTCCAGCTCGATCCAGCCCTTTTCCTGGAAATAATCCAGCGCCTTCACCACCCGATTACGCTCGGCGCGATACTGCTGGTACATCCCGTCAAAATCCACCGTGGCCCAACTCCGGGCGCGACTGGAGGTTTGGATGATGGCCGCGACGAAGTCCCGTCGCTCGCCTTCGAAGCGCTCCAGCAGCTCGTGCGGCTCGGTCAGGAACTTGAAGCGATACTCCGCGAAATAGGCATAACGCGGCGCGATCAGCCGGCGCAATTCCAACTGGACCAGCAGCGTCTTGAGCGGCAGTTGCCGGATGTTGCTCTGGTCCGCCAGCGGTCCCAACAAGAATTCCCACTGCCCGTCGGCTGCCGCGGCCTTCAATTCATCGAGCACGCAACGAATGCCGGTAAGCTCCGGCGTATCGCCATACACGAAGTTTTCCAGCACGTTGAGGCTGTCGCGGTTGGCCAGCACCAGGCAATCGGAGGGCTTCCCGTCCCGTCCGGCGCGGCCGATCTCCTGGCTGTAGTTTTCGATGGACTTGGGCAAGTCGAAATGCACGACGTTGCGGATATCACTCTTGTCGATGCCCATGCCAAAGGCGATGGTCGCGACGATGCAATTGGATTGGCCGCCCATGAATCGCCGCTGGATGGTTTCGCGCTGTTCATGAGGCAAACCGGCGTGATAGGCCTCGGCCTGGATACCGTGCCGCCCCAAGTGCTCAGCGATCTGCTCGGCGGTTCGCTGCAAGGTGACGTAGACGATGCTCGGCTGCCCGGCACGCTCGCCCAACCACTGCACCAGTCGCGCGCGCTTGTCGGCACCGCGCACGGGCTCGACCAGCAGATTGAGGTTCGGTCGGTAGAAACCGGTCGTCACCACATCGACGGCAGCGATGGCGAATTTCGCCTGCATATCGGCGATGACCTTGGGTGTCGCGGTGGCCGTCAGCAGCAATACCTGGGGAATATTGAACTGGTGCTGGTAATCGGGAAGCTTGAGGTAATCAGGTCGGAAGTTATGCCCCCATTCCGAAATGCAGTGGGCCTCGTCCACCACCAACAACGAGATCGGCACCTGCTGGAGGAAATTGCGAAAGCGCTCGTTCTTCAGGCGCTCCACGGAAACCATCAGGATCTTCAACTCACCTGAACGGGCCCGCGCCATGGCGTCGTTGGCTTCGTCACGGCTCTGGGCCGAATCGATGCTGGCCGCCGCGATGCCGTGGCGCTGGAGGAACGCCAACTGGTCCTGCATCAACGCCAGCAACGGTGAGACCACCAGCGTCAGGTGCGGCAAGAGCAGGGCCGACAATTGATAACACAGGGACTTGCCCGATCCGGTGGGAAAGATGGCCGCCGCCGACCGACCGGCCAGTACGGCACCGATGACCGCCTCCTGACCGGGACGAAACTGTGGATAACCGAAAACCTCTTCCAGGGTGCTGTGCATGCGCGGTCGCTCCTTTGACTGCTGCGATGCCCAAAGCCTAGCGGGACAATGCGGCGAGTCGAGAAAAGGTCGGGGTCGAATCGATACGGGATGATACAGCCTGAATGGTCGCGACGCGGATCGACTCAAGAGGCAACGCAAGCGCGAAGACGTTTGATAACTGACCGTTTGAGCTTGGCGTTCAGTCATAAGACGTTAAATAAAGATCCAGCCCCTGCGGAAACTCAATGAGGCCAATCGTTCAATTTCAGGCACCTGCTCTGCAGCAGCGCTGGCAGCAGCACCAAGGGAAACCGGCATAGTCCGATCCAGGGCAAACGTGCCGAAGCTTGCCGGCAACGACCCGCCGATGTTCTTAAGCTGATCTTTCTTCTTTTTCCAATGGCCAGCGATTCCCCCTAAACTTTCCCTCCAGACGAACACACGCCAACGCCCCGGAAACCTCGCCATGCACCTCGCCCCAGACTTCCCTGACGATCACATCATGCGCCAGCTCATGGAGCTGCTCCACGAAGAAATCGGCCTGCCTGAACGCAAGACGATTCGCCTGGACACCGCGATCAATCTCGACTGGGGTTGTGACGGCGCGGACGCTCGGCATCTGATGGAAGCAGTGGAGGAACGATTCGCCATCGAGTTCATCGACTACGACGCCTATCGCTATTTCCAGCCTGAAGGATTCGATGTGTTTCAAAAGCGCAGGGCCAAGGGCCGGGGGAACAAGCTGCCATTGACCATCGGCATGCTTTACAAGGCGATCAAGGCACAGCGATGGGATACGCGGGAAGTGGAAGAGGCCTAGCTGATCGGGGTGCCTCGAATAACCATGCATAAAAAAACCGCCCATTGAAGGGCGGTTTTTTATTCACCAACCAAGCCTTACAGCTGTGGACCTGCCGCCTTGATCGCGTCGCTCACGTCGAACTTCTTGAAGTTCTCGGTGAACAGACCGGCCAATGCCTTGGCGGCTTCGTCGTAGGCGGCTTTGTCGGCCCAGGTGTTGCGTGGGTTCAACAGGCCAGTCTCGACGCCTGGAACTGCCAGCGGCACGTCCAGGTTGATGATGTCCAGGTGTTCGGTTTCAGCACCGATCAGCGCGCCGCTCTGGATCGCTGCGATCACAGCACGGGTGGTCGGGATGTTGAAGCGCTTGCCGACGCCGTAGCCACCACCGGTCCAACCGGTGTTGACCAGGTAGACCTTGGAGCCGAAACCGCGGATGCGCTTGATCAGCAGCTCAGCGTATTCACCGGCTGGACGCGGGAAGAACGGGGCGCCGAAGCAGGTGGAGAAAGTCGACTTGATGCCGCTGCCCGAACCCATTTCGGTCGAGCCCACCAGTGCGGTGTAGCCGGACAGGAAGTGGTAGGCGGCTTGTTCTTCGCTGAGGATCGACACCGGCGGCAAAACGCCGGTCAGGTCGCAGGTCAGGAAGATCACGGCATTTGGCTCGCCACCGAGGTTTTTCGGTGCGCGTTTTTCGATCAGCTCACGCGGGTAGGCGGCGCGGCTGTTCTGGGTCAGGCTGTCGTCGGCGTAGTCGGCTTTCTTGGTGACGGGGTCCAGAACGACGTTTTCCAGTACGGCACCGTGCTGGATGGCTTTCCAGATGACCGGCTCGTTCTTCTCGGACAGGTCGATGCACTTGGCATAGCAACCGCCCTCGATGTTGAAGACCACGCCCACGCCCCAGCCGTGCTCGTCGTCACCGATCAGGTAACGGCTTTCATCGGCGGACAGGGTGGTCTTGCCGGTGCCCGACAAGCCGAAGAACAGGGTCACATCGCCCTCTTCGCCCATGTTCGCGGCGCAGTGCATCGGCAGCACGTCAACAGCCGGCAGCAGGAAGTTCTGCACGGAGAACAGGGCTTTTTTCATCTCACCGGCGTAGCGCATGCCGGCGATCAGCACTTTCTTGGCCGCAAAGTTGATGATCACGGTGCCGTCGGAGTTGGTGCCGTCGCGCTCAGGCTCGCAAACGAAATTCGGCGCGTTGAGGATCTGCCATTCGTCCTTGCCACCGGCGTTGTACTGCTCGGGGTTGATGAACAGGCAACGGCCGAACAGGTTGTGCCACGCCGTCTCGGTGGTCATCTTGACCGGCAGGTAGTGCGCAGGATCGGAGCCTACATGCACATGGGATACAAAACGCTCGCGCTCGCCCAGGTAGGCTTCAACGCGGCTCCACAGGGCATCGAACTTGTCGGCCGGGAACTTGCGGTTGATCGGGCCCCAGGCGATGGCGTCCTGGGTGGTTGGCTCTTCCACAATGAAACGGTCGACTGGCGAGCGACCGGTACGATGACCGGTACGGACAACCAGCGCGCCAGTATCGGCAAGCTCGCCTTCACCGCGATTCAGGGCTTCTTTGACCAGATCATCGACACTCAGATCGGTGTACACGGCGTTATTGGCTTGCGTCATGAGATTCCCCGTCGGCCCGTGGCCGAGTGCTCCAAACGTTTTGTAGTAGGAAGTCGCGCACTACTACCCGAAAAAAGTGGGCCGGATTATGCCAGAAAACCCCAAAAAGAGTAGGGCCCTCCCGTCAGTACGGCGTAAATCCGGCGTTTGCCAGGAGATTTACCTGCGCTGAACCGTTTTAGTGTCGAGTATCTGACGGTGTGTCGACACCCGCACCGGCGAACAATTGAGCGATGTCCGCCGCGTCGAACAGGTAGCGTTCGTTGCAGAACTGGCAGTCGACTTCGATGGCGCCGCCATGCTCGATCACCAGTTGCTGCGCATCTTCCAGACCCAGACTGACCAGCGCATTGCCGGAACGTTCACGAGAGCAACTGCATTGGAAGCGCAACGGCTGGCCGTCGAACAAGCGTACCTGCTCCTCGTGGTAGAGGCGATGCAGCACCGTTTCGTTGTCCAGGCCCAGTAGCTCATCGGCGCTCAAGGTGCTGGCCAGAGCGGTAATGTGCTGCCAGCTAGCATTACGTTCTTCCGGGTCACGCAGGCGATCGGCAGGCAGCTGTTGCAGCAGCAAACCACGCGCGCGCCGCCCGTCGGCGTAGAGCCAAAAGCGGGTATTGGTCTGCTGGGACATGACGAAGTAGTTGGTGAAGCATTCAGCCAGGGTCGCCCCGTCCAGATCGACGATGCCCTGGTAACGCTGGCCTTGGGTCGGATCGACCGTCAGGGCCAGCACGCCGTTGGGCATCATGTCGGCCAGGGTGGCGTCGGGCGCGATCTGTTCGGCGTCATACCGGGCCAGGCCACGGATCTCACGCTCGCTGGAGCATTCGATCATCAGCAGCGGGACCGGACCTTCGGAGCGCGCCTGGAGAATCAGCAAGCCATCGAACTTCAAGGTGCCCACCAGCAACGCTGCGGCCGCCATCAGCTCGCCGAGCATTTGTGCGACCGGCTCCGGATACGGGTGCTTGGCGAGGACTTCGGCGTAGCTACGCTCCAACGCCACCAGCTCGCCACGGGCGTCGCTGTCATCGAAGATGAAACGCTGGGTGTAGTCGGTATCCGGTAAATCAGTCATAGGGTCTGGTATCTGAAGTGATGACAAATGATGGCAGGCATTTTAGGGGCATTCAGGGTGGGTTCCAAGCAAGGCTTGGGTTTGCCTGACGGGAAGGGACTGACGCCCATCTGAATGTGTAGGCTGACACATTGTGGCGAGGGAGCTTGCTCCCGCTCGGTTGCGCAGCGACCGCAAGATTTCGGGGCCGCTGCGCAGCCCAGCGGGAGCAAGCTCCCTCGCCACGGCTGACATGACCGGCGTTTTATTCGTTGTTGCTGCCATGAAACTTGAACAGGTCCCGGCGCTGCTTCTTGCTCGGTTTGCCGTCGGTGCTGACCCCCAGGGCGCCGGCCTTGCGTTGCGCGGCGGCGGCTTCGCGCTTGGCGATGCTGGCTTCGGTTTCACGATACAGCGCCTGTGCTTCAGGCGCGCCGCGCCGCACGATCGACAGGGCCTCGACCACCACGGTCTTTTCATCGAACCCGGTGCGGATGACAAACTCATCGCCGATACGTGGCTCCTTGCCCGGCTTGCAACGTTCTCCCCGGTGATGGACCTTGCCGCTTTCGATGGCGGTCTTGGCCAGGGCCCGCGTCTTGTAGAATCGCGCCGCCCATAACCATTTATCGAGACGGACCTTGTCGTCCTCTTCCTTTTTTTGTGCCACTGCCATTCCTCTTTTCTGCCAATAGCCGGAACTGTACTACCGTTTTTGTCGGGCGCACGAATCCGGCCCGACGGATAGAATGCCCGTCAAACCGACGCCGTACGCATCGCTGGGGTCGGAATCGGTTACAAGCACAAACAAGTGCGTAGATAACTGTCGCCATTTTGTGATTATTCTGCGTGAATACCGCGATTCGCGGAGTCCACGATCCGATGTGCCAATTTCAGGTTGTTCTTATTGAAGACTTTTGACCATCTGACCGTCGTCGGTCTGCGCGAATGGGTGGCGCTCCCGGACCTGGGAGTCGCGGGCCTGCGGGCAAAAATCGACACCGGGGCCAGCACCTCCAGCCTGCATGCCACTGACATCGAACCCTTCGAGCGCGATGGCGAAAAGTGGGTACGCTTCACCGCGCACCTCGGCACGGTGGTGCAGTTGCGCCATCGCCGCTGCGAAGCCCCCTTGGTGGCGCGCAAGACCATCAAGAGTTCCAACGGCCACGCTCAGGTCCGCTACGTGATCAGCACCACGTTGGCGCTGGGCGACCGGATCTGGCGGGTCGAGTTCACCCTGGCCTGCCGCAAATCCATGCGATATCGCCTGTTACTGGGTTCCAAAGCCTTGATCGACGGCCAACTGGTGGTCAATCCGGGTAGCAAATACGTTCAAGACAAGCCGGCATTCCCGGTGTCCACTACCTCTGCCACAGGTGTTGCATGAAGATCGCTGTGCTGTCGCGTAATCCGCGTCTGTATTCCACCCGTCGCCTGGTCGAAGCAGGGACCGAACGTGGCCATGAAATGGTGGTGATCGATACCCTGCGCGCCTACATGAACATCGCCAGCCACAAGCCGCAGATCCATTACCGTGGCAAACCGCTGGAAGGGTTCGACGCGGTGATCCCGCGGATCGGCGCATCCGTGACGTTCTATGGCTGCGCGGTGTTGCGCCAGTTCGAAATGATGGGGGTGTTTCCCCTCAACGAGTCGGTAGCCATCGCCCGTTCCCGGGACAAATTGCGCTCGTTGCAGCTGCTGTCACGGCGTGGGATCGGCCTGCCGGTCACCGGTTTTGCCCACTCCCCCGACGATATTCCCGACCTGATTGCGATGGTCAACGGCGCACCGCTGGTGATCAAGGTGCTGGAAGGCACCCAGGGCATCGGCGTGGTCCTGTGTGAGACCGCGACGGCGGCGGAGTCGGTGATCGAAGCGTTCATGGGCCTGAAGCAGAACATCATGGTCCAGGAATACATCAAGGAAGCCGGGGGCGCAGACATTCGCTGCTTCGTGGTCGGCGACAAAGTGATTGCCTCGATGAAACGCCAGGCCAAGCCCGGTGAGTTCCGCTCCAACCTGCATCGCGGCGGCAGCGCCAGCCTGATCAAGATCACGCCGGAAGAGCGCATGACCGCCCTGCGGGCCGCAAAGGTCATGGGCCTGGCCGTGGCCGGCGTGGATATCCTGCGCTCCAATCATGGGCCGCTGGTGATGGAGGTCAATTCCTCGCCGGGCCTGGAAGGCATCGAGACCACCACGAACAAGAACGTGGCGGGAATCATCATTGAGCACCTGGAAAAGAATGGCGGGCCGAACATGACCCGGACCAAGGGTAAGGGTTAATTCAACACAAACCCCTGCGGGAGCTAGCTTTTGTGGGAGCCGAGCTTGCTCGCGATAGCGGTGTGTCAGTCAAGATCAACTTTACTGATCCACCGCTATCGCGAGCAAGCTCGGCTCCCACAGGACTCGCTCCCACAGCGTCTCTGTCTTGCTTGAGAGAGATCGCTACACCGCATCCCGAGGCAGCATCAAGCCCAACGGCAACCGCACCCGAGCTTCCAATCCACCACCGGCGCGGTTGCGCAGCTCGACGTTGCCGCCGTGCATCGAGGCGATGCGCTTGACGATGGCCAGGCCCAGCCCCGTGCCCTTCCCCCCACGGGCGCGATCGCCCCGGGTGAAGGGGTTGAAGATGGCTTCCAGCTCCGAGGGATCGATGCCGGCGCCACGGTCCATGACGCTCAGCACCACGTAGGGCGCGCTGGTGTCGCCGGAGACATAGGCCGCGACTTCGACGCCAGCACCGGCATGGTTCAGGGCATTGCCGATCAGGTTGTTCAGCAAACGCTTCATCGACACCCGGCGTAATGGAAACGGCTGGATCGGTTCCAGGCGCAACTGCACTTTCTCGTCGTTCTGGTTATAGGGCGCGACCACTTCCCGCACCAACTCGCTGAGGTCCACCTCTTCCACGGACTCATCACGCCCGTCGCGAATGAACGCCAGGAACTGGTCGAGAATCGCGTCCATATCCTCGATATCGCGGACCATCTCGTCGGTCAGGTCGGTGTGCTCACCCATCAACTCCAGCGACAGCCGCAGCCGGGTCAGCGGCGTACGCAGGTCGTGGGAGACGCCCGCAAGCATCAATTCGCGCTCGCGCCCGGCCTGTTCCACATCCTCGGCCATCTGGTTGAAGGCACGGTAGACCTCAGTCATCTCGCTGGGCGTATCGCTGATCGGCAGCCGCACGCTGCGCCCCTGGCCCAGTTGCCGAGCGGCGTAGACCAGGCGCTTCAACGGTTGGTTGAGCTGGCTGACGAAGATCCACGCCGACGCGGTCGACAGCAGGCCGATAGCCAGGAACCAGCCGAGCACGTTCCAGATTTTCTGACCGCGCAGCGGATGCGGATACAGCGGCACCTTCAGCCAGCCATCTCCCAGGCTCGGGGCTCGCACCCAAAGCGCCGGCGGCGAATGCATGCGCAATCGCACCTCGGTGTCGGCGCCCAGTTCGGCCTGCATCTGGCGTTGATAAATCTCGCTGTACGGCCAGTGCTGCTC
Organism: Pseudomonas sp. R3-41; assembly: GCF_054161485.1. Lineage (NCBI taxonomy): Bacteria > Pseudomonadati > Pseudomonadota > Gammaproteobacteria > Pseudomonadales > Pseudomonadaceae > Pseudomonas > Pseudomonas sp. R3-41. The sequence goes on from NZ_CP096421.1 coordinate 6,610,308, forward strand.
GCCCACCGGCACGCCGGCACCGACGACGCGGATCAGCGTCGCCGCCTCGGCGATTTTCGCCCGGTTGGTTTCGTCCGCCGCCCAATAAGCCCGCAGGGTCAGAGCAACACCATGGCTGTACTGCCGATCCACGAGCACGTCTTCGTTCATCAGCAGGTACACCAACGTCAGTGCCTTGGAGAAGAGCACGACGATCAGCACCAGCCAGAGGGTGCGGGAGAAGAAACTCTGGGGGAACCACACGGGGGTTTTCATGAATAACCGCTACACACTTGCAGGAGCGAGCGATGCTCGCACAATGACAGACCGCGAGTCGCCTGGAAGAAGACATTTCAACCGGCCAGGCCACCCGCTCCTACAAATCGCCGATCACTTGCTGGCGGCGCCATCCGGCACGAACACATAACCGACGCCCCAGACGGTCTGGATGTACCGCGGCTTGGAAGGATCGGGCTCGATCATCCGGCGCAGGCGGGAAATCTGCACGTCGATGGAGCGCTCCAGCGCATCCCACTCACGGCCACGGGCCAGGTTCATCAGTTTGTCGCGGGTCAGCGGCTGGCGAGCGTTCATCACCAGGGCCTTGAGCACGGCGAACTCACCGGTGGTGAGCATGTGGACCTCATCGCCGCGCTTGAGCTCGCGGGTGGCCAGGGACAGTTCATAGTCGCCGAAGGTCACGCTTTCGTCTTCGCTGCCCGGCGCACCCGGCACCGGTGCCGACTGGCGACGCAGCACCGCCTTGACGCGGGCCATCAGCTCGTCGGGGTTGAACGGCTTGGCCAGGTAATCGTCGGCGCCCAGTTCAAGACCCTTGATACGGCTCAGCTCGTCGCCCTTGGCGGTGAGCATGATGATCGGGATCTGGTTGTTGGCGCCGCGCAGGCGGCGGCAGGCAGTCAGGCCGTCTTCGCCGGGCAGCATCAGGTCGAGTACGACCAGGTTGAACACTTCACGGGCCAGCAACCGGTCCATTTGCTCGGTGTTCGGAACGGTGCGGGCGCGGTAGCCCTTGCTGACGAAAAAACGCTCCAGCAGGCTGCTCAGCCCTGGATCGTCGTCAACAATCAGAATTTTTTCGCCTTCAGCAGTTTGTGCAGTGCTGCTCATAGGAAGCTCCTTTGATCTTGGCGCGCATTATGGCTTAGCTGCCGTTATACGCACCGTGTGCATTGTTAGCAGATTTTTCCTCTATCTCCAGCAAACCGCCCATCAAAGCCACATTCCACAACGCCCCCCGAACAGCGGAACGCTGGTTATAATGCGCGGCCCTTTGTGCCAGGGCAGACCGGATCGCCGGATCGGCGCCGCGCTTTATTATCTTGGCCAGGCAGCACTTTTTGAATTTCGCGGGTCAACAGGCAGCCTTTTGACCCAGGCAGCGGCGCATGCCAGGCCGCTCAACCAGTCTCGCCGAGCCCTGTTTCTGCGGTGGCGAGCCTGATTTCACAATTTGTCAGGTGGTTTTATGGACAGCATCAACAGCCGCATCGCCGAGGAACTCGGTGTACGCCCACAGCAGGTCGAAGCGGCCGTCGCGCTACTCGATGAAGGCTCCACGGTGCCTTTCATCGCCCGTTACCGGAAAGAAGTGACCGGCAGCCTCGATGACACCCAATTGCGGCATCTGGAAGAGCGCCTGCGCTACCTGCGAGAACTCGACGAACGGCGCATCAGCATCCTGGCCAGCATCCAGGAGCAGGGCAAGCTGACCCCGCAACTCGAGCGCGACATCAAGTTGGCCGACACCAAGACCCGTCTCGAAGACTTGTACCTGCCCTACAAGCAAAAGCGCCGCACCAAGGGCCAGATCGCCCTGGAAGCCGGCCTCGGCGAGCTGGCCGACGGCCTGTTCAACGACCCGACCCTGGCCCCGGAAACCGAAGCCGCGCGCTTCGTCGATGCCGAAAAAGGCGTGGCGGACGTGAAGGCGGCGCTGGAAGGCGCCAAGTACATCCTCATGGAGCGTTTCGCCGAAGACGCCAACCTGCTGGAAAAGCTGCGCAGCTACCTCAAGCAGGAAGCCACCCTCAGCGCCCGGGTCATCGCCGGCAAGGAAGAGGAAGGCGCGAAGTTCCGCGACTATTTCGAACACGACGAACCGCTCAAGAGCATGCCGTCCCACCGCGCCCTGGCGATTTTCCGTGGTCGCAACGAAGGCATTCTCAGTTCTGCACTGAAGGTCGGTGAAGAATTGCCCGGCACCATGCACCCGTGCGAAGGCATGATCGGCCAGCAGTTTGGCATCCAGAACCAGAACCGCGCCGCCGACAAATGGCTGGCCGAAGTGGTGCGCTGGACCTGGAAGGTCAAGCTCTACACCCATCTGGAAACCGACCTGCTGGGCGAGTTGCGTGACAACGCCGAGACCGAGGCGATCAACGTGTTCGCCCACAACCTGCACGACCTGTTGCTGGCCGCGCCGGCCGGCCCGCGCGCCACCCTGGGCCTTGACCCGGGCCTGCGCACCGGTTGCAAGGTAGCCGTAGTGGATTCCACCGGCAAACTGCTGGACCACGCCACGGTCTACCCGCACGTGCCGCACAATAAGTGGGACCAGACCCTCGCCGTGCTCGCCGCCCTGTGCGCCAAGCATTCGGTGGACCTGATCGCCATCGGCAACGGCACCGCCAGCCGTGAGACCGACAAGCTGGCCGCCGAGCTGATCAAGAAATACCCAGCCATGAAGATGACCAAGGTCATGGTCTCCGAGGCCGGCGCTTCGGTTTACTCGGCGTCGGAACTGGCTTCCAAGGAATTCCCGGACCTGGACGTGTCGATCCGTGGCGCGGTGTCCATCGCCCGTCGCCTGCAGGATCCACTGGCAGAGCTGGTGAAGATCGACCCTAAATCCATTGGTGTCGGCCAGTACCAGCACGACGTCTCCCAACTGAAACTGGCGCGCGGCCTGGACGCCGTGGTGGAAGATTGCGTGAACGCCGTGGGCGTGGACGTGAACACCGCTTCGGTGGCGCTGTTGGCGCGCATTTCCGGCCTGAACGCCACGCTGGCGCAGAACATCGTCACCCACCGTGACGAACACGGCGCGTTCAAGACCCGCGCCGCGCTGAAGAAGGTCCCACGCCTGGGCGAGAAAACCTTCGAACAGGCCGCCGGTTTCCTACGAGTCATGAATGGCGACAATCCGCTCGATTCGTCGGCGGTCCACCCTGAAGCCTACCCGCTGGTGCAACGTATCGCCGCCCAGACCGACCGCGACATCCGCTCGCTGATCGGTGACGCCGCGTTCCTCAAGCGCCTGGATCCGAAGAAATTCACCGACGAAACCTTCGGCCTGCCGACCGTGACCGACATCCTGCAAGAACTGGAGAAACCGGGCCGCGACCCACGTCCAGAGTTCAAGACCGCCGAGTTCCAGGACGGCGTCGAAGACCTCAAGGACCTGCAACCGGGCATGATCCTCGAAGGCGTGGTGACCAACGTCACCAACTTCGGTGCCTTCGTCGACATCGGCGTGCACCAGGACGGCCTGGTACACATCTCGGCCTTGTCCGAGAAGTTCATCAAGGACCCGCGCGAAGCGGTGAAGGCCGGTGATGTGGTGAAAGTGAAGGTCATGGAAGTCGACATCCCACGCAAACGCGTCGGCCTGTCGATGCGCATGAGCGACACGCCGGGCGAGAAAGTCGACGGTGCCCGTGGTGCGCGTCCTGGCTCGACGCCACGCCAGTCGCAAAACACCGCGCCGCGCAAGGAAACCGCCACCGCAGCCCCGGCGAACAGCGCCATGGCTTCGTTGTTCGCCAACGCCAAGCAGTTGAAGAAACGCTGATGGACGCACCGGCCGGGTTGGTGGAGAGCGCGTTCTTCAAGCTGCTCGGCTGCCGTCTGCAGAGCCTTGGGGATGGGGTGGCGCAAGTCGCCCTGAGCCTCGAGCCGCCGCTGCGCAACCGCGGCGGCAAGCTGCACGGCGGCGCGCTGTTCAGCCTGGTGGACATTGCCATGGGACTGGCCTGCTCCAGTGTCCATGGCTTTGACCAGCAGAGCGCGACCATCGAATGCAAGATCAACTACATTCGCGCCGTGTCCGACGGCGACGTGTTGTGCACCGCCCGGGTCATCCACCCCGGCCGGCGCACGCTGGTGGTCGAGGCCGAGGTGATGCAAGGCGACAAACTGGTCGCAAAAGCGCAAGGCACGTTCGCTGTCCTATAGCTCCCTGTCATCGATTTGAGTTAATTTCGACGCATGAATGCGGTGTCGAAATTTCTCCGTGGGAGCGGGCTTGCTCGCGAAGGCGGTGTGTCAGGCGACTACAATGTTGACTGACAGTCCCTATTCGCGAGCAAGCCCGCTCCCACAGGGGATCGAGGCGATCAGTCCTTGACCCAAAAAACCAGGCGAAAACGCCAGTTTTAACTTCACCCTTGTAGACCGTCTTGCCCACCCCCATATTGGGGCGACTGACGCGTGAAGGAATTCAACTTGAGCGACCTTTTAAACCGCCGCCTGGCCCTGCTCGGCGAGCGCGCCAACCTCTCCCTGCTCGAACAGTGCCTGCACGGCATCGAGCGTGAATGCCTGCGCGTCACTGGCGATGGGCGCCTGGCGCAGACCCCGCATCCCAAGGCCCTGGGCTCGGCGTTGACCAACGAGCAGATCACCACCGACTATTCCGAGTCGCTGCTGGAGTTCATCACGCCGGCCCTGGCCGACCCAGCCGATACCCTGCGCAGCCTCGACAAGATCCACCGGTTCGCCTACAGCAAGCTCGGCGACGAGTACTTGTGGAGCCCCTCGATGCCGTGCCCGTTGCCGGCGGAAGAAAACATTCCGATCGCGTATTACGGCACCTCGAATATCGGTCGGCTCAAGTACGTCTATCGCCAGGGCCTGGCCCTGCGCTACGGCAAGACCATGCAATGCATTGCCGGGATCCACTACAACTTTTCCCTGCCGGAAAAACTCTGGCCACTGCTCCGGCAGGACGAAGCCGCCGAGGTGAGCGACCGTGACTTCCAGTCGTCGGCCTACATCGCGCTGATCCGCAATTTCCGCCGCTACAGCTGGTTGCTGATGTACCTGTTCGGTGCCTCGCCGGCCCTGGACATCGGTTTCCTGCGAGGCCGTCCGCACCAGTTGGAGCAGTTGGATCCGGACACCTTGTACCTGCCCTACGCCACCAGCCTGCGCATGAGCGACCTGGGTTACCAAAGCAACGCCCAAGCCGGCCTCACGCCGTGCTACAACGACCTGGCGAGCTACACCGACAGCCTGCGCAAAGCGGTGGCGACGCCCTACGCACCGTACGTCGAAGTCGGCACGCACCAGAACGGCGAGTGGGTGCAGCTCAATACCAACATCCTGCAGATCGAAAACGAGTATTACTCCAACATCCGCCCCAAACGCGTGACCTACACCGGCGAGCGGCCGATCCAGGCCTTGATGGCCCGGGGTATCCAGTACGTCGAAGTGCGTTGCCTGGACATTAACCCGTTCCTGCCGATGGGCATCGATCTCACCGAGTCGCGCTTCCTCGATGCGTTCCTGCTGTATTGCGGCCTCAACGACAGCCCGCAGCTGGAAAACAACGAATGCGGCAACGCCACCAGCAACTTCCTGACCGTGGTCAAGGAAGGCCGCAAGCCTGGCCTGCAATTGCAGCGTCAGGGCCAAGCGGTGGATATGCAGACCTGGGCCGTCGAATTGCTGGAAAAAATCGCCCCGCTGGCCTCGTTGCTCGACCAGAGCCAGGGTGGCGATGCCCACCGCCAGGCCCTGGATGCGCAACTGGCGAAAGTCCGCGACCCGTCCTTGACCCCTTCCGCCCAGGTGCTGGCCGCCATGGCCGAACACCAGGAAAGCTTCGCCCAGTTCTCCCTGCGCCAGAGCAAGGCCCACGCCGAGTTCTTCCGCGCCGAGCCGTTGCCTGCCCAGGAGCAAGCGACGTTCGAGGAAACTGCCCGTAAGTCATTGGTCCAGCAGGCCGAGCTGGAACAGAACGAGGTGGGGGATTTCGATGTGTTCGTGGGCTCGTATCAGGCGAGCATCCTGGCGATCAGTAACTGAATCCCGGGGTACGAGAACGCTTTTTGTGGCGAGGGAGCTTGCTCCCGCTCGGCTGCGCAGCAGTCGTGAAAACGGGCCTGCTGCGCAGTCCAGCGGGAGCAAGCTCCCTCGCCACAAAGGTTCCGAGCCGCTCTCGATAGATTTTTTCGAAAATAAGCTCATTCGAAAAAGTTATTTATTTTCTAATTCTTAGATCATTTAGTCTCCTCCAACGCCGAACTCCCGGCGGCCTGTTGAGGAGCTTCCCCATGTCTTTGCGCTTCCCCCTTCGCCTTCTCGCAGCCGCCTCCCTGGCTGCAACGAGTCTTTTTGCCCAGGCGGCCGACCTGACCGTCGCTTACCAGACCACCGTCGACCCGGCCAAAGTCGCCCAGGCCGATGGCGCCTATGAAAAAGCCACCCAAGCCAAGATCGACTGGCGCAAGTTCGACAATGGCGCCGACGTCATCACTGCCATTGCCTCGGGCGATGTGCAGATCGGCTACCTCGGTTCCAGCCCGTTGACTGCGGCCATTACCCGCCAGGTCCCGGTGGAAATCTTCCTCATCGCCACGCAGATCGGCGCCGCCGAAGCCTTGGTGGTGCGTGACGGCTCTGGCATCAATTCACCAAAAGACCTGATCGGCAAGAAAATCGCCGTGCCGTTCGTCTCCACGGGCCACTACAGCCTGCTCGCCGCGTTGAAGCACTGGAACATCGACCCGTCGACAGTCACCGTGCTCAACCTGGCGCCACCGGCCATCATCGCTGCCTGGAAGCGTGGCGACATCGACGCCACTTATGTCTGGGACCCGGCCCTGGGCGTGGCCAAGGAAAACGGCAAGGTGCTGATCACCTCCGCGGAGCTGGCCAAGTTCGGCGCACCGACCTTCGACGCCTGGATCGTGCGCAAGGACTTCGCCCAGAAGCATCCCGAGATTGTCACCGCCTTCGCTAAAGTGACCCTGGATGCCTACGCCCAGTACCGCAAGGACCCGCAGGCCTGGCTGGCCGATGCGTCCAACGTCGACAAACTGGTGAAGCTCTCCGGCGCCAAGGCCAGCGATATCCCGCTGTTGCTGCAAGGCAACGTCTTCCCCCTGGCAGCCGATCAGGTCGTGAGCCTCGGCGCGCCGACTACCCAAGCCATCACCGACACCGCGGCGTTCCTGAAGGAGCAAGGCAAGGTCGACGCCGTGCTGCCGGACTACGCACCGTACGTCAGCGCCAAATACATCACTCGCTGATCGAAAAAGGGAGACACGCGATGGCCTTGCTACAGCTGGAGCGCATCAGCGCACAGTACCCCGGCGAGACGGAACCGGTGCTGGCGGATATATCCCTGACCCTGGGGCCGAAGCAATTACTGGTTGCGCTCGGCCCGTCCGGCAGCGGCAAGACCTCGCTGTTGAACCTGATTGCCGGGTTCGTCGAGCCCAGCGCCGGACAGATCACCCTCGACGGCACACCCGTCAAGGGCCCGGGCGCCGAGCGCGGCGTGGTGTTCCAGGACGATGCGCTGCTGCCTTGGCAAGACGTGTTGGCAAACGTTGGGTTCGGCCTGGAACTGGCCGGGGTCGCCAAGCAAACGCGCGAAACCCGGGCTCGGGAAATGCTGGCACTGGTGGACCTGGCCGGCTTCGAGCAACGCCGCGTCTGGCAGCTCTCCGGCGGCCAGAAACAACGTGTTGGCCTGGCCCGGGCATTGGCGGCCGACCCTCGCGTGCTGTTGATGGACGAACCGTTCGGTGCCCTGGATGCCTTCACCCGCGAGCAGATGCAGGAACTGTTGCTGCAGGTCTGGCAGCGCACCGCCAAGCCGGTGTTCCTGATCACCCATGACATTGAAGAAGCGGTGTTCCTTGCCACTGACTTGATTCTGCTGGCACCGAACCCGGGGCAAATCGTCGAGCGCCTGAGCCTGGATTTCGGCCAGCGCTACGGGGCCGGAGAATCGGCGCGCTCGATCAAGTCCGACCCGCGCTTCATCGAAACCCGCGAGCATGTGCTCGCCAAAGTGTTCTCCCAACGCAGCGCCACTCGGCCACAGGAGCGCGCATGAGCAGCTATGAAATTCCAGCGGTGGTCCGTGACGCGGCGACCAAGCCCACGGCCCGTGGCTTGAGACTCCACCTGAGCACGCGCTGGATCAGCGGCTTGACCCTGATCACCTTGCTGGTGATCTGGTGGGCCGTCACCGCCAGCGGCCTGATCGAACCGCTGTTCCTGCCCTCACCGTCGGCCGTGCTGGAAAAAGGCTGGCTGCTGGCGACTCGCGGCTACATGGATTCCACCCTCTGGCAGCACTTGGCCGCCAGCCTTGAACGCATTGGCCTGGGACTGTTGTTCGCGGTGCTGACGGCGGTGCCGGTGGGCATCGCCATCGGCGCCAACCGCATCGCGCGCGGCGTGCTCGATCCGTTGATCGAGTTCTACCGGCCGATTCCACCGTTAGCGTACCTGCCGTTGATCGTGATCTGGTGCGGCATCGGCGAGCTGTCGAAGGTGCTGCTGATCTACCTGGCGATCTTCGCCCCGATTGCCATTGCCACCGCCACCGGCGTGCGCACGGTCGATCGGGTCAAACTGCGCGCGGCGCAATCGTTGGGTGCCACGCGGGCTCAGTTGATTCGCCATGTGATCGTGCCTAGTGCCCTGCCGGACATTCTCACCGGCATTCGCATTGGCCTGGGTGTGGGTTGGTCGACGCTGGTGGCCGCCGAACTGATTGCCGCCACCAGTGGCCTGGGGTTCATGGTGCAGTCGGCGGCGCAGTTCCTCGTTACTGACGTGGTGGTGCTGGGCATCCTGGTGATCGCACTGATCGCCTTCGCCATGGAAATGGGCCTGCGCGCCCTGCAACGCAAACTGGTGCCGTGGCACGGCCAGACCCATTGATATCCAATGACCACGCCGACCATTCGGCGCCCCAGACCGAGAACATTGCGATGAACCGTCCGACCATTACGCCTTTGAGCACCGCCCTCGGCGCGCAGATCGATGGGATCGACATCAGCCAGCCGCTGAGCCTGGCGGATCGCGACACCGTTAAGCAGGCGCTGCTTGAGCATCAGGTATTGTTTTTCCGCGACCAGCCGATCGAGCCGCCCCAGCAGGCACGCTTCGCCGCGTATTTTGGCGACCTGCACATTCATCCGATCTACCCCAACGTGCCGGAGCAGCCCGAAGTATTGGTGCTCGACACCGCCGTCACCGATGTGCGCGACAACGCCGTGTGGCACACCGACGTGACCTTTCTCCCGACGCCCGCCCTGGGCGCGGTGCTCAGCGCCAAGCTGCTACCGGCGGTGGGTGGCGATACGTTGTGGGCCAGCGGCATCGCCGCCTACGAAGCCTTGTCGACGCCCATGAAACGTTTGCTGGAAGGCCTGACGGCCACCCACGATTTCACCCGCTCGTTTCCGTTGGAGCGGTTTGGCAATAGCGCCGAGGACCTGGCGCGCTGGGAAGAAGCACGGCGAAAAAACCCGCCGCTGTCCCATCCGGTGATCCGCACTCACCCGGTGAGCGGGCGACGGTCGATGTTCGTCAATGAAGGCTTCACCACGCGCATCAACGAGCTGTCGGACACCGAGAGCGAGGTGATCCTGAAACTGCTCTTCGCCCATGCCACCCGCCCGGAGTTCACCCTGCGCTGGCGCTGGCAGGTCAACGACGTGGCGTTCTGGGACAACCGCGTCACCCAGCATTTTGCCGTGGACGACTACCGCCCTGCCCGGAGGGTGATGCACCGTGCGACGGTGTTGGGGGATGTGCCGTTTTTCAGGTGAGTGTCTTGCCCGAATGGTTTTCCGGGGTAACGCATATCCCCGTGGCGAGGGAGCTTGCTCCCGCTCGACTGCGCAGCGGTCGCAAAATCTGTCCCACTGCTTTTCCTGATACGCAGTGTTGAATGGGTTTGGGGCCGCTTCGCGGCCCAGCGGGAGCAAGCTCCCTCGCCACAGGGATTTGTGTGCACCCTCCTTGCGTTACTCAGCCGACGAAGGCTTCTCCCAAAGATTGATCCCGCCTTCCTGGGCAAACCGGTCGATCTCGGCCAGTTCGTCGGCGCTGAAACTCAAATTCTGCAACGCCGCGACGTTCTCGATGATCTGCTCCGGCCGGCTGGCGCCGATCAGGGCGGAGGTGATCCGTGGGTCGCGCAAAGTCCAGGCCAGAGCCATCTGGGCCAGGCTCTGGCCGCGTCGCTGGGCGATCTCATTGAGCGCCCGCACGTGGGCAAGGTTCTCCTGCGACAAGTGCGAAGCCTGCAACGAACCGCCCCCCGGACGATTCACTCGGGCATCGGCCGGAACGCCCTTGAGGTACTTGTCGGTCAGCAGGCCTTGGGCCAAGGGGGTGAAGGCGATCACACCCGTACCCAATTCCTCGGTGGCATCCAGCAGGTCTTTTTCCACCCAGCGGTTGAGCAGGTTGTAGGCCGGTTGGTGAATCAGCAAGGGGACTTTCCATTCCTTGAGCAGCGCCGCCATTTCCCGGGTCTTCACTCCGGAATACGAGGAAATGCCGATGTACAGCGCCTTGCCCTGCTGCACCGCAGTGGCCAGCGCACTGGCGGTTTCTTCCAGGGGCGTATCGGGGTCGAAACGGTGGGAATAAAAGATATCCACATAGTCCAGCCCCAGGCGCTGCAGGCTCTGGTCGAGGCTGGCCAGCACGTATTTGCGCGAGCCCCCGCCCTGGCCGTAAGGCCCCGGCCACATGTCCCAACCGGCCTTGCTGGAGATGATCAACTCATCGCGGTACTGCTTGAAGTCTTCGCGCAGCAAGCGGCCGAAATTGATCTCGGCGCTGCCGTAGGGCGGGCCGTAATTGTTCGCCAGGTCGAAATGGTTGATGCCCAGGTCGAACGCCGTGCGCAGCAAGGCGCGCTGGGTGTCGATGGGCGTGCTGTCGCCAAAGTTATGCCACAACCCCAGCGACAACGCCGGCAGCACCAGCCCGCTGCGCCCGACGCGGCGGTAAGGAATGGACTCGTAGCGGTTTTGCGCAGCGGTGTAGGTCATCGAAAAGGCTCTCTGTTCGGACGGCTGGAGGCAGAAGCTAACATTTCACAGACGCCTCGGTCAGGCGGAAAGTTCGCGAATCAGGTGTGGGAGCGAGCTTGCTCGCGAACGCATCTGCCCAGACAACCCAGAACCCGTGGCGAGGGAGCTTGCTCCCGCTGGCCTGCGCAGCAGGGCCCCAGCATGCTGACAGGCAGAACGCGTTGTTTGATTTTACGACTGCTGCGCAACCGAGCGGGAGCAAGCTCCCTCGCCACAGGGGCTTGGCAATGGCCGGAATTTGGTACCCATCCCACAGGGTTTTGCAGTGCGAGGAAATCGGGGACCACGTTAACGCGCCTGCGCAAACACCTCCGCCACCCAATCCACAAACACGCGAACCCGCGGCGACATGAGTCGGTTGTGCGGATAGAGCACCGACACCGGCATGGACGGTGGTGGGGTGTGGGTGAGGACCTCCTGCATCAGGCCCTGCCGGATCGGCTCTTCCATTCGGTAATGCGGGCATTGGATCAGGCCCAGGCCGGCGATGGCCGAGGCGGCGTAGATTTCCGCGCCGGACACCGACAACGTCCCCCCGATCGGCACCTCCTTGAGTTCGCCATCGACCATGAACTCAAACGGATAGAGCTTGGCGGTGGTCCGCGAGACGTAATTCACTGCCCGGTGATGCTTCAAGTCATCGAGGCTTTTCGGTTCGCCGTACTGGCGAAGGTAACCGGGACTGGCACAGGTGATCTGCCGAAGATTGGCGACACGCCGACCAATCAATGAAGAGTCCGCCAACGTACCGGAGCGCAGCACGCAATCGACGCCTTCGGCTATCAGGTCAACGAAACGATCTGCTTCGCTGATGAACAGTTCTATTTCGGGGTAGCGGGCCATGAATTGCGGCAATGCCGGAATGACGAAATACCTGGCCTGGGTGCCGTGCAGGTCCACCCTCAGTTTGCCTTTTGGCGCCACGCCACGAAACGCCAGTTCGGCTTCTTCCAGCTCCGCCAGCAATTGCACGCAGCGCGGGTAATAGGCTTCGCCGTCGAGGGTCGGGCGCACCTTGCGGGTGCTGCGCTCCAGCAAACGCACGCCCAGCCAGGCTTCGAATTGGTTGAGTGTGTGGGTCAGCGTGGCCCGGGGCATGTTCAGGTCTTCAGCGGCCAGGGTGAAACTGCTGCGCTCGTAGATGCGGACAAACACCCTCATTGCCTTGACCTGATCCATCTGAATCCTGCGCTCTGATTGTTGGGAAATGTTGAACAGTCAAGGCAACTTTCCGGCATTTATCGCCAAGAGTAAACATGTGAATCTGGCTTCAACGACTCAAGCCTCAACAACAAAGGGAACCCTCACATGACTGTTCAAAACTCGAAAGTTGCCATCGTGACCGGCGCCTCCCGCGGCATCGGCGCCGAAATCGCCAAGCAACTGGCTGGCGAAGGTTTTGCCGTTGTCGTCAATTACGCCAACAGCGCCAGCGAGGCATCAAAATTGGTGGTGCAGTTGCGCCAGGCCGGCCACCAAGCCATAGCGGTCAAGGCAGACGTATCCTCCGCCGCCGATGTCCGTCGGCTGTTCGATGAAACCGAAGCGCAGTTGGGCAAGGTCGATGTGTTGATCAACAACGCCGGCATCCTCCAGGTGATGCCCCTGGCGCAGCACAGCGACGAGTTGTTCGACCAGACGTTCGCCATCAACACCCGTGGCACCTTCAACACCCTGCGCGAAGCCGCGAGCCGACTGAACGACGGCGGCCGGATCGTGAATTTTTCCAGCAGCACCGTAGGCCTGAACCTGCCCGGCTACTCGGTGTACATCGCCAGCAAGGCGGCGGTGGAATCCTTGACCCAGGTATTTGCCAAGGAACTGCGCGGTCGCCAGATCACGGTCAATGCCGTAGCTCCCGGCCCGGTCGCCACTGAGCTGTTCATGCACGGCAAGAGTGAGGAGCAGGTGCACCACTACGCCAAGATGCCGCCCCTGGAGCGCCTCGGCCAGCCGCAGGACATTGCCAGCATCATCGCGTTCCTGGTGAGCCCGGCCGCGGGCTGGGTGAATGGGCAGATCTTGCGGGCCAATGGCGGGCTGGTCTGAGGTTTAGTTCTGTGGCGAGGGAGCTTGCTCCCGCTGGGTCGCGAAGCGGCCCTGTTTTTGGGACTGCTACGCAGCCCAGCGGGAGCAAGCTCCCTCGCCACGGTTTGTATGTTTGCCTGTGGCATCTACTTAACTGACAGGCATTAGGCACTGCGGTCCCTTTGGGTCACCGCACCAAATGCAGGAACTGCAGGTGCCGCTCGTACTGGTCGAGGATGTCGTTGATGACTTGCTCCTTGGTGTAGCCCACTAGGTCGTAATCCTGGCTGCCTTCGCTCAAGTGCACCTCGGCGCGGTAGTAACGACGGTTGTTCAATTGCTTGGACCCCATGCCGCCACGGGCGAAGGACGGCGTGAAGTAGCCGCGCATCTGCACCTGGTAGATGAACGGATGCTGCTCGCCATGGCCAATCTCCAGGCTGACGCTGTCGTTGGCCGGGTCGGGCTGGGTCACCACCGTCAGGCCCTTCTCGGCAAACACCGCGGTCACTTCTTCAATGGCCGGGCGCACCGTGGTGTCGAGAAAACGGTACACCTCATCACGGGACGGGAAATGCACCGCCTGGCTCAAGCGTTGGCGCCAGCCGCCCGTGCCCCGACGTGAACCCGAGACCGGTGCCAGGGAATGCAATTGTGCGATCTGCTTCTGGGATTCCAGGTAGAACGCCTTGTGCAGGCCCCACATCATCAGCAAGAGAATCAGCGAGAACGGCAGGGACGTCAGCACCACCGCCGACTTCAAGGCATCGATGCTGCCGGAGAACAACAACGCACTGGTCACCAGGGCGGTCATCGCGCCCCAGAACACTCGCAACCATTTCGGCCCGTCCTCGTCGGGGTTGCCACCCTTGGCCGACAGCGTCGACAGCACCACGGTGCCTGAGTCGGCGGACGTGACGAAAAACACGAAGCTGATGAACACCGTGACCGCGATGACGGTCTTGCTCCAGGGGTAGGTCTCCAGCAGCAGGTAAAGGCTCATCGATGGGTTTTCCAGGGCAGACATGCCCAGGGCGCTCATGCCGTGGTTCAACACCTGGTCGATGGCGCTGTTGCCGAAGATCGACATCCACGCCAGGGTGAACCCCAGGGGAATCAGCAGCACGCCAAAGACAAATTCACGGATGGTGCGACCGCGGGAAATCCGGGCGATGAACAGCCCCACGAACGGCGACCACGCGATCCACCAGGCCCAGTAGAACACCGTCCAGCCACCCAGCCAGTCGCTGGGTTCGTTGTAGGCGTACAGGTCGAAACTCTTCATCGGCAGGGCGCCGAGGTAATCGCCGATGTTCTGGATCAAGGTGTTGAGCAAATGCTGGGTCGGGCCGGCGAACAACACGAACAGCAACAACGCGCAGGCCAGCAGCATGTTGATGTCGGACATGACCCGCACGCCCTTGTCGACGCCGGCCACGGCGACGATGATCGCCGCCCCCATCATCAGCACGATCAGGCCGACCTGAATCCATTGGGTGTGGGCGATGCCGAACAGATAATCGAGCCCGGAATTGAGGTGCAGCACACCAAAGCCCATGTCCGCGCCGAGGCCGAACACCGTCGCGATAATGCCGAAGCCGTCCACGGCGTAACCGATGGGACCGTTGATGCGCTTGCCGATCAGCGGGTAAAGCGCCGAGCGCAGGGCCAGGGGCAAATTGTGCCGGTAGGCGAAGTACGCCAGGGCCATGCCGACGAACGCAAAAACGCCCCAGCCATGCAGGCCCCAGTGCAAGAACAAGATCTGCATGGCCTGGCGCGCTGCCTGCGCGGTACCGGCTTCACCCTGGGGTGGCTGCACCATGTGAGTCAGCGGCTCGGACACGCAGAAGAAAAACAGCGTGATGCTGATGCCGGCGGCGAACAACATGCCGGCCCAGGACAGATAACTGAATTCGGGCTCGTCGTGGTCGGCACCGAGCTTGATCTTGCCGTAGCCGGACAAGGCGGTGACCACCACGAAGACCAGATACAGCGTCATCGCCAGCATGTAGTACCAGCCGACCGTATTGGCCGCCCAGTTCTGCGCGGCCAGCAACCAGGCGCCGGCCTGCGCAGGCATGGCGATCACCACCAGGCCGAACAGCAAAATGAAAGTCGCAGCGAAGTAAAAGACCGGCGGGTTCATGCGGACCAGGCCGCTGGGTGGAAGGGACGAAGCGCTCATGAACGAAGCACCTCGGGAAGCGAAAGGGCGGCAGTGATATACGGACTCGGCAAAGGCAAGCCTCCTGTTGTGAGCGGGCAGCAAACCGACGGTTTAACTTGAATGAACGTTCAAGTTAAACATGAATAGGCAGCTAAGGACTAATCGCAGGGCTAAACGGCATGTTTCCTACACTAGCTTACGGGTGGGTATGACGGTGCCAGTAGAGCATTCGTTCATTAGCGGCAATCCCAAAGTGGGAGCGGGCTTGCTCGCGAAGGCGTCGGCATATCCAACATCATCGGTACAGACAGATCGCTTTCGCGAGCAAGCCCGCTCCCACAGGTCAAGTACAGGACAAGCGGACGGTGTCGCCAGATTCAAGCTCGGACAAAAACATGCCGGTTGCCCCTGAATATCTGCATGCCTATAGTCCAGGCATCGCCTACAACCAGTACGGACCCATGATCAAACAACAGCTGTCTCGCTTTAACCGTCTCGACCTGCTCGGCCATCCGACACCGCTGGAAAAACTCGACCGCCTCTCCACCTGGCTCGGCCGCGACCTCTATATCAAGCGCGACGACCTGACGCCCCTGGCCTTGGGCGGCAACAAACTGCGCAAGCTCGAATACCTGGCCGCCGATGCCATCGCCCAGGGCGCCGATACCCTCATCACCGCCGGGGCGATCCAATCCAACCACGTACGCCAGACCGCCGCCCTCGCCGCGAAGCTCGGCCTGGGTTGCGTGGCCTTGCTGGAAAACCCCATCGGCACCGAAGACAGCAATTACCTGGGCAATGGCAACCGGCTGCTGCTGGAGCTGTTCGACGCCAAGGTCGAATTGGTGGCAAACCTGGACAACGCCGATGAGCAATTGCAGGCCCTCGCCGGTCGCCTGCGCAGCAATGGGAAAAAGCCCTATCTGGTGCCGATTGGTGGTTCGAACGCCTTGGGTGCGCTGGGTTATATACGCGCCGGCCTGGAACTGGCCGAGCAGATCAAGGACACCGGGATCGAGTTCGCCGCCGTGGTATTGGCCTCGGGCAGTGCCGGGACCCACAGTGGCCTGGCGTTGGCCTTGAGCGAAAGCCTGCCGGCGCTTCCGGTCATTGGCGTCACGGTTTCGCGCAGCGAGGAAGACCAGTTTCCGAAGGTCCAGGGCCTGGCCGAGCGCACGGCCGCGTTGCTCGAAATCGCCCTGCCAGAAGCGTTCAAAGTGATCCTGTGGGACGAGTATTTCGCCCCTCGCTACGGCGAACCGAACGCCGGGACACTGGCGGCGATCAAGCTGCTGGCCAGCCAGGAAGGGCTGTTGCTCGATCCGGTCTACACCGGCAAGGCCATGGCCGGCCTGCTTGACGGCGTGGGTCGCAACCGCTTCGACGAAGGCCCGATCATCTTCCTGCACACCGGCGGCGCACCGGCGCTGTTTGCCTACAGCGCGGCGTTCTGAGGTGTTGGGGAAACCTCCATGTGGGAGCGAGCCTGCTCGCGATAGCGGTGGATCAGCCAAGATTAATTTAGCTGACAGACCATCGCGAGCAGGCTCGCTCCCACAGGAGACTTCCATTACATATTGGAATATGTAGATGATTTAATATTATTTTCCAATCTATAAAAGCCACCCTATAGTCTCGCCGCAGGCGCATTTGCCGCGAGACGCCCAGGCTGCTTTAAGGCAGGATGTGGCAATCTTTTTGGATCGCGGCTACGCCTTATCTCAGCCAAAATAACCTCTTCATAAGAAAACACAGGGGCTTGTCATGAATTTTTCCGCATTACGTCGCAACCTGCTGGTGGGTTCGCTGGGCCTGGCATTGAGCGCCGGCCTGTTGGGGCAAGCGGTTGCCGGTGAGCAACTGCAGAAAATCAAGGATGCCGGTGAAATCAAGATCGGCTTGGAAGGCACTTATCCACCGTTCAGCTTCGTGGATGAAAGCGGCAAACTGACCGGCTTCGAAGTGGAGTTTTCCGAAGCCCTGGCCAAGGAGCTGGGTGTGAAGGTCAAGCTGCAGACCACCCCATGGGCGGGCATTCTCGCGGCCCTGGAATCCAAGCGTCTGGACGCCGTGGTCAACCAAGTCACCATCTCCGAGGAACGTAAGAAAAAGTACGACTTCTCCGAGCCGTACACCGTTTCCGGGATTCAAGCGCTGGTCCTGACCAAGAAAGCAGCCGATCTGAACATCAAATCGGCAGCTGACCTGGGCGGTAAAAAAGTCGGCGTTGGCTTGGGCACCAATTACGAACAGTGGGTCAAAGCCAACGTACCCACCGCCGATGTGCGCACCTACGAAGATGACCCGACCAAGTTCCAGGATCTACGCGTAGGCCGCATTGACGCCATCCTGATCGATCGCCTGGCCGCGCTGGAATACGCCAAGAAAGCCAAGGACACGACGGCCGCCGGCGAAGCCTTCTCGCGCCAGGAATCCGGTATTGCCCTGCGCAAAGGCGAGCCTGAACTGCTGGCCGCCGTGAACAAAGCCATCGAAAAACTTCGCGCCGACGGTACGCTGAAAAAACTCTCGGAAAAATATTTCGACGCTGACGTCACCCAATAATGGAAGCAGCACTTCAACTCGCACTGGACTCCGCGCCCTTCTTGCTCAAGGGCGCGTACTACACGGTCATCCTCAGCCTCGGCGGCATGTTCTTCGGCTTGCTGCTGGGGTTCGGCCTGGCGCTGATGCGCCTGTCGCGTCTCAAGGTGATCAACTGGATCGCCCGCATGTACGTGTCGTTCTTTCGCGGCACGCCATTGCTGGTGCAGTTATTCCTGATCTACTACGGACTGCCGCAACTGGGCCTCGAACTTGACCCACTGCCGGCGGCGCTTATCGGTTTCTCGCTGAACATGGCTGCCTATGCGTGTGAAATCCTGCGGGCCGCCATCAGTTCCATCGAGCGCGGCCAGTGGGAAGCCGCGGCGAGTATCGGCATGACCCGCGCGCAGACCCTGCGCCGGGCCATCCTGCCGCAAGCCGCACGCACGGCCCTGCCACCGCTGGGCAACAGCTTCATTTCCCTGGTCAAGGACACCGCGCTGGCGGCGACCATCCAGGTACCGGAGCTGTTTCGCCAGGCGCAGTTGATCACCGCGCGAACCTTCGAAATCTTCACCATGTACCTTGCCGCCGCGCTGATCTACTGGGTTCTTGCCACCGTGCTCTCGCACCTGCAGAACGTATTGGAAGCCCGGGTCAATCGGCACGACCAGGAGTCCTGACCCATGATTGTCGTGGAAAAACTGACAAAACAGTTCAAGGGTCAGGTGGTGCTCAACGGCATCGACCTGAAGATCGAAGAAGGCGAAGTGGTTGCGATCATCGGCCCCAGCGGCTCGGGCAAGACCACGTTCCTGCGCTGCCTGAACTTCCTCGAAGAGCCTACCAGCGGCCGGATCAAGGTCGGCGACATCGAAATCGATGGCAGCCGACCGCTGAACCAGCAACAGGGGCTGGTGCGCCGCTTGCGCCAGCAGGTGGGCTTCGTGTTCCAGAACTTCAACCTGTTCCCCCATCGCACCGCGTTGGAAAATGTCACCGAAGGCCCGCAGGTGGTGAAAAAAGTCCCCCGTGCCGAAGCCGAAGCCCTGGGGCGCAAGCTGTTGGCCAAGGTCGGGCTGGCCGGCAAGGAGGATGCCTACCCTCGGCGCCTTTCCGGCGGCCAGCAACAGCGCGTGGCGATTGCCCGGGCGTTGGCGATGGAACCGGCGGTGATCCTGTTCGACGAGCCAACCTCGGCCCTCGATCCGGAATTGGTAGGCGAGGTCCTGGCAACCATTCGCGGCCTGGCCGAAGAAAAACGCACCATGGTCATCGTGACCCACGAAATGGGCTTTGCCCGGGACGTGGCCAACCGTGTGGTGTTTTTCGACAAAGGCGTGATCGTCGAACAAGGCGAAGCCAAGGCCTTGTTTGCAGCGCCCAAGGAAGAACGCACGCGACAGTTCCTCAGCAAGTTCCTCTCTGCCGGACACGGCGATCAGTAAGTAAGTGTGCATCACTTCCAGGGATGGAAGTCATGCCACTACATAACTAACACATCATCGCTACTCACTTCACACAAACGACACAACTTGCAACTTCTGCCTCACCAACCTCCTCAACTATTTATAGCGTTTCAAATACCGGGAAGCCTGGGAAAACTACCTGTGGCGCCGAGTATTCTTGACAGACAAGCGTAGGACGTTTCTGAAGCCCTTCATAATGAGTTATTAAGCAACCCACTCTATTGACACTGAAACTATAGAGCCCTTATCTAGTGCCCGACAGGCGACGTACATGACTTTAGTTGCGCAATGATTTAGCGCAGACAGCCCATATAACTGCCTAAATAAAATAGGCCGTATTATCCGTCGCCTTTGATCTTTCTGAAACGGACTTAGTTTTCAAGCATCAAGGAGAACACCATGACATGTAAGTCGAAGAGTCCCGAACTGGCCGCCCCGACCCTGGCCAATACCCACCCTGCGGGCATCAACATCGCCAGCGCCGCTCACCTGGAAGTTGTCATCGCACCTTACCCCGGCATGGACGCGGGTGACCTGATCGAATTGTTCTGGGACAACTGCTACGTCGGCTCGCGTGTGCTCTCACAAGCCGACGTGCTGGACGGCATCACGATGCGCATCCCGGAGAGTTTCATCGTCAACGGGACCTCGCGCATCCATTATCGGGTGATGCAGGTTGGTCGCGGGCCGGCGCTGTCAACCAAGCAACGGGTCCAGGTCAAGCTCGACTGTCCCGGCGGCCAGCCCTCGGCCTTGAGCGGCGATGAAAACCAGGGCCTGGCGCCGGTGCGCATTCCCGCCGCCATCCGACGCCAAGGGGTGAACCCGAACCAGATCAAACGTGGCGTACCGCTGACCATCGACCCCTACCTGAACATGGCCGCCGGCGACGCCGTGACCCTGCGCTGGGGCGACGTGCGCATGGACCTGCCGGCGGTCACCGCCAGCGAAGTCGGCCAGCCAATCAATATCTGGGTCCCGCCGCAAATCATTCTGGAAGCGGGAGAAGACCTGCGCCTGGAAGTGACCTATTGCGTCCTCGACCGCGTGGGCAACAACTCCCACTGGGCACCGCCACGGACGTTGAAGATTGGTTATGCCAATCCGTATCTGAACACCTCACCGAAACAGGCGTTCATGGCCGCCGAAACGCGCCGCCGAGAGCCCTGATGCAACCCTTCCTGCGGCCTACAGGCTTTTGTGGCGAGGGAGCTTGCTCCCGCTTGGGCTGTGGGAGCATGCTCCCTCGCCACAAAAGCTGCCTGGCCCTCGCTGAGCGTATGGCCTTCAAATTAAAACCAACCTATCCATATTCCTAAAAGTTAGTTCAAAAAAAATTTATACGCGCTTAGGGTATATGGACCGGACCACCGGACATTCTTGATTTTTACTCGTCGCAATCACCGCGGCGTTTCTTGAGATGTGAGGTGGGTATGGAACGGAACACAATCACCCCAGCGCAGTATGCCAAGGCACTGCCCGCAGCCACGGAGTGGCTGTAATGTCGGATCTGGCGCAAGCAAAGGTCCAGAGCGACCTGGACATCGCCCCCCTGCTGTTGCCCGCACAAGTGCTGCGCAACGATGCCGAGGCGATCAAAGCCGCCCACGAACTGGCACAGGTCGCTCGTCAACAAGCGGCGCGTCGTGACCAGCAACGCAAGCTGCCTTGGGCTGAAATCGAGCAATTCACCCGCAGCGGCCTGGGCAGCATCGCCATTCCCCGGGCATACGGCGGCCCGCAGGTTTCGTTCGTCACCCTGGCCGATGTGTTCGCGATCATTTCCGCTGCCGACCCGGCCCTCGGGCAGATCCCGCAAAACCAGTTTGGCGTGCTCCAACTGATTCTCGGCACCGGCACCGAGCGGCAGAAGAAAATCCTGCTGCAAAGCGTGCTCGATGGCTGGCGCATCGGTAATGCCGGGCCCGAACGTGGCACTCGCAATACCCTTGAACTCAAGGCCCGGATCAGCGCCGACGGTGACGGCTTCGTCATTAATGGCCAGAAGTTCTATTCCACTGGGGCGCTGTTTGCCCACTGGGTCGCGGTCAAGGCGCTGAATGACGAAGGTCGGCAGGTGCTGGCGTTCGTGCGGCGCGGCACCCCGGGCCTGCGGATCGTCGACGATTGGTCGGGCTTCGGCCAGCGCACCACGGCCAGTGGCACCGTGCTGCTGAACAATGTACGGGTGGATGCCGAGTTGGTCCTGGATAACTGGCGCATCAACGATACGCCCGGTGTGCAAGGGGCGATTTCCCAACTGATTCAGGCCGCCATCGATGCCGGCATCGCCCGTGGCGCCATCGACGATGCCATCGCCTTCGTGCGCGAACGCGCCCGGCCTTGGATCGACGCCAAAGTCGACCGCGCCAGTGACGACCTCTACGTGATCGCCGACATCGGCATGCTGAAAATCGAACTGCACGCCGCCGAAGCATTGCTGCGCAAGGCTGGACAGGTACTGGACCAGGTCAGCGCCGCCCCCATCACGGCGCAATCGTCCGCCCGCGCCTCGATTGCCGTGGCCGAAGCCAAGGCGCTCACCACCGAGATCGCCCTGCAGGCCAGCGAAAAACTGTTCGAACTGGCCGGCAGCCGCGCCACCCTCGCTGAATTCAACCTCGATCGCCACTGGCGCAACGCCCGGGTCCACACCCTGCACGACCCGGTGCGCTGGAAATATCACGCGATAGGCGCCTACCACCTGAACGGCACCTTACCGGCCCGACATTCCTGGATCTGACGACCCGACCTCTGGAGCAGCACATGCCGTTTTCCCAACACGTCGCGGTGATCACCAGCGATGAACAAGCCCTGATCGTGGCCAGTGACCTGGCCGATGACTTCAAGCGCGACAGCGCCCTGCGCGACCGTGAGCGCCGCTTGCCGTATCCGGAACTGGAAGCTTTCTCCCGCTCCGGCCTGTGGGGCATCAGTGTGCCCAAGGCCTACGGCGGCGCCGGTGTGTCCAACGTCACCCTGGCCAAAGTGATCGCCCTGATTTCCCAGGCCGACGGCTCTCTTGGGCAGATCCCCCAGAATCATTTCTACGCCCTGGAAGTGCTGCGGGTAAACGGCAACGAAGCGCAGAAGCAACGTTTGTACGCCGAAGTCCTGGCCGGCCAACGCTTTGGCAATGCCTTGGCCGAGCTTGGCACCAAGACCGCCCACGACCGCGTCACTCAACTGCGCCGCGACGGCGAGGGTTATCGCATCAACGGGCGCAAGTTCTACGCCACCGGCGCGATCTACGCCCAGCGCATCCCCACGTCGGTGGTGGATGAAAATGGCGTGCAGCAACTGGCGTTCGTCCCCCGCAACAGCCAAGGCCTGACGGTGATCGATGACTGGAGCGGTTTCGGCCAGCGCACCACCGGCAGTGGTTCGGTGGTGTTCGAAGACGTGTACGTCACTGCCGACGACATCGTGCCTTTCCAGAGCGCCTTCGAACGGCCCACACCGGTGGGGCCGCTGGCGCAGATTCTTCACGCCGCCATCGACACCGGCATCGCCCGCGCCGCCTATGAAGACGCTTTGCATTTTGTCCGCAGCAAAACCCGGCCCTGGATCGATGCCACCAGCGATGTCGCCACCGAAGACCCGCACACCCTCAAGAGTTTCGGCCAACTGAGTATCCGCCTGCACGCCGCCGAAGCCCTGTTGGAACGCGCCGGTGAATTCCTCGACCGGGCCCAGGCCGCCCCCCGGGCCGACACGGTCGCCGCCGCCTCGATTGCCGTGGCCGAAGCCCGCGCCATCAGCACCGAGATTTCCCTCGCCGCCAGCAGCACGCTGTTCGAGCTGGCCGGCAGCCAGGCGACCCTGGCCGAGCATGGTCTCGACCGCCACTGGCGCAACGCCCGGGTGCACACCCTGCATGACCCGGTGCGCTGGAAATACCACGCGGTGGGCAACTTCTACCTCAACGATGAAAAACCGCCGCTGCGGGGGACGATCTGATGGCGGTCGGGAAGAAGAAAATCCTCCTCAATGCGTTCAACATGAACTGCATCGGGCACATCAATCATGGCCTGTGGACCCATCCACAGGACACATCGACCCAGTACAACACGATCGAATACTGGACCAACCTGGCGCAATTGCTCGAGCGCGGCTTGTTCGACGGGCTGTTCATCGCCGACATCGTCGGGGTCTACGACGTGTATCAACAGTCGGTGGACGTGACGCTCAAGGAGTCGATCCAACTGCCGGTCAATGACCCGCTGCTGCTGGTCTCCGCGATGGCCGCCGTGACGAAAAACCTGGGTTTCGGCCTCACCGCCAACCTGACCTACGAACCGCCCTACCTGTTCGCCCGACGCATGAGCACCCTCGATCACCTGAGTCGCGGCCGGGTCGGCTGGAACATCGTCACCGGCTACCTGGACAGTGCCGCCAAAGCCATGGGCCTGAAGGCGCAGGTCGAGCATGACCGGCGCTACGACCAGGCCGACGAATACCTGCAAGTGCTCTACAAATTATGGGAAGGCAGTTGGGAAAACGACGCGGTCATCAACGACCGCGAGCAGCGAATCTATGCCCGGCCGGAGAAAGTGCACAAGGTCCGGCACCAAGGCGAGTTCTACCAGGTCGAGGGCTATCATCTTTGCGAGCCCTCGCCCCAACGCACGCCGGTGCTGTTCCAGGCTGGCAGCTCCGAGCGCGGTTTGTCGTTCGCCGGGCAGCATGCCGAGTGCGTGTTCATCAGTGGCCAGAACAAACCGGCGACCAAGGTCCAGGTGGACAAGGTTCGCGCCAGCGCCATCGAGGCCGGGCGCAACCCCGAAGACATCAAGGTGTTCATGGGCCTGAACGTGATCGTCGGCGAGACCGAAGCCGCCGCCTGGGCCAAGCATGCCGAGTACTTGGGGTACGCCAGCGCCGAGGCCGGGGTGGCGCACTTCTCCGCGTCAACGGGGATCGATTTTTCCCAGTACGAACTGGACGAGCCGATCCAGTACGTCAAGAGCAACGCGATCCAGTCGGCCACCAAGACCTTGCAGAACAACGATTGGACCCGGCGCAAATTGCTCGAACAGCACGCCTTGGGCGGTCGCTACATCACGGTGGTTGGCTCACCCGAACAGGTGGCCGATGAGCTGGAGTCGTGGATCGCCGAAACCGGCCTCGACGGCTTCAACCTGACCCGCATCGTCATGCCGCAAAGCTACGTGGATTTCATCGACCTGGTGATCCCCGAGTTGCAGCGACGCGGCTCGTACAAGACCGAATACGACAGCGGCACCCTGCGCGAGAAGCTGTTTCACGCAGGGGCCCGGTTGCCCGAACAACACACTGGCTCGACCTACCGACACTGACCCCGGGGCTACCGACACTGATCCTGTGGCGAGGGAGCTTGCTCCCGCTGGTGGGCGAAGCCCGCCCAAAAAGGCTTTGGGGCCACTTCGTAGCCCAGCGGGAGCAAGCTCCCTCGCCACAAAGGCCTGAGACTCATCCATTAATGACTGGAATAACCGACATGACCAAACACTTCCTCACCCTGCCAGTCAAAACCCTGGCCCTGGCCCTCGGCCTGTTCAGCTCGGCGCTGTATGCCGCCGACGCACCGTTGAAGATCGGCACCACCGCCGCCTTCGCCATTCCCCTGGAAGCGGCGGTCGAAGAAGCCGACAAGCAGGGCCTGAAAGTCGAGCTGGTGGAGTTCAGCGACTGGATCGCGCCCAATGTCAGCCTGGCCTCCGGTGATATCGACGTGAATTACTTCCAGCACATCCCGTTCCTGGAAAATGCCAAGGCCGCCGCCGGATTCGACCTGGTGCCCTTCGCCCCGGGGATCATCAACAACGTCGGCCTCTATTCGAAAAAATACAAAAGCTTCGACGAACTGCCCAAAGGCGCCAGCGTCGCCATCGCCAACGACCCGATCAACAGCGGTCGCGGCCTGCAATTGCTGGCCAAGGCCAGGCTGATCAGCCTCAAGCCGGGCGTCGGCTACAAGGCCACCGAAGACGACATCGTCGCCAACCCGAAGCAACTCAAGATCCTGCAAGTCGAAGCCGTGCAACTGGTACGCGCCTATGAGGACGCCGACCTGGTGCAGGGATATCCGGCCTACATCCGCCTGGCCAAGACTTTCGATGCCAGTTCCGCCTTGCTGTTCGACGGCCTCGATCACAAGGAATACGTGATTCAGTTCGTGATCCAACCCAAGAGCAAGGACGACCCGCGGCTGATCAAGTTCGTCGACATCTACCAACACTCGCCCGCCGTGCGCGCCGCCCTGGACAAGGCCCATGGCAAGCTCTACCAAGCCGGCTGGGAAGGCTGACATGAACGCCGTCAACGCTCGACTCCGCCACGAAGCCCCCGCGCCGCAAAGCGCCGACCAGACCGAACTGCACCCGGAGCTGAACCGCGCCCACGTGCGCTTCATCGGCCTGGGCAAGACCTACAATGGCGCCCAGGGTCCGGTGGCCGCGTTGCAAGGCATCGACCTGGCGATCCAACGCGGCGAAGTGTTCGGCATCATCGGCCGCAGCGGCGCCGGCAAATCCTCACTGATCCGCACCATCAACCGGCTCGAACGACCCACCAGCGGCCGGGTGTTGATCGATCGGGTGGACATTGGCGAACTCGATGAAGACCGCCTGGTGAAACTGCGCCGACGCATCGGCATGATCTTCCAGCACTTCAACCTGATGTCGGCCAAGACCGTGTGGCAGAACGTTGAATTGCCCTTGAAAGTCGCCGGCGTGCCCAAGGCGCAGCGCCAGCGCAAAGTCCGCGAGCTGCTGGAACTGGTGGGCCTGCAAGGCAAGCATCTGGCCTATCCGGCGCAGCTTTCCGGTGGGCAGAAGCAGCGGGTCGGGATTGCCCGGGCGCTGGTGCATGACCCGCAGATATTGCTGTGCGACGAGGCCACCTCAGCCCTGGACCCGGAGACCACCCAATCGATCCTCGGCCTGCTGCGCGAGATCAACCAGCGGCTGGGCCTGACCATCGTCTTGATCACCCACGAGATGGCGGTGATTCGCGAAGTCTGCGACCGGGTGGTGGTGCTCGAGCAAGGACGAATCGTCGAGCAGGGCCCGGTCTGGGAAGTTTTCGGCAACCCGCGACACGAGGTCAGCCGGACGCTGCTGGCGCCGTTGCAACACGCCATCCCGGAGGAACTGCAAAGTCGCTTGCAGGTGCAGCCGGCGTCGGCGGATGCGGCTACGGTGCTGCGCCTGCAATTCACCGGCGCTGGTCATGATGAAGTAGACCTTGCCGCCTTGTTCAGCGCCCTCGGTGGGCGGGTGCGCTTGCTGCACGGCGGCATCGAACGGATTCAGGGCCACGGGCTGGGGCAGTTGCTGCTGGCCGTGAGCGGTTCGTCGTGGGGTGCCGAGGAGCTGCGCCAACGGGCGGGCAATTGGGCGCAACGGGTGGAGGTACTGGGTTATGTGGTTTGATCGGTTGTTGCAGGGTTTCATCGACACGTTCCTGATGGTCGGCGTGTCGTCGTTGATCGCATTGATGGCGGGCATACCGCTGGCGGTGATTCTGGTCACCAGCGGCAAGGGTGGGATCTATGAGGCGCCAGTCTTGAACAGGGCCCTGGGCGCGTTCGTGAACCTGTTCCGCTCGATACCGTTCCTGATCCTGATGGTGGCGCTGATTCCGTTTACCCGGCTGATCGTCGGCACCACCTATGGCGTGTGGGCTGCGGTCGTACCGCTGACCATCGCCGCCACGCCGTTCTTCGCCCGCATCGCCGAAGTCAGCCTGCGGGAAGTCGACCATGGCCTGATCGAAGCGGCCCAGGCCATGGGTTGCAGGCGCTGGCACATTGTCTGGCATGTGCTGCTGCCCGAAGCCCTGTCGGGCATCGTCGGTGGTTTTACCATTACGCTGGTGACCATGATCAACTCCTCGGCCATGGCCGGAGCGATCGGCGCCGGCGGCCTGGGCGACATTGCCTACCGTTATGGCTACCAGCGTTTCGACAGCCAGATCATGCTCACGGTGATCGTGTTGCTGGTGGCGTTGGTGGCCGTGATCCAATTGGGTGGTGACCGCCTGGCACGGGGCTTGAACAAACGCTGAGCTGTGGAAGCAGTTGACCTGTTGGGGGCAATCCAACCTGTGGGCAGTTGACCTGTGGGGGCAATTCAACCTGTGGGAGCAAAGCTTGCTCGCGATAGCAGTATTCCATCCAACATGGATGCCAGCTGGACGACCGCAATCGCGAGCAAGCTTTGCTCCCACAGGCAGGTCAGCGGGCTTGCGGTATAGTCGGCTGACACTCCTCACCCAAGCCCGCGATCATGAAACACACCACCGAAGACCTGCACGCCATCACCGCCACGACCCTGGGCCATTACAACGCCGTGGCGGAAAGTTTCCGCGAAGGCACCCGCGATCACGATGTCAGTCAGAACATCGACGCCTTACTGCGCCATATCCAGGGCCAGGCACCGCTGCACATCCTGGATCTGGGCTGCGGCCCGGGGCGCGACCTGCGCACATTCACGGCCTTGGGTCATGTCGCGGTCGGCCTCGACGGCTCAGAAGAATTTGCCCGGATGGCGCGCCAGGACAGCGGCTGCGAGGTGTGGCAACAAGACTTCCTGGAGCTCGACCTGCCGGCCGAACGCTTTGACGGGATTTTCGCCAACGCGGTGCTGTTTCATGTCCCCGTCCAGGAACTGCCGCGGGTGCTCAAGCAATTGCGCGCCACGCTCAAGCCCGGCGGCGTGCTGTTCAGCTCCAACCCTCGGGGCGAAAACCAGGAAGGCTGGAACGGCCAGCGCTTCGGCGCCTACCACGACCTCGCGGCCTGGCAAACGCTGCTTGGCGAAGCGGGCTTCGTGGAACTGGAGCACTACTACCGACCGGCGGGGCTGCCGCGCGAGCAACAGCCTTGGCTGGCGAGTGTCTGGCGTAGACCTTGAAGGCAAACCCGCCCGAACCGGATGGATGCTAACCCCTGTGGCGAGGGAGCTTGCTCCCGCTGGGCCGCGAAGCGGCCCCAATCCGGATGATGTGATTTTCCAGGCAGACGGCGTCATCGGCTTTACGACGGCTGCGCCGCCGAGCGGGAGCAAGCTCCCTCGCCACAAGAGTTGCGCTTGATTCAAGGTTTTCCTCAGTCCTGCTTAACCAACCACTTCTGCGACAACTGCTCCAGCCTCCCATCATCCTTGATCCGCGCCAGGGCATTATCCAGGCTGGCCTTGAACGCCGGGTTGCCCTTCTGGAACGGAATTACCAGGCTCGGCGGCGGGCCGCTCTTTTCTTCCGGCTGGAACGACTGCGCCATGACCAACGGACGCTGCGGCTCTTCCTTGCTCGCCAGCAGTTGCGCATCCGGACGGCTATAAGCCGCACTGAGGTCGAAACGTTCCGCCAGTTCCGGGGTCATTGCTATGTGGTTGATGGCAACGTCGTATTTGCCGCTTTCCACACCGGGCAGCAGATCCGCGGCATCGGTGACGACGAAGTCGGGGCGTACATCCAGCTCGGCCGCGAGCATTTCACCCAGCTCCACTTCGAAACCGGTGAGTTTGCCGTCTTCCTTGAAGTTGAAGGGCGCGGTGTTGGCCTCGAGAGCAATGCGCAGCTCGCCACGGTCATTGATGTCGTCGATCAGTTCGGCATGAGCCAGGGGGCTCAAAAGGGGTAGCAGGCAGATCAGGCCAGGCAGGAAACGCATGGTCACTCCTAGTATTTATACAAGCGACGCTCGTTTCAGGCTCGCTTTGCTATGGTTGTTGCAGGCTTCGACAACGATTGGCCATGAAGTTGTGATGGCCAGGCGGATTTCATGGAAAAACTGGAGAAAAAAATGAAAAGCTTTATGTCTCGTGCCGCGTTGGCCGGTCTGTTATTGGGCGCTTCGATGCTGGCAAGTGCCGCGACGCCGGCGCCCAAAGGTGCAGAAGTGTTCATCGTTTCCCCGGAAGACGGCGCCACGGTCGCCCAGGAATTCAAGGTCAAGTTCGGCGTCAAGAACATCGCCCTGGCCCCGGCGGGCGATGTGACCAAAAATACCGGCCACCATCATTTGCTGATCGATGTCGACGACGTACCCGCCGAAGGCGCGCCGATTCCGACCGACGCCCACCACATGCACTTCGGCAAGGCACAGACCGAGGCCACCATCAAACTGGCCCCGGGCAAGCACACCTTGCAATTGATCCTGGGCGACAGCGGCCACATGCCGTTCGACCCGTCGATTGTGTCCAAGAAAATCACCGTCAATGTGAAGTAACACAGCACCGGCTGGCACTACGCAGATCCCTTGTGGGAGCGGGCTTGCTCGCGAAGGCGGTGTATCAGCTGGCAATATATCGACTGGCACACCGCCTTCGCGAGCAAGCCCGCTCCCACAGGGGGTTGATGGCGTATCAGATAAAAAACGGGAGCCCTTTGGGGCTCCCGTTTTTCATTGCAAGCCAGGCTAGCTTAGAACAACACGCGGCAACGAATCGTGCCATTGATGTGCTGCAGCTTCTCTTGCGCCAGGTCCGAGTATTCGGCGTCGACGTCGATCACGACGTAGCCGACTTTCTCGTTGGTCTGCAGGAACTGACCGGAAATGTTGATGCCGTTTTCGGCAAAGACCTTGTTGATCTCGCTCATCACACCCGGAATGTTCTCGTGGATGTGCAGCAGGCGGTGCTTGCCAGGGTGGGCAGGTAGGGCCACTTCCGGGAAGTTCACCGACGATACCGAGGTACCGTTGTCGCTGTACTTGACCAGTTTCTCCGCCACTTCCAGGCCGATGTTGGCTTGGGCTTCAGCGGTGGAACCGCCGATGTGCGGGGTCAGGATCACGTTGTCCAGGCCACGCAGCGGGCTCTCGAAGATGTCGTCGTTGGAGCGCGGCTCCACCGGGAACACGTCGATGGCGGCGCCGATCAGGTGCTTGTCCTTGATCGCGTCGGCCAGGGCGTCGAGCTTGACCACGGTGCCACGCGCGGCGTTGATCAGGATCCCGCCTTTCTTGATAGCGCGGATTTCCTTCTCGCCGATCATCCACTGGGTGGCAGCGGTTTCCGGCACATGCAGGGTCACGATGTCGGACATGCCCAACAACTCGTGCAAGTCGTTGACCTGGGTGGCGTTGCCCAGGGGCAGCTTGGTCACGGTGTCGTAGAAGAACACCTGCATGCCAAGGCCTTCAGCCAGTACCGACAACTGCGTGCCGATCGAGCCGTAGCCGACGATACCCAGCTTCTTGCCGCGGATTTCGAAGGAGTTGGCCGCGCTCTTGATCCAGCCGCCACGGTGGCAGGAAGCGTTCTTCTCGGGGATGCCGCGCAGCAGCAGGATCGCTTCGGCCAACACCAGTTCGGCAACGGAACGGGTGTTGGAGTACGGCGCGTTGAACACCGCGATACCGCGCTCGCGCGCCGCGTTGAGGTCAACCTGGTTGGTGCCGATGCAGAAGCAGCCGACCGCGACCAGTTTCTTGGCGTGGTCGAAGATCTCTTCGGTCAGTTGAGTACGGGAGCGAATGCCGATGAAGTGAGCATCGGCGATCTTTTCCTTGAGCTGGGCTTCCGGCAGAGAACTGGTGATGTACTCGATGCTGGTGTAGCCCGCCGACTTGAGGACGTCGACAGCCGATTGGTGGACGCCTTCGAGAAGAAGGAACTTGATCTTGCTCTTATCGAGAGAAGTCTTGCTCATCTGCGTAAACCTGTGTCCCGGAGAAAAATGGCAGGGAATCGGACAGCGCATGCTAGCCCGACCGGCGTGACAGCCGTCGCCGCAGAACAGCCGTTGGGCACTACGCTGCGGGGTCGGTATGCTAGCATACGCCCCCCGCAAACACTCATTCCTGCGACGTGAAGCGTTCTCAGGATGACCATGAATTGTTCGAGAGTTCTGTCGATGACCCATCCTGCCGTGATAGATGAGCTGAAGACCCTGGTTGAGCCTGGCAAGGTCTTGACCGATGCCGACTCCCTGAACGCTTACGGCAAGGATTGGACCAAGCATTTCGCCCCGGCGCCTTCGGCCATCGTCTTTCCCAAGACCACCGAACAGGTCCAGGCCATTGTGCGCTGGGCCAATGCGCACAACGTCGCACTGGTGCCGTCGGGCGGGCGCACCGGGTTGTCCGCCGCCGCCGTGGCCGCCAACGGCGAAGTGGTGGTGTCATTCGACTACATGAACCAGATTCTCGACGTGAACCTCACCGACCGCACTGCCGTGTGCCAGCCGGGCGTGGTCACCGAGCAACTGCAGAACAAGGCTGAAGAACATGGGCTGTACTACCCGGTTGACTTCGCTTCGGCAGGCTCCAGCCAGATTGGCGGCAATATCGGCACCAATGCCGGCGGAATCAAGGTCATTCGCTACGGCATGACCCGCAACTGGGTGGCGGGCATGAAGGTCGTCACCGGCAAGGGCGACCTGCTGGAACTGAACAAGGACCTGATCAAGAACGCCACCGGCTACGACTTGCGGCAGCTGTTCATCGGCGCCGAAGGTACCCTGGGCTTCGTGGTCGAGGCCACCATGCGCCTGGACCGTGCGCCAAAGAACCTCACCGCCATGGTGCTCGGCACCTCGGACTTCGACTCCATCATGCCGGTGCTGCACGCCTTCCAGGGCAAGCTGGACCTGACCGCTTTCGAATTTTTCTCCGACAAGGCCCTGGCCAAGGTCCTCGGTCGTGGCGACGTACCGGCGCCATTCGAAACCGAGTGCCCGTTCTACGCGCTGCTGGAATTCGAAGCCACCACCGAAGAGGTCGCCAACCAGGCCTTGGAAACCTTCGAGCATTGCGTGGAACAGGGCTGGGTGCTGGACGGTGTGATGAGCCAGAGCGAAACCCAACTGCAAAACCTGTGGAAATTGCGCGAGTACATCTCCGAAACCATCTCCCACTGGACGCCGTACAAGAACGACATTTCGGTGACCGTCTCCAAAGTCCCAGCCTTCTTGCAAGAAATCGACGAGATCGTTGGCGAACATTACCCGGACTTCGAAATCGTCTGGTTCGGTCACATCGGCGACGGCAACCTTCACTTGAACATCCTCAAGCCAGAAAACCTGAGCAAGGATGAATTCTTCGCCAAATGCGCGACCGTGAACAAATGGGTCTTTGAAACCGTCGAGAAGTACAACGGCTCGATTTCCGCCGAACACGGCGTGGGCATGACCAAGCGCGACTACCTGACTTATAGTCGTTCGCCAGTGGAGATCGAATACATGAAAGCCGTGAAAGCCGTATTCGACCCGAACGGCATCATGAACCCGGGCAAGATTTTCGCGGTTAACGCCTAAAAAACACCTGATGAACCCCAGAGCAGGAGTCGGTAAATGAGCTATCAGCACCAGTATGTCGACGGTACACGTATTCATTTCCCGCTAGGGAAAGTGGTGTGCATTGGCCGCAACTACGCCGAACATGCCAAGGAACTGGATAACCCGGTGCCCACCGAACCCTTGTTGTTCATCAAGCCGGGCAGCTGCGTGGTGCCGCTGGAAGGCGGTTTCAGCATTCCCGCCGACCGTGGCTCGGTGCACTACGAGGCGGAAATCGCCGTGTTGATCGGCAAGCCGCTGTCCACCAAGCCCAGCGTTGAAGAGGTGCTGGACGCGATCTCCGGCTTCGCCCCGGCCCTGGACCTGACCCTGCGGGACAAACAGGCCGAGCTCAAGGCCAAGGGCCTGCCGTGGGAAGTCGCCAAGTCCTTCGACGGCGCGGCAGTGATCGCGCCATTTGTCTCGAAGGATACGTTTGCCGACCTGACCGACATTCCCGTGCGCCTGACCATCAACGGTGAAATGCGCCAGGACGGCAACAGCAGCCTGATGCTCAACCCCATCGTGCCGATGATCCAATACATGGCCGGTTGTTTCTCGCTGCAGGCCGGCGACGTGATCCTCACCGGCACCCCGGCGGGCGTCGGGCCGCTGAATGCGGGCGATGAACTGATCCTGGAACTGCCAGGGGCGGGCCGCTTCGAGAGTAGCGTTCGCTAACTCGGTTTTGTGACCACTACAGATCAAATGTGGGAGCGGGCTTGCTCGCGAATGCGGTGTATCAGAAACATATATGTCGACTGACACTCCGCATTCGCGAGCAAGCCCGCTCCCACATTAGAGATCCAGGCTTTCCTGAAGACCGAAGTTTTACCGTTTTTTTCACATGCCATCCGGATAATTCCGAGGAATGCGGCATCTGAGCCAGCCACTCCCTTAGCCGAACTTTCTGGAACGCATTCCCCGATGGCCAAAACCCAAACACTGCCTGCCGCCAAGCCTGCCCGCCGCTCTCGCTTCGCCCTGCCCTGGTATGCCTGGTCGCTGCTGACGGTGGCTGCAGCCTATGGCTTGGCGTTTGCGATGCATTGGGACGACCGCGGCCTGCTTTGGCTGTCGGAACACTTCCAGAGCCCGGTCCAGCGTCAGGAAAGCATCTGGTTGCCAGACTATCGCGCCGTGATCGACGCCAAGCCGCTACCGGGCATGGAGAAGGACGAAGCGTCCGATGTGACCTATAACCCGCAGACCAAGACCCTGTTCGCAGTCATGGGCAAGAACCCATTCCTGGTGGAGCTGACCCTGCAAGGCGATGTATTGCGCAAGATGCCATTGGTGGGCTGGGGCAATCCGGAAGGCGTGGCGTTTATGGAAAACGGTCTGCTGGCCATTACCGATGAACGAAAGCACCTGCTATCGATCGTTCAGGTCGATGCCGACACCCGCGCGCTGAACATCAATGATTTTCCTCGCTATGACCTGGGCACGTCGAAGAATCAGAACAAGGGATTCGAAGCCATCGTCTGGGACCCGAAAAATCAGCAACTGGTCCTCGGCGAAGAGCGCCCACCTGCGCTGTTCACCTGGAAAAGTGACGGTAGCCAGTTGCTCAAGGGCGATAAGCAGATCCATGTCAGCAACGAATTGGACCTTCGCAACCTTTCAGCATTGGCCGTAGACCCCCGCACCGGTCACATGCTGGTGCTGTCAGCCGACTCCCATCTATTGCTGGAGTTGGACGAAGAAGGCGAGCAGGTCAGCTTCATGACCTTGCTAGGCGGCTTCAACGGCCTGAAAGACACGATCCCTCGTGCCGAAGGTGTCACGATCGATGAGGCCGGTAACCTGTACATGGTCAGCGAGCCGAACCTGTTCTATCGTTTCGAAAAACAGCGCTGACAACTAACTCTGTAGGATAAGTCCTGCTTCGCTGTAGGGTGTGGCACGCAGCCATTAAGTTTCAGTTCAGGCAGCCGTGGTATTTCCACCCACCTGTTCTTATCCGAGCCCACCCCAACATGCGTCGACTCGCCCACCCCAAATCTTTGATCCTGATACTGCTGACGCTGGTGCTGATCAGCCTGATCGCCGTCGGCCAGCACCTGCGCCTGTTCGAACGCGCCTGGTTCAACCTGAATACGCTCTGGAAAAATACCAGCGAACAGGCCATTGCCCTGGATCAATACCGGGTCACCGTCGAGGCGCGGGTGATCGAAGGCCTGGATGATGATGTTTCCGCGCTGACGTTCGATCCGGTCCGCAAGAGCCTGTTCACTGTCACCAATAAAAACGCCGAGCTGATCGAGCTGTCGCTGGATGGCAAGATTCTGCGGCGCATCGCCCTGATCGGCTTTGGCGACCCGGAGGCGGTGGAGTTCATCAGCGAAGACACCTACGTCATCACTGACGAGCGCCAGCAACGGCTGATCAAGATTCACTTGGAAGACAACACCCAATTCCTCGACGCCGCCGACGCCGAGCAGATATCCCTCGGCGTGCACATGAGGAGCAACAAGGGGTTCGAAGGACTGGCCTACGATTCGGTGGGCAAACGCCTGTTCGTGGCGAAGGAACGCGACCCGATGCTGATTTACGAAGTGCACGGGTTTCCCCACCACAATCCGGAAAAGTCCTACGCGGTGCATGTGATCAACAACCCCAAGCGCGATGCCGGGCTGTTCGTACGCGACCTTTCAAGCCTGCAATACGATGAACGCAGCGGCCATTTGCTGGCGCTGTCCGATGAGTCGCGGTTGATTATCGAGTTGGATATCGACGGCCGACCGTTGAGCACGCTCTCATTGAGCAAGGGCCGCCAGGGGCTGCAACAAACCGTACCCCAGGCCGAAGGCCTGGCCATGGACGACGATGGCAACCTGTACCTGGTGAGCGAGCCGAACCTGTTTTATGTGTTCAAGAAGCCGCAGCCTTGATCTTGGCCTGACGCAGAACCATGTGGGAGCGGGCTTGCTCGCGAATGCGGTATATCAGACACATATATGCCAACTGACACACCGCATTCGCGAGCAAGCCCGCTCCCACAGGACTCGAGCTTAAATCAATAGCCCCTGGGCCTACTCAGCCCGCAGGGTCTTCACCCCATCAGCAGTCCCCAGCAACAGCACATCCGCCGGGCGAGCAGCGAACAAACCGTTGGTGACCACGCCGACGATGGCGTTGATCTGGCTTTCCAGTTCCACCGGGTTAGTGATCTGCAGGTTGTGCACATCCAGGATGATGTTGCCGTTATCGGTCAGCACGCCTTCGCGATACACCGGGTCGCCGCCCAGCTTCACCAGTTGGCGGGCCACATGACTACGGGCCATGGGGATAACTTCCACCGGCAACGGGAACGCGCCGAGTACCGGCACCAGTTTGCTGGCGTCGGCAATGCAGATGAAGGTCTTGGCCACCGCCGCGACGATCTTCTCGCGGGTCAGGGCCGCGCCGCCGCCCTTGATCAGGTTCAGGTGCGCGTCGCTTTCATCGGCGCCGTCGATGTAGAACTCCAAGTCACTGACGGTGTTGAGTTCGTACACCGGGATCCCGTGGCCCTTGAGGCGCGCAGCGGTCGCTTCGGAGCTGGCGACTGCGCCATCGAACGCACCCTTGTGTTGCGCCAGCGCGTCGATGAAGCAATTGGCCGTGGAGCCGGTGCCGACCCCGACGACGCTCTTGTCATCCAGTTTCGGGAGGATGAGGTCGACGGCGGCCTGGGCCACGGCCTGTTTGAGTTGATCCTGGGTCATGCGGGCTCCGAAGGTGCCGAGAGAGAACGAAAGGCCGGCATTATAGGCGCCGAAAGGACCCTGGTCATTGCCTGATTGGCACCGAGCCAGTGTGGCGAGGGAGCTTGCTCCCGCTCGGCTGCGAAGCAGTCGTGATTGATGTCTACCGCATATCGAAGGGGGCCGCTGCGCGACCCAGCGGGAGCAAACTCCCTCGCCACGGGGGTTTCTGCGCTCAAAGTGCCTTAATCGTATGGTCGCCCAGCCAAAAGCCGGGTTAGACTCCTTGGCCCTGCCCAACCCGCTCAGTGATGCTTTCCGATGCTTGAACAGTACGTCAAAAAGATCCTCACCTCGCGCGTTTACGACGTTGCCGTAGAAACCCCGCTGCAGGCCGCTCGCCAGCTCTCCGAGCGGCTGGGCAACAGCATCCTGCTCAAGCGTGAAGACTTGCAGCCGGTGTTCTCGTTCAAGATTCGCGGGGCCTACAACAAGCTGACCCAGCTCAGCGACGAAGAACGCGCACGCGGCGTGGTCACGGCTTCGGCGGGCAACCACGCCCAGGGCCTGGCCCTGGCGGCCAAGGTGCTGGGGGTCAAGGCCACCATCGTGATGCCCAAGACCACGCCGGAAATCAAGGTCGAAGGCGTGCGCTCCCGTGGCGGCAAAGTAGTCCTGCACGGTGACTCGTTCCCCGAAGCCCTGGCCTATTCGCTGAAACTGGTCGACGAAAAGGGCTACGTCTACATCCACCCGTATGACGATCCCCACACCATTGCCGGGCAGGGCACCGTGGCGATGGAAATCCTGCGCCAGCATCCTGGGCGCCTCGATGCGATCTTCGTCCCGGTGGGCGGTGGCGGGCTGATCGCCGGGATCGCGGCCTACGTGAAATACCTGCGCCCGGACATCAAGATCATCGGCGTCGAGCCGGACGACTCCAACTGCCTCCAAGCGGCCATGGCCGCAGGCGAGCGCGTAGTGCTGCCGACCGTGGGGCTGTTCGCCGACGGCGTTGCCGTGGCACAGATCGGCCAGCACACCTTTGATATCTGCAAGCACCACGTGGACGAAGTGATCACCGTCAGCACCGACGAGATCTGCGCCGCCATCAAGGATATCTACGACGATACCCGCTCGATCACCGAACCTGCCGGTGCATTGGGCGTGGCCGGGATCAAGAAATACGTCGAGTCACGGCACATCAGCGGCCAGACCCTGGTGGCGATCGACTCCGGCGCCAACGTCAACTTCGACCGCTTGCGCCATGTCGCCGAGCGCGCCGAGCTGGGCGAGGGCCGCGAAGCGATTATCGCCGTGACCATCCCCGAGAAGCCGGGCAGCTTCAAGGCGTTCTGCGAAGCAGTGGGCAAGCGCCAGATCACCGAATTCAACTATCGCTACAACACCGGCAGCGAAGCGCACATCTTCGTCGGCGTGCAGACCCACCCGGAAAACGACCCACGCAGCGCGCTGATCGCCAGCCTGACCGAACAAGGCTTCCCGGTGCTGGACCTGACCGATAATGAACTGGCCAAGTTGCACATTCGCCACATGGTCGGCGGGCATGCGGCCCATGTCATCGACGAAGTGGTGCTGCGCTTCGAATTCCCGGAACGTCCGGGGGCGCTGTTCAACTTCTTGAACAAGCTGGGTGGGCGCTGGAATATCTCGATGTTCCATTACCGCAACCATGGCGCGGCGGATGGTCGTGTGGTCGCCGGGCTCCAAGTGCCCCACGATGAACGCCACCTGGTCCCGGCCGCCCTGGAAGAAATCGGCTACCCGTACTGGGATGAAAGCGATAACCCGGCCTATCAGTTGTTCCTGGGTTGATAAAGGCGGGCTAGGCTGTGAGCAAGACTTAAGGAAATCGAACCCATGGAAACATTGACCGCGCTGAAGATCGCCCACGGCATCGCCACTGTATTACTGCTGGCGGGTGCACTGGGGCTGGCCATCTGGGTCTGGCGCACGCGCCGCAACGGCGACGCCACGGCGGCTGCGCGCACACTGCAACGTCCGCGGCTGTTCATCTGGCTGGTCATGATCCTGGCGCTGACTAGCCTGCCATTCACCGGCTGGTGGATGGTTCATCAAATCGGCTGGCCACTGGGACAGACCTGGCTGCTGGCTTCCAGCGTGCTCTACACCTTGGCGGCGCTGGCGGGGTTCTGGCTGCTGGTGCGGCTGAACACATTGCGCAAGACGCCAGGCGGTAGCGGGAAGTTTACCTTTGCCCTGGCACTGTTCAGTGTTGTCTGCTTTGTGGCCATTGCGGGGTTGATGGGGGCCAAGCCGGTTTAAAACACAGTCTGTGGGAGCAAAGCTTGCTCGCGATTGGCATCCTTTGCATCGCCTAAAGCCAATCGCGGGCAAGCCTTGCTCCCACAGTCAATTGCGCAACGAAATCACCGGCCAACCCCGCTTCTGGGCCTCAGCCCGAAGATTCGGATCCGGATCCACCGCCACCGGATGCGTCACCGCTTCCAGCAACGGCAAATCGTTCATCGAATCGCTATAAAAGTAGCTATCGTCGAGCGAGTACCCGGTTTCTTCCAGCCAACGGTTCAACCGGGTCACCTTGCCCTCGCGGAAACACGGGATGTCGGTGCTGCGTCCGCTGTAGCGCCCGTCGACCATCTCGCACTCGGTGGCAATCAGGGTTTCGACCCCCAGGCGCTCGGCAATTGGCGCGGTAACGAAGCGGTTGGTGGCGGTGATGATTACCAGCTTGTCGCCGGCGTCACGGTGCTTTTTCAGCAGTTCGATGGCCTGGGGCAACACGATCGGCTCGATGCAGTCGCGCATGTAGTCCAAGTGCCACTGGGCCAGGATGTGCATTTCGGTACGGCCGAGGATTTCCAGGCAAAAGTTCAGGTACTCGGCATTGTCCAGCTTGCCGGCCAGGTAATCCTGGTAGAACGCGTCGTTGCGTGCCTTATAGGTGACAGCGTCCAGAAAACCGCGCTCGCACAGGTAATCGCCCCACGCGTGGTCGCTGTCGCCACCCAGCAATGTGTTGTCCAAGTCGAATAAAGCCAGCCGCATCGCAGTTACTCGCTGAAAAATCTAAAGAAAGGCGTCCAGAATACGGACTTTTCACAAGAGTGCACATAAGCTAGGGACGCTCGTTGCTGCTTTCACAACCTTTGTGGAACAATGCGGCGACATGCGTTTGCGAGGTTGTTGCCGTGATCGATCCCGATGGTTTCCGTCCCAATGTGGGGATCATTCTTACGAATGATGCTGGGCAGGTGCTATGGGCACGCCGTATCAATCAAGACGCCTGGCAGTTTCCCCAGGGTGGGATCAACCCCCAGGAGACGCCGGAAGAGGCCTTGTACCGCGAGTTGAATGAAGAAGTGGGGCTTGAGCGCGAAGATGTCGAAATACTCGCCTGCACCCGAGGCTGGTTGCGCTATCGTTTGCCGCAACGCCTGGTCAGGACGCACAGCCAACCGCTGTGCATCGGCCAGAAGCAGAAATGGTTTCTCCTGCGCCTGATCTCCAACGAGCAGCGGGTGCGGATGGATTTGACCGGTAAACCGGAGTTCGATGGCTGGCGCTGGGTCAGCTATTGGTATCCGTTGGGCCAGGTGGTGACATTCAAGCGCGAGGTGTACCGACGCGCCCTCAAAGAGCTTGCCCCGCGCCTGCTGACGCGCGACTGACGACGGAGTTCGACCCCGAGCCATGCTCAATACGCTGCGCAAGATCGTCCAGGAAGTTAACTCCGCCAAGGATCTCAAGGCGGCGTTGGGGATTATTGTATTGCGCGTCAAAGAGGCCATGGGCAGCCAGGTCTGCTCGGTCTACCTGCTGGACCCCGAGACCAATCGTTTCGTGCTGATGGCCACCGAGGGCTTGAACAAGCGCTCCATCGGCAAGGTGAGCATGGCGCCCAATGAAGGCCTGGTCGGTCTGGTCGGCACGCGCGAAGAACCCCTGAACCTCGAAAACGCCGCGGATCACCCGCGCTACCGCTACTTTGCCGAAACGGGTGAAGAACGCTACGCCTCGTTCCTTGGCGCACCGATCATCCACCACCGCCGCGTCGTCGGCGTGTTGGTTATCCAGCAAAAAGAGCGCCGACAGTTCGACGAAGGTGAAGAAGCCTTCCTTGTAACCATGAGCGCGCAACTGGCCGGGGTTATCGCCCATGCCGAGGCCACTGGCTCGATCAGCGGCCTGGGTCGCCAGGGCAAGGGTATCCAGGAAGCGAAGTTCGTCGGTGTGCCCGGCTCACCGGGCGCGGCAGTGGGCACGGCGGTGGTCATGTTGCCGCCCGCCGACCTCGACGTGGTGCCGGACAAGACCGTCGCCGACATCAATGCCGAACTGGGCTTGTTCAAGACCGCCATCGAAGGCGTGCGCGCCGACATGCGGGCCCTGTCGGCCAAGCTGGCGACGCAGTTGCGCCCCGAAGAACGCGCACTGTTCGACGTCTACCTGATGATGCTCGACGATGCCTCCCTGGGCAGCGAAGTGACCACCGTCATCAAGACCGGCCAATGGGCCCAGGGTGCGCTGCGCCAGGTGGTGACCGACCACGTCAACCGTTTCGAACTGATGGACGACGCCTACCTGCGCGAACGCGCCTCGGACGTCAAGGACCTTGGCCGTCGCTTGCTGGCGTACTTGCAGCAGGAGCGCCAGCAGACCCTGGTCTACCCCGACAACACCATCCTGGTCAGTGAAGAGCTGACCCCGGCCATGCTCGGCGAAGTACCCGAAGGCAAGCTGGCGGGCCTGGTCTCGGTACTGGGTTCGGGCAACTCCCACGTGGCGATCCTGGCCCGGGCGATGGGCATTCCGACGGTGATGGGCCTGGTGGACCTGCCGTATTCCAAGGTCGACGGCATCCAGATGATCGTCGACGGCTACCACGGCGAGGTCTACACCAACCCCAGCGACGTGCTGCGCAAGCAGTTCGCCGATGTGGTGGAGGAAGAAAAGCAACTGTCCCTGGGACTGGATGCGCTGCGGGACCTGCCGTGCATTACCCTCGATGGCCACCGCATGCCATTGTGGGTCAACACCGGCCTGCTGGCCGACGTCGCCCGGGCGCAGAAGCGTGGCGCCGAAGGTGTGGGGCTGTACCGCACCGAAGTGCCGTTCATGATCAACCAGCGCTTCCCCAGCGAAAAAGAACAGTTGGCGATCTACCGCGAACAACTGGCCGCGTTTCACCCACAACCGGTGACCATGCGCAGCCTGGACATCGGCGGCGACAAGTCCCTGTCCTACTTCCCGATCAAGGAAGACAACCCGTTCCTCGGCTGGCGCGGCATCCGCGTGACACTCGACCACCCGGAAATCTTCCTGGTCCAGGCCCGCGCCATGCTCAAGGCCAGCGAAGGCCTGAACAACCTGCGCATCCTGTTGCCGATGATCTCCGGCACCCATGAACTGGAAGAAGCCCTGCACCTGATCCACCGGGCCTGGGGCGAAGTCCGTGACGAAGGCACCGACGTGCCGATGCCGCCGGTCGGCGTGATGATCGAGATTCCGGCCGCGGTGTACCAGACCAAGGAACTGGCGCGGCAGGTGGACTTCCTGTCGGTGGGTTCCAACGACCTGACCCAATACCTGCTGGCCGTGGACCGTAACAACCCACGGGTCGCCGACCTGTACGACTACCTGCACCCGGCGGTGCTGCAAGCCTTGCAGAACGTGGTGCGTGACGCCCATGCCGAAGGCAAGCCGGTCAGTATCTGCGGCGAAATGGCCGGCGACCCGGCGGCCGCGGTGCTGCTGATGGCGATGGGGTTCGACAGTTTGTCGATGAACGCCACCAACCTGCCGAAAGTGAAGTGGATGCTGCGCCAGATCAACCTCAGCAAGGCCCAGGAATTGCTCGCGGAAGTGATGACCATCGACAACCCGCAAGTGATCCACAGCTCCTTGCAACTGGCGCTGAAGAACCTTGGGTTGGCGCGGATGATCAATCCGGCTTCGAACAAGACCCTCTAGACAGTTCAGCGAGCATTTGTGGCGAGGGAGCTTGCTCCCGCTGGGCTACGAAGTAGCCCCAAGGCTTTTTTGGGCGGGCTTCGCCCACCAGCGGGAGCAAGCTCCCTCGCCACAAGTGACTCTCATTCAAGTGTGTAGCGCCACCTCCCCCAAATGCCCCCCATGGGGTCCGAAACTGCGCTCGACCATCTGCCGCGTCCCATCGGCATGGACAATCAGCGCCGTACTCGCCCGTGTCCCATAAGCCGGGCTGGCGATGAACACACTCGACAACAATGCCTCGGTCGCCAGCCCGACGCCGGTGTCGGGCAGTTCGGCCACCGGCGCGGGTTGTGGATCGTTCAGCAAGGCCAACAAGGCCTGGGGTTGCGGATCGCCCAGCACCTCCTCCAGCGCCAACCGGGCCTTGAGCAACTTGGGCCATGGCGTGTTCAGCCCAGCATTCGACAGGCCATACACGCCCCTGGCCAATTGCTGTGGCCGGGTATCACGGGCGTTGTAGTGCCAGAGCTCGGCGCCATCGCCGAGCAGCAGGTTGAAGCCACCGTACTCGCCAGCACGGGGCACGACTTCGCTCAGGTAGTCGGCAATCGACAGATTCCCGGTGAGGAACCGCGCCACCAGTTCACCGCGGGACTTGAAGGCCGGCAATTGGCCAGGGTCGCGGATGTTGGTCAGCGCGGCAAAACGGCCCTCGGCGCCGATGCCGAGCCAAGTACCGCCGGCTTCGAGGTCGCGCCCTGCATGGACATGGGGCGCGTCAGGCCATTGGGCCAGGGGCAAGGTCGGCCGGGCGTAGAACTCGTCGCGGTTGGCCGCCACGACCAGCGGCTGGGCGTGGCCAGGGCGCCAGGCAAATACGATCAGGC
Source organism: Pseudomonas sp. R3-41 (assembly GCF_054161485.1). Classification (NCBI taxonomy): domain Bacteria; kingdom Pseudomonadati; phylum Pseudomonadota; class Gammaproteobacteria; order Pseudomonadales; family Pseudomonadaceae; genus Pseudomonas; species Pseudomonas sp. R3-41. Next base: position 6,653,400 of record NZ_CP096421.1, read on the forward strand.
ACATCAGGTTGTCCTGTTATAGGAATAAAACCGAGCAGCGCTTTTTGTGGCGAGGGAGCTTGCTCCCGCTGGGCTACGAAGTAGCCCAAATCCAAGGGCCAGGCTTGTCAGACCGATCACCCTGGCTTTTTCGGGAGTGCTTCGCACTCCAGCGGGAGCAAGCTCCCTCGCCACAACAGCGGTTCGCCATCCGGTGTCGTGATGCAGACACCCGAGTGTTTCCAGCCACTCTACTCACACATCGCCCCGGCATCCATCGCCTTCAGTAGAGCCCAAGCCCCTCGATCCGTTACCATGCCGCTCTTATTTCGGGGATGGGCGGGGAGAGTCTGGTGGAATTTGTGCTCTATCTGCTACTCGGCGCCTGCGCCGGCGTACTGGCCGGGTTGTTTGGCGTAGGGGGCGGGATCATCATCGTCCCGGTGCTGGTATTCAGTTTCACCCTGCAGGGCTTCGACCCGCAGGTGTTGACGCACCTGGCCGTCGGCACCTCCCTGGCGTCGATTATCTTTACCTCGGTCAATGCCGTGCGCGAACATCAGCGCAAAGGCGCGGTGCGCTGGCCGGTATTCGCCTGGATGACCGTCGGCATCCTGATCGGTGCCGGTTTCGGCGCGATCACCGCCGAAGCGATTTCCGGCCCGCACCTGCAAAAGATCATTGGCGTGTTCGCCTTGATCGTTGCCGTGCAACTGGCCCTGGACTTCAAGCCCAAGGCCAGCCGCACCGTACCGGGCAAGGCCGGGCTGACCGTGGCTGGCACGGTGATCGGCTGGGCTTCGGCGATTTTCGGCATCGGTGGTGGTTCGCTGACCGTGCCGTTCCTGACCTGGCGCAGCGTGCCGATGCAACAAGCGGTGGCGACCTCATCGGCCTGCGGCTTGCCGATCGCCCTGGTCAGTGCATTAAGTTTCATGATTCTGGGCTGGCACGATCCGTTGCTACCGGCCCATAGTTTCGGTTTTGTGTATTTGCCGGCGCTGCTGGGCATCGCCTTGACCAGCATGGTCTTTGCCCGCTTTGGTGCGCGGCTGGCCCATCGCCTGTCGCCACGCTTGCTCAAGCGCTTGTTCGCCGCCTTGCTATTCTGCGTGGGGGTGAGTTTTCTGCTCTGACGCAATCCTGGCTTAATCCCGTGGTGGCAGCGTCGCCCGGGTATTTTTTGACGTTTACGAGGAATATCAATGCTGCCTTACCCGCAGATCGATCCGGTAGCCCTGGCCATCGGCCCGCTGAAAATCCACTGGTACGGCCTGATGTACCTGATCGGTATCGGCGGCGCCTGGTGGCTGGCGTCGCGCCGGCTCAACCGCTTCGACCCGACCTGGAACAAGGAAAAGCTCTCCGACCTGGTGTTCTGGCTGTCCATGGGCGTGATCGTCGGCGGACGCCTGGGCTACGTGCTGTTCTACGACCTGAGTGCCTACCTGGCCAACCCGACGCTGATCTTCGAAGTCTGGAAAGGCGGCATGTCGTTCCACGGTGGGTTCATTGGTGTGATGCTGGCGGCGCTGTGGTTCGGCAAGCGCAACAACAAGTCGTTTTTCGAGCTGATGGACTTCGTCGCGCCGATGGTGCCGATCGGCCTGGGTGCCGGGCGCATCGGCAACTTCATCAACGCCGAGTTGTGGGGCAAGCCGACCGACGTGCCCTGGGCGATGATCTTCCCGCCGTTCAGCGACCCGGCGCAGTTGCCGCGCCACCCGTCGCAGCTGTACCAGTTCGCCCTTGAGGGTGTGGCACTGTTCCTGATCCTCTGGCTGTTCTCGCGCAAGCCGCGCCCCACCATGGCGGTGTCGGGCATGTTCGCGCTGTTCTATGGCATCTTCCGTTTCATTGTCGAATTCGTCCGCGTGCCGGATGCCCAGCTCGGCTACCTGGCGTGGAACTGGCTGACCATGGGCCAGGTGCTGTGCCTGCCGATGATCATCGGTGGCCTGGCGCTAATCTGGCTGGCTTATCATCGCGCGCCGGCTGCGGCGGCCAAGGTTTAAAATTCGAACCCCGGGGCGCAGGCCCCGGGTTCAAGGACACAGGTAACCCATGAAGCAATATCTCGATCTGGTGGCCCACGTCATCAAGAACGGCACCAAGCAAGCCAACCGCACCGGTGTGAACACCATCAGCTTCCCCGGCGCCATGCTGCGCTATGACTTGAAGGAAGGCTTTCCCGCCATCACCACCCGCAAGATGGCCTTCAAATCGGCCATCGGCGAGATGTGCGGTTTTCTCCGTGGTGTGAACAATGCCGCTGAGTTTCGCGCCCTGGGCTGCAAGGTCTGGGACCAGAACGCCAACGAAAACGCCCAGTGGCTGGCCAACCCGTTCCGCCAGGGCGAAGACGACCTGGGTGAGATCTACGGCGTGCAGTGGCGCAAGTGGCCGGCCTATAAGCAGATCCCGGTAAGCAACCCGGCGGCCATCGAGCAGACGCTGGCCCAGGGTTACCGGCAGATCGCCGAGGGCGAAGAAAACGGCCAGGCCTACGTGGTGCTGTACAAGGCCATCGACCAGGTTCGCCAGTGCGTCGACACCATCATCAAGGACCCGGGCAGCCGGCGCATCCTGTTCCACGGCTGGAACTGCGCCCAGCTCGATGAAATGGCCCTGCCGCCGTGCCATCTGCTCTACCAGTTCCACCCGAATGTCGAGACCAGGGAAATTTCCCTGACCCTCTACATCCGCTCCAACGACCTGGGCCTGGGCACGCCGTTCAACCTCACCGAAGGCGCCGCGCTGCTGAGCCTGATCGGCCGCCTGACCGGCTACACGCCGCGCTGGTTCACCTATTTCATCGGCGACGCCCACGTCTACGAAAACCACTTGGACATGCTCAACGAACAGCTCACCCGCGAGCCGTTCCCGATGCCCAAGCTGGTGATTTCCGAGCGCGTGCCGGAGTTTGCCAAGACGGGTGTGTATCAGCCGGAGTGGCTGGAGCAAGTCGATCCGAGCGATTTTTCCCTTGAAGGCTACCAACACCATGCGCCGATGACCGCGCCGATGGCGGTCTAAGCCACGCTACCTCTCCCTGTGGGAGCGAGCTTGCTCGCGATAGCGCCCTCACATTCAATACTTATGTGACTGACCCACCGCTATCGCGAGCAAGCTCGCTCCCACATTGGATCTGCATGAGCTCCAAGGAGCGGGTGGAGCCGGGCGATTTCTCCCTCGAAGGCTACCGGCACCATGTGCCGATGGCAGTCTAAGCCCCATCACCTCCCCTTTGTGCGCGAGCTTGCTCGCGAAGGCGACCTATCACGCAGCTGTTTTCTCAACTGCCCCTCACTTTCCCGGCAAACCACGCAAAAAATAGGTCCATGGCGTAGGAAAAAGCGCGTTCCCGTTGGCGAAGTTTCCTATTCACTCTAAATTCCCTCCCCGCAGGGATTGCGACTCACCCGCGCCGCGACGTCTCATTCATCGTTCCAGTATTCGCCCGGCTTGGTGCATGCCAAGCGGACAACCTTGAATGGGAGTCTTGAAAAATGAACGCATCCTTGCATCTCGCCTACACCAACGAAGCATCCCCTGAATTTCTGCTCTGCTTGGACGACTGCCCTTTCACGAAACAGCAACTTGCCGATTTTGATGAACAGTCGTTGGCGATTGTTCATCAACAACAGACTTATGCCAAAGCCCATCCTCCCATTGCGATTTACCGCGTGGCCACCGAGGGCAGCCAGACCCGTGACGGCGGAGTTGTCCGGCAAGGGACCGCTCCGCTGGAGTTCACATTGGCTAATGGCGATCAGGTGCGTGCAGCACGCAAGGGCGATCTTGTCGTTTATGCCGATGGCAGCACGGCGCGCATCGTAACCACCGCAGGGGAAGGCAATAGCCATGTTGCGCTGGTGGGCAGCTTGCTAAGCAACGGCGACGAGATCATCAATACCCCCCAAGGCAAGGCACTTCTCATCGCCCGGGACGGCGTGCCGAAGGCAGAAGATTTTTTACCGCCTCTCCAGCAAATGGATCTTGCCCCCCTGCGGTCGGATGACACAAAAGGGAAGATCCAATGAACGTGGGTTATTACATCGGCCTGGGCGATGACACCTCCTGCGGCGGAAAGGTGTTGGACGGTGACCCCCGGATCAACCTGTACGGTTTGCTCCATGCCTGCGAAGGCGACCGCGTCTCCTGCGGCAAGGATGGTCAAACGTATCGGATCATCGGTGGGATTTCGCACATGATCAGCCATGGCCGACTCATGGCCGGGACGCTGGACAGCTACAGCGGTTGCCCGTGCGAGGCCCATCTGATTCCCTCGGTATTTACCGCTACCTACAGGAACGCATCTTCTGCGCCACGAGCGACCAGCAGAACCGCTCAACCGGACGCGCCTACGGTCACCAGCCGTCCGACGATGTCACCAAAATCTGCTTTCGCCTCTTTCTTCCCTCCGTCGTCAGCGGCGTCCACCCGAGTAGAGCCACAGGAGCCAGGCTTCTACATCGTGCCCAAAAGCGTGACCCGCGAAGCGTTGGAAGCCACCCTTTTCCCAGCGCCCGACCCGCAGGTGATGCGCAAATTCCGCGCGCTAAATCCTCATCGCGACGTCGTTAAGGCCGGTTCGATGATCGTGCTGAGCGACCCGAACAATCACCAATGCACCCGTGAAGAAGCGCAGGTGATGGCGGCGGCGGAAACAGTGAATACCGCGCTCGATGACCTCACCGCTGAACAAGCCGACTTCATGCATCGCCACGCGGCTGAGATCGCCAGTTTCACCGGCCAGACCTCGACATGGTTGGGCGTCAGCGCGGTGATGATGGAGAAACACCTGAGCAACCTGCGCGATACGCTCCAGGCCATGGAACGCTTACACCAGAACAGTTTTCGTCAATACGGCCATCTTAGATCGCCGCAATTCTTCGCCGAGCGTAAGCTCCTGCTCGCCCAGCTGGATGCGCACCTGCTGAATTCCACCCGCCTGCGCGGCCATACGACCCTGGGCGACCACCCCAAACTGAAAACTGCCCTTGGCATTTCGAGCCGTAGCTTAGTGCACCATTGGAACAAGGCCGGAGCACCGGGGCAGATTCCGGGGTATGCGACGCATGTGGAGGCGACCAGTCGTGCTGCGAAGTACATGAAGTCAGGTGGGTATATCGGTATTGGGATTGGCGGGGTGTCTTCGTTGCTGGCGATTCAAGAGGTTTGTAACGGGGGATCAGGGGAAGCTTGTGAGCGGGTCAGGTTTACTGAAGGAGGAAAATTTTTGGGGGGAACCTTTGGCGGCGCTGCACTTGGATGGATGGCCCAAAGTGCCAGCGTCCCGCTCTGCGCGGCAATTGGCGCCTCTACAGCAGGTTTGGGTGGTGTTCTCTGCGTCGGGGTCGTGGTAGCGACTGGCGCATGGGTGGGCACAACTTACGGTGCGATGGGCGGTGAAGGAATCGGGGAAGTGGTGTACGAGAAAACTTTGCCATGATACCGGAGGCGTTCTGGAAGTCCTGGCTAGCTTTCTGGCTTATGGCCGGTCCCCTCCTGCTGAGCTTTTTGGGCCTGGTGTTCAATCTGTACCTCAGCCGCAGACATTTGGACGTCATGATGGAAGCTTTGAAAAATAGCCGCTACATATATCTTTGGGGGCCCGCATGGCGAGGCCGGGGTTGGTTCGGCGGGGTCGTACTGCTCAGTAAAATTGCCGGGATAGTGGTGTGGTCAAAGGCGCATATTCGCAGTGGAGATGCGGACCCTGTAGATATTAAGAACTTCCCGCCTCACCTGAAGCGTCTTCTCGCTATTGATCTGGTTGTGATGGGCATTGCCTCCATTTGGATAGTCGCTATTGGCCTGCTGATCCAGTTCAAATAATTGAGCTACCTCTGCATTTCTAACCGTCGCCTGGCGCACCACTGGAACAAAGCCGGAGCACCGGGGCAGATTCCGGAGTATGCCACGCATGTGGCGGCGACCAGTCGGGCTGCGAAGTACATGAAATCGGGTGGGTATATCGGTATTGGGATTGGTGGGGTTTCTTCGTTGTTAGCGGTTCAGGAGGTGTGTAACGGAGGATCTGAGGCGGCTTGTGAGAGAGTCAAGTTTACCGAAGGAGGGAAGTTTGCTGGGTCGACTTTCGGCGGGGTGGCCGGCGGGATAGGCGCTTCGGCGGCTAGCGGTGCTGTTTGCCTGGCGCTTGGAGTCACTAGAGGCATTGGGGGTGTTCTCTGCGTCGGGGCCTTGGTGGCGACTGGCGCGTGGGGAGGCACGGCCCTTGGAGCTATAGGAGATGAGGGAATCGGAGAAGTACTATACGAGAAAACGCTGCAATGATACCGGAGGAGTTCTGGAAGTCTTGGCTGGCTTTTTGGCTTATGGCCGGCCCCACTCTGCTGAGCTTTGTAGGTGCGGTATTTAGCTTATACCTGAGCCACCGCCATCTGGATGCGATGAAGGAGGCTTTGAAGAACAGCCGCTATATTTATCTTTGGGGCCCGAACCTGGGGAGACGGGGTTTGATCTGGTCGTTCTTGGAGATAGGAAAAATTGCCGGGATGGTGTTGTGGCCTGGAGTATCAATCCGTATTGGTGAAGTAGACCCGGTCGATATCGAGAACTTCCCGCGTTATTTGAAACGGCTCCTATTAATTGAAATGACGATAATAATCGTCGCCCTCATCTGGATGGCACTTGCAGCCGTGCTAATCCAATTTAAATAACTCGATCAAAGCCAGCTGAACTGACGCTACTCGCGTGGTGATGATGCTCGTAGCGTCGATTGGGATACTGCTCGGAGCGGTACTGGTAAAGCTCCTATAAGGAGTCCTACGGCGGTTGCTCGCGGTAGCGTCCTCCATTCAATACTTATGTGACTGACCCACCGCTATCGCGAGCAGGCTCGCTCCCACATTGGATCTGCATGTGCTCCAAGATCGGCTCAATGCCCATGACTACGCCCCACATGCGAATGTTCCACCTCCGGCGCCACCGCCCCGCTCACCTCCAACCGCTGCAAGATCCCGCATTGATCCAGATCCGGCCCTTCGCCACAGCGATGGCGTAGGTCGATCAGTTGCGCCTGCAAGGCCAGCAGGCCATCGATGCGGGCCTTGACGTGGTGGATGTGTTCGTCGATCAGCGCATTGACGCTTTCACATTGATCCTGGGGGCTGTCGCGCAGGGCCAGGAGGCTGCGAATTTCCTCCAGGGTCATGTCCAGGGTGCGGCAGTTGCGGATGAACGTCAGCCGTTCGGCATGGGCCTGGGTGTAGACGCGGTAGTTGCCGTCGCTGCGGGCCGGTTCCGGCAGCAGGCCTTCGCGTTCGTAGTAGCGGATGGTTTCGACCTGACAGTCGGTGATTTTCGCCAGTTCTCCGATCTTCATCGTGCGATCTCCCAAATAGGTGCTTGACCCTATAGTGGCTACAGGGTCTTTACTGCGCAACAGGCACTTTTCACGGACGTCACCCGATGAGCGATTCCCTTCACATCCAAAAACCCGACCACGGCCATGACCACGGGCATTCCTGCTGCGCCTCGAAAGCGGCACCGGCGGTGGTCGATCTCGGCAAAACGCCGACGGACGGCGCGCGGCTGAGCAGTTTCCGCATCGAAGCCATGGACTGCCCCACCGAACAGACGCTGATCCAGAACAAGCTCGGCAAACTCGAAGGCGTGCAGCGACTGGAGTTCAACCTGATCAACCGCGTCCTGGGCGTGACCCACGATCTGCCCAGCGACGCGCCGATCATCAAGGCCATCGAATCCTTAGGCATGCAGGCCGACCCGCTGATTGCGGGCGAGAAACCGCAAAGCCACGACCTGCCCGCCCCGGCCAAGCCCTGGTGGCCGTTGGCGCTGTCCGGCGTGACGGCCCTGGGCGCCGAGGTGATCCACTTCACCAATGCCGCGCCAAACTGGGTGGTCGCGCTGGTGGCGTTGGTGTCGATCCTCAGCGGTGGCCTGGGTACCTACAAGAAGGGCTGGATCGCCCTGAAGAACCGCAACCTGAACATCAACGCGCTGATGAGCATCGCCGTGACCGGCGCCGTGCTGATTGGCCAATGGCCGGAAGCGGCAATGGTGATGTTCCTGTTCACCGTGGCCGAACTGATCGAAGCCAAATCCCTGGATCGGGCGCGCAACGCCATCAGCGGCCTGATGCAGATGGCCCCGGAACAGGCCACCGTGCAGCAGGCCGATGGCACCTGGCAGGTCCAGGAGGTCAAGGCCATTGCCCTCGGCGCGCGGGTGCGGGTGCGGCCCGGCGAGCGCGTCGGCCTGGACGGTGAGGTGATCACCGGCCGCTCGACCGTCGACCAGGCACCGATTACCGGTGAAAGCCTGCCGGTGGAAAAAATCGCCGGCGACAAGGTGTTCGCCGGCACCATCAACCAGGCTGGCGAACTGGAATATCGGGTGACGGCGGCGGCCGATCAATCGACCCTGGCGCGAATCATCCACGCCGTGGAACAGGCACAGGGCTCCCGGGCGCCGACCCAGCGCTTCGTCGACCGCTTTTCGACGATCTATACCCCAGCGGTGTTTGCCCTGGCCCTGGCGGTAGCAGTCATTCCACCGCTGTTCATGGGCGCCTTGTGGTTCGACTGGATCTACCGGGCCCTGGTGCTGCTGGTGGTCGCCTGCCCGTGCGCGCTGGTGATTTCCACCCCCGTGACCATCGTCAGCGGCCTCGCCGCCGCCGCGCGCAAAGGCATCCTGGTCAAGGGCGGCGTCTATCTGGAGGGCGGCTACAAGCTCGACTATCTGGCGTTGGACAAGACCGGCACGATCACCCACGGCAAACCGGTGCAAACCGACTATGTGGCCTTGGACCCTACTCTGGAAAGCACAGCCCCGGCCCTGGCCGCCAGCCTCGCCGCCCGCTCCGACCACCCGGTGTCCCGGGCGATTGCCAACGCGGCTGTGGATAAGCAAGTGGTGCAGCAGGCTGTGGATAACTTCGCGGCGCTGGCCGGGCGCGGCGTGCGCGGCGACATCGACGGCCGGACCTATCACTTGGGCAACCACCGCCTGGTGGAAGACCTCGGCCTGTGCTCCCCCGAACTGGAAGAAAAACTCTTCGCCCTGGAAAAACAAGGCAAGTCGGTGGTGCTGCTGCTCGACGCTACAGGTCCCTTGGCGCTGTTTGCCGTGGCCGACACCGTGAAGGACTCCAGCCGCGAGGCCATCCGGCAACTGCATGAACTGGGCATCAAGACCCTGATGCTCACCGGCGACAACGCCCACACCGCCGAAGCGATTGCCGCGCAAGTGGGCATGGACCAGGCGCGGGGCGACCTGTTGCCGGAAGACAAGCTGCAAGCCATCGAAGCGCTGTATGCCAAGGGTCACCGCGTCGGCATGGTGGGCGACGGCATCAACGACGCCCCGGCCCTGGCCCGCTCGGAAATCGGTTTCGCCATGGCGGCGGCCGGCACCGACACGGCCATCGAGACCGCCGATGTCGCCTTGATGGACGATGACCTGCGCAAGATCCCGGCCTTCATTCGCCTGTCGCGGCAGACGTCCAGCATTCTGAAACAGAACATTGCCTTGGCCTTGGTGATCAAGGCGATCTTTCTCGGGGTCACCTTCGCCGGGTTCGCCACCATGTGGATGGCGGTGTTTGCCGACATGGGGGTGAGTTTGCTGGTGGTGTTCAATGGGTTGCGGTTGTTGCGCAAATAAAAAAACGGGGTGATTGGGCTGGACCCATCGCGAGCAAGCTCGCTCCCACAGGGAGCTCCAGTGAACACATATTCTGTGGGCAACAGAGAACCACTGTGGGAGCGAGCTTGCTCGCGATAGCGGTATGTCAGCCAACGCGGTGCTGGAGCAGGTGCAAAGCCTGTTCCAGCAACCCTGAGTTCAAGTTTGCGACGTATCCCTGTGGCGAGGGAGCTTGCTCCCGCTGGGCTGCGAAGCAGCCCAAAACCCAGACAATGAGTAACTTCAGGCAGACCGAGTCCACCGGTTCACGACTGCTGCGCAGCCGAGCGGGAGCAAGCTCCCTCGCCACAAGGGCAGCGAAGGCGGCCGCGTCAATCACGCTTCGGCTCGCGAATCTTGTACCAGGCCACATACAGCGCCGGCAGGAACAGCAGCGTCAGCAACGTGGCGATGATAATCCCGCCGATCATCGCGTAGGCCATCGGCCCCCAGAACACTTCCCGGGCAATCGGGATCATCCCCAGGCTCGCCGCGGCGGCCGTGAGCAGGATCGGCCGGCGGCGGTGTTCGGTGGCCTCCACCACCGCGTCCCAGGGTTCGTAGCCGTCACGCTCGTACTCATCGATCTGAGTCACCAGGATCACCGAGTTACGGATAATGATGCCGATCAGCGCGAGAATCCCGAGGATCGCCACGAAGCCCATGGGCGTGCCCGTCGGCACCAGCGCCAGCACCACGCCGATCAACCCGAGGGGCGCGACGCTCGCCACCAGGAACAGTTTCTGCACGCTGTGCAACTGGATCATCAGGAAAGTCGCCATCAAAAACAGCATCAGCGGCACGACGCTGGCAATCGGCCCCTGGGCCTTGCTGCTTTCTTCCACCGTACCGCCCGTGGCGACCTTGTAACCCACCGGCAGGCCGGCGGCGAACTTGTCGATGTCCGGTTGCAACTGCTTGACCAGGTCGGTGGGCTGGATCTCGTCGCGCACCGCGGCCTTGATGGTGATGGTCGGCTTGCGGTCACGACGCCACACCAGCGGTTGCTCCAGTTCATAGCGCACCGTGGCAAACGCCAGCAACGGAATCGACGTGCCACTCGGGGTGACGATCTGCAGGTTCTGCAGGGTTTCCGGCGAACCGCGCTCGGCATCCTCGGCACGGCCGACCACGTTGATCAAGTAGATATCATCGTTGACCTGGGTCACCGGCGAGCCGCTGACAATGCTGTTCATCAGCCTCGCCACATCATCGGACGACAAGCCCAATTGCCGCGCCTTGTCCTGGGCGATGTCGATACGCAGCACTTTGCCCGGCTCGTTCCAGTCGTAGATGATTTCGCCAATGTGCGAGTTCTTGTCCAGTTCGGTGGCCAGTTCGATCGCATGCTTGCGCACCAGGTCGATGTCCTTGCCGCTGACCCGATATTGGATCGGCCGGCCCACCGGCGGGCCCATTTCCAAGGCCTGGACGTAGCTGCCAATCCCGACGAAATCCTCACGCAGACGCTTTTGCAGGCGTTCGGTCAGCGCCGTGCGCGACTCCAGGCCTTTGCTGACGATCACCAATTGCGCGTAGTACGGGTTCTGCAACTGCTGGTCCAGCGGCAGGTAGAAACGAATCGCGCCTTCGCCGATGTAGGTGCTCCAGCGCTCAATGTCCGGGTCGCCCTTGAGGGTCGCCTCCAGGCGGTCGACGGCTTTGCGGGTCTCGTCCATCGAAGCGTTTTGCGGCAGGTTGAGGTCCACCAGGATTTCTGGCCGGTCCGAGGACGGGAAGAACTGGTTCTGCACAAAACGCATGCAAAACACCGCCAGCACGAACAGCAGCACGGTGATGCCGATGGCCCACCAGCGATTGCGCATCGCCCACAACAGGCCGCCGTTGAATGCCCGGCCGATCCGCCCCGGCTCGGCGCTGTGGGGTTTCACGTCAGCGCTGAGGATATGCACGCCGATCACCGGGGCAAACAGCACCGCGACGATCCATGACACCAGCATCGCCACGGCGATGACCGCAAACAGGGTGAAGGTGTATTCACCGGCGGAGCTGGCGTTCAAGCCGATGGGCACGAAACCGGCCACGGTCACCAGGGTCCCGGTGAGCATGGGAAACGCCGTCGAGGTGTAGGCGAACGTCGCGGCCTGATCCTTGCTGTCGCCTTTTTCCAGGCGCGTGACCATCATTTCCACGGTGATCATCGCGTCGTCCACCAGCAGGCCGAGGGCGATGATCAACGCGCCGAGGGAAATCCGCTGCATGGTGATGCCGCTGTATTCCATGAACAAGAAGACCATCGCCAGCACCAGCGGAATCGAACAGGCCACCACCAGCCCGGCCCGTACGCCGAGGCTGACGAAGCTGACGAGCAGGACGATGATCACCGCCTCGAACAGGGCACTGGTGAAGCCGCCGACCGCCTCCTCCACCACTTCGGCCTGGTCCGACACGGTGTGCACGCCAACGCCCACCGGCAGGTCGGCGGTCAGCTCGTTCATGCGCGCATGCAGCGCCTTGCCGAAGTCCTGGATGTTGCCACCCTTCTTCATCGCGATGGCAAGGCCGATGGCCGGCGTACCGTTGAAACGGAACATCGGTGTGGCGGGGTCGACATAGCCGCGACGGATGTCGGCGATGTCGGCCAGTCGATAGAAGCGGTCATTGAGTCGCAGGTTGACGTTGGCCAGGTCTTTTTCCGATTGGAACTGCCCGGACGTACGTACGGAAATCCGCTCCGGTCCCGCATCGATCACCCCGGCCGGGGTCACGGCATTCTGCGATTGCAGGCTCTGCACCACTTGGCGCTGGTCGATGCCCAGGGCGGCGAGTTTGCGCGTGGAGAAGTTCAGGTACAGCACTTCGTCCTGCTCGCCCACCATCTCGACCTTGCCCAGGCCCGGTACCTCGCGGATCTCGGCGCGCACCTGTTCCACGTAGTCGCGCAACTGGCGCATCGACAGGCCGTCGCCGGTGAAGGCGTACACCGAACCGTAGACATCGCCGAACTCATCATTGAACCCAGGCCCTTGCAAGCCTTCGGGGAAGTCGCCGCGAATGTCGTTGATCTTCTTGCGCACCTGGTACCAGATCTCGGGGATTTCCTTGGCCCCGGTGGTATCGCGCAGGTACACGAACACCGTCGACTCTCCCGGGCGGGTGTAGCTCTTGACGTAGTCGAGGGAGTCGAGCTCTTCGAGCTTCTTCTCGATGCGGTCGGTGACCTGCCTGAGGGTTTCTTCCTGGGTCGCGCCAGGCCAGCGGGTCTGGATGATCATGGTCTTGATGGTGAACGACGGGTCTTCCTCGCGACCCAGGTTCATGTACGAAAACACGCCCATCAACAGCGCCACGAACATCAGGTACCAGACGAACGACTGATGCCGCAGGGCCCATTCGGATAAGTTGAAAGGCCCTTTCATCGTGCGTCCTCGTCGAGTTTCACTTTCTGTCCTGGCTGGAGACTGTGCACGCCGGCGCTGACCACGCGGTCGCCGGCCTTGATGCCGTTGGCCACCAGCACCGAGTTGGCCGAACGCTCAATAATCCGTACCTCACGGGGTGAGACGGTCTGCGTTTGCGGGTCGATCAGCCAGATGCGCGCCTTGCCGTCGATCTCTTGCAGGGCGCTGAGCGGCAGTTCGATGCGCGGTTCGATGGTCGAACTCAGGGTCACGCTGATGGCCGTGCCCAGGCGAAAACCTGGCGGTGTGTCGGTCAGCGTCAGGCGCGCGCGGCGGGTGCGGGTCGCGCTCTGGGCCTGGGGCTCGATCTCGCGGACGATGGCGGTGGTGTGGATGCTCGGGTCCAATTGCGCGGCGACCTCGAATACCACGTCCGTGGGCAAGCGTTCGACCAGCCCGGCCGGCAGGTCGATCACCGCTTCCTTGATGTCCGGGCGGGCCAGGGTCACCACTTGCTGGCCGGCGGTGACCACCTGCCCGGCTTCGGCGTTCCAGGCGGTGACGACGGCGTCGTGGTCCGCGTGCAATTGGCTGTAGTTGAGTTGGTCGCGGGCCTGCTCCACCGAAGCCCGGGCCTGTTCGAGGGACGCCCCGGTGGTTTTCAGGTCAGTCTGGGCGACGTCCAGTTGCGCCTGGGCACCGACACCACGGTCGAACAATTGCTGCTGGCGACGGGCATTGGCCTGGGCATTGATGTACTGCGCCTCGATCCGCGCCAGATCGCCCTGGGCGGCGCGGAGCTGGTTCTGCTGGTCGGTGGGATCGAGCGTGGCGAGCAGGTCGCCCTTCTTCACTTCGGCGCCAACATCGACGTTGCGGCTGGCAATGCGTCCGGGCACGCGGAAACCGACATTGCTCTCGTAACGCGCCTGGATATTCCCGGCGAAACGCCCGAGGGCCTGCTGGTCGAGGGCCCGGACTTCAACGGACAATACCGGGCGAACCGGTTCGGGCGGTGCTTCTTCCTTGGAGCAGGCGGCCAGCAAGAGGCCGGCCGCGATCATCCACGCACGCTTCATGGCTGGGCTCCCGGCGTGGATTTTTCATAAGTGTTTTCAGCGATCTCGACGCGTACTCCGGGGTGCAGCAACTGCCCACCGGCGGTGACGATTTTCTCTCCCCCCTTGAGGCCCGCGCTGATGATGACCTTGCCGGTCAGGTAGCGGCCGACCGTCACCGTCTGCAACTGCGCCTTGCCGTCGCCGTCCACCAGCCACACGGCCGGCTCACTGAGGTTCTTGGTCAGGGCCGACCAAGGCAACTCGAAGGCGGTCTTGCCGGCGGACTTGGCCGTGGCGCTGACCACCGACCCCAAGCGCATGCCTTCGGGCAATTCATCGAGGGTCACCTTGACCTGCACGGTGCCGGTCTGGGCGGACACCGCCGGGGTGATCTCGCGCACCGTGCCGGTGGTCTTGATGGTGGGGTTATCCAACAGGCTGATGGTGATTGCAGGGTCCGACGGCGGTTCGCTCAACAGTGACTCGTAGATGTTGAACACCGCGTCGCGTTCGCCGTCCCGGGCCAGGCTGAAGATCGGCTCCGTGGCCTGCACCACTTGGCCGACTTCCGCCTGGCGCGCGGTGATGATGCCCGGCGCTTCGGCAATCAGCGCGGTGTAGCTCAGTTGTTCGCGAGCGTTGGCCAGTTGGGCCTGGGCAGCGGTCAGCGCACTCTGGCTGCTGCGCAGTTGGGCCTGGGCCGCGTCGTATTCGCTCTGGCTGGTATAGCCCTTGGGCAGGAGCTTCTGTTGGCGCACGAATGCCGCCGCACTCTGCTTGACCCTCGCCTGCTCGGCAGCCACCTGGGCTTGGGCGGAGTCGACGTTGGTCTGCAGGTCCCGGGGATCAAGCCGGGCCAGCACTTGCCGGGCCGAGACCCGGTCGCCGACATCCACCTTGCGCTCGATGATCTTGCCACCCACGCGAAACGACAGGTCGGCCTGCACCCGCGCCTGGACATCGCCGGTCAGGGTCACCGAGGCCGCGTATTCACTGGGCACGGCCTTCTGCACGAAAACCCGTGGCAGGGCCTTTTCTTCGGGCTTCTTGTCACCACACCCCGCCAACAACGCACACACGCCCAAGCCAACAATCAATTTGATTCCGGGACCAGCCATGCAGACTCCTTTGCGTTGTACGGACGTACCAGTGACGATACGACTGTGAGCTTAGAACAGGGTTCCACGAATACAACGGGTACGGCAAATCAGGCAAACTGATCGCCTCTTGTAGGAGCTGCCGAGCGCAGCGAGGCTGCGATCTTTTGATCTTTCACTTGGGACTCAACGGGGTTTGGAAAGATCGCAGCCTCGCTGCGCTCGACAGCTCCTACGAACCCACGCAGCAGGAGTCTGCCCATGCTCAAGACATTGGCGGTGGCCAACTATCGATCGATCAATAAACTGGTCATCCCCCTGGGCCGGCTGAACCTGATCACCGGGCCCAACGGCAGTGGCAAATCCAATCTGTATCGCGCCCTTCGGCTGCTGTCGGAAACGGCCCAGGGCGGGGTGGTCAACGCCCTGGCCCGGGAAGGCGGACTGGACTCGACCTTCTGGGCCGGGCCGGAGGAAATCAGCCGCCGCATGCGTAACGGTGAGGTGCCGGTCCAGGCGGTTGTGCGCCAGGGCACCAAGCGCCTGCGCCTGGGCTTCGCCGGCGAAGACTTCAGCTACTCCATCGCCCTCGGCCTGCCTGCACCCAGTCGCTCAGCGTTTTCCCTGGACCCGGAAATCAAGCGTGAATGCATCTGGGCCGGCCCGGTGTTTCGACCGGCCAGCCTGCTGGTGGACCGCAACGGGCCGATGATCCGTGCCCGCGAAGGCCGTTCATGGGATGTACTGGCCCAGCACACGCCCACCTTCGACAGCCTGTTCGACCAGGTCGGCAGCCTGCGCGCTTCGCCGGAGGTCCTGCAGATGCGCGAGTTCATTCGTCGCTGGCGCTTCTACGATCACTTTCGCAGCGACGCCGACGCCCCGGTGCGCCAACCACAACTGGGCACCCGCACGCCGGTGCTGCATCACGATGGGCGGGATCTGGCCGCCGCGCTGCAGACCATTCTTGAAATCGGTGACGTCGAGGCCTTGCATGCCGCCATCGGTGACGCGTTCCCCGGCGCCCGACTGCACATCGATAAGCTGCAAGGCGGACGTTTCGCCATCGCGTTCCAGCAGCACGGCCTGCTGCGACCGCTGTCCGCCGCCGAACTGTCGGACGGGACCTTGCGCTATCTGTTGCTGGTGGCCGCCCTGCTCACGCCCAGACCGCCTTCGCTGATGGTGCTCAACGAACCGGAAACCAGCCTGCACCCCGACCTGTTGCCGGCCCTGGCGCGGTTGATCATCCGCGCCTCGGCCAATTGCCAGGTCTGGGTGGTGTCCCATGCCTCGCGCCTGATTGCCGCGTTGGAGCAGGATGAACAGTGCAATTGCATCGTGCTGGAGAAAGACCTTGGACAGACCGGGATTGTCGGGCAGCGGGCGTTGGATGAGCCGGCGTGGCATTGGCCGGATTGAATGGCGCCTGATCAACTGAATCGCGAGCAAGCTCGCTCCCACCGTAAGCCTTCAGCGAGCACAGAACTGTTCCCGGATTTGCCGGCTAGGACAAAGACGACTATTTTCCTTGCGCCGCAGGGAGGATCTTTTCGACATCCCCTCACCATTACAAGGAAGAAAAAAATGGCTGACGTGAAAGTGCCGCAGCGACTGGAACCGCAGGAAATAGTGAAATTATTGGTGGCGTTGCGCCGGGCGTTGAAGACCAAGGTGGCCTGATTTGCGCCTTTGATCTTGTGGCGAGGGAGCTTGCTCCCGCTGGCCTGCGTAGCAGGCCCCCAGCAGTCCTTCACGTAGATCGCATTAGCGGGTTTTGCGACTGCTGCGCAGCCGAGCGGGAGCAAGCTCCCTCGCCACAGGTAATCCTGTCCCTGACCCAAGCAATCTTTCGAGCATAAAAAACGCCGACGCTGTATCAGCCGTCGGCGTTTGAAACCGTAACAGGGTCTACCGCGCGAATCAGAACGCCGGCAGTACCGCGCCGCTGTATTTCTTCTCGATGAACGCCTTCACTTCAGGGCTGGTCAGGGCCTTGGCCAGTTTCTGGATGGCCGGGCTGTCCTTGTTGTCCGGACGGGCCACCAGGAAGTTCACGTAAGGCGAATCCGCACCTTCGATCACCAAGGCGTCCTTGGCCGGGTTAAGACCTGCTTCCAAGGCGTAATTGGTGTTGATCATGTCCAGGTCGACCTGATCCAACACACGCGGCAGCATGGCCGATTCCAGTTCCTTGAACTTGAAGTTCTTAGGGTTCTCGGCAATGTCCTTCGGCGTCGCCAGGGCGTTTTTCGGATCCTTGAGTGTGATCAGGCCAGCCTTCTGCAGCAGGATCAGCGCACGGCCGCTGTTGCTGCCTTCGTTAGGGATGGCGATGGTTGCGCCGTCCTTCAGCTCAGCCAGGCTCTTGACCTTTTTCGAGTAGCCGCCAAACGGTTCGACGTGCACGCCGATGACCGTCACCAGGTGGGTGCCTTTGCCTTCGTTGAAGCTCTTGAGGTAGGGCAAGGTCTGGAAGTAGTTGGCGTCCAGGCGTTTCTGGTCGACCTGTACGTTGGGCTGGACGTAGTCAGTGAAAACCTTGATCTGCAAATCCACGCCCTCTTTAGCCAGGGCCGGCTTGATCAGCTCGAGGATTTCCGCGTGGGGTACTGGCGTGGCGGCCACGACCAGCTTCTCCGCGGCCTGGGCCAGGCCCGAGGCCAGGGCTGCCGCCAATGCGGTGAACAACAGAACCTTTTTCATGCAGTGTCCTTATCGAAAATCACGGTCGTCATGGACGACGGCTAAATGTGGATGTGCCAGTGAAGTGCTATCGCTGGCGTGATGCGGACAATACCGATATTTTTTATTCCTTAACAATATCTTTTATTCAAGTTCATATTCATTTTATTCATATACAAGACGACGCCTTTGTGGCGAGGGAGCTTGCTCCCGCTGGGCCGCGTAGCGGACCCAAGATTTTTGCGGTCGCTGCGCAACCGAGCGGGAGCAAGCTCCCTCGCCACAGGTGGGTATCCGGTCTAGAGCGTTTGGCTCAATTGATTGAGCAACGCCTTGAGAGCTAAGCGCTCGGCGTCCGACCCCTGGGCAATGACCTGCGCTACCTGCTGATCAATCAGCTCCAAGGCTGAAGGCTGGGACGGCAGATTCAAATGCTCCGGCAAAATCTCCTCCCCCGTGCTCACCAGCAACGCGAAATGAATGACGTTTTCCAGTTCGCGGGTATTGCCCGGCCAACTGTGCTGTTCGAGGGCATGTTGCGCGGCTTCACTGATCAGCGGCACGGCCAGGCCGAGTCGCTGGCTGTAGATGCCCAGGAAGTATTCGGCCAGGGACAGGATATCGCCCACCCGTTCGCGCAGGGCCGGCAGTTCGAGCCGGCCTTCGCCCAGATAGTGGTAGAGCCGTTCGTGGAATTTCCCGGCCGCCACCGCTTGCGCCAAGTCGATGCTGGTGGCCGCGACCAGGCGGACATCCACCGGACTGGGCTGATGAGCGCCGACACGGGTGACTTCATGGTTCTCCAAGGCCGCCAGCAGCTTGATCTGGATCGGCAGCGGCAAGTCGCCGATTTCATCCAGGTAAAGAGTGCCGCCGTTGGCCGAACCAAACCAGCCGGCCCGGCTGCTGGCCGAACCACTGTAGCTACCGGCGGCATAGCCGAACAGTTCGGCGTCGGCGTAGGTCGGGCTGATGGCGCCGCAATTGACCGATACAAACAATCCGCCGCGATCGCTTTCGCGATGGATATGCCGGGCCAGCAGTTCCTTGCCGCTACCGGTTTCGCCGCGTATCAGCACTGAAATCGCCCGGGGCGCCAGTTGCTCCAATTCCTGGCGCAACTGCCGTGAACGAGGATCGACGAACACCAGCGCCTTGGCGCGAATGCTCAGGGGGCTTTTTTCCGCATCGGGAAAGGTCAGCAAGGGCTGACCGAAGGTTTCATGCAAACTCATGGCAGGCTCCCGCCCCAGGCCGCCGGGAGACGGGGGGCGCTAAAAATTCAGGCGCGACGCAGGGCGTGATGCTCCATGCGGTTTTGCAGACGGTAGAGGTAAGCGAAACCCTGCTCCCAACGCTGGTGGCCAGACTTCACATTGATATGCCCAGCCCCTGACAGGATCCCGGCCTCGGCACCCCAGTTGCGGGCCAGCTCCAAGGCGCGCGGGGCGCTCACGGCGGCGTCGTTGTCGGAGCTGACCACTTGGCTTGGGAACGGCAGCAGATCATTGGGAATCGGCGCGAAGTTGCGCAGCGCCGGGACGCAGGCCGGCCGCTCGACATCCGCCGGCGCCACCAGCAACGCCCCCCGCACCTGCCGCAGGAAGTGCACCGGTGCGGTGGCGGCCCAATGGGCCACCGTGATGCAGCCCAGGCTATGGGCAATCAGGATCACCGGCGTGCTGTCGGCGGCCACGGCCTCGGCCAGCGCCGCGACCCAGTCCTCACGCCGGGGCGTGACCCAGTCGGCCTGCTCGACCCGGGCGCTGTTGGGCAGGCTGTTCTGCCAGTGGGTTTGCCAATGATTCTCCGGCGATCCTTGCCAGCCCGGCACAATCAGGTAGCGAATCGACTCGTTGCGCATGGGTGCTCTCCTGCGTGTCTGTTCCCGGACGAGTATAGGGAGGAGAGGTATATTACTTAAGGAATAAGAAGCTATTTGTTAATAACAATAAAGAATAATCGTGTATCTCTGTGGGAGCGGGCTTGCTCGCGAAAGCGGTGGGTCAGTTGACGCTGATGTTGCCTGACACGACGCATTGGCGAGCAAGCCCGCTCCCACAGGTTCGTGCATCACTCACTGCGGCCCTTGCGCAACAGCACGTCGAGTTGATCCACCACCACCGCCCAGTCCGCATCCTCGAGGATTTCGTCGCGCAGGAGTTGCCGCTGGCTCTCGCTCCAGAAAAACGCATCGGCAAGCCGCAGGTCGGGTTTAAGCGGCGAATGACTGGCAATGAATTGATCGATGCTGACGGCGTCGTCAGGCAAGCCGAGTTGTTTGAACAGGGCGGGAAGTGTATGGATCGGGGTTTCCATGCGGGACTCCTGGGCATGAATGGATGGCTGGGCGCTATTCCTGCAGTCTAGTCCCTTGGAGCTGAGCACACCGTGGCGAGGGAGCTTGCTTCCGCTGGGCCGGTCCGACGCTTCGGGCGAAGCGGCCCCACGACTTTGCGGTTGCTGCGCAACCGAGCGGGAGCAAGCTCCCTCGCCACAAAAGCGGGTTTGAATCCGCTACGGAGAGAGTGACTTCAACGCCTCGTAAGGCCCCTGCGCCCAGCGCAGGACCCGCTCACGCAACAGCGCCGAAGCCTCCCGGCGCTTGTCCTCGCTGTCGCCAACAAACACCTGCGCCGGCTGCTTGGCATGTTGCCCGACCGCTGCGAACACTTGTTTGCACTGCCCTTCATCGAGGCCGAAAAACGCCGCCAGCCTGCCCGTCATCGCCTCAGGCAGTTCGGTGTAGTTGACCGCCATCCCAGCCAATGCCTGGCAGTGGTCCAAGCCCGTCGCCAATAACCGTCCCACCCGGCGCGGGATGAAATCTTCCTGGCCGGCGAACGGCAATCCATCATCCAGGACCGTCGCCCCGATCATCCCCGGCACCATGTGCATGCCGGGACGGCGCAGGTGGGAGACCGAGATTTCCAAGGGGTCGCGGTACACGAACAACCAGGGCGTGTCGGGAAAGCACTCACGCAACAACGGCAGTTCACCGATGTTCCAGGCGTCGAGCTTGACCACCAGCCGTTGCTCCACGCCTCGGCGGCGCTGCCCATAGGCCGACATCAAGCCCTTGAGCGCCACGCACCGCTCGGGCAACGGCAAATCACTGCGCAGCAGCGTATCCAGGGGCGGTGGTTCCGAAATGACGATGTGATGGTCCAATTGGGCAAGCATCTGGCTGATCAATGTCGAGCCGCAACGGGAGGCATGGAAAATGAACGCATTGGGCGCCAGGCCCGGGCTTTGTCGTTGCCACTGACCGAGCACCTCCAAGGGTGTCTGGCGGCGGAACGCCTGGTTGAAGGGCAGGCGCAGGGCGTCTTCCACCGCATCTCCAAAGAACGGCTGTGACAGTCGCATGTCGCCGAACCAGCACCAATCGACCCGCCACTGCCCGGCCTCTTGCCATACGCGGATCGGCAACCAGCCGTGCAGATTCAGGTCTTCCACTGGTTTCTCCACTGCTGGCGACCGGTGCGCATCGCAGCCCGCAATTCCTCCCGGGTGAAGTGAAGCCCTTGTTCGGCCCCCAGTGCCAGGGCAGAGTCAAAAAAAGCGTCCAGTTCATGCAAGTTCTGCAAGGTTCGCGCGAGATGAGGATCCGTTTCCACGCGCTGCTGAAAATGGACAAAGTCGCTTGGCCCGACGCCCGCGGCGGGTGTGGTGGGTAGCCCATCGGCAATCTGCTGGGCCAGCCACGGCCCGGGGCGACAATCGAGCACCAGGTGAACCCGCGAATGAGCACTTCGATTCACAACGCGATGGGGCCGCGCCAAGTCGAGAAACCAGCACTCGCCGACGGTCATCGGAATAATGTGTCCATCCAGGAAAAAATCCACGTCAGGTGGGCTGAGCAGCGGCACGTGCAGGCGCAGATCAGCATCCGGCCCGCCCAGATCATAGTCGCAATGCTCGTGGATGCGCCCACCGGGGCCCAACCGCAGCAGCCGGGCCGAGACGATCTCCAGGGGCCAGTCATGCAATGCCTCTTGCCAGCGACTGTCCGCCGTCCAAGGCGCGCGATGCACGGGCTGACCGTGCCCGGGCGACAGTTCGGTAACGGCATCGGCCGCCGATATCAGCGCCACGCCGCTCCAGTCGCCGCTGTGATAGGCACTGTTGAAGTGCCCCTGCCAACGTGTGTCGTCAATGGCCGCCAGTGCGTGCAACAGCAACGGCAGGTTCACCGCCACCGGCAGCCGGGAAAACGCCGGGCGCATCATCATGGCTGCGCCCGGTTATTGAGTCACCGTGGCAGGCTTCGGCAGCGTGATATCACCCTGGGCCCAGGCCGCTTCGCGGTTGGCCAGCGCCGTGGCAATCGACTGGACCTCGGTCGATTGCACTTCGTTCGGCAGTGGATCGAGGCCGGCGCTGGCAAAGATCTGCCCGTAGGCGTTGCGCAGGTCGGCATAAGCCAAGTCCCGACGCAGGTCGGCCTGCAAGGTGTTCAGTTCACCCTGGATCAGGTCCAATTCGCCAATGCCGGCAGCCTGGTGACGGCTACGCAATTGACCGACAATCTGCCCATCGATGTCCGACAGTTGCTGGCTGGTCTTGAACTGGCGCAGGGCTTCACGATAGTTGGCATTGGCCACGTACAGCTGCGCCAGCACGGCGATTGACATCGCCTGACGCCGTGCCGACGCCACTTCTTCACCGGCCTTGGCCACGTCGATGGCCGCCGGGGCGGAGATCACGTTGAACAGGTTCCAGGTGATTTTCACGCCATAGTCGGCCCAGCCTTGTTCCACCAAAAACGAGTTGCTGTCGTAGTGCCCGCCGGCGGAAAACTCCAGCCCCGGCAGCAGGCGCAACATGGCCTTACGGGTTTCGGCGGCGGTGATGCGGGTCTGGTAATCCTGCTCGCGCAATTCCGGACGACTGGCCAGGGCTTCCTGTTCGAGACGGGCCAGGTCGACCTTGAGTTCCGGGATGGTGTATTCATCCTGGGTCGCCAGGGTCAGCTCGGTGCCCAGGGGCAAGTTGATCAGCGTCGCCAGTTCAGTCTTGGCCAGGGACAGCGCCCGGCGTTGCTCTTCCAGTTGGCGGGTGGCCTGGATCAGCGAACGCTGGTAACCCAGGGCTTGCACCGGGTCGCCGATGCGCTGTTCACTCATGCTCTGGCTGTTGTCACGTGCCGCCTCGACCCGGACCATCAGGCTGTCGATCTGCTTGAGCAGGCGCTCGGCGGCCATGGCGCGCCAGTAGGCCGAACGCACGTCCTGGACGATGGTGTTGATCACCTTGCGCCGACGTTCCTGCACGATCAGCCGCTGGTCCCCGGCTTGCTTGGCACTGATGTAGCTGACACCGAAATCGAGCACGTTCCAGACCATGGTCAGGTCCGCCACTTCACGGTCACGGTCTTGGGAGGTCGACGGCTCCAGGGACTGGGTACCGGTTTCCACGCTCTGGCTGCTGGAGGCACTGACGTTGTTACGGCCCACGTACCCGGCGTCCAGGGCCATGCGCGGCAACATGTCGAAACTGGCCAGGTCCAGCTGACGCTTGGCCAGGGCTTCCTCCATGATCTTCAAGCGACCTTCGAGGTTGTACTTCACCGCCCGGGCCATGGCCTGGTGCAGGGTCAGGGGGCCGCTCAGCGGCTCCTGGTCCTTGTACATGTTCTGCAGGTCGGTTCGAGCACGCTGTTCGCTGACGCTACGCTCGATCGGATCGCTGGTGACCGCACATCCACTCACCACCAACGCCAGCACACTCATACCGAATAACTTCTGACTTCTATTCATTCCCTGGATTGCCCCTGGCTGCCCCAATATTTTTTAGAATTCAGGCCTGCATTTGGCTGATGCCGACCTGTCGTAACGCGGTTGCCAGGCTGTCGACCTGATGTTGTTCAGTGTCCTTGAGCTGTTGCAGTTGCTGACCCAGGGTGGGCGCCCCGAACACCCCACGCACCCCTTGGGACACATCGCCGCCCTGCATCGACTGGCTGCCGAAGGCCTCCATCGACTCGCCCTCGGACGCGGAGTCCTGGCCGAACAGGGTGGAAAGCGTACTGCTGCCGAACACCCCGCCATCGCCCCCACCAAAGCCCAGGAACCCCTGGCCGCTACCATCGCCGGCGGCGTCAGTGCTGAACACCTGGGCGATATAGCTCGGCGCCAGGGCGCCATGGTTGATGAAAATATCCCCGATCGGCCGCAGGCCCCCACCCACGTCCCGTTGCTCGAACAGCGGCGGGAAGCCCAGCGGCGAACCCAGGTTGCCGGTCGGCGGGGTAAAGACGATCGGTTGCAGCGGCACCTCGGACGGCGGGATCACCGTGACCGGGTCGGACGTCAGGAACTCCGGTGGCGGCTTCACGTCGTTGGGCACCACGGTGTCGATCGCATAGTTGTTGGACACCGCCACGCTGGCCCCGGCGTTGCCCGTCAGGTCGCTGACGTTGCTGGTGTCCAGGGCGATGAAGTTGCTCGGGTCGGTGAGGTTCACCGTTGGCGTGAATGTCGCCGTCCAGGTCTTGCCGCCGTCGCTGGTGGTCAGGTTGGTCAGTTCACCGTTGGTGACGCTGAGGTCCGACAGGTCGAAATCCGTCACCGCTTCGCTGAAGGTGAAGGTCACTTGGGTCGTCTCGCCCACCGTCAGGTCCGGATCGGCGACGACGATGGTCGCCGTCGGCCGGGTGGCGTCGAGTGCATAGTTGCTGGAAATCGCGATGCCCACCCCGGCGTTGCCGGCCAGGTCCTGCACAGTGCTGGCGTCGAGCAGAATCAGGTTGGTGGCATCGTTGACGCCCGCAGTCGGCGTCAGTGTCGCCGTCCAGGTCAGGCCGCCGTTACTGCTGGCGAGGTTGGACAACACGCCATTGGCGACGCTGAGGTCCGACAGGTCGAAACCGGACACCGCCTCGCTGAAGCTGATGGTCACGGTGGTGCTCTGGCCAATGCCCAAGGTGGTATCGCCGACGGTGATGGTCGCGCCTGGACGAACCGTGTCGATCGCGTAGTTGTTGGAGTTCACCACGTCGACACCGCTGTTGCCCGAGGCGTTGACCACGCCGCTGGTGTCCAGGCTGATCAGGTTGCTGGTGTCGGTGATGCTGGTGGTCGGGGTGAAGGTGGCCGTCCAGGTGACGCCGCCGTCGGAAGAGGAGACGTTGCTCAGCGTGCCGTTGCTAATGGTCAGGTCGCTGTTGTCGAAACCGCTGACCGCTTCCGAGAAAGTGATGGTGACCTGCGAGGTTTCCCCTATCCGCAGCGCACTGTCAGCCACCACGATGGTGGCCGTCGGGACGCGTGTCTCGACCGCGTAGTTGGCCGAATCAGTCGTGCCTGTCCCGGCGTTGCCGGCCGCATCGCTCACACCGGTATTGTCCAGGGTGATCAGGTTGGTGGCGTCGGTCACGCCCAGGGTCGGCGTGAACGTCGCGGTCCAGGTCAGGCCGCCGTCGCTGCTGCTGACGGCGCTCAGGGTGCCGTTGGCCACGCTCAGGTCAGCGTTGCTGAAACCCGTCACCGCCTCGCTGAAGGTGATGGTCACCTGGGCAGTTTCGCCCGGTTTCAACACCGAATCGCTCAGCACAATGGTGGCAGTCGGACGCTGGCTGTCGACGCTGTAGTTGTTCGAATCGGTGGTGCCGCTGCCGGCGTTGCCCGCCAGGTCGGCGACGCCGCTGTTGGCGAGGGTGATGAGATTGCTGGTGTCAGCGATGCCGGCGGCAGGCGTGAAGGTCGCGGTCCAGGTGATGCCGCCGTCGCTGCTGCTCAACCCGCTTAGCGTACCGTTGGCGACGCTCAGGTCGGCATCGGTGAAGCCCGTCACGGCCTCGTTGAAGGTGATGGTCACCAACGACGTCTCGCCGGCGGCAATGGCGGTGTCGGCGACGACAATGGTCGCCGTCGGGCGCACGGTGTCGATGGCGTAGTTGTTCGAATCGGTGGTGCCGACGCCGGCGTTGCCCGAGACGTTGACGACACCTGTATTGTCCAGGGTGATCAGGTTGCTGGTGTCGGCAATGCTCGCGCTCGGCGTGAACGTGGCCGTCCAGGTAACGCCGCCGTCGGAGGACGACACGTTGCTCAGCGTGCCGTTGCTGATGGTCAGGTCGCTGTTGTCGAAACCGCTCACTGCTTCGTTGAAGGTGATGGTTACCTGGCTGGTTTCACCGATGCTCAGGGACGTATCGGCCACCACGATGGTCGCCGTCGGCACCTGGGTGTCGATGGCGTAGTTGGCCGAGTTGGTCGTGCCGGTGCCGGTGTTGCCCGCCGCGTCACTCACGCCGCTGTTGTTCAGGACGATCAGGTTGGTCGCGTCCCGCACGCCGAGGGTCGGCGTGAAAGTCGCGGTCCAGGTCAGGCCGCCATCGCTGCTGCTGACAGCGCTGAGTGTGCCGTTGGCAACGCTCAGGTCCGAATTGTCGAAACCGCTGACCGCCTCGGAGAAGGTGATGGTCACCAACGAGGTCTCACCGACACTGAGGTTGGAATCGGCCAGCACGATCGTTGCGGTGGGACGTTCAGTGTCCAGTGCGTAGTTGTTGGAGTCGGTGCCGCCGACGTTGACGTTGCCGGCCAGGTCGACGATGCCGCCACTGTTGAGCGAGATGACGTTACTGGTGTCCGTGACGCCAGCGGTCGGCGTGAAGGTCGCGGTCCAGGTGATGCCGCCGTCGCTGCTGCTCAACCCTGAGATCACGCCGTTGGCGACCGTCAGGTCGGCACTGGTGAACGCCGTCACGGCCTCGCTGAAGGTGATGGTCACCAGCGAAGTCTCGCCAGCGGCAACGGCCGTGTCGGCCACGACGAGGGTCGCGGTTGGACGCACCGTGTCGACCGCGTAGTTGTTCGAGTCGGTAGTCCCCACACCGGCATTGCCCGCGCCGTTGATCAAGCCAGTATTGTCCAGGGTAATGACGTTGCTGGTATCGGAAATGCTCGCGCTCGGCGTGAACGTGGCCGTCCAGGTGACGCCGCCGTCGGTGCTGCTCATGGTGCTCAGGGTGCCGTTGCTGACGGTCAGGTCCGCATTGTCGAACCCGCTGACCGCCGAGTTGAAGGTCACGGTGACCACGGTGGTTTCACCGATGCTCAGGGACGAATCGGCCACCACCACGGTCGCCGTCGGCACGTTGGTGTCGATGGCGTAGTTGTTGGAACTGGTCGTGCCGGTGCCGGTGTTGCCCGCCCCATCGTTGATCCCGGTGTTGTTCAGGACAATGAGGTTGGAGACGTCGGTGACCCCAAGGCTGGGCGTGAACGTCGCGGTCCAGGTGATGCCGCCATCGCTGCTGCTGACCGCACTCAGCGTGCCGTTGGCTACGCTCAGGTCCGAATTGTCGAAACCTGTGACCGCCTCGCTGAAGGTAATGGTCACCAGCGACGTTTCGCCGACGCTCAGCGCCGTGTCGGCCACCACGATGGTAGCGGTCGGACGCTGGGTATCGACGGCGTAGTTGTTGGAGTCGGTGGTGCCGCTGCCGGTATTGCCCGCGCCGTCCACCACCCCCGTGTTATTGAGGGTGATCAGGTTGGAGGCATCGCTGACGCCCGCGCTCGGCGTAAAAGTCGCGGTGTAGGTAATGTTGTCGCTGGTGCTCAGGCCGCTCAGGCTGCCGTTGGTGACACTCAGGTCCGCCAGGGTGAAACCGGTCACCGCCTCGCTGAAGGTGATGGTCACCACCGAGGTTTCGCCCACGGCGATGGCCGTGTCGGCGACCACGACGGTGGCGGTCGGACGCGCGGTGTCGATGGCGTAGTTGTTGGAGTCGGTGGTGCCACTGCCAGCGTTGCCCGCCGCGTCAGTCAAGCCGGTGTTATCCAGGGTGATGAGGTTGCTGGTGTCGCTGGTGCTGGCGCTTGGCGTGAGCGTCCCGGTCCAGGTAATGCCGCCGTCGCCGCTGCTCAGGCCGGTGACCGTGCCGTTGGCGACCGTCAGGTCGGCGGCGGTAAAGCCGGTCACCGCTTCGTTGAAGGTGATGGTCACCAGCGAGGTTTCGCCGACGCTCAGGGAGGTGTCGGCTACAACGATGCTAGCAGTGGGCCGCTGCGTGTCGACCGCGTAGTTGTTGGAGCTGGTTGTGCCGCTGCCATTGTTCCCTGCCGCATCGGCCACGCCGGTATTGGCCAGGATGATCAGGTTGGTGGCGTCGGTGACGCTGGCGTTCGGGGTGAGCGTCGCGGTCCAGGTGATGCCGCCGTCGCTGCTGCTCAGCCCGCTCAAGGAGCCGTTGGCCACGGTCAGGTCCGCCAGGGTGAAACCGGTGACGGCCTCGCTGAAGGTGATCGTGACCAGGGACGTTTCGCCGATGTTCAGCGCGTTATCGGCCACCACGATGGAAGCGGTCGGACGCTGGGTATCGACGGCGTAGTTGTTTGAGTCGGTGGTACCGCTGCCGGCGTTTCCGGACAGGTCGGCAATGCCGGTGTTATCCAGGGTGATCAGGTTGCTGGTGTCAGTGATGCTGGCGCTCGGGGTCAGCGTCCCGGTCCAGGTGATGCCGCCGTCACTGCTGCTCAGGCCGGTGACCGTGCCATTGGCGACCGTCAGGTCGGCGGTGGTAAAACCACTCACGGCCTCGCTGAAGGTGATGGTCACCACGGAGGTTTCCCCAGCACGCAGCGCGGTGTCGGCTACCACGATGGTGGCAGTCGGGCGTTGCGTGTCGATGGCGTAGTTGTTGGAGTTGGTCGTGCCCACGCCGGCGTTGCCATTGAGGTCCGCCACGCCCGTGTTGTTCAGGACAATGAGATTGGACGTATCGGTGACTGGCGCGTCCGGCGTCAGCGTGGCCGTCCAGGTGATACCGCCGTCGCTGGTGCTCAGGCCGCTGAGCGTGCCGTTGGCGACGGTGAGGTCGGCGGCTGTGAAACCGCTGACGGCCTCGGAGAAAGTAATGGTGACTGTCGAGGTCTCGCCAATCCTGAGGGCCGTGTCACTCACCACGATGGACGCCGTAGGCGCCACGGTGTCGTTGACGATGTAATTGTTCGAATCGGTGGTGCCCACCCCGGCATTGCCAGCCAGGTCGGCCACGCCGGTATTGTTCAGGGTGATGATGTTGGTGGTGTCGGCGATGTTGCTGGCCGCGGTCAACGTACCGGTCCAAGTGATGCCGCCGTCGCCAGTGGTCAAGGTGCCGACGGTGCCGTTCTGCACCGTCAGGTCCGCCGCGGTGAGGCCGGTCACGGCTTCGGAGAAGGTGATGGTCACCGTCGACGTGCCGCCGGAGTTCAGGTTGGTATTGGCCACCACGACGGTCGCGGTGGGCGGCGTCTCGTCCGGCACATAGTTGGTATTGATGGTGCCGCCATCGCCGTAGACGTTGGCCACCGACGCTGGCGAAACACCTGCGGTGCCCGCACTCGTCCCACCCACGCCGCTGCCGCCGACGTTGCCGGCCAGGGCGGCGAAGTTGGCGGCAGTGATCAGGATCGAGCCCTTGTTCCAGATGGCGCCGACACCGACACCGCCCGCACCACCTGCCTGGAGATAGCTACCGCCCGCCCCGCCGCCACCACCGCCACCGCCGGCGCCGACGTTGTTGGAAATGGTCGAGTTGCCGATGATCCGCAGGGTCGCGCCGGTGTCGTTATAGATACCACCGACCGCACCGCCGCCGTCGCCGCCGAAGTTGTCATACCCGTCACCGCCGCCGCCACCGCCGATGGACAAGCCACCGCTGCTGGCCGTGCCGCCGGCCGAACCGGTGCTGTAGCCCGGGTAAGCCGCACCGCCGGCGCCACCCGTGGTGGAACCACCACGCCCGCCAATGTTGAAGAAGCCGCCGCCCGCGCCACCCTGCCCGGCCGAGCCATTGGAGCCCGTGGAGTTGAGCGTGTCGCCGCCCTTGCCGCCGATACCGCTACCGACCGCGCCACCACCACCGCCACCGCCACCGGCGTATTGCGGCGTCACACCGCCGCCGCCACCGCCGCCCGACGCGGCGTTCGCGGTGACCGTAACGTTGCGCAGGGTCAAGGTGCCGGCGTTGTAGATGCCGCCGCCCTGGGACACCAGCGCATCGTCGCCGCCGTTACCACCGTTGCCTGCCACCATGCCTCGGGTAATCACCAGGCCATCGAGGGTGGCCGTGGTGCCGGACGTCACTTGCAGTATCTGGGTGCGGTTCTGACCGTCGAGAGTCACGTCGGCGACGTTGTCGTTATTGAGGTCGCCATCGATGGTGATGTTCTCGTCGACCACCAGCACCTGGGTCAGGGCGACGGTCATGCTGGTATTGAAAGTGACGATGTCGCCGCTCTGTGCAGACAACAAGGCGGCGCGCAGAGAGCCCACGCCGTTATTGAGGTTGTTGGTGGCGGTCCAGGTGGCCAGGCCCCACTGGTACTCGCTCATGGCATTGGCCGAGAGCACGTTGGCGCTTTCGATGGTGCCGGTGGCGATTTCCAGGTCCCAGTCGCCACCCAGGCCGGTGCGGTCGTTGGACGCCGCCACATCGCGGCCGGTCAACTGCGCCAATGAATCCACCAGGCTCAAACCACGCTCGCCTTCGGCGGTGTAGCAGCCATAGATCAGGATATCGCCACCGGCGTTCATGTCCTGGCCGATCTGCGCCAGCACTTCGCTGCGGGCCTGGACGTTATCCGCCGACAGGTAGCTGTTGCCCAGCCACAAATCACCGGCGTTGCCGTGGGCAATGATCTGCACCGAGCTGACGCCCTGGTGGGTGTCCAGGTAATCGGCAATCTGCTGCAAGCCGTCCTTCGTGGCATCCAGCTGTACGACCTGGGTACCGGGCGCCACGCCTTCGAGCAGGCTGGCGGAATCCTTGACCCGGGAATCGACAAACACCACGGATTTGCCCGGCACGGCAGCCTGGGTGGCATCGACCTGGCCCTGGGGCGCATGGGTATCGGTCGGCTGGTCCGCCGTTGGCGTCTTGGCCGCCTCGGCAGTGGGCTGGGCGTCCGGCTGCGCGGCATCGGCCACGGTGGCCGCCACCGCGCCGTCGAACAGCATTCGCGGCTCCAGGGACATGATCATTGGCGATGCCAGGGCCTGAGCGCCCTCGGTTACCCGCGATTTGCCTTTGCTCCACCACATGACGATCACCTGGACTCGAACTTCTTGAACACGCAAATGAAAAAAACCGCAGTCAGCTGACGGCGGCGTCGGTTTTCATACGAATGACATTGGCGGCGCTTGCGGACCCATCGCGCCAGAACGACAACTCGGCATACTTTTCAAACAGATCCGGCGGCAGCAAGGTCCGCCGGGCTTGCGGCGCGACCTTGGGCTTGACCTTATGCAGGCCGGCCACGCCCAAGGCCTGGTCGAAGGCCGGTGCGTCGTAGGTCAAGTGATTGAAATCGTGTTCGAACCAGGGCTCGCCGATGAATTCGTACACCAGGCGCATCACCCGCTCAGGGGCCTGGCTCAACAAATCGTAGTCAACGATCAGCAGCGACTCGGCGTTCTCGCCGTAATAGGCCTCTTTGAGCGCCGTCCAGGCGAACCCCACCAGGCGGTTGCGCTGGGCCAGGGTTTCACAGCGGCTGTAGACGGTGTTGCGCTCATCATCGTCGTTGAACAGCTTGGTGTTCTCGAACGGGTTGGCGCGGTAGAGCCGCTCCAGGCTGTCGAGCACCCAGGCCACGTTGCGCACGCAAGCGATGGTCTTGGCTTGGGGGAACAGGTCCTGCAGGGCTGGCAGGCGAGCACACCATTGGCGGTTGGTGTCGAAGATGACCGGCTTTTCGGCTTTGTCGGCGTAGTAGGAATCGAAGAGGCCGCGCAAAAGGCGGCGGCGCAGGTCGGTGTCGATCACCGAGCCGAACTCGCTGCCGGCGCTGCATTGCTGCAGGACGCTGTTGAACAGCGTGCCGACGGGACTGGTCATGCCGGCATGAAAGCGCGGGTTCTGCAACAAAATGGCAGAGAGCAGGGTCGAGCCTGAGCGCGGCAAACCGGAAATGAAGTGAAACTGCGGCAATCCATTCACCTTTGTTTGTAGTCCCTTTGTAGCCGAAGCGTAGCCGAGGAAACGATCTTCGCCTAGTAGTACTTTGATATCAGATTCATCCCAAGCCGTAAAAAAGGATGGACGGTAGCGTCGCTCGGGAACCTGAATCGATTAAGCCGTGTCGCGACATTTTTCCGCCCGCTTCGCTCGGCAAAATCAAACATCCCGGTCTACGCTCAGCCGTGCGTGACCAGGCCAGGGAATCAAGGAGTCGGGCTGATCGCACTCTTGTCCTTCACGTCCGGGCACTGCAAGACCCAATCACCTGCAGGATGAGGAATCTATGGAAGTATTCATCGGCACTATCCAGTCGTTTGCCTTTAACTTTGCACCCAGGGATTGGGCGCTGTGCAACGGGCAGACGCTTGCCCTTTCCCAGTACCAGACCTTGTTCGCCCTGATCGGCGTGACCTACGGAGGCAACGGCCAGACCACCTTCATGCTGCCCAACCTGCAAGGTCGCCTGCCCATGGGCCAAGGCAGTGGCCTGGGCCTGACCCCGCGGGTCATCGGAGAGATATCCGGCACCGAAAACGTCACGGCAACGCTCAACAACCTGCCCAACCACACCCATGCCCTCACCGGCATCACCGCTTCCACTACCCTGCAGTTGGCCAACCCGGCCAGCAACCCGGTGAATACGCCCACGGCCACCAACTCGTTCATCGGCACCTCGGGCACCGGGCCGGGCTCGGCGGCGATCTATTCCGACCAGATAGGCGCTTCGCCAGTGCCGCTGCAAGGCGTGACCACCACGGTCAACGGCACGGTCGCCCCCACGGGCGGCAACACGCCGATGACGGTCATGAACCCGTTCCTGGCCATCAACTTCAGCATCGCCCTTCAAGGCTACTTCCCGTCCCGTAACTGATGAGCCGCCGGAGGGCTGCGGTCCTCCGGCCCTTTGGAGTGTCGACATGCTGCAACAGGTTCATAGCCGCCATTTCCAACCGCTGCTGGGCCAGACCGGCAGCCTGACCCTCCCCGACGGCAGCTGCCTGCCGGTGCGCTTCGAAACCCTTGAAGAAAGCCCACGGGCAAAGATGCCGAACACCGCGCGGATGCCGTTCAGCGTGGAATTCAACAGCCTGGAAGGTACTGAATTCGTCGACGGACTCTGCGCTCTGGAAGTGCCGGAACTGGGCAAGATCGAGGGGGTGTTTGTATCACGGATACCGCCCATGGGGCGGGATCCGACGCTGGGGTATTTCTATATTGCGTTTAACTGACTGGACTCATTTCAAACTGTGGTAGCGAGCTTGCTCGCGATGGCGTCAGCCCAGACGACCCGGAACCTGTGGCGAGGGAGCTTGCTCCCGCTCGGCTGCGAAGCAGTCGCAAAACCTGCAAAACTGTCCGACTGGAGAAAGACAGAGGGCCTGCTTCGCAGGCCAGCGGGAGCAAGCTCCCTCGCCACGGGTTCCGGATGGATGGAAGATCGCCTTCGCGAGCAAGCTCGCTCCCACAGGGGTACGGCGTCATTCAGTCGCCTTTCGGATACCAGACCAACCGCTCCGCCGCCGGGTTGCGCTCTTGCACTTCGAAGCCCAGCGCCAGGTAGTGCCGACGGGCGTGGGGGTTGCTGGCCCAGACCACGGTCGCCACCGGGCAGCGGATCTGTTGCGCGGCTTTCTGCACCCCTTGCAACACCGCCCGGCCATAGCCCTGGCCACGGGCCTGCGGGATGAAGGCCAGATACAGCACGCGAATCTCATTGGGGCCAAAATCCGTGCTCAGGGCGCCAATCGCAGTGCCGAGTTTTTCCACGACGTAATGCATGGCGTTGGGGAAGTTCTCGCCCAACCCTTGCTCCTGCACCTGGAACTGCTGGGCAATCACCTGCTGTACCTGTTCATGTTCGCCGTCGATCCATTGCAGGTCCGGCCGCGCCGCCTGGTACAGGCCCTGCAGGAACGGACCATCGCTGATCCGCGATGGACGCACCACCAACCCCTCTGCCGCCACCAAATCCATGCTTGCCCCCTAGGCCTAGAACCCGCTTTCCCTGACACCCAACGCCGCCAACCGACGCCAGGCCGCTCCCAACACCGACTCGCCCTCGCCCTGCAACACCGCCACGCCACGCAGCGGCTGCACCGGAGCGGACGTGGCGTCCACCGTACTCAGGCGCACGCCGTACTGGGCCTGCACCGGCTCGGCCCGTTGTTGCGAGTCGCGGCGCACCGCAATCGGTCCGTGATGGTCGGACGTCAACGCTTGCTGTTCGACCCAGGCCACGCCGTTGGTGTCGATTTCATTCAACCGCACGGCCATCGATGTGTGCATCGGATCGTCAGCGATGAACCGGCCCGTGGCACCCGGCCCGACCCGCCAAAGCTCGGCTTCGGTGAGGTAGCCGCGCAACCGCGAATCGGTCTGCACCACCCGCGCCAGCGCCTGTGTGGGTGACAACCAGCGCCCTATCGACAGTTGCGGAAACACATCGCGCACCTGGCCGGCATGGGGCGCACGCAACAACAGCCGTTCGCGCTGGGCCACCAGGCCGCGGTACTCGGCCACCGCTTCGGCCAGTTGCTGTTCGACGATGCCGGCATCGGCGGCGGTTTCGCTGCGCCCGGCCTGACGGCGCATCTGCAACTGCTGGATCTCGATTTCCCGGCGCACAATGGCCAGGCGCGACGCCATGTCCGGCGACTCCAACTCAATCAGCACATCGCCCTGGGCCACGGTCTGGCCGTCGTGCACATTCACCTGCTTGACCCGCGCCGCCACCGGCGCATGCAAGGCACTGGCGCGCCCGGCCTCGAGCATGGCCGGCACTTCCACCGCGCTGCGCCAGGGGAGCAGCAACACCAGCAGCAGCGCCAGCAACACCAGGCCACTCAGGAGCATCCGCCCGCCGTGGGCTTGCTCACGACGACTCCACCATTGCCGCCACTCATTCACGATGGGCATGAAAATGAACCACACCAATTCCACCATCATTAGAAAAATGCCCAGCACCTTGAAGAACAGGTGATAGACCGCCAAGGCAATCCCGAAAAACAACAATGCCCGCCACAGCCACGAGCCATAACCCCACACCAGCAAACGCCGACGCATCTTCGGCGACCAGGGTTCCGGCGCCGCCGCGCCATACCCGAACAAGGCTTCGCGCAGGCGCCAGCGACACAGGGCAAACGCCCGCCCCTGAAGGTTATCCACCGCCCAGAAATCACTGAGCAGGAAATACCCGTCGAAGCGCATGAAGGGGTTCAGGTTGATGATCAACGTGGTGATCCAGGTGGCGCTGGCCAACATGAACGCCGCGGTACGTGCCGGCCCGTCGGGCAACAGCGACCAGGCCAGCAGCGCGATGCACGCCAGCAGCAATTCGGCCAGCACCCCACCGGCACCGATCAGCAACCGTGCGCGGCGATCCCTGATCCGCCAGGCGTCGCTGACGTCGGTATAGAACATCGGCAACAGCACCATGAACGCCACGCCCATGCTCTGTACCCGGCAACCGGCGCGCTTGGCCATGAAGGCATGGCCGAACTCGTGGCACAGCTTGGCGAAGAGCAACGCCGCCCCGAACGCCAGCGCACCACCCAGGCTGAACAGGTGTGGAAACGTCGCGACGAATCGCTGCCAGTCCCGCGACACCAGGAAGATGCCGAGACCCAGGGTCAGCGGCAGGCCATAACGCAGGATCCCGGGGCCGAACCGCGCCAACCAGGGCCAGGCCCGATTGAGAAAGGCGTCCGGGCGCCACAGCGGAATGCGAAAAAACAGGTATTGATGCAGCAGGATCTGCCACACGCTCTGGCGTTGCGCGGCGGTCTTGAACAGATAACTGTCACGCTGTTGCGGGTCCATCGCGCTGATCAGGTCATGACCACGCAAGAAGCCCAGCAACTGCTCCAGCGATTCGCCATTGAGCGGCAGGCCCGGCTCGCGGTTCGCGGCCTGCAGTACCTGTTCCGGATCGCCCAGGGACCAGTGCCGCAACATGCGCATCGCCGCCGCGCCCAGCTTGAAGTAGCGTCCGCGCACCGGATCGGCCAAGGTCCACTGCGGCGAACCGTCCGGGTCTGAGGCCGCCGGGGACAGTTGCAGGTCCGGCCGCAGGCTTGGCAAGTCCATGCTACAGGCCTACGCTCTGGCGCAGGCCGGCCAGCGGCCGCCGCAGCAGGTACAACGCCAGCGGGGCACGGTCGCCGAAGACCTTCGCCGTGCCTCGCAGGCCAATGCGCGGCGCCGTGGCATCGAAACGCGCATCCAATCGATACGCCAGTTGGCCGGCGGCGGTAGGCTGCGCTTCATAGGCCGAACGTTCGAGCCGGGCCAGGTGCCGCTGCAACGGGTCGCTGTCGAGAAACAACGCCACTTGCGCACCGGGCTCCAAGGCAATCGCGTCACCCACCGCCAATTCAATGCGTAACTCGGCCTGGTTTGGATCGGCGATTTCCATCAGCCGTTCACCGGTCTGCACGGGCTTGCCGAGCCAGCGCTCAGCGTCGGCAAACACCGCGATGCCATCCCGCTCGGCGCGCACTTCGCTGCGCTTGAGCAGTTCAAGTGCGTAGTTGCGCTCGGCGCGCTTCTGCTCGACGCGGGCAGCCAGCAGGTCAATCTTGGAACTGGATTCAGCGTCGGCAAACGAGCGCTGGGAATTGGCCTTGAGTTCGGCCTCGGCCACGCCCAACGCCCGCTCGGCCACATCGGCCTGGGCCTTGAGACTGGTACTTTCGAAACGCAACAACAGGTCGCCGTTCTTGACGCTCTGGTTGGGCTTGACCAGGAACTCGGCGATCACCCCATCCAACGGCGCCGCCACCACTTGCCCGCCCAGCGGCACCACTTCGGCCGGGGCCAACACGGACTGGCGCACCGGGATCAGCAAGCCCAGCAGCAACAGCGCCACCAGCGCCACCTGGCGCTTGCGTGTCCAGCGCAGGCGCCATGGCTTGCGCGGTTGCAACGCCAACCACGCATGGCTGTAGGTGTCGCCCAGTTGCGACAACAGCACTTGCTCCGGCGGCGTCCATGGCAGGTCGCGGGCCAACCACAAACCGCCGAACACCTGGCCCTGATGATCGATCAACGGCAGCCAGAACACTTGCCCGGCCGACAGGCTGCGCCAGTCTGCCCGGATGGATTCGCTCACCCCATCGGCGGCGATCACCCGGGCCTGGTTCAACAGGCCCAGCTTGAACAACTGCGCCACCGCCTGCTCGACAAACGCCACGAACGGCGCGTTCGGTTCCACGGTACTGACCCCGGTCACGGCCTGGACCTTGCCGGCGATCAACAACGCGGCGTGGCGAAAGCCGAACAGCGCCTGGCCGTCGTTGACCAGGCTGTAACTCAGCTGCTCCGGTGTACGCGCAGCCCTCGTCTGGCGCTCCAGATCGAGGAAGCGGGCGAACACCTGCTCGGTACTGCCCGTCACTGGCGCGTTCACTTCGACTCCGAGAAACGCGCCGTGCCGCTCATGCCGGACAGCAGGCCGCTGGCATCCGGCACGTTCGCCACCAGCAGCAGCGTCTGGCTGCCCTCGTCGATGCGCGCGCCCAGGCGCTTGACCGTCGCTTGCAACGGCTTGCCGGTTTCATCGGGGACGAAGGTAAAGGGCTGGCCGGGCTTGAGCCGGTCCATCCAGCGTGAAGGCACCAGCAGGTGAATCTCCAGGGTGCGGTTATCGACCACATCCAGCAATGGCGCGCCGGCCGCGACGCTTTCATAACGCTGGACCTTGCGCGCCACCACCTGTCCATCGAACGGCGCGATCACGCTGCAACGCTTGACCTGCACCTGGTACACCTGGGATTGCGCCTGGGCCTCGCTGAGCCGCGCCTCGGCCCGCGACACCTCGAAACGCCCAACGGATTTCAACGCCGCCAACTGCCGGTTATGGGCCAGTTCTTCACCGGCACCACGGCTGGCCGCCTGGGCCGCATTGAGCTGGGCCTGATAGGCCGAACAATCGAAACGCGCCAGAGTGTCACCCTTCTTGAACGACTCGCCCTCGCTGAACGGCAACTCGACAATCCGCCCGGCCAACTCGCTGGCCAACACTGCCTGGTCCCGTGCTCGAAGCACGCCACGCGCCTCGCTGGCCGACGCACTGGTCGAGGCGTTGCTCTCCAGCAACGGATCATCGGAAGCCGGCGTCTGCGCCTGAACCCCGCACGTGATGAAGGCCAATCCCACAACCCAACTGCACAAACGTCGCATGACCGTTACTCCCTGACGGATGGGCGGAGTCTACGACAGCGGTGGGGGGCGTCAAGGGAGTAGCGGTGAAGAGAGGGAAAATCTCTGTGGCGAGGGCAGCGTTGACCTCACGACTTCTTCAACTTGGGATGACCCCACTCAACCCTGTACGCAGAGATTAAGTTCTCTGGCCGTTGGGGTGAAAACACCGGCTTCGGCCGGTTTTTTCGTTTATGGGGATTGAGAACAGCTCCAGAGTTGAACGCACTCCTTGTGGCGAGGGAGCTTGCTCCCGCTGGACTGCGCAGCAGTCCGAAACCCTAACGCCTCGGTGTATCAGGCAGATCGCATTCAAATTGCTTGGGGTTGCTGCGCAACCCAGCGGGAGCAAGCTCCCTCGCCACAGGTTCTGTGATCGACGGATCATCGCGCTGCCTACTCCACCAACCTCAACACCCCATCGCAATACACCACCTCGCGCCCCAACCACCCCATATCAACCTGAGGCAATACCGCCGAAGGTTTGCGCAATTCACGCAGCAGCGTCGAGCCGTGGGACAGGCGGCCACCCATGCGCGCGATCACCGCACGGGCGCTTTGATAGTGGGCGTGGCGACCAGGGTCCAGGGTGTCCTCCAACAGGATGTCCTCGCCCAAAATACCTTGAGCCTGCCCCGGGTAAATCAAGAAACCACTCGCCTGCTCGGTGCCTTCACGACCGTCCTGCCAGAAGCTGCCGTCACGGCTGCGGATATCCGGGTGCGGGGCGAACCAATGCGCCTGGTCAGCGGCGGGCATGGCGTGATGCAAGCGAAAGAAAATCCGCATCAGGTTGTCGCGATACCACTCGCGCACTTGCAAGTAATAACCGCGCAGCCCCGGCAGGCCGGCGCCATGGGCCAAGCGAATCGCCAGGGGCCATTGTGGAAAGGCCTGCAACGGTAGCGCGATCGGCGCCGGGCGTGGTGTCG
Source organism: Pseudomonas sp. R3-41 (assembly GCF_054161485.1). Classification (NCBI taxonomy): domain Bacteria; kingdom Pseudomonadati; phylum Pseudomonadota; class Gammaproteobacteria; order Pseudomonadales; family Pseudomonadaceae; genus Pseudomonas; species Pseudomonas sp. R3-41. The sequence goes on from NZ_CP096421.1 coordinate 6,692,352, forward strand.
CCGGATCGGTTTCCCACGGCAGGCGATGAGGGCTGTGTTCAAGGTTGTCATAAGCGGTCGGTGGCCGCCCCAGCCAGTCGCCGCCACTGCTGGCCAAGGCGCTGGCGATGCACAGGTTGCCCTGCACTACGAACACGTAGAAGCGGGTAAACCAGTCGGCCAGTTGCTGGCCGTCGGCGCCTTGTTCGGTCAGTTCGCGCAGCTCTCGGTCAAAACGTCGCAAACCGTTTTCCAGCGTCAACAAGTGCCCGCGGGCGATGCGTTGCATGCGCAGGAACAACGGCAGCGAACGCATCAGGCGCAGTGGCCGCCAAGGCAGGTGAGGGGTGGCGCCACCGACTTCGCCGGCGTAGCTGCTGGCGCTGATGCCCCAGTCGGCCAGCCGGGCTAGAAACAGGTCATTGTTGATGTACGAAGCGCCGCCAAACACTGCCGTGAAGGGCTCGTTGTCCTGCAGTACCCGCGAATCCCAACGCGCCATGATCGCCGGAATGCTTGCCGCCGCGCGACGCTGGGCGTACTCCACCAACACACTGGGTCGGGGCGGCAGGATCTCGGCGATGTTGGCAGCGGTCAGGTGGCGGCGCCAGCCGTAGTCGCTGATCGGCCGATATTGCAGCAGCCACAGTTGGGTGCCGTCCCAGGCCCATTCGACGTCGCCGGGCACGTAGTGAAAGACCCGCAGTACGCCTTGCAGAAAGCGCCATAGCGCCTCGGGGGTCAGGCCGTGGACTGGCTTGAACGTGTCGCTGTTCCATGCCTCGCCGAGGCGGGAAATAACCGCCCGCTCGGGGCTCACTTGGCCATCGGCCAACGACTCCAGGTGCCCCTCGACCCATTCCAGCTCAACGGACAGGTGACGCACGAACGCGATCCCCGACAGCCGTGGCGCGATGAAACGCTGCACCACCACTTCCTCGACACCCGCCGTACTCAGCTCGGCAATGCGCGCCGGCACGTTGTGCGTCGGCTCGCGCAGGAACGTGGTGCTCAAGCCGGCGTTGGCCGCATCGGCCTGGTCCTCGCCGTAACTGGAGGAGCGCACCGCCCAGGTAGCGTCCGGCTGGCCGTCCAAAAAACCCCGCAGGCGCGGATCATCGCAGTGGTTGAGCGACAGCGCCGCCGGCACCGGCTGCCCCGCCAGCGCCGCGAGACGCAAGCGGCCGCCTTTGGTATGCGCGACAAAACCACGCTCGCCAGACTCCAGCCATGCCGTGAATTCAGCGGGCGAGTCGATCCACGGGTAGTGGCCCCAACCGGGCTTCAGGCTGATGGTCAAGTCGGCACGGGCCAGAATGGCCGACCAGGCCGCCGCCTGCGCAATGCCCAATACCTTGTCCTGATCGCCCCACACCAGTTCGACCGGGTCGGTGATCCATTCCAGCAATGGCAACGCGGTGTCGGCACGCACCAGGTCCCAGTGCGGCACAAAGGCTCGGCAACGAGCGTAGCCGGCGCCCATGCGCTGGTATTGCGCGGGCGTCCAGGCCTGGCTGGAGAACTTGTGGGCAAACAGCGTCGGCTTGTTCGCCAGCAGCCAATGAATGGTCTTTCGAATCGGCAGCGGCGACATCAATGCCGGCAGTCGCCGCTGCCACAAAAACGCGCCCACCGGCGCCAGCAACACGCTGCGGCAAAAGTGTCCCGGTTGCCGTTGCAAGGCGTGCAGCACCAGCAAGGCGTTGACCCCGACCGCCATGATCGCGCTGCCCTTGTCCGTTGCCGCCAGCAACGCCTGCGCGTAGGCCGCCAGGTCTTCGCAAGGAGCGTGGGGGTTGTTGCCAAAACCGGGCAGTTCCAGCGGCACGACGTCGTGGTGTTGAAAATGCGGCAACGCGTCGTCCCACCAATCGGCCGCGCTGCCGTTGCCGGCCAGCAGGTACATCCGGGGCTTGCTCATGGGCGCTCCTCAGGCCAAGTCGCGCAGGGCGGCGTCGAGCGTCGGGTAACGGAACGTATAGCCGGCCTCGACGAGACGATTGGGCACCACCCGCTGGCCGTCGAAAAACAGCTGGGCCATCTCGCCAGCCAAGGCGCGTACCGGCGCGGCAGGGATGTGGAACCACACCGGACGCTTGAGCACCTTGCCGACACTTTCGGCAAACAACGCCTGGCTGACCGTCTCCGGTGCCACCAGGTTGTAGGTGCCGCACAGGCTTTCATCATCGAAGGCTCGGGCGATCACTTGGATCACGTCATCGCGATGCACCCAACTCATGATTTGCCGACCGTCGCCCATGCGCCCGCCGAACCCCAGGCGAAACGGAATCAGCAACGGCAGCAACGCACCGCCCGGACCGAACACCACGCCCAGGCGCATCACCACCTGACGCACGCCCAACTCAGTGGCAGGCCGGGCGGAGGCTTCCCAACGCACACAGAGTTCAGCCATGAAGCCATCGCCCTGGGCGGCGCTTTCATCGAGGCTTTCGGTGGCGTCACGCACGCCGTAAAAACCCACGGCTGAGGCCTGTATCCACAACGCCGGTTTGTGCCGGGCGTTTTTCAACCAGGCCATCAAGGCTTCGGTGGTGTTGACCCGGCTGGCAATGAGTTGCGCCTGGCGCTTGGGACTCCAACGCGGCCCGGCCACCGGGGCACCCGCCAGGTTGATCACCACATCGAACATTTCGTTATGGCCCAGCTTGCCCAGCGAACGCAGGCAGCGGGCGCGGCCGTCAAACAGATAGGCCGCTTTCAACGGATCGCGAGCCAGCACGCTGACCGTGTGCCCGGCGTCGAGCAATTGATTGACCAGGGTCTCGCCGATAAACCCGGTGCCCCCCGTGACCAGCACGCGCTTGTAGGCGCCGCCGGCAAATGGGTTGGCCGGCTTGCCGGCGCGTTGCATGCGCAAGGCCGCCAAGCCGTCGCGAATCCCCGAGGCCGTGACCCCGATGGCGAACAAGGTCAGCAGCCAGCCGCGCCAACCGAGGTCGATCGCGCTCAGGCCGGTGGGCAAACTCGCCCACTGGGCCAATTGCACGCCGTACAACGCGAAGAAGGCCCCGCCGTTGACCGCCAGCACCGTGTGCATGATGCGCTCGATGGGCGGCAGCTTGCGGCTGCGGTCCTCGACCACGAAGTCCCAGAGCGTCAGGCAAATCTCCAGGGCGAACAGCAGCGCGATGACAATCGCCCACGTTCCCTCGAAGGCCAGATGCGCCATGCCCAGGAACAGGATCCCGTAAAAGCACGAGCGCAGGGCGTGGATCGACAGCTCCAGCCGCGCACTGTGGCGATAGGGCAAGGCGACGGTGAGTTCGTGGTGATACAGGGTGTCCAGCGCACCGAGGATGGCTTGGGCGATCAGCAGGGCGATGGCCCAGTCCAGCAGTGAAAAATCAGCCATGGTTGGAATCACTCGACGCGTTGTCAGTCAGGGAGGTACGGCGGTCGTGGCGATAGAGCCAGAACAGCGGCGGCAATAAAACGAGCAGTGCGAAGCTGTCGAACCACAGGTGCGACCAGACCTGTGCCTGGGCGGAAATCCACATGTCCTGGGGTGCCCACAGCAGGATGCCGGCGATCAGCCAACCCCAGGGCATGGCGCGCTTCAATCGATGACCGATGTGGACAAGGGCGAGCATGTACAGCCCATAGCTCTGCAATGTGGCGCCGAACAAGGCCAGCCACCAGACTTGTTGTGCGTGGGCCGTGGCGGGCACGGCATTGGTGCCCCAGAAAGCCTGTTCAATGGTGCTCAGATAGTGATCGAGCAAGCCAGAGTGACCCGCCCACGTCAGCATGACGCCGGCGAGCAGGTGCATCAGGGCCGCCGCGTACAACCAAACGACCAGGGCGTTGCGAAGAGGGCTGTGAGGGGTTGGCATTCCATGTCCTGAAGGCTTGCTTGAGGGCGGCCAGTCTAAAGGAAATGGGAGGGGCTTTAATTGGCTGATGGGCTGGCAGCGATAATTAAATCTCGCCAACGAGACCTGCTTCGCAGGCCAGCGGGAGCAAGCTCCCTCGCCACAGGGATTTAAGTGTCAGGTTAGCGGTGAATTGAAGATTGTCATCGCGATCAAGCTCGCTCCCACAGGGGTTTTGTGTCGAACCCTATATCGAGACCACCCCCGTCCCACTGTGGGAGCGAGCCTGCTCGCGATGGCGTCAGCCCAGACAACCCACCGTGGCGAGGGAGCTTGCTCCCGCTGGCCTGCGAAGCAGGCCCCAGCATTCCGTCAGGCACACCGCATTGCCCGGTTTTACGACTGCTGCGCAGCCGAGCTGGAGCAAGCTCCCTCGCCACAGGTTCTGTGTACCGCTTACCTACAGTTGAGTCCTAGGAGATTTCCTTCAAGTTGCGGCGATGTTGGTGAACTTGTCCGCCTTTGGGCTCACCGCTAGTCTGGGTTTGTCACTGAAAAAACGGTGACACGGACGTGCAAGTCCGGGTAAAAGAACGCCAAATAATGCCACCAGCCATTTAATGAGCATTCGTGCCCGTGTTTTATGGCGGCTGTGTGTGGGGAGACCTTCGGGTCTGCCGAGGTTTTTTTGGTGGTTCCTACTCGGTCTTGCACACCCTCACATAGCTGCCACCCTTATATCGCGTGCAAGCGAGCTAGGGCGGCTCTGATTGAATAGGAAGCCAAAACATGTTCAAGGTAACTCCGAATCCGCCAGGAAACCCTGGCAACACGTCCGACAAATCCTCGAAATCCAAAAAACTCGACGAAGCCGCCGAGCGCGCCCTCGACTACTACCTCAACCCCAAACCCACCGCTGAAGCCTCGGGCAAAACCCAAGCATCCCAACTTTTCATGGTCGCCCCTGATATCGACACCGAAACCCTGCTGGCCAATGCTTCCGAAGACCTGCTGTCCATCAGCGCCATCGCCGCCGACCTGGCCGATGATGTCGACGGTTCGCGCCGTAGCGTCATCCTGGCGATCAGCCGGATGGCCGATGGGGTGCATTTGTTGGTGGAGCGGGCGATGGATCGGCTGGAGGTTCAAGCGGCGGGCTGACAGGCCTGCGGTGAATTGAAAACCGCCTTCGCGAGCAAGCCCGCTCCCACAGTTAATCGGTGTTGATTTCAGTATTTCGGTTCAACACAAATCCAGTGTGGGAGCGGGCTTGCTCGCGAATGCGTCGGGTCAGCTACATATACATTGACTGACAAACCGCCTTCGCGAGCAAGCCCGCTCCCACAGGGGTTTAAGGGTTAGCCCCACACTGTGGCGAGGGAGCTTGCTCCCGCTGGGGCGCGCAGCGGCCCCAAAAAAAGCGATGAGTGCTGCGCACTCAAGCGGGAGCAAGCTCCCTCGCCACAAAAGCTACCAAGCCACAGAATGATCAACTACCCGGCCCTTACCGCTCGTGCAACGCCTCGGACCGGGCCTTGATGATTGGCTTGAGCAGGTAGCTGAGCACGGTTTTCTTGCCGGTGATGATGTCCACCGACGCCACCATCCCAGGGATGATCAGCAAGGGCTTTTCAGGCGTGCCCAGATGGCTGCGTTCGGTGCGCAGCTTGATGATGTAGTAGGTGGTCTTCTTGTCTTCATCGGTGATGGTGTCGGCACCGATCTGTTCCAGCTTGGCTTTCATCCCACCGTAGATGGTGTAGTCGTACGCCGTGAATTTCACCGTGGCGTCCTGGCCGGGGTGCAGGAAGGCGATGTCCTGGGGACGGATTTTCGCTTCCACCAGGAGGGTGTCGTCCAGCGGCACGATTTCCACCAGGTCGCTGCCGGGCTGGATCACGCCGCCGATGGTGTTCACCAGCAGTTTATTGACAATGCCGCGCACCGGCGAGGTCACCAGGGTACGGCTCACGCGGTCTTCCAAGGCCTTGCCGGTGGCTTGGGCCTTGTTCAGGTCGGTGCGTGCTTCGTTGAGTTGGGTCAGGGCTTCGCTGCGGAACTTGCCGCGGGTCTCGTCGATCTTGCGCTGCACTTCCTTGATCGCCGATTCGGCGCGAGGAATCGCCAGCGTCGTGGCGTCCAGTTGCCCACGGGTCTCGACTTCGGCGCGCTTGAGCCGCAGCACTTCCACCGGCGACACCGCGCCTTGGGCCACCAGCGGCTCGGACATGTTGATTTCCTGGCGTTGCAGCGCGAGGCCGGAGCGGTACTGCGCCTGCTTGGAGACGAACTCACGCAGTTCCTGCTGGCGCTGGATCAACTGCTCCTGCAAGCCACCGATTTCATCGTGCAATTGCTGGCGACGGCTGATGTACAGCGACTCTTCGCTGGCGGCCTGGCCCGGCACCGCCTTGAGCACATCGGCCGGGAAGTTCAGTGGCCGGTCATCAACCTCGGCACTCAGGCGCTCGACCCGCAACAGCATGGACAGGCGATCCGCTTCGGTCTCACCGACGTTGGAGACGAACCGCGTGTCGTCCAGGCGAATCAACGACGCGCCGGCCTCGACGATCTGCCCTTCCTTCACGAACAGCTCTGCGACGATGCCGCCTTCCAGGTTCTGGATCTTCTGGATCTTGGACGAGGGGATCGCCTTGCCGTCGCCCTTGGTCACTTCGTCGATCTCGGCGAAGTTGGCCCACAGCGCCAGGAACACAAAGAAGCCGATGATGCCCCAGATTGTCAGGCGCACCACCCGGGGAGCGTCCTCGATCAGGGCTTTGTTGACCTCGGGCAGCGGTTGGCCATGCAGTGAGTCGGAACCTTTGAAGTAACGACCCACAGCGCCCTTGAAACCTGATTTAAGCAACACTGATCTGCCCCTTCTTCAACGCTTCCATGACGGCGGCTTTCGGGCCATCGGCGAGGATCTGTCCACGGTCGATCACCAGCAGGCGGTCCACCAGGGACAGCAAGGAGGCCCGGTGCGTCACCAGCAGCACGGTCTTGTTTTCCACCACGGCGGCCAGGCGCTGTTTCAAGCGTTCTTCACCGGTGTTGTCCATGGCGCTGGTGGGTTCGTCCAGCAGCAGGATCGGCGGGTTGAGCAACAACGCACGGGCCAGGGCGACATTCTGGCGTTGGCCACCAGACAGGTTCTGCCCGCGCTCGCCAACTTGCAGTTCATAGCCTTGCGGATGCAGGCGGGCGAACTCATGCACGCCGGCCAGCTCAGCGGCCTGGAGCACCAGTTCGTCTTCGACGTAACGGGCACCGGAGGTCAGGTTGTCCCGCAGGGTCCCGGCCAGCAATTGGATGTCCTGGGGCACGTAGCCAATGTTGTAGCGCAGCTCGCTGACGTCGATCTGGCGGATGTCCACGCCGTCCACCAGCAAGGCGCCGTCATCGGGCTGATAAAGGCCCACCAGCAACTTGGCCAGGGAACTCTTGCCCGAGCCGCTGCGGCCGATGATGCCGATTTTCTCGCCCGGCTTGATCACCAGGTTGATGTTCTTCAGCGCGGGGTTCTGCTGGTTCGGGTAGGTGAAGTTCAACTGCCGGCATTCAACGGCGCCCTGCAACACCTTGCGACTCAGTGGGCGCTCGTCGAAATTGCGCTCCTGGGGCAGCTCCATCATCTGGTCGACCGAGGTCATGGTCACCCGCGCCTGCTGGTAACGGGTCAGCAGGCCCGACAGCGAGGCCAACGGGCTGAGGGCGCGGCCGCTGAGCATGTAGCAGGCCACCAGCCCACCCATGCTCAGGTTGCCGGCGATGATCAGGTAAACCCCGAAGACGATCATGATCACCCCGGCCAATTGCTGGATCAGCAAGGTGATGTTCATCGCCAGGCCGGACAGCATCTTCACCCGCAGTTCGAGGCGACTGAGGGTGCCGATGGTCTGTTCCCATTGGTACTGGCGCTCGCTCTCGGCGTTGTTGACCTTCACCGCGTCCAGGCCGGCCAGGGTTTCGATCAGGCTCGACTGGCGCTCGGCGCCCAGGGCCATGGTGCGCTCCATGGTCGCGACCAACGGCTTCTGCAAGGCATAGCCGATCAGCAGGGCAATCGGGAACGCCAGCACCGGAATCCACACCAGGTGCCCACCGATAATCGCGATGACCATGAAGATCAGCAGGGTGAACGGCAAATCGATCAGGCTGGTGAGGGTTAGCGAGGCGAGGAAGTCCCGCAGGCTCTGGAATTCATGGATGTTCTGGGCAAAGCTGCCGACCCGCGCCGGGCGGTGTTTCATGGCCATGCCGACGATGCGCTCGAACAGCGTCGCCGAAATGATCAAGTCGGTTTTCTTGCCCGCCAGGTCCAGGCACAGGCTGCGCAGCATCTTGAGGATCAGGTCGAACACATAGGCGCCGGTGATGCCGACGGCCAATACCCACAGGGTCGATTCGGCCTGGTTCGGCACGACGCGGTCGTAGACGTTCATCACGAACAACGGCGCGGCCATGGCGATGATGTTGATCAACAGGCTGGCGGCGATGGCATCGGCGTACAGCCAACGGGAGCGCTTGAGGGTGTCGCGAAACCACGAACGCGCCCGGGGAATGAGCGTGCCGTGGTTAACGTCAAATTTATGCTGCGGTTGGGCGAAGAACACCTTGCCGCTGTAGTCATCGGCCAGCAGCTCGCGGCTGACGGTCACCTCACCGCCGTCGCTTTCGCTGAGCAGCAATCGCGCCTGGTCGTCACCGACCCAGCCCAGCAATACGGCGCTGCGGCCGTCTTTAAGCAGCAGCAGCGCCGGCATGGCGATGGTTGGAATTTGCTCGAGCTTGCGTTGCAACACCCGTCCTTGCAGACCGGCACGGGCTGCCGCGCGCGACAATAATTCGACGCTCAGCCGTTGCTTGGGCAGCGGCAGGCCGGTGGTGAGCATCGCCGCGCTGGCCGGCTTCTGATGCAGCATGCAGAGCGCCAGCAGACCGTCCAGCAGCGGGTCGTCGTGCAGCGTGCGCGGGTCATGAACTAGTTCGACTGGACTGACTTCTGATTCCACGCTCGGCACTCTGACTGATTAAAACGGCTGGTAGGACTCAATTCATCCCAGGCAACTGGACCTTGGGTTTCACGTCGTTCTGCACAACGGATGCCAACGGCGCGACCACACCCTGGCTTTTCAACAACTGGCCCATGGTTGCCTTGATCCGGTACTGGGTGAACAGCTGCACATTCTTGATTTCCGCCAGGCGACGGGAAGCGCTGAACAGCTCGTTTTCACTGTCGAGCAAGTCGAGCAGCGTGCGTTCGCCGAGGCTGAATTGTTTCTGGTAGGCGGTGCGCACGTTGGCACTGCGGTCTACGTATTGCTGGGCGACCGGCACCTGGGCGTTGGCGTTGTTCAAGGCGTTCCAGGCCAGGCCCAGTTCTTCGTTCAACTGGCGCAGCGCGTTGTTGCGGATGTCCAGGGCCTGGTTGGACAGGTACGACTTGGATTCCAGGTCGGCCTTGTTGCTGCCACCGGCATACAGGTTGAAACGCATGCGCAGCATGGCTTGCCATTCATTGTTGTGACCGTTCTGGCCGTCCAGGTCGTTGTCGGCGGTGCGACCCAACTCAGCATCGAAGCGTGGGTAGAAGCTCGACTTGGCGGCTTCATACTGTTGCTCGGCGGCAGCGATGTCGGCTTCGGCCGAACGCAGCACCGGGCTGTTTTCCAGCATCTGGGCGCGGGCTTCGGTCAGGTTGGCCGGCAGCAATGCCAGAAAATCGGCAGGACGCTCCAGTTGGTCGGGCAGTTGGCCGACGGCGCTGAGGTAGTTGGTCTCGGCATCGGCCAGGTTGGTTTGTTCGGTGATCAAGTTGTTGCGGGCCTGGGCCATGCGCGCTTCGGCCTGGTCCAGGTCTGCGCCGCTGCCCACGCCACGGGAAGTGCGCAGCTTGATCTGGTCGAAAATGCGTTCGTGGCTCTTGAGGTTTTCCTCGGCCAGGCGCACGAACTCACGACGGGTCAGCACGTCCAGGTAAACCTGGGCCACGGTCAAACCGGTGCGCTCGGAGGCGTCCAGCAACGAATAGGCACGGGCATTGACGGTGGCTTGTTGACGCCCGACTTCGCTGGACGTCGCAAAACCGTCAAAAACCATTTGCGACAAGCGCAGGCTCGATTCGCTGCGGTTCAGGGTTTCCCAATGGTTATTACCGCCCGAACGGGTGGTGACGCTGTCGGTGCCTTCGCGGCCATATCCGGCTGCAAGGTCCACTCTAGGCAGGTAGCCGCCCTTGGCCGCCTTGAGTTGGTAATCCGCCGCAAGACGGCTGTTCACGCCGGCCTGGATTTCAGGATGGACATCCAAAGCCTGTTGCATGGCCTGCGGCAAGGTTTGTGCTTGTACGAAACTGGCGGCGAGGACGAAGGGTAAAGCCTTGAGCAGGTGCGAACGCATGGTTGGATTATTCCCAGAACTCTTGTCATGAATCACAGCGAAACGTGGCGCTGCATCGGATGATGGCAACCGGAATGACCGTATGTCGGAAAGTTCAAAACAGGAGCAGGAACACGCACTGAAAGAACAGGTCGCCGCTTAAATATCAATGTGACATTACGTTGGCAATTGTTTAGGATGGCCAGCAGAAGGTCAATAGTTTGGCACAAACAAAAATGATCGGAAAAACAGCCAAAATATTGACAATGAAAAGCGTCAAATAACCTTACTTTGTACACATGAACGTCCAGACCGCTGCTGCCTAAAAGCCGCCGGGTCCATGGAAGTCTACTGAGCGTGGCACCCGGAGAGTCTTCAATGAGCAGTGTTATTGCCGTTGTCAAAAGCATTGTTGGTCAGGTTTTCGTCGTATCCCCAGAGGGCATTCGGCGCGTACTCATTGAAGGCGATCGCCTGAACGTAGGCGACCAGTTGGACACCGGCCCTGCCGGCGCCGTCACATTGGAGCTGGCCGATGGCCGCACCCTGGACCTGGGCCGCGACACCCAGTGGAGCGCCAATGCTCCGGACTCGTCCACTGACCTGGCACAAGCCACCGCCCAGGCCGCGCCGTCGGTAGAAGAACTGCAACAAGCCATCGCCGCGGGCGTCGACCCGACGACTGCCCTGGAAGCCACCGCCGCCGGCGCCACTGCCGCGGGTACGGGGGGCGCCGCCGGTGGCGGCCACAGCTTTGTGGTGCTGGATGCCACCGCCGGCAGCGTCGACCCTACCGTCGGTTTCCCAACCGAAGGCCTCGCTGCGGCGGCGGCCACCGATGACAACATCCTGGGTGGCGATACCACGGCCGATACGACCGCCAACGCCGTGCTCAATGCGACCATGACCCTGAGCGCCACGCCGACCCTGACCGAGGCCGGCGGCGTGCTGGTGTACACCGCGACCGTGACCCAGGCCCCGCAGACCAACCTGACCGTAACCTTGTCCAACGGCGCGGTCATCGTGATCCCGGCTGGCCAACTGACTGGCAGCGTCAACGTACCGCTGGCACCGAACGACACGGTCTACAACGACCCAAGCCAGATCAGCGTGACCGTCACCGGCACCACCGGCGGCACCGGCATTGCCGTGACCGTGCCCACTACGCCGGCCGTGACTCAGATCACCGACACCGTCGACACCACCACCGTCACCCTGAGCGCGGGCAATACGGTCACCGAAGGCGGGCAAATCACCTACACCGCCACCCTGACCAACCCGGCCCAGACGCCGGTGACCGTGACCTTGAGCAATGGCTCGGTGATCACCATTGCTGCTGGCCAAACGACCGGCACGGTTGCCGTGGATACCCCGGCCAATGACGTCTACAACAACGGCAGCACCGTCAGCACCACCATTACCGGCGCGACAGGTGGCAATTTTGAAAATCTGGTGCCAAGCACGGCGCCTGCGGTCACCACGATTACTGATTCGGCGGATGCCACTGGCCTGACCTTGACCGCCAGCAACACCATCACCGAAGGCGGCCAGATCACCTACACGGCGACGCTGAGCAACCCGGCCCAGACCCCGGTGACCGTGACCTTGAGCAATGGCTCGGTGATCACCATTGCTGCTGGCCAAACGACCGGCACGGTTGCCGTGGATACCCCGGCCAACGACGTCTACAGCAACGGCAGCACCGTCAGCACCACCATTACCGGTGCGACGGGTGGCAACTTCGAAAACCTGGTACCGAGCACCACGCCAGCGGTTACGACGATTACCGATTCGGTTGACACCACCGGCTTGACCTTGACCGCCAGCAACACCATCACCGAAGGCGGCCAGATTACCTACACCGCCACCCTGACCAACCCGGCCCAGACTCCGGTGACCGTGACCTTGAGCAACGGCTCGGTCATCACCATTGCTGCTGGCCAAACCACTGGCACTGTCGCCGTTGATACGCCAGCCAATGACGTCTACAACAACGGCAGCACCGTCAGCACCACCATTACCGGTGCGACCGGTGGCAACTTTGAAAACCTGGTACCGAGCACTGCGCCTGCGGTCACCACCATCACTGACTCGGCCGACACCACTGGCCTGACGCTGACGGCCAGCAATACCATCACCGAAGGTGGCCAGATCACCTACACCGCCACCTTGACCAACCCGGCCCAGACGCCGGTGACCGTGACCTTGAGCAATGGCTCGGTTATCACCATTGCTGCTGGACAGACGACCGGCACTGTCAACGTTGATACGCCTGCCAATGACGTCTACAACAACGGCAGCACCGTCACCACCACGATTACCGGTGCGACCGGTGGCAACTTTGAAAACCTGGTGCCGAGCACTGCGCCTGCGGTCACCACGATTACCGATTCGGCCGACACCACCGGCCTGACGCTGAGCGCCAGCAACACCATCACCGAAGGCGGCCAAATCACCTACACCGCGACGCTGAGCAACCCGGCCCAGACTCCGGTAACCGTGACCTTGAGCAATGGCTCGGTCATCACCATTGCTGCTGGCCAAACCACTGGCACTGTCAACGTTGATACGCCTGCCAATGACGTCTACAACAACGGCAGCACCGTCAGCACCACCATCACCGGTGCGACCGGTGGCAACTTCGAGAACCTGGTGCCGAGCACTGCGCCTGCGGTCACCACGATTACTGATTCGGCGGATACCACCGGCCTGACCTTGACCGCCAGCAACACCATCACCGAAGGCGGCCAGATCACCTACACCGCAACGCTGACCAACCCGGCCCAGACTCCGGTGACCGTGACCTTAAGCAACGGCGCGGTGATCAACATCGCTGCCGGCCAGACGACCGGAACCGTCAACGTCGAGACACCGGCTAATGACGTCTATAACAACGGCAGCACGGTCAGCACCACGATTACCGGCACAACCGGCGGTAACTTCGAGAATCTAGTGCCGAGCACGACGCCTGCCGTTACTACGATCACCGATTCGGCCGATACAACCGGCCTGACGCTGAGCGCCAGCGAAACCATCACCGAAGGCGGCCAGATCACCTACACGGCGACGCTGAGCAACCCGGCCCAGACCCCGGTGACCGTGACCTTGAGCAACGGCGCGGTGATCAACATTGCTGCCGGTGCGACCACCGGCACCGTCGCCGTGGATACACCCGCCAACGACGTCTACAACAACGGCAGTACCGTCAGTACCACCATCACCGGCGCAACCGGCGGCAACTTCGAAAATCTTGTGCCGAGCACTGTGCCTGCGGTCACTACGATTACCGACTCGGTAGACACTACTACCGTGACGTTGACTGCCACACCAACCGTGAATGAAAACGGAACCATCACTTACACCGCGACCCTGACCGATGCCAATGGCAATCCGGTCACCGCGCAGAACGGTCCGGTGACGGTCACGCTCGACAGCGGCAAGACGATCACTATTGCAGCCGGCGCAAGTTCGGGGGCGTTGGATGTCGCTGTCGGAAACGATGTTTACCAAGGCCCAACCACCGTCACCGAATCGATTGCCTCGGCATCGGGCGGTAACTTGGAAGCCATCGCGCCTAACACCGCGCCAGTCAGCACTGTCGTTAGCGATGTTGACGACACCACCACCGTGACGTTGACCGCTACGCCAACCGTGAACGAAAACGGCACCATCACTTACACCGCGACCCTGACCGATGCCAATGGCAATCCGGTCACCGCGCAGAACGGTCCGGTGACGGTCACGCTCGACAGCGGCAAGACGATCACTATTGCAGCCGGCGCAAGTTCGGGGGCGTTGGATGTCGCTGTCGGAAACGATGTTTACCAAGGCCCAACCACCGTCACCGAATCGATTGCCTCGGCATCGGGCGGTAACTTGGAAGCCATCGCGCCTAACACCGCGCCAGTCAGCACTGTCGTTAGCGATGTTGACGACACCACCACCGTGACGTTGACCGCTACGCCAACCGTGAACGAAAACGGCACCATCACTTACACCGCGACCCTGACCGGTGCCGATGGCAAGCCTGTTACTGCGCAAAACGGTCCGGTCACCGTGACGCTGGAAAGCGGCAAGACCATCACCATTGCAGCGGGCGCTAGCTCGGGGGCGTTGGATGTCGCGGTCGGAAACGACGTGTACCAAGGCCCAACTACCGTCACCGAATCGATTGCCTCGGCATCGGGCGGTAACCTCGAAGCCATTGCTCCAAACACCGCGCCAGTCAGCACCGTGGTCAGCGACGTCAACGACACCACCACCGTGACGTTGACCGCTACACCAACCGTGAACGAAAACGGCACGATCACCTACACCGCCACCTTGACCGGTGCCGACGGCAAACCCGTCACCGCGCAAAACGGTCCGGTCACCGTGACGTTGGAAAGCGGCAAAACCATCACCATCGCAGCCGGTGCAAGTTCGGGTACGCTCGATGTCGCTGTGGGTAACGACGTTTATCAAGGTCCGACCACCGTCACCGAGTCGATCAAAGATGCATCCGGTGGCAACTTGGAAGCTATCGCTCCAAACACCGCGCCAGTCAGCACTGTCGTCAGCGACGTCAACGACACCACTACCGTGACGCTGACCGCCACTCCGACTGTGAATGAAAACGGTACGATCACTTACACCGCGACCCTGACCGGCGCCGACGGCAAGCCCGTTACCGCGCAGAACGGTCCGGTCACCGTGACGTTGGAAAGCGGCAAAACCATCACCATCGCAGCCGGCGCAAGCTCGGGCACACTCGATGTCGCTGTGGGTAACGACGTTTACCAAGGTCCGACCACCGTCACCGAAAGCATCAGCACCGCTACTGGCGGCAACCTGGAAGCCATCGCGCCAAACACCGCGCCAGTCAGCATTGTGGTTAGTGATGTCGATGACACCACCACCGTGACATTGACCGCCACACCAACCGTGAATGAAAACGGCACGATCACCTACACCGCCACCCTGACCGGTGCCGACGGCAAGCCCGTCACCGCGCAGAACGGTCCGGTGACCGTGACTCTGGAAAGCGGCAAGACCATCACCATCGCCGCCGGTGCAAGCTCGGGTGCGCTGGATGTTGCAGTCGGCAACGACGTCTACCAAGGCCCAACCACCGTCACCGAAAGCATTAGCACCGCTACTGGCGGCAACCTCGAAGCCATCGCGCCTAACACCGCTCCGGTTAGCACCGTGGTCAGCGATGTTAACGACACCACCACCGTGACGTTGACCGCTACTCCGACCGTGAATGAAAACGGCACCATCACTTACACCGCGACCCTGACCGGTGCCGACGGCAAGCCAGTTATCGCGCAAAACGGTCCGGTGACCGTGACGTTGGAAAGCGGCAAGACCATCACCATTGCAGCGGGCGCAAGCTCGGGTGCGTTGGATGTAGCCGTTGGCAACGATGTGTACCAAGGCCCAACTACCGTCACCGAAAGCATCAGCACCGCCACTGGCGGCAACCTCGAAGCTATCGCTCCGAACACGACTCCAGTCAGTACTGGCGTTAGCGATGTCAACGACACCACCACCGTGACGTTGACCGCTACGCCAACCGTGAACGAAAACGGCACCATCACTTACACCGCTACCCTGACCGGTGCAGACGGCAAACCCGTCACCGCGCAGAACGGTCCGGTGACCGTGACTTTGGAAAGTGGCAAAACCATCACCATCGCCGCCGGTGCAAGCTCGGGTGCGCTGGATGTTGCAGTCGGCAACGACGTCTACCAAGGCCCAACCACCGTCACCGAAAGCATCAGCACCGCTACTGGCGGCAACCTCGAAGCCATCGCGCCTAACACCGCTCCGGTTAGCACCGTGGTCAGCGATGTCGACGACACCACCACCGTGACGTTGACCGCCACGCCGACCGTGAACGAAAACGGCACGATCACCTACACCGCCACCCTGACCGGTGCCGACGGCAAACCCGTCACCGCACAAAACGGTCCGGTGACCGTGACGCTGGAAAGCGGCAAGACCATCACCATCGCCGCCGGTGCAAGTTCGGGTACGCTCGATGTCGCTGTGGGTAACGACGTTTATCAAGGTCCAACGACCGTCACCGAATCGATTGACTCGGCATCGGGCGGTAACCTGGAAGCCATCGTTCCAAACACCACGCCAGTTAGCACTGTGGTTAGCGATGTCAACGACACCACTACCGTGACGCTGACCGCCACGCC
This sequence comes from Pseudomonas sp. R3-41, assembly GCF_054161485.1. NCBI lineage: Bacteria > Pseudomonadati > Pseudomonadota > Gammaproteobacteria > Pseudomonadales > Pseudomonadaceae > Pseudomonas > Pseudomonas sp. R3-41. The sequence continues at coordinate 6,708,739 of NZ_CP096421.1, forward strand.
GACCGTGAACGAAAACGGCACGATCACCTATACCGCCACTCTGACCGGTGCCGACGGCAAACCCGTCACCGCGCAAAACGGTCCGGTCACCGTGACGTTGGAAAGCGGCAAAACCATCACCATCGCAGCCGGCGCTAGCTCGGGGGCGTTGGATGTAGCCGTTGGCAACGATGTGTACCAAGGCCCAACCACCGTCACTGAGTCGATCAAAGATGCATCCGGTGGCAACCTCGAAGCCATCGCGCCTAACACCGCTCCGGTTAGCACCGTGGTCAGCGATGTCAACGACACCACCACCGTGACGTTGACCGCTACACCAACCGTGAACGAAAACGGCACCATCACCTACACCGCCACCCTGACCGGTGCAGACGGCAAACCCGTCACGGCGCAAAATGGTCCGGTCACCGTGACGCTGGAAAGCGGCAAGACCATCACCATTGCAGCGGGCGCTAGCTCGGGTGAGTTGGATGTCGCGGTCGGAAACGACGTGTACCAAGGCCCAACTACCGTCACCGAAAGCATCAGTACCGCCACTGGCGGCAACCTCGAAGCTATCGCTCCGAACACGACTCCGGTCAGCACCGTGGTCAGTGATGTCGATGACACCACCACCGTGACGTTGACCGCCACGCCGACCGTGAACGAAAACGGCACGATCACCTACACCGCCACCCTCACCGGTGCCGACGGCAAACCCGTCACCGCACAAAACGGTCCGGTCACCGTGACGCTGGAAAGCGGCAAAACCATCACCATCGCTGCTGGCGCAAGTTCGGGCACGCTCGATGTCGCTGTGGGTAATGACGTTTACCAAGGTCCGACCACCGTCACCGAAAGCATCAGTACCGCCACTGGCGGCAATCTCGAAGCTATCGCTCCAAACACCGCGCCAGTCAGCACTGTCGTCAGCGACGTCAACGACACCACTACCGTGACGCTGACCGCCACACCAACCGTGAACGAAAACGGCACGATCACCTATACCGCCACCCTGACCGGCGCCGACGGCAAACCCGTCACCGCACAAAACGGTCCTGTCACCGTGACGCTGGAAAGCGGCAAAACCATCACCATCGCTGCTGGCGCAAGTTCGGGCACGCTCGATGTCGCTGTGGGTAATGACGTTTACCAAGGTCCGACCACCGTCACCGAAAGCATCAGTACCGCCACTGGCGGCAATCTCGAAGCTATCGCTCCAAACACCGCGCCAGTCAGCACTGTCGTCAGCGACGTCAACGACACCACTACCGTGACGCTGACCGCCACACCAACCGTGAACGAAAACGGCACGATCACCTATACCGCCACCCTGACCGGTGCCGATGGCAAGCCAGTTACCGCGCAGAACGGTCCGGTGACGGTCACGCTCGACAGCGGCAAAACCATCACCATCGCTGCCGGCGCGAGCTCGGGTGCGTTGGATGTAGCCGTTGGCAACGATGTGTACCAAGGCCCAACGACAGTTACTGAGTCGATCAAAGATGCATCCGGTGGCAACTTGGAAGCCATTGCTCCAAACACCGCCCCAGTTAGCACCATCGTTAGCGATGTCAACGACACCACCACCGTGACGCTGACCGCCACGCCGACCGTGAACGAAAACGGCACCATCACTTATACCGCCACCCTGACCGGTGCCGATGGCAAGCCGGTCACCGCGCAAAATGGTCCGGTGACAGTCACGCTCGAAAGCGGCAAGACCATCACCATCGCCGCCGGTGCAAGTTCGGGTACGCTCGATGTCGCTGTGGGTAACGACGTTTACCAAGGCCCGACCACCGTCACCGAATCGATTGACTCGGCATCGGGCGGTAACCTGGAAGCCATCGCGCCTAACACCGCGCCAGTCAGCACTGTGGTCAGCGATGTCAACGACACCACCACCGTGACGTTGACCGCTACACCGACCGTGAACGAAAACGGCACCATCACTTACACCGCCACCCTCACCGGTGCCGACGGCAAACCCGTCACCGCACAAAACGGTCCGGTCACCGTGACGCTGGAAAGCGGCAAAACCATCACCATCGCTGCTGGCGCAAGTTCGGGCACGCTCGATGTCGCTGTGGGTAATGACGTTTACCAAGGTCCGACCACCGTCACCGAAAGCATCAGTACCGCCACTGGCGGCAATCTCGAAGCTATCGCTCCAAACACCGCGCCAGTCAGCACTGTCGTCAGCGACGTCAACGACACCACTACCGTGACGCTGACCGCCACACCAACCGTGAACGAAAACGGCACGATCACCTATACCGCCACCCTGACCGGCGCCGACGGCAAACCCGTCACCGCACAAAACGGTCCTGTCACCGTGACGTTGGAAAGCGGCAAGACCATCACCATCGCCGCCGGTGCAAGTTCGGGCACGCTCGATGTCGCTGTGGGTAATGACGTTTACCAAGGTCCGACCACCGTCACCGAAAGCATCAGTACCGCCACTGGCGGCAATCTCGAAGCTATCGCTCCAAACACCGCGCCAGTCAGCACTGTCGTCAGCGACGTCAACGACACCACTACCGTGACGCTGACCGCCACACCAACCGTGAACGAAAACGGCACGATCACCTATACCGCCACCCTGACCGGTGCCGATGGCAAGCCAGTTACCGCGCAGAACGGTCCGGTGACGGTCACGCTCGACAGCGGCAAAACCATCACCATCGCTGCCGGCGCGAGCTCGGGTGCGTTGGATGTAGCCGTTGGCAACGATGTGTACCAAGGCCCAACGACAGTTACTGAGTCGATCAAAGATGCATCCGGTGGCAACTTGGAAGCCATTGCTCCAAACACCGCCCCAGTTAGCACCGTCGTTAGCGATGTCGACGACACCACCACCGTGACGTTGACCGCTACGCCAACTGTGAATGAAAACGGCACCATCACTTACACCGCCACCCTGACCGGTGCCGACGGCAAACCCGTCACGGCACAAAATGGTCCGGTGACCGTGACGCTCGACAGCGGCAAAACCATCACCATCGCCGCCGGTGCAAGTTCCGGTACGCTCGATGTCGCCGTGGGTAATGACGTTTACCAAGGTCCGACCACCGTCACCGAAAGCATCAGTACCGCCACTGGAGGCAACCTCGAAGCCGTCGCTCCAAACACCGCGCCAGTCAGCACTGTGGTTAGCGATGTCAACGACACCACCACCGTGACGTTGACCGCTAATCCGACCGTGAACGAAAACGGTACGATCACCTACACCGCCACCCTGACCGGTGCCGACGGCAAACCCGTCACCGCGCAAAACGGTCCGGTCACCGTGACGTTGGAAAGCGGCAAGACCATCACCATCGCAGCCGGCGCAAGTTCGGGCATCTTGGACGTGGCGGTCGGCAACGATGTGTACCAAGGCCCAACCACCGTCACCGAGTCGATCAAAGATGCATCCGGTGGCAACTTGGAAGCTATCGCTCCAAACACCGCGCCAGTCAGCACTGTCGTCAGCGACGTCAACGACACCACCACCGTGACGTTGACCGCCACACCGACTGTCAATGAAAACGGCACGATCACCTACACCGCCACCCTGACCGGCCCTGACGGCAAACCCGTCACCGCACAGAACGGTCCGGTGACAGTCACGCTCGACAGCGGCAAGACCATCACCATCGCCGCTGGCGCAAGCTCGGGCATCTTGGACGTAGCCGTTGGCAACGATGTCTACACCGGCGCGCCGTCCATCTCCGAGACGATCAAATCGGCCTCCGGCGGCAACCTCGAAGCCATCGCAGTCGATAAGACCGGCGCGTCGACGGCCGTGGGCGACACTGTCGACAACACCAGCGTCAGCATCACCGGCAGCACATCGGTCACCGAAGGCCAAGCAGCGACATACACCGTCAGCCTGACGAACCCGGCGCAAACCGAAGTGACGCTCAAGATCGTCTACAGCGGCACCGCCGCCGACGGCACGGACTTCACCGGTGTCTACACCGTGAAGATCCCGGCCAACAGCACCAGCGCGACCTTCAACGTGGCGACGCTGGATGACAAGATCACCGAAGGCACCGAAAACTTCGTGGTCAGGATCGACTCGGCCACCGGTGGCAACTTCGAGCACCTGGCGGTCAGCGGCACCAATGGCAGCGTCAGCACCTCGATCATCGACAACGATGCACCGCCGGTACTCGACCTGGACGCCAACAACTCCAGCGGCAAGACCGGTGCCGATTATCAGGTGACCTTTACCGAAGGCACCACCGGCCCGGGCGTGTCGATTGGCGACACCGACCTGAAAATCACCGACCCGGACAGCACCATGCTGACCGGCGCCACCATCGTGCTGACCAACCGTCAGCCTGGCGATCATCTGAACCTGGGCAATAGCGTCAACGGCATCAGCATCAACGCCAACAGCACCGACGGCAAAGTTGTCCTGACGCTGACAGGCAATGCAACGCTGGCCGACTACATGCAGCAGATCAAGAACATCAGCTTCATCAACAACAGCGAAGATCCGAGCACCGTACCGCGCGTCATCACCGTGACGGTGACCGACGGCACGAGTTATTCCAACACGGCGACCACCACCGTGAACGTGGTCGGGGTCAACGACGCACCCGTAGCCACCGGTGGCGCGGTGACCGGTACCGAAGACACTTCACTGGTCCTCGGCTGGTCGACGTTCGGCATCAGCGACGTGGACAGCGCCGCCGCCAGCCAAGGTGTGAAAATCACCGGGCTGCCGGGTGACGGCAAGTTGCAGTACCTGGACGGCGCAACCTGGAAGGACGTGGCCAACAACCAGACCTTCACCAAGGCGGACATCGACGCTGGCAAGCTGCGCTTCACCCCCGATGCCAACGAATCCGGTGCCAATGGCAACCCGGCCGGCGTGGGCAATCAAAAGGCCGACTACGCGCAAATCAGCTTCCAGCCAACCGACGGCCAGACGCTGGGCAATACCGGCACCGTGAAGATCGACATCACGCCGGTCGCCGACGCACCGAGCCTCAACGTGGCCGGCAACAACGTGACCTCCACCGGTTTGATCAAGGAAGTCTGGACCGGCCTGTCGGGCCTGGGCACCGATGGCAGCGGCGCGCCGTCCGGCACGCTCAAGTCGGTGATCGATGCCGCCGGCACGCCGAACAGCAGCACCAATGTGAGCAACGTTCAGAACGACGGCAACGTCAATCCGGGCACCGCGTCGAAAACTTCAGGGCTGATTTTCCTCGAGGCCGGCAAGACCTACACCTTCAGCGGCACGGGCGATGACAGCCTGCTGGTGACCATCGGCGGCAAGACCGCCGCGGCAACCACGTGGGGTGCGGGCGGTCAGTTGAACGGTTCGTTCACGCCAACCGCCAGCGGCTACTACACCCTGGACATCTACCACCACAACCAGACCGGCCCGGGCAGCTACGACGTGAACCTGTCGGTCAACGGCAGCACGCCAGTGGACCTGAGCAATGCCGGCGTGCCGCTCTACACCGGTGTGACCGACCTGGCGAACGCCGGCGTGACCGTCTCCGACCTGCACGGCACCAACGGCGAAGGCTACTACGACGGCTTCAAGCTCAACGAAGGCGCCGAAGGCACCAGCGTGCACCTGTCGAAGATCACCACCGCCCTGACCGACACCGACGGCTCCGAAAGCCTGAGCGTGAAGATCGGTGGCATTCCGGAAGGCAGCGTACTGACCGACGGCGCCGGCCATACCGCGACCGTAGGCAGCAACGGCGAAGCCTCGGTCACCGGCTGGAACCTGGGCAGCCTCACCCTGACCCCACCGACCTACTACCACGGCCAGTTCAACCTGACCGTGACCTCGACGTCCACCGAAGCCCTCGGCGGCTCGGCGGTCAGCACGGCGCAGATTCCTGTCACGGTGTATCCGGCCACTTACAACGCAATCACCGCCACGTCCGGCAGTGACAACGTCACCGGCACCGACGGCAACGACATCGTGGTCGCCGACATCGGTGGGCTGACCGTCGTGCCAGGGGTCAACTACAACATCGCCTTCATGGTCGACAGCTCCGGCAGCATGAGCGACTCGTCCGTCGCCGCCGCGAAGAACTCGTTGACCCAAGTGTTCAACACTCTCAAGCAGAGCCTGGGCAGCAACTCAGGGACTGTGAACATTTTCCTGGCGGACTTCGATAACCAGGTCAACAAAAACGTTGCGGTCAACCTCAACGATCCGAACGCGCTGACACTGCTCAAGAACGTGCTCGACTCGATGGTGTCCGGCGGCAATACCAACTATGAAGACGTGTTCAAGACCACCGCAAACTTCTTCAACAGCACCCAGGCCCTGAGCAATACCGGGGCGAAGAACCTGACGTATTTCATCACCGACGGTGAGCCAACGCGCTACCAGTCCGGCGAGCAGCCGAACCCAGTGTTGTACGGCACCGTCAAGCTCGACGACGTCCTGAGCGCGGCCAACTACACCGTTGGCAAGTACTACACCCAGACGATCGACAGCACACACAAATTCACCATCGAAGAAAATGGGGACATGTACCTGTCCATCAAGAACGGCAAGAATTGGAATGAAAACTACGTCGGCACGGTGCATGCCGAGGGTAATGGCACGTTCGAGTTCTCCAACCAGGCCGGCGGCTGGTGGGGCGACTCCTCGGCAGCAGACGGCTCAACGGCCAGCTTCACGCTGCTCAAAGGTCTGAGTAGCGTTGAAGCCATCGGCCTGAACAACGGCGTCACCCTGTCCGATCTCGCCCCCTACGACTCGGATGGCAAGCCGCAAACCAACATCGACCCGAGCAACCTGGCCAACTCCATCATCGGCCACACTGAAGCGACCCTGCCGGGCGCCGATACGGTCAACGGAGGCGAAGGCAACGACATCCTGTTCGGCGACCTGGTGAGCTTCAATGGTGTTGCGGGTGAGGGCTACCAGGCCATCCAGGCCTTCGTCGCCCAACAGAGCGGCGTGGACGCCAGCAAGGTCAGCACCAGCAATGTGCACCAGTACATCACCGAGCACTACACCGCGTTCGATGTGTCCGGTGCCCACGATGGCAACGACACCCTGCTGGGCGGCGCCGGCAACGACATCATCTTCGGCCAGGGCGGCAACGACACGCTCAACGGTGGCAAGGGCAACGACATCCTGTTGGGTGGCACGGGTAACGACACTCTGATCGGCGGCCAGGGCAATGACACCCTGATCGGTGGCCTGGGCGGCGATACCTTTGTCTGGAAGTCCGGCGACACTGGCAATGATGTGATCAAGGACTTCAAGGTCGCCGACGGTGACCGGATTGACCTGCGGGACCTGTTGCAGGGCGAAACCGGCAGCACCATCGACCACTTCCTGAAAATCAGCACGGTCGATGGCGTGTCATCCCTGCAAGTCAGCACCACCGGCCAGTTCAATGCGGCCAACGGTGCGGCGACGCCGGACGTGACGATCAAGCTTGAGGGCAACAACTGGTCGAACATGAACCTGAACACGCTGATCGCCGGCAGCGACCCGACCATCAAGATCGATCACAACAACAGCTGAAGCTGACACCCGTGGCTAGGGAGCTTGCTCCCGCTGGGGCGCGAAGCGCCCCTGTTTTTTTAGGGCTGCTGCGCACTCAAGCGGGAGCAAGCTCCCTCGCCACGGGATAAGTGTTCATACTCCCCCCCAAGTTGGCCTATGCTGCCCAGCATGACGCCGCTTCATACATGAGGGATGCCCGATGTTTTATGTGCAACGCGATGCACAAGGCCTGCTGGTGCGCGTAGAAGCCACCGCCTACGCCGAGGCCACCGAGACCTTGCCGGCCGACAACCACGAGATCCAGGACTGGTTCGCCAACCAGGCGGTGGAAAACAGCCTCAAGCAACTCAAGCAAAGCGACCTGGAAATGATTCGGGTGCTCGATGACTTGATCCAGGTGCTGACCAGCAAGGGCGTCATCCGCGTCACCGATCTGCCACCGGCGGCCCAGGCCAAGTTGATGGATCGCAACCAGGCCCGTGAAGCCTTGGGCGGGTTGAGTCGGTTGATCGATGATGATGAGAAGGGGTTGATCTAACCTGCCACCTCGAGCAGCACACAAAACCCTGTGGCGAGGGGTTTTCTGGGCGGACGCCATCGCGAGCAGGCTCGCTCCCACACAGGTTTTGGTCATTTATAAGATCAATGTCCACCGCCTATCCTGTGGGAGCCGAGCTTGCTCGCGATGGCGGTGGGTCTCCTTGCACTAATGGGTGAGCAAGCTCGTTCCCACAGTGTTTACCGTGGATCAATCTGTACCGTGATGGCTGGGAAAGCTTTTGTGGCGAGGGAGCTAGCTCCCGCTTGAGTGCGAAGCGCTCATCGCTTTTTTGGGGCCGCTGCGCGACCCAGCGGGAGCAAGCTCCCTCGCCACAGGACCGTGCGGTTCCCAATATCGTGCGGGTATCCAACATCACCGCAAACTGACCCACCGCCATCGCGAGCAGGCTCGCTCCCACACAGGTTTTGGTCATTTATAAGATCAATGTCCACCGCCTATCCTGTGGGAGCCGAGCTTGCTCGCGATGGCGGTGGGTCTGCTTGCACTAATGCGTGAGCAAGCTCGTTCCCACAATGTTTACCGTGGATCAATCTGTGCCGTGATGGCTGGGAAAGCTCCCTCGCCACAGGACCGTGCGGTTCCCAATATCGTGCGGGTATCCAACATCACCGCAAACTGACCCACCGCCTTCGCGAGCAGGCTCGCTCCCACACAGGTTTTGGTCATTTATAAGATCAATGTCCACCGCCGATCCTGTGGGAGCCGAGCTTGCTCGCGATGGCGGTGGGTCTGCTTGCACTAATGCGTGAGCAAGCTCGTTCCCACAGTGTTTACCGTGGATCAATCTGTGCCGTGATGGCTGGGAAAGCTTTTGTGGCGAGGGAGCTTGCTCCCGCTTGAGTGCGCAGCGCTCATCGCTTTTTTGGGGCCGCTGCGCGACCCAGCGGGAGCAAGCTCCCTCGCCACAGGACCGTGCGGTTCCCAATATCGTGTGGGTATCCAACATCACCGCAAACTGACCCTGCCAGTTAAAAACTGTTACCTATGTGCGTGAACTGATATGTAACCCATGTGGGTGAGTCATACCCGGAACCCTATGTGGCCGTTATCGCAGGAATGGATATGTACGCGGTCAAAAGGACACAACCCGCCTCACCCCCAACGCTTAGGCTCACCCACTAACTGCCCCTGAACCCCAAACAACCCCATCTCCCGAATCACCGCCAACTCCCCCTCCGTCTCAACCCGCTCAGCAATCAACGGCAAGTCGATACTGTGAGCAGCACGCTGTATCGCTTCGATAAACAGGCGCTTGTCACTTTCCTGATCAATCGCGCGAATGTAGCTGCCATCAATCTTCAGATAAGCCAACCCCAACCGCGACAAGTTGCCAATCATGCTGAACCGCCCACCAAAACGCTGCAGGCTCAAGGAGAAACCAAGTTCACGCAACTGCCGGGTCAATTGCTCCAGCACCGCTTGCTCCGGCAATTGCTCTTCACCAATCTCCAGGGTCAGGCGCGACCCAAGGTTGGAATGCGCCCGCAGGATTTCAAAGACCTTGTTCAACGCCTGCGGATCGGCAAGCGTGGCGGAGGACAGGTTCAACGCCAAGGACTGCTCATGCCCAGCCATCTGCTTGAGCACCTGTTCAAGCATCAAGCGGTCCAGCCGCGCAGTCCAGCCGAAGCGCTCCAACCACGGCAGGAAACGCCCGGCGGGGATCGTCTGGCCCTGCTCGTCCAACAGCCGCGACAACACCTTGTAATGCAGCACTACCTGAGTGTCCTGGGCCGCCACCACCGGCTGGAAGTACAACTCGAAGCGCTGATGACTCAAGGCCTGGTCGAGCAGCGTGTGCCAGGCGTGGTGATCATCGCCGACACTCGCCGAGGCACTGTGATCCAGGCAGGCCCAACCCGGTTCGCCCTGGCTTTCGGCCTGGGCCAGGGCCTGGTCGCCGAGCTGCAGCACCGCTTGCGGCGAGTCGCCATGGACGAACGGCGCCAGCCCGATGGAGGCCACCGAGGCCACGTCAGTCGCGCCGGTGGCGTGCAAGCTCGCCAACGCGGCCTCGAGGTTCTGCGCCAATTGCAGCGCTTCCTCACGCACCAGCCCCGGGGCCAGCACCGCGAACTCGCCGCCGCGAATACGCGTGACCAGGTTGTGGGTTTCCGGGTAGCGGGCGCACTCACGCTGCAACTGCTCGCCCACGGCCTTGAGCAACTGATCGGTGCGCTGGCCGCCCAGCCGCTGGTTCAAACCGGCCAGGTCCTTGACCCGCAACAGCAGCAGGTAACCGGAACTGGCCTGCTCCGGGTTGCTCACCCGGGCATTGAGCTGCATTTCGAAATAACGCCGGTTGGCCAGGCCCGTGAGGTTGTCCTGGTAGGACTCGACCCGCAGTTTCTCGCTGCGCTCGGCCTGTTCCTGGAACAGCGCCTTGAGCTTCTCGACCATCTGGTTCATCGCCTGCACTACCCGACGCAGTTCAGGCGTGCGCGGCAGCTCCGGCAGGCTCAGGAATTCACGACGGGCAATGGCGTGGGACTGATGCACCATGTAGTCCAGCGGCTTGAGCTGGCGACGCAGCAGCAAGGCCCCCAGCACCGCGCTCACGGCGCCGCACAGCAACAGCCAGCCCAGGCTGCCCAACGCGCTCTGCCACAGCTTGGCGAGGGCGAACATCGGGTGGCTGACCACTTCGACCCGCGCTGCCTGCTCCCAGCCGCGGCTGACGATGGCATCGCCACCGGCCGGTTCCAGGCCGATCAGCTTGACGAACCATTGCGGCACACTGCCGGCGTCCGGTGTACCGGTGCGCTCGACCAGGGTCTTGTCGGTGGCCACGTCGACCACGCGGATGCTGGCGTAGTAGCCGCTGTCGAAGATCGAGCTGACCATCAATTCCACCATCGCCGGGTCGTCGATGTTCGGCGTCAACGACAGCGCCAGCGCCGTGGCCGCGTCCTGGGCGTGGGAGCGCAACTGGTTGACGTATTGGGCCCGCGAGCTTTCCAGGCTGACCATGAAGCTGCCGCTGAAGGCAACCACCAGGAACAGACAGATAGCGATCAACAGCTGTTTGAACAAGGACATCTGAGCGCGCGCTCCTAGTTAGTCGTCTCGACCGGAAAACCTTCGGCCTGCATTTTTTTCAACACGTCCTGCCACCGGGACAGGCGCTTGGTGTCACCCACTTTCTTGTTGCCCTTGGCACCCGGCAGCCACAGCCCTTCGGCATTGAAAGAGTAGACCGGGAGCAAGTCGGTTCGCTGGCTGGCCGGCTGGATACCGTCGATCAAGCTGTCGAGGACCAACGGCATCGCCTCGGGCGTGGCGTAATAGGTGAGCACCATGTGCGCACGGTTCTGTCGCAACGCCTTGACGTAGGTGATGCGCAGCTTGTCACTGGACACCCCGAGACGACGCAGGCTGAAATACTTGGCGATGGCGTAGTCTTCACAGTCGCCGGCGCCCTTCCACAAGGCCTGGATCGGCGTCTCCCAATAGTCGACTTCACGCCACAGGTCGATGTCTTCCACGTAGCGCACCTGTTTGTTGAAAAACAGGTTCACCACCTTGAGCTGTTCCAGTTCGGGGATCTGTTTCTGAGTCGCCAGCAGTTGCTGCCACGCGTCGATCCGCTGCTGCCCTTCGCCCAGTGGCCCATATAACGCTTGCGCCCGCCGGCTGATCTGCGCAAAGTCCCAGTCGGCTTGCAGGCCGCCCAGCATCAGGCCGGCCAGCAATAGTGCCGAACACAGCCAACGCAAGGACCTGAGGACCGGGAAAGGTGCAGCCAAGGGAAATACGTCCGAAAAGGGCCGTTGGAAATTCGTTGGATGGTGAAGCCTGGCCGGGCAAAAGACAATGGCAGGTTGCAATCACCGCAAGCAGACTAAACTTTAGTTCAGGAACCGGGGCCGCGAGATTTTGACGGCTTGGCAATCTGTAACTAACGTTGGCATGGATCCAATTTTCGTTCCTACCCGTTCAGGTGTTGTCGTGACAAAGAAGCCCAAACCGCTCAGCACTATCCAGGTCAACGGTCCCGTCCCCGCCGATCAGGCGCGGTCGATCATCGAAAGTTCCCTGCGCGAGGCCATCCTCGACGGGCGCCTGCCCAGCGGCACCGCCCTGCGCCAGCAAGAGCTGGCCGACCTGTTCGGCGTGAGCCGCATGCCGGTACGTGAGGCGTTGCGTCAGCTCGAAGCACAGTCGTTGCTCAATGTCGTCCAGCACAAAGGCGCCGTGGTGGCCCCGCTGATTACCAACAATGCGGTCGAGACCTACGCCTTGCGCGCGGTCCTGGAAGCTTTCGCCTTGCGCTTGTCCATCCCCCTGCTCGATGAAGGTGACCTGGCGCTGGCAGCCCAGTACATCGAACAGTTGGAGACACAAACCGAATACGCTGAAATCGCCAAGCTCAATCGGCTGTTCCATATGTCGCTTTACCACAAGGCACCCAACGGCAAACTGCTGGACCTGATCGAACACGAGCTCAATGAAGAAGAACGCTTTTTGCGTTTTCATCTTTCGTCCATGGGGTTGGGCAAGCTGACCCAGGACGACCACCGCGCCATCCTCGCGGCCGCGATAGACAGAGATATCGATAAAGCGGTCGCCTTGTTGGAGCAGCATCTGGAAAAAGCCTCCATCACCATGCGCCGGTACCTGGAACAGCCGTCGAAGCCTTGATTCCACGCCGGCGCTTCGTCCGGCGTAAAAATTTCTTACATATCCTTCCGACTCACTTGTCGCCAGCGCGGCGCGGCCTGACCGTGGCCGCGCTTCGTCGCCCCATCAGTCCAATGGCACTGCCATCGATTTGGGCTCACTCTTGCGCTTGTCGATTCAAAACAGACCTGAAGAAGTCAACGCCTGGCTGAGGCCAGACGAATCGAAGCCAATACGCAAGGAGCGACGTCCAACCGGCGGGATGATCGGAAGTCCGACCGATGTCCTGCCCCTAACAAAAAACTTCTTACTCCCCGATTCCTGAAGTGCTCCGAGTGAGGCATTCACTCGAACTATTCGATTCTGATCTCGCTAAATCGGAAGGAGCTTCTTCGCCCCAATAAAACTTATATTAAAAGTTTTAAAGGCCTCTTCGCGCCCAGTAAAACTACAACTTCAAATAATTAAAAAAACACTTGCCGCTTACTTGTTACATGTATTAATTTTTTATTCACCGCGTTACCAGCGGCCCTTTCGATGCGCCAATACCTCAGCAAACACTGGCATCGAAAGCTGAAACAACGATTAAAAGAGAATACTTCACCCCCTTGGGTAATTCATGGATTCCGGTTCAGGCACCCGCTCGCCTTCATTAACTAACGAGCCGCCTTCCGGACATAACATCATTGATGAGGACGTTCCAATGCAGCCATCCAAAGAACAACTATCTCTGAAAAAGCATGAACTTGGACAACACCCGGTTTTTTCCGAGATTACATCAATCGATCTGTTACGCCGTTTCATGGAAAGCCATGTCTTTGCCGTCTGGGACTTCATGTCGCTGACCAAGCGGCTGCAACGCGAGCTCACCTGTATCCACCTGCCTTGGCTGCCGCCGGCCGACCCTCACGCGGCCCGCTTGATCAATGAAATCGTGCTGGGGGAAGAGTCGGATGACCGCCCCGGCGCAGGCTACTGCAGCCATTTCGAACTGTACCTGGACGCCATGCGGGAAATCGGCGCCGATACCCGTGCAATCGAGCAGTTCATTACCCTGCAGCAGGAAGGCGTCAGCCCCGAGACCGCGTTGGACAGCGTCGAGGTCGAACCGGCGGCGGCGCGGTTCGTCCGCCAGACCTTGCACACCGCCCTGCACGCCCCGGCCCACAGCGTGGCCGCCGCGTTCGTGCATGGCCGCGAGAGCGTCATCCCACAGATGTTCCAACGCATGTTGGACGCCTGGGGCATTGGCCTGGATCAGGCTCCGACCTTTCGCTACTACCTGCAACGGCACATCGAGGTCGACTCCGAGGACCACGGGCCGGCGGCAGAGAAACTCTTGGCGCGGCTGATCGATGGCGACCCGCAGCGCGAAACCGAGGTGCTGGCCGCCGCGCTCGCCGCCGTTCACAGTCGCGCGGCATTGTGGGACGGCCTGCGCCAGAGCATGGCCCAGCCGGTTGCACAGGTGATGCCATGAACGCCGTCGAATACCAATCCTTCGCCGACGCTTGGGAAAGCCGCGCCACGATCCGTACCCGGCCACGGCGCCGGGTTGAAGACGACGACAAGCTGATTTTCCCCATGAGCCGCCAGCCGCTGGTGCACAGCCAGACCTTCCTTAGCCACTGTGCGCAATTGCGCGACTTCGTGCTGGTGCAGAGCCTCTACAAATTCATCAATGACGTGGTGATTTTCGAGACCGAACTGGTGGACCACACCGCCCGGCGCATCGCCAAGAACCGCTTCGGCATCGAGTTCCCGTTCGCCTGCCGCTACGACGCGATGACCGTGGTGGTGGACGAGGATTACCACGCGCTGGTGGCGATGGACTTCATGCAGCAGACCATCGACATGACCGGCATCGAACCGATCCCGTTGCCTGGGCAGATCGAACTCAGCCGCGCCATACCGGCGACCCTGGCCGAGGCGCCAGAGCATCTGCTCAGTGCCGTGGAGCTGATCTGCATCGCCATTGCCGAGAACACCGTGACCAACGAAGTGGCGGCCTTCGCCCGGGACGACTCGGTCAAGGCCTCGATCAAGGGGCTGATGGCCGATCACTTGCTCGACGAGGGCCGGCACTCCGGTTTCTGGACGCGACTGGTGCAGATCTACTGGCGCACCGCCCCCGAAGAGGACCGCACGGCGATCGCGCGCCTGATGCCCGGTTTCATCGCCCAGTACCTGGCGAGCGACCTGCAGCAAGCATTCGACTTCGAGCTGATAGCGCACCTGCCCGTCGACGAATCGGTGCGCCAGTCGCTGCGCGAAGACGCCAGTGCGCTGGCGTATCCCATCAATCGTTTTCACCCCTTGGTGGGCAACATCACGCGTTTTTTTCGCGGCAGCTCGATGCTCGCGTCCCCCTGCGTGCGCGATGCCCTCGCTGATTATCTGACCCCATGAGGACCTTTCTATGAGACGCCTCGACATTGCAGTGCCTGGCACCAGCCAGGCCATGGCCGAACTGGCCCGGGAATTGGAGCAGCACGGTCACGCGGTGGTGGACCTGCAATCGCCGGTCGACCTGTTGATCGACGACGGTACGACACCGCGCGCCATTGAAGCCCGCTCATGCCTTCAGGTCCGCGTGGCGCTGCGCACGCTGCCCGACGAGGCATTGCCGCAACCGGTGCTGCTCTTTCGCGACGGGGCGCAGCGGCTGTTGTGCCAGGAAGTGATCGCGCCGCAACGCGATGGCAATGGTCAATCCTTGCGCCTGCGTACGCTGGCGACGCTGGTCGAAACCGGCGCACGACTGGTCAGCCAGTTGTCCCGGGATGAGACCTGCTTCGATGATTGGCCGACGGTACACGCTGACGCCGTTGACCAACCCCTGCTCGGGCTCGATGCGCTGGAGCCGCTGGCCTTCGAGCACGGCCTCAATCGACCGTCGGTGCCCTGGCTGCTGGCCGCCGCCGACGTGCCGGTGATGCACAGCATCGAACAGCGCCTGCTCGATGACGCGACGCAACCGGCCCTGTGGGTCGATGGGCAATTGATCGACTACAAATCCTTGCGCCGCCTGGCGCTGAGGTTGCAGCAGCCGATGTTGGAAATACTGCACCGAGCAGAACATGAGAAAGGAGCTGTTGGAGAGCCTGTGGGAGCAAGAAAAGCAGAACCTGTGGGAGCAAGGCTTGCCCGCGATGAAGACGCCGAGATTCCCAACCAAACCGCGTTATCGTTCATCGGGGGCAAGCCTTCCTCCCACAGGACTTCCTCACACAAAGTAATCGGCGTGTGCCTGCCCAAATCCGCGCACCTGTACGCGGCGATCCTGGCAGTGCTCGGCTGTGGGGCGGTGTACCTGCCGCTGGACCCGCAGCATCCAGCGCAACGTCGGCGCTTTATCCTGGAAAATGCCCAGGCGGACCTGCTGCTGCACGACGGCGACAGCGACTTGGGCGACCTGATGTTGCCAACGCTGAACATCCATCAGCTGCCAGCGCCCAAGCCAGGCATTCCGGCCTCGTTGATCCGCCGCACCGTGGATGGCGACGAACCGGCCGTGGCGATCTACACCTCCGGCACCACTGGCCAGCCCAAAGGCGTGTTGCTCAGCCACCGCAACCTCAGCCATTTCTGTGCCTGGTACGGCGACTACGTCGGGTTGCAGCGCGACAGTCGGGCGTTGCAGTTTTCCACCATCAACTTTGACGCGTCGCTGCTGGATATCCTGCCGACCTTCATCCACGGCGCCCTGCTGGTGGTGCCCAGCGAAGACCAGCGCCGCGATCCGCAACAATTGGTCGCGTTGATACAGCAACAGCGGGTCAGCCACGCCTTCCTGCCGCCTGCGTTGCTGAGTGTCATGCCCCTGGAGGCGCCGTTGGGCCTGGCGCACCTGATCACCGGTGGCGATGTCTGCGAGCCGTTCGTGATCGAACAGCTCGCACCACAATGCCGGTTCCACAACATCTACGGCCCGACCGAAACCACGGTGCTGGCGACCACCCGGCGCTTCGGTGTTGGCGACAACAACCGCAACCTCGGCGTGCCCATTGCCAATGGTCGGGTGCTGATCCTGGACGAACAACTGCAACCAGTTTCCCAGGGTGTTACGGGCGAGCTGTACATCGCCGGCCCGGGCGTCGGCCTCGGCTATCTGAATGATCCGGCGCTGACCGCGGCGCGTTACCTCAACCTGACGCTGCCCACCGGGCAAGCGTTGCGGGTCTATCGCACCGGCGACATCGGCCAGTGGACCGACAACGGCATCGAACTGTGTGGCCGTCGCGATAACCAAGTGAAGATCCGTGGCTTTCGGGTCGAACCCGAGGAAATCGAACACTGCCTGCGGGAAAGCCAGTTGTTTCGCCAGGTGGCGGTGGGGGTCGATGAACGGCGGCGGATCCTGGCGTTCCTGGTTCATCCCGAACAAGAGTGCCCCGGCGCCGCTCTCCAGGCCTTGCGTGAGCATGTACAGAACAGCTTGCCCAGCTACATGCACCCGGCCGCCTACGTCGAATTGCCCAGCCTGCCCTACACCAGTAACGGCAAGGTCGATCGCCGGGCGTTGCTCGCCATGGCGGTGCAGGTGCACGTCGACGGCCAACGCCGGCAGCCGCAGAACGCCTTGGAGACACAACTGCAGCACCTGTGGGCCGAGCTGCTGGAGCTGCCGGTCGACGACATCGCCACCGATGAAAGCTTCTTCAACCTCGGCGGGCATTCGATCCTGCTGTCACGATTGCTGCTGAGCATTCGCCAGGCATTCGGCCGCAGCCTGTCGATCAACCGCTTCATCGAAGCGCCGACGCTGATGACCTTGGCGAAGTTGCTGGACGATCCCGAGCAAGGCAGTGCGTCGAGCCTCAGCCCCCAGGCCTTCATCGATGCCGAGGCCGAGCTCAACCTTGACCCGCTGCCCATCAGTCAATGCGGCGATGTGCACAAGGTGGTAGTGACTGGCGCCAACAGTTTCCTTGGCGTGCACATCGTCGAAGCGCTGCTGGCTTGGGGTGCCACCGAAGTCGCCTGCCTGGTGCGTGCCAGCCCTGAACACAGCGCGGCCGAGCGTTTCTCCCAGGCCCTGCGGGACAATCACCTGACCCACCTGGACCTGGATCGCGTCAGCGTCTATGCCGCCGACATCACCCAACCGCAATTGGGTTTACCGGACGACGTCTATGCCCGCATCGACCGCACCTTCGGCGCGCTGGTGCACAACGCCGCCCACGTCAACCATGTGCTCGACTACGAGTCGTTGGCACGGGACAACGTGGAACCGATTTTCGAGTGCCTGCGCCTGTGCGAAGGGCGCAGCAAGAAAATCTTCAATTTCGTCTCCACGCTGTCTGCCTCCAGTGCCCTGGATGCCGACGGTCAGGTGCTGGAACAGCCGGCCGCCGAGACGCCGCCGATCTACATCAAGAACGGCTACAACCTGTCCAAATGGGTTGGCGAACGGATCCTGCAACGGGCCCGGGACCGCGGCGTGTGGGTCAATCTTTTCCGCCCCGGCAACATCAGCTTCAACAGCCTGACCGGGGTCTGCCAACCCCACAAGAATCGCTTGATGCTGATGCTCAAGGGCTCGATCCAGCTCGGCCAGGTGCCGGACCTGTCGCTCAATTTCGACCTGATGCCGGTGGACTTCCTGGCCCGCTTCATCGCCTTCCACGCCAGCCGCTACCAGCCCAGCCAAGCGGTGTTCAACCTGCATAACCCGCAACCGTTGAGCTGGGACGCTTATGTGGCGTCGTTCCGTGACAGCGGCCGGGAATTTTCCCTGGTGAGCGTCGCCGAGTGGCAACGGCAATTGGCTCGGGTCGATGCCGACAACGCGTTGTTTGGCGTGCTGGGTTTCTACCTCAACGGCTTCGAGGAAGACATCGGTGACATCTCACTGATCAGCCACGACAACGCCCGCGCCGGCGTGCGGCAGATGGGCGCCAGCTACCCGGAAAAATCCCCGGCCCTGCTGCGCCGCGGCGCCGAGTACCTCAAGGCCATCGACTTCATCTGAAACACCCTCAACCCAAAGCAAGGAGCAAGACCATGAGTGCATTTCAACCCGACACCCTGATCAAAAACCCACAAGCCTGCCAGGTCGAAACCTCGGTGGAGGTCGCGGCCGATGCGGCGCGCGTCTGGGACGTGGTGGGTGATTTTGGCGGCTTCAACCGTTTCATCCCGGCCCTGGAGCGCATCGAAATGACCGGCGAAGGCGTGAGGTCCCTGCGCAAGAAGTTCTTCGTCGATGGGCAGAACCTGGTGGTGGAGCAGCTCAACAGCCGTGACGACCAGGCCATGCACATGACCTGGACGCTGATCTACAACACCCTGGGCATCGACAACCTGTGGGCGGCCATGCGCGTCGAACCCTTGGCTGGCAACCGCTGCCGCGCCACCTGGACCATCATCGCCGACCACACCGACGCCCATACACCGTCGGGCTTCAGGGATTTCCTCCAGGGCTTCGCCGATGAGGCGATGGGGAATGTGCAGGGGATGTTCAAGTAGCGCCCATCCCTTGTGAGAGCGGGCTTGCTCGCGAAAGCGGTGGGTCAGTCAATGAAGCAGTTGGTTGGGCTGCCGTCTTCGCGAGCAAGCCCGCTCCCACAATTTGGTTCTGGGGTGGACGCAAGATCCAGGCTCACCGCAAATCCCCTGTGGGAGCGAGCCTGCTCGCGAAAGCGGTGGGTCAGTCAGTGAGAAGTTGGTTGGGCTGCCGTCTTCGCGAGCAAGCCCGCTCCCACAATTTGGTTCTGGGGTGGACGCAAGATCCAGGCTCACCGCAAATCCCCTGTGGGAGCGAGCCTGCTCGCGAAAGCGGTGGGTCAGTCAGTGAGAAGTTGGTTGGGCTGCCGTCTTCGCGAGCAAGCCCGCTCCCACAGTTTTGGTTCTGGGGTGGACGCAAGATCCAGGCTCACCGCCAATCCCCTGTGGGAGCGAGCCTGCTCGCGAAAGCGGTGGGTCAGTCAGTGAGAAGTTGGCTGTACTGCCGTCATCGCGAGCAGGCTCGCTCCCACAGTTTTGGTTCTGGGGTGGACGCAAGATCCAGGCTCACCGCAAATCCCCTGTGGGAGCGAGCCTGCTCGCGATGGCGCCAGCCCAGGCAACCCGTACCCGTGGCGAGGGAGCAAGCTCTCTCGCCACAGGGGATTGGGTCGGCTTGCGACTGAGGTCAGATCTTGAAGCTGTCCACCAGTTGCTTCAGGCGATTGGCCTGTTGGGACAAGGCATCGCAGTCCTTCAGGGTTTCATTGAGGTTGGCCACGCTTTGCTGGTTCAGCAGGTTGATGTGGCTGACGTCCATGTTGAGGGTTTCAACCACGGCGGTCTGCTCTTCGGTCGCGGCTGCAACCGACTGGTTCATGCCGTCGATCTCGCCGATGCGCTGCGTCACGCTGACCAGTCGCAGGCCGGCCTGGTTGGCCACTTCCACGCTTTCTTCGCTGGAGGTCTGGCTGGCGTTCATCGTGGTCACCGCTTCACGGGAGCCGACCTGAAGCGAGGTGATCATCTTGTGGATTTCTTCCGCCGACTCCTGGGTGCGGTGCGCCAGGTTGCGCACTTCATCGGCCACCACCGCAAATCCGCGTCCGGCTTCACCGGCACGAGCCGCTTCGATGGCCGCGTTCAGCGCCAGCAAGTTGGTTTGCTGGGAGATGCCCTTGATCACATCCAGGATGTGCCCGATGTTGTCGGTGCTGGCGTTCAGGGTTTCGATCTGGGTGCACGAGAGGCTGATCTTCTGCGACAGCTCGGTCATGGCCTGGATGGTTTTTTCCACCACCTGGCGACCGTCATCGGCCTGTTCGCTGGCACCGCTGGCCTGTTGCGAGGCATCGGCGGCATTGCGGGCGATTTCCTGGGTGGCGGCGCCCAACTGGTTGATGGCCGCCGCCACACTGTTGGTGCGGGCGCTCTGCTCATCCGAGCCGACGAGCGAAGCGTTGGATGAGGTCATCACTCGCTGCGACAGGTCATGCACCTGGCGCGTGGCGGAAGACACTTCCGCGATCGAGGCGTGAATCCGCTCCACGAACTGGTTGAACGACCCCCCCAACACCGCGAACTCATCCTTGCCCTGCACCACCAGGCGCCGGGTCAAGTCGCCTTCTCCCTGGGCGATGTCCTGCATGGCTCGGCCCATGGTGGTCAACGGGCGCATCAGCACCTGGATTAACAGGCTCAGCAGCAAGGCAATCGCCGCCACCGCGACAAACATCGCGATCAGCGCCGACGTACGGAACTGGCTCAACGGCGCGTAGGCCTTGGCCTCATCAATCGACAGGCCGATGTACCACTCGGCGTTCGGCAGGCCGGTCACCGGGGTGAACGAAAGGATACGGTTCTGGCCGTTCAGCTCGACCTCCTGGATACCCTTGCCAATGCGCACCGGCGTACCTGGGTAGATGTCCTTGAGGTTTTTCATCACGTGGTCCTTGTCGGGGCTGACGATCACCTGACCGTCGCCACTGACCAGGAACGCATGGCCAATGCCACCGAAGTCCACGGAGTTGATGATTTTCACCAGGGTTTCCAGACTCAGGTCGCCGCCCACCACGCCAAGCAATTCGCCGTTGTGCTTCACCGGCAGGGCCACGGTCACCACCAGGCCACCCACCGCCGCCAGGTAAGGCGGGGTCAACATGGTTTTATCGGCGCTCACTGCCTGTTTGTACCAAGGGCGCTGACGCGGGTCGTAGCCGTCAGGCATTTTGGCGTCCGGGCGTTGGGTGAAGACACCGTTGGCCTGGCCCACATAAGTGAATTGGAAGTTCGACGTCAGCGCCGGCTGATCCACCAGCCCCGGCAGATCTGCAGCAGTGCCCTGATGCGCGATGTTTTGCGCCAGGTTTTCCAATACCAGGATCCGCCCACTCATCCAGTTCTGGATGCTGCTGGCCGTCAGGTCGCCGGACTGCTCGATGGACGACTCCAGGCTGCTGCCAATGGTGTTGCGCTGCAAATAATCGTTGTAGAGCGTGAACAGGGCAAAAGCCAGGACCACCACACCAGAGGCGGCAAGAAGGATTTTGTGGCTGAACTTTAGATTCATCGATGGGGCTTCTTATGCAAGGAGTGGGGGTGCATTCCAGGTTGCAACGTTCCATGTAACAGCGCGGGCAGTCTTGTCACTTGCTCCACTTTGGTGCACGCATACTCACTCTGTCGGCAAGCTTGTACAAATAATTAGGCATTTGTACAAATAGTCGACAGGAGGCTCGCCGGGTTGAACGGTGGTTGCAAATTCGCCGGCGGCTGATGACAATGCGACACGTTATCATTCGTAACATCCAGGCCGTCGCGTCCATGTCATCTCCCGAGTTTGCAGTACAGGCGCTCTACAGCCAGCATCACGGCTGGCTCAACACATGGCTGCGCACCCGCTTGGGCAATGCCGCCGATGCGGCCGACCTGGCCCAGGACACCTTCGTACGCCTGTTGCAGCGTAGCGAACGCCCGGAGCTTCGGGCCCCACGCGCCTTTTTACGCACCATCGCCCAAGGCCTGGTGATCGACCATTGGCGGCGGGAAGAAATCGAACGCGCCTACCTCCAAACCATAGCGCACCTGCCGGAAGCCGAAACCCCCGGCGCCGAAGCCCAGGCCTTGATCCTGGAATTGCTCGAAGCCATTGCCAGGATGCTCGAAGGCCTCAAGCCGAAAGTCCGCAAGGCCTTTCTGTTGGCTCAATGCGAAGGCCTGACGTACAAGCAGATTGCCGAACAGATGGGCATTTCGTTGCGCTCGGTGGAGCGCTACGTCGCCGATGCGCTGTACCACTGCTACGTGTTGCGCTATGAAAGCTGAGCCGGCGGATCCCTTGCAGAGCCGCCGCAACGGCCCGTCGCAACAGGTCGTGAGGCAGGCGATCAACTGGCTGCTGCGCCTGCGCAACCACGCCACTCACCCCAGCCTGCGCCAACAGTGCGACACCTGGCGTGCCGCCCACCCTGAACACGAGCTGGCCTGGCAACGGGTGCAATCGCTGCACAGCGAAATAACCTCGAACCTGCGGGCCGTGCCCGGTGCCCACATCGCCCTGGACACCCTGGAAAACAGCGCCCAGCGCCTCAGTCGTCGCCAGGCCCTGAAGGTGCTGTCGGGCGTCGCCCTGATGGGCGGCGCGGCGTGGCTGGGCAAGGACCTGGGCTGGCAGTCGTGGAATGCCGATTTCGCCACTGTCACCGGTGAACGCCGAGGGTACCAATTGCCAGATGGCACGCGACTGGAACTCAATACCCACAGCGCCGCCGACCTGGATTTCACCGCCCAGCAGCGCCTGATCACCCTGGCCCGCGGCGAAATCATGGTCATTTGTGGCCGCGACCCCGGGCGCCCACTGCTGGTGAAAAGCCGCCATGGACTGTTCGAAGGGCTGGAGGGGCGTTTCGTCGTGCGCCAGGACAGCGACTGCACACGGCTGAGCGTCACCAGCGGGCGGGTGGTTATCCGTTCGCACCCAAACAGCGATGGCTCGCCCATCCAGGTGGAAGCCGGGCAAAGCTACTTGATCACCGCAGCCACAGCGACCCTGGCGCCACCGCTGGACATGGACGCAGGGGCTTGGGCAGACGGGTTGATCGTCACGCGCAACATGCGCCTGGCAGATTTTCTCAACGAAGTAGGCCGCTACCGCCCAGGCTATTTGAACTGCGCAGCGTCGATTGCCGACCTGCGCTTGTCAGGCGTTTTCCGCTTGGAGGACACCGACAAATTGCTCGCCGTCCTGCCACGCACGCTCCCGGTGCAGATCCGCTATCGAACCCGTTGGTGGATCACGGTGGAACGCCTGGCCTGATTTTTTTTGGCGGGTTTCAGGCCGGCGTCCGGCTAGGACAGTAAGCAACCCTTATCGGCCTTCAGCGACTCCAACGGAACCTACAATGACTGAGCGCGTACTTCTCAAGAACCCCTTCGGCTTCTCTTCGCAACCGGGCCTGTTGCGCCAGGCCATTCATGCCGCGCTATTCTCCACGGCGCTGGGGGTCAGCGTGGTGCCGATGCTCGCGGTGGCCGCACAAGACGGCGTGACCGCCAGCCGCCAGAGCTACAATATTGCCCCCGGCCCGCTGAGCGATGTACTGAACCAGTTCGCCCGCCAAGCCGGGATCACCCTGGCCAGCACCCCGGCGCAAACCGGCGGCGTCCAGTCACCGGGCCTCAAGGGCGAATACTCGCCCGACCAGGCCCTGAGCCAGTTGCTCAGTGGCTCGGGACTGGTTGCCGTCAGCCGGGATGGCAGCAGCTACGTGCTGCAAACCGAGACCGCTGGCAGCACCCTGGAACTGCCGAGCACCGACATCAAGGGCTTCGCCCTGGGTAATGCGCTGGGCAGCATGGAGGGCTACAACGCCACCCACAGCCAGGTCGCCACCAAGACCAGTACCGCCCTGCGCGAAACTTCCCAGAGCGTCTCCGTGGTGACCCGCGAGCAAATGGACGACCAGGGCGCGCAAACCGTGTCCCAGGCCATGCGCTACACCCCCGGCGTGCTGACCAACCCCTACGGCGCCACCCATCGCTACGACTACGTGGCGATGCGCGGCTTCAACGACGGCTCGGTGGATAACATCTACCTCGACGGCCTCAAGTCCATGGGCGACAGCGGCACCTACAGCTCCATCCAGGTCGATCCGTATTTCCTCGAGCGAGTCGATATCCTCAAGGGGCCGTCGTCGGTGCTCTATGGCCGCAGTTCGCCCGGCGGCCTGGTGGCGCTGACCAGCAAAAAGCCCCTGTACGAGGCCTATCACCAGATCCAGGCCACGGTCGGCACCCAGGGCCAACGGGGCATGGGCTTCGATTTCAGCGGCCCGGTGGATGACGACAAACGCATCACCTATCGCCTGGTCGGCCTGGCGGACACGTCCGATACCCAGTTCGACCACAACAAGGAAAAGCGCTTCGCCCTCGCGCCCACGGTGAACATCGACTTCAGCGAAGACACCTCGCTGACGCTCCAGGCCTACCTGCAGCATGACCCCGACGGCGGCTACCACGGCGGCATGCCGGCCGACGGCACCTTGCATCAGCGCAACGGCCGGCGAATCTCCGAAAACTTCTTCGAAGGCGAGCCGGGCGTCGACGGTTACGAACGCGACCAGCAGTCGTTCGGCTACCAGTTCGAGCACCGTTTCAACGACGTCTTCACCGCCCGGCAGAACTTCCGTTACCTGGACTCCGACGTCACCAACGATCAGGTCTATGCCTACGACTGGACCACCCCCACCAGCAACGAGCTGAACCGCTATTACACGGGCGCCGAAGAAAAACTCCACGCCTTCATCGTCGACAACATGCTGCAGGCCGAATTCTTTACCGGCGCGACCAAGCACACCGTGCTGATGGGCGCCGACTACCAGCGGCGCAAAACCGTGGTCGACTGGACCAGCGGCAGCCTCGCGCCGATCAATGCCTTCGACCCGGTCTACGGTAACTCGGCCATCACCTACTACAGCCCCACCAGCTACCTGCGGCGCCTGGAGCAGACCGGCGTGTACCTGCAAGACCTGATCGAAATGGACAAATGGCGCTTCTCCCTGGGCCTGCGCCAGGACTGGGTCCAAACCTCGGATGAGAACCGCATCGCCGAGTTCGGTCGCCCGGCAGGCACCGAGATCAACGACAAACGCACCAAGCTCACTGGCCGGGTCGGTGCGCTGTACCTGTTCGACAACGGCCTGGCGCCGTACATCAGTTATTCCGAGTCGTTCAACCCGAACTCCTATGCCGACAGCGCCGGCAATCCACTGGCGCCCACCGATGGCAAGCAATGGGAACTCGGCCTGAAGTACCAACCACCCGGCACCGATGATCTCTACACCGCTTCGCTGTTCCGCATCGACCAGGAAAACCTCGCGACCAAACTGCCCCAGGAAAACTTCTACCGCGCCGTCGGTGCCGTACGCTCCCAAGGCCTGGAACTGGAAGCGCACCTGCAGTTGACCGAACAATTCAAGGTGCTGGGCAGCTACACCTTCACCGACATCGAATACTCGAAATCGATGGTCAGTACCCTCAGCACGCCCACCAACATCATCGAAAACAAAGGCAACTCACCGACCCAGGCTCCGCGCCACATGGCCTCGCTCTGGGCTGACTACAAGTTCGACAGCGGCGCTCTCGATGGCCTGCGCCTGGGCGGCGGCGTGCGCTATGTCGGCTACAGCTGGGCCGATGCGGAGAACACCATGAAGGTGCCGTCCTACACACTGTTCGATGCCTCGGTGGGGTATGACCTGGGCAAGGTCGGCTTGAAAGGCGTGGATGTGCGCCTGAACGCGAACAACCTGACCAACGAAACCTACGTCGCTTCGTGCGCCAGCCTGAGCTATTGCTACATGGGCGAAGAGCGCAATGTGGCGGCGACCGTGAGTTACCAGTTCTGACCTGTTCCCGGTCTTGACGCATACCATTGTGGCGAGGGAGCTTGCTCCCGCTGGGCTGCGCAGCAGCCCCAAAGACCTGGGCCGCTTCGCGTCCAGCGGGAGCAAGCTCCCTCGCCACAGGTTTCGCGTTTCACCGCTCGAATCCGTATCGATCAAACCCGCACCGCACCCCCTTCCTCCCGCACCACACCCTCCTCCCGCACAAACCGATTCGCCCGCCCAAACGTACCGAAATCATTGAACCGCACGCCCATCTCGCGCATCACCTTATGGGCCACCGGCACCGTCAGTTGGCGAATGTAGAACGGCTCCTTCACCGCGAAATGATGAATGCCATGGCTGCTGCCGAAGTTGAAGCAGAACGCCTGCAACGGCCACAACCACCACGGGTTGAGCACCTGGGTTTGCTGGATGACATTGCCCGGCTCGATGTCGCCGTAGTAGTGCATGTTCGAGCTGACGAAATGCAGGCAAAAGGTGCGCAATACGTTCGGCCCGATGATCACCACCGCCGCGATGTCGATCACCTGCATCGTCGCCAGCGTGCTTGCCGACCAGTCAATTGAAGCGCCCATCAGGCTCGCGACGCCGTTGACCCCGTGGAAACCGAGGAACACATACCAGGCGCTCCAGTGCAGCAGCGCCAGCGGAAAATAAACCTTCAACGTACGCTTGAGGATGCTGCGCTTGTGCGCCCAGGTCTTGGCCCGCAGCAGGCGGATGAAGGCCGACATCACGTTGTCGCCGACCATCAGCAACCGCGCCAACCCCCAAGATTCGCCGTTGGTGATGGCCCGCTCTTCCATGTCAGCCTCGCTCCCGGACACCTTGTGATGGTTGAGGTGCAGGTGGCGGCGGATCCACGGGTTGATGGTGCTCGGCCGCGCCAGCCACACCAGGCCCATCATCAAGTTGTGGGGCAGGCGCTGTTTGCGAAAATACATGCTGTGGATCAGGTCGTGTTCCAGCTCATGGGTCAGGGACGCGAAAAACGCGTTGAGCAACAGGCACGCCCAGCCTGCGAGGTCACCGTTGAGGTAGAGCAGCGCCGAACCGATCATCCCCACCAGGGCGAACGCCAGGATGCCCGCACCCAGCGCATCCTGATGACGCAGAATCGGATAGCGCTGACGCAATTCCTCACCCCGGGCCAGGACCACCTGGCGAATATGGGCCGCTCGTTGTTGTGCATTCAATCGCTCGGGGCTTGCGCAAGTGCCGTGCATGGCTTACATCCTCTGTTAGAGATGTGCTCATCCTGCCGGGCGTTGTCCCACGGGGTGGTAGCCGTAAACGCCAACCTGTTGACCGCAAGCGCCAATCGTCATGACGGAACCGACTTCCCTCGCCAGCTGGACCCGCGCCCTGCGCAAACAGCTCGATGCGCTGGGCCTGGACAGCCATGCCTTGTGCGTCGAGGCCGGCCTCGACCCGCAATGGATGGACGACCCGAACGCCCGCTACCCGCTCTCGGCCACCACGCGCCTGTGGGCATTGGCGGTGCAGGCCAGCGGCGACCCGGCCATCGGCCTGCGGGTGTCGCGCTTCGTCAGCCCCACCACCTTCCACGCATTGGGTTATGCGCTGGTGGCCAGTGGCAGCCTGCGGGAAGTGTTCGAGCGGATCGTGCGTTATCACCCGGTGGTCAGCGATGCCCTGGCCCTGCAATTGAACCGTGGCGAAGACCGCTACCGCTTCAGCCTCAATGTGCCCCCGGGCCGGCCGGCGCCGGCGTTTGAAGCCATCGATGCGTTCGCGGCGATTTACGTGCGCACCTGCCGCAACCGCCTCGGCCGAGACTACGCACCGCTGGCGGTGTACCTGCGGCGTCCGGAACCGACGGACCCGAGCCCGTGGCACAAGGTGTTCCGCTCGCCAGTGCATTTTGGCGCCGCCCAGGATTGCCTGGAATTCAACCTCAGCGACTTCGACAGCCACCTGGACGACGCCAACCCGGAACTGGCCGAACACAACGAAACGGTGCTCGAACGCACCCTCGCCCAGCTCCAGCCACTGACCTGGGAGCGCAAGGTTCGCGCGGCCATCGAGGCGCAACTGCCCGAAGGCGAGCCCAGCGCCGAACGCATCGCCCAGGCCATGCACTTGAGCCTGCGCAGCCTGCAACGGCACCTGGCCGACGAAGGCTGCCGCTTCGACGCACTGCTCAACGAATGCCGGGAAAACCTCGCATTGCTGCACCTGCGCGATCCGCAATGCTCGCTGAGCGAAGTCAGTTATCTGCTGGGCTTTGCCGACGCCAGCAGCTTCAGCCGCGCCTTCAAACGCTGGACCGGCATGACGCCGGGGCAGTTCCGGGATGGGTTGCGGTAGGGATTTGGGTTGGTTGCACTGGCCCTATCGCGAGCAGGCTCGCTCCCACATTTTATCCGGGACGCACAAAAATCCTGTGGGAGCGGGCTTGCTCGCGAAGACGGCAGCACAGTCAACATCCCAGCCAACAGACCCACCGCTTTCGCGAGCAAGCCCGCTCCCACAGATGCGGGGCGGGACCTCAGGGCGTGGTCAGGGCCCGCAACCGCTCGATGTCGACGATCTCGATCTCGCCGTAGCCCAGGTGAAGAATGCCCTGGGCCTGCAAATCCTTGAGGATCTGGTTGGTGGTCTGGCGTGACAGCGAGAGCATCAGCGCCAGTTGTTCCTGAGGCAGTTGCAGGACCCGCCGGGCCGGTTCGATTTCGCCGTAGCCTTCGGCGATCATCAGCAGGCGGTGGGCCAGGCGGGCCGGGGCGGGCATCAGGCTCAGGTGTTCGAGGTTGATGAAGGTCAGGCGCAGTTTGTGGCTCATCAACAAGGCAAGATGGCGCCAGTGGATCGGCTGCTCCTGCAGGAAAGCCAACAACGGCGCCTGGGGCACGTGCAGCAGCACGCCTTGACCCACCACGACCGCATCATGGGTCCGTGGCTGGCCATCGAACAGGCAGATTTCACCGAACCAATGAGGCGCTTCCACGACGCTCAGCAACGCCTCCTTGCCCTGTTCGTTCACCGCGCCGACGCGCACCGCGCCTTCCAGCACGGCATACAGCCCGCAGGGTGGATCGCCGCGCTGGAACAGCCGGTGGCCCGGCGGCAAATGGCGCACCCGCGCCATGCCCAGCAGACTATTCTGTAACTCAGCAGGCAGATGGCTGTACCAGTGGCCCGCCATCAGGTGTGAGTGCCAGGGATGGGAATTCATGGAAACTCCGGGACAAGTGTCGGCTAACTGACAGAACGCCTGGTGATACCCGGGCATCATGCAGGCATCACCTCAGGAGGAACAACAATGAAAAGCCTCGTCGATCATCTCAGTCAATACGCCGCGTATCATCGCGACCCGCGCAACATCGCCAGCCACTTCATCGGGATCCCGCTGATTTTCGTCGCCGTCGCCGTGCTGCTGTCACGGCCGGGATGGCCAGTGGGCCCGGTGCTGGTGTCGCCGGCGCTGCTGGTGGCGGTGGCCAGTGCCTGGTTCTATCTGCGCCTGGAGCTGCGCCTGGGTGTGCTGATGACCGTGCTGCTGGGTCTCGCCGTCTGGCTGGGCCAAGTGCTCGCCGCGCAAAGCACCTCGGTGTGGCTGGGCAGTGGCCTGGGCATGTTCGTGGTGGGCTGGGTGATCCAGTTCGTCGGCCACTATTACGAAGGCCGCAAGCCGGCGTTCGTCGACGACCTCACCGGGCTGATTGTCGGGCCGCTGTTTGTGGTGGTGGAAGCCGGCTTCCTGCTGGGGCTTCGCGGCGAACTGAAGCGCGCCATCGAAGAGCGCGCCGGGCCGGTGGCGTTGCGCAACCAGCGTTCGGCGGCCTGACAACACTGCCATACCAGCCTGCCACCCTTGTGGAGCGCGAACCTGTGGGAGCAAGGCTTGCCCGCGATGGCATCGCCTCGGTCTATCAGCTACACCGAGGTGTTTGCATCGCGGGCAAGCCTTGCTCCCACAATGGATCTGCGTCGTACACAAATCTCCTTGTGGGAGCGGGCTTGCTCGCGAAGACGGCGGCACAACCAATATCGTCGTCAATTGACCCACCGCTTTCGCGAGCAAGCCCGCTCCCACGATAGGTCTGCGCCGTTCATAAATCCCGCGCTCGGGATGCCTTTAAAGGTTGGCGACTTTCTGCCAGACCTTCGGCTTGAAGAACAGCGTCTCACCCTTCGCCAGCCCCACCAGGCTGTCATGGTCCTTCACCACTTCCGCCTCGATCAGTTCGCTCTGGCCTTCCACCTTCAGGGTCACCCGAGTGGTAGCGCCGAGCGGGCGGATGTCGCGCACTTCGGCGGCGTGGTGGTCTTCCAGCTCCGAGCGCGACAGCGAGACTTCGTGCGGGCGGAACAGCACATGCCGGTCCTCACCCAAATGCAGGCGGTTCGAGTCGCCAAGGAAGTGATACACAAAGTCGCTGGCCGGGTTTTCGTAGACATCCCCCGGCGAGCCGATCTGCTCGATCACGCCCTTGTTCATCACCACAATGCGGTCGGCGACTTCCATGGCTTCTTCCTGGTCGTGGGT
Source organism: Pseudomonas sp. R3-41 (assembly GCF_054161485.1). Taxonomy (NCBI): domain Bacteria; kingdom Pseudomonadati; phylum Pseudomonadota; class Gammaproteobacteria; order Pseudomonadales; family Pseudomonadaceae; genus Pseudomonas; species Pseudomonas sp. R3-41. The sequence goes on from NZ_CP096421.1 coordinate 6,739,257, forward strand.
CACAAACACCGACGTCAGGTTGATGTCCTCGTGCAACCGCGCCAGCCAGCGGCGCAGTTCCTTGCGGACCTTGGCGTCGAGGGCGCCAAACGGTTCGTCCAGCAGCAGCACCTTGGGCTCCACCGCCAAGGCGCGGGCCAGGGCGATACGCTGGCGCTGGCCGCCGGACAACTGCTCCGGGTAGCGGTCGGCGAGCCAGTCCAATTGCACCATGTTCAGCAGTTCATGGACCTTGGTCGCGATCTGGCTTTCGTTCGGACGCTGGCCCTTGGGCTTCATGCGCAGGCCGAAAGCAACGTTGTCGAACACCGTCATGTGGCGGAACAAGGCGTAGTGCTGGAACACGAAACCGACGTTGCGATCACGCACGTCGTGGCCGGAGACATCCTCGCCGTGGAACACAATGTTGCCTTGGTCCGGGGTCTCGAGGCCGGCGATGATCCGCAGCAAGGTGGTCTTGCCGCAACCGGATGGCCCGAGCAGCGCTACCAGCTCACCGCTCTGGATGTCCAGGCTGATGTCGTCCAGGGCCCGGAAGGCGTTGAAATTCTTGCTGACGTTACGGACTTCGATCGACATGACTTATTCCTCCGCGGCGCTGGCGCGCAGGCGGTTGATTCGGTTTTCGCTCCACTGCTTGAGCAGCAGGATGAAGAGCGCCAGGATCAGCAACAGGCTCGCCACGGCGAACGCGGCCACGTGGTTGTATTCGTTGTAGAGGATCTCGACGTGCAGCGGCAGGGTGTTGGTCACCCCGCGAATGTGCCCGGAGACCACCGACACCGCGCCGAACTCACCCATGGCCCGGGCGGTACACAGCACCACGCCATAGATCAGGCCCCACTTGATGTTCGGCACGGTGACATGCCAGAACATCTGCCAGCCATTGGCGCCCAGCAGGCGCGCGGCCTCTTCTTCCTGGGTGCCTTGTTCCTGCATCAGCGGGATCAGCTCACGGGCCACGAACGGCACGGTAACGAAGATCGTCGCCAGCACAATGCCCGGCAGCGCAAACACGATCTGGATGTCGTGATCCGACAGCCACGGCCCGAACAGGCCCTGGGCGCCGAACATCAGCACGTAGACAAGACCGGCGATCACTGGCGACACCGAGAACGGCAGGTCGATCAGCGTCACCAGCATGCTCTTGCCGCGGAACGAATATTTGCTCACGCACCACGCGGCACTGACGCCAAACACCAGGTTCAGCGGCACCGAGATCAGCACGGCAATCACCGTGAGCTTCAGCGCCGACAGCGCGTCGGGTTCGAAGATCGCGGTGAAGAACGCCCCCAGTCCGAGCTTCAGCCCTTGGGACACGACGATGAACAGTGGCAACAGCAAGAACAGCGCAAAAATCAGCCAGCCGAGGCCGATCAATACGCGCCGCGACGTCGCACTGCCCCGACGGGCAGCGTTGGTGGAGGCTGCGGAAATAGACGATTGGGACATGATTCGCGCCTCCTTATGGGGTTTCGATGCGCCGCTGCAGCAGGTTGATCAGCAGCAACAGGACGAAGGAAACCACCAGCATCAGCACGCCGATGGAAGTGGCGCCGGTGTAGTCGTATTGGTCGAGCTTGACCATGATCAGCAACGGCAGGATCTCGGTTTTCATCGGCATGTTGCCGGCGATGAAAATCACCGAACCGTACTCGCCCACGCCACGGGCAAAGGCCAGGGCGAAACCGGTCAGCCAGGCCGGCAACAGCGCCGGCACGAGGATGTGGCGGAACACCTGCCACGGCTTGGCACCGAGGCAAGCGGCGGCTTCTTCGACTTCACGGGGAATATCGGCCAACACCGGCTGCACGGTGCGCACCACGAACGGCAGCGTCACGAAGGTCAGCGCCAGGGTGATGCCCAGCGGGGTGTAGGCGATCTTGAAACCCAGGTCAGTGGCGAATTGGCCCACCAGGCCGGTCGGCGCGTATAACGCCGTCAGCGCGATACCGGCCACGGCGGTGGGCAGGGCGAACGGCAGGTCGATCATTGCGTCGATGATCTTGCGGCCGGGGAAGGTGTAGCGCACCAGCACCCAGGCCAGCAGCGTACCGATCACGCCGTTGATGATCGCGGCGTACAGGGCGGTGCCGAAGCTGAGCTTCAAGGCCGCCAGCACCCGCGGCGCTGAGATGATCGCCCAGAATTGTTCCCAGGTGAGTTGAGCGGCATGCACGAACATCGCCGCCAGGGGGATGAGCACAATCAGGCTGAGGTACACCAGGGTGTAGCCCAGCGTCAGCCCGAAGCCGGGTATGACGGGGGATATGCGACGCGACATAAAGGTCCTTGGTTGAGAACGCGCTTACCGTGGCGAGGGAGCTTGCTCCCGCTGGGCTACGAAGTAGCCCCAGAAAACTCTGGGAGCGCTTCGCACTGGAGCGCCAGCCCGGTCCAGCGGGAGCAAGCTCCCTCGCCACAATGAATTACGGCCTGAATCCGACTAGCCCAGCTTACTGCGCCTGATAGATCTGGTCGAACACGCCGCCATCGTTGAAGAACTTCGGCTGGGCAGTTTTCCAGCCGCCGAAGTCCTTGTCGATGGTCACCAGCTCCACCTTTGGAAATTGCCGGGCGTACTTGGCGGCCACATCCTTGTCACGTGGGCGATAGTAGTTTTTCGCGGCGATTTCCTGGCCGGCCGGGCTATAGAGGTGCTTGAGGTACGCTTCGGCGATCTCGGCATTGCCCTTCTTTTCGGCGTTCTTGTCCACCACCGCCACCGGCGGTTCGGCGAGGATCGACAGCGACGGCACGACGATGTCGAATTTATCGGCGCCACCGTCTTCTTTCAGCGCCAGGAAGGCTTCGTTTTCCCAGGCCAGCAACACGTCGCCCTGACCGTTGTTGACGAAAGTAATGGTCGAGCCACGAGCACCGGTGTCGAGGATCGGCACGTGCTTGAACAGCGCCTGCACGTATTCCTTGGCCTTGGCTTCGTCACCCCCATTGGCCTTCAGGCCATAGGCCCAGGCGGCGAGGAAATTCCAGCGAGCGCCGCCGGAGGTCTTCGGGTTCGGGGTGATGACCGACACGTCGTTCTTGATCAGGTCATCCCAATCCTTGATGCCCTTGGGGTTGCCCTTGCGCACCAGGAACACGATGGTCGAGGTGTAGGGCGTGCTGGCGTCCGGCAGGCGTGTTTGCCAGTCCGCCGGCAGGGACTTGCCCAGCTTGGCGATTTCATCGATGTCACCGGCCAGGGCCAGGGTCACCACGTCGGCGCGCAGACCATCGATCACCGCCCGGCCTTGTTTGCCCGAACCACCATGGGATTGCTGGATCTTCACGCTGTCGTCCGGGTGCGCCCTCTTCCAGAAATTGACGAATTCGGCGTTGTAATCCTGGTACAGCTCGCGCGTCGGGTCGTAGGACACGTTGAGCAACTCGTAATCCTTGGCGACGGCGGAACCTGCAAAAACAGCACTGGCCAGCGCGGCCAGGGCATAACGACGAATGGACGACATGGTGAAAGCTCCTGGAATTCTGGTTTTCTTATGGCTTCTGGAAATTCGTTTGGCTTTTAGAAAGAGATCGCAGCCTTCGGCAGCTCCTACGCCAAGCCCCCCGTAGGAGCTGCCGAAGGCTGCGATCTTTTGGCTTTCAAGACGGCTTATGACTGGGTTGCTGCAAGCGGAATTTTTCCTTGCGCTCGATCTGCACCACCTGGGCGTTGTGCACGGTGATTTCCACTGCCCCAAAACGCAGGTCGCGCAACGCGCTCTGGATCTCGCGCAAGATGGTTGCTTCGTCCTGGCCGTCAACGCTACGTAGAGATGCGCTCATGCTGCTGCTCCTTTGAATGAATGCCTGGCAGTGGGCGGCACTGCTTGCGGCGTGGGAGCAATACTAGATAAGTGCAGATATTCTTAAAAAGACTATTTAAGAATTTTTATATAACCAAAATTACAGAACGTAGCCGGCGTCCTACGGCAGTAGTGATTGGGGACTTTTTCCCGGCCCAATCCTCGGAGATTTCCTTCAAGACGTAGGGCTGTGCATGAACTAGGCAGCGTTTCTGAGTGCCGCTAACCTCTGTTCGTCATCGCAAAAAACGGTGACACGGACGTGCAAGTCCGGACTGGTACGCAATTGGTTATGGCTATTGACCGAGCATTTTTTTATGCTCGCGTCCGTTATGGCAATTGTGCGTGGGAGGCCTTCGGGTCTGCCGGCGGTACCGGACCGGTCTTGCACACCTACGTACAGTTGCCACCTCTTCGAATGCAAGCGAAAGGATGTCGACCCCAACTCTGGTACATAAAATATGGTCAAGCATTCACCAAATCCACCGCAAAACGGCCACAAATCCCGCGTCCAAGCGCAGGAAGAAAAAAAGCTCGATGACGCCGCCACCCGCGCCCTCGACTACTACCTCAAGCCCAAGCCCGCCTCACCGCCCGAACCCGACAAAAACCAACTCTTCATCGTGTCCCCCCACATCGACACCGAAACCCTGCTCGCCAACGCCTCCGAAGACCTGCTCTCCATCAGCACCATCGCCGCCGACCTGGCTGATGACGTGGATGACTCGCGGCGCTGCGTCGCCCTGGCGATCAGCCGCATGGCCGATGGGGTTCAGTTGCTGGTTGAGCGGGCGTTGGATCATTTGGAAACCAAGGAGGCGGTGGCGCCTGGGGCCAAGGTGTAGAGCTTTGCATTGATGCAGGCTGAACCGGCGCCATCGCGAGCAAGCTTTGCTCCCACAGGGTTCCGTGTCGGACCGAATCTCAAGTTCAACACAAAACCATTGTGGGAGCGGGCTTGCTCGCGAAAGCGGAGTATCAGGCGACATGGATACAGACTGAACAGACGCCTTCGCGAGCAAGCCCGCTCCCACAGGGGATTGGGGGTGTTGCGGATATTTCGATCACCCCAAAAACAACTGTGGGAGCAAAGCTTGCTCGCGATGGCGGTGGGTCAACCAACATCAATACCACTGACGATCAAGCAATAACCGGCGCCCGCTCCCAATCCAACTGCGCCGCCGCGACGGGCCGGCCAAACCAGTAGCCCTGCCCCAGTTCACACGCCAGTCCAAGCAAAAACGCCGCTTGCTCGCGCTGCTCGATTCCTTCGGCGTGCACTTGCATCCCCATGCTATGGGCCAAGGCAATGATCACCCGGACGATCGCGGCGTCATCCTCATCCCACGGCAACCCCACGACAAAACCCTGATCAATCTTGAGCTTCTGTACCGGCAAACGCTTGAGCCGCAGCAGCGACGAATACCCCGTGCCAAAATCGTCGATGGCCAGCCGCACGCCCAACTCCCGCAGGCGATGCATCTGCTCCAGCGCCACCTCCGGGTCTTCCATCACCGCGCTTTCCGTCACTTCCAGCTCCAGACACGCCGGATCCAGGCCCGTGTCGTGCAACACCTGGGCGACCTGGTCATACAACTCACGACGGGCAAACAACCGACTCGATACGTTGACGGCGACGAACGACAGCGCCACACCCGCGTGTTGCCACCGGCACATCTGCCGACAGGCCTGGTCCATGACCCAGGCGTCGATCTGGGCAATCAGCCCGGTGCGCTCGGCGATGGGAATGAACTCGGCCGGCGACACCAGCCCCCGCGTCGGATGCTCCCAACGCACCAGCGCCTCGACACCGATCAAACGGCTGCTCGCCAGGTCGTGTACCGGCTGGTAATGAACACGCAACTCTTGCTGTTGCAGCGCACGACGCAGTTCGAAGGCAATTTCGACCCGTTGCTGGGCGTGGGCGGTGAGCTCTTCGGTGTACAGGGCGTAGCCGTCGCGCCCGGCGCTCTTGGCCTTGAACAGCGCCGAGTCGGCGTTGCGCAGCAATTGCCCGGCGCTGAGGGCATCACCGGGGAACAGGCTGATGCCGATACTGGCGTTGATAAACAAGGACTGGTCGCCGAGCTGCACCGGCTCTTTCAGTGCATCGAGGATACGCCGGGCCAAGGCCGCCGCCTGACCTGGCTGCGAGCAGTTTTCCGCGAGCACCGCGAACTCGTCACCGCCTAGTCGCGCCAGGGTTATACCCGGCGCAAACAGCCCGAGAAAACGCTCGGCCACGCCTTTGAGCAACTCGTCACCGACGTTGTGCCCAAGGCTGTCGTTGATGTTCTTGAAATGATCCAGATCCAGCAGCAGAAGCGCACATCCGCGCTTGTGAAGCTGCGCCGACGCCACGGCTTGCTCCGCGCGATCGGAAAACAGCAGCCGGTTGGGCAAGCCTGTCAGCGGGTCGTGATGGGCCAGGTGCGCCAGCTCATGCTCCGAGTCCTTGATGGCGCTGATGTCCGAAAACACCGCGACGTAATGATTGACCTGGTCGTCATCATCGTGAATGACACGAATCGTCTGCCATTGCGGATAGATCTCACCACTTTTAGGTCGGTTCCAGATCTCACCGCTCCACTCGCCCTGGCTGGCCAGGGTGGTAAACATGTCGCGATAGAACTCCGGCCCATGGCGACCGGACTTGAACAGATTGGGGCGCTGGCCCAGTACTTCGTCCCGGGCATAACCGGTGATCGCCATGAACGCCCGGTTCACATGCACGATCAAGCCATTGCGGTCCGTCACCAACACCCCTTCGCGGGTGCAATCGAAGACGGCGGCGGCCTGGCGCAGGCGCTCGCGATCGATGCCGTGCTCACCCTTGGCGAAAAACCGCGAGATTCGCGCCCGGGCCAGGAAGATAAGCCCGGCGCTGAGCAGCACCCAGGCATAACCGTTGATCAGCAGCCAGCGCTGCCTATCGACGAATTGATCGAAGAAACTGCTCAATAAATAACCAATCAGCTGCAGCCAGGTGACTGACAGCACGAGGTAAAGCAGCGCTACGCGCATGGCACTGCGTTGATAGGCAGGCATTCGGCCATCCATGTCCCTACAAAGTGATGGGATTATAGAGGAAGAAACATTCAGCCACTCTTATCTGAAAGGCCGACTGGTTTTATCTGTGGGGCTGGTGATAATGCAACGGCGGTTTCTATCTTTATCGAGGGCCCTACAGCCTATGTGGTACGAAGGTTTTCTTGGCTTGTCGGCCTGGTCACTGGTGGCAGTCACCCTGCTGATGACCCACGTCACAATCATTGCCGTCACGGTCTACCTGCACCGTTATTCGGCGCATCGCTCCCTGGAGCTCAACGCCGGTCTCAAACATTTCTTCCGCTTCTGGCTGTGGTTGACCACGGCGCAGAACACCCGCGAGTGGACCGCCATCCACCGCAAGCACCACGCCAAATGCGAAACCGAGGATGACCCCCACAGCCCGGTCATCAAGGGCTTGTCCACGGTGTTGCGCAAAGGCGCCGAGCTGTACCGCGCCGAGGCGGAAAATCCCGAAACCCTGCGCATCTACGGCAAGAACTGCCCCGACGACTGGATCGAGCGCAACCTCTACAGCCGCTTCCCGCTGTTGGGCGTGGCGATCATGGGCGTCATCGACCTGCTGCTGTTCGGCACCATCGGTATCACCATCTGGGCCATCCAGATGATGTGGATCCCCGTCTGGGCCGCCGGCGTAGTCAATGGCCTGGGCCATGCCGTGGGCTATCGAAACTTCGAATGCCGCGACGCGGCGACCAACCTGGTGCCCTGGGGCATCCTGATTGGCGGCGAAGAACTGCACAACAACCACCACACCTACCCCAACTCGGCCAAGCTGTCGGTGCGCAAGTGGGAATTCGATTTGGGCTGGGCCTGGATCAAGGTGTTCAGTTTCCTGCGCCTGGCCAAGGTCCAGCGCGTTGCGCCTATCGCCCACCGGGTCGAAGGCAAGGGCCACCTGGACATGGACACCGCCATGGCGATTCTCAACAACCGCTTCCAGATCATGGCGCAGTACCGCCGGCTGGTCATTGCGCCGCTGGTCAAGCAGGAACTGGAGAAGGTCGATCACTCGGTGCGTCATCAGTTCCACCGCGCCAAACGCCTGCTGTCGCGGGAGACCAGCCTGCTGGACGACCGTCACCATGTGCGCATCCAGAACATGCTCGAACACAGCCAGGCGCTGAAGGTGATCTACGAGAAACGCCTGGCGTTGCAGCAGATCTGGGTCAAGACCAGCAGCAACGGCCACGACATGCTCGCCGCCATCAAGGAATGGGTCAGCGAAGCCGAGGCCAGTGGCATCCAGTCCCTGCGGGATTTTGCCGATCAGCTCAAGACCTACTCGCTGCGGCCTGCCACGGCCTGACAACCACTGTGGTGAGGGCTCCTGTGGCGAGGGAGCTTGCTCCCGCTGGGCTGCGTAGCAGCCCTGAAACCTGCTGGCTCGGTGTGTCAGGCTCACTTGAATGGACAGCCTTGGGTCTGCTCCGCAGCCCAGCGGGAGCAAGCTCCCTCGCCACAGGTTCAACACTTGGTATCTGACTCGCTAAATCCCCCGCCCTTCGTCGCCTGAAAAGGAACTTCGTCCCAAATCCCCTATCTCAAAGAGCACTTCGCCATCCTGGCGGGCTTTGGAGAAAAGTGCGTGCGAACCCACAGCAGTGCACGCTCTTTGAGATTTGTGCCGATGGTCGACAAGAACCTGCAGGATTACTCCCTACCTCATTGGCCCGAGGCGGCCCAGACGCTCATGGCGCTGATGCATGCCCAGGGTGAAGTGGCGCGACTGAGCGAGCGCGAGCAGCTGTTCAGCTCGCTGCTGGTCAGCGTCAATGCCGTGCTTTGGGCGTTCAACTGGGAAACCCGGCAAGTGCTGTATGTCAGCCCCGCCTACGAGCGCATCTTCGGCCGTCCCGCCGGCCTGGTCCTGGCGGACTACAACGAATGGCGCGACGCAATTTACCCCGACGACCTGGAGTACGCCGAACGCAGCCTGGCCGAGGTGCTGGTGAAGGGCGCCGTCGAAGACCGTGAATACCGCATCATCGCCGGCGACGGCCAGGTGCGCTGGCTGAGCGACAAGTGCTTCATCAACCGTCAGGCCGAGCCCGGGCAACCCGTGATCGTGGTCGGCATCGCCGAGGACATCACTGAAAAGAAGCTGCTGGAAAGTGAACTGCAGCGACTGGCGACCACCGATGTGCTGACCCAGAGCAGCAATCGCCGGCATTTCTTCGAATGCGCCAACCGTGAATTCGAGCAGGCGCGGCTACAAGGGACGCCCATGGCGTTCCTGTTGCTGGACATCGATGACTTCAAGGTAATCAACGACACCTACGGCCATCAGGAAGGCGATACCGTGTTGCAGAAGATCGCCGAAAGCGGCCGATCCGTGCTGCGGCGCGGTGACCTGTTCGGGCGGATTGGTGGCGAAGAGTTCGCGGCAGTGTTCCCCGGCTGCCCCCCCGACATGGCCTTGCAAGTAGCCGAGCGCTTGCAACGGGAAATCCAGCGGCTGATGTTCCGCTGCGGCGAGCAGACCTTCGGCATTACCGTCAGCCAGGGGCTCACCGCCATTACTCCCGAGGACCAGTCCCTCGACAGCCTGTTCGCCCGCGCCGACGCGGCCATGTACGAGGCCAAGCGCAAGGGGAAGAACCGCATCATCGCGGCTTGACGCCAATCGCAGCTCAATTGAATCCAGCCATGCCACAGTGGTTTCAGGATGGATGCCAAATTCCGGCCATCGCCAAGCCCCTGTGGCGAGGGAGCTTGCTCCCGCTCGGCTGCGCAGCAGTCGTAAAATCAAACAACGCGTTCTGCCTGTCAGCATGCTGGGGGCCTGCTGCGCAGGCCGGCGGGAGCAAGCTCCCTCGCCACGGGTTCTGGGTTGTCTGGACTGACGCCATCGCGAGCAAGCTCGCTCCCACAGGGTTAGGTGGTGGGGCTACTTGCGGCGCAACCGCATCAATTCCGGCAAGCCGATCTTCAGCAACCGCGCCGTGCGGCCACGGGCCAGTTCTTCAAGGCCTTCATGGGCGGGCAGATGCGCCATCTGCGCCGCCATGTTCATCACCAAGGCTTCACGGGAATAAACCCCGCCACCCAGGCCGTAGACCGCCGCGATCAGCTCTCTGAGCTCCAACGGCAAACGCCAGCGGGCACGCAATGCCGAGCCGAAACTGGCACCGAATTTTTCCAGCGAATCGCCGACTTCCTCCGGCTCATCCAGCTCGCCACCGGCCTGCTTCCATTCCTCCAGGCAGCGCAATAACGCCAGGTCACCCAGGCGATGCAATAACCCGGCGCAGTAACAGCGCTCCTGCTCCAGGTCCAGCAAGCGGGCCATCGTCCGGGCGTACTCGGCGGTGTGCAGCGACAGTTCCCAGTAACGCTCAGCATAGTCCGCCAGGCACGGAACGCTGAGCCGGGCGCAACGCTTGAGGGTCAGGCCGAGGATCAGGTTCATGCTTTGCCCGGTGCCGAGCTGGTGCAGCGCCTGGGCCACGGTCTGCACCGGACCGCCGCCCTGATGCTGGGCAGCGCTGTTGGCCGCAGCGATCAGCACCGCGGTGATCTGCGGGTCGGTGCGCAGTTCTTCTTCGAGCAGTTTCAGATCCAGGCCGCCGGGGTTGAGGCTGCGCTTGATCGCCACTTGCACATCGGTCATCAAGGGCGCGCCTTCGGACAGGTCACGCCGACGCTCCAGAAAGGTGGGCAAAGTCAGTCCCGGCCCTGGAATCGGCGCGGCGTTGGAAGTGTCTTCACCACTCAGAAGCAGCCCCAGCAAACGTTGGGCCAGGCTCTCCCGGTTCAAGGGCTTGGTCAGATAGGCCGTCGGCGCCAGCGGCAAGACCTCGCGCACGCTGGCGCTGTCGTTACGCTGGCTCACAAGGATGAACGGCAACGCCGGCGTACGATGCTGTTGGCGCAAGCCACGCAGAATGCTCAGGCCATCGACACCTGACAGCTCCCAGTCGGCGATCACCAGGTCGTAAGGATTATGGGCCAACAGCTCAAGGGCCTGCCGCCCTTCGCCGCACGTGTCTATCCGGGCATCACAGCGCACACCTGACAACACCTGTTCAAGCAACTCCCTGGACGCCGGATCGGCCTCGGCGATCAGCACACGCGGTACAGCGGGTAAATCCACAGCAGTCATGCCGCATCGCTCCCTTGCAATACATGCACCTTAGACAATAACCGCCGTTCCAGACAGCTCGAAACGCCAGGGAGCGGAGGCCGGATATGAAAAAACCCGCCGAAGCGGGTTTTTTGTGGGTCAGCGCACAAACTCAGAGCTCGGAGAAGCACTCTTCGATAATCGCCAGGCCCTTGTCCAATTGCTCGTCCGGCGAGGTTAGCGGCACCAGCACCCGCAGGACGTTGCCGTAGGTGCCGCAGGACAGCAGGATCAGGCCCTTGTCACGGGCCTTGGCCACCACCTGGGCCACAGCTGCGGCGTTCGGTTTGTGGGTGTCGCCGTTTTCGAACAGTTCCACGGCGATCATCGCGCCCAGGGCACGCACTTCACCGATGACCGGGTACTTCTTCTGGATCGCCTTGAGGCCAGTCACCAGGCGCTCGCCCACGGCCTTGCAACGATCCAGCAGGTGTTCTTCTTCGAACACGTCCATTACCGCCAGCGCCGCCGCACAGGCGATCGGGCTACCGGCATAGGTGCCGCCCAGGCCACCCGGTGCGATGGCGTCCATGTACTCGGCCTTGCCGCACACACCGGCCAACGGGAAGCCGCCGGCGATGGATTTGGCGAAGGTGGTCAGGTCGGCGGCAACGCCCATCTGTTCCATGGCGAAGAACGTGCCGGTACGGCCGGCACCGGTCTGCACTTCGTCAGCGATCAGCAGGATGCCGTGCTGGTCGCACAAGGCGCGCAGGCGCTGCATGAATGCTTTCGGCGCCACATAGAAACCACCCTCGCCCTGGACCGGCTCGATGATGATGGCGGCGATATCACGGGGCTCGGCGTCGTTCTTGAAAATGCGCTCGATGCTGGCGATGGAATCGTCGATGCTCACGCCGTGCAGTTCGTTCGGGTACAGGGCGCGGAAGATGCCACCGGGCATCAGGCCCATGCCGGCCGAGTACGGCACGACTTTACCGGTCAGGCCCAGGGTCATCATGGTACGACCGTGGTACGCGCCGGTAAACGCGATCACACCGGCACGGCCAGTGGCGGCACGGGCGATTTTCACGGCGTTTTCCACCGCTTCCGAACCGGTAGTCACGAGCAGGGTTTTCTTGGCGAAATCACCTGGGACCTTGGCGTTGATTTTTTCGCACAGTTCCACGTACGGCTCATAGGCCAGGACCTGGAAGCAGGTGTGGGTCAGCTTGTTCAGCTGTGCGGTCACGGCGGCGATGATTTTCGGGTGCACGTGGCCGGTGTTCAGCACGGCGATACCGCCGGCGAAGTCGATGAATTCACGACCTTCAACGTCGGTCACCGTGGCGTTCTTCGCCGATTCGGCAAAGATCGGGTGAATCTGGCCGACGCCACGGGGAACAGCGGCGGTACGGCGGGCCATCAAGTCAGCGTTAGTCTTGCTCATTACAGTCCTCATTCGCCGCTCATCGGTCGGCGTAGCTCAAGGCGTACATGGCGGGGAGGCGACTGCGACAGCATGCGATGATCGACTGCCGCAGCGTTCCGGCCACAAGAAACAGAACGGGTGAAACGCGCAAGGGGACAGCGCTCTCGTGCCCTTTGCGCTTGAAGCAGATCAGATACCCAGGCAGAGGTATTTGATTTCCAGGTAATCCTCGATGCCGTATTTGGAACCCTCACGGCCCAGGCCCGAAGCCTTGATGCCGCCAAACGGCGCGACTTCGTTGGAAATCAACCCGGTATTGACGCCAACCATGCCATATTCCAGGGCCTCGGCCACACGGAACACACGGCCCAGGTCGCGGGCATAGAAGTACGAGGCCAGGCCGAACTCGGTGTCGTTGGACATCGCGATCACTTCGGCTTCGTCTTTGAAGCGGAACAGCGGCGCCAGCGGGCCGAAGGTTTCTTCCTTCGCCACGGCGGCATTTTTCGGTACGTTGGTCAGGATGGTCGGCTCGAAGAAGTTGCCTTCCATCGCCTTGCCGCCCGACAGCACGGTCGCGCCTTTGCTGACGGCATCGGCGATGTGTTCCTGCACCTTGGCGACTGCCTTGCCGTCGATCAACGGACCGGTGGTAGTGCCATCGTCCAGGCCGTTGCCGATCTTGAGCTTGGCCACCGCCACCTTGAGTTTTTCAGCGAACGCGTCGTACACCGAATCCTGGATGTACAGGCGGTTGGCGCAGACGCAGGTCTGGCCGTTGTTGCGGTACTTGGAAATGATCGCGCCTTCGACGGCCTTATCCAGGTCCGCGTCGTCGAACACGATGAACGGCGCGTTGCCGCCCAGTTCCAGGGAAACTTTCTTGATGTCCTTGGCACATTCGGCCATCAGTTGGCGACCGATCTCGGTCGAACCGGTGAAGGACAGTTTGCGCACGATCGGGTTGCTGGTCAGCTCGCCGCCAATGTCGCCGGCGCTGCCGGTGACCACGCTCAGCACGCCTTGCGGGATGCCGGCACGGTGCGCCAGTTCCACCAGGGCCAGGGCCGAGAACGGGGTTTGCGAAGCCGGCTTGATGACCATGGTGCAACCGGCAGCCAGGGCCGGGCCAGCCTTGCGGGTGATCATCGCGGCCGGGAAGTTCCATGGGGTAATGGCTGCGGTCACGCCGATTGGCTGCTTGATCACGATCAGGCGCTTGTCGGGCTGGTGGCCGGGAATCACGTCACCGTAGATGCGCTTGGCTTCTTCGGCGAACCATTCGATGAACGAGGCGGCATAGACGATTTCGCCCTTGGCTTCGGCCAGCGGCTTGCCTTGTTCGAGGGTCATCAGGCGACCGAGGTCGTCCTGGTTTTCAATCAGCAATTCATACCAGCGGCGCAGCTTGTTGGCGCGCTCCTTGGCAGTCAGCGCACGCCAGGCCGGCAGCGCCTTGTCGGCGGCTTCGATCGCGCGACGGGTTTCGGTGGCGCCCATCTTCGGCACAGTGCCCAGTACTTCGCCCGTCGCCGGGTTGGTGACCTTGATCGTCTGACCATTGTCCGCATCGACCCAAGCGCCATCGATAAAGGCTTGCTGGCGGAACAACTGGGTGTCTTTAAGCTGCATGTCGGCTTTCCTTAACAGCACCGCGCGCACGCGGAGCGAATTAGAGTTGTAGAAAGGCGCCTCGGGGGCTGCCGTCAGGGAAATCATTCACCGGGCTGAAGCACAGAAATAACGCACATAAGCACAGACGTGCGGTTCAGCACCCAGACAAGAGCGTTTGAAATCTCAAACGAATCCTAGGGCCGATAGGGGTTAAGGACAATAGCCTGTTCGAAAAAAAGAACGAAAAAGCCGCATTTGCCCGTTTTTTCTGATCAGCGTAGCCAACAGCCGCCGAGCTGCCCAAAAACGCAGGCGATTCAGCAGCATGGACGCCCGCCATGCATATGAGTATCATGGCGCCCGCGCTGCACCAGTAGCTCAGCTGGATAGAGTACTGCCCTCCGAAGGCAGGGGTCGTGGGTTCGAATCCCGCCTGGTGCACCATATCGAAAAAGCTAGACCTGTCCCGGACAGTCTACGAGTCTCTCCAAAAAACCCGCCCTGTGCGGGTTTTCTTGTTTTTGCTGCCTTGTGGCGAGGGAGCTTGCTCCCGCTCGGCTGCGCAGCAGTCGTAAAAACCTGACAGCCGTTTCCTGATGCTCCCCTGTTGAATGGTTCTGGAGCTGCTGCGCAGCCCAGCGGGAGCAAGCTCCCTCGCCACGGACGTTGCCAACTTCAAGGCTTGCGCAACGCCTCCAACCGCGCCGGCAAGTCTTCCTTGGGAAAACGTTTATGCAGCGCCAACAGTTTTTCATCTGCGGCCTTGGTATCCCCCGCCTGCCGCAAACGCAGGATTTCCATCAAGCCTTGCTCCAGTGACGGCAGTGCAGCGGGCGCGGATTTGCTCATTTTCGCCGCTGGCTTTTCCGCCAACGATTGCATCGGGCTTGCCGGGGCTCGGGCCAGTTCGCCCTGGGGCGCCATGCGGGTGATCGGGGCGGGGGCGGGCATGGCCGGCGGCGGTGCCGCGGCAACGGCGGGCGCTTGCCGATCGGCGGAAAACTCCATCGACGCGGGTGCGGCCAGCTCGTCGTGGGGCACTGGGGTGCGCACCACCAGGCCGATCATCAGTGCCACACCGGCGACCGTGGCGAATGCCATCTGCCAGCGCGGCTGTTGGCACATCTGCAGCCAGCGTTGCCACAGGCTGGGCGCAGGCGCGGGGGCTTCGCGACGGGCGGTGGCGAGGATGAAGGCGTCCAGGGAGGCCGGCGGCTCGCCGCTGGCGTGTTGGCGGAAATGCTCGACAAGCCTTTCGTCGTCGAGGTCCGGGGTGTGTTTGGGGTCGATCATGCGGGTACCTCCTCGGCCAGCAGTCGCTGCAGTTTCTGCTGGGCGTAACGCAAGCGGCTCTTGACCGTTTCCAGCGGGGCACCGGTCAGGGCGGCAATCTGTGGCAGCTCCAGGTCGCCGTGCAGGCGCAGCAGGAAGACTTCGCGCTGGTCTTCGGGCAAGGCCTGCAACGCGGCGTCGAGACGCGCCTGGTCGCGACTCAGGCTCAGCTGTTGCTCGGGGCCGCTGGTGTCGTCGGGCTGGACGTGCAGTTGCTCGTCGTAGCTGTCGTGCAACGGGTTATGGACGCCGTGTTTGCGCCAGTGGTCGATCAAGCGGTTGCGGGCGATCTGGAACAGCCATGTGCGAAAACTCGCCCGGCCTTGTGGTTGGGTGGTGCTGCGGATCAGGCTGAGCCAGGTGTCCTGGAACACTTCCTCGGCCAGTTCGGCTTTGTTGCTCAAGGACACGAGAAAGCGGTAAAGCCCTTGTCGATGGCGGGCGTACAGGACTTCGAAAGAAGCCCCGTCGCCGCTGCGGTAGCGGGCCAGCAGCGATTCGTCGCTGGGAGGATCAAGCGCAGCGGGCATGTGGGGGGCGAACTCCTTTCGATGTAGAACACGGTCTTGCCAATTGCACAGGACCTTGTGGGAGCCGGGCTTGCCCGCGAAGGCGGCGCGCCAGGCGAAACTTCTGTGCCTGACACCCCGCCTTCGCAGGCAAGCCAGCTCCCACATTTGATCCGCGTTGTAGCCAGGATCAGCGCTTGGCCGCAGGCTCAAGGCTCTGGGCCAGCTCCACCAACTGCACAAACTCGCCACGCAGCCCGAACGGATCGTCACCGCGGGCCGAGCGCGCCAATTGCGCGGTGTCCTTCAAGGTCATCGTCCCAGTGTAGCGCCCATCGCCCTTGAGCTGTTGGGCGAAGGCCGCCACGGCGGCGGAGAAGCGCAGGTCATCGCTGGGCTTGCGGTCGTTCTGTACGCTGGCGATGGGATGCTCGATCAATCGGCTGCTGCCGCCCTCGGCCGGCTTGTAGCGTACGCGCAACATGGCCAATTCACCCGAGGTGCCCTCCGACTTAGGGGTACTGCCATAGCGCAGCGGCTCCAACCAGCCCGGCGCACCCTTCGGAACGATTTCATACAAGGCCGTCACCGTATGTCCGGCACCGATCTCGCCCGCGTCGACCTTGTCATTGTTGAAGTCTTCACGCTTCAATGCGCGATTCTCATAGCCCAACAGGCGATATTCGCTGACCTGGGCGGGGTTGAATTCCACCTGCAACTTCACGTCCCGCGCCACCACCGCCAGGGTGGAACTGAGTTGGTCCACCAGGACCTTGCGCGCTTCGAGCAGGTTGTCGATGTAGGCGTAGTTACCGTCACCGGCGTCGGCCAATTGTTCCATCAGGTGTTCGTTGTAGTTATCCACACCGAAGCCCAGCGTCGTCAGGGATACCCCGCTTTTGCGCTGGTCCACCGCCATCTGCTTGAGGCTGTCGAAATCACTGACCCCGACGTTGAAGTCGCCATCGGTGGCCAGCAGGATGCGGTTGATGCCTTTGTCGATGAAGCTCTCCCGCGCCATCTGATAGGCCAGCTCGATACCCGAAGCGCCCGCCGTGGAACCACCGGCGTCGAGTTGATCGATGGCGTTGCGGATTGTCGCCTTGTCGCGACCCGACGTGGGCTTGAGCACCACCCGGGATTCACCGGCATAAACCACCAGCGACACTCGGTCCTGGTCGCGCAATTGGTCCACCAGCAGTTTCAGCGTGCTCTTGACCAGCGGCAGGCCTTCGCGACGGTCCATGGAGCCGGACACGTCCACCAGGAAGACCAGGTTGGCCGGCGCCAGGTCCGCCACGGCGCGGTCGCTGGCCTTGATGCCGATGCGCAGCAAGCGGGTGTGGGGGTTCCACGGTGACGGGGCCACTTCGGTGGTCACGCCAAAGGGTGAACCGTCGGTGGGCAGGGCGTAGCTATACGGAAAATAATTGACCATTTCCTCCAGCCGCACCGCCCCTTCGGGTGGCAGGCTGCCTTGGTTGAGCAGACGTCGCACATTGGCATAGCTGCCGGTATCGACATCCACGCTAAAGGTCGAGACCGGTGTTTCGGCCACGCTGTGAATCGGGTTGTCCGGGAGCTTTTCGTACTGTTCACGCGGCTCGGCGCGATAACCCGCAGCGATGGCATCGCTCGCTACGCTGGGGGCCGGCATCGCTGCCGGCTTCATGAGCATGCGCTTGACCGTCGACTGACGCACTTCGGCGATCTCGCCTTGCGGTACGACGCTGGGCGCCACGGACACCGGTTCGGATGGAATGGCCGTCTCCCGGGAGGAAGACAACCCACAACCGGCCAACGCCACCAGCAAAGTCACGGCGAAACCTTGGGCAGCAGGACGCATAAAAAGAAGTGGACGGGACATGGGCTGAACCTCGTGAATGAATGATCCGTTCACAGCGTCAGACGCAGGGCACACGCGGTTCGGGTTAACGACCAGGAAATATTTTTTCCAGCGCTGCAAAGGCGGGGCTGGCCACCTAGAACGTGGCCAGCCCGGTGCCCGCTACGCAGGCATTGCTAGCGGGACGGAATGTCCCGCAGGTCGTCGTCGATGAATCCGCTCAAATGACCGGTGTAATAGTCTTCGACATCGGAGTTGCCCCTGTTCGTCAGGGCGCCCGCAATGCCTCTCATGGCCTCAAGTTGGCCGACCGCCCCTCCCGGCATCAGCCCCTGGCGGGCCTGGGCAAAGTGCAACACCTCGACACCGGCCTTCTTCACCTTGACCTGATAATTGAAATCGACACTGGCCAGATACGTACCGTCGGCAACGATATTGCTCATGAAGCCACCTTGGGTATCTTGAATACGGCGCGCATAGACGGCATTGATATCCAACAGATAGTCCGCGGTTTCCTTGCTGGAGGCATAACGATTGCCGTCGAGCAGGCGGACGATCAGGTCGGTGTGCAACTTGTCGCGAACTTTTTCGTCAGGCAGGAAGCGTTCGTTTTTGCCGACGACTTCAACGTTGAACGTGTCGATCCAATAGGTGGCGGTCTCGGGGATCGCCACCGGCGCAGGGGAAATGTAGTAATCGGGCTTGGAAGCGCAGCCTGCCATAAGGCAGAGGGCCAGGAAGAGGCTAAATACTCGCATGTTTGAATTCGTCCTTGAGGGGTAGCGGCGTGAATGGCGGCTGCATTCTACGGGGTTTGAACGCGCGCTCAAGTTGTTTGGCCTTACGGCATGCGCTCGGCCCAGTGATATCCAGAAAGCGGAACTCTATAGCCTTGAGGGTGGCATCGCTAAAACCCGGGCTTTCAAGAACGGATGTTGCCGGGACAAGTCAGTTGCGGCAAACCTCGCTGAAGCGAAAACAGTTTGAGAAGCGATGTGAACCTCGTAAAATGCCGCCGCCATTGTGCTATCACGTCTTCAAGGACGACCTCTGCTGCAATTTGTTGACTCTTCACTTCAGGAGCATCACGTGAAACTACCGTCCCCCATCCTGCTGTCGGGCCTGATCGCCGCAGCGCTGCTGACCATGGCCGGTTGTGCCTCGGAAAGCTCCCGGGCACTGCCGGTGGAAAAAGTCGCCAGCGCCAGTATTGCCTATGCCGGCCAGCGCGTACCGATCGCCGTGGGCAAGTTCGATAACCGCTCCAGTTACATGCGCGGGATCTTTTCCGACGGCGTTGATCGTCTTGGCGGTCAGGCCAAGACTATCTTGATCACCCACCTGCAGCAGACCAACCGCTTCAGCGTGTTGGACCGCGACAACATGAGTGAGATCTCCCAGGAAGCCGCGATCAAGGGTACAGCTCAGAAGCTCAAGGGCGCTGACTACGTAGTGACCGGCGATGTGACCGAGTTCGGCCGCAAAGAGACCGGCGACCGCCAGTTGTTCGGCATCCTCGGTCGCGGCAAGACCCAGGTGGCCTACGCCAAGGTCAACCTGAACGTGGTCAACATCAGTACTTCCGAAGTGGTGTATTCCACTCAGGGCGCCGGTGAGTACGCCCTGTCCAACCGTGAAGTCATTGGTTTCGGCGGCACCGCCAGCTACGACTCCACCCTCAATGGCAAAGTCCTGGACCTGGCCATGCGCGAAGCGATCAACCGCCTGGTGGATGGCATCAATGCCGGCGCCTGGAATCCGCGCAACTGAATAACTCGTACCCAAGGAGCTGTACACGGATGAATAAGGCAGTGAAGTTGGCGCTGATGCTGACAGCAGTCGCGACGGTCGCCGGGTGCCAGACGGCGCCTCAGGGTTTGTATCAATGGGAAAGCTATCAGCCGCAGGTCTACGAATATTTCAAGGGTGAGCCCAAGGAAGCCCAGGTCGAAGCATTGGAGCGGGACCTGCAAAAGATCAACGCCAGTGGCCGAAAAGCGCCGCCGGGTTACCACGCCCACTTGGGCATGCTGTACCTGAGCATGGGCAAGGATGACCAGATGGTGCAGGAGTTACGCACCGAGAAGGCGCTGTTCCCGGAGTCTGCCGCATACATGGACATGCTGCTCAAGAACGCCAAGACCGGAGACGTCAAATGAGCCTTTTGAAACTGACGGGCGCCCTGCTGGCCCTGGCGTTGCTGGGCGGCTGTGCCGCCCCCAAGACCATTGACTATTCGGCCTTCAAACAGGCACGACCCAAGTCGATCCTGGTGTTGCCGCCGATCAATGAATCACCTGAGGTGCAAGCGTCCTACAGCCTCGTGTCTCAAGTCACTTACCCGTTGGCCGAAGCCGGCTACTACGTGTTACCGATTGCACTGGTGGACGAAACCTTCCGCCAGAATGGCCTGACGACGGCAAATGACATCCAAGGCGTGGCTCCGGCCAAACTGCATGAGATTTTCGGCGCCGACGCGGCGCTGTACATCACTATCACGGAGTACGGCACCCGCTACATGCTGATCTCCAGTGAAACGGCGGTCACCGCTTCGGCCAAGCTGGTGGACCTGCGCACAGGCATCACCCTGTGGACCGGCTCGGCTCGCGCCTCCAGTGAAGAGGGCGGAAACAACAGCGGTGGCGGGCTGGTTGGTATGTTGATCACTGCGGCGGTCAAGCAAATCATCAACAGTTCCACTGACGCTGGCCACCCGATTGCCGGTATTACCAGTGCGCGTCTGCTGTCGGCGGGCCAGCGCACCGGGATCCTGTACGGGCCGCGTTCGCCAAAATATGGTTCGGATTGATCAATCTGCGATAAACCGCCTGGCCACCATGGGGTGGCCAGGTAATGTCTTTTCAGTGCTCAAGGATTCGCTCGATGCGATTCTGGTGTTCGTGCGGCTGGTAGCGATTTCCCTCGGCGACAGCCCGACCAGGATGGCCGACAGCACAGCGTAACGATCAAGGGCAACGTCCCCTGCAACAGCAGCGAGGCGATCCGGGAAATGGTGCTGTCGGGGCTGGGCGTTTCGCTGTCACCGCAGTGGTTGTTCGCGGCCGATGTTCGCCAGGGCACCGTCTGCACCGTGCTTGCCGATTACCGGCCACTGGCGCTGCCCATCAGCACCGTGTTCAGTCAAGACCGACGTCGCTCGGCACGGACTCGGGCCTTTGTGGATTTTTTGCGCGAGCGTCTTTGAACAGCCGGATCAGGATTCACAGGCCAATGACGGCTGCGCAGCCTTCCCATGCCGCCCGGGAAAATACGCCGCCGCAGCCACGCCCACCGCGCCCATCACCACGCAATACCCCACGCACACCCACGGGCTCCACGGCACCAGGGCAATCAGCATCAACGGGGTCATGCTCGCCCACAGGGCATAGGCGATGTTGTAGGTGAGCGAGATGCCGGACACGCGGATCTTCGGCGGAAACAGGCTGACCATCACCGATGGCACCGCGCCGACCACGCCACAGCCCAGGCCGGCCACGGCGTAGGCCAGGCCCAGCCAGGCGCTGCCGCTGATCAGGCTGGCGTAGAGCACGGCGATGCCCAGGGGCAGCAGCAGGCTGTAGAGCATGACGGTGCGCCAGGCGCCGATGCGGTCGACGATCAGGCCGGCGAGGACGCAGCCGATGTTCAGGAAGACGATGCCCAGGCTGCTCAGGGCGAAGGTGTGGCTTGGGGTCATGCCGAAGCTTTTTTGCATCACGGTCGGGGTGATGACCACGAACACCACCACGGCCGAGGTCAGCACGCAGGTCAGGATGGCGGCGGGCAGCAAGGCCTGGCGGTGGTCGCGCAGGACCGTGCGCAACGGCAGTTCCGCAGCGCCTTCGCGATTGGCTTGCAGGGCCACGAAGATCGGCGTTTCGCTCAACCAACGGCGCAACCAGACGCCGATCACCCCGAAGACGCCCCCCAGCAGGAACGGCAGACGCCAGGCGTAATCGAGAATCTCCGCCGGCGTGTAGATCCGCGCCAGCGCCGTTGCGGTCAAGGCACCCAGCAAGTAGCCGAAGGTCAGGCCGGCCTGGAGGAAACCCAGGGCATAGCCGCGATGATGCAACGGCGCATGTTCGGCCACGAACACCCAGGCGCTGGGCACCTCGCCGCCCACCGCCGCGCCCTGCAAAATACGCAGCGCCAGCAACAGCAACGGAGCGAAATAACCGATTTGCGCGTAGGTCGGCATCACCCCGATGAGCAGGCACGGCAAGGCCATCATCAGGATGCTCAGGCTGAACACGCGCTTGCGCCCCAGGCGATCGGCAAAGTGCGCCATGAGGATGCCGCCCAGGGGCCGGGCCAGGTAACCGGTGGCGAAAATCCCGAAGCTTTGCAGCAAGCGCAGCCAATCGGGCATTTCCGGCGGGAAGAACAACTGGCTGAGGGTCAGGGCGAAAAAGACGAAGATGATGAAATCGTAGATTTCCAGCGCGCCGCCCAAGGCGGCCAGGCCCAGGGTTTTGTAATCGGAGCGGCTGAATCGATCACCGGTTAGAACAGTGGCAGCAGTCATAGGCAGATTTGAACAAGTCGGTTGAAAGAGGCGACGGCTCAGTCGTCGCGATCATTGTCCACCGGTTCAACCGGTGGCTGGCCTGGCTCGGCGTCTTCGGCCTCGTCGACAGGCAGGAAATCCTTGCGGCTCTGGGCAATGGCCCGGCGTATTTCGTCGCCCTTGGTGGGGCAGTTCAAGAGGCGGGCGATGCCGTCGGGTTTCTGCGTCATCGCCATCCTCCGGCATGAGTGAACAGGGGCTCGATAGTGCTCGTTTTTGGCGCGCGATGCCAATGTTGTGTCGGGGCATCAGCGCCTCTGTGGGGGGCTGCTTCAGCCCAGCGGGAGCAAGCTCCCTCGCCACAGGGGTTTTGTGCTGTTCGAGTCAGCGGTGGTAGCGGCGCACGACGCTGCTGTTGCGCAGGACGTGGCCTTTGATTTTTTCCATCAGTTGGGCCCGTGTGAGGCCGGCGGGCAAGGCTTCCGGCGGCAGGTCGAGGGCGAAGAGCTGGATCAGGTAATGGTGAGCGCTGTCGCCGATAGGCGGGCATGGGCCGATGTAGCCGTGGGTGTTCTTGCTGTTGATACCGCTCATGCCTTCCAACGAGGACTTGGTTCCGGCGCCCGTCGGAATCTGCCGCGTGGAGGCCTTGATGCCGTAGTGGATCCAGTGGTCGACACCCTGGCCCCGTTGGCCGTCCGGGTCCAACATGACAATGGCGTAGCTGAGGGTGCCTGGCGGGCCGGCGTTCCAGCTCAGCGCCGGGGAAATGTTCTTGCCACCGCAGGTGTTGGCGTCACTGGCCTGCGCGGCAGTGAAGAGACGGTCGTCCGACACGCCGGGAATACTGAGGGTAAAACGCTCCTCGGCCTGGGCAGCCCCTTGTGCGCACAGCACCAGGGCGACGGCCGCCAGCCAAGGGGTGAGAATCTTCAATCGGGTCATACCGGGGCACCTTGTGCGTGTCAGGCCATGGACGGCTTGCGAACTATAGCCGCAGCTTCGCCAAGGGTGCAGTGACAATTGCGCTGAACCTCGTTCCGGCCCTGCGACTCCAACGGGAAACGCCAGCCGGAGAACGATCATGTCTCTGCATCAAGTCGCCCGTTTTGCCGACGTTCGCGAAGACCGCGGCCTCGAAGTCAAGATCAACGACACCCCTATCCTGCTGCTGCGTGCAGGCGATCAGGTGCGCGCCTTCCAAGGCAAATGCCCCCATGCCGGCGCCCCTCTGGCCAAGGGCGCGGTGTGTCATGGACGGCTGATATGCCCATGGCACAAGGCGGCGTTCCGGGCTGAAGACGGCGCCCTGTGCGAGCCGCCGGCCCTCGACAGCCTGACGCGCTATCACGTCGAGGTGCGGGACGGTGACGTCTGGGTCGATGACCAGCCACTGCCGGCCGATAAAGTCCCGCCGGCCGATGACGCGCGCACGTTCGTCATTATCGGTGCCGGTGCGGCCGGCACGGCTTGCGCGGCGGCGTTGCGGGAGAGGGGCTTTGGCGGACGCATCCTGATGATCGACCGCGAAGCCGAAGCCGGCTACGACCGCACGGTGCTGAGCAAATATGTGTTGGCCGGCGACATGGCGGTCAACGAGACGGCGCCGCTGCGCGATGAAACTTACTTCACCCAGCAACGCATCGAAAGGCTCCATGGCGAGGCCACCCATTTGGACCCTGGTGCCCGGCAAATCCACCTCGCCGATGGCCGGCGCCTGGACTACGACGCCGCGCTCATCGCCACGGGCGGGGAGCCGAAGACGCTAGCGTTGCCTGGCATCGATTTGCCGCAGGTCTTCGTGCTGCGTTCCATCGCCCACGCCCGCCAGATTCTCGACGCGGTCCGGCCAGGGCAACGGACGGTGGTCATCGGCGACAGTTTCATTGCCCTGGAAGTCGCTTCGTCCCTGCGCAAGCGCGAGCTGAGCGTCACTGTCCTGGCCCGGCACCCGGTGCCGTTCGCCGCGCAGTTGGGGGAAAGCGTCGGCCAGGCCATCCTTGCCCGGCATCGGGCCAACGGCGTGGTGTACCACACCGACGGCGAAGCGGCGCGGATCGAGGGCTCGCACAAGGTCGAAGCCGTGGTGCTGGATAACGGCCAGCGTTTTGCCGCGGACCTGGTGGTCATCGGCGTCGGCGTGCGCCCGGCCACCGAGCCGTTTGCACAGCTGCCACGGGAACAGGACGAGTCGCTGTCGGTTGACGCGGGCATGCGTGTGGCGGATGGCGTATGGGCCGTGGGTGATATCGCGACCTTCCCCCTGAACGGCGCGCCTGTGCGCATCGAACATTGGCGCCTGGCCCAGCAACAGGCGCGCATCGCCGCCGCAAATATGCTCGGGGGCGACGAGCACTATCTGGACGTGCCGTTTTTCTGGACGTATCACTTTGGCAAACGCTACGACTACCTCGGTCACGCCGAGCATTGGGACGAAGTGGAATTCAAGGGTACGCCCGAGCATCCGCCCTTTATCGCCTTGCTGGGCAAGAACGGCCTAGTCGCCGCCGCCGTGGCCTGCGATGAAGGCCGGGCGATGGCGGCGCTGGCCCAGCGCATGAAACAACCGTTGCCGGTGGACGAGGCGTGGCGGCTGATCCGGGATTTTTCGTCCTAGCCCCAAATCCCCCGTGGGGGCGGGCTTGCTCGCGAAAGCGGTGTGTCAGCCGGCATCAATATTGACTGACACGCAGCATTCGCGAGCAAGCCCGCTCCCACAGTTTTGTTCTGTGTGGACCGAACTATCCGCCACAACCCCAAGCCCCTGTGGGAGCGAGCTTGCTCCGGGCGGCGATCCGACGAAAGCGTCGGCACAGCTTGCATCAATGCACGGACTGATCCGCCGGTAAGTGAATCACCCGTGGCCGCTCCAACGGCGCCAGGGGCGGAGGTTGCAACTCCGGACTGAGCAGATGGAAATGCGGCACGATGTGGCTGATGTCGCCTTCCTGGTTGTTGTGGATGATCTTCGAGCCAGGCTGGCGCAAGGTGTCCAGACGCTCGTCGGTCAACTTGAAACTGGCGCTCAAGCCTTGGTCATCCACCGCCGGCACCGGCAGTCGACGCTGGGCGAAGCTGCGGCTTTTGCGCTGTTGATAACGCGCCCAGGTAATCAACAGCACCGCGTTGACCAACGCAATCCAACCATAGACCTGCAAGGTCGCCAGGGTGTCGAACAGCGACCCGCCCAGGCGCGGACCTGCCTGGCTGTCGAGCAGCGGCCATAGCCCATTGACCAGCAAATACAAAAGCCCCACCCACGCCAGCACGGTGAAAAACGCATCGATGACCACCAGAAAAGGCCGTTGCCGGGTCCTGATAATTTTCATCGGATCACTTCCTCTTCCTGATCGTCGAACGGTTTGATGCCGCGATCCGGACTGATCCAGCGCGCACGCTTCTGATGCTGCCCGAACAGCACTTTGGGAAAGCTCACCAAGGTGGTGAACAGGCTGATCAGCCAGAACACCAACGGGTACCAGACCACCCAGAACATGATGTGCCACAGGCCTTTTTCGTAGCGCCGGTCGATCAGGATGCTCACCGCGAATTGCAGCAGGCACACCACCGCCAGCAACAGGCCGGTGAACGCCGGCGGCATCAGGTGATCCACAGCAATGGCGGCTGGCATCTCGACGAATTTACCGACGCCCCAGAAGATCACCGACAGCAGGAAGGTGAACGCCCAACCGGTGGACAGGCAGTATTCGAACAGCAACGGCCACAGGTAGCGGTGGCGGTATTGCCAGATGCCACGGATGTTCTTGAACAGCACCTCGGCGCCGCCCTGGGCCCAGCGTAGCCGTTGCCGCCAAAGGCCGCGCAGGGTTTCAGGCATGAGAATCCAGCACAGCGCACGGGGCTCGTAGAAGATGCTCCAGTGATCCAACTGCAGCTTCCAACTGATGTCGATGTCTTCGGTGATCATGTCCGGGCTCCAGTAGCCCACCCGGTGCAGGGCCGTGCGACGGAACGCGACGATCACGCCGGACACGGTGAAGATTCGCCCGAAGACCCGCTGGGTGCGCTTGATCAGGCCGATGATCGAGGAAAACTCACCGACCTGGACCCGACCGATCAACGTTGACCGGGTGCGGATGCGCGGGTTGCCCGTCACCGCGCCGAGGCGGGCGTTGTCCAGCATCGGCGCCACCAGGTAGGCACAGGTGTTCGGCGCCAGCAGCGCATCACCGTCGATGCACACCAGGTATTCGCTGCGCGCCGCGATGGCCCCCATGCGCAGGGCCACAGCCTTGCCCTGGTTTTCCGCCAGGTGCAGGACGCGCAGGCGCGGGTCTTCGGCCGCCAGTTGATCGAGCATCTGGGCGGTATTGTCTTTGGAGCCGTCGTTGATGGCGATGACTTCGATGTTCGGATAATGCTGGCCCAGCGCCGCGTGAATGGTGTCGGCGACGTTGTCGCCTTCGTTGAAGCACGGGATCAGGATGCTGATCAGCGGCTCGCCTGCCAGGGCCGGTGGC
This sequence comes from Pseudomonas sp. R3-41, assembly GCF_054161485.1. Classification (NCBI taxonomy): domain Bacteria; kingdom Pseudomonadati; phylum Pseudomonadota; class Gammaproteobacteria; order Pseudomonadales; family Pseudomonadaceae; genus Pseudomonas; species Pseudomonas sp. R3-41. The sequence continues at coordinate 6,765,925 of NZ_CP096421.1, forward strand.
AAGGTGTCGTCCTTCCAAGGCCAGTGGCGCTCCCAGTGCAGCCAGAAATACAGGCCGCCGGCGATCCACAGCCCGGACATGAACAGCGGGTAAAAGAACACGAAGTCCATCAGGAATTGCCCGGTGACCAGGAAGATCAGGCCCAGGGGCACCCCAAGGACGATCGCCAGCACCAGCAGGGCGAGCAGTCTGTCGAGCATGTCAAGGATTCCACTTGTTGGAGAGCGCCGGCCGCACGGTTTTCACCGCCGGCTGGTCTTCGATGAAGTTGTCCGGGTAGTAGCCGAAACTGGTCACGCCTTTGCGCTTGAGACGTCCCATCCAGTCGGCCAGTTGTTTGCCGTCGATGTCGCTGGCCGGCTTGCTATGCCAGTCACGGGCCTGCAATTCGAACACCGTGCGCTTGAGCGCGCCGGGACGAGCCTTGACGGTGTCCACCAGGCGCTCGAGCCAGGGGCCGGATTGTTCGGGGGTCTGCTTTTCCATCAGTGGCATGGCCATCGGTGCCGTCCAGTCGTAGGCGCCGAGGAAGTCGTCGAGGTTTTGGGCGAACCAGGCTTCGCTTTCCGGATTGAGCATCGGTTCGGCAAAGATGTTGCGCGCCGTCAGGATCTGCGGGCCGCGAATCGCCCGCACCTTGGCGGTCAGCTCATGGGTGAAGTCGATCAGGTAGCGGCTCTTGAAGCGGGTCCAGCGCTGCATCGCCGCAGGATCGTCCCGCAGGGCGGCGATGGACGTCGGCAAGCCGTGGGCGGCATAGACTTTCAGGGCCGCGGGGCTGGCATCCTCGAAATCGGAGAACACCGCGTCGTCATGGTACAGAACGCCATCCAACGAACTCATCCGCGCCAGGTCCTGGTAAATTTCGCCGATGATCTGGCGCACCTTCGGATCAAATGGCGACAGGCGCACGTATTGGTCCGGGGCGACGCCGATCTTGCCGGTTTCCGGGTCCCAGCGCTGGACCCGTGGCAGTTTCGCGTCCAGGGCGAAACTGAGCACCGGCATCCAGGCATAAACGTTGGCATTGGCCCGGGTACGCAACTGCCAGGCAACCCGGTCAAACAGGTCAGCGCGTACCGGCAGGTGACGGTTGGGGAAGTACAACGAATGCACGAGGCCGTCGCCTTTCGGATCGGCGAAGGCTTGGAGAAATACGGTATTGGCGCCCAGGTCGGAAATGCGCTGGACGAGCTTGCCGACGTTGGCTTCCTGCTGCACCGGGTCCGCGTCATAGACGTAATCCAGGTCGACATGCACCACGCGCATCGGGTCCATCGTCTGCACGGACACGATGCTTTCGGCGAAATGAGCGCCATCGGGATCGGACGCCACCAGGAAGCGTGGGCCGCTCATCAGGTTATCCAGGCTGTCGAGGCCGTCCTCCAAGGTCAGGGCCATTTGATAACCCTCGCTGCCAATCACCTGCAACGCCGTGCCGTCGGCTTCACCGTAAGGCCAGACCCAGACGCGCGGGCTGTAGCCGGCGACCTTGCGGATCTTCTCGGATATGGCCGCCACGTCCTTGCGCAGGCGGGCCTGGAAATCGGCCTCGGTCTCATAACGACCGGTGGCAGGGTCGTACCGCCGGGTGGTCGCGGCGGGTTGCTGGTTACCTTGCGGGTTGGCGAGGATGCCCTTGTGATTGGCGTCGGTATGGGCGGCGATTTCCACCAGGCCCGATTTGGACACCTCGCGGATCTGCTCCCAGGTCAGGAACTCGGAACGCTTGCGCGGCACTCCGGCGAAATCCACGGTTTGGTTCAGCGGCGTATCCACCCAACTGCCGACCGGGGCGAGAATCGCCGGCCAGTTATAGGCACGCAGGATAGGCATGACACGGGTATAGAAGCTCGAATAGCCATCGTCGAAACTCAGCAGCACCGCACGCGGCGGCAGTTCCGGGCCGCCATTGCGGGCGGTGATGATCTGGTCCACCGTGACCGGCTGGTAGTTGTTTTCTCGCAGCCACGCCAGCTGTTCGATCAAGCGCTCAGTGCGCACGGCCACCAGCGCCTGGTCCGGGTCTCGGTCGTCGACATCGTGGTAGGCGATGCCAAGCACATGGTTCTTCGGCCACGGGGCGTCATTGGCCGCCAGCGGACGCTGCGAAGGTGGCGCGAAGGCCGGGGCTTGCTGGGCACAAGCGCTGATCAGCAAGGCCCCCAGCAGAAGGATGAATCGCGAAATGACAGGCATCTTCAAACTCTTCTAGAAGCGATAGGTGAGGTCGACAAGCAGGCGCAGATCGCTTTCACGATCGCCGTCGTAGGGGCGGTTGAGCCAGCTCAGCGCGGCACCGGCTTCCAGTACGTCGTTCCAGATGAAACGCTGACCGTAGCTGAGCAATCCCATGGCCCCCGTGCCGTAGTCGCGCTGGCTGTAGGTACCCGCGCCGGCCTGGAACTGCTGGCTCCACGTGGTTTCGTAGCGGCGGTACAACACGTGGTTGGCGCTCACGGTCGGCATGACGCTGAAATCCGATTTCGGATTGAAATACGGCACTTCGTTGGAGTCGCTGTTGCGGCTGGCGCCCACTTCCAGGCCCAGTTCCACCTGCAGGCGCGGCGCGCTGTAGATGCCCTCGCGCCCCGTCAGCATGGCTTCGAGGCGATTGTTGCCGTCGCTGAAATGGGACGGGCTGACAGCCAGCCGCCACTCACGGCTTTCATGGGCACGCCACCGGACGAAGCCGCTCCCGCCATTGGCGCGAATACCGCTGTTGAGGGCCCGCAGCGGGGTATTGGCCGAGAGATAATCCAAACTGCCGCCGTACTGCCAGTGATCGTCGATGTCCCGAGCCACCGCCACGCGCGCGCCCTGTTTGTCACCGGAACCATAAGAGTGATTGGACACCTCGGCCTCCAGCGTCATGTCGCGGGTGCGACGTTCCACACCCAGGCGCTGCCAACGGTGATGGCCGGTGCCTTCCTCGAAATCACCGGTGGCGTAGCCGGCACCGCCGAACAACCGCCAGTCTTCATCGATGGGTGGGCTGTAGAGCAGCGTTTCGATGCCAAAGTCCCGGCTGCCAGTGACTGCACCGGCGTCACCGCTACCACCGCCATAGCTCTTGCCGGTATAGGCCTCGATGCGCAGCTCGGCCATGTCGTGGACCTGACGCTGGCGTTGCAGGCGTTTGACGTGGGCATTTTCCGGGTAGCGGGCGACCACGTCGTCGGTCAGCGCATCCATCTGCCGCCATTCCTGCAAATCCATGGCGGCACGCGCCTGGGCGACTTCCAGATCACGGTTGCGCGGGATCGTCGCCTCGACTTCCTTGAGCAGGCTTTCCGAACGGCGCGGCCAGTCACGGGCCTGGTACAGATCGGCCCGGGCCAGGCGCATCCCGGTGTTGCCGGGGCCTTGGCTGACCAGGGTTTCCAGGCGGGCTTCGGCGGAAGGCAGGTCGGCGCCGTAGGTGCCGGCCTGGGCAGCGAGTTGCTGGGCGTCCATCCATTCATCGTTGGGGTTGCCGATCGGCAGCCCCTTGAGCTCGACGCGTGGACGCTGGGCTTTCGCCATGTCTTCGGCCAGGGCACGGGCCTCTTCGGACTTTTCACTTTCCAACAACGCGTAGTAGAGCGCGGTGCTGTCTTCAAAGCGCTCCGCAGGATCGGCATCCGGCGCGATCAGGACCCGGCGATACAGGTCGACGGCGATCTCCGGCTCTCGCTGTTCCAGATAGGAAGAAGCCACCCAGCGCAGGGCGTAGGTAGGAATACTCACACCCTCGGCGAGCAACTTTTGATACTCGGTAATCACTTCGGCCCGACGGGCACGGGCATTGAGGGCGCCCATGCGATCGATGCGCCAACGGAGCACGTCGTCTTTGGCTTCGGCTACCGGAGTCCATGTGGCGAGCAACTTGTCGTAGTCGGCCAGGGCGCGGTCGGCAATGACGAAGCGCTCCTGTTCGCTGCGGCTGGCCATGTCCGCCAGGCGCACCCGTTCGGCCGCGACGTCACCCTCCAGGCGCCGCTGCACGCCACGGTCGATCAACCCCGGCTGCAGACGCGCCAGGCGCAGCGCCGGCTCCGGCAGCCGCGCGCGTTGCAGGGCGTAGATGTATTCGCGTGCCACCTCTGGGCTGTTGCCGGCGCGGGTGAAGGCTTGGTCGTATTCAAACAGCGCTTCGTGGGGGCTGTCGGCGCGGGTCAAGGCATAACCCAAGGCCAGCCGACGCATCGGATCTGTCGGCTTGGCAGCCACCAGGGCCTTGGCGCGCGTGACAGCTTCGTCGGGCCGGCCTGCATCGGCCTGGGTCAACGCCAGGCCGAGTTGCAAATCAGGATTCTGAGGGTCGATCACCAAGGCCTGGCGGTACAGCTCGGCCGCCGAATCCCAGCGCTTGAGGTTGCGATAGGCACGGGCCGTTGCAGTCAACGCCTGGACGGGCAGCGTTCGATAACGGCCCTGGGCCTCATAGACGTTCACCACCTCGGCGTCGAGACCGGCCCAACTGGCGATTTGCAGGTGGTCACTGATCTGCGCGGCGCTGGCCCGGTCGGCCGGCACCTGGCGCAGCGCGGTCAGCGCAGGCGTGTAATGGCCCGCACGGGCATCGAGCACCATTTGGTCATAGGCGGTATCGGCAAGCACCAGCATCGGCCAGCACAATTGGCTGCACAGCGCGACGCGAAACAACGGGCGCAAACCACGATGAATAAAAGGACCCACAGTACGCGGCATTCGTCAGCATCCTTACATGGCCAGCCGGGTCGCAGTGCCCCCTTGCCCATCAAACAGGAAGCCGGATCAAGGAATCCAGCCAAGCTCTAATGGGCCTAGTCTTGCACCCTCGGACGGGGCATATTCAGGAACGCCACAATTCTTCAGAATCGATACAGATTTCGGCGCAGGGCAGATCGGTGGGCATAAAAAAACCCGGCCCATGCGTCATGCACGGGCCGGGCTTGGGGTATTGCTCGAACGCGTTACTGGACGGCGACGCCACCACCACCCAGCTTGCTCATCACAAATGCCGTGAATTGCTCAACGGTCATTTTCTGGCCGTTGAAGTCGACCTGATTGTTGGCATAGTGCAGCTTGGTGACCACATCGTTGCCTTCAAGGGTCGCCAGCTGAGTACCCACTGCCATCGCACTGAACATGTCGCTGGTGGCGGTGGCTTGATCGGCGATCAGCTTGGCATCCGTCTGGCCTTCCATCTGTGCCTGCACGGTCATCAGGTCCACCAGCATCGGCTTGGAAACCTTGAGATTGAAATCCAGCAGGGCGAGCAACTGACGGCCCAATTCATCTGGTGGCAAGTCCATGGACTGCGGCTTGGCCAGATCAACGATCAGGCTGGCACGGCTTTCACCGTTGGCGGTGTTGAACGACAGGTTTTCCAAGGCCACTTGCGGAGCACCGGCCAGGAGTTTTTCCAGGTCGGCCTTGACCTGGGCTTCCTCGGCTTCGGTCAGGCTCAACTCTGGCGCTGGCTCACCGGCCGCCGCAGCCTCGGCAGCGGCTTTTTCATAGGGTTGCAGCTTGGTCTGGTAAATCTGCATCAGCGACATGGTGGCCGGGATGTCCAGGTTCTTCAGGCTGACCGCCATCTGCGCCGAACCAATGGTCTTGTCGTTGAACGACAACTCACCGATCTTGTAATCGGCACGCCCCGAAGCGCTGGTGCCGTTCTCGCTGCTGCTGTTCTTCATTTCGAAGTTCTTCAGGCCCAGCACTGACTTCGGCTCGCCAAAGGTGGCCTTGGTGCTGCTCATCAGCAGGGTGTTGTCACCCATGTAGTAACCGTAGGTGCTTTTGCTCAGGTTACTGGCCAATGTCAGGCCGTTCAGATCGACCTGCACTGGTGTCTGGTCTTCGGCGACGGTGGTCAACTTGAAGCTGTCCATGTAGCCGTCAGCCTTGACCTTCTGTCCCTGGGCGCTGGCGGCCACGTCGATCTTCAGGCCGGAGAAGGTGAGCTGGGACTGCTCATCCAGCTTCGTCTCCAATGGCAGCAGCTCATAGGTGCCGTTGATGGACTCGTCGTAACCCAGGTTGACCACACCTTTGAGCGGGGACTGGTCCTTGGTGGCAGCGAACCACTTGTCTGTCAGTGGATTGCGCTCGAGAGCGGTGTGACTGGTGGCCATGACCGGCAGCCACTTGAGCGTAATCAAACGCGAGAATGGTAGTGGGCCGTGCTCGATCCGGTCGACGAAGAGCAGCTCGACCGACTCGCCGCCGAATATCTCGCCTTCGCCTTTGAGGCGGTAGTGGGCGGTGCTGCTGAATGTGCCACGGTCCATGGAAACCAGCTCCAGGGCGGCAGTGCTGTTGGATCCGGACAAGGCTGTCTGCATCTGCTTATTGCTATCGGCAATAGCATTTTTCAACACGCCTTCGAGTTTGGTTCCGGTGTACCAGGCGCCACCTGCGCTGATAGCTCCGACAGCCACAACGATTCCCAGAAGTACGCTTGCTGATTTATTCATGAGTGACCCGATCGATATCCATGGTTGAAGAAGCCGTCGTCTTCCCTGACCCGCGAAGGGTGTGGCTCGACGCCGTAAAGAGGAGGGGAGATTACCATCAGGCACCCTTGCGGGCCCAATGTTTATAGGGGCAAAAACGTTTTCTTGAGAGGTGGTCTACGAATATTGGACTTCGATCTCGTCGAGCTGATGATCGAAAGTCTTGAGCCGGGCCGTCCAAGTGTACACCAGCACTTCAAAATCGCGATTGATCACCGCCGCACCCGATGACTCTGCGCGTGAATCGCAAAAGTCCAGTTGATAGCGCTCCCTGGCCATGGCGCTAGCCACGTCACACAATTCACGGGCGTTGTTGAGCCAGTGCCAACCTTCTTGGGTGACTTGCTTGTCCAGGGCTGCGCATTGGGTTTTCAGGGCCTCCAGGCTTTTCTCCAGCGGGGTGCCGGTGAGCTCGCCCATGACTTCCTGGAAAGTGCGGCCTGGCTGCCAATAGCTGCCCCAGAAATAACGGTCAAACACCGTTTCGACACGGCGCAGCGCCACTTTGGTGTCCCAAATCAGCACCAGGGTCTTGCCTTGCTCGAGGTGTTTTTTCTTGATGCGTTGGCCCTGAAGCGATGCCCAGGCCACGATTGCAATGGATATCACGCCAATCAACGCCGCAGCGCTATCGAGGAACAAGAGCGCCTTGTCGATCTGGTGAGTGAGCATGACGCCATAGAAATAAGTGGCTGAAAGCAGCAGCAATGCCGCAGTCGCACACCAAAAGCCGGGAGCATAAGGGTTTTTCATTATTGGAATCCCCATGACCAGTGACCGTCGCGGGCTTTTGGGTCGCCAAAGCCCGACTACAACAGCATAGCAACGGCATTGGGGGTTTGCCGGGGCATCAGAGGCTCGATCCGATTACCGGCCCAAAAACGACAAAACCCCTGTCTGCATCAGCAGACAGGGGTCCTGGGAATTCAATCTTGACGATGACCTACTCTCACATGGGGAAACCCCACACTACCATCGGCGATGCATCGTTTCACTGCTGAGTTCGGGATGGGATCAGGTGGTTCCAATGCTCTATGGTCGTCAAGAAATTCGGTGTCCAACCCGTTCAACAGCAACGTGTCGGTAAAATCGATGACTCTTACTAAAACAAAACCCCTACCTGCATCAGCAGATAGGGGTTTCGGAATTTAATCTTGACGATGACCTACTCTCACATGGGGAAACCCCACACTACCATCGGCGATGCATCGTTTCACTGCTGAGTTCGGGATGGGATCAGGTGGTTCCAATGCTCTATTGTCGTCAAGAAATTCGGGTACCGAGTCGTGGCCTGATGGCCGCGCTTCAGCAAATTGGGTATGTGATAGCTTTCGGTGTTTTGTGAAATTCGAACTTTCGGTTCGTTTCGTCTTCACACACCGCAATCTGGCGCTCTTTCGAGTCAGCAAATTGCTTGGGTGTTATATGGTCAAGCCTCACGGGCAATTAGTACAGGTTAGCTCAACGCCTCACAGCGCTTACACACCCTGCCTATCAACGTCGTAGTCTTCGACGGCCCTTCAGGGGACTCAAGGTCCCAGTGAGATCTCATCTTGAGGCAAGTTTCCCGCTTAGATGCTTTCAGCGGTTATCTTTCCCGAACATAGCTACCCGGCAATGCCACTGGCGTGACAACCGGAACACCAGAGGTTCGTCCACTCCGGTCCTCTCGTACTAGGAGCAGCCCCTCTCAAATCTCAAACGTCCACGGCAGATAGGGACCGAACTGTCTCACGACGTTCTAAACCCAGCTCGCGTACCACTTTAAATGGCGAACAGCCATACCCTTGGGACCGGCTTCAGCCCCAGGATGTGATGAGCCGACATCGAGGTGCCAAACACCGCCGTCGATATGAACTCTTGGGCGGTATCAGCCTGTTATCCCCGGAGTACCTTTTATCCGTTGAGCGATGGCCCTTCCATACAGAACCACCGGATCACTAAGACCTACTTTCGTACCTGCTCGACGTGTCTGTCTCGCAGTCAAGCGCGCTTTTGCCTTTATACTCTACGACCGATTTCCGACCGGTCTGAGCGCACCTTCGTACTCCTCCGTTACTCTTTAGGAGGAGACCGCCCCAGTCAAACTACCCACCATACACTGTCCTCGATCCGGATAACGGACCTGAGTTAGAACCTCAAAGTTGCCAGGGTGGTATTTCAAGGATGGCTCCACGCAGACTGGCGTCCACGCTTCAAAGCCTCCCACCTATCCTACACAAGCAAATTCAAAGTCCAGTGCAAAGCTATAGTAAAGGTTCACGGGGTCTTTCCGTCTAGCCGCGGATACACTGCATCTTCACAGCGATTTCAATTTCACTGAGTCTCGGGTGGAGACAGCGCCGCCATCGTTACGCCATTCGTGCAGGTCGGAACTTACCCGACAAGGAATTTCGCTACCTTAGGACCGTTATAGTTACGGCCGCCGTTTACCGGGGCTTCGATCAAGAGCTTCGCGTTAGCTAACCCCATCAATTAACCTTCCGGCACCGGGCAGGCGTCACACCCTATACGTCCACTTTCGTGTTTGCAGAGTGCTGTGTTTTTAATAAACAGTCGCAGCGGCCTGGTATCTTCGACCGGCGTGGGCTTACGCAGCAAGTGCTTCACCCTCACCGGCGCACCTTCTCCCGAAGTTACGGTGCCATTTTGCCTAGTTCCTTCACCCGAGTTCTCTCAAGCGCCTTGGTATTCTCTACCCAACCACCTGTGTCGGTTTGGGGTACGGTTCCTGGTTACCTGAAGCTTAGAAGCTTTTCTTGGAAGCATGGCATCAACCACTTCGTCACCCAAAGGGTAACTCGTCATCAGCTCTCGGCCTTGGAATCCCGGATTTACCTAAGATTCCAGCCTACCACCTTAAACTTGGACAACCAACGCCAAGCTGGCCTAGCCTTCTCCGTCCCTCCATCGCAATAACCAGAAGTACAGGAATATTAACCTGTTTTCCATCGACTACGCTTTTCAGCCTCGCCTTAGGGACCGACTAACCCTGCGTCGATTAACGTTGCGCAGGAAACCTTGGTCTTTCGGCGTGGGTGTTTTTCACACCCATTGTCGTTACTCATGTCAGCATTCGCACTTCTGATACCTCCAGCAAGCTTCTCAACTCACCTTCACAGGCTTACAGAACGCTCCTCTACCGCATCACTTACGTGATACCCGTAGCTTCGGTGTATGGTTTGAGCCCCGTTACATCTTCCGCGCAGGCCGACTCGACTAGTGAGCTATTACGCTTTCTTTAAAGGGTGGCTGCTTCTAAGCCAACCTCCTAGCTGTCTAAGCCTTCCCACATCGTTTCCCACTTAACCATAACTTTGGGACCTTAGCTGACGGTCTGGGTTGTTTCCCTTTTCACGACGGACGTTAGCACCCGCCGTGTGTCTCCCATGCTCGGCACTTGTAGGTATTCGGAGTTTGCATCGGTTTGGTAAGTCGGGATGACCCCCTAGCCGAAACAGTGCTCTACCCCCTACAGTGATACATGAGGCGCTACCTAAATAGCTTTCGAGGAGAACCAGCTATCTCCGAGCTTGATTAGCCTTTCACTCCGATCCACAGGTCATCCGCTAACTTTTCAACGGTAGTCGGTTCGGTCCTCCAGTTAGTGTTACCCAACCTTCAACCTGCCCATGGATAGATCGCCCGGTTTCGGGTCTATTCCCAGCGACTAGACGCCCTATTAAGACTCGCTTTCGCTACGCCTCCCCTATTCGGTTAAGCTCGCCACTGAAAATAAGTCGCTGACCCATTATACAAAAGGTACGCAGTCACCCAACAAAGTGGGCTCCCACTGCTTGTACGCATACGGTTTCAGGATCTATTTCACTCCCCTCTCCGGGGTTCTTTTCGCCTTTCCCTCACGGTACTAGTTCACTATCGGTCAGTCAGTAGTATTTAGCCTTGGAGGATGGTCCCCCCATATTCAGACAAAGTTTCTCGTGCTCCGTCCTACTCGATTTCACTTCTAAGATCCTTTCGCGTACAGGGCTATCACCCACTATGGCCGCACTTTCCAGAGCGTTCCGCTAAAATCAAAGAAGCTTAAGGGCTAGTCCCCGTTCGCTCGCCACTACTAAGGGAATCTCGGTTGATTTCTTTTCCTCAGGGTACTTAGATGTTTCAGTTCCCCTGGTTCGCCTCTTGCACCTATGTATTCAGTACAAGATAACCATCTTATGATGGCTGGGTTCCCCCATTCAGACATCTCCGGATCAAAGTCTGTTTGCCGACTCCCCGAAGCTTTTCGCAGGCTACCACGTCTTTCATCGCCTCTGACTGCCAAGGCATCCACCGTATGCGCTTCTTCACTTGACCATATAACCCCAAGCAATCTGGTTATACTGTGAAGACGACATTCGCCGAAAATTCGAATTTCTCAACTAAGAGAACTCACAAATTTTACCTTAGCCTGATCCGTTACCAGTGAAAGTAACGTTCAGTCTATCTTTCTATCACATACCCAAATTTTTAAAGAACGATCTAATCAAAAGACTAGAAATCAACATTCACCATCACCTTGATGGAATGCTCATTTCTAAGCTTTCAGAAGCAGTTTATGGTGGAGCCAAGCGGGATCGAACCGCTGACCTCCTGCGTGCAAGGCAGGCGCTCTCCCAGCTGAGCTATGGCCCCATAACAAAATTGGTGGGTCTGGGCAGATTCGAACTGCCGACCTCACCCTTATCAGGGGTGCGCTCTAACCAACTGAGCTACAGACCCAATTTCGAGCTTGTAACTGTTAGCTGTGAGCTATCAGCTTGGAGCTTAAAGCTGCTTCTATCGTCTTCTTCAATGAATCAAGCAATTCGTGTGGGAGCTCATGAAGCAGCTGCGGTCGTCGATTAAGGAGGTGATCCAGCCGCAGGTTCCCCTACGGCTACCTTGTTACGACTTCACCCCAGTCATGAATCACACCGTGGTAACCGTCCTCCCGAAGGTTAGACTAGCTACTTCTGGTGCAACCCACTCCCATGGTGTGACGGGCGGTGTGTACAAGGCCCGGGAACGTATTCACCGCGACATTCTGATTCGCGATTACTAGCGATTCCGACTTCACGCAGTCGAGTTGCAGACTGCGATCCGGACTACGATCGGTTTTGTGGGATTAGCTCCACCTCGCGGCTTGGCAACCCTCTGTACCGACCATTGTAGCACGTGTGTAGCCCAGGCCGTAAGGGCCATGATGACTTGACGTCATCCCCACCTTCCTCCGGTTTGTCACCGGCAGTCTCCTTAGAGTGCCCACCATAACGTGCTGGTAACTAAGGACAAGGGTTGCGCTCGTTACGGGACTTAACCCAACATCTCACGACACGAGCTGACGACAGCCATGCAGCACCTGTCTCAATGTTCCCGAAGGCACCAATCCATCTCTGGAAAGTTCATTGGATGTCAAGGCCTGGTAAGGTTCTTCGCGTTGCTTCGAATTAAACCACATGCTCCACCGCTTGTGCGGGCCCCCGTCAATTCATTTGAGTTTTAACCTTGCGGCCGTACTCCCCAGGCGGTCAACTTAATGCGTTAGCTGCGCCACTAAGAGCTCAAGGCTCCCAACGGCTAGTTGACATCGTTTACGGCGTGGACTACCAGGGTATCTAATCCTGTTTGCTCCCCACGCTTTCGCACCTCAGTGTCAGTATCAGTCCAGGTGGTCGCCTTCGCCACTGGTGTTCCTTCCTATATCTACGCATTTCACCGCTACACAGGAAATTCCACCACCCTCTACCATACTCTAGCTCGACAGTTTTGAATGCAGTTCCCAGGTTGAGCCCGGGGCTTTCACATCCAACTTAACGAACCACCTACGCGCGCTTTACGCCCAGTAATTCCGATTAACGCTTGCACCCTCTGTATTACCGCGGCTGCTGGCACAGAGTTAGCCGGTGCTTATTCTGTCGGTAACGTCAAAACACTAACGTATTAGGTTAATGCCCTTCCTCCCAACTTAAAGTGCTTTACAATCCGAAGACCTTCTTCACACACGCGGCATGGCTGGATCAGGCTTTCGCCCATTGTCCAATATTCCCCACTGCTGCCTCCCGTAGGAGTCTGGACCGTGTCTCAGTTCCAGTGTGACTGATCATCCTCTCAGACCAGTTACGGATCGTCGCCTTGGTGAGCCATTACCCCACCAACTAGCTAATCCGACCTAGGCTCATCTGATAGCGCAAGGCCCGAAGGTCCCCTGCTTTCTCCCGTAGGACGTATGCGGTATTAGCGTCCGTTTCCGAGCGTTATCCCCCACTACCAGGCAGATTCCTAGGCATTACTCACCCGTCCGCCGCTCTCAAGAGGTGCAAGCACCTCTCTACCGCTCGACTTGCATGTGTTAGGCCTGCCGCCAGCGTTCAATCTGAGCCATGATCAAACTCTTCAGTTCAAACATCTTTGGGTTTTGAGAAAACCCTAAACTTGGCTCAGCAATCGTTGGTTACATCTTTGATTTCTCGCGGAGTAACTTGTGATGCTGATAATCTGTTGACTAGCAGTCTGACTCCACAAGCACCCACACGAATTGCTTGATTCAGTTGTTAAAGAGCGGTTGGCTGAGCCTTTCGTCTCAACCGAGGCGCGCATTCTACAGCGCCCCGTGCATCTGTCAAGCGGTTATTTTAAGAAGTTTTCAAAGTTTCGCTTCGGAAACATCAACAACTTCAACCACTTGCGCTTCCGATCTCTCGTTAGCGGGAGGCGAATTCTACAGCGTTACTCGCTGCTGTCAACACCTCTTTTTCACCGCTTTCGACCGAGAAGATCGAACCGCCGATAGAGCCAAACATCACCGCTCTATCTGCTCCTTCCAAGCTTCGATGAACTGAAGCCCTGCATCTTCGAAACCTACTTAACTCATTGAATCTTAAGGAGTTTTCCGTTTCGACTGCGCCGGAAGTGGGGCGAATTATAGACTTCCAGAATCTGCCGTCAACCCCTAATTTCGCTTTTCTATCAATAAGTTGCGCAGCACCGGAAATCCCCCTTTAAAAACCCCTCTATATAGAAGAGAACGCTCAAAGAACCCCAGCCTGCCTGAATGCCGCCACTGCCGCTTCATCCAACCCCAACACTCGCTGCAATACCTCCAGCGTATGCTCCCCTAATAAAGGGGGCGCATTGCGATACTCCACCGGCGTCTCGGACAGTCGAATCGGGCTGGCCACCTGCGGCACGCTACCGGCCAATAGATGAGGCAATTCCATTGCCAATCCACGCGCTTGCACCTGAGGGTCGGCAAACACTTGGGCAAGGTCGTTGATTGGCCCGCACGGTACACCTGCCTGCTCCAACTGGACCACCCACTCAGCGGTGGTCTTGAACACCGTGGCCTGGCGGATCAACGGAATCAATACCGCACGGTTTGCGACCCGCAGCTTGTTCGTGGCAAAACGCGGATCATCAGCCCACTGCGGCTGCCCGGCCACCTCAGCGAACTTGCGGAACTGGCCGTCATTACCCACAGTAAGGATGAAGTCGCCGTCAGCCGTAGGAAAATCCTGATAAGGCACGATGTTCGGATGAGCATTGCCCAGCCGCTTCGGCGCATTGCCCGTAGTCAGGTAGTTCATCGCCTGGTTAGCCAGGCAAGCCACTTGGACATCCAGCAAGGCCATGTCGATGTGCTGCCCTGCGCCGGCATGATCCCGATGAGCCAGCGCCGCCAAAATGGCAGCCGTCGAGTACAACCCCGTGAGGATATCCGTCAGCGCAACCCCCACCTTCACCGGCCCCGCGCCCTCATCCCCCTCTGGGCGGCCGGTCAAGCTCATCAAGCCCCCCAGCCCCTGGATCATGAAGTCATACCCGGCGCGCTTGGCATAAGGGCCGGTCTGTCCGAACCCGGTGATCGAGCAGTAGATCAATTGCGGATTGATCGCCTTCAGCGAGTCATAGTCCAGGCCATACGCGGCCAGGCCGCCCACCTTGAAATTCTCGATCAGGATATCGGACTTGGCCGCCAGCTCCCGCACCAGCCGCTGACCCTCTGGCCGCGTAAAATCGATGGTCACCGACTGCTTGTTGCGATTGGCCGACAGATAATAGGCAGCTTCGGTCGTGTTCTCGCCTCTGGCATCCTTCAGGAAGGGCGGCCCCCAGGCGCGCGTATCGTCACCATTGCCGGGACGCTCGACCTTGATGACGTCAGCCCCCAGGTCCGCCAGGATCTGTCCGGCCCACGGCCCGGCCAAGACCCTCGATAAATCCAATACCCGCAGATGCGAAAGCGCGCCCATGACCGTTCTCCTATTAATAGAACGCCTGGATACCGGTTTGCGCACGCCCCAGGATCAGCGCATGAACGTCGTGCGTGCCTTCGTAGGTGTTCACGACTTCCAGGTTCACGAGATGACGAGCGATACCGAATTCATCGGAAATACCGTTGCCGCCCAGCATGTCCCGCGCCATCCGAGCAATATCCAAGGACTTGCCGCAGGAGTTTCGCTTCATGATCGAGGTAATCTCGACTGCCGCCGTGCCCTCATCTTTCATACGCCCCAAACGCAGGCACCCCTGCAGCGCAAGCGTGATTTCAGTCTGCATGTCGGCCAGTTTCTTCTGGATCAACTGATTGGCCGCGAGCGGACGACCGAACTGCTGGCGATCCAGCGTGTACTGGCGAGCGGTGTGCCAGCAGAATTCAGCGGCTCCCAAAGCGCCCCAGGAGATCCCGTAGCGCGCTGAGTTCAGGCAAGTAAACGGGCCCTTCAGGCCACGGACATCGGGGAAAATGTTCTCTTCCGGGACGAATACATTGTCCATGACGATTTCGCCGGTGATCGAAGCGCGCAGCCCGACCTTGCCATGGATCGCCGGCGCGCTCAGCCCCTTCCAGCCTTTTTCAAGAACGAAACCGCGGATATCGCCAGCATCGTCCCTGCCCCAGACGACAAAGACATCAGCGATCGGACTGTTGGTGATCCACATCTTGCTGCCCGTCAGGCTGTAGCCACCTTCCACTTTGCGTGCACGAGTAATCATCGCGCCTGGGTCTGACCCATGGTTCGGCTCGGTCAGACCAAAGCAGCCGATCCATTCGCCAGACGCCAGCTTCGGCAAATACTTCTGCTTTTGTGCTTCAGTCCCGAATTCATTGATCGGCACCATGACCAGCGAGGACTGCACACTCATCATCGAGCGATAACCGGAGTCGACGCGCTCCACTTCGCGAGCGATCAGGCCGTAGCTGACGTAGTTCAGCCCGCTGCCGCCGTACTGCTCAGGAATGGTTGCCCCCAGCAGGCCCACCTCACCCATCTCGCGGAAAATCGCCGGGTCGGTTTTCTCATGGCGGAACGCCTCCAGCACTCGCGGTGCCAGTTTCTGCTGGGCGAACTGCTCGGCAGTGTCGCGAATCATGCGTTCTTCTTCGGTGAGCTGCTGATCCAGCAACAATGGATCGATCCAGTTGAAGCTCGCTTTGCCGGCCATGAAAGAGTCCTCGCCAATTAAATGAAAATCGTGGATTGATCCTAGGCGCGGTTTCCTACAAGGGCAAACGAGGATTACGCACTATGCTGTGCTAATTTCTCACTCCGTAATCGCCGTAAACCCTGTTTAAGCAGCTATTGAGTGAGGCATACGTACATGCGCCGCAAAATCCCCAGTACCGCCGCCCTGGTCAGTTTCGAGGCTGCCGCACGCCATGAAAGCTTCACCAAGGCGGCACAGGAGCTTTCCCTCACGCAAGGCGCTATCTGCCGACAGATCGCCAGCCTGGAGGATTTCCTCAGCGTCGAGCTTTTCCGACGCTCGCGCCGTGGGGTCAAACTGACCGAAGCGGGTCTTTCCTACAGCCGCCGGGTTGCCACCCAACTGGATGCCGTCGAGCGCGACACACTTTCCGTGATGGGGCACACCGGCGCGAACGTGATTGAACTGGCCGTGGTTCCGACCTTCGGCACCCAATGGCTGCTGCCACGTCTCAAGGACTTCCAGCAGCAGCATCCGGAAGTCACCGTCAACCTGACCAACCGCACACGCCCCTTTCTCTTTGCGGACACAGAGTTTGACGCCGCCATCTACTTTGGCGACGCGGACTGGTCCGGTACCGAATCCCACAAGCTGATGGGCGAAAATCCGATGCCGGTATGCAGCCCTGCCTTACTGGGTGACCGGAAGAGCCTGACACCGGAGGCCATTGCCGATTTGCCCTTGCTCCAGCAGACCACTCGCCCGTATGCGTGGCGCCAGTGGTTCAACGCTCAGAACCTGAACATCGCACGAGACCTGACAGGCCCTCGTTATGAACTATTCTCCATGCTCGCCCAAGCGGCCATGCACGACATGGGCGTTGCGCTGATTCCGCCCTTTTTGATTCAGCGCGAGCTTGCAGAGCAACGTTTGGTCGTGGCCAACCGTAACGCACTGTCGAGCATCAAGGCCTACTACCTGATGATTCCAGAGCGAAAGGTCGAATCTGCCTCTCTTCGAGCTTTTCGTGATTGGCTGGTGAAACAAGCCACGAGCTATCACCTTGATTAATAAGGGAAAGCAAAAATCCTACTTAGGTAGTCAACTAACAAAAGTCGCTACAGATATAAGTTTATGTCGCATTCAGTCAATCTGTTATGAAACCCGTGCAGTAGTCTCCAAAGCGTCTAAATACATGGCTTAGAGCCATATCGCGCAGCGCATCAGCGCTTATTCATCTGGCCGATGGGAAGAATTGTCAATTTGAACCTAAATCCTTGGAAAGCACGGCCCACAAGGGCTGCCGATCGATAATTGCGACATTCGGTCACAGGGTGACTTGTAGTTAATTTTCCGTCACCCGTCATAATCCCTTGAAGGGCTGAATTTTCGCCTGCAAAATGCCGCGCCCCGCCTGGTTTGGCGGGATCGTGCTGATCGGCCGCCCCAGCCGCACCATCCGAAGTGCCTGGGTTTACTCAATAAGATCACGCAGGAGATTTGACGTGCACATTGGTGTTCCCCTCGAAACCCAAACGGGTGAAACACGGGTTGCTGCTACCCCGGAAACCATCAAGAAGTTGATCGGCCAAGGCCATAAAGTCACTGTCCAAAGCGGCGCCGGTATCAAGGCCAGCGTTATCGACAGTGCCTATGAGGCAGCGGGCGCAACCATTGGCAGCGCCAGTGATGCATTCGGGGCCGAGCTGATCCTCAAGGTGGTCGCTCCCAGCGACAGCGAACTGACACTGATCAAGAGCGGCACCGTTCTGGTGGGCATGCTCAATCCGTTCAACAACGAAACCATCGCCAAGCTGGCCGAACGCGGCATTACCGCTTTCGCCCTTGAGGCCGCGCCACGTACGTCCCGCGCCCAGAGCCTGGATGTGCTGTCGTCTCAAGCGAACATTGCCGGCTACAAAGCGGTGCTGCTGGCCGCTCATTACTATCCGCGCTTCATGCCGATGCTGATGACTGCCGCCGGGACCGTGAAAGCGGCGCGGGTATTGATCCTTGGCGCCGGCGTGGCGGGGCTGCAGGCAATTGCCACGGCCAAGCGTCTCGGAGCGGTGATCGAGGCATCGGACGTGCGTCCTGCGGTGAAGGAGCAAATCGAATCCCTCGGCGCCAAGTTCGTCGACGTGCCTTACGAGACCGACGAAGAGCGTGAATGCGCGGTCGGCGTCGGCGGTTATGCCCGGCCCATGCCGGCCAGCTGGATGCAGCGCCAGGCCCAGGCGGTGCATGAGCGCGCCAAGCAGGCCGACATCGTCATCACCACCGCATTGATTCCGGGCCGCAAGGCACCGACCTTGCTGAGTGCTGAAACCGTCGCGCAGATGAAACCCGGCTCGGTGGTCATCGACCTCGCGGCAGCCCAGGGTGGCAACTGTCCGCTGACCGTGGCTGATCAGGTGGTGATCGAGAACGGCGTCACCATCGCCGGCCCGACCAACCTGGCCGGCGAAGTCGCGGCCGATGCTTCGGCGCTGTACGCCCGTAACCTGCTGGACTTCCTGAAGCTGGTCTTCACCAAGGAAGGTCAGTTCGACGTGAACCTGGAAGACGACATTGTCGCCGCGTGCCTGATGTGCCGCGACGGCCAGGTCATCCGCAAAAACGCCTAAGCAGGGATTCAGACAATGGAAGAGCTCATCTCCCCCGGTATCTACAACCTGATCATCTTTGTGCTGGCCATTTATGTCGGTTATCACGTGGTCTGGAACGTAACGCCCGCGCTGCACACGCCATTGATGGCGGTGACCAACGCCATTTCGGCGATCGTGATCGTCGGCGCCATGCTCGCTGCAGCGCTGACCGTAACGCCGCTGGGCAAGACCATGGGCACCCTCGCCGTGGCCCTGGCCGCGGTGAACGTGTTCGGTGGCTTCCTGGTGACGCGCCGCATGCTTGAGATGTTCAAGAAAAAAGCCCCGAAAGCCGTAAAAGAAGAGGCGCCCAAGTAATGAGCATGAACCTGGTAACGACGCTCTACCTGATCGCGTCCATCTGCTTTATCCAGGCCCTCAAAGGCCTGTCGCACCCCACCACCTCCCGCCGCGGCAACCTGTTCGGCATGCTCGGGATGGCGTTGGCGGTGCTCACCACCGTGGGTCTCATCTATAAACTAGGTGCCGAGTTGGCAACCGCCGGCATTGGCTACGTCATCGTCGGCCTGTTGGTCGGCGGTACTGCTGGCTCGATCATGGCCAAGCGCGTCGAGATGACCAAGATGCCGGAACTGGTGGCTTTCATGCACAGCATGATCGGCCTGGCGGCGGTGTTCATTGCCATCGCGGCGGTCGTCGAGCCGCAATCGCTGGGCATCGTCAAGCAGTTGGGGGATTCGATTCCGGCGGGTAACCGTCTGGAGCTGTTCCTCGGCGCCGCCATCGGTGCAATCACCTTCTCCGGCTCGGTGATCGCGTTCGGCAAGCTCTCGGGCAAGTACAAGTTCCGCCTGTTCCAGGGCGCACCGGTACAGTTTGGTGGCCAGCACAAGCTCAACCTGATTCTGGGCCTGGCAACGCTGGGCCTGGGCCTGACCTTCATGTTTACCGGCAACCTCGGCGCGTTCGCCCTGATGCTGGCCCTGGCGTTTGTCCTGGGTGTACTGATCATCATCCCGATCGGCGGCGCGGACATGCCGGTGGTGGTCTCGATGCTCAACAGCTACTCCGGTTGGGCAGCGGCGGGTATCGGCTTCTCGCTGAACAACTCGATGCTGATCATTGCCGGTTCGCTGGTGGGTTCGAGCGGTGCGATTCTCTCGTACATCATGTGCAAGGCGATGAACCGTTCGTTCTTCAACGTGCTGCTCGGCGGTTTCGGCAACACCGCGGATGCTGCTGGCCCGGCAGGCTCGAAGGAGGCCCGTCCAGTGAAATCCGGCTCGGCTGACGACGCAACCTTCCTGCTGACCAACGCCGACACGGTGATCATCGTTCCAGGCTACGGCCTGGCGGTGGCCCGGGCGCAACACGCGCTGAAAGAGCTGACCGAGAAGCTGACCCACCATGGCGTGACCGTTAAATACGCGATCCACCCGGTGGCCGGTCGCATGCCAGGGCACATGAACGTCCTGCTGGCCGAGGCCGAAGTGCCTTACGACCAGGTGTTCGAGATGGAGGATATCAACTCCGAGTTCGGTCAGGCCGACGTGGTGCTGGTACTGGGCGCCAACGACGTGGTCAACCCAGCGGCGAAGAACGATCCGAAATCGCCGATTGCCGGCATGCCGATCCTCGAAGCCTTCAAGGCGAAGACCATCATTGTCAACAAGCGCTCCATGGCCAGCGGCTATGCCGGCCTGGACAACGAGCTGTTCTACCTCGACAAGACCATGATGGTGTTCGGTGACGCCAAGAAGGTCATCGAGGATATGGTCAAAGCCGTGGAATAACCCCATCGCTGTTTCACTCAAAAACGCCCCGACTTGTCGGGGCGTTTTGATTTGTATCAAGGCAAAATATTACCGATCCGGTAATGATGTTTTGCCTGAAACGCCCGTAATAGACGCCTAAAATGCGACCTTTGTAGCGGGTCGGGCACAGCGCTAATTCACTAGACTGCGCATCTTGCCTTCCAGCCCGAGATAACCCCTATGTACCGTGATCGCATCCGCCTGCCTTCGTTATTGAACAAAGTGATGAGCGCTGCCGAAGCAGCCTTGTTTATTCAGGACGGCATGACTGTCGGCATGAGCGGTTTTACCCGCGCTGGAGAAGCGAAAGCAGTGCCCCACGCCCTGGCTGAGCGCGCCAAGGTCACGCCGTTGAAAATCAGCCTGATGACCGGCGCGAGCCTGGGCAACGACCTCGACAAGGAGCTCACCGAAGCCGGTGTACTTGCACGACGCATGCCGTTCCAGGTCGACAGCACGCTGCGCAAGGCGATCAACGCGGGCGAGGTGATGTTCATCGACCAGCATCTCTCGGAAACCGTCGAACAACTGCGCAACGGCCAGCTCAAGCTGCCTGATATTGCCGTGATCGAAGCAGTAGCCATCACCGAGCAAGGGCATATCGTACCGACCACGTCGGTGGGCAACTCGGCCAGTTTCGCCATCTTCGCCCGGCAAGTGATCATCGAGATCAACCTGGCCCACAACCCGAACCTGGAAGGGCTGCACGACATTTATATCCCGACCTATCGCCCTACCCGCACGCCGATTCCCCTGGTGAAAGTCGACGACCGCATTGGCAGTCCCGCGATCCCGATCCCGCCGGAAAAAATTGCGGCCATTGTCATTACCAACCAGGGGGACTCGCCTTCGACCGTCGCGCCACCCGACAGCGACACCCAGGCCATTGCCGATCACATGATCGACTTCTTCAAGCAGGAAGTCGCGGCTGGACGCATGACCAATAAGCTCGGGCCGTTGCAGGCCGGAATTGGCAACATCGCCAACGCCGTGATGTGCGGACTGATCGATTCCCCGTTCGAAGACCTGACCATGTATTCCGAGGTCCTGCAGGATTCGACATTTGACTTGATCGACGCCGGCAAGCTGAGTTTCGCCTCTGGCAGCTCGATCACCCTGTCGGGTCGACGCAATGCCGACGTCTTCGGGAACCTGGAGAAGTACAAGGACAGACTGGTCCTGCGCCCCCAGGAAATTTCCAACCATCCCGAAGTGGTGCGCCGCCTGGGCATCATTGGTATCAACACCGCGCTGGAGTTCGACCTGTACGGCAACGTCAACTCCACCCATGTCTGCGGCACGCGGATGATGAACGGCATCGGCGGTTCGGGGGACTTCGCCCGTAACGCCCACCTGGCGATCTTCGTTACCAAGTCGATTGCCAAGGGCGGCGCCATTTCCAGTGTCGTGCCAATGGTCAGCCATGTAGACCATACCGAACATGACGTTGACATCCTGGTGACCGAGATCGGCCTGGCCGACCTGCGGGGCCTGGCGCCGAGGGAGCGGGCACGCGTGATCATCGACAATTGCGTGCACCCTTCCTATCGCCAGGCCTTGAATGACTATTTCGACGCCGCGTGCGCCTTGGGCGGGCATACCCCGCATATCCTGCGCGATGCACTGAGTTGGCACCTGAACCTGGAAGAAACCGGGCGCATGTTGGCCGTCTGATACAGCTCGATCACCGTTACCGCAAATACAGTTTTGGTTGCAGCCTGCCATTCGCTTCCATTGCGTCAAAAACTGTACTGCTGTACCGGTGTTTTCCTACAGTCTTTTCCCTCAAAACTGCCAGCAATGCATAAAATTGCACCAATAACGTGCAGACAGGTACAGTTGCTTCAATATCGACCAGTACACCGCTCTTTAACAGTTAACTGGTCTCTCACAATACAGGTGAACTGTATCTAGAGAGACTGGCCAAACGAGAGGATCATGGGCACCAGTTAAACCACTACCTAATCCCGCCACAAGCGGAAGGATGTCAACCATGGAACGTACACTCAGTTCCGAGCTGTTTTTCGAAGACAAAGCTGAAAAAAACCAGGCTTCCCTGCCTCTTCGCGTTATCGCCAACCTGATGTTGTGGCAGCGCCGCATCGCCAGCCGTCACCAACTGGCTCGTCTGGATTCGCGCCTGCTGGCTGATGCCGGTATCAGCGAAGCACAACGCTACGAAGAGCTGAGCAAGCCGTTCTGGCGCTAACTCAGCGTCGCTGGCCCTGACCCACCGGGTCCACTGCCAGCACCGAATTGAACAAACAAGACCCGTCGCGGATAACCGCGACGGGTCTTGTCGTTTCCGGGCCCCGATTTTTAGGGATGTCCGGAGGAAAATAACAGTTCCCATAAAAACAAAAACATACCAGTACAGTTATGCTTGAACCGTAACAACTCCATGCAAGCGTCCTACAGTGACTCGCAAGGGCTGTCAGCCAACGCGTTCCTGTCCTAATATCGAGGCGAACGTGGCGAAGCGAGTCGAACATGCGTCTCCTCTTCCAGCTACACGCACCGGCATCACCCTCATTCAAGGAGTTTCATCATGATCCGTCTTCGCCTGCTCAGCGCAGCTGCTCTCCTGGCCGTAGCCGCCCATTCCAACGCCAGCAGCTTCATTGTGACCACTGACTCCCTCGTCGGAGCGCTCAAAGCCACGTCCGACGTGACTTCCGATGCAACCTCGTCATTGCGTGACAACAAAATCGTTCAAGCCGCCCGTGACGACGCTGCCAGCTTCGTAGCCAGCGAAGGCGCCATCCGTGGTGTGAAACTGGAAAGTGCCCTGGATTACATCCGCCAACAGGCACCGCAACTCAACGCCACCGATGCGCAGCTGGCCCAGGCCATCCTGGTGATCTGATGCAACATGAAACATCGGGCGCCAATTGGTGTTCCGATGTTTCAGCACTGGCTCTGGCCCGCAGGTTTGCGCTAGCCTTCAGGCTCGCCATCAACCGTCGAGTCCCATGCGTTTTTACTCAGATCTGTTCATCGCGTCTTTCTTCGTCGTTTCTTGCTGGTCCGTGCCGGCCCATGCCTTCGATGTGTCTACCCAGCAAGTAGTGGTCAGCGGCTATGCCACGAGCATGGTGACGTCCGCGCCCTTCGACCATAAACTGATCGTCGCCGCTCGTGATGACGCTGCGGCCTTCATTGCCAGCGACGGGCAGTTGCGAGGTGCACAACTGGAATCGGCCCTGGACTACCTGCGCCGGACCCAGCCAAAACTTCATGCCAGCGACCTTGAACTGGCACAAGCAATTCTCGTCCAATAGTTATCCTTATTTTTCCGGAGTCGTTCCATGCGTAGCCCGCTGATTGCTGCCGCCCTCGGCCTGTTGGTTTTGGCCGATGTGGCCCAGGCACAAACCCTGGTAGCCACCAGTAACATCATCGTTCGCGCCTCCCAGCGCACGATCGATTTCACCTCCGACACCACCACGTCCATCCGTGATTCGAAAATCGTCCGCGAAGCCCATGACGATGCGGCCAGTTTTGTCGCCAGCAATGGTGAAATTCGTGGTGCTCATCTCGAGGCCGCCTTCGACACCTTGCGCACCCGCGTGCCGGAAGCCCGGGATGCCAGTGACCAGGTTCTCGCCGAAGCCATCCTCGCATTGTGAGGCGGTTCGCCGCCTGGATGGCGGCCGGGGTCTTGCTGCTCACCGCCAGCATGGCCCAGGCCGGCCTGCAACTGCACCTCAACGTCGAAGGACTGAGCCCGGCGCAACAGCAGGCCAGCCAGGCGCTGCTCGATGAAGCCATGCAGGCCCTGCCGCCGCGCTTCATCGAGCGACTGGACCGACGCATCAATGTCGGCTGGACCGACCAGATGCCCGCCAATGCCTACGGCCAGGCCTCGTTGGTGTCGCAACTGGACCTCAACAGCAACCTGCTCGACAGCCTTGTCGACGGTAGCGCCGCGACGCAAAAGACCCAGCGCCCCCACGGCACCGTCCGCCGGGAAATGCTCGCCACGGTCTTGCATGAACTGACCCACATCTACGACCGCTCGCGCCTATGGCCAGACGCCGAACGCACGCTGATCCAGCGTTGCACTCGACGCAACGGCAGCGCCGGGCTGATCGGCCTCCCCGATGAATGCCGGGGCCAGAACGACCGCCGCTTCACCCTCAGCGATGATCCGCGCTTGCTGGACCTCGCCGGCTGGCCGCAATACGTCGGCCGTCGCGGCGCGCGGGAACAGCACAACCGCCAGGTCGCCCGCAGCCCGGACCTCTATGAAACGAGCAGCCCCAAGGAATTCGTCGCGGTCAACATGGAGTACTTTCTCCTCGACCCGAGCTACGCCTGCCGACGCCCGGCCCTGTATCGCTATTACCGGGAACACTTCGGCTGGGCGCCTGCCGCCAAGGATACCTGCGCCCAATCGTTCGCCTTCCTCAACGCTGGAAACGACTTCGCCAAGACACCCCTGGGCAAGGTCGATCCAGAGCGGGTCTATGCCATTGATTACCTGCTGGCCGAGGCCAATCAGAACTGGGTAAGCCGCTGGGGCCACAGCATGCTCCGGCTGGTGATCTGCGCACCGGGCCGGCCACGCGGTCCAGACTGCCGGCTGGATCTGGACCAACACTTGGTGCTGTCCTACCGCGCCTTCGTGGGCGATGTGCAGTTGTCGAGTTGGGACGGGCTGGTCGGCAAATACCCCTCGCGCCTGTTCGTATTGCCGTTGGCCCAGGTGATCGATGAATACACCAAGACCGAGCTACGCAGCCTGGCATCGGTGCCGCTGAACCTGTCGCGCACCGAAATCGAGGAGACGGTCGAGCACGCCGCCGAAATGCACTGGAGCTATGACGGCAACTATTACTTCCTGTCCAATAACTGCGCCGTGGAGAGCCTGAAACTGCTGCGCAGCGGCAGCAACAACAAGCAGCTCAACGGTCTGGATAGCATCATGCCCAACGGCCTGCTGGAAGTGCTCAAGGGTCGGGGCCTGGCAGATACCAGCGTGCTGGATGACCCCAAGGAAGCCTTGCGCCTGGGCTACCACTTCGACTCATTCCGCGAGCGGTACCAGGCCATGTTCGATGTGCTGAAGAAATATCTGCCGATCAAGCAACAGACGGTGGAAGACTGGCTGGCCCTGGACGCCGCCGAACGCCGCGTCTGGTTCGACCAGGCGGACCTGCGCACCAGCGCGGCGTTGTTGCTGCTGGAGCAGGCCAGTTATCGTCGGCAGTTGTTGTTGGCGCAGGATGAAGTCAAACAGCGCTACCTCGGAGCCCGTGAGTTGCAGAACGGTGGCATGGAAAGGGCTAACGCGACGCTGCAGCAGATCCTCGCCAATAGCGGTTTCCTCAGCCGCCCGGCCGAACTGCTGGGCAGCAGCGGCTACGGCTTGCCGCAACCCAGCGAGTGGCAACGCCTGGAATCGGAAAGCAGTTTGCGGCAAAAGCAACTGCAAACACTGACAGGCGATCTGGACAAGGAAGTCCGGGCCTTGCTCGAACCGAGCCGCGCGGCTGAAATTGCTGCAAGCGAGGCCAATGTGAAGGAGATCGGCGAGCATTTGCGCGAACTGCACAAGGCCGGGGGCGGGTTGGAGTTGCCCTGACGAACAGGGTCGTCATTGTGGCGAGGGAGCTTGCTCCCGCTCGGCTGCGAAGCAGTCGTAAACCAGCCAATGCGCCCTCTCTGAAAGAATTGCATGAACCTGTTTGGGGCCGCTTCGCGACCCAGCGGGAGCAAGCTCCCTCGCCACAAGAGCAATCCCGGCGCAATAAAAAAGGGTTCAGAACCTAGTTCTGAACCCTTTTTTTGGCTCAGCGCCGAACCAGGAATCAGCCGAGACGCGCCTTGCGCACACCATCAGCCAGGGCCGCACACAAGCTCAACACGCCATCGATCGCCTGTTCCGATGTGTCGGCGCTGGCAATATGGTCGATCAGCGCCGAGCCGACCACCACCCCGTCGGCCAGCCGTGCGATGGCCGCCGCCTGCTCCGGTGTACGAATACCGAAACCAATGCTGATGGGCAGATCGGTATGGCGGCGCAGGCGCGCCACGGCTTCTTCCACATGCTCCAGCGTCGCGGCGCCGGCGCCAGTCACGCCCGCGACCGACACGTAGTACACAAAGCCCGAACTGCCGTTGAGCACCGTCGGCAACCGCACATCGTCAGTGGTCGGCGTGGTCAGGCGGATGAAATCCAGGCCAGCAGCCTGGGCCGGTTCGCACAGTTCGCTGTTGTGCTCGGGCGGCATGTCCACGACGATCAGGCCATCCACGCCAGCGTCCAGCGCCTCGCCAATGAAACGCTGCACGCCATAACGGTGGATCGGGTTGAAGTAGCCCATCAACACCAGCGGTGTCTCAGTGTTGTCTTTGCGGAACTCACGAACCATCTGCAGGGTTTTCGCAAGGTTCTGCTGGGCCCCCAGGGCGCGAATGTTCGCCAATTGGATCGCCGGGCCGTCAGCCATCGGGTCGGTGAATGGCATGCCCAACTCGATCACGTCGGCACCCGCCGCCGGCAGGCCCTTGAGGATCGCCAGCGACGTGTCGTAGTCCGGGTCGCCCGCCGTGACGAAAGTCACCAGGGCGGCGCGGTTCTGTTCCTTGAGTTCGGCAAAACGGGTTTGCAGGCGGCTCATCAGTGTTTCTCCTGCTGGGACTGTTCCATGTGGTGCATCACGGTTTGCATGTCTTTGTCGCCACGACCGGACAGGTTGACCACCATCAGGTGATCTTTCGGCAGGTTGGGTGCGCGCTTGAACACTTCGGCCAGGGCATGGGCGCTTTCCAGTGCAGGAATGATCCCTTCCAGGCGACAGCATTTGTGGAAGGCTTCGAGGGCTTCGGCGTCAGTGACCGAGGTGTACTGGACGCGGCCAATGTCGTGCAACCAGGCATGTTCCGGGCCGATACCGGGGTAGTCGAGCCCCGCGGAAATCGAATGGGCGTCGATGATCTGGCCGTCGTCGTCCTGCAACAGGAAGGTGCGGTTGCCGTGCAGTACGCCGGGGACGCCGCCGTTCAGGCTCGCCGCGTGCTTACCGGTCTCGATGCCATAGCCTGCGGCTTCGACGCCGATGATTTCGACACTCTTGTCGTCCAGGAACGGGTGGAACAGGCCCATGGCGTTGGAGCCGCCACCGATGCACGCCACCAGGCTATCCGGCAGGCGACCTTCCTGGGCTTGCAGCTGATCGCGGGTTTCCTTGCCGATCACCGCTTGGAAGTCACGCACCATCGCAGGATAAGGATGCGGGCCCGCCACGGTGCCGATCAGGTAGAACGTGCTGTCGACGTTGGTGACCCAGTCGCGCAGGGCCTCGTTCATGGCGTCCTTCAGGGTGCCGGTGCCGGCGACCACCGGAATGACTTCCGCCCCGAGCAGCTTCATGCGGAACACGTTGGCCTGCTGGCGCTCGATGTCGGTGGTGCCCATGTAGATCACGCAATCCAGGCCGAAACGCGCGGCCACGGTGGCGGTGGCCACGCCGTGCATACCCGCGCCGGTCTCGGCGATGATGCGTTTCTTGCCCATGCGCCGCGCCAGCAGGATCTGGCCGATGCAGTTGTTGATCTTGTGCGCGCCGGTGTGGTTCAGCTCTTCACGCTTGAGGTAGATCTTGGCGCCACCGCAATATTCGGTCAGGCGCTCGGCGAAGTAGAGCGGGCTCGGACGACCGACATAGTCACGCTGGAAGTAGGCCAGTTCCTCAATGAAGGCCGGATCTTCCTTCGCCACTTCGTACTCACGGGCCAGATCAAGAATCAGCGGCATCAAGGTCTCGGCCACATAACGGCCGCCGAATGCGCCGAACAGGCCGTTGGCATCAGGGCCGCTGCGCAGGTTGAAAGAGGTCGTAGGCTGGGTCATCGGGCGCTCCAGGCAAATGCGTTGAAAGACAATGAGGTTCACTCTACCCCTGACATCCCTCAGTGAAAACCGATAAGATCGCCGCAACCTGTCAGGAAAACTCACAAATAAAATGAGCCACGACCTGCCCCCCCTCAACGCCTTGCGCGCCTTCGAGGCCACCGCCCGCCTGAACAGCGTAAGCCAGGCGGCCGAACAGCTGCACGTCACTCATGGCGCTGTAAGTCGACAGTTGAAGGTGTTGGAAGAGCATCTGGGCATCAGCTTGTTCATCAAGGACGGGCGCGGCCTTAAACTCACAGATGCCGGCGTGCGCCTGCGGGACGCCAGCACCGATGCGTTCGAGCGTTTACGCGGTGTTTGCGCGGAGCTGACACAACGTACGGCAGACGCCCCGTTTGTACTGGGCTGCTCGGGAAGCCTGCTGGCGCGTTGGTTTATTCCTCGCCTGGGCAGGCTCAATGCTGACCTGCCGGATTTGCGCTTGCACCTGTCCGCCGGCGAAGGCGACCTGGACCCCAGGCGACCGGGATTAGACGCCTTGTTGGTATTCGCCGAGCCACCCTGGCCGGCCGACATGCAGGTGTACGAACTGGTGAGCGAACGGATCGGTCCCGTGATGAGCCCGCACTACGCCGGATTCGCTCGGTTGCAGGGTGCACCAGCCAGCGGGCTGCTCGATGAACCGTTGCTGCACACCACCTCGCGTCCACAGGCTTGGCCGGCCTGGGCACGGCAAAACGACCTTGAACCCCAGGCATTGAAGTTCGGGCAAGGATTCGAGCATTTATATTATTTACTGGAAGCCGCCGTGGCGGGGTTAGGCGTGGCGATCGCGCCCGAACCGCTGGTGGCCGAGGACGTTCGCGCCGGTCGCCTGGTCGCGCCGTGGGGCTTTGATGAAACCGCGGCGCGACTGGCGTTGTGGCTACCCAAGCGCGCCGCGGACGGGCGCGCTCGACAATTGGCCCAATGGCTCAGGCATGAGCTGGGCCAACCGGTTCAGTCACCGCGTTTGCACAGCAGGTAAGCAGCCAGCAAACCCAGCGCACCGACCGCGACACCGGCCGTGGTCCATGGGTGTTCCTGCGCGTAATCTCGCGTGGCGATCCCGGTCTCACGGGTTTTCACCTTGACCTCTTCATAGGCGTCGCTGAGCAGATGGCGAGAATGTTTCAGCGCGTTTTCGGCATTGGCCTTGAGCGACTTGAGGGTTTTACGCGACTCGTCCGAAGCGTCATCCTTCAGACTTTCCAACGACTTGAGCAGACTTTCGATCTCCGCTTCCATGCTTTGCAACGAGGCTTTGCGTAACGAAGTGCTGGCCATGGTGGCTCTCCTGCAGTGGTTGAGTTCGTGTGTGAATTGGGACTCCGACGGTTTGGGAAAGTGCAGTAAATCTGAACTTTCACCGCTTGAGCGGCCACACATGTAAGGCGAAAAATCGCTGCTAGGCTGTTAAAGACAACCAAGGAGAACGTTATGAGTGATCACCATACGTACAAAAAGGTCGAACTGGTCGGTTCCTCTCCCACCAGCATTGAAGACGCCATCAACAACGCCCTGGCCGAAGCCAGCAAAAGCCTCAAGCACTTGGAATGGTTCGAAGTCACGGAAACCCGCGGCCACATCGAAAATGGCCGGGCCGCGCACTTTCAAGTGACGATCAAGGTCGGCTTTCGGATTGCCAATAGCTGAGGTTCTTTGAACTTGCACGCTGGCGGAGTGCCATAGGGAGTGGCGATGCGCTATGGTCTGCGCATTACGTTTTCCAATACCTGCCCTATTTGATCCGACCAAGGAGTGCGAGCGATGAACAAATTGATGGTGGCCCTGGGTTTGCTGAGCCTTGCCGGTGGTGCGTTTGCGGCCGGCAAACCCTGCGAAGAGCTGAAAAGCGAAATCGCAGCAAAGCTGGACGCCAAGGGCGTGTCAGGTTATACGCTGGAAATCGTTGATAAAGGCGCAGCGGCTGACGCAAAAGTCGTCGGCACCTGTGAGGGCGGTACGAAAGAAATAGTCTACAAACGCGGCTGATAGCGCGTTCAGTTCAAAGCCGACGCACAGCGTCGGCTTTTTATTGACCGCGATTCAGCCCTTCATGACCTGCGCCAGCAACTCGTAGGAGTGCAAGCGATCGGCGTGCTCATACAGGTCGCTGGTAAAAATCAGCTCATCGGCCTGGGTCTGCTCGATCAGCACTTGCAGCTTGGCGCGAATTTTCTGCGGACCGCCGACCATGGCCAGCCCCAGGAAATCGCCGACCGCCTCCTTCTCATGGGGCAACCAAAGACCGTTCATGGATTCGACCGGCGGACGCTGCACCAGGCTCTGGCCGCGCATCAACGCCAGGATCCGCTGGTACACCGACGTCGCCAGGTAATCGGCCTGCTCATCGGTATCCGCAGCCACCAGCGGCACGCCGAGCATCACATAGGGCTTGTCGAGCACCGCCGACGGCTTGAAGTGGTTGCGGTAGATGCGAATCGCCTCGTGCATATATCGCGGTGCGAAATGGGAGGCGAATGCGTAGGGCAAACCGCGTTCACCGGCCAATTGCGCACTGAACAGGCTCGAACCCAGCAGCCAGACCGGCACGTTGGTGCCGGTGCCGGGCATGGCGATGATGCGTTGATCCGGGGTACGCGGGCCCAGGTAGCGCATCAGCTCGGCCACATCCTCGGGAAAATCGTCCGCGCTGCCGGAGCGCTCGCGACGCAGCGCCCGGGCGGTCATCTGGTCGGAACCTGGCGCGCGCCCCAGCCCCAGATCGATTCGACCCGGATAGAGGCTTTCCAGCGTGCCGAACTGTTCGGCGATGATCAACGGTGCGTGATTGGGCAGCATGACGCCACCGGAACCGACGCGAATGGTCGAAGTGCCCCCCGCCAGATAACCCAGCAGCACCGCTGTTGCCGAACTGGCGATACCGTCCATATTGTGGTGTTCGGCCACCCAGAAGCGGGTGTAGCCGTATTTTTCCACGTGCTGCGCCAAGTCCAGCGAGTTGTGCAAGGATTGAGCGGCATTGCCATCGGCGCGCACAGGCACCAGGTCGAGGGTTGAGAATTTCACGTCGGACAGCTGTTTCATGGGCCGGGATCTCCAACGGCGTTCCGGGCTTTTCCTACGGGTAAAAGCCTGCCGTTTCTAAAGGTGTGTGCCATTGCAATGTGGGCATATACCCGAGTTTCAATAGTTGCGACGAAATTTCCTACTAAATTCGTCGGCTAATCGACAAGGTGAACTTTTCCAGGCGGTCTATCCTCACAACCCAGACAGTTAAAAAACACCCAGGCGCGGCGTTCGCGCCGGATCTTCAGGAGGCAGACATGGCTATCATCAAGAAAGCATCGGCTCATTGGGAAGGTGACCTGAAAACCGGTATCGGCTCGATTTCCACGGAAACCGGCGTGTTGCGCGAGGCGCCCTATGGCTTCAAGGCGCGATTCGAAGGCGGCAAGGGCACCAACCCCGAGGAATTGATCGGCGCGGCCCACGCCGGCTGCTTTTCCATGGCCTTTTCGATGATCCTCGGCGACGCCGGGCTCAAGGCCGACAGCATCGACACCAACGCTGAAGTGACCCTGGACCAGGTCGAGGGCGGTTTCGCGATCACGGCGGTCAAGCTGATACTCAAGGCGAAAATCCCCGGCGCGAGCCAGGCGCAATTCGACGAATTGAGCAAGAAAGCCAAGGAGGGGTGCCCGGTTTCCAAAGTGCTGAACGCCAAGATTACCCTGGATGCGACCTTGGTGAACTGACCCATGAAAGGGTCGCAGCCTTCGCAGGCATTGTCGAAGGCTGCGATTTCTTGAACACGGTCGAGCTGTTTACCCTGGCGCAATTATGATCGAATGAAGCCCGCAGTTTCAGCGCACAGGCAGTGCGTGCTGCCATGAGGAATTCGAACATGAAACGATCAGCCCTGGTGGTCATCGGCTGCGCATTCGCTGCATCAGCCCTTGCGGCTCCCAAATCCTGTGAAGAGCTGAAAGGGGAAATCGAAGCGAAGATCCAGGCGAACAACGTGTCGTCCTACACGCTGGAAATCGTCACCAATGACGAAGTTCACGACCAGAACATGGTGGTGGGCAGTTGCGATAACGGCACGAAGAAAATCATCTACCAGAAGAACGACCGCTAGGGATTCCTACGGAACGCAATTGATCTGCCGTTCCTCGGCGACGATTTGACGCTTGTCGTCATAGAGCCGGGCGCTCGGCGTGAATGCCAGGTTGCGAGCCTCCAGACGATAGCGCTGGCCGGCCTCGAAATGGTCGTAACGCACGAGCATGTAGCACATCCGCTCTTGGGGTTCGGCCTGCATGCCCAACCCACCCCCACTGAATACTTCGAAGTCGAAGCGCACTTTCAGTTCGTGGCTGCCCGGCGAAACCTGGAAGAACCGTCCGTCGCGCAAGCGCTGGCCGTCCAGGCTTTCAGCCATCAGCATTTTGCCGCCCGGCATGGGCGTAGCAAAATCAACCCACGCCATGTTCGGGTCGACCTGGGGCAGCGGGCTCGTTGCGCAACCGCTCATGGAGACCAGGGCCAGTAACAGCAAGGATAAGCGCATGATGAGTTTCCTTAAAACCAGGTCCTGAGCATAGCGCCAATCAAGTTTGTTGGCAGCCCGCCGGCGTACCTTGCCCCACCACCTTGCGCTGCTGATCGTAAAGCTTGGCCCATGGCCGGAAACCAATGCTGCCGGCCTGTAGCTGGTAACGTTGGCCTGCGTTGAAATCCTTGAATTTAAGGTTCAACCGGCAATCGCGCCACAGCGGCTCCGCGTCCGGGCCGATGTTGCCGGGTTCGACGGCAAACTGGTAGCGCACCGTCAACTCATGGCTGCCGGGTTGCACTTCGAAATAACGTCGGTCGACGGACATCTTGTCATCGACTTCCAGCGCCTGTAGCGCGGTGTCCTGCTGATTGCCCAGATCGATCCACGCTTGGGATGGATCGGGGTCAGGCAAGCCGGCACAACCGGTGAGCAACAACAGGCCACTCGTCAGCATCAACACGCGCATAGCGAAGCTCCAGGCAAGCGAGATAGTCTTGTGGGCAGACTTCCCAGGGTGATTCCAATTGATCAGGCCGCGTTCAAGCCATCGGTTACTCGACCGTGTTTTCCAGATTTTGTTTCCAGGCCTCCTGCTTTTGTTACTAAACGGTTGCGCTAGCGCCGGTTACTACAGCCAACTCGTCGGCGGGCAGCTGCGGTTGTTGCAGGCCCGCGAGCCTATCGACCAGGTCATTGCCGACCCCGCCCGCGATGCCCAGCTCAAGGCGCACTTGGCCCAGGCGCGTGAGGCACGGACGTTCGCCAGTAATCACCTGCATCTACCGGACAATCGAAGCTATCGCCTGTATGCGGATATTGGCCGGCCGTTCGTAGTCTGGAACGTCTTCGCCACGCCAGAGTTTTCCCTGGCACCGCACAACCATTGTTTTCCCATTGCCGGTTGCGTGGCTTATCGCGGTTATTACAGCCAGGGCGCCGCCCGTGGCGAGGCCGCGTTGCAGCGCTTGCAGGGCATGGACGTTACGATCGGTGGGGTAGAAGCCTATTCGACGCTGGGCTGGTTCGACGATCCGATCCTGAGTTCGATGATGCATTGGGGCGACGAACGCCTGGCGACGCTGATCTTTCATGAACTGGCGCACCAACGGTTTTATGTACAGGACGACACCGAATTCAATGAGTCCTTCGCCACCTTCGTCGAACAGGAAGGCACCCGGCAATGGCGCGCCAGTCGTGGGCTGGCGCCAGACAATGGCAAGCAGGTGCGCCAGCGCGACCAGTTCATCCAACTGATCCTCGATACCCGCCAGCGCCTGGAAAAGCTCTACGCCCAACCCTCGCCGGCCGAGGGAATGCGCCAACGCAAAGCGGCGGAGTTCGAACGCCTGCGCACCGACTATGAGCAACTGCGCGATACCCAATGGGCAGGCGACAAACGCTACGATGCCTGGGTCTATGCGCCCTTGAACAATGCACGATTGCTGCCGTTCGGGCTGTATGACCAGTGGGTGCCGGCGTTTGCGGCGCTGTTCAAGCAGAAGGATGGGGACTGGGTTGGGTTTTACGCGGCGGTGGAACAGCTGGGCAAATTGCCGGTCGACGAGCGCAAGGCGGCCTTGAAGGTGTTGGCGCAGCCGAAGACTTCCGCGGACTAGGCGGACGCCATCGCGAGCAAGCTCGCTCCCACTTAGGCATCTCCAACCTGTGACGAGGGAGCTTGCTCCCGCTCGGCTGCGCAGCAGTCGTCGCTTTTTTGGGGCCGCTTCGCGACCCAGCGGGAGCAAGCTCCCTCGCCACGGATAACGGGCACCAAGCCATCGCTGTCTCAAACTGCTTGCAAGCCACACAAAAAAGGGCATACCGATTCATCGGTATGCCCTTTCGATTGCTGCTTTCTTCCCCCTGGCCGAGGTACTCGTCGCAATTATGGGTTAACGCTGTCTTTCAAGAACTTGCCTGGTTTGAAGGCAACGGTGTTGCTGGCCTTGATCTTCACTGGCTCACCGGTTTGTGGGTTCTTGCCAGTGCGGGCGCCGCGGTGGCGTTGCAGGAAAGTGCCGAAGCCCACCAGGGTAACGCTGTCCTTGCGGTGCAGGGCGCCGGTGATTTCTTCGAGAACGGCGTTGAGGACGCGGTTGGCTTGTTCTTTGGTGAGGTCTGCTTTTTCCGCGATGGCGGCGGCGAGTTCTGGTTTACGCATGAATGAAGCCCCTTTGACGGTTTTTTTGTTGTTATGTCCGTGCTGTTCTCTTTGGAACAGCCCCTAAGGCGCCGCAGGCTCTACTCTGCGGCAGACGGGAGTGAGGATGGCACGGTGCCGAAAACCGCGCCAGTGTCCGGAAGACCTTTGTGGGACCAAAAGTAGGGTTTTTGCGACAGAACGACCAGTATTTACGCCAGCAGGGCTGGAAGCTCCTTGTTCAGCGCCAGTTTCTCCATCACTGCCGTGCCCGTCAGCGCGTAGCCCAACAGATTGCCTTGAGCGTCTCGGCACAGTGCCTTGATGTCCGCGCCCTGCCCTTCGACGCTCCACACGCCTTCGCTGCCTCGCGGTGGCGGCGACACGACCAATGGGCACACCGGGGTTTTTACGGTAATCGGCATGGCACCGTAACTGACGGCAGTCGGGTTGCCGGCCAGGGTTTGGGCCAAGGCCCGGGCGCAGCTCATCAGCGGCATCACATACAGCAGGTTCAAGCCGTCGACCTCGGCGCAATCGCCCAGGGCGTAGATATTGGCGTGGGAGGTTTTCAGGTGACGATCGACCACGACGCCGCGGTTGACCACCAGCCCGGCGGCGGCCGCCAGGTCGATGCGTGGACGCAGGCCGATGGCCGAGACCACCAGGTCGCAGGCGATCACCTGGCCGTCGGACAGGTGCGCCTCCAGCCCATCGGCGACCTTCTGCAAGCGGTTGAGCACAGGGCCCAAGTGGAAGCGCGCACCGAGGCTTTCCAACCCGGCCTGGACCGCTGCCGCAGCGGCCGGATGCAGCAGCGTCGGCATGACTTGCTCGCACGGAGCCATCAACTCGACTTCGTAGCCCCCCAGGCTCAGGTCGTTGGCGAACTCGCAGCCAATCAGACCGGCACCCAACAACAACACCCGGCGCTTGCCGACGGCCGCAGCCCTGAAGCGCGCATAGTCTTCCAGGTCGTTGATGGGAAAGATCAGGTCCGCCGCGTCGCCCTGTACCGGCACGCGCACGGTTTCGGCGCCCCAGGCCAGGATCAGGTCGCGGTAGTTCACCGCCTCCTCGCCGATCCACAGCCGTTTGTGGCCCGGATCGATGCCGCTGATGCGCGTGTGGGTCCGCACCTCGGCCTGGAGTTGTTCGGCCATGGCCCCCGGTTCAGCCATGCTCAAACCGTCGGCATCTTTGTTCTTGCCAAAGCCCGTGGAGAGCATCGGCTTGGAGTATGAACGACCGTCGTCCGCGGTGATCAGCAGCAGCGGGGTTTCGCTGTCGAGCTTGCGAAACTCCCGGGCCAGGTTATAACCGGCCAGCCCAGTACCGACGATGACGACAGGTGCACTCATGTTGCTCTCCATTTAAATGAAACGATCAGTTGATTTCGATCATTTCGAAATCCATTTTGCCGACACCGCAGTCCGGGCACAGCCAGTCCGCCGGTACATCTTCCCAGCGAGTGCCGGGCGCGATGCCATCGTCAGGCCAGCCGTCAGCTTCGTTGTAGATCAGGCCGCAGACGATACATTGCCACTTCTTCATTCCAATACTTCCTCGAGATGTCAGGCCTTGGCCGGTATTTTCCGGCTCAGGGCCGTTTTGTACTGATCGGTCGCGCCAGATGCAAGCACGATCGGCAGGCAGCAGGCCGGGCCGGTCAAAACCCGTGACCGACATGGTAAGCTCGCGGCCTCATTTGCTGCCATTCAAGACCTCTGTGCCGCATACAAATTCGATTTTTCCTACACTCCAATGGCTGCCCCAGCACCTGCTGTCGCCCCGCCCCGATGCCGGTGTACTCGATTGGTTGTTCGACGAAGGCTCCCTGACCCGGCGCCTCACGCGCCTGTCGGACGGCCATTTCAGCGTGACCCCATTGTTCGAAGGCTGGCAGCCATTGCGCGCCGACGAATGTGCCGCGCTGGACCTGACCGAGGGCAGCGAGGGTTGGGTACGCGAGGTGTATCTACGCGGTCGCGACCAGCCCTGGGTGTTCGCCCGCAGCGTGGCGGCGCGCAGCGCCTTGCAGGGTGACGGGTTGCAGATGGACGAGTTGGGCAGCCGCTCCCTGGGCGAATTGCTGTTTTGCGACCAGGCGTTCCAGCGCCGGGCCATCGAGGTTTGTCATTACCCCGAGGCCGGCTTGCCGGAAGACGTACGCGCCAGTGGCCTGTGGGGTCGCCGTTCGCGTTTCGACCGCGGTGCGTTGAGCGTGCTGGTGGCGGAAATCTTCCTGCCCCGCTTGTGGACCGTCGCCCGCGCCTATTCGGAGAATTGCTGATGTATGTGCAACTGCTCAAATCCTTGAATCGCCTGAACCCACGGGCATGGGACTTCGTGCAACTGACCCGCATGGACAAGCCCATCGGCATCTACCTGCTGCTGTGGCCGACGTTGTGGGCACTGTGGATTGCCGGTGAAGGCTCGCCGTCCATCGCCAACGTGGTGATTTTTATCCTCGGTGTGGTGCTGACCCGTGCTGGCGGCTGCGTGATCAACGACTGGGCCGACCGCAAGGTGGACGGTCACGTCAAACGCACCGAACAACGCCCGCTGGTGAGCGGCAAGATCAGTTCGAAAGAGGCGCTGGTGTTCTTCGCCGTGCTGATGAGCGTGAGTTTCCTGCTGGTGTTGTGCACCAATGCACCGACCATCCTGCTGTCCCTCGGCGGCCTGGCCCTGGCATTCAGTTACCCGTTCATGAAGCGTTATACCTACTACCCGCAAGTGGTGCTGGGGGCGGCGTTCTCCTGGGGCATGCCGATGGCGTTCACCGCCGAAACCGGGCATCTGCCGGCGGCCGCCTGGTTGCTGTACATCGCCAATTTGCTGTGGACAGTGGGCTACGACACCTATTACGCCATGACCGACCGGGACGACGACCTGCGCATCGGCGTGAAGTCCACGGCGATCCTGTTTGGCGATGCCGACCGGGTGATCATCCTGACGCTGCAAGGCCTTGCCTTGGGTTGCCTGCTGTTGGCCGGGTCGAAATTCCAACTGGGTGGCTGGTTCCACCTGGGGCTGGTGGCCGCGGCCGCGTGCTTCGCCTGGGAATTCTGGTACACCCGTGGCAGGGACCGGATGCGCTGCTTCCAGGCTTTCCTGCACAACCATTGGGCCGGCTTGGCGATTTTCGTGGGGATTGTGTTGGATTACGCGTTGCGCTGAAACCGAGCCCCAGCACTGAACTTCGGCTCATGCCAGCATTGAACCTAGGCTTATGAAAGCCTTTGTGGCGAGGGAGCTTGCTCCCGCTGGGCTGCGGAGCGGCCCAAGATTTTTGCGGTCGCTGCGCAACCGAGCGGGAGCAAGCTCCCTCGCCACAAAAAAGCGTCTCAGCGGGACGCGTTATTTAGCCTTGGCCACTTTCCAGGCGCCGTCCATTTTGCCGTCGCCGGTCATGTCTCCGGCCTTCTTGTCCATCACGAAGGTGTACAGCGGCATGCCCTGATAGGCCCACTGCATTGAGCCATCATCGCGCTTGATTACGGTCCAGTCGCCCATGGATTTATCACCCGCCTCAGCCATCAGCGGTGGCCAGTTAGTCGCACATTTGTCATTGCATGCCGACTTACCAGCCGAGTCTTTGGCGAAGGTGTAAAGGGTCATGCCCTTATGGTCGGTGAACATGCCATCCTTCTCCATTGCAGGATCGGCAGCCATCGCAACCCCAGGCAGGGCCAGAGCAGCTGCCATCAGCAGGGCTTTGAAAGAAACAGTCATTTGTTTCATGGAAACCTTCCTTTGTAGTTGTCAGGATTCGGACTGAAAAGCGTAGTCCAGGATCTCCTCCCTTGCCGCAGGACGAAATAACTGTCACACGACTGCAATAATTCCGTTATCTAATGCGGCGCAAGACAGTTAAATGACAAGAGGATTACCCCATGGTTGGCAGGAGCATTCTGATCGTCGACGACGAGGCGCCCATCCGCGAGATGATCGCCGTTGCGTTGGAGATGGCCGGCTATGACTGCATGGAAGCAGAAAACTCTCAACAGGCCCATGCCATCATCGTCGACCGCAAGCCCGACCTGATCCTGCTGGACTGGATGCTGCCCGGCACGTCAGGCATCGAACTGGCGCGACGGCTCAAGCGCGACGAGCTGACCGGTGATATTCCGATCATCATGCTCACCGCCAAGGGCGAAGAGGACAACAAGATCCAAGGCCTGGAAGTCGGCGCCGACGACTACATCACCAAGCCGTTCTCCCCACGGGAGCTGGTGGCGCGCCTGAAGGCCGTGCTGCGACGCGCCGGACCGACCGATGGCGAAGCGCCGATTGAAGTCGGTGGCCTGCTGCTCGACCCGATCAGCCACCGCGTGACCATCGACGGCAAAC
Organism: Pseudomonas sp. R3-41; assembly: GCF_054161485.1. Lineage (NCBI taxonomy): Bacteria > Pseudomonadati > Pseudomonadota > Gammaproteobacteria > Pseudomonadales > Pseudomonadaceae > Pseudomonas > Pseudomonas sp. R3-41. Next base: position 6,805,162 of record NZ_CP096421.1, read on the forward strand.
CCGCCGAGATGGGCCCGACCGAATACCGTCTGCTGCAATTCTTCATGACTCACCAGGAACGTGCCTACACCCGCGGCCAACTGTTGGACCAGGTCTGGGGCGGCAACGTCTACGTCGAGGAGCGCACCGTGGACGTGCACATCCGACGCCTGCGCAAGGCCCTCGGCGATGCCTATGAAAATCTGGTACAAACCGTGCGCGGCACCGGTTATCGTTTTTCGACAAAGGCTTGAGAGCAGCTGCAAGCGTTCAGCTACTAGCGGCAAGTTAAAGCCGCGTAGCTATTCACTTGCCGCTTGAAGCTTGGAGCTGCTTTTCTCCCAAGGATTTTTTGTGAATCAAAACTGGCATGGCACCCTGATTCGCCACATGTTGTTGCTGGTGACTGGCTGTTTGCTGATCGGCCTGATCAGCGGTTATTACGGCTGGAGCCTGGCCGCGGGCCTGGGGCTTTACCTGGCCTGGACACTCAAGCAATTGCTGCGCCTGCATGAATGGCTGCGCCTGCATCAACCCGACGAAGCCCCGCCCGACGGCTATGGCTTATGGGGTGAGGTGTTCGACAGCATCTACCACCTGCAACGGCGTGACCAGCGCGTTCGCGGGCGCCTGCAGGCGGTAATCGACCGGGTCCAGGAATCCACCGCCGCGCTGAAAGACGCGGTGATCATGCTCGACAGCGAAGGCAACCTGGAATGGTGGAACCGCGCTGCCGAGACCCTGTTGGGCCTCAAGACACCCCAGGACAGCGGCCAACCGGTGACCAATCTGGTGCGCCATCCGCGCTTCAAGGAGTATTTCGAGCAAGCCAATTACGCCGAGCCGCTGGAGATCCCTTCGCCCACCAATGACCGGTTGCGTATCCAGCTGTACATCACCCGCTATGGCAACAACGAGCACTTGATGCTGGTGCGCGACGTCACGCGTATCCATCAGTTGGAACAGATGCGCAAGGATTTCATCGCCAACGTTTCCCACGAATTGCGCACGCCGTTGACGGTGATCTGCGGCTACCTGGAGACCCTGCTCGACAACGTCGAAGAGGTGAACCCGCGTTGGAGCCGGGCCTTGCAGCAGATGCACCAGCAAAGCGGGCGCATGCAGACCCTGCTCAACGACTTGTTGTTGCTGGCGAAGCTGGAAGCCACCGATTACCCGTCCGACAACCAGCCGGTGCCGATCGACGACCTGCTGCAAATCATTGTCGAAGATGCCCAGGAACTGTCCGGTTCCAAGCAGCAGACCATCACCCTGGAAGCCGACCCGGCGGTGCAGCTCAAGGGCAGCGAGGCGGAACTGCGCAGTGCGTTTTCCAACCTGGTATTCAACGCGGTCAAGTACACGCCGGAGCAGGGCCGCATCCATGTGCGCTGGTGGGGCGACGAGCAAGGCGCGCACCTGAGCGTGCGCGATTCGGGCATCGGCATCGACAGCAAGCACCTGCCGCGCCTGACCGAACGTTTCTACCGCGTCGACTCCAGCCGCAACTCCAATACCGGTGGCACCGGGCTGGGCCTGGCCATTGTCAAACATGTCCTGCTGCGCCATCGCGCCCGCATGGAGATCAGCAGCGTGCCCGGCCATGGCAGCACGTTTACCTGCCATTTCGCCCCGGCCCAAGTGGTTCGCACACGCCTCGCTCGCCCCGCTGATTGAAAGCGCCCCCTAGGCAATCGCCGAGTCAGCCGCTACATTGACTGACTTGCGCCTGCCTTTTCAGGCGCTCACTTTCAATTCCTACGACTATTTGGAACCCGCAAAACCCCATCATGGACCCTTCCCCTGGCTTGTCCCTCGTCACACTCTTCGCCGAATTCGGCATGATTCTTTTTGCTCTGATCCTGGTGCTGCTCAACGGATTTTTCGTTGCGGCCGAATTCGCCATGGTCAAGCTGCGTTCGACCCGGGTCGAGGCCATCGCCGAGCAGAACGGCTGGCGCGGGCATATCCTGCGCACCGTCCACAGCCAGCTCGACGCTTACCTGTCGGCATGCCAGCTGGGTATCACCCTGGCATCCCTGGGCCTGGGCTGGGTCGGTGAGCCAGCGTTTGCCCACATCCTCGAGCCGTTGCTGGGCGCGATTGGCGTGCAGTCGCCGGAAGTGATCAAAGGCGTGTCGTTCTTCACCGCGTTCTTCATCATTTCGTACCTGCACATCGTGGTCGGTGAACTGGCGCCCAAATCCTGGGCCATCCGCAAACCCGAGCTGCTGTCGTTGTGGACCGCCGTGCCGCTGTACCTGTTCTACTGGGCCATGTATCCGGCGATCTACCTGCTCAACGCCAGCGCCAACGCCATCTTGCGCATCGCCGGCCAAGGCGAGCCCGGGCCCCATCACGAACACCATTACAGCCGCGAAGAACTGAAGCTGATCCTGCACTCCAGCCGGGGCCAGGACCCGAGCGACCAAGGCATGCGCGTGCTGGCCTCGGCCGTGGAAATGGGCGAGCTGGAAGTGGTGGACTGGGCCAATTCCCGGGAAGACCTGGTGACGCTGGAGTTCAACGCGCCCCTCAAGGAAATCCTGGCGATGTTCCGTCGCCACAAGTTCAGCCGTTATCCGGTTTACGACAGCGAGCGCCAGGAGTTCGTCGGCCTGCTGCACATCAAGGACCTGCTTCTGGAACTGGCGGCCCTGGACCACATCCCCGAATCGTTCAACCTGGCCGAACTGACCCGGCCGCTGGAGCGCGTGTCGCGGCACATGCCGCTGTCGCAGTTGCTGGAGCAGTTCCGCAAGGGCGGCTCGCACTTCGCCGTGGTCGAGGAAGCCGACGGCAACATCATCGGCTACCTGACCATGGAAGACGTGTTGGAAGTGCTGGTAGGTGACATCCAGGACGAACACCGCAAGGCCGAACGCGGGATCCTGGCCTACCAGCCGGGCAAGCTGCTGGTACGTGGCGACACGCCGCTGTTCAAGGTCGAGCGCCTGCTGGGGATCGACCTGGACCACATCGAAGCCGAAACCCTGGCCGGGCTGGTCTATGAAACCCTCAAGCGCGTGCCGGAAGAGGAAGAGGTGCTGGAAGTCGAAGGCCTGCGGATCATCATCAAGAAGATGAAAGGGCCGAAGATCATCCTGGCGAAGGTGTTGATGCTCGATTGAGCATCAAACTTCCCGCAAGTTGAAGGCATAACCCGCTGTGGCGAGGGAGCTTGCTCCCGCTGGGTCGCGAAGCGGCCCCAAAAGCGACGACTGCTTCGCAGCCGAGCGGGAGCAAGCTCCCTCGCCACAAAAAGCCTCCCGAATCTAAAGCGCTACTGCTTGCCCAACGCAAAGTTGGGCAAGTCGCCCACCGGTTGATTGAACTGGTAGGGGATCGACACCAGCCCCAACCCGGTATTGCGCTGCACCACGAAATGCAGGTGCGGGCCTGAACTGTTGCCGGTATTGCCCGACAACGCCAACGGCGTGCCCACCGCGACCCGCTGCCCTTCCCGTACGCTCACCGAACCTTTCTGCAGGTGCAGGTAGACGCCCATGGTGCCGTCGTCGTGCAGCACCCGCACGAAGTTGCCCGCTGGGTCGTCCCCGCGGCCGGTCTGTTCGTTTTCGGTCTTGATCACCACGCCTCCCCGCGCGGCGGTGATCGGCGTGCCGACGGGCATGGCGATGTCCATGGCGTAGCGGTTCTTCGGGCCGTAATGGCTGTATTGGCCGTTGGCGCCTTGGCTCAGCCGGAATGGCCCGCCGCGCCAAGGCAGCGGGTATCGATAGGCCTCGGCGGCGCCTGCAGGGTCGCCCAGGGAATATTCGAACCTTGGGGTATACACCAGCGGCCGGCCGGGCCGGGTAGCCGTCAGCAGCGCCAGGCGCAGGTTGCTGCGTGCCGGCAGCACCCGACGAATCGGCCGGCTCGGCGCCCCGCTGACATTGCGCAGCCCGGCGAAACTCAACTCGATCTCCACCGGCGCGTACAAATCGTTGCGCACGAACACCGCGTCCGCGCCATTCTGCTTCTTGATATCGAGAAATACCTGGCGCTCCAGGCGTTCGACCATGCGGTCGCGGAACACGAACACTTGGGCGCCCTTGCTGGGACGGTCGCTATAGGACACCACGCCATTGGCATCGGTGGATTTGTAGATGGTCATGGCCATGGCCGGGGTGGCGGCCAGGACGAGACCACAGGCGAACAGCAACGGCACGAGCATGGGCAAGAATTCTGTCGATAAATGAAGGCCTGTACAGCAGCCTAGCAGCTGGGATGGACCAGCGTAGTCGACGGATGTTTCAAAATTGGATCAGTGATTGTTGTTAAGGTTGATGGCCCTATCGCGAGCAGGCTCGCTCCCACAGGGGGATCTGCTGTGGACACAAATTTTGTGAACACCTGAGATCACTGTGGGAGCGAGCCTGCTCGCGATAGCGGACTCAAAGGCGCCGAATCAAGCGCCCGGTACGAAGTGCTTCTGCGCCGTGCCGCGGGCGATCAGGCGGGAGATGTAGTCGAGCTTCTGCGGGTCTTTGTCGACGAAGCGGAACGTCAGTTGCAGCCATTCGCTGTCGGGCGTCTGCTCATGGGCGACGATGGCGTGCAAATAGCCGTTGAGACGCGCGGTTTCGGCGTTGTCGCCCTGTTCCATGTCCAGCACCGCGCCTTCGAGTACTTGCGGCAGGGTGTCGGAGCGTTTGACCACCAGCAGCGCTTCCTTGAGGCTCAGGGCCTTGATCACGCATTGCTGGGTGCCACTGGACAGGCGCAACTGGCCTTGGCCGCGATTGGCCGTCGAAGCGGCGGCTACCGGTGCCTTGACCGGTGGGCTGTTGAGCAAACCACGAGCCGGAGCAGCAGCGGCGGGAGCGGCAGCCGGTTTGGCAAACGGATTTACCGCTGGCGCCGACGCAACCGCCGCCACCGGAGCCTTGCCGCCCGTCAGGGCGCTGAGGGAGTCATTGCCGAACGCCGAGTTCATCTTGGTCGGAGCGCTGTTCATCAGCGTGTCGAGCTTGCCGACCTTGTGCAGGGCCTGCTTGACCTTGGTCAGCAACTGCTCGTTGGTGAACGGCTTGCTGACATAGCCGGAAACGCCGGCCTGGATCGCCTGTACCACGTTTTCCTTGTCGCCGCGGCTGGTCACCATCACGAACGGCATGCCCTTGAGATTGTCCTGCTGGCGGCACCAGGTCAGCAGTTCCAGGCCGGACATTTCCGGCATTTCCCAATCGCACAGCACCAGGTCGAACGCCTCGCGAGCCAGCAGGGCCTGGGCTTTCTTGCCGTTCACCGCGTCTTCGATACGCACGCCCGGGAAGTAGTTGCGCAGGCACTTCTTCACCAGGTCACGAATGAACGAAGCATCGTCCACGACCAACACACTGACCTTACTCATCCAGATACACCTCTAAAAAATCCCGGCAAGCATACCGCTTTTACTGATGGCACATTGCCAAAAAACCTTCAGTCACGCCGGGACTTTTCGTTCGCGGGGTGCTGCTTTCGATGAAAAAAAATCCAAAAAAAAGCCCGACCAGAAGGCCGGGCGCTTTTCTTGGCAATCTTACTTATCGTCAGTTGCGCTCGGAACATTAGCGGTTTCGGACAGGGTGCCCTCAACTTCTTCCTTCATGCGCTTGAGCCCCATATGGCGCACATCGGTGCCGCGCACCAGGTAGATGACAAGTTCCGAGATGTTGCGCGCATGATCGCCGATACGCTCCAAGGAACGCAGCACCCAGATAATGCTCAACACCCGGGAGATGGAACGCGGGTCTTCCATCATGTAGGTCGCCAGCTCGCGCAGGGCGGTCTTGTATTCGCGATCGATGATCTTGTCGTACTGGGCCACCGACAACGCCAGGTCGGCGTCGAAGCGGGCAAAGGCATCCAGCGCGTCGCGAACCATGTTGCGCACCTGGTCGCCAATGTGGCGAACCTCGACGTAACCACGCGGCGCTTCGCCTTCTTCGCACAACTGGATGGCGCGACGAGCGATCTTGGTGGCTTCGTCGCCGATCCGCTCAAGGTCGATGACCGACTTGGAGATGCTGATGATCAGCCGCAGGTCGGACGCAGCCGGCTGGCGACGGGCCAGGATACGCAGGCACTCTTCGTCGATGTTGCGTTCCATCTGGTTGATCTGGTCATCGATTTCGCGCACCTGCTGGGCCAGGCCGGAGTCGGCCTCGATCAGCGCGGTCACCGCGTCGTTGACCTGCTTTTCCACCAGCCCGCCCATGGCCAGCAAGTGACTGCGCACTTCCTCAAGCTCGGCATTGAACTGTGCGGAAATGTGGTGAGTAAGGCCTTCCTTCGAAATCATGGTTTTGCTCCGCAAAAGCTGTGAGCTGCAAGCTACAAGCTGCAAGCTGATGTGTGTCGTTACTCGGTTCGCTTTTACTTGCCGCTTGCAGCTTGACGCTGGCGGCTCTACGGCTAGCCGTAGCGACCCGTGATGTAGTCTTCGGTCTGTTTCTTGGCCGGATTGGTGAACAGCGTATCGGTATCGCCAAATTCCACCAGTTTGCCCATGTACATGAACGCGGTGTAGTCGGACACCCGCGCCGCCTGCTGCATGTTGTGGGTCACGATGACGATGGTGAACTTGGACTTGAGCTCGTAGATCAGCTCTTCGACTTTCAGCGTCGAGATCGGGTCCAGGGCCGAGCAGGGTTCGTCGAGCAGCAGCACTTCCGGCTCCACGGCGATGGTACGGGCGATCACCAGGCGCTGCTGCTGACCACCGGACAGGCCCAGGGCCGACTCATGCAGACGGTCCTTGACCTCATCCCACAGTGCCGCGCCCTTGAGGGCCCATTCCACGGCTTCGTCGAGGACGCGCTTTTTGTTGATGCCCTGGATGCGCAGGCCGTAGACCACGTTCTCGTAGATGGTTTTCGGAAACGGGTTAGGCTTCTGGAACACCATGCCGACGCGACGACGCAGCTCGGCCACGTCTTCGCCCTTGCGGTAGATGTTGTTGCCGTAGAGGTTGATTTCACCTTCGACGCGGCAGCCGTCCACCAGATCGTTCATGCGGTTGAAGGTGCGCAGCAAGGTCGACTTGCCGCAACCCGACGGGCCGATGAACGCGGTGACGCGCTGTTTCGGGATATTCAGGCTGACGTCGTACAGTGCCTGTTTCTCGCCGTAGAACAGGTTCAGGCCGGGCACTTCGATGGCGACGGTTTCCTGGGCCAGGTCCAGGCTCTGCTTGTCGCGGCCCAGGGCCGACATGTTGATGCCGTGTGTATGTGCTTCGTGTTGCATGGGAGGCTCCCTGTGCTAACAAATTCGGTTTGGTTGGCCACCCGAGTGGCCACGCCAATCTGTGTATTTGTGGGAGCGGGCTTGCTCGCGAAAGCGGTGTCTCAGCTTGCATCTCTATTGGATGTGCCGCCGTCTTCGCGAGCAAGCCCGCTCCCACATGAAAATCAACTATCCAGTGCTTTGTATTTTTCGCGCAGGTGGTTACGGATCCACACCGCCGACAGGTTGAGGGTGGCGATCACCAGCACCAGCAGCAGTGCCGTGGCGTAGACCAACGGCCGCGCTGCCTCGACGTTCGGGCTCTGGAAGCCGACGTCATAGATATGGAAGCCCAGGTGCATGATCTTCTGGTCCAGGTGCAGGTACGGGTAGTTACCGTCCAGCGGCAGCGACGGGGCCAGCTTCACCACGCCCACCAGCATCAACGGTGCCACTTCACCAGCGGCACGGGCCACGGCAAGGATCATCCCGGTCATCATCGCCGGGCTCGCCATCGGCAGGACGATTTTCCACAAGGTCTCGGCCTTGGTCGCGCCGAGGGCCAGGGAGCCTTCGCGCACGGTGCGCGGGATCCGCGCCAGGCCTTCTTCAGTGGCCACGATCACCACCGGCACCGCCAGCAGCGCCAGGGTCAGGGACGCCCAGAGCAGGCCCGGGGTGCCGAAGGTCGGCGCCGGCAAGGCTTCGGGGAAGAACAAACGGTCGACCGAACCACCCAGCACATAGACGAAGAAACCCAGGCCGAACACACCGTAGACAATGGCCGGAACGCCGGCGAGGTTGTTCACCGCGATGCGGATCAAGCGGGTCATCGTGCCTTGGCGGGCATATTCACGCAGGTAGACAGCTGCCAGCACGCCGAACGGCGTGACGATCATCGCCATGATCAGGGTCATCATCACGGTGCCGAAAATCGCCGGGAAGATGCCACCTTCGGTGTTGGCTTCACGCGGGTCGTCGCTGAGGAATTCCCAGACCTTGCTGAAATAGAAACCCATCTTGGTGAACGTGCCCATGCCGTTTGGCTGGTAGGCGTGCACCACTTTGCCGATTTCGATTTCCACTTCCTTGCCGTTGGCATCGCGGGCCGTCAGGCTGTCGCGGTTGAACTGCGCATGCAGGTCGGCCAGGCGCGCTTCGATGTCCTTGTAGCGGGCGTTGAGTTCGGCGCGTTCGCTTTCCAGGTCGGCCTGGGCGGCGGCGTCGAGCTTGCCGTCCAGTTCCAATTTACGACCGTGCAGGCGGATACGCTCCAGGCCGGCGTTGATGGCGCCGATGTCGACTTTTTCCAGGGTCTTGAGCTCGGCGGCCAACTGGTTGACGCGCTGTACCCGAGCCTGCAGTTGCGGCCAGGCGGCCTCGCCTTCGGCGATGACCTTGCCGCCTTCCTTGACGTTGACCAGGTAGCCGTAGAAATTGCCCCACTCACGACGCTCGATGGCCATCAGTTCCGGCGGCGTCGTCTGGTTGCTCAGCCAATCGCCGACGATCCAGGTGAAGTCGGTGCCGTTCAGGTCGCGGTTGCCGACCTTGATCAGTTCGCGGGTCATGAACTCGGGGCCTTCGTCCGGCACCGGCAGGCCGGCGCTTTTCAGGCGCTCACGAGGCACTTCTTCTTTCTGTACGACTTCGCCGACCACCAGGTGCGCAGGCATGCCCGGTACGTTGTAGCTGGCGTGGATCAGGTCCGCCGGCCAGAAGTGGCCCAGGCCGCGCACGGCGATCACCGCCAGCAGGCCAATGGTCATGATGACCGCGATGGACACCGCGCCACCGCTGATCCAGACGCCGGGGGCGCCGCTCTTGAACCATCCTTTCAGGGAGTTCTGTTTCACAGACTTCTACCTTTCTTAAAGCGACGAATATTTCTTGCGCAGACGCTGACGGATCAGCTCGGCGAGGGTGTTCATGACGAAGGTGAACAACAGCAGCACCAGGGCCGACAGGAACAGCACGCGGTAATGGCTGCCGCCGACTTCGGATTCCGGCATCTCCACCGCCACGTTGGCCGCCAGGGTGCGCAGGCCTTCGAACAGGTTCATTTCCATGACCGGCGTGTTACCGGTGGCCATCAACACGATCATGGTCTCGCCCACTGCACGGCCCATGCCGATCATCAGCGCCGAGAAAATGCCCGGGCTGGCGGTGAGGATCACCACGCGAGTCATGGTCTGCCATGGCGTGGCACCGAGGGCCAGGGAGCCCAGGGTCAGGCCGCGGGGCACGCTGAACACGGCGTCTTCGGCGATGGAATAGATGTTCGGGATCACCGCGAAGCCCATCGCCAGGCCGACCACCAAAGCGTTGCGCTGGTCGTAGGTGATGCCCAGGTCATGGGAGATCCACATGCGCATGTCGCCGCCGAAGAACCAGGTTTCCATGTACGGGCTCATGTACAGCGAGAGCCAGCCCACGAACAGGATCACCGGGATCAACAGGGCGCTTTCCCAACCGTCCGGCACTCGCAAGCGAATGGATTCCGGCAGGCGACTGAAGGTGAAACCGGCGACCAGGATGCCGATGGGCAGTAACATCAGCAGACTGAAGATGCCCGGCAGGTGCCCTTCGACGTACGGCGCCAGGAACAGGCCGGCGAAGAAACCGAGAATCACCGTCGGCATCGCTTCCATCAGCTCGATCACCGGCTTGACCTTGCGACGCATGCCCGGGGCCATGAAGTAGGCGGTGTAGATCGCCGCGGCCACCGCCAGCGGCGCGGCCAGGAGCATCGCGTAGAACGCCGCTTTCAGGGTACCGAAGGTCAGCGGCGAAAGGCTCAGCTTGGGTTCGAAGTCGGTGTTGGCGGCGGTCGATTGCCAGACGTATTTAGGTTCGTCGTAGTTTTCGTACCAGACCTTGCTCCACAACGCGCTCCAGGACACTTCCGGGTGCGGGTTGTCCAGTGTCAACGGTTGCAGCTTGCCGCCCTGCTCGACGATCAGGCGGTTGGCCCGTGGCGACAGGCCGAACAAGCCTTGGCCGTCGACCACTTGGTCCACCAGCAGCGTGCGGTGGGCGGTGCTGTGGAACACGCCCAGCTTGCCGGCGATGTCGAGTGCCACGAAACCTTTGCGACGTTCTTCGGCGCTGATCTCAATGATGGGCGCGCTGCCCATCTGGAAGGTACGAATCTGTTTGAAGCGCAGCTCGCCGTCCGGGTCGCGGGCCATGAACCACTGGGCCAGGCCGCCCTTGGAGTCGCCGATGATCAGCGAGATCCCGCCGACCAACTGGGCGGCGGCGGTGACTTGGGCGTCGCCGTTCTCCAGCAGTTTGTAACGGCCATTGAGGCTCTTGTCCCGCAGACTGAACACATCGGCCTGGGCGCGACCGTTGACCACGTACAACCATTGCTGGCGCGGGTCGACGAAAATGTTCTTCACTGGCTCGGTCATCTGCGGCAGGTCGATACGCGTCTGCTCGCTGGTGACTTCACCGGTCATCATGTTTTCTTCGCTGGTAAGCGACAGTACATACAGCTGGGCGCCGCTGGAGCCGGCCAGCAACAGGGTCGAATCGGTGGCGTTGAGGCTGACGTGCTCCAAAGGCGCGCCCTGCTCGTTCAACGCTATCGGCGCCTCGCCGTAAGGGTATTCGATGGCGGGCGAAATGGTTTTCTTGCCGTCGGGATAGCTGACTTTATAGGTGTGGCGGAACACCAGGGCCTGGCCGTTGGACAGGCCGATCGCCACCAGCGGGCTGCCGGGCTGGTCTTCCGCAATGGAGACCACAGTGGCACCGGCAGGAACCGGCAGGTCGACACGGCGCAGTTCGGCGCCGCTGTCGAGTTCGTAGAACAGTGCCTGGCCCTTGTCGGAAACGCGCATGGCCACCTGGTTCTGTTCTTCGATGGCGATCATCAGCGGTTTGCCGGCGTCTTGCATCCAGGCCGGGGTGATCGAATCCTTGGCGGTCAGGTCCGCGCCCTGGAACAGGGGCAGCACCACGTAGGCCAGGAAAAAGAAAATCAGCGTGATGGCTGCCAGGACGGCGAGACCGCCGACCAGCACGTACCAGCGGGTCAGGCGATCCTTGAGCGCGCGGATGAGGCGCTTGCGTTGCAGCTCAGGCGTATTGAAGTCAATGCGCTTGGGAGGGGAAGTCGTAGTCATTGTGGAGTTGGCCAGATCATTCATGCGCACACCCTAGCGATCCTGTATGACAGAAAGATGACAGTGAAGTGACGCAACAAATCCGCCGCCAGCTAGAAGCGGCAGCGGACAGAAAATTTGGCTGTGGGAGTGGCATCCACTTCCACAGCAGCCCGGGCGTTGGCCCGGGCTCAGGTGTTACTGCTTGGCGACGTTGCCGCCTTCTTGCAGACCCAGGTCAGCCAGTGCCTTGGCGGCGACTTTGGCAGGTACCGGGATGTAACCGTCCTTGACGACGACTTCCTGGCCTTGCTTGGACAGGATCAGCTTCACGAACTCGGCTTCCAGCGGGGCCAGAGGCTTGTTCGGCGCCTTGTTGACGTACACGTAGAGGAAACGCGACAGCGGGTACTTGCCGTTCAGGGCGTTTTCTTCGGTGTCCTCGACGAACTCGCCGCCTTCTTTCTTGGCCAGGGCAACCGTTTTCACGCTGGCGGTCTTGTAGCCGATACCCGAGTAGCCGACGCCGTTAAGCGAGCTGCTGATCGACTGCACAACCGAAGCCGAACCAGGCTGTTCGTTGACGTTTGGCTTGTAGTCGCCTTTGCACAGGGCTTCTTCCTTGAAGTAGCCGTAGGTGCCGGATACCGAGTTACGACCGAACAGCTGGACCGGCTTGTTGGCCAGGTCGCCGGTCACGCCCAGGTCGCCCCAGGTCTTGACGTCAGCCTTGGCGCCGCACAGGCGAGTCGAGGAGAAGATCGCATCGACCTGAGCCATGGTCAGGTGCTTGATCGGGTTGTCCTTGTGCACGAATACGGCCAGGGCGTCCACGGCTACCGGGATAGCGGTTGGCTTGTAGCCGTATTTGGTTTCGAAGGCCTGCAGCTCGTTGTCCTTCATCTTGCGGCTCATCGGGCCCAGGTTGGCGGTGCCTTCGGTGAGTGCGGGTGGCGCGGTGGAGGAACCGGCGGCCTGAATCTGGATGTTTACGTTCGGGTATTCTTTCTTGTAGTTCTCGGCCCACAAGGTCATCAGGTTGGCCAGGGTATCGGAGCCGACGCTGGAGAGGTTGCCCGATACACCAGTGGTCTTGGTGTAGCTCGGGATCGCAGGGTCAACAGCGGCAACCGCGTTGGCAGTCGCAACGCCAGCAGCGACAAACGTCATTGCCGCCATCAAACGCTTCAGTTTCATGCCTTACTCCTAGCAGATAGGGTGTGTTAAGTCGGCAAAGTATCGGTAAGCCGTATGAACACTCTATGGCTGAAATATGACAATTGGATGAAAGGCCAGCATTGAGTTTTGCAGGATGATTCTTGTGGCGAGGGAGCTTGCTCCCGCTTGAGTGCGCAGCACTCACAAAAAAGGGGTCGCTGCGCAACCCAGCGGGAGCAAGCTCCCTCGCCACAATGAACACACCCGTTAGGTGGGCAGCGCCGCCTAGCGCCCCTGCTTCCAGAGATACCCGCCCACCACAATCCCGACCCCACAGATGGCCGCCACATAATATGCCGGCCCCATCGAGCTCTCTTTCAGCAACAGGGTCACGATCATCGGCGTCAACCCGCCAAAAATCGCGTAGGCCAAGTTGTAGGAAAACGACAGGCCGCTGAAGCGCACCACGGCCGGGAAGGCGTTGACCATGACATAAGGCACCGCGCCGATGGTGCCTACCAGCAAGCCACTCAGGGCATACAGCGGGAACAGCCACTCGGGGTGGTCGAACAGGCAGTGATAGAACGTCCAGAAGGTGATCAACAGCAAACCACTGCCGAAGACAAACACCCGGCCGGCACCAAAACGGTCGGCCAGCACACCCGCACCAATGCAACCCAAGCTCAGGAACACGATCGCCAGGCTGTTGGCCTGCAGCGCGACGGTCGGGCTGAAGTGGTACACCGTCTGCAGCACGGTCGGTGTCATCAGGATGACCACGATGACGCCAGCCGACAGCAGCCAGGTCAGCAGCATGGAAATGGCGATGGCGCCGCGATGATCACGCAGCACGGCCCGCAGCGGCACTTCCTCGGCCAGGGCCTTGCGCAGTTGCAGTTCGGCGAACACCGGGGTTTCGTGCAGCCAGCGGCGCAAGTACACCGAAAACAGCCCGAACACGCCACCCAGCAGGAACGGGATCCGCCAGGCGTAATCGGCCACTTCCACCGGTGTATAAATGCTGTTGATCGCCGTTGCCACCAGCGACCCCAACAGGATCCCCGCCGTCAGGCCGCAGGTCAGCGTGCCGCAGGCATAGCCGATGTGGCGCGCCGGAACGTGTTCGGAAACGAAGACCCAGGCGCCCGGCACTTCCCCGCCGATGGCCGCGCCTTGGATCACCCGCATCAGCAACAACAGGATCGGTGCCCACATGCCGATCTGTGCATAAGTCGGCAATAGTCCCATGATCAGGGTCGGAACGGCCATCATGAAGATGCTCAGGGTGAACATTTTCTTGCGCCCCAGCAGGTCGCCGAAGTGGGCCATGATGATCCCGCCCAGCGGCCGGGCCAGGTAACCGGCGGCAAAAATGCCGAACGTCTGCATCAGGCGCAGCCACTCGGGCATTTCGGCCGGGAAAAACAATTTGCCGACCACGGTGGCAAAGAACACGAAAATGATGAAATCGTAGAACTCCAGCGCACCGCCCAGGGCTGAAAGCGACAGGGTCTTGTAATCGTTGCGGGTCAATGGACGTGCCGGTTGTGCGGGCGTCGCCGTGCTCGAAGGCGCAGTGGTCATGGCAAGGGCTTCTCTTATAGTCGGTTCTGCAACCCTGGCAACTCGGGTTGGGGCCTGGGCAGGTTCGGCACGATAGCAAATTGTTCGAAAAAGCACATAGAGGCGCGTATTTGACAGTCAAAATCAGAACCGAGTGGTCGTCTCGACGTCTATCGCCCGATATACTCGCAACCTTGCAGTACTCTGTAAGGGGTTGCTGTGCGAAAACGTCGTTGGTGATGTAGTACAAGATCAGCCGGTTTCGCAGAGTTTCCCTTTGGCACGCCTTTACGAAAAACGTGACGAACGCAGTATGTTCGGGCTGAATCGTTTTTTACGAAGACGGCTATTCACCTGAAGTACCAGACAGCGTTACGGGTCAGAGGCACCCCCGGCATGATAGAGCTCGAACAAGAAGATCCCATCCCGCAAGGCGACCTGGCCCTGCAAATCACCGCGCTCCCAAGGGAGACCAACGGCTTCGGCGATATTTTCGGCGGCTGGCTGGTGTCCCAGATGGACTTGGCCGGCACCGCCATGGCCAGCAAAGTGGCCGGCGGACGCGTGGCCACCGTGGCGATCGATCGCATGGCGTTCCTGGTGCCGGTGGCGGTGGGCGCGCAGTTGTCCTTCTATACCCAGGCGCTGGAAATCGGCCGCAGCTCGATCCAGATGATGGTCGAGGTCTGGAGCGACGACCCGCTGTCCAGTGAATGGCGCAAGGTGACCGAGGCGGTATTCGTCTTCGTCGCCATCGACGGCAGCGGTCGTACCCGCTCGGTTCCGCCGCGCGCCCGTTAAACACGGCGACCGTTTTGCGGTCCATTGCAGTCCCTGTCACCGAACGAGATTTGCAACATGCCTACGCCCAACGTCGACGCGGTCAAACTGGATGAACTGAACGCCTGGCGCATCCGCCACGGTCAGGCCGAGTTGCTGGTGGCCCAGCAAGGCGCGCACATCCTCAGTTATCAAGTGGACGGCCAGCCGCCACTGATCTGGCTCAACGACCAGGCCACATTCAAGGCCGGCAAGAGCATCCGCGCGGGCGTGCCGGTGTGCTGGCCGTGGTTCGGCAACCTGACGCGCAACCCCGACAGCGTGCAGGCCATGCGCGTGAGCAATGACCCGGCCACCGCCCACGGCCTGGTGCGGGCGATGGATTGGGAACTGAAGGGCATCGAGGCCGAAGGCGAAAGCCTGAAAATCGAATTCATGCTGCCTTATCCCGAAAACGGCCTTGCGGGCTGGCCTCATCAGGTCGACCTGACGCTGGCCATCGTGATGGACGCGCAACTGCACATCCGCCTCACCAGCCATAACCGTGGCAGCGAAACCGTCAGCCTCAGCCAGGCGCTGCACAGCTACTTCGCCGTGAGCGACGTGCGCAACGTGCAGGTCGAAGGCGTCGATGGCTTGAACTACATCGAGACCCTCGACGACTGGAACACCCACACCCAGGCCGGCGACCTGCATTTCACCGGCGAGACCGACCGTATCTACCTCGACACCCCGCCGACGCTGAGCATCGTTGATCCGCAGTGGCAACGACGGATCGAGCTGACCAGCAGCGGTTCGCGCTCGGCGGTGATCTGGAACCCCTGGATCGAACGCGCCAAGGCCTTCAGCGACATGGCCGACGATGGCTGGCAGCGCATGCTGTGCATCGAGACGGCGAATGTGATGGAGGATGTGGTGACGTTGTTGCCGGACGCCAGCCATACCCTGGGTGTGAACATCCGCAGCAAACCGCTCTAAATCCCACTGCAAAAAACCTGTGGGAGCGGGCTTGCTCGCGAAGGCGGTGTGTCAGCCAACATACATATCGACTGACACACCGCCTTCGCGAGCAAGCCCGCTCCCACAAGGGGTCCGCGCCAAGCTTAGAGATCCGCCTCCTGCACCACCCTCACCTTCTCCGCCTCCAACGCATACGCCGCGCTCGCCAGATCGTTGTCGACCTTTTCGATCTTCAGCGTGCCCGTCACCCAGAGCGGCGTGTAGATGTCATCCAGCTTCAGGCCCTTGGGGTAACGCACCAGCACCAATTGGTTAGGCGGCGGTGGCGGGACGTGGATGCAGGCGCCGGGGTAGGGCACCAGGAAGAACAGCGTGCTGTGGCCCTTGGCGTCGGTTTCCAGCGGCACCGGGTAACCGCCGATGCGGATGTGCTTGTCGTTCATCGCCGCCACGGTCTTGGTCGAATACATCACCGCCGGCAAACCCTTGCTTTGCTTCAGGCCACCTTTTTCGGTGAAGGTGCCGTTGGCTTCCGGGGAGTTGTGGTCGATGTCGGGCATGGCCTCGAGGGCTTTCTGGTCCGACTTGGGCATCAGTTCGAGCCAGTCGGTTTCCGGCAGCTCGGCGGCATGGGCCAGGCCGCTGCCCAGCAGAAGAAGGGTCAATACTAGACGGCGCATGAAAGGGCTCGGCAATGAATGAAAAGTGAAACGCCGAGCATTCTAGCCCCCTCAGCTCGCGACGCAGAGGGGGCCTTGATGCATTTGGATCAGTTTCTTTTGATCAGGCCGTAGATCACCAGCAGCACGATCGCGCCCACCAGGGCCCCGATGAAACCCGCGCCTTGGCCGGCCTGGTAAATGCCCAGGGCCTGGCCGCCGTAAGTGGCTGCCAACGAACCGCCGATACCGAGCAGGATGGTCATGATCCAGCCCATGCTGTCATCGCCCGGTTTCAGGAAGCGTGCCAGCAGGCCAACGATCAAGCCGATAAAAATGGTTCCGATGATTCCCATGGCATACCCCTCTCATTGAGTCGCTAAGCCAAAGCCCGATCAGGTTTTGGCACTTAGCCATGAGAGAGGTTAGCCGACGAATGGTTCCAACGGTATGACAGATTATTGCTCGGCGATCAGCGTCTCGACCTTGATGATCTGCTGGGCCAGCGTGGCCCGATCAGCGCAGCGCAGGTTGGCGTGGCCGACCTTGCGCCCGACCTTGAACGCCTTGCCATAGTGATGCAGATGGCAGTCGGCGATCGACAGGACTTTCTCGGTGTCCGGCACCTTGCCGATAAAGTTGAGCATCGCGCTTTCGCCGATCTTGGCGGTCGACCCCAGCGGCAGCCCAGCCACCGCCCGCAGGTGGTTTTCGAACTGGCTGCACTCGGCGCCTTCGGTGGTCCAGTGCCCGGAGTTGTGGACCCGCGGTGCGATTTCGTTGGCCTTGAGGCCGCCGTCCACTTCAAAGAACTCGAACGCCATCACGCCGACATAGTCGAGCTGCTTGAGCACCCGGCTGGAATAGTCTTCGGCCAAGGCCTGCAACGGGTGATCGGTGCTGGCGACGGACAGCTTGAGGATGCCTTCCTTGTGGGTGTTGTGCACCAGCGGGTAGAAGCGGATTTCACCGTCGCGGGCACGCACGGCGATCAACGAGACTTCCCCAGTGAACGGCACGAAGCCTTCCAACAGGCAGGCCACGCTGCCGAGCTCGGCGAACGTACCGGCCACGTCTTCAGGCTTGCGCAGGACTTTCTGGCCCTTGCCGTCATAACCCAGGGTGCGGGTCTTGAGCACGGCGGGCAGGCCGATGGCCGCGACGGCGGCGTCCAGGTCGGCCTGGGACTGAATGTCGGCGAAGGCCGGCGTCGGGATGCCCAGGTCCTTGAACATGTTCTTTTCGAACCAGCGGTCACGGGCGATCCGCAAGGCTTCGGCGCTCGGGTAGACCGGCACGAACTGGGACAGGAAGGCCACGGTTTCGGCCGGGACGCTTTCGAACTCGAAGGTCACCAGGTCGACTTCATCGGCCAACTGGCGCAGGTGGTCCTGGTCGCCGTAGTCGGCCCGCAGGTGTTCACCCAGCGCCGCGGCACAGGCGTCCGGCGCCGGGTCCAGGAAAGCGAAGTTCATCCCCAGCGGCGTACCTGCCAGGGCCAACATGCGACCCAACTGGCCGCCACCGATTACACCGATCTTCATTCGTCAACAACCTCAGGCAATGCGTGGGTCTGGATTGTCCAGGACGCTGTCTGTCTGCTCAGCGCGGAATTTTTTCAGCACGGTATGAAATTGTGGATGCTTGGCGCCCAGGATGCTCGCCGACAGCAGGGCCGCATTGATCGCGCCGGCCTTGCCAATGGCCAGGGTCGCAACCGGAATACCGGCGGGCATCTGCACGATCGACAACAACGAATCAACGCCCGAGAGCATCGACGATTGGACCGGCACGCCCAGCACCGGCAAGTGGGTCTTGGCCGCGCACATGCCCGGCAGGTGGGCCGCGCCACCGGCACCGGCGATGATCACCTCGATGCCACGCGCTTCGGCCTCTTCGGCGTACTGGAACAGCAGGTCCGGGGTACGGTGGGCAGAGACCACTTTCACCTCGTAAGGGATGCCGAGCTTTTCCAGCATATCGGCGGTGTGGCTAAGGGTGGACCAATCGGACTTGGAGCCCATGATCACGCCAACCAGTGCACTCATCGTCGTGCCTCTTCTCTCTGGGCGCCCGCAGGCGCGTCAAAAAACAACAAGCCACGCAGGAAACCGGCGTGGCTTGTTGTACGAATGATGGCCGGGCGAACCGACCGAAGGCCGGGCAGTATACCGAAAATGGTGCGTTAAACGCACTTTCGCCGACCATCTGTCATTTGCGCTGAAGCGGCGGTTTTATTGACTCGCAGGTCAGCGTCGAAACACCACAAATCCCCTGTGGGAGCGGGCTTGCTCGCGAATGCGGTGTGTCAGTCGCCACCTTCTGAGCTGACACACCGCATTCGCGAGCAAGCCCGCTCCCACAAAGGGGACTGCGTTGGTTTCAGGATCCGACAGCACCCTGCGCCACACCGCCTTCAAGCTTGCGCCATAGCAACCGCACATTGGCCTTGCGCACCAGGGCGCAGCGGTACAGGCGGATCTCCAGGGGCACGTGCCATTGCGCCCCGCCACAAATCACCAATTCGCCCCGGGCCAGTTCGTTGCGCACACTCAAATGCGGCACCCAGGCGATGCCCAGGCCTTCCAGGGCCATGCTTTTCAGGCTGTCGGCCATGGCCGTCTCGTAGATCGTGGTGAAACGCAGCGCCCGCTGGCGCAGCAACTGGTTGACCGAACGCCCGAGGAACGCCCCGGCGCTGTAGGCCAGCAACGGCACGCTGGCCTCGCCTTCAAGGTCGAACAGCGGGTTGCCGTTGGCATCGGCGGCGCACACCGGGAGCATTTCGGTCTGGCCCAAGTGCAGCGATGGGAAGATTTCCGGGTCCATCTGCATGGCCGAATCCGGGTCGTAG
Organism: Pseudomonas sp. R3-41; assembly: GCF_054161485.1. NCBI lineage: Bacteria > Pseudomonadati > Pseudomonadota > Gammaproteobacteria > Pseudomonadales > Pseudomonadaceae > Pseudomonas > Pseudomonas sp. R3-41. The sequence goes on from NZ_CP096421.1 coordinate 6,824,442, forward strand.
AAGGCCAGCATCAAATCGCAGCCGCCCTCGCGCAAGGCGTGGACCGCATCGCCGACGTTGGTCGCCACCAGGCGCGTGGCGATGTTCATCCCTTCGTTGCGCAGTTGCGCGATCCAGCGCGGGAAGAAGCCCAGCGCCAGGGAGTGGGCGGCGGCCACCTGGATGACTTCGCCCTGCCCGCCTTCCAAGTGATGCAAATGGCGCAGCACTTCGCCCAGTTGCTCCACCACCGTACGCGCCGTCACCAGGAACAACTGCCCCGCCGCCGTCAGCTCGACGGGCGTACGTGAACGGTTGACCAGGGTCAGCCCCAGCGCCGCCTCAAGGCTGCGGATTCGTCGGCTGAACGCCGGCTGCGTCACGAAACGCCGCTCGGCCGCCTGGGAAAAACTGCGAGTAGCGGCCAGGGCACTGAAGTCCTCAAGCCATTTGCTTTCAAGATTCATCACGCCTCCCTACACGCACCAAAACAGGTCACACGTTCGCCGCATCGTCGGCGTCACACCGGCATTATGCCGAATATGCATAGGCCAGTGTTTAACAGCATTGGCCCTATTTTTCCCCAGAGCCTAGGATCCACAGCGTTCCGGCACAGACCGGGTCCATATCGAGATGATTTCCGTCATGTCCTCCGCTGCATCATTCCGCACAGAAAAAGACCTGCTTGGCGTACTCGAAGTACCGGCGCAAGCGTATTACGGCATCCAGACCCTACGAGCGGTAAACAACTTCCGTCTCTCCGGCGTCCCGATCTCGCATTACCCGAAGCTGGTGGTCGGCCTGGCAATGGTCAAACAGGCCGCCGCTGACGCCAACCGCGAACTTGGCCAGCTCAGCGAAGCCAAGCACGCAGCCATCAGTGAAGCCTGTGCACGTTTGATCCGCGGCGATTTCCACGAAGAATTCGTGGTGGACATGATCCAGGGCGGCGCCGGCACGTCGACCAACATGAATGCCAACGAAGTCATCGCCAACATCGCGCTGGAGGCCATGGGCCACCAGAAAGGCGAGTACCAATACCTGCACCCCAACAACGACGTGAACATGGCGCAGTCCACCAACGACGCCTACCCGACCGCGATCCGCCTGGGTCTGCTGCTGGGTCACGACGCGTTGCTGGCCAGCCTCGACAGCCTGATCCAGGCGTTCGCGGCCAAGGGTGAAGAATTCAGCCACGTCCTGAAAATGGGCCGCACCCAGCTGCAGGACGCCGTGCCGATGACCCTCGGCCAGGAATTCCGCGCCTTCGCCACCACCCTGAGCGAAGACCTGGCACGCCTGAAAACCCTGGCGCCTGAACTGCTCACCGAAGTGAACCTGGGCGGCACCGCCATCGGCACCGGTATCAACGCCGATCCGCGCTACCAGGCCTTGGCCGTACAGCGCCTGGCAACCATCAGCGGCCAGCCGCTGGTCCCGGCCGCCGACCTGATCGAAGCCACCTCCGACATGGGCGCCTTCGTGCTGTTCTCCGGCATGCTCAAGCGCACCGCGGTCAAGCTGTCGAAGATCTGCAACGACCTGCGCCTGCTGTCCAGCGGCCCACGCACCGGCATCAACGAAATCAACCTGCCGGCCCGCCAGCCAGGCAGCTCGATCATGCCCGGCAAGGTCAACCCGGTGATCCCGGAAGCGGTCAACCAGGTGGCGTTCCAGATCATCGGCAACGACCTGGCCCTGACCATCGCGGCTGAAGGCGGCCAACTGCAACTGAACGTGATGGAACCGCTGATCGCCTTCAAGATCTTCGACTCGATCCGCCTGCTGCAACGGGCCATGGACATGCTGCGCGAGCACTGCATCGTCGGCATCACCGCCAACGAAGCGCGCTGCCGTGAGCTGGTCGAGCACTCGATCGGCCTGGTCACCGCCCTGAACCCGTACATCGGCTATGAAAACGCCACCCGTATCGCCCGCATCGCCCTGGAAAGTGGCCGCGGCGTACTGGAACTGGTGCGCGAAGAAGGCTTGCTCGACGACGCCATGCTCGACGACATCCTGCGCCCGGAAAACATGATTGCTCCGCGTCTGGTCCCGCTCAAAGCGTGATCGACACGGCCACCGCTCACCAGGTCGAGGGACTAGACACCTCTCACCTTTTGAGGGCTTGGGGATCTTCCCCAAGCCCTTTTTTTAATTGATAGCCGCCAAGGATGACTGAATCTGTGGGAAGGAACCTGCTCGCGATAAACAACGACGCGCTGCCCGTTGTAAACCGCGTCGCCAGCCAACGCGAGCAGGCTCGTCCCCACAAGAACCTGACCGGAAGGCCAGGTGTTTCAAAGGGTCCGCTTCGTCGGACGCACCACAACTGTGCAGACGGGCACCGCACTGATAGGTATAGTGCCGCCCCTCTTCGCATGAGCGGTCGTCCGCAACGAGACCTTTAAACATGCGAAAACCGAACTAATAACAAACCCGCGAAAATGGACCGGGACGAAACTCCGCCTCACCTGTCAGGCCGCGCGCCGACCGATGTAACGCGATGTTTCCAAATGGCCAGCATTTGCTTAAACAAAAAACAGCGAGGAATACTCATGCTCGAAGTCATCAACGACTTCCTATCAGGGAAAGTGCTGATCGTGCTCATTGTCGGGCTCGGTGGCTACTTCACGATCCGCTCGCGTTTCGTCCAGTTCCGTCACTTCTTCCACATGTTCACGGTGTTCCGTGACAGCCTGAAAAGCAGCACTGACCAGCTCAGTTCCTTCCAGGCCCTGATGCTCAGCCTGGCCGGCCGTGTCGGCGCGGGCAACATCGCCGGTGTCGGCATCGCCGTGACCCTCGGTGGTCCTGGTGCGGTGTTCTGGATGTGGGTGACCGCGCTGGTCGGCATGTCCAGCAGCTTCTTCGAATGCTCCCTCGGCCAGCTCTACAAGCGCTGCGACTCCGAAGGCCAGTACCGTGGCGGCCCGTCCTATTACATCCAGCACGGCCTGCAGAAACGCTGGCTGGGCATGATCATGGCATTCCTGTTGTTGGTGACCTTCGGCTTCGCCTTCAACGGCCTGCAAGCCCACGCGGTCACCCACTCTCTGAACAACGCCTTCGGCTTTGACACCACCTACACCGGCCTGGGCCTGGCGGTGCTGCTGGGCCTGGTGTTCATCGGTGGGATCAAGCGTATCGCCAAGGTTGCCGACCTGCTGGTTCCGGTCAAGACCCTGGCGTACATCGGCGTGACCCTCTACGTAATCGTGCTGCAGTTCGAACATGTACCGGACATGCTGGCGACCATCGTCAGAAGCGCCTTCGGTCTGGACCAGGCCTTCGGCGGCCTGATCGGCAGCGCCATCGTCATGGGCGTCAAGCGTGGCGTGTTCGCCAACGAAGCCGGCCTGGGCAGTGCGCCTAACGTTGCCGCCGTCGCGTCGGTCGAGCACCCGGTCGCCCAGGGCGTGGTCCAGGCGTTCAGCGTATTCCTGGACACCTTCGTGATCTGCACCTGCACCGCGCTGCTGATCCTGCTGTCGGGCTTCTACACCCCAGGTTTCGAAGGCGACGGCATTGCCCTGACCCAGAACTCCCTGGCGGCGGTCGTGGGTGACTGGGGCCGGATATTCATCTCTGTGGCCCTGTCGTTGTTCGTGTTCACCTCGATCCTCTACAACTACTACCTGGGCGAGAACAACCTGCGCTTCATGATCGGTGACAATCGCAAGGTCCTGATGGGCTACCGTGCGCTGGTCCTGGTCCTGATTTTCTGGGGTGCCATCGAAAACCTCGGCACCGTGTTCGCGTTCGCCGACATCACCATGACCCTGCTGGCGTTCGTGAACCTGATCGCGCTGTTCCTGCTGTTCAAGGTCGGCATGCGCATCCTGCGTGACTACGATGACCAGCGTGCGGCCGGCATCAAGGTCCCTGTGTTCGACTCCAGCAAGTTCCCGGACCTGGACCTGGACCGCAACGCATGGCCAGCCACCCCGTCGGCACCGGTTGCCAAACCTGACGCCGCGACTGCCGGCGTGGCCGCAGCGCAACGCTGAGCCGCAGGCTGATGTAAAAAACCGGGCGCATCCCCTGCGCCCGGCGTGACACAGCGTAAGGTCGGCGTCATGCTCGGCCTTATGTTGTGGCGGCTGACCCAAGCCGCCGTTTTCGTCCTCGGAGAACAACCATGAATTCCTTGACCTACCCTGCCGCCCAGCACGTCATGGTGCTCTACACCGGCGGCACCATCGGCATGCAAGCCAGCGCCCACGGCCTGGCCCCGGCATCCGGTTTCGAAGCGCGGATGCGCGACTACCTGCACAGCCAGCCCGAACTCGTCATACCGCAATGGCGCTTCCGGGAGATGTCGCCGCTGATCGACAGCGCCAACATGACCCCGGCCTATTGGCAGCAACTGCGCGAAGCGGTGGTCGACGCCGTGGATGTGCAGGGCTGCGACAGCGTGTTGATCCTGCATGGCACCGACACCCTGGCCTATAGCGCGGCGGCGATGAGCTTCCAACTGCTGGGCCTGCATGCGCGGGTCTGCTTCACCGGCTCGATGCTGCCCGCCGGCGTGACCGACAGCGACGCCTGGGAAAACCTCGGCGGTGCCCTGGTTGCCCTCGGCCAGGGCCTGGCGCCGGGCGTGCACCTGTACTTCCACGGTGAGCTGCTGGCGCCGACCCGTTGCGCGAAAGTACGCAGCTTCGGTCGCCACCCATTCAAGCGCCTGGAACGCCAGGGCGGCGGCACCCCGGCGCCGGCCCTGCCGGCGCAGTTGAATTACAACCAGCCCAAGCAATTGGCGAACATCGCGGCGCTGCCGCTGTTTCCCGGCATCAGCGCCCAGGTGCTCGATGGTCTATTGGGCAGCGGTATCCAGGGCCTGGTGCTGGAGTGCTACGGCAGCGGCACCGGGCCGAGCGACAATCCGGCCTTCCTCGCCAGCCTCGAGCGGGCGCGGGACAGCGGTGTGGTGGTGGTGGCGGTGACCCAATGTCATGAAGGTGGCGTTGAGCTGGACGTGTACGAAGCCGGCAGTCGCTTGCGCGGTGTCGGCGTGCTGTCCGGTGGCGGCATGACCCGCGAGGCCGCGTTCGGCAAATTGCAGGCGTTGATTGGCGCCGGGCTGCCGGTGGAAGAGGTTCGGCGGCTGGTAGAGCTGGACCTATGTGGCGAGCTGAGCTGATCCGAACCTGCATCAACTTGTGGTGAGGGGCTTTTGTGGCGAGGGAGCTTGCTCCCGCTCGGTCGCGCAGCGGCCGCAAGCTTTCGGGGGCCGCTTCGCCCGAAGCGTCGGACCAGCCCAGCGGGAGCAAGCTCCCTCGCCACAAAAGCGACGTCATGCCAAAGTACCCGGCATATAACTTGCTCCGTCTCCAGCCTACCCCAGGCTGGAAACGGACATGCTGCATTCCCACCTCACTACCCTCAACGCCGTCTCGCTGGTACTGAGCACCTTAAAAAACGAAGGGCTGTCCAGCGATGCCTTGTTGGCCGGCAGCGGCATCAGCGCCGCGGACCTGAGCCGGGCCGATACGCGCATCACCACCAACCAGGAGATGCAGGTCTGCGCCAACGCCGTGGCCCTAAAGCGCGACATCGGCCTGGAGCTGGGCCTGCGCATGCACGTTTCGTCCTACGGCATGCTCGGCTATGCCCTGCTCACCAGTGCCACCTTAGGTGACGCCTTGCGTCTGGCGCTGCGCTATCCGGCGCTATTGGGAACACTCTTCGCGCTGAACCTGGACGACGACGGCGAGCACATCTGGTTCAGCGCCAGCGACTATCGGGAGAACCCGGCCCTGGCGGTGTTCAATGCCGAGTTCTGCATGGTTTCGCTGAAGGTAATCTGCAATGACCTCCTCGGCCATGTCTTGCCCTTGCACGCTGCGCGCTTCGAACATCCGGCGCCCGATTACCAGGCGCGCTACACCGAACTTTTCGATTGCCCGGTGCGCTTCGACAGCGTCGATAACGCGTTTGCCTTCGACCGCCACTGGCTCGAACAACCCTTGCCCCTGGCCGACCCCATCACCCATCACGCCATGGCCGAACGCTGCCGCCGGCAGAACACCGAATTCACCGGACGCCAGGCCTGGCTAGGAAGGATCCGCCAGTTGCTCGACGCCCAACTGAACGCAGCCCCCGGCCTGGAAGGCTTGGCCGAGCAAATGAACTGCTCGGCGCGCACCTTGCGGCGGCACCTCAAGGACCTGGGCTGCAGCTATCAGGAACTGCTGGACGAACTGCGCTTCGAACGAGCCAAGCAGATGCTCTGCGAGGACCAATTGCCGATCCATCGGATCGCCGAACGACTGGGCTTCAGCGAAACCGCCAGCTTCCGCCATGCCTTCGTGCGCTGGAGCGGCGTGGCGCCGAGCCAGTTCAGGGCCTGAGGCGTCGCGTTCATCTATACCCCTGTGTGGACCGGGATAGGGTTAACCCCTGTGGCGAGGGAGCTTGCTCCCGCTGGGCTGCGCAGCAGCCCCAAAAAGGACAACTCATTTCCACAGACAAACCGCATCAGCGAGCTTACGACGGCTGCGCCGCCGAGCGGGAGCAAGCTCCCTCGCCACGATAGTGTTGTCTTGAGGCCGGGGATGTCTGTGCCGCCGCTATCGCGAGCAAGCTCGCTCCCACAGGGGTTTGGCGGTGGGCACCCGTATTGTGGACGTCTCGGAAAAATGTGGGAGCGAGCTTGCTCGCGATGGCCATCTAGTCAACGCCGCAGAAACGCCTGATGCAACGCATCCACCGTCTGGAAGTGATACGCCGGGCCCTCGGTGTTGAGTTCTTCGTGGCTGCCAAACCCATACCCCACCGCCGCGGCATCCAGGCCATTGCTGCGGGCGCCGATCAGGTCGTGCTTGCGATCGCCGATCATCAGGGTGCTGGCCGGGTCGAGGCCTTCTTCGGCCAGCAGGTGGGCGATCAGCTCGACTTTGTCGGTGCGGGTGCCATCCAGTTCGCTGCCGTAGATCACCTTGAAGTGCCGGGCGAAGTCAAAGTGACGGGCGATTTCCCGGGCGAAGACCCAAGGCTTCGAGGTGGCGATGTACAACTGGCGTCCTTGGCCGCCCAAGGTTTCCAGCAGCGGCATCACACCGTCAAAGACACGGTTCTCATAAAGGCCGGTGACCTTGAAGCGCTCACGATAGAAATTCACCGCCTCCCAGGCCTTCGCTTCGTCGAAGTCATAGAACTGCATGAACGCCTGCAACAACGGCGGGCCGATGAAGTGTTCGAGGCGGGTCAGGTCGGGTTCGTCGATGCCCAGCTTGGCCAAGGCGAACTGGATCGAACGGGTGATGCCCTCACGGGGGTCGGTGAGGGTGCCGTCGAGGTCGAAGAGTACGGTCTGGTAGTGCATGGCTGTTCCTGCGTGGTCATGCAGTTCACTCAACAGGCTTGAATGAAACTGTGGCGAGGGGATTTATCCCCGCTGGGCTGCGCAGCAGCCCCCAAAAAATTGAATGTAACAAACCTGACACGCTGTGCTGGCAGGGTTTGGGGCTGCTGCGCAGCCCAGCGGGGATAAATCCCCTCGCCACAATGGTTCATTCGACATCTTGGGGGGCGATTCAAGGCTGGTCGTAGCCTTCGGCCAGATGCAGGTCCTTGAGCTTCACGTAGTTCGCCGCGCTGTAGGTGAAGAACGCGCGCTCCTTGTCCGTCAGCGGCCGCACCTGCTTCACCGGGCTGCCCACGTACAAAAAGCCGCTTTCCAGGCGCTTGCCCGGCGGTACGAGGCTGCCGGCGCCGATGATCACATCGTCTTCGACCACCGCGCCGTCCATGACGATGCTGCCCATGCCGATCAGGATCCGGCTGCCCACCGCGCAGCCATGGAGCATGACCTTGTGGGCGATGGTCACGTCGTCGCCGATCAGCAACGGGAAGCCATCCGGATTGAAGGGGCCGGCGTGGGTGATGTGCAGCACGCAACCATCCTGGACGCTGGTGCGCGCACCGATACGGATGCGGTGCATGTCGCCACGAATGACCGTCAGCGGCCAGACGGAGCTGTCTTCGCCGATCTCGACGTCGCCGATCACCACCGCGGTGCTGTCGACAAACGCCCCACGGGCAAGCTTCGGGCTGTGGTTCTGGTACGTGCGAAGGGTCACGATAGGCTCTCTCTTATCCGGTGATAGGCGCTGCTAGCTGCGGTGAGCGTCGATTGTAATTAAGATGGGCCGATGTTTCTTCCAGCCAAGGTGTCGACCGTGAGCGTGAACAACCCTCTTTTGCAGCCCTATGACCTACCGCCATTCTCGGCGATCCGTGCCGAGCACGTGCAACCGGCCATCGAGCAGATCCTGGCGGACAACCGTGCGGCCATCGCCGAAATCCTCAAGACCCAAGTCCAACAGCCTACCTGGGCCGGCCTGGTGTTGGCGATGGACGAGCTCAACGATCGTCTCGGCGCGGCCTGGAGCCCGGTCAGCCATTTGAACGCCGTGCGCAACAGCCCGGAACTGCGCGAGGCCTACGAGGGCTGCCTGCCGGCGCTGAGTGCCTATTCCACCGAGCTGGGCCAGAACCGTGAGCTGTTCCAGGCCTTCGAAGCCCTGGCGAACAGCCCGGAAGCAGCCAACTTCGACGTCGCGCAGAAAACCATCCTGGAACATTCCCTGCGGGATTTCCGCCTGTCGGGCATCGACCTGCCGCCCGAGCGACAGAAGCGCTACGCCGAAGTGCAGAGCAAACTGTCCGAGCTGGGCAGCCGCTTCTCCAATCAACTGCTGGACGCGACCCAGGCCTGGACCAAGCACGTCACTGACGAAGCCGCCCTCGCCGGCCTGACCGACTCGGCCAAGGCGCAAATGGCCGCCGCTGCCCAGGCCAAGGAACTGGACGGCTGGCTGATCAACCTGGAATTCCCTAGTTACTACGCGGTGATGACCTACGCCGAAGACCGCGCCCTGCGCGAAGAAGTCTACGCCGCCTACTGCACCCGCGCCTCGGACCAAGGCCCGAATGCCGGCCAGAACGACAACGGCCCGGTGATGGAACAGATCCTCGACCTGCGCCAGGAACTGGCCCATTTGCTCGGTTTCACCAACTTCGCCGAGTTGAGCTTGGCAACCAAGATGGCCGAATCCAGCGATCAGGTCCTCAGTTTCCTGCGTGACCTGGCCAAGCGCAGCAAGCCGTTCGCCGCCCTCGACCTGGAACAGCTCAAAGCCTATGCCGCCGAGCAGGGCTGCCCCGACCTGCAAAGCTGGGACAGCGGTTTCTACGGCGAAAAACTGCGCCAGCAGCGCTACAGCGTGGCCCAGGAAGCCCTGCGCGCCTACTTCCCGATCGACAAGGTACTGAGCGGCCTGTTCGCCATTGTGCAGCGCCTCTATGGCATCGAGATCGCCGAACTGAAAGGCTTCGACAGCTGGCACCCGGACGTGCGCCTGTTCGAAATCAAGGAGAACGGCCAGCACGTCGGCCGCTTCTTCTTCGACCTCTACGCCCGCGCCAACAAGCGTGGCGGTGCCTGGATGGACGGTGCCCGTGACCGTCGTCGCACCTTCGACGGCGTCCTGCAAAGCCCGGTCGCCAACCTGGTGTGCAACTTCACCCCGGCCGACAGCGGCAAGCCCGCGCTGCTGACCCACGATGAAGTCACCACGCTGTTCCACGAGTTCGGCCATGGCCTGCACCACCTGCTGACCCGCGTCGAACACGCCGGTGTGTCCGGCATCAACGGCGTGGCCTGGGATGCCGTGGAGCTGCCGAGCCAGTTCATGGAAAACTGGTGCTGGGAGCCCGAAGGCCTGGCGCTGATTTCCGGTCACTACGAAACCGGTGAACCGCTGCCCCAGGACCTGTTGGAAAAAATGCTCGCGGCGAAAAACTTCCAGTCCGGCCTGATGATGGTCCGTCAGTTGGAGTTCTCGCTGTTCGACTTCGAACTGCACGCCACCCACGGCGATGGCCGCAGCGTTCTGCAAGTGCTCGAAGGCGTGCGTGACGAGGTCTCCGTCATGCGTCCACCGGCCTACAACCGCTTCCCCAACAGCTTTGCGCACATTTTCGCCGGCGGCTACGCGGCGGGTTACTACAGCTACAAATGGGCGGAAGTGCTCTCGGCCGATGCCTTCTCCAAATTCGAAGAAGACGGCGTGCTCAACGCCGACACCGGGCGCGCCTTCCGCGAGGCAATCCTGGCCCGTGGCGGTTCCCAGGAACCAATGGTGCTGTTCGTCGACTTCCGTGGCCGTGAGCCGTCGATTGACGCACTCTTGCGCCATAGCGGCCTGACCGAGGACGCGGCAGCATGAGTGAGGGGCCTGTGATTACCAAGCGACGCTTTATCGCCGGGGCGGTCTGCCCGGCCTGCAGCGAGCCGGACAAGTTGATGATGTGGAACGAAGACGGCGTGCCGCACCGCGAATGCGTGGCCTGCGGTTATTCCGACACGCTCAACGAGCAAGGCCTGTCGGTGCCCAAGGAATTGGGTACCCGGGTCAACACCTCGGCGCTCAAGGCGCCGGACGCAAAAGTCCAGGCGGTGCAGTTTTTCCCCAACCCGAAGTTGAAGAAAAAAACCGACTGACATCTTCGGCATCACCTTCCGGGCCGCCCGGCCCGGAAGCGATAACTATGTACCGCAGCGCCAATCGCCTTCCTTCCCAGACTGCCGTGACACGTCCAGACTGACAGGAAGTCTCCATGCGCCACGCTGATAACCCACTGCTGCAGGCCTATGACCTGCCGCCGTTTTCCGACATTAAAGCCGAACACTTTTCCCCGGCCCTCGACCAGATCATCATCGAAAGCCGCGCCAAAGTAGCCGAGATCATCCGGACTCAAGCACCTTTTCCCACCTGGGACGACCTGGTGTTGGCCATGGATGAAATCCATGCGCGACTCAGGGGGTTCGGTTATGTGCTGGAGCGCCTGGCATCCACCAGGACCGCAGACGCCTGGAAGCAGGCTTCGCTCGACTGCACCCCACGCTTGCAGCAGTTCAAGCGGTCGCTAAAACAGAACCCCGAGCTCTTCCAACTCTATCAACGCTTGGCGGACAGCGAGATCGCCAAGCATTTCTCCACAGTGAGAAAGCGGACCCTGGAAAAGATCCTCAGGCAATTTCGCCGCAACGGGCTGGGGTCCGATTCGCAACCGGCCTTGGAGGATTTGCAACTGCGCATCCAAGGCGCCCGGAGCCTGTTCCAGGAACATTTGCATGAGGCCAACAAAGCCTGGAGCCGAACATTTGATGATCAAGCCCGATTGGGTGGCCTGCCGCTTGCCTTCAGGCAGCGCATGGCCGAGCAGGCCCGTGAACAGGGGCGCACGGGATGGTTGTTGACCCTCGATGAAGAATCGTTTCGTATCGTCATGCGTTACGCGGACGATGCCGTGCTGCGCAAGCAGGTGTATGTCGCCTACAGCACGCGCGCGTCCGATCAAGGGCCACATGCCGGCGTGTACGACAACGGCGATGTGCTGTGGCAGTTGCTCAGGGATCGTCATGAGTTGGCCACCCTGCTGGGCTATTCGAGTTACGCTCAGTTGGCGCTCGAACCGGAACAAGCCCAGTCGCCGGAAGAGGTCCAGACTTTCCTGCAAGGCCTGCTGGAACAGCAGCAAAGCGTGTTTATCCGCGACAGCGCGCAGTTGGAGGCATTTGCCCAAGCCCAGGGTTTCAGCGGGTTGCAGCCATGGAACTATCAATACCTGGCACAAAAGCTTCGCCAGCAAATGACCGGCGTCTCGGAACAGACCGTCAGCGCCTGGTTCGAGTTGGAATCGACCTTTTCACGGATGCTGCTGGTCGCCCGGGACCTGTTCGGCGTGGACATCATCGAACGTCGGGACGTGGCGACCTGGCACCTGCAGGTGCGTCTTCTTGAAGTTTTCGAACGGGGCGAGCTTCTGGGCTATCTCTATTTCGATCCGTTCGAGGACCCGAATCAGGAAAGCTTTCCCAATACCTCCACCCTGCGAAACCGCCGCATCACCGCCGAAGGCCGACCTCGCTATCCGATCGCCACGCTGCACGGCTGGCTGCCGCGGGGTTCACGTGCCAGCCCGGTGCTGCTTGATCATCTGCAACTGCGAATGCTTTTTCACGAATTGGGCCACTGTTTGCACCATGTGCTGAGCCGGGTCGAATATCGCGCTGTTTCGGGTATTTCCGAGCTGTCCCGGGATTCGGCGGAATTCGCTGGCGTACTGCTCGAACAATGGTGCTTCACCAAGCAATGCCTGGTGCGCCTGTCCAGGCATCACCAAACCGGGGCGCCCCTGCCCGATGCCATTGCCGATCAGCTGCTGGCTTATCTCGACACCCAGACCAGTTGGGATACAGCCGCGTTCTTGCGCGATGCGTTGTTCGACATGGAGCTGCACCGCAGCCATGGCGACGGACGAACGGCCCAGCAGGTCTTCGATCAAATCAACGCACAGGTCGGACATCTGCCCGTGTTCGCGAACGAACGTTGGCCCAATGGCCTGGACTACATCGTCACGGGCTACGCCGCCGGCATCTACGCCTATGCCTGGTCGAAACAACTGGCCGACACGGTGTTCAAGCGATTCAAGCGCAACGGGCTGTTCGATAGGCAAACGTGCAAGGCATTACGCGAGACGATATTCGAACGGGGCGATTCACGGCCGCTGTCCGAATCCATCACCGCGTTCTTGCAGGCGACCGATCAGCGTGAAGGCACCAGCGCCTGAGGGTCGAGGTGACGTGTCGTCGTGGTCGAGTTGACCCAGCTTTCCAGGGAGCAAAGGGCAAAGACGCTGGTGCTGCAATCGCCGTTCGCCAACGCCACGCGGAGTTTGTCGACATCGGCCTGCATCATGTAGCGCACGCCGTCCTTGAAATGATGGCTGTCGCCGAAGCCACCTTCGGTCATTTCATTCAACGCGTCCTCTTTGCTCCAGCCCTGCACCACCACCCGGTACATGGCGGCCACCAGCCCGGTGCGGTCCGAGCCGTGCTTGCAGTGCATCAGCACCGGCCCCTTGGCTTCGGCCGCCTGGACGGCGCGCAAGGCCCTGAGGATGTCACTGTCATCGACGTGATTGGTGCGGTAGGGCAACTGCACCTGCTCGATGCCGGGGGTGGACAGCCAGCGCTTGTCCGACTGCGGCAGGAAGGTGATGACCGTGCCGATCCGCAGCTTCGTCAGCAAAGGCACGGCGCCGCCGTCTGGCAGGGAGCTGCGATAGAGGGTCGGTGACATCTGGTAGAGGTTGTAGTCCTTTTCCACCGGCTGCGCCCATTCAGCGGGCCTCGCCTCAGGGAAATCGGCCGCTTGGACGGGCGCTTCGGCCAGCCCGGCAAGCAAGGCCAGGCACAACAACGAACGGGAACAGAGCTTGAGCATGCACGCACGACCGAGAGCGAAGGAATACAGGAGGCCCAGTGTCGGCTCGCTGCGGTTAAAAGCCCGTGAGGTGAACGTCAAAGCCTTGTGAACGCCGATCCGGTAGTTGGACTGCCGAATGGCACTGGCCCTAATCGAACGCAGCGAATACTGTATGCACATACAGCCCTCAGAGTATTCCCATGCCTGTCTCCCTTCCACCTCGCGGCCGCGGCACCGCGACCAACCCGCACAACCGCTTCGCCCCGAATCGCTCGGTGGTCGAGGATGACGGCTGGTACCAGGAAGTCCCGCCGACCCAGGGCACCGAAGTGCGCATCGAAACGGCGAAAACCATCATTACCCGCAACACCTCGTCCGATATCCCATTCGACCGCTCGATCAACCCGTACCGAGGCTGTGAACACGGCTGCATCTACTGCTATGCGCGGCCCAGCCACGCCTATTGGGACCTGTCGCCGGGGCTGGATTTCGAAACGAAGCTGATCGCCAAGACCAATGCCGCCGACGTGCTGGAGGAGCAATTGTCCCGGCGCGGCTATCAATGCGCGCCGATCGCACTGGGCTCCAACACCGACCCCTATCAGCCGATCGAACGGGAACAACGGATAACCCGGCGGATCCTCGAGGTGCTGCTGCGTTATCGGCATCCGGTGACCATCGTCACCAAGGGCTCGCTGATCCTGCGCGACCTGGACCTGCTGACCGAACTGGCACAGCAACGCCTGGTGCACGTGATGATCAGCCTCACCACCCTGGACGATGAGCTCAAGCGCATTCTCGAACCCCGGGCGGCGGCGCCCAAGGCGCGGCTGCGGGCGATCAAGGTCATGCGTGAGGCAGGCATCAACGTGGGCGTGCTCTGCGCACCGATGATCCCGATGATCAACGACAGCGAGATCGAGAGCCTGCTGGCCGAAGCCCACGCCGCCGGCGCGCAGAATGCCGCCTACGTGATGCTGCGCCTGCCGCTGGAAGTCGCGCCACTGTTCGAGGAGTGGCTCCAGGCACACTACCCGCAACGCGCCGCCCATGTACTGAGCCTGGTGCGCCAGAGCCGCGGTGGCGAGCTGTATGACAGCCGCTTCGGTGCGCGAATGCGCGGCGAAGGCCCGTTCGCCGACCTGCTGGCCCAGCGCTTCGCCAAGGCACTCAAGCGCCTGGGACTGGAGCGACGCGACGGATACACTCTCGATTGCGATGCCTTCTGTCCGCCGGGCCGACAGATGTCGTTGATTTGATTAAAGTTGACCCTGGAAAGACCACTGGACATGAGCTGCGCCAGTGTTTCGCCACCCCTGGAATCATTGTCCTAGAGCCTTCGATTTCAGTTTGAGTTAAGTTTCGGCCGCTACCTTGTTCAGCGAGTGACTGACGGGTCGCAGATGTCGACCTGGATGTTTTAGCCACTGGCGTCATACCGTCAAAAGAGGATGAATCATGAGTGACAAGGATAATCAGCCGTTGGCTGCGTCGGCTTCAGCCCAACCCGTGGCGGAAACCGCCGATGCAGCGCTGCAGCATATTGTTGACGGCTTTTTGCATTTCCATCACGAGATCTTTCCGCAACAGGAAGAGCTCTTCAAGAAACTCGCCACCGCCCAGGCGCCCCGTGCGATGTTCATCACCTGTGCCGATTCGCGCATCGTGCCCGAGCTGATCACCCATAGCTCCCCCGGCGACCTGTTCGTGACCCGTAACGTCGGCAACGTCGTTCCGCCTTACGGGCAGATGAATGGCGGCGTCTCCACCGCCATCGAATACGCCGTGCTGGCCCTCGGTGTGCAACACATCATTGTTTGCGGTCATTCCGATTGCGGCGCCATGCGTGCCGTGCTGAACCCGGACACCCTGGAAAAAATGCCCACGGTAAAAGCCTGGCTGCGCCACGCCGAAGTGGCCAAGACCATGGTCCACGACAACTGTCCGTGCGGCGACGAAAAACAGACCATGCCCATCCTCACCGAAGAAAACGTGATCGCGCAGTTGCAGCATCTGCGAACGCATCCCTCGGTCGCATCGCGCATGGCCAGCGGTCAGTTGTTCATCCATGGCTGGGTGTACAACATCGAGACCAGCGAGATCAAAGCCTTTGACGCGGACCAGGGACGTTTCCTGCCGCTCGATGGCAGCCATCCGATACCGGTGGCGACGCCCAAAGCGCGCTTCTAACCACTCCTAATCATCCTTGTGTGGTTCTAGCCTTACCGCTATCCAGGCGGTAGGGCCTCGCCATGCCTGAAGAAACTTCGGGAGAGTCGCCATGCGTGCTGCTCAACTAAAAGCTGTTCTGCCACGGGAGCTATTGGCTTCGGTGGTTGTGTTCCTGGTGGCGCTGCCCTTGTGCATGGGCATTGCCATCGCCTCCGGCCTGCCGCCGGCCAAGGGCCTGATTACCGGGATCATCGGTGGTCTGGTAGTGGGTTTCCTGGCTGGCTCGAAGCTGCAAGTCAGCGGTCCGGCCGCCGGGTTGGCGGTGTTGGTCTTCGAACTGGTGCGCCAGCATGGCGTGGCCATGCTCGGGCCGATCCTGCTGCTGGCCGGTCTACTGCAATTGCTGGCCGGGCGCTTTCGCCTGGGTTGCTGGTTCCGGGTCACCGCGCCAGCCGTGGTGTACGGGATGCTCGCGGGTATCGGCGTGCTGATCGTGTTGTCCCAGGTCCATGTGATGCTGGACGCGGCGCCCAAGCCCTCCGGGCTGGATAACCTCGCGGCGTTCCCGGCGGCTGTGGCCCAGGCCTTGCCGTCCTTCGGCTGGCAGGCCGGCCTGCTCGGTCTGTCGACGATCGCGGTGATGTGGCTGTGGGAGAAGTTTCGCCCCCACAGCCTGCGCTTCGTTCCCGGCGCCTTGCTGGGCGTCGGCCTGGCGACCGTCGCCAGCCTGCTGCTGGCCTTGCAGGTCAAGCGCGTGGAGGTTCCGGAGAACCTGGCCGAAGCCATTGATTGGCTGCGCCCGGCGGACCTGCTGAACCTGGCCGACCCAACGCTGCTGATCGCCGCGTTCGCGGTGGCCTTCATCGCCAGTGCCGAAACCCTGCTGTCGGCGGCCGCCGTGGATCGCATGCACAGCGGTGAACGTGCGGACTTCGACCGGGAACTGTCGGCGCAAGGGATCGGCAACATGCTCTGCGGCCTGCTCGGCGCCCTGCCGATGACCGGGGTGATCGTGCGCAGTTCGGCCAACGTCCAGGCCGGGGCCACCACGCGGATGTCGACGATTTTCCACGGCCTGTGGTTGCTGCTGTTCGTGCTGTTGCTGTCCAGCGTGCTGCAAAGCATTCCGGTGGCGAGCCTGGCCGGCGTGCTGGTCTACACCGGTTTCAAACTGGTGGACCTCAAGGCGTTTCGAAGCCTGGGCCGTTATGGCCGGATGCCGATGTTCACCTACGCCGCCACGGCGCTGGCGATCATCTTCACCGACCTGTTGACCGGTGTGCTGATCGGCTTCGGCCTGACCTTGGTGAAACTGGCCTGGAAAGCCTCGCGCCTGAAAATCAGCCTGATCGACCTGCCTCAGGAAGGCGAGATGGAACTGCGCCTGGTGGGTGCGGCCACCTTCCTCAAGGTGCCGGCGCTGACCCAGGTGCTGGGCACCATCCCAACGGGCGCGACCGTGCACGTGCCGCTCAATAACCTGAGCTACATCGATCACTCGTGCCTGGAGTTGCTGGAAGAATGGGGCCGGGCGAATGCCAGCAAGGGGTCGAAGCTGCTGATTGAATCCCGCGGGCTCAAGCGTCGATTGGAAGGGCGGTTGCGCACGACCGTAGGGGTTGGTGCAGCGGCTGGGTAATCCACAGCCCCTGTGGGAGCGAGCCTGCTCGCGATGGCGGAGGATCAGTCGACATAGATGTTGAATGTCCAACCGCTTTCGCGAGCAGGCTCGCTCCCACAAGGGGCTGGTGCTGGACACCTATTTTATGAACACCACAGATCCAATGTGGGAGCGGGCTTGCTCGCGAAGGCGGTGAATCAGTTAGCTAATAGGCTGCCTGACACTCCGCCTTCGCGAGCAAGCCCGCTCCCACAAAAGCTTCATGTTGTCCTGATGGATCAAGCCGCCGGCTGATCCAGCTCCAGGCCCACGCCCAAGCGACGGGACATGCACGGCCAGCGCTTCCAGGCGGCGCCGGTCTCAGGGCTGCTGAGCTTCTCGCGATAGGCTTCTACTGATTCCAAGGCAAACGTCTCGTCGTTGAGCATCTCGTCGAACGTGTGATGCACCACTTCATCGAGCTGGTTGGCAAATGCCTCACCGATCAACTGGTGGGCGATCAGGTTGGCGACCGTCATGTCCAAGGGGATCAATGGCTGGCCGAAATGCTTGATATAAAGGTCATTCACCTCTTCGACAAACCGGTGCGCCAGATAGGCTTCGTCCAGCAGGCTGTCGAGCCCGACATGCCCGGCCATGATGGTCGGCGGCTGGAGGAAGTACTGTTCGGCGATCTTCAGTACCGGTTTGATCTGCGACTCGATACCCGCTTCCCTCGCCACGTCGTTGGCTGCGTCCAGCAGGTCGGGCACTTCATCGATGTACGCCGCGACAAACCGCGCGAGGGCGTTATTGGGGTTCGTGTCCGGCAATTGAATGGTGCGGTGCAGATGCGGTAACTGGGCCTCCAGTTGACGGGTCAATTGGCCGGTCTCGGCTTCGTGTTGTTGGGCTTTTTGGATCTGCTCGCGCAATGCGGCGGTGTTCATGACAACTCCAGGAAACAAAGGCAATGAAATAGGGAAGACATAACTTAGCTGGCGCAAAAACACTCCTAAGACCTATTTTTCATAACTGCCCCTTCCTTGCTGCGTCACAGTTATATCGGTTTGCCATCACTCAGTTCGCATCCTTCTCCATTCGTGGGCTCTAGCGCAAGCCCCGGCTGTTTCAAACGATTTACGCCATCGCGTTGCGAGGTTGCAGGTGCTGTCTATACTCGGTTTGGAATGGAGTTAGCTGATGACACCCGATTGCATGTGCAGCAAGGCGCGGCGAGTCAATTAAGCAGTCTGAATAGCCGATCCCTTGCCGCAGGCTTTACGCCTACGGGATAACAAGAACGATAAGGGGAACCCGCAATGACGCGACATCCACACGTATGGATGGGCCTCCTGTTGTGGTCGATTTTCAGTCAGGCACAAGCTGCCTGGACTGTGAATATGGCGCCTGGAGCGACACAGATCAGCAACGCAGTGTTCGACCTGCACATGACCATCTTCTGGATCTGTGTGGTCATCGGCATCATCGTCTTCGGCGCCATGTTCTGGTCGATGATGATGCACCGCCGCTCAACCGGCCAGAATGCCGCGCACTTTCACGAAAACACCCGCGTCGAAATCCTCTGGACCATCGTGCCCTTCCTGATCCTGGTGCTGATGGCGATTCCTGCCACCGCGACCCTGATCAAGATGTACGACTCCAGTGAGTCGGAGATCGATATCCAGGTCACCGGCTACCAGTGGAAGTGGCACTACAAGTACCTGGGCCAGGACGTCGAGTTCTTCAGCAACCTGGCGACCCCCGCCGAACAGATCCACAACCAGAGCGCCAAGGGCGAGCACTACCTGTTGGAGGTCGACAAGCCGCTGGTGCTGCCGGTCGATGCCAAGGTGCGCTTTTTGGTGACCTCCGCCGACGTGATCCACTCCTGGTGGGTGCCGGCCTTCGCGGTCAAGCGCGACGCCATCCCGGGGTTCGTCAACGAAGCCTGGACCCGCGTCGACAAGCCAGGCCTCTATCGCGGCCAATGCGCCGAGCTGTGCGGCAAGGACCATGGCTTCATGCCGATCGTGGTGGAGGTCAAGAGCAAGCCCGACTATGAGAAATGGCTGGGCGAACGCAAGGCCGAAGCCGCGCAGCTCAAGGAGCTGACCAGCAAGGAATGGACCCGCGAAGAACTCGTCGAGCGTGGCGACAAGGTCTATCACACCACCTGCGTGGCCTGTCACCAGGCCGAAGGCCAGGGCTTGCCGCCGATGTTCCCGGCGCTCAAGGGCTCGAAAATCGCCACCGGGCCGATCAAGGATCACCTGAACATTGTCTTCCACGGCAAGCCCGGCACCTCCATGGCCGCCTTCGGCAAACAACTGTCGGAAGTCGATATCGCCGCGGTCGTGACCTATGAACGCAACGCCTGGGGCAACAACAAGGGCGACATGGTGACGCCTAAAGAAGTGCTGGAACTCAAACAGGCAGAAAGCCAATGAGCCGGCCCGACGCTCGTTCCCAAAACCGGTCGGGGCGCGTTGCCCCGCGCCGTCCAGCCCATTGGTTCGAAGGAGAAAGGACATGAGTGCTGTGATCGATGACCACGGTCATGCCGACCACGCCCACGGCCCCGCCAAGGGCCTGATGCGCTGGGTGCTGACCACCAACCACAAGGACATCGGCACGCTGTACCTGTGGTTCGCCTTCTCGATGTTCCTGCTGGGCGGCTCGTTCGCCATGGTGATCCGCGCCGAGCTGTTCCAGCCCGGTTTGCAGATCGTGCAGCCGGAATTCTTCAACCAGATGACCACCATGCATGGCCTGGTGATGGTCTTCGGCGCGGTGATGCCGGCGTTCGTCGGCCTTGCCAACTGGATGGTCCCACTGATGATCGGCGCGCCGGACATGGCCCTGCCGCGCATGAACAACTTCAGCTTCTGGCTGTTGCCGGCGGCGTTCCTGATGTTGGTCTCGACGCTGTTCACCCCCGGCGGCGGGCCGAACTTCGGCTGGACCTTCTATGCGCCGCTGTCCACCACCTACGCGCCGGAAAGCGTGACGTTCTTCATCTTTGCCATTCACCTGATGGGCATCAGCTCGATCATGGGCGCGATCAACGTGGTCGCCACCATCCTCAACCTGCGCGCCCCCGGCATGACCCTGATGAAAATGCCGCTGTTCGTCTGGACCTGGCTGATCACCGCGTTCCTGCTGATCGCGGTGATGCCGGTGCTGGCCGGCTGCGTGACGATGATGCTGATGGACATCCACTTCGGCACCAGCTTCTTCAGTGCCGCCGGTGGCGGTGACCCGGTGCTGTTCCAGCACGTGTTCTGGTTCTTCGGCCACCCCGAGGTGTACATCATGATCCTGCCGGCCTTCGGTGCCGTCAGCTCGATCATCCCGGCGTTCTCGCGCAAGCCGTTGTTCGGCTACACCTCGATGGTCTACGCCACGGCCGCCATTGCGTTCCTGTCGTTCATCGTCTGGGCGCACCACATGTTCGTGGTCGGCATCCCGCTGGTGGGCGAGCTGTTCTTCATGTACGCGACCCTGCTGATCGCCGTGCCCACCGGGGTGAAGGTGTTCAACTGGGCCAGCACCATGTGGCAAGGCTCGCTGACCTTCGAGACGCCGATGCTGTTCGCCGTGGCGTTCGTGATCCTGTTTTCCATCGGCGGTTTCTCCGGGCTCATGCTCGCCATCGCCCCGGCGGACTTCCAGTACCAGGACACCTACTTCGTGGTCGCGCACTTCCACTACGTGCTGGTGCCCGGGGCGATCTTCGGGATCTTTGCCTCGGCCTACTACTGGCTGCCGAAATGGACCGGCCACATGTACGACGAAACCCTCGGCAAGCTGCACTTCTGGCTGTCGTTCATCGGCATGAACCTGGCGTTCTTCCCGATGCATTTCGTGGGCCTGGCGGGCATGCCCCGGCGGATTCCCGACTACAACCTGCAGTTCGCCGACTTCAACATGGTCTCGTCCATCGGCGCGTTCATGTTCGGCACCACGCAGATCTTCTTCCTGTTCATCGTGATCAAGACCATCCGCGGCGGCCCGCCGGCACCGGCCAAGCCATGGGATGGGGCCGAAGGGCTGGAGTGGAGCGTGCCGTCGCCGGCGCCGTATCACACGTTTACTACGCCGCCGGAAGTGAAATAGATGACACATGGGGCCCATGTGGGAGCGGGCTTGCTCGCGAAGCAGGCGCCGCGGTCTAGCAGTAATACCGCGTTATCGTTCTTCGCGAGCAAGCCCGCTCCCACAGAGTTATCTGTAGGGGTTCAGAATCATGGCTGACTCGATCTCGCTGAAAAAACTGGTCACCCGCCTGCTGCTGGTGGTGGTGGCCATGTTCATCTTCGGGTTTGCCCTGGTGCCGATCTACGACGTGATGTGCAAGGCGTTCGGCATCAACGGCAAGACCGGCGGGCAGTACGAAGGCGAGCAGGTGGTCGATGAGTCACGCCAGGTGCGTGTGCAGTTCCTATCGACCAACGCGGTGGACATGGTCTGGGACTTCTACCCCAAGGGCGATGAGCTGGTGGTCAAGGCCGGGGCGGTCAACGAGATGGTGTTCGTCGCCCACAACCCCACCGACCGGCCGATGAGCGCCCAGGCGGTGCCGAGCATCTCGCCGAGCAACGCGGCGGCGTATTTCCACAAGACCGAATGTTTTTGTTTTACCCAGCAAGTGCTGCAACCCGGCGAACGCATCGAAATGCCCATGCGCTTCATCGTCGACCGGGACATGCCCAAGGAAGTGAAGCATCTGACGCTGTCCTACACGCTGTTCGACATCACCGCTCGTCATCCACCGGTGGCTCTAAACACTGACCGATAGCGTGCCCGATAAGGAGAACAATAAATGGCAACTCATGAGCACTATTACGTTCCGGCCCAGAGCAAATGGCCGATCATCGCCACGGTCGGGATGTTCGTCACGGTGTACGGCCTGGCGACCTGGTTCAACGACCTGAAAGCCGACCGCCCGGATTCCCACGGCCCGCTGATCTTTTTCGTCGGCGGCCTGCTGGTGGCCTACATGCTGTTCGGCTGGTTCGGCGCGGTCATCAAGGAAAGCCGCGCCGGGCTGTACAGCGCCCAGCTCGACCGCTCGTTCCGCTGGGGCATGAGCTGGTTCATCTTTTCCGAAGTGATGTTCTTCGTCGCCTTCTTCGGTGCGCTGTTCTATGTGCGCATGGTCTCGGCGCCGGGGTTGGCCGGTGAAGGCAGCAAGGGTTTATCGGAAATGCTCTGGCCGAACTTCGAATACGTCTGGCCGTTGTTGAACAACCCCGATCCCAAGCTATTCCCACCGCCCAAGGATGTGATCAGCCCTTGGGGCTTGCCGCTGCTCAACACCATCCTGCTGGTCAGCTCCAGCGTCACCGTGACCATCGCCCACCATGCCCTGAAAAAAGGCCATCGTGGCGCGCTGAAAATCTGGCTGGCGATCACCGTGCTGCTGGGTTGCGCCTTCCTGGGCTTCCAGGCCGAGGAATACATCCACGCCTATAAAGAGCTGGGCCTGACGTTGGGCTCGGGGATCTACGGCGCGACGTTCTTCATGCTCACGGGCTTTCACGGCGCCCACGTCACCATCGGCACGATCATCTTGTTCGTGATGCTGATGCGCATCATGCGCGGGCACTTCGACAACGAGCACCAGTTCGGCTTCGAGGCCGCGAGCTGGTACTGGCACTTCGTCGACGTGGTGTGGATCGGCTTGTTCTTCTTCGTCTACATCCTCTGAGGCAGCCGTTATCAGGGCGGCGCTTTACCAAGGAGCATGCGACACCAACTGGCCGCTGAAAAAGCCCCAGGCGATCAAGCCGACGGTGACGGCGGCCAAGGCGACACGAATCGCCAGGGCGATGGCCAGGCGATTGGAACTGCTGTCGTCCTTGACCAGAAAAAACAGGCCGCTGAACAGGCTGGCAATCGTGGCGATCAGCATCAGGGCGATGGCTGCTTTGAGCATTAGGGACACTCCGGGGGGACGCGATGCACGTGAGTATAGCTATCCCGTTCGACAGCTTTCGGGCGACGCCATGAAAGGCTTCCGGCCGGGCATCGTGCCGTCATTGGTGGTGGCCGTGCTGGTGCCGGTGATGGTGTGCCTGGGGTTCTGGCAACTGAGCCGGGGCGAACAGAAGCGTGTGCTCATGGACACTTACGCCGAGCGCCGCGTGGCGCCGCCGATGGACAGCACCGAGCTGGCGCACACCGCCGACCCGGCCTTTCGACCGGTCACGCTGCAAGGCCAGTTCGACGCCGAGCACAGCATCCTGCTGGACAACCGCCAGCAGGGCGGCAAGGTCGGTGTCGAACTGCTGCAACCGTTCCTCGACCAGCGCACCGGGCTGTGGCTGCTGGTCAATCGCGGCTGGCTGCCCTGGCCGGACCGGCGCATCCCGCCCGTGTTCAACACCCCGGAACAACCCGTGAGCCTTCAGGCCTGGGTCTACGTCGCCCCGGGCGCCACCTTTCAACTTCACGCCGACCCGGCCGGCGCCCCCTGGCCGCGACTGGTCACCGCCATCGAGCCGGACAAGCTCTGGGCCGACCTCGACCGCAACGGCTTCGCCTATGAATTACGCCAACAAAGCGGCCCCGGCGCCTACCGGACCGATTGGCCGGTGGTGGCCATGGGGCCGGAAAAACACCTCGGCTATGCCGTGCAGTGGTTCGCCATGGCGGCGGCGCTGTTCGGCCTGTTCCTTTATCTCGGATGGCACAACGCAGGGAGACACCATGGGAAGCACCATGAATCCAACCAACACGTCTGAGGCGCCCGTGGCGCCCAACCGTCGCAAGGGCCGCGTGCAATTGCTGCTGATCGTGCTCGGCGTGATCGGCCCGATGATCCTCGCCACCGGCATGTACAAATTCCAGTTCTGGGTGCCCGACAGCCGCAGCTACCACGGCGAGCTGATCGGCACCGGCCAGACCCGCGCCGAGATTGGCGTACAAGCCGATGAGCAACGCTGGCAGATCCTGGTCACCGCGCCGCAGGAGTGTTCGGTGGACTGCCGCCAATTGGTCTATCTGGCGCGGCAGGTGCAGATCGGCCTGGGACGCGATGCCGGCCGCGCCAGCCATGCCCTGGCCATCTCGCAGCCGCTGGACAGCGAGTACGACGCCCAGTTGCAGCGCGAATACCCGCAGCTGCAACGCTACCCGCTGGACCTGCCGGCGTATCAGAAAGGCGCCCAAGGCTCCGGCGGCGCCCAACTGTGGATCATCGATCCCCACAGCAACCTGGTGCTGCGCTATGACGCCAGGGTCAAGGGCAAGGACCTGCTCAACGACCTGCGCCACCTGCTGAAACTGTCGAACATCGGATGAGGGCATCGACATGGCCAAACCTGGATTTCGCCTCGCGCTGTTTGCCACGCTGCTGGCACTGATCGTCGTCCTGCTGGGCGCCTACACCCGGCTCACCCACGCCGGCCTCGGTTGCCCGGACTGGCCCGGTTGCTACGGCTTCATCAGCGTGCCCAAGAGCGAAGCCCAACTGGCCCATGCCGAGCTGCATTTCCCCGACACCCCGGTGGAAGCCCACAAAGGCTGGAACGAGATGGTCCATCGCTACTTTGCCGGGGCCCTGGGGCTGATGATTACCGCGCTGGCCGCCCGGGCCTGGATGAACCGTCGCCGCCCCGGCCAGCCTTTGAAATTGCCGCTGTTCTTGCTGGCCGTGGTCTTCGCCCAGGCAGCGTTCGGCATGTGGACCGTGACCCTCAAGCTCTGGCCGCAGGTGGTCACCGGGCATTTGCTGGGCGGGTTCGCGACGTTGAGCCTGCTGTTCCTGCTGACGCTGAGATTGTCTGGCGTATTACCCGCGCTGACCGTGCCCAAGCGCCTGCAACATTGGGCCACCGCCGGACTGCTGTTGGTGATCGGCCAGATTGCCCTGGGCGGTTGGGTCAGCTCCAACTATGCCGCAGTGGCCTGTATCGACTTTCCCACCTGCCACGGCCAATGGCTGCCGCCGGCGGATTTTGCCAACGGCTTTCACCTGACCCAACACATCGGCCCCAACTACCTCGGCGGGCAACTGGACAGTGACGCCCGCACCGCCATTCACCTGACCCACCGCATCGGCGCGCTGCTGGTAACCGTGGTGCTGCTGGGCCTGGCCTGGCAACTGAAAAGCGTCGGCATGACCCGGCTCGCCGGGCTGGTGCTGGCTGCCCTGGCGGCACAGATCACCCTGGGCATCAGCAACGTGCTGTTCCATCTGCCGTTGCCGGTGGCCGTCGCCCACAACGCCGGGGGCGCCGCGTTGTTGCTGACCCTGGTATTGGTCAACTATCACGCCCGTACCAGCCTGGTCCGGGTCAAGCACCAGGTCCCGCTGCGCTGGCGCTTCAACCCGCATAAACACAGCGTCAGCCCTATAACAATAAAAGGAGAGATGCCATGGCAACCTTGACCGGTGAACGCCACAGCCAAGCGATCTGGCGCGATTACCTGGAGCTGACCAAGCCGAAAGTGGTGGTGTTGATGCTGATCACTTCGCTGGTCGGCATGTTCCTCGCCACCCGTGCCGGCGTGCCGTGGACAGTCCTGGTGTTCGGCAACCTCGGCATCGCCCTGTGTGCCGGCGGCGCGGCGGCGGTCAACCATGTGGTGGACCGGCGCATCGACGCGGTGATGGCCCGCACCCACAAGCGGCCCTTGGCCGAGGGCCGGGTCTCGCCGGCCGCCGCACTGACCTTCGCCCTGGCCTTGGCGGTGGCCGGCCAAGCCATGCTGCTGGCGTTCACCAACCCGCTGACGGCCTGGCTGACCCTCGCCTCGTTGCTGGGGTATGCGGTGGTCTACACCGGTTTCCTGAAACGGGCGACGCCGCAGAACATCGTCATCGGCGGCCTCGCCGGCGCCGCGCCGCCACTGCTGGGCTGGGTCGCGGCCACCGGGCATGTCAGCGCCGAACCGCTGCTGCTGGTGCTGATCATCTTCGCCTGGACGCCGCCGCATTTCTGGGCCCTGGCGATCCACCGCAAGGAGGAATACGCCAAGGCCGACATCCCGATGCTGCCGGTGACCCACGGCGAGCACTACACCAAGATCCATATCCTGCTGTACACCCTGGTGCTGCTGGCGGTGAGCCTGATGCCGTTTGTGATCCAGATGAGCGGGATGCTGTACCTGATTTGCGCACTGGTGCTGGGTGCCCGGTTCCTGCAATGGGCCGTGGTGTTGTACCGTGGCAGTCGGCCGCACGCGGCGATCAACACCTTCAAGTACTCTATCTGGTACTTGTTCCTGCTGTTCATCGCCCTGCTCGTTGATCACTACTTACTGTTGAGCCTATGACTCGAACCCAGAAAACCGTCTTCATCCTCGCGGCCGTGATCGCAGTGATCCTCGGCCTGACCATCAACAAAGTGCTGTCCAGCAAAGGCCAGGGCGACCCGACCGCGTTGATCGACGCCGGCATCATCCTGCTGCCCCAAAGCCGCAACCTGCCGGACGTGAAAATGACCGACCAGGACGGCCAGCCCGTGGCGATGGACGGGTTGAAAGACAAATGGAGCCTGCTGTTCTTCGGCTACACCTTCTGCCCGGACATCTGCCCGACCACCCTCGCCCAACTGCGCCAGATCAAGAGCGAACTACCGCCCGAGGCGGTGGCCAAGTTGCAGATCGTATTGGTGAGCGTCGACCCGAACCGCGACACGCCCAAGCAGCTTAAGCAGTACTTGGGCTACTTCGATCCGCAATTCAAAGGCCTGACCGCCGCCTCGGTGGAAGACCTGCAGAAACTGGCGAATGCGGTGAGCATTCCGTTCATCCCGGCGGACACCAGCAAGCCCAACTACACGG
Organism: Pseudomonas sp. R3-41; assembly: GCF_054161485.1. Classification (NCBI taxonomy): domain Bacteria; kingdom Pseudomonadati; phylum Pseudomonadota; class Gammaproteobacteria; order Pseudomonadales; family Pseudomonadaceae; genus Pseudomonas; species Pseudomonas sp. R3-41. The sequence continues at coordinate 6,851,271 of NZ_CP096421.1, forward strand.
TTGACCACAGCGGCAATCTTGCCGTGATCGGCCCGGACGGCACCCAGCGTGGGTTTATTCGGGCGCCGTTGAATAATCAGAAATTGGTGGCGCAGTTGCCGGAGATGCTTAAGCGTAAGTAAGGCCAAGGCGAGGCCAACTGCTCTCGGCAGCCTGGGGCATCAATGGGAATACAGATCCCTGTGGGAGCGAGCCTGCTCGCGATGACGCCAGCCCAGACACCACCCGTGGCGAGGGAGCTTGCTCCCGCTCGACTGCGCAGCAGTCGCAAAACCAGACGATGCGGTTTCCCTGAAGAAATGCAGGGGCCTGCTACGCACGCCAGCGGGAGCAAGCTCCCTCGCCACAGGGGTTAGTGTCGAGCCGAATATCCAGCCCAACGCCACCCACTGTGGGGGGCTTGCTCGCGAAAGCGGCGGGTCGGCTTGCTTCAATATTGAATGTGCCACCCTCTTCGCGAGCAAGCCCGCTCCCACACTGGGCGGCGGTGAACACAGTATCTGCTGCTCCCACACCCGGCAGTGATGAACATCTGCAACAGCCCTGCCCTCCTGTGGGAGCGAGCCTGCTCGCGATGACGCCAGCCCAGACACCACCCGTGGCGAGGGAGCTTGCTCCCGCTCGACTGCGCAGCAGTCGCAAAACCAGACGATGCAGTTTCCCAGAAGAAATGCAGGGGCCTGCTGCGCAGGCCAGCGGGAGCAAGCTCCCTCGCCACAGGGGTTAGTGTCGAGCCGAATATCCAGCCCAACGCCACCCACTGTGGGGGGCTTGCTCGCGAAAGCGGCGGGGCAGCTTGCTTCAATATTGAATGTGCCACCCTCTTCGCGAGCAAGCCCGCTCCCACACTGGGCGGCGGTGAACACAGCATCTGCTGCTCCCACACCCGGCAGTGATGAACATCTGCAACAGCCCTGCCCTCCTGTGGGAGCGAGCCTGCTCGCGATGACGCCAGCCCAGACACCGCCCGTGGCGAGGGAGCTTGCTCCCGCTCGGCTGCGCAGCAGTCGCAAAACCAGCCGATGCGATTTCCCTGAAGAAATGCAGGGGCCTGCTACGCACGCCAGCGGGAGCGAGCCTGCTCGCGATGACGCCAGCCCAGACACCGCCCGTGGCGAGGGAGCTTGCTCCCGCTCGACTGCGCAGCAGTCGCAAAACCAGACGATGCGGTTTCCCTGTAGAAATGCAGGGGCCTGCTACGCACGCCAGCGGGAGCAAGCTCCCTCGCCACAGGGGTTAGTGTCGAGCCGAATATCCAGCCCAACGCCACCCACTGTGGGGGGCTTGCTCGCGAAAGCGGCGGGTCGGCTTGCTTCAATATTGAATGTGCCACCCTCTTCGCGAGCAAGCCCGCTCCCACACTGGGCGGCGGTGAACACAGTATCTGCTGCTCCCACACCCGGCAGTGATGAACATCTGCAACAGCCCTGCCCTCCTGTGGGAGCGAGCCTGCTCGCGATGACGCCAGCCCAGACACCGCCCGTGGTGAGGGAGCTTGCTCCCGCTCGACTGCGCAGCAGTCGCAAAACCAGACGATGCGGTTTCCCTGAAGAAATGCAGGGGCCTGCTACGCACGCCAGCGGGAGCAAGCTCCCTCGCCACAGGGGTTAGTGTCGAGCCGAATATCCAGCCCAACGCCACCCACTGTGGGGGGCTTGCTCGCGAAAGCGGCGGGTCGGCTTGCTTCAATATTGAATGTGCCACCCTCTTCGCGAGCAAGCCCGCTCCCACACTGGGCGGCGGTGAACACAGTATCTGCTGCTCCCACACCCGGCAGTGATGAACATCTGCAACAGCCCTGCCCTCCTGTGGGAGCGAGCCTGCTCGCGATGACGCCAGCCCAGACACCACCCGCCGTGGGAGCAAAGCTTGCTCGCGATTGGGGCAGGTCTGTCGATAACAGGTTTGGCTGGTCTACCGCTATCGCGAGCAAGCTTTGCTCCCACGGATGTCGCCAGGGACGCTCCGTGTTCCGCTTCTGATCAGAAATCAACAGTCCCCGAAAACTTCACCAACCGCGGATCCCCCTGCGAAAGGTAGCCGCCGTTCGCCGAGGCCCAGTAGTTCTTATCGGTAATGTTCTCCACATTGACGCGCAACGTCAGGTCTTTCTCCACGAATTTCATCTTATAACGTGCGCCCGCGTCGAAACGGTTCCAGGTCGGCAAGCTCAGGTTGTTGGCCTGGTCAGCGTACTGCCCGCCCGTGCGCAACATCCTCGCGCTGAGCGCGGCACCTTCGATACCCGGCACATCCCAATCCACGCTGGCATTGAGCTGAAACGTCGGCACGCCGATGGCGTGGTTGCCATCGTTGAGGCCGCCCGCGGTGTTTTTGAGTTCGGACGTCATGCGGGTGCCGCCGGCCATCAACCGGAGGCCGTCGATGGGCTCGCCGAACACGCTGATCTCCAGCCCCTTGTTGACCTGCTCGCCATCACGCACATAGAGGTTCTGCGCGTTGTCGACGTAACCATCGGAGGGTTTCTCGATGCGGAAAACACCCACGTTGGCCCCAAAGGTTTGCATGTCCAGCTTGATGCCCGCTTCCAACTGTTTAGTGCGGCCAGGGGGAAAGGCTTGGCCCAGGTTGGTGATGCCTGAACCGGACGCCACGGGCCCTTTTGCAAGGCCTTCGATTCGGTTGGCGTAGAGCGACACGCTCTCCACAGGTTTGTAGACGATGCCGTAGACCGGCGTGGTAACGGCTTCATCGTAGAGCGTGCTACGGCTGCCATCGTTTGCTGGATTGGCGACACCGTTTGAAGTGGTGCCATCGTACTTGTAGTTTTCGACACGCAACTGCTGACGACGAACACCATAAGTGACCAGCAACGTGTCATCGAACAAGCCCACCGTGTCGGAAATCGCCAGGCTACGGTTGCGGGTTTTGCCGGTCACCCCGGGATCGCCCATTTCACCGCCGGTGCTGGACACCGCCGTCGGCTTGGGGAGCTTCGGGGTGTCGTAAATATTGCTGTTGCCGATAACGGGACGATAGAACGTGTAGGCGTTTTCCTGCTCGGTCCAGATCGTTGAGCCGCCGATCGCAACCTGGTGGGAAACAGGGCCCGTGTTGAAGCGCCCGTTCAACCCGCCACTGAACGATGTGTTGTCTTCATTGTGAGGAATTTCCGAGCCGCCAATCGTCGCGACACCGTTATTGCCGACCAGTGTCGGTGTGGCGTAGACCCCGGTTTCGCGGGTGTGCTTTACACCGCCAGCCAGGTAGGCAGTCCAGTTTTCGTTCAAATCCCAATCGCCACGAACCATGCCGAAGGTGTCTTCGGTTTCGGAGTAAGTCCAGTCCTGGCCAAAATTGTGGCTCGCGTGCGGAGCCGTGGGAATGCGGGTAGCGCTGCCGATATTCACCGAGTTACGCAGGCCGTTGATGCGCTGTTTCTGATAGCCGAAATCGGTGGAAACGCGGAAGTCATCACCTCGATAGTCCAAGCCCGCCACGAACAACTTGGTGCGCTGATCCTGGTTGTCGATCGCTGTATCACCTTCCCGCTGACTCAGGTTCAACCGGGCGCCAAAGCGGTTGTCCTCGCCGAATCGCTGCCCGATATCCAAATGCTCGCCAATGCGGCCATCGGTGCTGATGTCCTGGGTATAGCGACGCGTCGGAACATCCTCCGCGCGTTTGGGCTGCAGGTTGATGCCGCCCCCAAGGCCCGAGCCCGTCGGACTGACACCGTTGATAAACGCGTTGGGTCCCTTGAACACCTCGACACGCTCGATCGCATCCGTCGACAGAATTTGACGGGGTAAAACGCCGTACAGCCCGTTGTAGGAAATGTCGTCACTGGCAAGCGGCAGGCCTCGAATCACGAACACTTGGGATTGGTTACCAAACCCATAGGATTGACGCACCGACGGATCATTGAGCAGCACATCACCCACGTCTTCCGCTTGTTGATCTTCGATCAACTGCGAGGTGTAACTGGTCATCACGAACGGGACATCCATATTGTCCTGATTACCCAGCACCCCCATCTGGCCTCCACTCGCCACCTGACCACCCGCATAGGGCGCTGGTAGTGTGTTGGAGTTGGGTTTGATCGCATCGGCAGTCACATCGGTCACGCCCAATTCAATAGGCTCTGCCGCCTGGGCAAGAAAACTGACTGAGCAGCACATAGCAAGCAAGGTAAGGCGAGATGGAAATAGCATGGAGGGGAGTACCTGCGGAAACGGGAAGCCAATGCCACTAATGCTAATGATTCGCAGATGGATTATCTATACTAATGGCTCGTTGCCATAAAAATTTGGACAGCGGTTTGGTCAGCCCAGACAGCCCCCGTGGCGAGGGAGCTTGCTCCCGCTCGACTGCGCAGCAGTCGCAACACCGGGCGATGCGGTTTGCCTGGAGGAATGCAGGGGCCTGCTGCGCAGGCCAGCGGGAGCAAGCTCCCTCGCCACAGGGGGTTTGTGTCGAGCCGAATACCGAGCCCAAGGCTGCACACTGTGCGCCGCCATGGTGAGTGACCTGGCATTTGTTCTGGATGGATCGAGGCGTCATGTGGTGCAGGGTACTAGCCGCTGATTGAGCTGAGGTCGTAGAACCGCGGCAATAGTATTTATGCCCCAACGAAAAAACCCGGCCACCTGTGCCGGGTTTTTGGTCTTCTCGAAGGCCAACGGATGAGGGGCAGTCGCCCGCTTCACATGATCAGCCCTTGGAACTGGCCTGCGCCGCCTCAACGATCAGCTCGGCAACCTTCCCCGGATTAGACGTCATCACCACATGGGAAGCCCCTTGAACGGTGACGGTCTTTTTCGAGCCGGCGCGTTCGGCCATGAACTTCAGGGCCGCCTCGGGGATGTTCTTGTCCGCCGAGCCGTAGATGAACCAGGACGGCAGTGTTTTCCAGGCCGGGTCGCCAGACGCTTCCTTCAAGGCCGCCTCGCTGATGGGGCGTTGTGTCGCAGCCATCAGCGCGGAATCAGCCGCTGGGACGTCGGCGGCAAACTGTTGGCCGAATTTGTCCTGCTGGATGTAGAGATCCTTATTGCCGTCGTCCAACTGCACCGGAGCCGCCAAGGTAGGGCCAAGGGTGCCGCCAGGGTAGCGACCGGACAGTTCGATGGCGGTTTCACCTTTGTCCGGCGCGAAGGCTGCGACATAGACAAGCCCCTTGACCTTGGGGTTGTTATGCACGGCGTTAGTGATCACGGCGCCGCCGTAGGAATGACCCACCAGGATCACCGGGCCAGCGGTTTGCTCGACGATATCGGCGACATAATCAGCGTCCTGCTTCACGCCGCGCAGCGGGTTGGCCGCGGCAACGACCGGATAACCCTGGTTCAGCAACTGGGCGGCAACGCCATTCCAGCTGGACGATTCGGCGAAGGCGCCATGCACCAGCACGATGGTGGGCTTGGCGGCGTCGGGTTGCGCGGCGGTTGCGTTTTGAACGGATGTCAGTGCCAGCGCAGCGGTGATGGTGACGGCCAAGAGCGATTTGGTAGTGAACATGATCATTCCTTTTTTCATTGATTGGAGGGGTGACGCTGCAGCGATGGGTTCACTTGCCCAGGAAGTCCAACAGATCCTGATTGAGGCGGTCCTTGTGGGTGTCGGTCAGGCCGTGGGGCGCACCCGGATAGACGATCAACTCGGCGTTCTGCACCAACTCAGCGGCGGCATGGGCGGAGGCGTCAATCGGGACGATCTGGTCGTCGTCGCCATGCACGATCAGTGTCGGCACGTCGAACTTGGCCAGATCGGCGCGGAAGTCTGTCGCCGAGAACGCCGCGATGCAGTCATAGGTATTCTTGTGGCCCGCTTGCATGCCTTGCACCCAGAACGAATCGATCAGCCCCTGTGAGACGTTCGCCCCGTCGCGGTTGAAGCCGAAGAACGGGCCAGACGCGATGTCGCGATACAGCTGCGAGCGGTTGTCCAGCGAGGCCTTGCGCAGGCCGTCGAACACCTCGATCGGCAGGCCGCCTGGGTAGTCTTCGGTCTGGAGCATCATCGGCGGAACGGCGCTGATCAGGGCGGCCTTCTTCACCCGGTCGGTGCCGTGGCGGCCGATGTAGCGGGTGATTTCCCCACCCCCGGTCGAGAAACCCACCAGGGTGACGTCGTTAAGGTCCAGGGTGTTGATCACAGCGGCCAAGTCATCGGCATAGTGATCCATGTCGTTGCCTTCCCACGGCTGGCTGGAACGGCCATGGCCGCGGCGGTCGTGGGCGATGACCCGATAGCCTTGGTCCGCCAGGAACAACATCTGCGATTCCCAGCTATCGGAATTCAGCGGCCAGCCGTGGCTGAAGGTGACAACTGGCCCATCTTTCGGACCCCAGTCCTTGTAGTAGAGCTGTACGCCATCCGGGGTGGTGATGTAGCTGGCTGCTTGAGCGCGGGAGGACTGGGTATTCATTGCAAGATCTCCTTAGGTCATGGCTCGCCACCGGGGATCCGGTGGCGACTTGATGGGGAGCATTCTTGCAGCGGCATGTATACCGGAAATGTTCGACACCCGGCCGTTATGCGTTGTTTTGAGTCTGTAGATGGGCTGGATACAGTGGCTTACAAATGCATGCCACTGATCCAGCAAGAGCGGCCTACTGATCGCCGCCGAAGTCGAGGGTCACGCAAAGCCCGCCGCCGTCGCGGTTGCGCAGGCTCAGCGTTCCACCAATCGCGACGGTCAACTGCTGGGCGATGGCAAGGCCCAGGCCGGTGCCGCCGGAGCTGCGGTTGCGTGAGCTTTCCACCCGATAGAACGGCTTCACCACCTCGGCCAGGATCTCCTCGGGAATGCCCGGCCCTCGGTCAAGCACGCTGATGGAAACGCCGGTACTCGCATTGCCGCCGATTTCCACCTCGGCGGTGCCGGCGTACTTCAGCGCGTTATCCACCAGATTCACCAGAATACGCCGCAGCGCATGGGGCCTTGTCTCGATGATCGCGCCGTTCTGGCCGCGCAGGCTGACCTCGCGACCGGTGTCCTGGTAGTCGCACACCAGGCTGTCGAGAAAAGAATCCAGACTGATGCGGCAACTGGTCTCCGTCGCCCCATGGACGCTTCGCGCATAAGCAACACCCTCGCGCACCAGGTGCTCGATCTCGTTGAGGTCGTTGCCCAGTTTGTCTTTCTCAACCGAGTCGTCCATGAACTCGGCGCGCAGCTTCATGCGCGTGATGGGCGTCTGCAAGTCGTGGGAAATCGCCGCGAGCAATTGCATGCGCTCTTTGAGGTACGCGGCAATGCGCGCCTGCATGCTGTTAAAGGCGCGAGCGGCGTAGGCCACTTCCCGTGGACCGGTTTCATCCAACGGCACGGGATGGGCGTTCGGGTCGAGGTTCTCGACCGCCTCGGCCAGTCGACTGAGGGGGCGTATGGCGATGCGCACGGCCAGCCAGGTGCAGCCGATCATCAACAGCAACTGACCGAACAGGACAAACGGCAACCAGGGCGACAACGGCCTGACCGAGGGACGCACATCGATGGTCACCGGGCTGCCATCAGCCAGTCGCACCTGGGCTTGAAAGTGCTGGCGTGGCCCCGGGATCTCGACAAAGGTCAGGTCATAGTTGCGGCCCAGCGAGACTTGCAGGGATTGCGCCGCCGTCGCCGCGAGATCGTTGGAAGTGAGCGGAATGCCAGGATCGTGTTCGCGCAGCAAATAGTCGTAGTTGCGCCGCTGCAGGCGTTTGGTCCATGCCAGGCGCTCGGCGGCAGGCAGACGGTCGAGGATGGCGATGGACGTCGCCGTGTCGTGTTCGAAGTTGCCCAACATCGCCGTCTTGGTGCTTTCGTAGCGTTCGTAGTACTGGGCTGCGAAGGTCAGGGCCTGGGCGAGTATCAGCCCGACCAGGAACACCAGCCACAGCCGCGAGGCCAGCGTGCGAGGCCATTGCAACGGGAGTTTCATGCCTGCTCCTCAAGCATTTCCACCGCAAAGGTAAAGACGTAGCCTTCATTGCGCACCGTCTTCAAGTAGAGCGGTTCGCGAGCGTCATCCAGCAAGCGCTGACGCACGCGGCTGACCAGCAGATCAATGGAACGGTCGAAGATGTCCGCGTCACGGCCCTGGGTCAGGTTGAGCAACTGGTCGCGGCTCAGCACCCGCTGAGGATGATCGAGAAACACCCGCAGCAGCCGGTACTCGGCGCCGCTCAGCGAGACCAGCGTGTCGTCTTCATCGAGCAAATGGCGAGCGGTGGTGTCGAGGCGCCAGCGGCCGAACTTGAGCATGCGGCCGCTTTCGCTGACGACAAAGTTCGGCGGCAGCATGCGCGTGCGCCGCAGCACCGCGTTGATGCGCGCCAGCAGCTCACGGGCCGCGAAAGGTTTGGCCAGATAATCGTCGGCGCCCATTTCCAGGCCAATGATGCGGTCGGTCTCGTCGCTGCGCGCCGTCAGCATCAGCACCGGTGTCGCCTTATGCTTGCCGGCGCGCAATTCGCGGCACAACAGCAACCCGTCATCCCCCGGCATCATGATGTCGAGCACGATCAGGTCCACCTGATTGGCTTCGAGAAAGGCCCGCATCTGACGACCATCCGCGACCACGGTGGTGCGCAGGCCATTCTTCACCAGGTAATTGCCGACCAGCTCCCTGATTTCCCGATCATCATCCACGATCAATACGTGATCGACATGTTCCATGCCCTGCTCTCCGAAATGCGCGCATCGAATTGCGCAGTGTGACGATGCCCGGTTGCCGGTTGGCTACGCACCGTGCGTTCAGCTTATCCAGCTTCGAATCAAGCCAGAGCCAAGCAAAAACAGTGGCGATTGTATCGATCTGTATCGCAATTCACCTCAGATACGTACGCATCCAATCACGGCGTTTTTCGACACAGCCGAGATACCTCACGGACTTTTAATGAGCGCCATCCAACTCATTGAAGGGAAACAACCATGAACCTGAAAACCATCGCAACGGCTTGCCTGATCACTGCCCTGAGCGCCGGCGCATTACCCGCCTTGGCCCAAGACAAAGCAGCCAGCGAAAGCTATTCCTACGGCACGCACCTGGACATCGACAAAGTGATCTCGCTGACTGAAGACAGTGGCCAGACCTGCGGGTTGGTGAATGCGCAGATTACCTACGTTGATTCGATGGGTGTGCAGAAAGCCCTGACGTATCTCAAGCACGCGGCCAGCTGTAACAATGAAGGCAGCTGAGGCGTGGCTCAGGGGTGAGTCGATTTCCCTGGCCGCGCTAGATCCCTTGTGGGAGCGAGCTTGCTCGCGAATACGGTGAGTCAGCTTGCATCAATGTTGAATGTGCCAACGCCTTCGCGAGCAAGCCCGCTCCCACACTTGTTCGGTGGTGTTCATCAATACCGTGTGCAACACAAAACCCTGTGGGAGCGAGCCTGCTCGCGATGAAATCGCCCCCAGTTCCAGCACAGAACACCCCACCCGAATCGCCAAAAAACCTCTCTCCTACAGCCCTCACCTACATCCTCTAACAAGCTACGTATCCTTGCGCCTTTGCCTACAACTACGCCAGAATCCGCCCGCTTGTGCGCCTTGTCCCTGGGTTTTATTGTCTTCCTGCCACTGCCCATCAGTGGTCGGGTTTAGTAGCCCGAGGTAATCGAAGTCGTACAAGCGCATCTCAAACAGGGCCCGACCCTGTTCTTGATGGTGGCTGTACGCAGGGCGCTCAGGCGCGCCGGCTTCTTCGGTTCCCCGGTCTACTAACCTGCGTACAGCTGCCACCCCATTGTTTAGTAGCTTCGGGGTGTCGGCATCACATCTGGAACCGAAGCTTATGTTCAAAATAACTCCGAATCCGCCAGAGGCAGATTCCACCTCTACATCCGCAAAATCCAAAGCCAAGCAGCAAGACGAAACCACCAAACGGGTGCTCGATCACTACCTGCTACCAAAACCGGATAAATCCCAAGACGCCCCCAAACCGGGGCAGCTGTACGCCGTCGTGAAAGGCCTCGATAACGAATGTTTGCTGGCCAACCTCACTGAGACGTTGGCTTCGGCTGATGCGATGGTGAGTGATCTGGCGTTTGATCTGGAGGGATCGAGACGTCATGTGGCGCAGGGAATTCAGCAGTTGATTGAGCTGAGTTCGCTGTTGGCGAATCGGGTGTTGGATAATGTGGAGCCGCGGCAGTAGGATTTATTGCTCAACGAAAACCCGACGTTTTGCGTCGGGTTTTGGTGCCTCCCGTTGTAACGGACGAATATGCTCTAAATATTCTCAGTTCCTTTTCCCGGGTAGCCCACGACTGTCTTTCCTACCGATAGGAAGCAAACGGCCCAAAAGCCGCCGTGCATGAATGGCAGCTTCTGAAATGAATGATGGGTAGGATGGATAACAATCTCTGGAATAGGACACGGTATGCCGCAGCTCATATGGGATCCTTATGATCTTTTCGCCGTGCTTGGCGTCATTCCTTCACACGATGAATATGAAACGTCACATCAATATTTGATCGAGCAAGGCTCACTCAGACTGGAGCTGACAATCCGGCAATATGATTCTGATGTAGAGATTCGGATGTGGGAGGCGTCGCTACCAAAACCCATCATCAAGTACACATTGCTTGGATGTCCCGGTATCCGCGTTGTTAACGATAAGCGCGGCACATTCGTGGAGTTCGCTGCGTCGAACGCTTTCACCGGCCGATATGACGGATACTCGGTAATTCCCTACGGCTTAAGGCTTTGGGTCGATCCACAGTTTTTTCTAGAACCGTTTAGCTACGGGCCTGTTTAAGAGCAAAGGTGGTCATCTACGAACGACCGCCACTTGCCCGATAGCTGCCGTTCGCGACCATCGGCTTTCGAATAAGGGGAAGGGAATAAGGGGACAGATTTATTTTCCGTAGATTTGCCCCTTCAATAGCACTCGCAATGGATGCTTGCTCCTGCTTATCCCCTCTGTGGGCCAAGCCAGAACCTGACCACCGCACGTCCAAAGCCACGTCTCCTCGCGCCTTTGCCTACAACTGCACCAGAATCCGCCGGCTTTGCAGCCTTGCCCTCGGGCGCTATCGTTCCTTACCACTGGCCGAGCCGGTATCGATGACACTCAGGCACGCTAGGAGCCCTCGAAAGTCATTGGCCCGGGAAGTGGGAGGAGGTCCACTCTCTTATCTGTGAAGGACGCTAACGTGGCCTAGCGCGGACAGAGAAACCCCGCTATCCACTCTCGTACACTGCCAATCTGCGACCTTAATACCTGTAGGAAAAAGGAGGTTTACATCGCCATGGAAATCCAGGAAATCAAGCAACGCCTTGCCCGCCCCGCCGTGAAGCTCATTGCCGGCGGCTTTCGGCCTGCCGGCACCGATGAAGAAAGCTGGCTGGGCAATGTCTTCCTGTTCCGACCGGATGAAGAGGTGCCCACTAATCAGGCGGGGCAACAGTTGCTCCCCTATGCGCAGTTTTACCTTCCCGCCCTGCCCATCAACAGCCCTCTGCTAGCGGGGGTTCGTGTGCTGACGGTATTCATTTCAAACCCGTTCCCCGAGCACCTAGAGCCGATGGGAAATAATTGGGTCATCCGCGAGTATGGGCCGGATGATGTGTTGGTCCGCAAGTCTCTGTCGGTGGCAGATACATTCCTCAAACCCTTCCCACTGACCGCGCAAGCGGTGCCGGAGGACTTTCCGCTGTGGGATGGCGGTGGTGTCCCGGAAGACCTTGAGCAAGCAATCCTCACGCTGGAACGCGCGGGCAAGATCCAGAGCTATTACGACTTGGTCACCCACACTTACGAACACAAGATTGGCGGTTACCCCTCGTTCTGCCAGTCGGGTGTTGATCCGGGTGAAGGCTTCGAGTTTGTGTTCCAGATCTCATCGGACTCGAAGATCAATCTGAACGTGGTCGACAGTGGGAGCCTGATGTTCTGGAAGCACAGTGAAACTGGGGAGTGGGCGCTTTATTACGACTTTTACTAGGAATAAGTAGGAGGATACGATTGTGAGAAAGTCCGACGGGTGAGCCCAAATCGCCGTCTGTCCCCCCCGTTCCCCCTAATCAGGATCAACCTATGCAAAATACTATGAAAATTTTGGCTTGCTTACCGATGCTTTGGGCCACATTGGCCGGTGCTACTTCAGCATGTACAGGTGATGGCTGCATTGACGAAGCATCGGCTTCCTTTATTGCGCCCTTTGATTTTTTCGAGGCCAAGTGCTCATCGGTGAATCCTGGTATGCGGGAGCGATACTCTGCGATGGCGGCCCACTTCCTACAGGATGCGGATGCAGATTTCCTCAAAAAGTTACGGGCTTCGGCAGCCTACGCTCGCGTGTTCGCCAAGATAGAATCGAAGGCAAATTCCTTAAGCTCAGACGAACTTGGCAACGCTTGTGAGGATTTTTCGAAAAATAACTATGGCCCGACCAATAGGACTGAATAAGGAGACGAATTTATTTTCAGTCCCTTACGCAGCATCATTTTGAACACTGTCTTCACCGGACGCTCGCACTCAGTAGGCTTACAAGGATGGAGTGTTCTTGCTCCCCAGAATGCGCATCAAGAAAAGCCATATCCTGACTAATACCCTGAGGGCTAGAAACACCTAGAACGAATTCCCGTCCCGTAGATACAGCGAGCCTCTGCGCAAAAGGAATCAAGCGGTTGATCTGCTCGATGCCAAAGTTCTCAATGGGAAGATTCAACCCAATAAACCAATCGGGCAAGTCATTCTCAGATACGCTCTCATCGCGCTCGTGTTTCTGATTCACGAGGAACGCACCCAGCTCAGACCATTCGCAAACGAGACCATTGAACGCAGCCACAAGCTCTGCCTCGATAGCGTGGTTGTCGCTGCCATCTACATATAGATAAAGCATCTGTCCTGAGCATCCGAGGGCTTCAATGCACCTATAATAGCGCTAGCACGCCAATTTTGAGCAAATGTCCATCATCGGCTTATAGCTGGGGTCGGGTAGATGATTTCGCCGGACGCTTACAGCCCTCTTCCCTTTTCAATCCGATTACTACATGTCACGAAGGGTTGCAATCGACCCGAGGAGGCTGGTGGGATGATCAAGGCCAGCCGCAAAAGCAGGCATTTCAATTAGCGATCAGGTTGGTATCTACAAATCGGTAAGTGAACTCTATTGGGTCGGCAGCCAATCCCTTCTGCTGCATGTGTTTGGAATAGGAATCCCACGCGGCGTCGATTTGGCTGGGAAGCTCATCTGCAAGATCCATCTGTTCGGCGACTATTTCAAACCACGTCCCTTGGGTGGCATAGGTCTCGCGTAGCTTGGGCTCTAGTTGAGCCAAAGCGCTCAATTGCTCTGGCTCAATCCTGCCGATGGATTCTAAAACATAGAAATCCAATAGTTTTAGGAAAGGTTTACCTTCGTAGCGACTCATGACTGCATCCTTGCGTAAGGTGTGATCGATGTCTGTAGCTTCGTCTGACAAGCGTACGCCTTCAGCGTCACTGGCAAAAATGTTAGGCATGAA